>CAWIUT010000001.1:0-1642763 GCA_963839365.1 uncultured Actinomycetota bacterium
GCGGATGAGCTGGCCTGTAGGCCGGGTTCTGTCCTCGCGCGCCTCCCGGCGTCGCGATGGGCGACCATCCATCTCGGGCCGCCGTTGCCGGCGACCTCGTGCGGTCTACCCGCGGACTCGGGCGGGCAGCCCTCGAACGTCCGCGCAGGCACCAAAGCGCCCTCTTGACCTTGCTCCAGGTGGGGTTTGCCGAGCCGCCCCGGTCGCCCGGGGCGCTGGTGGTCTCTTACACCGCCGTTTCACCCTTACCGCCGGACCGCGAGGCCCGGCGGCGGTCTGTTTTCTGTGGCACTGTCCCGCGGGTCACCCCGGGTGGGTGTTGCCCACCACCGTGCCCTGTGGAGCCCGGACCTTCCTCGAGAGTCTCCTCCCGCGGTCGCCCGGCCAGCTCATCCGCGTCAACAGTGTAGGTCAGCGATCGCTAGGGTCTTCGCGTGCTCATCTTGCTGCCGCCCTCCGAAGGCAAGAGCGCTCCGTCCCGGGGCGCTCCGTTCGGGCTCGACGAGCTGAGCCTTCCGCAGCTGCGGGGTCCCCGCGAGCAGATGCTGACGACCCTGGTCGACCTGTGCGCGGGTGCGGGTCGTTCGGAGCAGCAGCGCGCCACGGCTGCGGGCGTCCTCGGGCTCGGCACGACCCAGTGGGGCGAGCTGGAGCGGAACGCCCGACTGCGAGAGGCGCCGGCCGACCGCGCGGACCGGGTCTACTCCGGCGTGCTGTACGACGCGCTTGACCTGGCCGGCCTGGACCGGGCCTGCCGCGGCCGAGCCAGCCGGTGGCTCGCGATCAGCTCGGCGCTCTTCGGCCTGCTGCGACCCACCGACCGCATCCCCGCGTACCGGCTGTCCGGCAGCGTGTCGCTGCCGGATGTGGGCTCGGTGGCCGGGTTCTGGGCCCGGCACCTCGACCCGGCCGTGACCCTGGCGGCCGGATCCGGTCTGGTGGTGGATCTGCGGTCGTCGACGTACGCCGCGTTCTGGCGTCCCGGTCCGCCCATGCGCAAGCGGGTGGTCACGATCCGCGTGCTGCACGAGGCAGCCGGCCGGCGCAGCGTCGTCTCGCACTTCAACAAGGCCACGAAGGGCCGCTTGGTGCGGGACCTTCTCGTCGACGGCGGGTCACCGGGCCGTCCGGGTGACCTTGCCGACCAGCTGTCCGGTCTGGGGTGGAAGGTGGAGGCGGCCCCCGATGGCCGCGGTGAGACCCGGCTCGACGTGGTCGTGAACGCCGTGTGAGCGGGTCAGCCCGCCAGCGGCTGGGCGACCTCCCAGCTGTGGCCCGCGGGGTCGGTGAACGTGGCCACGCGCATGCCCCAGTCCCGGTCCACCGGCCCGGTGAGCAGCCGCACTCCCCGCTTCTCCAGCTCGGCGCACACCGTGTCCACGTCGTCGACCCAGACGCTCAGCTGGAACCGGGAGCCCGCGTCCACCCCGGCCACGGACCCCGGCTCCACCAGCACCGCGGCCTCCCGGGCGTCCAGCAGGTTCACGACGAGGTTCTCGAACCGCACCGCTGCCGACTCGTCGTCCTCGTGCAACACCGGGACCTTGAAGACGTCGGTGTAGAACTCCTTGGCCCGCTTCACATCCTCGACGAACAGGGTGACCGCACTGACCTGGCCCAATGCATCCGCCGCTGTGCCGGCGGTCGCCGGGGCCGGAGGGGTGGCGCTGTGAGAGCTGGCGCTCCGGGGGCCGGCCTTCCCAGCGGCCGCGTCGAGCGCCTCGTTGAGGATCCGGTCGGCATGCTTGTTCTGCTCCCGGGGCACCCAGGTGAACTGGGCCCCGAACGGCACGAGCCGGTGCGCGGCGGTGGCGAGCGGACGCATGTCGGGGTGTTTGACCTTCCAGCGGCCGGACATCTGCTCCACGACGAGCTTGGAGTCCAGCCGGATCTCGAGATCGGCGTCAGGGGTCTGTTCGACGTACATCTCGAGACCGGCGATCAGGCCGCGATACTCGGCCACGTTGTTCGTGGCCACCCCGATGACCTCGGCGCGTTCGTCGATGACCTCGCCGGTGTCGGCGTCCCGGAGCACCGCGCCGTACGCCGCGGGCCCCGGATTGCCGCGGGAGCCCCCGTCGGCCTCGATCAGCACCGACGCGTGACGGCCCCCAGAAGGGCCGGTCGCGCCGCTCACAGCCCGGACTCGGGGGTGCGCACCAGGATCCGGGAGCACTCCTCACAGCGCAGCACCTCGTCGACGGGCGCCTTGGCGATCACTCCGAGGTCGGCGGCGTTCAGCTCCAGGCTGCAGCCTCCGCAGCGGCGGGCCCGCAACGCCGCCGCTCCCACGCCACCCTTCTGGGTCCGCAGCCGGTCGTAGAGGGCAAGCAGGTCCGCCGGGATCTGCCCGGCGAGCCGGTCGCGCTGGTCACGCACCTGCGCCTGTTCGGAATCCACCCCGGCGGCCTTCTCGGTCCGGGAGGCCTCGACCGCGGTGGTGCGCTCCTTGACCTCCGCGAGTCGGCTCCCGAAGTCGGCCTGCTCCTTCTGGGCGGCCTCGAGCTGCTCCATCACTTCGAGCTCGACGTCCTCGAGCTCGGTGATCCGGCGCTCCAGGGAGGCCAGCTCGTGCTGCATCCGCTCCAGGTCCTTGGGGTTGCTGACCAGACCCTGGTCCATGCGTTGCCGATCACGGGTGCGCCGCGTCTTGACCTGTTCCACGTCCGCGTCGGCCTTCCGCTGGGCCCGGCCCAGGTCGTCGACGCGGACCGCGGCTTCCCGGATCCGGGTCTCCAGCTCGCCCCGGGACGCGGCCAGCGCGGCGAGCTCGGCGGTTTCCGGCAGGTGCTCGAGCTGGTGCCGAAGCTGGTCGAGCCGGGTGTCCAGCTCCTGAACGTCCAACAGTCTCAGCTGGTCTGCGGGATCGGCTTTCAGCGTCTGCTCCTTTGTCGAGGTGCGTCAGTCCAGGTGGAAGGACCAGGGGTCGGTGACCGTCGTGCTCACCCGGGTCTCCACCGTATCCTCCCCGGGCCCGCACGCGTCGCGCACGCGCCTCTCGACGATCGGCAGCCAGGTCCACTCCGCCGCCCAGTGAGCCACATCCACCAGCGCGGCGCGTCCGTGCTCGCGGAACTCGGCGGCCGGGTGGTGCCGGAGGTCCGAGGTCACGAACACGTCGGCGTCCGTGCCCAGCACGGCGTCGAGCAGGAAGTCCCCCGCCCCACTGGCGACCGCCACGGTCTCCACCCTCTGGTCCGGGTCGCCGGACACCCGGACCCCGTGGGCGGTCTGCGGCAGCGACGTACGCACCCGTTCCGCGAAGCCCCGCAGCGACACCGGTGCGGCCAGGGAACCGATCCGGCCGTGCCCCGGCGAGTCGGGTCCCGAGACCTCCGCGAGCTCGAGCACGTCGAACGCCGGCTCCTCGTACGGGTGGGCCTCCCGCATCGCCGCCACCACGGCGCTCCGCCGGGAGCGAGGCAGCACGGACTCGACCCGCGCCTCGTCGACCAGCTCCACCTCGCCGACCCGGCCCAGCGTCGGGTTGGCGCCGGCCAACGGACGGAACCGGCCCTCACCGGAGGCGGTGAACGTGCAGCTGTCGTAGTCACCGATGGCCCCGGCACCGGCGGCCGCCATCGCCGCCCTCACCTGGTCCGCGTGGTCCCGGGGGACGAAGACGACCAGCTTGTCCGTCTGCAGGCCCGCCGTCGGCCGGATCACCTGCGGTTGCTGGACGCCGAGCGTCCGGGCGAGCGAGTCGTTCACGCCGCCGGCAGGCGCGTCCGCGTTCGTGTGGGCGGTGAACAGCGCGCAGCCGGCACGGATCAGGGTGTGCACGGTCCGGCCCTTGGGACGGGTGGCAGCCACGCCGTGCACCGGGCGCAGCAGCAGGGGGTGGTGGGTGACCAGCAGGTCGGCCTGCCAGTCGACCGCCTCCTCGACCACGGCCGGCGCCGGGTCCACCGCGAACAGCACCCGCCGCACGTCCTGGGTAGGGTCCCCACAGGTCAGACCCACCGCGTCCCAGTCCTCGGCACCGGAGGGGTCGAACCACTGCTCGAGCAGCCCGGTCAGCCGGCTCAGTCGCACCATGACGGCGAGCCTAGCGAGGCGGGCGGCGCGGTCGCGACGGTGGTTTCGAGGCGTCGGGCCGCAGCCGGTCTCCTCAGCCCCCGGCGACCGGATGCGATGCGCGGGCCTCGCGCCGGTCCCGCTGGTGAGCCTCGGCGTCCAGCCAGCGCAGCAGCAGCAGGGCGAGGGCCGGGACGATGGTGAACATGCCGGCGACCCACATCAGCGTCCCGGCCAGATGCTGGTCGTGCAGCGGCGCCCATCCCCACGGGGGCGGTTCGAGGAGGTAGTGCCGGTAGAGCACCTTGCCGGCTCCGGCGATCGCCACTCCGAGGAGCGCGATCGGCGGCATCGCGAGAAACATGTACAGCATGCGGGCAGGAGCGGACAGCCGACGCGGCGCCGGGTCCGGGCCGATGACCGTCCACCAGAGCAGCAGGGCCACGGCCAGGTAGGCGATGTGCTCGACCTGGTGCACCCGCTCGTGCTCGAGGGCCAGCTCGTAGAGAGGCGTGAGGTGGCTTCCCACCAGGACCACGACGAACGCGCCCAGCGTCACGATCGGGTTGGTCAGCACCCGCATGAACCGGCTGCGCAGCAGTCTCCCCAGCGATCGACGGCGAAACCAGGGCGGGTCGGCACGCAACAGCATGGTCACCGGGGCCCCGAGCACCAGCAGCGGCGCCGCCACCATCTGGAGCAGCAGATGCTGCACCATGTGGACCGCGAGCGACGAGTCCGAGAAGGCGTCGGGCGGCCCGTCGACGGCGACCAGGACGACCACCAGCCCGGCGTAGAACAACGCGAGCCGGCGCTTGGCGGACTTCTGCCGCCGGGCCATCCGTCGCCAGGCGTCCAGGTACAGGCCGCCGGCGAGCAGGACGCCGACGGTCGGCACCGGGTCCACGGCCCACGCGCCCAGAAGGTCCCGAATGGTGAACACTCGGCCTCCCGTACGTCGACGGTCCAGCGTGGCACGGCGAGCGCCGGAGCCCCCGCTTCCTGAAAGACCTGTCAGGAAGGCCGCGGGATCCATTAAAGAACGTTCATGTTCACGTTCCAACCCCCGCAGCGGAGCACGAGTCGTTCCTGTCGGCAGGCTCGGGATAACGACCGACCGTCTTGACGTTGCGTCCATGACGGCAGCGATGCCGCCGGGCACGGGAGACGAGGAGTCGCCATGAGGCAGCGAACCGCTTCCCGGGCAACCTCTGACACGTCGGGGCGCCCGGCGCACGCGGGCCCGAGCGCGAGCCGCAGTCCTCCTGGTGGAACATTCACGCCGAGTTCACGGCACGGCCTTCACCTGTTCTGGCTGGCCAAGCGACTGTGGTGGCGACCCGGCCCTCGGTCAAGTCCTTGGGAGTGGTGTACGACGGGTGATCCTTCGTCGTTGTAGTTCAGGCGGTGATCGCCTGGATGGTGGTCAGCTCGGTGCTCACCTCCTCGGTGGTGGTGTCGACGGCTTGTGAGCGGGCCAGGACGTCGAGTCCGAGGTAGCGACGGCCTTCGGCCCATTCGTCGTGTTGTTCGGCCAGGACGGCGCCGACGAGCCGGATGATCGAGCTGCGGTCGGGGAAGATGCCGACGACGTCGGTGCGGCGGCGGATCTCGCGGTTGAGCCGTTCGTTGGGGTTGTTGGACCAGATCTGGCGCCAGATCTCCTTGGGGAACGCGGTGAAGGCGAGGATGTCGGCGCGCGCTTGTTCGAGGTGCTCGGCGACCTTGGGGAGCTTCTCGCTCAGGGCGTCGACGACCCGGTCGAACTGGGCGTGCACCGCTTCGGCGTCGGGCTGGTCGTAGACCGAGTGCAGCAGCGCTTTGACCCAGCCCCAGGAGCTTTTCGGTGTCACGGACATGAGGTTGGCGGCGTAGTGGGTGCGGCAGCGTTGCCACGCTGCGCCGGGCAGGGTCGCGCTGATCGCGTTCGTGAGGCCGCGGTGCGCGTCGCTGGTGACCAGCTTGACGCCGCTCAGGCCGCGGGCGGTGAGGTCGCGGAAGAACGCTAACCAGCCGGCGCCGTCCTCGCTGGAGGTGACCTGCACACCCAGGACTTCTCGGTGCCCGTCGGCGTTGACACCGGTGGCGACCAGGGCGTGCACAGGCACCACGCGGCCGCCTTCGCGGACCTTGAGCACCAGGGCGTCGGCGGCGAGGAAGGTGAACGGGCCGGCGTCTTCCAGGCGGCGGGTGCGAAACTGCTCGACGTGGGCGTCGAGGTCCTTGGCCATCTCGCTGACCTGCGACTTCGACAGCGTGGTGATGCCGAGGGACTGCACGAGCTTGTCCATCCGCCGCGTCGAGACTCCGAGCAGGTAGCACGTCGCCACCACCGACGTCAGCGCCCGCTCGGCCCGCTTGCGGCGCTCGAGCAGCCACTCAGGGAAGTAGGAGCCCTGTCGCAGCTTGGGCACCGCGACGTCGCCCGTGCCGGCGCGGGTGTCGAAGTCGCGGTGCCGGTAGCCGTTGCGGCGGTTGACCCGATCAGGGCTGCTGGTGCCGTACTCGGCGCCGCACACCGCGTCGGCCTCAGCGGACAGCAGGGTGTTGACGAAGGTCTGCAGCAGCTCGCGCAGCAGATCCGGGGAGGCCTGAGCCAGTTGTTCTTCGAGCAGGCGGGCAGGATCGATACTGGACCTGACGGTCATCGTGGTGCTCCGTTCGAGGGTTCTGTGAGAGGTTCGCTCGAAGGATCACCCGGTGGCCGTCGCCTACATCGGCAGCGACACGCTCACCGGGATCCGTACACCACTCTGGCGGACGCCACTCGGCCCTCGCGCTCCGAGCCGTCGTGCTCCCGCAGCGGCGACGCAACTGGCCCGTGCCGCGCCGAGGCTTCCGACTCCACGACCGGACCCATCGAGCCGACGCCTACCAGCTCCTCCTCCGCGAAGGCAGCCCCAGCGGCCTACTCGACCACATCGGCGGTGCCCTGCGCGTCGACCTCTGGGAGCACCTCCACCTACCTGACCCCATCCGCGAGACGTGGACAGCGTCGGGCCCGGCATCTGCAAGCAGCCGAGCCAGGCGCACACTGAGGCACTCGTCGAGCAGAAACCCCACGCGGTGCGGAGCGGGACCTGCCGCTCGCTGACCGCAGCAGCAGCGAACGCGAGGGCATTCCGTACATCGTCAGCGGGCAACTGTGGGTAGTCGGCCAGGATCTCCTCGACCGACCGTCCCTGCGCAACCAGCCCGACCAACGTCGCGACCGGAATGCGGGTGCCCCGGATGCATGGCACACCCCGTATGACGCCATGGTCGGCGACAACCCGGGACTCGGACGTGCGCCCAGTGCAGGCCCGCCCCGATCGGCAGGCCGCCTATTGCACGTAGGTCGCACGACTCGCGACGCCCGAACCCGCAAATGCGGGCTGACCTGCGGAAACATCTGTGGGCGCAGCAGGGATCGAACCTGCGACCGCTTGCTTGTAAGGCAAGAGCTCTACCGCTGAGCTATGCGCCCCGACGGGCGGCGGGCTCGGGCCCGGCACCGGTGGTACAGCCTACGCGAGCGGCGGATCGGGCGGGAAATGCGGCGGCGAAACCCCGCGCCTGCCGCGAAACCGCCTGCGAACGGGCCGGAAATGCCTACGACCGCCGGCGTCTCGGGTCACCGGCGGTCGTAGTACTCATCATTGAACCCGGTCCGTGGGCCGGCTGTCACCAAAAACGGCTCGAAACCCGCCCTTGCAACCAATTCTTTACCAAAGCCAAGCGGTCGGCGGCGGACAAGCCGGCTCAGCCGCGCAGGCTGCCCAGCACCTCGAGGTACGCGTCGAGGTCGCGGGCCTCCCCCATCGGGTTGTGCACGCTCCACCGCAGCCGGCCGCCCTGGTCGACGATGAACGTGGACCGGGTCGAGCAGCCGAGCCGGTCGTCGAACACCCCGTAGGCACCGGAGACCGCGCCGTGCGGCCAGAAGTCCGACAGCAGTGGGAACTTCAGGTCGTCGGCCTCGGCGAACGCGCGCAGGCTGAACATCGGGTCGCAGGAGAGCGCCAGCAGCTGCACCTCGTCGGTGAGGAAGTCCGAGGACCGCTCGCGCAGCTCGCTCAGCTCCCCGGTGCAGACCCGGCTGAACGCGTAGGGGTAGAACACCAGCACGACCGACTTCTGGCCGGCGAACGAGCTCAGCCGCACGTCCTGCCCGTGCTGGTCCTTGAGCTCGAAGTCGGGGGCCGGCTGTCCGACTTCCAGTGCCATCTCATGCCTCCTGAGTCGTCTGCTGCCTCGCCTGCTCCTCGGCCTGCTCGGTGAGCTCCCGCTTGAGGATCTTGCCGGTGGCGTTGCGCGGCAGCTCGTCGACGAACACGACCTCCCGGGGCACCTTGAAGCGTGCCAGGTTCTGCTTGACGTGCTCCTTGAGCTGCTCCTCGTCGGCGGCGTCGGGAGCGGTCAGGACGACGAACGCGCGCAGCCGCTTGCCGAAGTCGGCGTCGTCGACACCCACCGCCGCCGCGTCGGCGACCGCCGGGTGCCGGGCCAGGCAGTCCTCCACCTCGCGCGGGAAGACGTTCTCGCCGCCGGAGACGATCATCTCGTCGTCGCGGCCCTGCACGAACAGCCGGCCGTGCTCGTCGAAGCGTCCCACGTCGCCGGTGGCCATCAGCCCGTCGATGGTCTGCTTCGACCCGCCGCCGGTGTAGCCCTCGAAGAGCATGGAGTTGCCCACGAAGATGCGGCCCGGCTGCCCGTCAGGGACCGGGCGGCCCCGGTCGTCGTACAGCCGGACCACGGTGGCGTACGGCGGACGACCCGCGGTTCCGGGCGCGGCGCGCAGGTCGGCCGGCTGGGCGATCGTCGCCCACGCGCACTCGGTGGAGCCGTAGATGTTGAACAGCGTGTCCCCGAACCGGTCCATCCACATGGTGGCCAGGTCGCCGGCCAGGGCCGACCCGGAGGCGGCGACCACCTTGACGCTGGAGAGGTCGTAGCGGTCCAGCACCTCGTCGGGCAGCTCGAGGATGCGCTGCAACATCACCGGGATCACGACCAGAGAGTCGCAGTCGTGCTCGGTGACCGCCGCCAGGCAGTCCTCGGGGTCGAACCGACGCCGCAGCACCAGCGTCGACCCCATCAGCATGGCCAGCGCGAAGTGCGCCCAGCCCCAGGTGTGGAACAGCGGGGCGCCCACGTGCGAGGTCCAGCCCTGCCGCAGCGGCAGCCGGGACAGCAGCGAGACCGCGGCATCGATGGACGCCTCGCCGCGGGAGGCGCCCTTGGGCTGCCCGGTGGTCCCGGAGGTGAGGATCACCGACCGGCCTCGACGGGCCGGGGCAGAGAGGTCCCCGTCCGGGGAGGACGCGATGAGCTGCTCGAGAGTGGGCACGGTCGGCTCGTCGTCGTGCCAGGCCACGATGCGGCGGGGGGCCGTGTCACGGGCACCGTCGCCGCCCCCGTCACCGGCGCCGCTGCACGCCGCGTCGGCCACCGCGGTGAACTCCTCGTCGTACACGAGCGCCGCCGGCCGCTCACGGCGGCACACGTCGGCGACCTGGGGCGGCGCGAACGCGGTGTTCAGGTAGAGCACGTCGGCGCCGAGCTTGGCGGTGGCCAGGGTGGCGTCCACGAAGCCGCGGTGGTTGCGGCACAGCACCGCAACGCCGTCGCCCTCCCCGACGCCGAGCTTGCCCAGCGAGCGGGCCAGCGCGTTGCTGCGCCGGTGGATCTCGGAGAACGTCAGCGCCCCCCGCTCGTCGACCACTCCCACCTGGTCGGGGGCTCGCTGCGCGAGGGCGGTGAACCCGCCGGCCGGGCCGAGGCCCCAGCCCAGCAACGTCTTGGCCATGCCGGCCAGCACCCGCGGGGAGTACGGCCGGACCACCCCCGCCGTGGTGAGCACCTTCAGGGCGGTCAGGTCCTTGGCGACCCGGCTCCCGGCGCCACTCAGCATCACCGGCCCGATCACCGGCCCAGTCTCACACGGGCCCCGGTGGACGTCCGGCGGGGGTGCCGCGCGAGGAGGCCGAGCGGCATCAACGCGGCGTCTTGGGGGCGACCAGCCGGGTCGCGCTCCAGTCCTTGGTGATCGCGACCGTCGTGGTGGTCGCCAACCCGGCGACCGGCGCCGCCTCGGCGATGTCCGCCGGGTCCACGGCGCCGGGTCGGCCCACCTTCGGGCTGAGCAGCCAGATCACACCGCCGCTGACGAGATCGGTCAGCGAGTCGACCAACGCGTCGACGAGGTCGCCGTCGTCGTCGCGCCACCACAGGAGCACCGAGTCGACCACGTTGCCGTAGTCGCCATCCACCATGTCGGCGTCGATGGCGTCCTCGATGGCCATGCGGAGGTCGTCGTCGACGTCCTCGTCCCATCCCAGCTCTTGAACGACCATCCCCGACTTGAAGCCGAGCCGGCCCCCGGCACTGTGGGTGGCGGTACCTTCGGGGCCACCCGCGGTCGCGCTCAACTGTCTCCTCCAAACGGTGTTGGACCCGAGCCTGACAGCCGGGGTCTGCAGAGTCTCGCGTGTAGTCCACCCGAAACGCCCCTCCGACGCAACCCTTGGGGTATCGCCCGGGTCTTCCGGGTGACACGACGCCGGCCGGTCGTGCCGGGTCGGCCCCGGGAGCACTCCCGGTGCGGCGGGCCTCACACCCGAATTCGAGAACCGGAAAGCGGGCAGCATTCCGACGTTCGGCACCGCGTGACACCATGGAACGGGAGCATCTCGCGATCCGAGGTCCCCGCTCGAACACCTGTGGAAACAGAACAGAGGAATCGTGGCGAACACAAACGAACGCCCCATGGCGCCGTCGGTGATCCACGAGGGGCTGCCCACCCAGCTCCCCGACATCGACCAGGACGAGACCCGAGAGTGGGTCGAGTCGCTCGACGCACTGCTCGACGAACGCGGCCGAGCGCGAGCGCGGTACGTGATGCTCAAGCTGCTCGAGCGGGCTCGCGAGCGACAGGTCGGCGTGCCAGCCCTGCGCAGCACCGACTACATCAACACCATCCCGCCGGAGCGCGAACCGTGGTTCCCCGGTGACGAGGACATCGAGCGCCGGGTCCGCGCGTTCATCCGTTGGAACGCCGCGGTGATGGTGTCCGCGGCGAACCGCAAGGGCCTCGAGGTCGGCGGACACATCGCGACCTACCAGTCGGCAGCCTCCCTGTACGAGGTCGGCTTCAACCACTTCTTCCGCGGCAAGGACCACCCCGGCGGCGGCGACCAGATCTACATCCAGGGGCACGGCTCGCCGGGCATCTACGCCCGCGCCTTCCTGGAGGGTCGGCTCACCGAGGAGCAGCTCAGCCACTTCCGCCAGGAGGTGCAGCACGGCGTCGGCAAGGGCCTGCCGTCCTACCCGCACCCCCGGCTGATGCCGGACTTCTGGGAGTTCCCGACGGTCTCCATGGGGCTGACCGCGCTCAACTCGATCTACCAGGCGCGGTTCAACAAGTACCTGCACAACCGCGGGATCAAGGACACCAGCCAGCAGCACGTGTGGGCCTTCCTCGGCGACGGCGAGATGGGCGAGCCGGAGTCGCTGGGCGCGATCGGTGTCGCCGCCCGCGAGGAGCTCGACAACCTCACGTTCGTCATCAACTGCAACCTGCAGCAGCTCGACGGCCCGGTGCGCGGCAACGGCAAGGTCATCCAGGAGCTGGAGTCCTACTTCCGCGGCGCGGGCTGGAACGTGATCAAGGTGGTCTGGGGCCGGGAGTGGGACAACCTGCTCGCCCAGGACGTCGACGGCGTGCTGGTCAACCAGATGAACCGCACCCCCGACGGCCAGTTCCAGACCTACTCGGTGGAGACCGGGGAGTACATCCGCGAGCACTTCTTCGGCGGCGACCCGCGGCTGCGCAAGATGGTCGAGCACATGACCGACGACCAGATCCGCAAGCTGCCCCGCGGCGGGCACGACTACCGGAAGGTGTACGCCGCGTTCAAGGCGGCGACCGAGCACGTCGGCCAGCCGACCGTGATCTTGGCCAAGACCATCAAGGGCTGGACCATCGACGCACTGGAGGGCCGCAACGCGACCCACCAGATGAAGAAGCTCACCAAGGACGACCTGAAGAAGTTCCGTGACCGGCTGTTCCTGCCGATCACCGACGAGGCGATCGACGGCGCCGAGGTCGCCCCGTTCTTCCACCCGGGCGAGGACTCCCCCGAGATCGAGTACATGAAGGAGCGGCGGCGCCAGCTCGGCGGTGCGCTGCCCAAGCGGACAGTGCGCTCCCAGCCGCTCAAGCTGCCCGGCGACCCGGTCTACGCAGAGCTGCGGCAGGGCTCGGGCAAGCAGGCGGTGGCCACCACGATGGCGCTGGTCCGGCTGCTCAAGGACCTGATGAAGGACAAGGAGATCGGGCCCCGGCTGGTGCCGATCGCCCCGGACGAGTACCGCACGTTCGGGATGGACTCGATGTTCCCCACCGCGAAGGTCTACAGCCCGCACGGCCAGACCTACGAGTCCGTCGACCGCAAGCTGCTGCTGTCCTACAAGGAGTCCCAGCAGGGGCAGATGCTGCACGAGGGCATCTCCGAGGCGGGCGCGGTGGCCTCCGCGACGGCCGTGGGCTCGGCGTACTCCACGCACGGCGTGCCGATGATCCCCTTCTACATCTTCTACTCGATGTTCGGGTTCCAGCGCACCGGTGACTCGATCTGGGCGATGGCCGACCAGATGGCCCGCGGCTTCCTCGTCGGCGCCACCGCCGGGCGCACCACGCTGACCGGTGAGGGCCTGCAGCACGCCGACGGGCACTCACCGCTGCTCGCGCTGGCCAACCCGGCAGTCGTGCACTACGACCCGGCGATGGCCTACGAGGTCAGCCACATCGTCCAGGACGGGCTGCGCCGGATGTACGGCAGCTCCGAGGAGCACCCGCACGGCGAGGACGTCATGTACTACCTGACGGTCTACAACGAGCCGATCGTGCAGCCCAGGGAGCCCGACGACCTCGACGTCGAGGGCCTGCTCCGCGGCATCTACCACGTCGCGGTGCCGCCGGAGATCCCGCAGCAGAGCCAGCGCGACGGCGGCAACCCGCCGCGGGTGCAGCTGATGGCCTCCGGGGTGGCGTTCCCGTGGATCACCGAGGCGCAACGGCTGCTCGCCGAGGACTGGGGGGTGGCGGCCGACATCTGGTCGGTGACCTCCTGGAACGAGCTCGAGCGCGACGCCTCGTCGGCCGAGGAGTGGAACCTGCTGCACCCGTCCGAGCCGGCCCGAACGCCGTACGTCACCTTCAAGCTGAAGGAGGCCGAGGGGCCGTTCGTCGCGGTCACCGACTACATGCGAGCGGTGCCGAACGTGATCGCCAAGTGGGTCCCCGGCGACTACCACGTGCTGGGGGCCGACGGCTTCGGTTTCGCCGACACCCGCCCGGCCGCGCGGCGCTTCTTCCACATCGACGCCCAGTCGGTGGTGGTGCAGGCGCTGCAGGCGCTGGCCCAGCGCGGTGAGGTCAAGCAGGAGACGGTGCAGGAGGCCTTCGACCGCTACCGGATCGACGACCCGACCGCGGTGCGCGGGGTGAAGCAAGAGGGCGCCGACGCCTGAGCTGCCGGTGTCCGTGGTCGCCGATCGCTAGGCTCGCGACATGACAGCCAGGTCGGCGGCGGGAGACCCCGGTGCGTCGGTACGACGCGCGGGCGGGCGCAGCCGGGCGCAGATCGCGCGGCGGCTGCACCGCTCGGTCGGCGACCTGACCACCGCCGCGCTCGCCCGCATGGAGCGGGACATGCCGTGGTTCCGGCAGATGTCGGCCGAGGACCGGTCCTGGATCGGCCTGATCGTGCAGGCGGGCATCAACGCGTTCGTGACCTGGTACCGCGACAGCGAGGCCGGCACCCCGATCACCGCCGAGGTGTTCGGGGTCGCGCCGCGGGCGCTGACCGGGGTTGTGAGCCTCCACCAAACCGTGGAGATGGTGCGTCTGACCATCGAGGTGGTCGAGGAGAACCTGGTCAGCGCGGTCGGCGAGCAGGACGCGGTGCCGCTGCGGGAGGCCATCGCGCGCTACGCCCGGGAGATCGCCTTCGCCACGGCCGAGGTGTACGCCCGCGCCGCGGAGATGCGCGGCGCCTGGGACGCCCGGCTGGAGGCCCTGGTGGTCGACTCGGTGCTGCGCGCCGAGACCGACGAGGCGGTGCTGTCCCGGGCCAGTGCGCTGGGGTGGGAGGCACGCGGCGCGGTGGCCGTGGTGTTCGGGCTGGTGCCCGACGGCTCACCGAGCCGGGCCCGGGAGGGGTTCGTCGAGGAGGTCCGTCGCTCGGCCCGCCGCCTCGGCATGGACGCGCTGTGCGCGGTGCAGGGCGACCGGCTCGTGGTGGTCCTCGGCGGCGTGCAGGACCGCGACAAGGCAGCCGCCGCGGTCGTGGACCACTTCGGCCCCGGGCCGGTGGTGATCGGTCCGCTGGTGCCCGACCTTGCCCGGGCCTCGGTCTCGGCGCGGGCCGCGGTAGCCGGCCTGCGCGCGGCGCCCGGCTGGCCCGGCGCACCCCGTCCGGCGACCAGCGACGACCTGCTGCCGGAGCGTGCGCTCGCCGGAGACGGGCACGCCCGCCGGCAGCTGGTCACGGAGGTGTACCAGCCGCTGCAGCAGGCCGGTGCCGCGGTCCTGGACACGGTGGCCGCGTTCCTGGACACCGGCGGGTCGATCGAGGGCACCGGCCGGGCGCTGTTCGTGCACCCGAACACTGTGCGCTACCGGCTCCGGCGGGCCACCGACGTGACCGGGCTCGCCCCCACCGACCCGCGCCACGCTCACACCTACCGCTTGGCGCTCACGCTCGGCCGGCTGAACCAGCCGGACACCCGGACTTTGTAGGGTTCCCACAACACGCGTCGGGCAATCTTCGTACGCCGCCGAGGCGCGTCCGCGCCGGTCCACCCGGCACAGTGGGTGTCGTGCTCGTCATCGTCGCGCCCGGTCAGGGCGCCCAGACCCCCGGCTTCCTCGAACCCTGGCTCGCCGACCCGACCTTCGAGGAGCGGCTGCACTGGCTGTCCGCCGTGGCCGGTCTCGATCTCGCGCACTACGGCACCCAGGCGGACGCAGAGACCATCCGGGACACCGCCGTGGCGCAGCCGCTGCTGGTCGCGGCCGGTCTGCTCGCCGCGCTGGAGCTGTTTCCGCATCCCGCCGACGCGTTCGGCCGGATCGGCGCCGTCGCCGGGCACAGCGTGGGTGAGCTGACCGCCGCCGCCGGCGCCCGGACCATCACCGCCGAGCAGGCGATGGTGCTGGTCCGCGAGCGCGGTCGGTCGATGGCCGCGGCAGCGGCAGCCACGCCCACCAGCATGACCGCGGTGCTCGGTGGTGACCGGGACGAGGTGCTCGCCGCGATCGCCGAGCAGGGCCTGACCCCCGCCAACGACAACGGCCCCGGCCAGATCGTCGCCGCGGGCACGGTGGAGGCGCTGGCCGCGTTCGCCGACAACCCGCCCGCCAGGGCGCGGCTGGTGCCGCTCTCGGTCGCCGGCGCCTTCCACACCGAGCACATGTTCCCCGCCGTCGAGGTGCTGGGCCGGCTGGCCCGTTCGGTGTCCACCCACGACCCGCGCACGCCGGTGATCTCCAACCGGGACGGGAAGGTGGTCCACGACGGCCGGGACCTGCTCAAGCGGATCGTCACCCAGGTCCGCAACCCGGTCCGCTGGGACCTGTGCATGGAGACCATGCTCGACCTCGGGGTCACCGGGCTGCTGGAGATGCCGCCCGCCGGCACGCTGACCGGCATCGCCCGGCGCGGCCTGAAGGGCGTGGAGACCTTCGCGCTCAAGGACCCCGACCAGCTCGAGGACGCCCGCGCGTTCTGCGACAAGCACGGCATGCCGTCGCCGATCAACTCCGCGCCCACCTGGCGGCTGCTGGTCGCACCGGCCAAGGGCACCTTCCACCGCACCCCCGGGCTGGTCGAGGGTGGCACCCTCGCCCCGGAGACGGCCGTCGGCGAGGTGCAGAGTCTGCGTGACAAGACCGCGGTGACCGCGCCGCACGGCGGGACCATCGTGGAGTGGCTGGTCGAGGACGGCGACCTGGTCTCCCCCGGTCAACCACTGATCCGCCTGCACCCGGAGGGGGACAGCTGATGAAGGCCCTCAACGCCAGCACCGGCAGCCCCGCCGCGATCCTCGGCCTCGGCACCTACCGGCCCCGCCGGGTGGTGCCGAACTCGGAGATCATCGAGGCGATCGACTCCAGCGACGAGTGGATCCAGCAGCGCTCCGGGATCAAGACCCGACGCTTCTCCGAGCCCGACGAGACCGTCCAGATGATGTCGGTCGCCGCCTCCCGGGAGGCGATGCAGCGGGCCGGCGTCACGGCCGAGCAGATCGACATCGTCATCGTGGCCACCGTCTCGCACCTGCTGCAGACCCCGGCCGTGGCGACCGCCATCGCCTACGAGCTCGGCATGAACCGGCCGGCAGCCTTCGACATCTCCGCGGCCTGCGCCGGGTTCTGCCACGGCATCGCGCTGGCCAACGACCTGATCCGCGGCGGAAGCGCCAAGCATGCGCTGGTCATCGGGGTGGAGCGCCTGTCCGACATCACCGACCCGACCGACCGGGGCACCGCGTTCATCTTCGCCGACGGGGCCGGCGCGGCAGTCGTGGGCCCCGCCGAGGAGCCGAGCATCGGCCCGGTGGTGTGGGGCTCCGACGGGGAGCAGTTCGACCTGATCCGGCAGCGTGACGACTGGCGGGACGTGCTCCGCAACGGTCACGCCGCGATCCCGGCGTTGACCATGCAGGGCAACCCGGTGTTCCGCTGGGCGTCGTACGAGATGGCCAAGACCGCGCAGGCCGCGCTGGACGCGGCCGGGGTCGCCGTCGAGGAGCTGGACGTGTTCTGCCCCCACCAGGCCAACAACCGGATCACCGACGCGATGGCCCGCGCCATGAAGCTGCCCGACCACGTGCGGATCGCCCGCGACATCATCGACCAGGGCAACACCTCGGCCGCCTCCGTGCCGCTGGCCCTCGACCGGATGATGCAGGAGGGCCAGGCCCGCAGCGGCGACCTCGCGTTGCTGATCGCCTTCGGCGCCGGGCTGGCCTACGCAGCCCAGGTCGTCCGTGTCCCCTAGACCCCCGCATGCCGGAACGGCGTACGGAACCGGAGCACCAACCAACCAGAAGGAGTACCAGCCCATGGCCACCACCGAGGAGATCCGCGCAGACCTCGCCGAGATCGTCAACGAGGTCGCAGGCATCCCCGCCGAGGACGTCCAGCTCGACAAGTCCTTCACCGACGACCTGGACGTCGACTCGCTGTCCATGGTCGAGGTCGTCGTCGCGGCCGAGGAGAAGTTCGACGTGAAGATTCCCGACGATGAGGTGAAGAACCTCAAGACCGTCGGCGACGCGGTCGCGTACATCGAGCGCGCGCAGAACGGCTGACCGTCTCCGACCCGTCGTACCGGTAGAGGTGCGTCGGAACGCGTCCTGCAGGTCGCGTCTCGGACCCGATCTCGGTAACAGACCCGCAGACACCGAGCTGCCCGATCCCATGAGGTGAACGTTTCAGATGAGTGCTACACGAGTCGTCGTGACCGGTCTCGGCGCGACCTCCCCGGTCGGAGGCGACGTCGCCAGCACGTGGAGCGCACTGTTGGCCGGGCAGTCCGGCATCCGCCCCCTCGAGCACGACTGGGCCGAGCAGCTGGCCACGAGGATCGCCGGCGAGGTGGCGGTCGACCCGACCGAGGTGCTCGACCGGGTGAAGGCCCGTCGTCTCGACCGGTCCGGCCAGCTCGCGCTGGTCGCGGCCCTGGAGGCCTGGGCCGACTCCGGCATCCCCGGCGAGACGCCCGACCAGCATGCCGTCGACAAGACCCGGCTCGGGGTGGCGATGGCGTCGGGCATCGGCGGTGTGCAGACCCTGCTGTCCAACTACGACGCGCTGAAGCAGAAGGGTCCGCGTCGGGTCTCCCCGCTGGCGATCCCGATGCTGATGCCGAACTCCCCCGCCGCCAACATCGGCCTCGCGATCGGCGCCAAGGCCGGGGTCCACACCCCGGTGTCGGCGTGCGCCTCCGGCAACGAGGCGATCGCGGTCGGGGTCGACATGATCCGGCTAGACCGCGCGGACGTGGTGGTGGTCGGTGGCACCGAAGCGGCCGTGCACGCCCTTCCGCTCGCCGCGTTCGGGCAGATGATGGCGCTGTCCAAGCGCAACGACGAGCCGGAGCTGGCCTCCCGCCCGTGGGACAAGGCCCGGGACGGGTTCGTCCTCGGCGAGGGATCCGCGGTGCTGGTGCTGGAGTCGGAGGAGCACGCCCGGGCGCGCGGCGCACGGGTGTACGCCGAGGTCGCCGGGGCCGGGGTGACCGCCGACTCGCACGACATCGCCCAGCCTGACCCGGCCGGGATCGGAGCCACCCGGGCGATGGAGATGGCGCTGCGCGAGGGCGAGCTGGTCCCCGGCGACATCGTGCACATCAACGCGCACGCCACCTCCACCCCGCAGGGAGACATGGCCGAGGCCGGCGCCATCAAGAGTGCGTTCGGGGACGCGGCCGGCGGGGTGATCGTCACCTCCACCAAGTCGATGACCGGGCACCTGCTCGGCGCCGCCGGAGCGCTCGAGTCGGTGGCTACCGTGCTCGCGCTGCGGGACCGCAGGGTGCCGCCCACGATCAACCTCGACGATCCCGAGGACGTCGGCCTGGACATCGCCACCAAGCAGCGAATCCTGCCCGACGGCGACCTCGCCGCGCTGAACAACTCCTTCGGGTTCGGCGGTCACAACGTCGCGATCGCGTTCCGGAGCCTGTGATGACCACGGCTCCCCAGGCACCGGCGAAGAGGACCAAGCCACCACGCGACCAGGACCCGCGCAACCCGAACTTCCGGCTCGCCGCGCTGTTCGACGAGGGCACCCTGGAGCTGATCACCCCCGACGACGACAGCGGCATGCTGGCCGCGGTCGGCAAGGTCGACGGCACCCACGTGGTGGCCTTCTGCTCCGACGCCACCGTGATGGGCGGCGCGATGGGCGATGCCGGCTGCAAGGTCGTGGTGCACGCCTACGAGCGGGCGCTGGCCGACCAGGCGCCGATCATCGGCCTGTGGCACTCGGGCGGGGCCCGGCTCGCGGAAGGGGTGCTGTCCCTGCACGCGGTCGGTGAGATCTTCCACGCGATGACGCACGCGTCGGGCAAGATCCCGCAGATCTCGGTGGTCCTCGGACCGGCGGCCGGCGGCGCGGCGTACGGGCCGGCCCTCACCGACGTGGTGATCCTCGGCCCGGAGGGCCGCATCTTCGTCACCGGCCCGGACGTCGTCCGGTCGGTCACCGGCGAGGACGTCGACATGCTGCGGCTCGGCGGCCCCGAGCCGCACGGGCGCCGATCCGGCGTCGTGCACATCCTCACCGAGTCCGAGAAGGAGGCGATCGGCCGCGCTCGCGGGGTGGCCACCCTGCTCGGCGCGCAGGCCACCTTGGACCTCGGCGCGGTGGACGACACGGACCTGGCCGCGATGCTTCCGGAGTCCAAGAAACGCGCGTACGACGTGCACCCGCTCGTGGAGGCCATCCTCGACGAGGGCACCGCCCAGGAGCTGCACGCCAAGTGGGCGCCGAACATCGTCACCGCGCTGGGCCGCTTCGGTGGCCGCACTGTCGGCGTGATCGCGAACAACCCGCTGCGCCTCGGCGGATGCCTGGACTCGCTGTCGGCCGAGAAGGCGTCCCGCTTCGTGCGGATGTGCGACGCGTTCGGCGTGCCGCTGGTGGTGCTGGTCGACGTGCCGGGCTACCTCCCCGGTGTGGGGCAGGAGTGGGACGGCGTCGTACGTCGGGGGGCGAAGCTGCTGCACGCCTTCGGCGAGGCGGTGGTGCCCCGGGTGACGCTGGTGACCCGCAAGACCTACGGCGGGGCCTATATCGCGATGAACTCCCGCGCCCTCGGCGCCACCAAGGTGTTCGCCTGGCCCGGCGCGGAGGTGGCCGTGATGGGCGCGGTCGCGGCGATCCGGATCCTGCACCGGCGCAAGCTGCTCGAGGTCGCCCCGGACATCCGTCCCCAGGTGGAGACCGAGCTCGCCGCCGAGCACGAGCGGATCGCCGGCGGGGTGGACAAGGCCGTGGAGATCGGGGTCGTCGACGAGGTCGTCGAGCCGAGCAAGACCCGCACCGCGCTGGCCCGGGCCATCGCGGAGGCCGGGCTGGTCAGCCGCGGCGCGCACGGCAACATCCCGCTCTAGCGTCGAGTCCCCGCCAGAGCCTCGGCGCGGCGCCCGCTCGGCGCCGCACCGGGGCTGGTGCCCACAGTCAGACCACCAGTCAGACCACCTGGTGCAGCCAGCGGACCGGCGCGCCCTCCCCTGCGTGCCGGAAGGTCTCGAGCTCGTCGTCCCAGGGCTTGCCGAGCAGCTTGTCGATCTCGGTGAGCAGGGTGGTGTCGCCGAGCGCCGCCTTGACGACCGCGGCCTTCAGCCGGTCCTCGGGGATCATGATGTCGCCGTGCACGCCGGTCACGGCGTGGAAGACGCCCAGGTCGGGCGTGTAGGAGAACCGGGCGCCCTCGGTGCCCGCGGTGGGCTCCTCGGTCACCTCGAAGCGCAGCTGTTGCCAGCCGCGCAGCGAGGAGGCGATCGCGGCCGCCGTACCCGGCTCACCGGTCCAGGAGAACTCGGCGCGGTACGCGCCGGCCTGCGCGCCCTGGGGCGTCCACTCCAGGTTGACGGCAGAGCCGAGCACACCGCCGGCGGCCCACTCGATGTGCGGGCACAACGCAGACGGCGAGGAGTGGACGTAGAGCACGCCTCGTGTCGTTGTACGTGTGGTCACCGTGGCCTCCTGTCGATCCGGCGTCGAGATACGCCTTCCCCAGCGGTCTGACGCGGATCGGCGGGTGTGCCGATGACCTGGTTGTGCAGTTGTCCGGGCCATTGTTGCGCACTTTGGGCCTCAAGTGCCACATTGACACCGATTTCACCACGCGCAACTGTGGCGGGCGCCGCCCGCGGCAGGCGGAGGGAGCGGCGCCGGGACGGGGAGGCCCACTCCCTACAACGAGCGGCCGCGCGGCTTGAGCCGGGTGCTCGGCAGGGGCGGGGCGAGCAGCCGGTCCCCGGCGAACCCGCTCACCCGGCCGTAGCGCGGCGGCACGTGCTCCAGCCCGCTGCCGTTCCAGTCCTCGCGCATCTGCACGATCTCGTCGTGGTCGCGGGCCACGAAGTTCCACCACATCACGATCTGCTCCTCGAACGGCGCCCCGCCGAGCAGCAGGGCGGTGGCGTCCTCACCGCCCGGGTTGGCGAACGCGAGCGCGGAGCGACCGGTGCCGAGGTAGGACATCTGGTTGTGCGGGATCTCGACCCCGGCCACGGTCAGGTCCCCGGCGACCGTGAGCACGCCGTGCTCGAAGCCCGGGTCGAGAGGGAGCTGCACCGAGGAGCCGGCGGTGAGCCGCACCTCGGCACCGACCAGCGGGCTGAAGGTCGGCGCCGTGGAGGTCTCGCCCGCCAGCGAGCCGAGGAACACCTGGACGCTCGCGCCGGCGTCGGCGAAGCCGGGCAGCTGCGCCAGGTGCACGAAGTCCGCGGTGGTGCGGTCCCGCACCGGGTCGGGTAGGCAGACCCACAGCTGGACGCCGTGCAGGTACGTCGGAGCCTCCGCCGGCGAGACCTCGGCGTGGGCGATGCCGTGACCGGCGGTCATCACGTTCAGCTGCCCGGGCCGGATCAGCTGCCGGGAGCCGATGCTGTCGGTGTGCAGGCCGAGGCCCTCGATCAGCCAGGTCACCGTCTGCAGGCCCGCGTGGGGATGCGGCGGCACCCACATCCCGCCCGTGCGCTTGATGTCGTCGGGCCCGTAGTGGTCCAGGAAGCACCAGGCCCCGATCATCCGCCGGGTCTTGTTCGGGACCAGCCGACGCACGTGCGTCGTACGACCGAGCAGCACCTCCCGAGCCACCAGCGGCTCGTGAACGGTGGCGAACGTGCTCACCCGATCAGTGTGGCACGCAGCCGGCCGGTTCCTACCTCGCCGACCGCAGTCAGCGGGCGCGGATCTTGACGCAGCACAGGCCCGGCTCGGGGTCGAGCCTGGCGCCAAGGCCCTCACAGCCCAGGCCGACGAGCACGCCGCCGATGAAACACTCGTTGAGGCCGCACACCAACGAGGTGTGCTCGCGGACCAGCGCGTCGAACGGGCAGTTGCCGAGCACGATGTCCTGGTCACGGACCCGCGGGTGGTAGCCGTGCGCGGCCAGCGCTCCGGTCGTGCGCACCACCGCCGCTGCGTCCGTCTGCCCCCAGGACTCCCCGGCGTCGCGGCCCGCGGCCTCCGCGGCGTCGCGGACGGCGACGTCGACCGGGGTCGACTCGCCACCGGCCCGGTCGACCGCGGCCGCGAGGATCTGCCCGGCCAGGTCGTAGCGCCGCTCCGGCAGCGAGACCGAGAACTGGCGCTCCGCCCGGCGGTAGAGCTTGGCGGGTCGCCCGGCGCCAGGGCCGGTCCGACCGGTCAGCCGGCGGTACTCGACCTCCAGCAGTCCCTCCTCGACCAACCTGTCGAGATGGAACTTGGCGGTGTGCAGCGGCACCCCCACCCCGTCGGCCGCCGCCTCCCGGCCCACCGGCCCCGGCCGGCCGACCACGAAGTCGTACAGCGCCCGACGGGCCGGTTCGGCGAGGGCGCCGATGGCCCGGGCGGCGAAGTCCTCACTCACCGGCTCACCTTCTAAAGAACAGATACGTTGACGTTAGGCCGCCGACTGTCCTACGGTCAACGTACGTCTCCCGAGACAAGGAGGTCGCGGTGGCGGTCTCTCCTCTGCAGCCTCCGGCGCCGCTGCCCGGCGAGCCGGACCTGGGCGCGGCCGAGAAGGCCGCCCGCGACCTGCTCGCCGCCCTTGGTCTGCCGGTGGACGGCGACGACATGGCCGAGACCCCGCGGCGGATGGCGCACGCCTACGCCGAGCTGCTGGCCGCTCCCCCGTTCGACTTCACCACCTTCGCCAACACCGAGCAGTACGACGAGCTGGTGCTCGTGGAGGACATCCCGGTCCGGTCGGTGTGCGAGCACCACATGCTCCCGTTCGTCGGGGTGGCCCACGTCGGCTACCTGCCTGACGACCGGCTGCTCGGGCTGTCCAAGCTCGCCCGCGTCGTGGACTTCTACGCACACCGGGCGCAGACTCAAGAACGGCTGACCAAACAGGTCGCCGAGCACCTCCAGGGCCGTCTGCACCCACGGGGCGTCGGCGTGATCGTGGAGGCCGAGCACACCTGCATGAGCCTGAGGGGGGTGCGCGCGGCCGGGTCCCGCACGGTGACCTCCGCACTGCTCGGCAGCCTGCGGCGCGATGCAGCCGCGCGTGCAGAGCTCCTGTCCCTGAGCCACCACCGCCGGGAGGCACGATGAACCACCCCACCACGTTCGCGATCGTCGGGGGCGGGCTCGCCGCCGCGAAGGCCGTCGGGATGTTGCGCGAGGCCGGCTTCGAGGGCCACCTCGTGCTGTACGGCGACGAGCACCACCTGCCCTACGAGCGGCCCCCGTTGTCCAAGGGCTACCTGCTCGGCAACGACCCGCTCGAGTCCGCGTTCGTGCACCCGCCGGAGTGGTACGACCTCAACGGTGTCGACCTGCGCCTGGGCACCACGGTCACCGAGCTGGACCTGAGCGGGCACCAGGTGCGCGCGGGTGAGGACAGCACCGGCTACGACCGGCTGCTGGTCGCCACCGGGTCGCGGCCGCGGCGCCTGGCCGCCGCCGAGGACAGCGGCGCACCGGTGGCGTACCTGCGCACCATCGAGGACAGCCAACGGCTGCGCGCCGCGTTCACCCCGGGCGCCCACATCGTCATCGTGGGTGGCGGCTGGATCGGCCTGGAGACGGCCGCCGCGGCCCGCAGCGCGGACGCGGAGGTGACCGTGCTGGAGACCCTGGACCTCCCGCTGCTGCGCGTGCTCGGACCCGAGGTGGCACGGGTCTTCGCCGACCTGCATCGCCGGCACGGGGTCGACCTGCGCACGGGCGTGGGCCTGGCCGGGGTCGAGGCCCGGGACCAGCGCGCCCTGGTGAGCCTCGCCGACGGCACCTCCCTCGAGGCCGACCTCGTGGTGGTCGGCGTCGGGGTCCTCCCCAACACCGAGCTCGCCGAGCGCGCCGGCCTCAAGACCGACAACGGGATCCTGGTCGACGAGCACCTGCGCAGCTCCGACCCCGACGTGTTCGCCGCGGGGGACGTCGCCAACGCCACCCATCCGCTGCTCGGCCGGCCGGTCCGGGTGGAGCACTGGGACAACGCCATCGAGCAGGGCCGGGCCGCCGCCCGCGGCATGCTCGGCGAGGACGTCCGCTACGACCGCATGCCGTACTTCTTCACCGACCAGTACGACCTCGGCATGGAGTACGTCGGACACTTCGGCCCGGACGGGTACGACGAGGTGGTGCTGCGCGGCGACCCGGCCGGCGTGTTCACGGCCTTCTGGCTCGGCGGCGGCCGGGTGCTGGCCGGCATGCACGTCAACGACTGGGACGCCATCGGCCCGATCCGCTCCCTGGTGGGCCGTCCGGTGGCCGCGGACCGGCTCCGCGACGAGCGGACCGAGCTGGCCGCGCTTGCCGACGGAGCCGGCCGGGCCTGACCCCCGACGCGGTGGGATCACCGCCCCCGCCCCGCGTGACCAAGTTGTTTGCGGGCATTCGGCCATGTTCGTTGTGAAGCCGGCCGAATTGAGAAAAGATCCTGCCAGCGTCGACACCGCAGTGGTTTCGCGCAGACAGTTAGGAAGCGAAGCCATGCAGCAACGCCCCTCGGGTGTCAGGTCGCGGTGGGCCTCGGCCAGCGCGCTCGCCGTCCTCACCCTGACCGCGACGGGGATCGGTGTCGCCCCGGCCCAGTCCGCCGCCGACGCCTCCTGCCCCGCGCCGTACCCGGTCGGCCAGCTCAGCAAGGGCCAGACGGTCAGCGGCCTCACCGTGGACGGGGTGAGCAGCGGCACCACCCCGGACAGCTTCTCGGGCACCGTCATCGGCGTGCTCAAGGACGGCATCGCCCCGGGCATGGACATGATCATGGTCCGGCTGAGCTCCCCCGAGATCGACCGGGTGGGCGGCATCTGGGAGGGCATGTCCGGCTCCCCCGTGTACGCCGCCGACGGCCGGCTGATCGGCGCGGTCGCCTACGGGCTGTCCTCGGGCCCGACCCCGGTCGCCGGGGTCACCCCCGCCGCGGACATGGAGTCGATGCTCGACCAGGCGCCCGCCGACACCCCCGCCCCGGCGGCCCGAGTCGCCCTCCCCCACCGGATGGCCCGCATGGTGGCCTCCTCCGCCCGAGTGACCCGCCGCCAGCTGTCGGGTGGGATGACCCAGCTGCGGCTGCCGTTCGGCGTCTCCGGCCTGAGCGGGACCAAGCGGCTCCAGCAGGCCCGCATGCTGCTCGGCCTCAAGGGGGTCCGGCTCATGCAGGCCGGCGCGGTCGGCGCGGACACTCCCGCGACCCCGCTGGTGCCCGGCGGCAACCTGGCCGCCTCGGTCTCCTACGGTGATGTCACCACCGCCGGTGTCGGCACGGTGACCGCCGTGTGCGGCCCCGAGGTGCTCGCTTTCGGGCACCCGATGAACGACACCGGCCCGGCCACGCTGACCCTGCACGGCGCCGACGCGCTGTACGTGCAGGAGGACCCGTCCGCACCCTTCAAGGTGGCCAACATCTCCGCCCCGGTCGGCACCATCGACCAGGACCGGCTCGAGGGGCTGCACGGCACGGTCGGCGCCACCCCCAAGACCGCCCGGATCACGTCGTACGTCGCCAGCGACGGTCGCTCGCGGACCGGCACTACCTGGATCAGCGTCCCCGACCAGGTGCCCGACATCGCCACCATGCACCTGCTCGCCGACCAGGACCGGGTCTTCGACGGCGTGGGCAAGGGCAGCGGCACCGTCAGCTGGCGCATCCGGGGGCAGCGTCAGGACGGCAGCCACTTCTACCTGTCCCGGACGGACATGTACGCCGACTCCAGCGACCTGTCCAGCGCGGTGGCGTTCTCCCTCGACGACACCCTGTCCCGGCTGCAGAACAACAGCGCCCAGCACATCACCATCGACAAGGTGACCACCCACTCGGTGCTCACCCGCGCGTTCAGCCACTATCGGATCGGGGCGGTCCAGGTGCGCTGGGCCGGGCAGTGGATGCCGGCCTCCCCGAACGCGGTCATGCCGGCACGGGCCGGGCGCCGGCTCCGGCTGCGGGTGCTGCTGACCTCCCCCACCCTGGGCTCCCGGTGGGTGCCCGTGGCCGTCAGCGTGCCGCGCCACGCCGCCGGCAAGGTCGGCACGCTGCAGGTGGCCGGCGGGAACAACGGCGGCGCCGGCGGGCTGGGGGGTCTCGGTGGAGGGGTCGGCCCCATCGGGGGGCCGGGCATGCGCACCGCCCCCAGCTTCAGCACCGTCCTGCGACGGCTGCGGCACACGCCTCACCACAACGACGTGGTGGCCGAGCTGTCGCTCTTCCGGCGCGGTGGAGGCAACGTGAAGCGCAGCGGCACCGGCACCGCCGACCACGTGGTCGACGGTAGCCTCAGCTTCCAGATCCAGGGCATCGGCTGACCCATCCGGACGGATCGCTCTAGGGTCCGAAGACCCTGGCCCCGCCCATCTTGACGCGGGACCTTCGCCTCAGTACCGATGCCACGGAGGTTTCGGGCTGGACGAGGAGAAGGCCGATGAGCCGACCGCACCTGCCCGGGCTCCGGGCCCCACGCACCAGATGGGCGGCGGCCGGGATCACCGCCGCGGCGACGGTACTGACGACGGCAGGCCTGGTGGTGCCCTCGGCGCAGTCCGCCCCGAGCAGCGCCTGCCCGGCCCCCTACCCGGAGAACCAGCTCACCAGGGGCCAGTCCCTGAACGGGCTCACGGTGAGCGGGGCCACCAGCGCGACCACGCCCGAGCCCTTCACCGGGACGGTGATCGGCGTCCTCCAGGACGGCATCGCCCCCGGCATGGACCTGATCATGACCCGGCTCAGCTCACCCGAGATCGACCGGGTGGGCGGCATCTGGCAGGGCATGTCCGGGTCCCCGGTGTACGCGACGGACGGCCGGCTCGTCGGCGCGGTCGCCTACGGGCTGTCCTACGGACCGTCGCCGGTAGCCGGGCTCACCCCGGCCGCGGACATGGAGGCACTGCTGCACCACGCGAAGGCCCGCACCGCGAAGGGGTCGACGCGCGCCGCGATCCCGACCAGGATCGCCCATGCCCTCGTCACCTCGGGCAGCGCCACCCGTCGTGAGGTCGGCGGAGGCATGACCCAGCTGCGTCTCCCCTTCGGCGTCTCCGGGCTGGTCGGCTCCAAGCGACTGCGTCAGGCCGGCCACCTGCTCGGCCTCCGCAACGTGCGGATGATGCACGGCGACGCGGTGGGCCCCAACGCGGCCACGACCCCGATCGTGCCGGGCGGAAACCTGGCCGCGTCCTTGTCCTACGGCGACGTGACCGCCGCCGGCATCGGCACGGCGACCACGGTCTGCGGCGCCCAGGTGCTGGCGTTCGGGCACCCGATGAACTTCACCGGTCCGTCGACGATGACCCTGCACGGCGCCGAAGCCCTCTACGTGCAAGAGGATCCCTACGCCCCGTTCAAAGTCGCCAACATCACCGGTCCCGCCGGGTCCATCACCCAGGACCGGCTCGCCGGGCTGCGCGGCCGGCTCGGGTCGCCGCCCAGCACGACCCCGATCACGTCGTACGTCCGCAGCGCGGGACGCTCCCGCACCGGCACCACCTGGATGACCGTGCAGCGTGCGGTGCCCGACCTGGCGACCATGCACCTGCTGGCCGACCAGGACCGGGTGCTGGACGGGGTCGGCCCCGGAAGTGGGCAGGCCAGCTGGGACGTCCGCGGTCTGCGGCACGACGGTACGCCGTTCCGGCTGGTGCGTTCGGACCTGTACGCCGACCCCTACGACATCTCCGGCGCGGTGGCGTTCACGCTCTACGACACGCTGTCCAGGCTGCAGGCCAACGGCGCGGACGACATCAGCTTCCAGCAGATCCAGACCCGCTCACAGCTCGACCTGCGCTACCAGCACTACCTGCTGGGCCCGGTCCAGGTGCAGCGGGCCGGGCGCTGGGAGACCGCGCGTGCGCACCGCATCCTCCGGCTGCCCGCCGGGGCAACGGCGGCGCTGCGCGTGCGGCTGGACTCCCCCACCCTCCCCAGTCGCTGGCTGCGCATGAGCCTGCCGGTGCCGACGAGCGCACTCGGACAGTTCGGCTCTCTGGACGTGGTCGGCGGCAACAGCATCTCCGGCGGCGACAACGGCGAGGGCGGTGCCGGGACAAGCCTCGACGCCGTGCTGCGGCAGCTGCGCCGGGCTCCGCACCACAACGAGGTGCTCGCCCGACTCTCGCTGGGGACCGGCAAGGGTCAGCCGCCCAGCTCCGCCCACGTCACCGCACGGCACGTGGTGGACGGCTCGGTCAGCTACCAGGTTCGGGGGGTTCGCTGACCGGGCCATCCCGCACTGGGGGTTGCTCAGGGACGCTGGCTGGTGCCCGGCCGGGTGGCTGAGCTGCTGCGCCCCGAGCTCGCGTCGGCCGCCTTGCTCTGGCCGGCGCTGGAGGCGGAACTGCCCTGCGCGGCCTCGGGCTGGTGCTGCTGAGCTGTCGGGTGCTGGTCGCCGGCCTGGCTGTGGTCACCGCTGGCCTGGGTGCCCTTCTGGTTCTGGTCTCCCGACGGGTGGTCCTGGCCAGCCTGGCTGTGCTCGCTGCCGGCCTGGCTCTGGTCGCCCGACGGGTGGTCCTGGCCGGCCTGGCTCTTGCCACCGGAGGCCTGGCTGGAGATCTCCGCCCCCTTGTCGACACCGGTGGAGTCGGTGGTGGTCGCAAGCCCAGAGATCTTCGAGCCCTGGCCCTTGTGGTCAGCCGACTCACCCGACTGGCCCTGAGCCGACTGGTCCTGAGCCGACTGGCCGGTGCCGGCTGGCTCGTTGGCATCGTGCTGGGCAGTGCCGGACTGCCCGGCGGTGGCCGGCTTGTGGTCAGCGGAGGAGCCCCGCTGATCGGCGTGGCCATTGGCGTGATCATTGGCTCCCGGGACGGTGATCCCGATCTCCGACAGCACCTGCGCAGCGGTGTCTTGAGCGGCTCCGGGCAGCGAGCCGGTCGTCGCGGCCGCGGCCACGCCACCGGTCATCAGCACACCGGCGCCGGCCAAGGCGGCCACGGCGGTCTTGAGCGGAACGAGTGTTGAAAGCATGCGGGGCCTCCCAGCGCGATGGTGGACGGCACGAAACGCGGCCAGCGCGGCCTGCTCGCCCGGCTGCGGGCCGGGCTCGACAGGAGCGCCCGCGGCGGCGAGCACCGCGGCGACCCGCGCATCAGGCGCCGGGTCGTCCATGTCGTGCCGTTCGAAGTTGGTCATCTCACCCACCTATCGCTGCGCGCCTCGGATGCGTTACACCCCGGGTCGGGCACCTCCGCGCGGCCCACCAGCTCGGCGAGCCGGCGCAACCCGCGATGGGTGGCGACCCGCACCGAGCCGGGCTTCTTCCCGAGCACCTCCGCCACACGCCCGACGTCCAGCCCGGCGACGTGGCGCAGCAGCACCGCCTCGGCCTGGTCCTTGGGCAGTCGCCCGATCAGGGCCAACGCCGCCTCAGTGGACAGCATCGACTCGACCGCCTCGTGCACGTCCACCGGGGACGGCACCGCCTCAAGGGCCGCTGACGTGTCCACCGGCACCGGTCGCCGGAACAGGCGGCGCTGCTCGTCCCGCAGCCGGGCGCGGGCGATCGTGAAGACCCATGCCTGCCAACCCTGCTCGTCACCACTGAACCGGTGCAGGTTGCGCGTGACACTGGCCCAGGTCTCAGCGGCCACGTCATCAGCGAGCCGGGCATCGATCGCGGTCAGGTAGCGCAGCAGGGCGGGCTGGCAGGCTCGGAACAGCACGACGAAGCTCGCCTCGTCACCCTGCTGTGCGGCTGCCAGCCGCTCGGCGAAGTCCGGGATCGACAAGTCCACCATCCCGTGGTCGGGTCACTCGTCCTACGAAGGTCCCACATTCTCTGCGAACCGGATACATATATCGCAAAACGCGCGAGTGCGCATCGGTCAGGCATCGGGCCGACCGGTCTGCCTAGGCTGTCGCGATGGGCAGTGTGCGCGTCGGCATCTCCGGATGGACCTACGCCGGGTGGCGTGGCGACTTCTACCCCACCGGCCTGGTCCAGCGCGCGGAGCTCGGCTACGCCGCGCAGCGGCTGACCGCCATCGAGATCAACGGCTCCTTCTACTCGCTGCAGCGGCCCAGCTCCTACGCGAGCTGGCGGGACCAGACCCCGCCCGGCTTCGTGTTCGCGGTCAAGGGTGGCCGGTTCATCACACACATGAAGAAGCTGGCGGGAGTGGAGACCGCGCTGGCCAACTTCTTCGCCTCCGGCGTGCTGGCGCTCGGGCCCAAGCTCGGCCCGGTGCTGTGGCAGCTGCCGGAGAACCTGCGCTTCGACGCGGACAAGCTGGACGCGTTCTTCACACTGCTGCCGCGCACCACCAAGGAGGCCGCTGTGCTGGCCGCACGGCACGACGCCAAGGTGCCCGAGCCGTTCCTGGCCGCCGACGAGGACCGCCCGTTGCGGCACGCCCTGGAGTTCCGGAGCAGCACGTTCTGCGTGCCGGAGAGCTTCGAGCTGCTGCGCCGGCACCGCGTGGGCTGCGTGGTCGCCGACACCGCCGGCCGGTGGCCGAAGGTCGAGCAGGTCACCTCCGACCTGGTCTATGTGCGACTGCACGGCGACGTCGAGCTCTACGCCAGCGGGTACGACGTCGCGACCCTGCGCGGTTGGGCCGGCAAGTGCCGCGGCTGGGCCGAGCAGGGTCTCGACGTCTTCGTGTTCTTCGACAACGACGCCAAGGGCTTTGCGCCGCACGACGCGATGACGCTGCTGTCTCTTCTGAACGATCCCGCCACCTAGGGCCCGTCCCCGGTCGATGGCCTGCTGCGTGACACCCCAATCGGGCACCATCGGACATCTCGCGGCGGCCGAGGACAGCCACCACGCCCTAGTCCTTCCGGAGCACGGGTGGGGGTGACAGGTCGGCGTCCCTGGACGACTCGTTGGTGGTTGTCAGCCAGCAGTTTGCCGGATGCGCTTCTTGAGGTGTTTCTTGACCTGCAGCGGGGTGCGTCCGGTCATGTAGTCGCCGTGGTTGGGGCGGTGGTGGTTGTAGTCGGTGATCCAGGCCTGCAGCGACCGGTTCAGCAGGGCGATGTCGTCGACTCGGCCGCGGTGGAAGTGTGGCCGGTAGAACTCGCGCAGCACGGTGCCGTGGAAGCGTTCGCAGACCGCGTTGTGGTTCGGCGAGCGGGGCGGGATCCGGTCATGGACCAGCCCGAGCTCGCCGATGCGGGTCTTGAACGCCTTGCCGGTGAACTCCGGCCCGTTATCGGACAGCACCCCGGACAGCTTGATGCCGTGCTTGCGCAGCGCCTTCTTGAGGTGGTCGAGGAAGCCGGCCGCCACGGTGGCGGTCTTGTCTCCGACGACCAGCTGGCACACCGCGAGCCGGGTGGCCACGTCGACCGCGGTCAGCTGCCAGACCGCGCCGATGCCCTTGAGTCGGCCGACGTAGAAGGTGTCCAAGGCGACTACCTGACCGGGCGCGGAGGCGTACAGGCAGAACCCGAACGGGCCCTCCAGCGCCTGCTCGGTGACCTGTCCGGTCTCGGCCGCGGTCAGCGAGGCAAGCGCGGCGACCCGCTGCCGGGCCGTACCGAGGTTGTGCCGGCCCAACACCTTGGCCACCCCGGACGCGGAGCGGTGCACCCCGCGGGCCTCGAGGTGGCGCAGCAGCGATCTGGGACCCAGCGTTGGCCGGGAGACCGCCTCGGCCAAGATCACCGAGACCTCCTCGCTGCTCATCGCATTCGGCTGGTGCGGCCGGCGCCGTTCTCGCGGAAGCAGCGCCGACAGCCCGTAGGCCTGCGCCTTCTTCAGCCACTCGTAGTAGGTCTTGCGCGAGACGCCGAACACCCGGCACGCCTCGGCCACGTTGCCGATCTTCGCGGCGTAGTTGATCAACCGGACACGACGGTCGTAGACAATGTTCTCGTGGGTCACGGGATGGCTTCCTGTTCTCTAGATCTTGAGCAATCCAGAGACTGCCTCCCGTGGCCCACACCTGCACGGAGGCTGGCCGGGTGTCACCCCAACCCGTGATCCCTAAGCCCTAGTCTTGGGCCCGTGCCCGAGCTGATCCTCCGTCCCGTCCGTGCCGCCGACCTGCCCATGCTCGACAGCCTGGACCGGGAGCAGGACGACCCGTGGAGCTTCTTCGGCTTCCACCCCAGCAACATGTGGGAGCGCCGGTTCGCCGAGAGCGGGCTGATCTCCGAGGAGCGCGGCACGCTGACGATCGAGGACGGGGCCGGCACCGTGCTGGGCAGCATCAGCTGGCGCGCGGTCGGCTACGGCCCGACCACGGCGTCGCGGGCGTACAACATCGGGATCACGCTGCGGCCGCGGCTACGGGTCGGCTGCCCAGGCCGAGATCGCCCGCTACTTGTTCCGCACCACCGCGGTGCAGCGGGTCGAGGCCTCCACCGACCTGGAGAACCTCGCCGAGCACCGTGCCTTGGAGAAGGCCGGCTTCCAGCGCGAAGGGGTGCTCCGGCGGGCCCAGTTCCGCGCCGGCGACTGGCACGACCTCGTGGTCTACAGCGTGCTGCGCGGCGAGGTCTGAGCCAGGCCGTCGCCGTCCAGGACCGCCCCCTCAGCACCCTGCCCCGCGGGGTGCCCCGCCACCGCGACCGCCGGCGCCGTCGGGCGCCCCGTCGGGACGCCCCCACGCACGGTCCGCTCGAAAGGGTTGCACGTCACAGGCGGATAGACCCTTCTCGATCCTGCCAAGACCTACCCTTGAAGACAGGGTCGAGGGAGTCGAGACCATGACCGGACCGGTGCCGCAGTGCCCGCTTCGTCCCGGCGAGGCGTGTGGCTTGTGTGTGCCGGGCGCCACCGGCCCCCAGGACTGCCCGACCGTCGCGCTGGTGATGAGCGACCCCGGCCTGCGCGCCGAGCTGGCCGCGCTGCGGGCCAGGCAGGCCTGACCCGCCGGACGCCGGGTCGCCGAACTTCCGGGCTGGTGTCACGGATCCGCCGGCCGCTGCGTCTTCACGGGTGAAGGCCCCTCGAACGAAGGAGAAGTCCGTGAAGGTGCTACTTGCCGGCGCCGGCGGAGCCGTCGGCCTCCCGCTCACCCAGCAGCTGCTCGAGGCCGGGCACGAGGTGATCGCACTGACCCGCAGCGACCGCAGCCACGGCCGGTTGCGCGCGCTGGGCGCGCGACCGGTGGCCGCCGACGTGCTGGACTGGGACGCCTTGCGCGGGGCCCTGGACGGAGCGAAGGCCGACGCGGTGGTCCACCAGCTGACCCAGCTGCGCAAGCCCCCGCTCTTCCACCGCAACATGCACGCCACCGATCGTCTTCGCGACGCCGGCACGCGCAACCTGGTGCGCGTGGCAGGCGACCTCGGTGCCGGCCGGTTCCTCACCCAGTCGATGCTGTTCGGCTACGGGTACGACGACGCCGGCGGACGCGTCTACACCGAGCAGGACCCGTTCGCGCCCCGCGGCGCCGGCAGGTTCGAGACCCACCTCGCCGCGATGCGCGTGAACGAGCAGCTGGTCCTCGGCAACCCGGACCTCGAAGGGATCGCCTTGCGCTACGGACTGATCTACGGGGTCGGTGCGGGCGACGACGAGATGGTGAAGATGCTTCGCAAGCGGCAGATCCCGGTGCTGCGCACGGCCGGGCCGCTGTCGTGGGTCTACCTCGACGATGCGGTGTCGGCGACGGTCGTCGCCCTGGAGCGCGGCTCGGCCGGCGAGGCCTACAACGTCGTGGACGACGAGCCGGTCAGCTGGACGGCCATGATGACCGAACTGGCCCGCGCGGTGGGCACCCAACCACCGCCGGCCTTCCCCGGCTGGGCGCTGGCGGCCGCGTCGTACGCGCGCACGGTGATGCGCGGCGGGGTCTGCTCCTCGAACGCGAAGATCCGGCGCGACCTCGGATGGGTCCCGCAGACGCCGGCCTACCGAGAACGGAGTCACGCGGATCGCCGCCCATCACCGGCGACGGTGATGGGCAGGTGGGTTCAGCCCACCCTGTCCAGGCCGGCCCGGCCTCATGCCAGCGGCCCCGCGGCCACCCCGGTGAGCTTGCTCGGGTTGGCAGTCAGGCTGATGCTCTCGATGCGCCCGTCCCGGGTGTCGAGCACCGCAACGTACTTCGGCTCCGCACCGGACCAGGCAACCAGGCCGGGCACTCCGTTGATGTCGGTGATCTCGATGCGCTGGTCGGCCATCGGCTGCTGGGCAACGGCCAGCAGGAACCGTGCCACCTTGTCGACGCCCTCGATGACCCGCAGCGGCGCCTTGCCCTCCCCGCCGGTGTCGCTGACCACCCGCACCCCGGGGGCGAGGACCGCCAGCAGGCGGTCGACGTCTCCGTTCACAGCGGCGTGCAGGAACCGCTCGGTGACGATCCGGCGCGTGCGCCGGTCGGCGTCGTAGCGTGGTCGCGCCACCGCCACGTGGTCCCGGGCCCGCTTGAGCAGCTGCCGCACCGCCGGCGCGGTGCGGCCCAGGATGTCGGCCGCCTCGAGGTGGCTGTAGCCGAACGCCTCGTGCAGCACGAAGACCGCGCGCTCCAACGGCAACAGCGTCTCCAGCACGACCAGCATCGCCAGGCCGATCGTGTCGGCACGCTCCACGGACTCCGCGACGTCCGGCGCGGTGCGCACGGGCTCAGGCAGCCAAGGTCCGACGTAGGTCTCGCGGCGGCTGCTGGCCCGCCGCAGCCGGTCGATCGCCGCCCGGGTGGCGACGGTGACCAGCCAGGCACGGGGGCTGTCGATGCCGTCGCGCGCGGCGTCCCAGCGCAGCCACACCTCCTGGACCACGTCTTCCGCCTCGGCGTAGGAGCCGAGGATGCGATAGGCCACTCCGAGCAGGTGCGCACGGTGCTCCAGGTAGGGGTCCGCGTCTGCGGCGGCCCCGGCCGGCGCATCGTCCATACGGCGATCCTTGCAGATCGCCTCCGCGCCGCCGTCGTACGACGCACACGCCAGCCGACGCCGATGAGCCGGCGACCTCAGCCGGAACCCTCGGCGACCTGGGCGTCGTCGGGCTCCAGGGCCGCCTGTGCCGCGTCGATCACGGTGGTGAGACGCTCGCGGAGGTCGACGAGCTCGTCGAGGCCCATGTCGAGCTTCTCCACGATGGTGGGCGGCACCAGCTCGGCCTGTGCGCGCAGCGCCCGCCCCTTCTCGGTGAGGGTCACTGCGAGCGTCCGCTCGTCCCCGGGATCACGCTGCCGGCGGACCAGTTCGCAGGTCTCCAGTCGCTTCAGCAGCGGCGACAGCGTGCCCGGGTCCAGGCGGAGCATCCGGCTCAGGTCGCGCACGGAGACCGGCTCGTGCTGCCACAGCGCGAGCATCACGAGGTACTGCGGATGGGTCAGCCCCAACGGTTCGAGCACCGGCCGGTAGAGCGCGACCACCGTGCGGGCGGCGACCGACAGCGCGAAGCACACCTGCTCCTCGAGCGCGAGCGGGTCGACCGGGAGCGACTGTGGCTTGGACATGTTTGTTAGCCTACCAACGGTTACCGCACCAATCGTTGGTGCACCAAGCACGAGGAAGGTCCATGACGGGAGACGACCTCACGGTCGACGGACCGGCACAGTCCGAGCGCCCCAAGCCACGGCACCTGATCGACTGGGACAACCCGCCGCCACCCACCGAGCCGCGGAGCCTGACCCAGGTGCAGCGATGGGTGATCTCCATCCTGACGATGGTGACGATCCTGCACTTCGCCGGCGGCATCGTGCTCGCCGCGCTCACCGTGGACCACGCACACGGGTCGGGCCGGGTGCCGCTGCTCATCCTGGCCGGGGTGACCGGCGTCGGCGCGGTCGCCGCGTTCCGGGCGATCCACCGCAAGTCGTTGCTCACCCCCTGGCTGCTGGTCGGCTGGTTGCCCACCCTGGTCGGCGCCTACTTCGCCTACTGGAGGCACTGACCCTCCGGCCGCCGGGTCTTCAGACCACGCCGTGGTGCTGCAGCAGCCGGAAGGCCGCGATACCCGGCAGCACCGGCAGCCAGAACGTCAGCACCCGGGAGGCGAGCACCGCGGCCACGGCGGCCGGTGGCGGTATCCCGATCGCGGTCAGCCCGGCGACCAGCGCGGCCTCGACCGCACCCAGCCCGCCCGGCGTCGGCGCGATCTGCCCGAGGGTTGAGCCGACGACGAACACCGCCATCGCCGGCAGCACCGGGAAGTCCACCCCGAACGCGATCAGGGTGGCCACCAGCCCGAACGCGGACAGCACCAAGAACACGACCGCTCCCCCGAACAGCTCCGCGGTGCGCACCGGGTGCCGCAGCACCGGCAGCAGGTCTCGCACGGTCTCCCGGGTAGCGGCGACCACGGGCCGCCACACCTTGCGTCGGCCGAAAGGCGAGGCGAGCACCGCCGCCGCGGCCACCACCACGACCCCGATCCCGGCGAACACCAGCGGGTTGCTGGGGAACCGGACGTTGCCCACCGGCACCGCTCCGCCGATCACCAGCACCCCGAGCGCGGTGAGCACCGCGCTGACGACGCCCATCGCCACCCGGTTGAGCACGATCACGCCCACCGCGTGCGCGCGGCGCAGCCCGAGACGCTCCAAGAAGACCAGGTTCACCCCGTAGAAGCCGACCCCGGCGGCGGTGGTGCGGCCGGTGAACGCGGCGGCCACCTGCACGGCGATCGTCTTGCCCACCGGCAGGTGCAGCGGAGTGGAGCCGAGCACGGTCAGCGCCGAGGCCACGATCGCGACCATCCCGGTGGCCACCGTGACGCCCAGCCAGCCCCAGTCGGCGTGCGCCATGGAGCCCAGTACGTCGGACATGCTCGACAGCTCGGGAAGCAGCAGGTACACCGCCACCCCGCCGGCCAGCATCATCGCCAACGTGGACGGCCGCACCGGCGACCGGAAGGACGGCACCGGCACCCCGGTCTTCTCCGCCAGCGACTCGCGCAGGTAGGTCAGCGTGACCTTGCCGCCCTCGACCTGCCTCTTGATCCGCCGGTGCAGTGCGAGCCACTGCAGGTTGGGCAGCGCCTGCTCCAGCTTCTCCTGGGGCAGGCAGCGCACCGCGCTGTCCACCGCCCGGTCCACCCCGACCACGGACGCCAGCGACACGAGCGCCTCGGCGACGTCCTGGGCGGCCTGGTCCGGCGGCCCGCCGGCCCGGCTGAAGGTGAAGTCGGTGATCCGCGGGCAGCCGTCGTGGTCGATCAGGATGTTCGCCGCGCGCAGGTCGTGGTGGGCGATGTGCTGGTCCTCCAGGCGGCCGATGTCTTTCCAGATCCGGTCCAGCAGCGCCTCGTCGACCTCGTGCGCCGCCAGCGACGACAGTGGCCGGCCGTCCACGCACCGCCGGATCAGGAACGGCGGGCCGTGCTCGATCTCGCCGGCCAGCAGCACCGGGGAGACCCCGACGCCGGCCCGCTCGGCCAGCAGCGTCACGTAAGCCTCGTGCTCGACCTCATGCCGGGGGGTGGACAGCCGGGGCTCGTGCTCGACGTCCAGGGAGGCCACCGCCCGGCGCAGCTTGTGCCCAGGACCGGCGACCCGGTGCAGCCGGCGCACCAGCTTCATCTGCAACCGCTGGCCGTCGGTGGTGACCACCTCGAACTGCTGCGGCCGCAGCAGGTTGCGCCCGGTGGTGACCACCGACTGCGGGTTCAGGCCGCTCTCCCGCAGCGCCACGAGCACGGTCTGCTCCGAGGCGCCCCGCCCGGGGGCGCCGAGCACGAGGTGAGCGAGCCGGCCGACGCCCCAGCCGAGCACCGCGCCGGCGAACACCCCCAGCGGCAGGTTCCGGCCCAAGAAGACGTCCGCGATGGCGACCAGGACCACCAACACCCACAGCATCTGCCGGGCGAGCCGGCCGACGTACGGCCCCGCGGCGGTGGCCAGAGCCGCCGCCACCGCCACCTCCACTGCCGGGAATACGAAGCCGTTCGGAGGCACCCGAGTCGCGTGGTGCAGCAACGACCAGGGCACCGGCCTCAGCCCCACGATCCAGGACAGCACCAGCGACAGCACCCACGCGACCGCGCCGGCGGCGGCCAGCGCCACGGCCATCCGGATCCGCGCCAGGTACAACGCGATCCCAACGGCCGCGGTGATGCCGGGCCACCAGCCCACCCAGGTGACGACCCGCCAACCGGGCGCGGTCCACCGGGGGATCTCCTCGACCTGGGTGAAGATCGCTGCCTCGACCGGGTTCACCGTGGGCTGCCGGGCGACGACCAGGCAGCCGAGCACCACCCCAGCCGCCACCACGATCAGGGTCAGGTCGAGCGGGTGCCGGCCCATCGACAGGCGCAGTCGGGTGTAGCGACCGGAGGAGCCCATGCCTCCGTGGTTCCCCGTCCTGCGCGCGCTCACTCGGCCTCCGCTGCTCCCGGTTGTCCGCGTTGCACCGTCTCCTGCAGCGCGGCAGGGTCGGCCTTCGCGACCTCGGGGTCGTCGGGCCAGTCGTCGACCACGCTGGTGGCCCAGTCTGCCCGCTCGGCGGCGATCCGGTGCAGCTCGGTGATGGAACGTCCGACGAGCATCGGCTGTGCCCCTCGCGCTGGAAAGGCCTCTCACTGGCAAGATACGCCTGCGTGGCTTCGGCGTTGGCGGTTGCGGCCCTCGGGTCGCCCGCGGCTCATCCGGAGCGGGTGATGTCCCGCAGCCGGCGCAGCGGCCAGCGTGGAGGTATCCGCTTGTCCCCGCCTCGTTTGGAGGAGCCATGACTTCACAGACCACACCGGAAGCCACCCTCGGCAGCATCGCCCAGGGCGAGGCACCGGTCCTGGAGAGTCTGGTCGCGATGAACCTGGACTCGATGGAACGCTCCGGGCTCGACGAGAAGACCTACTTCATGGCCCGTCTTGCCGCCCTGGTGGCCATGGACGCGGCACCGGTCTCCTACGTGATGAACCTGGGACTGGCGGCCGACGCCGGCGTGTCCCTGGACGAGGTGCAGCGCCTGCTGATCGGCATCGCGCCGGTGGTGGGCAGCGCCCGAGTCGCCTCGGCGGCCGGCAAGATCCTGCGCGGCCTGTTCGGCATCTCGGTGGCGCTCGAGGGCACCGAGGGCAGCGTTCCGGAGCAGCGCAAGGCCTGAGCCGCAAGGCCCTCCACGCAGGGTCTCCTGCGCAGCATCGGGGGCCGCCAGGGGTCCCCCTCCCACGTGGTGTCCGCCACATCCGTGCCCCGCTGTCGGACGAGCGCGTGACCTGGCGCGTGCCTATGTCCACCAAATCTCGATGTATCCCCCGGGTCTCGGCCATGACTGCGTCGCAGTCATGGCCGAGACCGGTTTAGACACCTGACGCCGGGCGATTCACCCACCACTGGCTGTCAACACCTAGGAGAGCCGCTTCCGGCTTCTCAGATCTTTCTCACAAACTCCTAGGAGGTGCATTCATGGGTCGCAAGCAGCCAGGGGTTGCGATCTCGTCCGTTGTCACCAGCGTCACCGGCGCACTTCGGGTCCTGCTCAGTCGCTGGACCGTGCGCCGCCCACGACCCATCGGCGCGGTGGCACTGGCCGCCGCTGTGGCGACCGTCGTTGCGCTGTTCCCTCACGCCGCCGACGCGACCCCCGGCGTCGCGAGCCGGCCGGCCGGGCACGCCCAGACGGTGCGCGCCTACAAGGCGTGGGCCCGCCGGAAGGTCGGACGGCGAGAGTTCCGGGCGCTCAACAAGATCTGGATGCGCGAGTCCGGATGGAACCGGCACGCCCGCAACCCGAGCTCGGGCGCCTACGGCATTCCGCAGGCCCTGCCGGCCACCAAGCTGAGCTCGGCGGGCGCGGACTGGTCCTGGAACGGCTACACCCAGATGCGCTGGGGGTTGCACTACATCCGCGCGCGGTACGGCTCCCCGCTGCGGGCGTGGCACTTCTGGCACACCCACCACTGGTACTGACCCAGCACTGAGCGCCGTACTGACCGCCGGCACCACATCGCTGTCGATCGCTCGGCGCCCCGATACCTGCCCGCTGCCGGCCTTGTCCGTCGGTAGCGGGCAGTTCCATGCCCGGCGGCGGGCCCTGTCCGGCTCAGGCAGCGGCGGACCACTCCAGCGCCAGCAGCGCCAGCGCGGCCTGCCGGGGGACGGTGGGGTCGCAGCCGGTCAGCTCCGTGAACCGGCGTAGCCGGTTCACCACCGTGTTGCGGTGGCAGTACAGCCGGGCCGCCGTCGCCCCGACCGACCCGCAGGTGCCATAGGTGTGCACCGTCTGCACCAACCGCTCCCGCTCCCCCGTCCGTGCCCCGTCCAGTCCCTCCAGCACGTCCTCGGCGAGGTCGACCGCCAGGTCGCCGAGCCGTGTGCGCACCAGCCACACCCACGCATCGGTGAGCCGGTGCGGTCCGGCGGCCCCGCCGGGGAGCACGTCCGCGACCTCCTCGGCGACCCGCGCCGCCTGCGGCACGCGCTTGAGCCCCTCGGCCAGCGGTCCCAGCCCACAGCGCACACCGGTGAGCACCGCGGACGGCGCCTCGGTGTCCGCCGCGGAGTCGGCACCCTCCCAGCGCAGCAGCAGCACGCTGTGCCGCCCGGTGTCCTGCAGATGCACCCGACGGTCGGCCGCCGCCAGCTGGTCCGCGGCCGCGCGCAACGCCTTGTCGTCGCGAGACGCCGAAGCGGCCACCAGGAACCTGGCCCCGGCGTCCACGTCCAGGGCAACGGCTACCCGGCCGACCGTGGCACGGTCCGGCTGCTGCTGCCCCAGCAACGCCCCGACCAGCGCCGACCGCTCCCGGCGCCGCTCCCGGGCCAGGGTCGCGGTCTGCTCCAGGTAGCTGGCCTGGATCGTGGTGGTGTAGTCCACCGACCACCGACCAGCTCGGCTCCCCGATCGGCACCCTGCTGTCCTCGGGCGCGATCCTGCTGGTGTCGCTGCTGCCGCAGAGCTCCTTCGACTCCTGGGGCTGGCGGATCCCGTTCCTGGCTGCCTTCCCCCTGCTGTACGTCGCGCTCTACCTGCGCCGCAAGGTGGAGGAGTCACCGCTGTTCGACAGACTGCTCCGGGAGGACGAGCTCGCTTCGAGCCCGGTCAAGGACGTCATCAAGCGGGCCCCGCTCCAACTGGTCGTCGGCGCGGGTTCCAGCTTCTTGGGCATCGGTGGCTTCTACCTGGCCACCACGTTCCTGATCAGCTACGCCACCAGCAGCCTCGACGTCGACAAGTCCGTGATGCTGATCGCGACCCTGGTCGCCGCGGTCGTCGAGATCGGTGTGCTGATCGGCGGCGGTCGGATGGCCGAACGGTTCGGAGCAGGCCCAGTCACCGTGCTGGGCGGGCTGCTGTCCGCCGCGGTCGCGTTCCCGACGTTCTGGATGGTGGACACCACCAACACCGCGGTGGTCATCATCGCGGTGACCCTGGTGGTCGCCTGTCTGTCGGTGCCGTACGCCGTCTCCGGCGCGCTGCTGACCAACCTGTTCCCGGCTCCGCTGCGCTACAGCGGGGTGTCCATGTCCGCCCAGCTGTCGGGGGTGGTCAGCGGACTGGTGCCGCTGGCCGCGACCGCGGCGTTCGCCGCCAGCGGCCAGCAGCCCTGGGCGCCGGCGCTGCTCCTGGTGGGCATCGCGATGATCACCGCGCTGTCCGGGCTGGCCGCGCCACGGCTGTCCCTGCCTCCCGAGCGGGAGCCGGTCGCCGCGTAGGTGTAAGCAGGTACCGGAACCTGCCGAGCGGCCGGTCGAAGCTGAGGAGGGACGATGACGCACGACGAGGCATCCGGTGTGCCGAGCGGCCACGAGCTGCAGGTGGTGGTGGAGATCCCGCAGGGGTCGCGCAACAAGTACGAGATGGACCACGAGCGCGGGATGATCCGGCTGGACCGGACGCTGTTCACCTCGACTCAGTACCCAGCCGACTACGGCTACATCGAGGGCACCCTCGGCCGGGACGGCGACCCTCTGGACGCGCTGGTGCTGGTCGGCCAGCCGACCTTCCCGGGCTGCCGGATCGACGTTCGGGCGATCGGGATGTTCGTGATGCGTGACGAGAAGGGCCCCGACGAGAAGGTGCTCTGCGTGCCGGGGCACGACCCGCGCTACCAGCATGTGCAGGACATCGCCGACGTGCCCGAGTACGACCGGCTCGAGATCACCCACTTCTTCGAGGTGTACAAGGACCTCGAGCCCGGCAAGTCGGTGGAGGGCTCGCACTGGGAGGGCCGGGACGAGGCGTACGCCGAGATCGAGGCCTCCCGAGAGCGCATCGGCTAGCTCGTCGGCCGGTCGCCTCCGCGGTAGTCGCCGAAGGTCCACAGGTTTCCCTCCGGATCGGCAACGGTGCAGGCGCACGCGTCCGCACCGTTGCCGAACTGCGTGCGTTGAGGTGGTTGGACGATCCGTCCGCCACCCTCCCCGGCGACCCGATGGGCGATCGCGGCCGGGTCGTCGGTGACGAGGTAGAACGCGCAGGTGCCGGTGCTCAGCTCCTGGTGCACTCCTTCGGTGTGCTTGGTGGAGCCGAGCACGAGACGACCGCCCCCCGGCACACCCAGCTCGGCGTGCACGACGTCCCCGTCGCCGTCGCGAGCCACGACATCGGCCTCGAAGCCGACCACGCGCTCGAGGAACTGCAACGCCTTGTCGGGATCGCGGTAGTGCAGGATCGGCCAGAGCGCGGACATGCGGCAAGCGTAGGCGGCAAGGGACGGCCCTCGAACGCAGTCATCCCTGCGGGGTGAGGGCAACCAACGCCCCATGACACATCGTGGCGCGTGACCACCCGACCGAGGAGGCGCATGCCCCGGCTCAGGAACGGCATCGCAGCACTGGTGACTTTCGTGCTGACCGTGGGGGCCGCACCGACCCTCGCTGCGCCGAGCAACGCCAGCACTGACGCCCCCCGACCGCCCGCGATCTGGTTCACCCCGCACCAGGACGACGAGACCCTCAGCATGGGTGCGGCGATCCGGCTGAGTGTGCTCGGCGGGCGGAGGAACATCGTCGTCCTGTGCACGGACGGCGGCGCGTCCGCCGTGGCGCGCCAGTACCCGGACCGGGCGAGCTTCGTCGCCGAGCGGGACCGGGAGTTCAAGGCGGCCGTGAAGGCGTTGGGCGCCCGCGCCGTCATCAGCCCACGTCGGGTGCCCGACGGGACGCTGACGGTGAAGTCAGCGACCCGGATCATGCGGCCGTACTTCGCCAAACACCCCGAAGCGCGTTTCAACACCATGTCCTGGACCGAGCCGCACCCGGACCATGCGGCGCTCGGGCGAGCGCTGCAAGCCGCCCCGGTGCGGCACACGCGCTATTTCATCCAACCCAGGCAGTGGCCGGTCGTCCCCGGCACGTTCACCCGGCAGGTGGACATCCGGAGCGCGCTGCTCGCCTACGACCCCGTGGGCTGGCTCAGCTCCCCCAAGGCCTTCGACTCGCAGCTCGACGGGGCTCGCTCCAAGTCGCACGACTGAGCATAGGGGTGGGTGGGACCGGTGACGGGCGGTCGCCTACGTTCGACGCATGGTCCCGACGTACACGTTGAACGACGGTCAGGCGATCCCGGCAATCGGGTTCGGCACGTACCCGCTGCGCGGCGAGGAGGGGGTCGGGGCGGTCACGAGCGCCATCGAGGTCGGCTACCGCCTGCTCGACACGGCGGTGAACTACGACAACGAGCGCGAGGTCGGCGAGGCGATCCGGCGCTCCGGTGTGCCCCGCGAGGAGCTCTTCGTGACCAGCAAGATCCCCGGCCGCCACCACGGGTACGACGACGCCATCGCGAGCACCCGCGAGACCTTGCAGCGGCTCGGGCTGGACTACCTGGATCTGCACCTGATCCACTGGCCGAACCCCAGCGTCGGGAGGTACGTCGAGGCCTGGCGTGCCCTGGTGGACCTGCAGAAGGCAGGGCTGGTCCGGTCGATCGGCGTCTCCAACTTCACCGAGGAGCACCTGACCCGCGCCATCGGCGGCACCGGCGTCACCCCGGCGGTGAACCAGATCGAGCTGCACCCGCACTTCCCACAACCGGAGATGCGGCGGGTGAACGAGCGGCTCGGCATCCGCACCGAGTCCTGGAGTCCTCTGGGCAAGCGCCGGGCGCCCTTCGCCGAGCCGGCGGTTGCGAAGGCGGCCGAGAAGCGCGAGGTCTCCCCCGCCCAGGTGATCCTGCGCTGGCAGGTCCAGCTGGGCTGCATCCCGATCCCCAAGTCGGCGACCCGGGCGCGTCAGGTGGCGAACCTGGACGTCTTCGACCTCGAGCTCGGTGCCGACGAGGTGGAGGCGATCACTGGCCTGGCCCGCGCGAACGGGCGACTCTTCGGCGGCGACCCGGACCGGCACGAGGAGATGTGACTGCGGGCTTCGTGGGTCACGCGGGTCGCCGCGGACCGGGGGTGACCCGACGATTAGGGGCCTTCGGCTCTCGCAGGTGCCCGAGGCACCGGCAAGGATGGACCCCAGGCTGAGGCGGCACGACTGCGAGGGCCGAGGAGGTGCGATGGCTTCGGTGCGTCCGGGTCGCCCTTCGTCGGACCCGTCAGAGGTTCCGCTGGAGGCACTCGAGCGAGAGGTCGGGTTCGATGCCGGCGGTCTGTCCGCCCGGAGCGTTGTCGAGCGGCTGGCTCGGTTCGGCCCGAACGAGGTCGTGGAGTCCCGGCGCAGTCCCCTGCTGGTGCTACTCGGGTACTTCTGGGCACCGATCCCCTGGATGATCGAGGCCGCCCTGGTGCTGTCCTTGGCGGTGCGGCACTGGACGGACGCGGCGGTCATTGCGGTGTTGCTGCTGATGAACGGTGTGGTGGCGTTCACCGAGGAGCACCAGGCCACCAATGCCATCGACGCGCTGAAACAGCGGCTTTCCGGCACGGCGCGGGTGTTGCGTGACGGGCAATGGGTCGATGTGCCGACGCGCGAGCTCGTGCCTGGCAACCTGGTCCGGGTAAGGCTCGGAGACGTCGTACCTGCCGACGCGCGGCTGTTGGATGACACCACTCTGCAGGTGGACCAGTCGGCGCTGACCGGGGAGTCGCTTCCGGTGTCCTTGACGAAGGGCGGGGTGCTGTTCTCCGGGTCGGTGGTCAACCGGGGTGAGGGCGACGCGCTGGTCTACGCAACCGGGGCCGAGAGCTACTTCGGACGAACGACCACGCTTGTCAAGGCAGCCGGCACCGTCAGCCACTTCCAGCGCGCGGTGTTGCGCATCGGGCACTACCTCATCGGTATCGCGGTCGCGTTGGTCACCATCACCCTGGTCGTGTCCGTGGCACGCGGCAACCCGTGGGCGGCCACACTGCAGTTCGCGCTCGTGGTGACAATCGCGTCCGTCCCGGTTGCGCTGCCGGCGGTCCTGTCGGTGACGATGGCCGTCGGCGCCCGCCAGCTGGCGCACCGGGACGCCGTGGTCAGTCACCTGCCTGCGGTCGAGGAGCTCGGTGGCGTGGATGTTCTGTGCTCGGACAAGACGGGGACCCTCACCCTGAACCAGCTTGCCGTCGGTACCCCGTGGTCGGTTCCCGGGGTCAGCGACGCGGATCTGCTCGCCGCTGCGGCGGTGGCCTCCCGCGCAGAGGACCGTGATCCGATCGACCTGGCCGTGCTCGCCGCTGCCCACGGCGCGCCCGTCCCGCTGCACGATGTGACTGCGTTCATCCCGTTCGACCCGGTGTCCAAGCGCACCGAGGCCACGGTGGTGGGCGCCGGGGAGAGGCCGGTGCGGGTCAGCAAAGGGGCTCCGCAAGTGGTCGCCGACCTCTGCCCCGGCGACACGAACAGCGCGACGGCCATGGTCCAGGTCGCGCGGTTCGCCGAACGCGGGTTCCGGTCCCTTGCCGTGGCCCGCACCGACGACGAGGGCACATGGAGGTTGCTCGGCGTACTCCCGCTGTCCGATCCGCCGCGCCCGGACTCGGCGGCCACGGTGGCCGCCGCCCGCGACCTCGGTGTCCAGGTCAAGATGGTCACCGGTGACCAGGTGGCGATCGGGGCCGAGATCGCCCGAGAGACCGGCCTCGGCGACCGGCTGCTCGCGGCCGAGCAGCTCGGTGACAGCGGTGCGGACGAAGCCGATCTCGTCGAGCAGGCCGACGGGTTCGCGCAGGTCTTCCCCGAGCACAAGTACCAGATAGTGCGCGCTCTGCAGCAGCGCGGGCACATCGTGGCGATGACCGGGGACGGGGTCAACGATGCGCCGGCGCTCAAGCAGGCCGACGCCGGCATCGCTGTCGCCGGCGCCACCGACGCGGCCCGGGCGGCGGCCGACGTCGTGCTGCTCACGCCGGGCCTCTCGGTCATCGTTGAGGCAGTTCGGCTCGCGCGAGAGATCTTCGCGCGGATGACCAGCTATGCCACCTACCGCATTGCGGAGACCATCCGGGTGCTGTTGCTGGTCGTGCTGTCCGTGATCGTCGTCAACTTCTTCCCGGTCACACCGACCATGATCGTGCTGCTCGCGATCCTCAATGACGCGGCGATCCTCACCATCGCCTACGACCACGTGAGGGGCTCTCCGCGGCCGGTGGCCTGGGACATGCGGAGCGTGCTGACGGTCGCCACGACGATCGGCGTCATGGGTGTCGCTGAGACGTTCTTGCTGTTCGCCCTCGCGGACCAGGTCTTCGTCCTGGACCGTGACGTCATTCGGACGCTGATCTATCTCAAGCTGTCGGTCTCGGGTCACCTGACGATCTTCGTGACGCGTACCCGCCACGCTCTGTGGAGCCGGCCGGCGCCCTCACGGATGCTTCTTGCCGCGGTCATCGGCACCCAGGCGGTGGCCACGCTGATCGCCGGACTGGGGCTGTTGATGACGGCGCTTCCCTGGCATTGGGCGGCCCTCGTGTGGGGATACGCCTTGGTCTGGTTCCTGGTCGAGGACCGGGTGAAGCTGGTGACCTACGCGTGGCTCGACCGCCACCCCCGCCGCACGCACCGGCCCGCCCGCGCCGGTGAACCCACCGTGTGAGGTCTGGCAAGGTCAGGTAGATGAAGACCAACAGATCGGTCCCGCCAACGACCGTCGTACCTGTCCTCTCCTATCCGGACGTGCGCGCAGCAGTGGTGTGGCTGAGCACAGCGTTCGGCTTCGTGGAGCGCACCCGGATAGGCGAGAGCCACCGCGCACAGATGAGCATCGGGGCGGACGGAGCAGTGATCGTCGCCGAACACCGGTCCGACGAGCAGGCAAAGAGCGGTGCGGGGACCCATCTCGTTCGTGTCAGGGTCGAGGACGTCGATGCCCAGTTCGAGCGTGCCCGGGCGCACGGAGCGCAGGTGCTCGAAACGCCCACTGATCGCGAGTACGGCGAGCGGGACTGCACCGTGGAGGACCTGGCGGGCCATCGCTGGCAGTTCGCCGAGACCGTGCGGGACGTGCCGCCCGAGGAATACGGCTGCACGACCGTCGCGCCCTGGCCCGACCGTCCTGACCCCTGACCGCGTTGCCGGGCACGCGCGGACCGCGTCCGCCTCCGGCGAGCGTGTTCAGTGGTCCTGGCCGGCGTCGTCCGATCCCCGTCCCTCGTTGTCCACGGCAGCTTGGGAAGGCTCGGGCCTACTCTGGGTTGATGGCGAGCGTGAAGCAGGTGCAGGTGACTTTCGACTGCGCGAGTCCACGAGCCGTTGCGGAGTTCTGGAAGGCCGCGCTCGGGTACGTCGACCCCCCGCTCCCGCCGGGGTTCGATTCGTGGGATGCGTTTGATGCCTCGCTTCCCGTTGAGAGCCAGGGCTCGACCTGGGCTTGCCAGGATCCGGACGGGGTTGGCCCACGGTTGTTCTTCCAGCGGGTGCCCGAGGCCAAGACGGTGAAGAACCGGCTACACCTCGACGTGCGAATCGGGGTCGGTCTGACTGGCGATGAGCGAGTCTCCGCACTCGAGACTGAAGCGACCCGCCTGGAAACGCTCGGCGCTCGACGCCTGCGTCTGCTACCTGCCGATGAGGAAAACGAAGCGTGCCTCGTGATGCAGGACGTCGAGGGCAATGAATTCTGCCTCGACTAGGCCGAGAGGTCCCGCCTGCTGATGATCATCGGTCGCGGTCGTCGAAAGCCGCAGCTCAACGCCCAGACGCCGGAGGCTACGACCGTGCAGGCGACAGCCAAGGTCAACGGGCCGTGCCGTGCACCCGGTCCGGGACATGACCCGATGTAGTCATTGCTGGCTTCCGAGGCGCACCGAACACTCATAAGGGGGCTGCGGTGCCGATGGGGCCCGGCGGAGGAGACGAACCGAGGGAGACGTACACGTGGCCGTCATGATGATCAGCCAGCTCGCAGGGGCAGGTCCGGAGCTTTTCGATGGTCTGCGCAATCAGGGCGTGTTCGACAAGATGGAGTCGGCCCCCGGTTTCTTGGGGCATTGGGGTGGCACGACGGACGACGGACTTTGCGTGATCGAGATGTGGGAATCGCCCGAGGACCACCAGGCCTGGTTGGAGGGCACCATCAAGCCGAACCTGCCCGCCGGTGTGGAACCGCCAGTGATCTACGTTCACGTGCTCACCCGGCTCGGGCCCAGCTGATCATTGCACCACGATCCGGCTGGGCGCGGCCCGACACACTCTCGGCCGCCGCCGCCCCGGCGCACCACCACCCAGCCGGTCCGTAACATCAAGGCTGACCGACCACGGACGGCCACTTCAGTTTCCTAGACCCCACGTCGCAGATCAGGTGGCACTAGGCATGGATTCGGGTCACGTGTGCTCCGTCGACTGATGCGCGAGACTCCTCCGCCAAGTGATCTGCGCCAGATCCGTGCTAGCTGAGCTCCCGGACAATGGGGCTCGACGTCGGCGCCGACGGAGCCAGCGCCTTGGACGGCCCAACTTCGCCGGTCGACCGACCAGAAGCTCCAGTCGAAGACGACATCGAGGTCGATGCGGAGGGCCTGTTCTGCGACGCCCCAGATCAGCTCGCGCGTACCGTCCGCCTTGGCCCCGACGGCAGGGTTTCCACGTGTCAGCCACGGTTGAAACCTGACCCGGAGCGTCGCGCGGCGGAAAGGGGTCAAATTTCGACCGGCGTTGACGCCACGCGAAGCTCTGGGTAGAGGTGGCTCATCCATCGTCGAGGATGAAGCGCAGCGCTGGCCGGAGGACTTGAAGGTGTGGGGCACGCGTACGCAAAGGAGCTGCGCACCCACCACAAGGAGGAGCAGGTCGAGACCGACTCCGGGGACCACGACGGTCGCTAGCGCCAACCGCGGCCTCCCCCTTGGTCACATGGCAAAGCGTCGCTTCACACGGGTCAGGTGTCGTGTGAAGCGACGCTGTGACGTGCCCTGTGACCGCGAAGCGGGATCGTGGCAGAGCCCCGCGGGGTGGTGGGCTTTGAGGTGCTCCTCGGTGCCTATTCGCCGCTGTCGAGGGCGGCGTGGTCTTCAGTATCGCTGAGTTCGTAGAGCTTGGCCATTGAGGCTTCGGATAGGTAGCGGCGTTCGCCGGCGATCCACTCGTCGTGCATGTCGAGCAGGATCGCGCCGACCAGCCGGATCACGGCTGCGGAGTTGGGGAAGATCCCGACGACGCGGCTGCGGCGCTTGATCTCCTTGTTGACCCGCTCCAGGGGGTTGGTCGACCAGATCTTGCGCCAGTGCGCGCGGGGGAAAGCGGTGAAGGCGAGCACCTCGGCCTTGGCCTCGTCCATCAGCGGGCCGAGCTTGGGGAACCGGGCGGCGAACTCCTCGCGGGTCTTCTCCCACGCGGCGTCGACCTCGGCCGGGGTGGTGTGGGCGAAGATCGCGCGGAACGCGGCCGCGACATAGTCGGCTTGGGCCTTGGGGACGTGGGCGAGCAGGTTGCGAGCGAAGTGCACCCGGCAGCGTTGGTGGGCCGTGCCCTGGAAGCAGCGGCGCAGCGCAGCGACCAGGCCGGTGTGCTGGTCGCTGATCACCAGCCGCACACCGTGCAGGCCGCGCTGTTTCAGCGAGGTCATGAACCCCTTCCAGAACACCTCGGCCTCGCTGTCGCCGACGTCGAGGCCGAGGATCTCCCGCTCCCCGGTGGCGCTGACGCCGGTGGCCACCACCACCGCCATCGACACCACCTGGGAGGTGGAGTTGCGCACGTGCAGGTAGGTCGCGTCCAGGTAGACGTAGGGAAACTCGACGTGATCGAGCGGGCGGGTCCGGAAGGCGCCCACGGTCTCATCCAGCCCGGCGCAGATCCGCGAGACCTCGGACTTGCTGATTCCGGACTCGGCGCCCAGCGCCTCGACCAGATCGTCGACGTTGCGGGTCGAGACCCCGTGCACGTAGGCCTCCATCACCACCGCGTACAGGGCCTGGTCGATCCGCCGGCGGGGCTCGAGGATGACGGGGAAGAACGAGCCCTTACGCAGCTTCGGGATGCGCAGCTGCACGTCACCGGCCTGGGTGGTCACCAGCCGTGGACGAGAACCGTTGCGCTCGGTCACCCGAGCATCGGTGCGCTCATAGCGGCCAGCGCCGATGTGTTCGGTGGCTTCGGCTTCGATCAGCTCCTGCATCACCATCCGAACCGACTCACGGATCAGATCCACGCCTTCACCGGCACGGAACGCTTCGAGCAGCTCGGACAAGGCAGACTGGGACAAGGCCATCGGCTGGGTCTCCTTCAGTGTGTTTCTTGGTCGTTTCACACCGAAGATCCCGCCGATGGCCGCCTACATCACGCAGCCTCGCCGTTGACCCTCAAACCCCACCACGCCAGGGGGCTCTCCTGGGATCGTCAGCCCGTGGGGGTGGAGGTCCCGGACGTAGGCGTGGTGTCTCCGCCATCGGTCGGGGCCGTCGAGATCCCGAGAACGGTGTCGGCATCCGCCAGCGCGGCCTCGGCAGTGGCCCGTGCTTGGTTGATCTGCGCCCGGGTCGAGTCCGGGGACAGCGCGACAACGGCGGCGACGGCGGCGTCGGCGTCGGACGTGGCTGTGCCGGCGGCCGTGGAGTCGGTGGCCGTCGCAGCGGCGGCGCGCACCGCGCCGGCCTCCTCGGCCACGGTGGTCTGGGTGCGAGCGACGGCGCGGATCAGGATGCCCTGGTGCAGAGCGGCTACCACGTCGTGGTGGCTCGTCACGGCGTCGAGCTGGGTTTGGAGCGTGGTGAGCGCGTCCACGTCGGCCTGCAGCGCGCTCGTGACCGCGGCGCGGTCCGTGTCGCTGACGTTCGTCGAGTTGGCGACCAGGTCCGCCATCCGGTTCACCTGACGCAGCTGGTTCGCGACGGCATGGTCGGCGCCGCGAAGCTGCTTGGCGAGGTGGCCGTGGGCCTGCTTGGCGCGGCCGTGGGCCGTGGCGGTGTGCTGATGACCGGTGCCGTGGCCGTGTCCATGACCGGCCGCGAGAGCCGGCGCGGCCGGGACCATCAGGGCTGCCGCGGATATCACCGCGGCAGCGGCAAGGGACTTGCGATTCATCGAGGGACCTTTCCGTGGGGGGGAGCGGAAGTGTGGTCGGCCGGCGTTCGCGCCGCGGGAAGCAGGACAGGCGGGGACCGTCGGCGGTGACCGCTTCGAAAGTAAGGCAAAGCGGTGGATTTGTCCGACTTTTCTGAAATCTGGTCGGCCGGTACGACTCCCAGGCCGTCCGCCAACGCCGGGCGTCACCGGCTTGTGAACAGACTGGCGTGCCCACCAGATCAGTTCGGAACGGCTGTCGACACGCCGTCGCTATGACAATTTGGAATCTAGTCGATTGCCGCGGATGCCGACGCACCCTCAGCGGCTGTCCGGACGTCCCGTAGGGCTAGGCGGGGTGCTGCAGCTCGTGTTCGACGGCACGGCGGACCTCCGGTCCCTCAGGACGACGACCTTCCGTTCGCCGCAGGAGCCGGAAATGGCCGTTGACTGCGGCGTTGCTGGGTCCCTCGGCAGTGTCTGGGGCGGGTGGGGCTCGAACCCACCACCCAAGGATTATGAGACCCATCAGCGGCGGTCGGTGCCCATCCCGCGGTCCCTGGTCGAGCAGCTGGCCGAGCCCATCGCCGGCAAGGGCCCGGAGGACCTGGTGTTCACCTCGCCGCGTGGCGCCCCGTTGCGCAACCACAACTTCCGGCGTCGGGTGTTCGCGCCGGCCGCTGAGTTCATCGGGGTGCCGGGGCTGACGCCGCACGACCTGCGGCACACCGCCGCCAGCCTCGCCGTCCAGGCCGGACAGCGGATGCTCGGGCACGCCTCGGCGGCGATGACGCTGGACGTCTACGCCGGGTTGTTCGGCGATGACCTCGATGCCGTGGCCGAGCGCCTCGACGACGCCGCGGCCCGCCCGTGCGGACTCTTTGCGGACTCCGACCCCTCAGGACGAGGTTCTTCCGTTCGTGACAGGAGCCGAAAATGGCCTCTGACCTGGGCTTTTGCTTGGTGGGGCGGGTGGGGCTCGAACCCACGACCCAAGGATTATGAGTCCTCTGCTCTAACCGGCTGAGCTACCGCCCCTGACGCGCACAGGCCGACCGATCCGCCGGACGTGCCCGAGGAGCCTACCAACGAGGCAGCGGGCTCCTCCGGACCCGCAACCGCCTCGGCGAGACGTCTGACTGCTGGTGCATGCAAAATTTGGCTTTGGGTAATAGACAGGGCCGGCGGCTCACGCAGACCGTCGCAGCCTCCCAGTTCGCCGCCTCGGCTGGTTCCCTCCGGTCGGGGCGGCGACGTCTGGGCAACGCACTTCTCCTCCACCGACGGCCGGCCGAGCCGTGGCATGCTCGGGCCATGGACCGACCACCTCCTCCCCCGCTCGAACCGGTCACCGAGGACTGGGACCGGGCGCTGTGCGTCGTGGCGCACCCCGACGACCTGGAGTTCGGCACCGCCGCCGCGGTGGCGCGCTGGACCGGGCAGGGCAAGCACGTCGTGTACTGCATGCTGACCAGCGGCGAGGCCGGCATCGACATGATGGCCCCCGACCAGGCCCGCGAGGTCCGTGAGGCCGAGCAGATCGAGGCGGCCCGGCTCGTCGGCGTCGAGGAGGTCGAGTTCCTGCGGCTGCCCGACGGCATCTTGGAGTACGGCGTCCCGCTGCGCCGCGCCATCGCGGCCGTCGTACGTCGACACCGGCCGCAGATCGTGATCACCAACAACTACCGGGAGGGCTGGGGCGGCCGGAGCCTGAACCAGGCCGACCACATCGCCGCCGGACAGGCGACCGTGGACGCGGTGCGCGACGCTGGCAACCGGTGGGTGTTCCATGACCAGATCGAAGCGGGCCTCGAGCCGTGGGGAGGGGTCACCCAGGTGTGGGCAGCCGGGTCACCTCGCTCCGCGCACGGCGTCGACATCACCGACTCCTTCGACGCCGGCGTGGCGTCGCTGGCCGCGCACCGGGCCTACATCGACGGGCTCGGCTGGGCAGACTTCGACCCCGGTGAGTTCCTCGAGGGAGTCTCCCGGCCGGCCGGGAGCCGGCTCGGCGTCACCCACGGGGTGGCGTTCGAGGTGTTCAGCCTGGTCTGGGGCGACTAGCGCCCCAGCCGGACACACCCCCGGGCAACCGGGCGGGTTGGCCGGGCCAGGAACGGGTACCACCCCCGCCGATGACGTCCCACCGCTCCGGGTCCGCGGCGCAGACCGCCGGCCGCCTGCGCAACCTTCTCGTCCGCCGCGTACCCGAGAAGGTGGGCGGGCGCGCCCGCTTGAAGGTGATCGTGCTGCTCGCCTGCGTCCTCGGGCTGGAGTCAGCGGACGCCGCGACGGTCGGCGCCACCGCCGTACAGCTGGAGCACTCGCTGAACATCGGCAACCCGGAGGTCGGGCTGCTGGTGTCGGTGTCCACCGGCATCGGCGCGGTGGCCACCCTGCCCGCCGGCCATCTCACCGACAAGGTGAACCGCACCGCCCTGCTCGCCGCGGCGATCCTCACCTGGTCGGTGGCCTTGGCGATCGGGGGGCTGTCGAGCTCCTACATCATGCTGCTGTGCACCCGGGTCGCGCTCGGGGCGGTGGTGGCCACCGCCGGACCGACCGTGGCGTCGCTGACCGGCGACTACTTCCCGGTCGCCGAGCGCGGCCGGATCTACGGGTTCGTGCTCTCCGGGGAGCTGGTCGGCGCCGGAATCGGGCTGACCGCCTCCGGCGACATCGCCGCCGCGCTGTCGTGGCGGGCAGCCTTCTGGGCCCTGGCGATCCCCGGGGCGGTGCTGGCCTGGATGATCTGGCGCTACCTGCCCGAGCCGGCCCGCGACGGCAGCTGGCGGCTGCCTGCGGGCGCCCAACGCATCCGGCCGTGGAAGCGGCCGAAGGACGAGATCTCCGACGAGGACCCGGTGCAGGACAACCGCGCCGGCGCAGAGGTGCGCAAGCAAGGTGTCGAGCCGCGGGCGGACATGGTGCTGCACGAGGACCCCACCAAGAAGTCGTTGTGGTGGGCGGTCCGCTACGTGCTGAGCGTGCCGACCAACCGGGTGCTGATCGCCTCCTCGGCGTTGGGATTCTTCTTCTTCTCCGGGCTGCGCACGTTCGCGGTGGTGCTGCTGCACGGCCGGTACGGCGTCGGGGAGGGAGCGGCGAACATGCTGCTGTTCGTCATCGGCCTCGGCGCCATCCTTGGCGTGCTCAGCGGCGGCCGGCTCGCGGACTACCTGCTCTCGCGGCACCGGGTGTCGGCTCGCCCGGTGATCTCCGGCATCTGCTTCCTGATCGCGGTCGCGTTCTTCCTTCCCGGCCTGGCGACGACGAGCCTGCTCGTCGCGGCCCCGTTGTTCTTCATGGCCGCCGCCGGCCTGGGTGGGGCCAACCCGCCCCTGGACGCGGCCCGGCTGGACCTGATGCCGGGCGGGCTGTGGGGGCGCGCCGAGGCGGTGCGCACCGTGCTGCGCTACGCGCTCGGGGCGGTGGCACCGTTGCTGTTCGGCCTGGTCTCCACCTGGCTGGGCGGCACCAGCGCGCGGCGGATCGGGACCGGGACGCACGCCGCTCACGCCGCGAACGCCGCCCAGGCCGCCGGCCTGGCGCACGCGTTCATGGTGATGCTGCTGCCCCTGCTCGCCGCGGCGCTGCTGATCGTCTTCTGGGCGCAGCGCACCTACCCGCGTGACGTGGCGACCGCGGTGGCCTCCGAGGAGTCGGTGAACGACTCCGAGTCGGCGGCTGCATGACCGAGACCGCTCCCGAGGACCTCACCGACCAGGAGTCCGAGGGCGGGCACCGCTCGCTCACCTGGCCGGAACGCCGGCTGTTGATCCTGCTCGGGGTGCCCTCCTTCGCGCTGGCGTTCACGGTGTCGGTGACGTCGACGTACGTGCCGGTGCTGGTGCAGCACATCTCCGGCCCGGTGATGGTCGGCCTGCTGGTCGGCGGCGAGGGGTTCTTCGGCATCTTCGTGCCGGTGGTGGTCGGCGGCTGGGCGGACCGGCAGCGCACGCTGCGCGGCCGGCTGCTGTGGGCGACCCTCAGCGCGGCGCTGCTGTTCCTGGCCGTCGCCGCGGTCGGCCTGCTCGGCGTGGTCAACGCCGGGCTGTGGGGGTTCGGACTCGCGCTGTGCGCGCTGTACCTCGGCTACTACGCCTTCCTGGCGCCGTACTGGGCGCTCTACCCCAACCTCGTCCCGTCCGAGGCCAGTGGCCGTTCCCGCAGCGTGGAGAGCAGCTTCCGGGTCGCCGGGCTCGGGCTGGCCCTGGTCGGTGGCGGCCTGCTGCTGGCGCTGTCGCCGGGAGCGCCGTTCTTCACCGCCGCCGGGCTGGTCGCGCTGGTCACCGGCACGTTGGTGTTCGGGCTGCGTGGGCGCCGCAACGACGCGCTGTCCAGCTCCGCGTCCGTGGAAGGGCACACGCTGACCGCGATCCGCGAGCTGCTGAGGGACCGGTCCATCGTGATGCTGATGGTGGCCAACGGGCTGTGGAACTTCGCGCTGGCCGCGCTCCGCGCGTTCGTGGTGCTGTTCTTCACCGTCGGGCTGGGCCGCCCCTCGTCGTTCGTGGCCGCGGTGATCTTCCCGCTCGTCGCGGTCGGGGTGGCGATCGCCGCGCCGCTGTCGGGCTGGCTCGCCGACCGGTTCGGGCACGTCCGGCTGCTGACCGGCTCGCTGGTGGTGTACGGCGCCTGCATGGCCATCCCCGGGTTCTTGCAGGCCACCTGGGTGGCCGGGCTGATCCCCGTGGTGGCCGCCGGCGCGGCGACCGTGATGACGCTGCCGCTGTCCATGCTGATGCGGCTGCTGCCCGAGGAGCGGCATGGCGCCGCGTCCGGGCTGTTCGGGATCAGCCGCGGTGTCGGCGGCACCCTCGGCCCGCTGGTGGCCGGCGGCGCGATCGTGCTGATGCGGCCGGTGCTCGGCGCCACGCACGGGTACGCCGCGATGTGGTTCGTGTGCTCGGCCGCCCTGCTGGCCAGCATCGTCTTCCTGCACCGACTGGCCGGTGACGACCGGCTCTGACCGGGCTACTCGTGGAAGGATCTGTGCGGGGATGTCGGCACACCGCCGGAGCCCTCGGGCGTGAACGGGGCCTGCCGGTTCACGGGATACCCTGGGTATCCGAAATCCCCCTCCTGCGGAACGGTCACACATGTGCGGAATCGTCGCTGTCCTGGACCTCACGGACGAACCCGACGAGGAACGGATCGAGGTCGGCGGCCGGATCGGGACGGCGATGCTGAACCGCCTGCGGCACCGCGGCCCTGACGGCCACGGCAGCTGCTGGGTGGGGCAGGCCTGGCTGGGGCACACGCGCCTTTCGATCGTCGACCTGGACGGTGGTGACCAGCCGCTCGCCGACTCCACCGGCCGCAGCTGGGTAGTCGCGAACGGCGAGATCTACAACCATGCCGAGCTGCGGTCGCAGCTGCCAGGCCCCTTCCGAACCGACTCCGACTCCGAAGTCGTGCTGCACGTCCTCGCCGAGCGCGGAACCGCCGCGATAGCGGACCTCCGCGGCATGTGGGCGTTCTGCGCGGCCGACGAGGACGGCCGCGTGACCCTCGCCCGCGACCCGTTGGGAATCAAGCCCCTGTACTGGTCGCGGCGCGACGGCCGGGTCCTCGCGGCCTCGGAGCTGTCCGCCTTTCCCGAAGAGGCCCGGGCCGACGTCGAGGAGTTCCCGCCCGGCCACTTCTGGACCCCGAGGACCGGGCTGGTGCCCTACGTCGACCTCCGCACCGCTCCGCTCGGCGCGAGCCGGCCGGTCGGGCCCGCCTATCCCACCCGCCAGGCAGCCAGGGACGCCATCCGCGAGGCCCTGGTCGTCGCGGTGCGTGAACGGTTGATGGCCGACGTGCCGGTCGGCGTCTTCTTGTCCGGCGGCCTCGACTCCAGCATCGTCGCGGCGATCATGGCGCGAGAGGCGGCAGCCGGTGAGGTCGTCCACTCCTTCTCGGCCGGCACTCCGGGCAGCAGCAACCTGGTCGCCGCACGGGTCGTCGCCGAGCACCTGGGCCTCGAGCACCACGAGCGGGTCTACCGGGACGCGGAGGCGGTCGACGTACTCGCGCGGGTCGTCGCCGTGACGGAGTCCTACGAGCCGTCCCTGATCCGCAGCGCCGTGCCGAACTACCTGCTGGCCGAGCTCGCCGCCCGGCACGTCAAGGTGGTCCTCACCGGCGAGGGGGCCGACGAGCTCTTCGCCGGGTACCACCACTTGCGCGCGCTCGACGAGACGGCGTTGCGTGACGCCCTCGTCGAGGGGATCACCGGACTGCACAACCTGAACCTGCAGCGCTGTGACCGGGTCACCATGGCGCACGGCCTCGAGGCCCGGGTGCCCTTCCTGTCGCCTGAGCTGCTGGCGGTCGCGCAGCGAGTCCCCACGGCCTGGAAGCTCCTCGGCGACCACGGCCAGGAGAAGGCGCTTCTTCGCGAGGCCTTCGAGGGGTGGCTCCCGGAGGAGGTTCTCTGGCGGCGCAAGGAACAGTTCGGAGAGGGCTCGGGCACCGCGGGGGTGATGGCACGCCGCATCGACTCGCTGGTGCCCGATGACGACTGGAGCGCACTCCGTGTCGACGGCCTGCCACGGGCGCGCACCCGCGAGGAGCTGGCCTACCAGCGGATCTTCGCCGAGCGCCTGAGCGGGGTCCGGGCGGAGCGGGTGCTCGGCCGCTTCGCGACCGCCTGAGCGCCTCATGGCGTGCTTGCTCGACGGGAGCACGGGGCCGCGATTCTTTCGCCCGGCCGAGCGACCGCAATCGCAGCACCGGCCCCGGGGCTGCGGCAGGCTTGTCGTATGACCGAGAAGGCAGGGCTGCCCAGACTGAGCGGGTACCGCGCTTTGCTCTTCGATCTCGACGGGGTGCTCACCCGCACTGCGCGCGTGCACGCGGCGGCCTGGGCTCGACTCTTCGACGAGTTTCTCGGGCAGGCGCCCCCGGACATCGGAGCTGACCTGCGCCCGTTCGACCCGGAGACCGACTACGTGCGCTACGTCGACGGTCGGCGGCGCTACGACGGCGTGGCGGCGTTTCTCGCCTCACGAAGCATTGCGCTGCCCTATGGATCCCCAGACGACCCTCCCGACAGCCGCACGATCTGCGGGCTGGGAAACCGCAAGAACGAGTACTTTCATCGCGCGCTGCAACGGCACGGCGTCGAGGTGTACGACGACGCCGTGGACGTCGCCCGTGCCGGCCGGACCCGCGGTGTCGGACTGGCGGTCGTCTCTGCCAGTGAGAGTTGTCTTGCGATCCTGGACGCTGCGGGGCTCCGCAACAACTTCGACACAGTCGTGACCGGCATCGACGCTCGCCAGCGAGATCTGCGTGGGAAACCCGCTCCCGACACATATCTGGAAGCAGCTCGTCGCCTGGGTGTGCGCCCAGCAGAGTCGGTCGTGCTCGAGGATGCCGTCGCCGGGGTCAAGGCCGGCATCGCGGGAGGGTTCGGCCTCGTCGTCGGTGTCGACAGGCGCGGGGACCCCTCCACCTTGCGGCGCGCTGGAGCACACGTGGTCGTCGCGGACCTGCGCACGCTCATCGGATGATCCTTGGTCCACCGGACGCGCCCACCCCTGCGCTGGCGCCTTGAAGCCAGACCCCTGGCTCAGCGCTTTCTGCTGCTCCCCATGGCGTGGGCGCTCACGGGGAGAACGAGCGGTCCGTCGGGCGTGAGCCGGTGAACGTGCCCGCGGACGGTGACGTCGAGCGGATCGCCGGAAAGGAGCTCATAGGTCTCGTTCGTGTGGCCCAGCGTCACGTCGAGCTGTCGGTCGTGAAACCGCAGCGGTAGCCGCAGCCGCGTCCAGCCGGCGGGCAGATGCGGATCGAAGCTGAGCTGGCCGTCGAAGTCACGCAGCCCGGCGAACCCGTAGGCCAGAGCCAGCCACACGCCCGCAGCGGAGGCGACGTGCACACCGTCGGACACGTCGCCGGCCACGTCGCCCAGATCCATCAGCAGCGCATAGCGGAAGTACTCCACAGCGGCCTTCTGCTCGCCGATCTCGGCCGCCACGATCGACTGGACGCTGGCCGACAGCGAGGAGTCCCCGGTCGTCAGCGGCTCGTAGTACTCGTAGTTCCGCCTCTTCTGCGCGGTGCTGAACTGGTCGCCGAGCAGGAACATCGCCAAGACGACGTCGGCTTGCTTGATCACCTGGTGGCGGTAGATGACCAGCGGGTGGTAGTGCAGCAAGAGTGGAAAGTTCTCGCGCGGGGTTGCCTGTAGATCCCACCTCTCGCGCTCGAGGAAGGCCGCGTCCTGGGGGTGGACGCCGCTGCGGGCGTCGTAGGCCACGGTCATGGCCTCCGCCGCTCGTTCCCACGCGGCCACCTCGTCCTCTCGCACGCCGGTCTTGTGCACCAGTGAGGTGTAGTCCCCGGTCCGGTCCCGACGCAGCACCGTCACGGCGCTCGCCGCGAAGCGCAGGTTCAGTTGCGCGATCAGGTTCGTGTAGGCGTTGTCGTTCACCACCGTGGTGTACTCGTCGGGACCTGTCACACCGTGGATGTGGAAGCGTCCGTCCTCACCGTAAAAGCCGAGGTCAGCCCACATTCGAGCTGTCTCCACGAGGATCTCCGCACCTGCCTCCGCGAGGAAGCCGACGTCACCACGGACATGGACGTAGCGGCGCAGCGCGTAAGCGATGTCACCGTTGATGTGCACCTGCGCAGTACCGGCCTGGTAGTCACCGGAGGCCTCATCCCCGTTGATCGTCCGCCACGGGAACGTGGCGCCGTTCACGGCCAGGTCGCGGGCGCGCATTCGCGCCCGCGGCAGCTGGCTGTGCCGGAACCGGAGCAGGTTCCGTGCGATCCTCGGCTGCGTGTAGCAGAGGAACGGCAGGAGATAGACCTCGGTGTCCCAGAAGTAGTGCCCGTCGTAGGCCTGCCCGGTCAGACCCTTCGCCGGAACCCCGGTTCCCTCGGCGCGCCACGTGGCCTGCCCGACCTGAAAGAGGTTCCAGCGCACCGCCTGCTGGAGGAGCTCACCGTCTTCGTCGGCCTGGACCTGGACGTCGGCTCCCCGCCAGAACCGGTCAAGCTGTGCCGCCTGGGACTCCAGGAGTGCGTCGAACCCGCCCCGCACCGCCCTGTTCAACGTGCGAGCACATCGGTCGGCCAGCTCATCAGGGTCCGCCTCAGCAGAGGTGTGGTAAGCCACGAACTTCGTGATGTGTACCGTTCCCCCTGCGCGGGCGTCCACCTCGATGACAACCTCGCTGCGATCTGCCTCGACTCTCGTGCTGACGGCGCACCCATCCGGTACGTCGATGACGTGGTCGACCCCGACGCCGAGGGTCATGTTGCTGTTGGTGGTTCGGTAGCCAAGCAGCAAGCGAGCGACCTTGTCCCGATGATGCTCGAGGTTGAGCACCCGACTCGTGAACACCCTTGCCAGTCTCGGATCGGTCAAACCGCGACCACGCGCAGGAGCCTGATGAGGACGGTCCTGATGGTTGAGCACCTGCGAGGAGATCGTCACCGGGGCGCGATGATCCAGCAGAGTCACCTCGTAGTCGATGGCCATCAGATGCCGGTGTTCCCAGGAGACCACTCGCCGCGAGCGGACCTTGACGTGCTTGCCACCCGGCGTGGACCACACCAGCTCACGTTCCAACGTCCCGAGCCGCATGTCCAGAACGCGACGGTACTCGCGCACCCGCCCGGTCGACACCAGGAACGGCTCGTCGTCGACGTACAGAGCCAGAACGGTCGCATCCGGGGCGTTGACGATGGTCTGCCCCAATCCCGCGAGGCCGTAGGCGTCTTCCCCGTGCGTGATCGGCCACGTCTCGTGGAAGCCGTTGAGGAACGTGCCCGGGGACAGGCTCGGGCGCCCCTCGTCGTGGGTACCGCGCACTCCGAGGTAGCCGTTGCCAACCGCGAAGACCGTCTCGGCTCGGTCGGCGTACTGTTCGTCCCACGCGGACTCCACCAGCCGCCACGGCTCTCGCGGGTACAGGTGCTCGGGCAGCTCGACCAGCTCTCTCCGCAACATGACCCGACCGTAGGCCGCGCGACACGCAGTCCCGCAGAGGCGAAGGACCCGCGCAAACCATCCGGATCCAGGGCACGTGAGGCGGGAGGCGACGATCCGCGATCCCGCCCTCACGGTCCGCCCGACGGGTAGGCTGGCGCGGTGGCATGGGCGCAGTCGGGACCGGGCGACCTGGGACGCCGGATCGCTCTCCGTCGGCATGAGCTCGGCTTGTCGGTCGAGCAGGCTGCGGAGAGGGCGGGGATGGCCCCCGGATACCTGACGTATCTGGAGACTCGGCCCGGTCTGCCCACCATGGGAGCTCTCCTGAGGCTGGCCGGCGTCCTCCAGACGACGCCGGACGAGCTGCTCGGTGGCCGTGTGGCCGTACCTCCCGGCCAAGGGGCCCCCGCGGCCCACCCCCGACTCGTCGAACTGGGCCCCGAGGAATGCTGGCGGCTGATTCGCCCCGGTGGCGTCGGCCGCGTCGTGGTACCCGGTTCGCCGGCGCCTGCGGCAATTCTGGTGAACTACACCCTGCACGAGGACGCCGTGGTGTTCCGCACCGCCTCTGGCACGACACTCACCCGCCATCTCGACGAACCCGTCGGGTTCGAGGTCGACCATGTCGACGAGGCCATGAAGGAAGGGTGGAGTGTGCTGGTCACAGGCCAGGGGCACCTGGTCGATGCGCCAGCCAGCAGCCGCGCGGGCGTCTCCGACACCGAGGGACCTTGGGCGGGAGGCCGACGAGACGTCTCCGTGCGCCTCCGAGTCGACACGATCACCGGCCGCCGCATCCATGCTCACTGAACGACGGCTCTCCTGACGGGCGACTCCCGACGCCGTTCGGCCGCCCAGCTCCCCCGGCCGCACGCACTCCTCCGCCATGACCCGTGAACAACGGTGCACGGACAAGCCCGTCAGCAGGGTGACGCGGTAACGCTTCGGCGAGCACTGCGTTCTCGTGGGCGGAGATGGTGGTGATGGCGGCGTGCATCGGTCCGGGGTCGAGGTTGCGCCAGACCGAGAACGGTCTTGACCTTGTTGGCGATGACGACGTGCGTGTGCAGTTGCGGATCGCCGGCCCTGTTCCTGCAGGTCAGACGGGGTTAAGGCACTCCCCCGGTTTGACTCGAACCGACAACCCTTCGGAACCAGCGCAGGCCCGTCGAGCTGGCGGGTCCTATGACTGCCGACATGCGCGGGTGGCGGGACTCTTGCACTGTCATGTGCGTCGACCTGCGAAGACGCTCGACCGGACCATGGCCTGACCCCAAGACCCTGATCGACACAACCGCCTCACCCGTGGTCGCTCTTGGGCACTCTCGCGCACTCCCTGGCGCCGAAATGTGACACAAGAGTGCGCGCGAAGCCAAGCGGTACCAACGGCTCGCAACTCTGTCTTGTCCGCCGGCCACGGGCGCAAACGCGAGGTGACCACCGCCGTAGACCTGCTTGGACACGCGCACGGCCAGAAGCCCCCGTTCCGGACCTCGCTTCGCCCACGCGCCAGCGAGGGGCCAAGTGAGCGCGCTGAGCTCGAGCACTGGCTTCCGTTCAGGCTCGTGGTCCGGTGTCGCGGCCGGTCCTTGCCCGGTCGGCGGCCGGCGTGGTGCCCGCCGGGGCACTGAGGAGCAGCACGACGCCGATCAGGGCAGCGAGGGCCGAAGCGGTGAGGATGCCGACCTTCGCGTAGGCGACCGGCGCGGGGTTGGTGAAGGCAAGGTCGGTGATGAACAGCGAGACGGTGAACCCGATGCCGCCCAGCGCCGCGACCCCCGGGATCTCGCGGTGGTGCATGCCCGTGGGCAGCGCGCCCCACCGCAGTCGACGCACCAGGTAGGTCACACCGCCGATGCCGACGCTCTTGCCGAGGACGAGACCGGCGACCAGGGCCCAGGTCATCGGCTGACCGAACGCGTCACCGAACGCGCCTCCTCTCAGGTCGACCCCGGCGTTCGCCACGGCGAACACGGGGATCACGAGGAACGCGCTCACCGGGTGCAGCACCTGTTCCAGATCGCCGAGCACGTCCCGTCCCGCCAAGGGCCGGGCGGGGGTCAGCAGCCCCAGCGCCACCCCGGCCAGCGTGGCGTGGACGCCGGATTCCAGGGTGGCGAACCAGACCAGCACGCCGACCGGGACATAGCCCCACGGTGAGCTCACCCCGAGCCAGCGCAAACCGGCCGCGGCCAGCAGCCCGGCCACCGCGATTCCCAACCACCAGACGTTGACTCGGTCGATGTAGAAGACGGCGATCACCCCGACGGCCAAGATGTCGTCGACGATCGCGACGCTGAGCAGGAAGAGCTTCGCCCCGGCGGAGGCGTGCCGCCCGAGCAGCGCCAGGACACCGACGGCGAAGGCGATGTCGGTAGCCATCGGAATGCCCCACCCGCGCCCCGCCTCCCCACCGCCCGCGATGGCCATGTAGATCAGGACCGGGAGTAGGACGCCGCCGACGGCGGCCAGCGCAGGCAGCGCCGCGGCACGGCGATCACGCAGCTCGCCGACCACCAGCTCCCGCTTGATCTCCAGGCCGATGACGAAGAAGAACAGCACCATCATCCCGTCATTGACCCAGTGCCGCAGGTCGAGGCTGACACTCGCCTCCCCACCGCCAAGTGCCAGCGTCTGATGCCAGAACCGCGCGTAGCCGTCCGCCGCAGGGCTGTTCGCCCACACCAGGGCCGCCGCTGCCGCGGCCAGCAGCACCACCCCGCCCGCGCTCTCGGCGTGCAGGAACGCCCGCAACGGGGAGGCGACCGCAGCCCCCCAACGTTTGACGGGACCAACCACCATTCCCCCGACCTCCTGCTTGCCCCACACATTCGCCGAGCGTTGATGACCCCGATCGGTCAATGCGCATCGACTCTCTCAGAGATCACGCGGTGGCGCAGCAGCGTTATCCGCGGGAGATCAAAAAGGGCGGCTTTGTCCGTCCCGCGCCGTGCTGCGTCAGCGTTTTGGCCTGCTATGACAGTCCGGCCCTCACGGGCCACTGGCATCCCGTGGTCGTGAGTTCCGACGCCACTGCGTTTGCGGGATACATGGGGGAATATGTGCGGCATGGTCCGACGCATGGAGAGGGGCAGCGCGGTGGGGCGGCTGCTGGTTCACAAACCGGGTGAAGCCTAGTGACATGGCCGCCGGGCGCGTCAACTGGCACGGTGTACCCGTAGAACGGACCTGGACCCGGCGCCGAGCCGCCGACCCCTACGCGCGCCGCCGGTGCTTCACTCCAACAGGGACGTCGAGCCGCCAGAGGAGAGACCGGTCCTGAGTGGTCCGGGGCTCTCTTGGGTGAACCACACCGGGCCGTCCGATTCGCTGATCGGGGTGTTCTCCAGCAGTACGGCGGCCAGGTCGTCGGTGAGGCGGCCCTTCGGCACATGCTGACGGGTCGCTTCGAGCACGGCGGCCAGTGCTTGGTCCACGGTCTTGGCTGACAGGGCCGGCGCCAGCGCCAACGGCGACAAGAACTGGCCGCTGGCGTCGCGTGCCTCGCTGAGGCCGTCGGTGTACATCAGCAGCCGGTCACCGGGCGCCCAGGGTTCCTTCAGCGCCCGGTAGTTTCTGCCCCATCCCAGCGGCAACCCGGCCGGCGGGTCCAGGAACGACACGGTTCCGCCTGCCGCGACCAGCACCGGCGGCGGGTGCCCGCAGCTGACGACCTTCATCTGGTCCGCGTCGGACACGTCCACCAACAGGGCCGTGACGAAGTCCTCCTCGTGAAGGAAAGGCACCAGGGACACGCTCATCGCCGAGGCCACCCTCGACAGGCTCGACGACCCAGCATACTGGCGGAACGCCCGGATCACCCGCGCCGACAGCTCGACCGCTCCGACGCCCTTGCCGCGCACGTCACCGACCAAGAACTGTGTGCCCGAGTCCGTCACGTAGCAGTCGTAGAAGTCCCCTCCAACCAGCGTGTCCTCAGCCGCAGACACGTATCGGGCCGAAACCGCCACCTGCTGCACCCGCACCGGCAGGGTGGGCAGGAGCGCCCGCTGCGCGACCTCCGCGATCGCGACTACCCGCGCGAACTCCCGCTCCCGGCGCCCCCGCACCGCCGCGACCGACACCGCAGCGACACTGACGAACAGCACGTCGATCACCCGGACCACCTGCTGGTCGGTGCCCCAGACCCCGTTCCACCAGCCCGAACCGACCGCAAGCACCACGGCCGCCGCAGCGAAACCCACCGTGGCAGGAACCGCCAGCAGCGAACAAGCGATCAGCGGCGCCGCCGCGAACAGGCTCGCCACCAGAAGCGTCGACCCAGACACCACCACATCGACAGCAACGGCGGCCACCAGCCACACGGTGGCAACCACCAGCCCGACCAGCTCCGCCCGACGCCCCGTCACATCCTGCCTCCCGCCCCCGGCCTCAGCAGCCTCACCAGCCACCCTACGGAGACAAACGCGACCGGCATAGACCATCCTCGCGCCGGAAGCCGGAGATCTGCACGCCCGATGTCTCCCGGATAGCCAGGACGAGGTGCTCGGGCGCGGGCTCCTGAACACAGTCGATCAACGCGGCCAGCACGCAGCCTCGCCGATGACCCTCAAACCCCACCACGCCAGGGGACTCTCCTTCGATCCAGGGCAGCATCCGCTCGATGCGGATCTCGACGGCGGCAGGTCTCCGACCGCGGCGAGCAGGCTGCGCAGGTAGTCGTGCGCCCTGTCTGAGGGCAGCCACCGGAACGTGTCGTGACCGATCTTCACCTCACCGCGGGCCATCTGGGTGAGCAGTGGTCCGACGCCCGGTTTCTTGCGCAGCCACCAGATCCCGGTCTGCGGCTACCCGCGGCGGCGGGATCGCCAGGCGCGCAGCGTGGCGACCGGGATGGCGAGCAGCAGCGTCGCCTCCTCGGAGGTGAACAGCCGGTACCCGTCGAGATCTGTCGGCGCACCGGCGGGGGCAGCAAACCTGGCCTGGTTGGACGTCGCGGGACCCTCCAGTGCGGTCGCGGGATGCGCTACTCAGGTGCGCGCGGGTCTCCGGCGCGCCCGCGCCGACGCCACCGCGGAGGCCGAGCTGGGACCCAAGAGTGTGAACAATGATGTGAACAAGCGGGTCCGGATTCGAGACACAAGAACCTCGCCGGACCCATACGTGCAGGTCAGACCGGGTGAGGAAGCTCCCCCGGTTGGACTCGAACCAACAACCCTTCGGTTAACAGCCGAATGCTCTGCCAATTGAGCTACAGGGGATCGAACGGACACGGCGGCCCGCAGCCCGGACAGGTTAGCAAGACTGCGGGCGGGAGGCTAAATCGACCCGTCAGAGGCCGAGCTCCTCCGCTACCTCGCGCAGGCCCCGCTCGGTGGCCTCCACCACGGCCGGGTCGGCCGGGTCGACGCCCTGGTCGTACTCGAACGCCCAGGTGATCTCCCCTTGTCCCACGGGCGGGCGGCGGGCGATCACGAGCAGCCCCTTCTTGCCCTCGACGACCACCCGCCGCTGCAGCACCACACTGGCGGTGACCCGTTCGCGCACGAACGGCAGCAACGAGCCGGGCTCGTCGAGGACGAACCGGTGCTCGGGACGCACCCGACCGAACTCGCCGACCTCGACCACCACCAGCCGCTGCGCGTCGCGCTGCCAGTCAGCCCGCTCCACCTGCTCCCAAGCGATCCGCCGCGGCCCACCCTTGGGGGGCACGACGTAGAGACCCGCGCGGGTGCCGAGCAGCCAGCTGCCGTCCCGCGACTCGGTGGAGGCGAGCACCCGCTCGCCGTCGCGCAGCCCGGCGCGGTCGACCACCGGCGCCGGGGGTCCGAGCAGGCGTCGGAACGGGTTCATCGGCACGAGGCTAACCCTCGCCGATCGCTCGCTCGCGCAGGGCCCGCCGGTGCTGCTCGAGGGCCACCAGCTCCCCGAACATCTTGTTGTAGTCGGCCTGCTGCTCGACCGGGTTGGTGCGCTGCAGCCGCGACTTCAGGTCCGCGATGCGCCGCATCGCGGTCAGCTCCTGCAGCCGGAACACGTGCGCTGCCACGTAGCCGATGTCCGGCTCCTTGGCCGACAGCAGCGGTTCCACGGTCAGCGCGGACAGCGCCTGCGCCACCGGCCCCTCGTCCACGCCGGTGCGCAGCTTCGCCGGCCAGGAGCCGTCGCCCGGCGCCGCGGCGGGCCCGCCGTAGGCGGCCACCAGCTCCCACAGCTCCCGGTAGGTGGGGTGGGTGAAGTCGTTGCTTCCTAGGTCCTTGGCCATGCCGCCGACCAGGTTGGGGTGCTGCACCACCAGCTTCAGCGTCTCCCGCTCCAGCGCGAACCTGGGGCCGCGCAGGTCCGGGACCGGAGGCGCCGCCGGGCGGGTCTGGTACGACGGGGCGGCCGCCGCCGGGGCCCGGCCGGGCCGTGCCTGCGACGGTCCGCGGCCGGCCGCGCGTCGTACCTCTGCGCGGGCCTGCTCCATGTCCACGCCGACCATGCCGGCCAGCTCCCGGGCGAACGCGTCCACCTTCGACCGGTCGCGGACGCTGGAGACCAGCTTGGCGGCCTCCCGCACCGCGTCGACCCGACCATCGGCACGGTCCAGATCGAACCGCTTGACCACGTTGCCGAGCACGAACCGGTAGAGCGGGATCCGCCGGGCGACCAGCTCGCGGACCGCAGCGTCTCCCTTCTGCAGCCGCAGGTCGCACGGGTCCAGCCCGTCCGGCTCGACCGCGACGTAGGTCTGGCCGACGAACTGCTGGTCGCCGCCGAACGCGCGCACCGCGGCGCGCTGGCCCGCCTCGTCGCCGTCGAAGGTGAAGATCACCTCGCCGCGGAACTCCTCGTGATCGTGCAGCAGTCGGCGCAGCACCCGGGTGTGGTCCTCGCCGAACGCGGTACCGCAGGTGGCCACCGCGGTGGCCACCCCGGCCAGGTGGCAGGCCATCACGTCGGTGTACCCCTCCACCACCACGGCCTGGGAGCTGCGCGCGATCTCCCTGCGGGCCAGGTCGACGCCGTAGAGCAGGTGGCTCTTCTTGTACAGCGGCGTCTCGGGGGTGTTGAGGTACTTCGCCTCGATGTGGTCGTCCTCGAAGAGCCGGCGGGCGCCGAACCCGACCACCTCCCCGGAGGTCTCCCGGATCGGCCACACCAGCCGGCCGCGGAACCGGTCGTAGTGGCCGCGCCGCCCCTCTCCCACCAGGCCGCCGGTGACCAGCACCTCGTCGGCGAAGCCCTTCTGGCGCAGGTACTTGTAGAGCGCGTCGCCGGCGCGCGGCGCGAAGCCGACCCCGAACTTCTCGGCCGCCTCCTGGTCGAAACCGCGTTGGGCCAGGAACTGCCTGCCGGCCAGCGCGTCCGGGCCAGCGAGCTGGTCCTGGTAGTAGGCCGCGGCGAGCTTGTGCGCCTCCAGCATCCGAGGCCGCAGGCTGGACTCCCGCCTGGCCGGCCGGCTGCCCTCCTCGGTGTAGCGCAGCTGGACGCCGTACTTGTCGGCCAGCCGCTCCACGGTCTCGCCGAACCCGAGGCCCTCGATCTTCTGCAGGAACGAGATGACGTCCCCCCCTTCCCCGCAACCGAAGCAGTGGAAGAAGCCGCGACTCGGCGTCACGTGGAACGAGGGGGTCTTCTCGTCGTGGAACGGGCACAACCCCTTCTGCGCGCCGCCTCCGGCGTTGCGCAGCGTGACGTAGGAGGAGACCACCTCGTCGATCCGGGCGCGCTCGCGCACCAGCGCGATGTCGTCCTCACGGATCAGCCCAGCCACGGCGCAGAGTCTACGGGTCGCCCCGGAGCGGCCGACCGGAACTTCCACACGCACCATCCCAGTAGACACAGCCGTCCTCGCCCAGCCTGGCTCCGTCTGCGACCACGTGCTCGGGCAGCCGCCCGTCGTGCATCAGGTGCCGCACCGGTACGTCGTACCGCAGCACCGCGACGTCGGCGATCAGCCGCCGGTGGCAGCGCCACCACAGCGCCTCGCTGCACATCACCGCGAGGGTGCGTTCCCGCGCGTCGTCGAGCAGCACCTCCACGGCGTCGGCGAAGTCGGTCGTTCGGGTGTGTGCGGCGTAGGCCCGGAACTGCTCCACCCGCCACCAGGAGTCCACGCCCTCCCCGCCGGCCTTCCGCCGCCCACCCAGCCGCTCCTCCCACCGGTAGCCGATTCCCAGCTCGGGCAGCCACCCGGCCAGCGCCTCCCGTGCGACGCCCGGGTTCGCCCGGCTGCCGGGATAGCGGCGTACGTCGACCAGCCGCTCCACGTCCGCACCGGTGAGCAGCGATCCGAGCCCGGACCGGTCCAGGCGCCCGTGCCCGACCGTCAGCAGACCCATGCCCCGAGGCTACGCAGGCGACCTCACGCGACACCGGCGCCGAGGGGGCGACGGAAGGCTGCCCGTGCCCGGGGCTCAGCACAACCGGGTGTGCCACTCCACCGCGGAGGAGTCGGTCAGTGAGGCCACCTGGTCGATGACCACCCGCGTCCGGGCCGCGTCGTCGGGCGCGGCGGAGTAGTCGGCGCGGAACACCGGCTCCAGGTGGTCCGGCGCCCCGGTGGTGAGGGCCGCCACCAGGTCGGCGACGATCTCCCGCTGGCGGCCCAGCAGCGCCACCCGGTCGTCGGCCCGCATCACGTAGTGCGCGGCCACCCCCTTGAGCACCGCGATCGCCAACGCGGTGCCGTCGGGCAGGACCAGGTCGGCGGCGTGCCGGGCGAGCGGCCCGACCGGGTGCACCGCCCGGGTGGCCTCCTGGACGCTCGTGCAGAACCGGCCGACCAGGTCACTGGTGAGGTTCTTCAGCGCGGCCTGCGCGCCCCGGCTCCCGTCGTACGACGCGGCAGGCCACGAGGGCATGGCACACAGCCCGGCGAACGCGTCCTCGAGGGCGGCCTCGTCCACCTCCGGCAGGTACCAGTCCCGGACCGTGCCCCACACCTCCGCCCGCCGCGCCGCGTCTGCGAGCAGGGCCACGTCGATGCGCCCGGCGACGATCCCGTCCTCCAGGTCGTGCACGGAGTACGCCACGTCGTCGGCGAGGTCCATCACCTGCGCCTCGATGCAGCGCCGCTCCCCGGGCACCCCGTCGCGCAGCCAGCAGAACACCTCCAGGTCGTCGTCGTAGACGCCGAACTTGCGCACCGACGTTGACCCGTCGGCGTGCCGGGGCACGGGGCCCGTGGCGTGCCGCCGCGGCCATGGGTACTTGCAGCTGGCGTCCAGGGTGGCTCGGGTCAGGTTCAGCCCCACCGACCGGCCGGCGGCGTCGAAGGTCTTCGCCTCCAGCCGGGTCAGCAGCCGCAGGGTCTGGGCGTTGCCCTCGAACCCGCCGCACGCCGCGGCGAGCTCGTCGAGGACCCGCTCACCGTTGTGCCCGAACGGCGGATGCCCGATGTCGTGGGCGAGCGCGGCGGTCTCCACCACGTCCGGGTCGCAGCCGAGGACGTGCGCCAGATCGCGGGCCACCTGCGCCACCTCCAGGGTGTGGGTGAGCCGGTTGCGCACGAAGTCGTTGGTCTGCGGCCCCACCACCTGGGTCTTGGCCGCGAGCCGGCGCAGCGCCGCCGAGTGCACCAGCCGGGCACGGTCCCGCTCGAACGGCGTCCGCTCAGGCCGTTTCGGGGGCTCTGGCACCCAGCGCTCGTGAGCCGCGTCGTCGTACGCCTCGACGACCGCAGGCATGGTCGACCCCATGGCCCCAGACCCTACTGCCGAGCGCCGACACGCCGTGCCCGGTCCGGCTGGACGTTCCGCGCGGAGCACGCCCTTCTCCGCGAGGTGCTTCCGCGGCAACGGTCAGAAAGTGGTCACGGACGACAACGATTCGGCACACCCGGATGTCGTTGGTGACCTGTTTCTCGGCGATGAGGTGCGAATCAGAGCCAGCCGTTCTCTTCGGCGATGCGCACCGCCTCGGCGCGGTTGGCCGCGCCCGTCTTGCCGATCGCCGAGGACAGGTGGTTGCGCACCGTCCCCTCGGACAGATGCAGCCCGTCGGCGATGGTGGCCACCGAAGCGCCGCGACGCGCGGTGCGCAGCACCTCGGACTCACGTGCGGTCAACGGGGACTCGCCGGCGGTCAGGCTGTCGGCGGCGAGCATCGGGTCCACCACCCGCAGCCCGCCGTGCACCCGGCGCACGGCGTCGGCGAGCTGGCGCGCCGGGGTGTCCTTGACCACGAAGCCGTCCGCGCCTGCCTGCATCGCCCGCCGCAGGTAGCCGGGCCGGCCGAACGTCGTCACGATCAGCACCCGGGTCTGCGGCCGCGTCTGCTTGAGCGCCTGGGTGGCCTCGATGCCGTCCATGCCCGGCATCTCCACGTCCAGCAGTGCCACGTCGGGATGGTGCTCGGCGGCAGCGGCCACCACCGCGTCGCCGGAGCCCACCTCGGCGACCACCTCGAGGTCTGGTTCCAGGGCCAGCAGCGCGGCCAGTGCACCGCGCACCAGCGCCTGGTCGTCGGCCAGCAGCAACCGGATGGTTCCGGACGCGTCCGCCGCCGCGCTCATCGGATGCTCACCTGGAGCAGGAACCCGGAGGGCTGCAGCCGTCGGGCCAGGAGTACGGCGCCCGCGGCCGCCGCCCGTTCGCGGAGCCCGGCCAGCCCATGACCGGGCGGCCACTGCTCGGCCGGACCCGTGCCGTCGTCGCGCACCTCCACGTGGTCGGCCGCCAACCGCACCGAGCAGGTGGTCGCGCCGCTGTGCCGGATCACGTTGGTGACCCCCTCCCGCACCGTCCACGCGAACAGCTCGCGGAGCTCGGAGGGCACGTCGTCGGTGGAGTTCGGCAGGTCGGCCACGATGTCCGCCGCCTGCAGGGCCACCCGGGCCCGGGCCAGCTCCCCGGGCAGGGTGAGCTCCCGGTAGCCCTCCACGGCGCGGCGCACGTCGGCCAGCGCGTCCCGGCTGAGCCGCTCGAGGTCGGCGAGCTCGGTGCGGGCCCGGTCCGGGTCGGCGTCGTACAGCCGGGCGGCGAGCTCGGCCTTGACGGTGATCACGGTCAGGGAGTGACCGAGGATGTCGTGCAGGTCCCGCGCGAACCGGTTGCGCTCCTCCTGCACCGCCAGTCGCGCGTTCACCTCGCGGGCCTGCAGCAGCTGCACGTTCCGGGTCATCAGCATCTGCACGCCCCACATCGCGAAAGCCGCGGTGCAGATCGCGAACGCGAGCCCACCCTGGGGTGACCAGCCGGGCACCGTGGACCCGGTTGCCACCGTGAACACGGCCAGCACGGCGGTGAAAGCCAGCGCGGTCACGGTGTTCAGACAGACCACGCCGACCACGGCGACGTACACCAGCGCGGACAGGCCCACCTGGCCGAGCGCAAGCGTCATCACGGCGGCAAGCGCGAGCAGGGTGCCCAGGATCAGCGCGGCCCGTGCCGGCTCCACACGGAGCATCAGGTTGTGCCGTCGACACCGGACCCAGGCGAACGCCACCAGGTAGGCCAGTGCGAAGGCCACCGTGGCGAGCAGGCCGACCAGCCCGGCCACGGTGTCCCGGCCGTTCCAGGCCAGCTCCCAGGCCTTGCCCAGCGAGTCGGCGAGGAAGATCAGCCAGACCGCGGCGAAGACGATCCCACCCCGGCCGCGCGGGACGACCGTCGGGGCACCGGTCTCCGACGATCGTCCCCGGGACGACGTGTCGCCGGCCGAGGACAGCGTGCTCATGGCGCTCACGGTAGTGCTCAGACCCGCGCGGTGTCCTTGCGGAACCGCCAGGCGGCGCCGACCACGAAAATGGCCAGCCAGACCACGAGGTTCACGAACCAGACGAGGTGAACCGCGCCTCCGGTCAGGGGCGCGTGCACGATCTGGTTGAGCCCGTACATCGGGGTGAACTGCGCCACGTGCCACATGAGCGACCCCTTGGTCAGCGGCACGAACAGGCCACCGAGGAACGCCAGCAGCGCCAGGCCCGGCCCCAGGATCTGCATCACGTTCTCGCTGGGGAGCAGGTAGCCCATGAACAGACCGAACGCGGCGAACACCAGCGAGCCGACCCAGCCGATCAGGCCGGTCTCGATCCACAGCGCGGTCGGCATCTGCGCCTGGTGGGTGACGATGCCGGCGCCGTACACGGCGAGGATCGAGACCAGTCCGATGACCAGCGCCATCACCATCTTCACCGCGATATAGGCGACCGGTGCCAGCGGGGTCAGCCGCAGCTGCCGGCTCCAGCCCAGATTGCGCTCGACGGAGACCATCGCGCCCGCCGCGGTGGTGGCGAGCATCGCGCCGTAGACCGCCATGCTGATCATGATGAAGGCGGCCACGTTCCCGTGGCCGACGCTCTGGTCGGAGTACTTCTGGTTCAGCCCGAACAGCAGGAAGAACACCACTGGCATGACCAGGGTGAAGATGACGGTCCGGCGGTTGCGGACCATCCTCCGCAGCTCCAGGCCGAGGATGGTGCCGTTGAAGCCGCCCAGCGGCGGGACCCGGCGGATGGACAGGTCGATGGTGCTCATCGGGCGGTTCCTTCGGTGTCGGCCGGGTCGTCCCCGGTCAGGGCGAGAAAGGCGTCCTCGAGACCGCGCGAGGTGATCTCCAGGTCGCGGGCGTTGGTGCGGGTCAGCAGGTGGCGGGCCACCTGGTCGGTGTCGTGGGAGTGCAGCAACACCGACTCGCCGCGGATCTCCACCGCGTCGACGAAGGGGATCGCCTTCAGCGCCTGCTCGTCAGGGTCCGGGATGGTGGCGCGCACGGTGCGGCCGGAGGCGAGCTTCTTCACCTCCGCAGCGCTGCCGTCGGCGACCACCCGGCCCTTGCTGACCAGCACGATCCGGTCGGCGTAGGCGTCGGCCTCCTCGAGGTAGTGCGTCGCGAACAGCACCGTGCGGCCGCGCGCCGCGTCGCTGCGGATCGAGGTCCAGAACGCGCGCCGGCCCTCGACGTCCATTCCGGTCGTCGGCTCGTCGAGCAGCAGGAGCGCCGGGTCGGGCAGCAGCGCCATCGCGAACCGCAGCCGCTGCTGCTCGCCGCCGGAGCACTTGCCGACCTTCCGGTCGGCGATCCCGTCGATGCCCGCCCGGGCCAGCACCTCGGTGACCGGGGCCGGGTTCGGGAAGAGGCTGGCGGTGTAGGCGACGGTCTCGGCGACCGTGAGGTCCTTGAGCAGGCCGCCGGTCTGCATCACCGCGGCGACCAGGCCGCGGCGGATCGCTTCGTGGGGGTCGACTCCGAGCACCCGGACCTCACCGGCGCTCGGCCGGGACAGCCCGAGGACCATGTTGATGGTCGAGGTCTTCCCGGCACCGTTCGGACCGAGGAAGGCGACCACCTCGCCCTGCCGGACCCCCAGGTCCAGGTCACGGACGGCGCGCACGGACCCGAAGGTCTTGGAGACGCCCCGCAGGCTGATCGAAGGAACGTCGGCGGCCACCTGGGAGGGCGCGGCGACGAGGTTGGTCTGCGTCATGGCTCAGATCCTGCCGGGACCCGCTCCGAGCTGCTTCTACCTCTCGTCACGACTCGCCTGTGACATTTGTCAGGCCCCCGCCGTCAGGCTCAGGTGAGCCGCTCGGCGAGCTCCTCGAGACTGGTCACCGTGTGCGTCGGCGCGGTGAAGATCGCCGGGTAGTGGGCGTCGGTGCGGTTCAGCCAGGCGGTCTGCATCCCGGCCCGGGCGGCGCCGTCGATGTCCCATGGGTGCACCGCGACCAGCATCATCTCCTCCAGAGGTACGTCGCACGTGCGGGCGGCGTGCTCGTAGGCGAGCCGGGCCGGCTTCCAGATCCCGACGTCCTCCACCGAGAGGAGGTGCTCGAAGCAGTCGGCGAGGTCCGCATCGGCGACCAGCTTCTCGGCGAACCTGCTGGCGCCGTTGCTGAGCGTGACCATCCGGATGCCGGCATCCTCGAGCTGGTGCACGCCGGGTGCGATGTCGGGGTGCAAGACGAGCTCCTCGAAACCGCTCATGATGTGGCTGACCGCCTCCTCGACCGAGCGGCTGGGCTGTGCCGGCGGGAGGAGCACCCGCAGCGTCTGCTCACCGATCTGGGCGAAGGGCTTGGCCTGCCCGGCCACCGAGAGCGCGAAGCCGTCGCGCAGCACGCAGGCGAACCACAACTGGGCCATGCTCGCGGGCGCACCGACGTCGATGAACCGCGCGGCCAGCGGTGACAGGTCGGACATGGTCTCGTTGACGTCGAAGACGACGACGGGCGGCGCACTGCTCATGCTGTCTCCTTCCCTGTCGCGGACCGTTCATGCGGGGCCGGCGGCCCCGGGCAGGTCAGCCGCCGGAGACCTCCGAGGCGTCCTCACGCTGCGCCGCCGCGGTTCCGTCGGTGTCGTCCAGCCAGCCCTCCGGAAGCACGACGCGTCGCGAGCTGCCCTGCCGACCTCGCGGTTTGCCGAGCTCGGCGACAGGGAACGGCTCCTCGGGGTCGAGCCTGGCCAGCAGCTCGTCCAGCACCGCCAGCGAGGTGACCAGGCCCAGCGAGCGGCGCAGCTCCCCCCCGGCCTGGAAGCCCTTGAGGTACCACGAGATGTGCTTGCGCAGCTCCTTGCAGCCGCGCTCCTCGCCCATGTACTCACACAACAGCTCCGCGTGGCGCCGCACCATCGAGGTGACCTCACCGAGACGCGGCAGTGTCCTGCGAGACGACGGCTGCGCGGCCTCACCAGGCGCCACCGGGTCGCCGGCGAACGCGGCGGCCAGGTCCCGGAACAACCACGGTCGGCCCAGGCAGCCGCGGCCCACCACCACACCGGCGGCGCCGGTCTCCCGCACCATCCGCAGCGCGTCCTCGGCCTCCCAGATGTCGCCGTTGCCGAGCACGGGGATGTCCACGTGGCTCACCAGGTCGGCGATGGAGTCCCAGTCGGCGGTCCCGGAGTAGGCCTGGCTGACCGTGCGCGCGTGCAGCGCGATCGCCGCCGCGCCGGTCTCCTGCGCGATCCGGCCGGCGTCCCGGTAGGTCAGGTGGCCGTCGTCGATCCCCTTGCGGGTCTTCACGGTCACCGGCACGTCGTACGGCGCGGCCGCGGTGACCGCCGCGGACACGATCTCCGCGAAGAGGCCGCGCTTCCACGGCAGGGCCCCGCCGCCGCCCTTGCGGGTCACCTTGGGGACCGGGCAGCCGAAGTTGAGGTCCACGTGCGCGACGCCGTAGTCCGCGCACAGGATCTCCGCGGCCTTGCCGACGTAGACGGGGTCGGTGCCGTACAGCTGCACCGAGCGGACCGCCTCCTGCGGGTCGAAGGCCAGCATGGACAGCGTGGTCTCGTCCCGCTCGACCACGCCACGGGAGGTGATCATCTCGCAGACGTACAGTCCAGGGGCCCCTGAGGAGCGACCGGACTCGGCGGCTCCGCGGGCGCCCTGCTCACGACACAGCCGCCGGTACGCCGCGTTGGTCACCCCGGCCATCGGCGCGAGGACGACCGGGGTGCTCACCCGAACCGGCCCGAGCACCAGCTCGCCGGGCAGATCTCGCGCTTCGAGCGTCGTGGCGGACATGACGCCATTGTCCCAAGCGGCGCCGGACCGCCCAAACCGCCGCCCGAACCGCGGTCAGGGCCGCCGCTTCTCCACGCCGATCTTCCCGGTCCACGTGATCGGGTCGAACGCCTGGTCCGGCCGGTAGCTGACCGCCGTGAGGCTCCCGTGGTGCGGCGCCAGGTAGACCAGGCAGGTGGTGAAAGACCTGCCCGGGCCGAACTTCTTGGGCAGCGGCTGCGAGGGGCACCGCTTGAACGAGGTGGTGAACGCGGCAGGCGGCAGCAGGGTGTTGTGGGCGTCGACGCCGTACAACGGGACCGGTCCACCGCCGACGTCCCCCTGGCCGACGTTGCGGACCGACACCTGCACGTAGTACGGCGTGGACCGGCGGGTGCTGTCGTCGAGCACGAAGCCCGACAGGTCCCTGGTCCTGCCGCGGGTGGCGCTCTTCGCCGTCAGCTCCAGCACCGTCCCGCGGTGCTGGTCGGGCTCGTAGATCACCGACGCGCTGCCCCCGAACGACAGCTTGCTGCCCGGGTCGGTGAGCGAGACGCCGGCCGGCACGCTCACCGTGGACGTCGGGGACGGTGACGGTGAGCGGGACGGGCTCCGGTGCGGCTGTGGCTGTCCGCCGGAGCTGCAGCCGGCGAGCGTGAGAACACCGGCGAACAGCACCGCGGCGGCACGGGCGGACACGGCGCGGGGGCCTCGCAGGGTTGGCACCGCAACATTGTGCCTGTCCGCGGGCTCCGGCCGGGCCAGGCCCGGTGCCGTGTCGGGGTCAGCAGCCGAGCAGGCGCTCCGCGAAGTACCCCTTCACCTGGTCGATGGCGATCCGCTCCTGCTTCATGGTGTCCCGCTCGCGGACGGTGACCGCGTGGTCGTCCAGGGTGTCGAAGTCCACGGTCACGCAGTACGGCGTGCCGATCTCGTCCTGGCGGCGGTACCGGCGGCCGATCGCGCCCGCGTCGTCGAAGTCCACGTTCCAGGCGGTGCGCAGGTCGGCGGCGAGGTCCCTGGCCCGCGGGGACAGGTCGGCGTTCCGGGACAGCGGCAGCACCGCGACCTTGACCGGCGCCAGCCGCGGGTCGAGCCGCAGCAGGGTGCGCTTGTCCACCCCGCCCTTGGCGTTGGGAGCCTCGTCCTCGGCGTAGGCGTCGATCAGGAAGGCCATCATCGACCGGTTCACGCCGGCTGCCGGCTCGATGACGTAGGGCGTCCACCGCTCGCCGGTGCCCTGGTCGAAGTAGGACAGGTCCGCCCCGGAGTGCTCGCTGTGCGTGGTGAGGTCGAAGTCGGTGCGGTTGGCGACGCCCTCGAGCTCGCCCCACTCCGAGCCCTGGAAGGCGAACCGGTACTCGATGTCCACGGTGCGCTTGGAGTAGTGGCTCAGCTTCTCCTTCGGGTGCTCGTAGTGACGCAGGTTGTCCCGGCGGATCCCGAGGTCGACGTACCAGTCGGTGCGGGTGTCGATCCAGCGCTGGTGCCAGGCTTCGTCCTCCCCCGGCCTGACGAAGAACTCCATCTCCATCTGCTCGAACTCGCGGGTGCGGAAGATGAAGTTGCCCGGGGTGATCTCGTTGCGGAAGCTCTTGCCGATCTGGCCGATGCCGAACGGCGGCTTGCGGCGTGCGGATCCCATCACGTTCGCGAAGTTGATGAAGATGCCCTGGGCGGTCTCCGGACGCAGGTAGTGCAGCCCCTCCTCGGACTCCACCGGACCGAGGTAGGTCTTGAGCAGCCCGTTGAACATCCGTGGCTCGCTCCAGGCGTTCTTGGTGCCGCAGTTCGGGCACGGCACCAAGGCCATGTCCACCGAGTCCGGGGAGATGGGCTCGCCCTTGCGCGCCATCCTCTCGGCGTACTCCTCCTGGAGGTGGTCCTCGCGGTAGCGCTTGTGGCAGGACTCGCACTCGATGAGCGGGTCGACGAACGCCTGGACGTGCCCGGAGGCCTCCCAGACCTTGGTGGGCAGGATCACCGAGGAGTCCAGCCCCACCACGTCGTCACGGCTGGTGACCATCGCCCGCCACCACTGGCGCTTGATGTTCTCCTTCAGCTCCACCCCGAGCGGACCGTAGTCCCAGGCCGAGCGGGTACCGCCGTAGATCTCACCGCACGGGTAGACGAACCCCCGCCGCTTGCACAGCGAGATGACGTTGTCGAGGGCGCGGTTGGCGGACTTGGACATCGATCGGCTCCATCGGTCGGGTGCGCCGGCTGGCTGCCGGCGCAGCACACAGACTATCTGCTGAGATCAAACGGAACCCCGCGGCCCGGACGGCTGTCCGGAAGCCGGTCCGGACCGGGGCACCGCGAGGTTCATCTCCTGCTCGGCGCCGGCCTCCACCAGCTCGTAGGCCGACGGCTCGTCGACCGCCCTCGAGAGCAGCGGCACGGAGCGGACCTTCACCTCGTAGTGGGACAGCGCACGCCGGTAGCTGCCGACGTTCTCCCAGCGCGTGGTCAGCACCCACAGCGTGGGATCGTCCAGGTTGCGGCCGATGCGCCCTTCGAGGTACCCGTTCCGCTCGGCGAGCACCGCCAACGCCCCCTGCAGATCGGCCAGGAACGCCGTCCCGTCGGACTCCTCGACGCGGAACCGGTTCATCACGAGCACAGGCCGACCCTACGCTCCGGGCGCCACCGCCCGGGTGCCCTGGCGTGGAGCTACAGGTTCGGCAGCGCCCCGCCGTAGCGCCGGTCCCGCTTGGCGTAGGTCTCGACGGCCTCCCACAGGTGTCGCCGGTCCACGTCGGGCCACAGCACGTCGGTGAACACGAGCTCGGAGTAGGCCGCCTGCCAGAGCATGAAGTTGCTCAACCGCTGCTCCCCCGACGTCCGCCACACCAGGTCCGCGTCGGCCAGCTCCGGCACGTACAACGCCTTGGCGAACGCCTTCTCGTCCACCTTCTCCGGGTCCAGCCGCCCGGCCGCCACCTCCCGGGCCAGGGTGCGGGCCGCGTCCGCGAGCTCGGCGCGGCCGCCGTAGTTGACGCACATCGTCAAGGTGAGCACGTCGTTGTCCTTGGTCATCTCCTCGGCGACCTGAAGCTCCTTGATCACCGACCGCCACAGCCGACGGGACCGGCCGGCCCAGCGGACCCGGACCCCGAGTGCGTGCATCTCGTCGCGTCGCCGCCGGATCACGTCGCGGTTGAACCCCATCAGGAACCGCACCTCGTCGGGGGCACGGGTCCAGTTCTCGGTGGAGAACGCGTAGGCCGAGATCGCCTTCACACCGACCTCGATGGCGCCCTCCACCACGTCGAACAACGACGACTCGCCCGCCTCGTGCCCGGCGGTGCGCGGCAGCCCGCGCTGCCTGGCCCACCGTCCGTTGCCGTCCATGACGATGGCCACGTGGCGCGGCACCAGCTCCTCGGGCAGCTGCGGCGGCAGCGCTCCGGACGGGTGCCGGGAGGGCGGGCGTACGGCGGGGCGGGCGGCCGCGTTCTTGCCTCTCAACAAGTTGATCCCTCCACGATGTCGAGAACGGTGTCGGATTCCGCCAAAGCGCTGCAACCAACCTAGACTTTGTGCCGTCGGCAACCATTGGGGAACCCTGAAAGCGGGTGCACATGGCCGAGGTGGACATGCAGATCGAGCAGCAGATGACGGTGCTGCTCAGGCGGGTGCAGCGCATCCACGTCTCAACCTCCGAGGGGGACGTCTATCTGGACCGCTCGGCCTACGGCATCATGTGCCGGCTGGCCGACGAGGGCCCGCAGCGGCTCGGTTCCTTCGCGACGGCGTTCGGTCTGGACCCGTCCACGATCACCAGACAGGTGCAGGCCCTGGAACGCACCGGCCTCGCGGCGCGCACCACCGACCTCACCGACCGGCGTGCGTCCATCCTGGACCTCACCGAGGAGGGCCGGGAGGTGCTGGCCCGCACCCGGAGATACCGCCGGGAGCGGCTCCGGGGCGCGATGGCGGACTGGTCGGAGCGCGACAAGGCCGAGCTGGCCCGGCTGCTGACCAAGTTCAACACCTCGATGGACCACCTGTTCGAGCACGCCTGACGGTGCCCGGCCGGAAATCGGTCCGCCGGATATCGGTGCGCCGATATCGGTACGCCACTCAGCGCGGCACGTGCGCGAACGACTTCAGGCCACGCTCGAGGTGCCAGGAGAGGTACGCCGCCACCAAGCCGGTCGCCTCCCGCAGGTAGCGGGGGTCGCCGGCCTCGACGGTCGGCCAGTCGCCGGCCAGCAGCGCCCCGAGCAGCGCCACGGTCTCCTGCGCCGGGCTGGCCGACCCGGGCCGCCGGCAGGCCGGGCACAGCACCCCACCGGCGGCCGGGTTGAAGGACCGGTGCGGGCCGGGCGTGCCGCAGCGGGCGCAGGAGTCGAACGAGGGTGCGTAGCCGGCCACCGACAGCGAGCGGAGCAGGAACGAGTCCAGCACCTGGTTCGGCGGCCGGCCGGCGCACATGGTGCGCAGCGCACCGACGAGCAGCAGGAACTGCTGCAGAGCCGGTTGCCGCTCCTCCACCACCAGCCGTTCGGAGGTCTCCAGCATCACGGTGCCGGCGGTGTACCGCTCGTAGTCGGAGCCGAACCGGGCGCCGTACGGCGTCAGCGTCTCCGCCTGGGTCACCACGTCCAGCGAGCGGCCCTCGGCGAGCTGCAGGTCGACGTGGGTGAACGGTTCCAGCCGGGACCCGAACCGGGAGCTGGTGCGTCGTACTCCCTTGGCGACGGCGCGGACCCGGCCGTTGCTCCGGGTCAGCAGCGTGATGATCCGGTCCGCCTCGCCCAGCTTCTGGGTGCGCAGCACGATCGCCTCGTCGCGGTACAACCCCATGCCGCCATTGTCCCCCACCGGGCCGGGTTTCCCCGCAGCCGCCACGGCGGTTCGGTCGGCGGGCGTCGCCCACCGACCGGGGCTCTGCTCTCGGGGCTGCGAGGACGCCTGCCCATCGCTTCGGTAGCCTCGGACGAACGTCCCCCTGGAAGAGCCGAGGTGTCTGGTGCCGAGTTCCGAGCCGATGCTCGTGGTGGCCATGGGCGTCTCGGCCACCGGCAAGACGGCGGTGGCCGAAGAGCTCGCCGCCAAGCTGGGCCTGGACTTCATGGAGGGCGACAGCCTGCACCCGGAGGCCAACATCGAGAAGATGGCCTCCGGCATCCCGCTCACCGACGAGGACCGCTGGCCGTGGCTGCGGGCCATCGCCGACGTGATCGCCGAGCACCGCAAGCAGGGCCGCTCCCTGGTGATCACCTGTTCGGCGCTGCGTCGCAGCTACCGGGACGTGCTGCGCTCCGCGTCCACCGGTGACGAGCCGTTCTTCCTGCATTTGCACGCACCGTTCGAGGTGCTCGAGAAGCGGATGGCGCACCGCACCAAGCACTTCATGCCCACCTCGCTGCTGCACAGCCAGTTCGACACCCTCGAACCGCTCGATGAGGACGAGATCGGCGCGCGCATCGACGTGTCCCCGCCGCTCCAGGAGGTGGTCGAGCAGGCGGTCACCGCCATCCAGGCGCACTACCGCCTCTGACCGATACCGGAAACCCGGATGCCCCAGCGGAGTCCGGATGGCATCCTTCGCCCCGTGACCACATCGGACGCGCTGGCGGTTCTGGAGACCTACTACGACGCCGCTCCCCGGCCACTGGCGACCACGGCCGAGATCGGGCCGTTCACGCTGTTCCTCCGCGACGACCCCAGCGGCTGGCCGTACTACGCCCGGCCCCGGCTCTGGAGCAACCAGCCCGTCACCCGCGCGGACGTGGAGGCGGTGCGCCGCCGGCAGCGCGAGGCCGGGGCGCCGGAGGCGCTGGAGTGGGTGCACGAGACCACCCCGACCCTGCTCGAGGCGGCCACGGCCACCGGACTCACGGTCCACCGCTGTCCCTTGCTGGTGCTGGACCGCCCGGTCCCGCTGCCCGCCACGGCCACGGACTGGCACGTGGAGATGCTCGAAGCGGACTCCCCGAAGATCGGCCCGGTGCAGGGCGCGGTCGGCGCGGGGTTCGCGGGCACCGACGAGGTCGGGCCGTCGTCGACCGGCAGCCTGCCGCGACTCATGCGCGCCGGCCTGTTCGCGCTGGCCGGCGCGTTCGACGAGCGCGGGCTCCCGCTCGGGGGCGGCTCGCACAACCCGCGCGGCCGGGTCAGCGAGCTGACCGGGATCGCGGTGCTACCGCGGGCCCGGCGGCGCGGCATCGGTGCTGCGCTCACCGCCGCCCTGGTCGCCGACGCCGTGGCCCGCGACGTGGACACGGTGTTCCTCTCCGCCCAGGACGACGCAGTGGCCCGGGTCTACGAGCGGGTGGGCTTCGTCAGGGTCGGCACCGCCTGCGTCGCCGAGCCGCCGGAGACCCCATGAGCGTGGAGACCCGGTTCGCGAGGGAGGCGGACTGGGTGCTGTGGCGCGACGCTCGGCTGCGCGCCCTCCAGGACGCCCCGACGGCCTTCGGTTCGACGTACGAGCGGGAGGTCGGCTTCACCGAGCAGGACTGGCGGGGCCGGTTGTCCGACAGCGGCGGCACGGCAGTCCTGGCACTGCACGCAGGCACCGCGGTCGGCGTCGCGGGTGGGTACGTCGACGTGCCCGGCTGGCTGCACATCGTGTCGATGTGGGTGGACCCGGCCTGGCGCGGGCGGCGGATCGGTCGCAAGCTGCTCGAGCGGGTCGTCGCCCGGGCCACCGAGCAAGGGCTGCGCTGCCACCTCGACGTCACCGTGGGCAACGACGCCGCCCGGCGGCTCTACGAGGGCTACGGGTTCGTCGGCACCGGGGAGGTCGCGCCGCTCAACGAGCGGTCGCCGCACCGGTGCGAACGGATGACCCTGCCGGCGACACCGCCCGGCATATCGCCTCATTGACTGTCGTAACAGACAGGCAATACCGTGACGACATGCAGCTCTCCCCGTCCGGACACCAAGACACCTTCTGCCGGGACAACCTCCCGCCGTCCGCCCAGTGGCCCGAGCTGCTGGATGTGCCCGGGGTCGCCTACCCGGAGCGGCTGAACTGCGGCACCGCGCTGCTGGACGAGGTGGCCGCGACCCATGGTGGGGACCGGCCCTGTCTGCACGCGCCGGACCAGACCACCTGGAGCTACGGCGACCTGGTGGCGGCCTCCAACCGGGTCGCGCACGTGCTCGTCGACGAGCTGGGCATCGTGCCCGGCAACCGGGTGCTGCTGCGCGGCCCGAACAACCAGTGGATGGCGGCCTGCTGGTTCGGTGCCCTCAAGGCCGGGGCCGTGGTCGTCTCGACCATGCCGCTGCTGCGCGCCGGGGAGCTGTCCACCATCCACGAGATCGCGCAGGTGTCCGCGGTCGTGTGCGACCACCGGTTCCTCGACGACCTCGAGGCCGCGGGGCTCGACGCCCCGGTCGTCGCGTACGGAGGCGCCGACCCTGAGGACCTGGTCGCCCGCGCCGGCAGGCGCCCCGCCACGTTCACCGCGGCCGACACCGCCGCCAACGACGTGGCCCTGCTCGCCTTCACCTCCGGTACGACGGGCCGCCCGAAGGCGACCATGCACTTCCACCGCGACGTGCTCGCCATCGCCGACGGCTTCTCCGCGCACCTGCTGCGCCCGGAACCCGACGACGTGTTCACCGGCACCCCTCCCCTCGCGTTCACCTTCGGGCTCGGCGGCGCCCTGGTCTTCCCGCTGCGCGCGGGCGCGTCCACCCTGCTGCTGGAGAAGGCCCCTCCGGCCCAGCTGGCCGCCCTGATCTCCCGCTACGGCGCGACGATCTGCTTCACCGCCCCGACCGCCTACAAGGCGATGCTGGCCGGCTCCGACGTCATGCTGCTGAAGTCGCTGCGCGCGGCGGTCTCGGCCGGCGAGCACCTGCCCGCCACGACCTGGCAGGCGTTCAAGGAGGCCACCGGGGTGCGGATCATCGACGGGATCGGCTCCACGGAGATGCTGCACATCTTCGTGTCCGCGGCCGGCGACGACATCCGGCCCGGCTCGACCGGCAAGGCGGTTCCCGGCTACGTGGCCACCGTCCTCGACGAGGAGGGCCACGAGCTGCCGCCGGGCACGCCCGGCCGGCTCGCGGTCAAGGGGCCGACCGGCTGCCGCTACCTCGCCGACCCGCGTCAGCAGGTGTACGTGCAGGGCGGCTGGAACATCACCGGCGACACCTTCACCCGCGACGACGACGGCTACTTCTGGTACCAGGCCCGCAGCGACGACATGATCGTCTCCTCCGGCTACAACATCGCCGCGCCGGAGGTCGAGGAGGGCGTGCTGCAGCACCCCGACGTCGCCGAGTGCGCGGTGATCGGGGTGCCGGACGAGGCCCGCGGCACGGTCGTGAAGGCGTACGTCGTACTCGCCGACGGCGTGCCCGGCGACGAGGCCAAGGCAGCCAAGGCCAAGGAGATCCAGGACTTCACCAAGCAGCAGATCGCGCCGTACAAGTACCCGCGCCTGGTCGAGTTCGTGACCGAGCTGCCGCGCACCGCCACGGGCAAGCTGCAGCGGTTCCGGCTGCGCGAGCAGTGAGCCAGCCGGAGGCCTCGGCCGAGAACCCGCCGCGCCAGCTGATCACCACCCTCTACGGGCTCTACGCCCGGGACCGGGACAACTGGCTGTCGGTGGCCGCACTGGTGCGGATGATGGGCGAGCTCGGCGTGGACAGCGCCGCGGTGCGGTCATCGGTGTCCCGCCTCAAGCGCCGCGACGTGCTGCGCAGCATCCGGCGCCACGACCGGGCCGGCTACGAGCTGGCCCCGGCCACCGTGGAGATCCTCCGCGAGGGCGACGCCCGGATCTTCGACAGGCGCCGGGCCACGGCCGACGACGGCTGGCTGGTCGCGGTGTTCTCGGTGCCCGAGTCCGAGCGCGAGAAGCGGCACGCCCTGCGCTCCCAGCTGGCCCGGCTCGGGTTCGGCACCGCGGCCCCGGGAGTCTGGGTCGCCCCGGGGACGCTGTACGACGAGGCGGCGGCGGCGCTGCATCGGCTGGACCTGCAGCGCTACACCGAGTTCTTCCGCGGTGACTTCCTCGGCGGCAGCGTCGCCGATCGGGTGAGCGAGTGGTGGGACCTCGAGGAGATGGAGCGGCGCTACGCACAGTTCCGGGGCCGGTACGCCCCGGTGCGCCGGCAGCTGCCGGCCCGAAGCACCGACCCGGCGGAAGCGTTCGCCGTCTACGTGCCGATGCTGACCAGCTGGCGCCGGCTCCCCTACCTCGACCCCGGCCTGCCGCTGGAGCACCTGCCCCCCGGGTGGATCGGCGTGGAGGCCGGGAAGCTGTTCGAGGAGCTGGACGCCCGGCTGCGGGCCCCCGCCGCGGCACGCGCCCGCGAGCTGCTGGCGGAATGACCCACGATTTGAAGGCAGCCGCTCCGGGTAGGAGGCGTGCGTGCCACAACCAACTCTTCCCACCTTCCCGCAGCACGTGCTGCGGGAGTACGCCGTGCTCGCCGACGGAGAACGCGGGATCGTGGTCGGTCCGCGCGGGGACTTCGTGTGGATGTGCATGCCGCGCTGGGACAGCGACGCGGTGTTCTCCACCCTGGTCGGCGGACCCGGCGTCTACGCGGTCACCCCGGACACCGACAACTTCGTGTGGGGCGGCCACTACGAGGACGGGTCGCTGATCTGGCGCAGCCGCTGGATCGCCACCGACGGGATCGTCGAGTGCCGCGAAGCCCTCGCGGTGCCCGCCGACCCTCACCGCGCGATCGTCCTGCGCCGCATCAAGGCCGTCGACTGCAGCGCCCGGGTGAAGGTGGTCCTCGACGTCCGCGCCGGCTTCGGCAACAACAAGATGACCCGGTTGTCCCAGGACGACGGGGTTCTGGAGCGCGCACAGCGGGGACCTCCGGCTGCGCTGGACGGGCGCTCCCGACGCCGTACGCACGGAGGGCGCGCTGGTCGCCTACCTCGAGCTCGAGGAGGGGCAGCAGCACGACCTCGTGCTCGAGATCTCCGACCAGCCGTTCGACACCCGGCCGCCCGACCCGGACGCCGAGTGGTCCGAGACCGAGGCCGGCTGGGGCAGGCGGGTCCCTGACGTGCGCACCGACGTCGCGACCCGCGACGCCCGCCAGGCGGTCGCCGTGCTGTCCGGCCTGACCAGCAGCGGCGGCGGCATGGTGGCCGCGGTCACCACCTCGCTCCCGGAGCGCGCCGAGGCCGGCCGCAACTACGACTACCGCTACTCGTGGATCCGTGACCAGTGCTTCGCCGGCCAGGCCGCGGCCGCCGCAGGGGTCACCGGACTGCTCGACAGCACGGTCAACTTCGTCTCCGCCCGGATCCTGGAGGACAAGGGGCACCTCAAGCCGGCCTACACCGTCTTCGGCCAGCAGATCCCCGGTCAGAGCGAGCTCGACCTACCGGGTTACCCGGGGTCCTCGGTGGTCGTCGGCAACCAGGTGCAGAAGCAGTTCCAGCTCGACGCCTTCGGTGAGGCCCTGCTGATGCTGGCCGGCGCCGGCCGTCAGGGCCGGCTCGACACGCACCACTGGCGCGCCGTCGAGATCGCGGTGCAGGCCATCGAGGACCACCGCAACGACGCCGAGGCCGGCATCTGGGAGATCTACGACGACGTGTGGACCGAGTCGCGGCTCGTGTGCGCGGCCGGCCTGCGCCAGATCTCCCAGTGCGCACCCGCCCGGCAAGGCGCCCGCTGGAACGCGCTCGCGGACTCGCTGGTGACCCAGGTCAGCAAGGACTGCATCCACGAGAGCGGACGCTGGAAGCGCAGTCCCACCGACGACAGGGTCGACGCCTCCCTGCTGATGGGGGCTATCCGCGGGGCGCTGCCCGCCGACGACCCGCGCAGCCAGGCCACCCTGGACGCGGTGCGCACCGACCTCGGCCGGGACCTCTACGTCTACCGGTACCGGCACGACGACCGGCCGCTGCACGAGGCCGAGGGCGCATTCCTGCTCTGCGGCTTCCAGATGGCACTCGCGCTGCACCAGCAGGGCAACGACACCGAGGCCTTCCGCTGGTTCGAGCGCAACCGCGCCGCCACCGGGTCGCCCGGGCTGCTGACCGAGGAGTTCGACGTGGTGCAACGACAGCTGCGCGGCAACCTGCCGCAGGCGTTCGTGCACGCGATCCTGCTCGAGACGGCCTGCCTGCTCTCGAACCCGTGGCCACCCACGCCGTGAGCCTCGAAAGCACCGGACCACTCGAGCACGAGGAGGGAACCAGTTGAGCAGCAAGGGACGCGTGGTCGTCGTGACCGGGGCCAGCGGAGGCATCGGACGCGCCTCGGCGCTGGCGTTCGCGCAGCGCGGCGACCGGGTGGCGCTGCTGGCGCGAGGCCAGGAGGGCCTGGAAGGGGCGGCCCGCGACATCCGGCTCGCCGGCGGGGAGGCGATCATCATCCCCACCGACGTCTCCGACCACAACCAGGTCGAGCAGGCCGCCGACACGGTCGAGTCCGCGCTCGGCCCGATCGACGTGTGGGTGAACGACGCGTTCACGTCGGTGTTCGCCCCGTTGTCCGAGATCGAGCCCGACGAGTTCAAGAGGGTCACCGAGGTGACCTACCTCGGCTTCGTCTACGGGACGATGACCGCCCTCAAGCGCATGCGGGAGCGCGACGCAGGAACGATCGTGCAGGTCGGGTCGGCGCTGGCCTACCGGGGCATCCCGCTCCAGTCGGCGTACTGCGGCGCCAAGCACGCCACCCAGGGCTTCCACGAGGCGCTGCGCTGCGAGTTGCTGCACGACGGCTCCAACGTGCACGTGACGATGGTGCAGATGCCGGCGGTGAACACCCCGCAGTTCTCGTGGGTGCTGTCCCGGCTGCCGAAGCACCCGCAGCCGGTTCCGCCGATCTACCAACCGGAGGTCGCCGCGAAGGCGGTGCTGTTCGCCGCCGACCACCCGAAGCGGCGCGAGTACTGGGTGGGCGGCAGCACGATGGGCACCCTGGTCGCGAACGCGGTCGCACCGGGACTGCTGGATCGCTACCTCGCCAGGACCGGCTTCAGCTCCCAGCAGACCGACGAGCCACGTGACCCGGAGCAGCCCACGAACCTGTGGCAGCCCGCCGACGGGGCGGGCAAGCGCGACTACGGCGCGCACGGCGTCTTCGACGACCAGGCGAAGCCCGGCAGCAGGCAGGTCTGGGCCTCGCAGCACCATGGGACACTCGCACTCGCCGGGGCCGGGCTGGCCGCGGTGGCCGGTCTGGCGATGGGAAGGTGGAGCCGATGATGTGGGTTCGTGCGGCGCGGCTGGCGGTCGGGGCAGCGGAGATGCTGGCCCCGGAACGGGTGGTTGCCCCCGTCGTAGGACGCAAGCCCGACGAGGAGGAGCTGGTGGTCAGCCAGATCCTCGGTGCCCGGCACATCGTCCAGGCGCTGTTCCCGAGATCGCTGCCCGCCGGCCGGTTCGCCACCGGCCCGACGCTCGACGTGCTGCACGCCCTGAGCATGGTCGGGCTGGCCGCCGTCTCCGAGCGGTACCGCCGCCCGGCCCTGGCCAACGTGGCCGAGGCGACCGTCTTCGCCGCCCTCGCCGCCGCGCGCTGAGCCGGCGCTGGTGCACCGCCGAACCGGCGCTCGCGCACCGTCGGACCGGCACTCGCCAACCGTCGACCCGGCACGTATGCCGGGCCGGGTCCCTCGGACGGAAGGAACGGAAACAGGTCACGAACGACACCTCCCGGGCAGTGACACTTGTCGCTTGTGACCTGTTTCCCGCCGATACGGCCTACCACGGGCCGCTGACGTGTCCGCCGGCTCAACACACCGCGAGCGCCGGTTCAACACACCGCGAGCGCCGGTTCAACACCGCGGGAGAGCGGGTCAACCGGGGAGGACGGCCATCCCCTGCACCTCGACGAGCGCCTCAGCGTCCCACAGCCGGGACACACCGATGCCGGCCATCGCCGGGTAGTCGCTGCCGACCAGCCGTTTCCAGACCTGGCCGATCTCGCGGGCGTGCGCGCGGTAGTCGTCCATGTCGACGATGTACACCGTCAGCGAGACGAGCTGCTCCGGCGACCCCCCCGCCTCGCGCAGCGCGGTGAGCAGGTTGCCGAGTGCGTGCTCGAACTGTTCGACCATCCCGTCGCCGACGATCCGCCCCTGGGCGTCCAGCGCGGTCTGGCCGGCCAGGTGCACCGTCGTGCCCGTCGCCACCACCGCGTGGCTGAACCCCGAGGGCCGGGCCAGCGCCGGCGGGTTGACGCGTTCGAGGTGGCTCATGACTGGACCGCTCCCCCGTCGATGTTGATGCCCTGCCCGTTGACCGCGGCGTTCTGCACGCACAGCAGCACGGCCTGAGCCACCTCCTCGGTGGTCACCATGCGGTGGATCGGCTGCTGCCGGGCCAACGCCGCGCGCGCCTCCTCCAGCGACCGCCCGGTGCGCGTGGCGATCTGCTCGACGGAGCGGTCGGTCATCGGGGTGTCCACGTAGCCGGGGCACACCGCGTTCACGGTGACCCCGCTGCGAGCGAGCTCGGCGGCGGCGGCGCGCACCAGTCCGAGCACGCCGTGCTTGCTGGCGGAGTAGGCCGCGATCCGGGACTCGCCGCGCTTGGCCGCCACCGACGCGACCACCACGATCCGCCCCCAGCCGCGCTCGACCATCGCCGGCACGGCACGGCGGACGCACCGGAACGGCGCGGTCAGGTTCAGGTCCAGCATCCGCTGCCACTCCTCGTCGCTGGTCTCGGCCAGCGGTGAGGAGGCCCCGGCTCCGGCGTTCACCACGAGCACGTCGACCGGCCCCCAGGCGTCCTCCACGGTGCTGAAGGCGCCCTCCACGGCGGACGGGTCGGTGACGTCGCAGGGTACGACCAGCGACTCCCCCTCCAGGCAGTCGGCCACCTGCTCGAGCGCCCGCTCGTCGCGGGCGGACAGCGCGACCCGGTAGCCGGCTCGCGACAACCACTGCGCCGTCGTACGCCCGATGCCCTTGCTCGCGCCGGTGACCAGCGCCACCCGCCTCTCGGCCGGCGTCGTCACCGGAACGCGGGGATGCCGGTGAGTGCCTGGCCGAGGGAGAGCGCGTGCATCTCCTCGGTGCCCTCGTAGGTGATCACCGTCTCCAGGTTGGTCATGTGCCGCATCACCGTGTGGTCGAGGGTGATCCCGGCGCCACCGAGCATGCCGCGGGCGGTGCGGGCCACCTCGAGGGCTGCGTGCACGTTGGCGAGCTTGCCGTAGGAGACCTGCGCCGGCTCCAGCTTGCCGGCATCCTTGAGCCGGCCGATCTGCAGCGCCGCCAGGGAGGCGTTGTTGACCGCGACCACCATGTCCGCAAGCTTGCGCTGGGTGAGCTGGAAGGAGGCCAGCGGCTGGCCGAACTGGGTCCGCTCCAGCGTGTAGCTCAACGCCTCGGCGTAGCAGGAGCGCGCCGCGCCGACCACGCCCCAGAGGATGCCGTAGCGCGCCTCGTTCAGGCAGGTGAGCGGCCCCTTCAGGCCGCGCACCTCGGGGAACACCGCGTCCTCCGGCAGCCGCACGTCGTCAAGCGACAGCTCCGCGGTCACCGAGGCGCGCAGCGACAGCTTGCGGCCGATCTTGGAGGCAGTGAACCCCGGCGTGTCCGAGGGTACGACGAACCCGCGGATCCGGCCGTGGTCCGGCCCGCCGTCCGGGTCGTCGACCCGGGCCCACACGACCGCCACGTCGGCCACGGTGCCGTTGGTGATCCACATCTTCGACCCGTTGAGCACCCACTCCCCACCGGACAGCCGGGCCCGGGTGCGCATCGAGCCGGGATCGGAGCCGGCGTCCGACTCTGTGAGCCCGAAGCAGCCGAGCTTCTGCCCCGTCGCCATCTTCGGCAGCCAGGTCTCCTTCTGCGCCTCGCTGCCCCAGTGGTGGAGGGCGAACATCGCCAGCGAGCCCTGCACCGACACGAAGCTGCGCAGCCCGGAGTCGATGGCTTCCAGCTCGCGGCAGGCCACCCCGTACGCGACCGCGCTGGTGCCCGCGCAGCCGTAGCCGGTCAGGTGCATGCCCAGCAGCCCGAGCTTGCCCAGCCGAGGGCCGAGGTCCTCGGGCAGCCCGTCCTGCTCGTACCACTCCGCGACGTGCGGGGCCAGCTCGGCCCGGGCGAACTCGCGCACGGTGTCGCGCATGTCGCGCTCCTCGGTCGACAGCTGGTCGTCGACAGCGAGGAAGTCGAGTGCGTCGGTCACTAGCGTCCCTTCCATCGGGGAGGTCGTCTCTCGTTGAACGCCGCGTGGAACTCGGCATGGTCCTCGGTGGTCATCAGCAGCGCCTGGGTCATGGCGTCCAGCTCGACAGCAGCCCCGAGGGACATGTCCAGCTCCCGCGTGATCAACGACTTGGTCTGCGCATAACCGAGCGTAGGCCCGTCCGCCAGCCGCCGCGCCAGCCGTCTCACCGCCTCGTCGAGCTCGGCGTCCTCGACCAGCTCGCTGACCAGCCCGTAGCGGTCGGCGGTCTCCGCATCGATGGTGTCGCCGAGCATCAGCAGCTGTGTGGCGCGCCCGGCCCCCACGATCCGGGGCAGCAGGTAGGCCGCGCCCATGTCCCCGCCGGACAGCCCGACCTTGGTGAACAAGAAGGCGAACCTGCCGGAGCGGGCAACCACCCGGAAGTCGGAGGCCAGCGCGACCACCGACCCGGCCCCGGCGGCGATGCCCTGGATGCCGGAGATGATCGGGATCGGGCACTCGCGCATGGCCTTGATGACGTCGCCGGTCATCTTGGTGAAGCCCATCAGGCCGCGGGCGTCCATCGTGATCAGCTCGCCGATGATCTCGTTGACGTCGCCGCCCCCGCAGAACCCCTTGCCCTGCCCGCGGATCACCAGGACGTTGGTGTCCCCGCGGTGGGGCAGCTCGTGGATCAGGTCCCGCAGGTCGGCGTAGCTCTCGAAGGTGAGCGGGTTGAGCTTCTCGGGGCGGTTCAGGGTGACCGTGGCGACCTTGTCCTCGACGGCGAAGTCGAAGTGCTGCCAGTCGTCGGTGATCGGCGCCGATGCCCGGTACCTGGTCGCGTGGCTGGGCCCGTCACTGGTCACTGTCTTCCTTCCTGGTGGGCGCGCACCAGCGCCCGGCCGATGATCGTGCGCTGCACCTCCGAGGCACCCTCGTAGATGCGCGGCGCGCGGACCTCACGATAGAGGTGCTCGAGCAGGTGGCCGCGTTGCAGGGCACGCGCCCCGTGGAGCTGCACGGCCTGGTCGACCACCCACTGGGCGGTCTCGGTGGCGAACAGCTTCGCCGCCGCCGCGGCCGTGGTCACCTCCCGCGCCGCCGCGCCCTCGTCGTACGACGCGGCGGCCGCCCGCACCAGCAGCCGAGCGGCCCGCACCCGGGTCTCCATCTCTGCCAGCGTGTGCTCGACGGACTGCTGGCCGGCCAGCGGCGCTCCGAACGCCTCGCGCCGGCAGGACCAGTCGACGGCGGCGTCCAGGGCGGCCTGCGCCATGCCGACGGCGAACGCCCCCACGCTGGGTCGGAACAGGTCGAGGGTGCGCATCGCCACCGCGAAGCCGTGGTCGACCTCGCCGAGCACGTCCTCCTCGCTCACCCGCACCCCGTCGAGGACCAGCCGGCCGATGGCGTGCGGGGCGAGCAGGTCCAGGTGCTCCCCGGACAGCCCCTTGGCGCCGCCGGGCACCACGAACGCCGTGACGCCCTTCGCCCGCGCCCCCTCGGTGGTGCGGGCGAACACCGCGTACACGTCCGCCTCCGGGGCGTTGGAGATCCAGGTCTTCTCCCCGAACAGCCGCCACTCGCGCTTGCCGGTGGTCGGGCTGGTCGAGACCTCCTCCGCGCGCAACGCGAGCGCCGCCGCGTCGGAGCCGGCGCCCGGCTCGGACAGCGCGAAGGCGGGAACCACCTCGCCGGAGACCACACCGGGGATCCAGCGGTCCACGACCTCGCGGCGGCCGGCCTGCAGGATCGGGTAGCTGCCGAGTCCCTGCAGCGCCAGCGCGGTCTCCGCCTCGGTGCTGACGCTGGCCAGCGTCTCGCGCAGCAGGCACAGCTGCATGGCCGCGGCGTCCCGCGGCGGCTGGTCCGGCTCGCCGCCGAACAGCCCGCGGAGCAGGCCGAGCCGGCCCATCTCACGCAGCAGCGGCCGGTTCACCCGTCCCTCGGTGGCCGGGCCACCGGCGAGCTTGCTGGTCGCGAGGTCGCGCACCCGGTCGACGTACTCCCGCTGCGCCTGGCTCAGCCCGAACATGCCGCCGACGCTATTGCGGATTGACAACGCTCGTCAACAATCCGCAATGTCCTGGACGTGATGCCGCACCTCGTGTGTGCGGTGCGCCGCATCACGTCCAGGGCGGTCAGCGTGCCGAGCAACGGGTGCCGCACCTCTGCGTCATCGGCGGCGGACTCCGCCGCCCGCAGCCACTCCTCGGCACTTCGGGCGAGCACCGCGGCGCCCACGACCGGAGACAGAAGCGCGTAGCGCCGCGCGTCGGCCAGGGCGTTCTCGTCCCAGCACCGCACGACCGCATGCTACGTGCCGCGAGCGAAGTCGCTGGCGGCTCTCCGCCTGATGCGGGACCATCCTCCGGTGAGCACCCAGCCCGAGGACAGCGCCCCCGACCGGTGGACCCAGGCCACCACCTACCCCGACATGTGGGTCGACCCGGAGACCGACCCGCGCGAGACCGGGGCGGCCGGCGCCGCGGCCGCCGACGAGCACGGCGTCCTGCTGGACTACCTGCGCCGCTACCGGCTCACACTGGAGATGAAGTGCGCCGACCTCTCCCCCGAGCAGCTGGCGCGCCGTTCCGTGCCGCCGTCGTCGATGTCGCTGCTCGGTCTGGTGCGGCACCTGGCCAAGGTGGAGCGGCACTGGTTCCGGTGGGAGATGGCCGGGCTGGACGTGCCGAAGCTGTACTCCACGCCGGAGGACCGCGACGGCGACTTCAACGGGGCGCTGCCGGACCAGGAGGTCGTCGACGACGCCTGGCGCAGCTGGCACGCCGAGGTGGCCTTCGCCGAGCAGTACGTCGAGGACCACCCGGACCTGGACACCACGGGCCGGTCGCAGGTGCAGCTGCGCGACATCCTCGTGCACATGATCGAGGAGTACGCCCGGCACTGCGGGCACGCGGACCTGCTCCGGGAGCGGATCGACGGCCGGGTCGGCCAGTAGCGCGATGGAGCCTCGCCCGTCCGACGCCTACCTGCGCGCGCGTTCACCCGCCTCGGGCGGCTGGTGGTCGCCGACCGGCTCGCCGACGCCCTCGGTGAGGCGCAGGCGCTGCGCACCGACTTCCCCGGACACGCCGCGGCGGTTGGCCACACCGTGGCCTGCCTGCTGGCGCTCGAGGGGCGCACCCGGGAGGCGGTGAACGCGCTGGCCGGGCTGGTGGACGACGGCCGGTGGCTGTCCCGGCGCCAGCTGGCCGATCCGGATCTCGCCGCACTCGCCTCGCATCCCGCGCACGACGAGCTGACCGCGCTGATGTGGTCCCGCGAGCAGGAGGCGACCCGGGCCGCGCACCGCCGGAGCCCCGGTGTGATCGTGCGAGGACCGCACCGACCGGCTCGCGCCGCCGTGGTGGTGCTGCACATGCACGGTGTGAGCGGCCATGAGACCGCAGCGATCTGGGCCCCCGTCGTGGACGCGGACATCGCGGTGGCGGCGGTCGAGTCGACGCTGCGCAGCGGGGACGGACTTCCCTGCTGGGACGACCCGGCGCTTGCCCAGCGTGACGTGCACGCCGGCGTGGAGGCGGCGCGGGAGCTCGGCGCACCGGTGGTGCTGGCTGGCGGCTCCCAGGGCGCCGGCGTCGCGGCACGGCTTGCGCTCGCCGGCGGGAGCCCGATCTTGCCGGGCTGCTGTGCGTGGTGGGCGCACCCGCCCCCGACAGCTGGGAGCCCCGGGTCCCGGTGCCGACGATCGTCGTGCTCGGCGGCGAGGACCCGCTGGCATCCGCCCGGCAGCGCACCTTCGAAGCCGGGCTTCGCGCCGCCGGGGTGGACGTCGAGGCCGTGGAGATCCCCGGGCTCGAGCACGTCTACCCCCACGACTGGGGCGAGCGCGCTCCTCAGCTGGTGACAGGGCTGACGGCGCGCGCCTGACCATCTATCGCGCCTTGACAACGACCGTCACGAACACAATAGAGTGCTGGCATGCGGATCGCGGTCATCGGCGGCGGGCCCGGAGGGCTCTACTTCGCCGCGCTCGCCCAGCAGCTCGCCCACCAGACCGGCCGGCGCCACGAGATCACGGTCTGGGAGCGCAACGCCGGCGACGACACGTTCGGGTTCGGCGTGGTGTTCTCCGACGAGACCCTCGGCGGCATCGAGCACGCCGACCCTGAAGTGTTCGCCGCCATGCAGGCCGAGTTCGCGGTCTGGGACGACATCGACGTGCACTTCAAGGGCGAGACGGTCACCAGCGGCGGGCACGCGTTCGCCGCGATGTCCCGCAAGCGGCTGCTGCAGATCCTGCAGGCGCGGTGCAGCGAGCTCGGCGTGGACGTCCGGTTCCGCACCGAGGCACCCGACGTGGCCGAGCTGTCCCGCGATCACGACCTGGTGGTGGCCGCCGACGGGCTCAGCTCGAGCGTGCGTACGACGTACGCCGACACGTTCCGGCCCAGCCTGGACGAGCGTGACTGCAGGTACATGTGGCTGGGCACGGACCGGGTCTTCGACGCGTTCAAGTTCTTCATCGCGCAGACGCCGCACGGCGTGATGCAGATCCACGGCTACCCGTTCGACAGGACGGGCAGCACCTTCATCGTGGAGATGACCTCGGAGGTCTGGAAGAACGCCGGCTTCGCCGAGCTCGCCGACCGTCCGTTCGCGCCCGGAGAGTCCGACGAGGCGTCGATCGCCAAGGTGCGCGAGCTGTTCGCCGACGTGCTCGACGGGCACGAGGTGCTGGCCAACAACTCGCGGTGGATCAGCTTCACCACCGTCCGCAACGAGCAGTGGGTGCACGGCAACGTCGTGCTGCTCGGCGACGCCGCGCACACCGCGCACTTCTCGATCGGCTCGGGCACCAAGCTGGCGATGGAGGACGCGCTGGCACTGGCGGCCTGCCTGCACGAGGAGCCCTCGGTGGACGCCGCGCTGAAGGCCTACGAGACCGAGCGGAAGGCGGTGGTGGCCTCCACGCAGCGGGCCGCGCAGGCAAGCCTGGAGTGGTTCGAGAACCTCGGTCAGTACGTCGACCAGGACCCGCTGCAGTTCGGGTTCAACATCATGACCCGCAGTCGGCGGGTCACCTACGACAACCTGCGGGTGCGCGACCCGGAGTTCGTGGCCCGGCTGGACCGCTGGTTCGCCGAGCACGAGCAGGCCCGTGGTCTCGGGGACGGCGAGGTGCGGCCGCCGATGTTCCAGCCGTTCGCGCTGCGCTGCCGGGACGGCAGCACCATGCCGCTGCACAACCGCGTGGTGGTCTCCCCGATGGACATGTACGTCGCCGAGGACGGCCTGCCCAACGACTTCCACCTGGTGCACCTGGGCGGCAAGGCGCTCGGCGGCGCCGGCCTGGTCATGACCGAAATGGTGTGCGTCTCCCCCGAGGGCCGGATCACCCCCGGCTGCACCGGGATGTGGAACGACGCGCAGCGCGACGCCTGGCGGCCGATCGTCGACTTCGTGCACCAGCAGTCCAGCGCGAGGATCGGGCTGCAGCTGGGGCACTCCGGCGCCAAGGGCTCGACCAAGCTGATGTGGGAGGGCATCGACCAGCCGCTGGAGTCCGACAACTGGGCGGTGGCGGCTGCCTCGCCGGTCCCCTACAAGCCGGGGGTGAACCAGGTGCCGCGCGAGCTCTCCCGCGCCGACCTGGCCGCGATCCGCGAGGAGTTCGTCGCCGCCGCCCGGCGCGGTGCCGAGGCCGGCTTCGACCTGCTGGAGCTGCACTGCGCGCACGGCTACCTGCTGTCCGGGTTCTTGTCCCCGCTCACCAACCGGCGCGCCGACCAGTACGGCGGCCCGGTCGAGAACCGGCTGCGCTACCCGCTCGAGGTGTTCGCCGCGATGCGTGAGGTGTGGCCGGCGGACCGGCCGATGACGGTGCGGATCTCGGCCACGGACTGGGCCGAGGGCGGCCAGACCCTGGAGGACACCCTCACGGTCGCGCAGGCGTTCGCCGACGCGGGCGCGGCCGCCGTGGACGTGTCCACCGGGCAGGTCACCTCCGCGGAGCGGCCGGCGTTCGGGCGCTCCTACCAGACCCCGTTCGCCGACGCGGTGCGCAACCGGGTCGGCATCCCCACCATCGCGGTCGGTGTGATCTCGTCGTACGACGACGTGAACTCGATCCTGCTGGCCGGCCGCGCCGACCTCTGCGCGCTGGGCCGGGCGCACCTCTACGACCCGAGCTGGACGCTGCACGCAGCGGTCGAGCAGGACTACGACGGGCCCGGGGCGCCGTGGCCGATGCCGTGGCGGGCCGGGCGACGCAAGCCGCAGACCGGCCGCACCGACGGCCCGAAACCGCGGCTGGAGCTGATCCGCGACGCCACGGTCGGCGCCACCGGCCACCGCCGCTGGCGACCCCAGGGCGGTCGAGGAGCGAGCTTCACCGCGGCTCGGCCGCGAACGCACCGGGGGTGAGCCCGGTGACGGTGCGGAAGTCGCGGGTGAAGTGCGCCTGGTCGGCGTAGCCGAGATCGGTCGCCACCGCGGCGAGGTCCACCCGGGCCCCGGCGCGCAGCCGGCCGGCGGCCTCGTGCAGCCGGCGCCGCTGGACCAGCCACTTCGGGGACAGCCCGATCCGGCGCCCGGTGAGCCGCTGCAGGGCCCGCTCGCCGATGCCGAAGGCGTCGCAGATCTGGCCGACCCGCTGCACCTCGGAGTGGTCCTCCACGAAGCTCACGATCCGGTTGACCAACCGACCCTCCTCGTCGACCGGGCCGACGCGCTCCAGGGCCTGCTCGAGGACCTCGATCGCGGCATGGTGCGACGCCTCCGCCGTGGGTGCGCCCCGCATCGCGGCGCGGACCTGGTCGGTGACCGCGGCACCGTCCAGCCCGGGGAGGTCGGCCAGCGGCAGCCGGGTGTCGGTCAGCTCGCTCACCGGCGCGCCGAGCAGCAGCGCGCCGGCGGCCGGTTGCAGCATCGCGCCGACCGCCCAGCCCTCACCCGAGAGCTCCTGTCGTCCGAGGCCGGTGGTGACCCCGACCAGCAGGGAGTACTCGCGCGAGACCACGACCAGGCAGACCGGGTACTGCAGCACCCGCTGCACGGTGGAGGCTCCCGGCGGCAGCGACCAGACCGGGATCCAGTAGCGCCGCACCAGCTCGGCCATCCCCGGCCCCGAGGTGTAGCGGAAGATCGGCGGCGTGTAGCCGGCCGCGTCGTACAGGTGCGCACGCTCGGTGGGGTCGATGCGGTCGTGGCCGGCCATGCGTCGGATTCTTTCAAGACCACGGCGGTACGACGAGCCATCCTGCTGTGATGGCCGACTTCTTGGACATCTACCTCGGCAAGGCGGCGCGCTTCGGGGACGTGGTCCGTGCCGCACCCGACGAACGATGGTCGTCACAGAGCCCGTGCGACAAGTGGAGCGCCGCCGACGTGGTCGACCACCTCGTGGACACCGAGCGGGAGTTCTTCGCCCGCAACGACCTCGACCTCGGTGCACGTCCGACGGGGTCCCCGGGACAGGTCTGGGAGGGACACCTGGGCGCGGTCCGGCAGGTGCTGGGCGACGGGTCCGTGCTGCACCGGAGCCTCGACGGGTTCTTCGGACCCACCACGCTCGGCGACACGCTGGTGAGCTTCTACGCGCTGGACCTGGTGGTGCACCGCTGGGACCTGGCTCGGGCCCTCGGCCTGGACAGCGAGTTCAGCGCAGACGAGATGGACCTGCTCGACCGGGGCATCGCCGTGTTCGGCGAGCACATGTACGACGAGGGCGTCTTCGGCCCCGCGGTGGCCGCACCGGCCGACGCCTCACGGCAGGAGCGCCTGCTCGCCGTCATGGGTCGCACTGCGCGCTGAGTCCGCACGGCACCCGCGGATCGGTCCGGGTCACACGAAGGAAGCCACCGACCCGGCGAGCACCCGCGCTCAGCCGCCCACCGCCTCGGCCACCGCGGCGATCGTGCCCGGCCCGACCCGGCAGCACCCGCCGACGTACGCCGCGCCCGCCTGCACCCAACCCGCGACCAGCCCGACGTCGTAGGCCGACTCCCCGGCCCAGCTCCGGCGGTCCGCCTGCCACCGCTCCCCGCTGTTGGGGTAGGCGACCGCGGGCCTTCCGGTCACCCTGGTGGCCAGCGCGACCGCTTCCCGCACGTCCCCCGGCGCGCAGCAGTTGATCCCGACCGCGAACACGTTACTCGCCGACCCGGCGACGGCGAAGGCGTCGGCGAGCGGCTGCCCGGCGCGGGTGCGCAGCCCGTCCGCGGAGAAGGAGAACCAGGCCGGCACGGCGAGCTCGTCGAGGAGCGCGGCGAGAACCTCGGCCTCGTCCGCGTCCGGGATCGTCTCCACCGCGAACAGGTCCGGGCCCGCCGAAGCGAGCAGCTCCAGCCTCGGCAGGTGGAAGTCCCGGAGCGCCCGCCGGGACAGGCCGTAGCGTCCGCGGTACTCCGACCCGTCGGCCAGCACGGCGCCGTACGGCCCCACCGAGGCGGCCACCCAGCGCGTCGCGCCGTCGCCCGCCAGCGCGTCACGCGCCTCCCGGGCGATGGTCACGCTGCGCCGTACCAGCGTCTCCGCCTCCGCACGGCTGAGCCCGCACGACTCGAACCCGCTCACGCTGGCCTGGTAGCTGGCGGCGGTCGCGACCCGTGCCCCGGCGTCGAAGTACGCCCGGTGCACGGCGGCGATCTCCCCGGGCGCGTCCCGCAGCAGCCGCGCGGTCCACAACGCGCCGGAGACGTCGTTGCCGCGGTCCTCCAACGCGTTGGACATCCCGCCGTCGAGGACCACGGCGGCGGGCCGGCCGTCCGCACCGGCCTCGGCGAGCTCCAGGTGTGGTGGTCGGCTGGTCACCGCCCCAGTCTCCCAGCAGTACGACGGAGGGCCGGCCGCCGTCCGAGCCAGCCAACCTATATGCTTTAGGTTCTGGCCTAATCAGCGAAGGGAGCGCCATGGTGCGCGCGGGTCTGACCCCGGCACGGCTGGTCCAGGGCGGTGCCGAGCTGGCCGACGAGGTGGGCTTCGACCAGGTGACTCTCTCGGCGCTGGCGAGACGGTTCGAGGTGAGGGTCGCGAGCCTGTACTGGCACCTCGAGAGCTCCCACGACCTGAAGACCAAGATCGCCCTGCGGGCCCTCGAAGAGCTCGCCGACCGGGCCGCCGACGCGATGGCGGGCCGGGCCGGCAAGGCAGCACTGGCCGCGCTGGCGAACGTCTACCGGGACTACGCGCGCGAGCACCCGGGCCGCTACGCCGCCGCCCAGATGCGACTCGACCCGGAGACGGCCGCGGCCAGCGCCGGTGTCCGACACGCACAGCTGACCCGGGCGATCCTGCGTGGCTACGACCTGGACGAGCCGGACCAGACCCACGCGGTCCGTCTGCTCGGCAGCGTCTTCAACGGCTATGTGTCCCTGGAGATGGGCGGAGGGTTCGACCACAGCGCACCCGACACGCACGAGACCTGGGCACGGATCATGGACGCCCTCGACGCCCTGCTGCGGAACTGGCCCGCGCCCTGACCACGACCTCTCCCCCACGACCTCTCATCCGGCACCCACGACCACGCACCGAAGGCGGCACCATGCACACCCGACCCGGCTGGATCACCACGCCCCTCACCATGGACCTCCTGCGCGGGGCCCTCGAGCTGGAGCACACCGACCGCGGCGTGCTCCCCCACCGGCTGCCCGCGTGGGCGCGCGACCAGTGTCCCGACCCGCAGCTGGCCATGGCGGAATCCCAACCGTCCGGGGTGCGGCTGGTCTTCCGCACCCGCGCCACCACCATCGAGCTGGACGCGCAACCGACCCGGCGCGCCTACGTCGGCGCGCCGCCTCGCCCGGACGGCATCTACGACCTGCTGGTCGACGGCGAGCTTGCCGGCCAGGCCGCTGTGACCGGGGGCGACACGGTGACCGTCGACCTGGCCACCGGCGCGACCGAGCACACGACCGGCCGGGTCGGGACGCTCCGGTTCACCGGCCTGGCCGAGCAGGCGAAGGACGTCGAGATCTGGCTGCCCCACCACGAGACCACCCAGCTCGTCGCCCTGCGCACCGACGCCCCCGTCGAGCCCGGCTCCACCCGGGCCCGCCCGGTGTGGCTGCACCACGGCAGCTCGATCAGCCACGGCTCCGACGCCGCGAGCCCGAGCACCACCTGGCCGGCGCTCGCCGCCTCCCGCGGCGACGTGGAGCTCGTCAACCTCGGGCTGGGCGGCGGCGCCCTGCTCGACCCGTTCACCGCACGGGTCATGCGCGACACCCCGGCCGACCTGATCAGCGCCAAGATCGGCATCAACCTGGCGAACGCCGACCTGATGCGCCTGCGCGGGTTCACCGCGGCCGTGCACGGATTCCTCGACACCATCCGCGACGGGCACCCCTCCGCACCCCTGCTGGTCGTCTCGCCCCTCTACTGCCCCCTCCAGGAAGACACCCCCGGTCCGCTCGCCTTCGACTTCAGCGCCCTCGCCGCCGGAAAGCTGCAGTTCCGCGCCACCGGCGACCCCGCCGAGCGCGCCGCCGGGAAGCTCACGCTGAGCCTCATCCGAGAAGAGCTGGCTCGCATCGTGCAGCAGCGATCCGCCGACGACCCGAACCTGAGCTACCTCGACGGTCGGGAGCTGTACGGTGAGACGGACTTCGCCGAGCTGCCCCTGCCCGACGGGCTCCACCCGGACGCCGCGACTCACCATCGGATCGCCGAGCGCTTCGCCGAGCGCGTCTTCGGCGCCACCGGCCCGTTCGCGGACGCAGAGCGTCAGGGGCCGCAACGTCGCACGTGAGCCCCGGCGGCCCCAGAACCGGCCTCGCCGGGGGCCGCAACGTCGCACATGCTGGCAGATTGCCCACCGCCCGCCGCCCGACCCAACCGAGGGCCCCAACGTCGCACACGCGCCCAGGCGGCCCCAGATCCGGCGTGCGAAAGGCGCGACCTTCCGCTGCTCGGCTGCCGCGGCTTCACCCACGCGTTCGCCGGGCTGCCGATGCCGCATTAGGGTCAGCCGGCCATCTCGTCGAGCCGGCGCTGCACCTCGTCATCGGACAGCGTGAGGGGCGTCTGCAACAGCCACTCGTGGCCGAACGGGTCACGCACCCGGCCGCCCCGGGCGCCGTACGGCTGGTCGCCCACCTCGAAGACCACCGTTCCGCCGGCATCGACGACCGCCCGCGCCAGGGAGTCCGGGTCGTCGGTGGTGACGTCCATCAGCACACCGGGACGGCCGAGCGTGGCCGGGGAGGGGGCGGCGTCGTCGGCGTCCTTGAGGGTGATCGTTCCGCCGAGGAGCTCGAGATCGGCGAGCACCACTTGGTCCCCGAGGGTGTACCGGTGGAGTATGCCGGCGCCGAACGCCCTGCCGTAGAGCTCGATGGCCGCATCCGCATCGGAGACGACGGGCTTGGGACGCATCTGCGCACTCATGGGCTCACCTGCCACGGGAACCGCGGCACGTCCCTCTTCGTGGCCTCAGGCGGGCCGCAGCACCTTGAACGCGTGCGTCCAGACCCCTTCCCGCAGGCCGTACAGCACCCAGGCGATCGACATCGGCTCCAGCCAGCGGCTCGCGGTGATGTCGCCCAGGTCGGCGACCTCCCAGCCGGTCGCCGCCAGGATCCCGGCCACCGTCTGCTTGGCGTCGTCGTCGTTCCCCGCGATCAGCATGGTCGGCGGGCCACCCGGCAGGTCCGGATCGACCATGGACGCGTTCCCGACGGTGTTGTAGGCCTTCACCACCGCGGCGTCCGGCAGCGCGCGCTGCACCCGCTCCCCCAGGGAGTCGGTGGTGCCCACGAACAGACCCGGCCGGTTCCCGGTGAAGTCCAGGGGGTTGGTGGTGTCGACCACCACCTTGTCGCCGACTGCCGTGCGGAGCGAGCCGGCCAGCTCCGCCGCGATCTCGCCGTTGACGGCGAGGAAGACCAGCTCCGCCCAGTCGGCGACCTCCAGGGACGGGCCGGGGTCGAAGCCGGCGAGCTCGGGGCGATCCGTGCCCCGCGTCCCGACCCGCACCTTGTGCCCGTGCCCTGACAGGCCGTGAGCCAGCGCCTGGCCGACCGCGCCGCTGCCGATGATTCCGATCCGCATGAGGCCATCTTCACGCCGCCGCAGCGCCTTGCGCGACGGTCTTTCGGCCTCACCCGGCGGCGCGGCGCCGGGCGTCCCCGGCGCGGTTGATCGCCGAGATGACCGCCTTCAGCGACGCGGTGACGATGTTCGGGTCCAGCCCGACGCCCCACAGCACCTGGTCGCCGACCGCGCACTCGACGTACGCCGCGGCGATCGCGTCGCCCCCGGACGACATCGCGTGCTCGTGGTAGTCGAGCACCCGCACGTCCCCGCGCTCGGCGTACACCGGGTTGCCGGCTTCCTGCTCGGTCGCCACCAGGTCGTTGACCGCGTTCACGAACGCCTCGATCGGCCCGTTCCCGGTGCCCGACAGCGCGTGCATCTGCCCGTCGACGTACACGTTGACGGTGAGCGCGTCCTTCTCCCCCGCCGCCGCGGAGGTGTGCACCGAGTTGAGCTTCAGCGGCGACTCCCGGTCGAGGTACTCGGAGCGGAACGAGCCCCAGATCGCCTCCGGCGACATCTCGCCGCCCTGGTCGTCGGTGTGCCGCTGCACCACCCGGCTGAACTCGATCTGCAGCCGGCGCGGCAGCTCCAGCTTGTGCTCGGCCTTCAAGATGTAGGCCACGCCGCCCTTGCCGGACTGGCTGTTCACCCGGATCACGGCTTCGTAGGAGCGGCCCACGTCCTTGGGGTCGATGGGCAGGTACGGCGCCTCCCACGGGAACTCGTTCACCGGCACGCCGGCCGCCGTGGCCTGACGCTCCAGGTCCTCCAGGCCCTTCTTGATCGCGTCCTGGTGCGAGCCGGAGAACGCGGTGTACACCAGGTCGCCGGCGTAGGGGTGCCGCGGCGGCACCGGCAGCTGGGTGCAGTACTCCACGGTCCGCCGGACCTCGTCGATGTCGGAGAAGTCGACCTGCGGGTCGATGCCCTGACTGAACAGGTTCATGCCCAGCGTGACCAGGTCCACGTTCCCGGTGCGCTCGCCGTGCCCGAACAGGCAGCCCTCCACGCGGTCGGCGCCGGCCATCATCGCCAGCTCAGTGGCCGCCACCGCCGTACCGCGGTCGTTGTGCGGGTGCAGCGACACCACGCTGTGCTCGCGCCGGGTCAGCTGCCGGCTGAACCACTCGATCTGGTCGGCGTAGACGTTCGGGGTGGACATCTCCACCGTGGCCGGCAGGTTGAGGATGATCTCCCGGTCCGGGCCCGGCTGCCAGACGTCCGAGACCGCCTCGCACACGTCCACGGCGAACTCGAGCTCGGTGCCGGTGAAGATCTCCGGGGAGTACTGGTAGCCGAACTCTGTCCCAGCAGCGCTGAGTAGTTCTTCGGCGTACTTCATCACCATCTCGGTGCCGCGTACGGCGATGGTGCGGCACTCGTCCCTGTCCACCCCGAACACCACCCGCCGGAACAGCGGCGCGGTGGCGTTGTAGAGGTGCACGTTCGCACGCGTCGTGCCCACCAGCGACTGCACGGTCCGCTCGATCAGGTCCTCCCGCGCCTGGGTGAGCACCGAGATCGTCACGTCCTCGGGGATCTTGCCCTGCTCGATGAGCTGGCGCACGAAGTCGTAGTCGGTCTGGCTCGCCGACGGGAAGCCGACCTCGATCTCCTTGTAGCCCATGCCCACCAGCAGGTCGAACATGGTGTGCTTGCGGGCCGGGGTCATCGGGTCGATGAGCGCCTGGTTGCCGTCCCGCAGGTCGGTCGACAGCCAGCGCGGCGGGCTGTCGATGGTGCGGGTCGGCCAGCTGCGGTCGGGCAGGTCCACCGGCGGGAAGGCGCGATAGCGCCGGAAGGGCATCCCGCTGGGCTGCTGGCGGTTCGACTTGCGGTTGGTGTGGGTCATGGTCCTCGCTGCCTTCGGTGGGCGACTGCGCCGGAGCAGTGCCGAACTCCGCAGCGAGGGGTCCGGCGGTTAGAGGACCTCGCTGCGGCAGCGAAGAAGGAGGCTGCACGTGCTCATGACCCGCTCAGCGTAGCGGGGCCTGCCGAGTCGTCGCGACCCGGTGCCACATTCCGGGACACGCGCCCGCACGCGCGGCCGGGGGCCCGGGCGTGGACGGCGACGACGGCGCGACCACCTTCGGCTGCTGAGCGAACGCCCTCCCCTCGCGGGGTGCGGCAACCGGACGACGATACGATGCGGCACATCCGTGGCCGTACCTCGTGAGGGAGGCCGATCCTGGCCTGTACCACCGCACGTCTCGCGTGCCTGCTGACCGCTCTCCTGGCCGCCGCCGCGCTGCTGGTCTCCGGCTGCACCGCGGGTGGCTCGACCGATGCTGCCTCGACGGGGACCGCGACCTCGCCGACCTCCCCGCTGGCGCGGACGTCGGCGGAGTCCCCGCCAGGCTCCTCGCCCAGTACGACGGCCAGTACGACGCCCAGTACGACGGCCAGTACGACGCCCTCACCGGCGGTGCCACCGGCGCCGCCGGAGGGAGCCTGCTACCGGCTCACGTTCCACGAGCTGGCGTCCTCGGCCAACACCGACCACCCCTCCCTGTGCGGGGAGACGCACACCACACAGACCATCTTCGTCGGCCGGCTGCACACCCGCGCCGCGGTGGACTCCACCCCGGCGCGGGACCAGATGGCCCGGGTCTGCCCACGGAAGCTGGCGCACTACCTGGGCGGCAGCCCCTCGGTGCGGCACCTGAGCCGGTTCAACGTGATCTGGTTCGGCCCGTCCCCGGCACAGGCCGAGGCCGGCGCTCGCTGGTTCCGCTGCGACGTGATCGCGTTCGGCGGTCCGAACCGGCTCTACCCGCTGCCCCGCCCGCACCGGCTGCACGGCATCCTCGACCACACGCACGCGCTCGCCGTCTACGGGCTGTGCGGCACCGCCGCCCCGGGCAGCCAGGACTTCGAGCGGGTGATCTGTGCGCGGCACCACCAGTGGCGAGCGGCGTCCACAATCCACCTCGCCGGCGACAAGTACCCCGGCCAGCCGGCAGTGCGCACCGCCGGCAACAGCACCTGCCGGGACCGGGTGCAGGCCACGCAGGGCTCCTCGCTGCGGTTCAGCTACGGCTGGGAGTGGCCGACCCGGCAGCAGTGGCGCGCCGGTCAGCACTACGGCTACTGCTGGCAACCCGGCTGAGCCGGACCGACGAGGCTCAGAACCCGAGCCGGCGCAGCTGCTTGGGGTCGCGCTGCCAGTCCTTGGCCACCTTGACATGCAGGTCGAGGTAGACCGGGGTGCCGAGCATCGCCTCGATCTGCTTGCGGGCCGCGGTGCCCACCTGCCGCAGCCGGCTGCCCTGGTGCCCGATCACGATGCCTTTCTGGGAGCTGCGCTCGACGAACACGTTGGCGTGCACGTCCAGCAGCGGCTTGTCCGCCGGCCGCTCCTCCCGCAGCCCCATCTCCTCGACCACCACTGCGATCGAGTGCGGCAGCTCGTCGCGGACGCCCTCCAGCGCCGCCTCCCGGATCAGCTCGGCCACGATCACCTGCTCCGGGGTGTCGGTGAGCTCCCCGTCCGGGTAGAGCTGCGGCCCTTCGGGCAGCTGGGCCACCAGCAGGTCGGCGAGCAGGTCCACCTGCGCCCCGGCCACCGCCGACACCGGCACGATCTCCGCCCACTCGATGCCGGCCTCCTCGCCCAGACGGGCGATGTCCAGCAGGTGCTCGGCGAGCCGGTCGGAGGAGGCCAGGTCGGTCTTGGTGGCGACCGCCACCTTCGTCGTACGACGCACCTTGGCCAGCTCACCGACCAGGAACCGGTCGCCGGGGCCGATCTTCTGGTCCGCCGGGAAGCAGGCCGCCACCACGTCCACCTCGCCCCACGTGGTGGTGACCAGGTCGTTGAGCCGCTCCCCCAGCAGGGTCCGCGGCCGGTGCAGACCCGGGGTGTCCACCAGCACCAGCTGCGCGTCGGGGCGGTTCACGATGCCGCGCACCACGGTCCGGGTGGTCTGCGGGCGGGAGGAGGTGATCGCGACCTTGCTGCCGACCAGCGTGTTGGTCAGCGTGGACTTGCCGGCGTTGGGCCGGCCCACCAGCGACGCGAAGCCGCTACGGAAGGGGCCGTGGCGCTCGGGGACGGGGGGCTCGGACACGGGGCGCTCGGACACGGGGGGATTGTGCCATCCGTGTGGTGGACCGCACGATCAGGACCAGCCCGGCGAGGATCAGCAGCGCCCCGGTGACCGCGACCGGGCTCAGCCGCTCCCCCAGCACTATGGTGGCGAGCAGCGCGGCCACCACCGGCTCCAGCAGCGCGAGCGTCGAGGCGGTCGCCGGCCGCACCCCGCGCAGGCCACGGTTGAACAGGCTGTAGGCGACCACGGTGGGCACCACCGCCAGGTAGGCCACCAGCTCCAGCCCGGCCGGCCGGAGAGCCCAGTCCGCCCCCTGCACGGCCAGGACCGGGAGGGTGAGCAGCGCCGAGACGGTGAACGCCGTGGCCAGGTACGGCGTGGTGGGCAGCCCGCGTGCCGCGGCGGCGTTGCCGGCGATGATGTACGTCGCATAGCTGGCCGACGCCCCGAGCGCCAGCAGGATCCCCAGCAGGGAGGGGTGCAGCACCGACCCGTCGGACGCCTGGCCGCCGACCAGCAGCACCAGCCCGGCCACCGCGACCGCGGTCGCGAACAGCCAGCGCCGGGTCACCTTCCGGGTCACCAGCCCGGTGAGGATCGGCGTCGCGCCGATGGCCACCAGCGTCCCCACCGCCACCCCGGCCTGCCGCATCGCGGCCAGGAAGCACACGTTGAAGCAGGCCTGCCCGAGCCCCGCCCACCAGGTCGGCGCGCTCCGCAGGCACGGCGCCAGCGAGCGGCCGCCTCCGCCCGCCACGGCGAGCGCCAGCAGGAGCAGCGCGGACAGCAGCAGCCGGGCCGCACCGAGCGCGGCGGCCGGCACCACCGGGCCGAGCACCTCGGCGGTGCCCACGGTCCCGAACAGCGCGGCTCCGCCGAGCACCAGGCCGGCCGCACCGAGCCCCTCCGGGAGCCGAGGCCCACCTGGTCCGGCGGTCAGCTCAGCCACGTGGGCCGCAACGGGAAGCCCGAGCGGCCCTGCTCGTCGGTCTTGACCGCGAGCACCTGGTGCAGCTGGATCTCGTTGCGCTCGAAGCCCAGTCGGGAGCCGGCCATGTAGAGCCCCCAGACCTTCGCAGTGCCCTCCCCGGCCTCACGGACGCACTCGTCCCAGTTCTCGACCAGGTTGTGGCACCAGCCCTTCAGGGTCAGCGCGTAGTGCTCGCGGAGGTTCTCCTCGTGGCGCACCTCCATGCCGCAGTCCTGGATCTCGGTGATGATCCGCCCCGACCCGGTCAGCTCCCCGTCGGGGAAGACGTAGCGGTCGATGAACGCGCCGGTGTCCCGGGACCGGTTGTCCGACCGGGTGATGCAGTGGTTCAGCAGCCGGCCGCCGGGGACCAGCTTGTCCCGGATCCAGCCGAAGTACGACGGGTAGTTGCGCACCCCGATGTGCTCGGTGAGCCCGATCGAGCTGACCGCGTCGAAACCGGTTTCCGCGATGTCGCGGTAGTCCCCGAACCGGACCTCGGCCACGTCGTCGAGGCCGTCCCGCTTGATCGCCTGCTGCGCCCAGGACGCCTGCTCCCTGGACAGCGTCACGCCGATCACCTGCACGCCGTACCGCTGGGCGGCGTGCCGCACCATGCCACCCCAGCCGCTGCCGATGTCCAGCAGCCGCATGCCCGGCTTGAGGTCGAGCTTGCGGGCCACCAGGTCGTACTTGTTGGCCTGCGCCTCCTCCAGGCTGGCGTCCGCGCTGGGGAAGCACGCGCACGTGTAGGTCATCGACGGGCCGAGCACCATCTCGTAGAACCGGTTCGACACGTCGTAGTGGTGGTGGATCGCCTCGGCGTCCCGGGCCTTGGAGTGCCGGAAGCCCTCCAGCAGCCGGCGCCACTTCGGCAGCGCCTCCTGCGGCGGGGGCGGCGGTGGCTTGAGGTGTCCGAACCCGAGCCCGCGGACGATCGTGAACGCCTCGGCCGGCGAGGGCATCGCGAACCGGAGGTTGTTCTGCAGGTGCACCAGGGCGTCGTACGGGTCGCCGAGGGGGATCCCGTCCACCTCGAGGTCTCCGGAGACGTAGGCCCTGGCCATCCCCAGGTCGCCGGGTGCGGTCAGCAGGTAGCTGAGCCCGCGCTCGTTGAGCAGCCGCAGCCGGATGCGGGAGTCGGCCGGGCCGGCGGTGCTCCCGTCGTAGGCCTCGAAGTGGAACGGCATGCCGCCCGCCATCAGCCGGGTCAGGGCCTCACCGATGGTGATCTGGCCGTTGCGGCCGGGCGCTGTCTTGTCCTGCAACGTCGTCATCGACGCTTCACCGCCTTCTCGTAGAGGCCCGTCAGCCGGTCATCGGGATCATAGGTCTGTTTGACCTTGGTCAGGTGGTCCAGGTTGTAGAGCCGGGCGAAGGTCTCCCGGTCGTAGTAGGCGTCGGAGTACAGCGACTTGTGCCCGCCCAGCTGGTGCACCTCGGTCTCCACCGCGCGGTTCTTGTCGCCGTCCTGCGCGCCGGGCGCGATCGGCACGGTCCCCCAGAAGCCCACGTTCACGTAGGTGACACCCGCGTCCAGCGGGTACGCCGGCCAGGTGCGCGCGCTGCCGGGGCCGTCGGGCTCGCGCAGCCGCAGCGGGCACAGCCACACCGGCCGCATCCCGACCTGCTCGTCGAACCAGCGCAGGAACGCAGGCGTACGACGCACCGGCACCTCGATGTCCTGGATCACCCGCTCCCGGGCCGGCTTGCCGCGCAGCCGGTCGATGCGGGCCACGACGCCATACCGGCTCTCCAGGCCGACCAGCTTGTGGTACACGTCGCTGCGCCGCCAGCGCCGCGGCCACAGCCGCCGCACCCGCGGGTCGTGCAGCCCGAACGCGCCCGAGCACCAGAACCAGTCGGTGTCCCAGCGCCACAGGTAGTCGTAGATGGTCAGCGAGTCGGTGCGGCGCCGCTGCAGGGACCGGAAGTAGGGGTCCATGCCGGTCCAGTCGCTCGGCGGGTGCGAGGGACGCTCCGCCCAGGTGGCCAGGGTCAGGTAGGCCTCCCCCGGGGCGAACACCACCCCGTCCAGCCCGTCCACCCGGACGCCCTCCCACTCGCGACGCTCCACGATCGTCTGCACCGCCTCGGCGAGCGCGTCCAGGTCGGAGAACGGGACGTGCCGCAGGTCGACGTAGCCGGGGACCGGCTCGAGCAGGATCCGCAGCCGGGTCGCGTAGCCGAGGCTGCCGTAGGAGTTGGGGAAGGCGTCGAACAGGTCGTCGCCGGGCCGGGTGGTGACCACCTCGCCGGAGCCGGTGAGCACGTCCATCTCCAGGACCGACTCGTGCGGCAACCCGCTGCGGAACGAGGTGGACTCGATGCCCAGGCCGGTGACCGCCCCGCCGAGGGTGATGCTGCGCAGCTGCGGCACGACGAGCGGGATGAAGCCGCGCGGCAGGAGCACGTCGACCAGGTCCTCGTAGGTGCACATGCCCTGCACGTCGGCGGTCTGCCGGGTCGGGTCGTAGCTGACCACGCCGTCCAGGCCGGACACGTCCAACCCGGGGGCATCGGTGCCGGCCCGCGGTCGGAACAGGTTCGAGGTGCGCTTGGTCAGCCGCACCGGCACCCCCGCCGGGATCGCGTCGTAGGACTCCTTCAGCCGGCCTACCGCTGCCGCGTGCGCATCCCACCCCACAAGTGCCCTCACGGGCCCCAACCTATCGGTCCCGCCCGCCCCTGCGTCTCTTGGGTACTACAGGTGCATTGTCGATATCGGTGCACCAACCGTCCCCTACGCGTCGCGTTCCGGAGCCGAGATCGGCAAGGCGCCGTGGAACAGCACGTGCGGGCGGAGCACGTCGCCCGCCGCGAGCGCGGGATGCTCGAACCTGCTGTGCTCGGTGAGCCCGATCCGGCGCATCACCGCCTGCGAGCGCAGGTTGGTGACCGCGGTCATCGACCACACCTCCGGCAGCGCGACCTCCAGCGCCACCCGCATCGCGGCGCGCGCCGCCTCGGAGGCGAACCCGTGCCCCCAGGCGTGCCGGGCCAGCCGCCAGCCGACCTCCATGCCCCCGGCTCCCGGCACGTTGTCCGGCATCGGGCTCAGCCCGGTGCAGCCGAGGAGCCCGCCGCCGTCCAGCCGCTCGAGCGCCCACAGCCCGAAGCCGCGCTCGTCGAAGCCGGCCTCGAGCCGGTCCACGAACGCGTCGCTCTCCTCACGGGTCATCGGCCGCGGGAAGTGCCGCATCACCCCGGGGTCGGCGTTCATCGCAGCGAACGCCTCGCGGTCGGCCGGCCACCAACGGCGCATCAGCAGCCGCTCGGTGCGCAGCTGGTCGAATTGCCTCACGACGTCAGCGAGGCCACCACGGTGCCGTCCGGTCCGGCGAGGTGCACCGGCACACCGTCGCCGGCGAAGTCGCGTACGACGGACAGGTCTCCCTCGGCCACGACCGGGGCGTCGCTGAGCACCACGACCGCCTCGAGCCCCTGTGCCCCGCTGGACACCGCCATCGCCACCGCGACGGCGACCGCGGACAGCTCCAAGGTCGGCAGCTGCACGCTCGCGGCCGCGTAGGTGCGGCCGTCGGTGTCCCGCACGCAGGCGCCTTCCTTGGCCTGGATGCGGCCACGGGTGGACCGGGCGAGGGTGAGCAGCTTGCGGTCCTCGGGGTCGGTGAGATCGGTCGTGTCAGCCAGCATGGGAGTCAGGATAGGCGTCCTTGCCCTCCGCCTCCCGGGCCGGCTCCACCCGGGACACCAGCACGGTGCCGATCCGGTTGCGACGGCCCGCCGGCCCCTCGGCCTCGAAGCGCAGCCCGACCACCTCGACGACCGACCCGGCGATCGGCACCCGGCCCAGGTGCTTGGCCATCAGCCCACCCACGGTGTCGACGTCGGCGTCCTCGATGGCGACGCCGCACAGCTCGTCGAGGTCGTCGACCGGGAACCGCGAGCTCACCCGGACGGAGCCGTCCGCGAGATGTTCCGCCTCGATCTCGTCCACGTCGTACTCGTCGGTGATCTCCCCCACGATCTCCTCGAGCACGTCCTCGATGGTGACCAGCCCCGCAGTGCCGCCGTACTCGTCGACCACGACGGCGACGTGCTTGCGGCCGGCCTGCATCTCCCGCAGCAGCTCGTCGACCGGTTTGGAGTCGGGCACGTAGAGGACCGGCCGCATCACGGACTCGACCCGCTCGGTCTGCTCGGCCTCGTGCCGGTCGAAGACCCGCCGGGTGATGTCCTTGAGGTAGGCGAACCCGACGATGTCGTCGAGGTTCTCGCCGATGACCGGAATCCGGGAGAACCCGCTGCGCAGCGCCAGCGACATCGCCTGGCGCAGCGTCTTGTGCCGTTCGATGAACACCACGTCGGTGCGGGGCACCATCACCTCGCGGGCGATGGTGTCCCCCAGCTCGAAGACGGAGTGGATCATCTCCCGTTCGCCGGACTGGATCACGCTGCTCGCCTCGGCGAGGTCCACCAGCTCGCGCAGCTCGGCCTCGGTGGCGAACGGCCCCTCGCTGAAGCCGCGTCCCGGGGTGATCGCGTTGCCGACCAGGATCAGCAGCCGCGGCAGCGGCCCGAGCACCCGGGTGAACCCGGTGAGCAGCCCGGCGGTCGCCAGCGCCACCCGTGTGGAGTGCTGCCGGCCGAGGGTGCGTGGCGCCACCCCGATCACCACGAACGACACCACCAGCATGATGCCCAGCGTGGCCAGCATCGCCCACGACCGCGCGACGATGCTGTCGAACAGCACCGAGGAGACCGCGACGATCGCCGCGATCTCGCACAGCATGCGCAGGAACAGGGCGGTGTTCAGGAACCGGGGCGGGTCGGCGACGATCGCGAGCAGCCGGCCCGCGCCCGGGCGGCCCTCGGCTGCCAGCTCCTCGGCACGGACCTTGGAGACCGACGACAGCGCGGCGTCGGCGCCTGAGAACACGCCGGCGATGAGCACGAGGACGGCTGCTGTGACGAGCAGCCAGACATCACCGCTGCTCATGCCACTCGCGGAGCAGCCGGGCCTGCAGGTCGAACATCTCCTTGTGCTCCTCGGGCTCGGCATGGTCGTAGCCGAGCAGGTGCAAGATGCCGTGCACGGTGAGCAGCTCGAGCTCGTCCTGGACGGCGTGGCCGGCCTCGTCGGCCTGCCGCCGAGCGACCGCGGGGCAGACCACCAGGTCCCCGAGGACGCCCTCCTCCGGCTCCTCGTTGACGAGGCCGGGGCGCAGCTCGTCCATCGGGAACGCAAGCACGTCGGTGGGCCCGGCCTTGTCCATCCACCGCTTGTTCAGCTCAGCGATGGTGTCCTCGTCGACCAGCTTGATGCACAGCTCGGCCTGGGGATGCACCCGCATCCGGTCCATCACGAACCGTGACAGGCCGGACAGGTCGGTGCGCACGCCCGGGGCCGGCAGCTCGGCGCCGGACTCGTCGAGCAGCTCGATACTCATCGTGGGATCACCGGGTTGCTTGTCGGGTCGCTGGCGGTCGAAGGGTCACTGCAGTCGTCTTCGGTGCGGGCCACGCGCACCGCTCGACCGGTCCTGCTCCTGCCGCTCGGTCGGCACCTCGCTGCGCGCCTCGTACTCGTCGTAGGCGGCGACGATGTGCCCGACCAGCTTGTGCCGCACCACATCGTGGGACGTGAGCCGGTTGAACGCCACGTCTTCGATGCCGGTGAGGATCTCCTCCACGATGCGCAGCCCGCTGCGGGTCCCGCTGGGCAGGTCGACCTGGGTGACGTCCCCGGTGACCACCATCTTGGAGCCGAACCCGAGCCGGGTCAGGAACATCTTCATCTGCTCCGGCGAGGTGTTCTGCGCCTCGTCGAGGATGATGAACGCGTCGTTCAGCGACCGGCCGCGCAGGAACGCCAGGGGTGCGACCTCGATGGTGCCCGCGGTGAGCAGCTTGGGGATGGTGTCCGGGTCGACCATGTCGTGCAGCGCGTCGTACAGCGGCCGCAGGTAGGGGTCGATCTTCTCGCTCAGCGTTCCGGGCAGGTACCCGAGCCGCTCGCCCGCCTCGACCGCGGGGCGGCTGAGGATGATCCGGTTCACCTTCTTGGACTGCAGCGCCTGGACCGCCTTCGCCATCGCGAGGTAGGTCTTGCCGGTGCCGGCCGGCCCGATCCCGAACACCACGGTGTGCCGGTCGATGGCGTCGACGTACTTCTTCTGGTTCAGGGTCTTCGGGCGGATCGTGCGGCCGCGGTTGGACAAGATGTTCAGGCTCAGCACGTCGGCCGGGCGTTCCTTGGTCTCCGCGCGCAGCATCGCGGTGACCCGTTCGACCGTCTCGCTGGTCAGTCCCTGACCGGTGCGGACGAGCGTGATCAGCTCGTCGATGAGCCGCTCGGCGAGGGCCACCTCGGCCGGGTCCCCGCGCAGCGTGATCTGGTTGCCGCGCACGTGGACGTCGGCGCCGAATGCGCTCTCGATCTGCGTCAGGTGCTCGTCCCCGGGCCCGAGGAGGGCAACCATGGAGATGCTCGACGGTACGACGATGGTGTGCTGAGGAATATCGGTCTGAGTCATCGACTGGCCTCGGTGGGCCACCCTCCCGGGGTTCGCTGGAACGCTTCCTCCCTCCATGCTACGGGAGTCCGCCCGATCGTGCCGGTCCGAAGCCGGAACCCCTTGCCTGTCGTGGTACTAGGCTCACGTCATGCAGGAGCACGACGAGCGTCCGGAGCTGATCACTCCGGAGGACTTCCTGCCCGCCAACCCGTTCCCCCCGGACGCCCAGCGGTTGGGCTTCGACCGGTGGACCGGTGACGGTGGCTGCATGATCGCGCTCGCCGCGAACCTCGACCCCACCAAGGTCTCCCACAAGATCGTCGCCTGGCTGATGCTGCTCGCCGTGACCGTCCCGTTGCTGATCACCTTCTGGCTCGAGCTGGGCTGACTCTCCGGGTCACCCCGGGGGCCAGGTCATCCGCCGCCCGCCCAGCACGTGCGCGTGGGCGTGGAACACGGTCTGGTGCGCCAACGGCCCGGTGTTGAACACCAGCCGGTAGCCCTCCTCGAGCCCCTCCTGCTTGGCCACCGCGGCCACCGCGTTGAGCAGGTCGACCGCCACCGCGGGCTCGGCGGCCGCCAGCGCGGCGGCGTCCGGGTAGTGGCTGGTCGGGATCACCAGCAGGTGGGTGGGCGCCTGCGGCTCGAGGTCGCGGAACGCCAGCGTGGTCTCGGTGCGGTGCACGACGTCGGCCGGCAGCTCACCTGCCACGATCTTGCAGAACACGCAGTCAGCTTCGCTCGCCATCCGCCCAGGCTATCCCCCGGACGCGAGCACCCGGAACCGGGCAAACCAGCAGAAAGCCCTCCGATGGCGTGTAAACCGCGACCGGGCGCGAGGCGTGCAACTAGCGTGACGACCGAGGCCCTGGCACTACGAGCACCGCGAACGCGGGTTGGGAGCGACATGACCGTCACCGCGCAGTGGGACGCGGACACGGCCGTCGAGGAGCTGTACGCAGCCCACTACCGCCGCCTGGTGCGGCTTGCGGTGCTGCTGGTCCGTGATCTCGAGACCGCCGAGGAGGTGGTCCAGGACTCGTTCGTGGCCATGCACGGCAGGTGGCGGTCCCTGAAGGAGCCGGACCATGCGCTGGCCTACCTCCGGCAGACGGTGGTCAACCGGGCCCGTTCCGTGCTGCGGCACCGCGGCGTGCAGGAGCGGCACGCCGCCGCGCACCGCGCGGACCAGCCGCCGGAGCCCGGCGCCGACCAGCGGGCACTCGGCGCCGAACGCCGGGGCCAGATGTTGGACGCGATGCGCGCCCTGCCCGACCGACAGCGCGAGGTGCTCGCGCTCCGCTACTACCTCGACCTGTCCGAGGCCGAGATCGCGTCCGCGCTCGGCATCAGCCGGGGCGCGGTGAAGAGCCACGCCTCGCGCGGGGTGGCCGCTCTCCGCGACCGGTTCGCCGACAACCAGGAGGACCTGTGATGGAGCACGACGACACCTGGGTGCGGGAGCTCCTCGAGGACGCGGTGGCCGACGTGACCCCGCGCGGCGGCGTGGAGGACATCCACGCCCGGACCGCGCATCCGCTCCGCCCGCACCGGCGGGCCTGGCTGTGGGGGGCGGGGGCCGCGGTGGTGGCCACCGCGGCCACCGTCGCTGCGGTGGTCACCCTCACCGGCGGCCCCGGTGCGTCGACGTCCGGCGACCAGAGCTTCGCCTCTCGCGGCTCGGCTGCGGGCAGCACGGCGAAGGTGGCCCCCAACGCCAGCTCCACCCCCGCGCCCACCGTCAGCGAGGTCGTGTACTACCTCGGCCGCACGCCGCACGGCCCCCGGCTGTACCGGGAGTCCCACCAGGTGCCCGCGGACGGATCGGTGTCCGCCGCGGTCCGAGACGCCCTGTCCGGGGCCGCCCAGGACCCGGACTACCGGTCCCCGTGGCCGACGGGCGTCACCGTGGGCAAGGTGGTCATGACCCCGTCGCACATCGTCATCCCGCTGCAGTCCGGAGGCGCATCGTTGACCGACCGGCCCTCGGGGATGAAGGCGAGGGAAGCCACGCTGGCCATCCAGCAGCTCGTCTACACCGCGCAGGACGCCTGGGGGCAGCAGAAGCCGGTCCTCTTCGAGGTCGGCGGCCAGCAGGCCGGCCGGCTGCTCGGGGTGGACGTCACCGGCGGCGTGAAGCGCGCCCCGGACACGCAGACCCAGGCGCTGGTGTGGGTGCTCTCCCCCGGCCAGGGCGCGAAGGTGCACAGTCCGTTCACGGTGAAGGGGCTCGCGAACGCGTTCGAGGCCAACGTGGTGTGGGAGCTGAAGCAGAACGGCCACGTCGTCAAGCAGGGCCACACCAGTGCCCAGCAGGCGTACGTGTGGGCGCCGTACCGCTTCTCCGTGAAGGCGCCGCCCGGCCAGTACACCCTCGTCGTGCACGACAGCGACGCCTCCGGCCGGGGCCAGGTCACCCAGGACACCAAGGCGATCACCGTCCTGCCCTGACGTCGCGCCGGCACTCGGGCAGTGGTCCACCGAGCAGCTGGCCCGCACATGCGACGTCACGGCCCCCACGCCGGCCCGAACCAGGCAACTTCCCCGCACATGCGACGTCACGGCCCCCGGCGGGCCGTGACTACCGCCAGCGCGGGGTTCGCGCCAGCAGTGCGGCGGCCGCGGCCACGCCGGCCGTCGAGGTGCGCAGCACCGACCTGCCCAGCCGCACCGGCTCGGCGCCGGCCTCGGCGAAGGCGGCCAGCTCCTCGTCGGCGAGCCCGCCTTCCGGCCCGACCACGATCACGATCTCCCCGCGGCCCGGGACCGGCAGGTCCGCAAGCGGCCCGGAGGCCGCCTCGTGCAGGACCACGGGGACCGAGGCGGTGCGCAGCAGGTCGGCAACCCGGGGGGTGCTGGCCGGCTCCTCGACCTCGGGGAACCAGGCGCGGCGCGCCTGCTTGGCCGCCTCCCGAGCGGTGCTACGCCAGCGAGCCAGTCCCTTCGCCGCCCGGTCGCCACGCCAGACCGCCACCGAACGGGCGGCGGCCCAGGGCACGATCACGTCCACGCCGACCTCGGTGAGCATCTCCACCGCCAGCTCACTGCGGTCCCCCTTCGCCAGCGCCTGCACCACCACCAGCCGCGGCGTCTCCCGCGGCAGGGTGCGGACGGACTCCACCTCGGCGTCCAGCGCGTGCTTGCCGGTGCCGGTGACCCGGCACACGGCCGTGGTGCCCTGCCCGTTGGTCACTGCGATCCGCTCGCCGACGCGGATCCGGCGCACCACGGCGTGGCGGGCCTCCTCGCCGGTCAGGGACAGCCGTTCACCGGCGGCGAGCTCGTGCCGCAGCTCGGCGGCGAAGTAGGGCAGGGACACGCTCAGCGGGGCCCGAAGGCGTCGCGGAGCCGGTCGAACATGGAGCGGTGCTCGGTGGGACCGAACTGACCGTTCGGAGACTCCTCGTCGCGCAGTGCAGCCAGCTCGCGCAGCAGCTCCTCCTGCCGCTCGTCGAGCCGGGTCGGGGTCTCCACGGCCACCCGCACCACGAGGTCCCCGCGTCCGGTGCCACGCAGGGAGGGCACCCCGCGGCCGTGCAGCACGATCTCCGAGCCGGACTGGGTGCCCGCCTGGATCTCGAGCGGCACCGAGGTCTCCAGGTCGGTCTCCGCGTCCTCCTCGACCAGGTCCGCTTCCAGGGTGGGCAGGTCGATCGTGGTGCCCAGGGCGGCCGCGGTCATCGGCAGCGTCACCTCGCAGCTCAGGTCGCCGCCCGTGCGGGTGAACAGCGGGTGCGGGGCGACCCGGATCTCGACGTACAGATCCCCTGCGGGGCCACCGCCCGAGCCGACCTCGCCCTGCTCGGCGAGCTGGACCCGGGTGCCGGTGTCCACCCCGGCCGGGATCTTGACAGTCAGGGTGCGCCGGGACCGGACCCGCCCGTCCCCGCTGCACTCCCGGCACGGGTCGGGGATGATCGTGCCGTAGCCGCGGCAGGCCGCGCACGGCCGCATCGTGCGGATCTCGCCCAGGAAGGACCGCTGCACCTGGAAGACCTCGCCGCGGCCCTGGCAGGTCTCGCAGGTGACCGGTTCTGAGCCGGGAGCCGCGCCGCCGCCGTCGCAGACCGGGCACCGCACCGCGGTGTCCACCTTCAGCTCGCGGGTGGTGCCGAACACCGCCTCGGCGAGCTCGACGTCGAGGCGGACCAGGGCGTCCTGGCCGCGGCGGGTCCGGGACCGCGGTCCCCGGCCGGCGCCCGACGTGCCCGCACCGGCGCCTCCGAAGAAGGCGTCCATGATGTCGGTGAACGAGAACCCGGCGCCCTGCCCGAAGCCTCCGGCGGCGCCGGCGCCGGAGAACGGGTCGCCGCCGAGGTCGTACATCCGGCGCTTCTCCGGGTCGGAGAGCACCTCGTAGGCGTTGCTGACGTCCTTGAACCGCTCCTGCGTCTCCGGGTCCGGGTTCACGTCTGGGTGCAGCTTGCGCGCGAGCCGGCGGTAGGCCTTCTTGATCTCTTCCGGCTCCGCGTCACGGGACACGCCGAGGGTTTCGTACAGGTCTTGGCTCAACTGGGTCATCCTTCGTCGAGGATCTTGGAGACGTAGCGCGCGACGGCGCGCACCGCCGCCATCGTGCCTGGATAGTCCATGCGGGTCGGTCCGACGATGCCGAGCGTGGCCAGCGCCTCGTCCCCCGGGCCGTAGCCGGTGGCGACCACCGACGTCGACGACAGCTCCTGGTAGGGCACCTCGTGGCCGATCCGGACGGTCACCATGGACGGCGAGGTGGCCTCACCGAGCAGCTTCAAAAGTACGACGTGCTCCTCGAGCGCCTCGAGCATCGGCTTGATCGAGGCATCGAAGCTGTCCCCGAACCGGGCCAGGTTCGCCGTACCCCCGACCAGCACCCGCTCGTCGGAGCGGTGGTCCGACATGGCCTCGATGAGCGCCGCGACGATCACCGCGACCAGACCGCGGGAGTCCTCGGGGACCTCCTCGGGCAGCTCGGCGAGCCTCCCGGAGGCCTCGGCCAACCGGCTGCCGGCCACCGCTTGGTTCACCCAGGTCCGGATGTCGGCGGCGGTGTCGTCGTCGAGCTCGGAGGGCAGCTCCACCACCCGCTGCTCGACCCGCCCGGTGGACAAGATCAGGACCAGCAGCACCCGGGTGCTGGACAGGGCCACCAGCTCGATGTGCCGCACTGTGGAGCGCGACAGGGTGGGGTACTGCACGATCGCGACCTGCCGTGTCATCCGGGCCAGCAGCCGGACGCTGCGCGCGACCACGTCGTCGAGGTCGATAGCGCCCTCGAGCAGAGTGGTGATCGCCCGCCGCTCGGCCGCCGACAGCGGCTTGACCTGGCTGAGCTTGTCCACGAACAGCCGGTAGCCCTTGTCGGTGGGGATCCGGCCCGCGCTGGTGTGCGGCTGGGTGATGAACCCCTCGTCCTCCAACGCGGCCATGTCGTTGCGGACCGTCGCCGGGGACACGCCGAGCTGGTGCCGCTCCACCAGCGCCTTGGACCCCACCGGCTCCTGGGTGGAGACGTAGTCCTCGACGATCGCGCGGAGGACGGCCAGCCTGCGGTCTTCGACCATGCTTGCCTCCCTCGCTCGCCTCAGCACGCCACGTTGGCACTCATCCGTTTCGAGTGCCAACTCTACTAGCCGGCCCGGCTCCGGTGGAATTCTCCGACCTAGGCTGTGCGCCATGACCGACAACAGCGGCTCCCGGCGCCTCCGGCACGACCAGGGCTTCGTCGAGGTGGCGGACAAGTGCTTCGTCGCCCGCTACGAGTTCGTCAACGTCAACGTCGGCGTGGTCGCCGGCGAGCGCGGACTGCTCGTGGTGGACACCCATGCCTCCGAGGTCGAGGCGCGCCGGGTGCTCGAGGACGTGCGCGCGCTCGGGCTCGGCGACGTCGTCGCGGTGGTGAACACGCACGCGCACTTCGACCATGCGTTGGGCAACGCGGTGTTCGTCGACGCGTACGACGGTGTGGAGGTGTTCGCCCACGAGGAGGCCGCCGCCGCGCTGCCGGAGCAGGCCGCGGCCGTGCAGGACGAGGCGCGGCAGCAGGCCGCTTCCGGCGAGGACGACGACCCCCGGCTGCTCGACGTGGCCGCGGCCCGGGTCGTGGTGCCCGCCGAGACCTTCTCGGCGGCGGGGGTGGTGGACCTCGGTGACCGGTTCATCGAGCTGGCCTACCTCGGCCGCGGTCACACCTCGGGGGACGCGGTGGTCCGGGTCCCCGAGGCCGACCTCGTGTTCACCGGCGACCTGGTCGAGGAGTTCACCGACCGTGGACCGGCGCCGGGCTTCGGTGACGACTGCTACCCCCTGGAATGGCCTGGCACCCTCGACCTGCTGGTCGGCATGCTGACCGGCTCCACCGTGGTCGCCCCCGGCCACGGTGTCCCGGTCGACCGTGGCTTCGTCGAGGAGCAGCGCGCCGACATCGCCCTGGTGGCGCAGACCATCTCCGACCTCGCCGGCCAAGGGGTGCCGGTGTCGGAGGCACTGACCGCCGGCGAGTGGCCGTTCCCCGCCGAGGCGCTGGCCAAGGCGGTGCGCCGCGGCTACGCGCAGCTGCCCGCCGGGGCGAGGTCACTGCCGCTGGCCTGACTGTCGTGTCTCGCTGCTGGGTCTCGCTGCTGGGCCTGACCGGCCGGCGGGTCAGCGGCAGCCGCCACCACCGCGCCAGCGGCGCCGACCGCCCCAGCGGAACAGCCCGGCCCACCACAGCACGCCGATGACCAGGAACACCGGCCAGGCGATGTGGGTGAGCGCGACGATGCCGATCAGCACCAGCAGCAGCGGCAGGAACGGCACGTTCCACGACCGGCCCCGCGTGTCGGTGCGCGCCGGCGGCTCCTGCGGGGGGCGCGGGGCCACCCGCGGCAGGTCCTGGAACAGCGGCGCCAGGTCGGCCCCGGTCTTCGCGGACCAGGCCAGGCCGCTGCGCTCGTCGTACTCCTCCTTGGTGAGCCGGCCCGCGGCGTAGTGCTCGCCGAGCGCGGACACCGCGGTCTCCCGCTCGTTGTCGCCGATGCGCACCCCGGATGCCGGGCGTACGCCGGCCCAGTTGCCGGTCCAGCTGCCTGTCCAGTCGCCGGCCCAGTCCCGCCAACGCTCTCCGGTGCTGCTCATTCGGGGCCCCCCTCCGCGAGCAGGCCGTAGAGCTTGCGGCGGGTGTCCGCAAGGATCTCGGCGGCCTCGGCGCGCTGCTGCCGGGTGCCGGAGACCACGATCTGCCAGACCGCGGACATCACCTGACCGATCACCGGCTTGAGGTCGTGCGGCTCGTGGTCGTCCTCGGCGGCGCCATCCGCGTCGTCGAACGGGCGCCAGGTGGCGGCCAGCTCGTCGGGGTGCTCCTCGACGTAGCGACGACCCTCGTCGGTGAGCCGCAGCAGCCGGCGGCCCTCGACCTCACTGCCCTCGACCAGCCCCTCGTCCTCGAGCTGCTGGACGGTCGGGTACACCGAGCCGGGACTCGGCTTCCAGCCGCCCCGGCTGCGCTCGGCGATCTGCTGGATGATCTGGTAGCCGTTCATCGGCTCGACCGCGAGCACGTCCAGGATGGCCGCGCGCACGTCGCCGCGGCGTACCTTCGGGCCCCCGCCCTTCACTGAGCCGGCGAGGCCGAGCAGGCCCTGCACCCACGGCGGCGGACCACCGGCCCACGACCCGCCCCCGGACCAGGACGAACCGCCCGACGACCCGCCCCGGTGCCCTTGCCAGCCGCGCGGCTGGTCCCAGGGGCTGTCCCACGGACTGCGACTCATGATGTCCTCCCTGCTGGCGAGAAGAGTGCGGGGAACCTGTAGACCCCTACTTCTCACGACTGTTCGCGACACCCTCACGATATATCGCGAGTGTTCTGGGGGCCAGCGGTTACTGATGGCTGTCCATACCGATGTCGAGTCCGGGATGTCGCGTCGCATGTCGCGTCCCGGGTCTCGTGTCTCGGGTGCGGCGCGAGCGACCGGCGCGGGAACCCCAGTTCGCGGCGCGGTCCCTCTACGGTGTGGGGCTGTGTCCACGCCCCACTCCTCCGGCCGGTCGTACGACCGCTACGGCCCGGACGTCCTCAGCACCGACTGGCGCGCCCCGAAACGGGGGCGCGCGGTGGAGATCGAGGCCGACCGTGGCCTGGTGGTCGAGGAGGTGACCACCGACTGGTGCGGGGAGATCGTCACTGTGGAGCGCGACCTGATGACGGTCACCCTCGAGGACCGGCGCGGCAAGCGACGCACCTTCCCGCTCGGTGCCGGCTTCCTGCTCGAGGGGGTCCCGGTGATCCTCACCCCGCCGAGCCGCAAGGGTCCGGCACGCAAGACCCGGACCGCGTCCGGGTCGGTGGCCGTCCCGGGCACCAAGGCCCGCGTGGCCCGGGCGAGCCGGATCTTCGTCGAGGGCCGGCACGACGCCGAGCTGGTGGAGAAGGTCTGGGGCGACGACCTGCGGGTCGAGGGCGTCGTGGTGGAGTACCTCGAGGGGGTCGACGACCTGTCCGCCCAGCTGCAGGACTTCAGGCCGGGCCCGGAGCGGCGGGCCGGGGTGCTCGTGGACCACCTGGTGCCGGGCTCGAAGGAGAGCCGCATCGCGCAGGGGGTGGCGAAGAGCCCGCTCGGCAAGCACGTGCTGATCGTCGGCCACCCGTTCATCGACATCTGGCAGGCCGTCAAGCCCGACCGGCTGGGTCTGCAGCAGTGGCCGCAGGTGCCGCGCAACGTGGAGTGGAAGAAGGGCATCTGCCAGCACCTCGGGTGGCCGCACCGAGACGCCGCGGACATCGCGCGCGCCTGGAAGCACATCTTGTCCAAAGTCTCCTCGTTCGGCGACCTGGAACCCGCCCTGCTCGGTAGAGTCGAGGAGCTGATCAACTTCGTCACAGCCGGAGGGGGCCCGCATGAGTGAGCCGCCCTTCGTCGCGCCGGCAGGCGGGCTTGCGCCCTCCTCGGAGGAGCGCACCTGGGCGTGGGTGTCGCACGCCGGCACGCTCCTGGCGCTCGCCGTGTCGGGGGTGCTGGGCTTCGTGCCGCCGCTGGTGATCATGCTCACCAAGGGCACCGAGTCGGCGTTCGTGCGCCGCAACGCGGTGGAGTCGCTGAACTTCCAGATCTCGATGTACCTCTACCTGGCGGCGTGCGTCGTCCTGGTGTTCGTGATCATCGGCTTCTTCTTGCTGGTGGCGCTCGGTGTCTTCGCGCTGGTGGCGATCATCCTGGCGACCGTGAAGGCGGCCAACGGGGAGGAGTTCCGCTACCCGCTCTGCATCCGCCTGGTGCGCTGAGGCTCAGGGCAGCAGCTCGCGCACCACCAGGTCGGCCAGCAGCCGGCCCTGCCGCGTGAGTACGACGCGCCCGTCGGGGACCGCCCCGAGGGCCACCAGGCCCCGCTCCCCCAGCTCCGGAAGCCGGTCCCGGCCGGGTGCGTCGAGCACGTCGACCGGCAACCCGTCGGACAGCCTGGTCTCCAGCAGCACCCGTTCCACCCCTCGGGTCGCCGCGTCCAGCACCTCGCGCCCGTGCGCGGGCGAGTGCCCCGCGCGCAGCCGGTCGGCGTACGCCGCGGGGTGCTTGACGTTCCACCAGCGCACCCCGTTGACGTGCGAGTGCGCCCCCGGGCCGGCGCCCCACCAGTCCGCGCCGGTCCAGTAGAGCAGGTTGTGCCGACAGCGGTCGGCCTCGGCGCGTGCCCAGTTCGACACCTCGTACCAGCCCAGACCGGCGTCGCCCAGCATGTCGTCGGCGAGCAGGTACTTGTCGGCGAGGTCGTCCTCATCGGTCATCGGGATCTCGCCGCGCCGGATCCGGCGCGCCAGGGCGGTGCCCTCCTCCACGATCAGCGAGTACGCCGACAGGTGGTCGGGCGCGCTGTCCAGCGCGGTCGCCAGCGAGGTGCCCCAGTCCTCGAGCGACTCCCCCGGGGTGCCGTAGATCAGGTCCAGACTCACGCTTTCGAAGCCGGCATCCCGCGCCCACTGCACCACCTTCGGCACCCTTTCCGGGTCGTGGGTGCGGTCCAGCACCGCCAGCACGTGCGGCACCGCGGACTGCATGCCGAACGAGATTCGGTTGATGCCGCCTCGGCGCAACGCCGCCAGGTCGGCCGCGGTGACGCTGTCCGGGTTGGACTCCGTGGTCACCTCCGCCCCGGCCACCAGCCCGAACTCCGCCTCGATCGCAGCCACCACGCGCGTCAGGTCCCCCGGCGGCAGCAACGTCGGCGTTCCGCCGCCGAAGAACACCGTGGACACCGGCACTTCGACCGGGCCGAGCACCTTGCGGGCCAGCCGGACCTCCTCGATCGCGGCGTCGGCGTAGGACGCGCGGGAGGCTCCGGGCGCGTCCCCCAGGTCGGTGGCGGTGTAGGTGTTGAAGTCGCAGTAGCCGCAGCGAACCGTGCAGAACGGCACGTGCACGTAGAACCCGAACGGTCGGGTGCCGAGCCCTTCCAGCGCGTGATCGGGCAGCGCGCCGTCGCTCGGCGCCGGATCGCCCTCGGGCAGGGTGGACGGCACCCGACCATGCTGTCACGCCGCGCGCAGCAGCCGGCTGGGCGCCAGCCCGGTCGGTCGGCCCAGTCCGTCGGCCCGATCCGTCAGCCCAGCGCTAGGTAGATCTCGGTAGCCCGGCGCAGGCCGGGCTCGACCACCGGGGACTGCGGATCCTGCCGCTTCCCCCCGGCGTGGGACCAGCGGCTCAGAGCCGCTGTTGCCGGTAGGCCGCGGCGACCTCCTTCAGCCGGCCGTGTGCCCCGCCGTACGTCGTCGGGTTGCCCGGCAGCCACTTCTTCGCAATCTTCGCGACCACGGTGTAGTTCGGGTTGCACACGTTGGCCATCGGGGACTCCGCGGTCTGGGAGACCAGCTGGTAGGCGTCGAGCCGATCCATCCCGCACAGCTCGGCGACCCAGTCGACGAGGTCGACGTGCGCCACCCGGTAGGCGTCCTCCAGCGGCTTCGCCGAGCCGAGCGCCATCAGGTAGTCGTCGGACTCGATGCGGGGCCAGGGGGTGGCCGCCCCGGGCACCACGTCGAGGGCCAGCACGGAGTCCATCGCGGCCTCGACCGCCGTGCCGCAGGCCTCGCCCTCCCCCTGCCGGCAGTGCCCGTCCCCGAGCGAGAGCAGCGCGCCCTCGACGTTCACCCCGAAGTACGCCGTGACGCCCGCACGCATCTCCGGGGTGTCCAGGTTCCCGCCGTGGGCATCGGGCACGATCGCGGACCGCACCTCGAAGGCGGCCGGCGCCACCCCGACGGTGCCGTGCATCGGGTCCATCGGGAGCACCACGGGATCGCCGTTGCCCGGGGTGAACGCCACGGTGCCGGAGGACCGGTCCACGTCGTACATCCAGACCCGCTCCGGCAACGGCGGCTGCAGCGTCGCGGTGGCATGGGTGGACGTCAGCGCCCCGAACAGCGGGACGGTGGTGGAGGACGCGTAGTCGCGCGAGGGCTGGATGCTCACGAAGTGCACGGCCAACGTGTCGCCCGGGTGGGCGCCCTCGACGTGGAACGGCCCGGTCTGCGGGTTCAGGAACGGGAACTCGCAGACCTCGGAGACCAGGTCCGCGGGGCTCTTCACCTTGCCGGCGTAGCAGTCCTCGGTCCACACCTCGAGCACGCCGCCGGGTTTGACGGTGCGCACCGGGCGGACCCCACCGAAGGTCCACGCCAGCTCCTCGGGACCGGGCCTGTAGGTAAGCACTTCGAGATCGCTCATGGCTGTCGTCCTTCCATCTCCTCGGGAACGCCCGGCATCTCCAGACGCCGCCCGGCCAGGTGCAGGCCGATGGCGAAGACCAGCCCGAGCCCCAGCCAGATCAGGCCGATCGTCTGGGCGGCCAGGTTGGCCGACCACAATACGTACCCGAGGATCACCACCCCGACCAGCGGCACCAGCCAGTGCTGGACGGCCCGGCTGCCACCGCGCACCACGTAGTGGCTGAACACCGACGCATGCAGCAGGATGAACGCGGTCAGCGCCCCGAAGTTCACCATCGTGGACAGCAACGCGATCCCGTCGGAGCGGGAGGCCATGTAGACCCCCAGCGCGATCGAGACGGCCGCGATCAGGAATGTGGCGTTCTCCGGGACCCGATACTTCGGGTGCACCTTGCGCAGGAAGGCGGGCAGCTGCCGGTCCCGGGCCATCGCGAACAGCAGTCGCGAGGTGGCCGCCTGTGCCACCAGCGCGTCGGCGAAGCCCCAGGCGATCGCGGTCGCGACGGCGGTGAGCACCGACAGCCAGTGCCCGCCGGCCACCGCCGCGGCGTCGTAGAACGCGGTGCCGGCGGCGTCGCCCTTGGTCAAGAGCGTGTGCCGGTCGGGCACCAGCAGCGCGGCCACCCAGGTCTGCACCACGAACAGCACCCCGGCGAGCACCAGCGCCCCCACCATCGCGCGCCCGATCGAGTGGGCGCCTTCGCGGTTCTCCTCCGCCAGGGTGGAGATGGCGTCGAAGCCGAGGAACGACAACACCGCGATCGAGACCGCGGTGAACACGATCCCCACGCTGAACGTGTGCGGGTCGTAGAACGGGATGGACGAGAAGCCGACCCCCTTGCCCTGCGCGAGCGCCCAGATGCCGATGGCCAGGAAGACCACCAGCACCACCAGCTCGGCGACCAGCATGTACTTGTTGACCCGTGCGGTGAGCTCGATGCCGAAGAAGTTGATCACCGTGTTCATCACGATGAAGAACACGACCCAGGCCCACACCGGCAGCACGGGCACGAAGCTGTTCATCGCGACGCCGGCCACGATGTACAGCAGCGCCGGCACCAGGATGTAGTCGAGCAGGATCATCCAGCCGCCGATGAACCCGACCGGGCCTGCGATGCCACGACCGGCGTAGGTGTAGACCGAGCCGGCCATCGGGAACGCCCGCGACATCTGGGCGTACGACGCGGCGGTGAACGCCATGCCGACCAGCCCGATGATGTAGGCGAGCGCCACCATCCCGCCGGAGGCGTTGTAGACGCTGCCGAAGATCCCGAACGGCGCGATCGGAACCATGAAGATCAGGCCGTAGATCAGCAGGTCCCACATCGACAGGGATCGCTTCAGCTCCTGCGTGTAGCCGTACTGCTCGATCGACGGCTCACGGGGCGGCATGGTCATGACGGCTCCCATCTTCAGGTGGAAGCATCGTTGTCCCCCGGCCGCTGCCCGTCAATGCCTGGAGGCGCCGACCCTCCCGAGCCGCTGGTCGAGGTCTGCCAACCACGCGGACGCCCCGAGCTGCTCGTACGTCGTACGCGCCTGCTCGAGCCACCCCGCGGCCTCGTCGCCGCGTCCCCGACCGACCAGCCACACGCCGAGGTCTGCACGCGCCTGAGCCGCCCGCACAGTCGACCCCCACCGCTGGTAGAGCTCGATGGCACGCCGCAGGCCGTCCTCCACCTCCGGGGACCCAGGCTGGGTCCGCATCCGCCACAGCGCGTGGAAGCGGGTGCGATGAGCCTGCAACGCCAGCGGGAACAGATCCCGCTCGCCGCCGGCGAGCTCCGACAGCCGAGCCCAAGCGTCTCGGTCTTCCGCCTCCAGCACGCGCTCGGCGGCCTCGGCCCACACGTAGTGGAAGTCGTCACCGTGGCCCGAGGCCCCGAGCATCTTCTGCGTCGCGTCGAGGGCGCCCTCAACGCCCGCACCTACGCCTCGCTGGGCTCTGGCGCTCAGCGCTTCGGCGAGAACTCGAAAGGCGACGATCAGGGGGTCATCGACCGGGTCGAGAGAGCCGACCTCCCAGGACAGCTTCCACGGCTCGCCCCGCGCGCTCGCCACCCGCCAGGTCAGCGCTGAGACGACCGGGGCGTCCATCGGCGAAGCGCCCGAGCCGACCTCCTGGCACTGGAACGTCACCTCGTCCCAGGAGCCGTCCTCGACCAGGGCCAGGCAAAGGTTCACCCGGGCACCGGCGATGACGAAAGAGGTCCCGGTCGTCTGCGCCACCTCGACGGCTTCCCGCCCGTAGTGGACCGCGGCGGTGATGTTCTCGGGAGTGGAGAAGGCGTTGAGGTTGACCAGCACGCGGGCCAGCGACAGCGGCCGCCGCTCCGAACGGGCCAGGTTCGCGGCCGCCTCCAGCAGCGGTCGGCTCAGTGACATCAGGCCGTCGGTGCCGTAGTGGATGCCCATCAGTGTCAGGCAGTCGGCAATGGCCTCGCCGGCGCCGAGCCGCTGCGCGATCCGCAGGGTCTCCGTGCTCACCGGGCCGAAGTCACCGGAGTCCCCGGTCATGTTCTCCGCGTTGCCCAGCGCAAGGCCGAGCAGGAGCCGGGCCTGGTCTGCGTCGGTGCGGTCCTGCAGCGCCTCCCAGCGGGGCCGCGCCATCTGCAGCGCGGCCTCGGGTTCACCGAGGCCCGAACCCAAGATGCGGGCCTGGCGGGCGACGGCCAGCGCGGCGGCCACCTCGTCGCCGAGCTGGTCGAAGACCTGGGTTGCCTCCTGCGCGTGCTCGGCCCCTTCGTGGTAGCGCCCGGTGTGGAACATCGCCTCGGCCAGGTCCGAGGCGATCTGGGCTCGCTGCGCCGGGTCCGCGGCCTGTTCGTACGCGGCGTCCAGGTGTCCGGCTGCCTCCCCCGGTGCGCCCAATGCCAACGCCCGGTCGGCTGCCCGCCGCAGCTGTTCGACGGCGCGGTTGCGCAGCACCTCGCTGTCCTCGTCGCCAGGCACCGCGGCCAGGGCGTCGAGGTAGTGCTGGGCCAGCACCGGCACCACGTCCTCCGAGCTGGCCGCCTCCTGCTCGAGCAGCTGCGCCACGGCCAGGTGAGTGGCCTTGCGGTCCCTCCGCGAGAGCGTGGAGTAGGCGACCTGCCGCACGACGGCCTGCACGAAGGAGTACCTGCCCACCTCCGCACTCAGCCGACTGGTCTCCTGCTGCAGCATCTGCAGCCGCACCAGCTCGGCCAGCACCCGCTCCAGCTCGCCACGGTCTGCCAGCTCCGGACACAACGCCGCCAGGTCCTCACGGCCGAAGAACCCACCCAGCACACAGGCCTTGTCCACCACCCGCCGCTGGGCCGGGGACAACGTGTCCAGCCGTGCGCTGACCAGCGCCTGCAACGTCGCCGGCGCCCCGATCGCGTCCAGGTCCAGGTTGCCGGCGTCGTCGGCCAGCACGTACTGACCGCCGCGGGGCACCACGACGTCCCGGTCGATCAGCGAACGCACCGTCTCCACGGCGTAGAGAGGGATGCCCTCCGTGCGCTGCACGAGACCGTCGCGCAGCCGTGCCGGCAAGCCGGCGACCAGCCCGTCCACGAGCTCAGCGACATCGGCATCCGGCAGGGTCGGCAGGTGCACCACCGTGGAGCGGCGGTTGGTGGCCAGCCCCGGCCGGTCTTCCAGCAGCTCGGGTCGGGTAACCAGGACGACGAAGCACGGGAAGGACGCCACCTTCAGTAAGTGCTCGACGAATGCCAACAGGCCCTCATCGGCGTGCTGGGCGTCGTCGACGACCAGCACCACGGTCTCCTGGCCGCCTCCAACGCGCTCCAGGAAGGTCACCCACGCGGTGAACAGGTCCTCGCGCGCGAAGCTGCCCACTGCCTCCGTGCCCAACAACCCCGCAAGGCGCGGCCTCATCCAGGCCCGCTCCTCGACGTCGGAAACGTGCCGCTTCAGGCCCAGGTCCAACAGCCGCTCGGTGGTCGGTTCCGAGTCCTGCTCCCCTCCGGAGTCTGGACCCTCAGCGTCGGTCCCAAGAGACACCTCCGCGGCCAACCTTCCGCGGACCGCCTCGGCCAGGGCGTAGAACGCCACCCCCTCGCCGTAGGCCAGACAGCGACCGCCGTGCCAGCGCACCTCGGTGGACAACCCGTCGACGTACTTCTCGAACTCCCACGCCAACCGGGACTTCCCCACCCCCGGATCCCCGTCCAGCACCACCAACGCCGGCCGACCCGACTCCTCGGTGGCATGAAACAGCTCCTTGACCAGCCTCAGCTCCCGACCCCGCCCCACCAACGGCGCCTCCAGACCATCGGCCCGCTGCGCACCACCCCGAGCAGCCACCACCGCCCGCACCGCCCACAACGGCACCGGCTCGACCTTCCCCTTCAACGCGTGACTACCCACATCCACATACGTGATCGCCAACGACGTCAACAACCGCGTCGTCTCATCCACCCACACCTGCCCCGGCGACGCCACCGACTGCACCCGCGACGCCGTGTTCACCGCATCCCCCGCGACCATCCCCTGCGCCTCCGCACCGATGGTCACCGCCACCTCACCGGTCACGATCCCGACCCGCATCGCCAGCTCCGCGACCCCCAGCTCCTCCCCCAACGCGCCCACCGCGTTCACCAGCTCCAGACCCGCCCGCACCGACCGCTCCGCATCATCCTCATGCGCAGCAGGCACCCCCCACACCGCCATCACCGCATCCCCGATGAACTTCTCCACCGTCCCGCCATAACGGCCGATGATCTGCCGGCACTCCTCGAAGTACCGCGACAGCAGCTCGCGAACCTCCTCCTGGTCCCGCGACTCCGACAAGCTCGTGAACCCCACCAGATCCCCGAACAACACACTGGTCACCCGCCGCGCCGCCACCGGCCCCGACGAGACCGCAGCAGATGCCGCCGAACGCGGCTTCGGACTCACGGCTGTGCCACGAACACCCGCCCGGGTTCCGGGCTGCTGGGCGGCGCCGCACTCGTGGCAGAACCTGGCACCGGGGCTCAGCGGTTCACCACATGCGCTGCACGTGGTCGCCTCAGTCGGAGCACCGCAGCTGTTGCAGAACCGCGCGCCCGGCACCACCGGCTCGCCGCAGGCGGAACACATGGACGAAGCCATCGAGGCGCCGCAGCCGTTGCAGAACCGCGCGTCGTCCGGCTGCTGGGAGCCACAGTCTGAACATACGGTCATGCTCCTCCTCACACGGCCAGTCGGCGGCGGACCACCTCATCGGCAGCACGCGCGGCATCGTGCTGCCCAGTCACCGCAGCGAGGAAGTCGTTCCGCTCCAGGGTCAGCAGCGTGGTGTCCTCGAGGGCGGTGATCGTGGCCGTCCGCGAGACGTCGCGCAGCAGGCCGATCTCCCCGAAGAACTCGCCGGGACGCTCCTGACGGAGCACCGCGCCGCCCTGGGTCACCTCGACCAGCCCGGACTCGATCACGTAGAACCGGTCGGATCCCTCACCCTCGCGCAACACCACCTCGCCGGCAGAGACCTGCACCGAGGACAGTCGCCCGACCAGCGACTCCACCGTCCTGAGACTCAGCGGAGCAAACATCGGGATGCCGCGCAGCAGCGACAGTTCGGCAGGCTGGGTCAGGCGCCGGTCGAGGCCACGCATCCGCGGAAGAGTCACCAGGGCCAACGCGGCGACCACGAATCCCACCAACCCGATGCTGCCCTGGAAGCCGAGCCACTTCACCAGGAACGGCATGACGGCAGCACCCACCGCTCCGGCGGCGATCAGGCACGCCTCGAGAGCACCGAAGACCCGTCCGAGCACCTCGTCAGGGGCACCGCGCTGGAACACGGTCGCCATGTTGGTGTCGACCATCGGGTTTCCGAATCCCTGGAAGGCGACCGCGAGGAACGCCACCACCGGGTTCGGCCACACCGCGACGGCCACCAATGGCAGCGACCAGAACACCACGCCCGTGGTCAGGTCCTGACCGACCCGTTTGTGGGAGGCGCGATAGATCGCGAAGAAGCCTCCCATGATGGCCGCTACACCGCTCACCGCATCGAAGAGCCCGAGGCCCTTCGGGCCGGTGCCCATGATCTGCACCGCCATCAGCACCAGAAAAACCATGCTCGCCCCGGCGATGACCATCTGCCCGCTGACCTGGATGGTCACCACGAGCAGGTCCAGGTTCTTCGCGATGATGCGGTATCCCGCCATCATCTCGCCGAGGAAGCCTCTCTTCTGCTCCGCCGCTCCGGGTGCGGTCCCCGAGTCGGTGGAGTGCTGCTCTGCGGCTGTCTCGCGGGCGGCGTCGCCCGCGAGAGGCTGCTCCGGTTCCGGGGTCGCAGCGACAGTCACGCCCAACACCAGCAGGGCCGACCAGAGGTAGGTCGCACCGTCGAACAGGACCACCACCGGCACGCTGACGACCCAGAGCAGCCCCGCGGCCAGCGCGGGCCCGATGAACGCCGCCACACTCTCCAACGTGCTGGTGGTGCCGTTGGACGCAGTCAGCTCCTCCGGCCGGTTGGCCAGGGATGGCGTCAGCGCGCGGAGAGCGGGGCGGAACGCCGTGGTGACGAGCCGTTCCAGGGTGGCGAACACGAACACCGTGGCGGCCGGCAGGTCGTAGAAGATGCACGCCGCGGTGACCACCAGCAGCAGGAGCCGGAGGACGTCGCAGGTCACCATCACCGCCTTGCGCGGATACCGGTCGGCGAACATCGCCCCAACGGGGGACACGAACGCGACCACGGCGAGCCGGATGGCCAGGTAGCCGCCCACCGCCTTGGCGCCACCGAAGTGGAAGACCCACACCACGATCGCTGTCTGCAGGGCGAAGTCGCCCACCGCGGAGCCGAAGTCCGCCAGCTGGACCCGGCGGAGGTTGGGATTGGCGAACACCTCGCGCAGCGAGCCGATGGTCTGCCGCAGCGCGGAACCGCCCCCTGAGCCGACGGCGGGCCTCTCGGTCGGGTCGTTGGCGGCCGGACTGTCTACCCCGTCGGTCAACTGAACCCCTCACGGGCCGCCTCGATCGACCCACTCGTCTGCCCGCTCCCATTCGTCCAGCCACCCGGCGAGCCGTCCTGGCCATTCAGTCAGAACGAGTCGCCATCAGCCACAGCAGTGACGCAATCGTTATGAGAGCCGGGGCGCTCAGGAGTACAGCGCGTCGAGCTGCTCCTGGTGGTTGGCCTCGACGACCCGGCGTCGGACCTTCATGGACGGGGTCAGCTCTCCGGACTCGACCGAGAGGTCGTGGTCGAGCAGGATCCACCTCTTGATGGTCTCCCAGCGGTTCAGCGTGGCGTTGAGCTGCTCGACGTACTCCCCCACCATCTCCCGCACCTGCGCCGAGGCCACCAGATCCGCGTACGACGCACCGGCCATCCCGTGGTGCGCGGCCCACTGCTCGATCGCCTCGGGATCCAGGGTGACCATCGCGACGCAGAAGTTGCGTTCGCTGCCATGCACCAGGAACTGGCTCGCGTACGGGCACAGCGCCTTGAACCGCGACTCGATCGCGCTGGGGGCGACGTACTTGCCGCCCGAGGTCTTGAAAAGGTCCTTCTTCCGGTCGGTGATCCGCAGGAACCCGTCGGCGTCGATCTCGCCGATGTCGCCGGTGTGCAGCCAGCCGTCGGCCAGCGCCTGCTCGGACTCCTCGGGCAGGTTGTGGTAGCCGGCCATCACGCACGGCCCCTTGATCAGCACCTCCCCGTCGTCGGCAATCTTCGCCTCCGTGCCTGGCAGCGCGGTCCCGACGGTGCCGATCCTGTAGTTGTCCGGGTCGTTGACGAACGCCCCCGCGGCGGTCTCGGTGAGCCCGTAGCCCTCGATGATCAGCACGCCGGCGGCGTGGAACCACGCGGCGACGTCCGGGTCCAGCGCCGCGGCGCCGGAGACGAAGAACCGGAGCCGGCCACCGAACCGCTCCCGGATCTTGGCGAACACCAGCCGGTCGAGGACCGCGCGCTGCCACCGCAGCCACGGCGGCACCGGGCGCCCCTCCCGCCCGAGTCGGTCTGCGGCGAGGCCCACCTTGAAGGCCTGGTCGAACAGCTTCGCCTTCACCCCGCCTTCGGCGTGCACGGTGGTCACGATCCGCCCGTAGACCTTCTCGAAGACCCGTGGCGCGGCGGCCATGAACGTCGGGCGCACCACGGCGAGGTTTTCGACGATCTTGTCCACCCGCCCGTCGATCGCGGTGGCGAAGCCGCAGGCGAGCTGGCTGGACAGCAGCACCTTGCCGAACGCGTGCGCCAGCGGCAGCCAGAGGTACTGCAGGTCGTCCTCGGTCAGCGTGCCGCGGGCCTGGATCGCCGCCCCCTGGTAGGTCCAGGTGGAGTGCACCAGCCGCACTCCCTTGGGGCGGCCGGTGGTCCCGGAGGTATAGATCAGGGTGGCCAGCGAGTCGCCGTGGCCCGCGGCGACCCGCTGCTCGACGATGTCGGGCTGCTCGCTGAGCAGCTGCGCGCCGCGCTCCTCGAGGTCGGCGAGCGAGATCACCCGGTCCCCGTCCGGGGTCCCGTCGAAGGTGACCACGGCCCGCACCCCGGGCAGCCGGTCGCGCTGCTCGCGCAGCTTGGCCAGCTGGGCGTCGTCCTCGGCGAAGACCACCTGGCTGTCGGAGTCGGTGAGGATGTAGCCGACATCCTCACCGATCGTGGACGGGTACACCGTGGTGGTGGCCGCGCCGGCACACATCACCGCGAGGTCGGCGAGCACCCACTCGTAGCGCGTGGAGGAGGCGAGGGCCACCCGCTGCTCCGGCTCGACCCCGAGCGCGACGAGCCCGGCGGCGAGCCGTCGGACCCGGTCGCCCGCCTGCTGCCAGGTGACTGACTCCCAGGTCTCCCCCACCGGGTATCGGAACGCCTCGCGGTGCGGTGTGGCCCGCACCCGGTCCAGGAACTGTCGCCCGACCGTGGGCGGCCGGTCATCGATGACGCGGTAGTCGTACTGGACGGCACTGCTGGGCATCGCTCTCCCTGCCTGTTCCTGCGGGCACTCCTCGCGTCGCGAGCCCACTCGCCCGGACGTCGTGCAGAACAAGGTAGAGCAGATTCCTACTGATGGGTAGGTTCCAGGTCACTGCCGAGCGCCGCGCGGCGCGCGCTCCCGCGTCGTACGCCCTGCGCGGCGTCGAGCACCTCCGGCGGCAGGCGGTGCACCTTCACCAGCTCCGGCAGCAGGGTGCGCTCGCTGGTCAGCGCCTTGAACATGGTGGACACGGTGACGCCGTGACCCGGCCGGTGCGCCACCACGACCGGGTCGCCGGCTTGCAGCTGCCCCTCCTCCAGCACGCGCAGGTACGCCCCGGGGCGCGCCTCGGCGGTGAACCGCTTCATCCAGGCGGCGTCGTCGAGACCGTTGAGGCCGACCCAGTTCTTGAACACGACGCAGGGAATCCGGACGTGGGCCACCTCCAGCAGCGCGGTCCCGATCCGCCACCGCTCGCCGACCTCGGCCGCGTTGACGTCGATGCCGCTCGTGGTCAGGTTCTCGCCGAACAGCCCTGGCCGTGCCTCGCCGCCGAGGCAGTCGGCCCAGACGGCCAGGTCCTCCTGCGCGAACGCGTAGACCGCCTTGTGGACCCCGCCGTGGTACACCTTGTCCGCGACCTCGTCGCCGTCGATGCCCAGCCTGCGCACCGCCACCGGTCCGGTGACCGGCCGCTTGTCGATGCCGGTACGACGCAGGTTGCCGGCCCACGCCTCGTCACGAGGCAGGCCGGTGTTCACGGAGAGGACCTCTGGGTGCACAGCCGGCATCATTCCCGATCCGGTCGGGGTGGCGCAGGGGTTTTCCCGCCGCTGCGGGCGCACCGAGCAGGCCGGTCCGCTGCAGCGGGTTCAGTGACCTGGCGTCGAGCTTCCCGACGAAGATCCGGTGCTCCCGCGGGTGGATCGCCGCCGGGATCTTCGCGAGCTCGACCGGGTCCTTTCCATCGCTTGGGCCATCTTGCCCGCGGGAGTCCCGACCGGACCTCTGGAGAACAGCCACACCGGTCGGGTCGCGAGCGCAGAAGCGCACCGGTTCGGCGAGGTCCACGGCGCTGCACGTTGCCATGGCGGAGCGAAGCCGGGGAGCCCGGGAGCCCCTCTAGACCTTAGGGATCACGGGTTGGGGTGACACCCGGCCAGCCTCCGTGCAGGTGTGGGCCACGGGAGGCAGTCTCTGGATTGCTCAAGATCTAGAGAACAGGAAGCCATCCCGTGACCCACGAGAACATTGTCTACGACCGTCGTGTCCGGTTGATCAACTACGCCGCGAAGATCGGCAACGTGGCCGAGGCGTGCCGGGTGTTCGGCGTCTCGCGCAAGACCTACTACGAGTGGCTGAAGAAGGCGCAGGCCTACGGGCTGTCGGCGCTGCTTCCGCGAGAACGGCGCCGGCCGCACCAGCCGAATGCGATGAGCAGCGAGGAGGTCTCGGTGATCTTGGCCGAGGCGGTCTCCCGGCCAACGCTGGGTCCCAGATCGCTGCTGCGCCACCTCGAGGCCCGCGGGGTGCACCGCTCCGCGTCCGGGGTGGCCAAGGTGTTGGGCCGGCACAACCTCGGTACGGCCCGGCAGCGGGTCGCCGCGCTTGCCTCGCTGACCGCGGCCGAGACCGGACAGGTCACCGAGCAGGCGCTGGAGGGCCCGTTCGGGTTCTGCCTGTACGCCTCCGCGCCCGGTCAGGTAGTCGCCTTGGACACCTTCTACGTCGGCCGACTCAAGGGCATCGGCGCGGTCTGGCAGCTGACCGCGGTCGACGTGGCCACCCGGCTCGCGGTGTGCCAGCTGGTCGTCGGAGACAAGACCGCCACCGTGGCGGCCGGCTTCCTCGACCACCTCAAGAAGGCGCTGCGCAAGCACGGCATCAAGCTGTCCGGGGTGCTGTCCGATAACGGGCCGGAGTTCACCGGCAAGGCGTTCAAGACCCGCATCGGCGAGCTCGGGCTGGTCCATGACCGGATCCCGCCCCGCTCGCCGAACCACAACGCGGTCTGCGAACGCTTCCACGGCACCGTGCTGCGCGAGTTCTACCGGCCACACTTCCACCGCGGCCGAGTCGACGACATCGCCCTGCTGAACCGGTCGCTGCAGGCCTGGATCACCGACTACAACCACCACCGCCCCAACCACGGCGACTACATGACCGGACGCACCCCGCTGCAGGTCAAGAAACACCTCAAGAAGCGCATCCGGCAAACTGCTGGCTGACAACCACCAACGAGTCGTCCAGGGACGCCGACCTGTCACCCCCACCCGTGCTCCGGAAGCTCTAGACCGGCCCCCGCGTCGGTCGATCGGAGCTCACCAACCTCGCGGCACAGCACAACTGATATGTAGCGGCTTCCTGTCAAGAGGCAGGGCGAGGCGCCCGTCCCAGATAGTGGGGCGGGCGCCTCTGGCTTCGTCGGCCGGCGGATGGTGAGCGTGTCGTTGGCGACGCGCGGTCAGACTGATATGCGCGGGTTGGTTACCGCAGGACGGGGTGTTCGGCAGGAGCGGTCCGCTTGTCTAGGGTCGGGCGTCACCCGGCCGGAGTCGGGCTGCTCATAGCTGTACCGCGGGTCGCTCCACGCGCTGCTTCCACCACGTTGGTCGACGAAGCCGGCTGTGGGGCCTACTCCTCCAGCACGGCCAGCGACCAGCACCAACCGGCCAGCTCGCGGGCGATCGCGACGTTGGCGACCACGTGCCGCTTGCGGCGCTGCCGGAAGTTGTTCCAGCGGTCGTTCAGTCGCCGGTTCCCGGCATCGCCACGCGCCCGTGCGGCGGGCGATGCGAGCTCCCAGCGGTCGCGCATGGTCTTGCCGACCACGTATCGGGCGCGGTGGTGCCAGGCAGCTTCGACCAGCAGCCGGCGGACGTGAGTGTTGCCGGTCTTGGTGATCGAGCCCTGGACCCGCGAGGCACCGGAGGAGTACTCCGAGGGCACCAGACCGACGAACGAGCCGATTGTGCGGCCGGTGAACCGGTGCCAGTCACCGATCTCGACAGCCAACGCCAGCGCCGTCAGGTTGCTGACCCCCCGCAGACAGCCCAGTCTGCGCACGAGCGGGGTGAACTCGCTGTCCGCGGCCATGACTGCGATCGCGTCATCGAGCCGGTCGCGGCGTGCCTTCACAGTAAGCACGGCGTCGAAGTCGGACTCGAAGGTCATCTGCAACGCCGGTGAGTCGAACCGCTGTCGACGAAGCCACGCCTCGTGGACCGTGGTCCAGGCTTGGCCGTCGGAGTAGACGATTCCCTGGCGCAGCAAGAGCTTCGACAGCCGATGCCGGGCACGCATCAAGTCACCGCGGGCTTCCTCACGCGCACGGACCAGGTCCCGAGCAGCTTCTTGGTCGACGCTCGGGACCGACACTGCAGTGAACTCGTCCAGTCGCAACAAGCGGGCCAGGTGGACCGCGTCCTTCGCGTCGGTCTTCACCCTGTCCCCGCTGGGTCGCTGGAGCTTCGACGGCGCGACGACCTCGCACCTGATCCCGGCAGCCGTCAGCGCCCGGGAAAGACCGAACCCGGTCGGCCCAGCCTCGTAGGCCACCGCCACCGGGCCGGGCAGATCGCCCAACCAAGATCGGATGTGCCGGTGAGACGGGGTCAGTCTGGTCTGGATGAGCTCGCCCGTGACGCCGTCGATCGCAGCTGCGACGACCGATCGTGCGTGCACGTCGAGCCCCACGCTCGTACGCTCGGTGAACACCGGGGCCTCCCACGATTGTCGGATAGGCCGAGCAGGCGGCCCCTGCTCGGTAACCCACGAATCTCGTGAGTGAGGCCCCGGCCCGCAACCGCCTCAGGACGAGCCGGTCACGTCATACCGTCTAGGACGCGAGGGCCTGCAGCGTATAGCTGTGCGGCAGCCGCCAGGGGCGGTCGGCCAGCCGGAACTCGCCGTTCGGCAGCGGCTCCATCAGCCCCGGCAGCGCGTCCCAGGGCACGCTGTCGTGCTCGACCAGCCCGGTGACCCGCAGGCCCCGGTCGAGCAGCGCGGTGACGATCTCGCCCAGGCCGTGGTTCCACTCGTGCGTCACGTTGTGCTCGAACACGACGTCGGTCTCCACGTAGGTGCCGCCCTCCTCCCAGACGGTGGGCTCCTCCTGCTCGAAGTAGGGGTGCTCCACCACCAGCCTGCCGTCCGGCTCCGGGTCGGCCAGCGCCCACAGCATCGGGTGTCCTTCCCGGATGAACAGCCGGCCTCCGGGCGCGAGCAGCCGCGCGACGACCTCGGCCCAGCGTCGTACGTCCGGCAGCCAGCACAACGCGCCGATGCCGGTGAACACCAGGTCGAAGACGTGCTGCGGCAGCACGTCGGGCGCGGCGTAGACGTCCGACTCCACGAAGTCGACCGGCTCGCCGATCGAGGCAGCGAACCGGCGCGCCTGCTCGACGGCGGCCGGGCTGAAGTCCACCCCGGTCATCCGGGCTCCGAGCCGGGACAACGACACCGTGTCGGTGCCGATGTGGCACTGCAGGTGCACGCCACGCAGCCCCTCCACCGAGCCGAGCAGCGGTAGGTCGAACCGCACCACGTCGGAGACGAAGTCCGGGTCGGTCCGGAACCGCTCCAGCGCGTAGTCCGCCGAGGCGGCGTGGGCGGGCACGCGTTCGTCCCAGCTCGCCTGGTTGATGCTGCGGTAGTCCTGGTCCACCCGTGAACGCTAACGGCCGCGGCCGTCGAGCCACTCCCTCGCCCGCCGCGCGGACGCGCGGGACAGCCAGGCGTCCTGGACGATCTCCGCCAGCTCATCGCGGGTCAGCTCGCCGATGCGGCTCGCGCGCAGCAGCACCGACCGGTGGCCGTTGAAGTGGGGCGTGGTGAAGAACGGCGTCGCCTCGTCCTCGACGAGGGCCTGTTTGTCGACCTCGGCGCCGACCCAGAACACGACCACGTCGCGATACCGCTCCCCGGTTTCGGGGTCGAACGCGTCGGGCCTGGGCGTGCGGAAGAACACGAACGACTTTCCGCCCACCTGGTAGACCCGGTGGTCCTCCTCGACGGTGGCGTGCGGCATGCCGAGAGCAAGTGCGCGCACGTCCTCGACGCGGGCCGGCCGCGAACCCCTCGTCATCTGGGCAGCGTACGTCGACCCGCAGCCGTCAGGTGCGCGCCCGCTCGAGCAGGGCACCGACCAGCGTCACCTGCTCCTCGACCTCCCAGGCCAGGGTCGCGTCCCCGACGGTCAGCTCGGTCATCGTCCAGCCGGGCACCTCGGCGGCCCGGCAGCGACCGAGCAGCGCCACCTTGTCGGTCTCCATGACCTCGAGGTTGGCATCTTCGACGGCATCGGGGGGCGCGTCGAGGAACATCCGGAACGCGTTGGTGTGCGGCGGCTCCGGCAGCACCCGCACCCCGTCGAGGGCGGCGAGGGCCGCCGCCAGCGCGTGGGCTCGTTCGACGTACGGCGCCATCCTCGACAGCCGCTGCGCCAGACCGGCTCGCGCCGAGACCGCGTAGGGCAGCATGGTGAACAGCGTGCCACCGTGCCGGCTGCGCCAGCGGCGCGCCTGCGCCACCAGGTCCTCGGGGCCGGCCAGCGCCGCACCGGCCATCCCGCCGAGCCCCTTGTAGAACGAGACGTACACCGAGTCGGCCAGGCCCGCGATCGCGGCGAGGGGGCGGCCGTAGTACGGCTGGCTCTCCCACAGCCGCGCGCCGTCGAGGTGCAGCGGCACCCCACGCTCCCGGGCCCGACCGCTGACCGCGACCAGCTCGTCCCAGGTGGGCAGCAGGTACCCGGCATCGCGCAGCGGCAGCTCCAGGCTGACCGCGGCGAGCGGGCCGGGAAGCGCGTCGAGGTCGGCCGCGGCCACCGCACGCGGCTCGTCGGTCAGGTGCTGCACGCGCAGGCTGTGCAGCTCCTCCAGCGCGTTCAGCTCGTGCAGCACGAAGTGCGAGAGACCGTGCACGGCCACCGCGTCGGTCGTCGACCGCTCCACCCAGGACCGCAGCGCGGCCTGCTGGGCCATCACCCCGCTGGGCATGAACGCGACCGCCTCCTTGCCGAGCAGCTGGCCGACCTCCCGCTCGAGAGCCGCGACCTCGCCGTGCGCGCCGTAGCGGTCGACGTCGGTCTCCCTCGCGGCCTCGGCGGTCTCCCGCAGCCAGTCCGCCGGTGCCGTCTCGCCGTGGCCGGTCAGCGATCTGCTGCAGGCCTGCCGGGCGGCGGTACGACGGGCGGCAAGGCCCTGCTCTTCGGAGGTCATGGCCACCAACATAGGCGGGTAGCCGCTGCTAGTCCTGGACCGCCTTGGCGATGGTCACGCAGCGGGTGATCCACGCCCGGTCATCGTCCGACAGGGCGCGGCCGGCCCGCTCCGCGTCCTGGAGGGTCCACAGCGCGTTGTCCACCTCGCGCACCACCACCCAGTCCCGGGCGCGGTCCTCGTCGAGCTCGGCGGTGTCCACCAGGGTGTGGAAGCGGCGGCGCAGGGCGTCCCGGACATTGCCCCAGGCCAGGGCCTCCTCCCAGCGGTTCCACAGCATCGGCGCGACCTCGTAGTGCGGGTCCCCGGACATCGGCTTCGGGTCGATGACCAGCCAGGGCTCGCGGTCGCCGGCGAGCACGTTCTCGTAGTGCAGGTCCCCGTGGACCATCGTGCCGCTGGACGCCGGGTCGGCCACGAAGTCCCGGCTGAGCGAGACCGCCTGCTCGACCAGCCGGCGCGGCACCGGCGCATCGCGCGGCAGCCGGGCCAGGTCGTCGGCCCAGCGGGCGATGGAGCCGGTGAGCGGCCGGAGCTGCGGCGAGGCGGGCACGTGAATCCGACGGTAGAGGCCGGCCACGACCTCGCAGGCCTCCTGGACCGGGACGCGGCGCAGGTCCTCGTCGGAGTGCAGCCGCTCGAGCAGCATCACGTGCCGGCGGGGGTCGGCGCGGTACATCCGCACCATGCCGTTGCCGCGCAGTGCCTCCAGCGCGAGGTGCTCGTGCTGCTCCTCCTGGTGCGGCCAGGCGAGCTTCACCACCGCGGGCCGGCCGCCCGTCGTACGCACCGGCACCACCAGCGCGCACTCTCCGTGCCGCGGCGGTCCGTCGTAGCCGAGCTCCCACTCCTCCACCACGTCGTGCACCAGCCGCGGGAGTCCGTCGAGCCACGAGTGCCAGGTCTCGTCGCGGTCGCGGTAGGCGAGCAGCCTGGCCGGGATGTCGAACGGGATCACGGCCCGGGCGCTACCGCTTCCCGCCGCCCGCGTCGGAGGACAGCGCGGCGATGAAGGCCTCCTGGGGCACCTCGACCCGGCCGACCATCTTCATCCGCCGCTTGCCCTCCTTCTGCCTCTCCAGCAGCTTGCGCTTGCGGCTGATGTCGCCGCCGTAGCACTTGGCCAGCACGTCCTTGCGGATGGCGCGGATCGTCTCCCTGGCGATCACCCGGGACCCGATCGCCGCCTGGATCGGCACCTCGAACTGCTGGCGCGGGATCAGCTCCTTGAGCTTGCCGGCCAGGGCCACACCGTACGAGTAGGCGCTGTCGCGGTGCACGATCGCGCTGAACGCGTCGACGGTCTCCCCGTGCAGCAGGATGTCCACCTTCACCAGGTCGGCGACCTGCTCCCCCGTCGGCTCGTAGTCCAGCGAGGCGTAGCCCTTGGTGCGCGACTTGAGCTGGTCGAAGAAGTCGAAGACGATCTCGGCCAGTGGCAGGGTGTAGCGCAGCTCCACCCGGTCCGCGGACAGATAGTCCATGCCCTGCAGCTGGCCGCGCTTGCTCTGGCAGAGCTCCATGATCGCGCCGATGAAGTCGCTCGGCGACAAGATGGTCGCGCGCACGACCGGCTCGCGGACCTCGGCGAGCTTGCTCTCGGGGAACTCCGACGGGTTGGTCACCTCGTGCTCGGTGCCGTCCTCCAGGGTGACGTGGTAGACCACGTTCGGCGCGGTGGAGATCAGCGACAGGTCTGACTCGCGTTCGAGCCGCTCGCGCACGATCTCCATGTGCAGCAGGCCGAGGAACCCGCACCGGAACCCGAAGCCCAGCGCGCCGGAGGTCTCCGGCTCGTAGGACAGTGCCGCGTCGTTGAGCTGCAGCTTGTCCAGCGCGTCGCGCAGGTCCGGGTAGTCGTCGCCGTCGATGGGGTACAGCCCGGAGTACACCATGGGGCTGGGGTGCTTGTAGCCGCCCAGCGGGGTGGTGGCCGGCCCGGTCTGCGAGGTCACCGTGTCACCGACCCGGGACTGCCGCACGTCCTTCACCCCGGTGATCAGGTAGCCCACCTCGCCGACCCCGAGGTCGGTGGTCTTCGTCGGCTCGGGGCTGATCACGCCGACCTCGAGCATCTCGTGCACGGCCCCGGTGGACATCATCTTGATCCGGTCCCGGTGGGTGAGCCTGCCGTCCACCACCCGCACGTAGGTGACCACGCCTCGGTAGGTGTCGTAGACGGAGTCGAAGATCAGCGCTCGCGGCGGCGCGTCCGCGTCGCCGACCGGTGGCGGGGTCTGCCGGACGATCTCGTTGAGCAGGTCCTCCACACCGTCGCCGGTCTTCGCCGAGACCTGGAGCACCTCCGACTCGTCGCAACCGATGATGTGCGCCAGCTCCGCGGCGTACTTCTCCGGCTGCGCGGAGGGCAGGTCGATCTTGTTCAGGACCGGGATGATGTGGAGGTCCGCCCCCAGCGCCAGGTACAGGTTGGCCAGCGTCTGCGCCTCGATGCCCTGCGCCGCATCGACGAGCAGGACCGCCGCCTCGCAGGCGGCCAGCGAGCGGGACACCTCGTAGGTGAAGTCCACGTGGCCCGGCGTGTCGATCATGTTGAGCACGAAGCCCTGGCCGGTGTGCTCCCCCTGCGTCACTGTCCACGGCATCCGCACCGCCTGGGACTTGATGGTGATGCCGCGCTCACGCTCGATGTCCATCCGGTCCAGGTACTGTGCCCGGGCGCTGCGCTCGTCGACCACCCCGGTCAGCTGCAGCATCCGGTCGGCCAGGGTGGACTTGCCGTGGTCGATGTGCGCGATGATGCAGAAGTTGCGGATGATCGCAGGGTCGGTGCGTCCCGGCCAGGCCACCTTGGCGGCGTTCTTGAACGCGGGACTGTTCGGCGCTGGAACTTTCTGGGGCACGAAGCTCTTCCGGTCTCGACAACAGCCCTACCGATGTCGGTACGGCAACCGCGACGCACAGGTCGCGCTCCCGACACGATATCGGTACGACGGGCGGGGCAGCCCGGCCGAGCCCTGCGCAACCGCGACAATGGCGGCATGACCCAGGGCAACCGGCCGTCCCCGCCTCCGGGCGTGTCCCTCTCGACCGGTCCGCTGCCCTCGCCGGGGGATCTGTCGCGGCCGCGCGACCCCGCCGCAGCTCCCCCCGTCCCGCACGGCGGGACGGCCCGCCGGCTGGAGTGGGTGCACCTCCCGCCCGTCGTACGCCGGCTCGTCGAGCGGCGCCTCGGCAGCCGCGTCGTCCGGGCAGAGTCGGCCGGCGGGGGGTACACCTCCGGCTTCGCCTCCGTGCTGACCGGCGACAACGGCGCCCGGGTGTTCGTGAAGGCGGCCAGCAAGAAGGCACAGGCCGCCGCCGCGCAGGCGTACGCCGAGGAGGTCCGCAAGCTGCGCTCGCTGCCTGCTGGCCTGCCGGTCCCCCGGCTGCTGTGGGCACACCAGGACGACCTGTGGGTGGTGCTCGGCTTCGAGTACCTCGAGGGCCCGGCGCCGGCCCGGCCGTGGCGGGGCGAGGAGCTCGACGCCTGCCTGGACACCCTGGAGTCGCTGGGCACGGCGCTGACCCCGGTGCCACCGACCATGCGCCTTCGACCGCTGGCCAGCGAGCAGGAGTTCGGCGGGATGCTCGCCAGCTGGGAGCACGTGCGTGCCCTGACCCCGGACTGGCCGCACCTGCGTGACGCCGCCGCGCTTGCTGGGCGCTACGACCGGGCGCTGCGTGGGGAGACCGTGGTGCACACCGACGCCCGGGACGACAACTTCGTGCTCACCGACGCGGGGGCCGTGCTCTGTGACTGGAACTGGCCGGCGGCCGGGCCGACTTGGGCGGACAGCGTGCTGCTGCTGATCTCGGCGCACGGTGACGGCCTGGACGCGGACGCCCTGCTCGCCCAGCGGCCGCTGACCAGCGCCGCCGACGCCGACCACGTGGACTGCCTGCTCGCGCTCGTGTGCGGCTACTTCCTGCACCACCGCAACGACCCCCCACGCAGCGCCTCGCCCTACATCCGGGTGCACCAGGCCTGGTACGCCGACGCGGCCTGGTCCTGGCTGGCGCAGCGGCGGGGATGGACCTGAGCCGGCTCACGGATTTGGGCGCTCCGCCGGCCCGCTGGTATCTTTGCCCTTCGCGTGTCCGGAACGTGTTTCCGGCCGCAACCCCGAACCGAAACCGAGACACAGTCGAGGCTTGCCCCGTGGCGAACATCAAGTCCCAGATCAAGCGCAACCGGCAGAACGACGCTGCGCACGAGCGCAACAAGGCGGTCAAGTCTGCGCTCCGCACGGCCATCCGCAGGTTCCGCGAGGCCGCCGACGCTGGTGACGCCGAGAAGGCCAGCGAGCTGGCAAAGGCCGCGAACCAGAAGCTGGACAAGGCCGCCTCAGCCGGTGTGATCCACAAGAACCAGGCCGCGAACAAGAAGTCGGCGGTGTCCCGGCGGGCCGCCGCGCTCTGACGCCGAAGTCCTTTCGAAGGCGCCGTGCTCATGTGAGCCGGCGCCTTCCTGCGTCTCCGGATAGCTCCGGGTAGCGGGCAGCGCAGCCCCTCCGCTCGGTAGCCCCAGAACCCCACCCGCGCGGGCAACCCCCGCGCACGTGCGACGACGCGGCCCCCAGAACCCCACCCGCGCGGGCAACCCCCGCGCACGTGCGACGATGCGGCCCCTCGGGGTAGCGTCGGGTGGCTCAGCGGCCGACGCGTGCCCCGGTGACGGTGAGCACCATCCGCTCCAGGGAGTACGACGCGTCACTGGCCGCCCCCTTCACGTCGGCGTCCGCCTGGGCCACGGCCCGGATCGCCCGCGCCAGCCCGGCGTCGTCCCAGCCGCGGGCCTGGTCGCGCAGGATGCGCAGCTTCCACGGCGGCACCCCCGCCTCCCGCGCCAGGTCGCCGTCCCGGAGGCCGCGAGGAGCCGACTTGAACCGGGCCAGTCCTCGCAGCCCGGACGCGAACGCGCTGGTCACCAGCACCGGGGCGGTGCCGGTCTCCAGGGCCCAGCGCAGCTCTTCCAGCGCCACCGCGGCGCGCCCGTAGATCGCCGCGTCCGCCACGGCGAACGACTTCACCTCGGCCCGGCCGCCGAAGTACTTGCGAACCACGGGCGCGGTCAACGGCTCCCCCGCCGCATCGCTGCACAGCTGGTCGGCCGCGGCCGCCAGCGCCCGCAGGTCCTGGCCCACTGATGCCACCAGCAGCTCGGCGGCGTCCTCGGCGATCCGGCCGCCGTGCGAGCGGACCTCCGCGGACACGAACCGGGGGAACTCAGACGGCTTGAGCGCCGCCGACTTGACCTCGGTGACCTTGAGCTTGCGTAGCTTGTCCAGCAGTCCCTTGCCCTTCTGCCCGCCGGAGTGCACCAGCACCAGGCCGACGTCCTCGACCGGCGCGGCCGCGTAGTCGAGCAACCCCTGCTGGGCCTCCTCCGGGAGGTTCTCCAGGGCCCGCACCACCACGCACCGGTTGGAGGAGAACAGCGACGGCGCCGCCAGGTCGGCGAGCGCCGCCATGCTGACCTGGTCTGCGGTGGTCTGGCTGACCTCCGCCTCGACGTCGTGCGCGCGCACCGCGTCCAGGGCGGAGCCGACCGCCCGCTCGTTCAGCAGCTCCTCGGGACCGGTGACCAAGATGACGTGGCCGAGGATGTCGGCCGCCTTTGGTGTCGCCATGATGCGCTCAGCCTGCCACAGGACACCGACAGCCCGTCGGCGCGGCGCCAGCAGGGTCACGAGGTCGGGGCAGTGGCCGGCTTCAGCGCCGCCTGTCTGCGATCAGGTAGCACGCGGCCGCGCTGACCCCGGCGACCCCGAGCACGGACGGCCAGGGACCGATCTTCTTGGCCAGCGGGTGCGAGGCGCCGAAACCGCCGAGGTAGATGGCAGACAGCGCGGCCGCGCCGGGGGCGCCGGCCTTGGCCAGCCAGGTGCGCCCGGAGTACAGACCGGTGAGCCCGAGCAGGGCACCACCGAGCGGCCGGACCCCACTCTCCCGGGCGACGAGGAATCCCCCGATCAGCCCGAACGCAGCGAGAGGGGCGGTGGACACGGCATCGGCGTCGCGCAGCTTCATGCTCCGATCGTAGGAGGCCCGCGAGTGCCGTCCGGCAGCGGCCACCCCTGGCTCAGCCGCTGGTCACCACCCGCAGGCGATGGTCACGCACCAGCACGGCCACCGTCCCGTCGAGGTCGGTACGACGCACCAGCATCCCGTCGTGGTGCAGCAGCCGGATCGTGCTGGGCGCCGGGTGCCCGTAGTCGTTCTCCTTGCCCACGGAGACCACCGCCAGCCGCGCGTGCAGAGCGCCCAGCAGCGCGGGGTCCTGGTAGCGGCTGCCGTGGTGCGGCACCTTGAGCACGTCCACGTGCAGCCCGGGATAGGCCGCGTGCAGCGTCTGCTGCGCCTCCGGCTCCATGTCCCCGCTCATCAGGATCGAGATGCCGCGCACCTGCACCAGCAGCACCAGACTGGCGTTGTTGGCGACCGACCCCTCCTCCCCGTTGTCGTCGGCATAGATCCCGCCCGACGGGCCGATCACCTGCCAGCTCAGCGCACCGACCCGCTCCACCTCGTCGTACGAAGGAACCCGCACGGGCACGTGAGCGGCGGCGGTCCAGCGGTCCACCTCGGCGGCGCCTTCCGGCGGCACCCGCGTGGCCGTCACGTCGACCACCCCGACCGGCCAGTGCGCGAGGACGGCAGGGAGCCCGGTGATGTGGTCGGCGTGGAAGTGGGTGAGCACCACCACCGGCAGCCGCTGCACACCGAGACGGGACAGGCAGCGGCTCATCAGCACCGGGTCGGGACCGGTGTCCACCACGACCGCGGCGCCCTGGCCGGCGTTCAGCACCAACCCGTCCCCCTGGCCGACGTCGCAGGCCACGAGCACCCAACCCGCGGGCGGCCAGCCGATGGTCGGCAGCGGCCGGGTCATGCCGGTCACCAGCAGCACCGCGCCAGCGACGCACCACCACCGGTGGGCGAGCACGCTGGGCAGGACCAGCGCGACGACCAGGCAGCCCGCCGCCAGCACCGCCACCGACACCGCACCGGGCGCCCAGTCCAGGGCTGCGGTGGGCAGTCGGGCACAGTGCTCGCCGACGGTGACGATCCACCACACGAACCAGCCGGCCAGCTCTCCGCACCACTGGCCCAGGCGCGGCACCACCAGCGCCAGCAGCCCACCGGCGAGCCCGAGGACGGTGGCCGGGCCGACCGCGGCGGCGACCAGCATGTTGGCCGCCACCGCGACAAGGCTGACCTGCCCGGAGATCGCAGCGATCACCGGAGTGCACACCAGCTGCGCGGCGAACGGCACCGCGACCGCCTCCGCGGCCCAGCGCGGCAGCCAGGTGCGCAGCGCGTCCCGCCACGGCGGAGCGAGGAACAAGATGCCCGCGGTGGCCAGGGTGGAGAGCGCGAACCCTATCGAGGTGGCCAGCCACGGGTCGAACAGCAGCAGCGCGACGACCGCGACCCCGAGCGTCCGTCCGCCGCGCTGCCGTCCGTTGGAGCCCATGCCGATCAGCGCGACCGACCCCATCGCGGCGGCTCGCAGCACGCTGGGCTGCCCGCGGGCGAGCAGCACGAACCCGGCCACGCCGAGCGCTCCGACGAGCATCAGGCCACGGGCCCGTACGCCGGCCCAGCGGGCCATGATGAGCAGGAACCCGACCAGCAACGTCAGGTTGGTGCCCGAGACCGCGGCGAGGTGCGTCAGCCCGGTGACCTGGAAGTCCTGCACCAGCTGGTCGGACATCGCGGTGTCCTCGCCGTCCACCAGCGCGGGGAGCAGCGACCGCTCGTCGGTCGGGAGCGGTTCGGCCGCGGCGCGGATCCCGGCGCGCACCACCGCCGCGGCGCGCAGCAGCGGCCCGGGGCGGCGCAGCACCGTCGGGCGGCCGGACGCCGACAGCACTGCCGCCGTGTCGCCCCCGTCGGCGGTGTCCAGCCGGCCCCGGAGCCGGACCGTGCTGCCAAGAGCGAGGTCGTGGAGCCCCGGGTCCCCGAACACCAGCACGGGCACGGCGGTCGGCCGCGCCGCGCCGCGTGCGGTCACCGTGGAGGCGTTCAGCCTCAGCAGCGCGTAGGGGCCGTACCTCCCCTGCTTCCGCACCGGGTCGGAGCCGACCGTGCCGGTGACCGTGATCCAGGCCCGCCGGGCCGCCAGCCCGGCGACGGGACTGTGCCGGACCGCATCGGCGTGCACCGCGGCGACCCCCGCGGCGGCCCCGGCCACCACGACGGCACCCACCAGCGCTCCGAGGCGCCCCTGCTCAGGCGCTACGAGTCCCCGGCCGAGGGGCCGGCCGCCGGACAGCAGCGCACCCAGAGCGACGGCACCGGCCGCGAGCCCGGCGACGACCAGCAGCGGGCCGGGCACGAAGAAGCCGGCGAGCGCCCCCAGCCAGGCCGCCCCCGCGAGTAGCACCGCCCGCAGGTCCGGCACGGTCACAAGGTGACGAACGGAGCCAGCTGGGCCAGCTTGGCGTCACCGATCCCGGAGACGTCCTGGAGCTGGTCGACCGCGGTGAACGGGCCGTTCTCGCTGCGCCACTTCAAGATCGCCGCCGCCGTCACCGGCCCGATCCCGGGCAGCGACTCCAGCTGCGGCTCGGTGGCCGTGTTCAGGTTCACCAGCGGCTCGGTGGAGCCTGCACCAGGTGCGGAGGCGGCCTGCGCCGCGACTCCGGTGGGCGCTGGCAGACCGACGAGCACCTGCTCGCCGTCTGTCAGCGGCCGGGCCAGGTTCAGCGCGCTCAGGTCCACCCTCCGGCGTGCGCCCCCGGCCGCCCGCAGCGCGTCCACGACCCGCGCACCGCCCGGCAGCGTCACGATCCCGGGATGCCGGACCTTGCCCGCCACGTCGACAACCAGCCGGGCGGTGGCGGACGGACTGGGAGAGGCCGCGGCGGAAGGCGTGAGCAGCAGCCCGCTCATGGTTGCCGTCGGGCGGGCCGTCGGCGTCGCGCGCACGGCGCGGACCACCGTGCCGCCGCGATCCGCACGGAGCACGAACCAGGCGCTCGCGGCGAGAGCGGCCGCGACCAGCAGCGCCACCACGGTCAGGTGCGAGGCCCCGAGCTGCACCCGGCCCTGCAGGGTGGGCGGCAGCCGGTCGTGCAGCCACCCGGACGCGCGGCCCCCGGCACCGGCAACCCGGCGGGCGTGCCGACCCGGCGGATCGGGCTCGCCGCCATCAGGTTCGCCGGCCGGGGGCTCGCCGGGCACGTGCTCGCCGGGCCGGCCCTCACCACGGAGGGACGGGGGGTCACGCGGCGGGGGCCGCAGCCCGGCGAGCTCGGCGCTCAACAGCTCCAGCCGGCGCCGGGTCACCTCGGCGACCTGCTCGCGGCTGGAGTTGGGGGAGCGCATGCGCCGAACCTAGGGCGGTCGGCGTGACGGCGGAAGGGACAGTTCGGCGGCTGTGGACGACGGCCGTCGCGGGCCGGGGACGCTCAGCGCGGGGCGACCACGACGGCGACCATGCCGGGGCCCGCGTGGGCTCCGATCACCGCGCCGACCTCGCCGACCAGCACCTTCCGGCCGCCGAGTCTGCTCGTGAGCCGGTCCTGCATCTGCTCGGCCAGGGCCGCGGCCTGCTGCGGGTTGGCGAGGTGGGCCACCGCCACGTTGACGGCATCGGTGCCCGCGTCGGTGCCGGCCTCGGTGGCGAGGTCGGCCAGCCGAGTCAGCGCGCGGGCCGCTGTGCGCACCTTCTCCAGCATGTCCACCCGGCCGTCGCGGACCGTCAGCAGCGGTTTCACCGAGAGCGCGGAACCGAGCAGCTTCGCGGCGGCGCCGATCCTGCCGCCGCGGTGCAGGTACTCCAGGGTGTCGACGTAGAACAGCGAGGTGGTCGCCGCTGCCCGCGCCCGGGCAGCCTCGGCCGCGTCCTCGGCCGTGCCGCCGCCGTCGAGCACGTCGGCGGCGGCCAGCACCGCGAAGCCGACCCCCATCCCCACCTGCCGGGTGTCGACGGTGCGCACCGGCACCGGGGCGTTCTTGGCGGCCGCCAGCGCCGACGCGTAGGTGCCGCTCAGCTCGCCGCTGAGGTGCACCGAGACGATCTCCGTGGCCCCGGCCTCGGCCGCCGCCTGATAGGCATCGGCGAACCTGCCGGAGGCCGGGCGAGAGGTGCGGACCCGGGTCCGGGAACGCAGCGCGGCGGCGATCCGTTCCGGGGCCGCGGGGCCCTCGGCCCCCTCGTCGTAGGACGTGTCCCCCACCACCACCCGCAGCGGCACCACGGTGATGTCACGCCGCGCGGCGACCTCGGCGGGCAGCGACGCCACCGAGTCGGTGATGATCGCGACCGGCCGAGACATGGAGGGAAGGTTACCGGGCATGAGAAGACGGGCATGAGAAGAGCGGCCCGAACCGACGATGCGAGGAGAGACCCGATGCGCGTGGTGATCGCAGGAGGACACGGCAAGATCGCGCTCCGGCTGGCGCGACGGCTGGCCCAGGCCGGTGACCATGCCGTCGGCGTGGTGCGCAACCCTGCCCACGTCCAAGATGTGGAAGCGACCGGAGCGCAGGCGGCTGTCGTCGACCTCGAGCACGTCAGCCCCGAGGAGCTGGCCTTGACCGTGGCCGGGTCGGACGCGGTCGTGTTCGCCGCCGGCGGCGGACCGAGCAGCGGCGCCGCGCGCAAGGAGACCGTGGACAAGGGGGCGGCCATGCTTCTCGCGGACGCCGCGCAGCATGCCGGGGTCCGCCGCTACCTGATGGTCTCCTCGATGGGCACCGACCAGGCCGACCCGGACAGCGACGACATCTTCCAGGTCTACCTGCGCGCGAAGAAGGCCGCCGACGAGGACCTGCGCAGCCGGGACCTGGACTGGACGATCGTGCACCCCGGCCGGCTCACCGACGACGACGGCACCGGGAGGGTGCAGGTCGGCCGCCTCGAGCGCGGTGACGTGCCTCGCGAGGACGTGGCGGCCGTGCTGGTGGCGGCGTTGCACGACGACCGGACCATCGGCAAGGACTTCGACCTTCTCGCCGGAGACCAGCCCATCGAGGAGGCGCTCGCCTCACTCTGAGCGGCCGCGCGGCGTACTCCTCCTGGCCGAGACCCCGCACCGGGTCAGCCGGTGACCAGGTTCACCAGCTTCGGCGCCCGCACGATCACCTTGCGCACCGGTCGGTCGTCCAGGGCCCGCTGCACCTGCGGGTCGGCCAGCGCCAGCGCCTCCAGGTCCGCCTCGGAGATGGACGGGCTGACCTCCAGCTTGGCCCGCAGCTTGCCCTGGACCTGCACGATCGCGGTGACCGTGTCCTCGACCAGCAGTGCCCCGTCCACCGTCGGCCAGCCGGCCTTGGCGACGGTCGGCTGGTGGCCCAGCCGGGACCACATCTCCTCGGCGGTGTAGGGGGCGACCAGGCTCAGCAGGATCGCGACCGCCTCGGTGGCCTCCCGCACCGCCGGGTCCTGTGGACCGCAGCCGGAGTCGACCGCCTTGCGGGTCGCGTTCACCAGCTCCATGATCCGGGCGACCAGCACGTTGAACCGGTGGTCCTCGACCAGCTGGGCGGCCTCGTGCACCGTCTTGTGGGTGACCTTGCGCAACGCCGTGTCACCGTCCTTGAAGGCAACCCCGGGCGCCGAGGTCACGTCGCCGCTCAGCCGCCACGCCCGCTGCAGGAACCGCAGCGAGCCGGCCGGGGAGACGTCCGCCCAGTCGATGTCGTCCTCGGGCGGCCCCGCGAACACCAGGGTCAGTCGCACCGCGTCGACCCCGAACTCGTCGATCTGCTCCCCCAGGTTCACCCCGTTGCCCAGCGACTTGCTCATCGCCTTGCCCTGGTTGATGACCTGACCCTGGTTCAGCAGCGCCTGGAACGGCTCCTCGAAGTCGACCATGCCCATGTCGAACAGCACCTTGGTGAAGAACCGGCTGTACAGCAGGTGCAAGATCGCGTGCTCTACCCCGCCGACGTACTGCTCTGCCGGCATCCAGCGGCGCACCGCCTCCGGGTCGAACGGGCCGTCCTCGTAGTGCGGCGAGCAGTAGCGCAGGAAGTACCACGAGGAGTCCACGAAGGTGTCCATCGTGTCGCTGTCCCGCTTCGCGGGTCCGCCGCAGGAGGGGCAGTCGACGTTCACCCACTCCTCGGCCGCCGCCAGCGGCGAGGTGCCCTTGGGCTTCAGGTCCGCGCCCCGCAGGTCGGGCAGTACGACGGGCAGCTGGTCGTCGGGGACCGGCACCTCCCCGCACGACGGGCAGTGCACGATCGGGATCGGGCATCCCCAGAACCGCTGCCGGGACAGCAGCCAGTCACGCAGCCGGTAGTTCACCGCCCCCCTGCCGCGCTCGTCGGCCTCCAGCCGCTTGACCATCGCGGAGATGCCGCTGGCCTTGTCGGTCAACCCGTCCAGACTGAACCCATCACTGGCGGAGTTCACGTAGGTGCCGTCGCCGGTGGTGGCCACGAACGTCTCGGCCGGGTCCGGCTCGCCGGTGTCGACGACCATGCGCACCGGCAGCTCGAACGCCTTGGCGAAGTCCAGGTCGCGCTGGTCGTGCGCGGGCACCGCCATCACCGCGCCGGTGCCGTAGTCGGCCAGCACGTAGTCGGCCGCCCAGACCGGCATCTGCTCCCCGGTCACCGGGTTGGTGGCGTAGCGACCCAGGAAGACACCGGTCTTGTCCCGCTCCGTGGAGAGCCGGTCGATGTCGCTCTCCCGGCGCACCTGCTCCCGGTAGGCCTCGAACGCGTCCCGCTGCTCGGGCGCGCACAGCTCCTCGGCCAGCTTGGCGTCGGCGGCCACCACGAAGAACGTCGCGCCGTACAGGGTGTCCGGCCGGGTGGTGAACACGGTGACCTTGCGCCCGGCCAGCAACCCGCCGCCGGTGTCCTCGCGCGGCTCGATGTCGAAGTCGACGGACGCGCCCTCGGAGCGGCCGATCCAGTTGCGCTGCATGGCCAGCACCCGCTCGGGCCAGGTGTCCTTCAGCGACACCATGTCGTCCAGCAGCCGCTGGGCGTAGTCGGTGACCTTGAAGTACCACTGGGTCAGCTCGCGCTTGGTGACCACGGCGCCGCAGCGCTCGCACAGCCCGCCGACCACCTGCTCGTTGGCCAGCACGGTCTGGTCGTTGGGACACCAGTTCACCGGCGAGGACTTCCGGTAGGCCAGGCCACGCTCCCGGAACCGCAGGAACAGCCACTGCGTCCACCGGTAGTACTCGGGGTCGCTGGTGTGCAGCCGGCGGGTCCAGTCGAACGCGAGCCCGTAGCGGCGGATCGAGTCGGCCTGGGTCTCGATGTTGGCGTAGGTGTAGGTGGCCGGGTGCTCGTCCCGCTTGATGGCGGCGTTCTCGGCGGGCAGCCCGAAGGAGTCCCAGCCGATCGGGTTCATCACGTCGAACCCGCGCTGCCACCAGTAGCGCGCGATCACGTCGTGCAGGGCGAACACCTCCGCGTGCCCCATGTGCAGGTCACCGCTGGGGTAGGGGAACATCGTCAGCGCGTAGCGGCGGGTCTCTTCGGGTCCCGAGGCGTCGTCGCGGGCCCGGAAGGGGTCCATCTCCTCCCAGACCTTGCGCCACTTCTCCTGGGTGGCGACCACGTCGTAGCCGGCGCCGGGGCTCCCGGTCCGCTCGGGGGTCGCCACGTCCGGCGTGCTGCCGACGCTGTCGCTCATCGAGGTTCCTTCTGCTTCGGTTCTCGCGGGCATCGAGGCTGCTCCTTGACGGTGACCATGGCTGGGACACAAAAAAACCCCTCGAGCACGAGGGGTAGCCGCGCTGACGTCAAGCGTTGGTCAACGCGGCCGGCTAAGGAGCAGGGCCATGCGCATGCGGTCATGATAGCGCAGCACGTTCTCCCCGATATCGGTGCGTCAGCCGCCAGGCAGGGGTCGTGTTCCGGCACGACATCGGCGGGACGGCTCAGGAGAGGGTCACGAAGGAGAGTCGACCGCTGCCGTACTGGGAGAACTCCACCGTCAGGTCCAGTCGGCTGCCGAGGCTGCGTGCCAGCGCGGCGACGTCGGCGGGCGGCTCGGACGGGTACGACGCGTAGCGGCGCACCCCGTCGCCGAACAGCGGGCCGAGCCCGTCGAGCAACCGGTCCAGGTGACCGGCCAGCGACGGCCCGAGCCGATGCTGCCTCCAGACGTCCTCCAGCCCGCCGGCCGGGATCCGGCCGGCCAGCGCGGCCAGGGTGGCCGAGCAACGCAGGTCGGCCGCGAGCACTGCGGAGGTCCGCACCCGCGGGTCGACGTAGACCGCGACCGTGGCCGGCTCCCCGGGGCCGGGGGCGTACGGCAGGCCCCGCGCCACCCGCGGTGGACGCCCGAGCAGCTCCTCGAGCAAGTCCCGGACCGCCTTCGGCGACGGGACCGCGCTGACCATGGCGGTCATACTAAGGTCGGGGGCCATGAAGGTTCTCGTCACCGGCGGCGCCGGCTACATCGGATCGACCACCGCCAAGGCGCTCGAGGAGGCCGGCCACACCCCGGTCATCCTGGACTCCTTGCTCACCGGCCCACGGGTGTTCGTGCGCGACCGCATCTTCTACGAGGGCGACATCGCCGACCGGGACCTGCTTGCCCGGGTGTTCGAGGAGCACCCGGACATCGAGTGCACGATCCACATGGCGGCGCGGATCATCGTCCCCGAGTCGGTCGAGCAGCCCTACGAGTACTACCGCGACAACGTGGCCAAGTCCCTGGAGCTGTTCGACCAGCTGGTCGAGCTCGGCAGACCGCGCGTGCTGTTCAGCTCGTCTGCGTCGCTGTACGCCATGGTGGAGAGCTTCGAGGTGGACGAGGGCTCGCCGCTGGACCCGGGCTCGCCGTACGCCCGCACCAAGCGCGTGATGGAGATGGCGCTGACCGACATGGCCGCGGCCACCGACCTGCGCGCGATCATCCTGCGCTACTTCAACCCCATCGGTTCCGACCCCGACCTGGCGTCCGGGATCTACGTCAAGGAGCCCTCGCACGTGCTCGGGCAGCTGGTAATGGCCGCGCAGGGCCTGAAGGACGCGTTCACGATCACCGGCACCGACCACCCCACCCGCGACGGCACGGGCATCCGCGACTACATCCACGTGTGGGACCTCGCGCAGGCCCACGTGCAGGCCGTGGAGAACTTCGACAAGGTGCTGACCGCCATGCAGGCGCCGAGCACGATCATCAACGTCGGCACCGGATCGGGCGTGACCGTCCGTGAGCTCGTCGAGGCGTTCGAGCGGGTCTTCGGCAAGAAGGTGCCGCTGCGGGAGGCTCCGCCGCGGCCGGGTGACGCCGTGGGCGCGTTCGCCAACGTGGACCGGGCGCGCGAGGTGCTGGGGTGGACCGCCTCCCTGGGCATCGACGACGGCATCGCCTCCGCCCTGGCCTGGGGCCGCAAACGCAAGGAGATCCTCGGCTACGAGTGAACCCCTCTAGGGTGTGCCCCATGACGAACGTTCTGGACCTGTTCCGTCTCGACGGCTCGGTGGCGATCGTCACCGGCGCCTCCTCCGGGCTGGGGGTGGCGTTCGCGCGTGCCCTTGCCGAGGCTGGCGCCGATGTGGCCCTCGGCGCCCGCCGGGCCGATCGGCTCGAGGACACCAGGCGGCTGGTGGAGGACGCCGGCCGGCGGGCGCTGACGGTGAAGACCGACGTCGCCTCCCCCGAGGACTGCCGGGCGCTGGTGGACGCGGTGATGGCCGAGTTCGGCCGGGTCGACGTGCTGGTCAACAACGCCGGCATCGGGACCGCGGTGCCGGCAACCCGGGAGAGCCCGGACGAGTTCCGCCGGGTCGTCGACGTCAACCTCAACGGCTGCTACTGGATGGCGCAGGCCTGCGGGCGGGTGATGCAGCCGGGCAGCAGCATCATCAACATCAGCAGCGTGCTCGGCATCACCACGGCCGGGCTTCCCCAGGCGGCGTACTCCGCGAGCAAGGCCGGGCTGATCGGGCTGACCCGGGACCTCGCCCAGCAGTGGACAGGCCGCAAGGGCATCCGGGTCAACGCCCTGGCTCCCGGGTTCTTCGAGTCGGAGATGACCGCGCAGTACCCGGACGGCTACCTCGAAGCGATGGCAGCGCGGATACCGGCCGGACGCGAGGGCGACCCGCGGGAGCTGGCTGCCGCGGTGGTGTTCCTGGCATCGCGGGCCAGCGGCTACGTCACCGGCCAGACCCTGCCGGTCGACGGCGGACTCACGATCACCTGACGTCCCCCGGGGAGTCGGCCCACAATGGAGCATGAGCACTCCATCGAACATCTCCCGCTTCCGCGAGGGCCTGAACCTCCAGTTTCCGATGTCGCTGGGCGTCTACGACAAGTACGAGGACGCCCAACGGGCAGTGGACTATCTGTCGGACAACGAGTTCGCGGTGCAGAACTGCATGATCGTGGGCACCGACCTCAAGCAGGTGGAGCGGGTCACCGGCCGGCTGACCACCGGCCGGGTGGCCCTTGGCGGGGCCCTGTCCGGGCTGTGGGTCGGGCTGTTCGTCGGGCTGATCTTCTCCTTCTTCGGCCGCGGCAACACCGTCAGCATCATCGTGGCGACGGTGGCCATCGGTGCCCTGTTCGGGGTGGTCTGGGCCCTGGTGGGGTACGCCGCGACCCGCGGCCGCCGGGACTTCACCTCGGTCAGCCAGGTGGTGGCCACGCGCTACGAGGTGCTCGTCGAGCACAAGCTCGCGGCACAGGCCCGGGAGCTGCTGGCGCGGATGCCGGGGGCTGGGTCGCAGCCGTTCGGCGGCTGAGGCGTGTGACATCGCCGCGGTGGCGACGTGGTGCGCGCTCCGTGGTCTGCACCGGTCTGCGGATGCCCGGCTCCGGTGAGGGCAGGAAGCTGCTCGAGCTCAGCGTCGTGCCCAGGTGTCGCTGACTTCGCCGGAGAGCAGATCCTCGAACGGGGTCGGGGTCTACACGGTCGCTGCCCCGGCCACCGATGACCAGAATGGCTGTAGTCCTCCAGGGACGGGCCGTGCCCGTAGACGGGCGCGTTGTCGAAGTACGGCCGGAACTCGGTGAGCGCGTCCTGGCTGTCGCGGCGCATGAACACCTGGCCACCGAGCCCCACGATCGCCTGGTCGGCGGCGCCGTGCCCGTAGTGCTCGAACCGACGCCGGTAGAGCTCCACCATCCGCTGGGTGTGCTCCTTGGGCCAGAAGATGTGGTTGGCGAAGAACCCGTCCCCGTAGTAGGCGGCCTGCTCGGCGATCTCGGGGCTGCGGATCGAGCCGTGCCACACGAAGGGCGGCACACCGTCCAGTGGGCGGGGCACGGAGGTGGACCCCTGCAACGGCGTGCGGTACTTCCCCTCCCAGTCCACGACGTCCTCGCGCTACAACCGGTGGAGCAGGTGGTAGTTCTCGACGGCCAGCGGGATGCCGTCGCGGATGTCCTTGCCGAACCAGGGGTAGACCGGGCCGGTGTTGCCGCGGCCCAGCATCAGGTCCACCCGGCCCACGGAGAGGTGCTGCAGCTTGGCGTAGTTCTCGGCGATGAGCACCGGGTCGGTGGTGGTGATCAGGGTGGTCGCCGTGGACAGGCTGAGTCGCTCGGTCTGTGCCGCGATGAACGACAGCGTGGTCGTCGGGGCCGAGGCGATGAACGGCGGATTGTGATGCTCGCCGGTCGCGAAGACGTCGAGCCCGACCTCTTCGGCCTTCTTGGCGATCGCGACCGTGGCCTTGATGCGCTCGTGCTCGGTGGGTGGGCGCCCCGTCGTCGGATCCTTGGCCTCCCCACCTCGGCCGCTAACGGGTGCGGGAGCTCAGCACCTGGTCGTGGTCGATCAGCCAGCGCCCGTCGCTGGCCCGGATGAGGGTCAGCCGTTGACGCTCGTCCACCACCCGGCCGTCCTTGTAGTGGTAGGTCAACGAGAGGTCGACCGTGTGGCTGCCTGATGAGGTGGTGATGTGCGAGACGTCGACCGCAGTCATGGAGCCCCAGAACTGGTCGTAGGAGCTGCGGCCCACCGACCTCTCACGCGGTCCCAGCATCGACCAGCCGGCGTCCAGGTTGTCCGGGACCGTGGCGTAGTAGGTCCGCAGGACCCGGGCCTTGCCCGCGGACGAGGCGGCGGACGCCTGGTGGGGGCGGTGCGTGTGACGATCGCCTGCCTGATGGGTCGCGCGCCCGCTGCGAGGGCTGGGCCTGCTACTGGGCCTGCTACTGGGCTCGCTACTGGCCTCGTTACTGGGCCTGCTGCCGGCTGGGCGCCCGGTGGGGCCGGTCGCCGGCCCCCCGGAGGTGTGCCGGCGGGGCGGGTCCGTCGCCGCCGCGGGCGCGTGTCCGGCCCCCCCGCCGATGCCGGCCGCGTAGGCGAGCCCGCCGACCAGCACGATGACGCCGGCCGCGGCGAGCAGCAGGAAGCGACCGCGGCGCCGGCGCGGGGGGCTGGTGTCCCGCCCGGGGGATGCTCCGTCGGGGCCGGGGGGCGCGAGCGACTCGACCGGCACACGCTCCCGGGTGTACCCCCGGGTGCCGTCGTCGACGAGATCTTCCGCCACCGTGCGCAGACCTTGTGCGGCGGCGGCCATCGACCAGCGAGATGCGGGGTCGCGGTCGAGCATGCGCATCAACGGCTGTTCCAGCCGGCCGGCCCTGGCCGGCCGGGCAGGAAGCGTGGTCGCGATGTCGTGCAGGACGGCGACCGGGTTGACCCGCTTCGCATACAGCGGGCGGCCCTCCACTGCGGCGTACAGCGCCGCCCCCAGCGCCCACACGTCCGCCTGCGGGTCCGGGTGCGCTCCCCTGGCCAGCTCCGGGGAGAAGTACGACGGGGTCCCGGTGACGAAGCCGGACTGGGTGAGGGCCGGCTCGGTGGCGACACGGGCGATCCCGAAGTCGCTGATCTTGGCCGTCCCGTCCTCGGTGACCAAGACGTTGCTCGGCTTGACGTCACGGTGAGTGATGTCGGCGGCGTGGGCGGCGGCCAGCCCGTCGGCGACCTGAGCCCCGATGCGGGCTACGGGACCGGGCTGGAGGGGTCCTTCCTGGTCGATGATCTCGGCCAGCGACCGAGACGGGACATACTCCATGACCAGGTAGATCGTCCCCGACTGCTCCACCACGTCGAAGACGGTCACCACGTTGCGGTGGCTCAGGGCGGCGGAGTTCCGTGCCTCGCGCAGTGCCCGCGCGGAGTCGGTGGCCGACTCCCCAGGGAGCAGCCCGACCTCCTTGACGGCCACATCGCGGCGCAGCACGTCATCCCTGCACAGCCACACCGTGCCCATGCCGCCGTGGCCGACCGGGGAACGCACCCGGTATCGGCCACCGATCAGCTCGGGCTGCACCATCGACCCTTCCTCGACATACGGACGGTCCGCCTCGTACCCACCACCCAGCGCTCTACTCGGGACTCGCCACCAGCGGGAGTCCGGCCGCCCTGGCCGTCGTCCCTGTCTAGGTCGCGGTCGCGTCCCGGCAGAAGTCCCGGAACCGTTTCCGCTGCAGCCCGCTCTCCCGGGTGCGGTAGGTGTAGTGCGTGGGCCGGCGCGCGCGGTCGTGCCAGAACTTCCCGGTCTGGTGCGTGGTCGCCCCGCCGGCCAACAGCCACACCACGGTGTCCGCGCCCTCCTGCGGCGTCCGGATCACCGGCCGGGCGACCGTCCGGAACCGGGGCAGGAAGGTCTGCACCCCCGGGGTGTTGACCCACCCCGGGTGCATGCTGTGCACCGTGATCCGGTCCTCGGCGAGCTCCTCGGCGAGGTCCTCGGCCAGCACCACCTGCATCCGCTTGGTGCGGGCGTAGGCGGTGAGCCCGGAAAACTTCCCCTCCCGGAACTCGGGGTCCTGGTCGTGCAGGCGCTGGGCGTACATGCCTCCGGAGGATACGAACACCACCTGCGCACCCGCCGCCGCCCGCAGCTGCGGTCGCAGCGACCGGGTGAGCAGCAGCGGCCCGAGCACATGCGTGGCCAGCGTGACCTCGTGCCCCTCGGCCGTCTCGGTGCGGTGGTCGGTCATGGTGCCCGCGTTGTGGGCCAGCCCGTGCAGTCTGGGCACCCGCTCACCGAACCCGGCGGCGAACGACCGCACCCCCTCCAGCGAGCTGACGTCGCACTGTTCGCCGATGAAGTCCCCGGCAGGCACCTCCTGTCGCAGCTGCCTGAGCGTCCGCTCGGTGTGGTCGGGGTTGCGCCCCAGCACGTGCACCGTGGCGCCGAGCCGGGCGCACCCGGCCGCGGCGGCGCGCCCGATCCCGGAGGTGGCCCCGGTGACCAGCACCCGCTTGCCGAGCAGCGCGTCAGGGGGTGGGTCGTCGGGAGCCCACCCGCGGCTGCGTACGACGTACCCGATGCGGCTGTACCCGAGCACGATGCTGCGATCGAGCAGCTCGTCGAGATCCAGGCTCATGCTTCAGGCATACCCGCCCCCGGGTGAACTGACCAGCCTATGGGGAGGAAGTCAACGGGCTTGGTCTTGTCGTTCTGCGCAGGGGAGGTGGTCAAGTCCTTGGGAGTGGTGTACGACGGGTGATCCTTCGTCGTTGTAGTTCAGGCGGTGATCGCCTGGATGGTGGTCAGCTCGGTGCTCACCTCCTCGGTGGTGGTGTCGACGGCTTGTGAGCGGGCCAGGACGTCGAGTCCGAGGTAGCGACGGCCTTCGGCCCATTCGTCGTGTTGTTCGGCCAGGACGGCGCCGACGAGCCGGATGATCGAGCTGCGGTCGGGGAAGATGCCGACGACGTTGGTGCGGCGGCGGATCTCGCGGTTGAGCCGTTCGTTGGGGTTGTTGGACCAGATCTGGCGCCAGATCTCCTTGGGGAACGCGGTGAAGGCGAGGATGTCGGCGCGCGCTTGTTCGAGGTGCTCGGCGACCTTGGGGAGCTTCTCGCTCAGGGCGTCGACGACCCGGTCGAACTGGGCGTGCACCGCTTCGGCGTCGGGCTGGTCGTAGACCGAGTGCAGCAGCGCTTTGACCCAGCCCCAGGAGCTTTTCGGTGTCACGGACATGAGGTTGGCGGCGTAGTGGGTGCGGCAGCGTTGCCACGCTGCGCCGGGCAGGGTCGCGCTGATCGCGTTCGTGAGGCCGCGGTGCGCGTCGCTGGTGACCAGCTTGACGCCGCTCAGGCCGCGGGCGGTGAGGTCGCGGAAGAACGCTAACCAGCCGGCGCCGTCCTCGCTGGAGGTGACCTGCACACCCAGGACTTCTCGGTGCCCGTCGGCGTTGACACCGGTGGCGACCAGGGCGTGCACAGGCACCACGCGGCCGCCTTCGCGGACCTTGAGCACCAGGGCGTCGGCGGCGAGGAAGGTGAACGGGCCGGCGTCTTCCAGGCGGCGGGTGCGAAACTGCTCGACGTGGGCGTCGAGGTCCTTGGCCATCTCGCTGACCTGCGACTTCGACAGCGTGGTGATGCCGAGGGACTGCACGAGCTTGTCCATCCGCCGCGTCGAGACTCCGAGCAGGTAGCACGTCGCCACCACCGACGTCAGCGCCCGCTCGGCCCGCTTGCGGCGCTCGAGCAGCCACTCAGGGAAGTAGGAGCCCTGTCGCAGCTTGGGCACCGCGACGTCGACCGTGCCGGCGCGGGTGTCGAAGTCGCGGTGCCGGTAGCCGTTGCGGCGGTTGACCCGATCAGGGCTGCTGGTGCCGTACTCGGCGCCGCACACCGCGTCGGCCTCAGCGGACAGCAGGGTGTTGACGAAGGTCTGCAGCAGCTCGCGCAGCAGATCCGGGGAGGCCTGAGCCAGTTGTTCTTCGAGCAGGCGGGCAGGATCGATACTGGACCTGACGGTCATCGTGGTGCTCCGTTCGAGGGTTCTGTGAGAGGTTCGCTCGAAGGATCACCCGGTGGCCGTCGCCTACATCGGCAGCGACACGCTCACCGGGATCCGTACACCACTCTGGCGGACGCCACTGGGGAGGTCGGCTCGCCGGGTTCGCCGGCGGGCTGGTTTGGTGTGCGGGTTGCGCTGTTGGCGTGTGGCCGGGGGCCTCGCGCCTGTCTCTTGCCCTACGTAGCGTTCAAGCGGGTTCGTTCCCGACAGCCTTCATCCGGGCTTTGGTGGAGACGGGCGGGGCTGCCCATGGTCATTTGCGGGATGTGATCCCGACGCGCAGGCGGGCTCGCCCCGTCCGGTCAGCTACGGCGCCTGGGCTCATGCGGCAGCGGCGGCCTCCTTGGTGTTCGGGTTGAGGCCGCCGGCGATGGCGGGGTCCCAGGCGGTGCCGGTGGTGATGACGGCGTGGAGCTGGCGCAGCAGGCTGCCGGCAACGGCGACGCGGGCTGGGGTGGCGGTGAGCTTGTTCTCGGTACGGCCGGTCAGGTGGGCGTGCCGGGCGGCGAGGACGGGGTTGTTGCGCACTGCGGGCCACACCGCCCGCCAGGCTGCCAGCCGCAGCTTGGGGCGACCGCGTCCGCTGATGCCGGTCTTGCCCTGGTAGCTGCCCGAGGCGTTGTCGCGGGGGCAGAGCCCGGCGTGCTTGACCAGCGCCCGGGCGGAGGAGAACCGGGTTGGGTCGCCGGTTTCGGCAAGGATCGCGGCCGCGCCGACCGCGGACAGGCCGGGGATGCTGGTCACGAGCTGGGTCAGGCCCAGCTCGTCGAGCACCTCGACCATGCGGGTCTCGACCACGGAGATCTCGGCGCGGGCGTGGGCCAGATCGGCCAGCGCGAACCGGGTCCGCTCCAGGGCGCCGGCGCGCTGGTCGCCCACTCCGGCCGCGGCCCGCGCCGGGTCGGCGGCGGCGTCGAAGACGGCCCGCACGATCTTCGAGTGCCAGCGGGTGGTGCCGTGGCGGGGCAGCTCGCGGCGGACCGCTGCGGCGAACCGGTTCCACCCCCAGCGGCGGATCACACTCAGGTCGCCGCTGGCGCCGACCCGGTCCAGCAGCACCGTCATCGCGGCCAGCCAGCTCTTGGCCTTCATCGGCTTGCCGGCGGCCTGCAGTGCCGCGGGCCAGGCGCACTCGAGTAGGTCGGTGATCTGCTGCCGGGCGGCGGTGGCGTCGGTGACCAGGGCGACCCGGCGGGCGCCGAGGTGCCGCAGCCGGGCCCAGGTGGGTTCGGCTCGTTCGGGCAGGTAGCAGCGCAGCTCGGTGACCAGCCGGGCGATGATCATCGCGTCGGTCTCGTCGCTCTTGTTGTGAGTGAAGTCCTCGCTTTCGCGGGCCCGGTGCACCAGCAGTGGCTGCACGCAGACCAGCCGCGCGCCCGCCTGCTCGGCGATCTGGTCCAGTACCCGCCAGCGGTGCCCGGTCGGCTCGCAGGCGACCACCACCGAGGAGAACCCCGCCGCCGCGGCCTGGGCCAGCCCCCACTCGACCGCTTCCCGCAGCTGCCACGCCTTGGCCTTCACCGTGCGGCGGGCCAGCACCCGGGAGTCCTGATCGGTCAGCGCGCACACCTGCTTGTCAGCGGCGAGGTCGAACGCGAGCACCGCGGTCTCACGGGTGACGACCGCGCGCAGACGGGCGAGCCGGTCGTTGCGACGGCGGTCACCACGCGAGAGCCGACGACTACTGTGGGACATGCATCCTCCTGATGAGTGGTCTGGGACACCAAGCCCGTCAAACCCCATCAGGGGGATGCCTCGAGCCCCGGCCAACACGCTCAGGTAGTTACTACGCGCAGCACGCGACCTTCTTGACCTTTCACGGCTCGTCCGGACGGGTGGATCATCGAAGGATGCGCCGTCTGCTGCTTGCCCTGGTGGTCCTGGCAGCCGCGACCGCGTGCACCGGCGGGCCCTCCGAGCCACGGGTCGAGCACGGCCCACCCCGCTCGCCGTACAGCACCCGAACCGCGCTTGAGAGCTGGCCGACGTACCACCAGAACTCCTACCGCAGCGGGCAGGTGGCCCGGGCCCCCCGGGGCCGGCTGCAGTGGGCCTGGCGCCGGCACCTGCACGGTTCGGTGTACGGCGAGCCGCTGCTGGTCAGCGGGGTCCTGGTGGTGGCCACCGAGACCGACGACGTTTACGGCCTGCAGCCGCGCACCGGCCGGGTGCGCTGGCACGTCAGCCTGGGTGCGCCGCAGCCGCTGGCCGGCCTGCCCTGCGGTGACATCGGCCCGCTCGGGGTCACCGGCACCCCCGCCTACGACGCCGCGACCGGCTGGGTGTTCGTCGCCGCGGAGACCGCCGGCGGGCACCACACGCTGTGGGCGCTGGACCCGCGCACGGGGGTCCGTCACTGGCACCGCAACCTGGACACCCAGCACCGCCGCGCCCCGAAGGCCGAGCAGCAGCGTGCCGCGCTGCTGGTCACCCGCGGCCGCGTGCTGACCGCCTTCGGCGGGCTGTTCGGCGACTGCGGCAACTACGTCGGCTACGTGACCTCGGTGGCCACGAACGGCCGCGGCCCGGTGCACAGCTACGCGGTCCCCACCGCGCGGGAGGCCGGCATCTGGGCGACCCCCGGGCCGGTGCTCGGCGAGAACGGCAACATCTACGTGGCCAGCGGAAACGGCGCAGTGAACGGGCGCTGGGACGGTAGCGACTCAGTCACCGAGCTGACGCCGGTGACGCTGCGCCGACGGGCGGTCTTCTCGCCCGGCTCCTGGCGCGCCGACAACACCAGCGACCTCGACCTCGGTTCGATGGCCCCGGCGGTGGTCCGCTCGGTGCACCGGCTGGTGACCGCCGGCAAGCGGGGCGTGGTGTACCTGCTCCGGCCGGGGCTGGGCGGGATCGGATCGGCGGTGCGGCACCTGGACGGTTGCGCGGCGTACGGCGGCGCGGCGGTGGTGGGCCGCACCGTGCTGCTGCCGTGCCGCGGCCAGAACGCGATCCGGGCGCTTCGGGTCGGCCCCTCCTCGCTGCAGTGGCGCTGGACAGCGCAGGGGGTGTACTCCTCCCCCGTGGTGGCGGGAAGGAAGGTGTACGCCGCGGACTCGCACAGCGGTGCGCTGGTGGTGCTGCGGCTCCGGGACGGAAAGGTGCTGCAGCGGCTGGCCGCCGGCCCCTTGCCGCACTTCTCCTCCCAGATCGTCTGCGGCGACTGGGTCTTCGTGCCGACCCTGCAGGGGGTGACCGCGTTCCGGGGCCGTTGAGCCGAGGCAGGTCGCAGCGTCGGTAGCGGGCTGGAAAGCCGGCCGCTGGCGCTCGTCATACCGGGTAGCCGGCGTCGGCCAGGACGTTGCGGCCGACTGCCATGCGACTGGCTCGTCGCTCCGGCATGGTGCTCCAGTAGTACCAGATCATCAAGGTGATGGAGAGGGCCCACGCGCGGCCGCGTAGCCAGGTCGCGTCATCGACGCCGAGCCGTGTGCGGAACAGCTCCCTTGCGGGAGGATCAAGGATCTCCCAGGCCACCGCAAGGTCCACGGTGGGGTCGCCGACCGACAGGCCCCCGAAGTCCAGGACCGCGGCCAGCGCCCCGTCCCGGACCAACAGGTTCTCGGCCGCTAGGTCTCCGTGGTACCACCCCGGCGTCGTAGCGCCTGCTGGTTCGGGCAGGTTGATGGCTTCGTCCCAGATCTGCTCGGCAGCGTGCAGGTCGAGATCGAAGCCTTCCAGGGCCCGGCAACGCCCGATGTTGCGTCGGGTCACCTCGTCCATCGTCGCGAGCGGCTCGCCTCGGTACCACCGCAGCTGCGGGTCGGCGACCGCCTCTGTGGGTACCTGCGCTTGCCTCAGGGCTTCCAGGACTGCGGCGAGGCTCTTCGCCAGGTCTTCCCGTCGGGGGTCGACGGGCGTTTCCGGATCGACCACCTGGGGGTGTTCACCATCGATCCAGCGGACCACCGACCAGCTTTCCGGGTAGTCGCGGTCAGGTCCGAGCACGGCAACCACCTCGGGAACCGCCACGGGCATCGTCGGTCCCAGCAGCGGCAGCCATGTCGCCTCCTTGCGGATGGTCGCCGAGCCTCCGGGTTGGCGCGGCAGCCGCACCAGAAGCTCATCTCCCAGACGGAACAGCGCGTTGGTCGAACCGGTCGAAGCCAACCGGCGGACCGGCGCGTCGGCGTGCTCAGGCATCGCCCGTGCCACAAGAGCGCGGACCAGCGCGCCGCTGATCGGAATCTCGTCGGAATGGAGAGCTCGGGCCACCCGTGGACTCAACCCTACCGTTCGGTCATGCCGCAACCGACTTCCAAGCGCGCCCCAGCCGCGATGGCAGCCGATCCTGCCGATGAGGGACTGACCGGCCCTCGGCACCTGCACGGGCTAGACAACCCCAGCAGACCCTTCCAGGTGCCTCTGCCCGCGCCCACACTCAGATAAGGGCGCGCACGATGCCGCCCGGGCCCCGAGGAGGGCACATGGCTGATCTGCTCATGCTCGATTTCGACGGACTTGACGAGGCTGCCTACGCCAAGGTCAACGCCGAGCTCGGCCTGGACTCGCACACCGGAGCAGGCGACTGGCCCGCAGGGCTGGTCACGCATGTCACTGGGGTCTCGGACAGCGGTCACGGCTACGTGGTCGAGGTCTGGGAGTCCCAGCAGGCCCAGGCCGATTTCATGAGCTCCCGGCTGGGTGCCGCCATGGCGGCAAGTGGCATCGCTGCCACGCCGCGCGTGACCTGGGCCCGTGTGGTGGGCCACCAGAACCCAGGCCTCTGACCTGCGCGGCCGGGTGAGCGCAGACTGTCGGCCCGCTCACCTGACGGTTCTCTCGCGTCCTACGCACCGGAAACCGACGTGGCTCATTGCGGTGTCGACCATCTGGGGCCGCCGTGCGGCCGGCCGGTAGCGCAGGCAGCTGGCGGGGGCTCTCGGCCGTGACGCCCGTGAGGTAGTCGAGCTGGTTGTGCCCGTCAAGGGGCACCTTGTACGCCGTACCGCCGAGGTCGCACCCCGCCTCGAGCCCGTCGTTGTGGCTGACGATGCCGTTGCGGACGGATGAGTCCCACTCCACCTGGTGAGCGTTTGTCCCCGCTGAGCCGTGTGGCGGCCACGGAACCGACCGCTTGTCGACGTGGACGGCCGCACGCGTTCTAGCAAACCAGAACGACGAACAACGCTGGACAGGCGTCCTCCAGGGCGTACCGTTATGGATTCACGCTGGGACCCGATCTCCACAGGGAGAGCCGCCCGGCTGGTCCAGAAGGGCGAGCGCCGCCATGATCCACACGCTGAGGTACCAGTCAGGGTCGGATGAGCAGTCGGCCGGCGCAAATGATTGAGTTCACCTTCCATAAGGGCACCTACACCGGGACCGGGCAGGCAGGCCGCCAGTGGCGGATCACCCGAGCCGTGGTCGGGTGGCACATGGAGTTCAACGACCCCGGTGACGTGTCTGCCACCTACGCGGGCACCTATGCCACCATCTTCGCGGCCCAGACTGAAGCTGGCCAGGATCACTGAGCTTGCCGGAAGGGTCAGGGCCTGAGGAGGACCCTGTGGCTCAGTGCGGTTTGCGGACGCCGCACCAGGTGGCCGGCTGTTCGCAGCCGTCGCTCACTGGCCCACTTCGGCAGCGCCGGGCCCGGACGGTGGACGCTGCGGGGCCTTCAGCCGCGGCGTGCGTTGTGGTGCGCGACGACCTCGCGGGCCACCTCGGCGAGCTTGACGTTCATGTCCTGGGAGGCCTTTCGCAAGATTTCGAACGCGATTTCGTCGTCCACCTTGTGGAAGGCCATCATCAACCCGACCGCCTTGCCGATCTCGCGGTTGGTGTGTAGTCCCCGCTGCAACGACGACGCCTGCTGCCGGCGGTGGGCGGCCAGCAACGAGACCGACAAGAACGCGGCCACCACGGCTCCCTCATCCACTGAACGCTCGGTCAGGACGCCCGGAGCGTCTGAGAACAGGTTGAGCGCCCCGATCTTCTCTTCGTCGACGAGGAGCCGGAACCCTGCTACGCCACGCACGGGGGTCTCGTCCATGATCCGCGTGGCCAGACCCGGCCAGCGGGATTCCTCGGGAAGCGAGGCATCGACGTAGGCGGCCTCGTTCCGCACCGCGTCCAGGCACGGCCCGTCGCCGAGCTCGCGTTCAAGGTCGTCGACTCGCGCCGCGATGTCGTCGGTGGCGGCCGCCGTGACGAAGCGGCTGCCTCGTTTGAGCATCAGGCTGGCGCGGTCACAGCCGGTGACGAGGGTGCGGGATGCCTCGCACAGCTTGGCGTACACGTCGTCGAAGTCGTCACTGTCGTACACGACTTCGGCAAGCCCCTGGAACAGCTTCGCCGCCTCAGCACCTCCCCGCTCGACCTGGGGCTCCGGCTCAGGCACCGTCGCTCCGGTCACAGTGGCGCCCCCTCCCGGCTGGTGTCTTCCACGCCGCAAGGGTCCGCGCGGGAACTCTCCTGAACTCACTCATGTTGCCTCCGGCCGCCAGGCAGCCTGACCTCGCTCGCATTCGGGTGGCACGCCGCCCCCGTAGCTCAAGGCGCACACAACATCGGTTGCCCAGGCCTGCGGCAACGTACACCCCATCGCAACAACCATGTCTTGGCGTGCCGGATCTTCTCCGCCTTCTACGCGGTCGCCGGTGAGTGTGACCCGGTGGCCACGCTGCAGAGCTTCATCACCCCATGATGAAGCGGATCGCTCGAGACCGGCCCGGCGACCTCGGCACCGACCTGTCGCGCGACTACGTCTACACCGAATGGGACGGCGTGAAGCGCTTCGCCGAGCACTTCGCCACCGATCTCGCTTCGGGCTTCACCGCCGGGGACCTCGAGAGCTCATGAGGAGGCGGCCACCGATGAAGGCACGACCACAGCGGGCCGACAGCTGGCCGAGACATGTCGCGCTGGGTGATGTCTCCCTGTACCTCGACTCATCGATGACCTGGGAGAACCTCACGGCAGACGCCGACGCATTGCGCCAGCACCTCGGATTCGGGAAGTGGGCCGTCCTCGGCCACTCGTTCGGAGGACACGTGGCCCTGGAGTACGCATTGCGGTACCCCGATCGCGTGTCACGACTCGGCCAGCTTCCGGTCCAGCCAGCCAGCGGACTCCTCGACTGAGGTCCGCGGCAGGTCCAGGTGACCGCCAGGGTTCTCGACCAGGGTCTTGTCAGCCGAGCCGAGCGCGTCGAAGAGCGCCCGGCAGGCGTCGGGCTGCACCAGGTCGTCGTCGGACTGGACGTAGAACAGCACCGGGGCGGTGACGAGCGGCGCCGAGGTAGCCGGGCCGTCGGCAAGCCCGAGCACCGCGGCGGTGACCAGCGGTTCGGCGGCGAGCAGCGGCAGCCCGACCCGGGCGCCCTGGGAGATGCCCCAGAATCCGAACGGGCCGAGATGCTCAGCGAGCAGAACCGGAACGCCGTCGAGCGAACGAACGACGGCGACCGCGTACCCGCGGTGGGTGAGGCTCCTGGCGCGGGCGACGACGCTGGGCGAGGTGTGGTCCTGGCCGCCGCCCGGAGCGAGCAAGATCATTCCGCGCTCGGGCGCATCAGGGTTGAACAGGTGCACGAGGGCCCTCCAGGGTGTGTGCGGGCACCCCGGCGGCCGATGTCAGCCGCGGGTCAGACGTCCTTCATCTCCTTGCCGTGCACCATGACGGCCCAGATGACCAGGATGTCGATGGTGATCACCGTGATCGACCACAGTGGCGCAACGTTCAACGACACGAAGTGGCTGATCAGGCTGCCGGCGGCAACGAACACAGCCACGACCCGCGCGAACATGCTGCCGCGCAACAGCGCAGCACCGATCGAGAAGACAACCAGGCCGACGAACATGCTCCACCAGCCCCAGCCATAGGGACTGCCGAAAGGTACGCCGTTGTTGTTCCACATGGTCCAGTTGTTGTTGATGACGGCGAGGAAGCCCACGATGCCGGAGAGGGCGCCGCTGAGCATCATCATGAAGGCCGCGAACGAAACCCATCCGGTCCAACCTGTGGCCTCAGTCGGCGCGGTTGGCGTGGTGGAGGGGCGGTGTAGCTGAGTGCTGGACATGATGCTCCTTCGGGGCGCGGCGTGGTTGCCGCGGTTGTCCTTTCAGACTTCCCTTCGGCGCTGGCCGGGAACAGGGACCAACGACCCGGCGTGAGGCGACCATCTGCGCTTCTGGAATGGCGGGGCCGAACGACCTCAGCGGGGACATGACGACAACTTCGCCAGCGAGGGGAGATGAGGCCCCGACCCGCGGCGAAGCAGGCCCAGGGGTCGTGGTGGAGCTGAGGGGATTCGAACCCCTGACCCCCTCCATGCCATGGAGGTGCGCTACCAACTGCGCTACAGCCCCGCCGCCCGAAGCATGCCGGGCAACCAGGGAATCGTATCCAACGCGGACGCCGGACGCGAAATCGGCCCCGCCGGGCACCCCAGGTGACGCCTCACACGTCGTCAGGGCGCCCAGCCGGCGCGTGGTGCCCCGGCCGCACGGACTCGTTGTAGCCGACCAGCCGCCGCTGCCCGGTGGCGTACTCCTCGACCGTGGCCCAGCCGCAGTTGTCCATCCCCCGCAGGGCCGGGTAGGCCTCCGGCGGCCAGCCGAGCAGCCCGATCAACCCCACCTTGAGACAGGCGCCGTGCATCACCACGATCCCGGTCTCGCCGTCGGCCAGAGCGGCCAGGGCCTCCTCCAGGGCGGGCACCACGCGGCGGGCGACCTCGGAGGCCACCTCCGCGCCCGGCACCCGCTGCTGGTCGTCGCCCGAGATCCAGGAGGCGTGCGCGGCGGGGAAGCGATCGGCGAACTCGGCGAGCGTCATCCCCTCGCGCTCGCCGACGTCGAACTCCCGCAGCCGGGCGTCGTACTTGACCGGCAGCCCGGTGGCGCGCTCCAGGGGCGCACAGGTCTGCCGGGCTCGCGTCAGGTCCGAGCACCACAGCGCCGCGGGCCGCAGCGAGCAGAGGTACGGCGCGGCGGCGGAGGCTTGCTGCTTCCCCACCGCGTCCAACCCGACATCGGCATGCCCCTGGGCGCGACCGCAGTCGTTCCAGGCGGTCCGACCGTGCCGGAGCAGGATCAGGCGGCGGCCCGCCTGCAGGGGGCCCGTCGAGGGCGGCCCGCTCTGTCCGGCCCCGCTCAACCCGAGGTCCCCGGCCCGCGACCGGAGCTGACCGACTCGGGCAGGTCGATCAGCGGGCAGTCCCGCCACAGCCGCTCCAGGGCGTAGAACGCCCGTTCCTCCTCGTGCTGGACGTGTACGACCACCTCGGCGTAGTCGATGAGCACCCAGCGCCCGTCACGCTCGCCCTCGCGACGGACCGGCTTGGCGCCGATGGCCCGCAGCCGGTCCTCGATCTCGTCGACGACGGCACGCACCTGCCGGTCGTTCTGGGCCGAGCACAGCAAGAACGCGTCGGTGATCACCAGCTGCTCGGAGACGTCGAAGGCCACGATGTTCTCGGCGAGCTTGTCCGAGGCGGCCTGCGCGGCCGTGCGGACCAGCTCCAGAGCTCTCTCAGTCGCGGTCACGAGCCTCCTAGGGTCGGTTCGGACGTCTGCTTGGTGTACAGGGAGTACTTGTTGATGTACTGCACCACCCCGTCCGGGACGAGGTACCACACCGGCTCCCCCGCGGCCTGCCGCTTGCGACAGTCGCTGGAGGAGATGGCCAGCGCCGGGATCTCCACGATGGTGACCCGGGCGTCCGGGATCCCTTCGAGGGTGGAGGCGTCCATCTCGTAGCCGGGCCGGGTACAGCCGACGAAGTGGGCGAGGTTGAACAGCTCCTCGGCGTCCCGCCACGTGAAGATGTCCCCCAGCGCATCGGCGCCGGTGATGAAGTACAGCTGCGCGTCCGGCATCAGCCGGTGCAGGTCCCGCAGGGTGTCGATGGTGTACGTCGGACCCTCGCGGTCGATGTCGACCCGGGAGACCCAGAACCTGGGGTTCGACGCGGTGGCGATGACCGTCATCAGGTAGCGGTCCTCCGCCGGCGAGACCTCACGGCCGGACTTCTGCCACGGCTCGCCGGTGGGCACGAAGACCACCTCGTCGAGGTCGAACCACGCCTGAACCTCGCTGGCGGCGACCAGGTGGCCGTGGTGCACGGGATCGAACGTGCCCCCCATCACCCCCACGCGGCGGCGCGCGTGGCGCGGGGGGAGTCCGATCTCGGTCACGCCGGCTCAGCGAGGTCGGTCATCGGCTCAGGTGTGCTCCCGCCCACCACCGATGGCGAGCAGGATGAGCATCGCGATGATGAAGGCGAGCAGGATGATCCCGCCGACCAGCCATTTGTTGATCCCGTCGGACGAGGCCGCGGCAGCGGCCGTGATCAGGGGCGCGAACGACATGGGCAACACCTTACCGTGACCCGTCAGAAGGGCAGCGGGGTGACCTCGGAGAGGTCGGCGACGGCGTACTCCACGCCCCGGCCGAGGAAGACCTGTCGCTCCAGGACCTCCAGCCCGACGACCTCCCAGCGAGGGAGCCCGGCCGAGTCGCGGTACTCGTTCCACACCCGCAGCGCCAGGGACGACGCGTCGAGCAGGCTCTCGGCCTCCTCCCAGTACTGGATCTCCGCGCGGGTGGCGGCGTACTTCAGGGAGTGCAGAAAGGGACGCTGGTCGCTGAGCCGGCGCAAGCCACCGCGGACGATGAGGGGCTCGACGGGGTCACCTGCAACCGTGACGGTCACGTGCCAAAGCCGGCAGGGCTCACGCACAGATCACCTCTCGTCCCGGGGGCCGCCGTTCCTGGTAGCCCAAGTGTGGCCCGATGTGGACGCCTTCACTCACGAATGCGGAATGTTTTTCCGGGCCTTGACGCGGCCGTGCCCGTCGAGCAGCACCATGTCGTCGCGGTGCACCACTTCCCGTTCGTACGACGCGCCGAGCTCTCGAGCCAGCTGCCGGGTGGACCGGCCCAACAAGCCCGGGAGCTCGCCCGCGTCGTAGTTCACCAGCCCCCGTGCGACGGCCCTTCCGTCGGGTCCCACCAGGTCCACCGGGTCCCCTCCGGCGAACGAGCCCACCACCCCGGTGACACCGGCCGGCAGCAGCGACGCCCGCCTGCCGATGATCGCCCGCACGGCACCGTCGTCGAGCAGCAGCCGCCCCTTCGGCTCGGTGGCGTGTGCCAGCCACAGCAGCCGGGTAGGCCGCCGTCGACCGGTGGGGTGGAACAGGGTTCCCGTCCGCTGACCGGCCAGGGCGGCGTCAACCTGGTCCACGGCGGTGAGCACCACGGTGATGCCGGCCTCGGTGGCGATCCGGGCCGCCTCCACCTTGGTGGCCATGCCTCCGGTCCCGACTCCGGCGGAGCCCGCTCCACCGATCCGGACGCTCTCCAGGTCGGCAGGACCGGCCACCTCCTCCAGCAAGGAGGCACCCGGCCGGTCGGGCGGTCCGTCGTAGAGCCCGGCCACGTCGCTGAGCAGCAGGAGCCGGTCGGCGTGCACCAGGTGCCCCACCAGGGCGGCCAGCCGGTCGTTGTCGCCGAACCTGATCTCAGAGGTCGCGACGGTGTCGTTCTCGTTCACCACCGGAAGCACTTCCATGTCCAGCAACCGCGCGAACGTGCGGTAGGCATTGCGGTAGTGGCTGCGCCGAGTGACGTCGTCGACGGTCAGCAGCACCTGCCCGACCCGGATCCCGTGCCGGGCGAACCGGTCGGTGTAGTGGTGCACCAGCAGCCCCTGACCGACCGACGCGGCGGCTTGCTGGGTTGCCAGGTCCCGGGGGCGGCGCGCCAGGCCGAGCGGGGCCAGGCCGGCGGCGATCGCGCCGGAAGACACCAGCACCAGCTCCACACCGCGGCTCCGGGCGGTGGCCAGCGCGTCGACCAGCCGCTCGAGCCGGTCCGGGTCCAGGCCCCCGGCCGCGGTGGTCAGCGACGAGGAGCCGACCTTGACCACCACGCGGCGGGCGCCCGGGCTGCTGGTCACCCCTCGTCCTCCCCGGAGCGAGCCCCCTCAGCGTCGGCTGCGGGGGTTGGCTCGTGGGCGTCCACGCGGCGGGCCACGTCGGCACGGGTCTCTCCCTCCGCGCGGTCCACGAACGCCTCCTCGATGGTCCGGCGCCGCCGGGCGGACGGCCGCATCTCCTCGAACCGGGTGTCCTCGCCCCGGCGGCCGAGCACGGTGACCCCCGCCTCGAGCATCGGCTTGAAGTCGAAGACAACGGCGTCGTCCTCCGGCCCGATCAGCACGGTGTCGCCCTCCTCGGCGCCGAGCTCGAGCAGTCGCTGCTCGACACCGACCCGGTTCAGCCGGTCGGCGAGGAAGCCGACGGCCTCGTCGTTGCTGAAGTCGGTCTGCCGCACCCAGCGCTCCGGCTTCTCCCCGCGCACGCGCCAGCCGTCCGCCGTACGACGCACGGTGAAGTCCTCGCGGCCGGACGCCTCCGGCGGGCGGATCACGATGCGCGCCGCCTCGGTCACCGGCTTCGCCTCTCGGCGTGCGGCGACCAGCTCGGCCATCGCGAAGGTCAGCTCGCGCAGGCCCTCGTGGCTGGCCGCCGAGATCGGGAACACGCGCAGCTCCCGGGCGGCGAGGTCCTCGGCCACGATGTCAGCGAGGTCGCGCCCGTCGGGAACGTCGATCTTGTTCAGGGCCACCAGCCGAGGCCGGTCCTCGAGGCCGCCGTAGCGGCGCAGCTCGTTCTCGATCACGTCCAGGTCGGAGAGCGGGTCGCGTCCCGGCTCCATCGTGGCCAGGTCGATCACGTGCACCAGCGCCGCACAGCGCTCGACGTGCCGCAGGAAGTCGTGGCCGAGGCCCCGCCCCTCGCTGGCGCCCTCGATGAGTCCCGGCACGTCGGCGACGGTGAAGGTGACGTCCCCGGCGGTGACCACCCCGAGGTTGGGCACCAGCGTGGTGAACGGGTAGTCGGCAACTTTGGGCCGGGCCCGGGAGATCGCGGCGATCAGGCTGGACTTGCCGGCGCTGGGGAACCCGACCAGCCCGACGTCGGCGACCACCTTCAGCTCGAGCACGATGGTGCGCTCCTCACCCGGCTCTCCGAGCAGCGCGAAGCCGGGCGCCTTGCGCTTGGTGGAGGCGAGCGCGGCGTTGCCGAGTCCGCCCCGGCCGCCCCCGGCGACGACGACCTCACTGCCCGCGCCCACGAGGTCGGCGAGCACGGTGCCGTGCTCGTCGCGGAGCACCGTGCCGACGGGCACCGGCAGCACCAGGTCCTCACCGTGCGCGCCGTTGCGGTGCCCGCCTTCGCCGTGGCCGCCGTGCGCGGCTCGGCGCTCCCGGCTGTGGTAGTAGTCGACCAGTGTGGTCACGTCAGGGTCCACCCGCAGGACCACGCTGCCGCCCGGGCCACCGTTCCCGCCGTCGGGCCCGCCGAGCGGCTTGAACTTCTCCCGGTGCACCGAGGCCACTCCGTTGCCGCCACGGCCGGCGAGGACGCGCAGCACCACGCGGTCGACGAACGTCGGCACTGCCATGGCGCCCTCCTTCGAGGTAGGGGTGAGAACAGCGATCAAAACAGCGAGGGGCGGCCCGCCGTATCGGCGACCCGCCCCTCGGGGGACTCTCAGACGGCCGCGGTCACTGCCCCGGCACGACGTTGACGACCCGACGTCCGCGCCGGGTGCCGAACTCGACGTTGCCGCCGACCAGTGCGAACAGGGTGTCGTCCCCGCCGCGGCCGACGCCGCTGCCGGGGTGGAAGTGCGTACCCCGCTGGCGGACGATGATCTCGCCGGCGTTGACCAGCTGGCCGCCGAAGCGCTTCACGCCGAGCCGCTGCGCGTTGGAGTCGCGCCCGTTCCTGGTGGACGCCGCGCCCTTCTTGTGTGCCATATCAGTTCCTCGGTTCGCGTGGGTGGGCTACTTGGCCGAGATGTCGGTGACCTTGACCTGGGTGTACTTCTGCCGGTGCCCCTGGCGCTTGCGGTAGCCGGTCTTGTTCTTGTACTTCAAGATCGTGATCTTCGGCCCCTTGGCCTCCCCGAGCACCTCGGCGGTCACCGAGACCTTGGCGAGTGCGTCCGGGGACGAGGTCACCTTGTCCCCGTCGACCAGGAGGACCGCCGGCAGGGTCAGCGACTCGCCCACCTCATGGGCGGCCTTGTCGATGTCGATGACGTCACCAACGGCAACCTTCTGCTGCTGGCCGCCACTACGCACGATCGCGTACACCGCGGACTCACTCTCTTCGTCGGACTTCGGGTCATCTCGTGCGCGCGTGCGACGGGCACACGAGGGCGGGCATGCCAGGCCGGCCACAGGCAACGGAGCAAACCACTGGGCAAACCACTGAGCACACCGAGGGGCAAGTCTAGGAGATGCCCCAGCGATCCGCCAAAACGGGGCCCGCCCGGGTCAGCGGCGCCGGCCGGTCTTGGTCTTGACCGGGACACGTCCGCCGCTCGCGTCGGAGCCCGCCCCATGGTCAGCATCGGCGGTCGCCTGGTCGGCCCCCTGGTCGGCCCCCTCGTCGGCCGGCGAGTCGGTCCCGGAGAGGTGGGCGACGTCCCCGTCGGAGCGGCGGTGGTCGCCTTCCTCCGGGTGTCCGCTCGGTGTCCCACTGGCTCCGGCGCTGGGTGGGCCGGCAGGACGGGAGCTGCGCCTGCGGACCCGGGTCACCACCTTGGGGGCGGCGAGCTCGGGTGCGGCAGCAGGCTCGGTCTCCGGCCGGCTCCCGGTGCTGGACTCCGACGGGGACACAGGCTGCGGCTCGGGCTGGGACTCGGTCTGGGACTCGGTCTGGGACTCCGGCTGGGAGTCCGCTTGGGGCTGCGGCCGGGAGGCGGCTGTGTCCTGCGGCTGTGCGGTCGTCGTCTCACCCTGGGCACCGGGCTCGCTGTCGACGGCCCCCATCTCACTCTCGCGGGGCTGCTCGGGGCGGGCCATCGCGGCGACGTCCTTCGGCGAAGGAGGGCCCTGGGTCCCGTTGCCCTGGCCCTTGCCACGCTCGTCGGCCTGGTTGTCCTTGCCGCGACCACGACCACTGCGGCGACCGCGCTTGGAGTCCTCCTCGGGCTTCTTCTGCTCGACAGGCTCGTGGTGCACGAGCAGGCCGCGGCCCTGGCAGTGCTCGCAGCTCTCGCTGAACGCCTCGAGCAGCCCGGTGCCGATCCGCTTGCGCGTCATCTGCACCAGGCCCAGGGAGGTAACCTCGGCGACCTGGTGGCGGGTGCGGTCCCGGCCGAGGCACTCCACCAGCCGCCTCAGCACCAGGTCGCGGTTGCTCTCCAGCACCATGTCGATGAAGTCGATGACGACGATGCCGCCGATGTCGCGCAGCCGCAGCTGGCGCACGATCTCCTCGGCCGCCTCCAGGTTGTTCTTGGTGACGGTCTCCTCGAGGTTCCCGCCGGATCCGGTGAACTTACCGGTGTTCACGTCGATGACGGTCATCGCCTCGGTGCGGTCGATGATCAGCGAGCCGCCGGAGGGCAGCCACACCTTGCGGTCCAGCCCCTTCGCGATCTGCTCGTCGATGCGGTACTCGGCGAAGACGTCCCTGTCCGAGTCGCTCCACCGCTCCAGCCGGTCGGCCAGGTCCGGGGCGACGTGCTGCACGTAACCGTCAACCATGTCCCATGCGTCGTCGCCCGAGACGACGAGCTTGTCGAAGTCCTCGGTGAACAGGTCCCGGACCACCTTCAGCGTCAGGTCGGGCTCGCCGTACAGCAGCTGCGGAGCGTTGCCCTTCTCGGCCTTGGCGGAGATGTCGCTCCACCGGGCGGTGAGCCGCTCGACGTCCCGGGTGAGCTCGTCCTCGCTGGCTCCCTCGGCGGCGGTGCGCACGATGACGCCGGCGCTGTCGGGCACGATCTGCTTGAGCAGGGTCTTGAGCCGGTTCCGCTCGGTGTCCGGGAGCTTGCGCGAGATGCCGCTGGTGGTGCCGTCCGGGACGTAGACCAGGAACCGCCCGGGCAGCGCGATCTGGCTGGTCAGCCGGGCTCCCTTGTGCCCGATCGGGTCCTTGGTGACCTGGACGAGCACGGGCTGGCCGGACTTGAGCACCTGCTCGATCTTCCGGTTGCCGTCCTTGCCGCCGAGCGCATCCCAGTTGACCTCGCCGGCGTAGAGCACCGCGTTGCGCCCCTTGCCGATGTCGATGAAGGCGGCCTCCATGGACGGGAGCACGTTCTGCACGCGGCCGAGGTAGACGTTGCCGATCAGCGAGGTCTGCGACTCGCGGGCGACGTAGTGCTCGACGAGCACCTTGTCCTCGAGCACGGCGATCTGGGTCAGGTCCTGCTTCTGCCGCATCACCATGACCCGGTCCACGGCCTCGCGGCGAGCCAGGAACTCGGCCTCGCTGACGATCGGTGCGCGCCGCCGACCGGCCTCCCGGCCCTCACGGCGGCGCTGCCGCTTCGCCTCGAGGCGGGTCGAACCGGTCAACGCCGTGATCTCGTCCTCGGCCGAGCGCCCCTTGCGGACCTTCGTGACCGTGTTCTGCGGCTCATCGCTCGACGGCTCGGCGTCGTCCCCGGACCGGCGGCGCCGGCGCCGCCTGCGGCTGCTGCCCGACTCGGACGCCTGGCCGTCCTGCGCGTCCTGCTTGTCGCCGTCGCCCTTCTTGCCCGACCGTCCGGACCCGCTCTCGGCAGCCGAGCTCTGGTCCTCTTCGCCCTGGCCCTCATCGGCCTGGGAGTCGCCGTCGCCGCCACCCCTGCGGCGGCGCCGTCCTCCGCGGCGACGCCGGCGTCGGCCGCCGCCGCCCTCCCCACTGTCCTCGGCGGGCCGCTCCCCTGACCCTTCGGCCTCGGCAGGCTCAGCGGTCTCCTCCGGCAGCGGCTCCTCGGGAGCAGCGGCCTTCTTCTTGGCCGTCGACTTCCTGGCAGCCCGGACCGGTTTCGGGGGCTGGAAGAGCGGCACCGGAGCCGCAGCCGCCGACAACTCGGTCTCGGCGACCGGCCCTGACTCGGTGGCCCCCGAGTCCGCCTGCCCGCCGGACTGCCCGGCGTCCTTCCCGGCGTCCTGGCCTGGCTGCTGCTCGGTTCGCCCCTCGGCCGCTTCCGTGACGGCCCCGGCGGTCGACTTGGATGCGGCCTTCTTCGCGGTGGTCTTCTTGGCGGCCGTCTTCTTGGTCGCCGTCTTCTTGGTGGTCGTCTTCTTCGCGGCCTTCTTGGCCGCCTTCTTGGCCGGAGCCTCGGGGTTCTCGGTGCCCTCGGTGCTGTCCGCAGAGCCGGCCTCGGGTGCGTCCGTGGCGGAGGTCTCCCCGGCACTCGCCGCAGTGGCGGACTCGGGCGTCGGACCAGCATCGGCCGCCGTGGTCTTCTTGCGGGTGGACTTCTTGGCGCTCTTCCGCGGACCCGCCTTCTTCGCAGCCGGCGCAGGTCGGTCCGCCGCGGCACCGGCCGGGTCGGGGTCCGGGCCCGCTCCGGGGTTCGCCTCCCGGCCCGCCCCCCCGGGGACCTCTGGGCCCGGCTCGGCGCCGGCCTGCGGCGCGGTGGTCTCGGTGGTGGGATTCTCGTCGTCGAGCATCTGCTCTCCTAGGCCCCGGGACTCCCTCACCGGGATCCGCGCGGGGCGGTGTCGGTCGTCGACCGGCGCGCCGGTCGAACGCAAGCCTGCAGTCGCGGCCCCGCCGAGGCGGAGCAACCGACGACACCCTCCGTCACTGCCCGTCGCAGGACGTCCGCGCCGGCACTTCCGCGGTCAGCAGCTCAACAAGACCGTGCTGTCACCATCGGTCATACTGCGTCGCGGTCGGGTGCCAACGGATCGCCCAACGTGCCGAGCTCCGCATCCAGTGGGCCTTGGGCCAGCCGCTCATACAGCACTGCAGCCTCGACCTCAAGCCCCGCCACCGTGCGAAGTCCGGCGAGGACGTCGTCGGGTCTCACGGCCGGGGTTCCGTGCCGTAGGACCACCTCCAGTATCGCACACGCCTGGTCGGGCTCCGGCACAGGACACGTCCGAAGGCTCACCACCGCCTCCCGGCAGTCGAACTCGCGCAGCCCCTTCTTGGTCATCCGCTGGACCTGTACCTCGGCGGTCTCCAGGAACTGGCGAACCGCCTCTTCGGCGCGGGCGGTCTCGATCGCGGGGAGGGCCATTCGCCAGCGGCTGCCCTCCAGCCGATCCGCGAGCGACCCGGCTCCGGCCACCACGACGACGAGCACGTCGAGACCGGAAGGCAGCGCGTCGTCGAGGGCGCGGAGGACCTGCTCCGGCTGCACCGCCTCGGCCATGGCCAGCTCGAGGTACTCCGCCTCGCTGGCGGCGCCGGTCGGGGAGGCGCCGGCGTAGGAGATCCGCGGGTGCGGGTTGAACCCGGAGGAGTAGGCCACCGGTAGTCCGGCCCGGGCCACCGCACGTTCGAAGGCCCGGGAGAAGTCTCGGTGGCTGGTGAACCGTAGCCGCCCGCGCTTGGCGTAGCGGACCCGCAGCCGCTGCACCGGAGGGGCCTGCTGCTCGGGCTGTTGAGGCACACCGGCACCCTACCGGCTGGTCGCAGGACTCCCGCACCGTCGGGTCCGGAGCCCCGTGCCTGCTGGTCGTGGGCATCTTGGACAATGGTCCGAGTGACCACCCCCGGCGGGCACGAGGACTCTCGTGCGGAGAAGATCCTCGTCGTCGTCGGCATCGTCGTGCTCGCCTTCAACCTGCGCCCGGCCGCGGTCAGCGTCGGGCCGGTCCTCGACGAGCTGACCGGCTCGCTCGGCATGTCGGCGGTGGTGGCCGGGGTGCTGACGACGCTGCCGGTGCTGGCGTTCGCGGGCGTCGGGGCGCTTGCCCCCACGCTGGCCCGGCGGGCAGGCGCCCATCGGATCACCCTGGTCTCCCTGGTCGCGGTGGTCGTGGGGCTGGGCCTGCGCGCGGAGACCTCCTCGGTGCCGGTTTTCCTGCTGCTCTCGCTGCTCGCGCTGTCGGGGATGGCCACCGCGAACGTGCTGCTGCCGTCGCTGGTGAAGCTGCACTTCCCGAACAAGGTCGGAGTGCTGACCTCGGTGTACACCACGGCGCTGGCCCTCGGCCTGACCCTGGCCTCCATCACCACGGTGCCGATCTCCCACACGTTCGGGTCATGGCGCTGGGGGCTGTTCGCCTGGGCGGTCACCGCCCTGGTCGCGGCGCTGCCCTGGTTCCTGCTCGTCCGGCACGACCGCACCCCGGATGACGCCCCGCACACGATCACCCTCGCGGCGGTGGGCCGGACCCGGATCGGCTGGCTGATGGCGCTGTTCTTCGGGTTGCAGTCGCTGCAGGCCTACTCGGTCTTCGGCTGGTTCGCGCAGGTCTACCGGGACGCCGGCTTCTCCCCCGCCACCGCCGGCCTGCTGCTCGGCGTGATCACGGCGATGAGCGTCCCGTTGTCGTTCTGGCTGCCCGCCTGGGCGGCGCGCATGGAGCGGCAGACCTGGCTGATCGCCAGCTTGGTGCTGTGCTACCCCGTCGGCTACCTCGGTCTGCTCGTCGCACCGGTGGCCGGCGCCTGGCTGTGGGCCATCCTGGTGGGCATCGCGGCGGCGGTGTTCCCCATCGCCCTGGTGCTGATCGGCCTGCGCGCCCGCACGAGCGCCGGTACCGCCGCCCTGTCGGGCTTCACCCAGTCGGTCGGCTACCTGATCGCGGCGGTCGGCCCGCTCGGCGTCGGGGTGCTGTACGGGCTTACCGGAGGGTGGACGGTGCCGCTTTCCGCGCTGATGGTCCTGGTCGTTCCCCAGCTGGTGACCGGGCTGCTCATCGCGCGTCCGGCGTACGTCGAGGACCAGCTGCAACGGTTGCCCGCCCGCCCTTGAGCCGCGGGCCGCAATTCCCCCGCGGCGGGGACATTGGCCCCTGGCGGGACAGTGGCGGTCCGACGCACGCTGGCACCGTAGTGAAGGGAGGTGAAGTTCGATGCGACTGACACTGCGAGACTCGCTGGCCTCGATCCTGGTCCTGGCCATCGCCGTGCCCTACGTCGGCTACCTCGTGAACGGCTCCGCGCCGTTCGTCCAGGACCCGCGCGGCATGGCAGCGGTCGGACTGGTCCTGGGCTTCGTGGCGTTCCTGCTGATGTGGGGGCCCGACGTCTTCGACCGGATGGGCAAGATCGAGCTGACGGTCGCGATCGTGTCCCTGGGACTCGGCATCGCAGCCCTCGTGCTGGCTGAGATGGCCTTCGCGGAGGTGCTGCTGGCCCTGTTCATGGTCTCGATCCTCGTGGTCTGGGCGATCGAGCTGATGGACCACCTCGGGATGCTCCCGGGGTCGACCCACCACCCGACCAGCCCGATGCACGCGTAGGGGCACGCGCAGGGCTCCTGGAGACAGGGCCACGCGGCTGATCACTGCTCCGCCCGGCAGGCTCGCCTGTCGGGCGGAGCGACGTCTCGAGGCGGCGACGGCCTCAGACCACCGACAGCGGCAGCAGTCTCTGGCCGGTCGGGCCGACCTGGATCTCGGTGCCCATCTGCGGGCACACGCCGCAGTCGTAGCAGGGGGTCCACCGGCAGTCCTCCACCTCGCCCGGGTCGGCCGGGTCGATGGCAGCCTCCCAGTCCTCCCAGAGCCAGTCCTTGTCCAGGCCGGAGTCGAGGTGGTCCCACGGCAGCGTCTCGATGCTGTCCCGCTCCCGGGTGGTGTACCAGTCCAGGTCGACCGGGGTGTCGGCGAGCGCCTGCTCGCAGGCAGCAGCCCAGCGGTCGTAGGAGAAGTGCTCGCTCCAGCCGTCGAACCGGCCGCCGTCTCGCCACACCGCCTCGATCACCCGGGCCACCCGCCGGTCCCCGCGGGAGAGCAGGCCCTCGATGACGCCGGGCCGGCCGTCGTGGTAGCGGAACCCGATCGCCCGGCCGTAGCGGCGGTCCTTGCGCACCTCGTCGCGCAGCTTGCGCAGCCGCTCGTCGGTGGTCTCGTGGTCGAGCTGGGCGGCCCACTGGAACGGGGTGTGCGGCTTGGGCACAAAACCTCCGATGGACACCGTGCACCGGATGTCGTTGCGTCCGGAGACCTCGCGTCCCTTGGCGATCACCTTCTTGGCCAGGTCGGCGATCTCCAGCACGTCCTCGTCGGTCTCGGTGGGCAGACCGCACATGAAGTACAGCTTCACCTGTCGCCAGCCGTGGGAGTAGGCGGTGGCGACCGTGCGGATCAGGTCCTCCTCGGTGACCATCTTGTTGATCACCTTCCGCATCCGCTCCGAGCCGCCCTCGGGGGCGAAGGTGAGCCCGGACCGGCGCCCGTTGCGGGACAGCTCGTTGGCCAGCGTCACGTTGAACGCGTCGACGCGGGTGCTCGGCAGCGAGAGCGACACGTTCGACCCGTCGTACCGGTCGGCCAGTCCCTGGGCGACGTCACCGATCTCGCTGTGGTCGGCGCTGGACAGCGAGAGCAGCCCGACCTCACCGAAGCCGGACTGGCTCAGCCCGTTGTCGACCATGTCCCCGATGGTGTTGATGGACCGCTCGCGCACCGGCCGGGTGATCATGCCCGCCTGGCAGAACCGGCAGCCGCGGGTGCAGCCGCGGAATATCTCGACCGAGTACCGCTCGTGCACGGTCTCGGCGAGGGGCACCAGCGGCTTCTTCGGGTACGGCCACGCGTCGAGGTCCATCAGGGTGTGCTTGTGCACCCGGAACGGCACTCCGGAGGTGTTGGGAGCGACCCGCTTGATCCGCCCGTCGGGGAGGTAGTCCACGTCGTAGAACCGGGGCACGTAGACGCCGCCGGAGACCGCGAGCCGGTAGAGCAGCTCCTCCCGCGGGGTGCGCCCGTCCCCGGACGGGCATCCCTCGGCCTTCCACTCCCGGACCACCTCGGAGATGGCCAGCACCACCTCCTCGCCGTCACCGAGCACCGCGGCGTCGATGAAGTCGGCCACCGGCTCGGGGTTGAACGCCGCGTGGCCGCCGGCGATCACGACCGGATCCTCCTCGGAGCGGTCCGCGGCGCGCAGCGACATGCCGGCGAGGTCCAGCGCGGTCAGCAGGTTGGTGTAGCCCAGCTCCGTGGGGAAGGACACCCCGAGCACGTCGAAAGCGCGAAGCGGCCGGTGGCTGTCCACGCTGAACTGCGGGATGCCGTGCTCCCGCATCAGCTTCTCCATGTCCGGCCACACCGAGTAGGTGCGCTCGGCAAGGACCCCCTCACGCTCGTTCAACACCTCGTAGAGGATCTGCAGGCCCTGGTTGGGCAGCCCGACCTCGTAGGCGTCGGGGTACATCAGTGCCCAGCGCACCGCAGCCTCGTCCCAGTCCTTGGGGGTGGCGTTCAGCTCACCCCCGACGTACTGGATCGGCTTGTGCACCTTGGGCAGCAGCGGCTCCAGCCTCGGGAACAGCGACTCGACGGTCGGGGCGGGCATGCAAGCACCTCTCGGACGAGGGAGGGGACCCTCCAAGGGTACGACGGGCGGACGCGCCGGATCGACCGCCGTGAGACCTGCCTCAGCCGTTCGCGTCCGGGAGCTGCTCGAGCGCTTCCTCGGCCTTGGCCAGCTCCTCGTGGGCCAGCGCGATCAGGTCACACAGGCCCTGCGCACCGAACCGGTTGCTGATGTTCTCGACCGCGTCCACGATCACCGGGTCGGGGTGCAGGATCTCGCTCTCTGTGGTCATGGTCACATCAAACCAAAACCACGGCGGCGGGCAACCCTGACGCGCGGTCAGAACCGGGAGCGCGCCAGTCGGGACCGGGCCACCCCGATCCCCCCGGTGCTGCGCAGGCGGATGTTCTGCAGCAGCCCGAGCGCCATCAGGGAGGCGAACATCGACGACCCGCCGTAGGACACGAACGGCAACGGGACGCCGGTCACCGGCATGATTCCCAGGCACATCCCGATGTTCTGGAACCCCTGGAACCCGAACCAGCAGGCGATCCCGGCGGCGGCCAGCCGGCCGAACAGGTCCTCGGCGTGCATGGCGATGCTCAGTGCGCGCCAGAGCACCACCCCGAGCAGTCCGATCAGCAGCGCGGCGCCTACCAGCCCGAGCTCCTCACCGGCCACGGTGAAGATGAAGTCGGTGTGCTGCTCGGGCACGAACCCGGAGTTGGTCTGCGAGCCGCCGAACAGCCCCTGGCCGAAGACGCCTCCGTTGCCGATCGCGATGCGCGCCTGCGTGGTGTTGTAGCCGGCACCGCGGGGGTCGAGGTGCGGGTTGGTGAAGGCCATGAACCGGTCGATCTGGTAGGTCTTGAGTACCCCCAGCTTGACCACCAGCACGGCCGCGGCCACCGCTCCCCCACCCAGGGCGACCAGCCAGACCCGCGGTGCACCGGACACCGCGACCACACCGAACACGGTGGCCGAGAGCACCAGCATGGTGCCCAGGTCGGGCTGCAGCAGGATCAGCAGCGCCGGGACCGCCGCCACCGCCAGCATGCCGAGCACGTCGACGTGCCCGACCTCGCGGGCCCGCAGCGAGCCCTCGGTCCGCTCCGCGACCACCATCGCCATGCCGACGATGACCGCCAGCTTGGCCAGCTCGGCGGGCTGCACCGACATGCCGCCCAGCTCGATCCAGGACCGCGACCCGTTGATCGTCGTGCCCATCACGAGCACCAGGCCGAGCCCGACGAGCGACGCGAGGTAGACCAGTGGCGCGAGGATGCGCACCCACCGGTAGTCGGTAGCGGCGACCATCACCGCGAGCACGGTCCCGATGGCGATGTTGACCAGCTGCTTCTTCAGGTAGTCGTTCGGGTCGCCGCCGGTGAGGTCGCTGCGGTGGTAGGTGGCGGCCCACACCAGCAGTGCTCCGAGCGCCAGCAGCCCGCCGCTGGCCAGCACCAGCAGCCAGTCCAGCCGAGCGGCTTTGCGGCGGGTGCTGGCCTCGGCCCGCACCGGGCGGGCCCGGGTCGCGGCGGCCAGGGTCATGACGACGCTCCCTTCCGTGCTGCCCGGGCGGGCGGCAGGATCTCCCCGTCCTTGGCGAACACCGGCAGCCCGACCGGCGGCTTTGCGTCCGGCAGCGCGGCCTTGGCCGTGTCCACGTGCATCCCGTGGATGCCGTAAAGCGCCTCCCAGATCTTGCGGACCGCCGGACCGGAGGTGCCCGAGCCGGTGCCGGCCTGCGAGACCATCATCATCACGACGTACTGCTTGTTGTACGACGCGACCCAGGACGTGCTCTGCTTCCCGTACACCTCCGCGGAGCCGGTCTTGGAGCGCACCCGGACCTTGTCCAACGGGAAGCCGATGAACTTCCAGGCCGTGGTGCCGGTCTTGGCCGTGCCCAGCAGCGCCTGGTCGATGTAGCGCATCGTGTTGTGCGAGACGGGCAGGTGCCGGACCGCCCTGGGCTTGATCCGCTTCACCACCGTGCCGTCGGGAGCCACGATCGCCTTGCCGATCTGCGGCTGCCACAGCGTGCCGCCGTTCGCCAGCGCCGCGTAGGCGCGCGCCGACTGAAGCGGGGTGACCAGCGTGTCGCCCTGCCCGATCGAGAAGTTGACCGCGTCGCCGGCGCGGTAGGTGTAGCCGTCAACGCAGAACTCGCGCGCGAAGACGTGGATGAAGTCGTTCCCGGGCTTCTTGCCGAGCTTGCAGTAGTAGGCCTTGTTCGCCTTCCAGTAGGCGAGCTTCCAGTGCCTGTCGGCGATCCGGCCGCCGGCCTCACCGGGCAGGTCGACGCCGGTGGGCTTGCCGAACCCGAACTGCTTGGCCTCGTGCACCAGGGGGTCGCGCGCGTTCACGTCGGACTCGTTGCTGCCGTACTTCTGCCAGAAGTGGTAGCCGACCCGGTAGAAGAAGGTGTCGCAGGAGACCTGCAGCGCCCTGGCGAAGCTGATCATCCCGTAGGACTCGGACTCGTAGTTGTGGAACACGTGGTTGCCCACGTCGAACGCCGAGGAGCAGTCGAGCCGGCTGTTGGGACCGAAGCCGTGGCTGAACGCGCCGGCGGTCATGAACGGCTTCCACGTCGAGCCGGGGGCGAACTGGCCCTGGGTGGCGCGCGACAGCAGCGGGTTGCCGGCCTTCGCCGAGTACAGCCGTCGCAGCTCCTTGCTGCTGATCCCGCCGACCCATACGTCGGGGTTGTAGCTCGGCTCGCTGGCCATCGCCACGATCTGCCCGTTCTTGGCGTTCATCACGACCACCGCGCCCGAGTCGGCCCGGTAGTTGCGGTGGGTGACCGGGTCGTAGGTGTGCCGGGCCTTGACGATCGTCTGGTGGAGCTGGTGCTCGGCCACCGACTGCACCTTGGCGTCGATGGAGGTGACCAGGGTGTCCCCGACCTGCGGCTTGACCTGCCCGGCGTCCCCGAGCACCCGCCCCATCGAGTCCACGACCACCCGCTTGTAGCCCGGTCGGCCGCGCAGGTACTTGTCGTACTCCTCCTCCAGGCCGGCACGTCCGACCATCGAGGCGGCGTTCAGCGTGGGGTCGTGCTTCTTGCGGGCCTGCTTGTACTCCGAGGCGGTGATCGGGCTCAGGTAGCCGAGCAGGTGGGCTGCGTTCACGTCGTACGGCGCGGGGTAGGCCCGCACGTGCTGGGCCTGCACGAGCACTGCGGGGAAGTCCTCGGCGCGCTCCATGATCGACACCGCGACCCGCTGGCTCACGTCCTCGGCGACCGGGACCGGCTGGTACGGCGACCCGTTCCAGCAGGTGCCCTGCTTCGAGCCGGGTTCCCCGCACACCAGGCTGCGGGCGTGCACCCGCTGGTAGGGCTCTCCCACCGTGCGAGCCACCCGCCGCAGCAGCCTCTGCTGGCGGTCGGCGGGCATCTTGTCCAGCAGGGTGCGGTCCACCGTGACCACCCAGGAGGTGCGGTTGGCCACCAGCGGCCGGCCCATGTCGTCGACGATCAGCCCGCGGGCCGGCTGCACCACCACCTTGCGGATGGACTGCTCGGCCGCCTGGGCCTGGTAGGCGTCGCCGCTGAACACCTGGAGGTACCACAGCCGGGCGAAGAGGGTGACGAACAGGGACAGCACCAACGCCTGGAGCACCACCAGGCGCAACCGGCTGCGGGTCGCGCTGGGGGCGCGCAGCCTCGGCCGCCTGCGCCTCCTCGAGTCACCTCCGGCCATCAGTACGCGGCCTGCTCCGGGTGCAGCCGCCGGAACAGCCGCATCGTCAGGGGCAGCACGACCGGAGTGAGCAGTACGTCGTACCCGACGCCCACCGCGATCACCCGCAGCGCGTCACCGGCCGACATGGCCGGGCCGTGCAGCAGCATCCCGCCCAGCGCGAAGACCGATGTGCCCACGAACGAGCAGGCGGCCACGGTGATCACGGCCGCCGTCGCCGAGGTCCGGGCGTCCTGCCGGACCCGGCCCGCCAGGTAGCCGACGACCACCAGGGCCAGCGCCCACAGGCCGGCAACGTGGTCCGCGGGCGGGGCGAGGTCGATGGCGAGACCGGCGAAGAAGCCGATCACCGCGGCGAGGTCGGGCCCGCGGACCAGGGCGGCGGCGACGACCACGAGCAGGGCCAGGTTGGGCGCCACGCCCTCGATCGCGAGGTAGGGGAAGACACTGACCTGGAGCACCACGGCGACCAGCACTGCGGCAGCCATGACCAGCCCACGCAGCGCCGTCATCAGCGTCCGCTCCCCTGCCGGCTCGAAGGGCTGCTCGGCTCGCCGCTCGTCTTGACGGCGCCACCGGCGGAGTCGGTGCGCCCCCCGTCGATCAGCGGCCGGTCGGAGTGGGTGCTGCGACTGACCACCACCCCGACGAGGTCCAGGGAGGAGAAGTCCACGAACGGCTTGATCACCGCTTCGCGGGACTGCTCCCGCGGGCTGCTGTACACCGACTCGACGCGGCCGATCGGGATCCCGGCGACGTAGGGCCGGTTGTCCTTGCTGCCCCAGCTGACCACCACGTCACCTCGGTTCGGGGTGACCGTGCCGTCGACGAGCTGCAGGTCCAGCCCGCCCGAGCCGCCGGTCTCCCCGCGGCCCCGCAGGAAGCCGAGCTCCATGCTCGACCCGAGCCGGCCTCCGACCACCGACTGCTGGTCGACGATCAGCAGCACGGTCGCGGTGCTGCGGTCGGCGTGCACCACCCGGCCCACCAGCCCGTCGTTGTTGACCACGGTCATGTCCGGGTAGACCCCGGAGCTGGTGCCCGCGTCGATGGTCACCGTGCGGGCGAACGACTGGGCCGGTCCCATCGCGATCACCTGCGCCGGCACGAGCGCGTAGCCGGTCTTCTGGGAGGCCCGCAGCAGCCCCTGGACCTCTGCGCTCTGGTTGCGCTGGTAGGGACCAGCCTCCAGGCGGCTGTTCAGCGCGGCGTTCTGTGCACGCAACCGGGCGATCTCCTCACGCAGCCCACCCGTGGTGTGGAAGAACTGCGGCACCGCGCGGAACGGCCGCACCGCGGCGGAGGCGGCGTCCTCGGCGGGGCCCATCACCGAGCCGACCGCCGAGCGCAGCGGCCCGACCGGCGAGTGCGCCCCACCGTGCACGTCCAGGGTGATCACGGTGAAGCAGGCCAGCAGCAGGAGCACGAGCAGGCCCCGCGAGGGCCGTCGTCCGGGGTCACGCATCGGCGCTCACCGCCGCCGGGGTTCCGAGACGAGCACCTGCTGCAGGGCCTCGAACTCCTCCACACACTTGCCGGCCCCCATGGCCACCGAGTGCAGCGGCTCCTCGGCGACGTGGACCGGCATCCCGGTCTCGTGGCGGAGCCGCTCGTCGAGCCCACGCAGCAACGCGCCACCCCCCGTGAGCACCAGGCCGCGGTCCATGATGTCCCCGGCGAGCTCGGGGGGCGTCTGGTCGAGAGTGACCCGGACCGCGTCGACGATCGCGTGCAACGGCTCCTCGAGCGCCTGGCGCACCTCGGCGCTGGAGACCACCACCGTGCGGGGCAAGCCGGAGATCATGTCCCGGCCGCGGATCTCGGCCTCCGGCTCCTGCGGCAACGGGAAGGCCGACCCGAGGGTCATCTTGATCTCCTCGGCGGTGCGCTCCCCGAGCATCAGGGAGTACTCCTTCTTCATCCAGGCGATGATCGCCTGGTCCAGCTCGTCGCCGGCGGTGCGGATGGACAGCGACGTGACGATCCCGCCGAGGGAGATGACCGCCACCTCCGTCGTACCTCCGCCGATGTCGACGATCATGTTCCCGGTGGCCTCGTGCACCGGGAGGCTGGCGCCGATCGCGGCGGCCATCGGCTCCTCGACGATGTAGACCCGTCGCGCACCGGCCTGGTAGCCCGCCTCCTTGACGGCGCGCTGCTCCACGGCCGTGATCCCGGAGGGCACGCAGATCACCAGCCGGGGCTTGGCGAAGTAGCGGCGCCGGTGCACCTGCTGGATGAAGAAGCGGAGCATCTGCTCGGTGGACTCGAAGTCGGCGATCACCCCGTCCTTGAGCGGCCGGATCGCGGTGATGTTGTCCGGGGTGCGGCCCAGCATCCGCTTCGCCTCGTGGCCGACCGCGAGGATCTCGCCGGTCGTCGCGTTGAGCGCCACCACGGACGGCTCGTCGAGCAGCACTCCCTTGCCCCGGACGTAGACGAGCGTGTTGGCGGTGCCGAGGTCAACAGCCATGTCCCGACCGATGATGCTGTTCGCCATGCTGTCCCTTGCCGGTGCGATGGAAAGGGCCGCTCGACCCGTGCGGAAAGCCTAAGAGCGGGCGAGGCCTTTACTCAGGAGGACACGCGGCGTAGCACATGGTCTGGTACGGCGCTGCCGGGGGCGTCCGGGCTGGTGACCGGCTCGCGGACCGTCAGCAGCACGGGCAGCACCCCGGCCCATCCGCCGGCGCGGACATCCTCCTCGTCGTCCACCGGTCCGCCTGTGCGGGCCTTGACCGACGCCTCGTGCAAGGGCAGGGCGAGCACCCGGGTGGCGGCGAGCTCCTTCCTGGTGTGCGCCCGCAGCGCGGCGGACCGGCCCGGCACCACCTGGTCGACGACCAGCCGCAGAGCACGGCCCAGCTCGTCGGGGTCGCTGACCACGCGTGGCCGACCGACGATCACCGCGGAGCGGTAGTTCATGGAGTGGGAGAAGGCCGACCGAGCCAGGACCAGCCCGTCGACCACGGTCACCGTCACGGTGACGTCCTGGTCGGGGGCGTGCAGCAGGCTGCCGGAGGCGACGGAGCCGTGCAGGTAGAGGCTGCCCTCGCGGTCCGGGCCGTGCGGGTCCACGCCGTACGCGGTCGGCAGCACCAGCGGGGTCCCGTCGACGACCACGCCGAGGTGGCACACCACGGCGTCGCGGAGCACCCCGAACAGGGCGGCCCGGTCGGAGGCGGCGCGGTCGGAGTGGCGCCGGACCCGGGTGCGGTCGCTGGGCGAGAGAGGGGACGGTACGCAGGTCATGGGACTAGGCTGACGGCGCAAGTGGCCCCCTGAGAAGGGCCAATTCGAGGCGAGTTCGGCAGGACACCTTGGCAACCACGCTTCCCCTCGACCTGCAGCGCGGCCTCCGGACGCCGCTGCACGTGCAGCTCGCCGGGCAGGTTCGCCGGCTGGTCAGCTCCGGAGCCCTTCCGGCGGGTACGCGACTGCCGAGCACCCGGGCCCTGGCCACCGAGGTCCGCGTGGCCCGCAGCGTCGTCGAGGCCGGCTACGACCAGCTGCTCGCCGAGGGGTGGCTGGTCGCGCGGCGCGGCTCGGGAACCTTCGTGGCCGATGTCGGGACGCTGCCCAGCGCGGGACGGCCCGGCGGGCGGCGGACGTCGGGAGGTCCGGGACGGCCGGTGCTCCGGCTGGGCACCGGCACTCCGTGGATCGACCCCCGTCACCAGACCGCCTGGCGCCGCGCCTGGCGCGAGGTGGCCGCTGCTGCCGTGCCGCAGGACTACCCCGACCCGGCCGGGATGTCCACGCTCCGCGACGAGATCGCGGCGTACGTGGCACGAACCCGCGGCGTGCCGTGCAACGGCGAGGAGGTGCTGGTCACCTCGGGCACCACCCACGGGATGGCGCTGGTGCTCGGCGCGCTGGACCGCGGCACCGTGGGCATCGAGGACCCCGGCTACCGCGCGGCCGTAGCCGTCGCGCATCAGGCCGGGTGGACGGTGCTCGACGTGCCGGTGGACGACCAGGGAGCGGCCGTCGAGGTGCTGGCCGCGGCCGAGACCCCGGTGGGGGCCGTGTACGTGACCCCGGCGCACCAGCACCCGCTCGGGGTCACCATGTCGGCAGCCCGCCGGGTGGCGCTGCTGGAGGAGGCGAGCCGACGCGACACGCTCGTCCTGGAGGACGACTACGACTCGGAGTTCCGGTACGACGTGGCGCCGCTGCCCGCGCTGACCGCGCTGGACCGCACCCACACCGTCTACCTGGGCACCACCTCGAAGGCGCTCTCCCCCGCCCTTCGGCTGGGCTGGCTGGTGGCCCGTAGGGACCTGGTGGCCCGGATCGCCGTGCAGCGCGCTGCACGGCACGACCACCCGCCATGGCCGGCACAGCTGGCGATGCTGCGTCTGCTGCGGGAGGGGCACCTGGACAAGCTGGTGCGGTCGGCGCGGCGGATCTATGCCGCGCGGGCGGACCTGGTGCTGTCCCGGTTGGGCCGCCACGGCGCCCTGCCCGGCCCGGTCGCCGGCATGTACCTGACCCTGCTCACCGAGGGCAGCCGGGCGCGCGCGGTGCACGACGAGTGCCTGGACGCCGGGATCGAGGTGCCGCTGCTGCGGGACCTGGCCCGCAGCGACGAGCGGGCGGGCCTGGTGATCGGGTTCGGAGGCGTCTCAGACGCGGAGCTGGCCCACGCCCTCGACGTGCTCGAGCGCGCACTGTCGAGGGCGCGCTGAGCTCACAGGTCGGGGAACCAGATCTTGATCTCCCGCTCGGCCGACTCCGGGGAGTCCGAGCCGTGCACGAGGTTCTCCCGGTTGGACAGTGACAGGTCGCCGCGGATGGTGCCCGGGGCGGCCTTGCGTCCGTCGGTGGCGCCGTTGAGGGCCCGGACGACCTCGATCGCCTCGTCCCCCTCGAGCACGGCGGCGACCAGCGGCCCGCTGGTCACGAACGCGCGCAGCGGCGGGTAGAAGTCCCGCTCCACATGCTCGGCGTAGTGCTGGTCCGCCAGTGCGGCGTCGATCCGGCGCATGTCCAGCGCCACCAGGGACAGGCCCTTGGCCTCGAACCGGGACAGGATCTGACCGACGAGGCCGCGGCGGACCGCGTCGGGCTTGAGCAGGAGGAGCGTGCGCTGCGACATGCCTCGCACCCTACTTGCCCTGCGGGCTCCCGCTGCCGGAGGGCGGCTCTGACCCGCTGCTCTCCAGCAGCGCTCGCTCGGCCCGCTCCCGGTCGATCCGGTCGCCGAGCAGGTAGGCCGTGGTCCACAGCGCTCCGAACGCCACGCCCAGCACCACCATGACCGGCACCACGAAGCCGAGCGCCAGGGACGCCACCTGGATGGCCCAGCCGAGCGGATACCCGACGTAGCGACGCAGCGTGCCGGCCGCCACCAGGCACGCCACAGTGAGGCCGATCCCCACCCACAGTGCGGTGCGCACCGGGACCTGGGCCACCGAGATCATCACCGGCGTGGTGAGGAACAGCACCACCGCCTGGAGCACCAGGATCCCGGCGCACATCGAACGGCGCGCGGACCGCATCACCGGCCGTCCCGCGGTCTCGACCGCAGCATCGCGCGCGCCTCGCCCACGGTGACCACCGACCCGGTGATGAGCACGCCCCCCGAGCCGATGGCCTCACCGAAGACGCCGCCCGCCTCGGCCAGCGTCGCGGCCTGGTCGATCGCGTCGTCGAGCCGTCGGGCCACGTGCACCCGGTCCACGCCGTAGATTCCACGGGCCACCTCGGCCAGCTCCTCGGCCGGCATGGCCCGCGCGGTGGAGTTCTGGGTGCAGACGACGGCGGCGAGCACCGGCTCGAAGGCGTCCAGCACTCCCTCGTAGTCCTTGTCGGCCATCACGCCGACGACTCCGACCAGCGGGCTGAAGGTGAACGACTCCTGGACCGCCTCGGCGGTGGCGGCCGCACCGTGCGGGTTGTGCGCCGCGTCGAGCACGATCGTCGGGCTTCGCCGCACCACCTCCAGCCGACCCGGGGAGGTGGCCTGCCCGAACGCCTCCTCCACGACCTCGGCGCCGAGTGGCGCGCCGGTGAACGCCTCGACCGCCGCGAGCGCGAGAGCGGCGTTGCGCGCCTGGTGCGCGCCGTACAACGGCAGGAACACCTCGTGGTACTCCGCGCGCAGCCCCCGCAGCCGCATCATCTGGCCGCCGACGGCCGCCACCTGGTGCTCGACCCCGAAGTCCACCCCCTCACGCATCACGCTCGCGCCGACCTCGACGGCCCGGGCGAGCAGGACCTCCTCGGCGGCGGGCGGCTGCTGGGCCATCACGACCGTGGCACCGGGCTTGATGATCCCGGCCTTCTCCACCGCGATCGCCTCCGGAGTGTCGCCCAGCAACCGGGAGTGGTCGACCCCGATGGGGGTGATGACCGCGACCTTGCCGTCGGCCACGTTCGTGGCGTCCCAGCTCCCGCCCAGGCCGACCTCCACGACCGCTGCGTCGACCGGGGCGTCCGCGAACGCGGCGTACGCCATCGCGACGATGGTCTCGAAGAACGACAACGGGTGCATGCTCTCCGCGTCCACCATCGCCAGGTAGGGGGCGATGTCGTTGTACGCGCGCACGAACGCCTCCTGCGTCAGGGGCTCGCCGTCGACCGAGATCCGCTCGGTCATCGACTCCAGGTGGGGGCTGGTGAACCGGCCCGTGCGCAGGCCCATGCCGCAGAGCAGGGTGTCGATCATCCGCGACGTGCTCGTCTTGCCGTTGGTGCCGGTCAGGTGCACCACGGGGTAGGCATGCTGAGGGTCGCCGAGCAGCTCGGTGAGCGCGCGGATCCGGTCCAGACTCGGCTCCAGCCGGGTCTCGGGCCACCTGGCGAGCAGTGCCCACTCGGCCTCGGCGTAGGAATCGACGGCGTGGGCAGGGTCTACGGCGGGCGGGGTGTCAGGCATCGCGAGTCGAGTCTACGGTCTGGACGCGGCGGAACTGAGTCGCACCCGCCTCGGCGCGGACCGTAGGATTTCTGGTCATGACCACCAACCCTCACACCGCTGACCTGTCCAGCAGGACCACTGGGACGACCACTGGCCGCCCGGTGGTCGTACCGGACAAGCCCGCGCTCGAGGGGCTGGAGGCCAAGTGGGCGCAGCTGTGGCAGGAGAACGGCACCTACGGCTTCGACCGCTCCCGGTCGCGGCAGGAGATCTTCTCCATCGACACCCCGCCCCCGACCGTCTCCGGGTCGCTCCACGTCGGACACGTGTTCTCCTACACCCACACCGACCTCATCGCCCGCTTCCAGCGGATGCGCGGCAAGGAGGTCTTCTACCCCATGGGCTGGGACGACAACGGGCTCCCCACCGAGCGTCGGGTGCAGAACTACTTCGGCGTCCGGTGTGACCCGACCCTGCCCTACGACCCGGACTTCGCCCCGCCGCAGAAGCCGGACCCGAAGCGGCAGGCCCCCATCAGCCGGCGCAACTTCATCGACCTCTGCGAGCGCCTGGTCGTGGAGGACGAGAAGGTCTTCGAGGAGCTGTGGCGCACGTTGGGACTGTCGGTGGACTGGTCCCAGCACTACACCACCATCGGGCCCAAGGCGCAGACGGCCTCCCAGCGCGCGTTCCTGCGCAACTTTGCCCGCGGGGAGGCCTACCTTCAGGAGTCGCCGACGCTGTGGGACGTCACCTTCCAGACCGCGGTCGCGCAGGCGGAGCTGGAGGCGCGCGAGTACGCCGGACACTTCTACCGGGTCGCCTTCCACCGGCAGGACGGCTCTCCGCTGCACATCGAGACCACCCGCCCCGAGCTCATCCCGGCGGTCGTCGCACTCATCGCGCACCCCGACGACGAGCGCTACCAGCCGCTGTTCGGCAGCAAGGTCACCTCCCCCGTGTTCGGCGTGGAGGTGCCGGTGCTCGCCCACCCGGCGGCCGAGCCGGACAAGGGCGCCGGGATCGCCATGTGCTGCACCTTCGGTGACCTCACCGACGTGCAGTGGTGGCGGGAGCTCCAGCTGCCGGTGCGCACCGTGATCGGGCGCGACGGTCGCCTGCACCGGGAGACCCCGGAGTGGCTCACGCACGAGCCGGCGGCCGCGGCGTACGCCGACCTGGCTGGCAAGACGACGTTCAGCGCCCGCGAGGCGATGGTCGCCCAGCTGGATGAGCACGGTGACCTGGACGGCGAGCCGAGGCCGACCCAGCGGATGACGAACTTCTACGAGAAGGGCGACAAGCCGCTGGAGATCGTGTCCACCCGTCAGTGGTACATCAAGAACGGCGGCCGCGACCCCGGGCTGCGGACCGAGCTGCTCGAGCGCGGCGCGGAGATCACCTGGGTGCCTGACTACATGCACCACCGCTATGACAACTGGGTGGAAGGCCTCAACGGCGACTGGCTCATCTCCCGGCAGCGGTTCTTCGGGATCCCCTTCCCCGTGTGGTACCCGCTCGACGACGAGGGCGAGCCGGACTACGAGCACCCGCTGCTCCCCAGCGAGACCGAGCTGCCGGTCGACCCGTCCTCACAGCCTCCGCGCGGGTACACCGAGGAACAGCGCGGCCGCCCCGGCGGCTTCCTCGGTGACCCGGACGTGATGGACACGTGGGCCACGTCGTCGCTGACCCCGCACATCGCCGGGGGCTGGGAGACCGACAACGACCTGTTCGACCGAGTCTTCCCGATGGACCTGTGCACGCACGCGCACGACATCATCCGGACCTGGCTGTTCTCCCGGGTCGTGCGAGCCCACCACGAGAACCACGTGGCCCCGTGGTCGCACGCGCTGATCTCGGGCTTCATCGTCGATCCCGACCGCAAGAAGATGAGCAAGTCCAAGGGCAACGCGGTCGTTCCTTCGGAGATCCTGGACAAGTTCGGCGCCGACGCGGTGCGGTGGCGCGCCGCACTGGCCCGCCCGGGCGCGGACTCGCCGTTCGACGAGACCCAGATGAAGGTGGGCCGCCGGCTCGCCATCAAGGTGCTGAACGCCTCCAAGTTCGTGCTCGGCCTCGGGGCAGTGGAGGTGAACCCGCCCGCCGTCACCGAGCCCGTGGACTGCGCGATGCTGGGTGGCCTGGCGAACGTGGTGACCGCGGCGACCGAGGCGTTCGAGCAGTTCGACTACGCGGCCGCCCTCGAGGTCATCGAGCGCTTCTTCTGGGAGTTCTGCGACGACTACCTCGAGCTGGTCAAGGAGCGGGCGTACGGCGCCCGGGGGGAGGGACCGGGCGCGTCGGCCAAGGCCGCCCTGGCCGTGGCGCTGCACGCCCAGCTGCGGCTGCTCGCCCCCTTCCTGCCCTACGTCACCGAGGAGGTCTGGTCATGGTGGCAGGACGGATCGGTGCACCGGCAGCCGTGGCCGGAGGCCACCGAGCTCGGTGCCGCCGCCTCGACGGGCCCGCGGATGCTCACCGCGGTGGGGCAGGTGCTCACCGGGATGCGAGGGGTGAAGTCACAGGCCAAGGTCAAGATGCGCACCCCGCTCGGGGCGGTGACCGTGACCGGGCCGGCCGACCTGCTCGACCTGGCCCGGGAGGCCACCGAGGATCTCCGTGCGGCCGGGACCGTCGCCGGGGCGCTCAGCTTTGCCGAGGGCCCGTCGGCCGGCGGGGAGCTCCAGGTCTCCGCCGAGATCGCCGAGCAGCCCTGACCGTCAGGGCGCGATGCGCACGTAGTCGGCTCGGGTGACCGGTCGGTCCAGCAGCCGGCCGCTGCCGTCGGGCACCGGGACACGCTTCCTGTCGGCGGTGAACTGCACGCGGAACGCCGCGCTGTTCGCGCTGATGCTGAACACGATCTGACCCACCGCGAGGATCTGCTCGGAGACGGCGAGCCGGTCGAACCCCGGCGGGAGCGCGACGGTGGCGGTGTGGTTGTGGACGCGAACCCTCACCGGCGTCTTCATGCTCGGCAGTGCCGTGCGCAGCCCTTCGTTCCGCTCGAGGAACCCCAACGGCTCGAACAAGGCACCCACCACGGTCTGCAGGTGGGAGTCGCGCAACGGCGCGGTCCGCCGCACCTGCACGAGCGTCCCGTTGTGGACCAGATAGACCCGTTCGGACACCTTGATGGTCAGCGCCCCGTTGCCCGGGCTCGGGGACTGGTTCTGGCCGGCAGACCGGGTGAGCGCCACCGGCTGGCTCTGGGGCCCGAGCGCGCAGCCTCCCGCCAGCGCGAGTACGGCGGCCAGCGCGGCCACCCGCCAGAGGGTGTTCATGCGTCCTCCGCCGGCAAGGTGACCACGAACCGGGAGCCACCCCCGTCGCGGTCCTCCACCGCGATCCTGCCGCCGTGCCAGGCCACGTGGCTCGTCACGATCGCCAGGCCGAGGCCTACCCCGCCGACCCGCCGAGGGCCGGTGCGCGCGAACCGCTCGAAGATGCGCTCCCGCTGCTGCGGCGGGACGCCCGGGCCGTTGTCCTCGACGACGATCACGGCCGCCCCCTCACCAGCCGCCACGCACACCCGGAGGCAACCGCCCGCATGCAGCTCGGCGTTCTCGACGAGGTTGGTGACCACGCGTTCCAGCCGACGCTTGTCACCACGCACCACGAGGTTCTTGGCAGCGGGGTCGACGACCGTGACGGGGCGTCCGGCGGTGGCGTCAGCCGCGGCGGTGACCAGGTCGACGATGTGCAGCTCCTCCCGTTCTCCCGGTGCGGACGTGCCGTCGTACCGCGAGATCTCGATCAGGTCGACGACCAGCCGGCTGAACCGATGCAGGTCCTCCGAGAGCAGGTCGAGCGGCTCGCGGACAGAGGCGGGCAGCTCCGCACGTCGGTTCTGGACCAGCTCGAGGGAGTTCAGCATCGCCGTCAAGGGCGTGCGCAGCTCGTGGCTCACGTCGCCGGCGAACCGGATGTCGGCTGCCACGCGGCGCTGGAGCGCGTCAGCGGTGTCGTTGAAGGAGCGCGCCAGGCCTCCGAGATCCGGGTCGTCGTCGACCTCCATCCGCGCGCCCAGGTCACCGCGTGCCACGGTCGAGGCGACCGTCGTCAGCTGCGAGAGGGGTCGCAGAGCGAGCCGGGTGACCACCCGGCCCAGGATCATCGCGACCACCGACACCGCCAGCGCCGCGCCGACCAGGGTGAGGGAGAGGATGGACAGCGCATGGTTGAGGTCGTCGACACGGAACAGCTCGAAGTAGGCGTCGCCGGTGCGGTCCAGCGGGATGCCGACCGCCACCATCAGCTGCCCGCCCACCTCGATGCGTTGCGATGCGGGCGTCCCCGCCAGCACGAGGCGGACCAGGCTGTGGGGGAGCACGCCCGGCCCCTGCTGCGGCGCCGAGCCGTACCACTCGCCGTCCGTGTTGAGCAGTGCGGCCGTCGACTGGTCGGTGGCGAGCCGGTCCATGACCTCCGGCACGCTCAAGCCGAACTGTCCGAGCCCCGCCTGCACCGAGGTCGCGTTGACACGGGCCTCGTCCACGACCGTGCTCATCCGCTGGTTGACCAGGAAGTGCGAGACCAGCAGCCAGACGGTGAGCGCCAGCGCGGCGGTCAGCACCAGCCCGAGCAGCCCGAACAGGACCACCACCCGGTCCCGCAGGCCGACCCGCAGCCACCGCCACAGGCCGCCCCGCGGTCGTTCCGCGGTCTCCGCCGGCCCGGAGCGTGGCCGAGAGGTGGTGCTCACGACGGCAGCCGGTAACCCAGCCCGCGGACGGTGACCACGTGCACCGGGTGGGCCGGGTCCCGCTCCACCTTCGCGCGTAGCCGGGCGATGTGTACGTCGACGAGCCGGCTGTCCCCGAAGTAGCCGTATCCCCACACCGTGTCCAGGAGCTGCTCCCGGCTGCGCACCCGGCCAGCGGCCGCGGCCAGCTCGGCGAGCAGCCGGAACTCGGTACGGGTCAGCGCCAACGCCTTCCCGGCGAGGGTGACCGTTCCAGCGTCGGGGTCGATCACGAGCTCCCCCGACGTGACCTTTCCGGGTCTCTTGCCGTTCTCCGTCGTAGCGACCCGGCGCAGCAGCGCCCGGATCCGGGCGGACAGCTCCTTGGCGACCAGCGGTTTCGTGACATAGTCGTCGGCTCCGGCCTCCAGTCCTGCCACGATGTCCTGGCTGTCGGTGCGCGCCGTGACCATGATGACCGGCACCTCGCTCGTCCTGCGGATGGCGCGGCACACCGCGACCCCGTCCGTGTCGGGAAGCATCACGTCGAGCAGCACCACGTCCGGATGGACCTCGCCGAGCCGGAGGAGCCCCGACTCGCCGTCGCCGGCCTCGCTCACCGCGAACCCCTCGTCCTCCAGCGCCAGCCGCAGCGCGCGGCGGACTCGGTCGTCGTCCTCGACCAGTAGCACACTTTGGGGCACCCACCAAGTATGGCGCTCCGCACTACATGCCTCACATGAACGCAGACTGTCACCGGTCGGACATGAAATGTGACGGTTGTGTGACAGTCAGGCGAAGTGTGTTGTCTCACTCTTCGATATTTCCTTAGGTTGCTTTCAGGCGTGGCCGGGTGGGAGATCCCTGCCGTGCGTTCCACGCTGCCCAAGTAACGGGAAAGGAAGGATGCCATGTCAGGCAAGAAGCGCCGGATCACCGGCGTTGTCGCCGTGTGCACGCTGGCCATGACGGCCGCAGCGTGCTCCGGAGGCGGCGGCAACGGTGGCGGTGGCGGCAACGGTGGCGGTAGCGGCGGCAACACCCCTGCTGCCGGTCAGCCTGTCCGCGGCGGAACGCTGAACATGCTCGGCCAGAGCGACGTGGACTACATGGACCCGAACATCAGCTACTACTCGATCGGGTTCCTGGGTCTTCGCATGTGGAGCCGGCAGCTGTTCACGTTCCCGGCGGACCCGAACCGGAACACCACCGCGGTTCCGGACCTCGCCACGGAGGTCCCCAGCACGTCCAACGGTGGGATCAGCAAGGACGGCAAGACCTACACCATCCACATCCGCGACGGGGCCAAGTGGAACACCAGCCCCGCGCGCCCGGTCACGGCACAGGACGAGGTGCGCGGCGTCAAGCGCACCTGCAACCCGGTGCAGCCGTTCGGCGGCATTCCCGACTTCGCCACTCTGATCCAGGGCTACCAGACGTTCTGCAACGGGTTCGCCAAGGCGGGCAAGTCCGCGTCGGCGATGGCGAAGTACATGGACAGCCACCAGATCTCCGGTGTGCAGGCCAAGGACGCCCACACTGTCGTCTTCAAGCTGACCCAGCCGGCGACGTACTTCGTCGACATGCTGACGCTGCCGGCGTTCTCGCCGGCTCCGAAGGAGTTCGAGCAGTACGTTCCGGGCAGCAGTGACCTGGCGCAGCACACCATCTCCGACGGTCCCTACCAGGTCCAGAGCTACAACCCGACCAAGCAGATCGTGTTCACCCGCAACAAGGCCTGGAGCGCCTCCAGCGACCCGGTCCGCAAGGCCTACGTGGACAAGATCGTCGTGAACGAGACGGTGAGCCAGGAGTCGGCGCAGCAGCAGCTGCAGACCAACACCGACACCGCGGACATGGAGTGGAGCGACTTCCCGCCTCCGTCCCAGATCCCGCAGCTGGTGGCCAGCAAGGACCCGAACCTGAACCTGGGTCAAACCTCGTCGTCGAACCCGTACGTCGTGTTCAACACGGTCTCCCCGAACAACAACAACGCGCTCCAGAAGCTGAAGGTTCGCCAGGCGCTGGAGTACGCCATCAACCGCAAGGACCTGATCCAGGTGCTCGGTGGGCCGACGCTGAACAAGCCGCTGACCCACGTGCTGCCGTCCAACATCGACGGCTCGTCGAACATCGACCTGTACCCGTACAACCAGCAGAAGGCCAAGCAGCTGCTGGCCCAGGCGGGGTACCCGAACGGTCTGACCCTGAAGTTCCTGTACCGGAACTCGTCGGAGGGCAGCACCAAGTCCTTCCAGACGATCCAGCAGGACCTGTCCAAGATCGGTGTCAAGGTCCAGGGCGTGACCTCGCCTGACGCCGACTTCTACACGAAGTACCTCGAGGTGCCCTCCGTGGCGCACCGCGGTGTCTGGGACCTGTCCCTGGCCGGCTGGGGCTCGGACTGGTACGGCAACGCCGCAGTGTCCTTCTTCGCGCCGCTGTTCTCCGGCAAGTCGTCGTTCCCGCCGGTCGGCAGCAACTTCGGGTTCTACAACAGCTCGAAGGCGAACAAGCTGATCCAGCAGGCCACCGTGGCCAAGAGCCTGGACCAGGCCAAGGCGCTGTGGGCCAAGGCCGACAAGCAGGTGATGGAGGACGCAGCGTTCTACCCGATCACCCAGCCGGTGCAGCCGAACTACCACGCGAGCCAGGTGCACAACGCGGTCTACGTCCCGATGATCCAGAACTTCGACCCCACCAACGTGTGGCTGGAGTCGGGTCACCAGGGCGGCTGACCCCCTGAAGTATCCGCATGGCGTGTCACGCCCGCACCCCCGGGCGTGACACGCCATGTCATGGGGGTAACAATGTCCTCGGCCAAAAGCCATCAACGACAGCAGAGTCGGAGGGAGACCCGTGTCACTGCTGGAGGTCAAGAACCTGAGGGTGTCCTTCAACACCCCTGACGGAGTCGTGAACGCGGTACGCGGGCTCTCCTTCGAGGTCGACAAGGGCAAGACCCTGGCGATCGTGGGTGAGTCGGGCTCCGGCAAGAGCGTCTCGACGCAGACCATCACAGGCCTCACCCGTGGTGCTCGAGTTTCTGGTGAGGCGTACTTCGACGGCGTGGACCTTCTCACCGCGGATCCGTCGTACCTGCGCAAGGTGCGCGGTTCGCAGATCGGGATGATCTTCCAGGACCCGCTCTCGAGCCTTCACCCCTACTACCGTGTCGGCTGGCAGATCATGGAGATGATCCGCTCACACGAGTCCGTCTCCAAGAAGGCGGCCCGTGACCGGGCGATCGAGCTGCTCTCGCTGGTCGGCATCCCCCGGGCCGAGACCCGGGTCGACGACTTCCCCCACCAGTTCTCCGGCGGTATGCGCCAACGGGTGATGATCGCGATGGCGATGTCGCTGAACCCGTCGCTGCTCATCGCCGACGAGCCCACCACTGCGCTTGACGTCACCGTGCAGGCGCAAGTGCTCGGCGTGATGCGCGACCTGCAGGAGCAGTTCGGCACCGCCATCATCTTGATCACCCACGACCTCGGCGTGGTGGCGCAGATGACCGACGACGTGGTGGTGATGTACGCCGGTTCCGCCATGGAGACCGGCTCCCGGCGGGAGATCTTCTACCGCCAGCACCATCCCTACACCGAGGGTCTGCTACGGTCCCTGCCGACGCTCGGCGAGTCCTCGCGGCTCACCCCGATCTCGGGCAGCCCTCCCAGCCTGATCAACCTTCCCCAGGGATGCCCCTTCGAGCCCCGGTGCCGCTACGCGTTCGACCGGTGCCGCGAGGAGACCCCCCCGTTGCGTGAGGTCTTCGAGGAGCCGAGCCACCAGTCCGCGTGCTGGCTACCCACCGACGAGGCGGGCCGGCAGCGCGTGCGAGAAGAGACCTACGCGACCGACGAGGCCCCCGCATGAGCAACCCTGCTACCGCCGCGCCTGACGTGGCCACCGACCAGTCGGACCCGCTGCTCCGCGTCGAGGGCGTGCGCAAGCTGTTCCCGGTGCACTCCAGCTCGCTGTTCAGCCGTGAGCGGGAGTTCGTCTACGCGGTCGACGGGGTGGACCTCGAGGTGCGCAAGGGTGAGACGCTCGGCCTCGTCGGCGAGACGGGCTGCGGCAAGTCCACCCTGGCCCGGTGCATCGCGCGCCTCTACGACCTGACAGACGGCAAGATCACCTTCGACGGGAGAGACGTCAGCAACCTCTCCCGCAAGCAGATGCGTCCCGTCCGGCGCGAGGTCCAGATGATCTTCCAGGACCCCTACGGGTCGCTGAACCCGCGACGTCGGGTCGGCTCGATCATCGGGGACCCGTTCTCCATCCACGGCATCGGCTCGCGCCAGGAGCGCAAGCGCCGCGTCCAGGAGCTGATGGAGGTGGTCGGGCTCAACCCGGAGCACTACAACCGCTTCCCCGCCGAGTTCTCCGGTGGTCAGCGCCAGCGGATCGGCGTGGCCCGGGCCCTCGCCCTGCGACCCAAGATGCTGATCTGCGACGAGCCGGTCTCCGCGCTCGACGTATCCATCCAGGCCCAGGTCATCAACTTGCTGCTCGACCTCCAGGACGAGTTCGGGCTCACCTACGTGTTCATCTCCCACGACCTCTCGGTGGTCCGGCACGTCAGTGACCGGATCGCGGTGATGTACCTCGGGAAGGTGGTCGAGACCGCCGAGTGCGACGACCTGTTCGAGACCACTCGGCACCCCTACACGAAGTCCTTGCTGTCAGCGCTCCCCGTCCCGGACCCCGACAAAGCGGACCGGCGTGAGCGGATCATCCTCGCCGGTGACGTGCCCAACCCGATCAGCCCGCCGTCCGGCTGCCGGTTCCACACCAGGTGCCCCAAGGCCCGCCCCGACTGCGTCGAGGTCGAGCCGCGTCTGGAGCCCGTGCTGGGCGACCCGCCTGTGCACCGGGCCGCATGCCTGCACCCGCTGGAGGTCGGTGAGGACATGAGCCAGGCGACCCCACAGATCGCCTCCGGCGAGACGGTCCTCGAGTCCCGTGAGGAGGGCGCACAGTGAACGCCGACAACCCGAGGGCGGAGACCCTGCGAGAGGACGTCGAGCAAGCAGAGCGAGTGCCTACCACCGGCGAGGCCCCCGGCGAAGGAACCGTCGCCCCCGCCCCCGCGAAGAAGATCGAGGGGCGCAGCCCCTGGAGGCTGGCGTGGGAGCGGCTTCGCCGCGACAAGGTCGCGATGACCTCGCTGGTGGTGATCGTGCTCATCGCCTTGATGGCGGTCTTCGCGCCCTTGTTCGCGCACCTCACCGGTCACCCGCCGAACCAGCAGTACCACTCGATCGGGCTGTCTGCCAGCGGCTTGCCGCGGTCTCCGAACAGCACCTTCCCGCTGGGCACGGACGACCTGGGGCGTGACATCCTGGTGCGGATCGCCTACGGCGCCCGGATCTCGCTGCTGGTCGGCGTCGTCGCCACCCTGATCACTGTGGCCATCGGCGTGGTGGTCGGTCTGGCCGCCGGCTTCCTCGGCGGGCTCGTGGACACCGCCCTGGCGCGGCTGATCGACGTCGTGCTGTCGGTGCCGTTCCTGCTCGTGGCCATCGCCCTGGTGTCCATCACCGGGCCCAGCCTGACCATCACCATCCTGGTCATCGGGTTCTTCAGCTGGGCCTCGGTCGCCCGGATCGTGCGAGGCCAGGTTCTCTCGCTACGAGAACGGGAGTTCGTGGAGGCGGCCCGCTCCCTGGGCTCGGGAAGCGCGCGAATCATGTTCGTCGACATCCTGCCCAACGTGCTGGCCCAGGTGATCGTCTACACCACGCTGCTGATCCCCGTCGTCATCGTCGTCCAGGCCACCTTGTCCTTCCTGGGCCTCGGTCTGCCGGCGCCGACCGCCGACTGGGGCGGCATGATCAGCGAGAGCCAGAACTACTACCGGGTCGCCTGGTGGTTCGTGCTGTTCCCCAGTGTCGCCCTGGTGATCACCACGCTGGCCTTCAACCTGTTCGGCGACGGCGTGCGGGACGCCTTCGACCCGCGCACCGACCAGCTGCTCAACAAGTGAGGAACTAGACCGGTGATCCGATTCCTGATCCGCCGTGTTCTCCTCGGCATCTTCGTGCTGTGGCTGATCACGATGGCGGTCTTCGCGCTGTTCTACGTGACGCCGAACAACGTCGCGCGGACGCTGGCAGGTCGACAGGCCACCCCGGCCACGATCCACCTGATCCAGGAACGCCTGGGGCTCGACCAGCCGTTGTGGAAGCAGTACGTCGACTTCGTGGGCAACGCGCTGCACGGAAACCTCGGCTACGACTACTACCACCAGGTGCCGGTGACCACGATCATCGGCCAGGCGCTGCCCATCACGGTGTCGCTGGCGGTCGGCGCGGCGGTCTTGTGGATGGTGATCGGCGTGGGCAACGGCATCCTGTCCGCGGTGTGGCCACGATCCATCGCCGACCGCGGCCTGACGGTGTTCTCGCTGATCTTCTACTCGATGCCGACATTCGTGCTGGGTCTGCTCTTCTTGTACTTCTTGTACTTCAAGCTCACGCTGGCCGGCTACGACTGGTTCCCGCCCGGCGGCTACACACCCCTCAGCGCGGACCCGGCGCAGTGGTTCCGCGGGCTGGTCCTGCCGTGGTTCACGCTCGCGCTGGTGCTGGCGGCCACCTACACCCGGTTGACCCGCGGCTCGATGCTCGACGTGCTCTCCGAGGACTACATCCGGACCGCACGGTCGAAGGGCATTCGGGAAAGGCGCGTGGTCCTGCGCCACGGCCTGCGCAGCGCGCTCACGCCGGTGGTGACCCAGTTCGGTATCGACCTCGGCCAGCTGGTCGGCGGTGTCGTCGTCACCGAGACCGTGTTCAGCCTCCCCGGGCTGGGCAAGACCTCGATCGACGCGATCAACCAGCAGGACCTTCCGGTGATCGTCGGGATCGTGCTGTTTGCCGCGGCGGCCGTGGTGGTCGCGAACATCGTGGTTGACGTGGTTTACGCGGTGCTGGACCCCCGGGTCCGCCTGCACTGACCGACGGACCGGCCGGGGCACGTGCGTGTCTCGGCCGGTTCACCCCCCGCGGACGAGGCTCCCGCCGTCCGGCGGGGGCAGGCTGGACGGTGTTCCTGCCGGCCTGACCCGGAGCGGTGCAGTCATGAGGGTGCGCCAGGTTGTCCCCTTCGACGAGCTGCCCGCGTCCGCGCGACGCAAGCTCGCGGTCATCTCCCTGCTGCGCTCGCTGCTCGTCTCGGTGGTCATCGTCGTCGGCTACTTCCTGCTGCCCATGGATCACCTCCTCGGAGCTGCCGGGGGAATTCTGGTCGTGGGACTGGCCGCCATCGGCTGGTTGTTGGTCTGGCAGCTCCGGGAGGTCGCCCGCTCGCCGTACCCCCGCATCCGCCTGGTCGCCGCGCTCACGATCTCCATACCGCTGTTCTTCACCTTCTTCGCAACGGTGTACTACCTGATGGATCGGAGCTCTCCGGGCACCTTCAACCAGCCGCTCTCCCGGCTGGACGCGTTGTACTTCGTGGTCACGGTCTTCGCGACCGTCGGCTTCGGGGACATCGTGGCCCGTTCCGAGACCGCCAGGGCGGTGGTGCTGGTGCAGATGCTGGGCGACCTCGTCATCGTCGGCTTCGTCGCCCGCGCCTTCGTGCATGCCTTGAACACGGGTCTGCGGCGCCTGGGTGGTGGCGACTGAACGCCGCAGCGGCGTCGGCCGGTGACCTTGTCACCCGACCGCTGGGGTCATAGGTCCCTAACACCTCTTCCCCGCCCCGGCACACGCTGGCAGTGCAAGGGCCGATCCTGCCGTGCGAGCCGGCAAGACGGCTCACCGAAGTCGGCCGCCCGAAGGGTGCTCTCTCTCGATGGACCAGCAACCGATTCCCCTGCGAGGCAGGCAGGCGGGCGCGTCGCCGGCCACCGGCGGCCCCTCCCCCGCGCGGGCCATGCGGCGGCCAACCGCGCACCCCGGCGGACCAGCCCCACGTGCCACCATTCCCGCACCGTCGACGGGAGTCCCCGCCCTGCCGGCGCGCTACGTCGCCCGCGACCGGCTCCTGTCCCTGTTCGACGCGGCGCTCGAGCAACCGCTCACCCTGGTCTCGGCGCCGGCCGGCACGGGCAAGACGGTGGCTACCGCCGCATGGACGACCGAGGTCGACGCGCCGGTGGTCTGGGTGACGATCAGCCAGGCCGATCTGAGTGGCCCAGGCGTGTGGGGCCTGCTGATCGAGGAGCTCCACCATCACGGCGTCTCCGCGGGGAGCCCCCTGCCCGGCCCAGGGTCCCTGGCCTATGACCGGGTGTTCTTGTACTCGCTGGCCACCCAGCTGGCCCGTCGTCTCGAGCCCCTGGTGCTCGTTATCGACAGCGAGTGCAACCTGCCCGGTCCGATCGCCGCCGGTCTGCACTACCTGGTCCAGCACGGCGCCGGGAAGGTCCACCTGCTGCTGCTCACCCGCCAAGAGCCGCCCCTGCCGCTGTGGCACTACCGGCTGGCGGGCACGATCAGCGAGCTGCACATGTCGGACCTTGCGTTCTCCGAGCGCGAGGCAGCGCAGCTGCTGCTCGTGCACGGGGTCGTGCTGCGGGAGGAAGCTCTCGATGAGCTGATGCGACGCACGCACGGCTGGGCGGTGGGCCTCACGCTGGCCGCGCAGGTCCTCGCGTCCCACCCCGACCCCGACTCCGCCGTCCGGGAGGTTCGCGGTGACGCGGGTGCGGTCGCCGACTACCTGCTCACGGAGATCGTGGACACCCACCCGTCTGCGGTGCGCACCCTCATGCTGCAGACCAGTGTCGCGGACCCGCTCCGGCCGGGCCTGGTCGAGGTGCTCGCCGGCCGCCGGGGGCCCCGCGCGCTGCACTCCCTCGGGCATCGGAACGCGTTGATCGAGCAGGTCCAGGAACCTGCCGACAGCTACCGCTACCACCCGCTGCTGCGTCAGCTGCTGAGGAGCCGTCTCAGGCTGGAGTCGCCCGGCCGCGCCGCGGAGCTCGAGCGGTCGGCCGCGGCATGGATGGCCGAGCACGGGTTCCTCGAGGATGCCGTCGCCGGCGCCGCGGCACGCATGGCGTGGGCGGAGGCATCCGGCTACGCCGTCGACGCGCTGGCTGTCGTCGAGCTCCTGGAGCCTGCACCAGGTGCCCTGGCCAAGCTGTTCGCAGACATGCCGGACAGTGCTCCCGGCACATCGGCGGCCCTGGTGCGGGCGGCGACCTGCTTGGCGGACGAAGATGTCGAGTCCAGTCGGCTGCACCTGGCCCGCGCCGACAGGCTGGCAGCCCCCGGCCGCTCCCGGTCGGTGCGGGCCGCCCATGACCTCATCCGGCTCGCCCTCGCCGCCCGCGACGCCGATCCGCAGGAGATGCTCCACCAAGTGGTGGCCGCTGAGCGTTCACTCGGTGAGTGCGACGGGGAGCGTCTGGCAGGTCGTCCCGAGATCGCGACACTGCTCAGCTGGGCCCGGGCAGATGCGCAGTCTCGCCTCGGCGACCTGGCAGCGGCCTCTCGGGCCTTGGCGACCGGCCCCCCGTCCGAGGAGACGAACCGCTGCCCAGCCCTGTCTGCCCGGCACCGCAGCCTGGCCGCGCTCGTCGCGGCATGGCGGGGAGAGCTGGGGCTGGCGCTCGAGCTCGCCGAGGCGACCCCGCAGGCTGCCCGCGGATCTTCCTCGCCCCCGACGAGCAACGAGGTGGCGATCGCCTGGGTGGCCAGCGAGAGGTGTGACGGCACGATGACGCGGCTCCTTCAGGTCTCACACGTGGCCACGCCGCCCGACCACCCCCTGGCGTGGGGCATGCTGGCTCTGGCCAGGTCCCGGGTACGCCGGGACCGCTCCGAGGTTCAGCCGGCACTCACCGAGCTGGCCGATCCGCGACTTGCCGGTCTGCCCGACTGGTTGGCGGCAAGGCTGCGTATCGAGACGGCTGCGGTGCAGCTGGCCGCGGGTGCGGATGCCGAGGCGGTGACCATGCTTCGGGGTGACGAAAATGCCGCGGCGGAGGAGAGCCTGCTTCGGGCACGACTCGCCTTGGCGAGCGGTACGCCGTCGGAATCCTCCGCGGAGATGCCTGGCGAAGGTCCCGCTCCGCTGGGCACCCGGGTCAGCGCGGAGCTGCTCCGGACCGCGGTGCTGCTGCGGCAAGGGGAGCAGCGCCAGGCGGTCGGGACGCTGAACCGGTCACTGCGGCTGGCCGCACCGGAGCGGCTGCGCCGCCCCTTCCAGGAGGCGCCCACCGAGGTGCGCCGCCTGCTCGGCAGCCAACGTGGCCTCGCGGCACGGCACGCATGGCTCGACCCCGAGCCGCCCTCGGCCCGGACGGAGCGTCCGGCCACGCCGCCCCTCGTGGTCGAGCCGCTCACCGAACGCGAGCGTGAGGTTCTGGCCCTGCTCGCGGACCTGCTCACCACCGAGGAGATCGCCAGCAGCCTGTTCGTCTCGGTCAACACCGTGCGCACCCATGTCCGGAGCATCCTGCGCAAGCTGGGGGCCACCCGTCGCAACGAGGCAATTCGCCGGGCCCGCGCGCTGCGCATCCTGCCCGGTCAGCCCACCGACGGCGGGATCACCCGCTACGGATGAGGGCGGATCCCGCCAAGAGAACCATTCTGGAATCTCTTCCCTGTGAAGGAGTCATCATGTCAAGCACCACACCCCAGGGCACCGGAACCACTCCCACCGGCACCACCGGCACCCAGGTCCCCCGGCAGTACACGCCTCCACGGCGCGAACCGACCGGATGGGTCGGCTGGATCGTGTTCGCCGCCACGCTCGCCTTCGTGGTCGGCGTGTTCGACATCATCCAGGGCCTCATCGCTCTGCTGCACAAGAGCTACTACCTCGTCGCCGCCAACGGCTTGGTGGTCAACGTCAACTACACCGCGTGGGGCTGGGTCCAGATCGCGGTCGGGGCCGTGCTGGTCGGGACTGCCATCGGCCTGTTCGCAGGTCAGACCTGGGCCCGGGTGACCGGCATCGTGATCGCCGTCGTCAGCGCGATCGTGAACTTCGGCTTCATCGCCGCCTACCCGCTGTGGAGCATCTCCGTGATCGCGATCGACGTGCTCGTGATCTACGCGCTCAGCGCCCACGGTGCGGAGATGAAGGAGGTCTGAGCGGCGTCTCAGGCCCGTCGCGACCGGCCGTGTCCGGGCCGGCCGGGGGATCGCCCGGACCACCACCGCTCCTGACCCGGCGCGTGACCATAGCCCGCTGCGTGCCAGTGATCGGAGCCGTGCTCGTGGTCATGGCCAGGGGGGCCGCCACCGGGGGCGGCGGAAGGTCGCCGACGAGGTGGCGGCTGGTGGACTCGGCGCAGGTGTTGGCGCCGGCGCTGATGCAGGGACCGTCGCCGCAGTCGGAAGTGGTGCCCCGGGGCAGGCTCCGGGGCACGTCTTGGGGCAACGGGCGGCGCCGGCGCGGGTGAGGCACCCACCACCCGTCGGCGAGACCGACGGACGCGCGGGCTACGGTCGGCGAGGCGCCGAGGGCGCCGGCCGGGGCGCGACGTCCTCCTCACGGTCGGCGAACGCCGGGGGCCGGGTCGCGTGCGCGAGCCGGGACGCGCGTCGGCCACGATCGACCTGGTCAGCGCGTCCACGGCGGAGCCGGTGGACGACGCGTCGGCGACGGCCGACGCCGGACCCGGGTCGGTCCGAGCAGGAACGGACGGACCCGGGGCCCGGGCGTGGTCCCCGGCGACCCGGCCGGGCTCGCGACCGGCGAGTGACCGGTCGGCGACGGGCCCGGTCCAGGGCCCGTGCGCGTGCAGGGCGTTGCCGATCACGGCAGCGGCCAGGACGATCAGCATCGCGAATGCCACCACGGGACGTCGGTGGTTGATGCGCGGCTGCACGGACTGGCTCCAGGACGGGTCGACGGCGGATCGGGCCGTCCCATCCTCCCTGAGGCGGGTAGGCGCCGTCCGGGAAACGGCTCAATCGCCGACCGGTCAGGCGGACTTCTTCTTCTTCGCCTCCGGCTCGCGGGCCACCAGCGTCGGGTTCACGTTGTCGCTGACCACCTCACCGGTCACCACCACCTTGGCGATGTCCTCCCGGGAGGGCACGTCGTACATCACGTGCAGCAGGACCTCTTCGATGATCGCCCGGAGCCCGCGCGCACCGGTGCCGCGGATCATCGCCAGGTCCGCGACTGCCTCGATCGCGTCGTCGCTGAACTCCAGCTCCACCCCGTCGAGCTCGAAGAGCTTCTGGTACTGCTTGACCAGCGCGTTGCGAGGCTCGGTGAGGATCCGGACCAGAGCGTCCCGGTTCAACTTGTCGACCGTCGCGATCACCGGCAACCGACCGATGAACTCGGGAATCAGCCCGAACTTCAGCAGGTCCTCGGGCATCACCTCGGAGAACAGCTTGTCGGTCTCGCGCTCCTCCTTGCTGGGCAGCTTCGCCCCGAAGCCGAGCGCCTTGCGACCGATCCGCTGCTCGACGATGTGCTCGAGGCCGGCGAAGGCACCCCCCACCACGAACAGGATGTTCGTGGTGTCGATCTGGATGAACTCCTGGTGCGGGTGCTTGCGGCCGCCCTGCGGCGGCACGGAGGCGGTGGTGCCCTCGAGGATCTTCAGCAGCGCCTGCTGCACGCCCTCGCCCGAGACGTCGCGGGTGATGGACGGGTTCTCCGCCTTCCGGGCCACCTTGTCGATCTCGTCGATGTAGATGATCCCGGTCTCGGCCTTCTTCACGTCGTAGTCCGCCGCCTGGATCAGCTTGAGCAGGATGTTCTCGACATCCTCTCCGACGTAGCCGGCCTCGGTCAGCGCGGTGGCGTCGGCGATCGCGAACGGCACGTTCAGCATCCGGGCCAGGGTCTGCGCGAGGTAGGTCTTCCCGCAGCCGGTCGGCCCGATCACCAAGATGTTGGACTTGGCCAGCTCGACGGCCTCGTCCTTGGAGTGCCGACCCGTGGCGACACCGGCCTGCACCCGCTTGTAGTGATTGTAGACGGCAACCGCAAGCGCCTTCTTCGCGGTCTCCTGGCCGATCACGTAGGAGTTGAGGAACTCGAAGATCTCGCGCGGCTTGGGCAGCTCGTCGAGACCGACCTCGGAGCCCTCGCTGAGCTCCTCCTCGATGATCTCGTTGCACAGGTCGATGCACTCGTCACAGATGTACACGCCGGGGCCGGCGATGAGCTTCTTGACCTGCTTCTGGCTCTTTCCGCAGAAGGAGCACTTGAGCAGATCGCCTCCGTCACCGATGCGTGCCACAGGCGCGACTCCTCACGACTCGGGCCGGCGGACCCGGCACGGGTCCGGCTCCGCCGGCGGCATGTTCCGCTTCTTCTCCACAGTCGAAGGTACCCCGTCGCGTCCCCGAATGGGATGGCAACACGACGACTGCGACGGGTCAGACCATCGCCTGGGAACCCTTGCGCGACTCGAGCACCGAGTCGATCAGACCGTACTCCACCGCGGCCTCGGCGGTCAGGATCTTGTCCCGCTCGATGTCGTGGCTGACCTCCTCCACCGACTTGCCGGTGTGCTCGGAGATCATCTTCTCCAGCAGCTCCCGCATCCGAAGGATCTCGTTGGCCTGGATCTCGATGTCCGAGGCCTGGCCGTAGGTGCCTTCGGTGTAGGGCTGGTGGATCAGGATCCGGCTGTTCGGCAGCGCCAGACGCTTGCCGGGCGCACCCGCCGCGAGCAGGATCGCCGCCGCCGAGGCCGCCTGCCCCAGGCACACGGTCTGGATGTCCGGCTTGACGAACCGCATCGTGTCGTAGATCGCGGTCAGCGCCGTGAACGAGCCGCCCGGTGAGTTGATGTAGATCTGGATGTCCCGGTCCGGGTCCATCGACTCCAGGCACAGCAGCTGGGCCATCACCGCGTTGGAGATGTCGTCGCTGATCGGGGTCCCCAGGAAGATGATCCGGTCCTCGAAGAGCTTCCCGTAGGGGTCGATACGGCGATAGCCGTACGACGTGCGCTCCTCCCACTGCGGGATGTAGTAGTTCATGTCCGCGCTGTAGGCCCGGGACGCGACCCCTTCGGGCCCCCTCCGGTCCGCGAGGCCGGGGATGTAGGTGCTGCTCATGTCTTCCCTCACTTCTTCGCCGGCCGGCCCTGGTCGGCCACCTGGCCGGCGGACGCGACGACCTTGTCGATGAAGCCGTACTCGAGGGCCTGCTCGGCGGTGAACCACCGGTCCCGGTCGGCGTCGGCCTCCACCTGCTCCAGCGGCTGGCCGGTGTGCTGGCTGATCAGGGTGAACAGCACCTTCTTGATGTGCAGCGACTGCTGCGCCTGGATCTTGATGTCGGAGGCGGAGCCACCCATGCCCCCCAGGGGCTGGTGCATCAGGATCCGGGCGTGGGGCAGGGCGTAGCGCTTGCCCTTCGCCCCGGCGCAGAGCAGGAACTGCGCCATCGAGGCGGCAAGGCCCATTCCCACCGTCGCCACATCGTTCGAGATGTAGTTCATGGTGTCGTAGATCGCCATGCCCGCGTCCACGGACCCCCCGGGCGAGTTGATGTAGAGGAAGATGTCCGCCTCGGGGTCCTCGGCGTTCAGCAGAAGCATCTGCGCGCAGATCGCGTTCGCGTTCTGGTCGCGCACCTCGGAGCCGAGGAAGACGATCCGCTCCTTGAGCAGTCGCTGGTAGATGTGGTCGTCGAGACCGTAGGTCTGACCACCACCGTTCATCTGGGTCTCAGTCACGCCTCGACCCTAGCCAACCGCGCCCACACTTCCACGGCGTGCCGGCCGGTGTTCGCCGACAGCAGACTGCCGGCCCGGCCGGCAGCGCTCAGGAGTCCTGGCCAGTGCCCTCGCCGGCGCCCTCGCCCGCGCCCTCGGCAGCCTCCGCAGTCACAGTCTCGCCGGCCTCACCCTGGACGGCCTCGGCCTCCCCGGCGTCCACCGCTGCGGGGTCGGCCAGCGAGCCGTCCTGCTGCAGCCGCTCGAGGTCAACGACGTTCCCGGTGGTGTCGGTCACGCGGGCCGCCTCCACGATGCCGGCCAGCGCCTTGCCGCGTACCACCTCGGAGACCATCTCGGGGATGTGGTTGTGCTCCACGATGTGCTTGGCGAACTCGTTCGGGTCCTGGTTGGACTGCTGCGCCCGGCGGAAGACGTGCTCGGTCAGCTCCTGCTGCTCCACGCCGATCTCCGAGCCCCGGGCGATCTCCTCGAGCAGGAACTGCGCCGCCACCGCGTCGCGGACCCGCTTCTCCAGGTCGGCCTCGAACTCGTCGATGGTCATCTCCTCGTTGTCGAGGTAGTTCTGCATCGAGATGCCGGCGTAGCCCAGCTGCTGCTCGATGCTCTCGCGGCGCGCGTTGATCTCGTCCTCGACCATCGCGTCGGGCAGCGGGATGTCGACGAGCTCGAGCAGCCGCTCCAGCACCGCGTCCCGTGCTGCGGCAGCCTGCTCCAGACGCTTGCCGTTCTCGAGCCGGGTGCGGATGTCGGTCTTCAGCTCGTCCACGGTGTCGAACTCGGACGCGGTCTGGGCGAACTCGTCGTCGACCTCGGGGAGCTCCTGCTCCTTGACGGCCGAGACCTTGACCTCGACGTCGACCTCGTTGCCCAGCTGGTCACCACCGACCAGCCGGGAGGTGAACGTCTTCTCCTCCCCGGCACTCATGCCCCGCAGCGCCTCGTCGATGCCGTCGATGAGACCTTCGCTGCCGACCTGGTAGCTCATGCCGGTGGCCTCGGCCCCCTCCACGGGCTCGCCGTCCTGGCGGGCCAGCAGGTCGATGACGACGAAGTCCCGGTCGGCAGCGGGTCGGTCGACCTCGTGCAAGGTCGCGAAACGCTCACGCAGGTTCCGCAGCTGCTCCTCGACCTCCTCGTCGGTGACCTCGACGTCGTCGACGGTCACCTCCAGGCCCTGGTAGTCGGGGATCTCGATCTCGGGGCGGATGTCCACCTCGGCGGTGAACTCCAAGGTGGTGTTGTCATCGAGCTTGGTGATGTCGATCTGCGGCTGCGCCAGGGGCTGGAGCTCGTTGGCCTGCAGCGCGTCGGCGTACAGCTTGGGGAGCGCCTCGTTGATCGCCTCGTCGAGCACCGCCGGACGGCCGACCTGCCGGTCGATCACCATCGGGGGCACCTTGCCCCGCCGGAAGCCGGGCACATTGATCTGCTGGGCGATCTTCTTGTACGCCGCGTCGAGGCTCGGCTTGAGCTCCTCGAAGGGCACCTCGACGGTGAGCTTGGCCCGGGTCGGGCTCAGAGTCTCGACGGCGCTCTTCACAGGTCTGTCTCCTAAAGCTTGTACGAGTTTGGCACGACACGCTCGACCGGCTCGCTGTGAGCCGCAGGGCTGAGCCCGGGAGCCGGGCCCAGGAACCGAGCATGGTCGGGGCGACAGGACTCGAACCTGCGGTCTCCTGCTCCCAAAGCAGGCGCGCTAGCCACTACGCTACGCCCCGGGCCGCCCATCGAGGGGCCCCCGGCAGTCTAGTGGACGGGCCCGCTGACCCCGTAATCGGCAACGCAGAACCGTCCGGCGCCGCGGCGGGCCGGTTCGGACGGAGCACGTCGGCTGTGGCACCATGGGGGCCGCGTCTCGGCCTGCGCAAGGCCCGGACACGCTCGCGGATGTAGCTCAATGGTAGAGCCTCAGTCTTCCAAACTGATGACGCGGGTTCGATTCCCGTCATCCGCTCCGACCCCGGCCGCCGACCCTCCGGTCGGGGGTCAGCGGCGGTGCAGCAGCAGCAGCGCCCGGTCGTCGTTCATCGACTCCAGCCGGTTGATCAGCCGGCGGGCGCCGTTCTCGAACCCCCCGCGGAGCAGCCGCTCCCCTTGGCCGAGCAGCTTGTCGATGCCCATGGCGATGTCCCGCTGCGGTGCCTCGACGAGACCGTCGGTGTAGAGCAGCAGCGCGTCGCCGCGCTCGAGCGTCCCGGTAACGCAGCCGAACCCGGCGTCGGCGATCACTCCGAGCACCGGCCCCTCGGTGTGGTGGACCGCCCAGCGGCCGGACCCCGCCTGCAGCTGCACGGCGGGCGGGTGCCCGGCCCCCCGCAGCTCGAACTCGCCGGTGTCCAGATCGACCAGCAGGTGGACGGCGGTCGCGAAGCCCTCGCTCCAGTCCTGGCGCAACAGGTACTCGTTGGCGGCGGGCAGGAACTCGTGGGCCGGCATCGCGCCCAGCAGGCCCCCGAACGCCCCGGACAGCAGCAGTGAGCGGGTGCCGGCCTGCTCGCCCTTGCCCGAGACGTCGACCACCGCCACCTGCAGCCGGCGGCCGTCCACGGTCTTGCTGGCGACCATGAAGTCGCCGGCGAACGACGACCCGCCCGCCGACCGCATCACCGCCTCTGCGTACCAGTGCCCCGGCAGCTCGGGCAGCGTGCCCTGCTTGTTGATGCGGTCTCGCAGGTCGACCAGCATCGACTCCCCGCGGGCACCGGCGACACCCAGCCGGGAGCGCCGGAACGAGGAGACCAGGATGATCAGGCCGACCACGAAAGCGACGACGATGGTCGCGATCCGGCGCGCGTCCAGCACTCCCGGGGTGGCCGCAACGGCCAGCACCACGACGCCGAGCACGAAGACCACGAACCACGGCAGGGAACGGGGCCCAAGCACCAGGTTGCCGATCACCATCGGGATGACCAGCGTCACCACCGGCACCTCGCTCTGCAGGCTGTAGACCCCCACGCCGAGGAGCAGGGCCAGCCCCGAGAGCATCAGCACCCAGGACATCTCCGCCTCACGGAACCGGCGGACCGCGCCGTTCCAGCGTCGCAGCACTGCCCGACGAGCGGGCAGGCTCACCGACCGGGTAGCGGAGGGCGCGGAGACCACGGATAGACCTTAGTGGCAGAAGAAGCGGACGGGGGGGCTTTGCTGAAAGGCTACCCGTGTGGCGAATCTCGCCCGCGTCACGCGCCGCTCGCGCGGGAGCGGAACACCGGCTGGCAGCGTGGACACCAGAACAGGTTGCGCCCCGCAAGCACCTGGGTGCGGACCCGCGCCCCGCAGACATGGCACGGTCGCCCGTCCCTGCGGTAGACGTAGACCTCGCCGCCGTGGTCGTCCGCGCGCGGCGGCCGGCCCATCGCCTCGGGGGTGTGCTCCTCCCGCACGGTGTCGATGCGGCCGGTGCGCACCCCGTCGGCCATCAGCACCACCAGGTCGTCCCAGAGAGCCCCGAACCGGCCGCGACGCAGTGTGTTGCCGGGCCGCAGCGGATGGAGCCGGTGCCGGAACAGCACCTCCGCCCGGTACACGTTGCCGACACCGGCCAGCACAGCCTGGTCCATCAGCAGCGCTCCGACCGGGGCACGGCTGCGGCGCACCCGTTCCCACGCGAGGGCCCAGTCCGCGTCCGGCCGGAGCGGGTCAGGCCCCAGCCGCTCCAGGACCCGCTCCCGCTCGGCGGTGGTCACGAGCGCGCACCTGGTCGCTCCTCGCAGGTCGGCGTACGACGGGTTCGGGGGCGTGCTGACCAGCCGGAGCCGCACCTGGCCGACCGGCTCCGGCGCCGGTCCCGCACCGATCTGGAACTTGCCGTACAGGCCGAGGTGGATGTGCACCAGCCGACCCCCGTCGAAGCCGACGAACAGGTGCTTGCCGTAGGACTCCGCGTCCACCAGCACCGTCCGGTCCAGCAGGGCCGCCGCCGCGGCGAACCGGCCCTGCGGACTGCTGACCCGAACCTCACGGCCGCCGAACCGGTGGTCGATCGCGTGCGCGAGCCGGTGCAGGGTGTGCCCCTCGGGCACCTCACTCGCCCCGGTGCGCCGAGGCCGGCAACGGCGGCAGGGCGCCGCTGGCCTCGTAGGCGGCGAGCATCGCGATGCGGCGCCGGTGCCGGTCGACGCCGGAGAACGGGGTCTGCAGGAAGATCTCGACGAAGCGGGTCATCACGGCCACGGGGTGCATCCGGCCACCCACGGAGAGCACGTTCGCGTCGTTGTGCTCGCGGGCCAGGGCCGCCGTCTCCTCGCTCCAGGCCAGCGCCGCCCGAATCCCCTGCACCTTGTTGGCCGCGATCTGCTCCCCGTTGCCGGACCCCCCGATCACCACCCCGAGGCTGTCCAGGCCGTCCGCGCGGTCCGCGGCCACGCCCGCGGCCGCGCGCAGGCAGAACACCGGGTAGTCGTCCTCGGCGTCGTACACGAACGGTCCGTGGTCGACCGGGGCGTACCCGCGGTCGGCGAGCCAGCTGGTCAGGTGGCCCTTCAGCTCGAGGCCCGCATGGTCGGAACCGAGGTGCACGCGCATGCCCGCAGTCTGTCAGACCGTGCGCCGCAGGAAGTCCGCGATCTCCGCCAGGCTCTCCTCGGCGGCGTCGAACATCTGCGGTTGCCGCCAGAACCCGTGCACCATGCCGGGGTACGTGGTCAGCTCGACCCCTCCGCCGCGCGCCCGATCGATACGGCGGGCCAGCTCCGCGCCCTCGTCGACCAGCACGTCGTGCTCCGCGGCGATCACCAGAGTGGCCGGCAGGGTGGAGAGCCTGTCCGAGCGCAGCGGGGCCAGGTCGGGATGGTCCAGGTCGCCGGGTCGCGCGACGTACTGCCGCCAGTACCAGCCGGCCGCTTCCGCGGTGAGCCCCTCGTTGCCGTCGGAGTACGACGCGAACCCCTGGCGCGGATCCAGGAACGGGTAGACCAGCACGATGGCCGCGAACTCGCCCGGTCGACGCAACGCGGCCACCACGGCGAGGTTCCCGCCCGCGCTGTCACCCAGTGCCACCAGGCGGCTGCAGTTCACGCCGAGGTCCGCGCCGTGCTGCGTCAGCCAGCTCAGCGCGGTGTCCACGTCGTCCGGGGCCGCGGGAAACCGGTGCTCCGGCGGCCGCCGGTAGTCCACCGCGACAACGGCCATGCCGGTCCGGTTGGCGACGCGACGGGCCTGAGCGTCGTGGGTGTCCAGGTCACCGAACACGAAGCCGCCACCGTGCAGGAAGACCAGGCACCCGGACACCTTGGGCAGGTGCGGCCGGGAGTCGGGCTCCCCCGACGAGTCACCGGGCAAGTACAGTCGGCACGGCACCCCGTCGGCGTCAAGGTCCTCGACCCGGCCGACCGCCTCCCGGGGCTCGCCCTCGGCTGCCAGCCGGTCGAGCCGGCGCTTCTCCTCGATCTCGGCCGGTCCGAACTGGGCCACGCTCGGTTCCTGGCCCCACTGCGCGAGGGCGATCTTCGCCTGAGGGTGCAGCATCTCAGCCGCCCAGCCGCGCGAGCTCTTCCTCGACCACCGACGGGTCGAGCTTGGTGAAGACCGGGCTCGGCTTGCCGACCGGTGTGCCGATCGAGACCCGCCGGCGTGCCCAGCGCGCGGTCTGCGAGTACTCGCCGGTGATGATCGGGTACCCCGGCCCGCCGTCGAGGTCGTCGACCTCTTCGAGCCGCGGCATCGGCTGGATCCGGCCGCTACCGCCGAGCAGCTCGTCGATCCGGTTCGCCGAGAACGGGAGGAACGGCGACAGGATCAGGTTCAGGTCCGACACACACTGCGCGGTGACGTGCAAGATGGTGGCCAGCCTCTCGCGCTGCTCCTCCCCCTTGAGCTTCCAAGGCTCGTGGTCGGAGACGTACTTGTTCACCTCCGCCACGGTACGCATGGCCTCGCCGATGGCCTGCTTCATCCGGTTGCGACCGATGAGGTCGCCGACCGTTCCGAAGGCTGCCTCGACGTGCTCGAGCAGCGCACGGTCGGCGTCGCCGAGCTCGCCGGCGGCCGGTATCTCGCCGAAGTTCTTCGCGATCATGCTGGCCGTCCGGTTGACGAGGTTGCCCCACCCCGCGACCAGCTCGTCGTTGGTCCGCCGGACGAACTCCGCCCAGGTGAAGTCGGCGTCCTGGTTCTCCGGGCCGGCCACGGCCACGAAGTAGCGGAACGCATCCGCTTGGTAGCGGGAGAGCAGGTCCCGGACGTAGATCACGACCTTCTTCGAGGAGGAGAACTTCCTGCCCTCCATGGTCAGGAACTCCGAGCTGACCACCTCGGTGGGCAGGTTGAGCCGGCCGTACTGCCCAGGGCTGCCGCCGCGCGAGCCCTGGCCGTTGTAGGCCAGCAGCTCGGCCGGCCAGATCTGGGCGTGGAAGGTGATGTTGTCCTTGCCCATGAAGTAGTAGGACAGCGCCGTGACACGGCCGGCCTCGTTCCACCACTCTCTCCATTTCTCCGGCTCGCCGAGCCGGCGCGCCCACTCGATGGACGCGGAGAGGTAGCCGATCACCGCGTCGAACCAGACGTAGAGCCGCTTGGTCGGGTTGTCCCGCCACCCCTCGAGCGGAACCGGGATGCCCCAGTCGATGTCTCGGGTGATGGCGCGGGGGCGGATCTCGGCGAGGATGTTCTGGCTGAACCGGATCACGTTCGGCCGCCACAACCCGGTAGCCTCCCGCTCGTCCAGCCACTCCCCCAACGCCTGGGCGAGGGCGGGCAGGTCCAAGAAGAAGTGCTGGGTCTCGACGAACTTCGGGGTCTCGCCGTTGATCCTGGAGCGGGGGTTCTTCAGGTCCTGCGGGTCGAGCTGGTTTCCGCAGTTGTCGCACTGGTCGCCACGCGCGCCGTCGTATCCGCAGATCGGGCAGGTGCCCTCGATGTAGCGGTCCGGCAGCGTGCGGCCGGTCGACGGGGAGATCGCGCCGAACGTGGTCTCCTCGACGAAGTACCCGTTGGCATAGACGCCCTCGAAGAGGGCCTGCACAACGGCGTAGTGGTTGCGCGTCGTGGTGCGGGTGTAGAGGTCGTAGCCCAGCCCGAGGGCGACGAAGTCCTCGACGATGAGGCGGTGGTTCCGGTCGGCCAGCTGCTGAGGGGTGACGCCCGCCTCGTCGGCGGCAATGAGGATGGGGGTGCCGTGCTCGTCGGAGCCGGAGACCATGAGCACGTCGTGCCCAGCCATCCGCATGTACCTGCTGAACACGTCGGAGGGCACGCCGAACCCGGCCACGTGGCCGATGTGGCGCGGGCCGTTGGCGTACGGCCAGGCGACCGCGGACAGGACCGTTCGGCGGGACTCAGGGGGACTGGCCTTGCTCATGCCCTGATCCTAGGGAGCACGACAACCGCAGATGCCGCTGGCCCGAGGAGCGGTCAGGAGAAGTCCGGCTTACGGTCCCGCGTGCGCTTCAGCTCGAAGAAGCCGGGGGTGCTGGCCACGGCGAGCACCCCGTCCCACAGCCGGCCGGCGTCCTCACCCTTCGGAGCCGGGGTCACCACCGGGCCGAAGAACGCCACGCCCTGGGTGCTGATCACCGGAGTGCCGACCTCCATGCCCACCTGGTCCATCCCGGCGTGGTGGGACCTCTTGAGCGCCTCGTCGTACTCGGTGGAGTCCATCGCGTCGACCAGCGACACCGGCAGCCCCACCTCCTCGAGTGCTTCCGCCAGCAGATCGCGGTCGGGCTTGCGCTGCTGAAGGTGGATGCGGTTGCCCAAGGCGGTGTAGAGCGGGAACAGCACGTCATCCCCCTTCTCCGCGGCCGCGGCCATGCACACGCGCACCGGACCCCAGGCATCCTCGAGGAACTTCCTGTATTCCTCGGGCAGTCCCTCCTTGTCCTCGTTGAGGTAAGCGAGGCTCATCACGTGGAAGGACACGGCAACCGGACGCACCTTCTCGACCTCGAGCACCCAGCGGGACGTCAGCCATGCCCACGGACAGAGCGGGTCGAACCAGAAGTCCACGGGAACGCGGTCGGTGCTCGCCGTCATGCTGTCTTCTCCTCTGCACGGGTACACGTCGGATGTGAAGCGCAACCGATCTCGTCGTTTCGTTGTTCCCCCGCGTGGGTGAAAGGATGCACCCATGCCTGGTACCAACCTGACGAGGGAAGAGGCGCGCTCCCGCGCCGATCTGCTCAGCGTCGACTCCTACACCGTGGAGCTCGACCTGACCACCGACGAGCGCACGTTCGGCTCCACCACCGTGATCCGGTTCGGGTGCAGCCGACCTGGCGCGTCGACGTTCGCCGACCTGGTGGGCGCCACCGTCCATGAGGTGACCCTGAACGGCGCGTCGCTTGATCCGGCCAAGGTGTACCGCGACAACCGGATCCAGCTCGACGACCTCCAGGCGGACAACGAGCTGAGAGTGGTGGCGGACTGCCGCTACAGCCGCACCGGGGAAGGGCTGCACCGGTTCGTGGACCCGGCCGACGAACGGGTCTACACCTACACCCAGTTCGAGGTGCCGGACGCGCGCCGTGTGTACACCACGTTCGAGCAGCCCGACCTCAAGGGCTCGTTCACGTTCAACGTCACCGCGCCGTCGCACTGGAAGGTGGTGTCGAACGCGCCGACCCCGGCGCCGGCCCCGGTCCGAGACGGCGTCGCGGTCTGGCGCTTCCCCGCGACCAAGCCGATCTCCACCTACATCACCGCGGTCGTGGCCGGCGAGTACCACGAGGTCCTCGACTCCTACCAGGGCAGGCACGGGGAGATCCCGCTGGGCCACTACTGCCGTCAGTCGATGGCCCCTTCCCTGGACGTCGACCACCTTCTCGAGATCACCAAGCAGGGCTTCGGGTTCTTCGAGGACGCCTTCGACTTCCCCTACCCGTTCGGGAAGTACGACCAGTGCTACGTGCCGGAGTACAACATGGGCGCGATGGAGAACGCGGGATGCGTCACCCTTCGCGACGAGTACCTCCCCCGCAGCCGGCAGACCCGTAGCTTCTACGAGCAGCGGACGAACACCGTGCTGCACGAGATGGCTCACATGTGGTTCGGCAACCTCGTCACCATGAAGTGGTGGGACGACCTGTGGCTGAACGAGTCGTTCGCGGAGTGGGCCGCCCACCACTCCTCTGTGCAGGCCACCGAGTTCGTCGAGGCCTGGACCGGGTTCACCAGCCAGCGCAAGAACTGGGCCTACCGCCAGGACCAGCTGCCCTCGACCCACCCCATCGCCGCGGACAACTACGACCTCGAGGCCGTGGAGGTCAACTTCGACGGCATCACCTACGCCAAGGGCGCCTCGGCGCTCAAGCAGCTGGTTGCCTGGGTCGGCGAGGACGACTTCCTGGCGGGGCTGCGGAGCTACTTCAAGAAGCACGCGTTCGGCAACAGCCGGCTCACCGACCTGCTCGGCGCCCTGGAGGAGTCCTCCGGCCGTGACCTGCACGCCTGGGCGAAGGAGTGGCTGGAGACCAGCGGCGTCAACACCGTCCGGCCCGAGCTGGAGGTGGACGGGGACGGCACCTTCAGCTCCGTCGTGGTTCGCCAGACCGCCGCCGCGCAGTTCCCGACGCTGCGCCGACACCGGATCGGCATCGGCCTCTACGACCGCGTGGACGGCCGGCTGACACGCCGCTCCTCGCTCGAGCTCGACGTCCGGGGCGAGCGGACGGAGGTGCCGCAGCTCGTCGGGCAGAAGCAGCCGGACCTGCTGCTGCTCAACGACGGTGACCTCAGCTACACCAAGATCCGGCTCGACGAGCGTTCCCTGCACACCGTGGTCTCCTCGATCGACACTCTCGACGACTCGCTGGCGCGGGCACTGTGCTGGGCGGGAGCGTGGGACATGACCCGCGACGCGGAGATGTCCACCACCGACTTCATCACGCTCGTGCTCAAGGGCGTCGGCGTGGAGTCGGACCTCACCGCGGTCTCAGCGCTGCTGAGGTACGCCAAGCAGGCAGTCGATCTCTACTCCCACCCCGACCACCGGGCCGTGTTGAAGGACACCTGGGAACGCGGGCTGCGCAAGCTGCTCGACGACGCCGCCCCGGGAAGCGACCACCAGCTCGCCCTGGCGCGCGCGTACGGCTCCGCGGCGCTCAGCGACGAGGGCCTGGACTTCATCCAGGGGCTGTACGACGGCTCACGGCAGCTCCCCGGCCTGGAGGTGGACGCCGACCTGCGCTGGGTACTGCTGAAGTCGCTGGCATTCGCGGGCCGGGCCGACGAGGCGGCCATCGACGCCGAGCAGCAGCGTGACCGCACGATCTCCGGCCTGGAGCACGCCGCCGGGTCGCGCACGGTGATCCCGACGCCGCAGGCCAAGCAGGCTGCCTGGGAGGCGGCCGTGGTGCGCGACGACGTGCCGAACGAGACGCAGCGGAGCATCGCGCTCTCCTTCCAGGTGCCCGGTCAGGACGCGCTGCTCGCGCCCTATGTCGAGAAGTACCTGGAGGTGGCCTCCTCGGTGTGGGAGGACAAGGGCGTCCAGCGGGCCACGGTCGTGCTCGGACACCTGTTCCCTCGCCAGCTCGTCACCCGGGAGACCCGCGACGCGGTGAGTGCCTGGCTGGAGACCACGAAAGCCAACCCGGCGGCCAAGCGCTATGTGCGCGAGGGGCTTGCCGACATCGAGCGGGCACTGGCCGCGCAGGCCAAAGACGCGCAGGCGTAGCAGGCTCGCCCCCTGGGAGGGCCGGCTCCCGAAGGACGGCCGGCCCTTCTCGTCAGTCGGCGTGCAGCATGCGGGGGCGGCGGGAGTGCTCGGCGAGCATCATCACGCCCTGCGTGATCCCGCCCACGAGGTCGGCGGCGGCGAATGCGGTCTGCATCGACAGCACCGCGAGCTGCACGGCACTGTCGTCGAGCACCCGGCGCACCTCGGCGCCGGTGACGACCTCCACGATCCGTGCCGTCGGGTCGACCATCACCAGCACGGACCGGGCGGGCGCAGCGAGCACCGCGTGCAGCCGCTCCGCGAACGGCCTGGACTCACCCTCCGAGGCACCGACGTAGACGGAGAACTCGTAGCGGCAGACGGTCTCGGCGTCCCGGATCGCCTTGTCGATCTCGTAGCGCTCCGACTGCGAGAACAGCTCACCAGCGGGCACTTGCACCACCCCGGTCGGCGTCGGGCTCCTCGACGGCCTGCGGCGTCACCTGGTCGGCCGCCTCCAAGCCCTCCTCTGGTCCGCCGAACCAGGTGCTCTGGACGCGCCAGGCCTGACCGGGCTGGTACTTCTGCCCGCGTGCCCAGGAGGGGACGAAGACCATCAGTGTGATGAAGATAGCCGCCGCTCCCGGGATGATCACCAGCACGAGCAGCATGTCGAAACCCGACACGGCCGGGGCCTTCTGCCAGGTGTTGGGCGCCGACCCGAAGGCGGATCCGGCGAGTGAGGTGACCAACAACACAGGGGCCAGCAGCATCGCGCCGCCGAGGCGGCGCGCGGCGGAGCGGGGGACTGTCATCACGCTCCACAGGGTACCGAACCTAGACATCATTGGATCGGGCGGCATCATCCTCGTAACCTGACGACCCATGGGTCTTCTCGACAGCGCCGCGACGTGCGCGCCGGACGACCGCTGGTGCCATTACGTCAAGGGCCTGACCGGAAACCGGTGGCTCGCTCAGGCCTCCAGCTGGTTGATCGCGAAGCCGATCGCCATCATCGGTCTGCTCATCGTGGCTGCCCTGGTCCGGTGGATCCTGCACCGGCTCATCAACCGGGTCACGACACGCGCCGCCATCGGCATGCCGACGATGCTCCTGCACACCCGGCACCGCGAGGTGGACGACTCTCGGCTGAGCGCCAGCACGGTCACCGCCGGCCGGCGGGTGCAGCGGGCCAAGACGATGGGGTCGCTGCTCAAGAGCATCACCTCGATCGTGGTCCTCACCATCGCCGGGATCATGGCCGTCTCCGTGCTCGGGTACCCGGTCGGGCCGTTGATCGCCAGCGCCGGAGTCGTCGGGGTGGCGCTCGGCTTCGGCGCACAGAGCCTGGTCCGGGACTTCCTGTCCGGGATCTTCATGATCTTCGAGGACCAGTACGGCGTCGGGGACGTCGTGGACGCGGGCAGCGCGTCCGGCACCGTCGAGGCCGTGGGACTGCGGGTGACCCGGCTCCGCGACGTGCAGGGGACGGTCTGGTACGTCCGCAACGGCGAGATCGTGCGGGTCGGCAACATGAGCCAGAACTGGGCCCGAACGGTGCTGGACGTGCCGGTGCCGCACGAGGCCGACCTGCACCACGTGCAGCAGGTGCTGCGCGAGGTGGCTCACGGCCTCTGGGACGACGAGGACTACAACAAGATGGTGATCGAGGAGCCCGAGGTCTGGGGCGTGCAGGACCTCACCCCGGACTCGATCCTGGTCCGGGTGGTGATGAAGACCGCACCGCTGGAGCAGTGGGCGGTCGCCCGGGAGATGCGGGAGCGGATCAAGGCCCGGTTCGACATGGAGGGGATGGAGCTGGCCCGCCCGCCACGAGTGGTGTGGCACCGGGGCGCTCCCCCGAGCAGCAGCAACGGCGGCCGAAGCGCCGGGGCGGACTCCGCCGCCCGTGCCTCCGACCCGGGCTGAGCCACCGCTCGGGGACCGTCCTCGGGAATGACGGGCGGGTCCCCCTCAGCGGTCGGCCCGGGAGGCCCGCACGATGCCCCGGCCGGCGGTCACGGTCACGAACCGGTGGCCCGGGTGACGGGTGTACTCCACGGTGACCGCGGTTCCGGGAAAGTGCGCGTTGTACCAGCCGGTCATGGTGGGTGCGTTGTCGGCACCGCCGGGCTGGAGCCCGGGCTGGTGGGAGACGTGGGTGGGGCCCCCGATCTCGATGTCGGCGAGCGGCAGGTGCAGGTCGCGCGACAGCCGTCGCTGGAAGCCGGGGGCCTTGTCCTTGTCGCGCCCGACCTCGCCGAACGGTTGGTGGATCGAGGAGGCGAACCGGGGCCGCAGCTTCTCGAGGAACCGCATCACCGCGCGGGTCTCGGGTTCCGACGCCGCGCGGCGACCCGGGTACGTCGCACCCCGTGGCCCGCGGCGCCAGTTCATGGGCCAGTTCCGGTTCAGGTCCACCCCGCGTGCGTTCTGCCGGGTGCCGTGCGCCAACCCGTCGGGGTTCATGGTCGGGATGACCCACAGGTCGGTGTCGGAGGCCACCTTCACGTGCCGGATGACGTAACGCGCCGTGCGCACACCCGCCGCCTCGTCGCCGTGCATCTGGCCGAGGACCAGCACTTTGCGGGCCGCGTCCGGGCTGCCCTTCTCGACCGCGCGGATGGGACGGCCCTCCACCGAGTGGCCGATGACCCGGCGACCCACCACCTTGTTCGACAACGTGGGGGCGGGTCGCCGGGCCGCGTCCGCCGGGGTCGGCAAGAGCGGCAGCAGCAGCATCGGGGCTGCTACAGCCGCGACACCGAGGCGCCCGACCATCTCCGCGGTGCTCTCAGGCCAGCGAGGCGTCCAGCGTGATCTTCGTGCCATCCAGCGCCTTGGACACCGGGCAGTTCTGCTTGGCGTCCTCGGCCGCCTTCGCGAACGCGTCGGCGTCGACCCCGTCCACGCGGCCCACCACGGTCAGGTGGATGCCGGTGATGTTCGGGGCGTCGAAGCTGACCTGCGCGGATGTCTCCAACGACTGCGGCGGGTTCCCCGCCCCGGTCAGCACGTTCGACAGCGCCATCGAGAAGCAGGAGGCGTGCGCCGCCGCGATCATCTCCTCGGGGCTGGTCATTCCGTTCGGCTCCTCGGTGCGCGCGGGCCACGAGACGTCGAAGGTGCCGAGCCCGGACGACTCCAGGGCGACCTGGCCGGCGCCCTCCTTCAAGGTGCCTTCCCAGTGGGCCTTCGCGATGCGGGTCGTTGCCATCTGACTCTCCTTGGTCTGTCGGGGTCTGTCGGGGCTGTTCAGGGCTGTACACCAGGCCGACCGGCCGGCGACTGCTCACCAGGCGGTGCGGGGGCCTTGGGTGCGACTCTTGCCCGGTTGGAGAGAATAGACAAGTGAGCACCGACCAGCAGACCGGCAGCACGTTCTACGACGAGATCGGCGGCTACCCGACCATCGCCAAGATCGTGGACCGCTTCTACGAGGAGGTCGCGGTCGACGAGGTGCTCCGTCCGCTCTACCCCGAGCAGGACCTGCGCCCGGCCGCGGAGCGGCTGACGCTGTTCTTGGTGCAGTACTGGGGCGGCCCGACGACGTACTCCGAGCGTCGCGGGCACCCGCGGCTGCGGATGCGGCACGCGCCGTTCAAGGTCAACCCGACCGCCCGCGACCACTGGCTGCGATGCTTCCGGACCGGGCTGGACGCCGCGCAGCTCACCCCCGAGCAGGACGCCCAGTTCTGGGACTACGTGACGCACGCCGCGCAGTTCATGGTGAACAGCTTCGACGAGTCCTGACCTGCCTCACTCGGCGGGCTCGGAGGCGGCGAGGAGCAGCGCCCGCTCCTGTTCGGTCAACGGCTGGGGCCGTTGCCGGTCGGTGTCGAACCGCACCGCGACCACCTCGGCCGCCGAGAGCACCGTCTCACCGTCCATGATCTGCGAGGCCAGCGTGTACGACGAGGTGCCGACACGCCTCACCCAGGTCTCCACGACGTAGGGCTCCGGGCGGAACAGGATCGGCCTCTTGTAGTCCACACCGATCCGGGCCACCACCGTCGTGAACCGCGAGCCGGCCTCGCCGTCGAGCCGCCCGAGCGAGGCCAGGAAGGCCAGTCGCGCCTCCTGGTAGTACTCGAAGTACTTCACGTTGTTCACGTGCCGGTAGATGTCGACGTCGGAGAACCGGACGCTGAGCTCGTAGTGGTGCCGGGTCACCGGGCTCCCTCCGGCGCCGGCTCGTAGAACCGCTCGAGCACCGCCCGCTCCTCCGGCCGGATCCGGCGCGGACGCTCCTCGCCGAAGAGGTACGGCGTGAGCACGGTGCTGGCACGGCAGTACACCCGCCGGTCACCCTCCTCCACGTCGAGCACCTCGTAGGCGAGCGTGAACGCGGCTGCCCGGATCTCGGTGACCCAGGTCTCGATGCGCACCGGCTCGAACCGGAACCGCAGCGGAGCGAGGTACTCGACGTCATGGCGAACCACGACCACGCCCTCGGCGAGCTGCTCGCCGCCGCCCAGCGGGGCGTGCACCGACAGCATGTCGACCCGGGCCTCTTGCAGGTAGTCGACGTACACCACGTTGTTCACGTGGCCGAGCTGGTCGACGTCGGCCCAGCGGAGCGGGCATTGGTAGATGTGACGAGGCACGCAGCCATCCTCCCGGACCGGGGCCTAGGCTGGCGACGTACCCCCGACCACAGGAGGCATCACGTGCCCGAGGCAGTCCTCGTTTCCGCCGCCCGCTCGCCCATCGGCCGCGCCAACAAGGGGTCGCTGACCCAGATGCGCCCCGACGACCTGGCGGCGGCCATGATCCGCGCCGCGCTGGACAAGGTGCCGGCACTGGACCCGCGGGACATCGAAGACCTCTACCTCGGCTGCGGGCTGCCCGGCGGCGAGTCCGGCTTCAACATGGCCCGCGTCGTCGCGGTCCTGCTCGGCTACGACCACCTTCCCGGCGCCACCATCACCCGCTACTGCTCCTCCTCGGTGCAGACCACCCGGATGGCGTTCCACGCGATCAAGGCCGGCGAGGGGGACGTGTTCGTGTCCGCGGGGGTCGAGACGGTGTCCCGGTTCGCCAAAGGCAGCTCCGACATGTGGCCGGACACCATGAACCCGGTGTTCGGCGACGCGATGGCCCGCACCGAGGAAGCCGCCCAGGGAGGGGTGGGCTGGCACGACCCCCGCGAGGACGGCAACCTCCCCGACGCCTACATCGCGATGGGACAGACCGCGGAGAACGTGGCCCGGTTGCGGGGCCTGACCCGCGAGGAGCTCGACACGTTCGGGGTGCGCAGCCAGAACCTCGCCGAGAAGGCGATCGCCGACGGGTTCTGGGCCAACGAGATCACTCCCGTCACCACCCCTGACGGCACCGTCGTGAGCAAGGACGACGGCCCCCGAGCCGGTGTGACGCTGGAAGGCGTTGCCGACCTCAAGCCGGTGTTCCGCCCCGACGGGGTGGTCACGGCCGGCAACTGCTGCGCCCTCAACGACGGCGCCGCGGCCGTGGTGGTGATGTCGGACACCAAGGCCGCCGAGCTGGGCGTGACCCCGCTCGCGCGGATCGTGTCCACCGGCGTGACGGCGCTGTCGCCGGAGATCATGGGGCTCGGCCCGGTGGAGGCCAGCCGTCAGGCGCTGGACCGGGCCGGGATGACCATCGACGACATCGACCTGGTGGAGATCAACGAGGCGTTCGCGGCGCAGGTGGTGCCGTCGTACCAGGACCTAGGGATCGACCTGGACAAGCTCAACGTCAACGGCGGAGCGATCGCCGTGGGACATCCGTTCGGGATGACCGGCGCCCGGCTGCAGGCCACCATGCTGAACTCGTTGAAGTGGCACGACAAGCAGACCGGGCTGATCACGATGTGCGTCGGCGGCGGCCAGGGCATGGCGCTGGTCCTGGAGCGGCTCAGCTGACCCGCCTGGAAGGGCCAGCGTCGGCAGGAGCTCGCGGGGAGCGCTCTGCCGACGCAGGCGTGAAGCTCAGGAGCTCTGCCCGTCCTGCTGGAGGACAGCCTGGACCGCGACCTGCAGCTCGACCTTCTCACCGACCAGGAACCGGCCACCGTCCAGGGGCGCGTTCCAGTCGATGCCCCAGTCCTTGCGGGCGACGGTGACGGATCCCTCGAAGCCGATGCGGGTGTTGCCCCACGGGTCGGCGTCGGTGCCCAGCACCTCCACGTCCAGGGTGACCGGATTGGTCACGCCCTTGATGGTCAGGTCGCCGGTGACGAGCAGGCCCTTGCCGCCCTCCTCGACCTTGGTGGAGCTGAAGGCGATCGGGCCGCTGTTCTCGACGTCGAAGAAGTCCTTGGACCGCAGGTGCGCGTCGCGGTCGGCATTGCGGGTGTTGATGGAGTTCGGGTCGATCGTTGCGGTGGCCGACTGGTTCGCGCCGGTGACGATCGCCCCCTCGAACGACTCGAAGACGCCGCGCACCTTGGTCATCAGGTGGCGGGCCACGAAGCCGACCTCCGAGTGCGCCGGGTCGATGGTCCAGGTGCCGGTCGGGATGCCGGTCGTCTGTACGTCGATGCTCATGTACTGCTCCTCTGAAGTCTTATCAGTTGTTCCTTCAACTATCACGGCCCACCGTAACAGTCTGTCATTGAATCTTCAACAACAGGCCCGGTAGACTTGTTCCCATGACAGAGCAGATCGCCAAGCCGGAGTGGCTCAGCCGTGTCGAACAACGGTCCTGGCGCGCCTATCTGGTGGGCACCACCTTGCTGATGGACCGCCTCGACCGCGATCTGCGCGACAAGCACGACCTGTCACTGCCGGAGTACGAGATCCTCGTCCGGCTCTCGGAGGCCGAGGACCACCGGATGCGGATGGCGGTGCTGGCCGACTCGCTGAGCCACTCCCGCAGCCGGGTCACGCACACGATCGCGCGTCTGGAGCGGGCCGGCCTGGTCAGCCGGTCGTCGTGTGCCTCCGACCGCCGCGGGGTGGAGGCTCGTCTGACCGAGGCCGGGATGGCCACCCTGCAGCGCGCGGCCCCCACCCACGTGCGTGGGGTCCGCGAGTACCTGCTCGACCTCGCCGACGAAGAGGACTTCGTCGCCGTGGGCCGGGTCTTCAACGCGGTCACCGACAAGCTCATCGACGCGCACCCGGCCGCGGACATCCGCTGAGCGCCCGATGACCGAGCACGTGGCCGAGCTGCTCGCCGAGGAGCATCGGGCGGCTGCCCAGCGGCTGGCGGCACTGATCCGGGACTTCGACGAGGTGGTGGCCGCCCAGCAGTCGTCGAACGCCGACGACGAGCACGACCCCGAGGGGTCGACCATCGCCTTCGAGCGCTCGCAGCTCGGCACCCTGGTCGAGCAGACGCGCACGCAGCTCGCCGAGGTGGAGTCGGCTCAGCAGCGGCTCGCGGAGGGGACCTACGGGCGCTGCGAGGTGTGTGGCGGGCCGATCGCGCCCGGCCGGCTGGAGGCCCGCCCCACGGCGCGGCGCTGCATCGACTGCGCCCGCTGAACCCGCCGCCTGCCTCAGGGGCGGGTCAGCTTGCGGTGGGTGACCCGGTGCGGTCGGGCCGCCTCCACGCCCAGCCGCTCGACCTTGTTGGCCTCGTAGGCGGCGAAGTTGCCCTCGAACCAGAACCACTTGCCCTCGTCCTCGTCGTCACCCTCCCAGGCGAGGATGTGCGTGGCAACCCGGTCGAGGAACCACCGGTCGTGCGAGGTGACCACCGCGCAGCCGGGGAAGTCCAGCAGCGCGTCCTCCAGCGACTGCAGGGTCTCCACGTCCAGGTCGTTGGTCGGCTCGTCGAGCAGCAGCAGGTTGCCGCCCATCTTCAGGGTCAGCGCCAGGTTGAGCCGGTTCCGCTCCCCGCCGGAGAGCACGCCGGCGGGCTTCTGCTGGTCGGGGCCCTTGAAGCCGAACGAGGCGATGTAGGCCCGGCTGGGCACCTCGAAGTTCGCGACCTTGATGTGGTCCAGGCCGTCGGAGACGACCTCCCAGACGTTCTTCTTCGGGTCGATGCCGCCGCGGGTCTGGTCGACGTAGGAGATCTTCACGGTCTGCCCGACCTTCAGCTCGCCGCCGTCGGGCTGCTCCTCCCCCACGATCATCCGGAACAGCGTGGTCTTGCCCACGCCGTTGGGGCCGATGACGCCGACGATGCCGGCCCGCGGCAACGAGAAGGACAGGTCGTGCATCAGCACGCGGTCGTCGAAGGACTTCTTCAGGCCGGCCACCTCGAGCACCACGTCGCCCAGCCGCGGCCCGGCGGGAATGTTGATCTCGGAGGCGTCGACCTTGCGGGCCCGCTCCGCCTCGGCCGCCAGCTCGTCGTAGCGGGCCAGCCGGGACTTGCTCTTGGCCTGGCGGGCCTTCGGGTTCGAGCGCACCCACTCCAGCTCACGCTCGAGCATCTTGGCGCGCTTGGCGTCCTTCTGCCCCTCGATCTGCAGCCGCTGCTTCTTGGTCTCCAGGTAGGTGGAGTAGTTGCCCTCGTAGGGGTGAGTCTTGCCGCGGTCGAGCTCCAGGATCCAGCCCGCCACGTTGTCCAGGAAGTACCGGTCGTGGGTGACGGCGAGCACGGCGCCCGGGTAGCTGGCCAGGTGCGCCTCCAGCCACTGCACCGACTCCGCGTCGAGATGGTTGGTCGGCTCGTCGAGCAGCAGCAGGTCCGGCTGCTGCAACAGCAGCTTGCACAGCGCGACCCGGCGCCGCTCGCCCCCGGACAGGGAGTCCACCACCATGTCCGGCGGCGGGCAGCGCAACGCGTCCATGGCCTGGTCCAACCGACTGTCGAGGTCCCAGGCGTTGGCGTGGTCGAGGTCGGTCTGCAGGTCGCCCATCTCGGCGAGCAGCTTGTCGTAGTCGGCCTCCGGATCGGCGAGCTCCTCGGAGATCGCGTTGAACCGGGTCAGCTTGGCCTTGATGTCGCCGACCGCCTCCTCGACGTTCTCCAGCACCGTCTTGCCCTCCGTCAGCGGAGGCTCCTGCTGGAGCATGCCGACGGTCGTCTCAGCGTCCCGGAAGGCGTCGCCGTTGGACGGCTGGTCCAGGCCGGCCATGATCTTCAGCAGGGTGGACTTCCCGGTGCCGTTCGGCCCGACCACGCCGATCTTGGCGCCGTGCAGGAAGGACAAGGTGACGTCGTCGAGGACCACCTTGTCGCCGTAGGCCTTGCGCACGTGGCGCATCGTGAACACAAACTCCGCCATGATCCGCCAGCCTACGGCCGGCGGGCCTTTCCGCTCCAATCGGCGCCGGTGCCCTCGCCAGGGCTCTGGGTCGGGGCGGCGGGTCAAAGACGCCCGGTCAGGCCGCCCGGTCAGGCCGCAGCGCCTGGCCCGAACGGGGCGTGGCCGCCCGGATCCGACCCGGTGAGCTCGTCGGAGCCGGCCTCCTCCGCGAGGATCGGCTCGCCCCACGAGTCCAGCCTGGTCGACTCCTCGAGCGGCCGGTGGACCAGCTCCTGGAGCTCCGCCTGCACGTCGGACTCGTGGCGCTCCGGCCGGCTGGACTTCGTGAAGCTGCTCGTGCCGCGGGTCAGGTCGTGGCCCACGAAGCTGGCGTCGACGACCAGGCTGGTGGACAGCCGCCCGTCGTCCCGCTGCCAGTTCTCGCTGCGCAGCCGGCCGTGCACGATCACCGCGTCGCCTCGGCGCACCGAGTCGCGGACGTTCTCGGCCAGCGCCCGCCAGGCCGTCACGGAGTACCACGTCGTCTCACCGTCGACCCAGTCGCCCTTGCGCTTGAGGCGCGGTGTCGTGCCCACCCGGAAGTTGGCCACGCTGACGCCGCCCGGGGTGCGGTAGGCGACCTCGCCGCCCACCCATCCGTGGAAGGTCACGAAGGTGTCGCTCATGGGGGTGCTCCTCGCTCGTCGTGTTCCCGTCGTACGACGCAAGGCTGCCGTCGGGCGCCCCTCGCGGGAAGCGTCCACCGAGGCGCTGTGGGCCGCGACGCCCCGGACTGCGCTGGGGACAGAAGCCGGCTCAGCGCAGCGCCTCGGCCAGCGCCTCCTGCGCCGTCCGGTACGCCGCCCGCTCGGTCTCGATCGGCGTGACCACCAGACGTTCGGTGACCTCCGCGACCGCGGTGCGCAGCCGTCGGCGGGTGGAGACCGCGCGCAGCCGCGCCGACAGCACGACCAGGCCACGGGTGAGCACGCTCAGTGCGATCCCGACCACGACCGCGCCGACGAGCAGCATCGCGGGCACGGAGAAGCCGTGCCAGACCGGCGCGTGCATGGAAGCTCCCGCCCCCAGGCTGGCCAGCCACACCGCCCCGCAGACCGCCGCCGCGAGCAGCAGCCACTGCAGCACCTGCACCGCCCGGCACCACAGTGGCGTCCGCACCGGGAGGTGGACCTCGGAGATCGCCCGGTCCAGCGCGTCGGACAGGTCCGGCAGCCGGGGCACCGCTGCGGCGCGCACGGCCTCGGCCCAGGCCCGGGGCAGGTCCCGCGAGCGGGCGTCGGCGACTCCTCGCACCGCGGCGTCGACCCGGGCCCGCTGGACCTCGGTCAGCTCGGGCAGTGAGGCGCGCGGCGCGGCCGTCAGCGCCTTGCCCTCCTTGCCGAGGTCGAGATGCAGCCGGCGCAGCGGATCGGGGCGCAGCTTGCTCAGCCAGGAGGTGACCGGCCAACCGGTGGCCCGTCGGGCCCGGCGGCGAGCGGAGCCCTCCACCGCGTGTACGACGGTGGGTACGCCGGCTGCGTCCGCGAACGCCTCCACCATCTCCTGGGTCGGCTCCCGGCCAGCCGTGTCGCCGGCCATGTCGCCGGCCATGTCGCCGGCCGGGACCGGCCCCGCGCCGCAGAGCTCCTGGAGCCGGCGCGCGGCGGTGGTGACGTCGGCGAGGGCACGGCCGGCGGCGGCCTTCTTGTCCCGCACCCGCAGCGAGATCTCCTTCTTGAGGTCGCCGACGCCGTGACCGTACCGCGCGGAGGTAGCGATCACCGGCACCCCGGCAAGGCCGTCCGCCTCGAGCAACCGCTCGAGGTCCTCGAGCATGGCCGGCCGGCGGTCCTCGGGCACCTCGTCGATGTGGTTGAGCACGACGAGCAGCACGTCGCGGTGCTCGGCCAGTGGTCGCAGGTACCGATCGTGGATGGCGGCGTCGGCGTACTTCTGGGGGTCCAGCACCCACACCAGCAGGTCCGACATGGACACCAGCCGATCCACCTCGACGTGGTGGGCCACCTCGGTGGAGTCGTGATCGGGCAGGTCGAGCAGCACCAGTCCGGACAGGTCGCGCTCCTCCTCGGCCTGCCTGCGGTGGTCCAGCATGCTGTTGCGGGTGACCCGGTGCCGGGCCGGCACCTCCAGCCAGTCCAGCAGCTCCTCGGAGCCGGACGTGCCCCACGTGCACGACATGGTCCATGAGGTGGTGGGCCGGCGGACCCCGATCGCAGCGAGGTCGAGACCGGTGAGCGCGTTGAAGGTCGAGGACTTGCCGGAACCGGTCGCGCCGGCGAGCACCACCACCGTGTGGTCGCCCGACAGCCGCAGCCGGGACTCCACCCGCTCGACCACCTCGGTGGCCTGCTCCACAGCCGGGCCGGCCAGCCGGCCACGACAGGCCTCCACCGCCCGACGAAGACCGGCCAGCCGGTCCGCAAGGTCGGGTGAGCCACGTCCCAGCCGCTTGTGTGCGTGATCGACCAGTGAGGTCATCGTCCGGCCTCCGTGTCGGGGTCGCTCGAGCCGAGATCTTGCAGCAGCCGGTGCTCGGCGGAGGTCGGGCTCAGCTCGGCCGCGAACCGCAGGTCGTCGATGCGGCGGGCCACCTGCCGCAGCTGGTCCGCGGCCTCGGCGCGGACGCCGGCACCGTCCAGCACGGTCAGGAACCGTTGCCGCTCGGCGTCGAACAGGACCTCGACGCGCTGGTTCAGGTCCTTGCGTGCGGCAGCTGCCAGCCGGCGCACCGCCTGGTCCCCGAACACCGCCTCCAGCAGCTTCTGGCCCAGGAGCGCGCTGCCGCCGGCGATCCCGACCTCCGCACCCGTGACGCCCGCGGTTGAAGCGAAGACCACCATCATCAGCGCCACGCCCAGCGCATTCGCGCCATAGGCCAGGTAGCGGGCGGTGCTTCGCTTGTCGGCACCTTGCGTGCGCACCATCTGGAGCAGCTGGTGCTGCCAGTCGCGCACCAGCCGGTCCGCGTCGGCCCCGAAGCCCTGCGAGGCCCGGGACAGGTCCCGACCGGACTCGTCCAGCAGCTGACGGCCGGCCGCCAGCGAACGCCAGGACGCCGCCGCACGCTCGGCCGCGGCCTCGGCGTGCTCCAGCAGCAGGGTCTGCAGCCCGGCCTCCACGGCTCCGCTGACCCGATCGGTCTGCTGGGGCCGGCCGCGCACCGCCGCGACCAACCGGTCCCGCAGTCGGCCGACCCCGGTCTCGAGGGACCGGAACAGCTCGCCCGTGCCGACGAGCTCCTGCCAGCGAGCCAGCACCTCGCCACGCATCAGGGTGCCGTCCGCGCACGCTTCGTCGACCTTCGCGGCCGCCTCCTGGTACGCGCGGTCGACGTCCTCGCGCAGCCGCGCCACCGTGGCTTCCTGCTCCGCGGCGGCATCTGCCACGGTGTGCGCACTGCGCGCCAGGTTGCGCACCGCGCCGTCGAGGGTCTGCTTGACCACCGCGGTGCGGGCGCTGGAGTCCGAGGCCAGCAGGTGCAGCCAGGCCCGGATCTCGGCAACGACCTCCCGGTCGATCAGGCCGTCGGCGCCGAGGGACAGCTCGGGCAGCGTGAACAGGGGCGAGTCGCGCAGCCCTCGGGCGGTCAGCATCCGGGCGAGGTGGCTGCTCACCTCGGCCACCGCCTCGGGCGGGGTGCGGTCGAGCACCACGGCCACGGCCGTGCTGCGTTCCGCCGCGGCACGTAGGTACTCCCACGGCACCTGGTCGGCGTAGCGCGCCGCCGAGGTCACGAATAGCCACAGGTCGGCGGCCCCGAGCAGCTGCGTGGCCAGGACCCGGTTGTGCTCGTCCACCGAGTCCACGTCCGGCGCGTCCAGGAGCGCCAGGCCCACCGGCACCGCCTCGGTGGCGACCAGCTGCAGGGCGCCGGGACCGCCGGCGCTGCCGGTGGTGCGGGCGAGGTCCGGCAGGATCCTGTCCTTGGCGAACCACTCCGCATCGGCGGGGTTGTGCACCAGCACCGGCGAACGGGTCGTGGGCCGTAGGACGCCGGGCCGGGTGACCGTGCTGCCGACCAGCGAGTTGACCAGGGTCGACTTCCCCGCACCCGTCGAGCCGCCGACCACCGCGAGCAGCGGCGCCTCGATCTGGATCAGCCGGGGCAGCACGTAGTCCTCGAGCTGGTCGATGAGCTGGGCGCGAGTCCGGCGCTGCACCTCCACCTGGGGCAGGGCGAGCGGCAGCTCGGCCGCGCTGAGTCCCTCGCGCATCCGCACCAGGGTGGTCACCATCTCGGAGGTCTCGGGGGTCGCCGGGCCGGTCCCGAAGCGATGCGTGGAGGGGCTCACGAGGCCGCCTTTCCGCGCGACCCGGCCGGCTGCGGGAACAGCACGTAGGCGCGCAGCGCCGCCAGCCGTGTCACCATGCCAGAGCCGAGCTCGACGGCCTGCTGCTGGTACTCCTTCATCACGGTGGCGGCGACCGGTCCGCCGTTGCTGCGCGCGAAGCTGCGGGCAACACGGCGGGCGGGCAGGCGCACCAGCCACGGCACCTCCCGGTGGGCGAGGAACCCGCGGTTCGCGCAGTCGGTCAGCGCGCGGGTGAGCATCCGGCCCTCACGGCGGCGGGCCCACACCGCGAAGCCCACGAAGAGCAAGAAGGCAGGCACCATCGCGACCACATAGGTCAACGCGAACGTCCGGCCGCCTCCGAGGAACACGGAGGCATTCCACAGTGCATGCGCACACACCGCAACCAAGCACCCCAGAACCGGCGCGGCCACCCGCCAGAACCGGCTCCGTGTCAGCACGGCGTACCCGACGCCGATGCCGGTCGCCGAGGTGAACAGCGGATGCGCGAACGGGCTGAAGATGCCCCGGACCACGAACAGCCCGGTGGCCGCGCCGAGACCTCCAGGGCCGAAGGGCCGAGCGCCCATGTCGGCCGCCGCGAGGTACAAGATGTTCTCGGTGAACGCGAAGCCCACCCCGACCAGGCCGGCGTACACCAGTCCGTCGAGGATCCCGTCGATCTCCCGGCGCCGGAACCACAGCAGCAGGAAGATGAACAGCCCCTTCCCGGCCTCCTCGACGACGGGTGCGACCACCACCGAGGACAGAGCCGTCGAGGTCTTCAGCGCGACCCGGTCCGCGGCCTCCAGCAGCGAGGCGATCGCGGTGGCCGCGATCGCCCCCCACGCGAAGGCGAGCGCCAGCACGCCGATCGGCTCCGGCTCGTAGCGGTCCAGCCAGAGGTACGTCGCCACGACCGGACCGACCGGGAGGGCGGCGAGCACCGCCCCGACCACCAGCGCCCCGGGAGCGCCCGACCGCAGCAGGATCAGTCCCATGACGCAGGCACCCAGGAACAGCAGCACGGCGACCACCACGGTGAAAGCGACACTCGAGCGACGTCGCGCCCTGCCGAGGAGGCCCACCGGCAGCAGCGGATACGAGGACCGTGGGGACACGGCAGGTCCGACCGGCTGTCGCCGCTCGGACCCCACGTCGCCACACATGGACGGCACCCTATCGGTCTGTGGCGACGCGCTTACGCTGGTCGTGGCTGTGCCTCGACGGCCCGTAGAGTGAGAGGCGTGAGCGACGACACGGTGACCCCCGAGACCTCCGGCCCGAGCGTCCAGACGCAAGGGACCGGCAGCCACGACCAGCCGGTGCCCGACGCGTACGCGGAGTTCATGCGCAAGGGCTGGGGCGATCGCGAGCTGGACCTCCCGGCGCAGCCGGTGGCGGCGTGGGCCGCCAAGCGGCGGGCGCGGCTCGCCGAGCGCTTCCCCGGGGAACGGCTCGTGCTGCCGGCCGGCACCTTCAAGGTGCGGGCCAACGACACCGACTACCGGTTCCGCCCGGATACCGCGCACACCTACCTGTCCGGCAACCAGACCAGCGACGCGGTGCTGGTGCTCGACGACGGCGAGGCCACCCTCTACGCCCGGCCCCGCTCGTCCCGGCAGACGGACGAGTTCTTCCGGGACCGCCGCTACGGCGAGCTGTGGGCCGGTCGTCGCCCCTCGCTGACGGAGATGGAGGGCGCCCTCGGGTTGCGGTGCCGTCACCTCGACCAGCTGCCCGGCACGCTGCGCGCCTCCGGCAGGACCAGGGTGCTCCGCGGCGTGGACCCGGCGGTCGACACGGAGGTCGCCGCCGACGAGACCCGTGACGAGGAGCTGGCTCGGGTGCTGGCCGAGATGCGGCTCGTCAAGGATCCCTGGGAGATCGAGCAGCTGCAGGAGGCCTGCGACATCACCACGCTCGGGTTCGCCGACAGCGTCCGCGAGTGGGACAACGTGCTGAAGTACGGCGAGCGCTGGATCGAGGGCACCTTCTTCCGCCGCGCCCGGGCCATGGGCAACGACATCGGCTACGACTCCATCGCGGGGTCCGGCAGGCACGCCACCACCTTGCACTGGACCGAGAACTCCGGCCCGGTCACACCTGGCGAGCTGCTGCTGCTCGACATGGGCGTGGAGGCCACCAGCCTCTACACCGCCGACGTGACCCGCACCCTGCCGGTCGACGGCACGTTCACACCGCTGCAGCGCGACCTGTACTCGCTGGTGCTCGACGCGCAGCAGGCCGGCATCGAGGCGGTCCGGCCGGGGGTGCCTTTCCTGGCGCCGCACGACGCGGCGATGAGCGTGCTGGCGCACGGGCTGGAGGGCATGGGGCTGCTGCCCTGCTCCGCGGAGGAGGCGCTGTCCCCCGACTCCAAGGTCTACTCACGGTGGACGTTGCACTCGACCAGCCACATGCTCGGCATGGACGTGCACGACTGCGCGAAGGCGTCGGACGACGCCTACAAGCATGGGGAGCTGGCGACCGGGATGGTGCTCACCGTGGAGCCGGGCCTGTACTTCCAGGAGGACGACCTGCTGGTCCCCGAGGAGCTTCGCGGCATCGGCATCCGGATCGAGGACGACATCCTGGTCATCGACGACGGCTACCACAACCTGTCCAAGGCCCTTCCGCGTGACATCGCCGGGCTGGAGCAGTGGATGGCGACGCTGCGCGCCTGAGGGTTCGCCGCGGCGGCTGCCGACCCCGAACGACCCCGGTCGAACCGTGTCGGCCCCAGGGGCCGACAGCTCCTAGTGGAGCACCGCCTTCCACGCCGCCGGCAGCGGCTTGGACCCCCGCAGCCTGTAGCGATGGTCGACCCATCGGGCCGTCAACATCGTCCACGTCTTGTGGCTCTGGTCCGGCTTGGCACCCACCAGCACCCAGCCGTGCGGACACAGGTAGCTGATGGGGCGCTGCCCCACCGCACCGCTGGCGCCCATGGAGACCAGACAGTTCGCTCCCACGCCATCCCCGAGCCGCAGCCCCCACAGGGACGGCCCGAACGTGCTGGTCACGGGCAGCTGTCTCGTGAGGCGCAGCCGGACCAGCTGGTGTGACCACGGCTTGGGAAGGCAGACCACCGCGTGCCGGCCGGCCTGCTTCCAGCACGGGTCCAGGATGTTGTCGGTCTGGAAGCAACGGTAGAGCCGCCCGTTGACGAACGACGAGGTCCAGCAGTGGCCGCGTCCGGCGCTCGCCACGGTGTAGCCGGCGCGGACCCGGCCGGCCCGGTCCAGCGGGGCTACCAGATGCACGACCGTGCCCGGCACCACGGCGGCATACGTCCCGGACGCGCCGGAAACGCCACCAGCGCTGTTCGGGGTGTTCACCGGCCCGGAACCATTGGTGGCCACCGTGATGAGGACAACGCTGGCCGCGACGACGAGCGCGGTGATGATGGCGGGACGCCACGAGGACAGGCGCACGGTGACCTCACGATCCCGGAAGCCGCAAGGCTCCGCTTCTGCGACGAGGGTACGACGCCCAAGGGACCGCCGCCAGTGAACTCGCGGGTCCGAGAATGCCCGTCCTCTGGAGGTCCGCAGCACCGCCGCTGCGGCCCGACTCGGAGCGATCGCTCGGGTCTTGTGTGTTGCCTCCGCCGGAGCGGGTACCGGCCGTGATCCGCCCCGTGCAGACACCGTCGAAGGGAGCCGACATGGACCGCAGCAAGTCCGCCACCCCCCAGGTACCAGGGGTGCCGAGCAGCGAACCGCCCACGGTCGAGGAGCCGACCGAGCGGCACGAGCCGCTGCCGCCCAGGGAGGACCAGGGAGCACCCGACCTCCGGACAGCCACCGGCGCGGAGCTCGACGCTCCGCCTGAGGCAGCAGCACAGCGGGGCACCTCCCTCACCACCGCTCAGGGGGTGCGGCTGCCGGACACCGACCACTCGCTGAAGGCCGGTTCGCGTGGTCCTACCCTGCTGCAGGACCACCATCTGCGGGAGAAGATCACCCACTTCGACCACGAGCGGATCCCGGAGCGGGTGGTGCACGCGCGAGGGGTCGGCGCGCACGGCGTGTTCGAGGGCTACGGCAGCGCCGACGAGATCACCACCGCGGGCTTCTTGAAGAAGGGCCGGAAGACCCCGGTGTTCGTCCGCTTCTCCACCGTGCTCGGCTCACGCGGCTCGGCCGACACGGTCAGGGACACCCGCGGCTTCGCCACCAAGTTCTACACAGCCGAGGGCACCTTCGACCTGGTCGGGAACAACATCCCGGTCTTCTTCATCCAGGACGGGATCAAGTTCCCCGACGTGATCCATGCCGGCAAGCCACACCCGGACCGCGAGATCCCCCAGGCGCAGAGCGCTCACGACACCTTCTGGGACTTCGTGTCGCTGCACACCGAGGCCCAGCACCACACGATGTGGAACATGTCCGACCGGGCGATCCCCCGCTCGCTGCGGATGATGGAGGGTTTCGGGATCCACACGTTCCGGCTCGTCAACGAGACCGGCGCGACGGTCCTGGTCAAGTTCCACTGGAAGCCCGGGCTGGGGGTGCACTCGCTGACCTGGGAAGAGGCCCAGATGCTCGGCGGCCTCGACCCCGACTTCCACCGGCGGGACCTGTACGACGCCATCGAGGCGGGCGTGTTCCCGGAGTGGGAGCTCGGCATCCAGGTGTTCCCGGACACCCCCGAGCAGACGTTCGAGGGCATCGACCTGCTCGACCCGACCAAGATCGTGCCCGAGGAGCTCGCCCCCGTGCAACGGGTCGGCAAGATGACGCTGAACGCGAATCCCACGAACTACTTCGCGGAGACCGAGCAGGTTGCCTTCCACCCGGGCCACACCGTGCCCGGCATCGACGTCACGGACGACCCGCTGCTGCAAGCGCGGTTGTTCTCCTACATCGACACCCAGATCACCCGGCTGGGCGGACCCAACTTCGCGCAGATCCCGGTCAACCGTCCGCACGCCCCGGTCAACGACATGTTCCGGGACGGCTTCCACCAGGACGCGGTGCATGGCGGGGCGGCGCCGTACAAGCCGAACTCCCTCGACGGAGGCTGCCCGTTCTTCGCCGGGAACGACGACGGCGCGTTCGTGGACGCACCGGTGGAGATTCCCGCGACGAGCAAGGTGCGCGCCAACCCCACGTCCTTCGACGACCACTTCGGCCAGGCGAGGCTGTTCTGGACCAGCATGTCCGCGGTCGAGAAGGAGCACATCGTCCGCGCGTACAGCTTCGAGCTGGGCAAGTGCTACGAGCAGACGATCAAGGAGCGCCAGCTCCAGTGCCTGGCCAACATCGATCTAGTGCTCTGCTCCGAGGTCGCCGCAGCGCTGGGGCTCCCCGCGCCCGAAGCGGACAAGCCGCTGGCCGACGAGACCCCGAGCCCCGCCCTCTCCCAGCTCGGCGGCACGTGGCCGACGGAGGGACGCACGGTCGGCATCGTGGTCGACCCCGACGGCGACCTCGACGAGCTCCGCACCCTGCGGCAGACGGTGTTCGACGCCGACATGGTGCCGCTGATCGTGGCACCGCACGGCGGGAAGGTCGGCGACCTGCCGGTGCAGCGGACGTTCGCCACCACCCGGTCCGTCGAGCTCGACGTCGTGCTCCTGGCCGGCAGCCCGGCACCGGCACCCGACGCACTGCCCAGCCGGGACGCGAAGGCCGGTGGCGCCGACGACGTGACGGTCGACCCCCGCCTCGACCTCCTCCTCGACGAGTGCTGGCGGCACGCCAAGGCCATCGGCGCCTGGGGCGCCGGCCTGGCCGCACTGGAGCGGTCCGGCTTCAGGGGCTCACCTGGCGTGGTGACCGGGCAGGACGGCGCAGAGGTGTTCGGTCAGATCCAGAAGCTGATGACGGCCCACCGGGTCTGGGACCGCTTCCCTGCGTCTGTGGCGGTGCACTGACCCAGCTGCACACCGTCGGGACAGGGATCGACCTCGTACACCACCCCAGCGGACTCGATCCTCCTGTCGCCAACGTTCGATGTCCGCGGGGAGCCGGGCAGGGGCTTTCAGGTACAGATCAGGACGAGTAGGTCCCTCGAGGCACGGCCTTCCGGCCCTGTCGGAGCGTGGCCGGCCGACGTGCAATTGGCACATGAAACCCGTTTCGCGGTCGGGGATGACGCAGGCGCTGATGGGACTGACCGTGGCGACTGCCCTCACGCTGAGCGGCTGCGGGACCGGGGCTCAGCCTCGCCCGGGGCCGGGCGGCATGATGGGCGCGCCCGGGCTGGGCCATGCGATGCGCTTCTCCACACTGCGTTGCGCGGCTCGACCGGCCCTCCCCGGCACCCAGGTCCGGGTGCTTCTCACGGACATGGGGCGGAGCACGATGATGGGGGGCGGCGCCTCCGGTGCGCCCATGATGCTCCACGCCGTCCCCGCGACCGTTCCGGCCGGCCGGGTCAGCTTCGTGGCCGCGAACCGGGGGTGGCGCATCCACGAGCTGGTCGTGCTGCCGCTCCCCCGAGGCCACCAGGCCGGACAGCGAGTTCCGGACGCCAACGGCAGCGTCGACGAGTCGTCGTCGCTCGGTGAGGCCTCGAGGTCATGCGGCCCCGGCGACGGGGACGGCATCCGACCGGGCACCGTCGGCTGGGTGACGCTGAGGCTGACGCCGGGCAGGTACGAACTGATCTGCAACCGCCCTCACCACTACGCCGACGGCATGTATCAGGAGCTCGTGGTCAGCTGATCAGTACCCCTTCGGTCGCGCGCTGGTGAACAGCCAGTCGTGGAACAGCTTGTCGAGATGCTTCCCGGAGATCCGCTCCGACAGCGCCATGAACTCCCGTGTCGAAGCCCCGCTGTGCCGGTGCTGGGCGGCCCAGGCCCTCAGGATCTGGAAGAACGCCTTGCTGCCCACCTTCCCGCGCAGCGCCTGGAGGGTCATCGCGCCTCGCTCGTAGACCGGCGCGCCGAACAGGTCGGCAGGGTCGGTGAACGAAGCGGGGGGCGGGGACCAGAGGTGAGACTTCGGGCCGTGCTTCCGGTAGGCGGTCCGGAAGGTCTCCGCCGGTGTCGGGCCACCGTGGGCACCGCTCCACAGCCACTCGGCGTAGGTCGCGAAGCCCTCGTTCAGCCAGATGTCGCCCCAGTCACGGAGGGTGACGGAGTCGCCGTACCACTGGTGTGCAAGCTCGTGCACCAGGTCGGTGGTGCTGACCTTGCCGGCGAACACCGGACGTTCCTGCGTCTCGAGGGCGTACCCGACGTCGAGCCGGTGCGCGACCAGGCCCACGCTGCGCATCGGGTACGGCCCGAAGTGACGCTCCTCGAACCTGATGACCCTCGGTACCAAGGCGCGTGCCCTGCGCTGGCCTTTCAACGACCGCTGCACGAACGACCACACCGGGAGACGCCGGCCGGTGACGGACCTCATCGTGGAGTGGAAGACCCGGTACCGGCCGATGGAGACCATGGCGAGGTAGCTCGCCATCGGGACCCGCTCCTGCCACACCCAGGTCGTGGTCCGGCCGTGCCGGGTCCGGTGGGTCAGGACCCCGTTGGAGGCCACCGCCAACCTCGCCGGTGCGGTCACCCGGAACGTGTAGCGGGCCTTGTCCCGGGGGGTGTTGTTCACCGGGAGCCAGGTCATCGTGCCGACCGGCTCGCCCAGCGCAGTTGCGCCGTCCGGCGTCCGGATCCACCCTTCGGAGGTCTTGTCCGGGTCGGTGTGCTTGTCCGGTCGGCCGGCGTAGGTGACGGAGGTGGTGAACGCGCCCCGCACCGGGAGCGCCGGGGTGATCACCACCTCATGGCCGTGCCGGGTGAACCGGGCGTGGCGGCCGTCGACGCGCACGGTCTGCACGTGCAGACCGGACAGGTCCAGCGAGAACGAGGACAGCGGGTGCTGGGCCCGTGCTCTGATCCGGGTCACCGCCTGAATCCGGTCGTTCCCCGGGTGGTAGCTCAGTGAGACGTGGTAGCGGCGCACGTCGTACCCGCCGTTGCCGGCGTAGGGGAACAGAGAGTCTCCGGACCTCGTGGAGCCGGGGCTGGGCGGGCCCGCCCCCTGCACCGCCTGGGAGGCCCCGCCGCCGGCAGCGGCAACGCCGAGCCCGAGGGCAGCCACGGCAACCGCCCCGCTCCACCGCACCCTCCGGTGCGTTCTCGGACCGGTCCGCGCCGATCTGCTGAGCGGGTTCGGTGCACGCGATGGGGACATGGGCGTCTCCTGTTCGAACGACCTGCCTGCTGCCGTTCCATCGTGGAGCGAGAGCGGGTCGTTGTCATCCCCCTTCGTCACCACTGCCCGGGTCCTTGACCTGGACCGTGAAGCCAGCGGTGGCCGCCGATCCCCCGGTCCGACCAGGAGAGCGACGCCGCAGCTCAGGGAGCGCGACCCGGGCGCTCGCGCCACTCCAGCGCCAGCCAGAGCTCGACCCGGACGCCCGGTTCTCCTAGATCCCGGCCAAGCAGCTGGGCGGTCTTGGCGATCCTGTTCCGGACCGTGTTGCGGTGCACCCCGAGGGTGGCCGCGGCACGGTCCCAGCTGCCCCCATCGGCCAGCCACGTGCGCAGTGTGGTCTCCAACCGCGCGGCGTCGGGACGATCGAGTATCGGTGCGAGGAGCGACGCCGAGAGCCCCTCGGCGGCTTGCCGGTCGACCAGGTCCTGGAACCGGAGCCCGGTCTGCCCCCGACCTGCGGGCCGGCGCGCTTCCATCCGGGCAGCGGCCAGCCGCCGACGGGCCTGCCGTGCCGCTGTCGGCAAGTCGCTCCAGGCGCACGGCTCCGAGAGGCCGACCGGGGCAGGAGCGAGCGCCTGCACGATCCGGGAAGGGCGGGCGCGCTCAGGGACGACGGCAACCGCCGTGTCGCCGTCGTCCACGCGCAGCACGCTGCGGACAGAGACCGCGAAGTCGTCCTGCCAGCGTTGCTGGTCCGGTGCGGCTGCGAGCCCGGAAGGGGGCGCACAGGCAACCACCCGCCACTGCTCGTCGGGCGGGAGCCGGAAGGCGCGGGAGACGGGCGCCTCGAGCGAGGCCTGGTCGCCGCCGGTGGCGGCACGTGCCACGGCGGCGCCGAGGGCGCCCAGCCGTGCCGTCGACACGTGGCCGGCCACCAGGGAGATCACCGTGGCGGCGATGTTGACGAGTCCGTGGCCGGCCGGCGGCAGCTGCGTCGATGAGGTGACGGCGAGCACCATCGGTCGTGCCGCCACGTCCAGGAGCTGGGCGATGACGTGCCGGCCCGGCTCGTGGACGGCCACCGCCAGGTGCTCGTGCCCCGGCGACAACAGCTCGGCGACCACCTCGTCCACGTCCGCGACCGGCGAGCCTGAGGACCACCGGGAGCGCTCCGCGGGAGCGACGAGCAGCACCCCGGCGCCCAGGTGGGAGCCGACCGCGTTCACGACAGCCTGCAGCGGGTCCGGGCGGGCGGCCGCAGCGACGATCCCTCGTTGCGCCCGGGCCACCAGCTCGGTGGCCCGGAGCCGCCCCTCCTCCAGCGCCCTGACGTGTGCCTCGCTGATCGCGACGAACGGTACGGACGGGGGCACTTCGAGCAGCATCAGGCCCTTCGCCTCGCACGCCGCCGTGAGCCGGGGTGGCACCTTCCGGTACACCGGGTGGACCCCGAACCCGAGACCGATCACGCCGGCGGCCACCAGCCGGGCGACGTACTCGTCGGTCGCGGCCGCAGACTTCGGAAGGTGGACGCCGGCACTCAGCAGCAGCTCGTGGCCACGCAGGTACGGCGTGGGGTCGGGAACCTCGCTGACGTGCACCCACCGCACCGGCTGTGCGGCACCGTGGCCGGCGACCAGGACCCGCAGCTCCGGCACCGCCCGTAACAGGTCCGCGACCGTCACGACGGTGCTGGACACATCGTCCAGATGCCGTGCTGGCATGTACGAAATCTACATCGGCCGACGGCCGACGGCAGGCAGAAAATCGCCATGAGGTCGCGGCGACCGCCATGCGAGGCGCCCCGGCACGCCGAGAGGAAGGTGTGCACAGATGGCTGTCACAGAGGCCAGGCCCCAAGGCCGGCCGGTCGTAGAAATCCACTCCATCGACTACGTACCGCCCTCCGAGCGGCACGGCAAGGTCTGGCACCAGGGACCGTTCTGGTTCACCGGGAACTTCGTGCTCGCGACCATGGTGACCGGGTACATCGGCCCCTCCCTCGGGCTGGCGGTCGGATGGTCGGTTCTCGCGGTCAGCCTAGGGGCGTCCTTCGGCACCTTGTTCATGTGCTTCCACGCCAACCAGGGACCGACCATGGGGCTGCCGCAGATGATCCAGTCCCGGGCGCAGTGGGGCGTGCGCGGCGCGATCTTCCCCTTCGTCGCGGTCGTCTTCGTCTACATCGGGTTCAACGTCTTCGACGTGATCCTGGCCGCGGAGGGATTCGACACCGTGCTGCCGGCACCGAACGCGGTGTGGTACGTCATCCTCGTGGCGGTGGCGGTACTCATCGCGATCGTGGGCTTCGACCTGCTGATGCTGGTGCAGCGGTGGCTCAGCTACCTGCTGATCCTCGTCTTCGCCGTCATCACCATCCAGGCCGTCCAGTCGCTGGACCTGGGCTCACAGATAGCGCAGGGCGGCAGCTTCTCCGGCGCATCGTTCCTGATCGTCTTCGCCGCCGCGGCCGGGTACCAGATCTCCTATGCCGTCTACGTGTCGGACTACTCCCGCTATCTCCCGGAGGACTCCAGTGCCACCGGGGTGATCTTGTGGACCTATCTCGGCGCCGCCGGTTCTGCCATCTGGCTGATGTCGCTCGGGGCGGTGCTGGGCTCGGCTCTCCCGGGCTCCGATGTCGTCACGACGGTCCGGCACGTCGGAGACTCCCTGCTCTCCGGGTTCGGGACCTTCACCGTGATCGTCTCCGCGGTCGCCCTGGTCACGATCATGTCGGTGAACGCATACGGCGCCATGTTGACCAGCGCGAGCGGAGTCGACGCCTTCAAGAAGGTGAACCCGACGGTCCGGCTCCGGGTGGTGGGCATCGTGGTGGTGTCCACAATCGCGTTCCTCATCGCCTTGTTGATCCCGACCAACTACCTGGGCAGCTTCAACAACTTCGTGCTCCTGATGCTGTACTTCCTGGTCCCCTGGACAGCAGTGAACCTGGTCGACTTCTACTTCGTCCGGCACGGCCACTACGCCATCCTCGAGATCTTCAACCCCGCGGGCATCTACCACCGATGGGCCTGGCGCGGGCTGGTCGCCTACTTCGCCGGGCTGGCGTGCATGGTCCCGTTCGTGGCGCTCACCTTCTACGAGGGGCCGGTCACCAAGCTGCTCGGTGGTGCCGACATCTCCTTCGCCATCGGGCTGGCGGTTGCCGGAGGCCTGTACTACCTGTTCGCCCGCAGCCTCGACCTGTCAGCTGAGCGGGAGGCAGTCGAAGCGAGTCGCGTGGCGCTCCTGAGCGGCACGCCATGACTGCTGCGCCGAGCGCCGGCACCAGCGCCGGAGGTACTACGGTGGTGGCCTGCTGCCAGCTGCACCTGCAAGTGGGCGACAGTGCCGGAAACCGAGCCCGCGCCGAGACCGCAGTCCGGCGCGCCGCCGCCTCCGGAGCCAGGATTGTGGTGCTTCCCGAGCTGACGACCAGCGGCTACAGCTTCGCCGACGCGCGAGAGGCCGCTTCTCTGGCGGAGCCGGTGCCCGGACCGTCCACCTCGCACTGGCAGAAGCAGGCAGCCGACCTCGGGCTCACCATCGTCGCCGGCGTGTGTGAGGACGGCGGACAGGCCGGGTTGTTCAACACCGCCGTGGTCGTGCACCGCCGCGGAGTGCTGGCCGTCTACCGGAAGGCGCACCTGTGGGACCGGGAGAAGCTGGTCTTCACCGCTGGAGACCAGCCGCCGCCGGTCGTCAGCGTCGAGGGCTGTCGCCTCTCAGTCATGGTCTGCTACGACGTGGAGTTCCCCGAGTGGGTCCGGTTGCCGGCCCTGCAAGGGGCCGACCTGCTGTGCATCCCCGCCAACTGGCCGCGCTTCCCCCGGCCAGAAGCTGAACGCCCGATGGAGATCGTGCGGGTGCAGGCAGCGGCCTCGGTGAACCGGATGTTCATCGCCGCGTGCGACCGGGTCGGGGCCGAGCGCGGCAACGACTGGGTAGGCGGCTCCGTGATCGTCGACGCGGACGGCTGGCCACTGGCCGGCGGCTACGCCTCCCCCGATGCGCAAGTGCTGCTCGCGCAGTGCCGTCTCGATGAAGCACGGGACAAGTCGATCAGCCCTCACAACGACGTCCAGGCCGACCGCAGGCCCGAGATGTACGCACGCTGCATCCTCGAGGAGGGCGTCCGATGACAGTTGAGCGTGACCAGGTCCAAGGACCGGTGGACGCCACCCGGATCCCTCGCTACGCGGGGCCGGCAACGTTTGCGCGGCTGCCGCGCATCGAGGACGTGAGCGAGACCGACATCGCGATCCTCGGTATCCCTTTCGACTCGGGCGTGAGCTACCGCCCCGGCGCCCGCTTCGGGCCCGGGCACATCCGGGCATCGTCGAAGCTGCTGCGGCCCTACAACCCTGCCCTGGAGACCATGCCGTTCGCGAACCTGCAGGTGGCCGACGCGGGAGACCTGGCCGTGAACCCGTTCGACATCCAGGCGGCGATCCAGCAGATCGAGGATGGCGCCTCCACGCTGTCGACCGGCGATCGTCGCATCCTCAGCCTCGGTGGCGACCACACCATCGCGCTGCCCCTCCTGCGGGTGGCCGCCAGCCGCTTCGGGCCGCTGGCCGTGCTGCACTTCGATGCGCACCTCGATACGTGGGACACCTACTTCGGCGCGGCGTACACGCACGGGACACCGTTCCGACGGGCCTCCGAGGAGGGCCTCCTGGACAGGTCCCGCTGTCTGCACGTCGGGACCCGGGGCCCGCTCTACGCCGACACCGACCTGAGCGACGACACCAACCTCGGCTTCGACGTGATCCCGAGCACCGACTTCACGGTGCAGGGCATCGCGGAGATCACCGAACGGATGGAACGGCGACTCCGCGCCGGACCGGTCTACGTGTCGGTCGACGTCGACGTGCTCGACCCATCCCACGCACCGGGGACCGGAACCCCGGAGGCAGGCGGCCTGAGCTCGCGCGAGCTGCTCGCGCTGCTCAGAGACCTGTCGCACCTCAACATCGTCGGCGCGGACATCGTCGAGGTGGCGCCGGCCTACGACCACGCAGAGATCACCGGCATCGCGGCGGCACACATTGCCTACGAGATCACCTCCGCCATGGGCGCCTGCCGATCGGGGTGAGCTCCCGGATCGACCCGGCCGGGAGTCACCTGCCCCGCTTCTGGTCCACGACTTACGGTGAGCCCGGTGCGTCCTTCCGGCGAGCCAGAGACGCCTGGTCGAGCTTGATGACGACGGTGAGCCCGCCCCCCGGGGTCTCTTCGAGTGTGATCGTTCCGCCGTTGGCGGTGACGAGGCGATGCACGATGGACAGCCCCAGCCCCGTCCCGCCGGAGTCCTTGCGGTCCGTGGCGAACCGATGGAAGGCGACCTCGCGTTGCCGATCGGTCATGCCCGGCCCGTCGTCGGCCAACGACAACTCTGCGGTCTCTCCATCGCCGCTGGTCCGGACCCGGACCCAGCTCGGCGGCGGCTCGAGGTCGAAGCTGTTGGCGAGCAGGTTGTCCAATATCTGGTCGAGGTGGTCGCGCACGACCCGGGCGCCGGTGTCCCCAACGTGGTCGAGGTGAAGATCGATGCCACGTTCGCTTGCGAGTGGCGCCCATACCTCCAGCCGGTCGGCGACCAGAGCCCGCAGATCGACCTGCTCCGCGGGCGCAGTCGCAGCCTCGGCGCGTGCCACCGTCAGCAGACCGTCGACCAGGCGGGACAGCCTGCTCAGCTCGTCCAGAACACCCTGGGCCTCCGGGGATCGCTCGCCGTCCTCGTGGAAGAGCAGCTCCAGCCGCAGCCGGAGCGCAGACAACGGCGTCCGCAGCTGGTGCGAGACGTCGGCGACCACGCCGCGGTGGCTGGCCACCAAGGAGTCCAGTCTGGCCGCCATGGTGTCGAACGTCGTCGCCAGACGACGGGCCTCGGCCGGACCGGCGACATCGCCGACGCGCGCGTCGAGCGTCCCCATGCCGACTGCTCGCGCGGCTCGCTCCAGCCGCCTCAGGGGAGCCGACGCCCATCGCGAGAGCCACGAGGCCAAGCCGAAGGCGATCAGGCACGTGGCGGCCGCGACCCCGGCCAAGGTGAGCCAGAGGGCGTGGATCCGCCCTTCGAGCGGCTCGGTCGGGCGAGCCAGGACGACCCTTCCCGAGCCCGGAGGGTCGACTCCGACAGGAGCAGCGGCCAGCAACGCCGACTCCCCGGCCACTCCGGGCTCGGTGGCAGTCGTCGTCCCTCCGGAGGCCAGGGCTCGAGGCACGCTGAAGCCGATCCCCGCGGTCGCGGTGACTCGCCCGGCACGGTCGAGGAGAGCGACACCTTGACCGGCGCCGAGCAGCCGCCGCAGCTCACTCGCGGAGGGCGCGTTGCTTTGGTGGTCGGCGAGCCTCTCCTCCATCACGCTCGCGATGGCTCGAGCCTGGCCGAGGGTGGCGTCGGCGTAGTCGTGCCGGTACTGCGAGGCCGTCTGCAGCCCCAGCGGTAGCACGGCGCCGGCGAGCACGACAACGACCAGGATGAGAAAGGCGCCCAGGAGTCGGCGGATCACGGCCGGGGCCCGAGACGGAAGCCGCGGCCATAGACGGTCTCGATCACGGCAGGGTCCCCGAGCTTGCGGCGCAGTGCAGCGATGTGGACGTCGAGCACCTTCGTCGGGCCGTACCAGTGCTCGTCCCACACCCGGCTGAAGATCTCCTCCCGGGAAATGACACGCCCGGGGTCCTCGATCAGCGTCCGCAAGATGTCGAACTCCCGGCCGGTCACCGCTACCCCCTGGCCATCGAGCAGCACGCGACGGGAGCGCTCGTCGACGGTGAGCCTGCCGTGCCGAAACACGCCGACCAGCTCCGGATGGGATCGACGCAGGACAGCCCTGATCCGTGCGGTGAGCTCCGCGAAGCCGAACGGCTTCACCAGGTAGTCGTCCGCACCGAGGTCGAGCGCGGTCACCCGGTCCGCCTCCTCGGCGCGGGCGGTGATGACGAGGATGGGTACGTCACTGCGCTCGCGCAGGCGCCGGCACACGTCGGTGCCGTCCATGTCGGGGAGCCCGAGGTCGAGCAGTACGACGTCTGCCAGGTCGACCGACTCGACGGCTGCGGCTCCGGTCGCCACCTGCTCGACGTGATGGCCCTCCCGACGAAGCCCCGCCGCGATCTGGCTGGCGATGCTCCGGTCGTCCTCGACGACCAGCACACGCGTCAGCCCGTCCACGACGCTCGATGAGCCCTCGACGCTCTCCACGTCGCCACCGTACGGCAGGCCCAGACGCGGCGCGTTCGAACGCCGTCTGAACGGTTTCTTTGCTCTTCGAGCCGCAGTATGTACGGCATGGCGCCCACGAACCGTCCTCCCAGGCATGACCTCGACCGAAACCGCACCTCCCAGGCTCCTCCGTGGGCGCTGGGGCCGGAATGGGCCGGGCTCGGCCTGCGGCAGCTGGGCTGGGTGCTGATGCCGCTCCGGGCGTTCCTCGGGTTCACGTTCACCTACGCCGGGCTGCAGAAGCTCGCCGATCCGTCGTTCTTCGACGCCAGCTCGCCAACCTCGGTGCAGCACCAGATGGCGATGGTGGCACCCACCAGCCCGATCGGCTTCCTCGTCCGGCTGAGCCTGCATGCGGGGGTCCTGGTCGGCCTGCTGATCGCTCTTGCCGAGCTCGCGGTCGGGGTGGCCACCCTGCTCGGGCTCAAGGCCAGGCTGGCCGCCGTCGGCGGAGCCCTGCTTGCGCTCACCTTCTTCCTGACCATGAGCTGGACGACCTCCCCTTACTTCTACGGCGCCGACATCGTGTTCCTGTTCGCCTGGACCCCGTTCGTCCTGGTCGGGTCCGCCGACGTCCTGTCCGTGGATGCTTGGCTCCATGACCGAGCTCTCGCACGCGGACTCGACGGTCGTGCCGCCCCTGGCGGGGCGGCCGAGGAGGACGAAGCCGCGCGAGCCAGGCAGCGTCGGGCCATCGTGCTCACCGGCGGCGCCACCGTGCTGGCGGCGGCACTGACGGCCTTCTTCGGAAGGCTGGCCAGCGCCTCCACTGCCGGGCGCTCCCTCCAGTCCTCGCCGTCATCCCACGGCCTGAAGCCGTCACCTCACAGCCCGAAGAAGCAGCAGACGAGTCACCAACAGCCGACCTCCCACTCAACGTCACACCAGAAGCAGTCCGGGACCAAGATCGGGTCAGCGAAGCGCTTGCCGGTAGGCCAGGCGGGACAGTTCACCGACCCTGCAAGCGGATCGCCGGCATGGGTGGTCCGGCTGTCGCAGCAGCGCTGCGTCGCCTTCAGCGCGATCTGCACCCATGCCGGTTGCACGGTCGGCTACCAGGCGTCGTCCCAGGAGTTCATCTGCCCCTGCCACGGCGGGACCTACAACGCACGCACCGGGCAGGTGCTGGCGGGCCCGCCGCCGGCGCCGCTGAGGAAGATCCCCGCCCGCATCGCTGACGGTCAGATCTACGTGGACTGAGACGACCCGCCCCGCTCGGGAAGACCGAGGGAGGGATCGAGCCGACCGCCAAGACACGACGCGCTCAGTGGTCACCGAAGAAGGTTCTGGCCTGGTGCACCCACGGATTCGCGAGCGGCAACGTGACCGCCCCCAGCGCCAAGCCGGCACCCAACGCGGCGACCGCCAGGGTCCGACGCAGCGAGGCGCCCCGAGGCCGCCTGCGTGCGCCGCGTGGGCCGAATCGCCAGTCGGAAGCCACCAACCGCGGTACCCGCCACACGCGACCGAGGACGTGCACAGTCGTCACCAGCAGCCAGACCACGAAGCTGGCCTTGTGGAGACCCAGCAGAACACCGCCCGGTGGACCGACTACGGCCAGCCCCACCCCTGTCGCAAGCACGGCGACCGTCGAGGCCACCAGGACCGGTCCCAAGGTGCGGTGAACCGGATGAGGGGGGCCCTTCCTCCGGTACACCGGCGAACCGGCGTAGTAACGAGCGAACCGATAGCCGGTGCTCCCGACCTTGAGGGCCGCGGGCGCGATCAGCGCCATGCCCACGAACATGTGCACGACCAGCAGTGGGCGCAGAAACAGGATCGTGACGCCCTCGATCGCCAGCAGGACGAACAGGATGGCGCCGGAGACTGCGGTCAGGCGTTCGTTGCCCGAGACGCCCTCGCTCCGGGAATGCTCGGCCACCTCGTGGTCCACCATCGACACAGGATGGCTGACGAATGATGAAGAAGTAGTAAGGAGCCGACCCCTCGGCGCGCGCGTCGGTCAGCGGTTGCCCAGCGCGTCCAGAGCCGCCATGTCTTCTGCCGTCAGGTTGAAGTCGGCGACGTGGGCGTTGGATCGGATCCGTTCCGCGTGCACGGACTTGGGAATGACGACCACGCCATGCTGCAGGTGCCAGCGGATGACGACCTGAGCCGGTGTGCGACCTGCTCGGTCGGCGATGCCAAGGATGGTGGGGTGCTCGAGGGTGCCCCCACGCAACGCGCTGTAGCCCTCGAGGACAACGTTCCGGTGCCGGTGCTCGGAGAGCGTTGCGGGGTCGAACAGCAGCGGGCTCCACTCGATCTGGTTGACGGCAGGGGCCACGCCGGTGGCCTTGGTGACTTCATCGACGAGCGCCGTGTCGAAGTTGCTGACCCCGATCTCCCGGGCCAGCCCCGCCTCTCGTGCCTCGACGAACGCCTGCCACAGGTCCACGTTGGCCGCCCCCTCCCCGGGCCAGTGGATGAGCCACAGGTCGACGTGGTTCGTCCGGAGCGCCTCGAGGCTCTGCCGCAGGGTGTCCAGTTCCGCACCGGCGCCGTGGGGCGGGCACTTGGTCGTGAGGAACACGTCGGCCCGCTGCACTCCGCTGTCCTCCAGCGCGCGCCCGACCTCGGCCTCGTTGCCGTAGACCGTGGCGGTGTCCAGGTGGCGGTACCCCGTCTGGAGGGCGGTCGACACAGCCTTGACTGCATCTTGGCCCTTCATCTGCCACGTCCCGAACCCCAGCAACGGCATTCGGCTACCGGCGGACAGCGTCACGGCCTCTTGGGGGAGATGGACAGCACTGTCGGACATGTTGCGATGCTGTCACGGATACACAAGCCGGCGCCGGGGACGCCGGCGTTGCTGGCGGCCGCAGCCGCGCCCGGCCGCGACCCCGGCGGGCGCCCGTGGTGGGAGGCGGACTCTCACATAGGCTCGCCGCATGCCTGCCGACCTGCCCCGCCGTGCCCGCGTTGTCGTGATCGGTGGGGGGGTGATCGGCGCCTCGGTGGCCTACCACCTCGCGCACGCCGGCTGGACGGACGTGCTGCTGCTGGAGCGCGACCGTCTCACCTCGGGAACTACGTGGCACGCGGCCGGGTTGATGACCTGTTTCGGGTCGACCTCGGAGACCAGCACCGCGATCCGGATGTACTCGCGGGACCTCTACGCCCGCCTGGAGGCCGAGACCGGACAGGCCACCGGCTTCCGACCGGTAGGCCTGATCGAGGCAGCTGCCGACCGTGACCGGCTTGAGGAGTACCGACGAGTCGCGGCCTTCCAGCGGCACCTGGGGCTGGAGATCCACGAGATCTCGAACCAGGAGATCGCCGAACGGTTCCCCTGGGCCCGCACCGACGACCTGCTCGCCGGCTTCTACGTTCCCGGTGACGGGCGGGTGAACCCCGTCGACCTCACCGCGTCGCTGGCCCAGGGCGCGCGGCGCCTGGGCGTGCGCGTCGTCGAGGGCGCCACGGTCACCGATGTGCTCACACGGCCCGCCGGGCAGGTCGCCGCGGTCACCGGAGTGCGAGTGGCGACCGGTTCGGTCGGCGAAGACGCCGGCAACGTGGTCGAGTGCGAGTACGTCGTGAACTGCGCCGGCATGTGGACCCGTGAGCTGGCCGCCCGCAACGGCCTGGTGATTCCGAACCAGGCAGCCGAGCACTACTACCTCATCACTGACACGATCGACGGCCTCGACCCGGACGCGCCGGTCTTCGAGGACCCCTCGTCGTACGGCTACTACCGGGAAGAGGGCAGCGGGATGATGGTCGGCCTCTTCGAGCCCCAGGCCGCCGCCTGGCGGGTCGACGGCATCCCCGGGGACTTCTCCTTCGGCAAGATCCCGCCCGACTGGGACCGGATGGCGCCGTTCCTCGAGAAGGCGATGGCACGAGTGCCCGTCACGCTCGACGTCGGGGTACGCACGTTCTTCTGCGGGCCCGAGTCGTTCACGCCCGACCTGGCACCGGCGGTCGGCGAGGCGCCCGGGCTACGCGGCTACTTCGTCGCCGCAGGCATGAACTCAGTGGGTGTGCTCTCGGCCGGGGGGCTGGGCCGGGTTCTCGCCCACTGGATCACCAGCGGCGACCCGGACGTCGACGTGACCGGCTTCCACGCGGACCGGTTCCGCCCCCACCAGCTCGACCCCGCCTATCGCGCGGCTCGCACCGCCGAGATCCTCGGCACCGTGTTCGCCGCCCACACCCCCGGCAAGCAGCTGCAGACCGCGCGTGGTGCGCTGCTCTCCCCGGTTCACGACCGGCTGGTCGCGCAGGGCGGCTACCTGCGCGAGGTGTCCGGCTGGGAGGGCGCGGACTGGTTCGCGGGCGCCGGAGTGGCGCCCACGGCAGAGCCGACCTGGGGCCGGGCGTCGTGGTTCGCTCAGTGGCGGGCCGAACACGAGACGGTCCGCGAACGTGTCGGGCTGATGGACATGTCGTTCATGGCCAAGTTCGAGGTGGCCGGTAGCGGGGCCGGCCGGTTCCTGGACCGCCTCTCCGGTGGTTCCGTGAACGGCAACCCAGGGGTCATCACCTACACGCAGTGGCTCAACGACGGCGGCCGGATCGAGGCCGATCTCACCGTCAGCAAGCTCGCGGACGACGACTTCTTCGTCGTCGCGTCCGACACCGCGCACGGGCACGTCCTCGACCGGATGCGTCGGCACGCCCCGACGACGGTGACGATCACCGATGTCACCGCCGACCTCGGACAGCTCAACGTGCAGGGGCCGCGCTCACGAGACCTTCTCGCCGAGCTCACCGGGGCCGATCTCTCCACCCCTGCGTTCGGGTTCCGGTCGGTGGGCCGCGTCAGGCTCGCCGGGATCGAGGTGCTGCTCGCCCGGATCACCTACCTGGGCGAGCTGGGCTACGAGCTCTACACCCCGAGGGCCTCCACGCCGGCGGTGTATGACGCGATCTCCGCGGCCGGACAGGCGTACGGCCTGGCCCCCGTGGGACTGAAGGCACTGGCCTCCCTGCGGATGGAGAAGGCCTACCGCGACTACGGCCACGACATCGACAACACCGACTGCCCACTGGAGGCCGGCCTCGGGTTCACCCTGTCGCTGGACAAGCCCGGCGGGTTCATCGGCCGGGACGCGGTGGTGGCGCGGAAGGCCTCGCACGCCGCCGCCGGCGGTATGACCCGACGGCTCGTGCAGGTGCGGCTGCTCGATCCCGATCCGCTGATGCACCACGCCGAGGTGGTGCTACGGGACGGGGTCGCGGTGGGCTACATCCGCGCGGCGTCGTACGGCTGGACATTGGGTGCCGCCGTCGGGCTGGCGCAGGTGTCGGGGGGCGCCGAGCCGGTCACCACGGACTGGCTGTCTTCGGGGCGCTGGGAGGTCGAGATCGCCGGCAGCCGTCACGCCGCCGAGGTGTCCCTCCGCCCGATGTACGACCCCACCTCTGCCCGGGTCCGCGCCTGAACCGAGAAGACCCCCGCCAACGCCGGCGTTCTCGCCCCAGCGGGCTCTCAGCCCAGCCCGCTACTGTCCTCCCATCCTTGGACGATGCCCTCGTCCGGAGCTTCGTCTCGCTCAGTGCGCAGATGGCCCCGCAGGAGCGAGCGTTCTTCGACCCGATCGGGCGCAGTCTCACCGGTGTCTACCTCGCCCAGCTCGCCATCGGCGTCCTCGGGGTGCTGGTGATCTCCGGCGAGTCCGCAACCGGCATGGTCCGGGCCACCTTCGCGGCCGTCCCCCGCCGGCTCCCGGTGCTGTGGGCCAAGCTCGCCGTCTTCTGCACCGTCACCCTCGCGCTGATGGTCGTCTCGTCGCTCGTGGCGTTCCTCGCCGGCCAAACGCCTGCTCGGAGTGCACGGCACCACACTCGCCGCGCCGCACGCGGTCCGGGCCGTGATCGGTGTTGCGCTGTACCTCACCGTCGTCGGCGCCCTCGGCGTCGCCCTCGGATTCCTGATCCGCAGCACCGCCGGCGGGATCGCGACCCTGTTCGGGATCCTGCTGGTGCTGCCCGCCATCGGCCATGTCCTCCCTCCAGCTGGCAGCAGCACACCCTCCCCTACCTGCCCAGCAACGCCGACAGCGCCCTGTTCACCCTGCATCCCGACCCCGGCAGCCTCAGCCCCTGGACCGGCTTCGCAGTCATGTGTGCCTGAGCCGTAGCGCTCACCGCGGGGGCCGCGATCTCGCTGACGGGACGCGACGCCTGACTGGTCAGCGAGGTCTTGTTCAAGGACCGGCCGGAAGGCTCGAGCTACGGCTGTAGTCGCTCGGTGGACTCACGAGCGGCGGTCAGCACCACGGTCGCCTCCGGCTGGCTCCCTTGATCAGCGATCGCAGCCACGAGCAGGCGAGCGACCGCTTCGGGCAGCCGGCCCGCCGGAAGCGAGTCACGGGCGAGCACGACGCCGCCGACGACATGCACGTGGACCACGGGGTCATTGAGCAGCAGCTGGTGCTGCGAGCTCAACCACACCGATGAGGGCACGGCGCGCTTGAACAGGCGACGGGGTTGACGATCCTCGACCCGGCTGCCGGGGATCCGGCCGAGCAGGTCCCCGAGGCCGGCAATGCCGAGGGCCTTCAGGACTGTGCCCAGCACGGCAGCCACTTGCCGCTCGTCTGACGGATCGACGAACCCCTCCGGGGGTGTGAAGGTCATGACAGCGGCAGAACCAGCGTGGGTGCGACCGTGTTTCCGGTGGCGATCTTGCGTACTGCGGTGCCGGAGGTGAAGAACTCCAGCGTGTGGGTGCCCCACATCCACTCCGACGCAGACCAGTCGACTCCGGTGATGCCAGCGGCCTGCACGCGCTCGGCTTCCTGCTGCATCCGGGTCAGCGCCAACTCGCGTGCGTCGTAGTAGCCCTGGGTCCACTGCGGCATCTCCACGTTGCGGCCCATCTGCTTCAGGGTCTGCAGCAGCCCTTGCGCGGCGACGTGCCAGACGCATACGCCCATGACGAACTCAACGGGGATGTGGCCGGTCTGGAGCAGGGTGTAGAAGTCCTGAACGTTGAGGTGGCTGGTGAACGGCTTCCCGTCGGGGCGCCGATACTCGCCCGGGTTGTCCTTGGAGACCACGGAGGTGCCCACCGCGATGAACTCGATGTGATCTGGGCTCAGCCCGTGCTGGCGGAAGGTCAGCCTGGTACCCACGACCCCGTCAGCGCCAACTTGCTCCGCCTCGGCGATCATCCGCCCCATCGCGTTCATCCGCGCGGTGTACATCGCCTGGCTGAGCACCTGAAGCTCGGTGGACTGGCGGAGGTTCTGCTGCTGCCAGCCTATGTGGAACACCGAAGAGCCCATGACGAACTCGCGTGGGGCGAACCCGGCGGTGTCCAGCAACGCGAACTCGCTCACCGAGAGGTCAGACGTCCACACCTTCCCGGCTTCTCCGAGCCGGGCAGAGGCGATCTCGTCTGGCTGCAGCTGAGTCATCGAAACTCCTTGGTCGCTGATGGGCTGTGGCTCAGTGACCTGTCCCTCGCCGGACAGCCACCGGCGGGCCGCCTCTGGCTCGGGCCGCTCCAGCCCCGAGTATCCCCGCATCCGGGTGCGCGGGAGGCACAGACATGCCGCAGGCCGTGCGGGCATCGAGCCGCCGAGGTTCAAGAAGACTTCCAGCTCCCGCGCGCGGCCTTGTCCTACCGATCGAAGCGAGGTCTCGCAGCAGAGGTTTCAGCAACTCGGGGTGGCCCGGCGCACCGGTCGTTGCCACGCGTTCGGTATCCAAGGGGTTGCCTTGCGTTCTCTTCGTCGACAGGTCCCGTTACCGAACGGTTGATCATGCCATCTAACCTGTTCATGGCATGCATATGTCCCCCAAACGGGGGACTGTCCTGTTTCCGATCCAGCGCGAGGTAGTCCTGAATGAAGCCCCTCTCCTTCCATGAGTTCCATCCTCTGCCCGGCCGTGTCATCGAGTGGGAGGTCAGCCCGGCCACGGCCGAGGCCGCCAGCACCGCCGCGGCCGGGCCCTCACCTGTCTCCTACAACCAGCAGCTGCACCTGGCCAACGCGGGGAGCGCGGCGCTGGCCGGGGAACCTGGAAACCCGTGGATCGGCGTCACCTTCGACATCGAAGGCCCCGGTGACCTGGACGCCCTGGGCGCCGCGTTCACCCTTTGGATGCAGCGGCATGACGCGTTGCGCAGCGGGTTCCGCGCCGCCGAGGAAGGCCTCGAACGCTTCACCGTCCCGGCAGATCAGGTCAGTCTGGTGCACGGTGCCGCGCGGGACTTTCGCGGACCCGACGAGTTGCACGGATATCTCGACCAACGGTTCGTGGCCGGCACACATCCGCTGGACTGGCCACCGCTCGTGCTCGGGATCGTCAGCCGGCCCGACACCTCGACGGTGTTCGTGGCCGTCGACCATGTGGCCGCCGACGGCTTCTCGCTGGCACTCGCGGTGTGGGAGCTGCACACGAGCTATGAGGCGTATCGCGCCGGCGGCCTGCCGGAGCTGCCCGAGGTGGGGAGCTCGCTGGAGCACAGCGTCCTGGAGCGCGAGCGCGGTGCGACGATCGGGGCCGACGACCCGGCACTGTCACGGTGGCGTGCGTTCGTGGAGGCGTGTGGCGGTACGACGCCTACGTTCCCGCTCGACCTCGGTGTCGAGGTAGGGCAGCTGCGAGCGCAGACCATGTTCAGCGTCAGGCTGCTCTCCGAGCCGGAGGCAGCGGCTGTTGAGGACGTCTGTCGTCGCATGGGCGGTGGGCTCTTCGCCGGGCTCCTGGCCGCGATGGGGATCGCGGTCCGGGAGCTGACCGGCGCGCAGGAGTTTCGGACCATCATGCCGTTGCACACCCGGCACGAGGATCGTTGGCGAAGCGCGATGGGTTGGTTCATCACCTGTGCACCGGTGGAGTTCCCGGTTGAAGCCGGGAGCTTCGCGGACACGCTGATTGGTGCCCACGCCGCGGTTCGCTCAGCGTTGCGGTTGTCGGACTACCCGGCGGTGCGGATGGTGGAGCTGCTTGGCGACGACTTCAAGGTGACCCGGCGAGATCTGTTCTCGATGGTCTCCTACACCGACTACCGCAAGATGCCCGGAGCGGACCGCTACGGCGAATGGAACCCCCGCACGATCGGTCAGGTCGCTCAGGCAGACGACACCCACGTGTGGGTGTCCCGGCTGCCCAACGGCGTGCACATGACGATCCGGCACCCGGACACCTCGGTGGCCGAGGAGGTACTGAGTGAGTATGTCGCCTGCATCACCGAGGTGCTTCGGCAGGTGCAACGGTCTGAGGACGTCGTCGTAGGGAAGGCTCGGCCCGTCTCTCCATGAACGCTCCCCATGGGCGGCAGGCGCGGGTGCTCATCTCCGTGTCTGTCCGTTCAGGGATGGCTGTGCCCGTGCGCGCGGGCGGGGTCACCGCGGCGCCCGGGCCCCACTCGGCAGGCCGTTCCGGCGCGACATGACACCCACGGTCTCGACGTGCCGGTCGTACGCCGGTACCGCTCGGCCAGAAGGGCGACCATCTCATAGGCACTGACCGCACCACTACGAGGTGCTCCGTGCCTCGGCGATCGTGACGTTCGGCCCTGACTTGCCGGCCGACGCGCGAACACGATGAGGCTGAGATCGAGGGTGCGTGATGACCAACCGTCAGCTACATCGGGCCCCGGAACCAGCAGCTCCTGACTCCGCCCCCTGGCTACGACGCGCATGGGTGAGCGTCGCCCTGATACCGGTGTTCTTCTTCATCGCCTTCGCTGCCGGTGAGGGCATCTACGCCTTGATGGGCTACCGGCCCGAAAACGCTGATGCGCCCGTCTGGGCGGTCGTCGTGGCGTCGGCCCTGGTCGTCCTGGTCGTTGTGATCCCCTGCGTGGCCGCCGTGTACTTCGGGCGCCGATCGATCAGAGCCGGCTCCCGCCGCGGCGTATACCCCGCTGTCGTCGGTGCCGTTGCCGGCGTTGGATGGCTCGCACTCACCATCGTCACCGACGTAGGTGATCTCGTCCGGAGGTGACACCGCCGGTTGACCTTTTCGGTCGCCTCGCGTCCGGGTTCGCATCAAGGCGGTCAACGCAGTCGCTCACAGCCCGCCCGACGGGTGGTCGCGGTATGCGGCACGCGCGCGCCACAGCGCGGTGCCACCTGCCTGTCCGTCGTCAGGCGGTGGTCCCGCTGTCTGTGTCAGTCTGGGCGCCCTCTCGCTGGATCAGATCTTGCTCGCGGACGGCCGCTGCCCGAGCCCGTGCCCCAGCCGCGCCGCTCGTCCGATGGTCCAGTTCGCGCAGCCGTCCTGCGCGCCCGTAGACGATGAGGTTGTCTCCGGGGCAGAGGGTCGTGCTGCCGGTGGGCGTCCCCAGGTAGCGGCCGTCGGACCTCGTCACGCCCAGCACCACCACACCCTCGTCACGCAGCCCCAGGTCCGCCAATGACCGCCGCGCGATCCAGTCGCCCGGCGAGACGGCCAGCTCTTGAACGGTATAGTCACCCGACAGCTGCAGCAGACCTGCCAGGTCGCGGTCTGCCAGGTCAGTGTGTCGGCGCAGGATGCGGCTGGTCCAGTCGGTCAGCTTCCGGTCCACCCAGCGGCTCCGCGAGATCAGCACCAGGACCATCAGACCAACGCCCAGTTCTGCCAACCTCCAACCTTCGCGGCCCAGCGCCCCGCCCTGAAAACCGAGGATCGCCGAGCTGGCTGCCCCTACGAGGCCCACATTGCCCAGCAGCATCAGTGTGCCGATCACCCGCCGCCGCACCGGGTGGTTGACCACACGCTCGGACTCGCTGGTGGTGAACCCGGCACCTGTCAAGGCTGACCGGGCCTGAAAGCGGGCCACATGACGGGCGGTGCCGGTCGCGACCAGTACGACCGTCGCCACCCGCGTCAGAACCAACGACAGGGCGGCGATGAGCAGGAGAGACGCGATGGCGACCACATGAACGCGATACCCAACATCACCGGTCAAGCAACCCCTGATGTGACCCCAGTCCGTGGTCCGGAGCCGCATATCAAGCGGCGTCACCCCAGTCACACAGCGGCGAGCACCTTCTGCACTACCTGCCGCGTGACGCCACCTCCCGTGCGATGTCGGACTGCGAGTGGCGGTGTCGATCAGCGCGTAGGCCGGCGCTCGGCCAGCACAGCCTGATGCCCCACCGGACTGCGAGCTGCCGAGGCGGGCCGGGGCTCCTGCCGGCTCAGTGGAAAAGTGCGCCCCCGGGGGACTCCGGGTCGCCGGCGACCAGGCGGCCGGCCACGGTTCCGGTGACGGAGGCGCAGACGCCCTTGTGCATCACCCGACCATACTCGAGCTGCTTTGCAGCCCCCTGATGATCACCCGTCAAATGGGCCAGATTGTCACTTCGGGTGCGGACACCTCACAGGAAGCGCTACCTCGGCGCCCACCGGAAACCCAGGGAGATCGCCGCGGAGGTGGAGGCGACGCCCAACGCCTCTACTAGGCTGTGTCCCGGATTGGAGATTCGCCTCGAACTACAACGGACTTTTCCCGAGGGTTCTCCGGATGCGAATACCTATCCCCCGCCCCCGTAGCTCAGCTGGATAGAGCGTCGGACTTCTAATCCGTTGGTCGCAGGTTCGAGTCCTGCCGGGGGCGCCCTACACCCCCGCTACGGCTGCTCGTGGAGGGGAGGGTGTTCCCGGAGAGCATGCCGGTGCGCGAAAGGGCCGGGCCCTGCCCGCCGGCTCAGCCCGTTCCTGGCTCGCCGGTAGCCTGGCGTGCCGCGTCACCACCCACCGCATCCTGCCGGCGGCGCCGGCCCGGCACAAGGAGTCTCCAGCGATGGCCTACTTCAAGCGCATCGGCGAGTCGGCGTTCCAAGCCACCGGTCACGTCAGCGGCGCGTGGGAGCCGGAGGAGCAGCACATCGCGCCGGCGCTCGGGCTGCTGGTCCACGCCGTCGAACGGGACCGCGACGCGCGCCGCGACGACGACCTGGCCATCGGACGCCTCTCCTACGACATCCTCGGCACAGTCCCCGTCGACGTCGTGGACATCACCGTCCGGGTGCTCCGGCCCGGCCGCACCATCGAGCTCGTCGAGGCGAGGCTCGGACACCAGGGCCGGGACGCGGTGCTGCTGCGCGCCTGGCTGATGCGGACAGCAGACACCGCCGAGCTTGCGGCCACCGCGCTCCCCCGCATCGCCTCGCCGGACGACATGCCGGCCTGGGACCCCTCGACGGTGTGGCCGGGAGGGTTCATCGCCTCGACGGAGGTACGTCGCACACAGGCCGAGCCCGGGCGAGCGGTGTACTGGGTGCGGACCCCGCTGCCGCTCGTCGAGGGTGAGCAGGTCAGCCGGTTCGCCAGCGCTGCCGGCCTCTTCGATGTCGCCAACGGTATGACCGTGCGCGTCGACCCGGCGCGGGTCGCCTTCCCCAACGTCGACCTGACCGCGCACTTGTTCCGCCAGCCCTGCGGGGAATGGATCGGCTTCGACACCACCGTGTCGTTCGGGCCCGGCGGTCTCGGACTGACCAGCAGCGTCCTGCACGATGAGCAGGGTCCGTTCGGAACGCTGTCCCAGATCCTCACCGTCCGACCCCGGTGAGCCGATCAGCCGCGGCCCGCTCGGTGCGCACACGCCGCACAGCGGCCGTGCAGCTCCAGGGTGTGCCGGTCCAGGACGAACCCGTGCTGTGCCGCCGTGCGCGCGACCCACCGCTCCATCTCGGAGGCCTCGATCTCGACGGTGGCACCACAGTCGATGCAGATCAGGTGGTGATGGTGCTCCTCGGCGTCGCAGGCCCGGTAGGTCGACTCGCCCTCGTCGGAGCGCACCACGTCGACCTGACCGCCACGCTCCAGCTCGTGCAGCGCCCGGTAGACGCTGGACAGGCCCACCGACTCGCCGCGACCGCGCAGGACAGCGTGGAGGTCCTGGGCCGAGACGAACCGGTCGGTGTCGGAGAGCGCGCCGAGCACCGCCCGTTGCGCGCGGGTCACCCCAGCACCCCCACGATCCCGTACATCGCCCCGGCCCCGACGATCGTCAGGGCGAGCGCCCCCAGGGAGGGGTAGCGGGCGTGCGCCTCCGGCAGGATGTCGGCAGCCCCGACGTAGAGCAGGAAACCGGCGAAGCAGCCCAGGTAGAGCAGCAGCGCCTGGTCCGGCAGATGGAACAGCAGGGTGCTCGCGGCACCCGCCAGCGGTGCGAGCGCGTCGACGACGAGCAGAGCGAGCGCCCGTCGCGAGGTGTTCCCGTGCGTCAGCATCAGCGACACAGTGTTCAGCCCGTCTGCGAAGTCATGGCCCACCACCGCGATCGCGACGGCGAACCCCACCGTGTGGCTGACCTGGAAGGCCAACCCGATGCCGATGCCGTCGGTGAAGCTGTGCCCGCTCAGCGCCAGCGCGCTGGCCAGGCCCACGGTCGGGTGGTGGTGCTGGTGTCGGCCGTGGTCGTCCCCCTCGGCGCGCTCGCGATGGGCGAGCAGCCACTTCTCGATCGCGTGGAAGGCCAGGAACGCCGCCACCAGCGCCACCATCGGGTCCTTGATCGGCATACCGGTCGACCGGGCCAGGTCATACATCTCCGGGAAGATGTCGAAGGCCACCACGCCGAGCACCACGCCGGCCGTGAAACCGAGGATCAGGTTCAGCCGGGTCTGGTGCCGCAACGCGAACAGCCCGCCCCCGAAGGTGGAGAGGACCGTGGCCAACGCCACCAGAACAGCCATGGCACCAGCGTAGCACCAGAATGAGAACGGTTCTCATTCTGGCGCGGCTCAGTGCAGCAGCGTCTTCAAGAAGATCATCGCCACCCCGAACAGCCCCGCCACCCCACTGGTCGTGATCCGCTCGAGGAGACTCAGGCGCCCGTCATGACCGATCTCCCAGCCGGCCAGGAGCAACAGCACGGTGCTGGTGGTCAGCGCGGCCAGCTCGGCGACGTACAGGCGCGCGCCGAGCGCGCCCAGCACCAGGAGCACGACCAACGGCAGTGCCGACGCGGTGACGATCTCCCAGCCGCTGGTCAGCCTGCGGCCGAGGTCGCGCCAGCTCGACCGGTGCTGCCGATGGATGCGTTCGGCGACCAGGAGCGCGTACCGTTCCGCGGCCCAGTAGATCAGCAGCGTGACCAGCACCGAGATCGCAACCGCACCCGCGGAGGACTCGTGGGAGGCGGCCAGCACGGCCGCGGCGACGACCACCCCGTAGATGCCGTCTGCGGTGCTCTCCTCGCTCGGGCGCCGCCAGCGCAGCCGTCTTCCCAGCCGGCTGCCCATCTGTGACGTCCTCGTCCGCGGGCACATGGGCCGAAGAATTCTCCCCGGACGGCTGCCGCACCTCACCCGGAACGGGTGAACCGGCCACCGATCAGCACGACGGAGGCTGCCGACCGGGGCCGGCAGTGCCACCATGGAGGTATGCGGGAGGTCGAGGTCGATCCCATTCCCCTCGCCCGGCTCGAGGCGCTGCTCACGCCGGAGCGTGTCGAGCGGCTGCGTCGGTACGCCGTCGAGGGCGAGCGACTGCTCGCGCGCCGGGTGGTCTGGAACGTCAACGCGACCGCGCAGGGCGGCGGGGTCGCCGAGATGCTCGAGGCGATCCTGGCCTACGCGCGCGGCGCGCGGGTCGACACCCGCTGGCTGACCCTGACCGCGGACCAGGATTTCTTCGCCATCACCAAGCGGGTGCACAACCTGCTGCACGGCATCCCCGGTGACGCCGGCCCGCTCGGCGACGGGGAGCGCGCCTACTACGAGAAGGTGCTCGCATCCAACCTGGAGGAGCTGACCACCCGGGTGCGGCCGGGGGACATCGTACTGCTGCACGACCCGCAGACAGCAGGCCTCGCCGAGGGGTTACGACGGCTGGGGGCTCGCGTGCTGTGGCGCTGCCACATCGGCCGCGACACGCCGAACGCCCTGACCGACCAGGGGTGGGGGTTCCTTCGCCCCTACCTCGAGCCTGCCGACGGCTTCATCTTCTCCCGGGCGGTCTACGCCCCTGCGTGGATGCCCCACGAGGAGGTCTGGGTGATCCCTCCGTCCCTGGACCCGTTCACCGCCAAGAACGAGCCGATGGAACCCCAGGACGTGACGGCCACTCTCCACGTGGCCGGGCTGGTCGAGTTCGAGCGTGTGCACGCCCGACTGCACTTCACCCGCCGGGACGGCACCATCGGCACGGTCCGCCCGCACCACGGCCTGTTGGTGGACGGCGGCGAGATCCCCAGCACTGCCCAGCTGGTGCTGCAGGTGAGCCGATGGGACCGGCTCAAGGACATGCAGGGGGTGATGATCGGGTTCGCCGAGCACCTGCACGAGATGCCCGAGGACGCCCACCTGCTGCTCGCCGGACCGGACGTCGCCGGGGTCACCGACGATCCGGAGGGCGCCGCGGTGCTGCACGAGTGCATGGCCGCATGGCGGGACCTGCCGGCCCGGGCGCGACGCCGGGTGCACCTGGCGTGCCTGCCGATGGACGACATCGACGAGAACGCCTACATCGTCAACGCGCTGCAGCGGCACGCCGCGGTGGTGGTGCAGAAGAGCCTGGTCGAGGGCTTCGGGCTGACCGTCACCGAGCCGATGTGGAAGGCGCGCCCGGTCGTCGCCTCCGCGGTGGGTGGCATCCTGGACCAGATCGAGGACGGGATCAGCGGCGTCCTGCTGCCCGACCCGACCGACTTCGGCAGTCTCGGCAAGCTCGTCCGCGAGCTGCTGTACGACGCGGGCACGGCCACCCGGCTCGGGGAGGCCGCCCGAGCACGGGTGCGGGACCGGTTCCTCGGGGATCGGCACCTGACCCAGTACGTCGACCTGTTCGAGGCGCTGCTCAGCGGCTGACCAGCCGCACGGCGTCGCCCACGACCACCGGGCCGCGGCGCACCACGTCGGCGACCACCCCCAGATCGCCTTGGTGCACCTCGCCGATCCGGGCCAGCAGGCCCGGTTCGGCCTCCAGCCCGACCTGTGGCAGGTTCACCATCACGCAGCGCGGCATCCGGGCGCGCACCTCGAGCTCGAGCTCGGTCCCGATCCGCAGCCTGCGGCCCACCCAGCCGTCCTCCACGATGCCCGGCCCGTCAGCGGCGACCACCAGGTTGGGTCGCAGGCGCCGCACGTCGAGCGGGGAGCCCGCCGCCTCGGCCAGGCGCTCCAGCGCCGAGGTGGTCACCAGGTGGATCGGTCCCTCGTCGAAGTGGGAGATCGCCGCCTCCCGGCCCAGGCTCACCGGCCGGCCCACGTGGCCGGACAGCACCTGGTGGACCTCGGGATCGTCGCCCCGCACCACCCGCCCGTCCGGGAAGGTCACGACGGGCACCTCCCCGTCGTACCCTGCCGTCAGCGCCAGCAGGCCGTCCATCTTGCGGAACCGGCGCGTGGACTTGCCGCTGCCCAGCTTGCCGTCCGGGTCACGCACCGACCACAGCCGGTCGCCGACCAGGCCGCGCTGGTCGACGACGGCGCGGGAGAGCTCCTCCCCCGCCAGCGACTTCACCGGATAGCGACGCAGCCCGATCAGCCGACCGACGTGCTCCGTGGCCTGGTGGCCCGTCAAGACCTGCCCCCTTCGCCCGCCGAGCGCCCCGTGTGTGCTCCCCCGTGCTCGGTCATGGGTCGAAGGTACCGTCATCTCACCGGGCCGGCTGGGCCGGCGCGGCTCGGGGAGCGGTCACGACGTCGGCGGCGGCTCCACCAGATCGATGCCGTAGCCGGCCACCCCGGCCAGCAGGTCCGGCTCTCCCGGCGGCCGGGGCGCTGGCCGGGACGGTGAAATCCGCGCGGCGCGGGTGTCGAACCGGCGATCCGGGGCACAACAGCGGTAGAAAGGCTGAGGCCCCGCGAAGTATGAGTTCGCGGGGCCTCAGCGATCAGGTCGTGACGGACACCGATCTCGCGGCCGGGCTCACACACCCGCGGCCTCGTCACTGGCCGCTCGGCGGATCTCTCCGCCGACCTGGGCGCCGGTCTCCGACCGTTCCCGCCGCCGGGCGAACCGGCAACGTGAGGAATGTTCTATCCCTTCCCCGGCCCCGCCGCAAGAGGTCGCCGGGGAAATTCTCAGTCGACGGGGGCCGGGGCGGCGTGTCCCTGGCGACACGCCGCATCCACCCCACTTCGTCCCCGCCCGTGCCCCCAGCACACCGAGGGCTGCGGACGGTCCCTGCCCGTGTCGATACGGACGCGGGGAGGCAGGTAATAGGGTGCTAGGCGTGAACGAGCGACTGGTGTGGATCGACTGTGAGATGACGGGGCTGGACCTGCGCGCCGACGCGCTGATCGAGGTGGCCGCCCTGGTCACCGATTTCGATCTCAACGTCCTCGGCGAGGGGGTCAACGTCGTCATCAAGCCTCCCCAGGAGGCGCTGGACCAGATGATCGAGTTCGTCACCGCCATGCACACCAGCTCGGGCCTGCTCGACGAGCTGGACAAGGGGATCACCCTGCAGGAGGCGGAGGAACGGGTGCTCGGCTACATCCGGGAGCACTGCCCGGAGGGCAGCCGTCCGCCGCTGGCCGGCAACACCGTCGCCACCGACCGCGCCTTCCTGTCTCGGGACATGCCGACCCTGGAGTCCTTCCTGCACTACCGCATCGTCGACGTCTCCTCGATCAAGGAGCTGGCCCGCCGCTGGTACCCCCGGGTCTACTTCAACGCCCCCGCCAAGGTGGGCAACCACCGCGCGCTCGCGGACATCCAGGAGAGCATCGAGGAGCTGCGGTACTACCGGGCCGCGGTGTTCGTCCCGCAGCCCGGCCCGGACACCGAGGCGGCGCGCGGGCTGGCCCGCGAGCACGGCGGGTCGCTGACCGGCATCGAGCCACCCGCCACCCCCGGCGGCACCTCGGAGCGGGGGGCCGAGGACGACTCCCCGGGACAAGGCACCGTCGGCTAGCGGCTACACTGTCTCCAGCCTCGGCTTCTCCCCTGCTGCACGGTTCGGGAGGGGCCGACGTGACTGTTGGCGACCTGCTGGCGGTCGCAGGCATGGTGGACGTAGCTCAGTTGGTAGAGCACCTGGTTGTGGTCCAGGATGTCGCGGGTTCGAATCCCGTCGTTCACCCCAGGTGATCTCCGCGGTGATCTCCCAGATCGTCCTCCCCGGGGATCGGAACCGGCGCGGGCCGCGCGGCGCGCCGTACGACGCGCTCCGCCCCGGCTGCACAGCCCGGCCGGCGACGGTGTGACCGACACCTCTCCCTCCGCCACGGCGGAATCCGGACGGACCTGGCCTTCCAGGCATATGGTTTCCATGGATCAGGTCACGTGTCGCAGCGGACAAGCAAGACGGCGGACCGAAGTCGCTCCCGTCCACCCGCGTCCAGAATGTGCCTGCCGTGTCCGTTGTTGCTGTCCTCGTTGGCCTCGTCGCCTCCTCCTGCTCGTTGTTCGCCACGGTTCCCCAGGTGGTCCGGGCCGCCCGCACCCGGTCCGCCGAGGGCGTGTCCTGGAGCTCCACCGTGCTGAGCCTGGCCACCTTCACCCTCTGGTGCGTCTACGCGGTCGCGGTGGCCGACGAGATCCAGCTGGTCAACAACACGTTGGCGCTGCTTCTCCTGGTCGCGCTCGCGGTCGTCCTGGTCCGAGCGGGCGGCAGCCGCGGTCTCTGGCCCGCGTCCGCGGCGATTCTCGGCGCCGGGGTGCTGTCCGTGGTGCTGCTGGACGTCAGCAACTCGTTCACGCTCGCCATGGTGGGCACCACGATCAGCTCGCTGCGGATGCTCCCGCAGACTCGGCTCGCGCTGTCCCGGGCGCCGCTGTGGGGCCTCGACCCGTGGGGGGCTCTGCTGGCGTGGGCGGGCTGTCTGCTCTGGCTGCTGTACAGCCTGGTGGTGGCCGACGACGCTCTGCTGGTGTGCAGCGCCATCGGTGGCGCCATGCAGTCGGTCATCGTCGCGTTCCGGCTGCCTCCCCGTCGTACTCTCGCCTCCCTCGCGGGCGGCCGGCTCGGGCCGCACGTGGCGCGCGTGGCGCTGCCCGTCTCGGCGCTGTTCCCGCAGCGGAGCGGCGCCTACCGGCTCGCGGCCTGAGCCCGGCCGACTCGGGGTTCACCCGCTGCCTGGCCGGGCCGACCGGTCGGTGCCGGCGTTCAGCCGATCCGCACGGCTCCGGCGTACGGCATCAGGTTCAGCGGAGCAATCACCACACCGACGCTCGGGTTCTCGGCGTTGACGATCTTGCCGTGCCCGATGTAGATGCCGACGTGGCTGACCGGGCTGTAGTAGAACACCAAGTCTCCGGGCCGCAGCTGCGACTGCGCCACCGGGCTGCCGTAGCCCATCTGTGCGGCCGCGTTGTGCGGGAGGCTCACGCCGGCGGCCTTCCAGGCCATCATCGTCAGCCCGGAACAGTCGAAGGCGCTCGGCCCGGCGGCGCCGTACACGTAGGAGCTGCCGAGGTGCCCCACGGCGTAGCGCACCGCGATGCGGGCCCGCCGGGACGTGGCAGCGATCCTCGGCCGGGGCCTGCGACGCGGCACGGTCTTCGTCGTGCTCGGCCGTGGGCTCGCCTTGGCCTTGGCCGGACTCGGCGTGACCTTGACCGGACTCGGCGTGACCTTGACCGGACTCGGCGGTGCCGCCGTCGCCGGTCCCCGTGAGCTCACCCCGCGACTGGCTGCTGCCTGGGCCGCTGCGCGGGCGGCCGCCGCAGCTGCCCGCGCCTCGAGGTGCGCCAGCAGGCGCCGAGCAGCCCCGGCCCGCGCCTCGATCCTGTCCCGGTCCGCGGCCATCTGTCGCTTGGTCCGCGCCACCGTGGCCAGCACCCGTCTGGCGGCCTGCTGGCGCAGAGCCAGGCTTCTCGCCCGCACCGCGAAGGCGGTCGCCAGCTGCTGCTGCTGGTCGTCATACTGCGAGACGGTGGCGAGCGCACTCAGGAAGGAGCCCGCATCCGGGGCGAACAGCACCTTGACCGACGAGAGCGCCTGGCCCTGGTACCGCGCCACGACGGAGGCGGCAACACGCCGGCGCAGCGCCTGCACGGCGCGCCGCTGCCGACTGGCATCGGCGCGTGCAGCGTCGAGCCGCACCTGCGCCTGACGCAGCCGCTCGCGTGCCCGGTCGTAGCGTTCGGAGGCCTGCTCGGCCTCGTGGTACAGGCGCGCAACCCGTGCGCGGACCGAGGCGATGCTCGGTTCGGCGGAGGTCGGCGCTCCAGGGAACAGTGCCGCGCCCAGCGCGGCAAGACACAAGATGACAGCCGTTGTGGTGATCCGCGAGACCACGGCCTGACCATCTCCTCAGTGGTCAGACGTCGGCCGGCCCCCGCCCCCCCCCCCCGGCGCGACGCGGCACCCGACCCGACCCCGGTGGTCGAGCTGAGGCGGGCACCCGTGCCTCAGGTGTGACCAGCACAAGGTCGGATGAAACAGCGCCAACGCCGTAAAATCGAACCAATCCCTCCGGCGGTCGCGGGGGGGAGCCGACCGCTCCATCGCGTTCGGCAGGTGTGCCACTGCGGCTCGGCTCCTAGAGTCAGGTCCATGGCGAACAGGACCATCGGTATCTCCGAGGAGCTCGCGGCGTACGTCGCCAGGGTCGGCGTGCGAGAGCCTGCGGTTCTCACCCGGCTGCGTGAGCAGACGGCCACGATCCCCGAGCACGGCATGCAGATCGCTCCGGAGGAGGGCGCGTTCCTCGCTCTGCTGGTCGAGCTGACCGGGGCCCGCAGGTGCATCGAGATCGGCACGTTCACCGGCTACTCCTCCACCGCGGTCGCCCTCGCCCTGCCCGAGGACGGGCGGCTGGTCTGCTGTGACGTCTCGGAGCAGTGGACCGGGATGGCCCGCGGGTACTGGGCGGAGGCGGGCGTGGCTGACAAGATCGAGCTGCGCCTCGCCCCGGCGGCGGAGACGCTGGACCGGATGCTCGGCGCCGGCGAGGAGGGCGGCTACGACTTCGCCTTCGTCGACGCCGACAAGTCCGGCTACGACGGGTACTACGAGCGACTGCTGAGCTTGGTCCGCCCGGGCGGCCTGATCGCCTTCGACAACACGCTGTGGGGTGGCGCGGTGGCGGATCCGGACGTCGACGACGTGGACACCTGCGCGCTGCGGAGGCTCAACGAGAAGCTGGTCCACGACGAGCGGGTCTCGCTGTGCCTGCTCCCGGTGGCCAACGGCGTCACTCTGGTCCGCCGGCGCTGACACGAGCCCTCGCGCGGCTCACCCGCCGACCGGCGTCGGCAGCTCGGTGGAGGCCAGGCTCATGTTCTCGCTGCCGCCGGTCATGGTGGGCTGCTGGTAGATCCCGCCGGCCAGGGCGGGTCGGAACGCCACCACGACCGCGAGGACCAGCGCCACCACGCCCAGCGCCCGGCTGAGGGCGCGGCCCCACGACCAGGTCTTCTCGGTGAGCACGACCGCGGTGAGCACGACCATCGCGGCCAGGTTCATCATCCCCACCGCGATGAGCACGGCCATCAGCGCCCAGCAGCAGCCGAGGCAGTAGCCCCCGTGGCCGAGCCCCACCCGCAGGTCGCGCAGTCGGCCGTGGAGCCCACCGTACCGGAAGACCATCCCCAGCGGGGACCGGCAGCTGACCAGGCACTTCTCCTTGAGCGGGGTGAGCTGGTAGACGCCGCAGGCTCCGAAGACGACCACCGCCATCAGCCGGGAGGCGAGCGGGTGGCTCATGGCGAGCTCGCCCGCCAGCCATGCCACCGCGTACGCCGGAAGGGCGGCCAGCGACCAGACGAGCAGGTAGCCGACCGCCAGCTCCGTGGTCCGGCGCGCGCGATGGTCAGCGAACGTGCGCGTGTAGAGCCCGACGAACGGCGCGATCGTCGGCAGCATCATCGCGGCCATCATCACGGTCCACATGAGCACGAATCCGCCCAGGGACAGCCCCATCGTGCCCGGCATCGCGGCCATGCCCCGCGCCAGCACGACCACGGCCGTCCAGGCCGCGGCGGACACCACCAGAAGCAACGACGCCGGGACGGTCAGCTGCCGCAGGCTCGGCGCCGGTGCGGCCTGCGCCATCACGCCGCCCAGGAGAACGACGCGCTGTGCGCATTCTTCCCTTCGTGGCGCAGCTCCATCCCGAACACCGATACCCGCGACCGGGTGGCGCTGGCCACGGTCAGGCTGGAGTTCGCCGGATGGAACATCCCGTTCAGCATCTCCACCGGCCCGTCCGGGCGCAGCTGGGGCGCGATGAAGTCCTCGACCTCGATGTCGATCAGGTCACCGACCCTCACCGAGTGGCGCAGCCCGTTGTCGACGTACTCGATCGGGGCCGTCTTCATGCCGAGCATCTCCGAGATCAGCGGAGCCAGGATCGCCATCGGCCCGCCGGCCTGGCCGCCGAAGACCCGTGCCAGTGCGCCGGCCTGCTCCTCCGACGCGGCGGCGTCCATCACCATGCCGACTCGCCAGTTGCCCTCGGACATGACCGCCGGTGAGTCGGCGAGCACCACCACGGTCTTGTCGCTCACGTCCACCCCGTCGATGTCACCGTTCTCGACGTGGAACGCGAAGACGACCGTGCAGCGCTCCGCATCGGCAGCCTTGGTCAGTCCCGACGTGGTGCACGGACACACCATCTCGCAGGGGCAGTTCTCGAAGTACGTCCCACTCAGGTTCCAAGCCATGGAGCCCCCTCGGAAGTCAGCGCAAGGCCAGGATGCATCGACCCTCGGCGGGTCGGCAATGACCCAACGGGGCGGCACCATCTGCGGACTTTCCCGACTCGGGGATGTCTGTCGCGTGGGTGTTGCGGGCGGTGCCCGGTCGCGCCGAGCGCCGGACGAGCGACGCCTGCCTAGCCTTCGACGACCTGTGTCGGGGCCCCGTGCACCGCGGGGATCTGGCCCATCCGGCCCTTCTGGAAGTCCTCGAACGCGGCGAGCACCTCGGCCTTGGTGTTCATCACGAAGGGACCGGCCCAGGCGACCGGCTCCCGGATCGGCAGGCCACCGAGCACCAGCACCTCGAGGCTCGGCGTACGCCTTTCCTGCTTCTCGGCTGCGGCCACCGTGACGTAGTCACCACGTCCCAGCACGGCCAGCTGCCCGGCGTGGATCGGCCGGCGGTCGGCGCCGACGCTGCCGTCCCCGGACAGCACGTAGACCAAGGCGTTGAAGTCCTTCCGCCAGGGCAGCTGCAGGGTCGACCCGGGCGCGAGGGTGCCGTGCACCATCGCCATCGGCGTGTGGGTGGAGCCCGGGCCGCTCTGGCCGCCTACCTCACCGGCGATGACACGCACCAGCGCGCCGGCGTCGGACGTGGTCACCAGGCCGACCTGGCTGGACTTCAGGTCCTGGTAGCGCGGTGCAACCAGCTTCTGGGACCGCGGCAGGTTCACCCACAGCTGGATGCCGTGGAACAGCCCGCCCTTCATCACCAGCCACTCGGGCGGCGCCTCGATGTGCAGCAGCCCGGAGCCGGCGGTCATCCACTGGGTGTCCCCGTTGGTGATCGTCCCGCCACCGCCGTGGCTGTCCTGGTGGTCGAAGACCCCGTCGAGCATGTAGGTGACGGTCTCGAAACCGCGGTGCGGGTGCCACGGCGTGCCCTTCGGCTCGCCCGGGGCGTACTCGACCTCGCCCATCTGGTCCATGTGGACGAACGGGTCGAGCGCGGCGAGGTCGACGCCCGCGAAGGCGCGGCGCACCGGGAACCCCTCCCCCTCGTAGCCCTTGGGGGCCGTGGTCAGGCTGACGACGGGGCGGGCCGCGGCGTCCGGCGCGGGAGCGGAGATACGAGGCAGGAGGGTCAGGTCCTCGACGGTGACGGCAGGCATGGCGCTCCTTCGGCGATCGGTGACACTCACCGGCCCAACAACCATTTAATCTTAAACATTCCGCCCGCACGAGGGCGGCGGCTCGGGGCCGGTAGCGTGTGCTGCCGTGACTTCGCAATCGGTTCAGAACAGTGCCCAGGGCGCCTCGACGGCTGGCCGGTACGACGCGGTGATCGTCGGGGGCGGCCACAACGGCCTGACCGCGGCCGCCTACCTCGCCCGCGCCGGCGTCTCCACGCTGCTGCTCGAACGCCTCCCCCACACCGGGGGCGCTGCGATCAGTGCCCAGGCATTCAAGGGTCTGCCCGCACGACTGTCCCGGTTCTCCTACCTGGTCAGCCTGATGCCGCAACAGATCATCGAGGACCTCGGTCTGCGACTCGAACTGCGGTCACGGCGCACCGCGTCGTACACGCCCACCGTCCGGGACGGCCTGCACACCGGGCTGCACGTCGAGCGCCGGGAGAGCACCGCGACCGCGGAGTCCTTCCGATCGCTCACCGGATCCGACCGGGACTACGAGGCCTGGCAGGAGTTCTACGGCGAGGTGGCCGACCTCGCCGGCGCGGTCTCTCCCAGCCTGCTGGCCCCGCTGCCGAACGCGCGGGACATCCAGGGCAAGGTGAGCAGCCGGATCTGGGACGCGATCGTGGAGAACCCGATCGGGCAGGTGATCGAGGAACGGTTCCACGACGACACGGTGCGTGGCGTGGTCGGCACCGACGCGCTGATCGGCACCTTCGCCTCCCTGCACGACCCGTCGCTGGCCCAGAACCGCTGCTTCCTCTACCACATGATCGGCAACGGTACCGGCGAGTGGCGGGTGCCGGTCGGTGGCATGGGCGCGGTCACCGACTCACTGGCCGAGGCGGCCCGGAAGGCCGGCGTGGAGATCGTCACGGGCGCCGGGGTGAGCAGTATCCGCTCCGACGGCAGCACCGCGCAGGTGACCTGGCACGACGGTGAGAGCAGCCACACCGTGGAGACCGACTGGGTGCTCTCGAACGCGGCCCCGTGGGTGCTTCAGGTGCTCATGGGCGTCGAGCCCGGGGAGCGGCCGGTCGGTTCCCAGCTGAAGGTGAACCTGCTGGTCGACCGGTTGCCCCGGTTCAAGTCCGGCATCGATCCGGAGACGGCCTGGGCGGGCACGCTGCACGTCGCAGAAGACTTCAGCCAGCTCGAGAAGGCGTACGACGAGGCGGCGGCCGGGCAGGTGCCAACCACGATGCCCGGCGAGGTCTACTGCCACTCGCTGACCGACCCGTCCATCCTCGGGGACCTGGCCGAGACCGGAGCGCACACGCTGACCTACTTCGGCGTGCACACGCCGGCCACCCTCTTCGAGGGCAACGTCGAGGAGCGACGCGACGAGGCGGTCGAGCACTTTCTCAACGCGGTCAACGAGCACCTCGAGGAGCCGTTGGAGTCCTGCCTGTCCCTCGACGAGGACGGCAGGCCGTGCCTGGAGGCCAAGGCGCCGCAGGACATCGACGAGGCGTTGGCGATGCCCGGCGGGCACATCTTCCACGGTGACCTGTCCTGGCCGTGGGCGCCGAACCGGTCCCGGCTGGACACGCCGGCCCAGCGCTGGGGCGTGGCCACCGAGGTGCCCAACGTGCTGCTGTGCGGCTCCGGCGCCCGACGTGGCGGCGCGGTCAGTGGCATCGGCGGACACAACGCTGCACAGGCGGTCCTGGAGGCGATCGCCGGCCAGTAGCCACCTGGGGCCGCGGGGGTGCCTCGATTTCATCCGGAGGCGGGTGCGCTGATACAGTTCCAGTCGCTTCGCGCGCCATTAGCTCAATTGGCAGAGCAGCTGACTCTTAATCAGCGGGTTCGGGGTTCGAGTCCCTGATGGCGCACAAAACCCCAGGTCAGCGGCCCTCATGGCTGCTGACCTTCTTCTTTGCCCACGGTTTTGCCACGGTTTTCGTCATCGGGGAACGCATCCCTTAACGCGGCCTCCAGCGCCAGCGCCGCCTGGGAGTCCACCGCACGCCGGCCCAGGTAGACGTCCTGGGTCATCGACGGCCGGCTGTGACCGAGCTGGTCCGCTACGAGACGCGCCGACAGCGCCGCCTCGTCCAGGATGGTCGCCGCGGTCTTCCGGAACGTGTGCGAGGTGATCCAGGCCAGGTCGTCGCTTCGGGCCTCCCGGAGCTCGCGCCGCACGTTGGCCGGGTCCCGGAAGTCCCCGTTCACGTCCGGGAACAGCGGCTGGTCGAGACGGGCGCCGGTCATGAACCGACGCCGGAGCATCGCGACGGCACTCATCGGCAGCGGCAGCCTCCGCTCACCCGCGCGGCTCTTGGTGCCCTTCCGCAGCAGCCCCTCCCCTTTCACCCGGATCAAGGTGCTCGTGATCTGCACCGTGCCGGCCTCGAGGTCGATCTCGGACCAGAGCGTGGCCAGGGCCTCGCCGATACGCACACCAGTGGCCAGCATGAAGAACACCAGGTCCGGCAAGTCGCGGCGCCGCGCGGTCTCGTCGTGCTGCAGGTGCCGAAGCAGCCCTTCCCGCTCGGCCGGCGTCAGCGCACGAGGCTCACGTCGCGGCCTGGCCTCGATGCGCTCCACCTCGCGGACCGGGTTCGCCGGATCGCGCCGTACCGAACAGCCAGGCTCATGAACCCCGAGATCACGCTGCGGCAACTCTTGGCCGTCGTGGCGCTCACGTCCGCCTTGATCGCCGCGATCACCTTGTCCACCAGCGGCGTGCTCGCCTCGCCAAGCCGCACCTCCCCCATCGCCGGGAGAACATGGTTCCGCAGCTGCCGACGGTAGGTCTCGGCCGTTCCCGGCGAGCGGCGGCCCTCACCCACCAGTGCGTCGACCTTGGACAGCCACAGCTCAGCGGCCGAGGAGAACCGGCTCATCGCGGTCAGGTCGCCGTGACGGCCCGCCATGGCCCGGTTCTGCAGCTTCTGACGCAACTTCTGCGTTGCCTGAGTCACCGACCGGCCGCTGGTCTCCACCCTGCCTGGATGACCGAACGGACCCGCCCGGTGAGGCCGAAATCCTCGGTGGTCTTGGTCAGGTACTTGGCCAGATAGGCAGCGACCCGCTCCGGATGCAGCAGCACAGCTCCCCGACCGGAGTTTCGATGCGCGGTGTCGGTGATCGGGCGGGTGTCGACCTGGCTCCCCCACCGCAGCCGATAACCTGCCTCGCCGTCCACCGGAGGCGTGTCGACTGTTACGTGAGCGGCTGCCCGGACAACCGCTTCCTCAAGACCCGTCGTCGTCAGCTCCAGGCCCGGGCCAGCGCCGTCGGGACCGTCCGGGCCGTCGAGCCGGATGGGCACATGCACGTGGATGACGCCGCGGGCCTGGAACTCCACCACCTTCGAGTAGGAGATCCGACAGGCCCCGCGGAACCGGGCCACAGACATACCGACCTTCCGGGCCAGCTCGCGCTGGAGCGCGATGGTGAACCGGCGCCACAGCTCCGGGGCGTGCCACTGCCACAGCACGTGGGCGGTGTAGTCGTAGCAGTCCATACACAGGGGCTGACCGAGCTCGGCATCCTCCGGCTGGTGCCGCTTCGCGCACCAGAGCGGTCGACCGTGCTCGCAGAACGGCCTGTCCCGGCGGGCCCGGCAAGGTCCCTTGGCGCGCAGCCCGTGCACCGGACCGAACGACGGCGCGGTCAGCGTGGCGAACGTGCACGGATGCTCCGCAACCGACGCGGGGACCCCCTTCCCGCCGGCGAGTCCGCACATGATCAGGTGCCAGGCGTCCCCCTTGTACTCCGCACTGCACGAAGGACAACGAGACACCCGCCGGTCCCGGCAGCGAACGTAGGTAACCCCGTCCAGCTCGCCCGCAGAGTCATGCAGCGTCGTCACCTCGCCGGTGCTCGTGTTCACCAGCCGCTTCCGGCCCCGCAATCGCACCGGCTGGGCACATCCACCCGCCCGACGCTCGGCGTCATCAAGGCCGGCGACAGCAAGCAGCGACGCTGACGGCTCCTGCCCCACCATCCGCGCCATGCCCAGCTCCTGCCCACGACTCCCGACGAGTGCTTCCCCGTCAGCACAGCGCAGGGCGAGAGGACGCCGAAACCACGCAGCAGGACTTTTCAGGACGTCCGCGGCTGCCCCATAACGTCCCGAAACGCCCCCGGACACCGGCCGGGCCCTCATTGACCGCGCCCGACATGGAGCGGCACCGAGAAGGGCCGGGCTACGACCCAGGGTGCGAAGTTGGTGGACCGGAGTGGCGCGACCGCTTTACCGGATCTGCCGATGTGCGGACCTTCGGCTGAGGGTCCTGACGGCACCGTGTCAGCAGACGACGTCACACGCACAGAAGCCGGGTGGTCTGGCGGTCGGGTCGATACAGTCACATCACCGGTCGACGGGCTGGTGCAAGCGAACGGGGGCCACAATGCCGGATACGGCGACCAGCAACACTTCTCTGACAGCAGGCGGCACGGCACGCCGACGGGTCATCACCACCGTCATCGGCGGGGTCGGCGTCGTGTGCGCGGCAGCGTTGGTCTGGTGGCTTCTTCCCTACCTGGGGGTGCCGGTCTCGTCCGGGCCGCTCGAGGGCGGCGCTCTGGGGGAGTCGACGTTCGGGGGCTCCGGGTACCGGCTGCACCCGGGAAGCACGTTCACCTACGGGATGGCGGTGCTGCGGTTGCCCGCCGGTCATGGTCCCGCAACGATCACCAGCGTCCACGTTGACGGTCTCCAGCCCGGGGTCCGGTATCTGGGCGCCAGGCTCGGGGCGCCGGACCGGCAGGAAAGCGACCAGGTGGTGACCGGCTTCCCGCCCGGCGTCGGGGCCGTGCATGCGACCCGTCCGCTGCGCACGCCGGTCACGGCCACGGACGGCGGCTGGGAGCTCTACCTAGGGTTCCAGATCACCCGGCCGGGCGCCTACGTGGCTCGCGGGCTCGACATCACTTACCGGCTCGGCGGGCGCACGTACCGGACCAGCACCACCGGAGACGTTGCGATGTGCACACCGGCGTTCGCCGGCCGCCACGGCTACTGCCCGACGCGGTAGCTGCAGCCGTGCCGTCGCCGCTGTGACCCCCCGAGCAGATCGAGGTAGAAGTCGGCAAGCCGGCGCGGGTCAGGGCAGCCCAGCGAGATGCCCACTCCCCTCACCGAGTGGAAAGCCGTCACACAGCCGCCTATGTCCACTGTTGCGCCTCCCCCGATCCCTGACGTCCGGTTCTGCCGCGGAGTGTGAAGCGCAGTCACGCCGAGTTTACTGGCGCTCTCGGTCACTCGGCTTGGCGCAGGGAGTCGGCGAAGTCGTGCGCCCACTGACCGACACGTAGCGCCTCACTGCGGGTCACCTCGTCGTCAGCGCCGGGTACACCCAGCAACTGCGCTAGCATCCCCTCGCCCGTGTAGACCCGCTCCAACAGGGCCGCGTAATCCTCCGCGGTCGCCTCGACCATGCCGGTGTACTTGATCAGCAGCCGGATGTCGGGCCGGTCCTTGCGACGTCAGGCGACTAGCTTCATCGCCAAGACATGCTCGGCCGGCGCGACATGCACGGTCAGTCCGGGTTCGGTGGGACGAGCTCGAGCCCAGGCCGGGCGAGGTGGGACCCACCCGGTGGCGTTGCTGTTCAACCATTCCTCGGGAAGGCCGTGCCCGGCGGCCATGGCACGCGCTTCTTCGGTAACAGCCTGATGGCTGATGACAGCGTTGATGTCGGGAGTGAGACCTTCGCGGCCGTACCCGAGCGCCATCGCGGCGCCCCCAACGAGGTACACACTGGCGGCGATCCCGCGGGCACGCAGCCGGTCGTCGAGTTCGTCGAGGAGACTCCGCATCCGGGCCGCATCGAGTTCGAGCGGTGGCCCAGCTCTCACGCGGTGACCAGGTCCTTCTCGGCGATGTAGATGTTGCGATCCGCGAGCCACTCAGGCGTCTGAGCTTTGATCTCGGCGTCGGTCAGTCGCGGGGTGTCCAGAACCCACTCGGTGTTCAGACGTGCCGAATCGGTCCACCGCGGCGCCGGAAGGCCCGCTTCATCGAACTCGTGGCTGACGAAGGCCGCCGCCAGCGCCTTCCAACGGCCCTCGACGGCGGGCGGTTGCGCCTCCCAGGCCGCGGCAAGGTCCTTGTGCCGACACAGGATGTCGTGAAGCCGGTCACGAAGCTCTAGCGCGATTGCGTAGGTCCAGTCCTCATCACCACGCTTGGCTGCCCTGCGAAGAGAGTCGATGGCGTCGATGGAGGTAGGGATGGCGTCGCGTCGCGCCCTGCATAGCGCGTCGGCGATCCGCTCGGCGCGGAGCAGGAAGGGCGCCGACGGTGCGGTCTGCCCAGACCGGTAGGCGGAGAATCGGGACGGCGAGGTGCCCAAAGCGTGCGCAAACTGCCTCAGCGACAGCCCGCTCTTGCTGAGCGCGTCGTTGAGGCGATCGACGACCGCCTGCCCATCCTGATCCATCACGATCCCATCTTAGAAAGTGTTCTCTGATCTGACAACACTTATGGTCCGTGGGATATGCCGGGCCGTCAAGTGGCTCGGTGCGCAACGCACCCACATGCCGCGGACAGGGAAGTGCTCGTCGCGCCGAGATGCGGTGGTGGCGATGGCGAACGTCGCGAGACGACCCTGGCGCGGCCAGCGCCAGGGAAACCCGGCACAGCGGCGGCATGGGTGACTATCGTGCAACGGACGAAGGGGGATGGCGTGGCTGGTTTCGCCCAGGTCCGTGTCAGGGCCATGGGGCCCGTGATCGGGGAGCCCGCGGCGCTCGCGTGCGCGCGGCGGGACCTGCTGCGGCTGGTGGCGTTCGGCCTTGGCTGGCTGGCGGTGGTCCCGACCGCGACCTGGGCGCAGCTGTCTCACCGGCCGCTCGCCTGGGTGGCCACGGCCCTGTCCGGTGCCGCCATGCTGGGCGTGTTCGCCGCCAGCATGGTCGTCGGCCATCACACGATCGTTGCCGCCAACAAGTTCGTCGGCGACCGGCTCGGCTACCCGGTCCGGCTGGGCAGCAATCTCAACGTCCGGGAGTGGAAGATGGCCGTCGAACGGGAGAAGACCTTCCATGCCCAAGGAGGGCGCCCGACGAAGTTGTTCTGGATCTACCGGGCTCCCAAGGACGACGCGCACCGGTAACCGCCAAGCGGCCACCACAGGCGCCTTTACCTCAACTGCCGCGGAGAGTGAAAGCCGAGATAGGGACCGCCGCGGTGACAATGAGGTGCGCCAGGGGGTCAAGTCCGCTGAGGTGGTGTACGACGTCTGATCCTTCGTCGTTGTAGTTCAGGCCGTGATGGCCTGGATGGTCAGTTGGTCGGTCACCTCCTCGATGGTGCTGGGTCCGACGGCTTGGGCGCGGGCGAGGACGTCGAGTCCGAGGTAGCGACGGCCCTCGGCCCACTCGTCGTGCTGCTCGGCCAGCACTGCACCTACGAGGCGGATCACGGAGTCGCGGTCGGGGAAGATCCCGACGACGTTGGTGCGCCGGCGGATCTCGCGGTTGAGCCGTTCGTTGGGGTTGTTGGACCAGATCTGACGCCAGACCTCCTTGGGGAACGGCGTGAAGGCGAGGATGTCGGCCCGGGCGGTCTCGAGGTGCTCGGCGACCTTGGGCAGCTTCTCGCTCAGCGCGTCGACGACCCGGTCGAACTGGGCATGGACGGCGTTGGCGTCGGGTTGGTCGTAGATCGAGTGCAGCAGCGCCTTGACCCACCCCCAGCTGGATTTCGGGGTCGCCGACATCAGGTTCGCGGCGTAGTGGGTGCGGCACCGCTGCCACGACGCCCCGGGCAGGGTCGCTTCGATCGCGGAGACCAGCCCGCGGTGGGCATCGGAGGTCACGAGCTTGACCCCGGTCAGGCCGCGGGCGGTCAGGTCGCGGAAGAACGCCAGCCAGCCGGCGCCGTCCTCACTGGAGGTGACCTGGACGCCGAGGATCTCCCGGTGGCCGTCGGCGTTGACGCCGGTGGCGACCAGGGCGTGGACCGGCACCACCCGGCCGCCCTCGCGGACCTTGAGCACCAGCGCGTCGGCGGCCACGAAGGTGAACGGCCCGGCCTCCTCGAGCCGGCGGGTGCGGAACTGCTCGACGTGCTCGTCGAGCTCACGTGCCATCACCGAGACCTGTGACTTCGACAGCCCGGTGATCCCGAGGGTCTGCACGAGCTTGTCCATCCGGCGGGTGGAGACGCCGAGCAGGTAGCAGGTCGCCACCACGCTGGTCAGCGCCCGCTCGGCCCGCTTGCGACGCTCCAGCAGCCAGTCGGGATACAGCGAGCCCTCACGGAGCTTGGGAACCGCGACGTCCAGGGTGCCGACACGGGTGTCGAGATCCCGGTACCGGTAGCCGTTGCGGGAGTTGGTCCGTTCGCTGCTGCGCTCGCCATAACCGGCGCCGCACACCGCATCGGCCTGCGCCGAGAGCAACGCGTTGACGAAGGTGGTCAGCAGCTCCCGCATCAAGTCAGGGCTCGCCTGGGACAGCTGCTCATCGAGGAAACGAGCAGGGTCGATACTGGGTCCAGCGGTCATCGTGGTGTCCTTCTTCGAGTCGGTTGTGAGAGATCACTCGAAGGATCCACCCGGTGGCCGCGCCTACGTTGCAGGCACGCGCTCACTCAGGCCCGTCGTACACCACTTTGCTGGACTCGACTGCGCCAGGGTGTCGCTGACTGTGTCCGGTCTGCGGCGGCAACCTGGAGGCGTTTGGGTACCGCCCGGCGTTCGCGAGAGGAGACCGATGAGATCACCGCAGACGCTCAGCGACGCTGACCGACGGCATGTCGCCGGTTGGGCGGCGGACTGTGCGGAGCGGGTGCTCAGGTTGTTCGAGGCGGAGGCTCCAGGGGACGACCGCCCTCGACGCCTGATCGCGCGGGCACGCGCGTTCGCCCGGGGCGAACTCGACACGGCCGAAGGGATCCGGCGGCGGTTCGCCGGCGGAGTCAACGCGAACGACGTCAAGACTCCCGCAGCAAGGGCCGCTGCCCGTGCTGCCGGGCAGGCCGTCGCCGTCTGCCACATGGGCGCACACGGTCTCGGTGCCGCTGCCTACGCCGCGCTAGCCGTCGGTCTTGCCAACCCGGACCGACCAGAAGCCGTCGAAGCGGAGATCGGCTGGCAGGTCGACCGCAGGTCGGCACGGGTCCGCGCGGCACTCCGAAGACTCCCGCCCGTTGGCGAGAACTCGGCGGGTCCGCTCGGCCCTGGTCTCCTCGCTTCGGGTCACGTCGGCGAGATCGTCCACCAACTCCAAAGACGCCTCGCAGAACCCGACTCCTAGTTGAACCCACCGGCGTGACGGGCGTCGCCTGCCCATGCCGGAGCACGCTCCGCGCAGCCGGCGCTTGCGGCGACTTCGCGCATCTGCCGCAGAGAGAGGGAAGTCCTCGCAGGCTGGGCACAGGAGAGCCCCCTGGCGTGGTGGGGTTTGAGGGTCAACGGCGAGGCTGCGTGATGTAGGCGGCCATCGGCGGGATCTTCGGTGTGAAACGACCAAGAAACACACTGAAGGAGACCCAGCCGATGGCCTTGTCCCAGTCTGCCTTGTCCGAGCTGCTCGAAGCGTTCCGTGCCGGTGAAGGCGTGGATCTGATCCGTGAGTCGGTTCGGATGGTGATGCAGGAGCTGATCGAAGCCGAAGCCACCGAACACATCGGCGCTGGCCGCTATGAGCGCACCGATGCTCGGGTGACCGAGCGCAACGGTTCTCGTCCACGGCTGGTGACCACCCAGGCCGGTGACGTGCAGCTGCGCATCCCGAAGCTGCGTAAGGGCTCGTTCTTCCCCGTCATCCTCGAGCCCCGCCGGCGGATCGACCAGGCCCTGTACGCGGTGGTGATGGAGGCCTACGTGCACGGGGTCTCGACCCGCAACGTCGACGATCTGGTCGAGGCGCTGGGCGCCGAGTCCGGAATCAGCAAGTCCGAGGTCTCGCGGATCTGCGCCGGGCTGGATGAGACCGTGGGCGCCTTCCGGACCCGCCCGCTCGATCACGTCGAGTTTCCCTACGTCTACCTGGACGCGACCTACCTGCACGTGCGCAACTCCACCTCCCAGGTGGTGTCGATGGCGGTGGTGGTGGCCACCGGCGTCAGCGCCACCGGGGAGCGGGAGATCCTCGGCCTCGACGTCGGCGACAGCGAGGCCGAGGTGTTCTGGAAGGGGTTCATGACCTCGCTGAAACAGCGCGGCCTGCACGGTGTGCGGCTGGTGATCAGCGACCAGCACACCGGCCTGGTCGCTGCGCTGCGCCGCTGCTTCCAGGGCACGGCCCACCAACGCTGCCGGGTGCACTTCGCTCGCAACCTGCTCGCCCACGTCCCCAAGGCCCAAGCCGACTATGTCGCGGCCGCGTTCCGCGCGATCTTCGCCCACACCACCCCGGCCGAGGTCGACGCCGCGTGGGAGAAGACCCGCGAGGAGTTCGCCGCCCGGTTCCCCAAGCTCGGCCCGCTGATGGACGAGGCCAAGGCCGAGGTGCTCGCCTTCACCGCTTTCCCCCGCGCGCACTGGCGCAAGATCTGGTCGACCAACCCCCTGGAGCGGGTCAACAAGGAGATCAAGCGCCGCAGCCGCGTCGTCGGGATCTTCCCCAACTCCGCAGCCGTGATCCGGCTGGTCGGCGCGATCCTGCTCGACATGCACGACGAGTGGATCGCCGGCGAACGCCGCTACCTATCCGAAGCCTCAATGGCCAAGCTCTACGAACTCAGCGATACTGAAGACCACGCCGCCCTCGACAGCGGCGAATAGGCACCGAGGAGCACCTCAAAGCCCACCACCCCGCGGGGCTCTGCCCTGGGCACGACCTAGCCGGATGACCGGCAGCGTCTTGACTGTCCGTGCGCGGGTTGGTCACGCGCTGATCTTGAACCCAGACACGGGCAATCGCCAAGCATATTTTCTTCGACGACGGGGCAGTCGTTCCCGACGTGGAGCTGTCAAAGGAAGGGGCCGATCAGCGCTCGGGGACGCGCTTGCAGTGGGCGCCAATGGGCTTCAGCCGGGGATTCGGATAGGTCAAGGCGTGTCTGCCTGACGTCCCTGGTCTCGTGATGCCAGGCGGTCGAGCAACGAGAGTGCTCCGGGATTGACGACGACCTCCGGGGCCGCCTGGATCAGCTTTCTCACGCTTGCTGCGAGATCTGGCGCATCTGAGTACTTGCTTTGCCGATATCCGATGGGTAGCTGGCCGCGGGTTCGCAGGCTTAGGTGGGCTCGCCAGTCACCCGCCGATACGACCTTGACGGCTTTGAGGTTCTCAGGCCGTACGGTGACCTTGCGGGCTGGTGCTCGGAATATCACCTCCAGCCGATCGGTGTGTGCCACCGCCTTGGTTGGCCATCCGAGAACACAGAACAGCACGGCGATACCCACCAGGATGAGGGGCGGCAGGGAGCCGGTGACCGCCCAGAGCAGTAACCCCAGCCCCCCGGAAAGACCAGCGCAGATCAGGTAGAACCACTTCATCTCGGCGTCGTAGTGAGTGCTCACATCAGAAGCCAAACTCACACATCAGGTATTGCCCCACACCTACGAGCGTACCGATGCCGACCGACCATGCATTGGCGATTGCGTTGTTGTCGGGACCGCGTTCGACGGTCTCGGTTCGGCAACAAGTGATCGACCGGAATGCTGCCGGAGATCTGAAGTGCCAGCATCTAATTATGGCTGAATTGCGACGTCGTTCCGGGCGCACCGGCCCTGCGGTCGCCACCCTCCTGGCCGCGGTTCTCCTTGCGGGCTGCGCGCAGACAGGGGTCAGTTCCTCCCCACACCGCCGCTACGCCGACACGGCCCTCGGCAAAGCACGACTCATGCGTGACGCCACCCCCCGCATAGTCGGCGCTGTCGACGTGAGCCACGCCGTCGCTTCACTACATCACTCCACAACTGGAGCAGCAGTCCTCATCGACGGCCGACTGGGCAAGCAGGCGGGTACTCGAGATCTTCGTCGCCGTCCGTTGCTGGTGCAGTACGTCAGCGCTAGCGCCGCCCGCAAGGCCATGGCAGGAAAGCGCTCAAGCGGTTTCGTCGAACGTGGCCGTGAAGTGCTCTACTTTCCCGTCAACTTCCCTCCAGTTGCTCGGAAGGACTACCGGCGGGCAATGTATGTCGGGCTCGGGTGAGCGTCCGACTTTGCCGCCGACAGGGGACGCTGTTGCGCCGATGTCGCTGGCGGGCGAGCGCAACCATGCGGGTGAAGGACCAAACCGAGCAGTACCGTCGGGCACATGAGTGATGACGGGGACCCTCCGGACGACCACTACGTCGACCGCATGCAGGCATTGGCACGTCGTTGGGATCTGAAGGCTCTGCATCAGGAGCTCCTCGACGCAATGGGTGAGACGTCGGTCGAGCGCTCCGTCTATGTCCCCTCGCGATTGGCAAACGCTCTCGACATGTTCCTCGGCAGCGCCCACGCGAGCGCCAGCACAGCGACCACGAGCACGACGACGCCGGCGTTCTGCCGCCAGCCCCACTCGACCACCCGCGCGGCCAGACTGCCGACGCACACCGCGAGCGCCACCAGGGCGAACGTCCTGGCCGTCACCGGAACCCGGACGCCTTCGGAAACGGACAGTCTTGCGTGTGGTGGCGGTACCGCGCCTGGGTGCACACCGCGAGCCAGCCCGGAATCACGTACGAGTAGTGCTGGTCACCGATGTGGTAGTCGACCCGGACCCCACGAGACACTAGATAGCCCGGCTTGGTGACCTTGATGCCCGAGCAGCAGCTCCCAGTTATCGCCGTTGTGCGACTCCGGGGTTATGGTCGCCCCGACCGCCGGGCCAACCTTCGACATCATCAGGTCCGGGTCGCGTGGGGGCCACGGCATCTCTTGGATGTTCGCGCCCCGGCCAGGGCCCACGAGGCGGACGCCGATGAGTTTCAGCCCGGCGTCGTCGTGGCCGGGCAGCAGCGTCACCGAGTCGATGACAGCCTTCCGCTTGCCGTACAGGTGCAACGTCTCCAACCCGTCGGTGAACGTGCGCCCGACGGGCTCGTAGGCAGTCCAGGCGTGTTTGTGAGGCGGCGGCATCGGCCCCGGCCCCACGCTCGCAGAACACCCGGTTGCTGCGAGCGTGAGGGCCAGGGCCACGCGAAGGCGGATGAGGGATCGACCCTTCACCGGAACCCGGACGCCTTCGGCGGCGGGCAGGCGTTCTTGTGGTGGCTGTACCACGGCTTCGTGCACACCGCGAGCCACGCCGGGTCGATGTAGGAGTAGTGCTGGTCGCCGATGTGGTAGTTGATCTCGATGCCGCGGCGCGCGAGATAGCCGGGCCGGGTGACCTTGATGCCGAGCAGCAGCTCCCAGCCGCGGATGTGCGAGGTGATGGTCGCGCCCGCGGCGGGCTCCACTGTCGACGCCGGGATTCGAGGGGCGCGCGGTGGCCACGGCAGCTTTTGGTAGTTCATGCCGCGGGCGGGGCCCGCCAGGCGGGCGCCGACGAGTTTCAGCCCGGCGCCGTTCTTGCCGGGCAGGAGTTTCACCGAGTCGATGACTCCCGGACGCGCCCCGTGCCGCAGGGAGAGCACCTCCATCGCGTCGGTGAACGTGTGCCCGACGGGCTCGTAGGTGGTCCAGGCGTGACCGTCGTTCGCGTTCGTTGGGGCCAGGGGGCCTGGCCCCGCGTCCGCAGAACACGCGGTTGCTGCGAACGCGAGGGCCAGGGCCACGATGAGGCGGGTGTGCTTCATGACGGCTAGTAGTTCACCTCGAACGCCAGCGGCGCCGAAGCTGGGTAGTTCTTGTACCCGCAGATGCGCGCGTACTTGTACCCCTTCCCGGTCCTGACGGTGATCGTTTGCTTGTGGCTGTCGCTGGTCGTCTGTGATGTGTTGAGGCCGATCCCAGCGATGCTGAACCCCGCCTTGTAGACCTTGGTTTTGCCGTTGCGGGTCCAGAACGGGTCTTGAATCTGCTGGGCGTAGCCCGCGGAGTAGTTGCAGTTTGAATCGCCCCGGGTTTCGTGGAGGCTCGGTTAGTTGGCTTTGGCCTCGATGAGGTCCCGAGCCTGAGGGTAGCGGTCGGGCTGGTTGCCGCCCCAGAATGCCTGCTCGAACTCGGCCGGCGGGACGTGGCTGAGCTCGCCGTGGAGCCTGCGGTGGTTGAACCAGTCGACGTATTCGGCGACGGCGATCTCGACGTCGCCGACGTTCTTCCAGCCGCCCTGGGGGCGCATCACGGGGTTGCGGATGCACTCGGCCTTGAACAGCGAGTTCAGGGCCTCGGCCATCGCGTTGTCGTAGCTGTCGCCCTTGGACCCGACGGAGGCGACGGCCTCGGCCTCGGCGAGCCGCTCGGTGTAGCGGATCGCTCGGTATTGCACGCCACGGTCGCTGTGGTGCACGAGCCCGGTGACGTCCTGGCCGGCGCGCTGGCGGGCCCACAAACCCATGTCCAGGGCGTCCAGAGCCAGGTCGGTGCGCAGCGAGGTGGACACCTGCCAGCCCACCACCATCCGGGAGAACACATCGAGCACGAACGCCACGTAGACCCACCCGGCGTGGGTGCGGACATAGGTCAGGTCCGCCACCCACAACCGGTTCGGCGCATCGGCGACGAACTGCCGGTTGACCTTGTCCTCGGGGCGAGGGCTCTCCGCACCGTCGCTGTGGGTGGTCTTGCGGGTCTTCTCCCGCGGGATCCCGCGTAGCCCCTCGGCCCGCATCAGTCGTTCCACCGTGCAGCGGGCCACCCCGTGGCCCTTGCGGACCAGTTCGGCGTGGACCTTGCGGGCGCCGTAGACGCCCAGGTTGTGCTTGTGCACGTGTTTGATCTCCTCGGTGAGCTCGGCGTCCCTGACCGCCCGCGCCGAGGGCGGTCGGGACCGGTGGGCGTAGTAGGTCGACGGAGCGATCTGCGCGTCGGTGCCCTCCAGGGCAGCACAGATCGGCTCGACTCCGTGTTCGTCGCGATGCGCCTCGACGAACGCCACCTTCACTTCGACGGGCGGTCGAGCTCCGCCGCAAAGAAAGCCGAGGCCTGCCGCAAAATCGTGTTCGCGCGCCGCAGCTCACGGACCTCCCGCTCGAGCTCGGCGAGCCGGGTCGCGTCGTCCGTCGTGGTGCCCGCGCGCAGCCCTCCGTCGATCTCGGCCTGCCGAACCCAGTTGCGCAGCGCCTCCTTGTGCACCCCGAGCTGACCCGCGATCCGTGCGATAGCCCCACGCGAGCTGGCCGGGTCGCGCCGCGCCTCCAAGGCCATCCGGGTCGCCCGCTCCCGCAACTCCTCGTTGTACTTCTTCGGTGCTGCCATGACTCTCATCATCCTTCCCAGGATTGAGAGCCTCCATCAGACCCGGGGCGATTCAGTTGTAGACCACGCCGTCAGACGGGTGGCCGTTGCCACCAAGGAACGCCCACGCCTTCCACCGATAGGTGTCGGTGGCGGTGTCGACGTTGTAGTTGGTGTAGAGCACCCGGCAATACCTGCGCTGCTTGCGGAAGTTCCAGTTCACCTTCTCGGTGCCGATGAAGTAGTCCTGATTGATGTCCACCGGCCCGACCCCGGACGAGGTGTCCTGCTGCTGCGAGTAGCTGAGCCCACCGCCATAGGTCGATGACGGGCTCATGATCGCGACGCCGATCTTGGTCTTTTCGGTGGTCTGCCACGTGTACTTGTCCCACGTGCGCCCGTCGAGGATGTAGTGCATAATCGGCACCATCCGCTGCTTCCACGCGTTGAGGTTCTTCCACACGTACGTGGTGCCGATGTAGTTGGCCCCCGAGCCCGAGCAGCTGCTCGTCGAGCTCGTCGTCATCGTCGCGTTCGACGTCGCCGCGTCGAGCGTGGTGCCGGCGTTGAGCTGCAGCCCGGACAGCGGGGCGTGTGCCTGCGCCTGCGCGTTGGCCTGGTCAGGCAGCCCCGGCGCCTGCGCCTTCGCTGGCAGCATGTCCGGGTTCACCGCCTCGCCCCACGTCCAGTCCGGGCGTCCGTGCTGCGCGTCCGGCGGAGTCGCGGCCATGGTGAAGATCCGGTCCTGGCCGTTGGCCTGGGCGTCCACCTCGAGCTGCACCGAGCCGTCGGGGTTCACCGTGGCCGGCGCGTTCCCGAGCCCGCCGCGGATGTTGAACTCGCCGGACGGGGTCGATACCCCGGTCGCGATGGGCGTCTCGACGTCGCCCTCGGGTGTCGAGTGCTCGACGCTGACCGTGATCGTGGCCGCGACCGGTGACCCGTGGCCGTCGACCAGGGTGCCGGCGATGATTTGCGGCCCTTGCCCGTCGGCCAGGGCGTTCGATCCGAGCGGTAGTAGCGCGGTCAGCATCGCCGCTGTAGCGGCTGCCGCTAGTTGCTTACGCATAAGGCTTGTGGCCCCTTTCCTCGTGGAATGGGGGCGTCCCTCGTGCGCCCCCGCATAGGTGAGGGTGTCGGAGTGAGAGCGACGACATGCCGCGAACAAGGTGCAGACTTTTGCAATTGCACAACAACGCAGGGAACCGGCACGGCGCCTCAAGGGGCTATGAGCCCGATGGGATCTCGGGCGACGCCCTGGGCTCCAGACGTTAGTCTCCGACAGGCTCGGACCCATGTGAGGGGCTGGTCAGGCTGGTTGGTGGAGGCAAAGTCTTGTTGCGGCTATCGGGCACCACCGGGTTTCCGAGGCCTACGGCCATAGGGGCGATGCGTCGGAGGGGACCAGAAGATGTCGACACACCCGCCGATTTCCCTGAACGACATCTGTGGGCGAGCGGCCGCGTGGGCGATGGCGGTCGAAACCGCGGATGAGCCGATGATCATGGTGCGGCTGTGTCGACGCCACGACGACCCCATCCAGGCCTGTGTCGAGCAACTGCCCGAGCAGCGCATAGTGGATCAGGTGCCGATCGGTGCGGACGGCGGCGGTGCCAGCAGCGGCTAGCTAGGGCGTGTCTCCCATATCTGGCGCGAGGCGCGGGAGAGTATCGGGCGGTGAGCTCTTCGAGGTGCCAGACGTTGTCGGATGCCGAGTGGGAGCGGATCGAGCCGCTGCTGCCTTCGAATGCGGGGCGGCGAGGTCATCCGTTCGGCCCGAGTCGCCGCGTGGTCGAGGCGATCATCTACCGCTACCGCACCGGGATGCCGTGGCGAGACCTGCCGCGTGAGGTGTTCGGGCCCTGGCAGACAGTCTGGAAGCGCCACCGTCGCTACGCCGCCGACGGGACATGGGACAGGGTGCTGGCCGAACTGCTGGCGCAGGCCGACGCCGAGGGCAAGGTCGACTGGACGGTCTCGGTCGACGCCACGATCAGCCGCGCTCACCAGCACGGCACCAACACCGCCCGAGCCGATCAGGACACAGGGGGCTCGATCGAGTTACACGAATCTGCCGGCGGGCTTCCTCGCGAGCCCGCTGGGTGGTGAGCGAGAACCCGCAGGTCACGGGGTAGGTCGCTCCCGTGGCGGGCTGACCAGCAAGATCCATGCCGCGGTCGACGGGCACGGTCGCCCGTTGGCGCTGGTGGTCACCGCAGGCCAGCGCAATGACGGGGCGATGCTGGCCGAGGTGATGGCCGACATCCGGGTACCTCGGCTCGGACCGGGTCCTGCGCGCACCCGCCCCGAGGTCGTCGTGGCCGACCGCGCGTACACCAACGGCGTCAACCGACGCATGCTGGCCGCGCGCAGGGTCAAGACGGTCATCCCCCAGAAGAGCAGCGAGATCGCGGCCCGACTGCGCAGGGGCTCGGCCGGTGGGAGGCCGCCAGCCTTCGATGCCGAGATCTACAAGGGCCGCAACGTTGTGGAGCGCTCGTTCAACCTGTCCAAGCAGTGGCGAGGGCTGGCCACTCGCTACGACAAGCTCGCCATCACCTACCGGGCCGCGGCTGTCCTCCAGGCCTGCATCCGCTGGCTACGCCTATTGGGAGACACGCCCTAGGCCGCGTGGCAGGGGTCGCAGATGACCGCGCTCGTGCGTGCCGGCGCGGGCAGCGGCCTCTCCGCCGCGGGCCGCGACAAGGCCCTCGGGACCACGATTCCCGAACTGCCTCTGAGGCACCTCGCCGAGACGCGTGGCCACTAGACGTCCTCCACCGCATCGGCTGACGAACGAACGTCCGGAATTGCCGCGGTGAGGGAAAGGTTCGGCAGCCGATGACCGCGGCTTTCGGTGGCGCTACTGCGACGTCTTGTCGCGGAGCAGCCGTACCTGGTCCTCGTGCAGCGGCCACGTCTCCGGTTCGGAATCGTCGGAGTTGCCCAGCGCGGCCCGTGCGGCTGCTTCCAGATCACCGGGGTAGTTCAGGGGCGCGTCTGCCCGGAAGTGGTAGGCAGTGCCATCACTCACCTGCTCCAGCCCGACCTCAGCAGCCGCCGGTCGGGCATCCAGCACCACGATCGACACCTCTGGGACCGTGGCGAATCCAACCCGCACGCCGGCCCACGTCCGAGCACGTGCCGGCACCGGAACCCCGTCGACTCGCCAGGTGACTCGCTCCCACGCGTCCCAGTCGTCGGCCGCTCGATCGGTCATCACCATGGCCCGACTCCAGTACCGGCCCCTCTCTGGCTCGGGTAAGGCAGGCGTGATGCGGTTGACGAGCGAGTGGCGTCCGCCAGAGTGGTGTACGGATCCCGGTGAGCGTGTCGCTGCCGATGTAGGCGACGGCCACCGGGTGATCCTTCGAGCGAACCTCTCACAGAACCCTCGAACGGAGCACCACGATGACCGTCAGGTCCAGTATCGATCCTGCCCGCCTGCTCGAAGAACAACTGGCTCAGGCCTCCCCGGATCTGCTGCGCGAGCTGCTGCAGACCTTCGTCAACACCCTGCTGTCCGCTGAGGCCGACGCGGTGTGCGGCGCCGAGTACGGCACCAGCAGCCCTGATCGGGTCAACCGCCGCAACGGCTACCGGCACCGCGACTTCGACACCCGCGCCGGCACGGGCGACGTCGCGGTGCCCAAGCTGCGACAGGGCTCCTACTTCCCTGAGTGGCTGCTCGAGCGCCGCAAGCGGGCCGAGCGGGCGCTGACGTCGGTGGTGGCGACGTGCTACCTGCTCGGAGTCTCGACGCGGCGGATGGACAAGCTCGTGCAGTCCCTCGGCATCACCACGCTGTCGAAGTCGCAGGTCAGCGAGATGGCCAAGGACCTCGACGCCCACGTCGAGCAGTTTCGCACCCGCCGCCTGGAAGACGCCGGCCCGTTCACCTTCCTCGCCGCCGACGCCCTGGTGCTCAAGGTCCGCGAAGGCGGCCGCGTGGTGCCTGTGCACGCCCTGGTCGCCACCGGTGTCAACGCCGACGGGCACCGAGAAGTCCTGGGTGTGCAGGTCACCTCCAGCGAGGACGGCGCCGGCTGGTTAGCGTTCTTCCGCGACCTCACCGCCCGCGGCCTGAGCGGCGTCAAGCTGGTCACCAGCGACGCGCACCGCGGCCTCACGAACGCGATCAGCGCGACCCTGCCCGGCGCAGCGTGGCAACGCTGCCGCACCCACTACGCCGCCAACCTCATGTCCGTGACACCGAAAAGCTCCTGGGGCTGGGTCAAAGCGCTGCTGCACTCGGTCTACGACCAGCCCGACGCCGAAGCGGTGCACGCCCAGTTCGACCGGGTCGTCGACGCCCTGAGCGAGAAGCTCCCCAAGGTCGCCGAGCACCTCGAACAAGCGCGCGCCGACATCCTCGCCTTCACCGCGTTCCCCAAGGAGATCTGGCGCCAGATCTGGTCCAACAACCCCAACGAACGGCTCAACCGCGAGATCCGCCGCCGCACCGACGTCGTCGGCATCTTCCCCGACCGCAGCTCGATCATCCGGCTCGTCGGCGCCGTCCTGGCCGAACAACACGACGAATGGGCCGAAGGCCGTCGCTACCTCGGACTCGACGTCCTGGCCCGCTCACAAGCCGTCGACACCACCACCGAGGAGGTGAGCACCGAGCTGACCACCATCCAGGCGATCACCGCCTGAACTACAACGACGAAGGATCACCCGTCGTACACCACTCCCAAGGACTTGACCGACGAGCGTAAACAGGGCCTTGTGGGCCAGCTCGCGCGCCGAGTCCTTGTCGGGCGGAACCATCAGCCGTGTGTATCGCTCTGTCGGCATCGTGCCGACCAGGACCCAGGGGGTCGGCGGGCCGTGCCGATTCCAGGCGTGCATCAGCCAGACCGCCCAGCTGGGCTCACCGATTGTCCCTTCGAAGAAGTCCAGCCAACGCGGCCCATCCCAACCAGTGCCGAGGCCAAAGATGGGGAAGTCGAAGGCGGGATAATTCGCCGTCATGCAGCCACGCCCCCTTCAACCCGGTCGAACCCTGGTGCTCGTCGGAGGCTACCGCAGCGAACCGCTGCCTTGGCTCCTCAACGATCCCCACGTCCCGGGTGCGCGGGACATGATCAACCGCACTCCGAGCCTGTCAACGGACTACGCCGCCCAGCCGTTTACCGGATTTGCCGCTGTCAGCGCTCCGGTCGCCGCCGATGATCTTGCGCTTCGACGGGAGGGACGGAGCTGGATCTTGGCTGTGCCGGAGCCTTCGTCCAGGTTCAGTTCTGGTGCACTCGGATACGGCGTGAAGGCCCCTGACCAGTTGGACACACCCATGCCGCAACACCATCCACCACTTGCGAAGACATGGGATGCGGGTGGCCCAGGCAGGGCGGCCTTGGTTCGCCTGCGAGGTCTTCAACAACTTGGTCTTGGGCCTTGGCCCAAGCCGGCCTGGACCCTGCACGGCAAGCCAGTGCCGCACTCCCAGCAGTTCGGACCCCACCTCGGCCAACCCGGCCGCGGTCATCACAGTCGAGGACATCAACGGGCCGCTGCTGCTCGACTGCGGGGGCGCGGACCAGATGTGGCCGTCGTGCCCGATGGCGAACGCCATCATCGACCGCCTGCAGGCCCACCGCGACTCCCACCCTCATCCTGCTGTCCTACCCGCATGCCAACCACTCCATCGGCACGCTCGTCCCGAACATCGCCTACCGGAGCCCCGGCATCGCCGACACCACCTGGGCCGCCAACATGAAGGCACGCACCCAGGCTTGGCCAACCGTGGTCAACTTCCTGCGACACCTCGGGCAATGACACGAACGTCCAGAACTACCGCTGGTCGCGCGTTGGCAGGTCATGCCCGAGGACCACGCCATCACCGGCCTCACTTCCGCATGGCCTTTTGCGGGTGCGGAGTGTCGCCACGTTCCAGCATCTCGACGTACTGCCGGATCCGGCGGGCACGGGTCTGTCCACGCTTGGCCTGGTGCACCCGGTACAGCACGGCGTACCTGTTCGTGCGCGTCAGCACCTCCCACATCGCCTGCGCGCGTGGCGACGCGGCCAGCGCATCGCGCAGATCGTCCGGCACCTCGATCGACGCCGAACCCCGGTACGCCCTCTCCCACCGCCCGTCGGCCTTCGCCCGCTCGACCTCCGCGAGACCGGCCGGTTGCATGCGCCCCTCAGCAATCAGCCGTTCAGCCGCCTCGACGTTGCGATGCGACCATGAACTGCGCGCGCGCCGCGGCGTGAACCGGACACAGTAGGTCACCTCGTCCCGGCGGGTGAGCCGGCCGTCGATCCAGCCGTAGCAGAGCGCCTCGGGCAGCGCGTCATCATATGTCAGCAGCGTCGGGCGCGCTACGCCCTTCCTCGCCAACACCAGGCGTATGCCCAGCGATGACGCATGGTTGGCCGCGAGCCAGGCGCGCCACGCGGCGGGGTCGGCGACGAGCAACTCCGGGGTCTCCTCCACCTGACAATTCTCGGTGCAACCAACCCGATCCACACCCAGGCGCTGGCGCACCGGTCAAGTCCTTGGGAGTGGTGTACGACGGGTGATCCTTCGTCGTTGTAGTTCAGGCGGTGATCGCCTGGATGGTGGTCAGCTCGGTGCTCACCTCCTCGGTGGTGGTGTCGACGGCTTGTGAGCGGGCCAGGACGTCGAGTCCGAGGTAGCGACGGCCTTCGGCCCATTCGTCGTGTTGTTCGGCCAGGACGGCGCCGACGAGCCGGATGATCGAGCTGCGGTCGGGGAAGATGCCGACGACGTCGGTGCGGCGGCGGATCTCGCGGTTGAGCCGTTCGTTGGGGTTGTTGGACCAGATCTGGCGCCAGATCTCCTTGGGGAACGCGGTGAAGGCGAGGATGTCGGCGCGCGCTTGTTCGAGGTGCTCGGCGACCTTGGGGAGCTTCTCGCTCAGGGCGTCGACGACCCGGTCGAACTGGGCGTGCACCGCTTCGGCGTCGGGCTGGTCGTAGACCGAGTGCAGCAGCGCTTTGACCCAGCCCCAGGAGCTTTTCGGTGTCACGGACATGAGGTTGGCGGCGTAGTGGGTGCGGCAGCGTTGCCACGCTGCGCCGGGCAGGGTCGCGCTGATCGCGTTCGTGAGGCCGCGGTGCGCGTCGCTGGTGACCAGCTTGACGCCGCTCAGGCCGCGGGCGGTGAGGTCGCGGAAGAACGCTAACCAGCCGGCGCCGTCCTCGCTGGAGGTGACCTGCACACCCAGGACTTCTCGGTGCCCGTCGGCGTTGACACCGGTGGCGACCAGGGCGTGCACAGGCACCACGCGGCCGCCTTCGCGGACCTTGAGCACCAGGGCGTCGGCGGCGAGGAAGGTGAACGGGCCGGCGTCTTCCAGGCGGCGGGTGCGAAACTGCTCGACGTGGGCGTCGAGGTCCTTGGCCATCTCGCTGACCTGCGACTTCGACAGCGTGGTGATGCCGAGGGACTGCACGAGCTTGTCCATCCGCCGCGTCGAGACTCCGAGCAGGTAGCACGTCGCCACCACCGACGTCAGCGCCCGCTCGGCCCGCTTGCGGCGCTCGAGCAGCCACTCAGGGAAGTAGGAGCCCTGTCGCAGCTTGGGCACCGCGACGTCGACCGTGCCGGCGCGGGTGTCGAAGTCGCGGTGCCGGTAGCCGTTGCGGCGGTTGACCCGATCAGGGCTGCTGGTGCCGTACTCGGCGCCGCACACCGCGTCGGCCTCAGCGGACAGCAGGGTGTTGACGAAGGTCTGCAGCAGCTCGCGCAGCAGATCCGGGGAGGCCTGAGCCAGTTGTTCTTCGAGCAGGCGGGCAGGATCGATACTGGACCTGACGGTCATCGTGGTGCTCCGTTCGAGGGTTCTGTGAGAGGTTCGCTCGAAGGATCACCCGGTGGCCGTCGCCTACATCGGCAGCGACACGCTCACCGGGATCCGTACACCACTCTGGCGGACGCCACTGGCGCACCGGTTGCGCCCGGCCCGGCGCAAGCCAGCCGTAGCCGCCGCCGACAGGGAAATAGAACGGCCATGAGGGCGCACCGGCTGCCGTTGCGACGGCGCAGCTCAGTCGCCTGGTGCAATCGAACCGTGCCGCCTGCGAAGACCTCAATCGAGCGCGAACCACACTCGTTTCCCGGGCCGCCCATCGCGGCACGGGTCAACACCCCAGCTGCTCGCCAAAGTCGCGACGATCCGCAACCCAGCCCCACCCTCCATCAGCGGCTGCCGGTCAACGATGCGGGGCATATCGGGGCTCTCATCGTGTACCTCGATGCGCACACCTCCGCCGTCGCAGGAAACAACCAACACCACCGGGCCCGCGCCATGCCGGACAGCATTCGAAACGAGCTCGCTGACCAGGAGACGCGCGACCTCCACCTTCCGCCTGGGCATGTCCCGACAGACATCTAGGACGTGCCGACGCGCGAGGACGGCTGCCGTCAGATCTGACGGCAGAACCCACATGTTCGATGAGCCGGCACTCAACTTCCCGGACTCCAGGTTCTCAGTGGGAACCGCCAGCCGCGTGCGACCACTCGTGGCGACGATGCCCCAGCGCAGCTTCCCACCCTCGTCGGCGGGACGAAGGAGAGCCCGCTGGTCAGTGCGGACCGTACCCCTCCGGGCAAACCACGAAACACATGCGGACCCAGAGGAAGCACTGCCCGAGAATCCCCCCACCCCGAGCACCATCCTGGCGTTCAGCCACGAGCAGGCGTAGGGCCGAAGGACCGAGAGTCGCTTGAGCGCCGTCGTCCGCGCCTGCGTCGTTCCCGGCGAATCAAACACATGAAGCGCCCTTTGTAGTTGACGCTTCGAGGATGTCGGGAAAGTTCATGAATTCTTCTGCTGACCACGGGGCTACGCGTCTCAACGTCGAGATCGTACGCAGCGAGAACGCCGCCTGGATCATCATCCAGGGAGAGGCTGACATCGCGAATCTCGAACAACTCGAAGCCGATCTCACTAGCATTGAGCTCAACGGCCAGAAGGCCGTGCACATCGACGTCAGCGACCTGGACTTCCTCGACGTCGCCGCGCTTCACCAGCTCACCGTTTTCGCCACGCAGGTGACGCAGAGCGGCCTCGCCGTCACAACTCGCGGAGCACAGCCGCTAGTGCACGAAGTAGTACAGATCCTCGGTGTCCGGGACACGCTCGGACTCACCTGACCAGCCCACCGCGCCATCCAGGCCCAAGTCGGCCCCTCGCCCCTGCCGTTCACGTCCCAGACCCAGGCGCGGACGGCAGTGTTCCTGGTCCAGCGAGATCGGCGCAGATCGCCACGGTTTACGCCACCTCCACCAGCGCGAGGCCCTACGAACGAACGAGCGAGTGAACGGCAGCCCTGCGAAGGCCGCGACCGCTGGGCCGTCCGCGCTGGTTTGGCCCCCGCCCTGAGTTGCGCAGTCCCGTCGATGGTCAGCCGGGCCCGGAGCAAGCACGATCCACAATCGCCGCGGGCGGGTCCTCAGCCTGCTCGACTCCCCAAGGCGATTGCCTGGCGCAGCGCCGGTCCCAGTGTGGTGTCGAAAGCTGGGTCGCCGTTGGCGTACAAGGCGATCACATGTCGAAGGACGGGGAAGGAGCTGTTGCCCGCAGCCTGGGTGTAGACCGGTTCGACATACAGCATCCGTCCCGCGAGCGGGATGGCCTGCAGATCACCGAGCACGACCTTGGAGTTGCCGCCGCGCTGGAGCGTAAGCGCCTCGGAGATCTTGGTCGAGGACTCGATGTCGTTCTGGACCTGCGAGGGCGCCTCACCGGCGGACGCGGAAGGGAAGTCCAGCACCGTGAACTTGCCGTAGTCGGGTCCAGGTTCGGAGTCGACCGAGATGAACCCCGCAAGGTCTCTGCGGTTGAGCGTCACCATCGGGCTAGACAGTAGATAGCGCTGGCTTCCAAACCCGTCTGGGGACATCGACATGTACCTCGCGGGAACCGCGGGGCCCGTTGCACCGCCCGTGGCCGAGCCAGTGTTCAGGCTCTTGTTCGCCGCGACGGTTGGATCGCCGGGCACCTTCCAGAAGTCGTTGCCGCTGTAGAAGTCGGGCGCCTTTGTGACGTGGTAGTCCGCAAGCAGGCTGCGTTGCACGTCGAAGAGGTCGCGAGGGTAGCGAAGGTGAGGGAGCAGGGCAGCCGGAATGCTCGACTGCGGCTTGACGAGTCCGGGGAACACCTGCTCCCACGCCTTGAGCAAAGGATCGGGCCGCTGGTTGTCGTGCCACTGGTACAGCGTCACCTTGCCGGTGTAGGCGTCCACCGTCGCCTTCACGGAGTTGCGCAAGTAGTTCACCTGCGGGGCGGACTGGGCGATCGGTGACCCGTGGGGCGTGAGCGAGGTCCTGGTTGCCTTGTGAAGGTTGACCAGCTGCGAGTCGGGGTAGCTGCTCGACGACGTGTAACCGTCGACGACCCACTCGATGCGGCCGTTGACCACGGCTGGGTAGACGTCGCCGTCGAGGGACAGCCAGGGAGCTACCTTCGCCACGCGTGCCCTCGGGTTGCGCACCATGAGCAGCTGCGAGGCACTGTTGATTTCGGAGCTGAACAGGATCTGCGGGCTCCGAAGGCCGATCGCGAACAGCAAGCGGCGCGGGAGCGATCCGATCGGGATTCCGCCACCACCGGAGTACGTCGTGTGCGCGGCCTTCGAGCTCCCGTTGGCCCCGGGGTGGTCGAACTCAAGTTGCTGGCGGCTGCCAGCGGGCTGCCCGACGATCGAGTAGGACGGCGAGGACTGTCCGAAGTAGACCCGGGGCTGCTTGACGGGGATCTGCCCGCCCGGTGGCATACCACCGTCCAGGAAGTTCGGGCTCTCGGTGTTCGGGTTCATGCTGTCGGTTGGGGCGGCCACCAGGCCGTAGCCATGCGTGTACACCAGGTGGTTGTTGACCCAGCTCTGGTGCGGAATGCCCTTCGACTGCAGCTCACGCACGGCCAGGGCCACGTCGCGGGACTTGCCCCCCAAGTCGTAGTGGTCGACGTCGAGGGGGGACTTGAAGCCGTAGTAGGCCTGCAGCTGCTGCATGACGTTGAAAGTCGGTGAGAGCCGGTTGGGGTCGAGCATTCGGATCTGAGCTGTACGGCGCGCCTGGACCTCGAGGGCATTGCCCTGAAGCGTCTTCGCCGGGTCGTAGGGGACGCTGTGCACGACGTTGCCCAGGCCGAACGCCGCGCGGGTGGCCTGCTCGTTGTGTGCGATCTCGCTGAGGTCGCGTGTCGCCGCGCTCGGCTTCTCGACGAGCTGGTAGACGAGAGCTGGCCATGCCGTGCCGATCAGGAGCGCCCCGACCACCATCAGTGCCAGGCTCCCGAGGACGAAGCGGAACCGACCCATGACCAGGACATTCGCGAGCAGGAGCCCCCCGCACACGAGGGCGAGGACGACCAGGGGGACGGTGCCTGGGATCACCGCGTGCTGGTCGGTGTAGGAGACGCCCGTCACGGGCCCGCGGTTCTCGGTGTTGACGGCGTACTGCCCGATCCAGTAGCCGAGCGCCTTGAGCACCAGGTAGCCGGCCAGCAGCGCCGACAACAGCCGGATCGTCGGCCGGGTGATCCGTCGGCCACGACCGCCCACCCTCCAGTCGCCGGACGCCCCACGACCTCGCACGCGCCAACCACCGTACAGATAGCCGCTCACCACGGCGATCCACAGTCCAAGCACAACAATCTGCGTTAGCAGCGCGACGACGAGGCGATCGAAGGGCAATACCTCCACGAAAAAGGAGATGTCCTTGTGGAACTGCGGATCGGTGGTGTGCCAGGGCGAGGCGTGCCACCAAAGGAGATAGGTCTGCCATCGACCAGCCGCATGCGACCCCACGAGAACCGCCGGCACCGCGACAGCGAGCAGCAGTATCGCGCGCCACAGGGGCGGCTCGTACTTGCGGAACAACCAGCGGGCCATGTGGTCCCGTTCGTCCACTGGCAGGCGGGGCCGGCCTCGGCGGACCGCGCGCACGGTGAAGCCGCCAACTAGGCCCGCAGGCACCGCGAACAGAGAAAACAGCAGGACTTTCGCGCGGAGCATCGTGGAGTACACCGACCCGTCACGCACAGAGTCGAACCACATCTGCGTCGTCACGACGTGCACGACGACGGTGCCCACGAGCCAGAGGGCCGCGACCACGACGGCGCCGATGAGGACCCGCCGACTCCAGCGACTCACGGTCCGTGACGGGAACTCCCGCCGGATTTCTTTCTGCGCGACTTCGGACCGGCTGGCCGCCGGTGCGGGATGAGGCATGGGCGACAATGTACCGGACCAGGGCACGCCGCTCGCTCCGCGGGTGCTACAGCGACCCCGGGCCGGTTGGCCCTTCGCCGGCAGGGCTCCCCGGGAGTAGCCTTACCCGGCACACTTGCTCCGCCGACCCGGCATGAAGCCTAGAGGATCGCCCCGCGCGGTGAGACCTCAATGCTTGCCACACCACGGGCATAGAGCGCGACCATCCGGTCGCCATGGCGGCAGCGCAGCACACCGGTGTCTGCGCTCAGGACCTCGATGATCTGATCAATCATCTCCCCCTCGTCGAGCTGGTCGGGATCTTCGTAGGCCAGGTCCGTGTGTTCACCGCCGACTAGGCGCACACGCAAGACAGTAGTTGCCATGCTCGCAAAATAGACCCAAGGAGCGGCTTTCACGGGTCTGCCGGCGACCGAACACGCCCTTCGGGCTCCCCATGCGAGCCGATCTGGACCGAGAGAATGGCGATCTCGGTCTTGCACAGTGGACGGGAAGGCGAGCGGCGACCGGTGGGTAGGAGGACGCGCCTGGGTCGCCAGTTCGGGTGGCTGTGGGCGGCGTACGCGGTCAGCGCCTACGGCACGGGACTCGGGTTCGGTGCGTTCGCCTACATCGCCATCCGCGTGCTCGGTGCCAGCACCTCGCAAGTGTCTGCGCTGGCAGCTGCCGGACTCGCGGTCGGAGCGGTTGTGGCGGTGCCGCTGGGGCCGTGGGTCGAGTACCGGCCCAAGCGCCCGGTCATGGTTGCGATGGACGCGACGCGCTTCCTCGCGATGGCGTCCATCCCGGCCGCTTACTGGCTGGGGCTGCTGACGTTCGCCCAACTGCTCGTCGTCGCGGTGGTGGTGGGAGCAGCGAAGATTGCGTTCAACTCCGCCAGCGGAGCGTTCCTCAAGACCGTGGTCGACCACGACCACCTGCTCACCGCCAGCAGCCGCTTCGAGTCGACCACCTGGTCGGCCACCATCTTCGGTCCCGTGCTCGGTGGTGCCGCCATTGGGTTGCTGGGGCCTGCCTCGACGGTGACCGCCGATGCGGCCAGCTACCTGCTCTCAGCGCTCGGCATCACCGCCATCGGCGGACACGAACCCGCGCCACCGGTGCGCGAAGGACGGGCACGGTTCAGCGATCTGGTGGAGGGCTGGCGCTACATATGGAGCCAGCGGGCGCTGCGGGCCCTGTTCCTCAACGTGGTAGCGGTCAACGGGCTCATCATGGCTCCCGAACCGGTGCTCGCCTTCATGATGCTGGGCCGACTCGGCTTCCCGGCGTGGCAGTACGGCCTCACCTTCGCCGTGCCCTGTGTGGGCGGGCTCATCGGCTCCCGGCTCGCGCGCCGCGTCGTCACGCGCTTCGGTGAGCGTGACGTCTTGCTCAAACTCGGCGCTCTCCGGGCGGTCTGGCCGCTCGGACTGGCGTTCATCCGACCGGGTGTCACCGGGCTGCTCATCGTCATGGTCGTCGAACTCGGGCTCATCGTGGGCGTCAGCGTCCACAACCCCGTAGTCTCCACCTACCGGGTCCAGCACACCCCGCGCGACCGCCTTGCCCGCGTCCTGTCCGCCTGGTCGGTCAGCACCAGCGCCACCATCGCCCTCCTCACCGCCCTGTGGGGTGTCCTCGCTGACGCGACCAGCCCCCGTGCCGCCCTCGTCGTTGCGGGCGTGCTGCTGCTCGCCACTCCGCTGCTACTGCCACGTGGGAGGCATCTCGCTGCTGCGGCATCGGCGACAGCGACGCTGGCCGAAAGTACGTCGCGCTGAACGTCCCGCCGAGCGCTCCCCTCGAGCCGTGGTCGACGACGCGCGCGATCCCGCTCGAACGCAACCGGTATGTGCGATCTCGCCGGCGAAGCCGTGCCGGGCGCTTGAGGCCGACGCCGGGCTGAGGCTCACCCTGCCCGCTTGACAACCGCGCCTCCATATCAGGGCGTGGCTGAAGAGAGAGCGCCGATGAACATGTTGGCGAATCTCCGCTTGAAGGGAGTTGTTCGTTCGAGTTCACGTTCTTGTGCGCTGCGCTTCCGGGTCTGTCCATCCAGGTCCGACAGTTTCGGTTGCTGTCATCACCACCGGCCGCAACCAGTCGCGGCCGGCCCGATTCACGAGGAGAGCACGTGAGACCACGTACGTTGCTGGCTGCCGCCGCGCTTGCGGCCACCCCCTGTGTCGCGGTGGCGGCCGTGAACGCGTCCGCCGCGGAGATGCCCAGTGGACACCGCGCCCACCCCGGTGTGCCACACAGCACCCAGACCAGGACCCCGATCAAGCACCTGGTGGTGATCTTCGGCGAGAACGTCTCGTTCGATCACTACTTCGGCACCTACCCGAACTCGACGAACCCCGAGGGCGAGCCGGCGTTCAACCCCAGGGCCGGCACGCCGGCCGTCAACGGGCTCCGGAGCGCGGGGCTGCTGCACCGCAATCCGAACGTGGACAACCCCAAACGGCTGGATCGCAAGCAGACTGTCACATGCGACCAGGACCACGGCTACACCGCTGAGCAGAAGGCCGCCGACTCCGGTCTGATGGACAAGTTCGTCCAGAACACCGACTCTGGGGACTGCACGACCAAGAACACCGGCGAGTACTACCAGCCGGGCCTGGTGATGGACTACTACGACGGCAACACCGTCACCGCGCTGTGGAACTACGCGCAGCGCTTCGCGATGAGCGACAACTCCTACGACACCAACTTCGGCCCGTCCACCCCTGGCGCGCTCAACCTGGTCTCGGGCCAGACCCACGGGGTGATCTCGATCGACCCGAAGACCGGCAAGCAGACCCCCGCGCCGGACTCCTACACGGTCGCCGACCCGAACGCGCAGGGAGTCGGCACTGTCATCAACGACCCGGACCCCGCCTACGACGACTGCTCGAACCGCAACTACGCCCACGCGGCCATGCAGGGCACCAACATCGGTGACCTGCTCAACGCCAAGAAGACCACCTGGGGCTGGTTCCAGGGTGGCTTTCGGCCGACCAGCCGCACCAACACCGGGACCGCCGTCTGCGGGGCAGCCCACGCCAACGTGGCCGGCGCCAGCACCAACGACTACATCGCCCACCACGAGCCCTTCCAGTACTACAAGTCCACCGCCAACCCGCACCACCTGCCGCCGTCCTCGGTGGCCATGATCGGCAAATCCGACCGGGCCAACCACCAGTACGACCTCACCGACTTCTGGAAGGCCGCCGACTCCGGGCACATGCCGGCCGTCAGCTTCCTCAAGGCAGCCGGCTACCAGGACGGCCACGCCGGCTACTCCGACCCGATCGACGAGCAGCACTTCTTGGTGGACAGCCTGAACAGGCTGCAGCGGCTGCCGTCCTGGAAGCACACCGCAGTCGTCATCGCCTACGACGACTCCGACGGCTGGTACAACCACGTCTCCTCGCCAATCGTCAACCTGTCGGCGACCGCCCACGACGCGCTGACCGGTGCGAACTCCTGCGGCAGCCCGACCGCGAAGACCCAGCTCGGTGGCTATAGCGACCGGTGTGGCTACGGCCCGCGCCTGCCGCTGCTCGTGCTGTCCCCGTACGCGCGCAGCAACTACGTGGACCACGCCACCACCGACCAGTCCTCGATCCTGAAGTTCATCGAGGACAACTGGAAGACCGGCCGTATCGGCGACGGGTCGTTCGACTCCATCGCAGGCTCCCTGGCCGGGATGTTCGACTTCCGCCGCCACCCGAACATGAGCCGGCTCATCCTCGACAACAACGGCGAAGTGCACGATCACCACCGCTGATGGGCGAATTGCCCCGCCATCCGGTACTGTGGTGGCCACAGCTCGTTGAAATCTCGCCGCGAGTTGTCCACACGTCGTAGCCCGTGACAGTTGCTCCGTGCGTAGCCGGCCGAGACCTTCGGATTCCCGGCTGTCGGCGAGACACCCGCACAGATAGCGATCATCCTTGTCCTCCTTCTCACACCTGGGTGTGCCCGCACACCTGACCGATGTCCTGGCAGGTCTCAACATCGACCGCCCGACCCCGATCCAGGCCGCAACTGTTCCCGACGCCCTCGCGGGACGCGATGTTCTTGGCCGGGGTCGCACCGGCTCAGGCAAGACCTATGCCTTTCTGCTTCCTTTGGTCGCCCGGCTCTCGGACCGCCATAGGACACGACCCAAGGCGCCACGTGCGCTGATCCTTGCGCCGACGCGTGAGCTCGTCAGCCAGATAGACACGGCCTTGGCCCCGCTGGCCGAGGCGGCCGGCTTGACCACCAGAACCGTCTTCGGCGGCGTGGGCCAGAACCCCCAGGTCACCGCACTCCGCCGGGGCGTCGACATTCTCGTGGCTTGCCCCGGACGTCTCGAGGACCTGATCGGGCAGGGCCATTGCCGCCTTGACGACATCGAGATCACGGTCCTCGACGAGGCGGACCACATGTCGGACCTGGGCTTCCTGCCCGCCGTGCGCCGGCTGCTCTCACAGACGCCCAGGCATAGCCAGCGACTGCTCTTCTCGGCAACGCTGGACCGGGCGATCGACGGGCTGGTGCGCCAGTTCCTCAGTTCCCCGGTCACGCACGAGGCCGACTCGGTGCAGTCGCCCGTGAGCAACATGGCGCACCACGTCCTGCACGTCGAGCGCGAACACCGACTGGCCATCCTGGTCGATCTGACCAGTGCGCCTGGTCGCACGGTGGTCTTCACCCGCACCAAGCACGGCGCCAAGGCTCTGAGCCGCCAACTGAACCGCAGCGGCGTGCCGGCGGTAGACCTCCACGGCAACCTCGGCCAGAACGCCCGCACCCGTAACCTCGAAGCCTTCCACGCTGGTCGGGCTTCGACGCTGGTAGCCACCGACATCGCCGCGCGAGGAATCCACGTCGATGATGTGGCCCTGGTCGTCCACGCCGACCCGCCCAGCGAACACAAGGCCTACCTGCACCGCTCCGGCCGCACGGCACGTGCCGGCAACTCGGGAACGGTCGTCACCCTGGTGACCCGTGAGCAGGTCCAAGACGTCCGCGGGCTGGCACGGGCGGCTGGCATCGTGCCGACGACCACTCGGATCCAGGGTGGCAGCCATCCCATCCTCGTCGAGCTAGCGCCGGGCGAGCGCGTGCTCACCGGGCCGCTCGAGACCGAGGCCGCACAGGCTCCCTCCGGGCCAGGACAGAGGAAGTCCACCCGCGGGCACCGCAGCCGGCCGCGCGGGCAGCAGCCCCGCGCTGCCCGCTCACAGGCTGAGGCCCCGACGCCGAAGCGTCCGGAGCCGTCCAGGAAGGCACCGGGTAAGAACCGTTCCTCGCGCCGCCTCACGGGCCGTAAGCAGGTCGGCGCCACCTCCGGTGGCGGGCACAGCGCAGCGACCTTCAGCGCGGGCCGTCGCTGACCACGCGGGGCATCGCCACTGGCACGTGGTGAGAATGGCTCCGACAGGCGGGGATCTGAACCACGCCACGAACCACGCCGTCGACAAAGTAGTAGGACGCCTCCGGGTGCCAGCCCGCCAGCCTGGGCCGGTGCGACACCACGACCACATGCTCACCCGCCGGAGGCCGGCCCTCCCAACCATTGGTCAGGTCAAAGAGGTGTCGCCCGAGCACGTCGAGCCGATGCTCTCCCCCGTCGGCCCGACGTAGCCGGCCGACGCCTCAGACACCCTGAACCGTCCACCCTCGACCAGCTCAGCATCGCCGTTGAAGTACCAGTCGAAGAGCGGACCAACGTCGTCATTGTCGTCGGCGACGTAGCCATCCACTGACACCACGTTGTGCATCACGACTGTGCTCATCACGTCGCCCCTCGCCGCGCCCCTGCTCGTCCGGTTGTCGACGTCGGATCGGATACCAGACCGCTCTACCAGTGCCAGCGCATCGAGTGCACCTGACGTGCAGTATGCTGCACTCGTGGGGGTCACGGAGGTTCGGCTGACGGTGGTCGGCGACTACGCACACATTCCGACCAGCTACTGTCACGCGGTCAGCGTCGGCGCCGTTGCGGCGCCGCGGCCCCGCAACGGCGGCCCCGTATCGCTATCGGGGACGGGCAGGCTGACCGCAACCACTCGTGAGCACGCGAGTCCGCTCCACTGGCGTGCTGCCTCCTTGGTCACTCGCCGTGGCCGCGAGCCTGTCGGTCCAGCTCGGCTCTGCGCTGTCGGTGCACCTGATCTCCACTGTCGGGGCAGCCGGGACTGCCTGACTCAGGCTCAGCATGGGAGCCCTCATCTTCCTGGCCATGGCCCGTCCACCGCTGGCTGCACCGCGGGCTCGTGACCTCCCAGCGCTGCTCGGGCTGGGCGTCATCACCGGCCTCCAGACCATCGCGTTCCTCGCCGCCATCCAGCGCATCCCGCTCGGCACCTCCGTCGCCATCGAGTTCCTCGGCCCGATGACCGTCGCCGCCGTGCGCAGCCACAGCCGGCGCGCACTCACCTGGCCCCTGATGGCGCTGCTCGGAGTCGCCGGGCTCACGCAACCCTGGCGTGGTGACATCCACCCAGCCGGCCCCGGGTTGGCCGGGCTCGCGGCCATCGGCTGGGGCACCTACATCCTGCTCACCCAACGCATCGGCGACCAGTTCGCCGGCATCACCGGACTCTCCATCACGGTTCCCACGCCGCCGCCACCGCAGCAGTCCTCGGCGTCCCGCAGGCCAGCGGCCACCTCACCGTGGACAACCTTTCCGCCGCTGCCGGGCTGGCCATCCTGCTCCCCGTGCTGCCCTTCGCATTGGAGATGCTCGCGTTGCGGATGATGAGGCCCACCGCATTCGGCACCCTGATGGCCCTCGAACCCGCCATCGGCCTCCTCCTCGGCCTCCTCGTGCTGCGCCAGCGTCCCTCACCAACCCAGCTTCTCGGCGTCCTCCTCGTGGTCGCCGCCGGCATCGCGGCACAACGCGACGGCCGTCGCCGCTCATCCGCGGCCGGGGCCCGGAGCGGTGAGAATCCGCTGCACCCAGCCCACGACCGGTGAGGTGCCGCGATGCGCCCGGTCGGGCGCGTCTAGTGCTCCCCGAGGACAGGGGAGGTATCGGCTGCCGGGCTCACGTGGATGGTTGCCGCGCCGAGCTTCGGCACGTAGGTGACCAGGTGGTCCTCCGCGTGGTGGGCCACCTCGTGGGCCTGGGCCAGCGTCAGGCTCGGGTCCACGCCGATGGCGACCTCTGCGCGCAAACGGTGGCCGATCCAGCGCATCCGTAGCTCGCTCACGCCCTCCAGTCCGTCCACTGCTCGCAGAGATTCGCGGGCCCGTTGCACGAGCTCTGGGTCGACCGCATCCATCAGCCGCGCACCGACCTGGCCGACCGCCGAGCGCAACACTCCCACAATCGCGGCGGCGATCAGCAGCCCGACCACCGGGTCGGCCCATCGCCACCCGAGTGCAACCCCTCCAGCGCCCAGCAGCACAGCGAGACTGGTGAAGCCGTCGGTGCGCGCGTGCAGCCCGTCCGCAACCAGGGCAGCCGACCCGATCTGACGTCCCACCCGGATCCGGTAACGGGCCACCAGCTCGTTGCCGGCGAAGCCGACGACAGCCGCGGCCGCTACCGCGCCCAGGTGGTGCACCTGTTGCGGGTTGACCAGTCGGGTGACCGCCGCGTAACAGGCCAGGATGCTGGACAGGGCGATCATGGCGATCACGAAGAGACCACCCAGGTCTTCGGCCCGCCCGTACCCGTAGGTGTAACGGCTGTTCGCCGGTCGGCGTCCCAGCCAGAACGCCACCAGCAGCGGAACCGCGGTCAGCGCGTCGGCCAGATTGTGCAACGCGTCGCCCAGCAGCGCCACGGACCCCGAGAAGACCACCACCAGGCCCTGCAGAGCAGCAGTCACGCCGAGGCCCGCCAGACTGATCCACAGGGCCCGCCGCCCGGCCTGGTTGGCCTCCAGGGCGTCGTCGATCTGCTCCGCGGCGTCGTGCCCATGGCCACCGAAGCCCAGCATCTCGGCCAGCTCGTGGCTGAGCCGGCCCCACCATGAATGGCGCACCGCGTGGGCATCGGCCTCCCCCGCATGCGGGTCGCCCGCCCGGTCGTCAAGCAGATGCCCCACGCCAGCTCTCCCTCGCTCCGCCAACACGCACCGAGCCAGCGTAGTGACCACGTGCGGTCAGTCCGCCGCCCCCGGTGGCTGCCGGCACGGACGGGTCTGGAACTGGGCCGGGTCGTCAACAGCAGCCCCCACCCCTCCAGGCTTCACGGCCCTCCCGCACCGACCAGGCGGCCAGACCCAGGGCGATGACGGGGTCCAGCCAGCTGGTCCCGGTGACGGCACACACCACGAGGCCGACGAGAACCGCGGCGGCTTGAGCGGCGCACAACAGGTTCTGCGCGCCTTCTCCGGCGGTCGCTCCCGACCCCAGGCCAGCACCCAGCCGCCGCTTGACCCACCCGAGTCCCGGCATCACCACCAGGCTGGCCGCGGCCACCGCGACCCCGAACGTGGTGGTCTCGACCGTCGGAGTGCCGAGCAGGTCGTGCACAGCCTCGGCAGCGATGCCGACCGCCAGCAGCCAGAAGGACACCGCGATGCCCCGCTGCGCCCGCAGCTCGGCTGCCTCCGCGAGCCGCCGACTGCCGGTGAACCTCCAGATCACGATAACGCTCGCCATCCCCTCGATGGCCGAGCCGAGCGCCCACGCGACCAACGACACGGAGTGCGCCCGCAGCCCCGAGTAGAGGCCGAGGCAGCCCTCGGCGACCATCCAGAGCAGGCTGAGCCAGGACAGCAGCAGTACCGTGCGAACGGTCCGGGCGGGCTGGTCCACCGACGCAGCACATGCGTTGCAGCACTCCGCGAGGTCGACGGTCGGGTTCGCGTGTTGGGTCTGCTGCAAACCGGCGGTTCCTCCTCGGCCCAAGGGGCTGCGTGGGCGGGGCGTCGTTCAGGGGTGGGTGGCGTGCTCGTGGTCGACGTGGCTGGCCGTCTCGAGCTGGAAGGTGGAGTGTTCGACGTCGAAGTGACCCACCAGGCAGGTCTGCAGGGTGTCGAGCACCCGGGGGGCGTGTCCGTCGGTGAAGCAGTGGTCCTGCAGCGTCACGTGTGCGGTCAGCACCGGCAGCCCGGATGTGACCGTCCATGCGTGCAGGTCGTGTACGTCGATCACGTGGTCGCACTGGGCGAGGTGGGTGCGGACGTCCTCCAAGGACACCCCTTCGGGCGCGCCTTGCAGGAGTATCCGGCCGGCGTCGCGGAGCAGGCCCCAGGCTGCGTGCCCCATCAGCCCTGCGACGAGCAGGGAGGCGATCGCGTCCGCGCGCACCCAGCCGGTCAGAACGATGACCAGCCCGGCGAGCGCCGTGCCGAGGAACGCGTACAGGTCGGTGAGAATGTGCGCGAAGGCGCCGCGCACGTTGAGGCTGGCCCGGTTGGCCCTGGCCAGCACCCAGGTCGCAACGACGTTGACCAGCGCACCGGCCAGGGCAACGCCGAGGACGACACCGCCGGTGACCTGCGGCGGCGCGATCAGCCGTCGCACTGCCTCGACCGCGATGACGGCGCCGATGACAGCCAGGCTGACTCCGTTGACCGCGGCGGAGAGGATCTCCGCCCGTTTCAGCCCGTAGGTCCACGAGCCCAGCGCGGGCCGGGTCGCCAGTCGGGCAGCCCACATGCTGGCCGCCAGCGCCGCGACGTCTGTGAGCATGTGACCGGCGTCGGCGAACAACGCCAGCGACCCACTGAACAGCGCGGCGATCACTTCAGCGAGCATGAACGCCGCGATCAGTCCCAACGCCACCCCCAGGTAGCGGAGGTCCGCGCCCGGCTCCACGCCATGCGTGTGTCCGTGCTCCCCTGCGCCGTGACCCTGGTCGTGGCCGTGGTGGGCGGTTGGTGAGTCAGACCCGCCCGGGGTCAGGGGCGCGCACGGGAGGTCCTCCGAGCGCCGCTCGCTCACCGTTCCTCCTGGTCTGTGTGGTCGTGGACGAGCACGCTGTGCTCGATGTGGGTCAGTGCCACGTCCAGCAGCATCCGCACGTGCGCGTCGGCCAGTGCGTAGTAGGCCATCCGCCCGGAGCGGCGTACCGAGACCACCCGGTGTGCGCGCAGGATCCGCAACGCGTGGCTGGTTGCCGACTCGCTCATCCCGGCCGCCGCAGCCAGGTCGCACACGCACAGCTCGCCCTCCAGCAGCGCAACCAGCAGCCGGAGCCGCCCCGGCACCGACAACAGGCCGAACACGTCGGCGAGGTCGGCCACCTCGCCGTCCGGGGGCATCCGATCTTGCACCGCGGCAACCCGGTCGGCGTCGACGATCCGCACCGCGCAGGAGTCCATCGTCACGACATCTGAGCGGCTCGTCATACGTGCAGAGTAGGAGCCGCTCCCTGCCGAGCACAAATCCCGGCCGGCGCCCATGTCCGCGACGGCAGGCGACACTCACACGGCTGTCTCAGCGCCTCAGGACAAGTCGCTGCCTGCTGGGCGCCGTCAGGGAGGCGGCGAGTCCGAGCACGCCCATGTCGCGCAGGGTCAGGTCGGAAAGCCCACCGGTGACTGCCAGCGAGATCACGATCTCGAGCAGCAGAACCACCGCGACGGCCGCCACGACGCGTACCGCGATCCCGGTGATCAGGGCCACGGACAGGACCAGCAGCAGCCAGCCGTGGGCCAGGACCAAGACCACGGCCAGAGATGACGCCGGCACCACCGGGACGTATCCGGTCCACAAGGATGGCTGGACAAGCTCGTGATAGCCGAACCACGCCAGCACCAGGCCAAGCAGGACCCTGGCCACGGTGGGAGCCCACTCAGCAGCCAGCTGACCCGCCTGGGCTGGGAGGCCCGGGGACGCGGCGGGGCGCGCCGAGCGAGCAGGCCTGCCTGCAGCGGACCGGAGCTCCTCGAGGCTCATTGCACGATCCTCCCGTGCACATCGGTGACCACCAGGCCGTCGTCACCCAGGTTGTAGTCGAGCGTGCCGGCCTCGTCGCCCAGTGACGCCTCGATCACGTACACGCGAGCACCCGCGGGGTAGCTGTGGGGAGCGGCTCGCGGCCCTCCGGTCACACCCGCCTGGACCGAGAGGCCCGACCCCGTCCGGTGGACCGAGATCGACAGCCCGGTCATCGCGGTGTTCGCCGCAGTGCTCGGGGTGCCGGGCCACACCAGGAACGCATAGCGTGCGTAGCTCTGCGAACGCAGCAACGGGCCTGTCCGACCTGCACTGTGTCTGCCCACGCTCCCGCTCGCCGGTGATCCTGCCGGTGTGCTGCGCGGGCTCGGAGAGCCGCTCGGGATCGAGCCCTGAGAACCGCCCCCGGCCGATGCACCCGGGCTGCCGAACGCAGCAGGAGTGGCGCCCGACTTGTGGCCGGACCAACCATGGGCACCCAAGAGGCACCCCGCAACCGCGGTCAGGAAGAGAACCGCGATCCCCAGCGGGCCCACCGAGCCACCAGATGTCTGCATGCCGCGCACCTCAGTCGCTCTCTTGGACAGCAACAACACGGCACGCTAACGAACCACCCTGGGCGCCACCTGAGCGCGACCGATGAATGCCCCCAACATCGGTGCTAGTACGGACGGCGTCGTGGCGACCCGGGCAATCGTGGAGGAGAACCTGGGCTACGGCGTCGTCGTCCTCACCTCCTTCTCCGACCAGAACAGGATCGTCGGAGCCCTCGACGCCGGAGCGGTGGGCTACCTGCTCAAGAACGCCGAGCCCGGCGACCTGCTGGCCGGCGTGCATGCCGCCGCCCGCGGCGAGTCCCCGAACCACCCCCGCGCCGCCCGACAGCTCCTCAGCGCCCGCGCAGACAGGACGGCCGCCGCCCGACTCCGGCCGCGCGAACTGAAGTGCTCAGACTCGTCCGGCAAGCCCTGGCCAACAAGCAGGTAGCCCGCCGAACGGGAATCAGCGAGCGCACGGTCAAGGCGCATCTGACGGCTGTCTTCCAGCGAATCGGTGTCGCCGACCGGACCCAGGCCGCCCTGTGGGCCGAGCGTCACGGACTGTGAGCCTCCGAGTCGCCGGCCTGCCTGGCCCGATAAGCCGCCACTGCCGCGCGATTGCCGCACGCGGTCGAGCAGAACTTGCGGGAGCGGTTGCGGGAGAGGTCGAGCACCAGCCCGGCGCAGCCGGGATCGGCACACACCCCGAGCCGCGACAGCTCGTCGGCGCGGATGACGTCGACCATCGCCATCGCGCTCTCGACGAGCATCCGGTCGGCGAGACTGCGCTCGGGGCTGACCGCGTGCACATGCCAGTCGTTGCCGTCGTGCCGCACCAGCTGCGGGAGGGCACCGGCCTCGAAGAGCATCCGGTTGACCAGCCGGGCCGCGTCGTCGCGGTCGCTGGTCAGCAGCCGCCGCAGTCGCGGGCGTAACGCGCGCACCTCGTCCAGCTCGCCCCGGCCCCGCCGCCTGCTGCCGGTGTAGCCGTGCATGGCGAAGAAGGCGTCGAGCTGCTCCACCGTCCCCAGCGTCTCAGGGGGTACGGCGGTGTTCACGAGCTCGACCGCTGCCAGCAGAGCCGCCTCCGCGTCATGGGCGAAAACCACATTGACATGTTACCGAACTGGCTCTACCGTCATGTGCCATGAGCACAGTCGCTAATGACACCCGGGCGGTGCGGGTGTCATCCCGGATGGGCTCCGGGCTCGGTTTCGCCGTGCTCTCAGCGGCTTCGTTCGGGCTCTCCGGTCCGCTGGCGCGCGGGCTGATGGATGCCGGCTGGAGCGCCGGCGCCGCAGTGACCGTGCGCATCGCACTGGCTGCCGCCGCACTGCTCCCTTCCGCCCTGGTCACCCTGCGGGGCCGTTGGCGGCTGGTTCGCCGCAACGCGGCCACGATCGTGCTCTACGGTGCGCTGGCGGTCACCGGCGCCCAGTTCTGCTACTTCCAGGCTGTCTCCTCGATGACTGTCGCGGTGGCGCTGCTGATCGAGTACACCGCCCCGGTCGCCGTGGTCTGCTGGCTCTGGCTGCGGCACGCGCAGCGTCCGGGGCGTCGCACCCTCAGCGGCACCCTGGTGTCCGGTGTGGGCCTGGTGCTCGTGCTCGATGTGCTCTCCGGCGCCTCGGTGAGCACCGCCGGCGTGCTGTGGGCGCTCGGGGCGATGACGGGCGCGGCGACGTACTTCGTCATCTCCGCCGACGACAGCAACGGGCTGCCACCGCTCGTGCTCGCCACAGGAGGGCTGGTGACCGGCGCAGCGCTCCTGCTCCTGCTCGGCGTGGTCGGCCTGGTGCCGATGCGGGCCACCTCGGCGCCGGTGAGCTACGCCGGTCAGGCCGTGCCCTGGTGGCTCCCGCTGATCACGCTCGGGCTGGTCACCGCCGCGCTCAGCTACACGAGCGGGATCGCGGCCGGTCGGCGCCTGGGCTCCCGGCTGGCGTCGTTCGTCGCCCTGCTCGAGGTGCTCGCCGCCCTGGTGTTCGCCTGGCTGCTGCTCGGCCAGCTGCCGCACGTGCTGCAGCTCGTCGGCGGCCTGGTCGTGCTCCTCGGCGTCGCGCTGGTCAAGCTGGGCGAACCGCGAGTGGCGACGGCGCCCTCCACCCCCGCACCCGGCTGACCACTGGTCTGGATCACCCTCTTGGCCGCTCAGCCACCCCGGTAGGGTCGCAGAACCGAGAGTCACTCGAGTCCGGCCAGCAGGGGCCGCACCGTTCCCGGCGAATGCAAGTCGGAAACGGCGGCACCGTGCCGCGGTTTCGTGAGCCGGGAGCGGCGGTGCCATCTCGACCCGTGGGGGCCTCCCTCGTCATCGATGCGCACAAGGACGCGCACACCGCGTCCATCGTGCTGCATGGCGAGGCAGACATCGCGACCTGCCACTACCTGGCCGCCACCCTCACCAAGCTCCACCTCGAGGACGCTGCCGCGATCCAGGTCGACGTCGCCGACCTCGAGTTCTGCGACGTCGGCTCACTGGAACAGCTCCTCCTCTTCGCCCGGGAGATGAGGAGTGCTGGACGAGCCGTCACCACGCGCGGCGCGCGGCCCATCTTCCGCAGACTGGCCGACCTGCTGGGCGTCACCCACGACCTGGGTATCGCCTGAGGAACCGGGCTGACCCGCCCGGCAGTTCCGGGGCGCATGGACAGATCCAGGGGACCTAGGACTCGTGCTCGCCCCGCCCGTCCCGGCCTACGTTCGCTGCATGACCTCCTCGCCCCTCACTCCGGACGCCGCGGTCCCTTCCGAGTCCGGTGACGCCGTGGATGGCGGCCACTGTCGCCTCCGCTTCGAGGGCCCGGCCTCCCTGCTGGGCGTGGTGGTGCACACGCTGAGAGACTGCGGGATCACCATCACGTCGGTGTACGTCGCCGGCAGCGCTGCCAACGCGTCCGCGCACCAGGAGCACCTGCTGCTCGCGCTCCTGTGTGAGGGCAACCCCGACTCGCTGCAGGCCGCCCTGCGGCTCCTCAGGCGCGGACTCGGCAACCGGGCCGATCTGGCGCCGGTCGCCTGAGCACCCGCCGGCCCAGCGGGCCGCCGAGGGTCCCGGACAAGTCGGGACCTCCGGGCGGCGACATGGGACTGACGTCCCTTTTGGCGGCAATGCACCGCGGGCGATCGTTGAACTGTCAAAGACAAGTCGCCCACAAGGCGACACGAACCAAGGAGCACACCAATGCGCCGCAGGACATTCGATGCGTTGCTGGCCACGGGCGGCCTGATCGTCGCGGCGGTTCTTCTCGCCGCCGGTGGGCTGCTGACCTGGGCCCACACCTTCGTGAACAACCAGGTGACCACCCAGCTGACGGCCCAGCAGATCTACTTCCCCGCCAAGGGCAGCGACTCGCTCAACGACCCGGCCATCAAGCCCTACCTGGAGCCGTATGCCGGTCAGCAGATGACCAACGGTCAGCAGGCCAAGGCCTGGGCCGACCACTACATCGCCGTGCACATCAACGAGATGACCGGCGGCAAGACCTACGCCCAGGTCAGCTCGGCCTCGATGGCCGACCCCACCAACACCAAGCTGGCCGACCTGGTGCAGACCGTGTTCCGCGGCGAGACGCTGCGCGGCCTGCTGCTCAACAGCTACGCGTTCTGGGAGATGGGCCAGATCGCCCTGTACGGCGCGATCGCCTCGTTCATCGGCGCCGGGATCATGCTGCTGCTGGGCCTGGCCGGCCTGGCCCACCTCCGCCGGGTCCCGGAGACCGAGGAGGTCCGGATCGGTAGCCGGGCCCCGCGGCCCGCTCACGCCTGACAGCCACGGCCGTCGAGCCGCTGAAGGGCCGGGAACACCTCTCCCCGGCCCTTCAGCTCTTCGCGGTCCTGTACCGGCTCTACGGCGAGGCTGAGCGTCACCGCCGGATCCGCCGCCGCCACCGGGCGCGGCCACGCTGGAGCCGCCGGGCGGACGGCCCGAACGCTTCGAGCCGGGCCAACCCCACCAGCAGGACCCCGGCCAACACCATGGTGGCCAGCACGATGAGCACCGCATTGGACATTTCGGTCATGGAGCTGTCCCATCCCTCGTGCCCCTGAGCCGTCGACTCCGCCATTCTCCCCCGCCACCGGCGGTAATCCCAGAGGCCGAGGGCCCTTGCGCACTGTCGATCCTGCTGCCGGATCTGGCAGCATCCGGGCATGACGAACGACGGCCTCGACCTCACCGGCAGAGTCGCGGTGGTGACCGGAGCGGGCAGCCCGACCGGCATCGGCTTCGCCGTGAGTCGGCGGTTGGGCGCGCTGGGCGCCGCCGTGCTGCTCACCGCGACCACCGACCGGTCCCACGGCCGGGCCGCGGAGCTGGGCAGCGCTGGGGTGACGGCGATGGGCGCTGTGGCCGACCTCACCGATCCCCGGGCGGCCGCGGCGGTCGTGGCCGCCGCCACCGAGCGGTGGGGCCGGGTCGACATCCTGGTCAACAACGCCGGCATGACCGCGGTCTCCGACGACAGCGCCACCTCGGGTGGCGTGGCCGGGCTGCCGTACGACGAGTGGCAGCACAGCGTGCGGCGCAATCTCGACACGGCGTTCTTGATGACCCGGGCGGCAGTGCCCGCGATGCGGGCGCACCGGTGGGGCCGGATCGTGATGGTCGCCAGCGTCACCGGCCCTGTGATGGCCATGCGCAACGACGCGGGCTACGCCGCCGGCAAGGCCGGGATGGTGGGGTTGACCCGCTCGTTGGCTGTCGACCTCGCCGCGGACGGCATCACTGCCAACGCGGTGGCGCCGGGCTGGATCGCCACCGGCTCGCAGACCGACGACGAGCGACGTGAGGGTGGGGTCACCCCGATGCGCCGCAGCGGCACCGCGGACGAGGTCGCCTGGCCGGTGGCGTGGCTGTGCACGCCGGGTGCGGCCTACCTGACCGGGCAGTGCCTGGTCGTCGATGGCGGCAACTCGGTGGCCGAGCAGCGGACGCTGCCCGAGTGAGCAGCCGGTGCGGGCGGACGACTCTGCTGGACGTCACCCGAGAGCCGCCAACGTCACCGCCAAGGTCTCGACCACCGTGTCCACGTGCCCCTCACCGAAGACCAGCGGGGGCCGGATCTTCAACGTCGCGCCGTCGGGTCCGGAGCGACCTAGAAGCACCCCCCGCTCGCGCATGCCGTCAACGATGCGACCGGCGCGCACGGCATCCGGTCTGCCGGTCGCGGGGTCTGCGATGTCAACACCCACCGCCAGCCCCCAGCCCCGCACCTCGGTGACCTCGGGCCGGTCCGCGGCCGCCTCTCGCAGCGCCGCCACGAGACGGGAGCCCACCACGGCCACGCGGTCGACGATCTGCTCCTCCTCGAGGGTGCGGAGCACGGCGAGTGCCGCGGCGCACGCCGCGGTACCGCCCCCGAAGGTGCTGAAGTAGTCGGTGCCCTGGACGAACGGGTCGACCAGCGCGGCGGGTCCGACCACCGCCGCGACCGGATAGCCGTTGCCCATCGGCTTGCCGAGCGTCACCAGGTCCGCCGGGACGTCGCCGGCCAGGAAGCTCCACAGCCCGTCACCGGTCCGCCCGTGGCCGGCCTGCACCTCGTCCGCGATGTACAGCCCGCCGGCCTCGTGGACCGCGGCCGCCGCGTCCCGGGTCCAGTCATGCGCGGCTCCGAGGATGCCGTCACTGGTGAACACCCCGTCGACCATCATCGCCGCCAGCCCGTGTCCGGCATCGGCCAGCTCGCCGGCCGCAGCGGACACCGGCGCCGGCGCATCGGACCGGGGTGGGTCCACCAGCCGCATGTGCGCCGGCCGGCCCGCCGTACCCCAGCTCTCCGGGGAGAACGCAAAGGTTGCTTCGGTGACCCCGTGATAGGCCCATGCGGTGGCGATACCCCCGGAGGCGCCCGTGGCGTGCCGAGCGATCCGCCAGGCCAGGTCGTTGGCCTCACTGCCGGAGTTGACCAGAAGCACGCGGTCGAAACGGCCGGGCAGCGTGGCGAGCAGTCGCTCGGCGAGCTCGACCGGCGCCTCCTGCAGGTAGCGGCTGTTGGTGTTCAGGGTGGCCAGCTGGGCTGCAACCGCCTCCACGACGGCAGGATGCGAGTGCCCGACCACCGGCACGTTGTTGTAGGCGTCCAGGTACCGGCGCCCGTCGGCGCCCTCGAGGAACACCCCGCGCCCGGACACCAGGTGCAGCGGCCGCTCGTAGCTCAGCTCCAGCTGCCCGAGCGTGTGGGCCCGAGCGCGGCGCAGCCTGTCGGTGGAGCGCCGCGAGGACGGTAGCCCAGCGGACGGGGAGGACGCAGGGCTGCCGGCTCGAGCGGCGGTGACCCACCGGGCCGCGAGCACATCCAGGCCAGTGCTGAGCATCTGTTCCAGCTGCCGGTGAGCCTCCCCGTCGATCCGGGGCGCCCAGCCCTGCTCACGAGCCCGCCACGCGGTGATCAGCACGGCGGCCGCGTAGCGACCCGCCATCAGGTCGGGGACCAGCGCCAGCTCCGCCGGTTCCAGCGAGGTCACCGAGTCGTAGCCGGCGATGATCTCGGGAGCGAGATCCACCCCCTCGCTGCGGCCGCTGAGCATGTCGGCGGTGGCGACGGCCAGGTCGCACACGAGCCCGGTGTGCGTCATGTCGCCGAAGTCGGTGATGCCCGTGACCTCCAGGGCGTCGTCGACCAGCACGTTCGTCGGGGACAGGTCGTTGTGCAGCACCTGGGCGCGCAGGGTGCGCAGCTGGGGAACCACCCGTTGCTCGAACCGGTCGAGGACCGCCTCCACGGCGGGACGACGGGCCGGGTCGACGGCGGCAAGCCACGACCGCAGCTGCGGCAGCCGCCGGATGTCCCACGCGATCGGATAGGCTGCCGCCGGGTGCACGAACCCGCGCAGCGCACGGGCCAGCCGTGCCGCCGTCCGGCCCCACGCCCGCATCTCCGGCGCGGCGAGCTCGTCCGGCTCCGGGTGCCGGCCCTCCAGCCAGGTCATCAACCAGGCCAGGGACCTCCGCCCGTCCCGCCCCTCGATCTCGACCCACGACCGACCGTCCGCGGTCGGCAGCACCGCGGCCACCGGCAGCTCGGGGGCCACCTCATGGAGGTGGCGCAGCGCCGCCTGCTGGAGGTCCAGCACCGGCTCACCATCGGCCGGGTTGTGCACCTTGAGCAGGTACCGGCCGGCCACGGTGTCGACACGGAAGTTGCGGTCCCGCTCGCCGTGCACCGCGGTGAGGTCGCCTTCGAGGCCCCAGGTCCGGTCAACCAGAGTCTGCAGCGGCGACATGTCGAGGTCGGGGGCAGGCACGGACAGGGGGTCGTCCAGCGGTTCGTTCGACGAGCTGGTCAAGGGATCGTTCGTGGGAGCGGTCACCGCCCCATTCTGTCCGGTGCGAGTTCGCACGCGCCGGAAGTACCCCTCACCCGATGAGCAGGCTGACGTTGAGCAGTGGCAGCAGCGCCGCCACAACGGCTCCGAGGATGACGGGAGCGAGCCAGTCCACGCGGCCGAGCCTTGCGGCTCCCCGCGCGTGGTACACGACCACGATCTCCGGCCAGACGTAGAACAGCGTCAGCAGCAGCCACAGGCCCCGCGCCGACCACCCAGCCGGGGAGTGTCTGCCCGCCGGGTAGCTGGTCGCCCACACCGTGGTGTACCCGACGGCTCGGGAGACCTCGAGAAAGACCACGAGCGAGAGCACCAGCGAGACCAGGAACAGGAGCAGCGACAACCAGGCGTTGCGGAACATCCGGTCGGCGCGCTCTTCTTGCGGTTTGCCCTGTCCGGGAACGACGGATGAGGCGGGCATGCCTGTACCTCCTGACTTCGGACCCTGGTCTCGGCAGAGCCACGCTGCTGCCATGGAACCCAACAGGGTCGATGACACAAGGAGAAACCATGAGCGGGTGGATCGGCAACGTCGAGGGGGCCGCGCGGAGCAACGACTACTTCCGCCAGGTGCTCACCACTGCGAAGCACCTGCAGCTGGTGCTGATGACGTTGGAGCCGGGCGAGGAGATCGGGCTGGAGGTGCACGACGAGCACGAGCAGTTCATCTACCTCGTCTCCGGTCGCGCCACCGTCACCCTCGGGCCGACGCGGCACGAGGTAGCCGAGGCCCACGACATCGAGGCCGGGTGGGCGGCGTTGGTCCCCGGCGGCACCTGGCACAACGTGATCAACCGCGGTGAGGTCGCCCTCCAGCTGTTCACGCTCTACGCGCCCCCGGAGCATCCCGAGGGCACGGTGCACCGGACCAGGGCGGACGCCACCGCGGCCGGCGACTGAGACCAGCTACCCCATTCGACCCCAATGAGGCGCTCGCACCGTTGGACCGTTTTGCGCCGTCGGGGACCTAGGTCCGCCGAGCTGGTGGCGTTCGCCTTCGGCGCATCCGCCCCGGAATGGACAGAGTTGCATGACATGAGCCCAGCTGCCATTCGGACCAAGCGACTCAAGCGCGCACTCGCCCACCAATGCCGCAACTGCCGACGGCAATGGGCGCTCCAGGTGGTGGAGCATCCCTCCGGCAAGGTGGTGCTCTGCCGGTACTGCGGCACGATCAGGCAGAGCTTCCCGGCCCGGGGTCTTCCCGCACAGGCCGACCGGCGGCGCGCCGCGAACGGTTAGGTTCCTGCTCCCAGCAGCGGCGGTGCCGCGTAGTACAGGATCCGCAGCTTGTCGCTGGGACGGCCCCAGTCGTACATCCCGACCAGGCGCCAGCCGCGGTCCTCGTACAGCCGGATCGCGTCACGGCTGGCGCTGACCACGTCCAGCACCGGGCTCAGGCCACGGGCCCGGATCTCCCGGACGGCCACGTCGAGCAGAGTCGAGCCGATTCCCTGGCCCGTCATTCCGGGTCGCACGTACAGCCGGGACACCCCCGCGAGCTCGGAGGGCGCCCGCCCGGTCATCTCCCGCCAGCGCAAGGCGGTGGCCGGGTCCCTGTCCACGGCGCTGATCGCCACGTGACCGACAAGCTGCCCGCGGTGCTCGGCGATCCAGGCGTCGATCACCTCCTCGTCAGCGAGCCACGACCGGGGCGCCTCGGGCCAGTAGACCGGATACTGCCCATCGGCGGAGACCACCCGCAACAGGCGCGCGCAGGCAGCGAGGTCCCGGTCCCGGCGCCTGCGGATGTGCTTGCGCGGGGGCGGAGGCTCAGGCGGTCCGGCGGACGCTGCGCTGCCCGCACCCGCCCATCTGCTCCGGTGCGGCGCGAGCCACCGGTACAGCGGCCGCGCCACGGCCTGGCTGACCGGCACGGAGAGCAACCGTCCCGTTGCCCGCCAGGCGCCGGTGCTGGTCTCCAGGTAGGCGGCCAGCGCCTCTGGCCCCTCGGACCGGTGCCCGTTGCCGACCCACTGCACGGCCTCGGCGCACTGCTGGGCGCTCACCCCGAGCCCCACCAGGTCGGCCTGCTGCCAGGCCCGGACCTCCGCGTCACTGGTGGCGTGGCGTTGCAGCCACAACGCCGAGGTGGTGCAGAACCTGCACTCCCCGTCGTAGAGCAGCATGCCCGCCATCGGTCGACCCGCCTCCCCGCTGGATTCGTCGACTCTAACCTTTGAGACAGCGGGCAGGGGCGCACTCGGACCAGGAACTTCGGCCCTGGCCCCCTCACGGCACCCCGGCAACCGCGCCCGGCCCGAGGCGCGGCCCGAGGCGCGGCCCGAGGCGCGGACCGAGGCGCGGACCGTGCAGATCCCCGACAATGGCCCCGTGTGGCCCACCGACGAAGCAGAGCTCGTCCGCGTGCAGCAGGAGGTCGCAGCGGTCTCCGGTCCGCTGTGGGCGCCGGCGACGCGAGCATCGCTGACCGGCGGCTGCTGGGTCTGCTTCCCTCGGGGACTGACCGGGCCGGGCGACGCCGGCGACCCGGCGTGGGCCGCGGCGGTGGTGCTGCGCACGCACCGGCTGCTCGACCAGCGGGTTGCCACGGGGGCAACTGTCGCCCGCTACGTGCCGGGGCTGTTGGCGCTGCGGGTGGGCGAGGTGATGGAGCGGGCGGTGCGCGCACTGACGACTGTGCCGGACGTGCTGCTGGTGGACGCCACCGCGCGCGACCATCCGCGAGGAGCGGGCTTGGCCCTGCACCTGGGCGCAGTCTTGGACGTGCCCACCGTGGGCGTGACACACCGGCCGCTGCTGGCCGAGGGCGCGTGGCCGGCCGACGAACGCGGCGCCACGACACCAGTGCGCCTCGGCGGTGCGACGGTGGGATGCTGGCTGCGCACCCAGCCCGGGGTCCGCCCTCTCGTGGTGCACCCGGGCTGGCGGACCGACCTGGGCACGGCGGTCGCACTGGTGCTGGACACTACCGCCGTGCACCGCACCCCCGAGCCACTGAGGCAGGCCCGGCATCGGGCCAGGCTGGCGCGCCTGCGCGCAGCAGCGGAGCCCGGGCCGAGCGCATCATGAGGGGGTGTCGATCACCCGGAGATGGCCGTGCTCTCCGACCCCCTGACGCTCCCGGCGGTGGAGCCGTTGCCGGACGTCGTGACCTCGATCTTGCGCGGCTTGGCCTTGTCGGCCACCGGGATCCGCAGCCGGAGCACCCCGGCGTCGTACTCGGCCACGATGCTCTCCAGGTCGAGGTTGTCGCCCAGCACCAGCTGCCGGCTGAACAGACCGGAAGGCCGTTCGCTGGCGAGCATCTCCCAGTCACCGTTGCGGGCCGGCCGTTCGGCACGGACGGTGAGCACGTTGCGCTCGACACCGATGTCGAGGGTCTCGGGCCGCACACCCGGCATGTCGAGCTCGAGGACGCACGTGTCGCCCTCACGCCACGCGTCCATGGGCATGACGGCGGGACGGGACGTGGTGCCGGCTCCAACGAGCTGCTGCGCCAGGCGGTCGAGCTCGCGGAACGGATCGGTACGCATCAGCATGACTTCCACCTCCATCAGTAGTACCGGACCACCGCATGATCTATACTGGCCGCTAGGGTTTTTATATAGCACAGCCGAGGGATGCGGGCAAGCATCTCTCCCGACCGAGGATCAGCCGATGCCCGACCTGCAACCGCCGCCCGCGCAGGGCGTGTACGCCATCTCGGTGGCCGCCGAGATGGTCGGCACAGGGATCCAGAACCTGCGCGCCTATGAGCGACACGGCCTGGTTCAGCCTGCCCGCACGGAAGGCGGAACGCGGCGCTACAGCGCCGCGGACCTGGCCCGTCTCCAGCGGATCACCGAGCTGCTCGACCTCGGCCTGAACCTCGCCGGCGTGTCCATGGTGCTCGACCTCGAGAACGACAACGCCCGACTGCGCCGGCAGCTGCAGCAACGGCGTCGGCAATGACGAGCCAGCGACCGGAGGTCCCGGACCTGGCGGCAAGGCTGCGGAACGCCGGCTGCGTGTACGCCGAGGAGGAGGCGGCGCTGCTGCTCGACGCAGCCGATGACCTCGAGCGGCTGGGCGCCCTGGTAGCGGCCCGGGTCGCCGGCCTTCCCCTCGAGCAGGTGGTCGGCTGGGCGGAGTTCTGCGGCCTACGCGTCCTCCTCGACCCCGGCGTGTTCGTGCCCCGGCGGCGCACCGAGTTCCTTGTCGAACAGGCGGCCGGCCTGGCATCACCCGGCGCGGTGGTCGTCGACCTGTGCTGCGGCTCCGGAGCGGTCGCCGCGGCCCTTCGCGCTCGCGTGGTCGGCGCGGACGTGCACGCGGCCGACATCGACCCTGCCGCCGTCGCCTGTGCGCGCCGGAACCTGCCCGCGGACCGGGTGTTCGAGGGCGACCTGTTCACGGCGCTGCCCGCCCGGCTGCGCGGACGCATCGACCTGCTGGCGGTCAACGCGCCCTACGTGCCTTCTGGTGAGCTGCACCTGATGCCCCCGGAGGCGCGCGACCACGAGCGGCCGATCGCGCTAGACGGTGGCACCGACGGGCTCGACGTCCACCGCCGGGTGGCCGGTCAGGCACGGCGGTGGCTCGCTCCCGGCGGTCACCTGCTCATCGAGACCAGCCGGCGGCAGGCCGACATCGCGGCCGGACTGTTCGCCGCCGCCGGGTTGCACCCCTTCGTCGCCCGCTCCCCCGACTTCGAGGCCACGGTGGTCATCGGTGCCCGCCCTGGACCAGTGGCCCATCCACGCCCGGCTTTTTCCTCCTAGCCGCGGTGTGTCGCGGTGTGTCGCGGGGAGGAAGCGACGTATGCCGCCGCTGCCCGCTTTCTGTGTCTTGCAGCCTCCAGGGGCCGGTGGAAGCGTGACGGGTGGCCGGCCGTGGCCGCGACCGGCCGACATCAGCTGGAGGGAATCTGCGATGGCTGAGATCTTGATCAGCAACCTGGACAAGGACGGCGAGGGGCGGCCGTTCACCAGGCACGGGCACGCGGTGCTCGCCAACGCGGGGGCTGTCTCCGTCCTCAGGGGCACGTTCGAGCCGGGCTGGCGGTGGTCGACCGACGTGAAGCCGGTCGCCGGCACCCCGTCCTGCCACATCCATCACCAGGGGCTGCTCCTGTCCGGCTCCATGATGATCCGCCTCGACGACGGCACCGAGAAGGAGCTGGTGGCCGGCGACCTGTTCGACATCCCACCCGGCCACGACGGCTGGGTCACCAGCGAGGTGCCCTGCGAGATGATCGACGTCGCCCCGCAGGCCACCCGTTACAACGTCGGACGGCCCGCCAACCTCGAGGAGCCCGAGGACGAGGCCATGGGCCTGGTCCGCACGGGCTACGAGGCGTTCAACGCCGGGGACATCGAGAAGCTCCGTTCGCTGTTCGCCACCGACGTCATCCAGCACGTTCCGGGGCGGGGTCCGCTCGCCGGCACCTACAAGGGTGTCGACAACGTGCTCGGCTACTACGGCAGGCTGGCGGAGATGACCGACGGCTCGTTCCGCGCCGACCTCGTCGACCTGCACGGCGACGGACGAGGGCACGTGGTCGCGGTGCACCAGCTGGCGTCGACGCGGAACGGGAAGAAACGCGTCACCCGCGGATCGATCGTGTTCACGCTCGTCGGGGACAAGGTGACCGACCTGCTCGAGCTGCACGGCGATCTACCGGGAGACGACGCCCACTTCAGCTGAGGTTCGTCCGCGCCCTGGCCGGGCCGTCGGCACGTCTTCGAGGCGTGGCGTGCCGGCGGCTCCCGAGCCCACAGGTCCCTCCCACCCGGTTCTTGCCTAGGCTGGAGCCCGTGCACAGATCCGCCGGCGGCGCCCCATGATGGTGCTCGCGATCTGCGCGGCCTTCGGCGCCGCCGCTACGTTCGCGTTCTCCACCTCGGTCCAGCACCACGCGAACAGCTCCGTGCCGCACGGCACCGGGACCCTCGGGATGCTGCTGCTCCTGGCCCGGCGTCCGTCGTGGCTGTTCGGTCAGTTCCTCGCGCTCGCTGCGTTCGGCCTCCATGCGCTGGCGCTGCACTCGGGTCCGCTGGCGATCGTGCAGCCGATCATCATCAGCGGGATCGTCTGGGCGGTGCCCGCCCGGGCGGCCCTGAGCAGGCGGTTCCCCACCCGCGCCGAGCTGTTCGCGGTCGCCCTGACCGCCGGTGGCCTCGCCGCCTTCCTGGTCGCCTCCAACCCGACTCCTGGCGACGACGTGACCCGCACCCTGCCCGCGGCAACCATCACGATAGCCGGCGTGGCCCTCGCCGCGGTTGCCTACGTCGCCGCGCGGTTCACCAAGGCGCACCCGGCACGGCGCGCGCTGCTGCTCGGCATCACGTCCGGGGCGCTGTTCGGCCTGGTCGCCGGGCTGCTCAAGCTGGCGCTCAACGCGCTCCACGCCGGCGGAGTGCCGGCAATGGCGACCTCCTGGGCGCTGTGGACCATGGTCGTCGTCGGCCTCGGCGGGGTCTACACGAACCAACGCGCCTACCAGACGGCTGCCCTGTCCCAGTCCATGCCGGTGCTCAATATCGTCGACGTGCTGGTCGCGCTCACCTTCGGGCTGTTCGTGTTCCACGAGGTGCCGCACCACACACCCGGCCCGCTCGTCGTGGAGGCGATCGGGCTGGCCTGCATCGGTCTGGGCCTGAGCCGGCTGGTCAACCTCGAGCAGGAGTTCCTCGGCTACGCGGACGAGCTTCCCGACCAGCGCTCGGAGTACGACGAGGCCGCCAGCCGGCGGGACTGACGAGCACCGGCGACATCTGCCTCGAACCACCCGTATAGGTTCGAGGAATGAGCGAGATGAGCTACCGCCCCCTGGGGAACAGCGGCCTGATGGTGTCCGTCGTCGGCCTGGGCTGCAACGCCTTCGGCACCCGCATCGACGCCGAGCAGACCTCTCAGGTGGTCGAGGCTGCCCTGGACGCCGGGATCACCCTGTTCGACACCGCCGACGTCTACGGCCGCGGAGCCAGCGAGGAGCTGCTCGGCAAGGCGCTCGGCCCGCACCGCGAGGACGTCGTGGTCGCCACCAAGTTCGGGATGGACATGGAGGGCGCCAACGGGCCGGACTGGGGCGCGCGGGCCTCGCGCCGCTACGTCCGGCGCGCGGTGGAGGCCAGCCTGAGCCGGCTCGGCACCGACCACATCGACCTCTACCAGCTGCACCAGCCGGACCTGGTCACCCCGATCGAGGAGACCCTGGAGGCGATGAGCGAGCTGGTCGACGAGGGCAAGGTTCGCTACCTCGGCTGCTCCAACTTCGCCGCCTGGGAGGTGGTGGACGCGCACTGGACCGCGCTCACCGCCGGGACCCAGCGGTTCATCACCGCCCAGAACGAGTACTCGCTGTACAACCGGACCGCCGAGGAGTCCCTGGTCCCGGCGTGCGAGCAGCTCGGCGTGAGCATCCTGCCGTACTTCCCGCTCGCCTACGGGCTGCTCACCGGGAAGTACAAGCGTGGTCAGCGGGCCCCCGAGGGCAGCCGGCTGGAGGGGCAGCCTTCCCGTCTGGAGAACGCCGACTTCGACCGGATCGAGGCGTTGGAGGCGTTCGCGGCCGACCGGGAGGTCGGCATCCTCGAGGTCGCCATCGGCGGGCTCGCCGCCCAGCCCGCGGTGGGCAGCGTGATCGCCGGCGCGTCGCGTCCGGAGCAGGTGGCCTCGAACGCGAAGGCCGGTGCCTGGGAGCCGTCCGCGGAGGACCTCGCGGCACTGGAGGAGATCAACGGTCAGCACGTGCCGGGCATGACGCACCGGTCGTTCACCCGCCGGTCCTGAGGAGACCACCGCGACGAGCCGGAAACGCACGGGACGGGCTGCCGTTTGCCCGAAATATCCGCTTCCAGCTGAGCAAGCCCCGGGGACTTTCGTACCGATCTGGGCCGAAGCCGTTCCCTTCACGGCCGGCGTACGGCAGCCTTGGGGAGGCGGCATGCCCCAGGAGGCACACCCTGCGATCGCCGACGGGGCCCGGAGGGAAATGTCGCAAGACAACGGATCGGGGGGGTTCGTCCGGCGAGCCCTCCCGATCCGGTTGATTAGACCAGCGCAGACGACTTGTTTCGTGGCGTGGAGCGTCGGGTAGCCACCTTTTCGGCGACGCAGGTCGCGCAGAGAGGGTGCGGGGGCCTGGCTGGCGGCTCGCCACCCGACCGGAGTAGTTCCGGCGGGCCGGTCTCGAACAAGGGCAGCACACACGTGGTCATCTCCGACACGATCCCCGATGTGTCGCGCGCGGACCTCACCGCACGCCTCCTCAGCCAAGCAGCGGACAGCGCGGAGGAGGTCGAGCGGCGGCGGCTCCAGGACGAGGTCGTCGTCCTCAACATGGGCATCGCTCGCAGCATCGCCTCGCGCTACCGCGGCCGAGGCATCGCCCAGGAGGACCTGGTGCAGGCGGCGTACGTCGCGCTGCTGCGCGCCGTACGCGCATTCGACCCCTCCTACGGTCGACCGTTCCTGTCCTACGCCATCCCGACGATCGACGGGGAGGTGAAGCGCCAGTTCCGCGACCACGGCTGGATGGTCCGTCCGCCTCGTGGCATCCAGAAGCTGCAGCGCGACGTCTCGCTCGCCCAGGACCAGCTCACCCAGGAGCTCGGGCACTCCCCCCGGGTCAGCGAGGTCGCGACCCACCTGGAGGTCCCGGTGGAGGAGGTCGTCGAGGCGCTCTCGGCCGACGGTTGCTTCACTCCCACCTCACTCGACCTGGCGGTCGGCGAGGAGGGTGACGGGTCACTGGGCGACCTGTTGTGGAACGAGGACCGGGAGATGACCGCCGCCGAGGCCCGGGTGATGGTCACTCCCGCCGTGCGCCAGCTGCCGGAGCGGGACCGCCGGGTGCTCTACCTGCGCTTCTTCAAGCAGCGCACCCAGGCGCAGATCGCCGCGGAGATCGGAGTCACCCAGATGCAGGTGTGCCGGATCCTCTCGCGCGTGCTCACCGAGCTGCGCGGCCAGCTGGAGTGAGGCTCACAGGTACAGGCCGGTGTGGCTGTCACCAAGGCGGTCGGCCGCCACGGCGTGGATGTCCCGCTCGCGCAGCAGCACGTAGTCCCCGCCGTTGACCTCGACCTCGGCCTTGTCCTGCGGGTCGAACAGCACCCGGTCGTCGGTCTCCACGGTGCGCACGTGCGGCCCGATCGCAGCGACCCGGGCCCAGGCCAGCCTTCGCCCGCCCATCGCCGCGGTCGCCGGGATCACGATGCCGGCCGACGAGCGGCGCTCGCCCGCCTCCTTGTCCAGGACCACCAGCACCCGGTCGTGCAACATCCGGATCGGCGTCTTGTCCGCTGCGCCGGTGCCGGCGCCGTCGCTCGGGCTCACCGTCAGCTCGTCACCTTCCGGAGCACCACCACGGTGGCCACCACGCCGACCACCGCGCCGGCGACCTTGACGATGTTGTCCACGCGGGCCCGGCCCTGCGCGTCGACGAAGTAGCTCTTCACCCCTTCGGCCTCGCGGCGCACGATGGTCTTCGGGCTGGCCCGGTACACCAGCTGGTCGATGGTCCCGGCCAGGCGCTCCCGCGTCGCCTCCATCTCGCTCTCGATGGTGTCCGGCGCTGCCGCGTGGCGCCCGCCTGCGCTGTCGGCCGTGGTCTGGGCCATGTCGTCTCCTCGTCTGGCGGTCTCGTCGTGCGTGCCCGCGCAACGGGCGTCGAACGAAGGGTACCCGGATCTGCAGATTCCAAGTGGCCCCGGTACGGCGGCGGAGCGAGGCTCCGGGGCCCGTGTCGTAGATTCGTGGGCGTCCACCCGTCAGCGCAGCCAACGGCCGGTCAGCGGCCAGACAGGAGCACCACGTGAGCGAGAACCGCCTGTCCGCCGGGGACCTCGCCCCGGACTTCGCCCTGCCCACGGACGATGGTGAGCGAGTCTCCCTGGCGGACCAGCGTGGTCGCAAGGTGATCGTGTACTTCTACCCCGCGGCGATGACCCCTGGATGCACCAAACAGGCCTGCGACTTCACCGACTCGCTGTCGTCGCTGCAGGCCGCCGGGTACGACGTACTGGGCATCTCCCCGGACAAGCCGGGCAAGCTGGCCAAGTTCCGGGAGCGGGACGGCCTGACGATCACGCTGCTGTCTGACGAGGACCGCTCGGTGATGAAGGCCTACGGCGCGTTCGGCGAGAAGAAGATGTACGGCAAGACCGTCGAGGGCGTGATCCGGTCCACCTTCGTGGTCGACGAGGAGGGCCGCATCGCGCTCGCGCAGTACAACGTGAAGGCCACCGGGCACGTCGCCAAGCTTCGCCGGGACCTCGGGCTGGCGTCCTGACCCCTACACTGGCTGCCGCCGGCCAGAGTGGTGGAACAGGCAGACACGCGGGTTTTAGGTACCCGTGCCTTCGGGCGTGGGGGTTCAAGTCCCCCCTCTGGCACTGGCTCGGGCCCGCTCACGACGCATGGTCCTGCGCTCCGGGGTGCAGGACGTGACCACCGTCGACGTGAGGCCGTTCGAGGACGGTGACGCCGATGGCGTCGCCCGCCTGGCCGCCACGGTGCAGTGGCCGTCGCTGACCGACCCGGACGTGGTGCGCCGGGTGTGCTCGGCTCCGGGATCCGCGGCGTACGTCGCTGTCGCGGACGGCGGACTGGTGGGCTGGGCCCAGGCGCTGGGCGACGGCGTGCTGCAGTCGCACCTGAGCTTCCTTGCGGTGCACCCCGACCACCGCCGCCACGGGATAGGCCGGTTGCTGACCATCGCGGTCTTCCAGGCCACGCACACCTTGCGCATGGACCTGGTGACCGATGACGCCACCGCTTTCTACGAGACGTTCGCGCACAAGCGGCTGCACGGCTACCGCCTCTACCCGGGTGCCTGAACGGCACCGTCGATCGGGGCTTTGACCCGAGACCGGAGTGGGTACACGACCTGAAGACACCGATGAGAGGGAGAAGATGCGAGCAGCTGTCTACGACACCTTCGGCGGAGCCGACACCCTGTCCGTGCGCGAGGTCGACGATCCCCCCGTCGGCCCGGACACGGTGCTGGTACGAACCCGTGCGACCAGCGTGAACCCGGTGGACTGGAAGATCCGCGAGGGCTACCTGCAGGGCGCCTACCCGCACCACCTGCCGGTCATCCCGGGCTGGGACGTCGCCGGCGTGGTGGAGCAGGTCGGCCCTGCGGTGGTCACCGGGGTGCAGCCCGGCGACGAGGTGTGGGGATACGTCCGCCGCGACGACGTGGCTTTCGGCACCGCCGCCGAGCTGGTGCCCGCCCCCGAGCGCACGGTGGCCCGCAAGCCGGCCGCCCTGTCGTTCGAGGAGGCCGCAGCGGTTCCGCTGGCCGGTCTCACCGCCTACCAGTCTCTCGTCGAGGCGCTCCGGGTGCAGTCCGGGCAGCGGGTGCTGGTGCACGCCGCCTCGGGTGGCGTCGGCCGCTTCGCGGTACAGATCGCCCGCGCGCTGGGCGCGGAGGTGATCGGCACCGCCAGCCCGCAGCACCACGACCGGGTCCGTGAGCTCGGCGCGGCCGAGGTGCTCGACTACCACCGGGGCCCGATCAGCGAGCAGCTGGACGAGCCCGTGGACGCGGTCCTCGACCTGGTAGGCGGCGACGCGCTGTCCGACGCCCCGAAACAGGTCCGCGACGGAGGCGGGATCGCCTCGATCATCGACCCCGCCACCGTGCTGGAGCTGGGCGGGAGGTACGTCTTCGTGCGCCCGGACCGGGCCGGGCTGGACGCCCTTGCCGAGCTGGTAGCCGAGGGCAGGTTCCAGGTGGACATCGCGCAGACCCTGCCGCTGGAGAAGATCGCGGACGCCCACCAGACATCCCAGCAGGGCCACGCCGGCGGGAAGATCGTGATGACGGTCTAGCCCTGGTCGGAGGCCCGGGTCAGAGGTTGTCGCGCAGCCATCGACCCAGCACCCGGGCGCTGGCCTCGACCTGCTGCGGCCAGTCGACGGCTCCGCCGTCGGCGTTGTCCGAGACATGCTTCACCAGCCGGACGGGCACCCCGAACGCCCGGGCGGCGTAGGCCACGGCGTACCCCTCCATGTCGACGAGGTGCGCCCGGCGGGCCAGCGCCTCACGCACCGCCGGGTCGGTGACAAACACGTCGCCCGAGGCGAGCACGGTGGGGCCGGGACCGAGCGTGATGCGCTCCATCGGGTCGTAGCCGAGCGCTCGGATCGCGTCGGCGTTCATGTCGTGGTTGAGCACCGTGCCGACCTCGTGCAGCCCGGCGACCCCGTCGCGGAGGGCGCCCGCGGTGCCGATGTTGACCACCGTCAGGTCCACCGTCCCCGCCCCGGCCAACGCCCGCGCCGTTGCGGTCGCGGCCGCGGTCTTGCCCAACCCGGTGACCACCAGTGGCAGCGCCTGCGGCACGTGCGCCGCCTCCCGGGCGGTGGCGGCGACCACCAGGACCTGCGACATTGCTAGAGGCCCACCAGCACGTCGGTGACCAGCGGGGCGATCTGGCGCAGCGCCTGGCCGCGGTGGGAGATGGCGTCCTTCTCCTCCGACGGCAGCTCGGCGGAGGTGCGGTCGTGGCCGTCGGCGACGAACAGCACGTCGTAGCCGAACCCGTTGTCGCCGCGCATCTCCCGGACCACGTGCCCGAGCATCTGGCCGTGCACGACGTGCTCGGCGAGTCCGGCGTCCCCGGCGGGGTAGACGAACGCGACCGCGCAGACGAAGTGCGCGCCGCGCCGGTCGTCGGGAACGTCGGTCAGCTGTTCGAGGAGCAGCAGGTTGTTGGCCCGATCTCTGTCACCGCCGTCCTTGGCCGCTCCACTCCACCTGGCCGAGAGCACGCCCGGCATCCCGTTCAACGCGTCCACGCACAGCCCGCTGTCGTCCGCCAACGAGGGCAGACCCGTGGCGGCCACCGCGGCACGGGCCTTGATCAGCGCGTTGCCCTCGAAGGTCGCCTCGGTCTCGACGGGCTCCGCGTAGTGCTCCACGTCGTCGAGGCCGAGCACCCGCACGTCCGGGACCGACTCGGCGAGGATGCGCTGCATCTCCTGCAGCTTCTTGGGGTTGCGGGAGGCCAGGAACACCCGGTGCGGCTCAGCCACCGAGCGTCTCCTGCTGCATCCGGGTCAGGTCCGCGCAGCCCTTCTCGGCCAGCCCGAGCAGGCTGTCGAGCATTGTCCGGTCGAACGGCTCGCCCTCCGCGGTGCCCTGCACCTCGACGAACCGGCCCTCCCCGGTCATCACCACGTTCATGTCGGTCTCGGCGCGGACATCCTCCTCGTACGGCAGGTCCAGCCGTGGCTCGCCGTCGATGATGCCGACCGAGACCGCGGCGACCGAGCCACGCAGCGGCTCCCCGGCCAGTGCACCGCGCTCCCTCAGGTGCGTGACCGCGTCCGCCAGTGCGACGTACGCGCCGGTGATCGCGGCGGTGCGGGTGCCGCCGTCGGCCTGCAGCACGTCGCAGTCGACCACGATGGTGTTCTCGCCCAGCGCCTTGTAGTCGATGATGCCGCGCAGCGACCGGCCGATCAGCCGGGAGATCTCGTGGGTGCGGCCGCCGATGCGGCCCTTGACCGACTCGCGGTCGGAGCGGGTGTGCGTGGAGGAGGGCAGCATGGCGTACTCCGCGGTGACCCAGCCGAGGCCGGAGTCCTTGCGCCAGCGCGGCACGCCCGGCGAGGCGCTGGCGGCGCACAGCACCCGGGTCCTGCCGAACTCCACCAGCACCGAGCCGGCGGCGTGGTCCAGCCAGTGCCGGGTCAGCTTGACCGGCCGGAGCTCGTCGTTGCCTCGTCCGTCTGTGCGCGTCATGGCCCCGAGACTAGTGGCCCGCAGCCGGGTTACCGATCTCGGGAGGAGTCAGAGGGAGTACGTCGCACCCGTGGCGGCCAGCTCGATGGGACCGGCGAACGTGGCCTTGGCCTCGGCCAGCACGCGCTGCGGGTCGTGCCAGGGCGGGATGTGGGTGAGCACGAGCACACCCGCCTTGGCCCGGGTGGCCACCTCCCCCGCCTGCCCCCCGGTCAGGTGCAGGTCTGTCGGGTTGTCCGAAGCGTCGACGAACGCCGCCTCGCAGAGCAGCAGGTCGACGTGGCCGGCTACCTCGTCGAGCGAGGCGCAGGGACCGGTGTCCCCGGAGTAGCACAGCACCCGGCCGCCGGACTCGACCCGCAGCGCGTAGCCGGTCACCGGGTGCGCCACCCGGGTGGCGTGCACGGTGAACGGCCCCACCGCGACCGGGCCCCCGTCGTACTCGTGGAAGTCGAACTCCTCGCCCATCCCGGGGTCGCCCGGCAGCCCGTAGGCGCGCGCGACCTGGGCCGCGGTGCCGGCGGGCCCCCAGACGGGGATCCGCCGGCCCGGTCCGGAGGGGTGGTACTTCCAGACGACGTACAGCCCGCTGATGTCGAAGTAGTGGTCGGGGTGCAGGTGCGTCAGCAGCACCGCGTCGATGGTGCGCGGGTCGATGAACCGGTGCAGGGTGCCGAACGCGCCGCTGCCGAGGTCGAGCAGCACCCGCCAGGTGCGGCCCTCGTGGTCGGCCTCCAGCAGGTAGCAGCTGGCCGGCGAGTCCGGACCCGCGTAGGACCCCGAGCAGCCGACGACGGTCAGCTTCATGCTGGTCACCCCCGATCCCACGCGGTGGCCCGCGCGAGCTGTTGCACGGTCTCCAGCTCGGGACCGAGGAACCGGTGCCCGATCCTGGCGAACTCCTCCGGCTGCCCGGTGGTCAAGAACCGGTGCACCGGCGGCGGCAGGGCCGGGTCCCGTTCCAGGCCGTGCCTCACGAGCAGCTTGTAGACGTCCTTGGCGGTCTCCTCGGCGCTGGAGACCAGGGTCACCTGGTCCCCCATCACCATCGACACCACGCCGGTGAGCAGCGGGTAGTGGGTGCAGCCGAGGATCAGGGTGTCGATGCCGTCCGAGGTGAGCGGGTCGAGGTACTCGTGGGCGACCTGGAGCAGCTCTGCTCCGCCGGTGACCCCGGCCTCGACGAACTCGACGAACCGCGGGCAGGCCCGGGTGAACAGCTCCACGTGCGGGGCCGCGGTGAACGCGTCGTCGTAGGCCATCGACTCCGCCGTGGCGCGGGTGCAGATCACCCCGATCCGGCCGGTGCGGCTGGCGGCCACCGCCCGTCGGGTGGCCGGGTGGATCACCTCCACCACCGGCACCGGGTAGCGCTCCCGGGCGTCGCGCAGCACCGCGGCGCTGGCGGAGTTGCACGCGATGACCAGCGCCTTCACGCCCTGGTCGACGAGGTGGTCGAGGCACTCGAGGGCGTACTCGCGGACCTCGCCGATCGGCTTCGGGCCATAGGGCTGTCGCGCGGTGTCGCCGAGGTAGAGCACCGGCTCGTGCGGAAGCTGGTCGATCACCGCCCGGGCCACGGTGAGCCCACCGAAGCCCGAGTCGAAGATCCCTATGGGTGCATCCGCCACGGACCCAGGCTAATGGCGCGTCGCCCGCCCGCGCGCGGCAAAGCGACACACGTCACCTGTGACGCCGCACGCGGGCGGTCAGTCCTCGAAGGGCAGCTTGGGCTGGGGCGGACCGAGGGTCGGGTCCACTCCGTCGAACAGCGAGCTCACCGACTCCCCTGCGTGCACGCGGGAGATCGCCTCGGCGAACAGCTCCGACACCGAACGCACCTGCAGCTCGGGCCAGCCGATCGGGCCCGGCACGGTGTCGGTGGTGACCACCTCGCTGATCATCGGGTGCCCGCGCAGCCGGTCGACCGCCTTGCCGACGAACAGTCCGTGCGTGCAGGCCACGGCGGCCTCGCGGCAGCCCAGCGCCGCGAGCCGGTCCAGCAGCTCCACGATCGAGCCGCCGGTGGCGATCTCGTCGTCGAGCACGATGACCTTCTTGCCCTCCACGTCGCCGACGATCGCGTCGATCACCACGGTGTCGTCGGCGAGCCGCTGCTTGGCTCCGGCGGCCACCGGGAGTCCGAGCAGCCGGGCGAACTGCGTGGCGGTCTTGGCGTTGCCGAGGTCGGGAGAGACCACCACGGTGTCGGTGAGGTCCCGCCCGCGGAAGTGGTCGGCGAGCACGCCCAGCGCGGTCAGCTGGTCGACGGGCACCGAGAAGAACCCGTGCACCTGCGGCGCGTGCAGAGTCATGGTCAGCACGCGGCTGACCCCGGCCGCGCTCAGCATGTCCGCGACCAGTCGGCCGCCCAGCGAGATCCGCGAGGCGTCCTTCTTGTCGGAGCGTGCGTAGGCGTAGTGCGGCACCACCGCGGTGATCTGCGCCGCCGAGGCCCCCTTCGCCGCGTCGGTCATCAGCAGCAGCTCCATCAGGTGCTCCTGCGTCGGCGGCACCAGCGGCTGGACGATGTACACGTCGCGCTGGCGACAGTTGGCCTGCAGCTGCGCCTGGAGGCAGTCGTTGCTGAACCGGGTGATCTCGACCGAGGACAGCCTCACCCCGAGGCTGTCGCAGATCGAGCGCGCCAGCGGGCGATGGGCACTGCCACTGAAGACGACGATCTCGCGCACCGGGGCTCCAGGGGGTCGAAGCAGAAGGTCGAGCCACGATAACCCGGGCAAACCAGCACGGGCCAGCGTTCGCGGAATCCGTCAGCCCAGTGCGGTGGGCGGCCGGTCGTTGTAGGCAGCAGCCCGCTCCTGCCCGCTCAGGGCCGCGATGGCGTCCATGATCTGGTCGGTCACCTCCCGGCGAGCCCGGCCGGCCGGCACCCCGTCGTGCCGGCCCCGGAAGTGCAGCGGCTCCCCGAACCGGACGGTGACCGGCGCCAGCCGCGGCCAGCGGGAGCCGAGCGGCTGGAGGGCCTGGGTGCCGAGCAGCCCGACCGGTACGACGGGCGCACCGGACGTGAGCGCGAGGTGAGCCACCCCGGTGCGGCCCCGGTACAGCCGCCCGTCGCGCGAGCGCGTGCCCTCCGGGTAGATCCCGAACGCCTCGCCCCGGGCGAGCACGTCCGAGGCGATGTCGAGGGCGCCGAGCGCGGCGCGGGTGTCGTCACGGTCGACCGGGATCATCCCGATGCCCTGGAACCAGGCACGCGACAGCGCGCCGCGCAGGCCGGTCCCGGTGAAGTAGTCCGCCTTGGCCAGGAACACCACCTTCCGCGGCGCGACGATCGGGATGACCAGGCTGTCCACGAACGACAGGTGGTTGCTGGCCAGGATCACCGGCCCCCGGCGCGGCAGGTTCTGCTTGCCCTCGATGGTGGGCCGCCACACGGCGCGGGCCAACGGTGGAACCACCGTGTGCATGAAGCTGTAGAAGATCTGCTCCTTGCGGCCGCTCACGCCCACCAGGGTGCCAGACGCGACCTCACGCCCAGAGCTGGCCCTCGAGCCTTTCCTCGGCCTCGTCGACCGTGCCCTCGTAGGCGCCGGTGGACAGGTACTTCCAGCCCCCGTCCGCGACCACGAACGCGATGTCGGCCCGCTCCCCGGCCTTCACCGCCTTGGCCGCCTGGCCGAGCGCGGCGTGCAGGACCGCGCCGGTGGAGATGCCGGCGAAGATCCCCTCGTGCTCGAGCAGCTCCCGGGTGCGGCGCACCGCGTCTCGCGGCCCCACCGAGAACCGTGAGTCGATCACGGTCTCGTCGTACAGCTCGGGCACGAAGCCCTCGTCGAGGTTGCGCAGCCCGTAGACGAGCTCGCCGTACCGGGGCTCGGCGGCGACGATCTTCACCGACGGCTTGTGCTCCCGGAAGAACCGACCGACGCCCATCAGCGTGCCAGTGGTGCCCAGGCCGGCCACGAAGTGGGTGACCTCGGGCAGGTCGGCGAGGATCTCCGGCCCGGTGCCCTCGTAGTGCGCGGTGGCGTTGGCCGGGTTGCCGTACTGGTAGAGCATCACCCAGTCCGGGTGCTCCTCGGCGATGGTCTTGGCCACCCGGACGGCCTCGTTGGAGCCGCCCGCGGCCGGCGAGGAGATGATCTCCGCGCCCCACATCCGCAGCAGCTGGCGCCGCTCGGCCGAGGTGTTCTCCGGCATCACGCACACCATCTGGTAGCCGCGCAGCTTCGCGGCCATGGCCAGCGAGATGCCGGTGTTGCCGGAGGTGGGCTCGAGGATGGTGCAGCCCGGCCGCAGCCGGCCCTCCTTCTCGGCCTCCTCGACCATCCGCAGCGCGGCGCGGTCCTTGATCGAGCCGGTGGGGTTCTGGTCCTCGAGCTTCGCCCAGAGCCGGACGTCCGGGCTGGGCGACAGCCGCGGCAGGCCCACCAGCGGCGTGCCGCCGACGGACTCGATCAGGGAGTCGAAGCGCATGGGTCGGCCGAAGGTCAGCTCAGAGACCGAGGAGCCCCGGCCCGGTGGGGGCGCCGGCTCCACCGGCCACGGCCGGAAGCACCACAACCTGGTCGCCGTCGCCGACCGAGGTGTCCAGACCACCGGTGAACCGGACGTCCTCGTCGTTGACGTAGACGTTCACGAACCGGCGCAGGTCACCGTCCTCGACCAGTCGCTCCTTGATGCCCGGGTGGTTGTCCTCGAGGTTGTCGATGAGCTCCAGCAGGGTCGCGCCGTCGCCGGAGACGGCCTTCTCACCGCCGGTGTAGGTGCGCAGGATGGTGGGGATTCGGACCTCGATGGCCATCAGTGCTGGCTCCTGTCTGTGTCGGTTGAGGAGTCGTTCCTCGGCACCACCGTGACCCGCTCCTCGGTCACGGCGCCGTCGATGATTCTGTAAGACCTGAACGACACAGGGCCGTCACTATTCCCGCCATCGGGCGTGAAGGCCTCGGCTGTGCTCACCAACACATAGTGCGCGTTCGGCTCCTCCGCCCGGGCGATGTCGGTGCGCGAGGGGTAGGCCTCGGTGGCGGTGTGCGAGTGGTAGATCACCACCGGCTCCTCGTCGTTGGCCCACATCTGCTTGTACAGCTTCAGCAGGTCCATGGAGTCGAACTCGTAGTACGTCGGGGAGCCCGCCGCGTTGACCATCGGGATGAACCGCTGCGGGCGGCCGGAGCCCTCCGGCCCGGCGACCACGCCGCATGCCTCGTTGGGGTGGTCGCGCTTGGCGTGCGCAACGATCGCGTCATAGGTCGCCTGGTCGATCCTCAGCACGGGACCGAGCCTAGACGGCCGCCGAAATCGGGCGATGCCGGTCACGCGGTGTCCGGATGGCGAGATGTGCGGCTTCCGGGATCAGCCGCCGAGGGACTCGACCAGGGTCTCCTGCAGGTAGCCGACCCACTCGTAGATGTCGTGCACGTGCGACCGCGGGTCGTCCTCGGGCAGGCTGCGCCAGTACTGCTCGTCACCGTCCTCGACGCCCAGCCGGGTGGCCAGCGCGAGCCGGATGTCGGTGAACGACCTCAGCCAGTCCATCGCCCGGCCGGCCGGGAGCTCCACGTCGACGGTCACCGGCTCCTCGGCGATGCCCTCGCCGATCTCCTCGGGAAGCCCGGCCTCCTCCAGCGTCTCGATGATCGCCGTCGCACCGCGCACCTTGCTGTCGCGCAGCCCGCCCTCGGTGAACCGGCGGAAGTCGCCGGCCGCCTCGTCGTCCTCGGTGTAGGCAGTCGGGAACAGCCGGGCGAGCACCGGGTCCTCCGGCTCGGTGGTCGGACCGTCGAGGTTCAGCAGCTCCTCGAGCGGATCCTCCTTCTGCGTCGGCGCGGCCACCTCGCTGCGCAGCAGCTCGACCAGCTGGGAGGCCAGCGACCGGAGCAGGTCGGCCTCGAAACCGTTCAGCGTCGCCACGGCACCTCCGCCGCGGCGCGGCGAGAACCCCTCCGTCATGACCGGCTCACCCGTCCGCCTTCTGCATGGTCGCCCACAGGCCGTACTCGTGCATGGCCCGCACGTCGCGCTCCATCTCCTCCCGGCTGCCCGAGGACACGATGGACTTGCCGAGGTGGTGCACCTCGAGCATCAGCTTCTCGGCCTTCTTGCGCGAGTAGTGGAAGTAGTTCTGGAACACGAAGGTGACGTAGGACATCAAGTTGACGGGGTCGTTCCACACAACGGTCATCCACGGCCGGTCGGCGAGGATGAGCTCCTCCTCCTCGCGCTCCTGGACCGGCGGGCGCTCGGTCTCGACGGGTATCGGGGGTGGCACAGACCTCATCCTAGGCTGTGCCCCGTGACGACCAACCCCTCGACGGCGCTGCTCACCGACCACTACGAGCTGACGATGGTGCAGGCCGCGCTCGCCTCAGGCAACGCCGACCGCCGCTGCGTCTTCGAGCTGTTCCCGCGCAGCCTCCCCGACGGACGAAGGTACGGCGTGGTGGCCGGGACCGGCCGGGCGCTCGACGCGCTGGAGCGGTTCGTGTTCGACGACGCCGTGCTGGGCGCGCTGGCCGACGACGAGGTGGTCGACGAACGCACCTTGGGCTGGCTGTCGACGTACCGGTTCGGCGGCGACATCTCCGGCTACCCGGAGGGCGAGGCGTACTTCCCCTACTCACCGCTGCTCGTGGTGGAGGCCAGCTTCGCCGAGGCGGTGGTGCTGGAGACGCTGCTGCTGTCGATCCTCAACCACGACTCGGCGATCGCGTCCGCGGCCAGCCGGATGACCTGGGCAGCGAATGGGCGGCCGTGCATCGAGATGGGGTCCCGGCGCACGCACGAGGAGGCAGCGGTCGCGGCGGCGCGCGCGGCGTACATCGCCGGCTTCGACACCACCTCGAACCTGGCCGCCGGGCACCGGTACGGGGTGCCCACCGCCGGCACCAGCGCGCACAGCTTCACCCTGCTGCACGACAGCGAGAGGGACGCGTTCAGCGCGCAGGTCCGGTCGCTGGGCAAGGGCACCAGCCTGCTCGTGGACACCTTCGACATCGCCGAGGCGGTGCGGATGGGGGTGGAGATCGCCGGCCCGGAGCTCGGGGCGGTGCGCATCGACTCCGGCGACCTGGCACTGCTGGCCACCCAGGTGCGCGACCAGCTCGACCTGCTCGGCGCCACCAAGACCCGGATCATCGTCACCTCCGACCTCGATGAGTTCTCCATCGCCGCGCTCACCGCGGCCCCCGTGGACGGTTACGGGGTCGGCACCGCGCTGGTCACCGGAAGCGGGCACCCCACGTGCGGGCTGGTCTACAAGCTGGTGGCGCGGGAGGCCGGCGAGGGCGCGGAGCGTCGGATGGTGCCGATCGCCAAGAAGAGCAAGGGAAAGGTCTCCGTCGGCGGCCGCAAGTACGCCGCCCGGCGGCTCGACGGCGCGGGGCAGGCCGACGCCGAGGTGATCGGGATCGGGACCCCGCCCGACGAGGGCACGCTGCGCCCGCTGCTCGTGCCGCTGGTGCGCTCCGGTGAGGTGGTCGGCCGGGAGCCGCTGGCCGCCGCCCGGGCCCGGCACGCACGCTCGCGGGACGAGCTGCCCCTGCAGTCCCGGCAGCTGTCACGCGGCGAACCGGTCATTCCGACCGAGTTCGTCGGCTGACCTGCGGCCCGCACTCGGCTAGCCTCCCTCTATGAGGCGTGCACTGATCGTCGTCGACGTCCAGAACGACTTCTGCGAGGGCGGCAGCCTCGCGGTGCGCGGCGGCGCGGAGGCCGCCTTCCGGATCGGGGAGCTGCTGCACCACTGGACCCAGCAGGACCCCAAGTCCCCGGACTACGCGGTGGCGGTCGCCACCCGGGACCACCACATCGACCCCGGCGACCACTTCAGCGACCACCCCGACTTCGTGGACAGCTGGCCCCCGCACTGCGTGGTCGGCACCGACGGAGAGGCGTTCCACCCCAACCTCGACCCCCAGCCGTTCGACGCGGTGTTCCTCAAGGGCGAGCACGCGGCGGCGTACTCCGGCTTCGAGGGCACCACGGCACACGGCATCCGCCTGTCCGACTGGCTGCGGCAGCACGAGATCACCGACGTCGACGTGTGCGGGATCGCCACCGACTACTGCGTGCGGGCCACCGCGCTCGACGCGGTCGGCAACGGGTTCTCGGTGCGGCTGCTCACCGAGCTGTGTGCCGGGGTTGCCCCCGAGACCACCCAGAGCGCGCTCGACGAGCTCAAGCGGGCCGGAGCGATCGTCGCATGAACCCCGCCGAGCCGCTGGTCGACCTCTTCGGCCGGCTCGCCGTCCAGAGGGCCGACCACCCGGCGCTGGTGGGCGCGCGCCGCACGCTGACGTTCGCCGAGCTGGAGGAGCGCGGCAACCGGGTGGCGAACGCACTGCGCGCGGCCGACGTCGGCGAGGGCGAGCGGGTGGCCTACCTGGACCTGAACAACCCGGAGTTCTTCGAGGTGATGCTCGGCGCCGCGAAGACCGGCGCCGCCATCGCCCCGCTCAACGTCCGTCTGACCCCGGGCGAGCTCGGCCAGATCGTCGCCGACGCCGAGGCGAAGGTGCTGGTGGTCGGCGCGCTGTTCCGGCCGGCGCTGGACACCATCCGCGCCGCCGCGCCGGGGCTGACCACGGTCCTCGAGGTCGGTTCCGAGTACGACGCCTGGGTGGCGGAGGCTGCGGCAACGGACCCGGGCCGGCCGAGCGCAGCGGACGACGTGGTGCTGCAGCTGTACACCTCGGGCACCACCGGGCTGCCCAAGGGCGTGATGATCACCAACCGCAACATGTCCGCACTCAACGACGTCGCCGAGGCGTGGCACGTGGACGAGACGTCCGTGGCGCTGGTGGCGATGCCGCTGTTCCACATCGGCGGATCCGGATGGGCGAACGTCGCGCTGGCCCGCGGCGGCACCGACGTGCTGCTGCCGAGCATCGACCCGACGGCGCTGCTGGACACCTTCGAGTCGGCGAGGATCACCAACGCGTTCCTGGTGCCCGCGGTGCTGCAGATGATGGGCTCGGTTCCCGGTGCGGACCAGCGCGACTTCTCCGCGCTGCGTTCGATCGCCTACGGTGCCTCCCCGATCACCAGCACGGTGCTGAGGCGTGCCCTGGAGGTGTTCCGCGCGCCGCTGTTCCAGGTGTACGGGTTGACCGAGACCACCGGCGCGATCACCGAGCTGAGCTCCGCCGACCACGACCCGGACGGCCCGCGCCGACACCTGATGCGGTCGGCGGGCAAGCCCTACCCGTGGGTGGAGATGAAAGCCGTCGAGCCGGTCAGCGGGAAGGACTGCGCCCCCGGGGAGGTGGGCGAGATCTGGACCCGCTCGGTGCAGAACTCGCCCGGCTACTGGCACAAGCCCGCCGACACCGCGGCCGCCTTCGACGACGACGGCTGGCTGCACACCGGGGACGCCGGCTACCTGGACGAGGACGGCTACGTCTTCCTCACCGACCGCATCAAGGACATGATCGTCACCGGCGCGGAGAACGTGTACCCGATCGAGGTCGAGAACGTGCTCGCCGGGCACCCGGACGTCGCCGACGTCGCGGTGGTCGGCGTGCCCGACCAGCGCTGGGGTGAGGCGGTCAAGGCCGTGGTGGTACGACGCGCGGGCACCTCGCTCAGCGAGCAGGATCTGCTGGCCTGGACCAAGGACCGGATCGCCGGCTTCAAACGACCTCGCTCGGTGGACTTCGTCGAGGAGCTCCCCCGCAACCCGTCCGGGAAGCTGCTCAAACGGGTCATCCGCGCGCCCTACTGGAGCAGCCGCCTTCCCGACACCGAGGGCCGGCAGATCGGCTGATCACCGCCGGTAGCGCCGCCGCCGCGCCAGCAGGAAGACGCGCCTGGCTCAGGTCCCCGCCGGGCGCGGCCCGTGCCGGGTGATCGCCGGAGCGTGCAGCCGACCGGCGAGCATCATGGTCAGCCCGTCGACGACCACCTGGATGCCGAGCAGCACGCCGAGCAGCACGAAGGACGCCGCGAACGCGTTGAACAGCACCAGCAGCCCCAGCAGCGTCGAGACCACGCCGGAGAAGATCATCAGGGCCCGGTACTCCGGGTCGTTGGTCGCGATCGCCAGCCGCACGATCCCGCTGACCAGGAACACCGTGCCCAGGATCAGCGTCAGCGTGAGCGCAGCCGCGCCCGTGTGCGTCACGAACAGCAGCCCGAGCACGGTCAGCAACCCGCCGCTGATCGCGGTGGACCAGAAGCCACCCTGGCCGATCCGGAACAGCGACGCCACCAGCGTGAGCAGACCGCCGATCAGCACGATCCAGCCCAGCACCAGCACAGACAGCGTCGTGGCGAACGCAGCATTACCCAAGATGACCAGCCCCGCGATGAACAGCAGCGCACCGAGGATCAGGTCCCAACCGGTACGGCGCCTTTCGAGGGTCGTCTGGATCATTTCGAACCTCCCCGAGCCGGACTTCTCCCGGCTCTCGGAACCAGCCTGCCCCGGCCGCGGAGTCCGCGAATCACCCCTGGCGGATGGTTCAGGATGCGGCGCTGTCGTCCCGGTTGGCGGCCCGGCCTGGAGCCCATCGCCGCGCCAGGGTGCTGACCACCTTCAGGTCGCGGTTGGTGCCAGGTGCCAGCACCTTCTTGAACGCTCCGAAGAACCTCGCGTCGACTGTCGGGTGGTCCAACCAGACGTGCACCGCGCGGCCCCTCGCGACGGCGGCCTCCCCGGGGTGGTCCCAGGCTGCGATCGCCTTCCCGTCCTCCTTCCCGGGCGCGTCCCCGGGCTTGAAGAACGTCACGTAGCGGCGCTGCTTGCCGTCGGAGGCTCCGATGCCGAACGGTGTCGCGAGCGCCATCGCGTCGTCGTACACCTGCCGCAGCTCGGCCGGGGTCAGGATCACCGCGGGCACTTCGAAGCCGCACCCCTCGGCCAACACCGACTCCACGTGCTGCCCTACCTTCGCCGGCGATCGCAGGCCGGTGCGGAACCGCACGTTGCCCGTCTGGATGTAGGTCTCCACCTCGTCGAGGCCGGAGGCCGCCAGGTGAGCCCGCAGGTCGGCCATCTTGTAGAGGCGGCGGCCGACGTTGACTGCCCGGAGCAGCGCGATGTAGCTCGGCATGACGGCCATTGTGCCCGGAGCCCGACCCGGACGCATGCGTTAATGTCGGCCCGTGCCGACCGTTCCCGACCCGTACCAGCGCCTGGTGGACGACGCCGCCATCTTCCCGCCGGGAGAGGCTCCGCTGCCCGACGCGGTGAATGCCCACGACGAGCACCGGGCCTCCGCGCACGCCGAGCTGGTCGGACCCTTCGTGGTCAACGACGTCCGGCTGCCCCGCCTCGGTGGGCTGACCGAGGACCGCTCCGTCCCGCTCGACGTGGCCGTGGTGGTCACGGGCGGCGCGGGTGCGATCGGCCCGGCCGCGACCTGGGCGGCGCGCACCGGCTCGCTTCGACTGCGCGGCCTGGAGGTCAAGCTGCGGGACGAGGCCGACCTGGCCCACAACGCCCGCCGGGTGGTGGCCGCCGTCGACGAGCTGGTGGCCGAGGGCATCGTGCCGGACGACCTGCCGGTCTACGTCGAGCCGCCGGCGTTGTCCGGCCGTGAGCCTGGCCCTGGCTGGCTGGCCGCTCTCGACGAGGTAGCCGCCCTCGACCACCGGCTGAAGCTCCGCACGGGGGGGGCGGACACCGACGCGTTCCCCACGGCTGCGGATCTGGCCGCCTGCATCTCGGCCGCACTGGACCGCGAGCTGCGGTTCAAGTGCACCGCCGGGCTGCACCAAGCGCTGCGGCACCGCGACCCGGAGACCGGTTTCGAGCACCACGGCTTCCTCAACGTGCTGCTGGCCACCCGGGCGTCCCTCGACGGGGCTGCCCCGCAGGACGTGGCCGCGGTGCTCGAGCGCACCGACCCCGACGCCGTGCTGGCGGCCCTGCACGAGACCGGTCCGGACGGGCTGGTGTCGGCGCGGCGGTGGTTCTGCTCCTTCGGCTCGTGCAGCGTGCGCGAGCCGCTCGCCGACCTGGTCGCCCTCGGCCTGGTCGAGACCCCCACCGAGCGGGAGGACTGATGAGCACGCAGACCTGGGTGGAAGGGGCCGACGGCTCCCTCCACGACGTGGACAACCTGCCCTACGGCGTGTTCTCGCACGGCGACGAGGGCCCGCGGGTGGGGGTGCGGATCGGCGACCTGGTGCTGGACCTGGCGCCGGTCGCCGCCAGCGAGATGCTCCCGGTGGCGCACGTGTTCGAGGCCACCGACCTCAACCCGTTCATGGCCCTCGGCCGACCGGCCTGGGACTCGGTGCGCCGTTGGGTCACCGGGCTGCTCACCGACGAGACCGAGCGGGCGTTGGTCGAGCCCAACCTGGTGCCCGTCGACGAGGTGGCGATGCACCTGCCGATCGCGGTCGCCGACTACGTCGACTTCTACTGCTCGCTGGAGCACGCCAGCAACGTGGGCCGGATCTTCCGGCCCGACCAGGAGCCGCTGAAGCCGAACTGGCGCCACCTGCCGGTCGGTTACCACGGCCGGGCCGGCACCGTCGTCGTGTCCGGCACGCCGGTGCGACGTCCGTGCGGCCAGCGGCTCCCGGCCGGCGCGACGAGCGGTTCCGCGCCCTCGCCGGAGTACGGCGCCTCGCGGCGGCTGGACATCGAGACAGAGCTCGGTTTCGTGGTGGGTGCGCCCACCCCGCTCGGCACGCGCGTGCCGGTCGACGGCTTCGCCGACCATGTCTTCGGCGTCACCGGGCTCAACGACTGGTCCGCGCGCGACATCCAGTCGTGGGAGTACGTCCCGCTCGGCCCGTTCCTCGGCAAGTCGTTCGCCACCACGGTCTCGGCCTGGGTGACCCCGCTGGCCGCGCTGGAGGCGGCCCGGGTGGACCTGCCCGGCCAGGAGCCGGAGACGTTGCCCTACCTGCAGGTCGGGGACGGCGCCGGCTTCGACATCGACTTCGAGGTGGAGCTCAACGGCGAGGTGGTCGCCCGTCCGCCGTACTCGGCGATGTACTGGTCGCCCGCGCAGATGCTCGCGCACCTGACCGTCAACGGCGCCTCGCTCCGCACCGGCGACCTCTACGCCAGCGGGACGATCAGCGGCACCGAGCCCGCGCAGCGCGGCTCGTTCCTGGAGCTGTCCTGGGGCGGCACCGAGCCGTTCGAGGCGGGCGGGCAGAAGCACACCTTCCTCGAGGACGGCGACACCGTCACGCTGCGGGCCACCGCGCCCGGCAGGAACGGCGGCCGGATCGCGCTCGGCGAGGTGACCGGGACGATCACCCCGGCCCAGCCGTAGGGCGACGCCCTTGGCGTCTCGCCGAGCAGCTCAGCGGTCGAGCAGCAGGGAGCGTCGCCAGGTCGGCCGCTGTGCGCGGCCGATGAGGCCCTGTTCGTCGAGGAAGCCGGTCACCCGCTCCCCCATCCAGGTCAGCGTGCGACGGTAGTGCGGGTTGGCCAGCGCCTGCCGGCGGGCCTCCTGCGGGTCGAGCCCCACCGCGGCGTACACCTGCGGGCTGACCAGGCTCCGGGAGACCATCATCGCGGTGTTCGCGATGACCGTGCGGTGCCAGACCAGCGAGCGCCGGGGCAGGGCAGGGACCATCGTCTCGATCTGCTCGCGGGCGAACGACATGTGCCGGGCCTCCTCGAGCACGTGGATCCGCGACACCATCCGGATCAGCGGCTGCACCCGCTCGTCCTTCATCAGCTCCCGCTGCCAGCGGTCCAGGATCTCCTCGGCGACCAGGATGGCCGCGTAGCCGCTGACACCCGAGGCGAGGGTCTTGAAGCCGCGGCCCAGCCTGTGCACGTGCGCCGGCACGCCGTACGACGGGACGCCGAGCCGATCGATCAGCCGGCCGAACATCACCGAGTGCCGGCACTCGTCGCCGACCTCGGTCAGCGCGTACTGCGCGCGGGCGCTGCGCGGGTCCTCGTCGTAGACGTCGCGGACCACCATCTGCATCAGGATCAGCTCGAACCACAGCCCGACGCTGGCGATGGAGGCCACCTCGTGGCGGGACAGCTCGCGGCGCTGCTCCTCGCCGAGGGTGTCCCACAGCGGGGTGCCGTACAGCGAGAGCCGCTCCGGCTGCATGAACCACAGCCCGTCGGCGAGCGGGGCGTCCCAGTCGAGGTCCACCTCGGGGTCGTAGGACTGCCGCGCCGAGGACTTCAGCAGCCGGGTCGGGACCGGGTCCGCGGTGAGGGTCATCGTTCCTCCATTACCTGTTACCTGTGGTAGCGCTTATCTGCTAGATTGACTCACATGTCCCCCCACGTCAAGGGCCACCCCGGCGACGGCCGGAGCACCCGCTGGAGCGCGCACCGGCAGACCCGGCGCGCCGAGCTGGTCGAAGCGGCGGTGGTCGCGACCGACCGCTACGGACGGGAGGCCGGCATCGCCGAGATCGCCGCCACCGCCGGGGTGAGCAAGCCGGTGCTCTACCGCTACTTCGCCGACAAGGACGACCTGCACGCGGCGGTCGGCACCTGGGGCGCGGACCTGGTGCTGGAGCGGCTGCTGCCCACCCTGTCCGCAGACCTGCCGCTGCAGGAGCGGGTGCGGACGGGCGTGGACGCCTACCTGGCCACCATCGAGGAGCACCCGAACGTGTTCCTGCTGCTGGTGCAGCACCGGGTCAAGGGCGGCACGGACCCGCTCGCCGATGGCAAGGCCGCGATCGCCGCGGCGATCGCCCGGGTGATGGGCGACGTGCTCCGCGACCTGGACCTCGACGCCGGCGGCGCGGTGCCCTGGGCTCACGGCGTCGTGGGCCTGGGGCTGTCCATCGGCGAGTGGTGGCTGTCCACCCGCACGATGACGCGCGCGGCGGTGAGCGCCTACCTCACCGCATTCTTGTGGAACGCGCTGGCCGGGATCTCCGGAAGCTACGGCGTGCCACTCGGCGCCGACCAGCCGCTGCGACTGCTGCCCAACCCGGACCAGGAGGCCGGATCATGAGCACTGCCCCCACACCTGCCGAGCAGCCCGAGCCCGGGTACGACGGACCGGCCAGGTTGGTCTGCGACGGCCGCGAGGTCGCGGTGTCGGTGACCCTACGCGGGGTGTTCCAGCCCATCGACGGGAAGTACCACTGGCACGGGCGGGTCGCCGCAGACGAGTCGGTGGCCGCAGTGGCACGCTCCGGCTCCTCCGTCGTACTGCGGACCCCGGAGGGCGAGGCGCCGGCCCGGCTCTCCGACGAGGACCCCTGGGGTCGGTTCCGCGTGTCCGGCACGGGACGGCCGCCATTCCAGGTCTGACAGCACTTGTACAAGCGCTGTTATGATTTGTCGGTGCCCGAGCCACCCGACCTTCCGGACCCGACCGCACCCCCGGACCCCACCGAGCAGAGTCGCTGGCGGCCGCTGCGGCTGCTCCTGGAGGCCATGGACCGCGACATCGCCCGGCTGTACGACGAGCGGGGGGTGGCCGGCCTTCGCCCCCGGTTCGCGATGCCACTGGTCCGGCTGGCCCGCCAGGGCCCGATGACGATCCGCCGGCTGGCCGAGTCCGTGGACGTGACCCACTCGGCGATGAGCCAGACCGTGGCCGCGATGCGCCACGAAGCGCTGGTGCGCAGCGTGGCCGGGCGCGGCGACGCCCGCACCCGCCAGGTGGCGCTGACCCGCAAGGGCCGGGCGCTGGTGCCGCTCATGGAGGCGGAGTGGCGGGCCACCGAGGCAGCGCTGGCGGAGCTCGAGGAGGAGGTCCCCTACGCACTCAGCCAGGTGGTGCGCGACCTCGAGGAGGCGCTCGGCCGGCGCTCCTTCCACGACCGGATCGCCGCGATGCTCGAGCCCGAGCAGTGAAGCCCCGGCACGGGCTAGTCGACCTCCGGCCGCTGCGGAGCAGGCGCACCCGCATCGTGCCGCAGGGCACCTGGGGCTGACCGCCACCGAGGCGGCCCAAGCGGGTCACCCAACGGCGCCCGTCTGCCGGCGCCACGCTGGCTCGGGCGGCGAAGGACGACCTCTCATCGCCGCACGCCTCGCGTGATCAGCAGGCCGGTGCTGAAGCGCGATCGCTTCACCCAGGGGCGACACACAATCCGCGTTGCCGATCCAGGTGCCGCCTCAATTCCACCCGGCGCGCCGCCGTCTTCAAGCAACCGGAGGCACCGAGTTGTCTGATCGGAGCAGACGCCGTCGATCGGTTTACGTTCGTCGGTGGAATCGGGTCTTGCCGGTGGGGAGGTACTCGACCCGGTAGTGGGGGTCGTGGGCGCGGTGGTGGTGCCAGGGGCACAGCAGGGTGCCGTTGGCCACGTCGGTGGGCCCGCCGTCGGACCATCGTTTCTTGTGGTGGGCCTCGCAGGCCGCGGGCGGGCGGGGGCAGCCCTCGGCGGTGCAGCCGTTGTCCCGCAGCCCGAGCGCGATCCGCTGCTTGTCGCTGAACAACCGCACCTTCTGGCCCAGGTCCAGCACCTGGGACTGCGAGCCGAGCACCGCTGGGATCACCCCGGCCTCGCACGCCAGCCGGCGGGCCAGCGCGGCCGAGACCTGCGACCCGGTGTCGAGCAGGCACACCCCGTCCAGCTCCCCGAGCAGCTGCTCGAGGGTCATGATGACCACCACGGTCGCGTTGACCCCGCCGGCCTTGGGCAGCCGGTCCAGCGGGTAGCCCTCGATCAGCTCCACGAACGCCCGTCCCAGCGTCTCCGGCCGCGACACCCACTCCCGCTCCGCCTGATCACCCTCTCCGGGCTCGGCGGATCCGGAGCTGGCGTGGTCGGGGTGGTCCGTGTGGGGGTGTTGCCAGCCATCGGCGCCCAGCGGGTGCCGGTCCGGGTGCATCACCCGGGTCTTGGCGCGGGTGTGCCGGGGCGCGGCCAACGCGTCCAGCATCTTGTGCAGCATCTGCCCAGCCAGCGCCGGGATCTTGAACCTCCCGCTGGTGGTGCCATCGCCGTTGTCGAACAGGCTCAAGAACACCTTGCGGGCCGCCTCCCGCTCCTGCCGGGCCAGCTTCTCCCCCCACCGCCGCTCGGCCTCCTCCGGGTCCAGCACCTCCAGCAGGTGCCGGCCCAGCGCCGCCAGCGCCTGCGCGTCGAACTCACTGGCCAGCTCCAGCAGATGCGCCTCCCCGCGCCGCCGATCCTCCCCGGACACGCTCGAGGGCAGGTCGGCGACCGCCTTGACGATCACCCGGGCCTGCTCGACCAGCACCCGCCCCGCGGACAGCGCGGCCCGGGTCGCGGTGAACTCACCGTCCAGCGCCTGCGCGAACCGGACGTCGGCGAACGCCCCGGACCGGCGCTGCCTGGTGTGGTGCGCCAACCACGCCCCGGTCGACGGAGAGGCATCGGCCTTGCCGACATCGCGCTCCTCCGCGGTCGCCACCATCCGCAGCCGCAGCTCGCCGATTCGGGCCTCCAGCCGGGTCAGCTCCAGCGTGGTCGCCGCGACCTCCTCATCCGACATCGACAACACCGACATCCCATCGACCCGGTCGGCAGCCTCGTGCATCGCCGCGGTGAACCGCACCCACACATGCGCCGGACCGCCACCCCGCGGCGGGCTGCCGGGAGGTTCGGTCTCGGTCGAGGTCATGCCCGCAATTTACCCATCACCGTGGACATTTACCGGATCTATGTTCGATAGACGTAGCTCGAACCAGCCACACCGAAAAGTAAGGAAAATGGACCTCGAGCGTGGCTCACCCACGCCCCCACCGATGGATTTACATAGGTCACCTATCTATTCTGGAGCGATGCCGGAGACCCAGACCGAACGTGACGTCGAACAGCTGGCGGGCGCGCTGGTGACCTACTCGGCCCGCCTGGTCCGCGCGGTCAGCCGCCAGACCTCCCAGGAGGTGCCGGCCGCGACGCTTCGCCTGCTCTCCCAGCTCGAGGAGCTCGGTCCGATCGGCGTCAGCCAGCTCGCGGTCGCCGACCGTTGCTCGCAGCCGACCATGTCCGCGGCGGTCAAGCACCTGACCGACAAGGGCTGGGCGGCCAAGAAGTCCAACCCCGACGACGCCCGCTCCTGCCTGGTCACCCTGACCCCGCAGGGGCTCGCGGTGCTGAACGCGGCCCGCCGCCGGAACGCCGCCGTGGTCGCCGACCGGCTCGCCGCCGACCCCCGGCACAGCGAGGCCGACCTCGCGTCGGCCGTCACCTTGATCCAGCACCTTCTCGACAACACCCCCAGCGAAGGAAACCAGTGACCAAAGCGTCGTTCCTCAAGCAACCTCGTGCCGTCTGGGCGGTCGCGTTCGCCTGCGTGATCGCGTTCATGGGCATCGGCCTGGTGGACCCGATCCTCAAGCCGATCGCCGACCAGCTGCACGCCACCCCGAGCCAGGTCAGCCTGCTGTTCACCAGCTACATGGCAGTCATGGGCGTGGCGATGCTGATCACCGGCGTGGTGTCGACCCGCATCGGCGCCAAGCGCACCTTGCTCGCCGGACTGGCGCTGATCATCGTGTTCGCCGCGGCCGCCGGCTCCTCCCCCACAGTGAGCATGATCGTCGGCTTCCGGGCCGGCTGGGGACTGGGCAACGCACTGTTCATCGCCACCGCCTTGGCGACCATCGTGTCAGCCGCGGCCGGATCCACCGCCCAGGCGATCATCTTGTACGAAGCTGCACTGGGCATCGGGATCGCGGCCGGCCCGATCGTTGGCGGTCAGCTGGGCGCGATCACCTGGCGGGCGCCGTTCTACGGCGTCGCCGTCCTGATGCTGATCGCCCTGGTGGCAACCACGTTCCTGCTGCCGAGGACCCCCGTCGGCACCCGCAAGACGTCATTGGCCGACCCGTTCAGGGCACTGCGCTACCCCGGCCTGCTCACCATCGCCATCACCGCGCTGTTCTACAACATGGGCTTCTTCACCCTGCTGGCCTTCGCACCTTTCCCGCTGGACATGGGCGCCAGCCAGGTCGGCTGGGTCTTCTTCGGGTGGGGCGTGCTGCTGGCCTTCACTTCCGTGATCGCAGCGCCGTGGCTGGAGAGCCGCTTCGGCGCGGTGCCCACCGTGATCACGTCGCTGGCGCTGTTCGCCGCGGACATGGCCGTGATGGCCCTGCTCACCGACTCCAAGACGGCACTCGTCATCGGCATCATCGCCGCGGGCGCCTTCCTCGGCATCAACAACACCCTGATCACCCAGGCGGTCATGGGCGCCGCTCCGGTGGAGCGACCGGTCGCCTCCGCGGCGTACTCCTTCGTGCGGTTCTCCGGCGGCGCGGTCGCGCCGTGGCTGGCCGGCAAGCTCGGCGAGGACGTCAACGTGCACGCGCCGTTCTGGATGGGCGCGGCCGCGGTGTTCGTCGGCGTGGCGGTGCTCTTCGCCGGCAAGCGGGCCGTGGAACGCGGCGCCGGCGCCATTCCGGCAGCACACAGCCACGAGGAAGCCGCGCTGGTCAGCGCCGCCGACCTGGACTAACGCCAAGACTGGGGACAACTCTGTCCCCTATTGACACTACAGACATCGAGATACATAGTCAGGCTCCTCGGAGACAACTGCAGAGGCCAAGGAGGCCCGACTTTGTTCCCTCGACCTTCCCAGCGCGCCGTGGCCGGCGCCGCCGCGACCCTGGCCGCGATGGCGACTGCCGCCGCCTTCGGCGCCACCGGCAGCGTCGCTTCCGCTGCGCCGCCGCACCCGTCCTATCCCACACCCCAGCAGGCGGTGCCGAAGCAGGTGCACTTCCTGTCCTCCGAGCAGGACGCACCCGGCCCGTCGGTGGGTGACGGCTACGTCCAGTTCACCCCCGAAGGGATCCAGAAGTCCTACCGGCTCCCGGCGTTGCACGCCGCGGGGATCGACGGGTCCGGCAAGACCATCGCGATCATCGACTCGTTCGGCTACCCGCAGGCGGCCGCGGACCTGAAGGCGTTCAGCGACGCCTACGGGCTGCCGGAGATGTGCGGCATGCCTGCCGTCGGCTGCAAGCCCGGCATGGCGACGTTCAAGACGCTGACCTTCGGAGACCACCAGGTCACGCAGTCCCCGCCGTCGCACTCACCGGGCCAGGAGGACAGCAACGCCTGGTCCGTCGAGGTCGCCCTCGACATCGAGTACGCCCACACCGTCGCACCGGGCGCCAACATCCTGCTGGTGGCCACCCCGACCGCGGAAACCCTTGGTGTGCAGGGCTTCCCGAACATGATGAACGCCGAGCAGTACGTCGTCGACCACCACCTAGCCAACGTGGTCTCTCAGAGCTTCGGCGCCGCCGAGGACTCCTTCGGGTCGCAGCAGTCGCTGAAGAACCTGCGGCAGGCGTTCATCTCCGGCACCCAGCAGGGCATGACCTTCCTGGCCAGCTCCGGCGACTTCGGCAGCCTCGGCTTCAGCAAGCAGCCGGTGGGCAAGGGCGGCTCGCAGCTCGACTCCCCGCAGGTCGGCTGGCCGTCCTCGGACCCGCTGGTCACGGCGGTGGGCGGCACCAACCTGTGCACCGACCCGTCAACGGGGCAGACGCTCGTCCAGTCCGCGACCCAGAAGCTGGGCCCGGCCAGCTGCCAGGACAACCCAGGCATGCGGGAGACCGGCTGGAGCGGGTCGGGCGGCGGCTTCAGCCACGTGTTCGCGCGGCCTGGCTACCAGGACGCGCTGCCGGCCGGCTCCACGAGCATCCCCGCCGCCGCGCGGGGCGTCCCGGACATCTCGATGGACGCGTCCTGCTCCACCTACGTGGTGGTGCGTGACACCGCTCCCGGGTACCACGGCTACTACGGCGTCTGTGGCACGTCCGCGGCCTCCCCGATGTTCTCCGGTGTGGTCGCGATGGCCGACCAGGTGGCCGGGCACGACCTCGGCCAGATCAACGACCGGCTCTACGCGATGGCCAACGGCTCCGGCGCGGACCAGGTCATCTACGACGTCACCGCCGGCGACAACACCCAGCAGGACTCCGATGTCGAGGGCTACCCGGCCGGCCCCGGCTGGGACGCCGTCACCGGACTCGGCAGCCCCGCGGACGCTCCGGCGTTCGTGGCCGCGCTTGCCGGCCAGTAGGACCCGTCTGGGAGGAGAGGCCCGCGCCGCACGCCGGCGCGGGCCTCTTGCTGTCTCGCAGCAGGCGCCCGGTCACAGCCAGGTGTGCAGCCGCACGGTCGTGCCGTCCGAGGAGGAGCGCACCTGTACCAGGTCGCACAGCTGGTTGGCGATCGCCACCCCGCGCCCGCCCTCGGCGAGGTCGAGGACCGGTGCGCGGCCGACCAGCGGGTCCTCGATCGAGCCCGCGTCGGCGACCTCGAGCACCAGCGCGCCGGCCGTGCGCCAGGACCGCAGCAGGCCCTGTCCGCCGGCGTGCTGAACGCTGTTGCCGGCCACCTCGTGAGCTGCCAGGACCAGGTCCTCGACACGCTCCCCGGTCAGCGCCACCTGCTCGCACAGACCGCGCACCACGCCGCGCAGCGCGGAGAGGTGGGCGCCGTCGAACCGGAGCTCCACTACATCGGGCGGGGGGGAGGACAACGGACGGGCGAACTCGGCCGCGGGCTGGGCGGGCGCGTTCCGGAGCCGAGTCGAGTCAGGCGTCCCGTCGACGAACGGGTGCGTGCGCAGCACGTCGTCGATCACCGCGGCCGGCAGGGCCGAGACGTCGTACGGGCACAGCAGCTGCCAGGCCGGGCTGTCGCCGAAGGCCACGTTCACCAGCGCCTCGTGCAGCCGGCACTCCTCGAGCTCGGCCTCGCGCCGGCCCGCCCAGGCCGTCTCGCCGACACCGCGCACCGGGCCCAGCTGGGCGAACCGGTCCACGAACCCCAGCCACTCCGGGATGATCCGCGCCGGGTTGCGGCCGAGGGTGTGCATGTCCACGAAGGTGACCCGCTTGGAGTCCTCGCCGAGCGCGTCCTCGAGCGCGACGATCGCCTCGGGGGGCTCGGTGACCATCACCGGCTCGCCGCGCTCGACCCCCTCGGCGACGAACGGCAGCACGGAATCGAGCCAGCCCTCGATCCCGTCGCGGTACAGCACCGCTTGGTGGTGAAAACCGTCCATCATCCGCTCACGCGTCCGGTTGTGAATTCCTCCCCAACAGCCCCACTGGTCCCATGATGGTCTGTTTTGGGTTGCGAAGTAAAGCGTTTCCGCGCAGTCAGCGAGTCTCGGGCTGCTGCCGGCGCACCACGTTCGTGCCGGCGGCCCGGTCGTGCAGGGCCTGCCACTTCCCGTCCCACAGCGGCCAGAGGTCGTCGAGCAGCATGTAGAGCCGGACCACCGACCCGAGCACCGGCACCAGGAACAGCAGGAACGGCCAGTACTGGGTGAGCCAGCGCAGCAGCACTGTCGTCCACGGGAGCGGGCCCGGGACCTCGCGCCGGCGCACCCGCAGGCCGAGCAGCATCATCGGGCCGACGAGGTCGCGACCAGCCACGCCGTCCCGAGGGCGTGCGGCGTGGAGCCGGTGTTCGTCGACCGCGCGCAGTACGTCGTGTCGACGTGCCAGACCCGCACCACCATCGGCAGTCCGGCCAGAACGGTCGCGACACCGAGGATCAGCTGGTCGAGGACGTAGGCACCCACGCGCGCCCACCCGCCGGCCAGCAGCCGGCCGTCCGGCGTGGTCGCCGCCCGCAGGGCCACCGAGGCGTACGTCGTACCGCCGGCGTGCACGTGCTGGCTGTCGGCCGTCCCAGTACCGCTGCCCCGCAGCCCCCGGCTCGTCGCCTACAGGTTGCCGCGGCGCTCCTGCTCGCGCTCGATCGCCTCGAACAGCGCCTTGAAGTTGCCCTTCCCGAAGCCGAGCGACCCGTGCCGCTCGATCAGCTCGAAGAAGACCGTCGGACGGTCGCCGATCGGCGAGGTGAAGATCTGGAGCAGGTAGCCGTCCTCGTCACGGTCCACCAGGATCTTGCGCTTCTGCAGCTCCTCGATCGGCACCCGGACCTCGCCGATCCGCGCGCGCAGCTCAGCGTCCTCGTAGTAGGAGTCCGGCGTCTCGAGGAACTCCACGCCGTTCTCGCGGAGCGCGTCGACGGTGGCCAGGATGTCGTTGGTCGCCAGCGCGAGGTGCTGAGCGCCCGCCCCGCGGTAGAACTCGATGTACTCGTCGATCTGCGACTTCTTCTTCGCCGGCGCGGGCTCGTTGAGGGGGAACTTCACCCGGTGGTTGCCGTTGGCGACCACCTTCGACATCAGCGCGGAGTAGTCGGTGGCGATGTCGTCACCGATGAACTCGGCCATGTTCACAAAGCCCATGACCTTGTTGTAGAACTCCACCCACTCGTCCATCTTGCCGAGCTCGACGTTGCCGACCACGTGGTCGAGCGCCTGGAACAGCCGCTTCGGCTGGCCCGGGCGCTTCACGTAGGTGCTCTGCCTGGCGACGTAGCCGGGCAGGTAGGGGCCGTCGTACTTCGAGCGGTCCACCAGGGTGTGCACGGTCTCCCCGTAGGCCGCGATGGAGGCAACCCGCACGGTGCCGTGCTTGTCGCTGATGTCCTCGGGCTCCCGGACGACTGTCGCGCCCGCCCTGCGGGCCTGGGCGACGCACTTGTCGACGTCGGGCACCTCGAGGGCGATGTCGATGACGCCGTCGCCGTGCTTGCGGTGGTGCTCGACCAGCGTGCTGTCGGGGTCGACGGCGCCGTTGAGCACGAACCGGATCGACCCGGACCGCAGCACGAACGACTTGTGGTCGCGGTTCCCGGTCTCGGGGCCGGAGTAGGCCTCCAGCTCCATCCCCCAGGCGGCCTGGTAGAAGTGCGCGGCCTGGGTCGCGTTGCCGACCACGAACACGATGGCGTCCCACCCGGTGACCGGGAAGACGTCCCTGTCCTCGTCGTAGTCCACCAGCCCGACCAGCTGCTGCAGCTGGTTCAGGGTCAGCTCGGCCTTGCGCTCGTCCTGTGTCAGTGACTCGGTCATGGGTCGCATGCTCGCCGGTGACGACAGAATGTGCAAGAGTACGACGAAATCCTGTACAAGCTGCCTACTCCAGGGAGGGGCCATGGACCGGCTGGACGTCACATTGATCCGGTTGTTCGCCGCCCAGCCACGGATCGGGGTGCTGGAGGCGTCCCGTCGCCTCGAGGTGGCCCGCGGCACCGTGCAGGCCCGGCTGGACAAGCTGGCCGAGCGGGGCGTGATCAGCGACTGGGGGCCCTCGCTGGACCCGGAGGCGCTCGGCCATCCGGTGACGGCGTTCTTGACCCTGGAGATCCGGCAGGGCTCCGGGCACGAGGCGATCGCCGGCCACCTGGCCGGGATCCCGGAGGTGCTCGAGGCCTACACGATCACCGGCGCCGGGGACATGTGGTGCCGGGTGGTGGCCCGCTCCAACGCGGACCTGCAGCGGGTCATCGACTCGGTGCTGTCCAGCTCGGGGATCGTCCGCTCCTCCACCGTGATCGCGCTCGCGACCCAGATCCCCTACCGGGTGCTGCCGCTGCTCGACGTGGCCGTCGACGACTAAGCTAGGACAGCCGCGCGGCGATGTCCTGCGCGGCCCGGGACACCACCGGCTCCACCCGGTCGGGGTCGAAGTCGCCGAGCGTGACGATACCGACCGAGGCCTCGAGGCCGTCCACGCCCAGCACCGGCGCAGCCACCCCCCGGGCGCCGGGCTGAAGCTCACCCTGGGTGAGCACCGAGGTCCGGTCCACGCTGGTGCCCTCGGCCATCCGGCGCCCGAGCAGGATCGCCCGCCCGGCGGCGCCGCGGTCCAACGGGTGCCGGGCGCCGACCCGGTAGGCGACGTGGAAGTCGGTCCAGCTCGGCTCGACCACCGCGATCGCCAGCGCCTCGGCGCCGTCGGCGACGGTCAGGTGCGCGGTGGAGCCCAGGTCCTCGGCGAGCGCGCGCAGCACGGGGTTGGCCAGCGAGCGCAGCTCGGGCTGCAGACCGCGCGCCAGCCCGAGCACGCCCAACCCCACGTGCAGCCGGCCGGCGCTGTCCCGGCGCGCCAGCCCGGCCTGCTCCAAGGTGCTGACCAACCGGTAGACCACGGTCCGGTTCACGCCCACCTGCGCGGCCAGCGCGGTGATGCTCAGCCCGCCCGGGGAGTCGGCGAGCACCTGGAGCACGTGCAGCCCTCGTTCCAGGGTCTGCGAGGTCTCCGGCATGGTCAGAAGGTTACTCAGGAGCTGCGCCGGGCGGCCCAGTCCCGGATCCGCTCGATGCGGGCCCGCAGCTGGTCGGCGCCGGCCACCGCCGCCGGCGGCCCGCCGCACTCCCGGCGCAGCGCCATGTGGGTGGTCCCGTGCGGCTGTCCGGTGCGGTGGTTCCACGCCGCCACCAGGCCGTTGAGCTCCCGGCGCAGCACGGCGAGCTGCTCGTGCGTGGTGACGTCCCGCTCCACGTCCTGCGGGGTGGAGGCGGTACGACGCCGGCTCCGCGCGCGCTCGCTCTGCCGATGCCGCAGCAGGTCCCGGACCTGGTCCGGCTCCAGCAGCCCCGGGATGCCGAGGAAGTCCATCTCCTCCTCGGAGCCGACGTGCACCTCGCCCTCGTGGCCGAACTCGCCTCCGTCGTACAGCACCCGGTCAAAGCGGGCCTCGGAACCCATCGCCTGGAAGCTGCCGAGCTCCTCGGCGCTGGCTGCCTCGGAGGCCTGCGCCTGCGCGAGCAGGTCCTCCTCGGCCGCGAACACGTCGTCCTCGTTGTCGACCCGGCGCCCGAGCACGTGGTCGCGCTCGACCTCCATGTCGCCGGCGAAGCCGAGCAGGCCGGGCACCGACGGCAAGAACACCGAGGCGGTCTCCCCGCGGCGTCGGGCCCGCACGAACCGGCCCACCGCCTGGGCGAAGAACAGCGGCGTGGACGTGGTGGTGGCGTACACCCCCACCGCGAGCCGGGGCACGTCGACGCCCTCGGAGACCATGCGCACCGCCACCATCCAGCGCTGCTCGCCCTCGGAGAACGACGCGATCCGCTTCGAGGCGGTCTTCTCGTCGGAGAGCACGACCACCGGCTTCTCCCCGCAGATCCGGGCCAGCGTCCGGGCGTAGGCACGCGCGGAGTCCTGGTCGGTGGCGATCACCAGCCCCCCGGCGTCGGCGACGTGCCGGCGCACCTCACTGAGCCGGCGGTCCGCGGCGGCGAGCACCGCCGGGATCCAGGCGCCTTCCGGGTCGAGGGCGGTGCGCAGCGCCTGTGCGGTCATGTCCTTGGTCAGCGGCTCCCCCAGCCGCGCCGCCACCTCGTCGCCGGCGCGGGTGCGCCACTGCATCTGGCCGCTGTAGGCCATGAACAGCACCGGCCGGACCACGTGGTCGGCCAGCGCGTGCGCGTAGCCGTAGGTGTAGTCCGCGACGCTGCGCGGCACCCCGTCGTCACCCGGCGCGTAGGTGACGAACGGGATCGGGTTGATGTCGGAGCGGAACGGTGTCCCGGTCAGCGCCAGCCGCCGCTTGGCCGGCTCGAACGCCTCCCGGACCGCCTCCCCCCACGACAGGGCGTCGCCGGCGTGGTGCACCTCGTCGAGGATCACCAGGGTCTTGAACCGCTCGGTGCGCACCCGGTGCGCGAGCGGGTTGGCGGCCACGCCGGCATAGGTGACGGCCACGCCGACGTACTCCTTGCTGGTGCGGCCCTTCTTGCCGGAGTACGTCGGGTCGATCGGGATCCCGGCGCGCTCCGCGGCCTCCGCCCACTGGGTCTTGAGATGCTCGGTCGGCGCGACCACGGTCACCCGGTCCACCGTCCGCCGGGCCAGCAGCTCGGCGGCCACCGTCAGAGCGAAGGTGGTCTTGCCGGCCCCCGGTGTGGCGACGGTCAAGAAGTCCTGAGGCTCGGCGGTGAAGTACCTCTCCATCGCCGCGGCCTGCCAGGCCCGCAGCTTGGTCGCCGTTCCCCAGGCGGCTCGGGCGGGGTAGGCCGGCGGGAGCTCGTTGGGCGGGGACGGGACGGGCGCGTGAGGCGGGTCGTGCGGCGGGTGGTGGGGCGGGTGGTCGGACGAGGGGTTCGCAGCGGTCACGTCTCTCACGGGGTGCGGTAGGCCAGCCAGTTGTCGGTCATCCGGTTCACCTGTCCGGGCGTGAACCGGTCCATGCAGGAGTCATAGGAGTAGTCCATGAAGTTGTGCACCGGATCCAGGCCGGGCGCCGGGCAGGTGTCGCGCCCGACGTGACAGGTGGTGCTCGGGTAGGCCTCCGCGGGGGTGTCGGCCACGTGGTCGTTGAGCTTGGAGCAGCCGCCCTGGAAGGTGTGGAACAGCCCCAGCCAGTGGCCGATCTCGTGCACCGCGGTGTCGCCCTGGTCGTAGTGGCGCAGCCCGCCCCCGGCCAGGCTGCCCTCGTTCACGGTCACCCCGTCCTCGGGGAGGTGGCTCTGCGCCCGCCACGGCATGCTGCTCCACCCGAGCACCACCCCGCCGCGGCGGGTGCCGGTCGACGGCGCGGAGATGTAGAGGTTCAGCTCGTTCGTCCCGCCGACGTGCAGGTTGCGCCGGGCGATCCGGCCCGCACGGTCGCCGAGCGAGGCGACGTGCCAGCGCTGGTTCACGGTGCGGTCGAAGGACACCATCTGGAAGGAGAACCGGGTCGGGGCGTTGTGCGCGGACTCGCCCCCGTCGTACGCGTTGTTGATCACGCGGATCTCGCGGCGGACCCGGAACAGCGAGGGACCGCGGTCGTGAGTGCCGGCGATCACGTGCACCGCTACCGGGATGCGCAGCACCAGGCCGAACCTGGCGTCAGGGTGGCTCACCCCGACGGCGGCCAGCCGCCGGTGCAGTCGCCGGTCGAGGCGCCGCAACCGGCGCGGGGAGTAGCTCGGCTGGTCAGGGGCGCGACCCAGCCGGGCCATCGCCGTGACCACCTTGGCGTGCACCGCGCGCGGGTTGCAGCCGGAGATCCGCCCCCCGGCACGAGACACCGAAGTCGTCCGGGCGGGCGCGTGCCCCGGCGCGGTCGCCGCCTGGGTGGTGGAGGTGGCCACCCCGCCGAGCAGCAGCAGGGCGGTGGTGAGTCCGGCAAGAGCGGTACGACGCAGCGGGCGGCCCGGGAGCCTGGGCGCCCGGATCACTCGTCGTCTTTCTTGAAGCTCTCCCAGATCTCCTTGCACTCGGGACAGACGGGGTACTTCTCCGGGTCACGGCTGGGCACCCAGATCTTGCCGCACAAGGCGACGACCGGCGTGCCCATCACCATGGCTTCGGTGAGCTTCTCCTTCTCGACGTAGTGCGAGAAGCGCTCGTGGTCGCCGTCGTCGGTCGGTTGCGGCCTGGTCTCCTCGACCGTTTGCGAACCGGGGCTCATCTGGGTGGTCACGATCCCCGATTGTAAAGGCCGCACCGAAACACCGGACCGGTTCCCGTCAGTTCTGCGTGGCGTCGGCGGGGCGGGTGGACACCCACGCCAGCTCACCGGGCTGGCGGCGCAGCACCCGCATCCACAGCCGCTCCGGGTCGCCGCTGAACGGGTCGGTGGCCAGCGCCGGTACGACGTACCAGGAGCCCTCCTCGACCTCGGTCTCCAGCTGGGAGGCCCCCCACCCGGCGTACCCGGCGAACACCCGCATCCCCGACACCGCGGACCCGAGCAGCTCGGCCGGGGTGTCGAGGTCGACGATGCCCACCGCCGACCCGGTGTCCTCGAACAGCGCGCGGAAGCCGACGGGCTCCTCCTCCGAGCCGGGCGGCAGCAGCGCCACCGCCAGCGCCGAGTCGGTGCTCACCGGCCCGCCGTGGAACAGCACTCCGGGTTTGGCGACGTGCTCGGCCCAGTCGGGCAGCACCTCACCCACCGGGACCGGGGACGGACGGTTCAGCACCACCCCGAGCGAGCCGTTCTCGTCGTGGTCGAGCACGAGCACCACGGTGCGGTCGAAGTTCGGGTCGACCAGCGCCGGGGTGGCCACCAGCAGCACACCGGCCCGGAGCGTGAGCCCCTGGGCCTCAGGCACGGCCACCCGCCGCCCCGGCCGGCACCCCGTCGACCTTGGCGGCCACCTGCCCGCTCTTCTCCGCCGCCGCGCGGACCGCGGTCGCCACCGACGAGTGCACGTCGGCATGGAAGACGCTGGGGATGATGTAGTTCGCGTTCAGCTCCTCCGCGCTGACCGTGGAGGCGATCGCGTGCGCGGCAGCGACGAGGATCGAGTCGTCGATGGTCACCGCGGACGCGTCCAGCAGCCCGCGGAACACTCCCGGGAAGGCGAGCACGTTGTTGATCTGGTTGGGATAGTCCGAGCGTCCCGTGGCCACCACCGCCGCGTGCCGGCGCGCCGCCAGCGGGTCGACCTCCGGCTCGGGGTTGGCCAGGGCGAACACGATCGCGTCGTCGGCCATCGTGGCGATGTCCTCGCCGCTCAGCAGGTTCGGCGCGGACACCCCGATGAAGACGTCGGCGCCGGCCAGCGCGTCCCGCAGCCCGCCGGTGCGACCGCTCTTGTTGGTGGCCTCGGCGAGCCACCGCAGCGACTCGTGCAGCCCGGGGCGGTCCCGATGAATGACGCCGTCGACGTCGGCGACCACGACGTCCTCCACTCCCGCGGCGAGCAGCACGCGGAGGATCGCCGAGCCCGCCGCGCCGGCGCCCGACATCACCACCCGCACCGAGCTCATGGTCTTGCCGACCACCCGCAGCGCGTTGGTGAGCGCCGCGAGCACCACGATCGCGGTGCCGTGCTGGTCGTCGTGGAAGACCGGGATGTCGAGCACCTCCCGCAACCGGGCCTCGATCTCGAAGCAGCGGGGGGCGGAGATGTCCTCCAGGTTGATGCCGGCGAAGCCAGGCGCGACCGCCCGCACGATCGCGACGATCTCGTCGCTGTCCTGGGTGTCCAGGCACAGCGGCCACGCGTCGATGCCGGCGAAGCGCTTGAACAGCGCGGCCTTGCCCTCCATCACCGGCAGCGCCGCAGCAGGACCGATGTTGCCGAGTCCGAGCACCGCGGAGCCGTCGGTGACCACGGCCACCGCGTTCCGCTTCACGGTGAGCCGGCGGGCGTCGACGGGGTTGGCGGCGATCGCCTCGCACACCCGGGCCACCCCGGGCGTGTAGACCATGGACAGGTCGTCGCGGTTGCGGATCGGGTGCTTCGAGGCCATCTCGATGGTGCCGCCGAGGTGCATCAAGAAGGTGCGGTCGGACACCTTGTGCACCGCCACGCCCTCCAAGGCCCGCAACGACTCCACGATCCGGTCCGCATGACCGGTGTCGGAGGCCGCACAGGTGACGTCGATGCGCAGCCGGTCGTGACCGGACGCGGTCACGTCCAAGGCGGTGACGATCCCGCCGCAGCTCTCCACGGCCTGGGTGAGCTGGCTGATCGCCGTGCCCCCGGCGGGCAGCTCGAGACGGACGGTGATCGAGTACGAGATGCTCGGTTGCGAAGCCACGGGCTCATCGTGCCATGGACGCCGCCTCCCGCGTCGTCAGGCAGCCGCGTGCAGCCCGCCCCTGGCCTGCTGCTCGATGCGTTGCCCGAGCACGACCGCACGGGGGTCGCCTGGAGCGGCCAGACCGGCCATCGCCGCCAACAGCTCACGGTCCTTGCGCGCCGCGGTGGCGAGCGCCGCGCGCTCGGTCTCGTCGGCCGGCTGCGCGATGCGAGCGTCCAGGATCGCCCGGACGCCCGGCAGCGCCTCGGCCGTGCGCCGCCAGGCGGCGCGGACCGCTGCCTCCGGATCGCCGTGGTCGTGCTGCAAGGCCTGCTCGATCGCGCCGGACAACCGGGTGTGCCAGCGCAGCTGGAGGGCGCCGATGAGGTCGAGGTCGTCCCTGAACACCTCGGCGACACCTGGCAGGTCGGTGGGGAGTACGCCGTCGCAGCGCCGGTCCACCGCCTGCACGACGGCACGCAGCACCGGACCGCGCCGATGCCGAAGCTCGCGGGCCATCGTCTGCTCCTTTCTCACATACCTTCGGTACGTACTAAGAGTATGTCCAGTACTTCCGGTATCCAAACCTGGACCGATGTGGTCCTGACCACGCCGCCCCGCGCCCCCGTCACCCCGGGCCGCGCCGACCGGTCACCCGGAGCGCGGGCCGCGAATCGCGTGACCTGCGACATATGCTCGGGGAATGACCAAGCTGGTGAACGGGTCGCGCAGGCAGGAGTACTCCGCATCCACGAAACGGGCGCTCGTCGACGTGGCGCAGCGGCGGTTCACCGAGCAGGGCTACGCCGGCACCAGCCTGGACGAGATCGTGGCCGGCGCCCGGGTGACCAAGGGAGCCCTCTACCACCACTTCAGCGGCAAGCAGGCGCTCTTCGAGGCGGTCTTCGACCGGGTGGAGGACCAGGCCACCCGAGCGATCCGCGCCGCCGTGCACGACACCGCGGACCCCTGGGACAAGGCCCTGTCGGGGCTGCGCGCCTTCCTGGCCGTGGTCCAGGAGCCCGGCTACCGGCGGATCGTGATCCAGGAGGGCCCCGCGGTGCTCGGCTACGAGCGGTTCCGAGAGCAGGAGGAGCGCTCCACCTACGGCATCGTGGCCGAGATCGTCGCCTCGGTGCTGTCACGCTACGAGCTCGAGCAGACCATGATCGACACCTTCAGCCGGGTGTTCTTCGGGGCGCTGTCCGCCGCCGGAGCGGCGGTCTCCTCCGCCGAGGACACCGTGCGCGCCAGCGCCGAGGTGGAGGCGGCAGTCGGCTTCATCCTGGCCGGACTGCGGCAGCAGGCCGAGGCCGGTGTCACGCTGCCCGGACCCGGGGAGCTGCCGCACTCCTGACCCGACGGGCCAGGGGCACCGGGCCGGCGGCTACTTGGTGATCTGCACCGATCCCCCGTTCGCGGGGACCAGCTCGATCCAGACGTGCCCGGGCGGCAGGCTGAGCTTGCCGCCGGCCGTCTTGAGGCCGACGGTCGCGTTCAGGCCGTGCTTGACCCAGGTGGCGCGCACCACCCGACCACCATGGAAGACCATGGCCTGCCCCTGCCCGGTGAAGTCCGCCTCCGGGACGGGGTTGCCGGCCGGGTCGAGGTAGCCGGCGTTGCCCTCGTGCACCCGTAGCACCAGCACGGTGTCCGGGGTGAACCGGTCGCCCTGGGCGGCGTTGCTGTCCAGGTTGAGGTAGTGGCCGGCGTGGTACTTCCAGCTGGTGGTGTGCCCGCCGGAGAACACCGCTTTGAGGCCCTTGGCGGCCCGGCCGGACGGGAAGTCTCGCGGTGAGCCCCACGGCAGGTAGTCCGCCGGACGCCCGCGCGACTTCAGGTGGTGGGCCAGCACGCGCAGGTGCATGAACAGGTTGTACGGCGCGGGACGGCTGTTGTCCCGGAAGTAGCCCGGGGCCCCCTCGGTGTAGGTGGTGATGTGCGCGTTCCGCACCCGCCGGATGGTCGGTGGCGCTCCCCCGCTGGCCACCAGGGCGGCCTTCTCCGGCTTGACGATGCCGATGTCCGTGGCCCGGAACGAGCGGACCGGCCCGACCAGCTTGGGGATGTGCGAGTAGTAGAAGACCGCCAGCCGGGTGGAGCCGCCCTCCACCAGCTCCTCGCTGACCATGTTGGCCTGTTTCAGGCCGATCTGCGGGCGACTGGAGGCGGTGTTGTCGATCTTGACGATCATCACCGGGTGCTTGGGAGCCGGCCCGCTGGCCGGGAGCCCGGTGAGCGGCCACTGCCCGGACAGCACCGAGCTGCCCGCCGTGCTCTGGGCCGAGGGGCTCGGGCTCTGCGGAGCCTTCGCGGCGGGGGTGGACCCGCCTCCGCCACTGCACCCGGCCAGCGCGAGGCTACCCGCCAACGCGGCGACCACCAGGCCCCGCGGGCGGAGGCGGCGGCGCAGGGGCAGGCCGGGGCGAAGACCTAGCGAGGCAGTGGGCATGGCACAAGTGTGACGGAGGGCCGCGCCCTGCACGGGAGCGACCCTCCGATCGGTGTGTCCTCGAGCACGGGCGGTGCTGTCAGCCCCGCCGCAGCGTGCCGCCGAACCAGTGGTGGCCCCAGATCGGCTCGCGGTGCACCCGGGTCCCGCTGTGCGGGGCGTCGATCATGGTGCGGTGGCCGTGGTGCCACCCGGAGAAGACGCCCACGTGGTAGACGTTCCGGGCCCGGGCCCGGCCGCTGTAGAAGAAGACGAAGTCGCCGCGGCGCAGGTGGTGCTTGCCGACCCGGTGCATCCGGCGGGCCTGCCCGGCCGCGGTGCGCGGGATGTGCCGGAAGCCCGCGTGACGGAAGCTGTAGAAGACCAGGCCCGAGCAGTCGAAGCGGTGCGGGCCGGCGGCGCCGTACCGGTAGGGGTCGCCCTCGTGGTGGCGGGCGATGTCCAGCCCCAGGCCGATCCGGTTGACCCGGCTCATCGCCGAGGCGGCCGGGGCAAGGGCGAAGAGGCCGGCGACCAGCACGCCGACGAGTGCGAGCGGCAACGCGGCGAGCGTGCGGCCACGAAGAAACACAGGCATGACGGGTTCCCTTTCCACGCCTGTGAGGTGAGCTGTCGGGTTGGAGCGGAAAAGGTGCTCCGCCGCAGGCCGGGCGATCCGGGCAGGCGACTTCACCCCGAGCGCGCCGCGGTCGCGGCACGCAGGAAACGGTGGGTCCCCCACTCCTACCCCAGAGAGTTCGATGACAGGGCCGGACCACGGGCGGGTAGGACTCGGCGTACCCACGGCCGGGATGCAGTTGTATGCCCCCTACGCGCCGTGCGCCCCCCCAAGGGCGGACCCGAGCGCTTCGAGAGCAAAGAAACGATAAGCAGACTTCGGCGGTTAATTCCACCCGGTCTGGATAAATCGCGCTGGCATCGGGCCCCGAGAGACGATTCCCGCGAGGAGCCGGGCGCTAACGCGAGAAAGGTCACACCCCTCGCTGCACGACGCCTGCCGACGGGCGGCGGCTCAGATCTTGGCGCCGCCGTCGACGTACAACGTCTGGCCGGTGATGTAGGAGGCCTCGTCGCTGCACAAGAACGCCACCGCGGTGGCGATGTCCTCGGGGTAGCCGACCCGGCGCACCGGGTTCATCTGGGCTGCGCCCTGCCGGAGCTCCTCGGGGTCCATCCCGAGGCGCTGCGCGGTGGCGTCGGTCATGTCGCTGACCACGAAACCCGGTGCCACCGCATTGACGTTGATGCCGAACGGGCCGAGCTCGAGGGCGAGGGTGCGGGTGAGCCCCTGGAGGCCCATCTTGGCCGCGGAGTAGTTGGCCTGGCCGCGGTTGCCGAGCGCGGAGACGCTGGACAGGCTCACGATCTTGCCGTACTTCTGCTCGACCATGTGCTTCTGCGCGGCACGGCTCATCAGGAACGAGCCGCGAAGGTGCACGTTCATCACCGTGTCCCAGTCTTCCTCGGACATCTTGAACAGCAGGTTGTCGCGGGTCACCCCGGCGTTGTTGACCAGGATGTCGAAGCGCCCCAGCTCGGCGACCACACGGCTCACCGCCGCGTCCACCGAGGCCGAGTCGGAGACGTCGCAGGCGACCCCCAGCGCCTTCTCGGCGCCCAGGCCCTGTGCCGAGGCGGATGCCGCCTGCTCGTCGAGGTCGAGCACTGCGACGGCCGCGCCTTCCTGCGCGAACCGCTTGGCGGTGGCTGCTCCGATGCCGCGAGCGGCTCCGGTCACCACGGCGACACGTCCGGCGAATCGGCTCATCTCACGCTCCTCCCGGGCCGCTGGCCCATGCTTCGGTCGGGGGTCTCACTCTAGTGAGACCGGGGGGCCTCGCAGGCGCGACCCCTCAGCCCCCGGCCAGCGCCGCCCGGATCCGCGCGGCGTACGCCTCGGCCTCGTCGGGGTCGGCGTACTTGGTACGCGGCCAGAAGAATCCCCGCAACCCATCCCCCTTGGTGCGAGGCACGACGTGCAGGTGCAGATGCGGCACGCTCTGGCTGACGGTGTTGTTCATGGCCACGAACGACCCCTGGGCGCCGAGGCCCCGCACCATGGCGTCGGCCAGCCGCTGCGCCGCGGCCAGCAACGGGTCGCGCAGCGCCGCCGGCAGCTCCGGAAGCGTGACGACGTGCTCGCGCGGCACGAGCAGCACGTGGCCCTTGAAAACCGGCCGGTGGTCCAGGAACCCGACGGTGTGCTCGTCACGCAGCACGACCGGGGCGTCGACCTGGCCGGCGACGATCCGGCAGAAGAGGCAGTCCGCCATCCAAGCACCCTATCCGGGGGGGCACTCGCGAGCCGGCCATCACTCCGGCGGGACGCCGGAGATCCTGCTCAGCGCGAACCGGTCCAGGTTGGTACGCGCCGGGTGCGCCCGCCCCGCGGGGCCGCGGGCGAACGCCCGGAGCACGTTGGCGGTCACCCTCCGGGCGAACCGCTCGGTCGCCCGGGACACGGTGACGACGCCGCAGCTGCGGTGCAGCGCGCAGGTCCAGCGAAGCGTGCCCGCGTTGAACACGCCCGCCCCCGACGTGGTCGTGTAGTACACCGACTGGGAGCTGGTCGGCTTCCCCCGGCAGCGGAACCCGCTCGAGGAGAGCACCTGCATGGGCCGGGGCATCGCCGCCGTCGGGTAAACACGGTCCGCCTCGATGCCGACCAGGTGCGGGAACCGGGTGCCGGCGTGCACGTGGGTGCCCGCGAAGCCCCACCACCGTGGGGAGACCACCCGGTAGGCAGCATCGACCGGGTAGCACTCGTAGCGCAGCCCGGTCAGCGCCTCCTCCGGACGCGGCACCGGCGGGTAGTCGAAAGGACCCGTCGTCAGACCGGGCTTGCGGGAGATGACCGGGTCCAGCCCGTAGTCCCAGCGGTAGCCGACCACCACCCGTTGGGGACCTGTCGGGGAGCTCGCGAGCCGGATGCGCCACCACTCGGTGTCGGCGCCCAGGAACACCAGGTTCGTGCCCCGGTCCCGGGCGTGCAGCACCACCTTGCGCATCGTGGGGGTCCAGTACTCGTCGTGCCCCATGGAGACATAGGCGCGCGCACCGGCCAGCGAACGGGCGCCGGTCAGGTCGAGGTCGGTCCGGAAGGCCAGTGGGATGCCGCGCCGCGCCGCCTGCACCACGACCGGCACCACGCCGTAGAACAGGTCGGAGTGCCCGGGCGCCTGGAAAGGCCGGTCGAAGCTGACCGCCCAGGCTCGTCGGTCGTCGGCCGGGCCGTGGTAGAGGCTGTACCCGCCCCAGGCGTTGTAGGCCTGCCAGGTCGCGACCGGCGCCACCAGCACCACTCTGCCGCGGACGGTCGGCGAGCGCAGGATCAGTGGTACGTCGTACTGCCAGCCGGTGGAGGCGACCAGCCGCAGCAGGTACACCCCCGGTGCCCAGCCGCTCGTGTGCAGGGACGCGGAGTCGTGCCAGTCGGCCACCACGGTGCGCGTGCCGTAGTCGGAGAACGTCGGGCCGGGCTGCTGCTCTCCCGGCAGCCAGCGGGACGCCCACACCAACCGGGCCTGCCCGCCGCGGTACCAGCCGAACCGGAACGCCTTGACCCGGAACCGGGACGCGGTGGTGGAGACCCGCAGCGCGACCGGCTGGCCGGGGTCGGCACTGATGCTGGTGGCATATCCCTCGATCTGACCGTCGTAGGCCGGCTTGCTGATCCGCCAGGCCTTCGTGCCGCGGAGGCGGACCGGGCGGTGACGCGCGGTCGTCCGCGTGGCACCGGCGACGCGTTGCCCCACGGCCCCGGGCAGCAGCCGGCCGCCGACGTGCGTGCTCGCACGGCGATGGGTGGTCGGCGCCGAGGCATGCGAGGAGACGACCCCGGCGCCGACCACCACCGCGGCCACGAGTGCTATCCCCCCGAGACCGACAGCCCGCATGGCGCCCCCGGTGTGTCACCGACTCCCCCGCCGCCTCGTGCGGCCCGGCACCGTCCACGGTAGGAGGCGAGGGCCGTGAGCACACCCGTCATCGGGACTAGGCGGCCAACGTCGCTTGAGCACCCGTCCGGGGCATGCTTGGCTGTAGTCCTCGGTGGAGGGGAGTATCCCCCGCAACCGCGTCGTCAGCACGGCTCAGGCCCGGCGCGGTGGCCCGACCCGGTCGGGCGGAGAGACCTCCGGTTGGTTGCTCACGATCGGAGTCCGCTGTGGCCGTTCCTCTGCTGGCCTGGTTCGCCGTCCTCGCCGGGATCGTCGGCATGCTGGCCGTCGACCTGCTCGCGCACCGCCGTGCCCACGCGATCTCCTTGCGGGAGGCCGCTGCCTGGAGCGGCGTCTGGATCTCGCTCGGGCTGGCCTTCGGCGGCGTGGTCTGGTGGGCGTACGGTGGCCAGGCCGCCGGCGAGTACCTGGCCGGCTACCTGATCGAGAAGAGCCTGTCGGTCGACAACATCTTCGTCATCGCGATGGTGTTCGGGTACTTCAGCGTCCCCCGGGAGTACCAGCACCGGGTCCTCTTCTTCGGGGTGGTGGGCGCACTCGCGTTCCGCGCCGGGGCCATCGCCGGTGGGACGGCCTTGCTGGCGCACTTCCACTGGGTCCTCTACGTGTTCGGTGCGTTCCTGGTGCTGACCGGCGTCCGTATGTACCGGCACCCAGGCGAGCAGGCCGACCCGTCCCGCAACCCGGTGCTACGCCTGGCCCGAAGGATGGTGCCATCAACCCCCGAGCTGCACGGCCAGCGCTTCTGGGTGCGCCGGGCCGGCCGGTGGCTGGCCACCCCGTTGTTCTTCGTGCTGGTCGTCGTCGAGACCAGTGACATCGTCTTCGCGGCCGACTCGATCCCGGCTGTCTTCGCGATCACCACAGAGCCGTTCCTGGTCTTCACCTCCAACGCGTTCGCCATCCTTGGGCTGCGAGCGATGTACTTCCTGCTCGCGGACCTGATGCACCGTTTCGTCCACCTGAGGATCGGGCTGGCGGCGATCCTGGTCTTCGTCGGAGCGAAGATGCTGCTGGCCGACCTGGTGGAGATCCCCCTTGCCGTGTCCCTGGGGGTCATCGCCGCCTGCGTCGGGGTCACGGTGCTGACGAGCCTGCGCAGCAGTCGCGAACCGGATAGCGTGTGACGCGTGGGACTTGCCGCCGATCTCGGCTATGCCATCCCGACGTCCAACGCCTTGCAGCGGCTCGTGCAGACGGTCGCCTCGACGCGGCGCGGTGCCTGGTTCTTCTCCAGGACGCTGACCACGCTGGACAGCACGGTCGCCCGCTGGTCGCGGGGGCGGGTCAGCCTGCCGCTGGTCCTGGCCGGGCTGCCCGTCGTGGTGCTCACCAGCACCGGCCGCAGGTCGGGAAAGCCGCGGCAGACCCGTCTGATCGCGGTGCCCTTCCAGGACACGCTCGCCCTGCTGGGCACCAACTTCGGCCAGCCGCGCACACCTGCCTGGGTGCTCAACCTGGAGGCCGAACCCACCGCGGCGGTGACCTGTCGCGGCGTCTCCCGGAACGTGGTCGCCCGACCGGCCACCGAGTCCGAGCGAGCCCAGGTCCTGACCGGCTCGGCCGCGGTCTACGCCGGCTACCGGAAGTACCAGCAGCGGATCACGGGGCGCCGGCTGCGGATCTTCGTCCTCGAAGCCGGCTGACCCTCGTTTGTCGCGCGACCGCGGGGGGTAACGGCAGCCCAGCCCAGGGGGCAGCCGCCCCACAGTCGATGCCGAGGAGGTCGTCATGGGCGACGCCAACCAGGAACGGATCAACGCCGCAGGGCTTCCCGAGGGAGACGTGGTGCGCATCCTGCTCGAACAGCACGCCCGGATTCGCGAGCTCTTCTCCGACGTGTCGTCGGCCCAGGGAGAGCACAAGTCCCAGGCTTTCGACGAGCTGCGGGCGCTGCTCGCGGTGCACGAGACCGCAGAGGAGATGGTGGTCCGCCCGGTCTCGAAGTCGACGGCCGGGGAGTCCGTCGTCGACGCCCGCAACAGTGAGGAGGCCGAGGCCAACGAGGTGCTGAAGAAGCTCGAGGGCCTCGACGTCGACGACCCGGAGTTCGACAGGACCCTCGCCAGCTTCGAGAAGTCTGTCTCCGAGCACGCGGACAAGGAGGAGAGCGAGGAGCTCCCCGCGCTTGTCTCCGAGTGCGACGAGGACAAGCGGCAGGCGATGGGCAAGCAGGTGCAGGCCGCACTCTCGGTGGCCCCCACCCACCCCCATCCCTCCACTGCGGGGTCAACCGGGGCGCAGTGGGCCGTGGGCCCGTTCGCGTCGCTCGTCGACCGGACCCGCGACCTGATCAAGGGCGCCGGCTAGGGGGTACCTCGGCCCGGCAGCGAGAGCTCCAGGTCGAGCCAGCGGGCCAGGTGGGAGATCTCACGCTCGACGGGCGCGGCCATGGCCCTGCTGAACGGAACGTCCCGGTGGACCGCCGCGACCCGGAGGACTCCGGCGTCGCGGTCGGCCCGGGCGTCGAGCTTCCCGACGAGCCGGTCGCCGTACAGGATCGGCAGGGCGTAGTAGCCCCAACGACGCTTCGTCGCGGGCTTGTACATCTCCAGCTGGTAGTCGAACTCGAACAGCTCACCCATGCGCTTGCGGTCGTGGACCAGCCGGTCGAGCGGAGACAGCAACGCCGCCCGGCCGGCGAAGGGCTGCCCCAGCATCCCCGGGTCGACCCGCCACTGGCCGCGCACGCCTTCGACCACCGCCGGCTCGCCGGCCTGCCCGACGTCCTGCGGCTCGACGGGGCACTCCGGGCCGCGGGGCCTGGCGATCCCGAGCGAGCGCAGCCGGCGCTCGTCACGCAGGCGCCTGGCCTCCTGGACCCGGACAGGGGGGTCGTCGGGATAGACCCGCGAGGCGAGGTCCCACAGCCGGTCGCGGCCGGTTCCCCCGGCCGCCGCGACCTCTCCGCGCTGCACCAGGAAGTCCAGCATCATGGTCAGGTTCCGGTTGTTGTTCCAGCCGCTGGAGGACCAGGGCTGCACGCAGCTGTCGGGCAGCTCGCCGATCGGCAGCGGCCCGTCGGCGCGGAGCCGCCCGAGGATGTCGCGCCGGCAGGCGTCGTTGGTCCTGACCCAGTCTCGCCGGTCCTCCTGCCACTCGCGCAGCTGCCCGTTGCCCGGCCACTCGGCCATCTCCGCGCGGAAGAGTGCGAGGTCCTCGGCCGGTCGCAGCATCCCCCGCAGCTCGACCAGCCGCTGCTCGTCGACGGCGTCCCGCAGCTCCTGCGGCGAGTACGTCGACCCGAGACGGGTCCACAGCACCAGGTCGGCACTCGGTGCGACCGCGCTGGTCGGGTCGAGCTGCAGCAGCGAGAGCCGGCGCACGGTCTCGAGCAGGTCGGTCGGCCGCTCCCGCGTCAGCAGCTGCGCCCGCACGGCGACGCGGCGGGCATCGGTGCGGCTGAGCTGGTGGGGCCTGCCCATGGAACAAGGGTAGGAGGTTCGCGGCGGGAGCCGGGTCACTCCACCGGTGAGGTGACGGTGAGCCGGTATCTCACCATCATCGGCTCCCCGCCGTTCGCGGTGAACCACAGGTAGGGCCACAGTCCGCCGAGACCGCGGTCATCGTCGACCAGCTGGACCTCGGCCTGGTCCACGCCATAGGGACCCGGCCGCGCGTAGTCGCCGGCGCTGATCCTGGCGCTGGCGAGGCTCACCTCCGCCCACACCGACAGCAGGTAGCTGGGCGGCAGCGGGCCGGCCTCGGGGACGTAGAACCCCAGCCGGACCGGCGCGGCACTGCGAGCCAGCTTGGCGAGGAGGTGGTCGTCGGGGTCCCCGCCGACCTTGCACTGGCCGGCATACAGGTGAGCCATCCTCGGCTCGCCGTTCGTTCCGAAGGAGGGGAAGGCGAGCACAGGGTCGGCAGCAACCTCCAGGACGGCGAGACTCACCCCGGGAGTCTGTCACGTGGATTGGTTGGTTGGTATTGGTTGGTGGAGCTGGCGGGAATCGAACCCGCGTCCTCAGGCGCCGCACCAGGGCTTCTCCGGGTGCAGTTCGTGATGGCGTCTTCTCAGTCCCGGCGCTCGCACGAACACGTCGCCGACGGACTCAGCCACAAAAAAGTCCCAATGGGTTCCTGTGGCCAGAACCCACCAGCAAGCCTCCTAGCTGAGGCCAGGCACTGAGGCGGAGGCGTCCTCAGTCTGGCCCTTCGCTAATCGCCTCAGGCGGCGAGAGCGAAGTTACTGCGCTGTGTGTTGGCAGTTATTGGTTCCCAAGGATCGTTTACGAGATGACCTTGGATCCTCGACCCGCTTCCCCTGGAACGTACGTCCCGAGTCGAAACCGATCAGCCCCTCTTGAGTTGTCAATCGATGTTCACTCTAGCGGCTAGAACCAACCCGACGCACCTGATATTCCGGCTCAGCCGAGCAGCGCGCGGGCGTTCCCCCAGCAGACCTTGCGCAGCCACTCGTCGCCGAGCTCGAGCCGCTCCAGCGCCTCGAGCTGGTGGGCGTAGGGATAGGGGATGTTCGGGAAGTCGCTGCCCAGCAGGATCCGGTCTGCCAGGTCGAGCAGCCGCGGGCGCAGCTCGCGCGCGAACGGTGCGTCGACCTCGAAGAAGTCGGTGAACGCCATCGTGGTGTCCAGACGCACCCGGTCGTAGCGGTCGGCCAGGTCCAGGAACCCGGCGTACTCGGGGGCACCCATGTGCGCGATGACCGCGACCAGCCGGGGGTGGGCGGCCAGCACCTCGCCGATCGGACCCGGCCCGGTGAACGCGCGCTTGACCGGCCCGGAGCCGGCGTGCACCACCACCGGGGCCCCGGTCTCCTCCAGGACGCCCCACACCCCGTCCAGCAGTGGGTCGCGGGGGTCGAAGCCGCCCACCTGCCAGTGCACCTTGAACAGCTCGACGCCGCCCTCGACCCCCTTGGTGACATAGGCCGTCGCGTCCGGCTCGGGGTAGAACGTCGCGCAGCGCAGGGCCTCAGGAACCGACGCGGCGAAGTCGGTCGCCCAGTCGTTGAGGTAGCCGGCGACACCCGGTTTGTGCGCGTAAGGAAGGGCGGAGAAGCGTCGTACGCCGAGCGCGCGCAGCCGTGCCACACGCTCCTCGTCGCTGAGCCGGTAGGTGACCGGCCACGGCCGGCCGACCAGCGGGCCGGCCTGGTCGAAGTACTCCCACACCCGGCGCATGATGTTCGGCGGCATGAAGTGCACGTGCACGTCGTAGAGCCCTGGAAGCCCGAGCCGCTCGCCCCAGGCCGGGACCTCGGCATCGCTCAGCGCGGCCGCCACCGGGCTACCTCATGCCCTTGAGGCGCTGACCGAGGGCCTGCTGCTTCTCCCGGTTCGCCTGCCGCTCGGCGAGTGCGTGCCGCTTGTCGTAGGTCTTCTTGCCTCGGGCCAGCGCGATCTCCACCTTCGCGCGGCCGTCCTTGAAGTACAGCGCCAGGGGCACGATGGTCAGGCCCTTCTCGGTGATCCTCCGCTCGATCTTGTCGATCTCCGCGCGGTTGAGCAGCAGCTTGCGCTTGCGGCGGGCGGCGTGGTTGGTCCAGGTGCCCTGGGTGTACTCGGGAATGTGCACGCCGTGCAGCCACATCTCGTGGCCATCCACCTCGGCGAAACCGTCGACCAGCGAGGCACGGCCGGCGCGCAAGGACTTCACCTCGGTGCCCTGCAGGACCAGCCCCGCCTCGAAGGTGTCCTCGATGTGGTAGTCGTGGCGCGCCTTGCGGTTCTGCGCGACGAGCTTGCGTCCCTGCTCCTTGGCCATGCCCCGATTCTGTCAGGTCACAGCCAGCTCATCGGGTTCACGGCGGTGCCGTTGGCCATCACCGTGAAGTGCAGGTGGCACCCGGTCGACCAGCCGGTGGTGCCGACGTATCCGATCACCTGGCCCCGGTGCACGTAGGCCCCCGGGCCCACCGCGTAGCGGCTCATGTGGTTGTAGATGGTGGCCAGCCCGACCCCGCGGTGGTAGCCGTTGTCGAGGATCAGCCGGTTGCCCCACGCGGTCTGGAAGTACTCCTGCATCACCCGGCCGGACGCCGCCGCATGGATGGGCACCCCGCAGCTCGCGGCGAAGTCCACGCCGTCGTGGAAGTCGCGGTACCCGTAGATCGGGTGGATCCGCCAGCCGAACGGGCTGGTGATGGGCGCGTTCACCGGGTAGGACAGGTACCCGTGCGAGGGCCCGGCCGGCGTGGCGCGCCGGTGCGCGCGGCGTGCCCGGGCCTGTGCCCGGCGCCGGGCCCGCTCGGCCCGCCGCTTCAGGATCGCGCTGATGTGCTGCTCCCGCTGCTGCAGCCGGTGCAGCACCGCCTCGTCGTGCGCCCTGGCCCGCTGCGCCCGCGCCTGCGCCTGCTGCCGCTCGGCGACCATCTGGCGCACCTGCGCGGCGGCTGCCTCGGCGGCGGCCTCAAGCTGCTTCTTGCGGGCCAGGTTCTGTGCAGCAGCCTTCCGCTGCGCGGCCACCGCGATCTCGGCGGCGCGCACCTCCTTGGCGCGCACCTTGAGCAGCACCTTGGACGCCTGCAGCCGGGAGAGCACCGCCGACTGCTTGTCCATGACGTTCTGCATCGAGTTGAGCTGCCCGGTGAGGTCTTGGGGGTCCTGCGAGGTGAGCACCATGGACAGCCCCATCAACGCCGGGTCGCCGTCCTGGTAGTTCTCCGCCACCAGCTTGCCCAGCTGGGTCTCCTGACCCTGGATCTTCCGGCGGCCGGCCACCAGGTCTGCGCGGGCCTGCTCGAGCCGGGCCACGGCCGCATCCAGCTTGGCCTGCATCCGCTCGTCGAGCGCCCGGGCGGCGGTCAGCGCACCCCGCGTGGTGGCGAGGTGACTCTGGGCGGCGTCCAGGCGGCCCTGGGCCGCCTGCAGTGCCCGGGTGGCCGAACGCAGCTGCGTGCTGGACTCGTCGAGCCCTGCCTGCGCGTGGCTGATCTGGTGCTTCACATGGTGCTTCTTGTGCTTGAGGTCGGCCGAGGCCGGCGTGCTCGCAGCGAAGCTGATCAGCACGCTGCCGGCAGCCAGCGCGACCATGACGCGGCGGGCGGTGCAGGGGAAGTTGCGTGCCACCGATCTGCCTTCGGGTCTGGGGTGCGTTCGAGTGCAAGGGCAGATCGACGGTAGCGGACCCAGGTCAGACTTTGAGGTATTTCCGCGTCATCACGAGCGTCGGGATCAAGGTCAGGCACAAGCCGATGAGCGCGATCCAGGCCACCGCCCAGGCGCTGTCGCCCCAGTTGATCCAGGCCACGATGTTGGATGTCGGCCGCAGCGTGCGGTAGATGACGAGGTACATGAACAGCCAGATGGCCCCTGCTGAGAGGGCCACCCCGACCAGCGCGGCGACCAGTGACTCCAGCAGGAACGGCAGCTGGATGTAGAGGCTGGAGGCGCCCACGAGGCGCATGATGCCGATCTCACGCCGCCTGGCGAACGCGGCCAGCCGGATGGTGTTGCCGACCTGGAGGACGGCGGCGAACACCAGGAACGCGGCGACCGCGATCGCCCCCCACTTCATCACGCTCATCCAGAAGTAGATCGGCTTCAGCACCTCACGCAGATCGCGGACCGTGTTCACGCCTGGAAGGCCGGCGACCGCACTCTTGATGCCCGCGAACTGCTGGGGGTTCTTCAGCTTGACCCAGTAGGACTCCTGCATGTCCGAGGGCTTGATGGAGGCATAGACCCGCTTCTCGGTCGGGTTGTTGGCGATGTAGGCGGCCTTCCACTTGTTGTAGGCCTGCTGCTTGGTCTGCAGGTGCCAGGAGGCGACCTCGGGGTTGGTGTCCAGCACGTGCTCGATGGCCTGCTTCTGCGCGGGGGTCACCTCGCCGTTCACGCAGTTGGCCGTGGTGGAGTTCTGGTTGCACAAGAACACGGTGATCTGGAGCTTGCTGCCCCAGTAGGACTCCGCCTTGTGCGCCTGGGCGTTCAGCAGCAGGCCCATGCCCACCAGGGTCAACGAGACGAAGATGGTGACGATGACCGCCACCGTCATCGACACGTTCCGCTTCAGCCCGTTCCCGAGCTCGGAGAACACATAGGTCAGCTGCATGGATGCACGGACTCCCTCAGTGCTGGTAGCCGTAGACACCGCGCGACTGGTCGCGCACGACGTGTCCCCCGGACAGTTCGATGACGCGCTTGCGCATCTGGTCGACGATGCCGGCGTCGTGCGTCGCCATGAGCACTGTGGTGCCGGTCCGGTTGATCCGGTCCAGCAGCTTCATGATGCCCACCGACGTGTTCGGGTCGAGGTTGCCGGTCGGCTCGTCGGCGATCAGGATCATCGGCCGGTTCACGAACGCACGCGCCACCGCGACCCGCTGCTGCTCTCCACCGGACAGCTCGTCGGGCATGCGGTCCCCCTTGCCCTCCAAGCCGACGAGCTCCAGCGTCTCGGGCACCACCCGGTTGATCTGGGAACGCGGCCGTCCGATCACCTGCAAGGCGAACGCGACGTTCTCGGCGACCGTCTTGTTCGGCAGCAACCGGAAGTCCTGGAACACCGTGCCGATCTGCCGGCGCAGCCCGGGCACCTTCCAGCTGGCCAGTCGGCTGATCTCCTTGCCGGCGACGTACACCCGGCCCTGGGTGGCCTTCGCCTCGCGCAGCACCAGCCGCAGGAACGTCGACTTGCCGGAGCCGGAGGCGCCGACAAGGAAGACGAACTCGCCCTTCTCCACCTCGACGGTCACGTCGGAGAGGGCGGGGCGGGCCTGTCGTCCGTAGGTCTTGGACACGTTCTCGAAGCGAATCACGGCGTGGGGGGGTCGGGCTAGGGGATAGGTGGGGGCACGAGAGCATCCGACCAACTCAGGAGTTTAGGTCACGATTCGGGAACGTCCCAACATGGCGGTCTAGTCGGTGTTTCGTGTGGCCGGAAACGAACTCAGGAGACCTTTCTCCGCACCCCTGCGCCACCGGATGCCGGCCTCCAGGAACGCATCGATGTCCCCATCGAAGACCGCCTGCGGGTTGCCGGTCTCGTAGTCGGTGCGCAGGTCCTTGACCAGCTGGTAGGGGTGGAGCACGTAGTTGCGCATCTGGTCGCCCCAGCTCGCCGCGACGTCGCCCCGCAGCTCCTTGAGCTGGGCCTCCTCCTCGGCCTTCTTCAGGGCCAGCAGCTTGGCCTTCAAGATGACCATCGCGCTGGCCTTGTTCTGCAGCTGGCTCTTCTCGTTCTGGCAGCTGACCACCACCCCGGTGGGCAGGTGGGTCAGCCGGACCGCGGAGTCCGTGGTGTTCACCGACTGGCCCCCGGGTCCGGAGGAGCGGTAGACGTCGACCCGGATGTCCTCGTCGGGGATCTCGATATCGTCGGTCTGCTCCAGGACCGGGACCACCTCGACGGCGGCGAACGAGGTCTGCCGCCGGCCCTGGTTGTCGAACGGGCTGATCCGCACCAGCCGGTGGGTGCCCGCCTCCACGGACAAGATCCCGTAGGCGTAGGGCGCGTGCACGGCGAAGGTGGCCGACTTCAGGCCGGCCTCCTCGGCGTAGGAGGTGTCGAACACCTCGACCGGGTACTTGTTCCGCTCGGCCCAGCGGGTGTACATCCGCAGCAGCATCTCGGCGAAGTCGGCGGCGTCCACCCCGCCGGCACCCGACCGGATCGTGACCAGGGCCTCCCGGGCGTCGTACTCCCCCGACAGCAGGGTGCGCACCTCGAGCTGCTCGACGGCCTTGGTGAGCCGGACCAGCTCGGCCTGCGCCTCCGCCATGGTGTCGGCGTCCTCCTCCTCCACGGCCAGCTCGACCAGCGTGCCGAGGTCGTCGAGCCGGGAGCGCAGCGAGCTGAACCGCTCCAGCTCGCCTTGCAGCACGGAGAGCCGCCCGGTCACACGCTGGGCGTTCTCCTGGTCGTCCCACAGGTCCGGCGCCGAGACCTGGTCACCGAGCTCGGCGATCTCCTTGCGCATCGAGTCGACGTCCAGCACCTGCTCGATGGTGCGCATGGTCGCCTGGAGCTGCTTGATCTGGGTCGCGATATCGGGGCCTGCCACAACAGGCAAGGGTACCGGCTGCGACCAGCCGCGACCGCCGCCCGGGGCAGGGCGTCAGGAGACCAGCTCGGCGCGCAGGTCCTTGACGATCCGGCCGAGCAGCCGGGACACCTGCATCTGGGTGACCCCGATGTCCTGAGCGATCTGCTCCTGGGTCCAGGAGTGGAAGAACCGCAGCTCGAGGATCCGACGGTCCCGATCCGCGAGCCTGCGCACCGCCGGCCCCAGCAGGATCCGGGCCTCGGCCCGACCGAAGTCGGAGTCCTCGGAGCCCAGCAGCTCCGCCAGCGACGCGGAGCCGTCCTCGCCCACCGACACGTCCAGGGACGCAGGGTTGAAGCAGCCGTCGGCAGCGAGCGCCTCGATCACCGCCTCGACGTCGATCTCGAGGTAGTCGGCGATCTCCGAGGGGCGCGGGGAGCGGCCCAGGGTCTGGGACAGCTCGTTGTTGGTGCGTGAGATCTGGGACTGCAGCTCCTGGACCCGCCGGGGCGGACGCACGGTCCAGCCGAAGTCCCGGAAGAACCGCTTGACCTCGCCGGTGACCGTGGGCACCGCGTAGCTCAGGAAGTCACGGTCGAAAGACGGGTCGAAGCCGTTCACGGCCTTGACCAGGCCGACGTAGGCAGCCTGTACCAGGTCGTCCCTGCCCAGTCCGCGGTCGCGGTAACGCGCCGCGATGGCTTGCGCGACTCCCATGTTCAGCACGACCACGCGATCGCGAAGAACGCTCTTCCTCGCCTCGTCGTCGGTCTCGGCGATCCGCGCCAAGAGATCTGCGGTGGCATCCGCGCGCTGTGCGTCGGTGAGGGCCGTGTCGGGGGCCGAAGCGACGCCTGGGAGATCGAGCTCTGATGAAACGGTCATCACAACCTCTTCTGACCGGTCTTCTGTGGCTCGTCCTTGCTCGACCACTCCTTGTCAGTAGAACATCCCCCGATAGCAGTGACAAGACAGGGGGTCCGAATTGTCGCCACCGTTTCGCTGATCTTCAGGCAACGCTCAGCCATCACCGGACCGGTCAGTTCCCCTCGCCATGCCGAGCGCGGGTCATCGGCCAACGGCGACGTAGGACGCCGCGGTGCCGGTGATCACCGGCCGGAACCGTCGGCCCGGGAGCCGCAGCGGCAGCACCAGCGGCGCGGCCAGTCGCACCACCACCCGGTCGGCCCGCACGTCCACCGAGCAGCTCAGCCCGGGGAACTTCGCGCCCGCGCCGGTCTGCTGCAGGTAGGCGGCGACGTCATCTCGGGCAGCGACCGGGTCCAGTGCGGCACGTGCGCCCAGCCCGGTGAGGTAGACCTGGTCGGCGCCCACGGCGTCGGTGGCCGCCAGCGCTGCGCCGTCGGCCAGGGCGTCGAGGTTCTGGCGACGCAGGTACGCCTCCGAGGCGTCGACCACGACTGCCACGAGCATCGCGACCACCAGCGCGAACCCGATGATCAGCAGACTGGTCTGCCCGCGGTCGCGCCTCACGACCGGTCCGCCCGGTAGCGGCCGTACGGCTCGGCGTGCATCGCCTGGACGCGGATGCTTGGCGTGTTGCCGCCCAGGGCGCGCGGCACCAACGGGATCCGGACGGGGTAGCTCACCGTGACCTCCACGGTCTCGCCCGGCGCCAGGCAGTTGGCTGGGTCGGGCTCGCAGCGCACTGTGATGCCGGCCCGGTCCAGGTCCAGGCGCTGGTCGGCCATCGCGACCCGCGCCGCGGCGATGGCCCGCGCTCGGGCGTCCGCCTCCGAAGGAGACAGCACGAAGGCACGCCCGGCGGCCCGGGCGGCCTCGCTGACCCCGAACGCGGAGCGCTGGACGGTGAACACCGCAAGCACGATGTAGAGCAGCGGCACCAGCAGCAGCAACGCCAGCCAGGTCACCTCCACCAGCGCGCTGCCGCGGTGCGTGCGTGCGCGGCGCCGGGTCACGGCCCGACCTCCTCCACCGCGTGCCCGGAAACCGCGAGATGCACCGCCGACCCCCAGAGCCCGAGCGGGGGCACGTCCGCGGCCACGTCCACCTCGACCCCGGGCGCGCCGAGCACCGGGCTGGCGTGCGCGGTGACGTCGGTCGCGAAACGACCGGCGATCGCCGCCGAGATCCGCTCCCTGGTCCGGTCCGCCCCGGCAGACAACGGGCGGTCCGCGGTGGCGGCGTACCTGGCGCCCTCCGACGCGGCTGCAACCAGGGTGTTGCGCACGTGCAGCACCAACGCCACCTGCACGATCCCGAGGACGAGTGGCACCAGTACGACCAGCACGAGCACGAAGTCGACGACCGCCGAGCCGCAGTCCGAGCCGGCTCTCCCCCGCAATCGGCTCAGCCCGTCACCGAGCTCAGCGCGTCGCTGAGCATGGTGGTGAGCGTGTCACCGGCGACCGCCCACAGCGCCGCCACCAGGCCTGCGGTCATCACGGTGACCAGCACCCACCCGGGCACGTCGCCACGTTCGGTCCGCTGCCGACCGTGATGGTGGCGCACCGCGGCCACCACCAGTCTGCCGAACAGTTGCAGTGTCATCTGATCTCCTCTCACGGCGTGACCAGCCGCAGACCCACGAGTCCGGGCCAGAACGCGAACAACACGGTCACCGGCAGGATCAGGAACACCACCGGCACCATCATCGCGATCTCCTTGCGCGCGCCCGCCTCGACGAGCTGGCGACGGCCGGCCTCCCGAACGTCCGCGGCCTGGGCATGCAGCACGTCGACGAGCGGGGTGCCGCGCTCGACCGCGACCGCCATGCCCTCGGCGAAGCGCGAGACGATCGGCAGACCGGACCGGGCGGCCAGGCCGTCGAGCGCCCGGGGCAGCGGCTCGCCGGTGCGCACCTCGGCGAGCACCCGGGCGAGGTCCTCCGCCAGCGCTCCGTGCGCGCGGGCGACCACCCGGTCCAGCGCGGCCACCGGCCCCTCCCCCGCGGCCACCCCCAGCGCCAGCAGCTCAGCCACCGCAGGGAACTCGACCAGCACCTGTCGCTCCCGCTCGGCCACTCGGGCCGACAGCCGGTTGTCCCGGGCCAGCACACCGAGCACGAAGGCGAGCAGGCACAGCACCAGCAGCGGCAGCGCCCGGCCGGGCTCCCGCAGCGCGACGAGCAGCGAGACGGCGGCGGCCACGCCGAAGGCGACCAGGCCCCAGGTCACCTGCTGGATGCGGAACTCCTGGACCGACATGGCCAGGTCAGCGCGGTCCAGCCGCCGACGCACCGATCCGGCACCGCCGAGCACGCGCTCGAGCCGGTCGGCCGCGCCGCGCAGCGGAGCGCCGAACACCGCCCCGAACGCGGTCCGCGGCCGCGCCGCCGGCACGGGCGCCGGCGCCTGAGGCAGGTCCCGCACGTAGGGCAGCACGCGCTCGGCCAGCGGCGGCCGGCGCAGCTGCGGCAGCCGCAGGACGGCGACGGCGAGACCGGCGCCTCCCGCCGCGCCCAGCAGGGCACCCCACGCTCCTGGGCTCACTCGAGCACCCTCCGGTCCCGGGGCAACCGCCCGATGCGCACCATGAGCCGGTAGGCCACCAGGCAGCTGGCCGCACCGATGCCCAGCACGAGCACGCCGCCGGGCGAGGCGTAGCGGCTGATGACTGCCCTCTGGAAGCACAGCATCAGCAGCACCAGCCAGGGCGCGGCCACGGCCAGCCGGGCACCGTTGACGGTCCAGGCCTGGCGGGACTCCAGCTCGGCACGTGTCCGCGCGTCCTCGCGGAGATGCTGCGCCAGCGCCCGGAGCAGCCGGCCGAGGTCTCCGCCACCGACGTCGCGGGCGATCCGCAGGCCCTCCACCACCCGGTCGCCCACCGGGTCGGCCAGCCGCTCCTTGAGCCGGTCGAGGCTGTCCCCGAACCGGCCGGTGACCTGGTAGTCGGCGGCGAACACCGCGAACGGCTCGCGCAGCGGCAGGGGGCCGCGCGGGCCGAGCTGCGCCAGCGCCTCGGCGAGCGACATGCCCGCCCGCACCGCGGAGGCGAGGTTGTCCACCGCCTCCGGCCACACCTCTGCCAGCTCGCGCTGGCGGCGCCGGGCGCGGGCGTTCAGCACCGCGAGGGGAAGGTAGCCGGCCATCACCGCGAAGGCCGCGGCCACCGGCGCGGTGCCGGACAGCACCTCGATCGCCAGGCCGGCCACCACCGCGCAGCCCGCGCACAGCATCAGCACGCCGTGTGACGACGTGCCACCCAAACCGGCCCGGTCGAGCAGCTCAGCGAGCCTGCCCTTCCGGACCCGCCGGGTCGCGGCGCGAGGCACCGTGAGGGCCGTCCACACCAGCACCAGGCCGATCCCGGCTCCCAGACCGACCAGCGCGCCCATCTCAGCGCGCACCGTTCAGGAGCGTCGTCAGGTCGAAGCCAACCCGGGCGTAGCGGTCCGGCCGGGGCGGGACCCCGGTCGCGCGGACCAGCCCCTCCGGGTCCCGGACGAAGACCGGTTCGGTCTCGATGGTGTCCTGCTCCACCCGGCCGGGCACCGCAACGATCTCGTTGACCCGTCGTACGCCGTCGGTGTCGATCCCCAGGTGCACAACCAGGTCCACCGACGCGGCCACCGTCGGGACCACGAACCGTGCGGAGATGTTCTCCCCTGCCAGCAGCGGCAGGGTGCACATCTTGACCAGCGCCTCCCGGGCGCTGTTCGCGTGCAGGCTGGCCATCCCCGGCAAGCCCGAGTTCAGCGCCAGCAGCAGGTCCAGGCACTCCTCGGAGCGCACCTCCCCGACGATGACCCGCGACGGGCGCATCCGCAGGCTCTCCCGCACCAGGTCCCGCAGGGTGATCTCGCCGGTGCCCTCCAGGCCACGCTGCCGGGTCTGCATGGCCACCCAGTCCGGGTGGTTGAACCGAAGCTCGAAGACCTCCTCGGCGGAGATCACCCGTTCCCCACCGGGAATGGCCGCGCCCAAGCAGTTGAGGAGCGTCGTCTTGCCGGCTTGCGTGCCGCCGGCGACCACGATGTTCAGTCCCGCGACCACGGACGCTTCCAGGAACCGGGCCGCCTGGTCGGTGAGGCTGCCCAGCTCGACCAGATCTCCAAGGCGGGCCGCACGGACCGCGAACTTGCGGACGTTGACCGCGCTGAAGCCTCGCGAGATGCCGTCCAGCACCACGTGCAGGCGGTGGCCGCCCGGCAGCATCGCGTCGACGAACGGCTGGGAAAGGTCGACCCGGCGACCGCTGCTCTTGAGCATCCGCTCCACCAGCTCCTGCACCTGGGCGGCGCTGAGGATCGTGCTGGTCAGCTCGTGCCGTCCGGCCCGCGCCACGAACACCCGGCTGGGGTCGTTGATCCAGACCTCCTCGACGGTGGGGTCCTCCAGGTAGCGCTGAAGGGCGCCGAACCCGGAGACCCGCGCCATCAGCTCGGTGACCGCCTCGTCGTGGTCACCGACCGGCGCCACCGCCCCGGTCAGGCTGCGCTGGTCGTGCTCGGCCAGCAGCCGCTCCGCCAGCGCCTGCACCAAGGCGGTGTCGCGCTGTGGGTCGATCCCCTCGCGTCGCACTGCGTCGCGCAGCCGGGCGTCGAGGCTCTCCAGCAGCTCGCCGTGCACGTCGGCATAGGTCAGGTCCATGTCCCCCGCCGTACTCATTCGGACATCCGGCATCTTGCCGACGTACCCGGCCGGGCGCCAGACCCGCCTTCGCAGCCTGGGGACGACGTGACTCCTGTGACGCCAGTGTCGCCGGCGCGCTGCGGCAGCCCCGTCGCTGTCCCCCGGCGGCGGACGTGCCGGTTCCGCGAACCTGCCGAAATGCAGGTTTGACCGGCGGACGACGGGGAACGATCCGGGTGCTTGGTGCAGCGACAGGAGCGGGTCCCGCCGTTTCTCGGGAACGCCGGGACCCGCCGGGACCCGCTCGCCGGCCGGGGATCTCAGCCGCGGCCCAGCAGCTCCGCGAACACGTCCCCGTCGACGTCGAGCCGCTCGAGCATCTCCTGCAGCCCGACCTGACGCAGCCCGTTCTGCTTCGCGGCGCCGTGCTCCACCTCGTCCCAGGTGCGTGGCGCCGCGACCTGCGGCGCGGGGGTACCACGCAGCGAGTAGGGCGTGATGGTGGTCTTCGCAGCGGTGTTCTGGCTCCAGTCCAGCAGCACCTTGCCGGAGCGCACCGACTTGCTCATCTTCCAGACCACGAGATCGGGCTCCTCCTCGGCCAGCTCCCGGGCGACCCGCTGGGCACGGTCCCGCACCGCCTCCGCGTTCTCCCGGCCGGGCAGCGCGGCGTACAGGTGCAGGCCCTTGCTGCCGCTGGTCACCGGCGCCGTCGCCAGTCCCTCGTCGGACAGCCGGTCGCGAACCAGGAGCGCGACGCGGCTGCACTCGTGCAGCCCCGCAGGGGCCCCGGGGTCGAGGTCGATCACCAACCGGTCAGGGTTGGTCGGCTGGTGGTTGCGCCCGAACCGCCACTGCGGCACGTGCAGCTCCAGGGAGCCGAGGTTCACCAGGTAGGTCAGCGCGTCGACGCCGTCGATCACCGGATAGGTCACCGTGTCGCCGCTGCCTCGCGAGCCGCTGGAGGGCACCGGCACCGACGTGAGCCAGCCCGGCGCGCCCGAGGGCAGGTTCTTCTCGAAGAACCGTCCCGCGCCGGTGCCGTCGGGCCAGCGGATCCGGGTCACCGGCCGGTCCGCGAGGTGGGGAAGCAGCGCGGCGGCGGCCTGGGCGTAGTAGTGCAGCACCTCCCCCTTGGTGGTCCCCGTCTCCGGGTACATCACCTTGTCCAGGTTGCTGATCCGCATCGTGCGGCCGTCCACCTTGACGGTCAGCTCGGAGCGCTCGTCGGCCACTCAGCCCTCCTTCGTCGCCTCGAGGTCGGCGGGTGACAGGTCCGACCGCACCCCCAGGTAGCTCGGCTGCCGCAGCCGGCCGCCGGCGGTCACTCCGAGGGACGCCACGTCGACCACCACCTCGGGACGTACCCAGACCGCGCCCCGGGCATCCACCCGGGGCACCGGGGTCGCGAACGGCGGCTTCCCGGCCTGCAGCGGCTCGAGCAGGTCCTGAAGCCGCTCGCCCTCCCGGCCGGCGATGCCGCTGCCGACCCGCCCGCGGAACACCAGCCCGGCCGTCCCGGGCTCACCGACCAGCACCGCGCCCAGACGGGTGCGGCTGTCGGTCTCGTAGCGCCACCCCCCGACGACGTACGAGGTGGCGTCCCGGTGCGGGAACTTCAGCCAGTCCGTGCTGCGCCGGCCCGGGTGGTAGCGCGCCGTGCGCTTCTTGCTGACCACCCCCTCCAGGCCCCGCTCAGCGGTCGCGGCCAGCAGGCTCCGCCCGTCGTCGTACGTCGGAGGCACCTGCCAGTGCGGACCGGCCAGGTGCAGCGACTCGAGCACCGCCCGACGATCCTTCCAGGGGCGGTTGGTCAGCGCGCGGTCGTCGAGCCGGAGGATGTCGAACACCATGAGGGTGACCGGGTTGCTGCGGGTGAGCGTCTCGGCGCGACGCGGGTCACGCACGTGCATCCGGTCGGCGATCGCGGCGAAGGTGGGGATGCCGTCCGCGAATGCGACCACCTCCCCGTCCAGCAGCATCGCGTGGTCCCCGGCCCCGGCAGCGGCCACCAGACCCCGAAGCTCGGGGAAGGCCAGGGTGACGTCGTTCTCGTTGCGGGAACCGATGACCAGGCTCGTCGGGGACACCTCGACAAGCACCCGCATGCCGTCCCATTTCACCTCGTGCACCCACTCCGGTCCGGTGGGGACCTCGGTTCCACGGGTAGCCAGCATCGGGCGCATGGGTACATCCTGCATGCTGTGGGTACGAGCCTGCCCACCGATGTCACCGAGGACAGGAGCGAACCCGTGCGTGCGATCTGGAAGGGCGCCGTCTCCTTCGGTCTGGTCAGCGTGCCGGTGAAGCTCTATGCCGCCACCGAGAACCACGACATCTCGTTCCGGCAGGTGCACGCCAAGGACGGCGGCCGGATCCGCTACCAGCGGGTGTGCAGCCTGGACGGTGAGGAGGTTCCCTACGCGGACATCGCCAAGGGCTACGAGACCGAGGACGGACAGATGGTGGTCCTCGACGACGATGACCTCGCCGAGCTGCCGGCCAGCAGCAGCCGCGAGATCAGCGTGGAGAAGTTCGTGCCCAGCGACCAGATCGACCCGATGGCGCTGGAACGGTCCTACTACCTGGAGCCGGACAAGGCGGCCGCCAAGCCCTACGCCCTGCTGCGGGAGGCACTCGTCGAGACCGACCGCGTCGCGGTCGTCACGGTGTCGCTACGGACCCGGATGACCACCGCCATCCTCCGGGTTCGCGCCGACGTGATCGTGATGCAGACCCTGATCTGGCCCGACGAGATCCGCACCCCGGACTTCGGCGGGCTCGAGGCCACCGAGCAGGCCGCCACAGAGCAGGAACTGAAGATGGCTCGGCTGCTGGTGGATGCGCTGGCCGGGGACTACGAGCCGAGCGACTACGAGGACGACTACCGCAACGCGGTCGAGGCACTGGTGCAGGCCAAGCTGGAGGGCGGCGAGGTGCGCCACCAGCCGGCACCGGAGCCGGAGACCGGCGAGGTGGTCGACCTGCTGGCGGCGCTGCAGCGCAGCGTGGACGCCGCGAAGGGCTCCCGCGGCGGGAGCGAGGAGCCGCAGAAGAAGGCCACCTCGAAGAGCTCCCCGAGCAAGAAGCCCACCGCGAGCAGGTCTACCGCCAAGAAGTCGGCCAGCAGGAAGCCCCCCGCCAAGAAGGCCCCCGACAAGAAGTCGACGGCCAAGAAGTCGACAGCCAAGAAGGAGACCACCCGGCGGAAGAAGGCCAGCTAGAGCTCCGGGGTGGCGTCCGCCCAGGGCCGCTCCCGTTCCAGCTGCGCCGCCAGCGAGAGCAGGGTCGGCTCGTCGTGCGGCCGGCCGACCAGCTGCACGGCGAGCGGGAGCCCGTCCGCGGCGAAGCCGGCGGGCACCGAGGCGGCCGGGTTGCCGACCACGTTCCAGATCGCCGAGTAGGCGATCATCGGCATCGCCGACCAGGCCGCCCGGACCGGTCCGGTCCCGTCGAGCACCCCGATCCGCGGCGGGCGGCGCGCGATGGCCGGGGTCAGCAGCACGTCACAGCGGTCGAAGACCCGGTTCACCGTGGCTGCGGCCCGCTCCCCGTGCCGCATCGCCCACTCCACCACCGGTCGGCGTGCCCAGGCGCCCAGCCGGGCCGTCTGCCGGGTCCGGCGCTCGGCCAGCTCCGGGTGCTGCGCCACCCCGAGCCCGCTGCGGACGCCGCCGAAGAACTGCGGCACGAACGCGGCGGTCACGTCCGGGTAGGCCGGGTCGACCTCCTCCACCTGGTGGCCGAGTCGGGCCAGCAGGTCCGCGGTCTCCTGCACTGCCTGGACGTGCTCCGGGCAGGGCCGCACCCCGCGCACCGCGGAGCGGGTCGACCACCCCACGCGCAGCCGGCGCGGCTCGGCCTCGACCGCGGCCACGAACGACCCCGTGGTCTCCTCGGCGCGGAACCGGTCGCCCGGCTCGGCACCGCGGATCGCGTCGTAGACCAGCGCGGAGTCCCGCACCGCACGGGTCAGCGGGCCCGCCGTGCCCAGCGCCCACCACACGTGCGGCTGCGGGTCGAGGCTGACGCGGCCTCGCTGGGGCTTCAGACCGAACAGCCCGCAGCAGGCGGCGGGGATCCGGATCGACCCGCCGCCGTCGCCGCCGATCCCGGCGGCAACCAGACCGGCCGCCACCGCGGCCGCAGTCCCGCCGCTGGATCCGCCGGTGGACCGCTGCGGGTCCCACGGGTTCCGGGTCACCCCGTGCGCGGCCGACTCGGTGAAGGGCCACTGCCCGAACTCGGGCATGTTCGTCTTGCCGACCACGACCGCGCCGGCAGCACGCAGCCGGCGCACCAGGGCGGCATCCCGGGCTGCAGGGCGGGAGTTCACCCGGCCACCGTGCGTCGTCACCGCCCCCGCGACGTCGACCTCCTCCTTGATTGCCAACGGCACCCCGTGCAGCGGACCACGCTGGTCCTCGGCTGTCGCGTCACGGGTCCGCGCCTCGGCGAGGGCGGCCTCGGCGAGCACGATCGTGAACGCGTTCAGCCGTCCGTCGTACCGCTGGATGCGACGCAGCACGGCCTCGGTGAGCTCCTGAGAGCTGACCTCTCCCACGCGTATCGCGGCAGCCTGGCCACCAAGGCCGGCCCAGTGCAGCTGCTCTTCCATCCCGATCCCCTGCCGAACGACGGTCAGGCCACCCCGCACCGGCGCAGCGTGAGCACGGTCAACGCCCGGGTGACCCGGGCCAGCTCGTCGAGGTCGACGTGCTCGGACGCCCCGTGCGCGACCCGGATGTCGCCCGGACCGTAGTGCAGGGTGGGGATGCCTCCGATGCCGGCGTACAGGCGAAGGTCGCTGCCGTACACCTCGGCGCCGAGCGCCGGCGCGTTCCCACCGACGGAGGTGACCGCCTCGGTCACCTCGCCGGCCAGCGGATGGTCGGGGTCGATCCGACCGCTCGCGAACTGGCCGCCGGGCCAGGTCACCACCGGGCGGTTCTCGCGCAGCCACGGGTCCTCGAGGCTGGCCTCGGTCACCGCATCCTCCAGGGCCAGCCGCGTGTGCCGTGGGTCCTCGTCCAAGACGACGCCGATCCGGCCCTCGGCGACCAGCTTGTCCGGCACGTTGCTGGCCCACTCGCCGGCGCTCACCATCCCGATGGACAGCGCGTACGGAAGGTCGCTGTCGAACAGCCGGTCCACATCCTTGTTGCGGGCGGTCTCCAGCGCCGCGAGCGCACGGTAGACCGGCAGGAACGCCTCGAACGCGCTGAAGCCCTCGCGGCGCATGCTGCCGTGCGCGGAGCGGCCGGCCACCTCGATGCGGAACGTGAGCGCGCCGGCGGTCGCCGTCACGATCCGTCCGCTGGTCGGTTCGGTGATCACCGCGGCGTCGCCCCGGTGACCGCGACGCAGGGTCGCGAACGCGCCCAGGCCGCCGTCCTCCTCGCCGATCACGCAGTGTGCCGCCAGCGGCCGTTCGAGCGTGATCCCGGCCGAGCGCAGGGTCGCCAGCACGGCGAGGTTCGCCGCCACCCCCGCCTTCATGTCGCAGGCACCGCGCCCGAACAGCACGTTCTCCCGGATCTCCGCGGAGAACGGGTCGCTGCCCTGCCAGGTCTCCGGGTCGCCGGGCGGCACCACATCGAGGTGCCCTTGCAGGATCAGCGCAGGGACGCCCTCGCCCGCGGTGGTGCCCACGACGCCGACCGCCTGGCTCCGCACCGCCTCGGCACCCGGGAACCACGGGTCCTCGGCAAGCTCGTCGAGCTGGATGTCCCACCGGTCCACCTCGACGTCCAACGCGGCCAGCATGGCGGCGGCGGTCTCCTGCACCTCGAGCTCCGCGTCGCTGCCCCCCACGCTGGGGATGCGGACCAGCGTGGCCAGCGTGTCGGCGAGAGCGTCCTCGTCGAGGTGCTCGAGGACGCGCCGCTCCTGCGGGGTCAGCTCGCTCACGGCGTGGCCAGCAGAGTGCGCACGACGCGCAGACCCACCGACAGACGGGCCAGGTCCGCGGCGTCGTCGGCGCAGATCTCGCCGAGGGTCTGCACGGCGCGTCCGACCACCACTCCGTCCTCCTCCTCCCAGTCGGCGATCCGCACCGGGGCCGGCTCTTCCGCAGACGTCGCGGCCAGCACCTGACCGGTCAGCTGCGTGTGCACGGCGTTCAGGTCGTCACGCAGTGCGGCCCGCGCCATGGTCTGCCAGCGGTCGTTGCGCGGGAGCGCCAGGATCCGTTGCACCAGCGCCGGGAGTCCGAGTCGCTCCCCGAGCGCGAAGTGCACCCGGGCCACCTCGATCGGGTCCAGGTCGTCGCGCCGGGCGGTCTCCACGACGCCGAGTACGACGTACGCCGGCTGCAGCACCGCCACCCGGGAGGCGAGCTCCTCGGGAACGCCCGCCTGCTCGAGCTCCTTGCGCCGCTGCTCGTACGCCTCCAGCTCCCGACCGGTGAGCAGCTCCGGCAGCGCGGCCAGCACCCGACCCGAGACCGGGTCGAAGAAGTCGACCACGCTCTCGCTGTCCAGGGGCGGGCGCCGGTTCGCCACCAGCCACCGGGAGGCGCGCTCGACCAGGGTGCGCAGCTCCAGCCGCATCCGGGTCTGCACCGCCGCGTCGATGGCGTTGTCGTGGGAGCCGATCTCGTCCAGCAGCGCACGGAAACCGAAGATCTCCCGTGCCAGGAAGTTCGCCCTGGTCAGCTCGGCCGCCGAGGCGCCGGTCTCCGCCGACAGCCGGTGGAAGTAGGTGATCCCCGCACCGTTGACCAGGTCGTTGACGATCTGGGTGACGATGATCTCTCGGCGCAGCGGGTGCTCCTCCATCTGCCGGCGGTACTGCTGGCGCATCGCCGTAGGGAAGTAGCCGAACAGGTCGTTGCGCAGGAAGGGGTCATCAGGCACGTCGCTGGACAGCAGCTCGTCGGAGAGCACGATCTTGGTGTAGGCGAGCAGCACCGACAGCTCTGGCAGGGTCAGGCCCTGCTTGCCCTCCCGACGGACGGCCACCTCCTTGCGGCTCGGCAGGAACTCCAGCGCCCGGTCGAGCAGTCCCTGTCGCTCCAGCCGACGGACCCAGTCCTCGTGCACGTGCAGCAGCTGCGACGCCTGGGCTGCGGCGTTCGCCAGCGCAAGGTTCTGCTCGTAGTTGTCGCGCAGCACCAGAGATCCGACCTCTTCGGTCATCGACTCGAGCAGCTCGTTGCGCTGCTTGCCGGTGAGGTCGCCGTTGGCCACCACGCCGTCGAGCAGGATCTTGATGTTCACCTCGTGGTCGGAGGTGTCCACGCCGGCGGAGTTGTCGATGAAGTCGGTGTTGATCCGTCCGCCGTTGCGGGCGTACTCGATCCGGCCCAGCTGGGTGAAGCCCAGGTTGCCGCCCTCACCGACGCAACGGCAGCGCAGCTGCGAGCCGTCGACTCGGATCGGGTCGTTGGCCTTGTCGCCGACCTCGGCGTTGGACTCCGCTGCGCTCTTGACGTAGGTGCCGATGCCGCCGTTCCAGAACAGGTCCACCTCGGCGAGCACGATCGCCCGCATCAGCTCAGCGGGCGTCATCGCCGTGGTGTCGTCGGGGAGGCTGAGCGCCTGGCGGACCTCCTTGCTGACCGGGATCGACTTCTGGCTGCGCGAGTACACCCCGCCGCCGGCCGAGATCAGCTCCCGGTTGTAGTCCTGCCACGACGAGCGGGGCAGGTCGAACAGCCGCTGGCGCTCCTCGAAGGAGCTCGCCGGGTCCGGGTCCGGGTCGAGGAAGATGTCGCGGTGGTCGAACGCCGCCAGCAGCTTGATGTGTTTCGACAGCAGCATCCCGTTGCCGAACACGTCCCCGGACATGTCACCGATGCCGGTGCAGGTGAAGTTCTCGGTCTGGCAGTCGATGCCCATCTCCCGGAAGTGTCGCTGCACCGAGACCCAGGCACCGCGGGCGGTGATGCCCATCACCTTGTGGTCGTAGCCTGCGGACCCGCCGGAGGCGAACGCGTCCCCGAGCCAGTAGCCGTACTCCTGCGACACCTCGTTGGCGATGTCGGAGAACGAGGCGGTGCCCTTGTCGGCGGCGACTACCAGGTAGGAGTCATCGGCGTCGTGGCGTACGACGCGCTCCGGCGGGCTGGTCTCGCCGCCGACAAGGTTGTCGGTGATGTCCAGGAGACCGGAGATGAACGTCTTGTAGCAGCGGATCCCCTCGGCGAGCCAGGCGTCGCGGTCCGACGGGTCGGGCAGCTGCTTGCAGAAGAAGCCGCCCTTGGCGCCCACCGGCACGATCACGGCGTTCTTGACCATCTGCGCCTTGACCAGCCCGAGCACCTCGGTGCGGAAGTCGTCGCGGCGGTCCGACCAACGCAGCCCGCCGCGCGCGACGGCCCCGAAGCGCAGGTGCACGCCCTCCACCCACGGGGCGTAGACGAAGATCTCGAACTTCGGCCGCGGCTCGGGCAGGTCCGGGATCCGGGCCGGCTGCAGCTTCAGCGAGATGTAGGGCTTCTGGTTCCCGGCGGTGTCCCGCTGGAAGTAGTTGGTGCGCAGAGTGGCCTTGATGACGGTGAGGTAGGAGCGCAGGATCCGGTCCTGGTCGAGGCTGGCGACGTCCTCCAGGCAACGGTTGATGCGGTCCTCGATGTCCGTCATCTTCGCGACCCGGGACTCGCTGTCCGCGGCCAGCCCGCCGTTCTTGCCCGGGTCGAACCGCGCCTCGAACAGCTCCACCAGGTGGCGGGTGATCTCGACGTTGCCGAGCAGCGCCCCTTCGATGTAGTCCGGCGCGAAGGGGGTGCCGCCCTGGCGCATGTACTTCGCGTAGGCGCGCAGCAGAGTCGCCTGGCGCCACGTCAGTCCGGCGGCGAGCACCAGGCCGTTGAAGCCGTCGCTCTCGTTGCGGCGGTCCCAGACTGCGTTGACCGCGTCCTGGAACAGCTCGCGGCCCCGGCTCGGGAAGCCCTGCGGGTAGCGCAGCCCGAAGTCGTAGATGTGCGAGGGCCGGGGAAGCCCCTCCAGTCCGTAGGGCCGCTCGTCGACCACCTCCACGCCCATGGTGGACAAGATGGGCAGCACGTGGCTCAGCGACAGCGGCGGTCCGATCCGGTACACCTTCAGCCGTGCCTCGTCGGGGCCCGCGTCCGGCGGCTGGTAGAACGACAGCCCGAGCCCCTCGGTGCCCTCGATCGCCTCCAGCCGTTGCAGGTCGACGGCGCCGGTGCGCGGCGGGTAGTCCTCCTTGTAGGCCTCCGGGAACGAGCCGGCGTACTGGCGCGCCAGCCGCGAGCCCTCCCGTTCGCCCACCACGTCGTGCACGGCGGTGACGAAGTCGTCGCGCCAGGAGCGGGCCGCCTCGGCCAGCTTGCGCTCGAGGTCGACGCGGTCGAACCCGCCGACCAGCTCACCGGCCGCGGGGCGTACGACGAAGTGCAGCCGGGCCAGCAGCGACTCGCTGACGCGCGCGGTGTACTCGATGGAGTCCCCGTGCAGATCGCGGCGCAGGATCGCGGCCATCCGCTCCCGTACCGGCGTGGTGTAGCGGTCTCGCGGCAGGTAGACCAGGCAGGACAAGAACCGGTCGTAGGTGTCCCGGCGCACGAACAGCCGCACTTGCCGCCGTTCGCGGTTGTTCAGCACAGCTTCGGCGATCTCGACCAGCTCATCGACCGGCGTTTGGAACAGCTCGTCGCGCGGATAGGTCTCGAGCACGTCCATGAGGGCCTTGCCGGTGTGGCTCAGCGGGTCGAATCCGGCACGGTCGATGACCTGCTGGGCCTTCTTCCTGATCACCGGGACCCGGGTCACCGACTCGGTGTAGGCGGCGGAGGAGAACAGGCCGAGGAAGCGCCGCTCGCCCGCCACCTCGCCCGCCTCGTCGTACTGCTTGACGCCGACGTAGTCGAGGTAGACCGGGCGGTGCACGGTGGCTTTCGAGTTGGCCTTCGCGAGCACCAGGAGCTCCTTCTCCCGGGCCTTGGCCTTGACCAGCGGCGGAAGCTTGGCGAACGACCGGGACATGTCCTGGTCGCCGCGAAGGATGCCCAGCCCGGTGCCGGGCACCGCGCGCAGCACGTCGTCGTCGCCCACCCGCTCCAGGGTGTACTCCCGGAAGCCGAGGAAGGTGAAGTGGTCGTCGGCGAGCCACTCCATGAACGCAGTGCCCTCCGAGACCTCGGCCTCTGGCAGCGGCGGCGGGTTCTTGCCGAGGTCCTCGATCTCGCGGACCGCGGCGGCATGCATCTTGCCCCAGTCCTCGACGGCCTCGCGCACGTCACGCAGCACCTTGGCCAGGGCGCGCTCGATCTCGTTGAGCGCGTCGCGGTCGTTCTCCTGGTCGATCTCGACGTGCATCCACGACTCGCGGAAGAGGTCGTGCGGCAGGTCCGCGCCGCGCTGCTCGTCGGTGAAGACCTCCTTCAGCGCCCCTGCCACGTCGCGGCGCACCATCAGCTGCGGATGGATGACCGAATGGACGGTGCGGTCCTGCTCGTTGAGCAGCATGGTGACCGAGTCGACGAGGAACGGCATGTCGTCGGTGACCACCTCGACGACGGTGTGGCCGGACGCCGACCAGCCGTGCTCGGAGTCGGTGGGGGTGAACACCCGGATGTTGGCCGTGCCCTGCGGGCGTCCGCCGGCAAGCCGGTAGTGGCTCATCGCCGCGCCGTACAGGTCCACCTCGCTGCGCTCAACGATGTCCTCGGCGGCCACGTGGCGGAAGTACGCCGCGAGCAGCTTTGCGGACTGCTCGGGCGAGAGCCCACCGGCTCCCTTGCGGGTGGAGGCCAAGGCTGCTGCCTTGGCAATGAGGGCGTCCCTGCTCTCGTCCAACGTCGTACGCACGAAGCTTCCAACCTTGTCTCTCCCGCGAGGCGGCCCGGCCACCTCGGGCAGCCGTCTCGCGCGACACGTCGTTGTGTCGCCTGTTCGACCCTAGAACGTGGCCTGCCCGCCCTCAACAACGGGTCGGCCGCGTGTCCACCTCAGGAGCGTCGCGGCCCCGTGTCAGAGCACGGAGCGCAGCTCCCACAGCAGCGGGTAGTAGCGCAGGTCCAGGCGGCTGCGCAGGTAGCCGGCCCCCGTGGATCCGCCTGTGCCGGTCTTGGCGCCGATCATCCGCTCCACCATCACCACGTGCCGGGCCCGCCAGCTCGCGGCCAGCTCGTCGTGCTCGAGGAGCGCCTCGGCGAGGGCCCAGATGTCGGCGTGGGCGGCCCGGTCGTGCGCGACCCTGCGCACCGACGCGGTGATCGTCTCCTGGTCGTCGACCGGAAGCCCACGGGCGGCCAGCACATGCACGAACGCGTCCCACAAGGTCGGCTCCTCCAGCCGCTTCTCGAGCCGGCCGCGCTCTTCCGCAGTGAGCCCGCGGAACCGGCGGACGAAGCTGGGATCCTTCGCCCCGGAGAGGAACTCCAGCTCCCGGAACTGCACGGACTGGAACCCGCTCGCCGGCGCCAGGTTCTGCCGGAACTGCAGGAAATCCTGAGGAGTCATGGTCTCGAGCACGTCGATCTGCTGCACCAGCACCCGCTCGACGGCGTGCATCCGTCGGAGCAGGTGCTGGGCCCACCACAGCTGGTCCGGCCGGCGCTCCCCGCTCGCGGGAGCGCCGAGCATGGCGTCCCGGGCGGTGGACGCCTCGTGCAGCAGCTGCTTGAACCACAGCTCGTAGACCTGGTGGATGGTGATGAACAGCAGCTCGTCGTGCGCAGGCGGGTCGGACTCCAGACGCTGCGCGTCGAGCAGCTCGGGCAGCCTCAGGTAGCTGCCGTAGGTGAGCCTGGCGCCCTGCTCACCGAACGCCACCTCGGTGCCGCCCCACTCGCCGGCCCAGCTGTCGGCCGCTTCGTCGGACACCGGGGCGGCGGTGGCGCCGGCACGGGACCGGTCGGAGTGTGGTGAGGTCACCGGGCGAGCGTAGCGACCCGGTGACGGGTGCGTCATGATGACGGCCATGAAGTTCGCCCACGAGCTCGTCTACGGCGCCGAGCCGGCCAAGGTGTACGCCATGCTCGCCGAGCGGGCGTTCCGCGAGCAGGTCTGCGAGGCCCAGGGCGCCTCGCACTGCTGGATCGGCGTGGAGGACAACGGCTCGGGCCTGCAGGTGGTCGTCGAGCAACGCAGGCCGACCACCGGGGTGCCCCGCTTCGCGGCGAAGCTCGTCGGCGAGGAGGTCCGGATCGTCACCACGGAGACGTGGCACACGCCCACCGCGGCCCGGCTCGAAGTCAGCGTGCCCGGTCGCCCGGGCCGGATGGACGGCGACATCCGGCTGACCACGCAGGGCGGTCGGACCGTGCAGCAGGTGACCGGGGAGATCACCGTGGGCATCCCGGTGCTCGGCGGGCGTCTCGAGCAGCTCATCGCCGGGGTGCTCGGCAACGCCCTCGAGGTCGAACAGGGGGTCGGGCGGGCCTGGCTGGCCCGGTGACCCCCGGCCCCGTCAGTCCATGTGCGGGTAGCGGTAGTCCGTCGCCGGCACGAAGGTCTCCTTGATGGAGCGCGGCGAGGTCCACCGCATCAGGTTCGCCACCGAACCGGCCTTGTCGTTGGTGCCGGAGGCGCGCGCGCCGCCGAACGGTTGCTGCCCGACCACCGCACCGGTCGGCTTGTCGTTGACGTAGAAGTTGCCCGCGGCGAAACGCAGCCGCTCCTGGGTCCACGCGATCGCGTTGCGGTCCTGGGCGATGACCGAGCCGGTCAGCGCGTACGGCGCGAACGACTCCATCTGGGCCACGACCGACTCGTAGTCGCGGTCCTCGAACACGTGCACCGCGAGGATCGGCCCGAAGTACTCGGTGCCGAACATCTGGTCGGTCGGGTCGCCCCCCTCGATGACGGTCGGCCGCACGAAGTAGCCCACCGAGTCGTCGACCTTGCCGCCGGCGACCACGTCCAGGTTGCGGGAGCGCTTGGCCCGGTTGATCGCCTTCTTGTGCTTGGCGAACGCTCGGTCGTCGATGACCGCCCCCATGAAGTTGGACAGGTCGGTGACGTCACCCATCGGGATCGACTCGACCTCGGCGAGGAGGTCGTCACGCATCCGCCGCCACACGCTGCGGGGGACGTAGGCGCGGGACGCGGCCGAGCACTTCTGCCCCTGGTACTCGAACGCACCGCGCAGCAGTGCCGTCCGCAGCACCTGCGGGTCCGCGGACTTGTGCGCGACCACGAAGTCCTTGCCGCCCGTCTCGCCCACGATGCGCGGGTAGGAGCGGTACTTGGAGATGTTCGCGCCCACCGTGGACCACAGGTGCTGGAAGGTGGGCGTGGAGCCGGTGAAGTGGATCCCGGCCAGGTCTGGGTGCGCCAGCGCGACCTCGGAGACGTCGAGCCCGTCGCCGGGCAGCATGTTGATCACGCCCGGCGGCATGCCCGCCTCCTCCAGCAGCTGCATGGTCAGGTGCGCCGCCAGCTGCTGGGTGGGCGACGGCTTCCAGATCACTGTGTTGCCCATCAGCGCCGGCGCCGTCGGCAGGTTCCCCGCGATCGCGGTGAAGTTGAACGGGGTGATCGCGTAGACGAAGCCCTCCAGCGGCCGGTGGTCGGTGCGGTTCCACACACCCCGGGAGTTGTGCACCGGCTGCTCGGCAGCCAGCTGCTTGGCGAAAGCCACGTTGAACCGCCAGAAGTCGATCAGCTCGCAGGCGGAGTCGATCTCTGCCTGCCAGGCCGTCTTCGACTGCCCCAGCATGGTGGCGGCGTTCAGCCGCTGCCGCCACGGCCCGGCGAGCAGGTCCGCCGCCTTGAGCAGGACCGCCGCACGGTCGTCCAGCGACAACGCCCGCCACCCCGGCGCCGCCTCCCGGGCCGCCTCGATCGCCGCCTTGGCCTCGGCCTTGCTGGAGTTCTTCATGACCCCCAGCACGTGCTGGTGGTCATGGGGCTGGACCACGGCGATCTCCGCACCGCCGCCCAGCTTCTTCCTGCCGCCGATGGTGGCGGTCAGCTCGACCTGCTTGCTCTCCAGGTTCTTCAGCTCCACCTCGAGAGCCGCACGCTCAGGGCTTCCGGGGGCGTAGGAGAGGTTCGGCTCGTTCAGCGGAGCCGGGGCATTCGTGATCGCGTCCATGCAGCGATCGTCCCAGACGCGCCGGGTTACGCCCAAGTCACCCTGGCTGCCCCGGCCGGCCGCGAGGCGCTGCCCGGCGACTGCTGCTGGTGGTGTCGAGCAGCTCCTCGAGGGCCTCCTCGATGCACTGGCCCAGCACGTCGACGTCGGGTACGGCGTCGCGGTCCGCAGTGAGCCCGAAGTACACCCCCGCGTCGTACGACGTCACCCCGATCGCCAGCGACTGACCGGGCAGCAGCGGCTGCACCGGAAAGCTCTCCAACATCCGCGCGCCCACGGCGTACAGCGGGAACTGGGGCCCTGGCACGTTGGTGACCACCATCTGGAACCCGCGGCGCACCTGCTGGGCGGCGACCCTGGAGCCGAGGGCGTGGAAGGTGGTGGGGGCGAACCCGGCCACATCGGCGATCCGGTCGGCGGCCACCGCCCGGCCGGTCTCCCGGTGCGCCTTGAGGGCGTAGGAGACCTGGTGCAGCCGGACCACCGGGCTCGGCTCCCCAACCGGCAGGCTGAGCAGGTGGCCGGTGACCTGGCTGCCGAGGGAGGTCGGCTCGAGGTCACTGTCGATGACGCTCATCGGCACCATCGCCCGCACCCGCCGGCCGCTGTGCACGGACTCGGCCCGCGTCATCAGCCAGCTGCGGAGGGCCCCGGTGAGCGTGGCCAGCACTACGTCGTTGACCGTGCCGCCGTGCAGCTGGCGGATCTTGCGGTAGTCCTCCAGCCGGGTCGCGACCGTCACGAACCGCCGCTGCTCGGACAGGCTCGCACTGAACGGTGACTCCGGGCCTGGCCTGCTCGTCAGGGTGCCCACCGTCCGCAACAGCCCCTCGGCGTGTGCGCGCACCGAACCGACGGCCACCCGCGGGTCGCGCACCGACTCGCTCACCGCATCGAGCACGAGCGCGGACGAGCCCGGGACCCGACGCGGCCGCCAGTTCTCGTGCACGGTGGCATGCACGGTCGGCTGCTCGTCGAGAAGCACCTGGCCGAGATCGACTGTGACCACGCCGTCGACCAGGACCTGGTGGGACTTCGAGAGCAGTGCGAACCGCCCCTGGTCGAGCCCTTCGATCAGGTACAGCTCCCACAGCGGCCGGTTGCGGTCCAACCGGCGCGACATGATGCGGGCCACGAGGTCGCGCAGCTGGGTCATGGAGCCCGGGCGGGGCACAGCCGAGCGACGCACGTGGTAGCTCAGGTCGAAGTAGTCGTCGTCGACCCAGACCGGGTTGGCCAGCCCGCCAGGGACGGTCTGGATTCGCTGGCGGTAGCGAGGAACGAAAGCCAACCGGTCCTCGACGAGCTCGAGGAGCCGTTCGTGGTCGAACCCGCCCTCCCCGGGCTCGAAGATCCCCAGCGTCGCGGTGTGCCTGGGCGCGTTCAGGCTCTCGTCCAGGAAGGCAACGTCGGTCCGGCTGAGTCGGTCGACCATCGACACCCCTCTCGGGAGCTCGGCTGCGGGGTCTGGCTCCAGTCTGCCCTCACCGGCTGCTGCGGCGCCCCCGCCCCCGACCCAGGAGGGAGCGTCGACGCGCCGGCCGCTCGCCGGTCAGGCAGTCGACCAGCCCACGGAGTGCCCGCAGAAGCGGCGAGTCGCCGCACTCACCGAGGGCCCTCCCCGCGACCAGGGCCCGGTCGACAGCGGCCCGGTCGTCGGGGAGCAGGTGCACGCCGGCAGCGCCGACCGCGAAGTCATCGAGCAAGGACCGCAGTTCGGCCTCCTTCCAGCCGAGGGAGGCCCGGCTGCGGTTGACCACCACACGGAGCGGTGCGTCGACCCCCCGCCCCCGCAGCTCGACAAGCGCTCGCGCGAGTCGTGCCATGCCGATGGGGTCCGCGGCGCCGACCACCAGCACCTCATCGGCGTCCTCGAGGGCAGCCAGCGTCATGCCGTTGCGCTGCACCGGACCCTCCAGGAGGTCGGGCTCCGACTCGAGGTTGAACCCGGTGTCGATGACCACGTGCTCGTCGACCCCGCACGCGCCCTGGAGCAGGCCGGTGAACGCCGCGGCACGCACCTCGGTCCACCGGTCGGCGCGCGGCAGCCCGGTCAGCAGTCTCAGACCCGGCGCGACCTGCCGCGCCAGGCCGACCAGGCCCTCCCCGTCGAGCCGGCCGACGTTAGCGAGACGAGCCGCGGCCAGCAGGCCGGAGATCTCGTCGAGCACGCCGAGGTGCTGGGCAACCGTGCCGCCGTACGGGTCGGCGTCGAGCAGGAACGTCGAGTGGCCGCGCCGGGCCAGCTCGGCCGCTACGTTGACCGCCACGGTAGTGCGTCCCGGGGCTCCCGCCGGACCCCAGACGGTGAGCACCTTCCCCCCGGGCTCAGCAGACTCCGGGACGGATGCAGCCGGAACGGTCGCCGCCGCGCTCGCGTCCAGTCCGGCGGAGCGGAGGGCGTCCGGCAGAGTGCCCAGGTCTGTGTCGTCGAGGATCCGGCGGATCCCCATCCGCTGGGCGCGGGTGTGCTGCTCGAGTCCGCCGCCATTGACCATCACCACTCCGACCCCGGCCCGGACAAGCGTGGAGATGCTGTCGGCGTCGAGCCCCGGCAGGTCCCCGGACACGAGCGCGGCCCGGGCCTGCCCGGTGGCCGCGGTGGCCAGCAGGTCGCTCAGGTCGACACACCGCTTGAGCAGTACGACGGCGGGCGTCGCGCCGCGGAGCCGCTGCAGCACGTCCGCCTCCCAGGCCGCCCCCGATGCGGCGACCAGCACCGGGACCGGCCCCCTCACCGGCCGTCCTGCTTGACCACGACGACGGTGCCCGAGGCCGCCTTGGCCAGGGCCGCGGGCAACGCGTCCTCCTTGCCCGGCGGCACCGCGACCACGACCTGCCGGGTGGAGGTCGGCCCCAAGGCGGTCCCGGTCGCGGGCAGACCGACCACGGTGACGTCGTCGAAGACCCGCAGCGAGCGGGACGGCGTGCTGTCACCGGTGGCGGACGCCGCCGAGCGGGAAGGGGTGACCCAGACGTCGACGACCGTCCCGGGGCGCACCGAGGCGGGCACGGCGTCGGTGTCGACCGAGAACGGCACCTCGACAACCGGCCGGGTGTGCGCGCTACCGAGTGCCGCCCGCGGCAGCAGCTCCCCGGCACCGAGGGCCCGGGTCACCACCGCGCCGGGCGGCACCACCGATCCCGCCGACACGTAGCGGCCGGCATCTGTGGTCTCGAAGAAGCGGATGTGGCGCAGCTCCACGTCGTCCGGACCGATCCTGGCGCCGCGGGCGACGTCGTGCCGCACCGCCCACACCGCCACCGAGTCGTCGGCGTGGGCGAGCAGCCTGGCGCCGAGCAGCACCGAGCCCGCCACCACAACGACTCCGACCACCAGGCGCGGGTCCCGCCACACCGCCCGGCCGTACCGCCTGGCCGCCGGGGACGATTCCGGCGCACTGGTACGTATCGTCGCGCTCACGGCGACATGATGCTGCTTCGCGTGGCTCCTGGCTCGGTTCTCCACAGGCAAACCGAAGCAAAGGCTCGTGAACGGGCGCACATGCTGGCAGAGTTGTCCCCATGGCAGGCATGGACACACCGCGGTTTCTCCAGCTCGCCGACGTGGCGGACATCCTGAACACCTCCACCGCCCAGGTGTACGCCCTGGTGCGGCGCGGGGAGCTGCCGGCGATCAAGCTCGGCGGGCGCGGCCAGTGGCGGGTCGAGGCCAGCGAGCTCGAGACCTACATCGGCCGGCTCTACGACGAGACCCGGACGTTCGTGAACCAGCACCCGTACGTCGACACGGGTCCGCTCGACGAGGAGCGCGCCCAACGCCGCTGACCCTTCGCCCGTTCAGTCGCTGCGGACCGCGGCCACCCATCGAAGCGCGACCAGCTCGGTGGTCACTCGAGACCCCCGCTCCGGCTGAGGGTCGCACACCAGCTCCACGAAGTCGGCGCCGGCGCGCCTGACCGCCCCCGCGCTGCTGCTCCCGTCGATCTGGTGGACCATCACCGGCGAGCGTGACTGCGCCAGTCCACGCAGCACCGAGCCGATCCCGAGCCGGTCCACGACCGACCTCGCTGCCTCGTCCGTCGCCCGGTCGGGTTGGCCCCGGACCGACCGCACCGCAGCCATCCGGACCAACCAGTCCTGCACCGGCCCTTCCAGGGCCGCCGAGCGCCCTCCCTGGAGGGCCAGCCACTCCGGGCCCACGCGGCGTACTCGGCCGTGCAGAAAGCCGATCCCCACTACGCCCAGCCGCACCGTCATGCCGACGCAGGCGTGCAGTCGGGACGCCAACCGGACCGACGCGTACTCCGCCTGTGCGCGGTCGGCAACCTCGGCGTCCCGCTCGGCGAGATGCAGTGCCTGCGCCTGCTGCTCCAGGTCTTCGAACAGCTGCGCCATCGGCTCCTCGAAGGGCCCGTCCGTTGCCATGCCGCGACATTCCCGCTCCATCTACCACGTTGTCAACAGACTGGGGACAAACGGTTGCCAACCGGTGGCAGCGAGGGCTAGAAAAAGCAAACAGACGCAAACACAAGTATCTGGGGTCGAGAGATGTCCACACCGTGCAGAGCTCCTGCGCACCCCGCGGCCGCGCTCGTGGCACTGCGGGGCCTGCTGCTCGTCGCTGTGGTCGCTGCCGGCGGCGTCGGTGTCCTCGCGCTCGCCAGTCCGCCCCTCGACCTGCTGGCCCGTCCGCACCACACCGGCGACCAGGTGCAGTTCACGGCCGTCCTCCAGACGCTCTGCGCGATGGTGACACTGCTGGGTTGGGCGTGGCTGCAGATCGCCACGGTCCTGGTCACGGCCGCCGCGCTGGCCCGAGCCTGCCGCCGCCCCCGGCTGGCCGGGCACGTGGACCGGGCCTGCGACAGAGCGGTTCCCGGCTCGTGGCGTCGAGTGCTGCTCGCCGTCTGCGGGGTCGCGCTCAGCACGGGGACCACGGTGCTGCCGGCAGCGGCGGCGCCGCAACCGCCGCCCCAGACGCTGCCCGCCCCCGTGGCAGTGCTGCGCTCCCCGGCCCTGGACGGGCTCCCGCTTCCGGACCGCCCGGTCGGCGACCAGCCCCAGCTGCAGCCCACAGTCGCGCTGGTGAGGCCCGGGGACTCGCTGTGGACGATGGCCCGGCGGCTGCTGCGGCCCGGCGCGTCCGACCACGAGATCTCCGTCGCCTGGCACCGACTCGCCCACGTCAACCGGGACGTGCTCGGCTCCGACCCCGGCCTCATCCACCCCGGCGCCCGGCTCCGGGTGCCGGCTCACCTCGACCGAAGGGACACCCCATGACTCCCCCAGCCGAACATCGGCCCCTGGCCGGTTGGCCAGCGTGACGCACCTGTCGGATCCGGGCCCGTCGGCGCTCTCCCCGGTCCCGCTCGCGTCGGTGCAAGGCACTCTCGCCCTCGACCTACGCCCCGAGCCGCCGCTCGGGCCGCCGAGGCTCGCCCTGGCCGACCCGACGCCGGACACCCCGACCGGCGAGCGCGAGGTGCAGGTCTGGTCGGCGAAGTTCGCCCAAGCGGTGCTCGAGGTGCTCGCCGGAGACCGGCCACTGCCCCAGCTGCTGCGCTGGACCGACATCCGCGTCTACCAGGACCTCGGCCGCCGGCTGCAGATCCTCAGCCGGCGCGCCCCGGCCACCCAGCGGCTGCGCACCGCGCGAGCGCAGGTGCGCAGCGTCAGGGTCTACCGGCCGAACGCGCATGCCGCCGAGGTCAGCGTGCACGTCCGCTACGGCCACCGCTCGCGGGCCCTCGCCACGCGCCTCGAGCTGACCCAGGGACGGTGGCAGTGCACCGCCCTGCAGCTCGGCTGAGCCTCAGCCGTTCACCCGGGTGGTCATCCCGCTCGGCCCACCGGGCGCTCCGTGGCACTTCTTGTACTTCTTCCCCGAACCGCACGGGCACAAGGCGTTACGGCTCACGCCATCGAACGGATCCTCCGCGGCGTCGGCACCCTCAGCAGATGCGGTGACCTCCGCGTTGCCGGTCTCGGTGGGAGCGGAGTAGGCGAGGTTCTCCGGCTGCCGGGGCGCCTCGAGTCCCTTGGCCAGGATCTGCGGGTGCTCCGCGGAGGCCGCGGCGGCCTGGGCGAGTGCGGGGCCGAGCTCCACGTCCTCGACAGGACGCTCGGCCTCGGCCTCCTCGTCGACCTGCACCTCGAGGTTGAACAAGAAGCCGACCGACTCCTCCTTGATCGCGTCCATCATCACCGAGAACATGTCGAAGCCCTCGCGCTGGTACTCCACCAACGGGTCCCGTTGGGAGTAGGCGCGCAGCCCGATCCCCTCGCGCAGGTAGTCCATCTCGTAGAGGTGCTCGCGCCACTTGCGATCGAGCACGGACAGCACGACGCGGCGCTCGAGCTCACGCATGACCTCGTCGCCGAAGTCCTCCTCACGACGGTCGTACGCCGCCTGGGCGTCCTCCTTGACGACCTCGACGAGCTCCTCGCGAGTCAGCCCCTCGCGACCGCCGGCCTCGTCCTCGAGCTCGCTCAGCGACACCGACACCGGGTACAGCGTCTTGAGCGCGGTCCACAACGCGTCGAGGTCCCACTCCTCGGGAAAGCCCTGGGTCGCCGCGGAGATGTAGCCGGCCACCACGTCGTCGATCATGGTCCGCACCTGCTCGTGCAGGTCGGCCCCCTCGAGCACCGCACGCCGCTCGGCGTAGATGACCTCGCGCTGACGGTTCATCACGTCGTCGTACTTCAACACGTTCTTGCGGGAGTCGAAGTTCTGGGCCTCGACCTGGGCCTGCGCCGATGCGATCGCGCCCGTGACCCGCTTGTTCTCGATCGGGATGTCGTCGGGAACCTTCAGCGTCGTCAGCACCCAGTCGACCCAGTCGGACTTGAACAGCCGCATCAGGTCGTCCTGCAGGGAGAGGTAGAACCGGGACTCGCCGGGGTCACCCTGACGGCCGGACCGGCCACGCAGCTGGTTGTCGATGCGTCGGGACTCGTGGCGCTCGGTACCGACCACGTAGAGGCCGCCGGCTTCCTTCACCGCGTCGTGCTCCTCGGCGACCTGCTTCTTGATCCGCTCCACCGTGTCCGGCCAGGCCGCTTCGTACTCCTCGCTGGTCTCCACCGGGTCCAGCCCCTGCTTGCGCAGCTCCTGGTCGGCGAGAAACTCCACGGAGCCGCCGAGCATGATGTCGGTGCCGCGGCCGGCCATGTTCGTCGCCACTGTGACCGCGCCTCGGTGGCCGGCCTGCGCGACGATCTTCGCCTCGTCGGCGTGGTACTTCGCGTTCAGCACGGTGTGCGGGATCCCGCGCCGCTTCAACAGCTCGGAGAGGTGCTCGGACTTCTCCACCGAAGTGGTGCCCACCAGCACAGGCTGGCCCTTCTCGACGCGACCGGCGATGTCCTCCACGACCGCGTTGAACTTGGCCTCCTCGGTCCGGAACACCAGGTCCGCCTGGTCGATGCGGGCCAGCGGCCGGTTGGTGGGGATCACCACCACGCCGAGCTTGTAGATCTTGTCGAACTCGGCGGCCTCCGTGATCGCCGTCCCGGTCATTCCCGCCAGCTTCTCGTAGAGCCGGAAGTAGTTCTGCAGCGTGACGGTGGCGAGGGTCTGGTACTCCTCCTTGATGTCCACGCCTTCCTTGGCCTCGATGGCCTGGTGCAGGCCCTCGTTGTAGCGGCGGCCGGCCAGCATCCGGCCGGTGTGCTCGTCGACGATGAGCACCTCGCCGTCGATGACGACGTACTCCTTGTCGCGGCGGAAAAGCTCCTTGGCCTTGATGGAGTTGTTGAGGAAGGAGATCAGCGGCGTGTTCACCGAGTCGTAGAGGTTCTCGATGCCGAGATAGTCCTCGACCCGCGTGATGCCGTCCTCGAGGATGGAGATGGTCCGCTTCTTCTCGTCGACCTCGTAGTCGGTGTCCTTGCGGAGGGTCTCGGCCATCTTGGCGAACTCGGAGTACCAGCGCACCTCGTCCTGCGTGGGCCCGGAGATGATCAGCGGCGTCCGCGCCTCATCGATGAGGATGGAGTCCACCTCGTCGACGATGGAGTAGTGGTGGCCGCGCTGCACGCACTCCTCGATGGAGCTGGCCATGTTGTCACGCAGGTAGTCGAAGCCGAACTCGTTGTTGGTGCCGTAGGTGATGTCGGCGGCGTAGGCGACGCGCCGCTCGTCCGGCCGCATCTCGGGGACGATCACGCCGGTGGTCAGACCCAGGAAGTGGTAGATGCGGCCCATCCACTCGGCGTGGTACTTCGCCAGGTAGTCGTTGACCGTGACCACGTGCACGCCCTTGCCGGTCAGGGCATTCAGGTACGACGGGAGGGTGGCGACCAGCGTCTTGCCCTCACCTGTCTTCATCTCGGCGATGTTGCCCAGGTGCAGTGCGGCCCCACCCATGATCTGGACGTCGAAGTGCCGCTGGCCCAGCACTCGGTTGGCGGCCTCCCGGACCGTGGCGAACGCCTCGGGCATCAAGTCGTCGAGGGCCTCCCCGTCGGCGAGGCGCTTCTTGAACAGCTCCGTCTGGGACTGGAGCTCCTCGTCGGACATCGCGACGAAGTCCTCCTCGATCGCGTTCACCGAACGCGCCACGGCCTCCAGCCGCCGGAGGGTCTTCCCCTCGCCGATGCGAAGGATCTTGTCGAGGATGGCAGGCACGAGTGTGGACTCCTGTTGTCGTGGTTGCGTACGCCGGTCGGACCCGCCGGTCGGCCGGGCCCGGACCGGTGCCGCTGCCATGGTACCCAGCCCTCCTCAGCAGCGCGCGGCCTCCGGAGCTTCAGGCAGCTCCCGCACCGCGCGCTCCAGCGGCGGCGCCAGGTCCCCCCGGGGCTCGACGGCCACCTCCCCCAGCCCGAGCCACCCAGCAAGTGCCGCCAGCTCCGCGGCGAGCTCTTCGGCGGTCTCCGCGGGGGCGGCCGGCTCGAAGAAGGCACCCTTGACCTGCAAGACGCCTGCCTGCCGGACGGCCTTCAGGTCGACGCGCGCCACGATGCGGTCGCCGAGCAGGAACGGCAGCACGTAGTAGCCGTGCACCCGCTTCGGTGCGGGCACGTAGATCTCGATCCGGTACCGGAAGTCGAACAGCGCCTCGGTGCGCCGGCGCTCCCACACCAGCGGGTCGAAAGGGCTGAGCAGGGCCCGGGCCGAGACCTTGCGGGGGATCGCGGCGTCGCGGTGCAGGTACGCCGTCCTGGACCAACCCTCGACCTGGACGGGGAGCAGCTCCCCCGAGTCGACCAGCGCGGCGACCGACGGACGCGCCAGCTCCAGCGGCATCCGGAAGTAGTCCCGCAGGCACCCCGCGGTGCCGACCCCGTGCGCCACCGCCGCCCGGCGCACCAGCTCCCGGGCCGCCTCCTCCCGGCTCGGCGTGGGGGCGCGCAGCTGCTCGGCCGGCAGCACCCGTTCGGGCAGGTCGTAGAGCCGCTCGAACTGCTGGGTCCGCCCGGCAACCGCCAGCTGTCCCGCCAGGAAGAGGTACTCCAGCGCCTGCTTGGTCTCCGACCAGTTCCAGCCCCAGTGCTGTCTCGTCCTGGGCAGGCCGTCGTCGAGGTCCCGGGCGGTGGCCGCGCCCCGGTCGGCGATCTCGGCCATCAACGACCCCACCAGCTCGCGCCGCTCGGGCAACCCGGTCCACTCGTGCCCCTGCCGGCGGTAGCGCTCCATCCGGTGCCGCATCGGCGGCCAGAGCTCCACCGGCATGAACGCGGCGACGTGTGCCCAGTACTCCACCATCCGCCGGGGCGGCTGCTCCGACGCGCGGCGCAGCAGGTCCACGTCGTAGGGACCCATCCGGGAGAACAACGGCATGTAGTGCGCGCGCTGCAGCACGTTCACCGAGTCGATCTGCAGCAGCGCGGTGCGCCGGAAGGTGCGCATGAACGTACGCATCGTCGGCATGGCGTGACGCGGGTCCCGGAACCCCTGGGCGACCAGGGCGATCCGGCGGGCCTGGGCACGCGACAGCGACTGGGGCATGGCCGCCATCATGCCAACTCGCACCGACCGACGGCGGACTACGGGATGTCGAGCAGCTTCTCCCGGACCGCGTACATGACGGCCTCCATGCGCGAGTGCAGCTGCAGCTTCTCCAAGATGTTGCGCACGTGGTTCTTGACGGTGTTCTCGCTGATGAACAGCCGCTTGGCGATCTCGCGGTTGTTCAGCCCCTGGGCGACCAGCTTGAGCACCTCGAGCTCTCGGTCGGTCAGCCGCGGGCTCGGCACCTGCTGCCGGTCGGAGCGGGACATCTGCTTGAACTCGTCCAGCAGCTTGATCGCCATCGAGGGGCTGATCAGCGACTGCCCGTCGGCGACCACCCGGATGGCCTGGGCCACCTCGTCGATGGAGGAGTCCTTGAGGAGGTACCCGGACGCGCCGTTCTTGACCGCGTTGTAGAGGTCGGCCTCCTCGTCACTGACCGTGAGCATGATGATCCGCGCCGTGGGGGCGGCCTCCTTGATCGAGAGGCATGCCTCGATCCCCGACCGCTTGGGCATGCGGACGTCCATCAAGATCACGTCCGGAACGGTGGTCGCCGCCAGCTCGGTGGCGGCCACTCCGTCACCGGCCTCGCCGACCACGTCGATGTCCTCCTCGACGGCGAGGAGCATGGTCAGGCCGCGGCGGAACAGCTCCTGGTCGTCGACGACGACGACCCGGATGGGTTCACCACCGGTCTTCGCGCGCTGCTGCTGAGGGGCTTCCACATGAGCATCATGTCATGGCCCTCACTGCGCAGGGTGAAGATTCTTCGCAGTTCAGAGCACGTCGAGCGTGATCAGCCCGTAGTCGTAGCCCCTCCGGCGGTAGACGACGGCGGGCCGTTCGCTCTCCTTGTCCACGAACAGGAAGAAGTCGTGGCCCACCAGCTCCATCTCGTACAGCGCCTGGTCCAGTGACATGGGTGCCGCCTGGTGGGTCTTCTCCCGCACCACGAGCGGGCCGTCGCCCATCACCGTGATCGGCCCCACCCGGCGAGTGACGTCCTCCGGCTCGACGCCGTCCGCGGTCCTGCCCACCCGGTCGTTCCCGGCCGGGACGGGGGGAGCGGCATCGGCCAGCGCCTGGCCGACGGACACCGGCGTCCGCCGGCCGCGGTGCACCCGCCGGCGGTCGGCCGCCCGGCGCATCTGCTCGGCCATCTTGTCCACGGCGCGGTCGAGCGCGGTCATCTTGTCGCCGGCGGCTGCCTCCGCGCGGACCACCGGCCCCTTGGAGAACGCCGTGAGCTGGACGCGTACCGCCTGGTCGTGCAGTCGTGGGTTCCGCTCGGTCTCGACCTCGACCTCGACGCGCAGCACCTTATGGTCGTGCTTCTCGAGGCGGGTGAGCTTCTCCTGCACGTGCCCACGGAACCGGTCCGACACCTCGCAGTGACGAGACTTGACCACGACGTCCACGACGACCTCCAAAGGGTTGGGTGCAAGGGTGTTCTACGAAGGTGGAGATCCGTCCGGCCAACCTGGTCTTCGACCCCACAACCGCCTGCTGAGGTGCTCGCAGCTCGTCTGCCCGATGGGCGCCACTACTGACCTTCTCCCCCTGGCCCGCCGTGTCCGACGACGGGTGGGAGGCAGGACTTACCTCTAAGCCGCACCGTGATCGACGACTCCCCCGTCGCCGGGGGCCTACGGGGGGTGTCCCCCCGTGTGTCGCCTTACGTGGACCGCTTCGCCTGCGACTGGCATCGGCTAACCGAGCAGGTCCAAGCCATTCCAGGAACCTGTCGGCGCAACCACGGACCCGGACGGACTCCATGTTCAGACGCTAGTCGCCGCGCTGCGAAATGGGTAGCGAACCACCCGAATCGTCGCGTTCTTCCGGTGGACCACTGGCCTCGCGCACGGGTACCCGCTTCCTGGTGGCGGCGACCGCGGCAACGCCGCGCACGCGGAGGCCGCAGGCCTCCAGGGCCCGCTGCGCCTCGCGGGCCGTCGCACCGGTGGTCAGCACGTCGTCCACGACCACGATGCCACGGCCATCCGCTCGCGCCCGCCGAGCTGGACCAGACCGGCCGCACAGCGCACCAGCGAGGTTGGCCGCCCGCGCGGAGGCCTGCAGGCCGGCCTGGTCCTCGGGCGTCGCGGCGACGACCAGCAGCCGGCCGACGCGGGCGTCGACCCCGGACCGCCGCAGCCGTGCTGCGGCCACCCGTGCGACCCGCAACATCGGGTCGTGACCTCGGCGGCGCACCACGGGCGCGCGGGACGGCACCGGCACCAAGAGCCACCCGGCGGCCTCCTCGCAGGCCGGGTGAGCCATGGCGTCGGCGACCACGCGCGCCAGCACCAGGCCCAGGGGACGAGCCAGCGCGAACTGCGCGTGCTCCTTGTGCGCGTTGACCAGGGCCTTGAGCAAGCCGGCGTACTCCCCGCCGGCCCACGGCGTGGCGAGCCCCGGCGGGCACGGGGTGGGCCAGGAGGGGTGGCCACCGTGCGGTAGTGCGACCCAGCACTCCGGACACAGCAACCTGCCCGGGCGCCCGCACCCCGCGCAGACGGATCCGAGGACCAGGTTGAGGAGGGCGTCGCGCACCCTTCCAGGGTGGGACGCCCGGCAGGTTGCGACCACCCCCCGCCGGGCGGCTGTGGACGGCTCAGCCGACGAAGGTCGGGGACACCAGTCCCGGCCTGACCCCTGACTTGGTCCAGCGCCCGCTCGACCCGAGGGAGTACAGCCGCCGCGACGGGGTTCTCGAGGTACAGCGGAGTGCCCGGGGAGGGGGAGGTGACCACGCGGTCCGCGCGTCCGCGGAAGAGCTCCGCACTCGTGGAGGACGCAACGAAGCCGGACGAGCCGTCCACGCGGCTCAGGTAGACCTGGCTGATCTGTTGCTCCGCCCCCACGAGCACCGCCACCGTCGTGGGCGAGTACCAGGTGATGTCTCGGATGTTGAACACCTGCCCAGCCGTCACCGGCAGGTCCCGGGCCTGACCGAGGGAGGTGACCCGGCCGGTATGGTCGCGTCTGACGCGGGCCAGGACCAGGTGCTCCGCGCCGGGGCGGCCATGCCCCGCGACCACGGCGGCCAGCCGGGTGCCGTCGCGGGAGAGCGAGAACGCGGTGACATCGTTGCCGCTGATTCCTGGGGCCTGCACCTCGCTGGCCTTGCCGTCGCGTACGACGACCAGGACCGCGCCGGCCGACGTCCGGTCCACCAGCCAGGTCTGGCCGTAGAGGTCCCACGCCGGTCGGAGCAGGTCCGTGCCACCGGTGTACACCGCGGTCGCGGGGGACGAGCCGGCCCGTTGCCCCGGCTGGCTGGTCCTGGACACCAGAGCCGAGCTGCCGTCCGCGGTGACACCGGCCACCCGGCTGCCGTTGAGGCTCACGCCGATCGAGCGCACCGACGGCGTCCCGGGCGGGAACACGCCGGGAACCCGCTGCTCCGCCCCGTTCGCGACGCTCTCGACACGGCCGCGGCGCAGCCCGTAGAGCTCGGGCGACGCCCACGAGACGGCGGGGTCGTAACCGGACCAGGCATCGACGCTGGGCGCCGACCCCTGGCCGGGCACCTCCAGCGGCGATCCGTTCACCAGGACCTTCATGCGGTCGATCCCCGACACCTGAGCCAGCGTCCACCCGAGCTCGGCGAACGCGAGCTGTCGCTCATCGGCGGCCACGCCGAGCATGGGGGCGCTGAGAGACACCGTGGCCACTCCCTTCCCGGAGACCGGGACGGAAAGGTCGTCGAGCCGGGTCCTGGGCGGGATGAAGGTGCGGACGCTTCCGGACAGGCCCTTGCCGGGCCCGTGCAGCAGGTCCTTGACGAGGAGGGTGGGGGCCTGGTCACCCGCCGGCAGGTACACCGGCTCGGGGACCAGCACCCGCGACGACTGGTCGAAGAAGTACAGGTTGAACTGCTGGAAACGGGCCTCGAAGTGGGACTGCGGGATGATCAGCACGTTCGGCGGGTGGCTGATCCGCCACTGGCCCTTCGCCTTGACCATCTTGAGATGGAGCGCCAGCCGTCCTCCGTGGCCCCCCGCCCCGAGCCAGTGTCCACCGGCGTCGAGGCGCGCGGTGTCGGTCAGGCGCACGGTGACCGAGCCGGCGCCCGCGGCAAGCGTGTAGCTGCCGTAGATCACGGCGCCGTGGCTCGGCGACCAGTTGGCCCTGCTCTCCGAGGTGAGGAACTGCCGTGCCACGGACGTGCTCTGGGGCGTGGCCTGCATCGCCAGCAGGAAGTTGCCGACGATCTCGACCGGGGTCTCCTTGGGGCGCGGGCCTGCCGGGTTGAAGTCGTAGGGCGCCTCGTCGGTACCGGCCACGCTGGGACCCGCCTTCACCGGGCCGGAGACCGGCAGGTTCACGCAGCCACTGACCAGCAGCGTCAGACATGCCAGCAGCACCGTCAGCAGCACCGGGTTCAGCCGACGGACGGTCATGGGGCCCCCGCACGGGTGTCGCGGATGCTCTGGTAGGACCCGGCCACCACTTCGCGGGTGGCGTCCTGCGGCGCGAGCGCCAGTGGACTGGTGTCGAGCGGCTCCCCGGCCCGCCGCGGCAGCGTGAGCCGGAACTGCGCACCGTTGCCCCGCTCGCCCCAGGCCTGCAGCCAACCGCCGTGCAGACGGGCGTCCTCCAGCGAGATGGCCAGCCCGAGACCGGTGCCTCCCGTTGTCCTGGCCCTTGCCGGATCGGCCCGCCAGAACCGGTTGAAAACCATCGCCGCCTCGCCGGGACCGAGTCCGAGCCCGTGGTCTCGCACGGTGAGCGCGACGGCCCGGCCGTTCGAGGCGACCGACACCTCCACCCCCCGTTTGTCGGCGTAGTCGATGGCGTTGCTCACCAGGTTTCGCACGATGCGCTCCACACGCCGCGAGTCGACCTCGACCGCGCACGGGTAGCCGGGGTCCTGCACCACGACCTCGACCCCCCGCCCCCGAGCCAGTGCCTCCGTCGTCCCGGCCACCCGCCGCGCGACGTCGACCAGGTCGACGTCCTCGAGGTCGAGGATCGCCGCGCCGGCGTCGAACCGGCTGATCTCCAGCAGGTCGGTGAGCAGCATCTCGAAACGGTCCAGCTCGGCCTGCAGCAGCTCCGCGGCGCGCGCGGTGACCGGGTCGAAGCTCGTGCGGGCGTCGTGGAGCACGTCGCCGGCCATCCGCACCGTGGTCAGCGGTGTGCGCAGCTCGTGCGAGACGTCGGAGACGAACCGGCGCTGCACGCGGGAGAGCTCTTCCAGCTGCCTGATCTGCTTCTGCAGGCTGTCGGCCATCTGGTTGAAGGAGCTGCCGAGACGGGCGATGTCGTCCTGGCCGCGCACGTGCATGCGCTCCTCGAGCCGGCCCGACGCCAGGCGCTCGGCCACGCGCCGCGCCAGCCGGACCGGGGCGACCACCTGACGGGTGACCAGCCACGTCACGCCCCCCACCAGGATCAGCAGCAGCGCCCCGGCGGTGAACAGACCCTGCCGGACCAGCGTGAGCGTCTTCTGCTCCTGGGACATCGGGAACAGGTAGTACAGCGTGTAGGTCCCCCCGTCGGCCGGCAGGGTGAGCTGGGAACCCACGACCACCGCCGGCTGGGGATGATGGCCGGCGCCGGCCTCGTACCGCAGCCGGGTGAACGTCCACGCGATGTCCTGCCGGCGCTGAACCTCGGTCCGCAGCCGCCGCGGGACGCTGCCCGGATCGACCCCGGCGGTCTTGCGGGTGCCGCTGCCCGTGGTCGAACCGTTGGTCGAGCCCAGCACCGGCCCGGTGAGCACCGCGTCGTACCCCTGGACCTGGCCGCGGGAGACGATGCTGGTGGCCAGCTGGGAGAGCTGGGTGCCGGCATCGAAGTCGGTACCGCTGGCGGCCGACAGCCGCTGCTGCGCGTCGATGGTGCTGCGCGAGGCCTCGGCGATCGATGACTCCACCTTGCTGTTCACCAGGCCGATGGTGATCTGGCGCATGAGCACCCAGCCGACGAGGGTGACCACGGCGGCGCAGAGCAGCATGGTGCTGAGCACGACCCGGGCCTGGATGGACCGTCGCCACAGCGTTGCCACTCTGCGGACCGGCCCCTGCTCACCCATGTGACCGCCTAGGCCGCGCCGGCCTTGTAGCCGACTCCTCGTACCGTGACCACGATCTTGGGGTTCTCGGGGTCGTCCTCGACCTTGGAGCGCAGCCGTTGGACGTGGACGTTCACGAGCCGGGTGTCGGCGGCGTGGCGGTAGCCCCACACCTGCTCGAGAAGCACCTCTCGGGTGAACACCTGCCACGGCTTGCGTGCCAGGCACACCAGCAGGTCGAACTCCAGCGGCGTCAAGGAGATGTTTCTGGTCCCGCGGCTGACCGTGTGGCCGGCCACGTCGATCTCCAGGTCCCCGATGGACAGGGTCTCCGGCTGCGCCTGCTCGAAGCGACGGACCCGGGCCCGGATCCGGGCCACCAGCTCCTTGGGCTTGAACGGCTTCACCACGTAGTCATCCGCGCCGGACTCCAGGCCCACGACGACATCCACGGTGTCGCTTCTCGCCGTGAGCATCACGATCGGAGTGCCTGACTCGGAGCGGATCTCCCGGCACACGTCGATGCCGTCCTTGCCGGGCAGCATCAGGTCGAGCAGCACCACATCCGGGTGGTAGTCGCGGAAGTCGTCCAGCGCCTGGTCCCCGGTCGGGCTGACCCTGGAGTCGAACCCCTCGTTGCGCAGCACCAGGGTGAGCATCTCCGCGAGGGCCGCGTCGTCGTCGACGACGAGGACCTTCACCCTGCCCGCCTGGTCGGTGCCCGCCATCAGTACCTGTAGTGGTCGGGCTTGAAGGGCCCGTCGGCGGGGACCCCCAGGTAGCTCGCCTGCTCCTCGGTGAGCTCGGTCAGCTTGACGCCCAGGGCCGGCAGGTGCAGCCGGGCCACCTCCTCGTCGAGGTGCTTCGGCAGGGTGTAGACACCGACGGTGTACTCGTCGGCCTTGGTGTAGAGCTCGACCTGCGCGAGCACCTGGTTGGTGAAGGAGTTGGACATCACGAACGACGGGTGACCCGTGGCGTTGCCCAGGTTCAGCAACCGACCCTCGGACAGGACGATCACCGACCCGCCGTGCGGGAACGTCCACACGTCGACCTGGGGCTTGATCGTCGTGCGCTTGACGCCGGGGAAGCTCTCGAGGCCGGCCATGTCGATCTCGTTGTCGAAGTGGCCGATGTTGCCGACGATCGCCTGGTTCTTCATCCGGCTCATCTGGTCGACGGTGACCACGTCGCGGTTCCCCGTGGCCGTGATCACGATGTCCGCGGTCGGCAGCACTTCCTCGAGGGTGCTGACCTGGTAGCCGTCCATCGCCGCCTGGAGGGCGCAGATCGGGTCGACCTCGGTGATGATCACGCGGGCGCCCTGGCCGCGCAACGACTCCGCGCAGCCCTTGCCGACGTCACCGTAGCCGCACACCACGGCGACCTTGCCGCCGATGAGCACGTCGGTGGCGCGGTTGATCCCGTCGACCAGCGAGTGCCGGCAGCCGTACTTGTTGTCGAACTTGCTCTTCGTCACCGAGTCGTTCACGTTGATGGCGGGGAACAGCAGCGACCCCTCACGCATCCGGTCGTAGAGCCGGTGCACGCCGGTGGTGGTCTCCTCGGTCACCCCCTTGATCTGGTTGGCGATGTTGGTCCACAGCGCACCGTCCTCAGCAAGCGTGTCGTTGAGGACCTGGAAGATGACCCGCTGCTCGGCGCTCTCCGCCGAGTCCACGGAGGGCGCCTTGCCCTCCTTCTCGGCCTGCACACCGAGGTGCACCAGCAGCGTCGCGTCGCCACCGTCGTCCAGGATCATGTTGGCGTGGCGCTTCTCGCCGTTCGGGCCGTCCGGCCACCGCAGGATCTGCTGCGCGCACCACCAGTACTCCTCCAGGCTCTCGCCCTTCCAGGCGAAGACCGGGACCCCGCGCGGGTCGTCGGCGGTGCCCTCCGGGCCGACCGCAACCGCTGCGGCCGCGTGGTCCTGGGTGGAGAAGATGTTGCACGACGCCCAGCGCACCTCCGCGCCGAGGGCGACCAGCGTCTCGATCAGCACCGCGGTCTGGATGGTCATGTGCAGCGACCCTGCGATCCGCGCCCCGGCGAGTGGCTGATCGGCGGCGTAACGCTCGCGCATCGCCATCAGGCCGGGCATCTCGTTCTCGGCCAGCCCGATCTCCGCCCGGCCGTAGTCCGCCAACGACAGGTCTGCAACCTTGAAGTCCATCCGTATCCTTACCTTCGAGTCTGGTGCGTCCAGCCTAACGGGCGGCACCCGTGTCGCCGCGGTCGATGTCCGGCTCGATGTAGATCAGCCTGGCCGTGGGCTCCGCGGAGCGGATGGCACGCTCAGCCGCGTCGATCCCCTCGGCGACGTCCGCGGCCGTGGCATCGCGCGGCACCCCGGTCTTCGCCGCCACCAGCAGCTCGTCCGGGCCGAGGTGCAGCGTCCGCAGGTGGATCACCCGTTCCACCCCGGGAGTGGCTTCGAGCGCCTCGCGGATGCGCTTCTCCACCTCGGGAAGCGCGGCCTCGCCCAGCAGCAGGCTCTTGGTCTCGACGGCGAGCACGACGGCAACGGCCACCAGCAGCAGGCCGATCGCTGCGCTGCCCGCCATGTCGTAGTAGCCGTTGCCGGTGAGCTTGCTCAGTCCCACTCCGAGCAGCGCGAAGGTCAGGCCGAGCAGCGCGGCGGAGTCCTCGAGCAGCACCACCGGCAGCTCCGGAGACTTCGTGCCGCGCACGAACGTGACCCAGGGTGCGTTTCCCCGCTGTGGAGCCGACTCGACGACCGCCGTCCTGAAGGAGGCGCCCTCGAGGAACAGCGCGCCCCCGAGCACCGCCAGAGGCACCCACCACCACTGGCTCTCCAGCAGCTGGTCCGGGTGGCCGGCGCGCATCTCCTGGAACTTGTGGTAGGCCTCGTAGAGCGCGAAGAGACCTCCGACGGAGAACAGCACCACCGACACCAGGAAGGCGTAGACGTACCGCTCGCGACCGTACCCGAACGGATGCTCCGGACTGGCCGCCCGCCGCGCCCTGCTGCGCCCCACCAGCAGCAGAACCTGGTTGCCCGAGTCGGCGACGGAGTGGATCGCCTCGGCGAGCATGGACGAGGCGCCCGTGAGCGCCCAGGCGAGGAACTTCAGCACCGCGATGCCGACGTTGGCCAGTAGGGCCGCGACGACGGCCTTGGCCCCTCCCTCGGCGGACATGCACGAAGGGTAGCGGCTACGCCGGGGCGGAGCCGCTGTCCAGGCCGACGCCGAGGTAGGCCGCGGCATAGGTCCCGGTCGCCTGGAGGGAGGCGTACCGCGCGACCTCGTTGGGCAGATGGCTCTCGACGGTCTCCACCCGCACCCCGCGGTCGGCGGCCGCGTGCTGCAGCCGACCACGCTGCTCACGCACCGAGGGCTCGTCGGACCCGTCGTCGAGGATCAGCAGGACGGGACGGGCCGGGCTCTCCCCTTCGGCGAACGGGTCGTCGAACATGTCGTGCACCCGAGCGGCCGAGATCACCGGCAACAGATGCTCCGCGTCGGCAGCCAACGACGCCCGGCCGGTAGCGCGGCGCAGCGACTCCGACACCCGACGCGCGGCCCGCGCGGCGAGTACAGAGCCTCCCCACAGCAGCGGCGTGCTGTCCGCCAGGGCGATCGCGAGCATCTTGGCGGGGTTGACGGCCAGGTCCCGGCGCGGCGCACACGAGATCGCAACCTCGTCCAGGGCGGTGGCCACGGCTTCGGGGTCGGCTTCCGGGCCTAGATCCACGCGGGCGAGGAACTCCAGCATCACCACCGCCGTCGCGAGGTGGTCACCGGATGACGGCAGCACGGTGCTGTGCCGGCCGGCTGCATGCTCCTCGACGACCGAGTGCGGTGGACAGGCGACCACCAGCTGACACCCGCGACGCACCGCCTCGGCGACCCCGGACGCCGCCTGCAGGTCGCCCCCCGCCGGGGCCAGCACCACGACCAGGTCCAGTGCGCCGGCCCACCCGGGCAGGCCCGGACCCGGCCACGCCACGAACGGCACCGGGCACCACGGCTCGAGCACGGCCCGCAGCAGCCGGGAGTCGGGACCAGCCGCCACCACCGCCCGCGGGCGCGGCTCCCCCTGCGCCGTAGCGACCGCGCGGGCGAGGGCGTCCGCTGCGGCGGCCGCCTCGCGCCGGACCCGCGCTCCCGCCTCCGCGAGCGGACGGAGCACGTGGTCCATTCCCGCCAGCGCGGCCTCGTCGTCGAGGCGGGACTCGTCGAACACGCCGTGCCTCAGGAGCGCTCCGGCCGACGGGCCTCGTCGACCAGAAGGACCGGGATGTCGTCGCGCACCGGGTACGCCAAGCCGCACCCGGTGCACACCAGCTCCTGCGCCGCCTCGTCCACCGCCAGGTCTCCGTGGCAGTCCGGGCAGACGATGATCTCCAGCAGTGCGGGGTCCAGGTTCATGACGGCATTGTCCACGATCACGCGCCGCGGATCACGGCGAGCACCTCGTCGCGCACCCGGGACATCGTGGCCGGGTCATCGGCCTCCACGTTGAGCCGCAGCAACGGCTCGGTGTTCGACGGCCGGACGTTGAACCACCAGTGCGGAGCGGTGACGGTGAGGCCGTCGAGGTGGTCGACCTCCGCACTGTCCCGCCCGGCGAAGCGCTCCTCCACCTCGGTGACCGCCTGCGCCTGGTCGTCGACGGTGGAGTTGACCTCTCCGGACGCGACGAAGCGTGAGTACTCCTCCAGCAGCGCCGAGAGGGGACGCTCGGTCTCCGCGAGTGCGGCCAGCACGTGCAGGGCGGCGAGCATGCCCGAGTCGGCCCTCCAGAAGTCCCGGAAGTAGAAGTGGCCCGAGTGCTCTCCGCCGAAGATCGCCCCGGTGTCGGCCATCGTGGCCTTGATGAAGGAGTGACCGACGCGGGTGCGCACCGGGGTGCCGCCGAGCTCGGTGACGATCTGGGGCACCGCGTGCGAGGTGATCAGGTTGTGGATGACCTTGGCGCCCGGCTCACGGCGCAGCTCGCGGGCCGCGATCAGGGCGGTGAGCACCGACGGGCTGACTATCTCGCCGCGCTCGTCGACGACGAAGCAACGGTCCGCGTCACCGTCGAAGGCCAGGCCGATGTCGGCGGACGCGTCCCGCACCTTCGTCTGCAGGGCACGAAGGTTCTCGGGCTCGATCGGGTTGGCCTCGTGGTTCGGAAAGGTGCCATCGAGCTCGAAGTACAGCGGGAGCACCTCGACGTCCAGGCCGCCGAGCACGGCCGGAGCGGTGTGGCCCGCCATCCCGTTGCCGGCGTCGACGGCCACCCGCAGCCGACGGCCTCGCACCGGTGTGAGCTCGCGGAGGTAGGCGGCGTAGTCCTCGAGCACGTCGATCTCGTCGATGCGACCAGCCGCGTTCGCGGTGAGGCGTTCTCCGGAGGCCACCCGGTCGCGGATCTCGCTCAGGCCGGTGTCCAGCCCGACCGGCACTGCGTGCGCCCGGCAGAGCTTGATGCCGTTGTAGTGCGCGGGGTTGTGGCTCGCGGTGAACATGGCCCCGGGCAGCCCCAGCTTCCCGGAGGCGAAGTACAGCTCGTCGGTGGAGGCGAGCCCGATCAAGTGCACGTCGGCGCCGGCGGCCGCGGCCCCCTCCGCGAAGGCGCGCGCCATGCCGGGTGACGAGGGACGCATGTCGTGCCCCACCACGATGCCGGCCCCGGTCGCGTCGGCCACAGCGACGAAGGCGTTGCCGACGGCGGCCGCCAAGGTCTCGTCGAGCTGGTCGGGCACCACGCCTCGCACGTCGTAGGCCTTGAAGATGGCGGACAAGGTGCCGGGATCAGGGGTGCTCTCGATGGCCATGGGCCGACCCTACCGTCGAGGACGGTGGGTCAGTCCTCCGGTGAACGAAGCACGCGAAGATGCCCACGGCGGCCGACCTCGCGAGCGCCGTCGGGGGCGCCGAGGCCGGGAGACGCGACCGCGCTCGGCGGCAGCGGCCGCGCCGCCTCGCGCACCGCGTCGGCGAGCGCGAGCAGATCGTCGCTGGAGGGACCCAGGGCATCAGGGTCAGGCGCCAGCCGCAGCACTTCCCAGCCGCGCGGGGCGCTGAGCCGCTCGCTGTGTGCCTCGCACAGGTCGTAGGCGTGGGGCTCCGCGAAGGTCGCGAGCGGACCGAGCACGGCGGTCTGGTCGGAGTACACGTAGGTCAAGGTGGCCACGGCCGTGCGTCCGCAGGCAGTGCGCGAACAGCGACGGGTCGAACTCACGAGGCAGACGGTACAGCCTCCCGCCCCGGCCGCCGACTAGGCTCGCGGCGTGAGCACCCCCCTGGGCACCCCGATGAGCATCACGGGTGTGACCCGGGTGCCGCGACTCGACCGCCGCCGGGACCGGCGCGGCCGCGGGATGCGCGGACCGGCCCTGATGCCGGGACCGCTCGCCCCGCAGGGGGTGCCGGCGGCCCTCAGCAGGGCGGCGGCCTTCGACGCACTGGTGCTCCAGGTGGTCACCGACCTCGAGAACAGGTGGCGCGACGAGCTCGGGCTCCTGGAGTTCGGCGTGGAGGAGACGCCCCTGGTCCCTGACGAGTGGGAGGCGGCCACCGTGCCGCTTGCTTCCGTGGTCCGCGGGGCCGGCGCACGACCGACCCGGCTGGTGCTGTTCCGGAAGCCGATCGAGCTGCGCTGCGCGGACCGCAGCGAGCTGTCCGCACTGGTGTTCACTGTCCTGGTGGAGCAGGTCTCCGAGCTCCTGGGCCGTCCTCCCGAGGAGATCGACCCGCGTTACGGCGAGGAGTAGCCGACCTGGTCCGGCCCGGGCCGCACGACGGGCCGTGCCTCGCGCATCGGAAGCCCGACCAACGGGAGCTCGGCCACCCCCCGTCCGCTCACCAGCACGGCACCGTGCACCTGGCCCTCCTCCGGGCTGACCGTCAGGTAGACGGCGCCGGCGGGGGGCTTCCAGGTGACCGTGCTCCTCGGGGTCAGTCGGAGCTCGGTGGTGTCCAGCTGCTTCCCGCGCTGGTCGTAGGCGGCCACCGTCGCGCTTGACGGCAGCTGCCCACCGGTCAGCAGCAGCCGACCGTGGTCTCCGGACGTCCAGGCGACCGCGGCCGGGTCCTCGAGCGTCGGCACGGCCCCGGCGTGCAGCGTGTCCCCTCCGGACATCGACCGCACCGAGGCGAGCACCGGCACCCTGGAGTGCAGCAGCAGCGCGGCTGTGCCCCGTCCCGCGGCCTTGGTGAGGTCCACCGCGCGGGTGCTGCCGGGCGGGATCTCGACCTGAGCGTGCTCGGTCGGCGCGAAGGCGCCGGTTCTGCCCTGCAGCCGGACGCCGACCAGGGCGGTCAGCGGCGACGGGTTCGCGAGCAGCAGGGTCTGCTTGCTGTTGTTGCCGGGCGTCGCGGCCACCCGGAGGACGCGGCTGGGCCTCTGCTGGTCGGGGAGCCAGTCCCTACCGGCCGTGGCGCCGGCGGCCGCCGCGTAGGAGTCGGAGACGGCGGCCGCGACCCGGCCCCGGGAGGCGTGCACCTCGACGGCGAGGTCCTCCCCCTGAGGAGCGATGTCGGTCAGCGAGACGGTGTGCACCGAGTGCGGCGGCACGGTGATCCCGCGGGTGCCGACGCTGTCCACCGGACCGTTCCGGCCGAGCACCCGTACGTCGACCACGGCCGGTCCCGCGTCGACGTTCGCGATGACCAGTTCGGAGGTGTGGTCGAGGGTGGCGCCCGCCCCGGTGAACCACCAGGTCGCGCGCGGAGGCGTGCAGCGCAGTGCGCTGAGTGTTCCGTGGTCAGGGTCGAGCAGCACTCCGAAGCTGCCTGGCGCCCCCGCGCCGGTGGTCTCGAGGACGGTCCCGTTGCGCTCGGCCGCAAGCGAGATCAGCCGGCCGCGCGTGACCGGTTGTGCCTGGACGGCCCCGGCGACCGGTCGCACCCTCAGCCGGCCGGAGCTGCCGAAGGTGCTGGCCGGGATGCTTCCTGCCAGGATCCGGGCCCGTGCCGAGCCCTGCGGACAGGCGGTGAGCACGTCGGTGACCGGCTGGCCGTGGGCCGACGGCGGCGTGCTCGGCGGCGCGGGACGGACACCTGCTGCCACGACCGCTGCGGCCGCGAGCAGCGGCAGCACGAGCGCGGCCACCGCCGACGGGGTGGGCCGGAACCGTCGGCGTGCGGCAGCACGGCGGCGGTTGCGCGGCGTCGACGAGCTCACCGGCGTTGCCTCCTGCTGGGGACGGCGAGCACGGCCACGACGAGCACGGCAAGCGCTTCCACCCCCAGCAGCAGGGGTCGCCGGGAGCCCGCGGGCCGCGGGAGCGCTGCGGCGCTCGGCGCCCGCTCGACCTGCCAGGCACGGGAACCGCGGTGGACCGCGCTGGCGAAGTTCAACCCGCTCACGCTGTCCAGGTTGCCGGCGAGGCGGGGGTCGGCGGGGGCGGGCAGATAGACGTAGCGAACGCCGTGGCTGGCCAGGGCCGCGATGTCCGCGGAGTCGGGCCGGCTTGCCAAATCGCCCACCAGCCGGGTCATCGGCTGCTGCGCGCCGACGGTTGGCAGCACGCTGCCGTCCCCGGTGCGCAGTCCGTCGCCACGGAGTACGTCGTACTGCAGCCCCCGCCTGCTGCTGCCCTGGATCACCAGCACCCCGTTGGCCGGCCGCGTCGCCGCGGCCTCACTCATGTAGGCGGGCACCGGCGCAGCCGGTGACCTCTCCAACGGCCCCTGCTCCGCGGTCACGACCCACCACCCCAGCCCCGCGAGCGGGGACAGCACCGCGGCGCCCACCAGCAGCACGCCCAGCGGCTGCCGCCACCCGAAGCTGGCGCCGGAGAGCTTGGAACCGATGTCGACGGCGGCCACCGTCGCGGCGGTCACCACGGCTCCTGAGGCGACCAGCAGGGGCAGGCCCCACCACACGGGCTGGGCCTCGAGGTGCCCTCGCGGCTGCCAGGTGTGCTCGGCCAGCAGCGCCATCGCACCCAGCGCGACCAGCAGCACCACCCACGCGGAGAGGACCCGCGCACGGGTGTCCCGGCGGGCGAGCGCGGCCAGTCCCGCCGCCACCACGCCGGCACTCAACCAGCCGGGCGCGGCGGCGACGTCGCCGATGCGACCGAGAGCCACTGCGGCCGCCGAGGGCGCACTGGTGAACGCGGGCGCGGGCAGACCGGCCTCGAAGAGCCAGGCGCCGAGACCCTCGTGAACGGTGGCCTGCCAGGACCAGGGCACCAGCAGCACGAGGGCCGCGGCGCAGGCCGTCAGCACCGGGCCCCAGGCGCTCGGCCGGCTCCAGGCCTGTGGTGCGCGGACGAGGCCGACGGCCAGGCCCACCAGCGCGACGGCGACCGCGAGCAGCCAGCCCAGCGGCGTGAACGCTGCCAGCAACGCCAGGAGCAGCGCGGTCCGCCACGCCGCCCGCCACCGCCGGTCGGTGGAGTAGCCCAACGGCAGCCGCAACGCCGCCTTGGCGACCCACGGGAGGATCACCGCGGCCGCCACGGTGCCGAGCCGGCCCTGACCGACGGCGCCGCACAGCACCGGGACCAACCCGTAGGCCACCGCACCCCAGAGTGCGGGCAGCTTCGCACCGGTGAGCTCGAGGAGGAACCGGTAGGCACCGAAGGCCGCCAGCGGCACCACGAAGAAGAACAGCAGGTCGATGACCAGTCCTGCCTTGGCGAGCAGCACGGTGCCCAGGATGGCCAGCGGCAGCACGTACGGCGCGGTGGCGGCGTCCGAGCCGACCCCGACGTGGTGCCAGGACTCCAGGTACAGCCCCCACCAGTCGAACGCGCTCGGGGGGCCGGGCAGCAGCGCGCCACCGGCCAGCGCACCGGCCCCGTAGAGCCTGCGGGCACCGACCAGCGCCGCGATCACCAGCACGGCGAAGGCCAGAGCCGCCGGGCTGGACGCCAGCCGCGTCATCATGCCGGTGTCGGCCGGCAGGCTCTCGGCCTCCGCGGGAACCGGACCCGTCTCGGGCGGGTGGCTCCGGGACGACCGCCGGGCGGACAGGTCACCGGCCTGGTGCCACAGCGCCCGGACCAGCTCGGCCGCGGAGTCCAGGCCGTGCCGATACGGCAGCCAGACCGGGGGAAGCAGGTGCCGGACCCGGCGAGGGCTGACGCGGGCGGTCCTTCGGCGCCGCAGACGTCCGACCAGCACCCGGTCCGGCCGCGCGTACGTCGCAGCCACGGCGGTCAGCTCGTCCCAGCACTCCCGCGGTGCGCGCACGAGCAGGAACCCCAGCGCGCGCAGCAGGCTGGCCAGGAACAGTCGCACGGCCTGAACGGGGAGCACGACCAGCGAGCAGCTGACCAGCAGGGTGTAGAGGGCCGCGCGCCGCTGGCTGCTGCGGTACCCGCGTCCGCACAGGCGGCTCCTTCGGATGCCGTGCTGGGCGGCCTCCACGTGGAAGACCACCGCCTGTGGGACCACCAGGCACCGATGTCCGGCACGGGCCGCGCGCCAGCCGAGGTCGAGATCGGTGCCGAACAGCGGGAGGTTGTGGTCGAAGCCGTGCAGCTCCTCGAGCACCGGGCGCCGGACGAGCATCCCCGCCGTGTTGACCGCCAGCACCTGCCGGCGGTCGTCGTGCTGGCCCTGGTCGTACTCACCGCGCTCCAGCCCGGTCTCCCGGCGACCTGTCCCGCTGATGGTCACGCCCACCTCGAGCAGGTGACGCAGCGACGGCCACTCCCGCAGCTTCGGACCGAGGAGCGAGACCGAGGGGCTCTCGCGGGCGGCGTCCATCAGCGCCTCGAGGGCGGTAGGTGCGGGGGCACTGTCGTCGTGCAGCAGCCACAGCCAGTCCTCGTCCGCGGCCGGCCCGAGGTGCGCAAGGCCCGCAGCCACCGCCTCGGGGAAGGACAGGTCGCCGGCCGCCACGACGTTCTCCCCGCCCAGCCCGGCCCGCAGCACCTCCAGGCTGCCGTCCGTGCTGCCGGTGTCCACCACGACGATCCGGTCGGGGGACCTCGTTTGCTGGGCGAGGCCACCGAGGACCGCGGGAAGCCACCGCGCGCCGTCGTGGCTGACCAGCAGAGCAGTTACCGTCACGGCGGAACAGCCTAACCAGCCGGCCGGCGGGCCCCGCAGTCAGTGTTGGGGACTCAGACCGCTCGCTTCTTGAGCTTGCGTCGCTCGCGCTCGGACAGTCCGCCCCAGATGCCGAACCGCTCGTCGTTCGCCAGCGCGTACTCCAGACACTGCGATCGCACCTCGCAGGTCAGGCAGACCCGCTTCGCCTCCCTCGTGGAGCCGCCCTTCTCCGGGAAGAACGCCTCGGGGTCGGTCTGCGCGCACAGGGCACGCTCCTGCCAACCCAGCTCCTCGGCGTCTCCGTCGAGCGGAAATAGCTCTCGCACGGTCTTCGCCCCTTCGACCCGTGAGGCCCTTGCGGACCCCCATCCATTGACGCGGTTCGCGCCGATTTGAACCCTAGTGCCGACCGCCCGGCCGTGTGACCGAAATGAAGAACACTGCTGAAATTACATGCCTGTCGAAGCCAGCAAGTCAAGCCCGGATCTGGTATAGGCCCGACACGCCAGCGGAGTTGACCCAGGTGGGCCATTGCGGTTAGAGAGCCTGTCCATGAGACTTCCGCACCCCTCCCGTCCCGACGCGCCCGTCCGGGTGACCGTGCTGTCCGGAGGGGTGGGTGGCGCTCGGTTCCTGCGAGGGCTGCTGCACGCCCTCGGCTCGGACGAGGCCGTCGGGCAGGAACAGGAGGCCCCCTCGGCGGTGACGGTCGTGGCCAACACGGCCGACGACATCTGGCTGCACGGCCTGAAGGTCTGTCCGGACCTGGACACGGTGATGTACACCCTCGGCGGGGGGATCGACGAGGAGCGGGGCTGGGGGCGCAGGGGCGAGACCTGGCACGCCAAGGAGGAGCTGGCGGCGTACGGCGTCGAGCCCACCTGGTTCGGTCTGGGTGACCGGGACCTGGCCACCCACCTGGTGCGGACCCAGATGCTGGAGGCCGGCTACCCCCTCTCGCAGGTCACCGCGGCGCTGTGCGAACGGTGGCAACCCGGGGTCCGTCTGCTGCCCATGAGTGACGACCGGGTGGAGACCCATGTCGTGGTCGACGATCCCGGCGCGCCCTCGGGACAACGTGCCGTGCACTTCCAGGAGTACTGGGTGCGGATGCACGCCGCGGTACCCGCCCGTGCCGTGGTCCCGGTCGGGGTGGAGGAGGCCGCTCCGGCGCCGGGTGTGCTGGAGGCTCTGCGAGAGGCGGACCTGGTGCTGCTGCCTCCCTCCAACCCGGTCGTGTCCATCGGCACCATCCTGGCCGTGCCAGGGGTTCGCGAAGCACTGCACACCACTGCGGCACCGGTGATCGGCCTCTCCCCCATCATCGCGGGCCAGCACGTGCGGGGAATGGCCGCGCAGCTGCTCGAGGCGATCGGCGTCGAGGTGAGCGCGGCGGCTGTCGCCGAGCACTACGGCGCGCGTGGCCGGGGTGGGCTTCTGGACGGCTGGCTGGTCGACACCGCGGACGCCGACCAGGTGGCCCGGGTGGGGGACGCCGGGATAGCGTGCCGGGCGATGCCCCTGATGATGAGCGACACGACGGCGACCGCCGCCATGGTGCGCGCAGCGTTCGACCTGGCCGGGCTCGGGTGAGCAGGCACAGCGCCTCGGACAGCCGCCCGCGCCAGGTCCTCTGTCTGCCGGTGCTGGGCCTCCCGGAGATCGCCTCCGGAGATGACCTCGCCGGCCTCCTGTGCGAGGCCGCTGGGTCGTCGGGCGGGCTCCAGGACGGCGACGTCCTGGTCGTCACGAGCAAGGTGGTGAGCAAGGCCGACGGCCTTGTCCGGCAGATGGGCAAGGACGACGCCGTCACGGAGCAGACCGACCGGGTGCTGGCCCGCCGCGGCGGCACCCGCATCGTCCGGAACAGGCAGGGCCTGGTGATGGCGGGAGCGGGCGTCGACGCCTCGAACACCGAGCCCGGGACAGTGGTGCTGCTGCCGCGCGATCCTGACCACTCCGCCCGTCTGCTCCGCGAACGGGTCACGGCGTTGACCGAACGCAACGTGGCCGTGGTCGTGAGCGACACCTCCGGCCGCGCCTGGCGCAACGGCCTGACCGACCTCGCCATCGGGGCGGCCGGGCTCGGAGTGGTGCGCGACTACGTCGGGCAGGTCGACGGGCACGGCAACGTGCTGCTGGTCACTGTGACGGCGATCGCCGACGAGGTCGCCTCCGCCGCGGACCTGGTGAAGGGCAAGCTCGCCGGGTGCCCGGCGGCGGTGGTGCGTGGCTTGGACGGCTCGGTGCTGCCCCGCGGTGAGCACGGCCCCGGCGCTCGCGTGCTCGTGCGCGACGAGCACGACGACATGTTCGGGCACGGCGCCCGCGAGGCCGTGACGCGGGCGGTGGACGCCACATCGGACGGGTTGCGCGGATTCGGTCGGCCTGCGGGCACGGAGGAGCTGGCCGCCGCGCTGGACTCCGCCGCGGACGGCTGCGGGGTTCACGTCACCGTTGTCGTCAGCGGGCCCTCGCGGGTCCGGCTCGCCCTGCCGGCGGTCACCGACCTGCAGACCGCCCGTGCAGCCGGCCGCGCGGAGGCACGCGCCAGCGCGGTGGCGTTCGCGCACGGATGGGTCATCTCTCCCGACGCGGGGGACGACGGTGTGCTGATCTTCCGCCCGGGCCTCTCCGTAGAGTGACGGCCATGCCTCCCTCGTCCTTCCCCGAGCTGATGGCGCAGCTGTTGCGCACCGACGCGGCCCGGCCGCTCGTGACGTTCTACGACGATGCGACCGGGGAGCGGGTGGAGCTGTCGGTGGCCACGTTCGCGAACTGGCTGGCCAAGACCGCGTCCCTCGCGCAGGACGAGCTCGACGTCGAGCCAGGCGAGGTCGTGGCCGTGGACCTGCCGACCCACTGGCTGGGGGCGGTCTGGATGATGGGCGCCTGGACGGCGGGGTACTGCGTCAGCCCAGCCCCCCGCCCGGGCGAGAGTGCCGGTCTGGTGGTGTGCGGTCCGGCGAGCGTGGACCGCTACACCGCGCTCGCAACATCCGTCCCGGTGGTCGCGCTGTCGCTGCGTCCGCTCGGAGGTCGCTTCTCCGATCCGCTGCCGGCGGGCATGACCGACTTCGGGGCGGTGGCGCTCGCCCAGCCGGACGTCTTCACGCCGTTGGCCGCGCCGGGTCCGGAAGCCCCCGCGTTGCAGGTGGACGGGGAGGTGCGCACCCAGCAGGAGCTGCTCACGGGGGCGGCCGCCGAACCCTGGGTCGACCAAGGCGGGCGGTTGCTGACCGATGTGAACCCGTGCTCGCCCGAGGGTGCGGTGCTGCTGTCCTCGGTGCTGCAGCAGTCCGCGAGCCTGGTCTGCGTCGCCAACCCGGACGCCGGTTCCTGGCAGGCCAGGCGCGAGCAGGAGCGCATCACGGCCGAGCGACGCGCCACGCGTTGACAGCAACGCTCAGATGTCGGCGCCCAAGCCCTCGTCGGCGTCCACGCCTTCGTCCATCTGCTCGGTCCCCTGCTCCTCCTCGTCATCGTCCTCGTCGTAGTGGAGGTACTTGATGCCCTCGTCGACGTTGCCGTCGAACCCGAGCACGCCCTTCTCGAGGATCAGCACCCGGTCGCACATCTTGCGCACCGACGCGGCAGCGTGGCTCACGTACACCATGGTCTGGCCGGCGTCACGGATCTCCTGCATGCGCGCGAGGCACTTCTTCTTGAACGGCCGGTCGCCCACCGCCAGCACCTCGTCCACCAGGAAGATGTCGGAGTCGGCGTGCACCGCGACGGCGAAGCCGAGCCTCGCGAACATGCCCGAGGAGTAGTAGCCGACCGGGGTGTCGAGGAACCTGCCGATGTCGGCGAAGTCGATGATCTGGTCGAGCTTCCGATTCGTCTCGGCCTCGCTCATGCCGAGGATCGCAGCGTTGAGGTACACGTTGTCCCGCCCGGACAGCTGCGGGTGGAAGCCGGCGCCCGTCGCGATGAGACCGGCGATCCGGCCCCGGGTCCAGACCTTCCCGGTGTCGGGTCGCATCACCCCGGAGATGAGCTTCAGCAAGGTGCTCTTCCCCGAGCCGTTGAGGCCCATCAGGCCGACGGACTCCCCCTGCTCGATCTTGAAGTTGACGTCGTTGACCGCCAGGAAGGAGTCGCTGAGCTCTTGGCGGCGCAGGGCCGCCACCGTGATCTCCTTGATCGTGCGGTGGTAGCGCATGGTGAAGCGCTTGTTGACGTGGTCGACGATGATGGAGTCGGACATCAGAGCCGCTCCGCGAGCTTGCCCTCGTACTGGCTGAAGATCCGCTGGCAGATGACGAGGAAGACGACGCCGACCACCACCATCAACACACCCCGGGCGATCAGGTGGCTCGGGAAGCTCGGATAGCCGGTGGGGTTGAAGCCCGGCTGGTGCACCGTGGAGGACCAGAAGCAACGCTGGACGTTGAGCACCGCGATCGAGATCGGGTTCATCAGGTAGACCTTGTAGACCCAGGTCCCGGCGAGGTGGCTGGTGGCCAGCTTGGAGAACGGGTAGATCATCGGCACCGTCCACCGGATGAACAGCGCGAACGTGGAGACGATGTTCTGGAAGTCGCGGAAGAACACGTTCCCGGCGCTGAAGATGAGCGCGAGGCCGGTGCCGAAGATGGAGACGATCAGGATGCCCAGGAGTCCGGCGAGCAGCCCGGCGGGATCGGGCGACCAGCCGGTGATGAGCGCGCCGCCCAGGAGGATCAGCAGTTGGGGGAAGGTGTGGATGGCCGACACCAGCATCGCCGACACCGGGAACATCTCCCGCGGCAACGGCATCTTCTGCACGATCTGGCGATTCTGGACGATCGACCTCGTGCCCTGGGAGAACGTCTCGGTGAAGTAGTGGACGATGACCATCCCCGAGAACAGGTGCACCGCGAAGTTGGGCACGTTCTTGTGCATGTTGAGGACGAGCCCCATCACGAAGAAGTAGACCGAGAACTGCACGGCGGGCTGCACGTAGGACCAGAGCAGCCCCAGGAACGAGCCGGAGTAGCGCGACTGGATGCCCTTGCGCACCAGTAGCCGGAGCAGGTAGCGCTGCCGGAACACATCGAGCAGCCCGGATCGGTAACCGGGCTGGACCATCGGCGCATCGGGCGAATGCAGGCGTGGCACCACCTGATCGGTCATGGCGACACGGGCTCCTTCGCCGTCTCCTCGAACGTCCGGGCCCACCGCTCCTCGGAGACGATCTCCGGCAACGCACGCCGGTAGCTGCGAGCCAGGCGTGGCCACTCCAGCCACAGCCGCTGGTGGATCTCGATCGTGCGACGGAGCAGGTCGAGGAAGCGTGCCTGGTCTCGGTGGTACCACGACGTCATGGTGCCGTCCGGGGTGGACACCACCGCGGAGTCGAACTGCGCGAGCATCCACCAGCGCGCGTCCATCCCGGCCAGCCTGGCCTCCGGGTTCCGCTTCGAGAGCGACCGCGGACGGCGGAACTGCCGCACCGCACCGAGGCCGGCGGTGATGGCCTGCCCGACCGTTCCCCTCGGCTCGGTCGGCTCCTTCCCCCGGCGCGGCGGCTTCTCCCGCTTCACGGGCGGGAAGGCGTCCGGGTCAGCCGCGGTGCGCGCGTCGTCGAACTGCGCGCGCAGCGCGCGGATCTCGGCGAGCTTGGTGGGCAGATCGCCGTGCAGCCGCTCGGGACCGTCCAGGACGTCCTCGAGAGCCCGGTGGCGCAGCTCGGCGGTGGAGTATTGCATGGCCAGCAGGTGCTTGACCTGATGGTTGAAGCTCTCCCGCACCAGACGGCCGCCGTGGTCGTAGGGCGAGTGCAACAGCGCCGCGATGGTGCGGTTGCGCTGGTGGAAGTAGGCCTGCCAGTCCAAGGCGTCGTTCTTGTCGGTCCACGGCACGTGCCAGACAGCGGCGCCGGGCAGCGTGACGGTGGGGATGCCGTTGGCCTTGGCGCGGACGCCGTACTCGGAGTCGTCCCACTTGATGAACACCGGGAGGCTCAGTCCGATCTCCTTGAGCACCTGCACCGGGATCAGGCACATGAACCAGCCGTTGTAGTCCACGTCGATGCGGCGGTGCAGCCACCGGGCGCTGCGCAGGTTGCGGGTGGAGAAGTCCCAGTCGTCGACGACGGTGCGCGGCGACTGCCACCAGAACCGCCACAGGTTGACGATCTCGCCGAAGCTGTGCAGACGGGACCGGGAGTACAGGCTGAACATGTGCCCGCCGACGATCGTCGGCTGCCGGCACAGGTCACCGAACGTGGCCGCCCGGATGATGCTCTCGGGCTCGGCGACCACGTCGTCGTCCATGCACATCATGTACGTCGAGCGGCCGGCGCGCACGGTCTCCAGCTGGGACCGGGCGTAGCCGCCCGAGCCACCCATGTTGGCCTGCTCGATGACGCGCAGCCGCCCCCCGAGCGACGCCTCCGCCTTCGGGAACAGCGGCGAGTCGACCAGCTTGTCGGTGCCCTGCTCGACGACGATCACCTCGTCGACGACGTCCTGCAGCCCGTCGTCCTCACCGAGCTGGGTCAACAGCTTGGAGCAGAACTCCGGACGGTTCATCGTGGTGATGCCCACGGTCACCGTGCCGGTATCTGCGCGTTCCGCGGGGACCTCCGCGGACCACGCCGCGCTCTCCAGCACGGCCGGCTCGTCGGCGGCGATCAGGTCGAACCAGTACCAGCCGCCGTCGCCGAACGGCTTGAGCGGCAGGTCGAAGGTGAAGGTCTGCGTCGAGTCCCCCTCCACCGCTGCGGAGTCGACCCGCTGGGACCGGCCGTTGGCCATGGAGCGGTAGACGATCACGTTCGCGCCCGCGCCGGACAGCTCGACGCTGAGCGTCACCTGCTGCACCACCGTCCACATCCGCCAGTAGCTGGCGGCGAACCCGTTGAAGTAGGTGCCGAAGGACACCCGCTCCCCCGCGTCGAGCCTGAGCCGGCGCCGATCCAAGATCGCGTCCGGGTGCAGCGACTCACCGCTCGCAGTGGGCTGCAGCAGCAGCGCCCTCGAGACCTCGTAGTCCTTGCCGCCGGGGAACGCCTCCGGCTCGAGCTGGGCCTTGTCCCGGTCGACGTAGAGCGGGAGCACGTCCACGTCGCGGTCGGCGGGCAGCACGACACGCTGCAGGACGCGGCGCACCGAGTCGGGAGGCGCCTGCGTCTGTGGCTCTTGCGTGGCGTTCGTCATTCGATCCCTCCGCTGGCCAGCTTCTCCCCCGCGGTGAAGTGTGGCTTCAGCTTGTTGTCGTACATGGACAGTGCCGACCCGATCGCCATGTGCATGTCGAGGTACTTGTAGGTGCCGAGGCGGCCTCCGAACAGCACGTCCGGCTCCCGCTTGGCCAGCTCCCGGTAGCGGAGCAGCTTCGCGCGGTCGTCGGCGGTGTTGATCGGGTAGTACGGCTCGTCCCCCGGCTTGGCGAAGCGGGAGTACTCCCGCATGATCACCGTCTTGTCGTCAGGGTAGTCCCGCTCGGGGTGGAAGTGGCGCGGCTCGATGATGCGGGTGAACGGCACGTCCTCGTCGGCGTAGTTCATCACCGAGGTTCCCTGGAAGTCGCCCACCTGCTTGACCTCCCGCTCCAGGTCGATGGTGCGCCAGGACAGCTCCCCCTCGGCGTACTCGAAGTAGGCGTCGACCGGTCCTGTGTACACCACCGGAACGTTCCCCAGGACGTCGCCGCGCAGGTCGAAGAAGTCGGTCTCCAGCCGCACCTCGACGTTGGGGTGGTCGGCCATCCGGCTCAGCCAGGCGGTGTAGCCGTCCCTGGGCAGGCCCTCGAAGGTGTCGTTGAAGTAGCGGTTGTCGAAGTTGTAGCGGACCGGGAGCCTGCTGAAGATCGACGGGTCGAGCTCCTTGGGGTCGGTCTGCCACTGCTTGAGGGTGTAGCCGCGGAAGAACGCCTCGTACAGCGGCCTGCCCACCAACGAGATGCCCTTCTCCTCGAGGTTGGCAGCGTTCGCGCTCTCTATCTCGCCGGCCTGCTCGGCCACCAGGGCACGCGCCTCGTCCGGCGACATCGCCTTGCCGAAGTACTCGCAGATCGTGGCGAGGTTCACAGGCATGGGGTAGACCCGGCCCTGGTAGATGGTGAACACCCGGTGCTGGTAGCCGGTGAACGCGGTGAACTGGTTGACGTAGCTCCACACCCGCTCGTTCGAGGTGTGGAACAGGTGGGCGCCGTACACGTGCACCTCGATCCCGGTCTCGGGGTCCGGCTCGCTGTAGGCGTTCCCACCGATGTGGTGGCGGCGCTCGAGGACCAGCACCTTCAGACCGAGGTCGTTGGCACAGCGTTCGGCGATCGTCAGACCGAAAAGGCCGGACCCGACGATGACGAGGTCAGCGTTCAACACAACTCCTGGTACGGGGGCGGCGCCACAGTCTACCGGGCGGTGCGCGCGCCCCTGTTGGCGATCAGGCCCCGGTAGGCGATCTTGCGCAGCCGCTCAGGGACCAGACGGTACCCGCCGCGGATGACGATGTTGCGGAGGTACTGCCGCCGGCTGGTGATCCCCAGCATACGGAACCTGCGCTGGAGCGCGAGCTCGGACCTCAGCAGCTGCCTGCCGCCGCGCCGTGCGTAGGCGCCGGCACCGATCCGGTAGCACACCAGCGGCTCGGCCAGGTTCGCGGGCCGGGCGCCGGTCTCCACCATCCTGGTGAACAACAGGTAGTCCTCCATCAGCGCCATGTCCGTGTAGCCGCCCGCGGCCAGCACCGCGCTCTTGCGGTAGCAGACGGTGGGGTGGTTGAACGGGTCGCGGAAGCGGATCACCCGGCGGATCTGCGCGGGGTCGGTCGGCGGCGTACGACGCCCGAGCACCTCACCGACCTGCTCCCCGAACTCGATCAGCCCCGTGCCGACGATGTCGGCCCCCGCCTCCAGCAGCGGCAGCTGCCGCTCGAACCGCTCGGGAAGGCTGATGTCGTCGGCGTCCATGCGCGCCACGATCTCGTGGGCGCAGGCGTGCAGGCCCTGGTCCAGGGCCGGACCCAGCCCGACGTTGCGCTCGAGGACGAGATGCTGCACCGGCACCGGGCTGTCGCTCACCAGGCCGCGGATCGTGGCCGCCAGCTCGTCGGGGACCGGCCCGTCCTGGACGAGCACCACCTCGTCGGGGCGCCGGGTCTGGTCGTGCACGGTGGAGACGAAAGCGTCCCGCAGGAACGCCGGGCTGTCCCCGCCGTAGACCGCCATCAGCAGGCTGAACGGCTCCTTCTCGCCGCGGCCAGGCTGCTCCTGACCATCCCACAGCGGGCCCTCCCACCCCGCGGCGGCGAGCACCTCGGCGTTGCTGCGCGGACGGCGGGTCAGGCCGGCTGCGAGCCCCCGCCGCAGTCCCCGCAGCAGCGTGGGCCGGTCCTGCGAGGCGGCCAGGGTCCGTCCCCATCGGCGCAGGGTGCTGCCGCCGTACAGCAGCTTCTCGAGCGGCGCGAGGCAGTGGCTGCGGGTGAACAGCCACACCTTGTTGCGGACCTCGAAGAAGAACCGCTCCCCCGGGTCGGCGTCGGTAGAGCCGAACGTCCTGGTCTTGTGCACCACCAGGGACGCGGGGCAGTAGAGCCCGGCACCGTGCCGGATCAGCCGGGTGGAGTACTCGAAGTCGTCGTTCCACAAGAAGTAGTCGGCCACGGGCGTCCCCCGCGACCGCACAGTCTCGGCGTCGCACATGACCGACACGAACGACGCCGAGCGGATGGGGACACAGCCGACCGCGGCGGCCCGGCGGCGCTCGACGCTGGACGCTCCCGGCTTGGTTCGCGGGGTGTTCATCGGGTGGTCCCGGCCGTCGGTCCACACCACCCGGCTGGCCACGAGCGCCGGCCGACCCGGCTCGTAGGAAGCCCACGCCGCCACCAGCTGCTCCGCGGCCGACGGCTCGGGCACGGTGTCGTCGTCGAGGAGCCACAGCAGGTCCGGACCCAGGGTCAGCGCACCGGCGACACCGGCGGCGAAGCCGCCTGCCCCGCCGATGTTGCGCCGCAGCAGCACCCGCCGGACACCCGGGTAGTCGGCGCGCAGCAGCTCGGGTGTGCCGTCGGTGGAGGCGTTGTCCACCACGACCACCTGCACCGGGTGCGTCTGGGCGGCCAGCGCGGCGAGCGACTCCCGCAGGAGGTCACGCCGGTTCCAGGTGACGACGACGGCTACGACCCGGGGAGACACAGCGGCACCCTATCCGGCCGGTCCGAGCGGCTCACTCAGCAGACGTCGCTCAGGTTGCTGGCCTTGTTGGCGGCGTACCCGCTGGCCATGTCGCCGAGCGAGCCGCCCACCTCGGGCTGGTCGCTCCGGCTGGTGCTGAAGCCCTTGGCGCCGGCGTCCGCCTTGCGGGGGGCCTTGTCGGGAGCCTTGTAGGAGGCCTTGTGGTGCGCCTTGGCGCCGCTGCCGTGCGTCGCGGTGGAGCGGGCGATCGCCTGCCGGATCATCGTGTGGATCTTGGCGACGTCCGGATGGCTGGTGTCGATGGTCGGTGGCACGAACGACACCGTGCTCACCGGCTGGCTGCGTGCCTTCAGCGCGAGCTGGGCGAACTCCGAGAGCTCGGAGGCCGGCAGGTTCGTGGAGATCAGCTGCTCGCTGGCCTTCTCGATCTGCTGGAAGCGCGTGACGACCGTCGCCGGGCTGAGCTGGTGCAGCATGGCGTTCATCACGCACTTCTGCCGAGCCATCCGGGAGTAGTCGTCGGCTGCCACCCGGGACCGGGCGAACCACAGCGCCTGGAACCCGTTGAGGCGCCGGACGCCCGGCCTGATGTGGCCGGTGACCGGCCCGCCGACCCCTCCGATCGGGATGGTGTCGCGCACGTTCAGGGTGATCCCGCCCACGGCGTTGACGATGTCGCGGAACCCCTGCATGTTCACCATCGCGTAGTAGTTGATCTTCAGCCCGGTGATGCCCTCGACGCCTTCGATGGTGGCCTCCATGCCCGGGTTCTCCACGCCCTTGAACAGGGAGAGGTTGTTGCCCGCCCAGGTGGAGAGGCTGTTCACCTCGCAGGTGCTGCAGTTGTAGCCCTGCGGGAACTGCTGGGCCAGGATCGAGCCCTTGGGGAACGGAAAGTCCATCATGTTGCGAGGCAGGCCGAACAGCACCGTCCTCCCGGTCTTCGCGTCCACGCTGGCGACGTTGAGGCTGTCGGTGCGCAGCCCCCAGCGGTCCGGGCCGGAGTCACCGCCGAGCAGCAGGATGTTGTAGCGCCCGTCGTGCGCGGAGGTCACCGTGGTGTGGCTGAACATGGTCGCGACGAAGTCCCGCTGGACCGCCACCATGTGCGAGGCGAACAGCAGGGCGCCGGCCACCGAGAAGCACAGCACGCCGTTGAGCCCGACGACGGCCAGCCGCTGCTTCTGGCGCAGCTCCAGCGGCTGGCCGAGGCGCCAGGCGTCGACGAAGAGGCCGGCCCAGCCGACCGCCACCGCGCACAGCAGCAGGCGTAGGACGCCGAGCACGGTGGTGCTGCTGAACAGCCGCAGCACGGTGCCCGGGGAGCTCAGCCCGATCACCACGAGCAGCAGAGCGGTCGCCACCAGCGCCAGCCAGATCCGCAGCGCTACCCGGCCCAGGCCCCGTCGCCCGGCGACCACCTGGGCGGAGCCGGGCACCACGAGGGTCATCAGCATCAGGGCGAGCGCCCGCCGGAACCGGACGCGCGTCCAGTCCCGGTCACGCTCGCGACCGCGGTCGCGGTGCGCCCGGCCGGACCCGGGGCCGGCACCGGGAGTGGGGGGCATGAAGAACCTTTCGGCTATCCGGACGAGACCGCTCACCAGTATCACCAGCAACAGCGGTCACAGGCGTCCCGGCGCGCCGACGGGCCTCGGCAGTCTCCCCCGCCGGCGAGAATGCCGGGGCGCTTAGGGAGGCTATGTCGTCCGGGGTACCGTCTGCGCCATGGCGGAAGGTGACCGGCCGGACCGCTCGGGCAGCGGGTCGGGGGCCGAGTCGGAGTTCAACTGGCTGTACGGCACAGGCAAAGCGGGGTCCGGCCAGTCGCCCGGCCAGTCGCCCGGACAGCGGTCGGGGCAGCCGTCGGGGCAGCCGTCGGGGCAGCCGTCGGCCGACCCGGAGCCGACCCGGATGCTCCCGACGATGGGCCGCTCCGGCGGGCAGCGGCAGCGCCCCACACCCGCCCCGCCCCGACCGCCCGGCCGTTCGAGCGACCGGCCGACCGGCCGGCCACCCACCCGGCGCCCCGCGCGCCGACCCCGTCGGCGCGCGCTGCGCTGGGTCTGGGTGCTCGTCCTGCTGTGGGTCGCCTACCTGGTCGCGGTCCCGGTGTGGGCCTGGACCAAGGTGCACAAGGTGGACTACCAGCCGGCCTCCGCCCCAGCCGACCAGCCCGGTACGACGTACCTGCTCGTCGGCAGCGACAGCCGGGCCGGGCTCACCCGCAAGCAGGAGCTGCACCTCGGCACCGGCAAGGGCGTCGGCCAACGCACCGACACGATCATGCTGCTGCACACCGGCTCCGGACCGAACCTGCTGATGTCGATCCCCCGCGACTCGTACGTTCCCATCCCCGGGCACGGAAGCAGCAAGATCAACGCCGCGTTCGCGTGGGGTGGTCCCAAGCTGCTGACCAGGACCATCGAGCACGACACCCACATCCACATCGACGACTACGTCGAGATCGGCTTCGCAGGCTTCGTCAACGTGGTCAACGCCGTGGGCGGCATCCAGATCTGCCCGACCCAGAACATGAACGACCCGCTGGCGAACCTGCACATCAAGAAGGGCTGCCAGCACGTGAACGGCAAGGTGGCCCTCGGCTACGCCCGGTCGCGCCACGTCTCCGGGCTCGGGGACATCGACCGGGCCAAGCACCAGCGCGAGGTGGTGAGCGCGGTCGGGCACAAGGCGGTCTCGCCGTGGTCGGTGATCGACCCGTTCCGGTACTTCAACCTGGCCAAGGCCGCCGACGCCTCACTGACCGTCGGCAAGGGCATGGGCCCGGTCTCGGCGCTGAAGTTCGCCTGGGCGATGACGCACGTCAGCGGCAAGAACGGGCTGACCTGCTCGGTCCCGATCTCGGACCTCTACGTGCACTGGGACCCCCGGCGCGCACCGAGGATGTTCCGGCTGATCCGCCAGGACCGCACCAAGGACATCTCCAAGAAGCTGTGCAGCCCCTCCGGCCTGCCGGGCAGCTGACCGGCAGCGCTCAGAGCTCGTGTGGGGGGTATGGGACTCGGGCGCAGGTCAGGCCAGGTAGAGCTTGCGGAGCGGCTCGGAGATCACCCAGGTGGTCCGGTCCCCCTCGGCCAGGCGGACCAGCACGCCGGGCCGCAGGGAGATCGATGAACCGTCCTCGAAGCCGATCTCACCGGCACCCGAGAGCACCAGGAAGATCTCGTCGTCCTCGGTGTCGTGGGCGGTGCCCGCCTCGATGTCCCACACCCCGACCTCGAGGTGCCGGAACGCGGCGACCGGTGTGGTCACGGTGCGCGGCTCACCGGCGGCAGCCGACGCGCCGCCCTCGGCGCCGGGCAGGGCGAGCAGGTCCGCGCTGAGCAGCCGCCGCCGGCCAAGCGTCTCCCCGCTCACCGGTCCTGCACCCCGGCCAGCAGCTGCCGGGCCATCACGATCCGCTGCACCTGGTTGGTGCCCTCGTAGATCTGGGTGATCTTCGCGTCCCGCATCATCCGCTCCACCGGGTAGTCGCGGGTGTAGCCGTACCCGCCGAGCACCTGCACCGCGTCGGTGGTGACCTGCATCGCGGTGTCGGATGCGAAGCACTTGGCCGCCGCCCCGAAGAAGGTCAGGTCGTCGTCGCCGCGCTCGGAGCGGCCCGCTGCCGCGTAGGTGAGCTGTCGAGCAGCCTCCACCTTCATGCCCATGTCGGCGAGCAGGAACTGCAGGCCCTGGAACGAGGAGATGGGCCGTCCGAACTGCTCGCGCTCCTTGGCGTATCCGAGCGCATGGTCGAGGGCGCCCTGGGCGATGCCGACCGCTTGGGCAGCGATGGTGACCCGGGTGTGGTCGAGGGTGCGCATCGCGGTGCGGAAGCCGGTGCCCGGGTCCCCGACCATCCGGTCCGCCGGGAGCCGCACGTTGTCGAAGTACACCTCTCGCGTAGGCGAGCCCTTGATGCCGAGCTTCCTCTCCGGCGCGCCGAACGAGAGACCCGCGTCGCCCTTCTCCACCACGAACGCCGAGATCCCGGCGCCGCCTGCTGCGGGATCGGTGACCGCGAACACCGTGTAGTAGTCCGAGATCCCGGCATTGGTGATCCAGCGCTTCACGCCGTTGAGCAGGTAGCCGTCCCCGTCCGGGACGGCGCGCGTGCGCATCGCCGCCGCGTCCGAGCCCGCCTCCGGTTCGGAGAGGCAGTAGGAGAACATCGCCTGCCCGGCGGCGACCGGGGCGAGGTACCGCTTCTTCAGCTCCTCCGAACCGGCCAGCAGCAGCGGCATGGTGCCGAGCTTGTTCACGCTCGGGATCAGCGAGGAAGCGGCGCAGACCCGGGCCACCTCCTCGATCACGATGCAGGTGGCGAGCGCGTCGGCACCTGCACCGCCGTACTCCTCCGGGATGTGCGGGGCTGCGAAGTCGGCGGCGGCGAGCGCGTCGTACGACGCCCGGGGGAACTCCCCCGACTCGTCGGCCTCGGCCGCGTGCGGCGCCACCTTCGCCTCGCACAGCTCGCGAACTGCGGCGCGGACCGCTTGGTGCTCCTCGGAGAGCACGAACATCGGATGGTCGGGGGTCATGCCGGGATTCTAGGAACCATCGGGCAGGGCGTGGCACGTAGCCTGGCCACATGTCAGCCACGTCACAGCATTCCCCGGGATCCTGGCTGGACCCGGAGGCCATCGGGTTCATGCTCGGTGAGTGCCAGACCTGGGCGGTCGTCGGGCTCGGTGGCAACCCCGGCCGGACCGCCTTCCGGATCGCGAGGTTCCTGCAGCAGCACGGCAAGCGGATCGTACCGATCCACCCGTCGGCGGCGGAGGTGCTCGGCGAGACCGGCTACGCCACCCTGGCCGACGTGCCGTTCCCGATCGACGTCGTGGACGTGTTCCGGCGATCCGAAGCGGCCGGTGAGTTCGCTGACCAGGCGGTGCGGGTCGGGGCCCGTGGGGTCTGGTTCCAGCTCGGGGTGGTCGACCAGGAGGCGTTCGCGCGGACCACGGCTGCCGGGGTACCCATGGTGATGGACACCTGCCCGGTCATCGAGTGGCCGCGCCACGGATCGACCGCGGCGCACGGCTAGAAGCCGACGGTCCGGTCCACCTCACCACGCACCACGCGGCCCTTCTCCCGGGCCTTGTCCCGCAGCTCGGCCTGGAACTGCTCCATCCTGCTGCGCAGCCCGGGATCGGTGGCGGCCAGGATGCGCACCGCCAGGAGACCGGCGTTGCGCGCGTTCCCGATCGACACCGTGGCGACGGGCACCCCGGCCGGCATCTGCACGATCGACAGCAACGAGTCCATCCCGTCCAGGTGCTTCAGCGGCACGGGCACGCCGATCACCGGCAGCGGGGTGACCGCGGCGAGCATGCCGGGCAGGTGGGCCGCGCCACCGGCGCCGGCGACGATCACCGACAGGCCGCGCCCGGCGGCCTGCTTGCCGTAGGCGAGCATCTCGTCGGGCATCCGGTGCGCGGAGACCACATCGGCCTCGTAGCCGACACCGAACTCCTCCAGCGCCTCGGCGGCCGCCTTCATGGTCGGCCAGTCGGAGTCCGACCCCATCACGATGCCCACGCGGGGCACCCCTTGCGCGCTCATGCTGACTCCTCCCCCAGGTCCCCGCGGAACCAGGCGGCGGCGTGCCGGGCCCGCTCGGTCACCGCTTCGAGGTCGTCGCCGTAGGCCGTGACGTGGCCGACCTTGCGGCCAGGCCGCAGCGACTTGCCGTAGAGGTGCACCTTGAGCCTCGGGTCGCGGGCGAACACATGGGGGTACCCGTCGTACAGCGCCCCGACCGCCCGGTCGGCGGGTCCGCCCAGGATGTTGACCATCACAGTCCACGGTGCCCGGGTGTCCGGGCTGCCCAGCGGCAGGTCCAGCACGGCGCGCAGGTGGTTCTCGAACTGGCTGGTGACCGCACCGTCGATGGACCAGTGCCCGGTGTTGTGCGGCCGCATCGCCAGCTCGTTGACGAGGACTCGGCCGTCCCGGGTCTGGAACATCTCCACGGCCAGGATGCCGGTGACGTCGAGCGCGGCGGCGACGCGCATCGCGATCTGCTGCGCCTCGACGGCGAGGTCCGGGTCGAGGTCGGGGGCGGGGGCGATCACCTCCCAGCAGATCCCGTCCTGCTGGACCGACTCCACCACCGGGTAGGCCGCCACCTGACCGGACGGGGACCGGGCGACCAGGGCCGACAGCTCCCGGCGGAAGTCGACCTTCTCCTCGGCGAGGATCTCCACACCGGTGCGGTGCGCGGTCTCGAACACCGGGTCGCAGTCGGCGGGCGACTCGACGACCCACACGCCCTTGCCGTCGTAGCCGCCTCGGGTGGTCTTCAAGACGACCGGGAAGCCGCCGACCGAGTCCGCGAACCGCTGCACCTGGCCCGCGTCGGTGACGATCGCGTTGCGCGGGCAGGGCACTTCGAGGTGCTGCAGCCGGGTGCGCATCACGCCCTTGTCCTGGGCGTGGACCAGCGCCCCCGGGCCCGGTCGGCAGGCGTGCCCGTCCTCGGTCAGCGCGTGGAGATGCTCGGTGGGCACGTGCTCGTGGTCGAAGGTGACCACCGAGCAGCCCTCGGCCACCTTCTGCAGCAGGTCGAGGTCGCGGTAGTCGCCGACCAACGTGTCGGGGACCACCTGGGCGGCCGAGACATCCGGCCCCTCGGCGAGCAGCCTGAAGGGAACGCCGAGCGCGATCGCCGCCTGGGCCATCATCCGGGCCAGCTGACCTCCGCCGATCACGGCCAGCGTGGGCTGCGGGGGCTCGCTGCGGGCCGGGGCGGGCCGGGCGTCACTGACGTCGGGGCTGGTCACCCGACGAGGGTAGCCAGTCCCTCTGGCCGCGTGCGCCCCGGTGGGGTCAGGACGCGGACCTGGCCTGCTGGGCGTAGGCCGGCGGCTCCATCTCGAAACGCAGCCCCCGCCCCCGGATGGTGCTGATGAGCGTCGGGCGCCGGGTGTCGTCACCGAGCTTCTTGCGCACCCACCCCAGGTGCACGTCGATGGTCTTCGCCGACGTCCAGAAGTTGGTCTGCCAGACCTCGCGCATCAGCTCGTCGCGGGACACGATCTGCCCCGGCCGTCTGATCAGCGCGTGCAGCAGCTCGAACTCCTTGTTCGACATCTTGATCTCCACGCCGTCGCGCCACACTCGACGCGACTCGGCGTCGAGGTCCACCCCCTGCACACTGATCATGCCAGAAGGTTAAGGGGACATTTCGGACACCGTGAGGGGAATCGAGGAATTTGCGGGGCGCAAGAGAGATCTGGTCTAGACCTTGCGAGACGCGCGGGTCTCGGTGCCCGACCGCGGGGGTCGAGCCCCGGCCGGTCAGTGCCGGCGCACGGCGACCGGCTCGACCAGGCCGAACCCGCGCACCGGGCGAGGCGGCAGCGGCCGCGTGCCGAACCGGTCCGCGGGCAGCCGGTCCGCGGTGGCATGGTCGGCGATCACCCGGTTGCGCCGGGCGAGGGTGGTCAGCCGCGCCGCCATGTTCACCGGCGGCCCGAACACGTCCCCCATGCGGGTGACCACCGACCCGGTGGAGATCCCGACGCGCACGTCGGGCAGCCGGGAGTCCCGACCGATCACCTCCACGATGCCGAGGGCGATCTCCAGCGCCCGGACGGGGTCCTCCGACACGAACAGCACCGAGTCACCGAGGGTCTTGATCACCCGGCCGTGCCGGCCGGCGACCACGTTGGCGCACCGGGACTCGAAGACCTCGACCAGGTCGCCGATCCGGTCCTCGTCCATCTCGTTGGACAGCGCCGTGAAGCTCACCAGGTCGGCGAAGCCGACGGTCACCTCGGACGTGTGCAGGTCCTCGTCGTTGGCGCCGAGCAGCTCCACCCGCCCCACCGCGGCGGCCAGGTGCCGCCGCCAGGCGTAGATCAGGATCTGCTCGAAGGGGGCGCCGATCTCCTCAGTGATACGCAGCGCGCTGCCCAGCCTGCTGCCGGTGGCCTGGTCGCCTGCCTCGAGCTGCTCGACCCGGGAGACCAGGGTGGCCACCTGCCAGTCCGCGAGCCGCGCCATGGTCCGGCCCACCGCGCGGGTGAGCCGCACCGCGGTCTCGAAGTCGATCGCCCCGGCCGTGACGGCCCCGATGAGCGTGGTCAGCGCCGCCAGGTCCGCGTCAGTGAACGCCGGGTGCTCCCCCGCATCGGGGAACCCCAGCGCCCGCCACAACCGGCGGGTCTGGTCCACGCTGACCCCGGCGGCGGACGCCACGTCCGTGCTGGTGAGACCGGGCGCCTGCCCGAGAATGGCTTGCTCGAGCTGCTCGCGGGTGAAGCCAGCGGTCTCCGCGTCGGTCATCGGTCCCGGCCGGGCCTGGCACCAACAGTCACGGGAGGGATCCTCTCACGCCGTGTCATCGGGCTGCGCCCGCACGTGAACCACGTCGCCCGCGCCGAGCAGTCGGCTGCCGCTCGCCGTGCGCACCCGCAGGCGACCGTCCCCGTCGATGCCGACCGCCTCGCCGAGCACCTGCTCCCCCGAGGGCAGGCCCACCTGCACGCGGCGGCCGATCGTGGCGCAGCGGCGGACGTAGGCCGCGTGCAGCCCGCTGTCCGGGTCGCCCCGCTCGGCGGACCACTGCAGGTACAGCGCCTCGAACGCGCGCAGCACCTCCCGGAGGATCACCGACCGGTCGAGCGTGGCGGCGCCCTCCAGCGCCAGCGAGGTCGCGATCGGCACCGGCAGCTCGGAGCGCTCGGTGCTGACGTTGATGCCGACCCCCACCGCCGCCGCCGGCCCGGCCGGTGCCTCGACCCGCTCCACCAGCACTCCGGCGAGCTTCCGGTCGTCCACCAGCACGTCATTGGGCCACTTCAGGTCGCAACCCACCTCGGTCACCCGCCGCACTCCCTCCGAGACCGCGATCCCGGCCAGCAGCGGCAACCACGGCCAGCGGGAGCCAGGGACCCGCTCCGGCACCACCAGCATCGAGAAGGTGAGCGCCGCCCGGGGCGGGGTGACCCAGGTGCGGTCCATCCGGCCGCGCCCGGCGGTCTGGTGCTCGGCGACCAGCACCAGACCTTCGGGCTCGCCCTGCCGGGCCCGGTCCGCGAGAGCCTGGTTGGTGGACGGCGACACCTCGACCACCTCGACCCGCCGCCAGATCGAGGCACCGCCGGTCAACGCAGTGGTCAGGGTCGCCTGGTCCAGGGGCGGGCGGCGCAGATCGTCGAACTTCACAGGCACTACCCTGACCTACCGGACCCGAGGAGGCGAACGCCAGTGAGCGAAGCAGCAGACAGTGCCATGGCGGGCACCGAGATCACCGAGGACGTCGACATCCACACCACCGCCGGCAAGGTGGCCGATCTGGACCGCCGGCTCCACGATGCGGTGCACGCCGGCTCCGAGCGCGCGATCGACAAACAGCACGCGAAGGGCAAGAAGACCGCCCGGCAGCGCATCGAGGAGCTGCTGGACGAGGGCTCGTTCGTGGAGCTCGACGAGCTGGCCCGACACCGGTCGACCGCGTTCGGCATGGAGAAGAACCGGCCGTACGGCGACGGGGTGGTCATCGGCTACGGCACCATCGACGACCGCCAGGTGTGCGTGTTCGCCCAGGACTTCACCGTCTTCGGCGGATCCCTGGGCCAGGTGTTCGGCGAGAAGATCGTCAAGGTCATGGACATGGCCATGAAGACCGGCTGCCCGGTGATCGGCATCAACGACTCCGGCGGCGCCCGGATCCAGGAGGGCGTGGTCTCCCTGGGCCTGTACGGCGAGATCTTCCGCCGCAACGTGCACGCCTCCGGGGTGGTCCCGCAGATCTCGCTGATCATGGGCCCGTGCGCCGGCGGGGCGGTCTACTCCCCCGCAGTCACCGACTTCACCGTCATGGTGGACCAGACCAGCCACATGTTCATCACCGGCCCGGACGTGATCAAGACGGTGACCGGCGAGGACGTGTCCATGGAGGACCTCGGCGGGGCCCGCTCGCACAACACCAGGTCCGGCAACGCGCACTACATGGCCTCCGACGAGTCCGACGCCATCGAGTACGTCAAGGCGCTGCTGGCCTACCTGCCGCAGAACAACCTCGACGAACCGCCGGCGCAGCCGCAGCCCGTCGAGCTGGAGATCACCGAGGCGGACCGTGCGCTGGACATGCTCATCCCGGACAGCCCGAACCAGCCCTACGACATGCACACCGTGATCGAGTCGGTGCTCGACGACGAGGACTTCCTCGAGGTACAGGCGATGTTCGCGCCCAACATGGTCGTCGGGTTCGGCCGGGTGGAGGGCCACCCGGTCGGGGTGGTCGCGAACCAGCCGATGCAGCTGGCCGGCACGCTCGACATCGACGCCTCGGAGAAGGCGGCCCGGTTCGTGCGCACGTGCGACGCGTTCAACATCCCGGTGCTCACGTTCGTCGACGTACCCGGCTTCCTGCCGGGCACCGACCAGGAGTGGAACGGCATCATCCGGCGCGGCGCGAAGCTGATCTACGCCTACGCCGAGGCGACCGTGCCGCTCGTCACCGTGATCACCCGCAAGGCCTACGGCGGCGCCTACGACGTGATGGGCTCCAAGCACCTGGGCGCGGACATGAACCTCGCCTGGCCGACCGCCCAGATCGCCGTCATGGGCGCCCAGGGCGCCGTGAACATCCTGTACCGCAAGGAGCTCGCCGAGGCCGCGGAGTCGGGCCGCGAGGAGGAGCTGCGCGCGGACCTGATCACGGAGTACGAGGACCACCTCGCCAACCCCTACCTCGCCGCCGAGCGGGGGTACGTCGACGCGGTGATCCAGCCGCACGAGACCCGCACCGAGATCATCCGCTCCCTGCGTCAGCTGCGCACCAAGCGCGAGACCCTGCCCCCGAAGAAGCACGGGAACATTCCGCTATGACCATCGGCCATAGCCATCAGGGCCAGGACGCGGCTTCGCCGCGACGTTCGTTCGTTCCGCAGAGTCCAAGCGCCTCCGGCGCGGATTCCGCGGCGGAGCGGCCACTGCTTCGGGTGGTCAAGGGACACCCGACCGACGAGGAGGTCGCCGCGCTGGTCGCGGTGGTGCAGGCCGCCGCGGCGGGCACGGCTGCCGAGCCGCCGGCCGGGCCACGGTCGGAGTGGGCCGCTGCTCACCGCAGGCTGCGCACCACGTTCCCGGCCGGGCCCGGCGGCTGGCGGGCCAGCTCGCTGCCCCGCTGACCGGCGCCGGTCGAGCGCCAGGCACGAACCGCCGCGTCACCGCACAGCCACACCAACAGCAGGTTGCGCAGGACCAGGACGGTCACCGCCAACCCGCTGCCCGGGTGGTGGGCCACCAGGTCGCCGTAGTACACCGGGAACTCCAGCTGGGTCAGCCCGACGGCGCACAGCAGCACCGCGGCCCAGCGCGCCTGGGCGGACCACTGCCGACCGGACACGCACACGGTCGCGGCGGCGAGCGGCAGCAACCACAGCAGGTACTGCGGGCTGAGCACCCGACTGGTCACCATGACGCCGGCCACCGCGGCCAGGCCCACCCAGCCGACCGCCTCGGTGGTGCCCCCGGCCCGCCACAGCCGCCACCACAGCGCGGCCAGGACGGCCACGACCAGCACGGTGAGCGCGGTGGACGCGTGGATGAGCAGCTGCACTCCGGGCCCGGCCACCTCGTAGGCGTGCGAGCTGGCGTAGGAGACGGTGAAGTCCCGGGGCACGAGCACCCAACCGGCCATCGCCGGTGAGGCGAGCACCGACTCGATCTGCAGCCCCCTGCCGTCCTGGAACTGCAACGGGGAGACCAACCGGCCCCAGCCGGACAGCAGCACGGTGCCGGCAGCCACGACCACGCCGACGGCAAGCACCACCCGCACCACCGGACCGCGACTGTGGCGCGGCGCAGCGAGCGCGGGGACCAGCAGGACGGGCCAGAGCTTGATCGCCGCGGCCACGGCGCCGGCGCCCGCCGCGAGCCGCGGGCGCTGCGCCAGCAGCAGCACCCCCGAACCGGCGAGGACCCCGGGAAGGATGTCGAAGCGGGCGTCGACGGTGGCACCCAGCAGCGGCACCCCCAGCAGCCACACCGCGAGGGAGGCGTCCCGGCCCGGCCGGCGCTCGCGCAGGAGTAGCAGCGTGAAGGCGGCGTCCGCCACCAGCGCGAGCACCAGCACCATCCAGGAGTAGGCGACGAGCCCGGCCCCGACCGCCTGCGCCACGACCCACGGAGCCCCCAGCACCGCGACGCCCGCGAGCGGGTACTCGGGCAGGGTGTGGCCGATCCCCTGGTGGGGAAGCGCGGCGAGGCTGCCGGCGAAGTACGTGACGTCCCCGGCGACCCAGTGCTGCGGCCCGGCGTACAACAGCAGCACCAGCCCGCGGGTCAGCAGCCACATCGCAGCGGTGACGGCTGCGCGTGCTGGTTCTCGTACCACCCGGGTCCTCGCTACTAGGGTTGTCGCCCGTGACCGACGAACACATCCGGCCCGTCGACGCTATCGCGGACGCCTACGTGGACCGCTTCGCCGCGCTCGACCCGCTGGCCGCCACCGCGGCCGGTGTGCCAGGGCACGAGCACGAGCTCACCGACCTGTCCCCCGAGGGCTTCGCCGCCCGCGAGGCGTTGGCCCGCGCGACGCTGGCCCAGGCAGAGGCCGCCACCCCCTCCGACGAGCGGGAGCAGGTCGCCAAGGACGCGCTCCTCGAGCGGCTCGGCCTGGAGGTCGAGCGGTACGACGCCGGGTTGCCGCAGTCGCAGGTGTCCGTGATCGCCAGCGAGCTGCACGGGCTCCGCGAGGTCTTCGACCTGATGGACACCGACACCCCGCAGGCCTGGGAGAACATCGACTCCCGCCTCGCCGCCCTCCCCGAGGCCATCGCCGGCTACCGCGCGACGCTTCTGCGGTCCGCGGACGCCGGCCAGGTGAGCGCCCGGCGGCAGATGCGCGAGGTGGCCGGCCAGGTGCGCCACTGGACGGGGCAGGTCGGCTCCAACGGTGACGTCTTCGCCAACCTTGTGGCCGGGTCCGGGACGTCGGGCCCGCTGCGGGACCAGCTCGACCGGCACGCGGCCACGGCGAGCAGCGCCTTCGCCGACTTCGGCAGGTTCCTCCGCGAGGAGCTCGAGCCACGTGGCCGCGAGGAGGACGCCGTCGGCCGTGACCGCTACGCCCTGGAGTCGCGGTACTTCCTCGGCGCCACCGTGGATCTCGACGAGACCTACGCGTGGGGCTGGGAGGAGCTGCAGCGGATCGAGGCCGAGATGGCATCGGTAGCCGGTCGGATCGTCCCGGGCGGCACCATCGACGACGCGGTGGCCGCGCTGGACGCGGACCCGGCCCGGCGGTTGTCCGGCAAGCAGCGGTTCCGGGACTGGATGCAGGAGCTGGCGGACGCGACCGTCGACCGGCTGGCCGACGTGCACTTCGACATCCCGGCCCCGGTACGTCGCATCGAGTGCCGCCTCGCGCCGACCGACGACGGCGGCATCTACTACACCGGGCCCAGCGAGGACTTCCACAGGCCAGGACGGATGTGGTGGGCGGTCCCGGACGGGATCGACACGTTCTCCACCTGGCGGGAGGTGACCACCGTCTACCACGAGGGGGTCCCCGGCCACCACCTGCAGATCGGGCAGACCGCCTACCGGAGCGAGCTGTTGAACCGCTGGCAGCGGCTGCTGTGCTGGGTCTCAGGGCACGGCGAGGGCTGGGCGCTGTACGCCGAGCGGCTCATGGACGAGCTCGGCTACCTCGACGACCCCGGAGACCGGCTCGGCATGCTCGACAGCCAGGGGCTGCGGGCCGCCCGCGTGATCGTGGACCTCGGCATGCACCTGCAGCTGCAGATCCCGCGGGACAACCCGTTCGGGTTCCATCCCGGCGAGCGGTGGACGCCCGAGCTGGGCCTGGAGTTCATGCGCCAGCACAGCCGGGACGAGGACGCCCGGATCGTGTTCGAGGTGAACCGCTACCTCGGCTGGCCCGGTCAGGCCCCGTCGTACAAGGTCGGAGAGCGGATCTGGCTCCAGGCCCGGACGGACGCCCGTAGACGGCTCGGGGCCGCCTTCGACCTCAAGGCCTTCCACCAGGCCGCGCTCAACCTGGGGCCGCTGGGACTGGACCCGCTGCAGGACGCGCTGGCGAGGCTGCGATGAGGCTGGTGCTGGCGTCACAGTCCCCGGCCCGGCTGGCCACCCTCCGGGCCGCCGGTCTGGCCCCCGTGGTGGATGTCTCCGGCGTCGACGAGTCGACAGCGTCGGCGACCGGCCCCGCCGAGCTGGCCGTCGAGCTGGCCTGCATGAAGGCCCGCAGGGTGGCCGAGCGCACCGGCGAGGGGCTGGTGGTCGGGTGCGACTCGGTCCTGGACTTCGGCGGCGAGGTGCTTGGCAAGCCGGGCACCGCACAGGAGGCCGTGCGCCGTTGGCGCAGCATGCGCGGCGGCACCGGGGTGCTGCACACCGGGCACTGCGTGATCGACGTGACCACCGGCCGAGAGGTCTGCAGGGGAGCCGACACGGTAGTGCACTTCGCCGAGGTCACCGACGCCGAGATCGAGGCGTACGTCGCGACCGGGGAGCCGCTCGACGTGGCGGGTGCGTTCACCATCGACGGTCTCGGCGGGGCCTTCGTCACCGGTATCGAGGGCGACCCGCACACCGTGGTAGGCATCAGCCTGCCGCTGCTGCGGGAGATGGTGCGCGAGCTCGGCATGCGTTGGACCGACCTGTGGGTCGCCACCGCCGTGCCGGAGGGGGTGGAGTGATGCGCGGGATCGTCCTCGCCGGCGGCACCGGGACCCGGCTGCACCCCATCACGCTCGGCATCTCCAAGCAGCTGGTGCCGGTCTACGACAAGCCGATGATCTACTACCCGCTGTCGACGCTGATGCTGGCCGGGATCCGCGACATCCTGGTGGTCACCACCCCACACGAGGCCGACCAGTTCGTCCGGCTGCTCGGTGACGGGTCCCAGTTCGGCGTCCGGCTCTCCTACGCCCAGCAGCCCGCGCCGGAGGGGATCGCCCAGGCGTTCATGATCGGCGCGGACTTCATCGGCTCCGAGCGGGTGGCGCTGATCCTGGGCGACAACATCTTCTACGGGCCTGGGTTCGGCCGGCAGCTGCAGCGCTTCCACGACCTCGAGGGCGCCGCCGTCTTCGCCTACCGGGTGGCCGACCCGTCGGCGTACGGCGTGGTCGACTTCGACGCCAACGGCGTCGCCCGTTCCCTGGAGGAGAAGCCGGCGAACCCGCGCAGCAGCTTCGCGATCCCAGGCCTGTACTTCTACGACAACGACGTGGTGGGCGTCGCCCGAGGGCTGCGCCCGTCCGCGCGCGGCGAGTACGAGATCACCGACGTGAACCGGCACTACCTGGACCGCGGACTGCTGCGGGTGCAGGTCCTCGAGCGGGGCACCGCCTGGCTGGACACCGGGACGTTCGACTCCCTCAACGACGCCGGGACGTTCATCCGCACCGTCGAGCACCGCCAGGGGCTGAAGATCGGCGCTCCCGAGGAGATCGGGTGGCGCCAGGGGTACCTCAGCGACGACGACCTGCGCGAGCGCGCGCGCCGACTCGACAAGTCCGGCTACGGACGCTACCTGCTGGGGCTGCTCGAGCCCGGCGGCCGCTGACCGAGCACCTCCCCCGCGGCCTGCACCCACCGGTCCCGCCACGGGCCGATGCCGGTCACCCCGACCGCGTGCAGCGCGCCGCCCCCGAGCACCGAGTACGACGGACGCACCGCCGTGCGCCCGGACCGGTCGGTCGTGCTGGGGCGCACCACGTCCCGGGCGAGCCCGGCCGACGCCACCACCTCCTGGGCGAAGTCGAACCAGCTGGCCTGGCCCGCGGCGGTGGCGTGATAGGTCCCCGCGGGGACGTCGGCGGCCACCAGCCGGTGCACCAGCAAGGCGACGTCCCTGCTCCAGGTGGGCTGGCCCGTCTGGTCGGTCACCACCTCCACGGTCCCGCGCTCGCGAGCCAGCCTGGCGATCGTGCGGGGGAAACAGCCGCCCCCGGCGCCGTACAGCCACGCCGTGCGCAGCACCAGGTGTCCCTCGGGATGCTCCGCGCGCACCGCCCACTCGCCGGCCGCCTTCGTGCGTCCGTAGGCGGACACCGGCGCCAGCGGATGGTCCTCGGGGTAGGGCTGCCGGGACGCGCCGTCGAACACGTAGTCGGTGCTCAGGTGCACCAGCCGGGCGGCGTGTCGCCGCGCGGCGCGGGCCAGCAGTCCGGGCCCGACCGCGTTGACGGTGAACGCGGCCGCCTCGTGCGTCTCGGCGGCGTCCACAGCGGTCCAGCCGGCGCAGTTGACCACCACGTCGTGCCCCCGCACCGCGGCCGACACGTCCTCCTGGGCGGTGATGTCCAGGTCGCCGTGCCCCACGGCTGTCGCCTGCTCGCCGAGGTCTCGGAGCACGGCCACCACGTCGGCGCCGAGCAGCCCGCCGGCCCCGGTGACTAGCCAACGCATGACCTTGTCCTCTCACGAACGGTTCAGGGTCGGTTCGTACCCTAGCCAGGTGGAGACTCGTGAGCTCTCGGTTCCCGGCGCGGTCGAGCTGACCCCGCTGGTGCTCCGCGACGGTCGTGGCGCCTTTCTGGAGTGGTTCCGGGCGGACGTGTTCGCCGACCTCACCGGCACGCCGCTCACGCTGGCCCAGGCCAACTGCTCGGTCTCCTCGGCGGGGACGCTGCGCGGTATCCACTTCGCCGAGGTCCCGCCCGGCCAGGGCAAGTACGTCACCTGCCTGAGCGGGGCCGCCATGGACGTGGTGGTCGACATCCGCCCCGGCTCTCCCTGCTACGGCGGCTGGGACTCGGTGCTGCTGGACGACCGCACCCACCGCACGGTGTGGCTGCCCGAGGGGCTCGGCCACGGCTTCATGGCGCTGACCGACGACACCGTGGTCGCCTACCTGCTCACCTCGCCGTACGCCCCTGAGCGCGAGCACTCGGTCAACCCGCTCGACCCCGCGCTCGCGATCGACTGGCCGACGACCGGCCGGGACGGGGCACCGCTGACGCCGGTGCTCTCCGACCGGGACCGTGCCGCGCCGACGTTGGAGGAGGTTCGCCGCCGGGGGCTGCTGCCCGGACATGACTCGGGTCGCGGTCTCGGGCCGGCCGGCGCCGGTCCCGGGAGGTAGCCGTGACCGCGCAGCGGCGCGCCGACCGGGAGCCGACCTGGGTGGTGGTCGTGGACGCCGTCCTCGACGGGTCGGTGCTCTCCTTCGCGCTGTGGACGCTGATGTACACCGCGGCGATGATCCTGCACTGGTCGGCCTGGGCCACCGGCGAGGTGTGGCTCCCCCTCGCCTTGTTGGTGGTCGGGACGTGCGTGACGCGCGAGGTGCTGCCGCTGACCCGGAACACGCCGTCCCCGGAGCCGGAGATCGCGGGGCCGCGGCTCCCCCGGCTCCGATGGTGGCACGAGCTGCGCTACCTCCTGCTCGGCGGCGGAGTCCTGCTCGCTGCGTTCGCGGCCGCGCTCGCCTACCGCGCACCGGTGATGGACTTCCGCCGGCTGTGGGAGGCGGGCATGGTCGGTTCGCTGCTGATAGGCGCGTTCGCGGTCACCCGGGGCAGGTTCGAGGAACCCGGCCACCAGGGCCGCGCCCTCGGCTCGCGCACCCACCTGATGGCCGCGGCGACGACGCTGGGCCTCGGGGTGTTCACGATGTTCGTGCGCAACCCGAACTCCGACGACATCTACTACGTGAACCGGTCGGTGTGGGTGGCCCAGCGCGGTACGTTCCCCACCCGCGACACCATCTTCAGCGCGGCTCACTTCCACTCCACCTACGGGTTCCCCGTCGCCTCGGTGGAGGGCCTGCTCGGCTCACTGGCGCACCTGTTCGGGTACGGCGGGGCCACGTTCACCTACCTGGTCGCCGCGCCGGTGTTCGTCGTCCTCGCCGCCTGGGCGCTGTGGCGCCTCACCGCCGCGTGGGCGCCCCGCCGGGCGCTGCTCGTCTTCATGGTCGCCATCCTGGTCTACCTGTGGTGCGCGGCGGGCACGATCGGGGACTTCGCCTACGCGCGGATGTGGCAGGGCAAGGTGCTCGGGATCTGTCTCGTGGTGCCACTGGCCTGGCTGTACCTCACCCGGCTGGCGCGGGCGAGCCGCACGGGTGACAAGGCCTGGACGATGTTCCTGCTGCTCGGCCTGGGCGTGGCGTTCGTCGGGCTCTCCACCACCGGGATCATCATGGCCCCGGTGATGGCATGCGCCATGGTGCTGGCCGTGCCGTTCCTGTGGCGCGGCTGGGGGCGGCTGCTGTCCGGGACGGTGCTGTTCGCGCTCGGCCCGGTGGTCGCCGGGCTGGGTGTGCTGCTGTTCACCTCGCAGGTAGCCCAGGTCTGGCAGAGGACCAAGCCGCCGGCCAAGGCGTTCGACCGGGTGGTCGGTCCTGACCCGTGGCTGGTGGCCCTGTTGGTGCTCGGGCTGCTGGTCGGCCCCGCCCTGGTCCGCAACCGGGAGGGCCGCGCCTTCGCCGCAGCCGCCACGTTCGTGGTGTTCGCCGTGCTCACCCACGGGCTGTTCGGGCTCATGAACGCCTACACCGGCGCCGGCCCCATCGACTACCGGCTGCTGCTGATCACCCCGATCCCGTTGCTCGTCGGGCTGCTCGTCGCCGTGCCCCTCCCCGAGATCCTGCCTCGGCTGGTGCGGTGGCCGGTGGTCGCTGCCCTCGCCGCCGGCCTGATCCTGGTGACCACGGCGAACGGGACGCCGGTCTGGAGCAAGGAGGTCGGCGCGGCCCTGACTACCCGTCCGACGTGGAAGACGCACCTGGTCGCGCTGCACGACACCAGGCGGGTGGTCGCGATGCGCCCCGGCCCGGGGCCGGTGCTGCTGCCCAAGGGCGGCATGGCGTTGATGGCGCTGCTGACCACGCGCGTGCACGCGGTCGCCCCGCGCCGGTTCTACCTGCACGGCCTGCCGGAGGAGGCCGGGAACGTGATCCCCCGCAAGGTGCTGATCCGGGTGGTCAGCCCCACGGCCAAGGGGCTCCCCCCGCTGCCCCGGGTCGAGCGGGCACTCGCCGATCTGAACGTCAGCCTGGCCTGCGACTATGCCACGCACGTGACCGCGCTGGCGGAGCTGGAGCGGGCCGGCTACCGCTCCCCGCAGCGGGTCGGGTCGCTGATCTGCCTCAGTCCTCCGCCGAAGGCGGGCTGACGAGATGTGCGCGTTGCTTCAGTGGCTGCCACCAGTCCCGATGCGCCTGGTACCACCGCACGGTGGCGGCCAGCCCGTCTTCGAACCGCACCCGGGGCGCGTAGCCGAGCTCGGTGCGGATCTTGGTGATGTCCACGCTGTAGCGCAGGTCGTGCCCGAGCCGGTCCGGCACGTGGCGCACCCGGTCCCAGCCGGTGCCGGTGGCCTCCAGCAGCAGCCCGGTGAGCTCCTTGTTGGTCAGCTCGGTGCCGCCGCCGATGTTGTAGACCTCCCCGGGACGGCCGGACTCCAGCACCAGGTGCACCCCGCGACAGTGGTCGTCGACGTGCAGCCAGTCCCGCACGTTGGCGCCCTCGCCGTACAGCGGCACCTCGCCGCCGTCGATGAGGTTGGTGACGAACAGCGGGATGACCTTCTCCGGGAACTGGTAGGGGCCGTAGTTGTTCGAGCAGCGGGTCACGCACACCGGCAGCCCGTGGGTGCTGAAGTAGGCGCGGGCCAGCAGGTCGGCCGAGGCCTTCGACGCCGAGTAGGGCGAGTTCGGGGCCACCGGCTCCTCCTCGGACCACGAACCGGTCGGGATCGACCCGTACACCTCGTCGGTCGACACCTGCACGAACTTCGACACCGAGCGCTCACGGGCGGCGTCGAGCAGGGTCTGGGTGCCGACCACGTTGGTCATCACGAAGTCGGCCGCGCCCAGGATGGAGCGGTCCACGTGCGACTCGGCGGCGAAGTGCACCACCGCGTCGACCTCGGCCACCAGCCGGTCCACCAGCGCCCGATCGCAGACGTCCCCCTGCACGAACCGCAGCCGCTCGTCGTCGCGCACCGGGTCCAGGTTGGCCAGGTTCCCGGCGTAGGTGAGCCGGTCCAGCACCACCACCGACTCCGGCCGGACACCACCCCACGCCTCGCCCAGCACCGACCGCACGTAGTGGGAGCCGATGAAGCCGGCACCCCCGGTGACCAGAAGCCGCATGCGGCTCATCTAACCACCTCGCGCCTCGGCTCCTCCGGGTCCGTGGACCCGCTGCCTAGCATGGACGGCATGGGAGTGTCGCGGGACGATCCCCGCAGGATCCTGGTCGTCATCCCGGCCTGGAACGAGGCGCGCACCGTGGCCGACGTGGTCTGCGAGGTGCGCGAGACCTGCCCGTCGCTCGACGTCCTCGTCGTGGACGACGGGTCGTGGGACGACACGGCCGCGGCCGCGCGCTCCGCCGGCGCGCTGGTGTGCCGGCTTCCCTTCAACCTGGGCGTGGGCGGAGCCATGCGTGCCGGCTACCGCTACGCGCTGCGCCACGGCTACGACGTGGTGGTGCAGGTCGACGCCGACGGGCAGCACGACCCGGCCTACGTGGGCCGGCTGGTCGACGCGCTCGACGACGCCGACGTGGTGATCGGCGCCCGGTTCGCGGGCGAGGGTTCCTACCCAGCCCGGGGTCCGCGCCGGTGGGCCATGGTGATGCTCGCGCACACGCTGTCCCGGCTGGCCAGGCACCGGCTCAGCGACGTGACCAGCGGGTTCCGGGCCGCCGACCTCCGGGCGATCGGGGTGTTCGCCACCTACTACCCCACCGAGTACCTCGGGGACACCGTGGAGTCGCTGGTCATCGCCTTGCGCAACGGCTGCCGGGTCACGCAGGTGCCGGTGACGATGCGTCCCCGGGCCGCGGGCCGGGCGAGCCAGTCCCCGGTCCGGGCCGGGGTCTACCTGGTGCGCGCGGTCGCCGCGCTCGGTCTCGGCCTGGTCCGGCGCTGGCCGCACGTCCCCGAGACAACGACACGGGAGCTCAGCTGACATGGACCCGAACTTCGTCCTCGGCCTCGTCGGCTCGGTCATCACCCTGGTGGTGCTGTTCGAGATGCTGCGCCGGCACCAGCTGCGCGAGAAGTACGCCGTGTTCTGGGTCGTCGTCGCAGTGGCCGCGATCGTGGTCGCGCTGTTCCCGCGGCTGCTGTTCTGGACCGCTCGGGTGGTCGGCGTCGAGGTGCCGACCAACCTGCTGTTCTTCGTCGCCAGCTTCGTGCTGCTGGTGGTGAGCATCCAGCACAGCTACGAGCTGGGCCGGATGGAGGAGCGCACCCGGACCCTCGCCGAGGAGCTGGCGCTGCTGCGCCTGGAGACCGAGGACCTGCGCGCGCAGGCGGACCGGCCGGACCCCGATGCCTGACCGGCCCGGCCTCCCGCGGGTCACCGCGGTCGTCCTCGCCTACGGGCCGCAGCCGCTGCTCTCGGAGTGCGTGGACATGCTGCTGGAGTCCGCGGGCGTGGACGTCGACGTGGTGCTCGTCGACAACGGCGGTACGGCGGACGCGGTGGACCGGCTCGCCGGCCGGACCGGGGTGCAGGTGCTGCGCCCGGGACGCAACACCGGCTTCACGGGGGGCTGCAACCTGGGGGCAAGGCAAGCGCGCGGCGACTACCTGGCGTTCGTGAACAGCGACGCGGTGGTGGAGCCGAAGGCCCTCGCCGCGCTGGTCGCCTCGCTGGACGACCCGGGAGTGGGCCTGGTGACGGCCGGCCTCCGGCTCGCCGACCGGCCCGGGCTGATGAACTCCGCGGGCAACCCGGTGCACTACCTCGGCCTGTCCTGGGCAGGCGGGCTCGGCGAGCCCGCCGCCGCGCACGCCACCCCGACGGACGTGGCAAGCGCGAGCGGGGCGGCGATGGCCTGCCGTCGCCGGACCTGGCAGGAGCTCGGCGGCCTGTGCGAGGAGCTGTTCGCCTACTGCGAGGACGCCGAGCTCAGCCTGCGTTGCTGGCAGCGCGGTCTCCGGGTGGTCTACGTGCCCGACGCCGTGGTGGCGCACCACTACGAGTTCCACCGCAACCCGAACAAGTTCTACCTGCTGGAGCGCAACCGGCTGTTCACGCTGCTCACCCTCTACGAGGCGCGCACCTTGGCGCTGCTGGCCCCGGCGCTGCTCGGGCTCGAGCTGGCGGTCCTCGGCGTGGCGCTGCGCCAGGGGTGGGCGCGGCAGAAGCTGCGGGGCTGGTGGTGGCTGGTCCGGCACCGGGCGGCGGTGCGGGCCCGGCGGGAGCGCATGCAGGCGGCGCGCGTGCGCAGCGACCGGGAGCTGGCGGTTCTGCTCACCGGCCGGTTCGCCCCCGGCCCGGGGTCCGGGATCAGCGCCCCACCGGTGCTGTCGTGGCTGTCGGAGCGCTACTGGCGGTTGGCCCGCCGGCTGCTGTGACCGCTCACGCGGCGCGCTGGCCCCGGCCCTCGGTGACCCGCTGCTGGCGGGCCAGGGCAACCTCAGGGTGCAAGAAGACGAACCGGCGGAAGGCCCAGAACCGGGCCGCGGTGCCGAACACCAGGCCGAACCCGTTCGCGGCCACGTTGTCGGACACGGGATCGTCGCGGTGCAGCACGTAGCGGCTGAACGCCAGGCAGAGCAACGGAATCGCCATCGAGGCGGTGTTGATCACGAAGAAGGCCACCCGACCGCCGGCCCGACCGACGACCTCCCGGTGCCGGAACGCCCAGGAGCGGCTGCCGCGGTAGCTGACCACCATCCCGACGGTGTTGGCGATCACGTACGCCGGCAGCGGCCATCGGTGCATCGGTGCGGGCAGCGCCCAGTCGCCGTGCACCAGCGCGTTGAAGATCACCACGGACACGAGGGTCGCGAGACCGCCGACCGTGAGGAACTTGGCGACCTCGCTGGCGACCTCGCGCACGAGGTCCTGCAGAGATCGGGCCATGAGCGGCAAGCCTAGCCGGGAGCCGGTCACTCCACCGGCAGGCCACGCCCCCGGGCGATCAGCATCCGCTGCACCTCCGAGGTGCCCTCACCGATCTCGAGCACCTTGGCGTCCCGGTAGAAGCGCGTGACCGGGTACTCCTCCATGAACCCGTAGCCGCCGAAGACCTGGGTGGCGATCCGGGTGGCGGTGACCGCCGACTCGGTGGCGTACAGCTTCGCCACCGCGGCGGCCTGCTTGAACTCGGCGGCCGGCCGGCCGGCGTCCTTCATCGCCGCCGCCTTGTAGGTCAGCAGCCGGGAGGCCTGCAGCATCACCTCGAGGTCGGCGACCTGGAAGGCCACCCCCTGCTTGGCGCCGATGGGCACCCCGAACGTGGTCCGCTCCCCGGCGTACTGCACCGCCATGTCGAGACAGGCCTGGATGCAGCCGACGGCGAGCGCCGCGATCGCGACCCTGCCGTCGTCGAGGGTGGCCAGGAACTGGGCGAACCCGCGGCCGCGCGCCCCGAGCAGGTGGGACTCGGGCACCCGGGCGTCGCTGAAGGTCAGCGGGTGCGTGTCCGAGGCGTGCCAGCCGAGCTTGTCGTAGGCCGGCTCGGCGACGAACCCCGGCGTACCGGAGGGGACGATGATCGTGGAGATCTCCGCCCTGCCGTCGTCCCGGGTCCCCGTGCGCGCCGTCACGGTCACCAGGGAGGTGATGGCGGACCCGGAGTTGGTGATGAACTGCTTGGCGCCGTTGACCACCCACTCGCCGTCGACCAGCTCGGCGCGGGTCTTGGTGGCCCCGGCGTCGGAGCCGGCCCCCGGCTCGGTCAGCCCGAACCCGGCCAGCTTCCGGCCGGCGATGAGGTCCGGCAGGTAGGTCTGCTTCTGCTCCTCGGTGCCGAAGGTGAGGATCGGGTTGATGCCCAGCCCGACACCGGCCTCCAAGGTGATGCCCAGCGACTGGTCGACACGGCCGATCTCCTCGATCGCCAGACACAACGACGTGAAGCCGCCGGCAGTGCTGTCCAGACCGGCGCCACCGAGCTCCTCGGGCGCGGTCAGCCCGAAGAGCCCGAGCTCACCCATCTTCGCCACCACCTCGACCGGGAAGTGGTGGTCGCGGTCCCACTGCGCTGCGTGCGGGGCGATCTCCTTCTCGGCGAAGTCGCGGACGCTCGCCCGGAACGTCTCGTGCTCCGGCGACAGCTCGTAGGACATGCTCACTCCCTGGTCGAGTGCTTTACGTTTACGTAAACGTAAGGCACTCTAGGGGCGGGCCGAACCGAGCGCAAGGAGCAGCCGCATGACGTCTGGACCCGCCTCCGGGGCCGCCTCCGGGTCGCCCGAGGGCTCGTGGACGATCACCGAGCTCGCCGAGGACTACGACGTCACCGCGCGCACCATCCGCCACTACGAGGACGTCGGCCTGCTCGCTCCGGAGCGGCGCGGCACCAGCCGGGTGTTCCGCGCCCGTGACCGGGTGCGGCTGGCCCTGGTGCTGCGCGGCCGACGGCTCGGGTTCTCCCTGGACGAGATCGCCATGATCGTGAACATGTACGACGAGCAGCCCGGCGAGGCCGGACAGCTGCGCTACCTGATCGAGCAGATCGCCGTACGCCGCGCCGAGCTCGAGCAGCGGCGCCGCGACATCGACGAGACCCTGGCCGAGCTGGACGCCGTCGAGAAGCGCTGCCGGGAGGACCTCGCCGGCTTGGCGGGCTCCTGATCGGACGATCACCGGGCCGGACCCGGCGAGTCTTCCGTACCTTGGGGGGTGGCGACCTCCATCGACGTCGAGGGCCTGGTGAAGGACTTCGGCAGCGTCCGCGCCCTCGACGGTCTCGACCTGTGTGTCGACGAGGGCGAGGTGCACGGGTTCCTGGGTCCCAACGGCTCGGGCAAGTCCACCACGATCCGCGTCCTGCTGGGCCTGCTGCGCCGGACCGCCGGCCGGGTGCGGCTGCTCGGTGGCGACCCGTGGGCCGACGCCACCGCGCTGCACGCCCGCCTCGCGTACGTGCCCGGCGAGGTGAGCCTGTGGCCGCAGCTCACCGGGGGCGAGGTGATCGACCTGCTCGGGCGGCTGCGCGGCGGGCTGGACGAGCGGCGCCGGCAGACGATGCTCGAGAAGTTCGACCTGGACCCCACCAAGAAGACCCGCGCCTACTCCCGCGGGAACCGGCAGAAGGTGGCCCTGGTGGCCGCGTTGGCCGGCGACGCCGAGCTGCTGGTCCTCGACGAGCCGACGGCCGGGCTGGACCCGCTGATGGAGGAGGTGTTCCGCGACTGCGTGCTGGAGGAACGCGGCCGCGGCCGCACGGTGCTGCTGAGCAGCCACATCCTCTCCGAGGTGGAGGCGGTCTGCGACCGGGTGAGCATCATCCGCAAGGGCCGCCGCGTGGAGGCCGGGACGCTCACCGAGCTGCGGCACCTGACCGACACCTACGTCGACGCGACGCTGACGGGACCGGTCCCGGACCTCGCGGGGATCCCCGGGCTGCGAGACGTCGCCGTGGAGGGCAGCCGGCTGCGCTGCCAGGTGCCGACCGCCGAGCTCGGCGCGCTGCTCCGGGAGCTGAGCCGGACCGGCATCGCCGGCCTGGTCAGCCAGCCGCCCACCCTGGAACAGCTGTTCCTGCGCCACTACGACGGATCGTCAGGCTCCGAGGAACCGCCGGCCCCCCTCGAACGCGAGCCGTCCCCGTGAGCACCCTGGTCGGCACCGGCCCGCTCCTGCGGCTGGCGCTGCGCCGGGACCGGCTGCTGCTGCCGGCCACCATGGCCACGTTCGTGGCAGTGGTCGGCCTGTCGGCGCGGGCCACGGCCGACCTCTACCCGACCGTGGCCTCCCGGGCGAGCGCAGCCGGCCTCATCAACGCCTCACCCGCCCTGGTCGCCCTGTACGGGCGCATCTACGACGCCACCTCGCTCGGCGCCTTGGCGATGCTGAAGCTGATCGGGCTGGGCAGCGTGTTCGTGGCGGTCTTCACGATGCTGCTGGTGGTCCGGCACACCCGGGCCGACGAGGAGGTGGGCCGCACCGAGCTGGCCGCCTCCGGCGTGGTCGGCAGGTATGCCGCGATGGCGGCCGCCCTGGTGCTCGCCTGCGGCGCCACGGTGGTCCTCGGTGTGCTCACGGCGCTCGCGCTCATCGCGACCGGCCTGCCGGCCGCCGGGTCGTGCGCCTTCGCGGCCGGCTGGGTGGGCTCCGGACTCGTGTTCGCGGGGGCGGCCGCAGTGTTCGCGCAGCTGTCCACCAGCGCCCGCAGCGCCCGTGGGCTCACCGCCACCACGCTCGCGGTCGCGTACGTCGTGCGGGCGGCCGGCGACACCTCCGCGCCCGGGGCCCGATGGACCAGCTGGCTGTCCCCGATCGGCTGGGCGCAGCAGGTGCGCCCGTTCGCCGGCGACCGGTGGGTGGTGGTGCCGGCGCTGCCGGTCGCCGCGGGCGCCCTGGTCTGGCTCGCGGTGGTGCTGCTGCGCCGCCGCGACCTCGGCGGCGGCCTGTTGCCCGAGCGGACCGGCCCCGCCCGCGGCGAGCGGCTGGCCGGCCCGCTGACCCTGGCGTGGCGGCTGGACCGGGCGGCACTGCTCGCGTGGACGGTCGGCTTCTTCCTGCTCGGACTGGTGCTCGGCAGCATCGTGGCCAACGTCGGGGACCTGCTCACCAGCCCGGAGTCCCGGCGGTTCGTGGCCCGCCTCGGCGGGGTCCCGGGGCTCACCGACGCGTTCTTGTCCGCCGAGATCGGCTTCGTAGCGTTGTTCACGACCGTGTTCGGGATCAGCACCGTGCTCCGGCTGCGCGCCGACGAGGCGGCCGCCCGCGCCGAGACGGTGCTGGCCACGCCGGTCAGCCGGACCCGGTACGCCGCCGGCCACCTGCTCCTGGCCATCGCCGGCACGGCCATCATCACCGTTGCCGTCGGCCTGGGCATCGGGCTCGCGCACGCCGTCTCCGTCGGCGACCCGGGCGTGGTCGGGCCGGACCTGGCGGCCGCCGCGGCCCGGCTGCCCGCGGTCTGGGTGCTGGTCGGGGTCTCGGTCGCGCTGTTCGGCATTGCCGGCCGGGTCGCCGCCTGGGGCTGGGCGGTGCTGGTGGGCTGCGTCGTGCTCGGTCAGTTCGGCGAGCTGATGAACCTTCCCGCGTGGACCCAGCACCTCTCGCCGTACACCCAGGTCCCGCAGCTGCCCGGTGGCAGTGTGCAGGGGGCGCCGGTGGCCGTGCTGCTCGTCGTGGCCGCCGTCCTGGTCGGGACGGGGCTGCTCGGCTTCCGGCGGCGCGACCTGGCGGCGGACTGACCGGGCAGACCGGCCCGGACCCATCGACCGACGGGCGCCCGGGCGGGCGTGGAGGGGTGGCTTTAGACTCCGAGTAGCCGACGCCACGAGACGACCCAGGAGCGACGCGTGTCCGGTACTCCCGACATCAGGCCACTGAAGAAGGTCCTCATCGCCAACCGCGGCGAGATCGCCGTACGGGTCATCAGGGCGTGCAAGGACGCCGGCCTCGGCAGCGTCGCGGTGTATGCCGAGCCGGACCGGGAGGCGCTGTTCGTCCGGCTGGCCGACGAGGCCTACAGCCTCGGTGGCGCGACTCCGGCCGAGTCGTACCTGTCGATCGAGAAGATCGTGGAGGCCGCGAAGAAGTCCGGGGCGGACTCGGTGCACCCCGGCTACGGCTTCCTGGCCGAGAACGCCGACTTCGCCCAGGCGGTGATCGACGCCGGCCTGGTCTGGATCGGGCCCCCGCCGTCCGCGATCATGTCGCTTGGCGACAAGGTCCAGGCCAGGCACATCGCCCAGAAGGTCGGCGCTCCGCTGGTCGCCGGCACCCCGGACCCGGTGGCCGACGCCGACGAGGTGGTGGCCTTCGCTCGGGAGCACGGCCTGCCGATCGCGATCAAGGCAGCGTTCGGTGGCGGCGGGCGCGGCCTGAAGGTGGCGCGGGCCGAGGAGGAGGTCGCCGACCTCTACGAGTCGGCGGTGCGCGAGGCGGTAGCCGCGTTCGGGCGTGGCGAGTGCTTCGTCGAGCGCTACCTCGACAAGCCCCGCCACGTGGAGACCCAGTGCCTGGCCGACCAGCACGGCAACGTGGTGGTGGTCTCCACCCGGGACTGCTCGCTGCAGCGCCGGCACCAGAAGCTGGTCGAGGAGGCGCCTGCGCCGTTCCTGACCGACGAGCAGATGAGCATCCTGTACGACTCGTCCAAGGCGATCTTGAAGGCCGCCGGCTACGTCGGGGCGGGGACCTGTGAGTTCCTGGTCGGCCAGGACGGCACCATCTCGTTCCTGGAGGTGAACACCCGGCTGCAGGTGGAGCACCCGGTCACCGAGGAGGTCACCGGCATCAACATGGTCCGGGAGATGTTCCGGGTCGCCGCCGGCGAGGAGCTCGGCTACGACGACCCGCAGATCGAGGGCCACGCCATCGAGTTCCGGATCAACGCCGAGGACGCCGGCCGCAACTTCATGCCGGCGCCCGGCACCCTCACCCGCTGGCACGCTCCGTCGGGCCCGGGCGTGCGGCTCGACGGCGGCTACGACCAGGGCGAGACGGTGCCCGGCTCGTTCGACTCGCTGGTGGCCAAGCTGGTGGTCTACGGACGTGACCGCACCCAGGCGCTGGAGCGCTCGCGGCGCGCGCTCGACGAGTTCGTGGTCGACGGCATGCCCACGGTGATCCCTTTCCACCGCGTGGTGGTCGACGACCCCGCCTTCATCGGTGATGGCGAGCAGTTCGGCGTCTACACCTCCTGGATCGAGACCGGGTTCGACAACCAGATCGAGCCCTACGGCGGTTCCGGGGACCAGGAGGGGGACGAGCCCGAGCAGCGTCAGTCCGTCACCGTGGAGGTCGGTGGCCACCGCCTCGAGGTGGTGCTGCCGGCGAGCCTGGGCAGCGTGGCCCCGGTCGGCGCGACCGCGACGAAGAAACCCAAGCGGGCTCGCAAGAAGGCCACCGCCGCGGTCAGTGGCGACGCGCTCGCCTCGCCGATGCAGGGCACCATCGTCAAGGTGGCCGTCGAGGACGGCGCCGCCGTCACCGACGGGGACGTCATCGTGGTGCTGGAGGCAATGAAGATGGAGCAGCCGCTCAAGGCGCACAAGGCCGGCACCGTCAGCGGACTGTCCGCCGAGGTCGGCGCATCGGTGGCCAACGGCGAGGTCATCTGCGAGATCAAGGACTGACCCGGACGTTCTCCCCGGATCCGGACGCGGCTTAGTGCGTGCGGGCCATGGTCAATGCCTTGTTGCCCCCATGGCCACGGCCTGAGGCGTTCGGAAGCATGGCGATGGGGTTCTGACGACTCCCGCTGCCGGGCTCGTGCGACCGGGACCCGTGGGTCCGGCCCCTACCCGTCCGGGTCCCGCTCTCGGAGGCCGCCATGGTCACCCCGCTTCCCTCCCGGCTACGACGTCTGGTCGCGCTGCTGCTCATCTGCGCGGCTTCCGCGGTCGGCGCGGTCTCGGCCGCACCTGCTGCCACTGCCACACCGGTTGCCACCACCGGTCACCACCACCATCAGGACTGGCAGGTCCTGGTCGGCAACCAGTCCAGGAACCAAGCCATCCAAGGCATGCGCTTCCTGCCCGGTCAGATCTGGATCAACGAGGGGGACACGGTCACCTGGCAGGCGAACGCCGCCGAGATCCACACCGTCACCTTCTTCAAGGGTGGCGACAGGCAGCAGACCATTGCTCCGTTCGATCCGGCGGACCCGGCCCAGACCATGCGCACCGACGGTCAGGTCTACGACCCGTCGCGGTACTTCAACTCCGGCCTGCTCAGCACGTCCAGCAGCTTCTCGGCCTTCCCGACGATCCCGGTCTACCAGCAGTACACCCTGAAGTTCGCCCACGACGGGAACTTCACCTACTACTGCCTGGTGCACGGGAGGATGATGGTCGGCACGATCCACGTCCGTGAGGAGAACACCCCCTACCCGTTCAGCCAGGCACAGTACGACCACCAGGCCGCCGTCCGTTCGCACATGCTTCTCGCGGACGGACGGCACCTGCTGGCCAGCACCAGGGCCAGGTCGACCCGTCACCACGTGTTCGCCGGGGCGCAGGACGACAAGGTGATGATCATGAGGTTCCTCCGCGGCACGGTGCGGATCCGGGTCGGCACGCAGGTGACCTTCGACAACATCAACGTGATCGTGCCGCACACGGTCACCTTCGGCCCCGAGCAGTCCGGAACGTCGCTGCTGGCGCCGTACGGAGACCCAACGAGCTTCTCGAGCGGTCAGCTGAGCTCTGGCATCCTCCAGCCCGGCCAGAAGTTCACGGTCACGTTCACCAAGGCCGGCACCTTCCCCTACATCTGCATCCTGCACGACGACATGGGCATGGTGGGCAAGGTGATCGTCCGCTGACTCATGGAGGTCCGGGCCGGACAGCTCGATCCGGTGCGCGGTCAGGACCAGCCGCTGCCGCCCGAGGCTCATGCGCGCCCTGCTGGCGAGCGCCCCGCTAGGGCTGGCTGACCGCCAGCTGTGTGGTGTCGGTGCTCTGGGACCACGTGATGTAGCCGTGCTCGAAGTTCGCCCGCTGACCGTCCTGGGTGTCGAAGTTGTCCTGGGTGGGCCACCCGAGGCCGGACTTCTTGATGCCGCCGGCGGCGAGGTAGGCGGCCGCGATCGGCCCGCTGAGCGCGACCGTGCCCAGGTCGGAGCGGGAGAAAATCACCCCGTGCTGGAAGCTCGCGCGGATGCCGGCACCACGTGAGCGGATCGTGGACGTCGGCAGCCCCAGCACCGAGCTCGGACCGCGCATCCTGCGGTACTTGCGCAGGATCGGCCCGTAGAGCTCGTGCGCACCGGTGGTCGTGGAGTAGAAGATCCGCCCTCGCTGGAAGGCCTGCGCGGAGCCGTTGTCGACCTGGTACTCAGGCCCCTTGACGGGCCCGAGCTTCGAGGAGTCCCCGCCGATGCGGGACCACCGGCTGATGATCGGAGTGGGTTCGATGCTGAACCAGTCGGAGCGCAGTCCGAACGCCCACTGGAACGCGTCGCCTGTGATGGTCACGTCGCCGCGGGTGCCGTCGAGGACCATGCTGTCCACCCGGCCCTGCCAGTCACCGTTGCCGTCGCGCTGCACCACGAGCAGCCGGCGCAGCCGACCGATGGACGGGTAGGCGCTCTGCAGCCGACCGGCGTCGAGGGTGACGGTCCAGTCGTGGACCGGGTTGCCGCTCCACCCGTCGTACGGGTCCTGCTGGGCGGGAAGGTAGGGCTGGCCGCCGTCGGCGGTCCAACCACCGTCGCTGGAGGAGAACTGCGTGAACGCCGGCTTGCCGTCGTAGGTGAGGATCTGCCTGCTGGTGGCGTCCACCGCCGCGTTGCTGCGAGGGTCCTCGGCGCCGACCCCGCCGTAGACCTGGCACGCGCTGGTGTCGCAGATCTGGTAGTAGCGGTGTCGGTACTGGTTCCGCGACCAGGTGGCGTAGGTGCGTGCGGCCACCGCCTGCGCCTTGACCGCCTCCGGGTCCCAGGAGGGCGGCATCTCCGAGGGCACCACGCCCTTGACGTAGTCGTCCATCGACAGCACGTTCACCGTGTCGCGGTACGTCGCACCAGGGGTCGGCGAGGCCGCCCGCAGGGCACCGCGGTAGTCCCGGGGACCCGAGGGCGTCCACAACGTCAGCGGCCCGTCGGCGGCGAACTGCCCGTCCCCGGCCAGCTCGTTCTTGCCGTCCGGCCGGAACCGGTGCCAGCGGCGGGTCTTGAAGGCGACCACGCTGCCGCCGTCGGCGGCCACCGCGAGCCGCCAGCGGGTGACCCCCGGCTTGTCGGGCAGCGGGTAGGTGGTGTGGTCGCCGAGATCGGTCACCGTCAGCCCGGCGGCCGGGCTGACCACGACGTCGGAGGTGCTGTCCCCGCTGATCAACACCCGGACGTTGCCGCGCACCTTCGACCAGCTGGTGCCGGGGTAGTAGAAGTCGAGGATGTCGGTGTAGGTCTTGCCGGCCAGCGCGGCGCCCTCGGCGCCGTACTGCGACATGCCGTGCCCGTGCCCGAAGCCGTGGCCCTGCACCACGACCTGCTGGTCCACCGGCACCCAGTAGGACTGCTGCGTGGCGACCGCGCCCACCGCGGGCGCGACCGGGGTGCCCGCCAGCGCGCCCACCGCCACCAACGTGACCGCGGTGCCCGCCACCAGGGCACGGCTCACCCAGGCACGGGCCGCCGCCCGCGGACATGACCTCATCGACGCTTCTTCCCCTGCCGTACGACGCGGGGCTTCCCGACCCCGGTCGCGGGCTGTAACGAATGTGAAACTTGAATGTTCCTGTGACAGGAGATTATGCGCAGGCGAAATGCCTCGTTGTCCACTTTTTCGTTGGATCAGCGAATTACACAGATGGAACTACGTGAATGTGATTTCCGGGCTCATACCCGGTGCAGCCGGCGGGCGGCCTCGGCCAGCGACCCGCTCATCGACGGGTAGACGGTGAACGCGTGCGCGAGCTGGTCGGCGGTGAGCCGCTCGGAGACCGCGATGGCCACCGGGTGGATCAGCTCGCTGGCCCGCGGCGCGACCACCACTCCCCCGACGACGATGCCCGTGCCCGGCCTGCTGAACAGCTTCACGAACCCGTCCCGGACGCCCTGCATCTTGGCCCGGGCGTTGCCGGCGAGTGGGAGCGTCACCACCTCGGCCTCGACCTCCCCGGCATCCACCGCCGCCTGCGACCAGCCGACGGTGGCGATCTCCGGGGCGGTGAACACGTTCGAGGCCACCGTGCCCAGGTCGAGCGGGGCAACCGCGTCGCCGAGGAAGTGCCACATCGCGATCCGCCCCTGCATCGCCGCGACCGAGGCGAGCATCAGCACCCCGGTGCAGTCCCCCGCGGCGTACACGCTGCGACTGGCGGTGCGCGAGACCCGGTCCACCTCGATGAAACCGCGCTCGCCGAGCTGCACCCCGGCTTCCTCCAGTCCCAGGCCGGCGGTGTTGGGCACCGACCCGACGGCGAGCAGGCAGTGCGAGCCCTCGACCACGCGGCCGTCGGTGAGGGTGACCCGGACGGTGTCCCCGTGCCGTTCGGTCGAGGCCATCCGGGATCGCGACAGCACCGTCATGCCGCGCCGCGCGAACACCTGCTCGATCACACGTGCCGCGTCCGGGTCCTCGCCGGGCAGCACGTGGTCCCGGCTCGACACCAGCACCACGTCGACGCCCAGTGCGTTGTAGGCCCCGGCGAACTCGGCGCCGGTCACACCGGAGCCGACCACGATCAGCCGCTCGGGCACCACGTCGAGGTCATAGACCTGCTCCCAGGTCAGGATCCGCTCCCCGTCAGGCTGCGCGGACTCCTGGACCCGGGGGCTGGCGCCGGTGGCGAGCAGCACCGCATCGGCCTGGAGCGTCTCCTCGCCTCCCTCGGCGAGCTCGGCGACCACCCGTTGCGGACCGTCGAGGCGGCCACGGCCATGCAGCAGCCGGACCCCGTCGCGGGTCAGCCGGCGCTCGATGTCGGCCGACTGCGCCCGGGCGAGCTCCTTGACCCGCTTGTTCACCCGGGCCAGGTCGACCGCGGCCGCGCGCCCCGCGCCATCCCCAGAGCCCGGGAAGCTGATCCCCAGCTCCGCGGCCTCCTCCATGTCGGCCATCAGCTCCGAGGTCGCGATCAGCGTCTTGCTGGGCACGCAGTCGGTGAGCACCGCGGAGCCGCCCAGGCCGGCGGACTCCACCACGGTCACCTCAGCCCCCAGCTGCGCGGCCACCAGCGCAGACTCATAGCCACCCGGTCCACCGCCGACGATCACCACTCGACTCACGCCCTGCATTGTTCCATCCGCCGATGGCGCTGTCGGTGCCCGCCGGGGCCACCCCTCGGGCGCGGGGGCGATACGCTCGGATGCCGTGCCGCTCTACGCCGCCTACGGCTCCAACCTGGACCCTCGCCGGATGGGTGAGCGCTGTCCGCACTCCCCGTTGCAGGGCACCGGGTGGCTGGTCGGCTGGCGACTCACGTTCGGAGGCGAGGAGCACGGTTGGGACGGCGCGCTGGCCACCATCGTGCAGGACCCGCTGGAGCAGGTCTTCGTCGCGCTGTACGACGTCACCGCCGAGGACGTCACCGTGCTCGACGGCTGGGAGAGCGCGGACACCGGGCTGTACCGCAAGACCCGGGTGCGGGTGGACACGCTCGTCGGCGAGCAGGTGGCCTGGGCCTACGTGCTCGATGCCTACGAGGGCGGCTTGCCGTCCGCGAGCTACCTCGGCGTGCTCGCCGACGCGGCGGAGGCGGCCGACGCCCCGGCGGACTACGTAGCCGCGCTCCGGGCCCGGCCGTGCCGCTCGGTGGGTCTGTGACTCAGGACCTCTGTTCGCCAGATCCCTCGCCGGCCGGCGGGCCGACCTTGCCCCGGCCCACCCGGACCACACGGCCCTCCTCGACCGCCTCCCGGACCGCCGGGCCGAACCGGCCCGGCCCCCAGTAGCGCGCCGCCACCGTCCGGCGCAGCTCTCGAAGGTCCATGGGACCGCGCTCGTGGACCGCGTTCGCGATCACGTCGATCTCGTGGTCGAGCTCCTCCTCGTTGGTCTCCGGAGGCGTGCTGGACAGCCAGGACGCGCTGACCCGGCCCGGGCCCGGGCGGTACCTGCCCCGCTGCGCCTGCTCGCGGTGGCGCTGCTCGCGTGCGGCGATCCGCTCGCGGCGCTGCTGGTCCTCCGGCGAGGGCTCCTCGCCCTTGGTCTCGTCCTCCGTCCCCTCGGCGGTCAACGGCTGGGCGATGTCCTCGAGCTGGGCCTGCTCGGCCTTGACCCCGAAGAAGATCTCGATGACGCCGCCGAGCGCCATCACCGCCGCACCGATGTAGAACGCGATCGCCACCATGCTGCGGCTGCCCGAGCCGATGAACCGTCCGAACAGCAACGGCCCGGAGATCCCGCCCACGCCGGTGCCGATCGCGTAGAAGAACGCGATCGCCAGCGCGCGGGTCTCCATGGGGAAGATCTCGCTGACGGTGAGGTACGCGGCGCTGGCACCTGCCGAGGCAAAGAAGAAGGCGACGACCAGGATGCCCAGGAAGAGCCAGGCACCGCCCACGTTGCTGGTGAACACCAGGGCAAGTGCCACCGTCACTGCCGCCGAGCCGATGTAGGTCATCGAGATCATCGGTTTGCGGCCGATCGAGTCGAACAGGTGGCCGAGCAGCACCGGTCCCGCGAAGTTGCCCAGGGCCCAGATGATGATGAAGATCGGCACCGCGCCGGATGCGACGTTGTAGAAGCCGCTGTAGAGCGTGCCCAGGTTGAACGTGACGCCGTTGTAGATGAACGCCTGTCCGACGAACAGCGCGAGCCCCAGGACCGCGCGCCTCGGGTACTTGGAGAACGCCACCTTGGCGATCTCCCGGAACGGGATGGTGGTGCGCTGCCGCACCTTCAGGTCCTTGTTCGGCTCCTTGAGCTCCTGGCCGGTCTCCTCCCGGACGCCGCGCTCGATGTCCTCGACGATCCGCTCGGCCTCCTCCTCGCGGCCGTGGATGAACAGCCATCGGGGGCTCTCGGGAACGTTGCGCCGTACGACGAGGATGGTCACCCCGAGAACCGCGCCGACGAAGAAGGCGACGCGCCAGCCGATGTTGGTGGCGAGGACGTTGAGCAGCAGCAGCGCAGCGGCCGACCCGGCGGCGGAGCCGATCCAGTAGGACCCGTTGATCGCCAGGTCCACGCGGCCGCGGACCCGGGCCGGGATGAGCTCGTCGATGGCCGAGTTGATCGCGGCGTACTCGCCACCGATCCCCGCGCCGGTGAGGAACCGCGCGGCGAAGAACCACCACACCGACATCGAGAAGCCGGTGGCCACGGTCGCCAGGATGTACAGCCCCAGGGTGAGCAGGAACAGCTTCTTGCGCCCGTAACGGTCGGTCAGCTGCCCGAAGAACAGCGCCCCGAGACAGGCACCGACGATGTAGATGGAACCGGCCAGTCCGATCTGCCCGGCGTTGATGACGATCCCGGAGCCCTTCTCGGTCATCTGGGAGGCCACGCTGCCGACCATGGTGACCTCGAGCCCGTCGAGGATCCACACCCCGCCCAGCCCGATGACGACCATCCAGTGGAAGCGGGACCATGGCAGCCGGTCGAGCCGTGCCGGCACCTTGGTGGAGATGGTTTCTGTCTGGACTGCTGTGTCGCTCATCGCGTCGGGCTCCCTCCGTCGTCTGGACGAGTTATGCCCTTCGGTGCCGGATTTCATTCACGACCAGCGGTCACGCATCCACCGCCACAGACGCAACGGGAACAGCCCGATGAACGGGGCCCGCCTGCCGAGGTCGTCGGAGTCGCGCCGGTCGAACGCGGTCGCGTAGCGCAGCGCCTGCTCCGCGGTCCGGTACTCCTTGGAGCCGCCGGCCCCGCAGCCCCGCTCGCACTCCCAGACCATGACGCGGCCCTCGGCCCGGAAGCCGTACCGGTGCCCGAACACTCGACAGCTCAGCATGGAGGCACTCCACCGCATCGACGCCCCCATTGCAACAGGCCCGATACGGCCGGCCGGTCGCCTAGACTGCCGCGCGTGGACCCCGAGCTGAGCACAGACGACGATTCCGGAGCCGCCGGCGCGGGAGAGCGGGCCGCAGCGGCCGCGGACCGGCTCCGCGAGCTGACCGGGGCGCAGAGCCACGACATCGCCCTGGTGATGGGGTCCGGCTGGGTGCCGGCCGCCGACGCCCTCGGCCGGGCGTCGGCGGAGATCCGTACGACGGACCTGCCGGGCTTCGCGCCCCCGGCCGTGGAGGGCCACGCCGGCCGGATCCGGTCCATCGAGACGGACGGCGTGCGGCTGATGGTGTTCTTGGGCCGCACCCACCTCTACGAGGGCCACGGGGTCCGCACCGTGGTGCACAACGTGCGCACCGCTGCCGCGGCGGGCTGCCGCGCCGTCGTGCTCACCAACGGCTGCGGCGGCCTGCGCGAGCACTGGACGCCGGGCACCCCGGTGCTGATCCGCGACCACATCAACCTGACCGCCACCTCGCCCATCGAGGGCGCGCACTTCGTCGATCTCACCGGCCTCTACAGCTCGCGCCTGCGTGCGCTGTGCCAGGAGGTGGAGCCCGGTCTCGAGGAGGGCGTCTACGTCCAGCTCCCCGGGCCGCACTACGAGACGCCCGCCGAGATCCGGATGATCCGCACCATCGGCGGCGACCTGGTGGGCATGTCCACCACCCTGGAGGCGATCGCCGCTCGTGAGGCCGGGCTGGAGGTGCTGGGCCTCTCGCTGGTGACCAACCTCGCGGCCGGGATCACCGGCCGGCCGCTGGACCACGAGGAGGTGCTCGCGGCCGGACGGGCCGCCGCCGCCCGGATGGGCAGCCTGCTCGCGGCGATCGTGCCGAAGATCTGAACGAGCGCATCCGAGGAGGCACTAGCCTGCCGCCATGGACAACTCGCCGATCCCTGCGGAAACCCTCGACCGGGCGCGGGCCTGGGCCGCGCAGGACCCCGACCAGGAGACCCGTGCGGAGCTCGAGCGACTGTTCGCGCTCGCGGAGGAGGCACCGACGGGACAGGCGGCCGCCGAGATCACCGACCGGTTCGCGGGCAGCCTGCAGTTCGGCACCGCCGGGCTGCGCGGCGCCCTCGGTGCAGGTCCGAACCGGATGAACCGGGTGGTGGTCTCCCGCGCCGCGGCCGGCCTGGCGGCGTACCTGCGCGCGCACGGCGCCGGCGAGGGCGACAAAGTGGTCATCGGGTACGACGCACGGCACCGCTCGGAGGCGTTCGCGCGCGACACTGCGCAGGTCATGTGCGGTGCCGGCCTGGACGCCCTGCTGCTCCCCCGACCGCTTCCCACGCCGGTGCTCGCGTACGCGATCCGCGAGCTGGGCTGCGTGGCCGGGGTGATGGTGACCGCCTCCCACAACCCGCCGCAGGACAACGGCTACAAGGTCTACCTGGGCGACGGCTGCCAGATCGTGCCTCCGGCCGACTCCGACATCGCCGAGGCCATCGCAGCGGTCGGCAAGCTGGCCGACGTCGCGCGCGGCGACGGCTGGACCCTGCTCGAGGACACGGTGCTCGACCGCTACCTCGACGACGTGGCCGGCCTGGTGGCTCCGGGCAGCCCGCGCGACCTGTCGGTGGTCTACACACCGCTGCACGGCGTCGGGGGCGGCCCGGTGGTGGAGGCGATGCGCCGCGCGGGTTTCACCGCCCCGCACGTGGTCGCCGAGCAGTTCGACCCCGATCCGGACTTCCCGACGGTGAGCTTCCCCAACCCCGAGGAGCCGGGCGCGATCGACCGCGCCGTGGCCATGGCCGAGGAGGTCGGCGCTGACATCGTGGTCGCCAACGACCCGGACGCGGACCGGTGCGCCGTGGCCGTGCCGGGGCCCCAGGGCTGGCGGACGCTGCGCGGCGACGAGGTGGGAGCGCTGCTGGCGGACCTCCTGCTGCGCGCCGGCACCAAGGGCGTGTTCGCGACCTCCATCGTCTCCTCCTCCCTGCTGCGGGCGATGGCCGAGGCGAACGGACAGCCGTACCGCGAGACGCTGACCGGCTTCAAGTGGCTGGGACGTATCGACGGTCTGGCGTTCGGCTACGAGGAGGCGCTCGGCTACTGCGTCGCCCCGGAACTGGTGCGCGACAAGGACGGCATCTCCGCGTTGCTGCGCGTTCTCGAGCTGGCCACGTCGCTGAAGGCCGAGGGGCTGACACTCGAGGACCGCCTCGACGAGATCGCCGGTCGCTACGGGGTGTACGCGACCGACCAGCTGTCGGCGCGCCTGGCGAGCCCCGACCTCATCAGCGGGGCGTTGCAGCGGCTGCGCGTGCAGCCCCCGACCATGCTCGGCGGGCTCCCGGTGGAGCGGGTCGACGACCTCACCCGGCCGACCGCGGACCTGCCGCCCACCGACGGGCTGCGCTTCCTTCTGGCGCACCACGGCCGGGTGGTCGTCCGGCCGTCGGGGACCGAACCCAAGATCAAGTGCTACCTCGAGGTGGTGGTCCCGGTCGACGACTCCCCCGGCGCCGTGGACGCTGCCCGGATCGCCGCCTCCGGCCGTCTCGACGCGATCCGCTCGGACCTGGCCCGGGCCGCCGGTCTCTGACCGGGCTCAGAAGAGCAGGGCAACGACGAACGCGACCACCAGCGCGGTGAGCGCTGTGAGCGCCGGCCAGGCCGGGACGTGCCGGACGCGGTTGCCGGACGGGGCGGGCTCCTGGCGGGCCTGCTCGGCCAGCTCCTCGATCCGGGTGGCGACATAGGTCTCGTAGAGCATCCCGCTGCGCTCCTCACCGGCCGGGTTCACCTGCGCGGCGTACCCCTGCAGCTTGCCGAGGCCGAGCAGGGCGCCGGGACCGCGACGGCCGCTCCTCTTGAACATCCGCCGCCGCGACCGGCCGATGCCGGCGCAGACGTAGCGACGCTTGCCCACCCACACGTTCAGTGTCTGCCGGACGGTCACGCCGTCGATGAGCGCAAGCGGGATGTCGACGTCGACCAGGGAGTTCTTCAGCCGCAGCATCTCGCGGTCCGCCGTCGCACGCGGCCGCAGCAGCACGACCCAGTCCACACAGCCGCCCACGGCGAACCCGAGCGCCACCCGCAGTCCGGTCACGCTGTGTGCGGACACCGCTACGTACACGACCGCCAGCGCGCACACCGCCAGCGTCACGTAGCCGATGACCAACCCGTTGGTGGGCTTGAACTCCTCCACCGGGGCGGGGGCCTTACCGTCGCGCGAGGGGGCCATGACGATGATTCTGCCGGGTCGGCGATGGTTCCCCGAAACCGAGGCGGTCCCCCTATGCTGACCCGGTGACCACACTGTCGAACGGCCAGCCGGCTGGTGCTCTGACAGCCGCGGGCGCGTTGACCCCGGAGCTGGCGCAGGCGTCGTCGTCGGATGCTGCGTTGCGGCGGTTCCTGCACGGGCTGCCCGGGGTGGACCAGGTGGGTGCGGAGGAACGCGCGGCGGGGTTGGCGAAGCGGTCGATCAAGACGTCTGCGAAGTCGTTCGCGTTGGACCTCGCGATCCAGATGGTGGACCTGACCACGCTGGAGGGTGCGGACACGCCGGGGAAGGTGCGGTCGTTGTGCGCGAAGGCGGTGCGCCCGGACCCGTCGGACGGGTCGTGTCCGTCGGTGGCGGCGGTGTGCGTGTACCCGGACCTGGTGCCGACCGCGAAGCAGGCGCTGGCCGGGTCGGGGGTGCTGGTGGCGTCGGTGGCGACCGCGTTCCCGTCGGGGCGGGCGGCGCCGGAGGTCAAGCTCGCCGATGCGCGGGCGGCGGTGGACGCCGGCGCCGACGAGGTGGACATGGTCATCGACCGGGGCGCGTTCTTGTCGGGCCGCTACCTGGAGGTGTTCGAGGAGATCGTCGCGGTGCGGGAGGCGTGTGAGCGCGCCGACGGCTCGCGGGCGCACCTGAAGGTGATCTTCGAGACCGGGGAGCTGGCCACCTACGACAACGTGCGGCGAGCGGCGTGGTTGGCGATGACCGCGGGGGCGGACTTCATCAAGACCTCGACGGGGAAGGTGCAGCCGGCGGCGACGCTGCCGGTGACGCTGGTGATGCTGGAGGCGGTGCGCGACTTCCGGGCAGCGACCGGCCGGACGGTGGGGGTGAAGCCGGCCGGTGGGATCCGGACCTCCAAGGACGCGATCCGCTACCTGGTGGTGGTCAACGAGGTGGCCGGGGCCGACTGGCTGGATCCGCAGTGGTTCCGGTTCGGCGCGTCCTCGCTGCTCAACGACCTGCTGATGCAGCGGATGAAGATGACCACCGGCCGGTACTCCGGCCCGGACTACGTGACCCTCGACTGAGCGGGGACTGAGCTGATGGCTGCCACGGATGTTCCTGCCCGCGCCGGTTCGGCGTCGGGCAGGTCGGTGTTCGAGTACGCGCCGGCGCCGGAGCCGCGCTCGATCGTCGACATCGCCTCGTCGTACGGGCTGTTCATCGGCGGCGAGTTCACCGACCCGGTGGCCGGGGGGTCGTTCAAGACGATCAACCCGGCGTCCGAGGAGGTGCTGGCCGAGGTCGGTGCGGCCGACGAGGCCGACGTGGACGCGGCGGTGAGGGCGGCGCGGCGGGCCTATGCCCGGGTGTGGTCGAAGATGCCGGGCCGGGAGCGGGGCAAGTACCTGTTCCGGATCGCGCGGATCATCGCCGAGCGGTCCCGCGAGCTCGCGGTGCTGGAGTCCTTGGACAACGGCAAGCCCATCAAGGAGTCCCGCGACTTCGACGTGCCGACCGCGGCCGCGCACTTCTTCTACTACGCGGGATGGGCCGACAAGCTCGAGTACGCCGGCCTCTCGACGGCAGGGCACGGGTCTCCGCAGCCGTTGGGTGTGGCGGGGCAGGTGATCCCGTGGAACTTCCCGCTGCTGATGCTGGCCTGGAAGGTGGCGCCGGCGCTGGCGTGCGGGAACACCGTGGTGCTCAAGCCTGCCGAGACCACGCCGTTGTCGGCGTTGCTGTTCGCGCAGATCTGCCAGCAGGCCGACCTGCCACCCGGGGTGGTCAACATCGTCACCGGCGCCGGGGCGACCGGGCAGGCGGTCGTCGCGCACGACGACGTGGACAAGGTGGCCTTCACCGGCTCGACCGAGGTGGGCCGGGCGATCGCGAGGACGGTGGCCGGCAGCCGCAAGAAGGTGACCCTGGAGCTCGGCGGCAAGGCCGCCAACGTGGTCTTCGACGACGCGCCTCTCGACCAGGCGGTCGAGGGCATCGTGAACGGGATCTTCTTCAACCAGGGCCACGTCTGCTGCGCCGGGTCCCGCCTGCTGGTCCAGGAGTCGGTGGCCGAGGAGGTGCTGGACAGGCTCAAGGCCCGGATGGCCACGCTGCGCATCGGTGACCCGCTGGACAAGAACACCGACGTCGGCGCGATCAACTCCGCGGCCCAGCTGGCCCGGATCACCGAGCTGTCCGAGGTCGGGGAGGCCGAGGGAGCCGGGCGCTGGTCGCCGCCGTGCGCGCTGCCCGAGCGGGGGTTCTGGTTCCCGCCCACGATCTTCACCGGGGTCTCCCAGGCCCACCGGATCGCCCGGGAGGAGATCTTCGGGCCGGTGCTGTCGGTGCTGACCTTCCGGACCCCGGCCGAGGCCGTCGCCAAGGCCAACAACACCCCCTACGGGCTCTCCGCCGGGATCTGGACCGACAAGGGGTCGCGGATCCTGTGGATGGCCGACCAGCTGCGCGCCGGGGTGGTGTGGGCCAACACGTTCAACAAGTTCGACCCGACCAGCCCCTTCGGCGGCTACAAGGAGTCCGGCTACGGCCGCGAGGGCGGCCGCCACGGACTGGAGGGCTACCTGAGATGACACCCCGCAACAGCAAGGCCGACAGCAAGCGGGAACCGGGCTCCCGGCTGGACGTGCGCAAGACCCACAAGCTGTTCATCGGCGGCGCGTTCCCCCGCTCGGAGTCGGGCCGCACCTACGAGGTCGCCGACGCCAAGGGCCGGTTCCTGGCCAACGCCGCGCGCGCCTCCCGCAAGGACGCCCGCGACGCGGTGGTCGCGGCCCGCAAGGCGTTCGGCGGGTGGGCCGGCCGCACCGCCTACAACCGCGGCCAGGTGGTCTACCGGATCGCCGAGGTGCTCGAGGGCCGCCGCGCCCAGCTCACCGACGAGCTCGCCCGCACCGAGGGCGTCGCCACGCGGCAGGCCGAGCACACCGTCGACGCCAGCATCGACCGGCTGGTCTGGTACGCAGGCTGGGCCGACAAGGTCGCCCAGGTCACCGGCAGCGCCAACCCGGTCGCCGGACCGTTCTACAACTTCTCCCAGCCCGAGCCCACCGGTGTGGTCGCCGTCATCGCTCCGCAGCAGGCCAGCCTGCTCGGGCTGGTCTGCGTGCTCACGCCGGTCATCGTGACCGGCAACACCGCCGTGGTGGTCTCCTCCCACAGCCGGCCACTGCCCGCAGTCACCTTCACCGAGGTGCTCGCCACCTCCGACGTCCCCGCCGGTGTGGTCAACCTGCTCACCGGCGACCCCGCCGAGATCGGCCCATGGCTCGCCTCCCACCTCGACGTCAACGGCATCGACCTCACCGGCGTCGACGACCCCGAGCTGGCCCGCACCCTCGAGGAGCAGGCCGCCGAGAACCTCAAACGAGTCCGCCGCCCCGCCGACGGCCCCGTCGACTTCGAGGCCGACCCCGGCCTGACCCCCATGACCACCTTCTTGGAGACCAAGACCGTCTGGCACCCCATCGGCATCTGACCCGAGCAGGTCGCCCCCCGGTGTGCACGGCACAATGACGACCGTGCGTGCCCAGGTGATCGTGCTGGCAGGCCCCTCGGGCTCCGGGAAGTCCCGGCTCGCCCGCCGGCTCGGTCTGCCGGTCCTGCCCCTCGACGACTTCTACCGTGACGGGGACGACCCGGCCTTGCCGCGGCTGCGGATGGGGGTCGTCGACTGGGACGATCCCGCGTCCTGGCTGCGTGACGAGGCGCTGGCCGCCGTCGAGCGGCTCTGCCGGCACGGTCACGTGGATGCGCCGGTCTACGACCTCGCCCACGACGGCCGGGTCGGGCATCGCCTGCTGGAGCTCGGCCGCACGTCGTACTTCGTCGCTGAGGGCATCTTCGCGCACGAGATCGTGCCCCAGTGCCGTGAGCTGGGCCTGCTCGCGGAGGCGATCTGTGTGCGGCACCACCCGCTCGTCACGTTCTGGCGGCGGCTCACCCGGGACCTTGCCGAGCGCCGCAAGCCGCCACGGGTGCTGCTGCAGCGCGGGCTGCTCCTGCTCCGGGCCGAGCCGGAAGTGGTCGCCCGGGCGGTGGCGATGGGATGCCGCCCGTTGCGGCCGGAGCAGGCGTGGCAGCGCGTCAGGACGTTGCTGAGCCGCTCGCCTGCTCCTCCTCCAAGGCCTGGTAGCAGGGCTTGATGGTCTCGTCGATCAGCACCAGCCGCTGGTCGAACGGCAAGAACGCCGACTTCATCGCGTTCAGGGTCAGCCACCGCAGGTCGTGCACGTCGTAGCCGAAGGCGTCGACGAGCTGGGACATCTCCCGGCTCATCGACGTGCCGCTCATCAGCCGGTTGTCGGTGTTGACCGTGACCCGGAACCGCAGCCTGGCCAGCAGTCCGATGGGGTGCTCGGCGATCGATGGCGCGGCCCCGGTCTGCACGTTCGAGGAGGGGCACATCTCCAGCGGGATCCGCTTGTCCCGCACGTAGGACGCCAGCCGGCCCAGCTGCGAGGTGCCGTCGGGGCCGGTGGTCACGTCGTCGATGATGCGCACGCCGTGCCCGAGCCGGTCCGCGCCGCACCACTGGATGGCCTGCCAGATCGACGGCAGGCCGAAGCCCTCCCCGGCATGGATGGTGAAGTGCGCATTCTCGCGCTGGAGGTACTCGAACGCGTCGAGGTGCCGGGTCGGCGGGTAGCCGGCCTCGGCGCCGGCGATGTCGAAGCCGACCACGCCCTGGTCGCGGTAGGCGACCACCAGCTCTGCGATCTCGTTGGAGCGGGCCTGGTGCCGCATGGCCGTCAGCAGCTGCCGGACGACGATGGGCCGACCGGTCCGGCCGGCGGTCTGCTCGCCCTCCTCCAGACCCGCCTTGACCGCCTCGACGACCTGCTCGAGGGAGAGTCCCTGCTCCAGGTGCTGCTCGGGTGCGTAGCGGATCTCGGCGTAGATCACGCCGTCCTCGGCGAGGTCCTCCACCGCCTCCCGGGCCACCCGGCGCAGGTGGTCGGCGGTCTGCATCACCGCGACGGTGTGCGCGAAGGTCTCCAGGTAACGCTCGAGGGAGCCGGAGTTCGCGGAGTCCTCGAACCAGCGTCCCAGCCCCTCGGCGTCTCCGGCCGGCAGCTCGTGCCCCGCCTCGGCCGCCAGCTCGAGCACCGTCCGCGGCCGCAGCCCGCCGTCGAGGTGGTCGTGCAGCAGCACCTTGGGGGCGCTGCGGACCAGCTCACTCCTCACGGTTCACCGTCTCCGGGCTGAACGCGGGCAGACAGACCGCGACGTACTCCGTCTCCTCCTCACCGGTGGAGTAGCAGACCCGCTCCCCTGCCCGCACCAGCAGCGCCTGCCCGGCGCGCACATCGACCGTCTTCACGCCACCGAGCTCGGAGGGCACCTCGGCGCGCACCATCCCCCGCAGCACCAGGGTCACCTCGTCGAACTCCGGGGTCTGGGCCGGCTCGGACCATCCCGCCGGGGCCTGCATGTGAGCCACGGACACCGTCTCGGTCTCGGTGCTCACCCGTCCGACGTACTCGTCGATGACCTTCCCCCCCGGGACCGGGATCCGAGTGGGTGCGGAGATAAGTTCAGCCATGGGAGCATTCAAGCATCCGAACCGAGAGGGCAACGAATGCGCGTTTTCTCCAGCTTCGACGAGGTCGACGCGGCGGTCGGTGAGGAGCTCGGCACCAGCGACTGGCTGAGGGTCGACCAGGACCGGGTCGACGCGTTCGCCGACGCCACCGGGGACCACCAGTGGATCCACGTCGACGTGGAGCGGGCCGCGAAGGGACCGTTCGGCGGGACCATCGCGCACGGCTACCTGACCTTGTCGCTGGTCCCCCATTTCAGTGCCCAGATCTTCTCGCTGGAGACACCCGGCGCCCGGCTCAACTACGGCGTGAACAAGGTGCGCTTCCCCAGCCCGGTGAAGGTCGGCTCCCGGCTGCGGGCCACCGCGACGCTCGCAGAGCTGTCCGACGTACCAGCGGGCAAGCAGATGGTCGTCAGGTACGTGATCGAGATCGAGGGCGAGGACAAGCCCGCCTGCGTCGCCGAGGCGGTCGTGCTGCTGCTGTCCTGATATCAGACGGTCACGCGGTCGAGGACGATCGGCGTCGGGACGTACGACGCACCCGGGGCGGCCACCCGGATGCCGCCCTCCAGGGCGGCCAGCGCGCGCTCGAACCGGCCCGGTTCGTCGGTGTGCAGGGTCAGCAGCGGCTGCCCCTCGGTCACCTGCTCACCGGGCTTGGCGTGGATCTGCACCCCGGCCGCGGCCTGCACCGGGTCCTCCTTGCGGGCGCGTCCCGCACCGAGCCGCCACGCGGCGAGCCCCACCGCCAGCGCGTCGAGCCGGGTCAGCACCCCGCCGGCCACCGCCGGCACGACGTGCGTCTCGCGGGCGGTGGGCAGCGGCGCCACCGGGTCGCCCCCCTGCGCGGCGATCATCGCCCGCCAGGTGTCCATCGCCGAGCCGTCCTTCAGCCGGTCGGCCGGGTCCACGTCGGGCATCCCGGCGGCGGCCAGCATCTCCCGGGCCAGGGCCACGGTCAGCTCCACCACGTCGGCGGGCCCGCCGCCGGCGAGCACCTCGACCGCCTCGGCGACCTCCAGGGCGTTGCCCGCGCTGCACCCGAGGGGGGTGCTCATGTCGGTCAGCAGCGCCACCGTGGTCACCCCGGCGTCGTGCCCGAGCGCGACCATCGTCTCGGCGAGCTCACGGGCCCGGGCCTGCTCCTTCATGAACGCGCCGGAGCCGACCTTGACGTCCAGCACCAGCGCGCCGGTTCCTTCGGCGATCTTCTTGCTCATGATCGAGGAGGCGATCAGCGGGATGGCCTCGACGGTCCCGGTCACGTCCCGCAGCGCGTAGAGCTTGCGGTCCGCGGGGGCCAGCCCGGCCCCCGCGGCGCACACCACCGCCCCGACATCCTCGAGCTGGGTCAGCATCTCCTCGTTGGACAGCGACGCCCGCCAGCCGGGGATCGACTCCAGCTTGTCCAGGGTGCCGCCGGTGTGTCCCAGCCCGCGGCCGGACAGCTGCGGCACGGCCAGCCCGCAGGAGGCGACCAGAGGAGCCAGCGGGAGGGTGATCTTGTCGCCGACTCCGCCGGTGGAGTGCTTGTCGGCGGTCCGCCGCGACAGCGAGGAGAAGTCCATCCGTTCCCCGGAGGCGATCATCGCGGAGGTCCAGCGCACGATCTCCCGCCGGTCCATCCCGTTGAGCAGCACCGCCATCGCCAGTGCCGCCATCTGCTCCTCGGCCACCACACCCCGGGTGTAGGCGTCGACCACCCAGTCGATCTGCGCGTCGGACAGCTCGCCGCCGTCCCGCTTGGTGACGATCACCTCCACGGCGTCGAACGGCTCGCTCATCGGCCCGCCTTCCGGTCGTCGAGATCGTCGGCCCCGAACGCGTCCGGCAGCACCTCGCTCATCGGCTTCACCCCGTGCGGAGTGGTGAGCAGGCAGTCCGGGCCGCCGTGCTCCCAGAGCAGCTGCCGGCAGCGGCCGCACGGCATCAGCACCGCGCCGCCCGCGTCCACGCAGTACACCGCGACCAGCCGCCCTCCTCCCGTCACGTGCAGCTGGGAGACCATCCCGCACTCCGCGCACAGCCCGACGCCGTACGCCGCGTTCTCCACGTTGCAGCCGGACACCACCCGGCCGTCGTCGACCAGGCCTGCCACGCCCACCGGGAAGCGGGAGTACGGCGCGTAGGCGTGCCGCATCGCGGCGACCGCCTCCTGGCGCAGGGACTCCCAGACCTCGGGACCGACCTGTGGACCGACCTGGGGGCCAGGCTCTGTCGGGTCACTCCTTGACATAGGGCTCCCCGTCCGCGCCCGGGGCACGGACCCGTCCCACCAGGCCGGCCACCGCGAACAGCGTGGCGAGGTAGGGCAGCATGGCCCAGAAGCTGGAAGGAATCGCCACCGGCGTGTTGATGAACGACAGCACCGACTGCAGCGCGTCGGCGAAGCCGAACAGCAGCGCGGCGGCCACCGCCCCGCGCGGGCTCCACCGGCCGAAGATCACCGCCGCGAGAGCGATGAAGCCCTTCCCGGAGGAGATGTCCTTGGAGAAGCCTCCGATCGACCCGATGGTGAGCGCGGCGCCGGCCAGGCCGGCGATCGCTCCCCCGAGCATCACGTTCCGGTAGCGAACCGCCAGCACCTTGATGCCCACCGTGTCCGCCGCCTTCGGGTGCTCGCCGACCGCGCGGGTGCGCAGCCCCCACCGGGTCCGGAACAGCGCGACGTCGACGAGCACGATCAACACGTAGGTCATGTAGACGATGACCGTCTGGTCGAACAGCAGCGGCCCGAGGATCGGGATGTCGGACAGCACCGGGACCGCGACGTTCTGGAAGAATCCCGGGTCGTTGAGCGTGGAGGTGTTCGGCTGCATGAGCGCGTCGTAGACGAAGCCGGTCAGCCCGAGCGCGAACACGTTGAGCACCACGCCGAGCACCACCTGGTTGACCAGGTAGCGGATCGCGAAGACCGCCAGCAGCCAGCCCATCCCGGCACCGACGACCAGGGCGCCGAACACGCCGAGGTACAGGTTGTGCGTGATGCTGCCGAACAGGGCACCTGCCCAGGCGCCGGCGAGCATCTGCCCCTCGATCGCGATGTTGATGACGCCGGAGCGTTCACAGACCACGCCCGCCAGTGCGCCCAGGATCAGCGGAACGGCCCCGAAGATGGTCGCCTGGAGGAGCCCGAGCAGGTCGATGGACGTGCCCGCCCGTCCGGTGGTGGTCCAGCACAGGAACGAGACGACCAGACACAGGACGGTGGCGGTCAGCACCCACTTCATCGCGTGCCGTGGGAACCCGCGAGCGATCTGCCAGACGCCGAGGGCACCGACGACCGCGCCGAGCACGATCGCGGTCAGCCGGGCAGGCAGCACCAGGTTCGGCACCGCCACGGCGGTGCCGGACAGCTCGAACGACGCGTCGACGCCCGCCTTGGAGCCGAGGCCCAGTCCGAGCGCGCACAGCACCCCGGCCAGCACCAGGGCGCTGCCGGTGATGATCCGGTGGCGGACCGTGACCGGACGCTCCTCGACCCTGAGCTCGACGACATCGGTGTCGCCGGAGGCCAGCTCCGTCGTGGTCATCCGTTCCATCCCTTCGCCAGCTCGGTGCCGACCCCGCCGCGGGCGCTCCGCAGCCGGAACAACGCGCTGATCATCGCGGGCGCCGCGATGAACAGCACGATCAGGGACTGCACCACCGACACCAGGTCGACAGGGGTGCCCGTGCTGGACTGCATCTGCACGCCCCCGGCGCGCAGCGCTCCGAACAGCAGGCCGGCCAGCACGATGCCGCCAGGCTTGGCCCGGCCCAGCAGCGCGACGGTGATCCCGTCGAAGCCGATACCGGCGTCGATGTCGCCGGTGATCGCCGGGTTGGTACCGAGCGCCTGGGCGACCCCGGCGAGCCCGCACAACGCCCCGGCGAGCACCATCACGATGGTGTAGCTGCGCTCCACCTTGATACCGGCGGTCCGCGCCGCGAACTGGTTCGCACCGACCGCACGCAGCCGGAAGCCGAGCGTGCTGCGGCTGAGCAGCCACCAGACCCCGACCGCCGCCAGCAGCGCCAAGAACAGCCCGGCGTGCACCCGCAGGTCACCGCCGAGCAGGTGAGGCAGCCGGGCACTGGGGTCGATCACGTTGGAGATCGCCTGACCGTACGGCGGCCGCTGGAACCCCTTCGTTCCCAGGAGGAACTGCAGCAGGTAGAAGGCGATGTAGTTGAGCATGATCGTGGTGATCACCTCATGGGCGCCGGTGCGCGCCTTGAGCCAACCGGCGATGCCTCCCCACAGCGCGCCGCCGATGATGCCGGCGATGATCGCGACAAGGACGTGCAGGCCGGGCGGCAGCGGCCAGGCGAAGCCGACGTAGCCCGCGAAGATGGCGCCCAGGATGATCTGGCCCTGGCCGCCGATGTTGAACAGACCGGCGCGGAACGCCAGCCCCACCGACAGCCCGGCCAGGATCAGCGGGGTGGCGTTGACCAGGGTCTCCGAGATCGGCCCGAGGATCCCGGCCACGGTGCCGGAGGAGGCGATGTTCGGGTTGAAGACCGCGCCCTCGAACAGGGCCACGTAGGCGCTGGAGATCGCGTGCCAGGCCGCACTGAACGTATCCCACGGGTAGGAGAAGAAGTACGACGACGCGGTGTCGGTGGCCGGGTCGGCCACCGCGATCAGGACCGCGCCGATGATCATTGCCACCACGAACGCGAGGGTCGTGACGACGACGGCGTGGCCGCTCCGGACAGCCGCCCACAGCCGACGGCCCGGCCCTGGCGGGGCCTGGTCGCGCGGCGGGACCTGCTCCGGTCTGCTGGTGCTGGTGGTCACTGCGGCTCCTTGACGGTGGTGCCGTTCCCGGCGCTGTCGCCGGTCGCGGGCTGGGTGCCGGCCATCAGCAGGCCGACGTCCTCCGCAGAGGCGCCGGCCGGCAGCTCCCCGATGATCCGGCCGCGGTACATCACCCCGATCCGGTCCGCGAGCCCGAGCACCTCGTCCAGCTCGGTGGACACCAGGATCACCGCTGCTCCGGCGTCCCGCTCGGCGACGATGCGCCGGTGCACGAACTCCATCGAGCCCACGTCGAGTCCGCGGGTGGGCTGCCCCACGATCAGCAGCCGCAGCTCCCGGGACAGCTCCCGGGCGAGCACCACCTTCTGCTGGTTGCCGCCTGACAGGGTGGAGGCGAAGGAGTGGGTCGACTGCGTGCGCACGTCGTACTCCTCGATGCGCTCGGTGGCGTGCCGCTCGATGGCCGCCAGGTCGAGCGAGACGCCGTTGGAGAACGGCGCGCGCCCGACCGTGTCGAGCACCAGGTTCTCGGCGATCGTGAAGCTGCCGACCAGCCCGTCGTGCAGCCGGTCCTCAGGCACATAGCCGACCCCTTTGGCCAGCACGTCCTCGATGTCGGCGTCGGTGATGTCCACGCCGTCCAGCGTGATCTTGCCCTTGGTGACCGGAGTGACGCCTACCAGCGCCTCGGTGAGCTCGGTCTGGCCGTTGCCCTGCACACCGGCGAGCGCGTAGATCTCACCGGCCCGCACCTCGAAGCTCACGTCGTCGACGAGCACCTGGCCGACCTCGTCGAGGACCCGCACGCCCTGCACGCTCAGCGTGGTCTCCTTCGGCTCGGCGGGCTCCTTCTCGACGGTCAGCTGCACCGGTCGGCCGACCATCAGCGACGCCAGCTCGGCCGACGACGCGTCGGGGGTCGCCTCACCGACGACCTTGCCACGCCGGATGACCGTGATCCGGTCGGCGACCTCGCGGACCTCGTGCAGCTTGTGGGTGATGAACACGATGGAGGTGCCGGCGTCACGCAGGCTGCGCATCACCTCCATCAGCTCTCTGGTCTCCTGGGGCGTCAGCACCGCTGTGGGCTCATCGAGGATGAGCACCTGCGCCTCTCTGATCAGCGCCTTGACGATCTCGACCCGCTGCTGCACACCCACCGGCAGCTGCTCGACCAGGGCGTCGGGCGGCACCTCCAGGCCGTAGCGGCGGGAGACCTCCAGCACCTGCTTGCGGGCCCGGCGTCGGTCCAGGAACCCGAACCCTCGGGTCTGCTCGTGCCCGAGCTCGACGTTCTCGGCAACGGTGAACACCGGCACGAGCATGAAGTGCTGGTGCACCATGCCGATGCCCGCGGCCATGGCGTCGCCGGGCCCGGAGAACTCGACAGGCCGTCCGTCGACGACGATCTGTCCTTCGTCGGGCCGGTAGAGGCCGTAGAGGACGTTCATCAGCGTGCTCTTGCCGGCTCCGTTCTCCCCGAGGAGCGCGTGGATCTCGCCGGGCTCGACCACCAGGTCGATGGCGTCGTTGGCGGTCAGGTCACCGAAACGTTTGGTGATGCCGCGCAGCTCGAGCTTCAGTGTTCCTCCTGGTCTGGCGTCACGCCGGACCCCCACACCGAGGGGAGCACCGGAGGTACCGGCACTCCCCTCGGCGACGTCCGTGCTACTGCGGCTGGCTGGGCGAGGTGATCTTGATCTTGCCCGAGATGATGTCGGACTTGATCTGGTCGAGCTGGCTCTTCACCTTCGCCGGCACCTTGTCCGCGAACTGGTGGAACGGCGCCAGGCCGGTGCCGCCGTTGTCGAGGGTACCGACGTAGTTACCGGTCGGGAAGGTGCCTGAGGCCGCCTTGGTGGTGTAGGACTTCACCGACGTGGTGATGCCCTTGGTGACGCTGGTGAGGAAGTACTTGCAGTACTGGGCGGCGCTGACGCAGCCGTCGGTGTCGACCCAGATCACGTCCACGTTGCCGCCGGACGCCTGGGCCGCGGCGCCCGCGCCGAGCCCGGTGCCGCCGGCGACCGGGAAGATGATGTCAGCGCCCTGCTGGACGAAGGCCTGCGAGATCGACCGGCCCTTGTTCAGGTCGGTGAACGAGTTGGCGAACGTGCCGCCCTTCTGGTTCTTCTCGTTCCAGCCGAGGACCTGCACGTTCTTGTGGTTCTTCTTGTTGTAGTACTGCACGCCCTCCCAGAAGCCGTCCATGTAGATGGTGACGGGCGGGATGTTGAGGCCGCCGAACGTGGCGACCTTGCCGGTCTTGCTCATGGCGGCCGCCAGGTAGCCACCCAGGAAGGCGCCCTGTGCGGTGTTGTACTGCAGGCCGTAGACGTTCGGGCCGGACGACGGCGCGTCCACCTCGGCGAACTTCTGGTTCGGGTGCGCCTTGGCGGCGGACTTGACCGCGTCGGCCATCAGACCGCCGACCGCGACAACAGTGTCGCAGCCCTTGTTGACCTCGGCCTGCAGGTTCGGGGTGTAGTCGTTCTGGGAGCTGGAGGAGACGTAGGAGATGTTGATCTTCGGGTTCGCCTGGTGGGCTTCCTTGAAGCCGTTGTAGGACGACTCGTTGAACGAGCGATCGTCCACGCCGCCGGTGTCGAGCACCATGCACGCGTTGAACTGCTGGCCGGCGCTGTTGCTGCCGCCACCGGCGGTGCTGTTCGAGCTGCCTGCGCCGGCGTTGGACGCCGGCTTCTGGCCGCACCCGGCGAGCAGGAGCGCTGCTGCGCCGGCAACTGCGGCGATCTTCGTCGCGTGACGCAAGGTTGCCTCCTCCGTACGTCCGCCGCCCTGCTGGCGCGCAGACCAGGCAGTCACCCTAGTACCTGAGCGAGGATCCTGAGAGCATCCTGGGAAGTTTTGCGAGGCAGTTGTCCCCGGGCTGCTACCCAGGCGCGGCGCAGCCTTTCCACGCGGGTGACAGCGCCCGCAGCGCGGTGACGGCCAGCACCTCCGCGGCGACCGCGATCGCGCCCTCGTCGACCACCAGGTCACCCTGGTGCAGGTCGTACGTCGGCCCCCCCGGTGTCCGGGTGCCCAGCCTGCCCATCGCCCCCGGAACGGACTCGAGGTACCACGCGAAGTCCTCCCCGCCGAGGCTCTGGGAGGTGGGCACCGCACCGTCGTCGCCGAGCACGTCGCGCACCGCGGACGTGAGGAGCACGGTCGCCGCTGGGTCGTTGACCACGGGGGGCACGCCCCGGACGTAGCCGATCTCTGCCCCGACGCCGTACGGCGCGACGATCTGCACGACCAGCTCGCGGACCAGGTCCTCGGCCTCGGCCCAGGCCACGGCGTCCAGCATGCGCACCGTGCCGGCGACCTCGCCGGCCGCGGGCACCACGTTCATCACCGACCCGGCCCGGATCGCGCCCCACACGACGCTGGCACCGACCCTCGGGTCCAGCCGCCTCGAGAGCGCCGCGGGCAGGTCGGTGACCAGCTTGGCCAGCGCGTAGGTGAGGTCCTCGGTCAGGTGCGGCCGGGAGGTGTGCCCGCCGCGGCCGGTGAGCCGGACGGTGAGCGCATCGGCGGCCCCGGTGATCGGCCCTTCCCGCAGCCCGACCTGCCCGACGTCCAGGCCGGGATCGCAGTGCAGCGAGTAGACCTGGCTGACGCCGTCCAGGGCGCCGGCCGCGATGACCTCGAGCGCGCCGCCGGGCATCACCTCCTCGGCCGGCTGGAACAGCATCCGGACCCGGCCCGGAAGGGCCGCGGCGCGATGGCGGGCGGCGAGAGCCAGCCCGGTCCCCACCAGCCCAGCGGTGTGCACGTCGTGCCCGCAGGCGTGCGCGACGCCAGCCCGGGTGCTAGCCCAGGGCAGGGCGGTGCGCTCATCGACGGGGAGCGCGTCGAGATCGGCGCGCAGGGCGACCATCGGGCCGTCAGCAGGACCCAGCTCGGCGACCAGGCCGCTCTTGCCGAACCTCCGGACCTCGATGCCGGCGGCCTCGAGCCGTTCGGCAACCAGGGCGGTGGTCCGCTGCTCCTGCCAGGCGAGCTCGGGGTGCGCGTGCACGTCCCGACGCAGCTCCACGAGGTCGGGCAGGTGCGCCTCCACGACCGAACGGACCTCGGGGGCGTTGGGGGCGGGCACGGCACCCCACGCTACCGGAGCAGTCTCCTGTCAGAAGGCGTCGGGAGGCGTGTAGACCCCCCACACCTCACGCAGCGCGTTGCAGACCTCGCCCACCGTGGCCCGGGCCCGCAACGCGCCCTTCATCGGGAACAGCACGTTGTCGGAGCCCTCGGCGGCCTGCTTGAGCCGGGAGAGGCTCCGGTGCACCTCCTCCTCGTCCCGCTCGGCGCGCAGCTTGGCCAGCCGCTCGGCCTGCTGCTCCTCGATGGCCGGGTCCACCCGCAGTGGCTCGTAGGGCTCGTCCTCGTCGACGTTGAACCGGTTGACTCCCACGACCACACGCTCGCCGGCGTCGATGTCCTTGGCGATCTGGTAGGCGGCCTTCTCGATCTCGTTCTTCTGGAAGCCCCTCTCGATCGCGGTCACCGCTCCCCCGAGGTCCTCGACCTGAGCCATCAGGGCGCGTGCCTCGGTCTCGATCCCGTCGGTCAGCGACTCCACCGCGTACGAGCCGGCGAACGGGTCCACGGTCTTGGTCAGGTCGGTCTCGTGGGCGAGCACCTGCTGGGTGCGCAGCGCCAGCCGTGCCGCCTTCTCCGACGGCAGCGCGATCGCCTCGTCGTAGGAGTTGGTGTGCAACGACTGGGTGCCTCCGAGCACCGCCGCCATCGCCTGCACCGCCACCCGGACCAGGTTGACCTCCGGCTGCTGGGCGGTCAGCTGGACTCCCGCGGTCTGGGTGTGGAACCGCAGCGTCTGGGACTTGGGGTTGGTGGCGCCGAACTCGTCGCGCATCACCTGCGCCCAGATCCTCCGCGCCGCGCGGAACTTGGCGACCTCCTCGAGGATCGTGGTGCGAGCCACGAAGAAGAAGGACAGCCGGGCGGCGAAGTCGTTCACGTCCAGCCCGGCCGACACCGCCGCGCGGACGTACTCGATGCCGTCGGCGAGCGTGAAGGCGATCTCCTGCGCAGGTGTCGCGCCCGCCTCGGCCATGTGGTAGCCGGAGATGGAGATGGTGTTCCAGCGCGGCACCTCGGTGCGGCAGTAGGCGAACGTGTCGGTGACCAGGCGCAGAGAGTGCTTGGGCGGGTAGATGTAGGTGCCCCGCGCGATGTACTCCTTGAGCACGTCGTTCTGGATGGTGCCGGTCAGCGCGCCGCCGGCCACCCCGTTCTCCTCCGCGACGAGCTGGTAGAGCACCAACAACAGTGCGGCCGGTGCGTTGATGGTCATCGACGTGGACACCTTGTCCAGCGGGATGCCGTCGAACAGCACCCGCATGTCCTCGATCGAGTCGATGGCCACGCCGACCTTCCCGACCTCGCCGTGCGCCAGTGGAGAGTCGGAGTCGTGGCCCATCTGCGTGGGCAGGTCGAAGGCGACCGACAGTCCGCCCGTGCCGTGCGTGACCAGCTGCTTGTAGCGCTCGTTGGACTCCTTGGCCGTTCCGAAGCCGGCGTACTGCCGCATCGTCCACGGCCGCCCGGTGTACATGGTCGGATACACGCCCCGGGTGAACGGGAAGGCGCCCGGCTCACCGAGCTTCGTCTCCGGGTCGAAGCCGGCCAGGGCGTCGGGGCCGTAGACCTCCTCGAACGGCAGGCCGGACTCGGTGCTCACGACCGGGTCCTGCGGAGCCTGGCCCGGGGACTTGTCAGCAGCGCTCATGGTGCGAAGGGTACGGCGGCGCCGGCCCGGCCGCACCGTGAGGTGGGTAACGCAGCCGGCCCCTTCTGCTGGCCAGATGTAGCCGAGGTCACATGCAGACGAGTACGACGTAACTGAACTCACAGCCCAGGCGGTCAATAGGGGGCAGATGCGCCGATAGAGTGCATGAGGTTGCGCTGGGCCGCGGCCGCCAGACGAGCCGCCCGGCAGCGCACAGGTCATCACGTCGTTGGTTGCGAGACGTCGGACCGTAGGCCCGGCTCCTCAGCCTCCGAACAACGAGCGCGGAAAGGACTCCCTTGGCCAGCTCTCGAGCGGGGACGCTCTACCGGGGCCGCGAAGGAATGTGGTCGTGGGTGGCGCACCGCATCACCGGCATCCTCATCTTCTTCTTCCTCTTCGCCCACGTCATCGACACGGCGATGGTGCGCGTCTCCCCCTCCGCCTACAACAACGCCGTGGACACCTACAAGAACCCGGTGGTCGGGCTCCTGGAGGTGGGCCTGGTCGCCGCGGTCGCCTTCCACGCGCTCAACGGCATCCGGGTGCTCCTGGTGGACTTCTGGTCCAAGGGGCCGCGTCTGCAGCGCCAGATGAGCTACGGCGTGGTGGCGCTGTGGGTGGTGCTGATGGTGCCGTTTGCCGTACGCCACCTGATGAACGTGTTCGGAGGCTGACCGATGACCGCACCCACCATCGAGAGCCCGCGCAGCCCCCGCGGTTCCGGGCGCTCCCGGGGGCAGCGTCCGGGGCAGCGCTCCCGTGTGCCGGGCAACTTCGAGCTCAACTCGTGGCTGTTCATGCGCGGGTCGGGAGTGCTGCTCCTCGTGCTCGTGTTCGGGCACCTGTTCGTCAACCTCATGCTCGGCAAGGGCATCAGCGCCATCGACTTCGCGTTCGTGGCCGGCAAGTGGGCCAACCCGTTCTGGCAGGTCTGGGACCTGCTGATGCTCTGGCTCGCCGAGCTGCACGGCGTGAACGGGCTCCGCACCGTGATCAACGACTACGCCGGGAGCCCGACCACCCGGTTCACGCTGAAGACCCTGCTCTACTTCTCCGCGCTGGTCGTGATCGTGCTCGGCACCCTGGTGATCTTCACCTTCGACCCGTGCATCGACCCGCACTCGACGCTGGCCGTCTGCCAGAACCACTAAGGAGATCAATCCCGCATGGTCACTAGGCACAAGTACGACGTGGTGATCGTCGGTGCCGGAGGCGCCGGCATGCGCGCGGCACTCGAGTCCAGCAAGCGGAGCCGGACCGCGGTGCTGACCAAGCTCTACCCGACCCGCTCGCACACCGGGGCCGCCCAGGGCGGCATGTGCGCCGCGCTGGCCAATGTCGAGGACGACAACTGGGAGTGGCACACCTTCGACACCGTGAAGGGTGGCGACTACCTGGTCGACCAGGACGCCGCCGAGGTGATGGCGAAGGAGGCCATCGACGCGGTGCTGGACCTGGAGAAGATGGGGCTGCCGTTCAACCGGACCCCGGAGGGCCGCATCGACCAGCGCCGGTTCGGCGGGCACACCCGCAACCACGGCGAGGCCGCGGTGCGGCGCTCCTGCTTCGCCGCCGACCGCACCGGCCACATGATCCTGCAGACGCTGTACCAGCAGTGCATCAAGCAGGAGGTGGAGTTCTACAACGAGTTCTACGTCCTGGACCTGGTCACCGAGGACACGCCGGGCGGGGCCCGGATCGCGGGCGTGGTGGCCTACGAGCTGGCCACCGGAGAGCTGCACGTGTTCTCCGCCAAGTCGGTGATCCTGGCCACCGGCGGCTTCGGCAAGGTGTTCCGCACCACCTCCAACGCGCACACTCTCACCGGCGACGGAATGGGCATCGTGTGGCGCAAAGGCCTGCCGCTGGAGGACATGGAGTTCTTCCAGTTCCACCCCACCGGCCTGGCCGGGCTCGGGGTGCTGCTGTCGGAGGCAGCGCGCGGCGAGGGCGGCATCCTGCGCAACAGCGAGAACGAGCGCTTCATGGAGCGCTACGCCCCCACCATCAAGGACCTCGCGCCGCGCGACATGGTCGCCCGAGCGATGGCCAACGAGGTGCGTGAGGGCCGGGGTGCCGGCCCCGAAAAGGCCTACGTCTACCTCGACCTGACCCACCTGCCCCGCGAGCAGATCGACGCCAAGCTCCCCGACATCACGGAGTTCGCGCGCACCTACCTCGGCGTGGAGCCCTACACCGAGATGATCCCGGTCTTCCCGACCGCGCACTACGCGATGGGCGGGGTGCCGACCAACATCAAGGGCGAGGTGCTGCGCGACAACGAGCACGTGGTCCCCGGCCTGTTCGCCGCCGGCGAGGTGGCCTGCGTCTCCGTGCACGGCTCCAACCGGCTGGGGACCAACTCGCTGCTCGACATCAACGTCTTCGGACGCCGCGCGGGCGTCGCCGCCGCCGAGTACGCCGGCCGGGCCGGGTTCCGGGACCTGCCCGAGCAGCCGGAGGCGACGGTGGAGCAGATGGTGGAGTCGTTGCGCAGCTCCACCGGCTCGGAACGGGTGGCGGCGATCCGTCAGGAGCTCCAGGCGACCATGGACGTCAACGCCCAGGTGTACCGGGACGAGGGCTCGCTGAAGCAGGCCCTCACCGACATCGAGGAGCTGAAGGCGCGCTACGCCAACGTCGCGATCCAGGACAAGGGGCGGCGCTTCAACACCGACCTGCTGGAGGCGATCGAGCTCGGCTTCCTGCTCGATCTCGCCGAGGTGCTGGTCACCGGGGCGATGGCCCGCAAGGAGTCGCGGGGCGGGCACTTCCGGGAGGACCACCCGCAGCGCGACGACGTGAACTTCATGCGGCACACCATGGCCTACCGCGAGACGGCCGGGGACGCCGGGACGTACCGGATCCGCCTGGACTACAAGCCGGTCGTCGAGACGCGCTACAAGCCGATGGAGCGGAAGTACTGATGCAGCGCACGACGCTGCTCGCTCTGCAAGCTCCCACACCGCCGAGGGGACCCCGCTAATGGACATCACCGTCAAGATCCTGCGGTACAACCCGGAGATCGCCGAGGAGTCCCGCTGGGAGTCCTACCAGGTCTCCGCGGAGCCCACGGACCGGGTGCTGGACGCGCTGCACAAGATCAAGTGGGACCTCGACGGGTCGCTGACGTTCCGTCGGTCCTGCGCCCACGGGGTGTGCGGCTCGGACGCCATGCGGATCAACGGCAAGAACCGGCTGGCCTGCAAGACGCTGCTCAAGGACGTCAACCCGCAGGAGCCGGTCACCGTCGAGCCGATCAAGGGCCTGCCGGTGCTCAAGGACCTCGTGGTGGACATGGAGCCGTTCTTCGACGCCTACCGCTCGGTGATGCCGTTCCTGGTCACCTCCGGCAACGCGCCGACCCGCGAGCGGCTTCAGTCCCAGGAGGAGCGGGAGCGCTTCGACGACACCACCAAGTGCATCCTGTGCGCGGCCTGCACCACCTCCTGCCCCGTGTACTGGGCCGACGGCCAGTACTTCGGCCCGCAGGCGATCGTGGGCGCGCACCGGTTCATCTTCGACAGCCGGGACGAGGCGACCGACCAGCGGCTGGAGATACTCAACGACCGCGAGGGCGTGTGGCGCTGCCGCACGACGTTCAACTGCACCGAGGCGTGCCCGCGCGGCATCGAGGTGACCAAGGCGATCCAAGAGGTCAAGCGCGCGCTGATCTTCCGCCGCTGACGGTTCGGACCGCGCAGGAGCCGCGCCCGGGCCTTCGCGCGGGCCTTCGCTAGGCCCTCGCTAGGGCAGCGTGGCGTTGTTGCCGCCGCTGACCACCACCACGGCCGTGCCTCCCCGCGGGGCGGCGACCCGGCCGGTGAGCACACCGGCGAGCGCCACGCAGGAAGCCGGCTCGGCGAGCACTCGGGCACGGTCCCAGAGGAACCGGCGCGCCTCGAGCACGCTCTCGTCGTCCACCAGCACCGAGGACGCGCCGAGCGCGGAGGCGGTCGCGAACGCGAGGTCGCCGATCTGCGGCGGCCCGAGCGCGTCCGCGGCCACCCCCTTCGAGGGACGGGCCACCGGCTCCCCGACCGCGAGCGCCGCGGCGAGGTGGTCGCACAGCTCGGTCTCCACCGGCTGCACCCGCACCTGCCCCGCCACGGCAGTCGCGACGCCGGCGAACAGGCCCCCGCCACCGCAGCCGAGGGCCACCAGGTCCGCCTCCGGCACCTGGTCGAGCACCTCCAGGCCGAGGGTGCCGGCCCCGGAGGTGGTCTCGAAGGTGTCGTAGGGGTGCACCACGGGCAGCCCCTGCTCCGCGGCGAGCCGCCGGCAGGCCGTCAGGGCGTCCCCCACGTCGCCGTCGACCCGGTGCAGCCGGGCGCCGTACTCCTCGATGCGCTGCAGCTTGGCGGCGGTGGAGGTGGCGGGCGCGAACACGTCCGCGCGAAGCCCGGCGCGCTGCGCCGCCCAGGCCACCGCGGCCCCGTGGTTCCCGCCGGAGGCGGCGCACACCGCGGTCGTCCCGGCGGGCAGGCAGAGCACCGAGTTCAGCGCTCCCCGCGCCTTGAAGGACCCGGTGTGCTGCAACAGCTCGAGCTTGAGGACCAGACGCCCGGGCAGGCCGGTGTCGTCCTCGCCGAGCTCGAGCACCGGGGTGAGCCGTAGCCGGCCCGCGGTCCGCTCGGCAGCCGCGCGAATGCTGTCCGGGCTCGGGGGTTGGAGGCTCACCCGGCCCATCCTGCCCGGCCCGCGCACGGGAGGACGCCCCGCCCCCTCAGCGCGCTGATGACCACCACCTCCTCGACATCGCCACCGTCGTCCCGGTAGCGGTCGAGCACGGCCCTGGTCTGGGTGGCCATCGGCTGGGCCGGCATCTGCTCCTCACCGGGCCTGCCCTCCAGGGCACCGAGCCTTCCGAGCACCGCGAGGTCGAACATCGAGGCGTCGGAGACGATCCGGTCGTCGGCGCCGCGCACCCACAGGACCGGCGGCTTGGGGTGCACGTCCACGATCCCGCCGAGGTCGCAGTGCACGGGGCCATCGAGTTGAGCACGCCCCGGCCGCCGGGCGCGAGCCCGGGCCAGTGCGGGGAGGACACCGAGTCGCCGGGGTAGAAGTCCTCGCCGATCCGCGTGGAACCCAGGGACACCACGAACGCGTCCTCTCGGTCGCCCGGTGCGGTCCCGGCGAAGTAGAACGCGTTCATCACCCCGCGCGGGGACGCCAGGTCGGTGCCGGCGAGGTCGCGTTCGCGGAGCCGCTGCACGAGGTTCGGGTTCGCCGTGCCGGCCCCGGACCCGGCGCCGTCCGACCAGGCCAGCCGACCGTCGGGGCCTGCGGTGCCACCGAAGCCGTACGGCGAGACCGAGTCGATGGGCCTGAGACCGGCCACCCGGTCGGGGCGGTCGAGAAGGTACTGCATGGCCACCCCGACCCCCATGCTCCAGCCGACGACGTGCACGCGGTCGAGCCGAGGCTCTCCAGGAGGGCGTGCAGGTCGTCGCTGAAGTCACGCATCCCGCGCGTGGCGTCGATCGGCAGCGGCTCGGCGTCCCCGACGCCGCGCAGGTCCGGGGCAGACCCCGGAAGCCGGTGGGCAGCGCCAGCAGGGTCTCCTCCCAGAAGACCGAGGAGGACCCGTTGCCGTGCAGCAGCACCGGCACGCCGTCCGCGCGGCCGTCGTGCCGGACGCGGTGCGCAGCCTCGGCGTGGCCACCATCTCGGCCTCGACCCCGGCGAGTGTCATGCCACCTCCTCGAGGATCCGCACGACGGTGGCGACCCCGTCGCGTCCGAGCAGCAGCGTGTAGTGGTTGACCTCGTCCAGGGAGCGGAAGTCCAGGTGGGGGTACCGTCGCTGGTACTCGGCGACCAGCTCCGGTGGGTACAGGCCGCCGGGCTCTGCCAGCAGCCCGTAGCCGGCTCGGAGGAAGATCGTGCCCTGCGGTGCCCGCCGGACCCGGCTGTCGATGGCCTCCTCGTCCAGCTGCTCGCGCGAGTCGTCCTCGAGGACCGACAGCGACACGCTCGATCGCAGCTGGGGCGGCTCCCCCACCAGGTCGTAGCGCAGGTAGTCCTCGACGCTCGGGCCCCAATCCTGGCCGAACGCCGGGTGCGGGCGCCAGAAGTCGAGGTACTCCTCCGCGGACCGGAAGGTCATCGTCAGCCGCTCGGCGGCGGGCCCGAGTGCGGCGGCAAGGGCCCGCTCTGGGGTGACACCCGGCGGCGGTGCGGGCAGCGGGAGGCCACCGTCGAGCAGCACCAAGGCAGCGGTGCGCTCCGGGTGCCGGTCGGCGAACGCGGCGGCCACGAAGCCGCCCATGGAGTGCCCGGCGACCACCGCCCGCTCGACGTCGAGGTGGTCCAGGACGGCGAGCAGGTCGTCCGCGTGCCGCTCCATGCCGGCGTGGCCCTGCAGACCGGCGCTGCCGCCACGGCCCCGCAGGTCCGGGGCCACCACCGTGAGGGCGATCTGGTCGGCGACCAGCGCCCACGTGAGGTGGTTGGCGGTGACGCCGTGCGCGGTCAGCACGACGGGGGCCTCCGGGTCCGGTGCCGTCCACCGACCCACGCGGAGGTCGCCGCCGGGCACGGCGACGTCGAAGGCGTCGTAGCGGCTCACCGGGCCGTCCACCCGCCGTCGATCGGCAGGGAGGCGCCGTTGATGAACGAGCCTGCCGGCGAGCAGAGGTAGGCGACCATCTCGGCGACCTCCTCCGGTTCCACCAGCCGCTTGATGGACGGCTCGGTCAGCATCACCTGTTCCACCACGTCCGTCTCGCCGATGCCGTGGATGCGGGCCTGGTCGGCGATCTGCCTCTCGACCAGCGGCGTGCGCACGTAGGCCGGGCAGATGCAGTTGGAGGTGACCCCCTTGGGGCCCCCCTCGAGAGCGACCACCTTGGACAACCCTTCCAGGCCGTGCTTGGCGGAGACGTAGGCGGACTTGTAGGGCGAGGCGACCAGCCCGTGCGCCGAGGAGATGTTCACCACCCGTCCGAAACCGCGGCCGTACATGTGCGGAAGGGCTGCCCGGACCAGCAGGAAGGGGGACTCGAGCATCAGTCGGAGGATGAACCCGAACCGCTCCGGCGGGAACTCCTCCACCGGCGAGAGGTGCTGGACGCCGGCGTTGTTGACCAGCACGTCGACCTCCAGCCGTTGCGAGGCCAACGCCTCCGTGTCGGCCAGGTCGACCGCCCAGGGCTCGCCACCCACCTGGTCGGCGACCTCGCCCGCGGCTCGCGCGTCCACGTCGGCCACGGTCACCTTCGCGCCCGCTGCTGCCAGCCGCACCGCACACGCACGGCCGATCCCGCTGGCGCCGCCGGTGACCAGGGCGGTCCGCCCGGTGAGGTCCACGCCGCCGGGCCCGGGATGTGTCCCGGTCGTGTCCACCATCGCCTCGTCTCCTCTCAGTGTCTGTCCCGGGCCCCGTCAAGGGGTCCGGCTTGCGGGCCGTCGTCCGCGCCGAGGCCGCGCTGCACGAAGCGCATCATCTCCTCGAACACCGGCGGGGGGATCTGTCGTTTGTCGTCCCAGAGCACGTAGCGCATGCCGATCAGCTCCCCGACCCCCATCAGCGCCCATGCGACGACATCCGGGTCGAGGTCGGCGATCTCGCCGGCCCCCTTGGCCCGGGTCAGCCCGTCGACGTACCCCTCCACGATGCGCTGGTAGTGCAGCCGCAGCGCGCGGGGCGACACGAACTCGGCCTGCCGGATGATCCGGTACAGCGCCGGGTGCTCTCCGGTGAACCGGAAGAACGCCTCGAAGCCGCGTCGTTCGGCGTCGGACCTGCTCGTGCCTCGCGACGACGCCTCGGCCATCGCCTGCCGGACCCGGTGGTTGAGGTCGAGCACCACCTCGTCGAAGATCTCCTGCTTGCTGGCGAAGTGGATGTAGAAGGTGCCCTGGGCGACCCCGGCCGCCTCGGTGATCTTCACGATCGATGCGTCGTGGTAGCCGTGCTCGGCGAACACCTGCTCGGCGGACGTGAGCAGCCGACGGCGGGTCTTGCTGCCTCGGTCGGTGCGCGGCACCCGGTCCTGGTTGCTCACGAGCCGTCCTCGATCCCGTTGCTGACTTCTGCTGCGGCATCCGTCGCGAGCTGCCCTCCGGACATGGCCGGCCCTCCTGGGCAGGTGAGAGCAAATATGAGAGGTGATTCACCTCAAACATTTTGGCCGGAGGCCGCTCTTGTCAAGCACCCGGCCCCATGCCTGCCCCGTGACCGGCTGCTGCGACCGGGACGACTACCGGTCGGTCTTCACTGGACGCTTCGCGCGCCGGTTGTCGAGGCGCTACCGCAGGCACGGGCTGACTCCCGCCGCCGAGCGGATCGCCTGGTTCCTCACCGACCACGGCATCGAGCGCGCCACGGTCCTGGAGATCGGCGGCGGGGTGGGCGGGCTCCAGGTAGAGCTGCTGCGCCGCGGCGCCGGTCCGGTGACCAACCTGGAGATCTCTCCCGGCTACCCGGACTACGGACGCCTGCTGTCCACGGCGGCGAGCCACGCCCGGCGGCTGCTGGTCTTCAGCCACCCGGCGGACAACTGGCTCACCCGCACGGAGTTCGGGGCGGAGAACCTGCTGCGGAGGCTGCGCAGGAACGGCTTCCGCACCTTCGTGCCCCCGCCCGCAGCGATGGTGGCGGCGGCCCAGAGCGGGGGGGCTGCGCACGACGTACCGCCACCACGCCCGGGACTGGGACGTGGTGGGGCTGGTGCGCTGAGCCCGCCTGGGCCCCGTCCGGGCCCGGCTAGGCCGGACGGCGGTGGTGTGGCTCGGAGGTGGCCGCGGCTGCGCTCTTCCCGGCCTCGTCCGAGGCGGGCTCCTCAGTGGTGGCCTCACTGGTGGCCTCACTGGTGGCCTCGCTGGTCCCCTCACTGGTCCCGTCACTGGTCCCGTCACTGGTCCCGTCACTGGTCCCGTCACTGGGGCGCGGGGCGGTCTGCGCCCACGCCGCGGCGTACATCACCAACCGGGAGAAGTAGTTGATCCAGACCAGCAGGATCAGGGCGATGCCGAAGGCCTGGAACGCCGGGGAGTGCTTGGTCAGCGCGATCAGGTAGTCGGCCAGGATCTTGAGGATCTCGAAGCCGACCGCGCCGAGCAGCGCTCCCGCGAGGAGCGCCCGCTTGGGCAGGCGCGGGTTGGCGAGCAGCCGGAACATCGCCAGCAGCAGGAACGTGGTGGCCACGATGGCCAGCAGGTGCGCGATGATCTTCAGCAGGATGTACGGCGCGGTGGCGCTGGGGTCGATCCCCACGGCACTGAGGATGCTTCCCGACAGCTGGGTCACTGCCCCGGTGATCGCCACGGACACCACCAGGGTGATGCCGATCAGGATCAGGGTGGCCAGGTCCTTGCCCTTGCCGACGACGAAGTTGGGCTGCTCACGCTTCGGGAGCTGGAACATCACCTCGAGCGCGGTGCGCATCCCGGACAACCAGCCGAGCCCGGAGTAGAGCAGGCCGAGCACGCCGATCACCCCGACGGCGCTGGCGTTCTGCTCGAAGGTGGACAACGGGATCTCGCCCTGCTTGCTGCCCACGATGCCGGGCAGCACCTTGCCGATCGCGGTGATCAGCTGGTGGCGGGCGTCGGGGTAGACGTGCGCGACCACGCCGACCGCGAAGAAGGCCAGGGCCAGGATCGGGAAGAAGGACAAGAACCCGAAGTAGGTCACCGCGCCCGCTTGGGCATTGCCGTTGACGTCGCCGTAGTGGCTCAGCATCGAGAACACGTGGTCCACGAACGGGTAGCGCTGGCGGATGTCGTCGATCTTGCCGGTGAGCCGGTCCTTCATCGAGGCCATGCAGTGTCCCTACCCACTTTCCGACGGCATCCGCACCCTTGGCGGGTCGCCGTCCGCGCCGGCGGTCAGGAAGAAGTCCCTGGTCGGCTGCCAGCCGGTGCGGCTGTCGTGCTTGTAGAGGGAGAAACGGTCCACGGTGAACGTGCACTCGAAGCCGGCGAGATCGGCGAACGCCTTGTCCAGGCACGCCTCCTCGAGGTCCTGGGCCACCGTGACGTGCGGGTGGTAGGGAAACTGCAGCTCGGCGCCGAGCGGACCGCGCCGGATCGAGAACGCCAGCTGCTCGCAGGCCGAGATACCCTCCACCACGACCACGAAGACCACCGGCGACACGGGGCGGAACGTGCCGGTCCCCCGGAGGTGGAGGGTGAACGCGCTGTTCTGGGCGGCCGCCCCGGCCAGGTGCTCCTCGATGCGGGGCAGCTCCTCGTCCTCGGCCTCGTACGGCGGCATCAGCGTGATGTGGGTGGGGATGCCCTCCGCGCTCGAGTCCCCGAGCCCGGCCCGGTAGTCCTGGAGCCGCTTCCCCCATGGATCGGGCACGGCAACTGCGACGCCGATCGTGGTGGCCATCTGGGCACCCTAGCGTTCGACGGGCACGAAGCCGACCCTGTCGTAGACGTCGGCCAGGGTGCGCTCCGCGACCGCGGCGGCCTTCTGCTCGCCGTCCCTGAGGATGGCGGCGAGCTGCGCCTTGTCCGCGAGCAGCTCGAAGGTCCGGTCCCGGAACGGCGTGATGAACTCGACCACCACGTCGGCGAGGTCCTTCTTGAAGTCGCCGTAGCCCTGTCCGTCGTACTCCTTCTCCAGGTCCGCGATCGACCGGCCGGTCAGCGCGGAGTAGATGGTCAGCAGGTTGGAGATCCCGGGCTTGTTCTCCTCGTCGAACCGGATCTCGGCGCCGGAGTCGGTGACCGCGGAACGGATCTTCTTCGCCGACACCTTCGGGTCGTCCAGCATCTCGATGATGCCCGCCGCCGAGGAGGCCGACTTCGACATCTTCGCGGTGGGCTCCTGCAGGTCGGTGATCTTCGCAGTCTCCTTGAGGATGAACGGCTCGGGCAGCCGGAAGGTCTTCTTGTAGCGGCTGTTGAAGCGCTGCGCGAGGTCGCGCGTGAGCTCGAGGTGCTGGCGCTGGTCCTCGCCGACCGGCACGTACTGCGGCCGGTAGAGCAGGATGTCGGCGGCCATCAGCATCGGGTAGGTGAACAGCCCGACGCTGGCCCGCTCCGCCCCGCCCTTTGCGGACTTGTCCTTGAACTGCGTCATCCGTCGCGCCTCGCCGAAGCCGGTCAGGCACTGGAGCACCCAGCCCAGCTGGGCGTGCGCCGGCAGGTGTGACTGCATGAAGATCGCCGACCGCGCGGGGTCGATGCCGGCCGCGATCAGCTGCGCCGCCGCCCGCAGGCAGCGCTCCCGCAGCTTCTTCGGCTCCTGCTCGACGGTGATCGCGTGCATGTCCGCGATGAAGAAGAACGGCTCGTAGTCCTCCTGCAGCGTCACCCACTGGCGCAGCGCGCCGAGGTAGTTCCCGAAGTGGAACGAGTCCGCCGTCGGCTGGATCCCGGAGAGGACCCGGGGCCGCACGGTCGGCGTGGGAGTGGGTGCAGGGTCGGGCATGCCAGGCATTGTCTCAGGGGCGTCCGGCCCGCACGCAACCAACCTCGCTGCCCAAGGTCGTTGATGACAACGCCGGCTCCAGCGCAGCGCGGCCTGTGCTGACGCCGGTCAGCCGGTGGCCCCGCGGCGTTCCTCGGCCTGCTTCAACTGGATCTCGTCGGTCACCGCGAGGGGAGGTACGGCGGTCACCAGCACCCGGCCGACCCGGCGGCCCTCCACCTCGCGGACCACCAGCCGGTGCCCCTCGATGTCGACGAAGTCGCCGAGCTCGGGCACCCTGCCGAGCTGGGCCATCAGGTAGCCCGCCACGGTCTCGTAGGGCCCCTCGGGCAGCAGGATCCCGGTCTCGTCCTCGAAGTCGTCCCGGTTCAGCAGCCCGTCGACCTCGACATCGCCGCCGCGGTGGTGGGTGGTCTCGGACTCCACGTCGTACTCGTCCTTGATGTCGCCGATGAGCTCCTCGACGAGGTCCTCCATGGTCACGATGCCGTCGGTGCCGCCGTACTCGTCGGCGACGATGGCCAGGTGGGTGTTCTCGCGACGCATGTCGGCCAGCGCGGCCAGGATCGGCCGGGTGGACGGAAGCACCAGCGTGTGGCGGACCAGCTCACCCACCCGCACCGAGCGCCCGGACATCTCCGGGTCGAGCAGGTCCCGGACATGCACGAAGCCGAGCACGTCGTCGGCGGACCCACGGATCACGGGGTAGCGGGAGTGTGGCTGCGACAGCGCGAGCTTGGCCGCCCGGAAGACGGGCAGGTTCGCGTCCAGGAAGTCCACCTCGGTGCGCGGGATCATCACCTCGCGGATCTGGCGGTCGCCCGCCTCGAAGACGTCCTCGACGATGCGGCGCTCCTCCTCGCCGAGCATCTCGTGGGTGCCGACCAGCTCGCGCAGCTCCTCCTCGCTGATCTGCTCACGACCGACCTCGGGGTTGCCACCCAGCACCCGCACGACGCCGTTGGTGGACTTCGACAGCAGCCAGATCACCGGACGGGAGAACCGTGAGATCCGGTCGATCATCGGTCCGAGCGCCAGCGCGATCCCCTCGGCGCGCTGCAGGGCCAGCCGCTTGGGGGCCAGCTCGCCCAGCACCAGGGACAGGTAGGAGATCGCGATGGTCACCAGCACCAGCGCCAACGGCCCCGTGATGCTGTGGGGGACACCCCACGACAACAGCACCGGCTCCAGGTCGCCGGACAGCGTGGCACCGCCGAGCGCCGCCGACAAGAACCCCGCCAGTGTCACCCCGACCTGGACGGCGGCCAGGAACCGGTTCGGGTCCTTGTTGAGCTCGGCGACCACCCGTCCTCGCCGCCCGCGCGAGGCCAGGGCCCGGGCCTGGCTCTCCCGCAGCGACACCAGCGCCATCTCGGCAGCCGCGAAGACCCCTCCGATGAGGACGAAGACAACGACAAGCCCGATCTTGCCGAGCGTGTCGCTCACGGTCTATGACCTTCATCCATGCCCCCGAGGATACGGCCGGGGATATCGGTTTGCCGAAGGCCCTGCGGGACGGCACAGTTCCGGGGATGAGCCCCCAGCGACGCGTCCCGCTCCTCACCGACGGAGAGGTCATCTTGCGCGCCCACCACATGGGCGACGTGGCCGGTGTCTACGAGCAGTGCCAGGACCCGGTCAGCCAGGAGTGGACCACGATCCCGCTGCCCTACACCTGGGAGGACGCGCAGCGGTTCGTCACCCAGATCACCCCGCAGGGCTGGCGGGAGGACCGCTGGGCGTTCGCCGTCGAGGCCCCCGACGACACCGGCGTGCGCCGGTTCTGCGGGACGGTCGAGCTGCGCGACGAGGGCGAGCGGCGCGCCGAGGTCGCGTACGGCGCGCACCCGTGGGTGCGCGGTCGTGGGGTGATGACGCGGGCCCTGCGACTGCTGCTGGACTGGGGGTTCACCGACCGAGGGCTCGAGACGGTGGTCTGGTGGGCGAACAAGGGCAACTGGGCGTCCCGGAAGCTCGCCTGGCGGCTCGGGTTCAGCTTCGACGGCACGGTCCGGCACTGGCTGCCGCACCGCGGTGAGCTGCGCGACGGCTGGGTCGGGGTGCTGCTGTCCGGCGACCCGCGCACACCCCGGAGCCCCTGGCTCGAGGTGCCGGTCATCCGCGGCGACCGGGTGGCGCTTCGGCCTCATCGGCAGAGCGACCTGGACCGGATCGTGGAGGCGTGCAGCGACGAGCGGACGGCGTACTGGCTGGGCCAGATGCCCGCGCCGTACACCCGCGCGGACGGTGAGGAGTTCCTGCTCGCCCGCGCTGAGCGGGCTGCCACCGGACGCGGCCTCGACTGGGCCGTGACCGACCCGGACACCGGCCTGCTGCTGGCGAACGTCTCGCTGTTCGACCTCAAGCCGGGGCGGGAGGCCGAGATCGGCTACTGGACCCATCCGCAGTCGCGCGGCCGCGGGGTGATGACCGAGGCGTGCGCGCTGGTGGTGCGGCACGCGTTCATCGACGAGGAGGACGGCGGGCTCGGGCTGCGCCGGCTGCTGGTGTACGCCGCGGAGGAGAACGCGGCCTCCCGGCACGTGGTCGAGGCCAACGGCTTCACCTGCACCGGCCGGGAGCGCTGCAGCACCAAGCTGCGCGACGGGCGGTTGGTGGACACCGTTTGTTACGACCTGCTCGCCGGCGAGGTCTCGTTGGTCTCGCCAGTCAGATGAGCTCGGACTGCGACCTCAGGCCCCGCCGCACTCCCGGCGCCAGCGCGACCACTGCGAGCAGCAGGATCCCGGCGCCCACCAGGTAGCTCACCCGGATCCCGTCGGCGTCGGTGAGCGCTCCGGTGCCGATGGCGTGCGCGAGCGCGCCGGAGCCGATCGCTCCGAGGGGTCTGGCTCCCATGCCCACCATCCGGTAGACGCTGGTGACCCGGCCGAGCATCTCCTTGGGCACGATCCGCTGCCGCAGCGAGACGGTGACCACGTTCCAGAGCACCGATCCCAGCCCGATGAGCAGGATGGCCACGACCACCGCCGGCAGGGCGGGTACGGCGCCGAGCAGAACCGCTCCGACCACGAACAGCAGGCCCACCCCGACCACGGTGCCGAAGATGCCCACCGCGGCACGCACCCGGCCGGCGGCGTACGCGCCGATCAGGCCACCGACCGCGAAGGCGGCCACCAGCCACCCGTAGGCGGCCTCGGGCAGCTTCAGCACCTCCAGCACGTACAGCACGAAGATCGCGACGATGCCCCCGGTCAGCCCGTTGATCACGGCGAGCATCAGCCCGAGCGAGCGCAGCAGCTGGTGGTTCCACAGGTAGCGGAGCCCTTCCACGACCTCCCGGGTGGGGGCCGCCCCGGTCCGCGCCGGGCGGTTCCCGGCCCAGGCGACCTGCGCGACCAGCAGCGCCGATCCCACGAACGAGGCGGCCTCGATACCGAGCGGGGCGGAGGCCTGCCACACGAACAGTGCGGCGCCGACCGGCGGGCCGATCAGGTTCGCGCACAGCAGCAGCGAGCTCTGGTTCCAGGAGTTGGCCCGTTCCAGCGCGTGCCTGTCGACGATCTCGGGCAGCACCGCCGAGGACGCGTTGTCGAAGAACGGCGAGGCGAGCCCGATCGCGAAGCTGATCGCGAGCACGGCCCCGATGCCGGCGTGCCCGGTCACGACCAGCCCCGTGAACACCAGCATGAGCGCTGCCCGGACGGCGTCCACGCGCCACATGATCGCGGTCTTGCGGCGACGGTCCACCGCGACACCCGACACCAGGGCGAGCAGCAGCCACCCGGCCATCGTGAGCGCGTCCACCAGCGAGACCAGGCGAGGGTCCCGGGTGAGGCTGGCAGCAAGCAGCGGCACGGCGCCGTAGAAGACGCCGTCGCCGACGTAGGAGATGGTGGACGACCACCAGACGACCCAGAACACCCGTCCGAGTGGTGTCCGGCCCGCCGTCGTCCCCCGTGCGGTCAGTCTTGGCAGTGAGTGGCTCCCGTCCTGTTCGTGGTCTGGACCATCTTGCCTGTTATGTCGCCCGCACGCATTCCGAACACGGCGTCCGGCCCGATCGGCGTGCTACCCGGTGCGCGGCCCGGTGCGGCGGTGCAGCGCCACCGAGCAGCCCAGGGCCAGCACCCCGCCCAGGGACAGGCCCACGCCGACCCAGCTCGGCGCGGTGTAGCCGAGCCCCGCGGCGATCACCAGGCCACCCAGCCACGCACCCAGGGCGTTGGCGGCGTTGAGCGCGGAGTGGTTCATGGCTGCCCCGAGCGTCTGCGCCTGCCCCGCGACATGCATCAGCCGCAGCTGGAGGTTCACCACGAGGACCGAGCCCAGCGCGGCGATGACCAGCACGGTGAGCACGGCGGCGACGGCCTGGTGCGCGGTGACGGTGAACAGCGCCAGGCCGGCGCCCATCCCACCGGTTCCGACCAGCAGCGACCGCAGCACCGACCAGTCGGCCATCCGACCGGCGACGTAGGTCCCGAGCGTGCCTCCCACCCCGAAGGCGAGCAGGAACAGCGGCACCACATGCTGGGAGAGGCCGGTGACGTGGGTGACGGTGGGGGCGATGTAGCTGTACATCGCGAACATGCCGCCGAACCCGATCGCGCCCACCAGCAGGGTCAGCCACACCTGTGCGTTGGAGAACGCCCGCAGCTCACGGCGCCCGGACGCCGCCCGGTCGGCCGGGCTGTGCGGCACCAGGACGGCCACCAGCACCACGGTCAGCAGCCCGAAGGCGGTGACCGCCCAGTACGCCGAGCGCCAGCCGAAGTGCTGCCCCATCCAGGTGGCGGCAGGGACGCCGACGATGTTCGCGATGGGCAGGCCCAGCATCACCAGGCTGACCGCCCGACCCTTGCGGGGTGCCGGCGCCAACGACGCCGCCACCAGCGAGGCCACCCCGAAGAACGCCCCGTGCGGGACACCCGCCAGGAACCGGGCCAGGGTCAGCGTCGGGTAGCTCGGTGCGAGCGCGCTGCCGGCGTTGGCGAGTGCGAAGCAGGTCATCAAGGTCAGCAGCAGGCCCCGTCTCGGGAGCCGTGCCCCGACGACCGCGATCAGCGGCGCACCCACCACCACACCGAGGGCGTACATCGAGATCACGTGCCCGACAACCGGGATGGACACCCCGACGCCGTGGGCGATCCCGGGCAGCAACCCCATCGTCACGAACTCCGTCGTGCCGATCGCGAAGCCCCCGCAGGCCAGTGCGGTCGTCGCCAGCGCCAGCCGGCGCCCGTCCGGGTCAGCCGAGCGCGGCAAGTGCTTCGTTGAGCACCCGGGACGGTCGCATCACGGCGGCCGCCTTGTCGTCGTCGAGCAGGTAGTAGCCGCCGATGTCCGCCGGGGCCCCCTGAACGCCGAGCAGCTCGTTGTTGATCTCCTCCTCGTTCGCCCGCAGCGTCCGCGCCAGCGATGCGAACGCGTCGGCCAGCTCCTGGTCCTCGGACTGGGCGGCGAGCTCCTCGGCCCAGTAGAGCGCCAGGTAGAAGTGGCTGCCCCGGTTGTCGAGCTCACCCGCCTTGCGGCGCGGGGACTTGTTCTCGTTGAGCAGGGTCGCGGTCGCTCGGTCCAGGGTGTCGGCGAGGATCTGCGCCCGCTTGTTGCCGGTCACGTCGGCCAGGTGCTCCAAGCTGACCGCGAGCGCCAGGAACTCACCCAGGCTGTCCCAGCGCAGGTGGTTCTCCTTCACCAACTGCTGCACGTGCTTGGGTGCCGACCCGCCGGCGCCGGTCTCGAACAGGCCGCCGCCGTTGATCAGCGGCACCACCGAGAGCATCTTGGCGCTGGTGCCGAGCTCCAGGATCGGGAACAGGTCCGTCAGGTAGTCGCGCAGCACGTTGCCGGTCACCGAGATGGTGTCCTCCCCGCGCCGGATCCGCTCCAACGAGAACGCGGTCGCCTCGACCGGGGACATGATCCGGATGTCGAGGCCGTCGGTGTCCCCCACCAGCCCGGGGTCGGCGAGGTAGCGACGCACCGCGGCGATGAGGTTCGCGTCGTGCGCGCGGGACTCGTCCAGCCAGAACACCGCGGGCACGCCGGTGGCCCGCGCGCGGGTGACGGCGAGCTTGACCCAGTCACGGATCGGCACGTCCTTGGTCTGGCACATCCGCCAGATGTCACCGGCCCCGACCGGGTGCTCCATCAGCGTCGTACCGGACTCGTCGACGACGCGCACCGTGCCGGTGGCCGGCACCTCGAAGGTCTTGTCGTGGCTGCCGTACTCCTCGGCGGCCTGGGCCATCAGCCCGACGTTGGGCACCGAGCCCATCGTCGCGGGGTCGAACGCGCCGTTGGCCCGGCAGTCCTCGATGACCGTCTGGTAGACGTCGGCGTAGCTGCTGTCGGGGATCACGGCCAGCGTGTCGTGCTCGTCGCCGTCCGGGCCCCACATGTGGCCGGAGGTGCGGATCATCGCCGGCATCGAGGCGTCCACGATCACGTTGCTCGGCACGTGCAGGTTCGTGATCCCGTTGTCGGAGTCGACCATCGCCAGCGCCGGGCCCTCGTCGAGGCCCTCCTGCACCGCGGCCTTGATCGCGTCCCGCTCCTCCTCCGGCAGCGACTCGACCGCGGTGAGCAACGCACCGAGGCCGTCGTTGGGGCTGACGCCGGCGCGGGTCAGCGCCTCGGCGTGCTCGGTGAACAGCTTCGGGAAGAACGCCCTCACCACGTGGCCGAAGATGATCGGGTCCGAGATCTTCATCATGGTGGCCTTCAGGTGCACCGAGAACAAGATGCCCTCGGCCTTGGCCCGGACGATCTGCTCGGTCAGGAACGCGCGCAGCGGGGCGATCCGCATCACGGTGGCGTCGACCACCTCGCCGGCCAGCACGGGGACGGACCCGCGCAGCTCGGTGGTGCTGCCGTCGTCCCCGACCAGCTCGATGCGCAGCACGCCCTCGCGCTCGATCACGACGGACCTCTCGTTGGAGCAGAAGTCGTCGGCGGTCATGTGCGCCACGTTGGTCCTGGAGTCTTTCGACCACGCGCCCATCGAGTGCGGGTGGTTGCGTGCGTAGCTCTTCACCGAGGCGGGTGCACGGCGGTCGGAGTTGCCCTGGCGGAGCACCGGGTTGACCGCACTGCCCTTGACCTTGTCGTAGCGGGCGCGGACCTCCTTCTCCTCGTCGGTCCTCGGCTCGTCGGGGTAGTCGGGCAGGTCGTACCCACGGGACCGGAGCTCGGCGATGGCCGCCTTCACCTGCGGAATCGAGGCGCTGATGTTGGGCAGCTTGATGACGTTGGCCTCGGGCTTCTCGACCAGCTCTCCGAGCTCGGCGAGCGCGTCGTCGATGCGTTGCTCGGGGGCGAGCCGTTCGGGAAACGATGCGATGATGCGGCCGGCAAGCGAGATGTCGCGCGTCTCGACCTCGACGCCCGCGGTGGCGGCGTACGCCGAGATGACCGGCAGGAGCGAGTAGGTCGCCAGGGCCGGCGCTTCGTCCGTGTGGGTGTAGATGATCTTCGAGTCCGTCACCGGGGCTCCGTTCCGATGGGCTTCTACCTTGTATCTTGACGTCAAGATAACTCCACCATACATCCCACGCGCGCTCGGCGGGAACCGCCCGTGCCGACGCCCCCGGGACGGTCCGGCCCGCCCGCGCTGCTAGCGTCGGGACGTCGAAGGACCGGGACCGCCCAGGAGGAGATGTCGTGACCATGAGCCCCGTCAAGGTTGCCGTGACCGGCGCCGCCGGCCAGATCGGCTACAGCCTGCTCTTCCGGATCGCCACCGGCGAGCTGCTCGGCCCGGACACCCCCGTCGAGCTGCGGCTGCTGGAGATCACCCCGGCTCTGAAGGCACTCGAGGGCGTGGTGATGGAGCTCGACGACTGCGCCTTCCCGAACCTCGCCGGCGTCGAGATCGGCGATGACGCGGAGAAGGTCTTCGAGGGCGCCGACCTGGCGCTGCTGGTCGGCGCCCGCCCGCGCACCAAGGGCATGGAGCGAGGCGACCTGCTCGAGGCGAACGGCGCCATCTTCACCACGCAGGGCAGGGCGCTCAACAAGGTGGCCGCCTCGGGCGTGCGGGTGCTCGTCACGGGGAACCCGGCCAACACCAACGCGCTGATCGCGATGAGCAACGCCCCGGACATCCCGCAGGAGCGGTTCTCCGCACTGACGCGGCTGGACCACAACCGGGCGATGTCCCAGCTGGCCGCCAAGACCGGCGCCCCGGTCTCCGCCATCAAGAAGCTGACCATCTGGGGCAACCACTCCGCCACCCAGTACCCCGACATCTTCCACGCCGAGGTCGGCGGCCGGAACGCCGCCGAGGTGGTGGCCGACCAGTCCTGGATCGAGAACGACTTCATCCCCACCGTCGCCAAGCGGGGCGCGGCGATCATCGAGGCACGCGGCAGCTCGTCGGCCGCGAGCGCGGCCTCCGCCACCATCAACGCCGCCCACGACTGGCTGTCGGGGTCCCCCGAGGGCGACTGGGTCTCCATGGCAGTGGTCTCCGACGGCTCCTACGGAGTGCCCGAGGGCCTGATCTCGTCCTTCCCGGTGACCACCAAGGACGGCGAGTGGAGCATCGTGCAGGGCCTGGACATCGACGACTTCTCCCGCGGCAAGATCGACGCCAGCGCCGCCGAGCTGGCCGACGAGCGCTCCGCGGTCAAGGACCTCGGGCTGATCTAGGCTCAGCGGGGCGGCTGGCTGGGGATGATCACCGCCAGCACGAGCAGCGCCACTCCGGCGACCACCAGCATGACCACGTCGGCCAGCTTGCGGCGCACCCGGAGCATCCCGGCGGCGTGCTCGCTGAGCACCAGCCGGGTGACCGCGGCCAGCAGCAAGGAGCCGCCGATCCAGCTCACGCCGGTGCGCCAAGGCCCGGCGGCGGTCAGCACCAGCCCGGCCAGGGCCATCCCCAGCACGACCAGGTAGACGACCCCGCCGAAGGTCTGGGGTCTGCGTCGGGGTCCGCGGTCCGCGGTCACCTGCGGCGCCTCAGTCAGCAAGCTGCTGCTCGGCGGCATGCACGATGTTCGACAGCAGCATGGCCCGGGTCATCGGTCCGACACCCCCGGGGTTCGGGGACACCCAGCCGGCCACGTCGTACACGTCCTGGGCAACGTCGCCGGCGATCTTGCCGTCCACGCGGGACACGCCCACGTCGAGGACCGCGGCCCCGGGCTTCACCATGTCGGCGGTGATGATCCCCGGCTTGCCGGCCGCCGCCACCACGATGTCCGCGGCCCGCACGTGGGAGGCCAGGTCCCGGGTGCCGGTGTGGCACAACGTGACGGTCGCGTTCTCGCTGCGTCGGGTGAGCAGCAGCCCCAACGGCCGGCCCACCGTGACGCCCCGGCCGATCACACAGACCTCCGCACCCGCGATCGGCACGTCGTGGCGACGCAACAGCTCCACGATGCCGTACGGCGTGCACGGCAGCGGTGCCTCCCGGCCCAGGACCAGCCAACCCAGGTTCATCGGGTGCAGCCCGTCCACGTCCTTGGCCGGGTCGACCTGGCCGAGGATGGCGTGCTCGTCCATGTGCGAGGGCAGCGGCAGCTGCACCAGGAACCCGGTGCACTCGGGGTTGGCGTTCAGGTCCGCCACCGCGGTCTCGACCTCGGCCTGGGTGGCCGTCTCGGGCAGGTCCACCCGGATCGATGCGATGCCCACCTCGGCGCAGTCGCGATGCTTGCCGCGCACGTACCAGACGCTGCCGGGGTCCTCGCCGACCAGCACGGTGCCGAGCCCGGGAAACACGCCGCGTTCCCGCAGCTTCGCCACCCGTTCGGCGAGCTCGGCCTTGATGATGCCCGCGGTCTTCTTGCCGTCCAGGATCTGTGCCGTCACGGAGTCCATCCTCCCATGGGGTGCGCAGGACGTCGGGGACGCCGCCTCAGTGGTAGAAGTGCCGGGTGCCGGTGAAGTACATCGTCAGGCCGGCGGCCTTCGCCGCGGCGACCACTTCGTCATCCCGCACCGAGCCACCGGGCTCGACGACCGCCTTCACGCCGCCGTCGATGAGGATCTGCAAGCCGTCGGGGAACGGGAAGAACGCGTCGGACGCGGCGACCGAACCGGCGGCGCGGTCCCCGGCCCGCGCCACGGCCAGCTGTGCGGCGTCGACCCGGTTGACCTGCCCCATCCCCACCCCGACGGAGGCACCGTCGTGGGCGAGCAGGATCGCGTTCGACTTCACCGACCGGCAGGCCCGCCAGGCGAACGCCAGGTCGGCCAGCAGCCCGGGTGAGGCCGGTTCGCCCGCGGCCAGGGTCCAGGTGGCCGGGTCGTCGCCCGGGGCGTCGACGCGGTCCACCTGCTGCATGAGCACGCCGCCGCTGATGCCGTGGAACTCCACGGGGTCGGGGTGCTCGTCGGCGGGGCAACGCAGCAGTCTGATGTTCTTCTTGCGGGACAGCACCTCGACCGCGCCATCCTCGTAGGCGGGGGCCACGACCACTTCGGTGAAGATCTCCGCGACCTGCTCGGCCATCGCGACGCTGACCGGCCTGTTGGTGGCGATCACCCCGCCGAACGCCGACAGCGGGTCGCAGGCGTGCGCCTTGCGGTGCGCCTCGGCGACATCTCCGCCGACCGCGATGCCGCAGGGGTTCGCGTGCTTGACGACCGCGACCGCGGTCTCGGCGAAGTCGTACGCCGCACGGCGGGCCGCGTCCGCGTCGACGTAGTTGTTGTAGGACATCTCCTTGCCGTGCAGCTGCTCCGCCGAGGCAAGCCCGCCCCGCCAGTGCCGGTAGAGCGCCGCGCCCTGGTGCGGGTTCTCCCCGTAGCGCAGCACCGTCGCCCGCTCCCAGGTCGCACCGGTCCAGGCGGGAAAGCCCGACCCCTCGGAGGTGCCGGTGAGCACGGTTCCCATCCACGAGGCGACCGCGACGTCGTACGACGCGGTGTGCGCGAACGCCTCGGCGGCCAGCCGCCGGCGCTCCTCGAGGGTGAACCCCCCGCCGCTGACGGCGTCCAGCACCGCACCGTAGGAACAGGGCGAGGTCACGATCGCCACGCTCGGGTGGTTCTTGGCGGCCGCACGGACCATCGAAGGGCCGCCGATGTCGATCTGCTCCACGCACTCGTCCGGGCTCGCGCCGGAGGCCACCGTGTCGGCGAACGGGTACAGGTTGGAGACCACCAGGTCGAACGGCTCGACACCGAGCTCCTCGAGCTGGGCGCGGTGCGAGTCCAGCCTCAGGTCCGCGAGGATGCCGGCGTGCACCTTGGGGTGCAGCGTCTTCACCCGGCCGTCCAGGCACTCCGGGAAGCCGGTGAGCTCCTCCACCTTGGTCACCGGCACGCCCGCGTCGGCGATCCGGCCGGCGGTCGACCCGGTGGAGACGATGGCGACGCCGGCCCGGTGCAGCCCGGTGGCGAGCTCCTCCAACCCGGTCTTGTCGTACACCGAGATCAAGGCTCGCTTGATCTGCCGCTTGTCAGGCACTGGGTCACTCACTGGGTCACTCACTGGCCGAACCGCACCTTCCTGTCGGTGATGGTGAATCCTTCGCGCGCCATCCGTCCCACGCTGTCCACGAGCATCTGCCGCTCGGCGACCTTGATCCGCTCGTGCAGCGCCGCCACGTCGTCGTCGTCGAGGACCGGCACCGCGGTCTGCGCGATGATCGGCCCGGTGTCCACACCCTCGTCGACGAGGAACAGCGTGGCACCGGTGACCTTGACGCCGTGCTCCAGCGCGTCGGCGGCGCCGGTCATCCCGGGGAACGACGGCAGCAGCGCCGGGTGGGTGTTGAGGTACCTGCCGCCGAACTCGGCGAGGAAGCAGGCTCCGGCGAGCTTCATGAACCCGGCCGAGACCACCAGGTCCGGCGTGTGCTCCCGGCACGAGGCGGTGACCGCCGCGTCCCACTCCTCCCGGGTCGCGAAGTCCTTGACCCGGTGCACGAACGTCGGGATGCCCGCCCGACGGGCCCGCTCGAGGCCCTCGATGCCGTCCCGGTCGGCACCTACGGCGACCACCTGCGCCCCGTACGACGGGTCGCGGGACGCGTCCAGCAGCGCCTGCAGGTTCGTCCCCGCGCCGGAGACGAGAACGACCACGCGCGCCGGACGGCGGGGCATGGGGAGGGACACGCCGACAGGCTACCGAGGCCGCCCGGCTCCGGCGGACTCGGCCGTGCTGCGGCCGGCTACGAACGCCGGACCAGCCAGGTGCCGAGCAGACCGCCGACCACCCCGCCCACCCCCAGGGAGAGCACGGCCACCGGGAGCAGCTGGCCGAACGCCACGCCGACCTCGCTCATCCGCCCCGGACCGACCGACCCGCCGGCCAGCCCGGTGACCAGGGCGAGCAGCACACCACCGCCCACACCGCCGGCCACGCCGTGCAGCGCGCCCCGCTCGAAGCGGCGCACCCCGCAGCGGCGCGTCGCCAGCGCCATCGCCAGCGCGCCGGCCAGCACCGGCACCCCCATCAGGGCCAGGGTCCACCCGTGGGTGGGCCCGTCCCCGGGCAGCGCGGCCAGCAGCGGGAACGCGGGCACCGGGCCCAGCGACACCGCGGTCGGGGACACCACCGTGCCCACCCCGACCGCGAAACCGGGCCCGAGCAGGTAGCTGCCGGTGAGCAGCACCGCGTTCGGCGCCAGACAGGCCACCACCAGCGTGTAGAGCAGGCCGCCAACCGGGTCCACGTGCAGGCCGGACAGCACGTTCGCGGCGGCACCGAACCCGCGCAGCAGACCGATCGCAAGCACCAGCGCGCTGGCAGCCAGCGTGACCAGGACGGTGGCCATCGCGCCCCGCACACCGGCCGCCACGGCCCCCGGCAACCGGGAGTGCCACGACCGGCCCGGGTCCGGGACCAGTCCGGCCCCGCCGGTCACGAAGGCGAGCACGAACCCGCCGACGAAGGCGAGCAGCGGACGGGGGGCGGCCGCGCCGGTGGACACCGCGGACGCCACCACCGCCGCGACCACGCCGTACACCCCGGCCAGCACCGCGGCGGCCAGCCAGGCGGCGCCGGGGCCGGGCACGGCAGAGGTACGCCGCGCCCACCGGCCGGTGCGGTGGCACACCAGCGCGCACAGCACACTCAGCCCGAGCGGGACCATGGTGAGGTGCGCGCCGGCCAGGTCCAGCTGCGCCCCATGGGCCAGCAGCCATGCATCGGCTCCCACGCGCAGCGCATCCGCGGTGCTGCCCTGCGTGGCCGCGCCGGAGGCCAGCCAGCCGGCGACAGCGACCGCGAGACAGCCCAGCAGCACCGTCAACGACGAGACCAGGCCGGCGATCGCCGCACCCACCGGGAGCGGTCGCAGCGCCTCGTCGGTGCCCCGGATCGCTCCGCGTGCCGAGGTGAGCAGATCAGCCATCGCCTCATCCTCACCCACCGCCGCCGCGGCCCGGCGCTCCCACGCCGTGTGCCCGTGGGCAGCGCTTTCCGCCCGGGTCGCGGCGGCACCGCAGCACCGCGTAGCCTCCTGCTCGCGAGTCGGGCGAACACGGCGGTCATCGGAGGACGGATGCAGCGGGAGGAGCGGTTCGACTCCTTCTACCGCGCCAGAGGGGCCGCGCTGCTGCACCAGTGCTTCGCGCTGACCGGCGACCTGCCCGCCGCCCAGAACGCGGTGCGCGACGCGTTCGTGGCCGCCTGGCACCACTGGCGCAAGGCCGACGCGCACGGGGAGCCAGAGGCCTGGGTGCGTCCGCGCGCCTGGACGCTCGCGCACCGCCGGCACACGGCACGGATCTGGCACCGCACCAAGAACATCTCCGCCGACCAGCGAGCCACCCTCGATGCGTTGGCCCGGGTCCCCTACCAGCAGCGACGGGTCCTGCTGCTGGTCCGGCTGGCCGGCCTCGACGTGCCCGGCGTCGCCCGCGAGACGGGCCTGCCCCAGGAGGTCGCGCGCCGCCAGCTCCAGGCGGCCGAGTCCCTGTTCGCGCTGCAGCGCGACATCACCCCGGCAGCGGTGCAACCGCACTTGGCGGAGCTGGCCGGCGTCACCGAGACGGTCGGGCTCCCCCGCGCCTCGGGGGTACGACGGGCCGGCCGCCGCCGGCGTCGTTCGCACACGGTGATCGCCTCACTGGCGGCCGTGGGCGTGACGCTGCTCAGCGGCGCGATCGCCTACCAGCCGGCCACCGTGGAGGCCACCACGGGGCCCACCACCGGGCCCACCACGGGGCCCACCACCGGGCCCACCGACCAGTCCCGACCGGCTCCCACGCCGACGGGGACGCCGCCGCCCGCCGCCCCGCTGCTCGACGCCGACCAGGTGGTCGGCCTCGGGCACCACCAGAACTGGTTCGTGGTGCCGCAGGCCTACGTCCACGACCCGCTCGATGCCCGGTGCCGCACGGCACCGTTCGCCGACCCCGACCGCACCTCGGGCCTGGTCCGCGCCTTCCAGGCCGAGGGGCACCCGTTCCGCACCGCGGTGCAACGGGTCCAGGTGTCGGCGACCCCGGCCCATGCCGAGCAGGCGTTCGGCACCACCGTCGCGTGGTACTCCCAGTGCGAGATGGCCCGCCTGCAGCTGACGGGCAGCTACCGCGTGGACGGGGCCGGCGACGCCGCGACGCTGCTGCGGTTCCGGCTGTGGCGCAGGCCGGTGGTGACCTACTGGGTCGGGCTGGCCCGGGTCGGCGCGGTCACCACGTCGTTGGTGTCCGCGACGGTCGCCGGACCGGCTCCTTCCGCGAAGCAGGTGGCCGCTTCGCTGGCCGGGTCGGTGGCCCAGATGTGCTCCCGCGGCTGCCGGACGGATCCCGCGGTGTCCGCCGTACCCCCACCGACCCGGCCCGCCGACCGCGGGCTGCTCGCTGCGGCAGACCTGCCGCCGGTGGGCCAGGTGCGCCGGCCCTGGGTGGGCACCACCCCGAAGCCCGCCAGGGCCAACCCGGCAGCGACCAGCTGCGACCACGCCGACTTCAGCCGGGCGGTGCGCAGCCGGACCCGGACCTTCCTCATCCCGGAGTCGCACCTGCCCACCCGCTTCGGGCTCTCGGAGACCTACGGCGTGTTCGGGTCCGCCGCTCAGGCGCGCCGGTTCCTGGCATCGGCAGCGCACCGCGTCGACCACTGCGAAGCCCGCCAGCTGGCCACGGTCGTGCACAACGGCCCGGGGACACCACGCCGTTCCCGGCATCACGCCGAGCCGGCGGCGCTGCGCACCTGGCGGCTGGACACCGCGGTGACGGGCAGCCGGACGGTCACCTTCCGGCTCGGCTTCGTGCGCGTGGGCAACGCGGTCGCCGAGCTGACCTTCTCCCCCGCCGACGGCGATGACATCAACGGCCGGCGGTTCCGGGACCTCGTGCTGAGGGCGGGCGAGTGCCTGCGCGAGCTGACCCAGTCAGGCACTAGGGTCGGCCCGTGACCGCTGCGCCCTCCGCCCCGACCCGGGACGCCGCCCTCGCCCTGGACGCGCAGAGCCAGCTGCGCGACCGGCGCGACCTGTTCGCCCTCCCCGACGGCGTGGTCTACCTGGACGGCAACTCGCTGGGTGCGCTTCCCCGGGCGGTGCCGCCACGGGTCGCCCAGGTGGTCGCCGAGGAGTGGGGGCAGGGCCTGATCGGCTCGTGGAACTCGGCCGGCTGGATGGACCTGGTGGGCCGGGCCGCGGACCGGATCGCGCCACTGGTCGGGGTCCGCGGCGCGGACCTGCACCTCGGGGACTCCACCACCGTGAGCCTGTTCAAGACCATGGTGGCGGCCTGCCGGATGCGGCCCGACCGCGACGTGATCGTGCTGGAGCCGGGCACCTTCCCCACCGACGGCTACGTCGCGGACGCGGTCTGCCGGCTGCTCGGCAAACGGCTGCGCTGGTGCGACCCCGCCGACCCCGCGGCCTCCCTGGCCGACGACGTGGCCCTGCTGGCGCTGACGCACGTCGACTTCCGCACCGGAGCGATGTTCGACATGCCGGCGCTCACCGCGGCGGCGCACGCGGCCGGCGCGCTGGTGTCATGGGACCTGTGCCACTCCACCGGCGCGGTGCCGGTCGACCTCACCGGCGCCGACGCCGACTTCGCGGTCGGCTGCACCTACAAGTACCTCAACGCGGGCCCGGGGTCCCCGGCCTTCGCGTACGTCGCACCGCGGCTCCAGGCCGACCTCGACCAGCCGATCTCCGGCTGGATGGGGCACACCGACCCGTTCGCGATGCAGCGCGGCTTCGCCCCCGCACCCGGCATCCGGCGGATGGCCTCCGGCACTCCGCCGGTGATCGCGCTGGCGGCCCTCGAGGCCGCGCTCGGCGTGTTCGACGGCGTGGAGGTCGCCGACCTGCGCCGGGCGTCCCTGTCGCTGACCGACTACTTCATGCAGCTCGTCGACGCCCGGCTCGGCGACACGTTCGAGGTGGTCACGCCGCGCGAGCACGCCCGGCGCGGCAGCCAGGTATCGCTGCGGCACGACCGGGCCTACGGCGTCGTCCAGGCCCTGGGCGAGCGAGGCGTGGTCGGCGACTTCCGCACCCCGGACCTCGCCCGCTTCGGGTTCGCGCCGCTGTACGTGCGGCACGTCGACGTCTACGACGCCGTCGAGCAGCTCGCCGAGGTGATGGCAGCGCGGGAGTTCACCCGCCCCGCGTACACCACCCGCAACCCGGTCACCTGAGCCTGGTCAGAGGTTCTCGAGGAGCTCCCGCATCAGCTGCGCGGTGCCCGAGGGGGTCTTGCCGACCTTGACGCCGACCGCCTCGAGCGCCTCCTTCTTGGCCTCCGCGGTGCCCGAGGAGCCGGACACGATGGCGCCGGCGTGGCCCATGGTCTTGCCCTCCGGCGCGGTGAACCCGGCGACGTAGCCGACCACCGGCTTGGTCACGTGCTCCTTGATGTAGTCCGCGGCGCGCTCCTCGGCGTCCCCACCGATCTCCCCGATCATCACGATCGCGTCGGTGTCCGGGTCGTCCTGGAAGGCCTTCAGCGCGTCGATGTGCGTGGTCCCGATGATCGGGTCGCCCCCGATGCCGATGCAGGTGCTGAAGCCGTAGTCGCGCAGCTCGTACATCATCTGGTAGGTCAGCGTGCCGGACTTCGACACCAGACCGATCCGCCCACCCTTGGTGATGTCGGCGGGGATGATGCCGGCGTTGGACCTGCCGGGGCTGATGATGCCCGGGCAGTTCGGGCCGATGATCCGGGTGCTGCCCTTGGCCTGCGCGTAGGAGAAGAAGTCCGCGGTGTCGTGCACCGGGACACCCTCGGTGATCACGATGACCAGGGGCATCGCGGCGTCGACGGCCTCGATGACCGCGGCCTTGGTGCCGGCCGGCGGCACGAAGACCACGGACACGTCGGCACCGGCGGCCTGCATGGCCTCCTTGACGGTGCCGAAGACCGGCACCTCGGTGCCGTCGAAGTCCACCTTCTGGCCGGCCTTGCGGGGGTTGGTGCCGCCGACCACGTTGCTGCCGGCCGCGATCATCCGACGGGTGTGCTTCTGACCCTCGGAGCCGGTCATGCCCTGGACGACGATCTTGCTGTTCTCGTTGAGGAAGATAGCCATGTCTGTTAAGTCCTTGCGTCAGCGGGCGGCCAGCTCGGCGGCGCGCTCGGCGGCGCCGTCCATGGTGTCGAGGATGGTGACGAGCGGGTGGTCGGCCTCGGTGAGGATCCGGCGGCCCTCGTCGACGTTGTTGCCGTCCAGGCGGACGACGAGCGGCTTGTTCGCCTCATCGCCCAGCATCTCCAGGGCGGACACGATGCCGTTCGCCACCGCGTCGCAGGCGGTGATCCCACCGAACACGTTGACGAACACGCTCTTGACCTGCGCGTCGTTCAAGATCACGTCGAGGCCGGCAGCCATCACCTCGGCGGAGGCGCCGCCCCCGATGTCGAGGAAGTTCGCGGGCTTCACGCCGCTGTGCCGCTCGCCGGCGTAGGCGACCACGTCCAGGGTGGACATCACCAGCCCGGCGCCGTTGCCGATGATGCCGACCTGCCCGTCGAGCTTGACGTAGTTGAGGCCCTTGGCCGTCGCCTTCGCCTCCAGCGGGTCGACGGTCTCGGACTCGGCGTACTTCGCGTGATCCTCGTGCCGGAAGGCGGCGTTCGCGTCGAGGGTCATCTTGCCGTCGAGGGCCTCGAGGTGGCCGTCGCCGAGCTTGGCCAGCGGGTTCACCTCGACCAGGGAGGCGTCCTCCTTGACGAAGACATCCCACAGCCGGGCGACGACCTGCTTGGCCTCCTCGGCCACGTCCTCGGGGAACCCGGTGGCCGCGACGATCTCGGCGGCCTTGGCGTCGTCGACGCCCACCTGCGGGTCGACGGGGATCTTGGCGACGGCCTCGGGCTTGGTGTGCGCGATCTCCTCGATCTCCACACCACCCTCCACGCTGGCGATGCACAGGTAGCCGCGGTTGGTGCGGTCGACCACGAACGAGAAGTAGTACTCGTCGGCGATGTCCGCGGCCGGCGCGACAAGGACCCGGTGCACGGTGTGGCCCTTGATGTCCATGCCCAGGATGTCGCGCGCCTTGGCGACGGCCTCCTCGGGGTTCTCCGCCAGCTTCACCCCGCCGGCCTTGCCGCGGCCGCCGGTCTTGACCTGCGCCTTGACCACCACACGGCCGCCCTGCGCCCGTGCCGCGTCGGCGGCGTCCTCGGCCTTCTCGACCACGGTGCCGACGGTGACCGGCACGTCATGCTTGGCGAAGAGCTCCTTCGCCTGGTACTCCATCAGGTCCACGGTTGCCCGTCCTCTTCGTTTCCCACGGCTGCATCGGTTCGGCTGGCCCGGGTGTGCGAGGGCCACCGGCACTGTCCTGCGGCCGACATTAGCCCTGTGTCGGACGTCACTCCCACGTAGGGTCGTCTCATGCGGGTGCACTCGGCAGGCGTGGCCCTCGAGGTGCACGAGCACAGCCCCTGGGCGGCCGGCAGGCCCAGCGTGCTGCTCGTGCACGGCTACCCCGACCATCAGCAGGTCTGGGACCCGGTCGTGGCGGCGCTGCCCCACGACCGGCTGCACCTGGTCACCTACGACGTGCGCGGGGCGGGCGCGTCCGACGTACCGCGCAGCCGCCCCGGCTACCGCACCGAGCTGCTGCTCGAGGACCTGGCCGCGGTGGTCGCGGCCACGGTCCCCGACGACCGGCCGGTGCACCTGGTGGGGCACGACTGGGGCTCGGTGCAGCTGTGGGACGCGGTCAACCGCGAGCGGGGCCACCCGCGGCTGGACGGCCGGATCGCCTCGTTCACCTCGATCAGCGGCCCGTCCCTCGACCGGGTGCCGCGCCGACCGCGGCCCACGCGTGCCGCGGTGGCGCGGCAGCTGGCCGCGTCCTGGTACATCGCGGCGTTCCACGTGCCAGTGCTGCCGGAGCTGTTCTGGCGGCTCGCGGTTCGGCCTCCGGCGCTGATGCGCGCCCAGGCCGGCGGGGTCGCGGTGTGGGGACCGCAGCTGCGTCGGGACGCGGCCAACGGGCTGGGGCTCTACCGGGCCAACATGGTCCGCCGGCTGCGCCACCCCCGGCCACTGCACACCGACGTGCCGGTGCTGGTGATCCAGCCGGTCCACGACGCGTTCGTCACCAAGGCGTTGTACGACGGGCTGGCCACCGCGTGCTCCGACCTCCGGACCGTCGACCTGGACGCCGGCCACTGGGTGATCTCCTCGCACCCTGGACAGGTTGCCGACCTGGTGCTGGAGCAGGTGCTGCGGCATGAGCCCGCGTAGCCGATCGAGGCGTGGCTCGTTGATCAGGACAAGGGCCCTCAGCAGACGGGACAGATGATGTCGCCTCGACGCCGTACCACTGCCACTGTGACCACCGCTGTGCTCGCCGCCGCCGCGGCCGTGTCCGGCGCGGTCGCCGCTCCCACCGCCGACGCGGCCCACGCAGCCGCCGACCCGACGCCGGGCTACTCGTTGCACCACCTGCACGTCACCGTGCACGTCGGACCGGACAACGGCCGCGCCTGCACCGTCGACGCCGACATCTACAAGCCGGACGGTGTCTCCCGCAGCAACCCGGCGCCGGCGATCTTGACCACCAACGGGTTCGGCGGCAGCAAGAACGACAGCAACGAGACCGCGATCGGCAAGGGATTCGTGAAGGCCGGCTATGTGGTGCTCGCCTACTCCGGGCTGGGCTTCGGCAGCTCCGGCTGCAAGATCCACCTCGACGACCCGGCCTGGGACGGCAAGGCCGGCAAGCAGATGGTCGACGTGCTCGCCGGCCGCCGCCCGGTGACCTACACCGGCACCGGCCACCGCGGGCGCATCCGCTACGTGGCCGAGCAGGGCCCCGGCGACCCACGGGTCGGGATGATCGGCGGCTCCTACGGAGGCGAGGTCCAGTTCGCGGTGGCCATGCAGGACAAGCGGGTCGACGCGCTGGTCCCGATGATCACCTGGAACGACCTGTCCTACTCCCTGGCGCCGAACAACACGGCGCCGACCAGCACTCGCTTCCGTGGCGCGGTCAGCTACCGCACCCCCGGGGTGGCCAAGCGGGAGTGGATCGACCTGTTCTTCGGCGACGGCATCGTCAGCGGGGTGCAGGGCTTCACCGCTGACCCGCGGCGGGTCCGCCCCACCTGCCCGAACTTCGCCGACGGGGCGTGCCGGGCCGCGGCCGAGCTGAACACCCTGGGCTACCCGGACAAGCCGACGCTGCGGCTGGCCCGGCACGCCTCGGTCGCCTCCTACGTGTCCCGGATCAAGGTGCCCACGCTGCTGGTGCAGGGCGAGGACGACACCCTGTTCAACCTGCAGGAGTCGGTCGCGACCTTCCACGCACTGCGCCGGCAAGGCACGCCGGTGCGGATGATCTGGCAGTCCTGGGGGCACTCCGGGATGACGCCGGCGCCGGGCGAGCTGAACCTGTCCGCCCGGTCGCTGCGCGCCTCCTACGAGGGGCGCCGGTTCCTGAGCTGGATGAACCACTACGTCAAGGGGGACACCTCGGCACCCGTGGGCCCCCGGTTCGCCTACTTCCGGGACTGGGTGCACTACTCGCACAAGCACGCCGGGACGGCGGTGCGCCGGGCGTACGCCACGCGGGCCTCCTTCTCGCAGAAGCCCACCGCCGCGCTGTTCTTCACCGGCAGCTCCGGGCTCACCCCGTCGCGTTCCCAGGTGCAGAAGGGGTCGGCGAGCTACGCCAACGCCGCGGGAGCGGCCACGTCGTACTCCGAGACCTCGGGGGTCGAGGGCAACCAGGTGCACCACCAGGTCTCGGACGCGCCCGGCACGTTCGTGGCCTTCACCAGCAAGCGGCTGGCGCGTCCGGTGGCGATGGTCGGCTCCGCACGGCTCACCCTGCACCTGACCGCCCCGGTCGCCGCTCAGTCGCAGCGGACCGGACCCGCGGGTCATCTCGTGCTGTTCGCGAAGGTGTACGACGTGGCGCCGGACGGCTCCACGACGCTGGCGCACCGACTGGTCTCCCCGGTCCGGGTTGGTGACGTCACCAAGCCGGTGCACGTGACGCTGCCGGGGGTCGTGCACCGTTTCGCCAAGGGGCACCGGATCCGGCTGGTCGTCGCGGCCAGTGACGCCGCCTACGCGGGCAACCAGGCGGTGCAGCCGGTCACGGTCACCACGTCTGCGCGGCGACCGAGCCTGCTGCGGATGCCGCTGACCGGCCGGCTGCGGTTCTGAGCCGCCCGGCTCAGCAGCGCCGGCTCAGGCGCGATGCTCAGCAGCGCCGCTCAGGAGGCGGCGGCGCCGGAGGCGTCGGCAACGTGGTCCTTGACCCAGCCGACGATCTCGGTCGTGGTGGCGCCCGGGGTGAACACCTTGGCCACCCCCATCTGCTCGAGCAGCGGGATGTCGTCCTCGGGGATGATCCCGCCACCGAAGACCACGATGTCGCGGGCGTCCTTGGCGTCGAGCAGCTCGATGAGCTTCTTGAACAGGGTCATGTGCGCGCCGGAGAGCACCGACAGGCCGACCACGTCGGCGTCCTCCTGGATCGCCGTCTCGACGATCTGCTCCGGGGTCTGGTGCAGCCCGGTGTAGATGACCTCGTAGCCGGCGTCCCGGAGGGCCCGGGCCACCACCTTGGCGCCCCGGTCGTGCCCGTCCAGGCCGGGCTTGGCCACCACGATCCGGATCGGAGCCACCATGGCTTGCCACCATCCTCGGGTCTGCGCCGGTCGGTTGCCGGCACGGTCGGTACGTCGGACGTCTGCTCGGCAGACTAGCCGACGCCGCCGGGGTGCTGCTCCGGAGGTGGCATGAAGCAGCTGGGGAGCAGTGGTGGGCAACGTGTGACATATCCGTTATGGTTGCCCGGGCGTCAGCAGAGCGAAGGTAAAGGACTATTCGTGGCAAACCACCGGGCGGAGCGCCGACCGCGCCGTCGCGCTTCCGGTGGGCAGGCTCCAGCGCCCACGGCCCACGGGTCCCACCGCGGGAACCACCGCGATGACTCCTGTCTACCCAGCGCACCCGCCGCCAAACCTGTCGGCGCCCGCCGGGCGAGCCACTCCGGAACCCGCAAGAAGCTGGTTCCCACCCTTCCGTCGGTGCCCACCCTGGCCGGCGCGGCCGTGGTCGCCCTGGCCGCCACCGGCGCGCTCACCTTCAGCCAGAACCCGCTCACGAACGTGCACAGCGGCGCGCTGACCCAGCTGTCCGCGCACGCGAACCTCAGCCGCGGCCACCGCGCCCCCTCCGCCCGCCGCCGGCAGCAGACCAGCCGTGACGCCGCCCGCCCACCGATCCAGGACGCCCAGGACCGCCAGCTCGTCGCCGCCGCCGACGCCCAGGCACAGGAACGCACCGCCACCCTGGACGCGCTGGCAGCCAGGGCCCAGCGGCACGCCGCCTCACTGGTCTGGCACCTTCCGGTGGCCCGCGGCTCCTACCACCTGACCGCCCGCTTCGGAGAGGTCAGCGGGCTGTGGGCACACACGCACACCGGCCTGGACTTCGCCGGGCCGGTCGGCACGCCGATCATGGCGGTTGCCGGCGGGGTGATCACCTCGACCGGATGGGGCGGCGCCTACGGCAACCGCACCGTCGAGACGCTGCCCGACGGCACCGAGCTGTGGTACTGCCACCAGAACGCCTTCAAGGTGCAGCCGGGCCAGCGGGTCGCGCCCGGCCAGGTGATCGGCTACATCGGCGCCACCGGCAACGTGACCGGCCCGCACCTGCACCTCGAGGTGCGGCCCACCCCGGACACGCCCGTGGACCCGTTCACCGCGCTCGTCGACCACGGCGTGCACCCCTAGCCGACGCGACGGCTCCCCCGGATCAGGGCACGCGCATCGGCACCGGAGCGACCTTCACCGTCTCGCAGCCGTGCAGGCGGTCCAGCGGGTCCGGGCTCCCGGCGTAGACGACCACGTCCCTGCCGGGACCGCACCCGATGAGGTCGACGGCACCGTCGGCGCTGGTGACCACCGTGTCGTTGCCCGGGCCGGCGCGCACCGTGTCGGCACCCCGGCTGACCCCGATCCGATCGTTGCCCCGCCCGCCGACCAGCACGTCCGGCTGACTCGGACCGGCGCCCGGGTCGCTGGCCATCCAGTCGATGAGCTGGTCGGCGCCGGGACCGCCCACCAGCCGGTCCGCCCCGTTCCCGCCGGTCAGCTGGTCGTCGCCGGACCCGCCGTACAGGACGTCGGCACCGTCGCCGCCGTCCAGGAGGTCACGGCCCTGCCGCCCGTGCAGGGTGTCCGCACCACCTTCGCCGAACAGCAGGTCGGCGACGGGTCCGCCGTACAGGATGTCGGTGCCTCCGTTGCCGACCAGGTCGCCGCGACCGGTTCCGCCGTGGAGCACGTCGGCCCCCCTGCCGCCCCAGACGTAGTCGAAGCCGGGCCCGGCGTACACGGTGTCCGCGCCGGCGTTGCCGAAGACGCTGTCACCGCCGCGGCCGGCCAGGACCAGGTCGTCCCCGGCGTGGGCGTTCACGACGTCGTCACCGGCCAGCGCCCGGATGGTGTCTGTTCCGGGGGTGCCGATCAGCACGTCGGGGCCGTTCGTGCCCGAGATGGTGGCGGCCAGCGCCGGCTCGGCCCCCAGCATCAGCGCCGAGGCCAGCAGCAGGGCTACAGGGACTTTCCGCATCATTCACCTCGAGTCGACGGGTAAGGCTGGTCCCAGCCTGCGTCGAAGCGGGTGCTCGTCGTAGATGCGAAGGACCTGCCTGCCAGAGCCATTTGCCCCGGTCAGCAGCCCTCTGACCGCAACGGTCAGAGCTTCTCGACCGGCGCGTAGCGCAGCAGCAGCCGCTTGACTCCCTGGGAGCCGAAGTCGATCGAGGCGACGGCGTTCTGCCCGCTGCCCTCCAACGCGACGACGTTGCCCAGACCGAAGCTGTCGTGCAGCACCCGGTCGCCAGGGACCAGCGCCGGGATCTCCCGCTTCTTGCCTCGGGAGTCGGCGTCGGCCCGGATCGCCGCGGTGCCGAACCGTCGCGCGGAGTCCCGCTCGGGGGTCGGCGCGACCGGCCGGGTCCAGGAGGTCTGCGCCGCCTGGGTTCGCCGCCAGTCGACGAGGTCGATGGGCAGCTCGTCGAGGAACCGGGAGGCCGGGTTGTGGCTGGGCGCGCCCCACGCGGACCGGACCACGGCCCGCGAGACGTAGAGCCTTTCCCGCGCGCGGGTGACCCCGACGTACGCCAGCCGGCGCTCCTCCTCCAGCTCGGTGTCGTTGCCCAGCGACCGGGCGTGCGGGAAGATCCCGTCCTCCAGGCCGGTAAGGAAGACCACCGGGAACTCCAGCCCCTTGGCGGTGTGCAGCGTCATCAGGGTGACGACCCCGGCGTCGTACCCGGCGTCGTCCTCCGGCTGGTCAGGGATCTGGTCTGCGTCGGCGACCAGGGCGACCCGCTCCAGGAACTCGGCCAGGGTGCCGCCGAGGGCCTCCTCACCTTCCGGGGCGGCGCCGGGCTCGTCGGCGAACTCCCGGGACACCGCGACCAGCTCGGCGAGGTTCTCCACCCGGGTCTCGTCCTGCGGGTCCTCGGAGCTCTCCAGCTCGGCGAGGTAGCCGCTGCGCGCCAGCACCTGCTCGAGGACCACGTCGGCCCGCTCCCCGGCCTCGACCATGGACTGCAGCTCCTCGACCATCTCCACGAAGCCGGTGATGCACTTCAAGGAGCGGGTGGCGATCCCGGGCGCCTCCTCGGCCCGGCGCAGCGCGTCCCAGAAGGTGGTCCGCTCCTGCTGCGCGAGCACCTGGACGCACGCCTCGGCGCGGTCCCCGATGCCGCGCTTGGGCACGTTGAGGATCCGGCGCAGGGAGATCTCGTCGGCGGGGTTGGCCAGCATCCGCAGGTAGGCCAGCGCGTCCCGGATCTCCTTGCGCTCGTAGAACCGCACCCCGCCGACGACCCGGTAGGGCATGCCGACCCGGATGAACATCTCCTCGAACACACGGGACTGGGCGTTGGTGCGGTAGAACACCGCCACGTCGCCGGGCCGGGCCGCCTTCTCGTCGGTGAGCCGGTCGATCTCCTCGGAGACGAACCGGGCCTCGTCGTGCTCGTCGTCGGCGACGTACCCGACGAGCAGCTCGCCCTCGCCGGCGTCGGACCAGAGGTTCTTCGGCTTCCGGCCGGCGTTGTTGCCGATCACCGCGTTGGCGGCGGTGAGGATCCGCTGCGTGGACCGGTAGTTCTGCTCAAGCAGGACCGTCCTCGCGTCGGGGAAGTCCTCCTCGAAGTCGAGGATGTTGCGGATGTTCGCCCCGCGGAACGCGTAGATCGACTGGTCGGCGTCGCCGACCACCATCAGCTCCGAGGGCCCGACACGCTCCACCGACCCGTCGTCGTCGGTGTCCTCGAGGTAGCCGCACAGCTGGTGCACGAGGGCGTACTGCGCGTGGTTGGTGTCCTGGTACTCGTCGACGAGCACGTGCCGGAACCGCCGCCGGAAGGTCTCCCGGACCTCCGGGAAGGCCTGGAACAGGTGCACCGTGGTCATGATCAGGTCGTCGAAGTCCAGCGCGTTCGCCTCGCGGAGCCGGCGCTGGTACATCGTGTACGCCTCGGCGTAGGTCTGTTCCAGGTGGGTCTTCGCGTCGGCCGCGGCCTGCTCCTCGTCGACCAGCTCGTTCTTGGCGTTCGACACCCAGTTCAGCACCGCGCGCGGTGGGTAACGCTTCGGGTCCAGGTCCAGGTCGCGGCACACCAAGGTCATCAGCCGCCGGGAGTCGGCCGCGTCGTAGATGGAGAACGACGACTTGAACCCGAACCGGGTGATCTCCTTGCGCAGGATCCGCACGCACGCGGAGTGGAAGGTGGAGACCCACATCATCCGGGCCCGCCGGCCGACCAGCTCCTCGACCCGGGCGCGCATCTCGGCCGCGGCCTTGTTGGTGAACGTGATGGCCAGGATCGACCCCGGGTGCGCCTTCCGCTCCGCGATCAGCCAGGCGATCCGCCGGGTGAGCACCCGGGTCTTCCCCGACCCGGCGCCGGCGACCACCAGCAGCGGGACGCCGGCGTGCATCACCGCGGCGCGCTGCGGGTCGTTCAGGCCTTCCAGCAGCTCCTCGGGAGTGGGAGCACGACGCCCGGCCGAGTCGTCGCGGGTCGCCTCGGCGTTGCCGGACGCGCTCGGGGCCTGGGGGATCGGGAAGGAGGCGCTCATGTCGTGTCCAGACTACGGGCCGGCCCCGACACGTCGGTCAGTGCCAGAACACCGCCACGCCGACGTTCAGCAGGGTGAGCAGCACCATCGCCAGGTACGTCGTACCCGACAGCGGACGGCGCCGGTTCATCACCGCGAGCACCGTGACCACCACCGCGACGGCCAGCTTCACGCCGTACTTCACGTGGTCGGGGTGCTTGTCCATCGCGTCGAGCAGCCCGAGGAGCACCAGCCCGGAGACCAGCTGGGTGAGCACACCGTGCAGGATCGCGTTGTTCACCACGCGCGGCTCGGACCGGATCTGCACGAACAGCCCGCCGAACAGCGCGGCGAAGCCGATCAGGTGGATGAACAAGAAGATGTGGGCGGTGACCTCCATGCGCCCATCCTCACAGTCGGCCGGACCGGTGCTACCGGCGGGCGGCGCCACAACAGGTCGCGGCGACCGACTGTCGCTCCCAGCCGCTCGCGCTCAGAGCAGCCGCCGCTCCGAGGCCCACCGGGTCAGCTCGTGCCGTGAGGACAGCTGCAGCTTGCGCAGCACGCTGGACACGTGCGTCTCCACGGTCTTGACCGAGATGAACAGCTCGGAGGCGACCTCCTTGTACGCGTAGCCGCGAGCGATCAGCCGCATCACCTCGCGCTCCCGCTCGGTGAGCCGGTCCAGGTCCTCGTCCACGTGCGCGACGTCGATCGAGCCGGCGAACGCGTCGAGCACGAACCCGGCCAGCCGCGGGGAGAACACCGCGTCCCCGTCGGCCACCCGGTCGATGGCGGAGACCAGCTCCGGCCCGGTGATGGTCTTGGTGACGTAGCCGCGAGCGCCGGCGCGGATGGTGCCGATGACGTCCTCCGCCGCGTCGGAGACGCTCAGCGCCAGGAACCGGGTGTCCGGGGCCCGGCCGGCCACCCGACGCATCACCTCCTGCCCGCCCCCGCCGGGAAGGTGTACGTCGAGCAGCACCACCTGCGGCTGCAGGGACCGCACCGCCTCCACCGCCTGGTCCACGTCGGCCGCCTCCCCGAGCACCTGGACCGACTCGCCGAGCTCGGCGCGCACCCCGGTGCGGAACATGGCGTGGTCGTCGACGATCACCACGGTGCGCGTCATCGGGCACCCTCCCACTTCCTCATCGCCCTCATCGTCCTCATCGCGACGCGTCATCCTTCCCCCTCTCCGGCTGACCTGGCTCGAGCTTGCCTGTCTCTGGCTTCACCAGCTCCTGGCACAGCGCCACCTCGGTGCCCTGTCCCGGCGCGGTCCGCACCGTCGCCGTGCCCCCGTGACGCCGCATCCGCTCGACGATGCTGTTGCGCACCCCCAGCCGGTCCGCCGGCACGGCGCCGGTGTCGAAACCCGAGCCCCGGTCCCGCACGAACACCTCGACCTTCCGCTCCCCCGTCTCGGCGTACACGTCGACCCGGGGAGCCCCGGAGTGCTTGGCGGCGTTCACCATCGCCTCCCGGGCGGCGAGCACGATCGGCTGCAGCTTCTGCGTCAGTGCCGCGTCGCCGACGGTGACGACCTCGACCGGCAGTCCGTGCGTGTCCTCGACCTCGGCGGCGGCCGCGCGCAACGCCGCGGCCACCGAGCTCTCGGCCTCCGGCGCCTCGTCGTACAGCCAGGCCCGTAGGTCCCGTTCCTGGGCGCGCGCCAGCCGGGCCACCGTCCTCCCGTCCTCGGCGTGCTTCTGGATCAGGGCCAACGTCTGGAGCACCGAGTCGTGCAGGTGCGCGGCCACGTCGGCGCGCTCCTCGGTGCGCACCCGGGCGGCGCGCTCCTCGGCCAGGTCGCCGACGAGCCGGAACAGCCACGGCCCGATGGTCAGCGCCAGCCCCGCGACACCGAGGGCCCCGGCGATCAGCACGTCGCCGGCCACCCCCGACCGGCCGGTGAGCACGGCGAACAGCACCATGGCTATCGCGAGCAGCCCGAGGCCGGCGACGAGCCGGGCGTACGACGCGGCGGTACCCCGTCCCACCACTGCCCGCACCAGGTTGATCCGCCCGCTGCTGTCCACCCACCGCTCGCGCTGCGCCTCGTCGGCCTGCCGCCACAGCACGGCCAGCCCGGCCGCGAACAGCAGCACCGGCCAGAACAGCCCGGAGCCGCCGAGCAGCGTCTGCGCCAGCACCACCACGCCGACGGCGACGGCGCCGAGCGCGACCAGCGGGCCCATCTCGCCCAGCCGCCGGGAGCGGGGCGGTCGCCTCCCGGTCCGGGAGGCCGCCTCCAGGCCGGGGGCCGACGACTCGAGATGGGCCGCGGAGGGCAGCACCATCCACAGCGCGGCGTACATGACCACCCCGAGGCCGCTGACCGCGACGGCGACCAGGAAGGCGAGCCGGACCGCCCAGACGGGCACCCCCAGATGCTCGGCGAGGCCGGCGGCGACCCCGCCCAGCAGCCGCCCGTCGCTGCTGCGGGTGGCTCGACGCGGCCGGTAGGCGGCCGCGGAGCTGCCGGCAGTGGTGTTCATGGTGCCGCAATCGTCACACACCCCGAGCGCCTCGGACCATGAGAGACGACCCTGGTCCGACCCTGGCCCCGGCCCCGGGTCCCGGGCCGGGAACCAGGGTTCTCCCCGATAGCGGCGCCGCCGCGCAGCCGTGAGGATCGAGGCATGACCCAGCTTCCTCCCGACCCTGCGGCCAGCACCGGGCCTGGCAGTGGGCATGACAGTGGACCTGACAGTGGCCCTGCCCCTGGGCCGAGCGGCGGGTTCCGGCGCGACGGCGTGCACGACCTGGGCAACCTGCGCCGCAGCGTCACCGACCGCAAGCTGGCCGGCGTCGCCGGCGGCCTGGGCCGCCACTTCGACGTCGACCCGACCGTGCTGCGGGTGGCCTTCGTGGTGCTCACCCTGTTCGGCGGCGCCGGTGCCGTGCTCTACGCGGTCTGCTACCTGCTCGTGCCCGAGGAGGGCAGCGAACGGGCGCTGATCGGCACCAGCCCCGGCACCCGGGCGGCGCTGCTGGTCGGCGCCGCCGTGCTCGCAGCGGCCGTGCTGGTCTCGCACAGCTTCGGCCACTGGTGGTTCCCCTGGCCCCTCGCGGTGATCGCCGTGGTCGTCGTGCTCATCTGGGCCAACCGGGACAAGAAGATGGACCGCGCTCCCGCTCCCCCGGCGCCACCGGGTGAACCGTGGGCCGAGGAGAGCTACGTGGTGCCGCCGCCCCCTCCGCCGTACTCCGCGCCACCGACGGCCTACCAGCCACCGCCGCGCACCCGCCGAGGCCCGCTGCTGTTCGCACCCACGCTGGCGCTGCTGGCCATCGCGCTCGGAGTCCTCGGCCTGTACGACGCACTGGGCGGGTCGGTCGTCGCGGCCGCCTACCCTGCTCTCGCGGTGGCCGTCATCGGCGGGATGCTCGTGCTGGGCGCCTGGTTCGGACGGCCCGGCGGGCTGATCGGCCTCGGCCTGGCCGCGGCGGTCGCGCTGATGGGCACCTCGATCGCCGGTGCGCCGTTCGACTCCGGACGCCAGCTCAGCGCCGCCCCGGCCAGCGCAGCCGGGCTGCACGGCCACTACTTCCTGCCTGCCGGCCGGCTCCGGCTCGACCTGACCCACCTCGACCCCGCGGCCCTGGACGGGCGCACCATCAGCGCACGCACCCGGGCCGGCGAGATCGTGGTGGTGCTGCCGACGAACGTGCGGGCGCACGTGGTCGCGGACGCCGCCCTCGGTGAGGTCTCCATCGACGGTCGCAGCAGCGGCGGTCAGACCCACGTCGTCCGCGACATCGGCACCGGCCCCGACAGCGTCCGCCTCGACCTCGGCACCTTCCTCGGCCGGATCGAGGTCCGGCAGGTGCCGACCGCCCCACCAAGCACCGACCGGCGGGGCGCCGGCCTCACCCAGGGAGCCTGAGATGAAGACCCACCCGCTCAACGTCGGCTACCTGGTCATCGGCCTGGTGTTCCTCGGGCTCGCCGGATCCTGGTGGCTGCACCAGATCGGCGCGGTCGGCCTCGACGAGATCCGCTGGCTGCTGCCGCTGGTCCTGGTCGTCGCCGGAGCCGTCGGCCTCGTCGCGTTCACGTTCGGCAACCTGTTCTCGCACGACGACGGGGAGGAGGCCGGATGAGAGCCGGCGCACCGGCGTACGACTCACCGGCGGACGGCCACGACAGGAGAACCCCGATGCCCTCCGACCCGATCACGGGGTCACGTCGGCCCGCGTAATTGGCTCGCGCCCGGTACCAGGACATCCGTAGCGTTGGGCGGGTGCGCCGACTTCCCCTCGACCATCCCGGGACCGCTGACCACCGATCACCCGGCCGGTTCTTGTGGTGGATGGCTATGGGGCAGTGGCACACCCTTCTCGGTGCGATGGGGTTCGGGGTCGTCTGGATGACCGCCCAGGCCGTGATGCCGGCACTCATCGGCAGCGCCATCGACCATGGTCTGGGCGCCGGCGACATGCGGGCGCTGACGGTGTGGACGTCGGCCCTGCTCGGCGTCGGCCTGCTGCAGGCGGCCGCCGGGATCATGCGGCACCGGTTCGCGGTCACCAACTGGCTGACCGCCGCCTACCGCACCGTGCAGCTGATCGGCCGGCACACCGTGCATCTGGGCGCCACGCTGCCGCGGCGGGTGGCCACCGGCGAGGTCGTCGCCATCGGCACCAACGACCTGTCCCACCTCGGCAACTTCTTCGACGTGATCGGCCGGGCCGCCGGCGCGGTGGTCTCGTTCGCGGTGGTCGCCGCGCTGCTGCTGCACACGTCGCGCACCCTCGGCCTGGTGGTGCTCGTCGGGGTCCCGCTGCTGCTGGTCGCGGTCGGCCCGCTGCTCAGGCCGCTGCAGCGGCGCAACCTCACCCAGCGGGACATGATGGGCGACCTGGCCAACCTGGCCACCAACATCGTCGCCGGGCTGCGCGTGCTGCGCGGCATCGGCGGGGAGTCGGTCTTCCACGACCGCTACGTCCGCGACTCCCAGCGGGTCCGCCGCGCCGGGGTGCAGGTGGGCCGCCTGCAGTCGGTGCTGGACGCGCTGCAGGTGTTCCTGCCCGGCGTGTTCGTGGTGCTGGTGGTCTGGCTCGGTGCCCGGTTCGCGCTCCAGGGCCGGATCACCGCCGGCGAGCTGGTCGCCTTCTACGGGTACGCCGCGTTCCTGGTCATCCCGCTGCGCACCGCCACCGAGCTGGCAAACAAGGGCATCCGTGCGTTCGTCGCCGCCCGGCGGGTGGTGCGGGTGCTGGCGCTCCAACCGGAGGTGGCCGACCCCGCGCTGCCGTCCGAGGAACCGCCTCCCGGCGCGGAGCTCGTGGACGCCGGTAGCGGGCTGCGGGTGCCCAGCGGGGCACTCACCGCCCTGGTCTCCGACCCTCCCGACGACAGCGCCGAGGTGGCGGACCGGCTGGGCCGCTACACGGAGGGGGAGGTGACCTGGGGCGGCGTCCCGCTGGCCGGGCTGCGACGCAGCGTGGTGCGCAGCCGGATCGTGGTCTCCGACGCCACCGCCGCACTGTTCTCCGGCCCGCTCGGCGAGCAGCTCGACATCCGCGACCGCGGCCACCTTGCCGTGGCCGACGCGCTGCGGGCCGCCTCCGCGCAGGACGTCTTGGAGGCGCTGCCCGCGGGGCTGGCCACCATGGTCGCCGAACGCGGCCGGTCCTTCTCCGGCGGCCAGCGGCAGCGGCTGGTGCTGGCCCGCGCGCTGGCCGCGGACCCGGAGGTGCTCGTGCTGGTGGAGCCCACCTCCGCGGTGGACGCGCACACCGAGGCCCGGGTGGCCGGCCGGCTGCGCGAGCACCGACAGGGCCGCACCACGGTGGTCACCACCACCAGCCCGCTGCTGCTGGACCGGGTCGACCACGTGGCGTTCCTCGTCGACGGTCGAGTGGCAGCGTTCGGCACGCACCGCGAGCTGCTGGACGAGGTGCCGGCCTACCGCGCCGTGGTCACCCGCGAGGAGGCAGCCTCATGAGCACCCGGACGACCGCTCCGTTGCGCGAGGTGGACGAGCAGGTCGAGGCGACCACCGACGTGGGCACGATCCTGCCCGTGGCCACCAACCGCCAGGTGCTCGGCTACGTGCGCTCGCTGTTGGGCCGCTACCCACGCTGGCTCTACGGCGCACTCGTGCTGCACGTGCTCGCCGCGGTGGCCGCACTGGCGGGCCCGCGGCTGATCGGCGACCTCGTGCAGTCGGTCAAGACGGGCACCACGGTGCACCACGTGGACACGACGGTGCTGACGCTGGCGGGGTTCCTGCTCGCGCAGACAGTGCTCACCCGCTACGCCCGCTACCTGTCGTTCGTGCTCGGGGAGCGGGTGCTGGCCGAGCTGCGCGAGGACTTCGTGGCGAACACCCTGGCGCTGCCGGTCGGGGTGGTGGAGAACGCCGGCAGCGGCGACCTGCTCACCCGCACCTCCCGGGACGTGGACCAGCTCGGCTACTCGGTCCGGTTCGCGCTGCCGGAGTGGGTGATCGCGCTGATCACCGGCCTCGCCACCTTCGGCGGGGCGCTGGCGGTCGGCTGGTGGGTGGCGCTGCCCTGCCTGCTCGGCGTGCCGCCGCTGGTGGTCGGGCTGCGGTGGTACCTCGCCCGGGCCAAGGACGGGTACCTCCGTGAGGGCGCGTCGTACGCCACCATCAACGCTTCCCTCACCGAGACCGTGGAGGGCGCCCGGACGGTGGAGGCGCTCGGGCTGCAGCGGCGCCGGACCCGGCGCATCGACACCGACATCGCGGGCTCCTACGCCGCCGAGCGGTACACCCTCTTCCTGCGCACCGTGTTCTTCCCCTCCGTGGAGGTCGCCTACCTGGTCCCCACGGTGGCCACCCTGCTGTTCGGCGGCTGGCTGTACACCCGCGGGGCGGTGTCGCTCGGCGACGTCACTGCGGCGACGCTCTACGTGCAGATGCTCATCGACCCGGTGGACCGGGTGGTGTCCATCCTCGACGAGCTGCAGGTCGGGGCTGCCTCCCTGGCCCGGCTGCTCGGCGTGGGGCACGTCCCGGACGACCGGACCGTCACCGGCCGGCAGCCGAGCGACGAGCGGCTGGAGGCGCACGACGTGCGGTTCTCCTACATGCCCGGACGGGACGTGCTGCACGGCGTGGACCTGGCCGTGGGCGTGGGCGAACGGATTGCGATGGTCGGTCCGTCCGGCGCCGGCAAGTCGACCCTGGGCCGGCTGCTGGCCGGCATCCATCCGCCGCGCACCGGCGCGGTGACCGTCGGCGGAGCGGAGCTGACCGAGCTGCCGCTCAGCGAGCTGCGCCGGCACGTCGCGCTGGTCACCCAGGAGCACCACGTGTTCGTGGGCACGGTGCGCGAGAACCTGGTGATGGCGATCCCCCAGGCACCCGACGGCACCTGCACCGCGAGCGATGAGGCGCTGCTGGCCGCGTTGGACGCGGTGGACGCCCGGGACTGGGTGCGCGCCCTGCCCGACGGGCTGGACACCGTGGTGGGCTCTGGCGGCCGGTCGCTGACCCCGCCGCAGGCCCAGCAGGTGGCCCTCGCGCGGCTGGTGCTGGCCGACCCGCACACCCTGGTGCTCGACGAGGCGACCTCGCTGATCGACCCGAGGGCGGCCCGGCACCTGGAGCGGTCGCTGGCCGCGGTGCTGGCGGGCCGGACGGTGGTCGCGATCGCGCACCGGCTGTTCTCCGCCCACGACGCGGACCGGGTGGCGGTCGTCGAGGACGGCAGGATCAGCGAGCTCGGCTCGCACGAGGAGCTGGTCCGGCACGGCGGCTCGTACGCCGCGCTGTGGGAGTCCTGGCATGGTAGGGCCCAGCAGACGGCCCAGCAGACGGCCCAGCAGACGGCCCAGCAGACGGTCCGGTAGCGCCTAGGTAAAAACTTCGAGGTCGTTGACTGTTAAACCTGGTATTTGTCCGATTCGTCCGGCATGATTCCTGGTGGGGAATGGGGAGGAATCATCACATGATGCGTCGTTTCGGGTCTGCGCCACTGCACGCCACCAGCCGGGCCAATGATCGGACCAGTGACCGGGCCAGTGACCGGGCGGCCGACGGACGGGCCCAGGTGGCTCTGCGCCTGCTGACCGAGTTCCGGGAGGTGGCCGCGGTGGACGTGATCAGGGCGGTCAGCGACTGCGACCGTCAGTGGCCGAGCCAGCCGGGGGTGTTCATCGAGCGGGCCGCACGCCGGCGGCTGCGCGCGAGCGCGTAGCCGAGCGCCGCGCCGGTCGAGGGGTCACAGCCCGGAGACGGCGATCCCGCTGCGGGTCTTGTAACGCTTGTTGATGCTGATCAGCACCGCGGTCAGCGGCTCGAGCTGACGGGCCATCCGCAGCCGCCCGGCATCCACCCCGTCCCGGCCGGTGACGGCACGGGCCAGGTCGATGGCCACCGCCTTCGCGTCCGGGTCGTCGCCGCAGACCAGCACGTCCTCGTGCGAGAGGTACTCCTCGTCTCCCCAGAGCGTGACCGCGGAGACGTGGTGGAACGCGCCGACGACCCGCGCCTCCGGCACCAGCGCGGCCGCCTCCTCCGCGGCGCTGCCCCCGGGCACGACCAGCCCGTACGGGCCCTGCTTGTCGAAGCCGATCGGGTTCACGCACGAGATCACGGTGCTGCCGGCCAGCGCCGGCGCCAGCGCGCTGACCAGCTCGTCGTGCCCGTCGTAGGGAACCGCCAGCAGGACCACGTCCGCGGCGGCGACGGCGTCCTCGTTCACGGCACCCCGGACCGCGCTCCCGGGCACCCGCTCGGCGATCTCGGCCGCGGTGGCCACGGCCCGCTCCTGGGACCGCGAGCCGATCACCACCGAGTGGCCGTGCCGGACCCACCGGTAGGCGAGCCCGCGGCCCTGCGGGCCGGTGCCACCGATCACCGCGATCTGGTACGCCGCCATCGAGCCTCCTGTGCGTGTGCGCCTCGTCATGGTGACCTGGCGTCGATGACAGCGATACTGTCACGATGGGGACGGCCGCCCGGGACCGGCCCCGGCCCCGGCCGACCTGACCAGCCGCTCTGCCGACGCGAAGGACGCACATGAAGCTCTCCACGATGCTCACCTACTCCGGCAACCCGCGGGAGGCCGCGGACTCCGTCGTCGCCCTCGAGCGCGCCGGGCTGGACACGGTCTGGGTGGCGGAGGCCTACGGCTTCGACTCCCCCACCCTGATGGGCTACCTGGCCGCGCGCACCGAGACGGTGGAGATCGGCTCGGCGATCCTGAACATCTACTCGCGCACCCCCGGGGCGATCGCGCAGACCGCGGCCGGTCTCGACAACGTCTCCGGCGGGCGCGCCGTGCTCGGGCTGGGGGCTTCGGGGCCGCAGGTGATCGAGGGCTGGCACGGGGTTCCCTACGAGAAGCCGTTGACGCGCACCCGCGAGGTCGTCGACATCGTGCGGGCCGCGCTGCGCCGGGAGAGGCTCGACTACCACGGCAAGGTGTTCGACCTGCCGCTGCCGGACGACCAGGGCCTGGGGCTGGGCAAGCCGCTGAAGATGCTCACCAAGCCGGAGCGGCCGGCGGTGCCGATCTACATCGCAGCACTGGGTGAGAAGAACGTCGCGGGCACGGCGGAGTACGCCGACGGCTGGCTGCCGTTCATGTACGCGCCGGAGAAGGCGGACGCGATCTGGGGTGAGCCGCTGGCCCGCGGCGCGGCCAGGCGGCAGGAGGGTCTCGACCCGCTCGAGATCGTCGCCGGCGGCATGGTCGCGGTCGGCGAGGACGTGAAGGGGATGCTGGACTTCGCCCGCCCGGTGTTCGCGCTGTACATCGGCGGCATGGGCGCGAGGAACAAGAACTTCTACAACGACCTCGCCCGCCGCTACGGCTACGAGGAGGAGGCCGCCACGATCCAGGACATGTACCTGTCCGGGCACAAGCGCGACGCCGAGGCCGTCGTACCCACCGAGCTGCTCGAGATGTGCAACCTGGTCGGCCCGGAGTCCTACGTCAAGGAGCGCATCGAGGCCTTCCGAGAGGCCGGGGTCACCAACCTGCAGGTGACCCCGGTCGCCGAGGACCCGGCCGGGCTGGTCGCCCGGCTGAAGGAGTGGGTGGCCTGATGCCGGACCGCGAGATCCTCACCGACGAGCACGCCGCGTTCCGCAGCACCGCGCGCACCTTCCTGGAGCGCGAGGCGGTGCCGTTCCACGAGCAGTGGGAGGCCGACGGCGTGGTCTCCCGCGACGTGTGGCTGGCGGCCGGGCGCGCCGGGCTGCTCGGCTTCGACGTCGAGGAGGAGCACGGCGGAGGGGGCGTGCGCGACTTCCGCTACAACATGGTGCTCAACGAGGAGATGACCCGGCTCGGCCTGCACGGTCCGGCGTTCGGGCTGCACAACGACATCATCCTGCCGTACCTGACCTCGCTGGGCACCAACGAGCAGAAGCGCCGCTTCCTGCCCGGCTGCTGCACCGGGGAGACGATCACGGCGATCGCGATGACAGAGCCCGGCGCGGGCAGCGACCTGCAGGGCATCCGCACCACCGCGGTCGACAAGGGCGACCACTACGTGCTCAACGGCTCCAAGACGTTCATCAGCAACGGGATCCTCGCCGACCTGGTGGTCGTGGTTGCCCGCACCGACCCCGACGCCGGTCACCAGGGCATCAGCCTGCTGCTCGTCGAGCGCGGGATGACCGGGTTCGAGCGCGGCCGGAACCTCGACAAGGTCGGCCTGCACGCCCAGGACACCGCCGAGCTGTTCTTCGACGACGTGGCGGTCCCGAAGGCGAACCTGCTCGGCGACGCCGGGCGGGGCTTCGTCTACCTCATGCAGAACCTGCCACAGGAGCGGCTGTCCATCGCCACCGTGGCAGCGGCCGCCTGTGAGCGGGTGCTCGAGCTGGCGCTGGACCACGCCCGGCAGCGGCAGGCCTTCGGCCGTCCGATCGGGAAGTTCCAGCACACCCGGTTCCTGCTGGCCGAGATGGCCACCGAGACCCGGATCGCGCGGGTGTTCGTCGACGACTGCGTGCGCCGTCACAACGCCGGCGACCTCGACGCCAGCGGGGCGTCGATGGCGAAGTGGTGGACCACCGAGCTGCAGAAGAAGACCGTCGACCAGGCGGTGCAGATCTTCGGCGGCTACGGCTACATGCTGGAGTACCCGATCGCCAAGGCCTACCTGGACACCAGGATCCAGACCATCTACGGCGGCACCACCGAGGTCCAGAAGGAGATCATCGGTCGCTCGCTGGGCCTGTAAGAGCAGGGCCCGCGCCGCCGGCACCGGAACCTGTCAGACATCGAGGACCGGCGCGCTTCTCAGCGGCCGACCGGCACCTCGGCAGGGGCCAGCCGCACCGGGAGCGCGTTGACGCCGTGCACCAGCGACAGCCGCCGGAAGTCCAGGTCCGTGTCGGCCAGCCGCAGGTCCGGGAAGCGACGGGCGAGGGCCGGGTAGGCGATCCGCAGCTCCATCCGGGCCAGCTCGGCGCCCACACACCGGTGGAAGCCGTGCCCGAAGGCGAGGTGCGGCACCGGCGCACGGCCGCTGTCGAAGCTGCCCAGGTCGCCGCCCCGCCCGCTGACCTGCCCGCCTGCCTGCCCGCTGCCCAGGCGCCCGTCGCGGTTGGCGCCGGCCAGGTGCACCACCACCACGTCCCCCTTGCCGATCTGCTGGCCGGCCAGCTCCAGGTCCTGCTTGGGGAACCGCGGGAACGCGACCTGCACCACCGTCAGGTAGCGCAGCAGCTCCTCGACGGTGCGGTCCACCGCCGTGGGGTCGGCGGCCAACCGGGCGTAGTCCTCCGGGTGGTCGAGCAGCACCGCGGTGCCCAGCGCGAGCATGCTCGCGCTGGTCTCCAGGCCGCCGGTGAAGACCCCGTCGGCGAGCCCACCGAGGTCGAAGTCGCTGATCTCGTCGCCGTGCTCGCGGATGATGTGGCCGATCAGCCCCTCGCCGGGGTCCGTGCGCTGCTTGCGGGTGGCCTCCATGAGGAACCGGCGGGACTCCGAGACCGCGCCGAGCGACCCGGACCCGCCGTAGGACACGTCGAAGCGCGCCGACCCGAGCTGACGGAACGTGTCCCGGTCCTCGTCGGGCAGCCCGAGCAGCTCGCAGATCACCAGGAACGGCACCGGGAACGCGAACGTCGGCACCAGGTCCACGTCCGGACCCTGCCGCTCCACATCGTCGAGCTGCCGCTCGACGATGTCCGCGACCCGAGGGCGCAGCCGCTCCAGCCGGCGCATGGTGAACTCCGGGGTGAGCAGCCTGCGGAGCCGGGTGTGGTCCGGCGGGTCGGTGAACCCGAGCCCGCCGATGTCGCCGTCGACGGTGGAGCCACGCCGCCCCATGAGGGGGCGGATGTCGTTGCTGTAGCTGGTGGTGTCCGCGAGCACCTGCCGCGCCTCCGCCGCACCGGTGACCAGCCAGATGTTCATGCCGAGGAAGGAGGTGTGCCTGTGCACCGGCTCCAGGTCGCCGAGCCGCGGGGACGGGTCCATCCCGGTGCGGTTCAACGGCCAGGTCAGCGACTCGGGCACCTTGTCGATGCGGGTCAGGTCGATGCCGTCGCGGGTGGCGTGCGCCATCAGGCGGGTGCGCACCCGCTCCTTCAGGTAGCCAAGCACGCCGGCCACGTCGACTCCCCGTCCTGTTGGTCCGTTCTGAACGCCTCAGCCTAACCGCCGCGGTGTCCCGCAGTGCGGGCGAACCGCCGTCGGCGGGCCCGGGCTACTCCCACTCGATGGTGCCGGGCGGCTTGCTGGTGACGTCGAGAGTCACCCGGTTCACCTGGGGCACCTCGTTGGTGATCCGGGTCGAGATGGTCTCCACCACGTCGTACGGCAGCCGGGCCCAGTCCGCGGTCATCGCGTCCTCGGAGGTGACCGGCCGCAGCACCACCGGGTGCCCGTAGGTGCGCCCGTCGCCCTGCACGCCCACCGACCGCACGTCGGCGAGGAGTACGACGGGGAACTGCCACACGTCGCGGTCCAGGCCGGCCCGGGTCAGCTCCTCACGGGCAATGGCATCCGCCTCACGCAGGATCTCCAGCCGGTCGTGGGTGACCTCGCCGATGATCCGGATGGCCAGCCCCGGGCCGGGGAACGGCTGGCGCCACACGATCTCCTGCGGCAGCCCGAGCTGCTCGCCGACCAGCCGCACCTCGTCCTTGAACAGCGTGCGCAGCGGCTCGACGAGCTCGAACTCCAGGTCCTCCGGCAGCCCGCCCACGTTGTGGTGGGACTTGATGTTCGAGGCGCCGGTCCCGCCGCCGGACTCCACCACGTCCGGGTAGAGCGTGCCCTGCACCAGGTAGGACACCTTGTCCCCGTGCTCGGCGGCCTCGCCGACGATCTGGGCCTCGGCGGCCTCGAAGACCCTGATGAACTCCCGGCCGATGATCTTGCGCTTCTCCTCGGGGTCGCTGACCCCGGCCAGCGCGGACAGGAACCGCTCGTGCGCGTCGACCACGTGCAGCGAGACCCCGGTGGCCGCGACGAAGTCCCGCTCCACCTGCTCGGCCTCCCCCTTGCGCAGCAGGCCGTGGTCGACGAACACGCAGGTCAGCCGGTCGCCGATGGCGCGCTGCACGAGCGCGGCCGCCACCGCGGAGTCCACCCCGCCGGACAGGCCGCAGACCGCCCGCTGGTCCCCGATCTGCTTCTGGATCTGCTCCACCTGGTCCTCGACGATGTTCACCATCGTCCAGGTGGGCCGGCAGCCGGCGATGTTGAGCAGGAAGTGGGTCAGCACCGCCTGGCCGTGCTCGGTGTGCAGCACCTCCGGGTGCCACTGCACCCCGGCCAGCCGCCGGGAGACGTCCTCGAACGCGGCCACCGGCGAGTGCGCCGAGGCGGCCAGCGCGGTGAACCCCTCGGGTGCGGCGGTGACCGAGTCCCCGTGGCTCATCCAGACACGGTGCCTGGCGGGCACCTCGGCGAGCAGGGTGCCCGGCTCGGTCACGGTCACCTGGGTCCGGCCGTACTCCGACCTCCCCGTGCGCCGTACCTTCCCGCCGAGGCTCAGCGCCATCGCCTGGAACCCGTAGCACATCCCGAACACCGGCACCCCGGCGCGGAAGATCGCGGCGTCCACCGCGGGGGCGCCGGGCTCGTAGACCGAGGAGGGCCCCCCGGAGAGGATGATGGCCGCCGGACGGCGGGCGAGCATCTCGTCGACCGGCATGCTGTGCGGCACGATCTCGGAGTACACCCGCGCCTCGCGGACCCGGCGGGCGATCAGCTGGGCATACTGCGCCCCGAAGTCGACGACGAGGACCAGGTCGTGTTCGGTGGTCAACGGAGCCCTTCCGGGTCTTGGTGGGGGCTGGGCCTGGGGCAGTCTAGCGCCGCCCGGCACGCCGGCCCGGACGCAGGCCCCGAGGCAGACCCCGAGAGGCAGGCCCCGAGAGGCAGGCCCCGAGGCAGCCCGACGCAGACGCTGCCGCCGGGCAGGCACTGGTCCGGACAGCTCACCCGGATGGCGCGGGGAAACCGTCCGTTCGGGCGATGGCACGACCCGGCTGACCTCGGGAGCGTGTCCGGATGACCTCACAGCTCAGCTCCTCAGCCTCCCCGGCGGAGACCCTGCGCGGCCTGTGCAACGGTGCCGTCCACCTCCCCGGTGACCCCGGCTACGACACGGCGCGCGGCGCCTGGAACCTCGTCGTCGACCAGCGCCCTGCGGCGGTGTGCCTCCCGGCGAACCCCGCGGAGGTGGCCGACGTGGTGCGCGCCGCCGCGGCCGCGGGTCTGCAGGTGACCACTCAGACCACCGGCCACAACGTCGGCCAGCTCGGGGATCTGGCCGACACCGTGCTGGTCAAGACCTCCGCCATGGTCGGCGTCGCGCTCGACACCGAGGGCCGCGTGATGCGCGCCGAGGGCGGCACGGTGTGGCTGGACGCGGTCGAGGAGGCCGGTCGCCGGGGGCTGGCGGTCCTGCACGGCTCCTCACCCGACGTCGGCATCGCCGGCTACAGCCTGGGCGGCGGCCTGGGCTGGTACGCCCGCCGGCTCGGGATGGCCTGCAACAGCGTCACTGCGGTGGAGCTGGTCACCGCTGGGGGCGAGCGGCTGCGCGTCGACGCAGACCACGAGCCGGACCTGTTCTGGGCGTTGCGCGGAGGCGGCGGCAACTTCGGTGTGGTGACCGCGGTGGAGCTCGAGGCCTACCCGATCGAGTCCTCCTACGCCGGGATGCTGGTGTGGGACCAGACCCGCGCCGAGACCGTGCTGTCCCGGTGGCTGGACTGGTGCCAGGAGGTGCCGGACTCGGTGACCACCTCCTTCCGGCTGCTGAACCTGCCGCCGATCCCGGACATCCCCGAGCCGTTCCGGGGCCGCTCCCTGGCGGTCATCGACGGGGCGGCGCTGGAGGCCGACGACCGCGCCGAGGAGCTGCTGCGCGGGCTGCGCGAGCTCGGTCCCGAGCTGGACACGTTCGCCCGCACCCCGTCCGCGGCGCTGGCGCACCTGCACATGGACCCCGAGCACCCCACGCCGGGGGTGGCCGACACCGCCACCCTCACCGACCTCCCGGCCGCCGCGGCCGAGGTCCTGCTGGCGAAGGCCGGTCCCGGGTCCGGCTCGGTCCTGCTGGCCGCCGAGCTGCGTCAGCTCGGCGGCGCGCTGCGGCGGGTTCCGGACCGGGCCGGCGCGCGAGCCACAGTGGAGGGGTCGCACCTGTTCTTCGGGGTCGCGGTGACTCCCGCACCGGAGCTGGTGCAGGCGGCCCACGCCCAGCTCGAGGGGCTGCGCGAGGCGCTGGCGCCGTACTCCGCGAGCGGCGCGTACCTCAACTTCGCCGAGCGGTCGCTCGACGTCAGCACCTGCTTCGACGCCGACACCTGGGCGCGGCTGTGTGCGGTCCGCGCGCAGGTGGACCCGGGCGGGCTGTTCCGCGCGAACCACCCGGTGCCGGCCTCCTGACGGTCCTTCTGAGCCGGTCAGATATTTCCGGCACCTCGTGCGTAACCTCGCGACACCGGGCTCGTTGAGCAGGGCGGACCCGGCGTCGCGTTCCCTCCCAGCCGGGTCCCCTCGTCCGTCGCAGGCGCGGACGCCGTCAGGGCCCGGCCACTCCCTCCCTCCCCCGGCCGGGCCCTGGCTCATGTCCGAGCGAGGTCGGCAGGAGATGTCGCTGGGCGGCGTCGGTCAGCGCCGGAGGGCAGCAGAGGCGTGCGCGGGCACGGCCGGGTCCCTGGGTGGCACCGGCGCGACCCGGGTGTACGACGCGCCCAGCGGAGGCCGCGGGTCCTGCTCGTCCTTGTTCGGCCAGAACGCCATGGCCCGCTCGGCCTGCGCGGTGATCGTCAGGGAGGGGTTCACCCCCAGGTTGGCCGAGATCGCCGACCCGTCGCTGATGTGCAGGCCGGGGTGCCCGTACACCCGCTGGTAGGCGTCCACCACCCCGGTCGCCGGGGACTCCCCGATCGCGCAGCCACCGATGAAGTGTGCGGTGAGCGGCTTGTTGAACGGCTCCCCGATGCTGCCGCCCGGCGTGCCGCCGATCAGCGCGGCCATCCGGCGGGCGGCCTCGTTCCCGGCCGGGATCCAGGTCGGGTTCGGAGCGCCGTACCCCTGCCCGGAGGTCATCCGGCGGCGCCCGGTCAACCGGCTGCGCCGCAGGGAGGTGGTCAGCGAGTTGTCCAGGCTCTGCATCACCAGCGCGATCACGGTCCGCTCCGACCAGTGCCACGGGTCGTAGAAGTGCCGCACGTTGCGCCGTTGCTTCCACATCTCCCGCAGCCAGGTCCGCCACCGCGGAACCGACCCGTCGCCGTCGGTGAGCACGGTCTGCAGCAGCGACATGACGTTGCTGCCGTGCCCGTAGCGGACCGGCTCGATGTGGGTGTCCGGGTCCGGGTAGAAGCTGGAGGTGATCGCCACCCCGGCGCTGTAGTCGACGCTGCGGTCCGGCGCGATCGCGCCGAGGATGGACTCGGAGTTGGTCCGCGAGAGCGCGCCGAGCCGGTCGGACAGGTGCGGCAGGTGGCCCTCGGCGCGCATCCGGTGCAGCAGCCGCTGGGTGCCCAGCGCGGAGGCGGCGAACACCACCTGGTCCGCTGTCAGGGTCCGGCGGACCCTGCGCCGCCGCAGCTTCGCCTTGGTGTAGCGCACGCTCACCTCGTAGCCGCCGCCCGCACGCGGCCGCACCCGGGTGACCGTGGTGAGCGGCAGCACGACCGCGCCGCGCTGCTCGGCGAGGTAGAGGTAGTTCTTGACCAGCGTGTTCTTGGCGTTGTGCCGGCAGCCGGTCATGCACTCCCCGCAGTTCAGGCAGGCGTTGCGCTGCGGACCGGCACCGCCGAAGTACGGGTCCGGCACGCTCTCGCCCGGGCGCTCGCCGAACAGCACGCCGACCGGGGTCGGCCGGAAGGTGTGCCGGGCCCCCATCTCGGTGGCCACCTTCTCCATCACCTCGTCGGCCGGGGTGTGCACCGGGTTGTCCACCACGCCGAGCATCCGGCGGGCCTGGTCGTAGTACGGCGCCAGCTCGTCCCGCCAGTCGGTGATGTCGCGCCACTGCGGGTCGCGGAAGAACGGCGCCGGTGGCTCGTAGAGGGTGTTGGCGTAGACCAGCGACCCGCCGCCCACCCCGGCGCCGGACAGGATCAGGCAGTCCCGCAGCATGTCGATGCGCTGGATCCCGTAGCAACCGATCTCCGGCCGGAACAGGTAGCGCTTGACGTCGAACGAGGTCCGCGCGAAGTCCGCGTCGTCGAAGCGGGCGCCGGCCTCGACCACCCCGACCCGGTAGCCCTTCTCGGTCAGCCGCAGGGCCGCGACCGAGCCGCCGAAGCCGGAGCCGATCACCAGCACGTCGAAGTCGGGGCGGTTCATGGAGTCGAGAGTAGGTCCCGGCGCCCGGGTTTGCTACCCCCGGGTAACAAACGCCTCAAACGATGTCGGGGGCCGAGACCCGGGCCTCGTCGGCCTCCGAGTCGGTGAGCTCTCGCTGGCTGCGCCGCTCCGCGGCGACCCGGCGCAGGTAGTGGTCCACCTCGTCGCCGGTGCGCGTCGGGTCCCAGCCCAGCGCCTCGGCCATCAGCTCCGCGGCCGGGGCCGCGGCCGCCACGCCGCGGTCGAAGGTCTCGATGGAGATGCGGGTACGCCGGGTGAGCACGTCGTCGAGGTGCCGGGCGCCCTCGTGGCTCACCGCGTAGACCACCTCCGCGCGCAGGTAGTCCTCCGCGCCGGGCAGCGGGGCGGCCAGCTCGGGCCGCTCGGCGACCAGCGCGAGCACCTCGTCGACCAGCCCGCCGTACCGGCCGAGCAGGTGGTCCACCCGGGCGCGGTGCAGCCCGGAGGAGGCCGCCAGCGTGTCCCGCTGGTTCGACCGCGGCTCGAAGCCGGCGGCCCCGGCCAGCGGCACCCGCTCGGTGATGCTGGCCGGCACCTGGCCGCCCAGCGAGTGCGCGGCGGCGTCGACCGCGTCCCGGCCCATCACCCGGTAGGTGGTCAGCTTCCCGCCGGCCACCATCACCAACCCGGGAACCGGGGTGACCACGACGTGCTCGCGAGAGATCCGGCTGGTCGGCTCGGACTCCCCCGACGCCAGCGGCCGCAGCCCGGCGTAGACGCCTTCCACGTCCTCGTGCCGCAGCGGCTCGCGCAGCATCGTGTTGACCTGCTGCAGCAGGTAGTCGATGTCGTGGCGGGAGGCCGCCGGGTGCGCCTTGTCCAGCTTCCACGGGGTGTCCGTCGTGCCGATGATCCAGTGCCGGCCCCACGGCACCACGAACAGCACCGACACCGGAGTGCGCATGATCAGGCCGGTCGCGGAGCGGATCCGGTCCCGCGGCACCACCAGGTGCACGCCCTTGGAGGCCTGCACGTTCATGGCGCCGCGGCCGCCGACCATCTCCTGGATCTCGTCGGTCCACACGCCGGCGGCGTTGACGACCACCCGGGCGTGGATCTCCATCTGGGTGCCGGTCTCGAGGTCCACCGCCCGCACCCCGGTGACCCGCTCCCCCTCCCGGAGGAAGCCGACCACCTTGGTGCGGCTGGCCAGCAGCGCACCGTACGACGCGGCGGTGCGCGCGATCGCGACCACCAGCCGGGCGTCGTCGACCTGGGCGTCGTGGTACTCGATGGCGCCGGTGAACGCGGCCGGGTCCAGGTCCGGGGCGATCCGCCGGACGGCCCGGCGGCTCAGGTGGCGGTGCCGCGGAAGCCCTGGACGGTGCCGGCCGGCGAACGCCATGCCGTCGTAGAGCACCAGACCGGCTCCGACGTACGGCCGCTCCCACACGTGGTGGGTGAGCGGGTAGAGGAACGGCACCGGACGGACCAGGTGCGGGGCCAGCCGGGTGACCAGCAGACCCCGCTCGGCCAGTGCCTCGCGCACCAGCCCGAAGTCCAGCATCTCCAGGTAGCGCAGCCCGCCGTGCACCAGCTTGCTGGAGCGGGAGGAGGTGCCCGAGGCGAAGTCGCGCTGCTCCAGCAGCCCCACCGACAGCCCGCGGGTCACGGCGTCCAGCGCGGTGCCGGCGCCGACCACACCCCCGCCGACCACCAGCACGTCCAGCTCGTGCCGGTTCACCCCCGTGGAAGCAAGCGCCGCCAACGCATCTGCACGGGCCCGCGGGCTCAGCCCCACGGTCACCCCGGGAGCACCCACCTGGTCCGCTCCCCGAGGTCACGACGGTCCCGGAGCATCGGGTGCTCGCGCTGCACCCGCGCCACCTCGCCCGCCTCGAGGTCGGCGACCACGACGGCCGGCGCCTCCCGTCCCGCGCGCGCCAGGGGCCGCCCCTCCGGGTCGTAGACCGCGCTGCCGCCGTTGAACTCCTGGCTGCCGCACCGGCCGGCCAGCCCGGCGAACACCACGTAGATGCCGTTGTCGAGGGCGCGGGCAGCGTAGTAGAGGTCCCGCCGGCGCTCCGAGCCCGCGTAGTACGCCGACGGGCACAGGTAGGCGGACGCGCCGTCCAGCGCGGCCGCGGCGGCGTGCTGCGGGAAGCAGCCGTCGTAGCAGACGCCCAGCCCCAGGTCCCAGCCGTCCACGACGATGCTGGCGCCGCCGGCACCGGGGGTGAAGAACTGCCGCTCCTCCGCGGTGAGGTGCTGCTTGTCGTAGACCCGGGTCGCGCCGTGGTCGTCGAAGGCGAGCAGCGACAGGGTGGTCCGGTGCGCATCGGCGCGCATCGCGGCACCGGCCACGACCACCGTCCCGGTCGCCCGTGCCGCCTCGGCCAACGGCTGCAGCCGGTCGTCGGCCGGGTCCTCCAGGCAGGTCTCCGGCGACCAGTCCTCCGGTGAGTAGCCGGTGAGGAACAGCTCGGGGAGCACGACGACCCGGCTCCCGTCGCCGGCGGCGCGTTCGACGAGCCGGGCCGCGGTCTCGACGTTGGCCTCCACCTTCCCGAAGACCGACTCCGCCTGCGCGGCGGCCACCCGCAGCCGCGTGGCGGTCACAGGACGATGACCTCGACGCGCTGGAACTCCTTGAGCTCGGTGTAGCCGGTGGTGGCCATCGACCGGCGCAGCGCGCCGACCAGGTTCATGGTGCCGTCGGCCACGTGCGAGGGGCCGAACAGCAGCTGCGCCAGCGTGCCGACCGTGCCGATCTCGATCCGCTCACCGCGCGGCAGCTCCGGGTGCCAGGCCTCCGAGCCCCAGTGGAAGCCCCGGCCCGGCGCCTCGGCGGCCCGGGCCAGCGGTGAGCCGATCATCACCGCGTCGGCGCCGCAGGCGATCGCCTTGGCCAGGTCACCGGAACGGCCGACCGACCCGTCGGCGATCACGTGCACGTAGCGGCCCCCGGACTCGTCGAGGTAGTCGCGGCGGGCCGCCGCCACGTCGGCCACCGCGCTGGCCATCGGCACCTGCAGGCCGAGCACCAGCCGGGTGGTGTGCGCGGCGCCGCCACCGAAGCCCACCAGCACCCCGGCCGCGCCGGTGCGCATCAGGTGCAGGGCGGCCTGGTACGTCGCACAGCCGCCGACGATCACCGGCACGTCCAGCTCGTAGATGAACTCCTTGAGGTTCAACGGCTCGGACTGGCCCGAGACGTGCTCGGCGGACACCGTCGTACCCCTGATGACGAACATGTCGCAGCCGGCGTCGACCACGGTCTTGGCGAACTCCTTGGTGCGCTGCGGGGACAGCGACCCGGCCACGGTCACCCCCGACTCGCGCATCTGCTTCAACCGGGCGGTGATCAGCTCGGCCTTGATCGGCTCGGCGTAGATCTCCTGCAGCCGGCGCGTCGCCTCGGTCCCGCGCAACGCGGCGACGTCCTCCAGCAGCCCGGTCGGGTCCTCGTAGCGGGTCCACAGCCCCTCGAGGTCGAGCACCCCGAGCCCGCCGAGCTTGCCGAACGCCACCGCCGTCTCCGGTGACATCACCGAGTCCATCGGGGCCGCCATGATCGGCAGCTCGAACCGGTAGGCGTCGATCTGCCAGGCCACCGAGACCTCCTCGGGGTCCCGGGTCCGCCGGGAGGGCACGATCGCCACGTCGTCGAAGGAGTACGCACGGCGTCCGCGCTTGGCGCTGCCGATCTCTATCTCGGTCATGTGCCTCAGACTATCGGTGCGACAACACGTCGCCGCGACCCGTTACGGCGACGGATCCTGTCTGCGGCCCGCCTCAACAGTCAGCCGCGGGCGGTGTAGTTCGGCGCCTCGACGGTCATCACGATGTCGTGCGGGTGGCTCTCCTTCAGCCCGGCGGAGGTGATCCGCACGAACTGGCCGCGCTCCTGCAGCTCGGGGATGGTGCGGGCGCCGACGTAGAACATCGACTGGTGCAGCCCGCCGAGCAGCTGGTGCGCGACCGCGGACAGCGGCCCCCGGTAGGCGACCTGACCCTCGATGCCCTCGGGGACGATCTTGTCGTCGCTGGAGACGTCGGCCTGGAAGTACCGGTCCTTGGAGAAGGACTTCTTGCCGCGGGAGGCCATCGCGCCCATCGACCCCATGCCCCGGTAGGACTTGTACTGCTTGCCGTTGACGAAGACCAGGTCGCCCGGGCTCTCGTCGCAGCCGGCCAGCAGCGAGCCGAGCATCACCGTGTCCGCGCCCGCGACGAGGGCCTTGGCGATGTCGCCGGAGTGCTGGATGCCGCCGTCGCCCACGACGGGGACGCCGGCCGGCTTGCAGGCCACCGAGGCCTCGTAGACCGCCGTCACCTGCGGCACCCCCACGCCGGCCACCACCCGCGTCGTACAGATGGAGCCGGGGCCGACGCCCACCTTGACCGCGTCGGCTCCGGCCTCGACGAGGGCCTGGGCGCCGGCTCGGGTGGCGACGTTGCCACCGATGACCTGCACGTGCTTGGTGGCCGGGTCGGACTTGAGCCGGTTGATCATGTCGAGCATCAGCCGTGCGTGCCCGTTGGCCACGTCCGGGACCAGCACGTCCACCCCCGCCTCGACCAGGGTGGTGGCCCGCTTCCAGGCGTCCCCGAAGTAGCCGATGGCGGCAGCCACGAGCAGCCGGCCGTCGGGGTCGTACGACGCGTCGGGGAACTGCTCGCCCTTGACGAAGTCCTTGACCGTGATGAGACCGGCCAGCCGGCCCTGCTCGTCGACGAGCGGCAGCCGCTCCTTCTTGTGCCGGCGAAGCAGCCCGGTCGCGTCTTCTCGGCTGATCCCGATCGGCGCGGTGACCAGCGGCATCGGCGTCATCACCTCGCCGACGGTCCGGGTGGCCCACTCGGCCACCGGCACGAACCGCAGGTCACGGTTGGTGATGATGCCGATCAGCGTGCGGTCGGCGTCGATGACCGGCAGCCCGGAGATCTTGTACTCACCGCAGATCTCGTCGAGCTCCTCGAGGGTGGCCCTGGGGTGGATCGTCACCGGGTTGCTGATGATCCCGGTCTGGGTCCGCTTGACCAGGTCGACCTGGTAGGCCTGGTCCTCGATCGACAGGTTGCGGTGCAGCACGCCGATGCCCCCCTGACGGGCCATCGCGATCGCCATCCGTGACTCGGTGACGGTGTCCATGGCGCTGGAGACCAGCGGCATGCGCAGGGTGATGTCGCGGGTGAGGCGCGTCCTGGTGTCCACCTCGCTGGGCACGACGTCGGTCTCGCCCGGCAGCAGCAGCACGTCGTCGAAGGTCAGGCCGAGAGCGGCGAACTTGTCGGGGACACCGGCAGGGTTGAGGTTCATGGGGCCTTCCAGGGCGGGGCGGTCGGCAGGCCATCAGTCTACAAAGCCCCACCGAGCCCGGCGCCGCCCGAGCCCCTGTCGGTCCGGCGGTCGGTCCGGGCAGTTGCTCTGCGCCGGTTATTCCGCGGAGGTGAGCTCCTCGTAGGTGCCGGCCTCCGCGGCCCGCCGCCACAGCGGGTGGTTGTGGTCGTAGCGCAGCGCCTTGACCATGTGCACCACAGCACCCGCGCGCGGCTCGCTGCGGAAGGCCACGTTGTCGACCAGGGCCCGCATCAAGGCGAGACCGCGGCCGGTCTCGGCGTGAACGGGCGCCGCAACCCCGTCGAGCTCGGCAGCGTCGAAGCCGCTGCCCTGGTCCAGCACGGTGATCGCGCACTCGTTGGAGGCGAGCTCGACCTTCACCTCGTAGCTGTCGGTGTCCGCGGCGTGGTCGATCACGTTCGCGCAGGCCTCGGTGATCGCGAGCTCGACATCCTCGACGTCCTCGCCCTCCACCCCGAACGCGGTCAGCGCCTGCACCGCCAGCCGCCGGACCACAGGCACGCTGCCGCTCTCCCGCGGCAGGCTCAGTGACAGGTCGAGGTGCGGCACCGGGTCGTCGGCCCCGGTCTGGTTGGGCGGCCAGGTGAACCGCTGGCCGTGCACCTCGTCCTCCGGCCGGGCGTTGAGCCAGACCTGCAGCCGGCACTCCTGGTCCCCGGCGGCGATCGACTCGTCGAGATGCACGGTGGCCGACCCGTGGACCCGGGTGGCCACCCGGCCGGCGAGACCGGCCGAGACGTGGCACAGGGTCTCCGAGCGCGACACCCCAGGGCCGAACGGGCAGCGGGACATGGTCACCTCGAAGCCGTCAGCGTCCGCGCGCACTAGCCGGGCGTCGCTTCCGAGGGCGGCGTGCGCCTCGGCGACGAGCCGGGCCGCCTCCTCGGGATCGCTGAGCCGGTCTTCGTGGACCATCCCGTCAGCGAGCGCAGCGCCGGCCATCGTGGCGGCCTGCGGAGCGGTCGCGTTGGGGTGCGCCTCCGAGGCCACGCTGAGGGCGACGGCGACGCCGGCCGGGCCGTCCCGGCGCGGGTCCACGTCGAGGTCGACGAGCGTGGGCGGGCCCATGTCGAAGGTGATCGTCAGCCGACGCTCCACGTCCAGGTCGATCCGGACCACCCGCCCCTCGGCGCCATCGCCGAGCTCGGGCCGTTGGTCGACCGGGACGAGCTCTCCGAGCCCCACGCCGAGCCGTGCCGGGACGCCGTCGTCGGTGACCGGTCCGAGTCCCACCCACGGCTTGCTGGCCTTCCAGTCCAGGTGCACCTGAACCAGCCCGTCGCCGAGCTCGGCCGAGCGCTCGGCGAACGCCGCCTCGATGCGCTGCCGTGCGCCGTCGGGGGCGTCACGGTCCACCGCGTGCCGCACCAGGTGGGCGGCGACATCGTCGAGCGCCCGCTGCGTCGACGCCGCATCGGTGGGATCGATGAGCCAGTCCACCAGCTCCACCCCTCTCGTGGCCGGACGGTCGCGTGGAGCCTGCCCACGGCGGAGAACGGGCAAACCGCCGCGGACAAAGGCGAACGCCGCCCGGAAGTCCGGACGGCGTTCGCGCGAAGAAGGGTCGGCTCAGTGGCCGTGCCCGTGACCGTGGCCGGCCCCGGCCGCGGCCTCGTCCTCCTCCTCGGGCTTGTCCACCACCAGCGACTCGGTGGTGAGCAGCATCCCCGCGATGGAGGCGGCGTTGACCAGCGCGGACCGGGTCACCTTCACCGGGTCCAGCACGCCCTGGGAGACCAGGTCGCCGTACTCCCCGGTGGCGGCGTTGAAGCCCTTGCCCTTGCCTGCCTCGCGCACCTTGCTGACCACGACGTAGCCGTTGTCCCCGCCGTTCTCGGCGATCCAGCGCAGCGGCTCGTCGACGGCCTTGCGCACCACGCGCACACCGGTGGCCTCGTCGCCGGACAGGTCGAGGGAGTCGAGCGCCGAGGTGGCGTGCACCAGCGCCGAGCCACCGCCGGCGATGATGCCCTCCTCGATGGCGGCGCGGGTCGCGGACACCGCATCCTCGATGCGGTGCTTCTTCTCCTTCAGCTCCACCTCGGTGGCGGCGCCGACCTTGATCACGCAGACACCGCCGGCGAGCTTGGCGAGCCGCTCCTGCAGCTTCTCCCGGTCCCAGTCGGAGTCGGTGTTCTCGATCTCGGCGCGGATCTGGTTGACCCGGCCCTGGACCTCGTCCGCGGCACCTGCGCCCTCGATGATCGTGGTGTCGTCCTTGGTGATCACCACGCGGCGGGCCTGGCCGAGCACGTCGAGGCCAACCTGGTCCAGCTTGAGACCCACCTCGGGGGCGATGACCTGGCCACCGGTCAGGATCGCGATGTCCTGCAGCATCGCCTTGCGACGGTCACCGAACGCAGGGGCCTTCGCCGCGGCCGCGTTGAAGGTGCCACGGATCTTGTTCACCACCAGGGTCGACAGCGCCTCGCCCTCGACGTCCTCGGCGATGATGAACAACGGCTTGCCGGCCGAGATGACCTTCTCCAGCAGCGGCAGCAGGTCCGCGATCGCGGAGATCTTGCCCTGGTGGATGAGCACGTAGCAGTCCTCGAGCACGCACTCCATCCGCTCGGGGTCGGTGACGAAGTACGGCGAGATGTAGCCCTTGTCGAACTGCATGCCCTCGGTGAAGTCGAGCTCGGTGCCCATCGTGTTGGACTCCTCGACGGTGATCACGCCGTCCTTGCCAACCTTGTCGAAGGCCTCGGCGATGATCTCGCCGATGTGGGTGTCGCGGGAGGAGACGGTCGCGACCGCGGCCATGTCCTCCTTGGAGTCCACGTCCCGGGCGGCCTCGCGCAGCGCGTCGCCCATCGACTCCACCGCGGCGTCCATGCCCCGCTTGAGCGCCATCGGGTTCGCGCCGGAGGCCACTGCGCGCAGCCCCTCGTGAACCATGGCCTGCGCGAGCACGGTCGCGGTGGTGGTGCCGTCGCCGGCGACGTCGTTGGTCTTGGTGGCCACCTCCTTGGCGAGCTGGGCGCCCATGTTCTCGAACGGGTCGTCGAGCTCGACCTCGCGGGCGACGGTGACACCGTCGTTGGTGATGGTGGGCGCGCCCCACTTCTTGTCCAGCACGACGTAGCGTCCCTTGGGACCGAGCGTCACTTTGACGGCGTTGGCGAGCGCGTCCACGCCGCGTTCGAGGGCGCGCCGCGCGTTCTCGTCGAACTCAAGAATCTTCGGCATTCTTCACTGAACCTTTCCGGACTGCGGGTGACGACAGCGCCCCAGGGGCCCGACTCATCGGGCCGCCCGGGGCGAAGTCAGATGCGAACCATGACGGTTCTTGACGTTCCGATCAGGAAACGACCGCAAGCACGTCGCGGGCGGACAGGATCAGGAACTCCTCGCCGGAGTACTTCACCTCGGTGCCGCCGTACTTGCTGAAGATGACCTTGTCGCCGACCTTCACGTCGAGCGGGACCCGGTTTCCGTTGTCGTCCACGCGGCCCGGACCGATGGCAAGGACCTCGCCCTCCTGGGGCTTCTCCTTGGCGGTGTCCGGGATGACCAGGCCGGAGGCCGTGGTCTGCTCGGCGTCGAGCGGCTTAACGACGATCCGGTCCTCGAGAGGCTTGATGTTGACCGACACTTCGTCGACCTCCACTTTCCCTTTGTCGAGACAGACAGTTGACTTGGAACTGGTGCCTGCGGTGACGTACGCCGTCGCGGGGGCCGCACGCCTGCATGCGTTGGCACCCTCGTTGGGAGAGTGCTAACCAGAATCTAGCACTCAGGCCATGAGAGTGCCAGTGGGGTCGGCTGGCAGGATGACCGGTGTGGACCTCGAGTCGTTCGGCTGGCTGCTGACCCCCGACGGGCAGCGGCTGCTGCACCGGGCCGAGCAGGTGTACGACGAGCGGCCCGACGACCCCATGGCCGCCTCCGGAGCACTGCGCCGGCACGAGAACGGCGCCCGTGTCGCGGTCGCGCTGACCCAGGCCGAGCTGCGCCGGAAGGCGGTGCCGAAGTTCGGCGAGCAGGCCAGGCGGATGTACTTCACGCCCGACGGGCTCGAGCAGGCCACCCGCCATCGGGTCGCCGAGCACCGGGCGGCGCGGGTCGCGCTTGCCGCACCGCCGTCGGTGGTCGACCTCGGCTGCGGGATCGGCGGGGACCTCGTGGCGCTGGCCGGTCACGCGCTCACCGTCGCCGGGGTGGACTCCGATCCGGAGCGGGTGGCCGTGGCCCGGGCCAACCTGGAGGCACTGGGCCTCGGCGGTGCGGTCCAGGTGGCCGATGCCACCACCCTCGACCTCTCCCGGTTCGGGATCGTGTTCGCCGACCCCGCTCGTCGTACCCCTCGGGGGCGGGTCTTCGACCCGTCGGCCTACCAGCCGCCATGGCCGTTCGTGGAGCGGCTGCTGGCCGGCCCGGCGTGCGTCAAGGTGGCCCCCGGCATCCCGCACGACGTGCTCCCCGACGAGGTGGAGGCCGAGTGGGTCAGTGAGGGGGGCGAGGTCAAGGAGGCGGCGCTGTGGTCGTCCTACCTCGCCACGGTGCGCCGCCGCGCCACCGTGATCGGAGCCGGCGGGCTCGCCACGCTCACCGACGAGGACGACCCCGGCGGGCGCCCGGTGCGTGCTCCCGGCCGGTTCCTCTACGAGCCCGACGGTGCCGTGATCCGCGCCGGGCTGGTCACCGCGGTGGCGGCAGGCTTGCACGGGGCGCTGCTGGACCCGCACCTCGCATACGTGACCGGGGACGAGGCGTTCACCACGCCGTTCGCGCGCTCCTACGAGGTGCTCGAGACACTTCCCTACCGGGAGAAGCAGCTGCGGGCGGCCCTGCGTGAGCGCAACATCGGCCGGCTGACCATCAAGAAGCGCGGCGTCGACGTGGTTCCCGACCGGCTCCGCAAGCGTCTCGGGCTCAGCGGCGACGAGGAGGCCACGATCGTGCTCACCCGCGCCGGCGGCCACGGCACCACGTTGCTGGTCCGCCCCTTCTGAGCTCAGCGGCGGATGTCGTCGACGACGGACCTGTCGGAGGCGGCGCGGACGCAGCCGGCGACCAGCCGGGGCAGGTCGTCGGCGGACACGAGTGCGGCCAGCCGGTCCGCTGACCCCGGCAGGCCGAGCCGCTCGGCACCGTCGGCGGCCCGCTTGTCGACGTACGGCGCGACGTGCGGCCAGACACCCTGCACCTCGCGGCAGAAGACCGCCGCCCCCGTGGGGCCGATCCCCTTGAACCGCTGAAGCTGCTTCTCCAGCGTGGGCACGTCACAGTCCTTGAGGCCGCGCAGGTCCCCGTCGTGCTCGCCCAGCACCGCCTCGGCCAGCTCGCCGAGCTGGGTCGAGGTGCGCTCGTCGTACCGCCGGTAGTGACCCCGGCCGAGCGCGTCCACGCGCTGCTGCCAGGTGGCGTGGCGCATCTTCTCCGGGGTGCGGTAGCCGGCCTCGAACAGCTCCCGTGCCGCTGCCACCGCGATGTCACCGGAGATCCGTGCCGACAGCAGGAGCGAGAGCGCCAGCAGCTGCCACAGCGGGGCAGGCTTGTCGCGCAGGATGATGCCGGCGTCCTCGGCGAAGGTCCGCCCGTGCCGGCTCACCAGGGTCCGGGCGATGTCCTCGGCGTCCATGCCGGGCAGCTACCCTGCTGCCACCGCCGCATTCGGGTCGCGGACGGGAACTGCGTCAGGCCATCCGGTAGGTCTGCCGGGACACGAAGAACCGGTGCCCGGTCCGTCGGTCCTGGCAGCGCACCCCGGTGGTCGCGGACGAGCAGGTCAGGTGGCCCACGGCGATGCTCTCTCCGTAAGCCAGCACCTGCTGCGGGTGCGGCACCAGCACGTCGGTGCGGCAGTCGAAGCGCGGCTTCTTCGCGACCGGCAAGGAGATCCCGGCCAGGGCGGCATGCCCGCACGAGGCCACGTCGGCGGGGCTCAGCGACCAGCTCTGCTGGGCGACGTCGCACACGACCTCCCGCCGGTCCATCGCGCAGGTGATGTTCCCGCTCGGCGACGCGAACGTGATGCGCCCGTCGCCGCGCGTGGACCGCGTGGTCTGGCCGAACGACTGGCTCGACGGCGACGGCGGCGGCGGCGCGATCGAGCGCGGTGCGCTGGCCACCGGCGGCGAGGACGCCGGCCCTCCCCCCGACTCGAGACCGAGCCCGGCGGCCAGCCCGGCGACGACCGCCACTGCTCCGGCCGCCCCGGCCATCACCCGGCGCTGTCGGCGCCGGCGTGCGGTTCGCCAGGCGGAGGCCACCAGGTCACGCTGGACGCGGCCGGTCTGCTGGTCGGCGAGGTCGGTGAGGGCGTCACGCAGATCGATCATGCCGGCATCTCCCGCAGCAGCAGCGCCAGCTCGGGCGCGGTCTTGCGCAGTCGGCGCAGCGCGGCGTGGGTCTGGCTCTTCACGGTGCCCACCCCGACACCGAGCAGCCGGGCGGTCTCCGCCTCGCTGAGGTCGTCGAAGTAGCGCATGACCAGCACTGCGCGCTGGCGGTCGGTCAGCCGGGTCAGCGCGCTCTTGAGCATCATCCGGCTCTCTGCCCGGTCGATGGCCCCGTCAATGGCCCGGTCGATGACCCCGTCAATGGCCCCGCGGGCGAGGCGCTCCGGGACCGCGTCGGTGATCTGCTCGCGGCGGTGTCGTCGCCACCAGGGAGACGTGGTCGCGGTAGATCAGCCGGCGGGCATAGGCCTCCGGATGCTGGTCACGCAGCCTCGACCAGCGCGTCGCCACCTTCACCAGTGCCTCCTGCACGAGGTCCTCGGCCCGACCGTTGTCGAGGGTGAGGAGGTACGCCGAGCGCAGCAGCGCGTGCTGACGGGCCGAGGCCCAGGCAGCGAAGGACTGCTCATCGTCCGACACCCGTGTCCCTTTCCTAGCGGTTCATCATCTATAACGCCGCAGAGCAGGACAAAGGTTGGCAGTGGCCCGGAAGAACTTCCAGCCCAGCGAAGCCGAGGAGCTTCGAGCCCGGCCCTGCCGCGGGTCAGGGACCCAGGATCACCGCACAGCGGGGCGGCACCTCGACGGTGCCCGCACGCTCCTGCACGCCGGCCTCCCAGCTGAGCAGCACCTTGCCGACCCCCTCGAAGCCGCGCTTGCGGTCCGACAGGTTCACCAGCACGGTGTGGGCCCCGCGGCGGATCCAGAGGGTTCCCGACTCCACGTCGTGCTCGACCTCCACCGCGTCGAGGTGCGGGTCGCGCAGGTCGACCCGCGAGCGGCGCAGGGTGATCAGTGCGCGGTACCACCCCAGCAGCCGGGCGTGCGGGTCGCGGCCCGGCTCCGACCAGTCCAGCTTGGAGCGGAGGAACGTCCGGGGGTCCTGCGGATCGGGCACCTCGCCGGCCTCCCAGCCGAACTCGGCGAACTCCGACCGGCGACCTTCGCGCACCGCCTCGCCCAGGGCCGGGTCGGTGTGGTCGGTGAAGTACTGCCAGGGCGTGGAGGCTCCCCACTCCTCCCCCATGAACAGCATCGGGGTCCAGGGCGCGGTGAGCAGGATCGCCGCCCCGCAGGCGAGCAGCCCCGGGCTCGCCAACGCGGAGATCCGGTCGCCGACCGCCCGGTTTCCGACCTGGTCGTGGGTCTGCAGCGCCGCCACGAACCGCCACCCGGGCACCCCGGTGGGGTCGATCGGGCGTCCGTGCCGGCGACCGCGGAAGGAGGAGTAGGTGCCGTCGTGGAAGAACGGCGTGCGCAGCACCTTTGCCAGGGGCGACTCCTCGTCGGGGCCCGGCTCCGCGGCGAAGTCCGCGTAGTAGCCCTGCGTCTCGCCGGTCAGTGCCGCGTGCAGCGCGTGGTGCACGTCGTCGGCCCACTGCGCGTGCAGACCGGTCCCGCCGACCACGCTCAACCGGCCACGGGGGGTGACCGTTCCGGGGTCGTTCCGGTCGGACTCGGCGATCAGCCACAGCTGGCGACCCACGAGCTCGCTGAGCCGGTCGACCTCGCCCGACATCTCCTCGAGGATGTGGGTCGCCCGGCTGTCGTGCAGCTCGTGCACCGCGTCGAGCCGCAGCGCGTCGACGTGGAAGTCCCGAAGCCACTGGGTCACGTTGTCCAGCACCCAGCGGCGCACGTGGTCCGACCCGGGCGCGTCCAGGTTCAGCGCCGGCCCCCAAGGGGTGTGATGGGTGTCGGTCAGGTAGGGGCCGAACTCCGCGAAGTAGTTTCCGTCCGGGCCCAGGTGGTTGTAGACCACGTCGAGGCAGACCCCGATGCCCATCGAGTGCGCGGCGTCGACGAACCGCTGCAGCGCGTCCGGCCCGCCGTACGTCTCGTGCACGGCGAACGGGGCCACCCCGTCGTACCCCCAACCGCGGTCGCCGGGGAACGGTGCCAGCGGCATCAGCTCCACCAGGTTCACGCCGAGGTCGACGAGGTGCGTGAGCCGCTCGGCGGCCGCGTCGAGGGTGCCGGCCTCGGTGAAGGTGCCCACGTGCATCTCGTAGATGACGGCGCTGGAAAGCTCGACGCCGGTCCAGCTGCCGTCGGTCCATACGAACTCGTCGGGGTCGTAGAGCTGGGACCAGCCGTGCGGTCCGTCCGGCAGCCGGAGCGCCTGCGGATCCGGACGCGGGTCACCGCCGTCGAGGCTGAAGGCGTACGCCGACTCGGGCTCGACGTCTGCGCAGACGTGCCACCAGTCGTTCACATCGCGGGTCATCGGGTGTCGCCCGTCGGGCAGCAGCAGGTCCACCTTCACGGGTCGGGGGGCCCACACACAGAACCCACGCAGCACCGCGCACCACCTTCCTCGTCCTGGTGCCCGCCGCCTCAGCGGGTCACGAGCAGGGCGACCGGCCGCTTCGCGAACAGTGCCGCGCAGGGGACGCGACCGCCCTGGTGCACCGCCCCGGTGAGCTCGTCTCGCCAGGTGCCCTCGGGAAGCCGCACGCAGTGGTCGCGCCAGCCGCCCTCGCGCTCCAGCCGTTGAGGGGCCCGGGTCACCACGCACGCCACCTGCTCACCCCGCATGAACCCGAGAGCGTGCTCGGTGCTGGTCTCCAGTGGCGTGTAGCCACCGTGCTCGCCGAAGCAGTCGCCGAACTCATGTCTTACCCGTAGGCCCTGGTGCGTAACGTGCAGCTTCTCCCAGTCCAGACCAGCAGAGTCCAGACCAGCAGAGCCCAGACCAGCAGAGTCCAGACCAGCAGGGTCCGGGCCTGCGGCGGGCGGCTCGGCGATGACCCGCCGCAGGCAGGTCTCCAGCGCGTCGTAGTCGACGGGGCGACGGTTGTCGGGATCGACCAGGGACAGGTTCACCACCTCGCAGCCCTGGTAGCTGTCCGGGACGCCCGGCAGCATCAGCAGCACCAGCTTCTGGCCGAGCACCGCCGCGCGGATGGCGTCGCGGTTGTGGTGCACCGCCTCCTCGAGCAGGCTGCGCATCGGACCCGGGGCGCCGGCGTGGTCGGCCAGGGCGAGCACCCGCGCCTCGTACTTCTCGTCCGGGTCCACCCAGGTGGTGTGCTGCTTGGCCTCCCGCACCGCCTTGGTCAGGTAGCCGTGCAGCCGCTCCCGGTCGACCGGGCCGACGCCGGCCATGGTCTGCCAGAGGAGGTGGGCGGTGGACCGGTCGACGTCGTACTGGTCGGCCGCCTCCGCGAAAGCGTCCGAGCAGGCCCGCCAGGAGTCCGGGTCGCCGGCCAGCGCGATGAGGCGGGCGCGGACGTCCTCGCTGCGCTTGGTGTCGTGGGTGGACAGGGTGGTCATCCCCTGCGGCCAGTGCTGCTGCTGGTGCCGGGCCCAGCTGTGCAGGGTCTCCGGGCCGGCGCGCTCCACCAGGGTGGGGTCGCCGCCGACCTCGTTCAACGCCACCAGGCGGTGCCAGCGGTAGAAGGTGGTGTCCTCGATCCCCTTGGCCATCACCGGGCCCCAGGTCTGCTGCAGGCGAACCGCGAAGTCGTCCGCCGAGTCCTCGGAGTCTTCGGAGTCTTCGGAGGACTCCTCCCCCGGTGGCTCCGCCATCGCCAGCCCGGCGAGCTTCTCGATCTCCGGGGCGAGGTCGGGGCGGCCCTCGGTGGCCACCCGTGCGGCGTCCTCGATGCGACGCCGCGCGGTCGGCGTGAGCCGCCTTTCCGGGCGGACGTAGGCGCGGTAGACCTCGCCGGCCACCAGCAGCTCGACCACGGCCTCCTCCAACCGCTGCGGGTCGTCGTCGGGGAGCACCTCGCGGGCCCGGCGGGTCAACCGGCCCACCTCCGGTCCGAGCAGGTCCTCGACCACCAGCCGCTTGGCGCGCTGCTCGGTGCGCGCCAGGTCCGGGTCCCCTCCGGCCCGTTCCCAGCAGTCCGTCAGCGTCGAGGTGGCGGCCGGGTCCACCAGCACGCCGGTGACCGCCTGCAGCGCGTCGTAGCCGGTGGTGCCCTCGCAGGCCCACGAGCCGGGCAGCCGCTCGCTGCCCTCCAGGATCTTCTCCACCCACACCGGGGTGCCCGGCCGGGCACCGTCCCGCAGCATCCGCAGGTAGCCCTCCGGGTCCGCGAGCCCGTCCGGGTGGTCGATCCGGAACCCGTCGACGACTCCGCGCCGGTTCAGGTCCAGCAGCAGCGCATGGGTCGCCTCGAAGACGTCGGGCAGCTCCACCCGGACCGCGATGAGCGTGTCCACGTCGAAGAACCGCCGGTAGTTGAGGACGGTCTCCTTCTCCCGCCAGCCGGCGAGCCGGTAGTGCTGCCGGTCGAGCACGTCGGAGGGGTCGTCTCCCTCGGTGCCCAGTGCGACCGGGAACACGTGGTCGTAGTAGCGCAGGACCTGCTGCCCGTCGTACTCGTCGAGGGTGAGCTCGCCGGCGGCCAGCACCTCCTCCAGCGGTCCGCCCAGCAGCGGCAGCCCGATCCGGCCGCCGCCGGCCTTCCAGTCGATGTCGAACCAGTGCGCTGTCGGGGCGTCCCGGCCTTCGCGGAGCACCTGCCACAGCGGGGCGTTGGCGTGCTCCGGCGCCACGAACGCCATGTGGTTGGGCACCAGGTCGACGACCACGCCCAGCCCGTGCGCGCGAGCGGTGTCCGACAGCGCCACCAGCGCGTCCTCGCCGCCGAGGTCGCTGCTGACCCGGGCGTGGTCGAGCACGTCGTAGCCGTGCATCGACCCGGGCACCGCCTGGAGCACCGGGGACAGGTAGAGGTGGGTGACGCCGAGCCGGGCCAGGTAGGGAACCCGGCGCTCGGCGTCGGCGAACCCGAAGCCGGCATGCAGCTGCAGGCGGTACGTCGCGGTCACGGACCCTGCTTACCCCACCCGCTCACCCACACACCTCGGCGGGGCGGCGGCGGGGCATCTGGAGGCTCAGCCGACGTTGCCCCGCTCCGTCCCGATCGTGGTGTCCTCGCCGTGTCCCGTGTGCACGACGGTGTCGTCGGGCAAGGCGAACAGCTTCTCGCGGATGGAGTCGACGATCGTGTCGTAGTCGCTGAACGAGCGCCCGGTGGCACCCGGACCGCCGGCGAACAGGGTGTCGCCGGTGAACACGCAGCCGAGCTCGGGGGCGTGGAAGCAGACCGCCCCCGGTGCGTGCCCCGGGGTGTGCAGCGCCACCAGCCGGGTGCCGGCGACCTCGATCACCTGGCCCTCGCCGAGGTTGACGTCCCAGCGCTCGTCGGGGTGGGTGAGCTGCCACACCGGCAGGTCGTCCGGGTGCAGGTAGATCGACGCCCGGGTCTCGGCGCGCAGCTTGGGGGCCACCCGCACGTGGTCGTCGTGCGCGTGGGTGCACAAGATCCCCTTCAGGTGGCGCTCCCCCACCACCGCCAGGATCCGGTCCACGTCGTGCGGCGCGTCGATCACCGCGCACTCGTGGTCGTCCCCGACCACCCAGATGTTGTTCTCGACGTCGAAGGTCTGGCCGTCGAGGCTGAACGTGCCGCTGGCGGTGGCCTGGTCGACCCGGGCGGTCACGAGGCGTCCCCCTCCAGCATCACGACCGAGCGCAGCACGTCTCCGGCGTGCATCTTCTCGAACGCCTCCTCCACCTGGTCCAGTGCGATCTCCTCGGTGACGAAGGCGTCCAGGTCCAGCCTGCCCTGGAGGTACAGGTCGATGAGCATCGGGAAGTCCCGTGACGGGAGGCAGTCGCCGTACCAGCTGGACTTGAGCGCCCCGCCGCGGCCGAACACGTCGATCAGCGGCAGGTCGGGGATCTTCATGTCCGGGGTGGGCACGCCGACCAGCACGACGGTGCCGGCGAGGTCACGGGCGTAGAAGGCCTGCTTCCAGGTCTCGGGGCGACCGACCGCATCGATGACCACGTTGGCGCCGAACCCACCGGTGAGCTCCCGGATCGCCTCCACCGGGTCCTGCTCGGCACCGTTCACGGTGTGCGTGGCACCCAGCCCCTCGGCCCACGACAGCTTCTTCTTGTCGAGGTCGACGGCGATGATCGGGCTGGCGCCGGCCAGCCGGGCACCGGCCACCGCAGCAGCCCCGACACCGCCGCAGCCGATCACGGCCACCGACTTGCCACGGCCGACGGCGCCGGTGTTGATCGCTGCGCCCAAGCCGGCCATCACCCCGCAGCCGAGCAGGCCGGCCGCGGCCGGCCGCGCGGCCGGGTCGACCTTGGTGCACTGGCCGGCGTGCACCAGCGTCTTGTCCGCGAACGCACCGATGCCCAGCGCAGCAGTCAAAGCAGTGCCGGCCCCGCCCCCGTCCGCGAGGGTCATCTTCTGGGCTGCGTTGTGGGTGTTGAAGCAGTACCACGGCTCGCCGCGGCTGCAGGCCCGGCACTGGCCGCACACCGCCCGCCAGTTGAGGATCACGAAGTCGCCGGGGGCGACGTCGGTGACGCCCTCACCGACCGTCTCCACCACTCCGGCCGCCTCGTGGCCGAGCAGGAAGGGGAACTCGTCGTTGATCCCGCCCTCCCGGTAGTGCAGGTCGGTGTGACAGACCCCGCACGCCTGGATCTTCACCACCGCCTCCCCCGGCCCGGGGTCGGGGACGTTGATCGTCTCGAGCGTGACGGGCGCGCCCTTGCTCCTGGCGACCACTCCGCGAACCTGCTGCATGCGCCCTCCTCGTCGTCGTCGTGCGATGGTTCGACCCTACTCAACCGGGGAGCTCGCGGTTCCGGTGCGCCGCTGGCACTCAGCCGATCCACAGCCAGCCGACGATGACCCCATAGCAGGCGACCAGCAGCACCCCCACCGGTCGCGGGAACCACCCGGTGCGCCGACCGAGGAGCAGCACCAGCGGCAGCGCCGCGGTGACGACGCCGATGGTGGTCACCGCGGAGTGCGCGCCGAGCGTGACCGGCCGGACCAGGGCTGCGAGGCCCACGGAGACGGTGGCGTTGTAGGCCACCGACCCGACCGCCCCGGCAAGCACGATCTCGCTCACCCCGCGCCGGTGCGCGGCCCACACCAGTGCCAGCATCTCTGCGCTGGTGGCCAGTGCCAGCAGGGTCAGCCCGACCACGGAGTCGGAGACGCCGAGCACCGAGACCAGCCCCTCGGCGCCGCGTACGGCGAGGTAGCCACCTGCGACCATGCCGAGCAGCCCTGCGCCCACGAAGCCGACGGCGCGGGCGCCGCGCTCGGGAGCGCGCTCCTCCTCGGCCACCTCGCTCATCTCGCCGATCAGGGGTGGACGCCGCTCCCGCCGCCAGACCCAGAGCACTCCGACGCCGTACAGCAGCACCAGCCCCGCGCCCTCCGGCCGGCCGACCGTCCCGTTCCAGGCCAGCCCGACCAGCACCGCGCCCGCGACGGTCGAGGCGACGGCGTACTCGACCACCCGACGGGTCACCGGGAGCCGTCCGAGCAGTGCGGCCAGTCCGATGGTCAGCGTGAGGATCACCAGGTTCGCGCCCACCGCGTCACCGGCAGCCAGCGCCGGGTGACCGCGGCCGGAGGCCAGCATGGCGGTGACCGCCTCCTCCGGCTCCGCCCCCGCCAGCAGCAGGCCGAGCGCCAGCACCGTGACACCGAGCCGGGACGCGGCGCCCGTGACGTGTTCGGCGAACCCCTCCGCCCCTGCGGTCAGCAGCACGGCGCCACCGAGGAGCAGCAGGACAGGGGCCAGGTAGCCGAGCACCTGCACATGGTGCCAGCGACACGGGATGCAACCGAGATGGGCCTCGCGCGCTGCGTGGTCTGCGCGCCCCGCCCCTGATCGTCAGGCGACGACCGTGGTCACCGGCATGGAGGAGTCGGCGGGCAGGTCCAGGGCGGAAGGCTCCCGGCCCCGGGCCACCAGCTCGGCGCCCAGCGCAGCTACCATCGCGCCGTTGTCGGTGCAGAGCTTGGGTCGCGGCACCCGCACGCGGATGCCCCTGGTGGCCGCGCGTTCCTCGGCCATCGCGCGCAGCCGGGAGTTCGCGGCGACCCCGCCGCCGATGAGCAGGTCCTCGATGCCGCGGGCGGAGGCGGCGTCGATCGCCTTGGCGGTGAGTACGTCGCACACCGCCTCCTGGAACGAGGCGGCCACGTCGGCCACCGGGACCGGCTGGCCGGAGCGCTCCCGCGCCTCGACCCACCGGGCCACCGCGGTCTTGAGACCGGAGAAGGAGAAGTCGAACCGGTGCCGTTGCAGGTCCCGCTGCGAGGTGAGCCCGCGTGGGAAGTCGATGGCCACCGAGGACCCCGAGCGGGCCTGCTTGTCGATGTGCGGCCCGCCCGGGAACGGCAGCCCGAGCAGCCGCGCCACCTTGTCGAAGGCCTCCCCGGCGGCGTCGTCGATGCTCGACCCGAGCGGCTCCACCCCCTGGGTGACGTCGCTGACCTCCAGCAGCGAGGAGTGCCCGCCGCTGACCAGCAGGGCCAGGCAGGGCTCGGGCAGCGGACCGTGCTCGACCTGGTCCACCGCCACGTGCGCGGCCAGGTGGTTGACGCCGTAGATCGGCTTGTCCAGCCCGACCGCGAGCGCCTTGGCGGCCGCCACCCCGACGAGCAGCGCCCCGGCCAGGCCGGGGCCGCTGGTCACCGCGATCGCGTCCACGTCGTACGGCTTGATGCCCGCGGTCTCGCAGGCCCGCTCGATGGTCGGCACCATCGCCTCCAGGTGCGCCCGGGAGGCCACCTCGGGGACCACGCCGCCGAACCGCGCGTGCTCCTCGACGCTGGACGCGACCGCGTCGGCGAGCAGGGTGTGGCCGCGCACCACGCCCACGCCCGTCTCGTCGCACGACGTCTCGATGCCAAGCACCAGCGGTTCGGAAGCCATGGCCCTATTCTGTCGCCTCCGCCGGGGCCTCCCTCAGCGGGAGGGCGAGCACCAGGGCGTCCGCGCCGTCGCGGTAGTAGTGCGGCCGCCGCGCGATCCGGGTGAAACCGGCCGCCTCGTAGAACGCCCGCGCCGGGGCGTTCCCGACGCGTACCTCCAGCAGCACGCGATCCGCCTGCAAGCCCTCCGCCCGGGCGCGCACCTCCTCCAGCAGGGTGCGCGCGACGCCGCGCCGCCGCCACTGCGGGTGTACGGCGATGCGCAGCAGGTCGACGACCTCGCCTGCGGTCATCGTCACCGCGTAGCCGAAGATCTCGTCGCCCTCGAGCGCGACCAGCGTGTCCCGTCCCGCCCCGGTCAGCTCGGAGACCACCAGGGGAAAGGACCAGGCGTCCTGGCCGAAGCAGGTCTCCTCCAGCGCCGCGATCGCGGTCGCGTCCTCCGCGGAGCCGGGGCGCAGCCTCACGAGACCGGCTTGCGGGGCCCCGGCCGGGCCGCGTCCGGGCGGCGCAGGTACAGCGGCTCGGGGTCGAGCGGTTGCACCCGCTCGTCGGTGAGCGCCTGCGCGAGCACTGCGGCGCTCGGATGCTCGGGGGGCCGGCCTTGCGGGAAGGCGTCGGGGTAGAGCACCGCCCCCTGGCCGACCACCGGGCCGACCACCGGGCCCACCACCGGGCCGTCGCTGCCGAGGTCGGCCGGCTTGGACACCTGCGGCCCCTTGAGCCTGCGGCCCACCTCGTCGTAGGCGGCCCAGTAGACCTCCTTGCGCCGCGCGTCGGTGGCGACCAGGAAGGGGCTCCCGATCCGCTCCGCAGCCTCGACGGCCAGCACGTCCAGCGTGCACACGCCGTACACCGGGATGTCGAGGACCGCGCCCAGGGTGCGGGCGGTGACCAGGCCGACCCGCAGCCCGGTGAACGGCCCCGGGCCGACCCCGACCGCGACCGCGGTCAGGTCCTGGCGCACCGCCCCCGCATCCTCGAGGACCGCGGTGATCCCGACGGCCAGCAGCTCGCCGTGCCGCCTCGCGTCCACGGTCGTGGTCGCGGCGACCACGCGCTCACCGTCGTGCAGGGCCACGGTGACGGCGGCGGTAGCGGTGTCCAGGGCGAGCAGCACGACGCCGAGGCTACGCCAGCGCGGCGGTCAGGCTCACGTCGCTCCACCGCTGCCCGACGGCGACGACCTGTACCCGGCGGCTCTCGTCGTCACCGGCGCTGCGGGTCAGCCGTACCTCGAGCCGGGTGTCCGCCAGGCCCTCGGCGACCCCTTCTCCCCACTCCACCACGGTCACCGCCTCCTCCAGGGAGGCCTCGAGGTCCAGGTCGTCGAGCTCGGCCACCCCGCCGAGCCGGTAGGCATCGACGTGCACCAGCGCCGGGCCGTCCCCCAGCGACGGGTGCACCCGCGCGATCACGAAGGTCGGCGAGGTGACCGGGCCGCGGACCTGGAGTCCCTCGCCGAGGCCCTGCACCAGCGTGGTCTTGCCGGCGCCGAGCTCTCCGGTGAGGATCACCAGGTCACCGCGCCGCAGCACCCGTGCCAGCCGGCGGCCGAGCTCCTGGGCGTCGTCGGCGGTCGCGGCCACGGTGTCGAGGACGGGACCGGTCGGCTGCTGCGTCATGAGGCCTCCGTCCTCGCCGAGGCGTCGTCCACCAGCCGGGTGAGGGCGTCGTTGACCTTGTCCTTGCGCTCCAGGATCACCATGTGCCCGGCGCCCCGGGCCTCGACGAGCCGGGACCCGGCGATCAGGTCGGCCATCTTCCGGCTGTGCCCGATGCCGGTGAGCCGGTCCGAGGTGCCGCACAGCACCAGCGTCGGCACCTGGCCGAAGGCCGCCAGCGCGTGGAACTTGTCCAGGGTGTCGAAGCCGGGGAAGAACTCCGCGAGCACGTCGATCGGGGTGCCGGCCAGCATCTCGTCGACGAACTCGACGTACGACGTGGGCACGTCGTCGCCGAACGCGAACCGGTCGGTGACCAAGAAGCCGACGTTCGAGCCGGCCCGGCGGGCGCTCTCCACCAGCTCCGGTGCCCGGGCCAGCCCGGCGATCACGCGGGGGGTCAGCGCGGACATCAGCCGGTCCGGCAGCCGGCTGCCGAGGATCTTGTGCGGCTGCATCCCGCCCGCCAGTGTGGACAGCAGCGCGGCGCCGACGATCCGGTCGCCGAACAGCTCCGGGTGCTCCTCGGCGAGCGCGATGATGGCCATCCCGCCCATCGAGTGCCCGACGACCACCACCGGCCCCTCGGGGGCCACCGCGTCCAGCACCGCGCGCAGGTCCCGGCCGAGCTGCTCGATGGTGGCGTTCTCGATCGCGGATCGGCCGGACCGGCCGTGCGAGCGCTGGTCGTAGAAGACCAGGCGGTTGCGGCCCCGGAAGTGCTCGCGCTGGAAGTGCCAGCAGTCCAGGTTCAGGGCGTAGCCGTGCACGAACACGATCGTCGGCTCACCCTCGCCGGTGGGCGGGCCGTGGTGGTACGGCGCCCGCTCGTCCACCTCGACGTGCAGAGGCACCCCATCCTCGGTGAGCACCTCGACCGGCGTGCCGCGCAGCCCGCCGAGCTCGGCGACCGCGGGCAGCGCGTTGCGCCGGTTCTTGACCACGCGACGTTCCACCACCACCCCGGCCAGCGCGGCGGTGGCCACGGCGCCCGCACTCGCCGCCGCGGCGCCGAGCAGCCGGCTACTCACGCCCATGGGCCCCCCGATAGCTCCGCGTCATCCGTCCTCCGACCCTGGTCACGATCTCGTAGCTGATGGTGCCGCACGCGTCCGCCCAGTCCTGCGCGGTCGGCTCACCATCCGCGCCCGGACCGAACAGCACCACGGCGTCACCGGGGGCCGCTGCATCGCCGTCGAGGTCGACCACGAACTGGTCCATGCACACCCGGCCCGCGATCGTGCGGACCTTCCCCGCGGCGAGCACGGGTGCCACCGACGAAGCGTGCCGCGGTACACCATCCCCATATCCCACGGGAACCACACCGACCGTCGTGTCCTTCCCGGTGACGTACGTGTGCCCGTAGGACACGCCCTGTCCGGCACCCACCGGCTTGACGAGGGCGAACCGGGCCCGCACGGTCATCGCGGGCACCAGTCCCAGGTCGGTGGAGGTGGCCGTGGTCGGGATCGGTGAGTGGCCGTAGGTGGCGATCCCGCACCGCACCATGTCGAAGTGGGCGGACGGCCGGCTGACGGTCGCAGCGGAGTTGGCCAGGTGTCGCACCTCGGGGGTCACGCCGGCGGACGCAGCCACCTCCAGCGCCTCCCGGAACGTCCGCTCCTGAGCGGCGTTGGCGGGATGCCCCGGCTCGTCGCTGCAGGCGAAGTGCGACCAGATCCCGGTCACGCTCAGCAGTCCCTCGGCTGCGGCCTTCGCCGCGGCCGACAACAGGTCCGGCCACTCCTCGGGGCTCGCCCCACCCCGGTTCAGCCCGGTGTCGACCTTGAGGTGCACCCGGGCGACCGCACCGGCCCGCTCGGCCGCGGCGGTGATCTCGGCCAGCTCGGCGACGGTGTAGACGCCCAGGTCCACCCCCGCTGTGATCGGGTCCTGGTAGTCCTCCCCCGGCACGGTCAGCCAGCTGAGCACCCGGCCCCGGTCCCCCGCGGCCCGCAGTGCCAGCGCCTCGTCCAAGGTGGCCACGCCGATCCAGTCGGCGCCGGCCTCCCGCGCGGCCCGCGCGACGGGGACCATGCCGTGCCCGTAGCCGTCGGCCTTGACGACGGTCATCATCGCCGCGTCCCCGGCGTACCGCCTCAAGGTGGCCACGTTGCTGCGGATCGCGTCGAGGTCGACGACGATCTCTGCCCGGGGATCGTGGGGTGACATGGCAACGCAATCCTAGACAGGGCTCAGGTCCGGGCCCCGTGGAGCAGCTCCCGGCAGACCTCCGGGAGGGCACGGGCCACGTCGGAGGCGGTGACCGGCCCGGAGCCGCCCGCACGGACGGCCGCGGCACCGTGCACCCAGGCGCCGACCGCGCCCGCGTCGGCCGGCTCCAGCCCCGCGGCCAGCAGCGCGCCGCACAGACCGGCGAGCACGTCTCCGGAGCCGGCGGTGGCCAGCCAGGGCACCCCGGCGGTGCAGACCCGGACCTGTCCGTCCGGAGTGGCGACCAGGGTGTGCCGTCCCTTCAGGAGCACGGCGCAGCCGAAGCCGGCCGCGGCACGGCGCACGTGCTCGAGCTGGTGCGCCTCCACCTCGTCCCGCTCCACGTCGAGCATCCGGGCCAGCTCCCCGGCGTGCGGGGTCAGCAGCGCCGGAACGGCCAGCGGCGGGTCGAGCTCGGCCAGCGCGTCGGCGTCCACCACCAGGGGCACCTCGGCCGACAGGGACCTTGCCAACGCCTCCCCGGCGCCGGCCCCGCCTCCGGACCCGACGACCCAGCACTGCACCCGCCCGTCGTTGACCACGACCTCGGGGTGGGCCGCGCGGACCCGGCCGGCGGCCCCTCCGTCGTACCGGACCATGCCGGCGAGACCGGAGGAGGCGCCGGCGGTGCACAGCACGCCCGCGCCCGGGAACTCCTCGGACCCGGCACGCACGCCGACCACGCCGCGGCCGTACTTCTGGGTGTCCGGAGCGGGGACGGGCAGCAGTGCCGCCACGTCGTCGGCCTGCAAGGCGGTGACGGGAGCGGGCGGCAGGTCGAGCCCGATGTCGACCAGGTGCACGGTGCCGCACGCCTGCGCGGCGGGGTCGACCAGGTGCGCGATCTTGTGGGTGCCGAACGTAACGGTGAGCGCGGCACGCACGTGCGGTCCGGCCAGCTCGCCGGTGTCCACACCGACGCCGGAGGGTACGTCGCACGCCACGAACGGCACCCCGTCGAGCGCCTCGACCACCGCGGCGGCGTCGGGACGCAGGCCGCCCTTCCCGCCGATGCCGACGATGCCGTCGATCACCACGTCGGGGGGTGCGGCGTCGGCAACCGACCCGACCACCCGGCCTCCGGCTGCCGTCAGCGCCTCCAGACCGCCACGGTGGGCCTTCTCCGGGCTGAGCAGCAAGGCCTGCACCACCGCGCCCCGCCGCGCCAGGTGCGCGCCCGCGAACAGCGTGTCGCCTCCGTTGTCGCCCGAGCCGACCAGCAGCAGCACCCGGACGCCGTAGCCGCCCCCGAGAAGGTCCAGGACCGCGTGCGCCAGCCCACCGGCCGCCCGGCGCATCAAGGTGCCCTCCGGGAGCCGCGCCATCAGCTCACCCTCAGCGGCCCGGACCTGCTCCACGGTGTGTGCGCTGCGCATGCTCATGCACCCTAGAGGAGGGTGGGGCCGGCGTTCAGCGCGGCGTCGGTGCGCGCCCTGAGCTCGCGGTGCGCCTCGAGCAGGGAGGGGCCGTACCACGTCAGCAGCCGGCCGCTGACCAGCGCCGTGCGGGTGCGCCGGAACGCCTCAGGGCCGTCGTCGGCCGTGAACACGTACGGCTCGTCGGGCAGCAGCACCAGGTCGATGTCGTCGCGGTCCAGGTCGTCGAGGTCCACATGCGGGTAGCGCTCCGCGTGGTCGCCGAACACGTTCGCCAGCCCGAGCCGGCGTACGACGTCGCCGGTGAACGTGCGGCGGCCGACCACCATCCACGGGTCGCGCCAGATCGGTACGGCCACCCTGGCCCTGGTCGCCGGCAGGGGACCGCACCACAGCTCACCGGCGGCCGCCAGCCAGCCCGGAACCTCCCGCCCCAGGAGCCCGAAGAGCCGCTCGAGGGACTCCAGCGCCTGCGGCACGGACTCGACGTCGGTGACCCAGACGGGGACGTCCGCCTCGCGCAGCCGGCGGACGTCGAGCTCGCGGCTCTCCTCCTTGTTGGCGACCACCAGGTCGGGCACGAGCGCTTCGATGGCCCGCCGGTCCGGGTTCTTGGTGCCGCGCACCCGGGTGACGTCCAGCTCCGGCGGGTGGGTGCACCAGTCGGTCGCGCCGACCAGCACCTCCGGACAGGTGGCGGCCAGCGCCTCGGTCAGCGACGGCACCAGCGACACGACCCGTTGCGGCGGGTGCGCCAGCCCCACCGGGTGGCCGAGGTCGTCGTGCAACTGCACCGGCTCAGGACTCCAGCACCACCACGGCCGAGGCGATGCCGGCGTCGTGGGACAGGGACAGGTGCAGGCTGTGCACCCCGAGCGCGTCGGCGCGGGACTGCACGGTGCCGCGGATCTCCAAGGTGGGCCGCCCGGAGTCCTCGCTGATCACCTCGGCGTCGGCCCACTCCATCCCGGCCGGGGCGCCCAGCGCCTTGGCCAGTGCCTCCTTGGCGGCGAACCGGGCGGCCAGTGAGGCGAGCGGGCGGTCCCGCTCGCCCTTGGTGAACAGCCGCTGCCGAAGCCCGGGGGTGCGATCCAGGGCTTCCTCGAACCGGGCGATGTCGACCACATCGATGCCCAGACCGACGATCACCGGCTACTCGACGGTGACCGACTTGGCCAGGTTGCGCGGCTGGTCGACGTCGTGGCCCTTGGCGGTGGCCAGCTCGCAGGCGAAGACCTGCAAGGGCACCACGGCGACCATCGGCTGCAGCAGGGTGGACACCTTGGGCAGCCGGATCACCGTGTCGGCGTACGGCGCCACCTCGTCGTCGTCCTCCTCGGCGAGCACGATGGTCCGGCCGCCGCGGGCCCGGACCTCCTGGATGCCGCTGACCATCTTGTCGTGCAGGAAGTCCCGCCCCCGAGGCGGCACCACGCAGAACACCGGCAGCCGGTCCTCCACCAGCGCGATCGGGCCGTGCTTCAGCTCCCCGGCCGCGAACCCCTCCGCGTGGATGTAGGCCAGCTCCTTGAGCTTGAGCGCACCCTCCAGCGCCACCGGGTACCCGGCGTGCCGGCCGAGGAACAGCACCGACCGGGCGTCGGCGAGCTCCCGGGCCAGGGCGCGCACCGGCTCCGCGCCGTCGAGCACCTTCTGGATGCACGCCGGCATGCCGGCCAGCTCCTCGACGATGGCCGCGATCTCGTCGCCGAACTTGGTGCCCCGCACCTGGGCGAGGTAGAGCCCGAGCAGGTAGCAGGCGACCAGCTGCGTCATGAAGCCCTTGGTGGAGGCGACCCCGATCTCCGGACCGGCGTGGGTGTAGATCACCGCGTCGGACTCGCGCGGGATCGTCGAGCCGTTGGTGTTGCAGATCGCCAGCACCTTCGCGCGCTGCTCGCGGGCGTGCCGGATGGCCATCAGGGTGTCCGCGGTCTCTCCGGACTGGCTGACCGCCACCACCAGGGTGTCCCGGGTCAGGATCGGGTCGCGGTAGCGGAACTCGTGGGCCAGCTCCACCTCGCAGGGGATCCGGGTCCAGTGCTCGATGGCGTACTTCGCGACCAGCCCGGCGTAGAAGGCGGTCCCGCACGCGACCACGATGATCTTGTCCACGTCACGCAGCTCGTCCTCGGAGAGCCGCACCTCGTCGAGCTGCAGCATGCCGCTCTCGTCGTGCCGACCGAGCATGGAGTCCGCGACCGCCCGTGGCTGCTCGTGGATCTCCTTGCGCATGAACCAGTCGTAGCCGCCCTTCTCAGCTGCGGACAGGTCCCAGTCCACGTGGTAGGGCCGGGCCTGCGCCGGCAGCCCCTCGAAGTCGGTGACCGACACGCTCGAGGCGGTGATGGTGACCACCTGGTCCTGGCCGAGCTCGAGCGCCTGGCGGGTGTGCTCGATGAACGCGGCCACGTCGGAGGCGACGAAGTTCTCCCCCTCGCCGATGCCGACCACGAGCGGGGAGCTGCGGCGCGCTGCGACCACGCGCTCCGGGTCCTGCGCGTCCACGGCCACCAGCGTGAACGCGCCCTCGAGCTCCTTGCACACCTGCTGCATCGCCGCGGTCAGGTCCAGGCCGGACTCGACGGCGACTTCGAGCAGCTGCGCGGCGACCTCGGTGTCGGTGTCCGAGCGCAGCTCGTGCCCGGTCGCCTCCAGCCGCGCGCGGAGCGCGGCGAAGTTCTCGATGATGCCGTTGTGCACCAGCGCCACCCGGTCGCGGCCACCGAGGTGCGGGTGCGCGTTGCGGTCCGTGGGCGGGCCGTGGGTCGCCCACCGGGTGTGACCGATGCCTGCGGTGGCCTCCGGGAGCGGGGTGTCGGACAGCGCCTTGTCGAGGTTCGCCAGCTTCCCAGCCCGCTTCTCACAGGCGATGGTGCCGTCGTGCAGCAGCGCGATCCCCGCGGAGTCGTAACCGCGGTACTCCATCCGACGCAGACCCTCGACGACGATCCCCTGGGCCTGCCGCGGTCCGACGTACCCCACGATTCCGCACATGCCGCGAACTCTACCGGCGACCGCGCCCGAGCGGCCCGGCCAGACGGCGGAGTCGGCCGGTGCGCAACAATGCCCCGCATGCCACCTGCCACCCCACCGGCCGCCGGGCCCGGCAACGGGGACGGCTCGCCGTACGTCGAGCTGGACCGGGCGACCTGGGCCGGCCTCGGCGCGGCCACCGAGCAGCCGCTGAGCGCCGACGAGATCGAGCGGGTGCGCGGCCTCGGTGAGCAGCTGGACCTGGACGAGGTCACCCAGGTGTACCTGCCCATGTCCCGGCTGCTCAGCCTGTACGTCGAGAGCGCCGCCACGCTGCACCGGGCGCAGGAGGCCTTCTTGGACCGGCCCCAGCCGCCCCGCACCCCGTTCGTGATCGGTTTGGCCGGTTCGGTGGCCGTCGGCAAGTCCACCACCGCCCGGCTGCTCCAGCAGCTGCTCGCCCACTGGCCCGCCCACCCGTCGGTGTCGCTGGTCACCACCGACGGGTTCCTCTACCCCAACGCCGAGCTGACCCGCCGCGGCCTGATGAGCCGCAAGGGGTTCCCGGAGTCCTACGACCGAAAGTCCCTGCTCCGGTTCGTGATGGACATCAAGTCCGGCAGGGACGAGGTGGAGGCACCGATCTACTCCCACCTCACCTACGACGTGCTGCCCGACCGCAAGGTGGTGGTGCGTCGCCCGGACATCGTGATCATCGAGGGGCTCAACGTGCTGCTGCCCGCCCGGCTACGGCCCGACGGGCGGACCGGGCTGGCGATCAGCGACTTCTTCGACTTCAGCGTGTACGTCGACGCGGCGACCGCCGACATCCGTCGCTGGTACACCGAACGGTTCCTGCGGCTGCGCGAGACCGCGTTCCGCGACCCGGCGTCGTACTTCTCCCGGTATGCCAGCCTCACCGAGGAGGAGGCGGTGGCCGAGGCGCACCGGATCTGGGACACCATCAACGGCCCCAACCTGAAGAAGAACGTGCAGCCCACCCGGGGCCGGGCCACCCTCGTGCTGCGCAAGGACACCGACCACTCGGTGCGCTACGTCCGGCTCCGCAAGCTCTGAACCAGGTCCGTTCCACGGCCCCGCCTGCCACACTTCGAAGGTGATGCATCTGAGTCTGCGGGTGCCGCCGGAGCTCGAGGACGCCGTGCTCCAGCTGCTCCGCGAGGACCCCGCCACCACGAACGTGGCGATGATCGACGGGGGCTACGTCAAGCCGGCCGGGATGATGGTGGAGACGGACCTGGCACGAGAAGGCGCGGACCGGCTGCTGCGGCGCCTTCACGAGATGGGTCTGCAGCACAGCGGGTCGATCACCGTGGAAGAGGACACCGTCGTGCTCTCCGACGCCGCGAAAGCGGTCGAGGCGGCCACACCGGGCCGCCCGGAGGACAGCCTGGTCTGGGACCTGCTGGAGGACCGGGTGAGCAGCGAGAGCCAGCTGTCCGTGGCGTTCGCGGCGTTCCTCACCCTGGCCACCCTCATCGCCGGCGTGGGCAGGCTCGAGGACCAGCCGATCCTGATCATCGGGGCCATGGTGGTCTCGCCGGACCTCTCGCCGCTGGCGGCGATCACGGTGGGCATCGCCCGCCCGCGGCTCTCGCTCGTCCCGACGGCGCTGGCCAGCCTGGGCACCGGCATCCTGGTCGCCATGGTGGTCGCGATCCCGATCTGGTTCGCCGGCTACCGGCTCGGGTTCTACACGCGCCTGGAGGCGGCCACCGGGCCGCAGACGGCGTTCATCGTCAGACCCACCGTGTGGTCGCTCGGTATCGCCCTGCTGGCCGGGGTGGCCGGCACGCTCTCCCTGACCACCGCGAAGTCCGCCACCCTGGTCGGGGTCTTCATCTCGGTCACCACCGTGCCGGCGGTGGGCACCATCGCGCTGTGTCTCGGCAGCGGGGTCTGGTCCGAGGTGCCGCCGGCGGTGATCCAGCTGGTGGTCAACCTGTCCGGCATCGTGGTCGCCGGCACGGTGACGCTGCTGGTGATGAAGCTGGTGTGGCGGAAGATGCCGGCGGCCCGCCCTCCACGCGCCGGCGCGCTCCGACCCTAGGTCGCGTCTGCGACCCGACCGGGCACGAAGGGCAAGGAGTCAGAGGGCCAGCCGGGCGCGCACCACGCCGGCGAGCCGCTCGGCGACGGTCTGGGCGTGGTCCACGCTCACCGCCTCGACCATCACCCGGACCAGCGGCTCGGTGCCGGACGGACGCAGCAGCACCCGGCCGGACTCGCCGAGCTCGGCCTCGGCCTCGGCCACCGCGGTGGCCACCACCGGATCCTCGTCGGCGCGAGCCTTGTCCACCTCGGGCACGTTGACCAGCACCTGCGGGAGGCGGGTCATCACCGAGGCGAGCTCGGCCAGCGACGCCTGCTTCTCGCTCATCCGCGCGAGCACGTGCAGTGCGGTGAGGATCCCGTCACCGGTGGTGGCGAACTCGCTCATGATCACGTGCCCGGACTGCTCGCCGCCCAAGGTGTAGCCGGAGGCCTTCATCGCCTCGAGCACGTACCGGTCGCCGACCTTGGTCTGCAGCACGCCCACGCCTTCGCCGCGCAGCGCCTGCACGAAGCCGAGGTTGCTCATCACGGTGGCCACCACGGTGTCGGCCCGCAGGGCCCCGGTGTCCCGCATCGCCAGCGCCAGGACCGCCATGATCTGGTCACCGTCGACGACGTTGCCCCCGTGGTCCACGCCCATGCACCGGTCGGCGTCCCCGTCGAGGGCGAAACCGACGTCCGCACCGTGCGCGACGACCGCCTTCTGCAGCTCCTCGGGGTGGGTGGAGCCGCAGCCGTCGTTGATGTTGCAGCCGTCGGGCTCCGCGCTGATCTCGACCACCTCGGCGCCGGCCTGGCGCAGCGCCATCGGGCCGGCGCGGAACGCCGCGCCGTGCGCGCAGTCGAGCACCACGTTGATGCCCTCCAGCCGGCGGGGCAGGGTGCCGACCAGGTGCGCCACGTAGTCGTCCAGCGCCGCGTCGTACGGCCGGACCCGGCCCACGCCGACGCCGGTCGGCCGATTCCACGGCTCGCGCAGCCGCTGCTCGATCGCCACCTCGATGGCGTCGTCGAGCTTGACGCCGCCGCGGGCGAGGAACTTGATGCCGTTGTCGGGCATCGGGTTGTGGCTCGCGGACAGCATCACGCCGAGGTCGGCGTTCAGCGCGGCGGTGAGGTACGCCGTGGCGGGCGTGGGCAGCACCCCGAGCAGCAGCACGTCGACGCCGGCCGACGCGAGACCGGCGACCACCGCCGCCTCCAGGAACTCCCCGGAGGCGCGGGTGTCCCGGCCGACCACGGCGACCGGCCGGCCGCCGTGCCGCGCGGATCCGCGCAGCGCACCGGCCTCACCGAGCACGTGGGCAGCGGCTACGGACAGGTCCAGGGCCAGTTCGGCGGTCAGCAGCCCGTTCGCAAGCCCACGGACCCCGTCCGTGCCGAAGAGGCGACCCCCATTCGCTGGCACTTCGGGCGGCCCGGACTACCGCTTGCTGTACTGCGGGGCCTTGCGGGCCTTCTTCAGGCCGGCCTTCTTGCGCTCGATGGCGCGCGCGTCGCGAGTCAGCAGGCCCGCCTTCTTCAGCGACGGGCGGTTCGCCTCGACGTCGACCGCGTTCAGCGCCCTGGCCACCCCGAGCCGGAGCGCGCCGGCCTGGCCGGTGATGCCGCCGCCGTGGATGCGGGCGATCACGTCGAAACGGCCCGCCAGGTCGGTGGTCACGAAGGGCTCGTTGACGACCTGCTGGTGCAGCTTGTTCGGGAAGTAGGAGTCCAGGGTCCGGCCGTTGACGGTCCACACGCCGGTGCCGGGGACCAGACGCACCCGCGCCACGGCCTCCTTGCGGCGGCCGGTGGCCGAGGACGGTGCGATCGTCGCCGGACGGGCCTCCTGGCCCTCGGCGGACGCGGCGCTCTCCGAGCTGTAGGCGACGCCCCGCTCGTTGGTCTGGTAGGTCTCCTCGGCGGGCTCGTTGGCCCGCTCAGCGGTGGTCTCAGCCACAGACGTTCCTCACTTGCTGCTGGTTCGGGTCGTTACTTGCTCTGGGAGATCTGGCTGATCTCGAACGGCGTGGCCTTCTGGGCCTGGTGCGGGTGGTGCGGCCCGCCGTACACCTTCAGCTTCTTCAGCATCTGGCGACCGAGCCGGTTCTTCGGGAGCATGCCCCACACGGCCCGCTCGATCGCGCGCCGGGGATCCTTCTCCAGCAGGTCGCCGTAGGCGATGGACGACAGACCACCCGGGTAGCCGGAGTGCCGGTAGGCGAGCTTCGCGGTCGGCTTGTTGCCCGACAGTGCCACCTTGCCGGCGTTCACGACGATCACGAAGTCGCCGCAGTCCACGTGGGGGGCGAACATCGGCTTGTGCTTGCCGCGAAGCAGCGTCGCGACCTCGACGGCGAGGCGTCCGAGCACCACGTCAGAGGCGTCGATGACGTGCCACTGGCGCTCGATGTCAGCTGGCTTCGGGCTGTACGTACGCACGAATACTTGCCTTTACGTTTCGGATCGGTGTCTTGTCCCTGCCCGCGTGTCGGCACGCGGGCCGCAACGGCGTACCCGGTAGGCGGCACGCTGAACTGTCGCGACCGACAAGTTTACCGGCGCCGGGCCGCCAGGGTCAAAACAGCCCCGGTTTCGTCGACGCACGGCCCCGGGCATAGGTTAGAGGGAACCAACTGACGAGACACGTAACGACGTCCCCGGCGCGCCGACCCACCAGCCTGGCGCGTCCCGGGCCCCGACAGCGAGGAGCCGATGTGTCCGATACGGCCACTGCTTCCAGCACTTCTGGTACCGGCCAGGGCTCCGGTGAGAGCCTGACCGTCCGCGACAACCGCACCGGCCAGGAGTACGACGTACCCATCCTCGACGGCGCGATCCGGGCCGCCGACATCGGGAAGATCAAGACCACCGAGGAGAACCCCGGCCTAGCGGTCTACGACCCGGGCTTCGTGAACACGGCATCCTGCCGCAGCAGCGTCACCTTCATCGACGGCGACCGGGGCGTCCTGGAGTACCGCGGCTACCCGATCGAGCAGCTCGCGGAGAAGTCGACGTACCTCGAGGTCGCCTACCTGCTCGTCCACGGCGAGCTGCCGACCAAGGAGCAGTACGAAAGCTGGGTGCACGAGATCACCTACCACACGTTCGTGCACGAGAACGTGCGGCACTTCATGGAAGGTTTCCGGTACGACGCGCACCCGATGGGCATGCTGCTTGCCTCCGTCGGCGCGCTGTCCACCTTCTACCCCGAGTCGCGCAACATCTCCGACGCCGAGAACCGGCACATGCAGATCGTGCGGCTGATTGCCAAGATGCCCACCCTGGGGGCCTGGTCCTTCCGGCACGCGCAGGGCAAGCCCTACATCTACCCCGACAACGACCTCGGCTACGCCGCGAACTTCCTCGCGATGCTGTTCAAGATGAGCGAGCGCCGGTTCGAGGCCGACGAGCGGCTGATCCGGGCGCTCGAGGTGCTGTTCATCCTGCACGCCGACCACGAGCAGAACTGCTCGGCGAACGCGGTCCGCTCGGTGGGCTCCTCGCAGGTCGACCCCTACTCCGCGATCACCGCCGGCATCGCCGCGCTGTACGGCCCGCTGCACGGCGGCGCCAACGAGGCAGTGCTGCGGATGCTGCGCCGCATCGGCTCCAAGGACAAGGTGCCGGAGTTCATCGAGGGGGTGAAGAGCGGCAAGGAGCGGCTGATGGGCTTCGGGCACCGGGTCTACAAGAACTACGACCCGCGTGCGAAGATCATCAAGAAGGCCGCCGACGACGTCTTCGAGGTCACCGGCCGCAACCCGCTGCTGGAGATCGCGCTGGAGCTGGAGAAGATCGCCCTCGAGGACGAGTACTTCGTCAGCCGCAAGCTCTACCCGAACGTCGACTTCTACTCCGGGCTGATCTACGAGGCGCTGCAGTTCCCGCCGGAGATGTTCACGGTGCTGTTCGCGATCCCACGCACGTCGGGCTGGCTGGCCCAGTGGCACGAGCTGGTTCAGGACAAGGAGCAGAAGATCGCTCGTCCCAAGCAGATCTACACCGGGCACCGCCAGCGCGACTTCGTGCCCGCCTCCGAGCGCTGGAAGCAGTAGGGCCGACCTACCGGCCCGGAGGTCAGGCGGAACGACGGACCAGGTTGAGCCGCCAGGCCTCCGGCCCCCGCTCGACGTACTCCACCGCGAACCCACCCGCGTAGCGCTGGTCGATCTGGGCCAGCAGCGGCAGCGGGTCGTGCGGCGCGACGAGCACCAGGCCTCCCCCCGCCGGCACCGAGTCCAGCGCGCCGAACACGGTCGCGTGCCGGATCGCGTGCGGCACCTGGCGGGCGTCCAGCTCGGGGAAGCCGGCCGGGTCCTGCTCACCGCAGGCGCAGTCGTGCCCGCCGCAGCCGGCCTCGGCGTGCTCGTGCTCGGCTGCCGGGTCGGCCCCGAGCACCTCGTGCATCCCGTCCAGCAGGGCTGACACCGACACGTCCGGGGCGGCGACCAGCACCGGCAGCACCAGCTCGTTCTCCTTGGCCAGGTGGGCGTCGAACACCGCCAGGAGCGCCCGCGCCGCTGCTGCGGCGTGCACCGCGTCGCCCGCCGCATCCAGCTCCTTGACCAGCCCGAGGATCACCTCGTGGTCGCCGAGCATGCCCTCGACGAGCAGCCGCGCCTCGGCACGCGCCCGCGCCGCCGGGTAGAGCGCCTGCTCCTCGGCCTGCGCGTGCGGCACCAGCTCGGCCCGGCACCAGGCCACCAGCTCGGCGCGCGCCGACCGGGCGGCCGCCTCGTCGTTGCGCGCGGCGCCGGTCACCAGCGCGTCCACCCGGACCCGCAGCGCACCCTGCATCTGGGCGTGGTGCTGCTCGACGGCCCGGGCCGCGGTTGCGTCCGCCTCGTTGGAGGCGATGACGACATCGTTCATCGCTTGGTCCTCTCCCCCGGCGGTTCGCCCGCCGGCTGTTGTTCTGCCGGCCGCCGGTTTGGCGACCGGGCACTATTTTATTACAGTTGTCTCCGTGGAAAAAAATCCGGCAGGGAGGCGCCCCGGCTACGGCCCGTCGGGCGCCGCACGCCGCGGCACCGACCCGGCCATGTCGCCGTCGCGTCGACGGCTTCTGGAGACCTTGCGCAACCAGCCCGAGGCGGTGACCCTCGCGGCGCTGTCCCACACGAGCGGGCTGCACGAGAACACGGTGCGCGAGCACCTCGAGGCGCTCGAGCGGCAACGGCTGGTGCGCCGCCGGCGGCGCACCCCGAACGGACGCGGACGGCCCGCCTGGCTCTACGAGGCGACCGCGGAGCAGGTGGGTGGGGCCGCGGAGTACGCCGGGCTTGCCGCCACGCTCGCCGCCGCCATCACCCGCACCAGCGCTCACCCGCGTGCGGACGCCATCGCCGCCGGCACCGAGTGGGGGCGTGAGCTGGCCGGCAAGCATCCGGCGCCGGACCAGGGCCGGGCCGCGGCCCGGCGGGAGGTGGTCGACCTCCTCGACGGGCTCGGTTTCGCCCCGGAGCCCGACCGGAGGCACAGCAGGGTCAGGCTCACCCGCTGCCCCCTGCTGGAGGCTGCCCACGAGAACCCCGACGTGGTGTGCGGGGTGCACCTCGGGATCGTCCGCGGCGCGCTCGAGGAGTACGGCGGCGACCCGGACCCGACCGACCTGCTGCCGTTCTCCGAACCCGGCGCCTGCCGGCTCGAGCTGGCCCTCCGGAAGCCCGACGCGACGTGACCACGGTGGCCACCCCGACCCGGCCGGAGACCGGCCGGCCCTCCAGCCGCGGCACGGGCAGGACCCGCGCCCCCTTCCTCGCCCTCGGCGGCTTCGCGCTGCTGGTCGGGCTCGACGCGGCGCTGATGCTGCTCGGCGTGCCGGCTCCGGTCAGTGCGGAGCGGCTGCCGGAGGTGCACGGCATGGTGATGGTGCTCGGGTTCGTCGGCACCCTGGTCAGCCTCGAACGCGCGGTCGCGCTGCGGCACCGGGCCGGGTTCACTGCCCCCGGACTGCTCGGGCTGGGCACCGTGCTGCTGGTGTCCCCCGCTCCGGAGCCGGTCGGCAAGGTCGCGCTGCTGCTCGGCTGCGGGGCGTTCGCCGGCGTCTACGTCCCGTTGTGGCGCGGGCAGCGCGACGACGCCGTGCTGATCCAGGCGTTCGGCGCGGTGCTCGCCGCCGGCGCGGCCGCCCTCTGGCTCGGCGGCGTGGACATCCCGCTGCTGCTGCCCTGGCTGATGGGTTTCGTGGTGCTCACGATCGCCGGTGAGCGGCTCGAGCTGGCGCGCATCGCCATGGGCCCCGGCGCCGGCGCCAGGATGCTGCTGCTCTCCGCAGGCCTGGTGCTCGGCATCACCGCGTCGCTGCTGTGGCCTCCCGTCGGCTACCCGCTGCTCGGTCTCGCCCTGCTGGCGCTGGTGGCCTGGCTGCTGCGCCACGACGTGGCCCGCAAGACCGTCTCCGCGACCGGGCTGACCCGCTTCATGGCCGCCTGCATGCTCGGCGGCTACTTCTGGCTGGCCGTGGCCGGCACGATCTGGCTGCTCGGCGGGCCGGCGCTGAGCGACGGCGGCCGGTACGACGCGGTGGTGCACTCGGTCTTCCTCGGCTTCGCGATCTCGATGATCATCGCGCACGCACCGGTGATCCTGCCCGCGGTGCTGCGCAGGCCACTGCCCTACCACCCGGCCATGGTGGGGACGATCGTGCTGCTGCACGTGTCCCTCGTGCTGCGGATCTGGATCGGCGACGCCCGCGGCATCCACCTGGCCTGGCAGGTCGGCGGCGTGCTCAACGAGGTGGCCCTGCTCGGCTTCATCGGCGTCGCCGCCTGGTCCAGCGTCCGGGCCGGCCCCACCTCTGCTCGTCGTACCGCTGGAGGTTCTCGATGACCCCCCGGTCGCGTCCGCTGCGCGGCTTCCAGCCGCTGCGCGACCTGCCCACCGTGCTCTGGCTGATGCTGCTGGTGCCGGTCGCACTGGCCAACGAGGTGATCCCCGCGCCGCGCTGGCTGATGATCCACCTGTTGCTGCTCGGTGCGGTCACCCACTCGATCCTGGTGTGGAGCGAGCACTTCGCCGACACGCTGCTGCACGCCGCGCCGCGAGACAGCGACGAGCGACACCAGACGGTCCGGCTCGGGCTGCTGAACGTCGGCGTGCTGCTCGTGGTGGTCGGGGTGCCCTCGGAGGTCTGGCCGCTCACCGTCGCCGGCGCGACCGGGGTGACCGCCGCGGTGGTCTGGCACGGGGCCGCGCTGGTGGGCAGGATCCGCCGCTCGCTGCCCTCCCGGTTCGGCTGCACCGTGCGGTACTACGTGGCGGCGGCCGGGCTGCTGCCCGTCGGGGCCGGACTGGGCACCGCGATGGCCAAGGGCGTCCCCGGCGACTGGCACCCGCGGCTGATGCTCGCGCACGTCGCGGTCAACGTGCTCGGCTGGATGGGGCTGACCGTGGTGGGCACGCTGGTCACGCTGTGGCCGACGATGTTGCGCACCCGGCTGGTCGAGGGCACCGAGCGCGCGGCCAGGCAGGCGCTGCCCGTGCTGCTGGGCGCGGTGCTGGTCACCGCCACCGCCGCGCTCCTCGGTCTGCTGCCGCTGGTCGCGCTCGGGCTGGCCGGCTACCTCGCCGGGCTGGGTCTGATGGGGCGGTCGCTGCTCCTCGCGGCCCGCGCCAAGCCACCGACGGCGTTCCCCACCTGGTCGGTGCTGGCGGGCCTGGTCTGGCTGGTCGGCTCGGTCGCAGCGCTGGCCGTCGCAGTCGGCACCGCCGGATCGATCGACACCGCGCACGAGCGGCTGGAGTGGTTCACGCCCGCGCTGGCCGCCGGGTTCGGGGCGCAGGTGCTGCTCGGCGCGCTGTCCTACCTGGTGCCGGTGGCGCTGGGGGGCGGGCCGTCCGCGGTGCGGGCGGCCAACACTGCCTTGGACCGCGGCGCCCCGCTGCGGCTGGTGATGGTCAACGCCGGCCTGCTGGTCTGCGTGCTGCCCGCGCCGGACCTGGTCCGGCGGCTGTGCTGGGCGCTGGTGATCGCCGGCCTGGCCACGTTCATCCCGCTGCTGTTCGCGGGGATGAAAGCCAGCCGGCAGGCCAAGCAGGCCCCGCCGGAGCCGGTGCCCGCGGAGCGGCGGGGTCCGGCCTCCCCCACCGCCCCCCGGCCCCGGGGGCAGGGCGCGGGCCTGGCGGCGGTCGGCCTCGCCGCTGTGCTGCTCGCCGTGGTGGCGGGGGTGTCGGTCAACTCGTCCGCGCTCGCCGGGGCGACCGGGCACGTCACTCCCACCGGTCGGACCACCACGGTCCACGTCCGGGCCGCGGGCATGCACTTCACCCCGTCCAGGGTGCAGGTCCCGCTCGGCAACCGGCTGGTCATCGACGTCCGCAACACAGACCGAGGCAACGTGCACGACCTGGTGCTGGACAACGGCGCGGACAGCGGCCTGCTCACCCCCGGCCAGTCCGCCAGGCTCGACGTAGGGGTGGTCGACCACGACCTGGCCGGCTGGTGCTCGGTCAGCGACCACCGGGCGATGGGCATGGTCTTCCACGTCGACGTGAAGGGCGCAGCCACCAGCTCGGGGCCGGGCCCCGGGTTCGTCCCCCACGACGCCACGCTGCCGCCGGTCGGACCGGGCCGGGTGCACCGTCGTACCTTCACGGTCCGGGAGGTGGAACGCTCGGTGGCGCCCGGCGTCACGCAGCGGCTGTGGACCTACGACGGGACTGCCCCCGGCCCCACCCTGCACGGACGGATCGGGGACACCTTCGTCATCAAGCTGGTCAACGACGGCTCGATGGGCCACTCGGTGGACTTCCACGCCGGCTCGCTGGCGCCCGACGGGCCGATGCGCGACATCGCACCGGGGCAGTCGCTGACCTACCGGTTCACCGCCGGCAAGGCGGGCGTCTGGCTCTACCACTGCGCCACGAGGCCGATGTCGGCGCACATCGCGAGCGGCATGTTCGGCGCAGTGGTGATCGACCCGCCGCACCTGCCGCCCGTCGCGCACAGCTACGTGCTCGTCCAGTCCGAGTACTACCTCGGACCGCAGGGCGGCACCGTGAACATGGCCAAGCTGCGCGCCGAGCGCCCGGACGAGGTGGTGTTCAACGGGTACGCCGACCAGTACGACCGCGCCCCGCTGACGGCCACGGTGGGCCAGCGGGTGCGCATCTGGGTGCTCGACGCCGGCCCGGACCGGCCCACCTCGTTCCACGTCGTCGGCGGCCAGTTCGACACGGTGTACGACGAGGGCGCCTACCGGCTGCGCCGCGGTGACCCGGGCGGGAGCCAGGCCCTGTTCCTCGGCCCGGCCCAGGGCGGCTTCGTCGAGCTGAGCTTCCCGCAGGCGGGCCACTACCCGTTCATCTCGCACGTCATGATCGACGCCGAGCGCGGCGCGCACGGGGTGTTCGAGGTGACCCGCTGACGCCGTAGGGTCTGCGGCATGAGCCCCAGCCCCGAGGCCGTGGTCCTCGACCTCGGCGACGTCTTGATCCGTTGGGAGCCGCACAAGGCGATCGCCGCCGCGGTCGGCGAGGACGAGGCGCGCCGGTTCCTCTCCGCCGAGGACTTCGACTTCCGTGCCTGGAACCACCGGCAGGACGCCGGCCGCCCGTGGTCCGAGGCGGAGGAGGACGCCTGCCGGACGCACCCGCACTGGCGGCCGCACGTGCTGGCCTACCGGCAGCACTTCGGCAAGGCCGTGGCGCACACGATCCCCGGGACGGTGGCGATCGTGGAGCGGCTGCACGAGCGGGGCGTGCCGCTGTTCGGCCTGACCAACTGGTCCGCGGAGCTGTTCCCGCTGGCCCGTGAGCGGCACGGTGTCCTGGCGCTGTTCGACGACATCGTGGTGTCAGGCGAGGAGAGGCTCGCCAAGCCGGACCCGGCCATCTTCGCGGTGCTCGAGCGACGGGTCGGCAGGCCACTGGGACGGTGCGTGTTCGTCGACGACTCCCCCCGCAACGTCGATGCCGCTGCCCGCGCCGGCATGGACGCCATCGCGTTCACCGACCCGGACCGGCTGCGCGCCGAGCTGCGTGCCCGTGGGCTTCCTGTGTAGCCGCACGGCCGGACCCTCTAGCGGGTCCGCTGCACCCGGCCCTCGTCCCAGACCGGCTCGGCGGACTCGTAGACCGAGCCGTCCTCGCCGAAGACCAGGAACCTGTCGAACCGGCGCGCGAACCACCGGTCGTGGGTGACGGCGAGCACCGTGCCCTCGAAGGCCTCCAGGCCCTCCTCGAGCGCCTCGGCCGACTCGACGTCGAGGTTGTCGGTGGGCTCGTCGAGCAGCAGGAGCGTGGCGCCGGACAGCTCCAGCAGCAGGATCTGGAACCGTGCCTGCTGCCCGCCGGACAGCGACCCGAAGCGCTGTTCGGCGGCCTGGGCGAGCTCGTAGCGGTCCAGCGCACGGGACGCCGGCTCCCGCGGCAGCCCGTCGCGGTGCTCGTCACCGCGGTGCAGGATCTCCAGCAGGGTGCGGCCGACCAGCTCGGGGTGCGCGTGGGTCTGCACGAACCAGCCGGGTCGCACCCGGGCGCCCAACCGGGCCCGGCCGGTGTGCGTCACCGGCCCGACCGGCACGTCCCCGACCGGCCGGTGCGCCACCTCGGGATCGGTGCCGCCGGCGGCCAGGAGACGCAGGAAGTGCGACTTGCCCGAGCCGTTGGAGCCCAGCACGGCCAGCCGCTCGCCGTACCAGATCTCCAGGTCGAACGGCCGCATCAACCCGGTCAGCCCCAGGGACTCGCAGGCCACCGCGCGCTTGCCGGTCCGGCCTCCTCGCAGCCGCATCGTCACCTGCTGCTCGCGGGGGATCGCCTGCGGTGGGCCGGCCTCCTCGAACTTGCGCAGCCGGGTCTGTGCCGCCTGGTAGCGCGAGGCCATGTCGGCGTTGTAGGCCGCCTTCTGCTTGTACATCAGCATCTGTGCGCGCAGCTTGGCATGCTCCTCGTCCCAGCGGCGCCGCAGCTCCTCGAACCGCTCGAACCGGGCCCGTCGGGCCTCGTGGTACGACGCGAAGCCACCGGGATGGGTCCACACCGTGTTCCCGGCGGCCCCCAGCTCCACGGTGACCACCCGTGTCGCGGTGTTGTTCAACAGCTCCCGGTCGTGGCTGATGAACAGGATCGTCTTCGGTGACTCGGTGATCCGCCGCTCCAGCCACTGCTTGCCGGGCACGTCGAGGAAGTTGTCCGGCTCGTCGAGCAGCAGCACCTCGTCGGGCCCGTCGAGGAGGAACTCCAGCACCAGCCGCTTCTGCTCGCCACCGGACAGGCTCGCCAGGTCGCGGTACTTCGCCCGGCCGTAGGGCACGCCGAGCGCGGTGGTGCAGCAGACGTCCCAGGTCACCTCGAGCTCGTAGCCGCCCGCGTCGGCCCACTCGGCCAACGCCCCGGCGTAGGCCATCTGGGTCTTCTCGTCGTCGGTGTCCATCAGCCGAAGCTCGCAGAGCTCCACCCGGTGTGCGGCGTTCCGCAGCCGCGGCGGGGACACCGACAGCAGCAGCTCGTGCACGGTCGTGGCGCCCTGGCCCACCATCTGGCGCATCACGCCGAGCCCGCCGGAGCGGGTGACCGCGCCCGCGTGCGACGCCAGCTCGCCGGTGATGACCCGCAGCAGCGTCGTCTTGCCGGCCCCGTTGGCGCCGACGAGCGCGACCTTCGCGCCGTCTCCGACCCGGAACGACACCTCGTCGAGCAGGACGCGGCCGTCCGGCAGCTCGTACCGGACTCCTGAGACGTCGACGTGACCCACGCCGGTCATGGTCCCGCATCCCGCAGGGTCCGTGCACCCCGGTTTCTGCCGGTGCCCGGGCTCGCCCCGGGACCAACGCCTCTGGTCCGGGACGCGCCGGCCGGCGAGGTTGTGAGGCGTGGTCTCGAGGATGGTCGCGACCCTGGTGCGGTGGTCCGCCTTCGGGCTGGTCATCGTCTACACGATGGTGGGCGCGGTCTACCTGGCCGGGAGGATGCTCACGTCGTCCACCGGCTGGCAGACGGCACTCTTCGTCGCCGTCTGGACGCTCCCCCTGGCCGGGCTCGCCGCGCTCGGGCTGCTGCGGCCCCGCGCGGGCACTCCCACGCTCGGATGGGTCACCGGGGCCGTCGTCGAGCTGCTGCTGCTGGTCGCCTCGGTCGGGATGGTCCCCCACGACCTGGCCACCGAGGTGTCGGCGGTGACGGTCTTCGTGGTCGCCGTCTCCCTGGGTTTCCTCGGCGTGCACCGGCCGCGGTTCGCCGCGCTGATGATGCTGGCCCTCGCCGTGACCCTGTGGGTGTCCTTGCTCGTCGGCGGGCTGATCGGCGGGGTCAAGCCCGGACACCTGCACCACCTGCTGGTCTACGGGCCGTCGCGGACGGTCGCCCTTCCGGTCGCGGTGCTCGGGCTCCTGTTCCTGCTCGCCGGCGCGCTGCGGCGGCGGCACGAGTGGTGGCCGGAGGCGGCTCAGGCGCTGTCGGAGATGTCCTCCGCGGCCGAACGGCCCGCCTCCAGGCGGGCGACCGGCACCCGGAACGGCGAGCAGGACACGTAGTCCACCCCCACCTCGTCGAAGAAGTGGATCGAGTCCGGGTCCCCGCCGTGCTCGCCGCACACGCCCATGTGCAGCTCCGGGTGCGCGGAGCGCCCCCGCTCCACGGCGAGCCGGACCAGCTGGCCGACCCCGGCGACGTCGATGGACTCGAACGGGGAGACCCCGAACACGCCCTTCTCCAGGTAGTTGCTGAAGAACGACGCCTCCACGTCGTCGCGGGAGAAGCCCCAGGTCATCTGGGTGAGGTCGTTGGTCCCGAAGGAGAAGAAGTCCGCAGCGGTGGCGATCTCGTCGGCGGCCACCGCGGCGCGAGGCAGCTCGATCATCGTGCCGACCTTGAAGTTCAGGTCGACGCCCGCCTCCTGCTGCACCTCGGCGGCCACCCGCTCGATGTCGGCGCGCACCAGCTCCAGCTCCTGGACGGTGGCGACCAGCGGGATCATGATCTCCGGGCGCGGGTCGCCGCCCGCCTTCACGCGCTCCGCCGACGCCTCGAGAATCGCTCGGGCCTGCATGGTGAACAGCCCCGGGATGACGATGCCGAGCCGCACGCCCCGCAGGCCCAGCATCGGGTTCTGCTCGTGCAACCGCCGCACCGCGGCGAGCAGCTTGTGGTGCAAGGTGTCGTGGTTGCCCTTCTCGTCCTCCAGCGCCACCGCCACCGAGAGATCGGTGTAGTCGGGCAGGAACTCGTGGAGCGGCGGGTCGATCAGCCGGATCGTGACCGGGAGCCCGTCCATCGCCTCCAGGATCTCCACGAAGTCCGCGCGCTGCATGGGCAGCAGCGCCGACAGCGCCTCGCGGCGGCCCTTGAGGTCCTCGGCGACGATGAGGTTCTCGATCAGCTCCCTGCGTTCGCCGAGGAACATGTGCTCGGTGCGGCACAGGCCGATCCCCTCGGCGCCGAACCGTCGCGCCCGAGCGGCGTCCTCGGCGTTGTCGGCGTTGGCGCGTACGACGAGCCGGCGGGTGCTGTCCGCGTGCTCCATGATCCGCGCGACCGCGCCGACCAGCTCGTCGGACGCCGCGGGCTCGTCGCCCTCGAAGTAGCGGACCACCAGCGAGTCGACCACCGGAACCTCGCCGGCGAAGACCTCCCCGGTGGTGCCGTCGATGGAGATGACGTCACCCTCCTCGACCACGGTCCCGTGGGGGGCGGTGAACTTCTTGGACTTCACCTCCACATCCAGCGCGTCGGCACCGCAGACGCAGGTGCGGCCCATGCCGCGCGCCACCACGGCGGCGTGCGAGGTCTTCCCACCGCGGGAGGTGAGGATTCCCTTGGCGGCGACCATCCCCTTCAGGTCCTCGGGGTTGGTCTCGCGGCGCACCAGGATGACGTCCTCCCCGCGCGCTGCCCACTCCACGGCCGTGACCGAGTCGAACACCGCCTTGCCGACGGCGGCCCCCGGTGAGGCGTTCATGCCGTGCGTGATCGGCTTGCGGTCGGAGTCGGTGTCGAAGCGCGGGAACATCAGCTGCGCGAGCTGGTTGCCGTTGACCCGGCGTACCGCCTCGTCCATGTCGATCAAGCCCTGGTCGACCAGCTGGCAGGCGATCCGGAAGGCGGCCTCCGCGGTCCGCTTCCCGACCCGGGTCTGCAGCATCCAGAGCTTGCCGCGCTCGATGGTGAACTCGATGTCGCACAGGTCCCGGTAGTGCTCCTCCAGGGTCTGCATGATGCCCAGCAGCTCGTCGTAGGACTGCTTGTCGATCTTCTCCAGGTCCGCGAGCGGCACGGTGTTGCGGATGCCGGCAACCACGTCCTCGCCCTGCGCGTTCTGCAGGTAGTCGCCGTAGATCCCCTGCGCCCCCGATGCTGGATCGCGTGTGAACGCGACACCGGTGCCCGAGTCCGAACCGCAGTTGCCGAACACCATGCTGACGATGTTCACCGCGGTGCCCAGCTCCCCGGGGATCCGCTCCTGCCGCCGGTAGAGCACCGCCCGCTCGGTGTTCCAGGAGTCGAAGACCGCCTGGATCGCCATGTCCATCTGCTCCCGCGGGTCCTGCGGGAACTCCCGGCCGGCGCGCACCGTGATCAGCTCCTTGTACGTCCCGACCAGCTCACGGAAGTCGTCCACGCCGAGGTCCACGTCGTTCGCGGCGCCCCTGCGGTCCTTCAGGTCGTCGAGCACCTCGTGGAACGACGAGGCCTCGATGCCGAGCACCGTGGTGCCGAACATCTGCAGCAGCCGCCGGTAGGAGTCGTAGGCGAAGCGCTCGTCGCCGTCGGCCTTGGCCGCCAGGCCGTCCACCGACTCGTCGTTGAGCCCGACGTTGAGCACCGTCTCCATCATCCCGGGCATGGAGAACTTCGCTCCGGAGCGCACCGAGACCAGCAGCGGGTCGGCCGGGTCGCCGAGCCGCTTGCCCATCGCCTTCTCCAGGGCACGCAGGTGCTCGGTCACCTCGTCGTCGAGGCCCTCGGGCATCCTTCCCGCCGCGGAGCCGTCCACGCCCAGGTAGGCACGGCAAGCGTCGGTGCTGATCGTGAAGCCAGGCGGCACCGGCAGCCCGAGGTTGGACATCTCGGCCAGGTTCGCGCCCTTGCCGCCGAGCAGGTCCTTCTGGTCCTTGCTGCCCTCGGAGAAGTCGTAGACGTACTTGGTCATGACCGGATCATGCCCTAACCGGTGGAAGGTGTCCTCCCCCCGACGTACCCCAAATTCGTGAGGCCGGTCACTCCTCGGTGACGTGCGCCCACAGGTTGATGCCGCACTCCACCGCGTCCTGGTCGATGGCGGCGAGCTCCTCGTCGGTGAGCGCCGGACCGGCCAGCGCGTCCAGGTTGGTGTCGAGCTGCTCCACGGAGGAAGCGCCGATGACCGCCGAGGTCACCCGCGAGTCGCGCAGCACCCACTGCAGCGCCATCTGGGCCAGCTTCTGCCCCCGCGCGGCGGCGATCTCGTTGAGCCGGCGCACGTGGCGCAGGCTCTCGTCGAGGTGCTCCGAAGGCAGCGTGCTGTCCGAGCGCGCCGCCCGGGAGTCCTCCGGGATCCCGTCGAGGTAGCGGTCGGTGAGCAGGCCTTGGGCGAGGGCGGTGAACACGATGCAGCCCATCCCCTGCTCCTCGAGCTCGTCGAGCAGGTCCTGCTCGATCCAGCGGTTCAGCATGGAGTACGACGGCTGGTGGATCAGCAGCGGCGTCCCGAGCTCCCGGGCGATGGTGGCCGCCTCGCGGGTGCGCTTCGCGGAGTAGGAGGAGATCCCCGCGTACAACGCCTTCCCGGACCGCACCGCGTGGTCGAGGGCCATCATGGTCTCCTCGACCGGGGTGTCCTTGTCGAACCGGTGGCTGTAGAAGATGTCGACGTACTCCAGCCCCATCCGCGCCAGTGACTGGTCGAGGGAGGCGAGCACGTACTTGCGGGAGCCGCCGCCCTGGCCGTAGGGCCCGGGCCACATGTCCCACCCCGCCTTGGTGGAGATGACCAGCTCGTCGCGGTGGGAGGCGAAGTCTGCGCGCAGGTAGCGGCCGAAGTTGGTCTCGGCCTGCCCGTAGGGCGGTCCGTAGTTGTTGGCCAGGTCGAAGTGCGTCACCCCGCGGTCGAACGCGCGGCGCAGGATGGAGCGCTGGGTCTCCTCGGACCGGTCGTCGCCGAAGTTCTGCCACAGTCCCAGGGACAGGGCCGGAAGCTGCAGCCCGCTGCGGCCGCAGAAGCGGTACTGCATGGTGTCGTAGCGGTCCGGGGCTGCTTCGTAGGCGTTCATGGCCCTATCGAACCATCCGCCGGGCTCAACCCGCCCTGGGCACCGCCTCCGCAACCGCCCGGCGCAGCGCGACGGGCTGCACGCCCCCGTCGGCAAGGGCATCGCGCACCACGCGGTCGTCCTCCCGGACCAGGCCCAGCAGCAGGTGCTCGGTGCCGATGTGGCCGTGCCGCAGGGCAACCGCTTCCCGCAACGCCAGCTCGAGCACCTTGCGAGCGGACCGGGAGAACCGGATCCGCCGGGGACCGGCGGTCGGCCTGGTGAGGCCGCCGAGGTTCCTGTCGACTCGGCGGACCACCTCGTCGAGGTCGATGCCGATCGCCCGGAGCGCCTCGGCGTCGTCCTCGTCCAGCCCGTCGACGTACTGCATGCGCCGGCGGTCCAGCAGCTCCCGCAGCGTCGCCGCGCTCACGCCCAGCAGGCCGAGCACCTGGGTGGCCGCCGAGCCACGCTGGTCGAGCAGCGCCATCAGCAGGTGCTCGGCACGGACCTCGCTCGCCGTGGTCGCGACCGCGTGCTCGCGTGCCGCGACGACCACGGCCCGGGCGTCCTCGGTGAACCTCTCCAGCATGCCGCTCCCCTTCGCTGGGCTCAGCCCAGGCGCCGGTGCTTCTTGTGGACCGCCTGGCGGCTGACTCCCAGCACGTCGGCGATCTCCTGCCAGGACCAGCCCATCTCTCGCGCCCGCCGCACCTGGGACTCCTCTAGCCGCTCGACGAGGCGCCGCAGTGCCCGGACCGCTCGCAGCCCCGTGCGGGGGTCGGCGTCCGTGGCGGCGGCGGTCAGCGCGGACGGGTCGCTCACCCTCGTCAACCTACGTTGACACCGTGTTCCTGTCAACCATCGTTGACGTTCGGGTCCGGGCGACGCACCTCGAGCACCCGGAAGCCCTTCGCGCTGGCCAGCCGGGTGGTCGGACAGCCCTGGTCGACCAGCCAGCGCTGCAGCGAGTCCGCACCGAGGTTCTTGCCCACCACGAGCACCGCTCGCCCGTTCGGCACCAGCCTGGGCAGCCAGGTGCCCAGCAGCTCGTGCAGCGCCTGCTTGCCGACCCGGATCGGCGGGTTGCTCCAGATCTCGTCGAACACGAGGTCGGCGGGCAGCTGCTCGGGGAGCACCGCCCGGAACCGGTCGGTCAGCCCGAGCGCGGCCGCGTTCTCGTTGGCGAGCAGCACCGCACGCTCGTTCACCTCCACCCCCCACACCGTGGCCTCCGGTGCGGCGGTGGCGAGCGCGAGGCCGATCACGCCGTAGCCGCAGCCCAGGTCGAGCAGGGTCCCGCCCTCGGGTGGCTCGGCCTCGCGAAACAGCACCGCGGTGCCCGTGTCGAGCCGTCCCCGGGAGAACACCCCGGACCCGGAGCTCAGGGCGAGGTCATGCCCCCAGACCCGTGCCCGGACCGGGACACGTTCGAAGCGGCTCGTGGGATCGGCGGAGAAGTAGTGCTCGCTCACCGGCCGCCCTCCCGCTCCAGCGTTCGAAGCACCCGCGCCTTCTCGGCCTGGGCGGCCAGCTGGTCGTCGACCGGGTAGTCGACCCCCTCCAGGGTCAGACCGTGGGCGTGCACGACGGTCACCGCCGGGTCCCGGACACCGGCAGCCAGTACGTCGTACGCCCACTCCGGGGGCCGCCGCCCCTCCCCGACCGCGACCAGGCAGCCGACCAGCGCGCGGACCATGTGGTGGCAGAACGCGTCGGCGCGGACCGTCCCGACCGCGAGCCCCTGGGCGTCGCGGGACCAGGACAGCTCGAGGACCCGTCGGATGGTGGTGGCCCCCTCACGCTTCTTGCAGAACGCCGCGAAGTCGTGCTCACCGGTCAGCGGTGCGGCCGCCTCGTTCATGGCGGTCAGGTCCAGCTCCCGGGACCGGCTGAGCACCCAGCGGCGGCGCAGCGGGTCGACGAGGGCGGGGTGGTCGGCGATCCGGTAGGCGTACCTGCGCCAACGCGCCGAGAACCGGGCGTCGAACCCGGGCGGCGCCTGCTGCACGCGTCGCACCCGGACGTCCTCGGGGAGCACCCCGTTGAGCCGGCGCAGCAGCGCCTCCAGCGGCGGCGCGGCGCTGCGGCCGGCCGAGGACATCAGGACGCCGTCGTCGAGGTCGAGGTGGACCACCTGGCCGCGGGCGTGCACACCGGTGTCCGTGCGGCCGGCGCAGGTGGCCCGGACCCGCTCCACCCGCAGCGTCTGCGCGAGGGCCGACTCGAGCGTCTCCTGCACGGTGCGCAGTCCCGGCTGGGTCGCCCAGCCGTGGAAGTCGGTGCCGTCGTAGGCGAGGTCGAGTCGCAGGCGCACACGCTCATCCTGTCAAAGCGGAAGTGGCGGCAGATGACGCGTCCGCGCGGGGCGCGGGTGCCATCTGCCGCCACTCTTGCGAAGGTGGGAGCGACGCTCCAGCCATCACTCCTCGGAGGACTTCTCCTGCTCGCTCGCCTCGGCCTGAGAGGTCGCCTCGCCCGCCTCCGCCTCGGGGGCGGCCTCGGCGGCCGGCTCCTCGGCGGTCTCGGCCTCGGCGGCCGGCTCCTCCACGGTCTCGGCCTCGGCAGGCGCCTCGGCCGCCTTCTTCGCCGGCGCCTTCGCGGCGGACTTCCTCGGGGCCTCCTTGGCGGCTGCCGGCTGCTCGGCGGAGTACTCCTCGGTCACCAGCTCGATGACCGCCATCGGGGCGTTGTCGCCCTTGCGCGGGCCGGTCTTGGTGATTCGGGTGTAGCCGCCCGGACGCTCCGCGAAGTGCGGAGCGATCTCGGTGAACAGGGTGTGCACCACACCCTTGTCCTTGATGGTGGACAGCACCTGACGCCGGTTGTGCAGGTCGCCCTTCTTGGCCTTCGTGATCAGCCGCTCGGCCACCGGCCGCAGCACCCGGGCCTTGGCCTCCGTGGTGGTCACCCGACCGTGCTCGAACAGGCTGGTCGCCAGGTTCGCCACGATCTGCTTCTGGTGCGCCGGGCTACCGCCGAGCCGGGCACCCTTCTTGGGAGTGGGCATGGATGTCTCTCGTTTCTCCCGGGCCGTACCAGGTACCCGGGTAGATGGGTCGGATCAGTACTGTTCGTCCTCGACGAAGCTGTCGTCATCGTCGTCGTACGCCGCCAGCGCCGCCTGCGGGTCGAAGCCCGGAGCGCTGTCCTTCAGCGACAGGCCCATCTCGACGAGCTTGGCCTTCACCTCGTCGATGGACTTGGCGCCGAAGTTGCGGATGTCGAGCAGGTCCTGCTCGGAGCGCGAGATCAGCTCTCCCACGGTGTGGATACCCTCACGCTTGAGGCAGTTGTAGGAGCGCACGGTCAGCTGCAGGTCCTCGACCGGCAGCGCCAGGTCGGCCGCCAGCGCCTCGTCGACCGGCGAGGGGCCGATGTCGATGCCCTCCGCCTCGACGTTGAGCTCGCGGGCCAGGCCGAACAGCTCGACCAGCGTCTTGCCGGCCGACGCGAGGGCGTCACGGGGCCGGATCGACGGCTTGCTCTCCACGTCGATGACCAGCTTGTCGAAGTCGGTGCGCTGCTCGACACGGGTGGCCTCGACCTTGTAGGTCACCTTGAGCACCGGCGAGTAGATCGAGTCGACCGGCATCCGGCCGATCTCGTTGTCGGCGCCCTTGTTCTGCGCCGCCGACACGTAGCCGCGGCCGCGCTCGACGACGAGCTCCATCTCGAGCTTGCCCTTGTCGTTGAGGGTGGCGATCTTCAGCTCCGGGCTGTGCACCTCCACGCCGGCCGGCGGCGCGATGTCCGCGGCCGTGACGTCACCGGGGCCCTGCTTGCGCAGGTACATGGTGACCGGCTCGTCGTGCTCGGAGGAGACCACGAGGTCCTTCAGGTTGAGGATGACCTCGGTGACGTCCTCCTTGACCCCCTCGATCGTGGAGAACTCGTGGAGCACGCTGTCGATCTTGATGCTGGTCACCGCGGCACCGGGGATGGAGGAGAGCAGGGTACGACGCAGCGAGTTGCCGAGGGTGTACCCGAAGCCCGGCTCCAGCGGCTCGATGACGAACCGGGAGCGGTACTCGTCGACGACCTCTTCTGACAGGGTCGGGCGCTGAGCGATTAACACGGTGTGTTCCTTTCCGAGCCCACCCGCTATATGACGGGCTCGAACCGGCGAGGACGAGTCCTCGCATCAGGGTGGCGGACTATCAGTGGATCTTGGAGTAGTACTCGACGATGAGCTGCTCCTGGACCGGGATGTCGATCTGCTCGCGGACCGGCAGCTGGTGGATCAGGATGCGCATCTTGGTGGGCAGCGCCTCCATCCAGCCTGGCACGTTGCGCTCGCCGTGGGTCTCCCGCGCGACGATGAACGGCGTCATCTCGAGCGACTTCTCGCGGACGTCGATCACGTCGTGGGAGCTGATCTGGTAGGACGGGATGTCCACCTTGCGGCCGTTCACGAGGAAGTGCCCGTGCACGACGAGCTGGCGGGCGTGCCGGCGGGTGCGCGCGAAGCCGGCGCGGTACACCACGTTGTCCAGCCGGCACTCGAGCAGCTGGAGCAGGTTGTCACCGGTCTTGCCCGGGCGCCGGTGCGCCTCGGCGTAGTAGCGGTGGAACTGCTTCTCCAGGACGCCGTAGGTGTAGCGCGCCTTCTGCTTCTCGCGCAGCTGGAGGAGGTACTCGCTCTCCTTGATGCGGCCGCGGCCGTGCTGGCCGGGCGGGTAGGGACGACGCTCGTAGGCCTGGTCGCCGCCGATGAGGTCGACACCCAGCCGGCGCGACTTCTTCGTCATGGGGCCGGTGTAACGGGCCATGGTTCAAAGACTCCTTGGTTTCGCTCGGCTGTCGGGGCTCACACGCGCCGGCGCTTGGGCGGCCGGCATCCGTTGTGAGGGGTGGGGGTGACGTCCTGGATGGTGCCGACCTCGAGGCCGATCGCACCCAGGGACCGGATCGCCGTCTCGCGACCCGAGCCCGGGCCCTTGACGAAGACGTCGATCTTCTTCATCCCGTGCTCCATCGCCCGACGTCCGGCAGCCTCGGCTGCCATCTGCGCGGCGTACGGCGTGGACTTGCGGGACCCCTTGAAGCCGACGGTGCCGGCCGAGGCCCAGGAGATCACCGCACCCACCGGGTCGGTGATCGTGACGATCGTGTTGTTGAACGTGCTCTTGATGTGGGCCTCGCCCTGGGCGACGTTCTTCTTCTCCTTGCGGCGCACCTTCTTGGCGCCGGCCTGGCGGCTCTTGGGAGGCATTCGTTACTCCTGCGTCTGGTCGAAAGTCGGGTCGGAGGCCACGCTCAGCGGGCCTTCTTCTTGCCGGCGACGGTGCGCTTGGGGCCCTTGCGGGTGCGCGCGTTGGTCTTGGTGCGCTGCCCTCGCACGGGCAGGCCCTGGCGGTGCCGGCGGCCCTGGTAGCTGCCGATCTCGATTTTGCGACGGATGTCGGCCTGGACCTCGCGCCGGAGGTCACCCTCGATCCTGAAGTTCGCTTCGATCGCGTCCCGAAGCTTGACCAGCTCGTCGTCGCCCAGCTGGTGGACCCGCATGTTCGGGTCGACCCCGGTCGCTGCGAGGACCTGCTGGGCGCTGGTACGGCCAATGCCGTAGATGTAGGTGAGTGCGACCTCGATGCGCTTGTCGCGCGGGAGGTCGATACCGACGAGGCGTGCCATCGGTGGCCATTCCCTTCTGGAAGGCACTGCCTTCCATCTCCTTGGAGGTGTCGGTTCGTGCCGCGTCCCCGCCCGCCTCATTCGAGAGCGGGGCCCCGGCCTCCGGTCCGGGGGTGACACCCGTCGGGTCCGACGGGTGAGCGGTCACGAAGTGTGTTGAGTTGTCGAGCTCAGCCCTGGCGCTGCTTGTGGCGAGGGTTCTCGCAGATCACCATGACGCGGCCGTGGCGACGGATCACCTTGCACTTGTCACAGATCGGCTTGACGCTCGGGTTGACCTTCATGTCCGAAGCTCTTCTCTCGTTTCTCGGCTGCCCTGGGTGTGGGCATCACGGTGACCACCGACCCGGGGGTCCACGGGGGCGAGGCCCCCGTGAGGGGGATTACTTGTACCGGTAGACGATCCGCCCGCGGGTCAGGTCGTACGGCGACAGCTCGACGACGACCCTGTCTTGGGGAAGGATCCGGATGTAGTGCTGACGCATCTTGCCGCTGATGTGGGCGAGGACCTTGTGGCCGTTGCTCAGCTCGACCCGAAACATCGCGTTCGGGAGCGCCTCGACAACCGTGCCCTCGATCTCGATCACGCCTTCTTTCTTCGGCATGTCCTCCGCAATCTGTTGGTGGCTCGTCTACCGTGTTGCTCTGAGTTGCTCTGAGTTGCTCTGGACCACATGAGCCCGTCGGGACCCTTCCCGGGCACGACGCGGAGACACGAAAGCGATCGCTTCTCCGGGGCCGCTGCCGGGCAGCCGCAGGGCACCACAAAACAGGCCCACGTTGGGCCAAGAGTCAAGTCTAGAGGAATCCGGCCCCGGATGGTAATCGAGGCCGTTCCCGCAGTCAGCGGTCGCTGTGGGGGCCGCTGTGGGGGCCGCTGTGGGGGCCGCTGTGGGGGCCGCTGTGGGGGCCGCTGTGGGGGCCGCTGGGGGGCCCGCCGTAGGGGGCGCCGAGCTCGGCGAGCTTGGCCTGGCCGCCGTCGAGGGCGGTGAGCACCCAGGGGCCGTCGGGGGTGAGCGTGAACGTGTTCTCGAAGTGCGCGGCCAGCGAGCCGTCGTCGGACATCACGGTCCAGTCGTCGTCCAGCACGTGGGTGTCCGGGGCGCCGAGCACGATCATCGGCTCCACCGCGAGCGCGAGACCGCGCACCAGCTTGGGCCCTCTTCCGGCCCTGCCGTAGTTGGGCACGCTGGGGGGCTGGTGCATCGCGGTGCCGATGCCATGGCCGACGTACTCCTCGATGATGCCGTAGGCACCCTGTCTGCGGACGTAGCTCTCCACCGCGTGGGAGATGTCACTGACCCGGCCGCCCAGGCGGGCGGCCGCGATCCCCCGCCACATCGCCTCCTCGGTGACCCGCATCAGCTCCAGGGCTTTCTCGGGGACGTCCCCCACCGGCACCGTGATCGCCGCGTCGCCGTGCCAGCCGTCGAGGATCGCCCCGCAGTCGATCGAGACCACGTCGTTGTCGAGGATCACCCGTTCGCCGGGGATCCCGTGCACCACCTCATCGTTGACCGACACGCAGATCGAGGCCGGGAAGCCGTGGTAGCCCTTGAACGACGGCACGGCGCCGCTGCGACGGATGTTGGCCTCGGCGATCGCGTCCAGCTCTGCGGTGGTCATCCCGGCGCGGACCGACTCACGCAGCAGCTGCAGGGTCTCACCGACCACCAGGCCGGCAGCGCGCATCTTCTCGATCTGCTCGGGGGTCTTGATCTCGATGCCGCGTTCGCGGAACACGGCCGCCTCAGCCCGCGGTGGCGTCGGAGGCGGGCTCCAGCGCCGCGAACACCCGTGAGGTGACCTCGCCCACCTCGCCCATGCCGTCGACCGCGACGAGCAGCCCGCGCTCGGCGTAGACGCCCAGAAGCGGAGCGGTCTGCTCGGCGTACACCTCCTGGCGGCGGCGGATCACGTCCTCGGTGTCGTCCTCACGACCCTCGGTCCGGGCCCGCTCCAGCAGCCGCTGCACCAGCTCCTCGGGCTCCACCCGGAGCACCACCACGGCGTCCAGGCGGGTGTCGAGCTCGGCGAGCATGCCGTCGAGCTCCTGGACCTGGTCCACGGTGCGCGGGTAGCCGTCGAGAAGGAAGCCGTGCCGTGCGTCGGCCTCGGCGAGCCGGTCGCGCACCATCGCGTTGGTGACCTCGTCGGGGACGTACTCGCCGGCGTCCATGTACCGCTTCGCGGTCCTGCCGAGCTCGGTCTCCGCGGAGACGTTGGCGCGGAAGATGTCCCCGGTGGAGATGGCGGGGATGGACAGCCGGTCGGCGATCACCTTCGCCTGGGTGCCCTTGCCCGCGCCCGGCGGCCCCATCAGCACGATCCTCATCGGGGTCCCCGCGGAAGCGCGAGCGATGCGGGCGGTTTCGTGGGGTGGTCCATGGTCAGCGCAAGAACCCTTCGTAGTTGCGTTGCTGGAGCTGGCTCTCGATCTGCTTCACCGTGTCGAGCGCGACACCGACCATGATCAGGATCGAGGTGCCGCCGAACGGGAAGTTCTGGTTCGCGCCGACCAGCTTGAAGGCGATCAGCGGGACCAGCGAGATGATGCCGAGGTACAGCGAGCCGGGGAACGTGATCCGCGACAGCACGTAGTTGAGGTACTCCTGGGTCGGCCGGCCCGCACGGATGCCGGGGATGAACCCGCCGTACTTCTTCATGTTGTCGGCGACCTCTTCTGGGTTGAAGGTGATCGCGACGTAGAAGTAGGTGAAGAAGATGATGAGCAGGAAGTAGGCGAGCATGTAGATCGGGTGGCTGCCGGTCACGAAGTACGTCGCGATGAACCGCGCCCACGCCGAGTTCCCGTTGGAGAACCGGGTCGCCATCGCCGGCAGGTACAGCAGGCTGGAGGCGAAGATCACCGGGATCACGCCAGCCTGGTTGACCTTGAGCGGGATGTACGTCGACGAGCCGCCGAACATCTTGCGGCCCACCATCCGGCGCGCGTACTGCACCGGGATGCGCCGCTGGGCCTGCTCGATGAAGACGACCGCGGCGACCAGGATCAGCCCGATCACGACGACCAGCCCGAAGACCCACCAGCTGTTCTGGGAGACCTTCACCGCCCACAGCGACCCGGGGAAGGTGGCGACCACCTGGGTGAAGATCAGGATCGACATGCCGTTGCCGATGCCCCGGTCGGTGATCAGCTCACCGAGCCACATGATCACCGTGGTGCCCGCGGTCATGGTGATCACCATGAGCGCCATCGTCCACAGGCTGGACTCGTTGTAGAGCAGCGGCTTGCTGCAGCCCTGCAGCAGGTTCCCGCTGCGCGCCAGGGCGCTGATGCCGGTCGCCTGCAGGATGGCCAGCGCAAGGGTGAGGTAACGGGTGTACTGGGTGATCTTGGTCTGCCCCGCCTGGCCCTCGTTCTTGAGGTTCTCCAACCGTGGGATCACCACCACCAACAGCTGCAGGATGATGCTCGCGGTGATGTAGGGCATGATCCCGAGCGCGAACACGGTCAGCCGCAGCAGCGCACCGCCGGAGAAGAGGTTGATCAGCCCGTACAGACCCTGGTTCTTGGTGGCCTGGAAGCACTCCTGGACGTTCGCGACGTCCACCCCTGGCGTCGGGATCTGGGAGCCGAGGCGGAAGACCACGATGACGAGCAGCACGAACAGCAACTTGCGTCGCAGGTCCGGGGTCTTGAACGCGTTGGCGTAAGCGCCTAGCACCTAGATCCTCTTTCTCACGTGCGGGTCGGACCGTCTCGGCCGCGACCCCGGAAGCCTAACAGGGCCCGGCCGGGCGACACCGCGGATGCCGCGGATCACCCGGCCGGGCCCCGGCCGTCTCAACGAGGGGGCAGCAGCCGCCCTCAGAGCTCGGTGGCGCTGCCGCCGGCAGCGGTGATCTTCTCGCGCGCGGAGGAGGAGAAGGCGTGCGCCTGCACCTGGACCGCGACGGACAGCTCACCGGACCCGAGCACCTTGACCGGCCTGCCGTCGCGGACCGCGCCCTTGGCCACCAGGTCGCCGACGCTGACCGCGCCGCCCTCGGGGAACAGGTCGTTGATCCGGTCCAGGTTGACGACCTGGTACTCCTCCTTGAAGGGGTTCTTGAACCCCTTCAGCTTGGGCAGGCGCATGTGGATCGGCATCTGGCCGCCCTCGAAGTGCTCCGGCACCTGGTTGCGGGCCTTGCTGCCCTTGGTGCCGCGGCCGGCCGTCTTGCCCTTGGAGCCCTCACCGCGCCCCACACGGGTGCGGTCGGTCTTGGCGCCGGGCGCCGGGCGCAGGTGATGCAGCTTCAGCGTCATTGTCAGTCCACCTCCTGGACGGCGATCAGGTGGGTGACCGCCTGGAGCATTCCGCGGATCTCGGGACGATCCTCCTTGACCACCACGTCTCCGATCCGCTTCAGGCCGAGGGAGCGCAGGGTGTCCCGCTGGTTCTTCTTGCAGCCGATCGTGGACCGGGTCTGCTCGACCTTGAGGCGCCCCATCAGCCCGCCACCTCCGCACGAGCCTTCAGCAGGGCGGCCGGAGCCACGTCCTCCACGGTCATGCCGCGGCGGGAGGCGACCGCCTCGGGCTCCTCCAGCGAGCGCAGCGCCTCCACGGTGGCGTGCACGATGTTGATCTGGTTGGACGAGCCGAGGGACTTGCTGAGCACGTCGTGGATGCCGGCGCACTCGAGGACCGCGCGCACCGGGCCACCCGCGATCACACCGGTACCAGGAGCAGCGGGACGCAGCAGGACCACGCCGGCCGCCTTCTCGCCCTGCACCGGGTGCGGGATCGTGCCCTGGATGCGCGGCACCTTGAAGAAGTGCTTCTTCGCCTCCTCGACACCCTTCGCGATGGCGGAGGGCACCTCCTTGGCCTTGCCGTACCCGACACCGACCATGCCGTCGCCGTCACCGACGACCACGAGCGCGGTGAAGCTGAACCGACGACCGCCCTTCACGACCTTGGCGACGCGGTTGATCGCGACCACACGCTCGACGTACGCGGTCTTGTCCGCCTGGCCACCACGACGGTCGTCGCGGCCACCGCGACGGTCACCGCCGCTTCGGCGCTGGGATCCGCTCATTCGAACTACCTCTTCCTCTTGCAAGTCATCCGGGGCTCCACGGGGGCAGAGCCCCCGTGGGGGCGATCAGAACGCGAGGCCGCCCTCGCGGGCACCGTCGGCCAGGGCGGCGAGCCGCCCGTGGTACCTGTTGCCGGCCCGGTCGAAGACGACGGACCCGACACCCTTCTCCTTGGCTCGGGCGGCCACCAGCTCGCCGACCTTGCGGGCCTTCGCCGTCTTGTCGCCGGCGAAGGTGCGCAGGTCGGCCTCCATGGTGCTGGCCGAGGCCAGCGTCTGCCCGATCCCGTCGTCGACCACCTGGACGGTGATGTGCTTGGAGCTGCGGGTGACCACCATGCGGGGACGCTCGGCGGTACCGGAGACCTTCTTGCGTCCGCGGACCTGACGGCGCAGCCGGGAGGCGACCCGTGCGCTCGTGTGCTTGCCGGACCTGAGTGCGATTGCCATCGTCACTTACCAGCCTTTCCGACCTTGCGGCGGATCTGCTCGCCCGCGTAGCGAACGCCCTTGCCCTTGTAGGGCTCCGGCTTGCGCAGCTTGCGGATCTTCGCGGCGACCTCGCCGACCAACTGCTTGTCGATCCCTTGCACGCCGAACTTCGTCGGGCCCTCCACGGTGAACGTGATGCCCTCCGGAGCGTCGAACGTGATCGGGTGGGAGTAGCCGAGCTGGAACTCCAGCTGGTTCGGGCCCTTGGACAGCACCCGGTAGCCGACCCCGTAGATCTCGAGCTTCTTCTCGTACCCCTCGGTCACGCCGGTGACCATGTTCGCGATCAGGGTCCGCGTGAGGCCGTGCAGCGAGCGGCTCTCCCGCTCGTCGTCGGGGCGGGTCACCTTGATCTCGCCGTCGTCGCGGGACACCGTGATGGGCGCGGCCACCTGGTGGGCCAGGGTGCCCTTGGGGCCCTTCACCGTCACCATGCGGTCCTCGAGCGCCACCTCGACGCCGGACGGCACCGTGATGGGGAGCTTGCCGATGCGGGACATATCTCCTCTGCCCTTCTCACCAGACGTAGGCGAGGACTTCCCCACCTACGCCCTTCTGCTTGGCCTGGCGGTCCGTCAGCAGACCGTGGCTGGTCGAGATGATCGCGACGCCGAGGCCGCCGAGCACCTTCGGGAGCCCGGTGGCCTTCGCGTATACGCGCAGGCCGGGCTTGCTGATGCGCCGGACACCGGCGATCGAGCGCTCCCGGTGCACGCCGTACTTCAGCGTGACCTCCAGGGTCTTGCCGACCTGCTGCTGGGCGCCCTCCGGGGCGTCGACCTCCTTCCAGGAGGTGATGTAGCCCTCCTGCTGGAGGATCGCGGCGACACCTGCCTTCAGCTTGCTGTAAGGCATCGACACCGTGTCGTGGTACGCCTGGTTGGCGTTGCGCAGACGGGTGAGCATGTCTGCGATCGGGTCAGTCATCGTCATGGCCGTGAGGGCCCTTTCTCACCGTGGTTTCGCGCCGGGGCGCGACCTTCAGCGTTCTCGAACCGGTAAAACATCGGACAGTGCGGGCGAGCCCTACCAGGAGCTCTTGGTGACGCCGGGCAGCTCGCCGCGGTGTGCCATCTCGCGGAGGCAGATGCGGCACAGCCCGAACTTGCGGTAGACGGCCTTCGGCCGGCCGCAGCGCTGGCAGCGGGTGTACCCGCGCACCTTGAACTTCGGCCTGCGCGCCGCCTTCACCTTCAGTGCGGTCTTCGCCATCTCACTGCTCCTTGAAGGGGAAGCCGAGCTGCCGGAGCAGCGCGCGTCCCTCGTCGTCGTTCGTAGCGGTGGTCACGACCGTGATGTCCATGCCCCGGGACCGGTCGATGCGGTCCTGGTTGATCTCGTGGAACATCACCTGCTCGGTCAGACCGAACGTGTAGTTGCCGCGACCGTCGAAGTGCCGCGGGGACAGCCCCCGGAAGTCGCGGATCCGGGGCAGCGCCAGGGTCAGCAGGCGGTCAAGGAACTCCCACATCCGGTCGCCGCGCAGCGTCACGTGCGCACCGATCGGCATCCCCTCGCGCAGCTTGAACTGGGCGATGGACTTGCGGGCCCGGGTCACCTGCGGCTTCTGGCCGGTGATCGCGGTCAGGTCCCGGACGGCTCCCTCGATCAGCTTCGAGTCACGGGCCGCCTCACCGACACCCATGTTCACCACGATCTTGGTGAGGCCGGGGACCTCCATCACGTTGGTGTGCTTGAACTCGCGCTGCAGCGCGGGCAGGATCTCCGACCTGTACCGCTGCTTCAGGCGCGGCATGGCCTTCTCGGTGGTTGCCGTGGTCATCAGATCTCCTCACCGGTCTTGCGGGCGATCCGGACGCTGCGGTGCGCGGGGTACGTCGAACCGTCGGAGCGCTTCTTGGACACCTCGTCGCGACGGGACCCGACGCGGCTGGTGACCTTGCCCTTGCCGTCTCCCTCGCCCTTGGGGGGCTCCACGAGCAGCATCACGTTCGACACGTGCACCGGGGCCTCCTGGGTCACGATGCCGCCGGTGGTGCCGTCACGGCCGCCCTGGTTGACGACCTTGGTGTGCCGCGTGATGCGGTTGACACCCTCGACGATCACTCGCTCCTTCTCGGGCAGCACCGAGATGACCTTGCCCTCGGCGCCCTTGTCCTTGCCCGCGATGACCCGGACGGTGTCGCCCTTCTTGATCTTCAGGCTCTTGCGGTTTGCCATCGTCAGAGCACCTCCGGCGCCAGCGAGATGATCCTCATGAACCTTCTTTCACGCAGCTCGCGACCGACCGGGCCGAAGATGCGCGTGCCGCGAGGCTCGCCGTCCTGGCGCAAGATCACGGCGGCGTTCTCGTCGAAACGGATGTAGGAACCGTCCGACCGACGGCGTTCCTTGACTGTGCGCACCACCACGGCCTTGACGACATCACCCTTCTTCACGTTGCCCCCGGGGATCGCATCCTTCACGGTGGCGACGATGACGTCACCGATGCCGGCGTAGCGCCGACCCGAGCCGCCGAGCACCCGGATGCAAAGGATCTCCTTCGCACCGGTGTTGTCGGCGACCTTGAGTCGCGACTCCTGCTGGATCATCTCTCTCTCCTTGTCGCCCCGGTTCTCGGCTCGTGCCGAGCCTGGGGGAACCTCAGTGCCTTACTTGGGCTACTTCGCCTTGTCGAGAACCCGGACCACACGCCAGCGCTTGGTCGCCGACAGCGGTCGTGTCTCCATGATCAGGACACGGTCCCCGACGCCGCACTCGTTCTGCTCGTCGTGCACCTTCAGCTTCTCGTTGCGGCGCAGGACCTTGCCGTAGAGCGCGTGCTTCACGCGGTCCTCGACGGCGACGACAACGGTCTTCTCCATCTTGTCGCTGACCACGAGGCCTTCGCGGACCTTGCGGTAGTGACGAGGGGTCGACGGGGTGCTCGACCCGGCGGCTGGGGTTGCGTCAGTCATCTCGGCTTCCTTGTTCATGCGGCACCGTCCTCACTGCCCGGGGTCTGCCGGATCCCGAGCTCCCGCTCACGCACCACGGTGTAGATGCGGGCGATGTCCCGCTTGACGGTGCGCAGCCGCCCGTGGCTCTCCAGCTGACCGGTCGCGGACTGGAAGCGCAGGTTGAACAGCTCCTCCTTGGCCTCGCGCAGCTTCTCCTCGAGGTCGACGTTGGTCAACGAGTCGAGCTCGTGCGCAGTCGTCGTCATCAGAACTCACCTGCCTCACGGGTGATGAAGCGGCACTTCATCGGGAGCTTGTGGATGGCGCGGCGCATCGCCTCGCGGGCGACGTCCTCCGGCACTCCGGACAGCTCGAACATCACCCGGCCAGCCTTGACGTTGGCGACCCACCACTCGGGCGAGCCCTTACCGGAACCCATCCGGGTCTCGGCCGGCTTCTTGGTCAGCGGACGGTCCGGGAAGATGTTGATCCACACCTTTCCGCCACGCTTGATGTGCCGGGTCATGGCGATACGGGCCGACTCGATCTGCCGGTTGGTGACGTAGTGGCTCTCGACCGCCTGGATCCCGTAGTCGCCGAAGGCGAGCTCGGTGCCACCCTTGGCGAAGCCGGTCCGCTTCGGGTGGTGCTGCTTGCGGTGCTTGAGCCTGCGGGGCATCAGCATGGTGCTCAGGCCTCCTGTCCGGTGGGGGCCCCGGTGCTGCCGCCGTCGCCGGCCCCCTTGTTCTCGCCAGTGGCCTGACCAATGGTCTGACCCGTGGTGGGACCGGCGTTCTGACCCGTGCTCTGGGTCGGGGCAGCGGTCTGGGCCTCGCTGGTGCGCGATGAACGTTCCCCGCCACGTCCGCGGTCGGAGCGACCGGGACGGTCGCTGCGGCTGCCGCGGCTCGGACGGTCGCTGCCACGTCCGCGGCCACGACCCGGCGCCGCGGCCCGGGCGGCGGCCTGCGCCTCACGCTCGGCGCGGGTGCCGGCGACCTCGCCCTTGTAGATCCACACCTTCACGCCGATCCGGCCGAAGGTGGTGCGGGCCTCGTAGAACCCGTAGTCGACGTCCGCTCGCAGAGTGTGCAGCGGGACCTGGCCCTCGCGGTAGAACTCCGAGCGGGACATCTCGGCGCCGCCGAGACGTCCGGAGCACTGGACCCGGACACCCTTGGCGCCACTGCGCATGGAGGTCTGGATCGCCTTGCGCATCGCCCGCCGGAACGCGACCCGGCCGGACAGCTGCTCGGCCACGCCCTGCGCGACGAGCTGCGCGTCGATCTCGGGGTTCTTGACCTCGAGGATGTTCAGCTGGATCTGCTTGCCGGTGAGCTTCTCCAGCTCACCGCGGATCCGGTCTGCCTCGGCCCCACGGCGGCCGATCACGATGCCCGGCCGTGCGGTGTGGATGTCCACCCGCACCCGGTCCCGGGTGCGCTCGATCTCGACGCGGGAGATGCCGGCGCGCTCCATGCCCTTGGACAGCAGCCGCCGGATGGCGACGTCCTCGCCCACGTAGGACTTGTAGAGCTTGTCGGCGTACCAGCGGCTCTTGTGGTCGGTGGAGATGCCGAGCCGGAAACCGTTCGGGTTGATCTTCTGGCCCATGTGCTACTGCACCGCCTTCCGGCCGTTGTTCTTCTGCCCCTTGGAGGTCCTCCGCGACCGGCCGCCCTTGGCCTCGTCGGCACTCTCTTCGGGCACCGCAGGCTGCACCACCAGGGTGATGTGGCTGGTCCGCTTGTTGATCCGCGAGGCGCGGCCCTGCGCGCGGGGCCGCCAGCGCTTCATGGTCGGACCCTCGTCCACCATGGCCTTGCTGACCACCAGCGTGTCGCGGGCCAGGCCCTCGCTGCTCTCCGCGTTCGCCACGGCGCTCGCGAGCACCTTGTACACGGTCTCGCTGGCCGCCTGCGGCGCGAACCGCAGCAGCGCCAGGGCGTCGTCGGCGGCCATGCCGCGCACCATGTCCACGACCCTGCGCGCCTTCATCGGACTGATCCGGACGAAGCGCGCGCACGCGAACGCGCCGGGCTCATCGCCCAGCAGGCTGTCACGACGGGCGCTCACCCGTGTCCGCTCCATTACGCTCATCTGCTCGATTCCTCGACTTGTCTCGTCGGCCGCACGCCGCGTCAGCGGCGACGAGCCTTACGGTCGTCCTTGACGTGCCCGCGGTAGGTGCGGGTCGGGGCGAACTCGCCCAGCTTGTGACCCACCATCGCGTCGGTCACGAACACCGGGACGTGCTTGCGACCGTCGTGCACCGCGACCGTGTGGCCGATCATGGCCGGCACGATCATCGAGCGCCGCGACCAGGTCTTGATCACGTTGTGGGTGCCCTTCTCGTTCTGCGCGTCCACCTTCTTCATCAGGTGGTCGTCGACGAAAGGCCCCTTCTTCAGGCTGCGTGGCATGTGTCCTCAGAACCTTTCTCAGCGGCGCTTGCCGGACTTGCGACGACGGACGATGAGGGCGTCGGAGGCCTTCTGCCGACGGGTACGTCCCTCCGGCTTGCCCCACGGGGACACCGGGTGGCGGCCACCCGAGGTCTTGCCCTCACCACCACCGTGCGGGTGGTCGACCGGGTTCATCACGACACCGCGGACGGTGGGGCGCTTGCCCTTCCAGCGCATCCGGCCGGCCTTGCCCCAGCTGATGTTCGACTGCTCGGCGTTGCCGACCTCGCCGATGGTGGCGCGGCAGCGCACGTCGACGTACCGCATCTCACCCGACGGCATCCGCAGCTGGGCCCGGCTGCCCTCCTTGGCGACGAGCTGGGCGGAGATGCCCGCCGAGCGGGCGATCTTCGCGCCGCCACCCGGTCGCAGCTCGATGCAGTGCACCGTGGTGCCGACCGGGATGTTGCGCAACGGAAGGTTGTTGCCCGGCTTGATGTCCGCGCCCGGACCTGCCTCGACCGCTGCGCCCTGGGCCAGGCCGTGGGGAGCGATGATGTAGCGCTTCTCGCCGTCGGCGTAGTGCAGCAGCGCGATCCGGGCAGTGCGGTTCGGGTCGTACTCGATGTGCGCGACCTTGGCCGGCACCCCGTCCTTGTCGTAGCGGCGGAAGTCGACGACCCGGTACGCGCGCTTGTGTCCACCGCCCTGGTGCCGGGTGGTGATCCGTCCCTGGTTGTTGCGGCCGCCCTTCTTGGGCAGCGGCTTGACCAGCGACTTCTCCGGCGTCGTCCGGGTCACCTCGACGAAGTCGGCGACCGACGAGCCGCGACGGCCCGGGGTGGTCGGCTTGTACTTACGGATTGCCATGGTCTAGATCCTCAGCTCTGCTCGTCACCGCCCGGTCAGGAGACCGGACCCCCGAAGATGTCGATCCGGTCGCCCTGGGCGAGGCTGACGACCGCGCGCTTGGTGTCGGCGCGCTTGCCCATCCCGTAGCGGGTACGGCGTGCCTTGCCCGGCCGGTTCAGGGTGTTGACCCCGGTCACCTTCACGTTGAACACCTTCTCGACCGCGATCTTGATCTCGGTCTTGTTCGCGTCCGGACGGACCAGGAAGGTGTACTTGTTGGCGTCGAGCAGGCCGTAGCTCTTCTCGCTCACGACCGGCGCGAGCAGTACGTCGCGGTGGTCCTTGTGAAAGTTGCTCATGCGTCAGAACCCTCCTTCGGCCCGGCCACGAACGCGTCGAACGCGTCCTTGGTGAACACCACGTCGTCGCTGACCAGCACGTCGTAGGTGTTCAGCTGGTCGACGGCCAGGATGTGCACGGTGTCCACGTTGCGCAGCGACAGCCAGGTGACCTCATCGGTCCGCTCCAGCACGACCAGCGCGCGCGGAGACTCGGTCACCCCGGTAAGCACCTGCAGTGCCGACTTGGTGCTCGGACGGTCGCCGGACACGAAGCCCTCGACCACGTGCACCCGGCCGGCGCGGGCCCGGTCGGACAGCGCGCCGCGCAGGGCGGCTGCCTTCATCTTCTTCGGGGTCCGCTGGGTGTAGCTGCGCGGCGTCGGACCGTGCACCGTGCCGCCGCCTGCGAACTGCGGCGCGCGCACCGAGCCCTGTCGGGCGCGGCCGGTGCCCTTCTGCCGGTACGGCTTGCGGCCACCACCGCGAACCTCGCCACGGGTCTTCGTGTCGTGGGTGCCCTGGCGGGCGGCGGCCTGCTGGGCCACCACGACCTGGTGGATCAACGGCACGTTGACCTGGACGTCGAAGATCTCGGCGGGCAGGTCCACGTCGACCACGCCAGGGGTGTTGCCGGTTGTCGAGGCGGGCATCGTCAGGCCTCCTTGACGGTCTGGGCGGACGACTTGGCGGACGAGCGGATGACCAGCAGGCTGCCCTTCGGACCCGGCACGGCGCCCTTGAGCAGGATCAGGCCCTTCTCGGCGTCGACCGCGTGCACGGAGACGTTCTGGGTGGTCACCGGGACACCGCCCATGCGACCGGCCATCCGCACACCCTTGAAGACACGGCCCGGGGTGGCGCAGGCGCCGATCGAACCGGGCTTGCGGTGGTTGCGGTGCGCACCGTGGGAGGCGGAGACCCCGGAGAAGCCGTGCCGCTTCATGGTGCCGGCGAAGCCCTTGCCCTTGCTGGTGCCGGTCACGTCGACCTCGTCACCGGGGGCGAACATCTCCGGGCTCAGCTCCTGGCCCACGGCGTAGGACGCCGCGTCGGAGGTGCGGATCTCCACCACGTGCCGGCGGGGTGTCACGCCGGCCTTGGCGAAGTGGCCGCCCAGCGGCTTGGTCACCTTGCGGCCGTCTACCTCGCCGAAGCCGATCTGGACCGCGTTGTAGCCGTCGGTCTCGGGCTGGCGGACCTGGGTGACCACGTTCGTCCCCGCTGCGATCACGGTGACGGGCACGACGCGGTTGTTCTCGTCCCAGGTCTGGGTCATGCCGAGCTTGGTGCCCAGCAGCCCACGGACGTTGCGTTCAAAAGTGCTCATGGAACTCGCGCCTTCAGAGCTTGATCTCGATGTCGACGCCTGCAGGAAGGTCCAGCCGCATGAGCGAGTCGACCGTCTTGGGAGTCGGGTCGATGATGTCGATGAGGCGCTTGTGGGTGCGCATCTCGAAGTGCTCGCGACTGTCCTTGTACTTGTGCGGCGACCGGATGACACAGTAGACGTTCTTCTCGGTCGGTAGGGGCACAGGGCCGGCCACCTTGGCGCCCGTGCGCGTGACCGTGTCCACGATCTTGCGGGCGGAGGTGTCGATCACCTCGTGGTCGTAGGCCTTGAGCCTGATGCGGATCTTCTGTCCCGCCATAGCTCGTTACTCGTCCTCTACTTGTCCTGAGCCGAAGCTCGTCCGGGCAAAACTGTCTGGTCCGGCTGTGCGATCCGGTCGGACCGACTGCCATGCTCCCTCTCCGACCCCCGGGGTCGGGCGTGTCGTGCTGTGCTCGACACGCACACCACCACTGGGTTGGTGTTGGAGTGGTCCCGGCCGTGGCCGGGTCGTCAGGGTCTCCTGGTGCGGCACGGGCGCAACGCGACCCCCGCGATCAGGACTGCCTGTGGAGTGGTCAACCATGCCCGCGCCCCGGCAACCCCGCCGGAGCAACCGGACTATCTTGTCAGAGACCCGGTGGCGAGATCAAATCGCCTCCGGCCGTCTCCGGTAGACCAGGTCGGTGATCGGCCTGCCCTCCCGGATGCCGCGCCGCTCGAAGCGGGTCACCGGTCGTTCGGACCACCGCGGCGCGGGCCCGTGGTACTCGTTCTCGAAGGCGGGCTCGGCGTCGAGCACCGCCTGCATCTGCGCCGCGTAGTCCGGCCAGTCGGTGGCCAGCCGCCACGGCGCGCCGGGCAGCAGCCGGGAAGCGGCCACGGCGGCGAAGCCGGGCGTGACCAGCCGACGCTTGCGGTGCCGGGTCTTGGGCCAGGGGTCGGGGAAGAAGGTCCACAGCTCACTGAGGCTCTCCGGCCCCAGCAGGTGCTCCACGGACCAGACCGCGTCGACACCGGCCAGCCGCACGTTGTCCACTTCGGCGCGCTCCAGCCGCATCATGGTCTGCGCGACGCCGGGGCGCCACACCTCGAACGCGAGCACGTTGTACGTCGGGCGCGCGGCCGCCAGGGCCGCGGTCGACTCCCCGATCCCGGGGCCCACCTCGACGATCAGGGGAGCCTCCCGGCCGAACCACGCGGTGAGGTCGAAGCCCGGGTCGTCGACCGCGTGCTCGGGTATCCACCACCGACCCGCCAGCCGCCGCCAGGCCGCGGCCTGCGCGTCCGTCAGCCGGCTGCCCCGCCGCGCGTAGCTGAGCACCTCTCGGATCCGACGGCCCTCGCCGGTCCGGCCGGTGTGCGGCCGCGCCGCCCCCGTGCGACCGCCCGACTGCTGCACCGTGTCCTCCTCCGCCACGTCGGCTCCCACGTCCGGCCATTGTGGTCGAACCGGCCCGCCCGTCCAAAACAGGCTCCGGCCGGGGCCCGACGGCTCTGGTAGCCCCGGGCACGTCGCCCTAGGGTGACCGAGGACAGAGGGAGGCGGGCCATGGACCACCAGGTGCGCATCGAGCGCCGTCCGGCACAGCACGTCGCGGCGGTGCGGTTCCCCACCACGCCGGCCGAGCTCGGGCTGAAGATGGCGTCGGCGTTCGCGGAGGTGATGGCGTCCCTCGACCGGCGCGACGTGGCACCCGCCGGCCCGCCGCTCGCCTACTACCAGCAGCAGGGCGACGGGTTCTCGGTCGCCGCCGGCTTCCCCGTCGACCGTGAGCTGGACCCCGACGGCCCGGTGATCACCGTCCGGCTGCCGGCGGCGGAGGTGGTCACCACCACCCATGTCGGCCGCTACCAGGACCTGCCGCGGGCCTACGCCGCGCTGGCCCGGCAGGCGCAGAAGCAGGGCCGGCAGACCGACGACAGCGGCGGCATGTGGGAGGAGTACCAGAGCCCGCCGGGAACGCCGGAGGACCGGACCCGGACGGTGGTCTACTGGCCGCTCAAACCCTCCTGAACGCGAGAGGCCCGCACCGGGTAGGTGCGGGCCTCTCGGAGGGTCCACGGGGAGCGGAGCCCCCCGTGTGTTACTTGATGATCTTGGTGACCCGGCCGGCGCCGACGGTGCGGCCACCCTCGCGGATCGCGAACCGGAGACCCTCCTCCATGGCGATCGGCTGGATCAGCTCGACCGTCATGTCGGTGGTGTCGCCCGGCATGACCATCTCGGTGCCCTCGGGCAGCGTCACCACACCGGTCACGTCCGTGGTCCGGAAGTAGAACTGCGGACGGTAGTTGTTGAAGAACGGCGTGTGCCGGCCGCCCTCCTCCTTGGACAGGATGTAGACGTTGCCCTCGAAGTTGGTGTGCGGGGTCGTGGTGCCCGGCTTGATGACGACCATCCCGCGCTCGACGTCCTCGCGCTTGGTGCCGCGCAGCAGCAGGCCGACGTTCTCACCGGCCTGGCCCTCGTCGAGCAGCTTGCGGAACATCTCGACGCCGGTGACCGTGGTCTTCTGCGAGCCCTCGCGGATACCGACGATCTCGACCTCCTCGTTCACCTTGATCACGCCGCGCTCGATGCGGCCGGTGACCACGGTGCCGCGGCCGGTGATGGTGAAGACGTCCTCGACGGGCATCAGGAACGGCTTGTCGATCTCCCGCTCCGGCTGCGGAACGTACTCGTCGACCGCGTCCATCAGCTCCATGATGGACTGGCTCCACTTCTCGTCTCCCTGGAGAGCCGGGAAGGCCGCCACCCGCACCACGGGGATGTCGTCGCCGGGGAACTCGTACTCGGAGAGGAGCTCACGCACCTCCATCTCGACGAGCTCGATCAGCTCCTCGTCGTCGACCATGTCGCACTTGTTCAGCGCGACCACGATCGCCGGCACGCCCACCTGACGGGCGAGCAGCACGTGCTCGCGGGTCTGCGGCATCGGGCCGTCGGTGGCCGCCACCACGAGGATGGCGCCGTCCATCTGGGCCGCACCGGTGATCATGTTCTTGATGTAGTCGGCGTGCCCCGGGCAGTCCACGTGCGCGTAGTGCCGCTTCTCGGTCTGGTACTCGACGTGCGAGATCGAGATCGTGATACCACGCTGACGCTCCTCGGGAGCGTTGTCGATCTTCTCGAACGCCGACTCCTCGTTGAGTTCCGGCAGCTTGTTGTGCAGCACCTTGGTGATGGCTGCGGTCAACGTCGTCTTCCCGTGGTCGATGTGACCGATGGTGCCGATGTTGATGTGCGGCTTAGTCCGCTCGAACTTCGCCTTGGCCACTGGGGCTCCTCCTCGTTCTTCCTTTGACTCGGTGTGGGTGACGCGGTAAACGCCGGCCGGGGCTTATTCGCCGCGGACCTTCTTGATGATCTCGTCGGCGACGTTCTGCGGAACCTCGGCGTACGAGTCGAACTCCATCGAGTACGACGCCTGGCCGGAGGTCTTGGACCTCAGGTCGCCAACGTACCCGAACATCTCCGAGAGCGGTACCAACGCCTGGACGACGCGATCACCGGACCGCTCGAACATGGTCTGGACCTGTCCGCGACGGGAGTTGATGTCACCGATCACGTCCCCGAGGAAGTTCTCGGGCGTGGTGACCTCCACCGCGAACATCGGCTCCAGCAGCACCGGCTTGGCCATCCGCGCGGCCTCTTTGAACGCCTGGATGCCGGCCAGCTTGAAGGCCAGCTCCGAGGAGTCGACCTCGTGGTAGGCGCCGTCCTCCAGGCTGACCTTCACGTCGACCATCGGGTAGCCGGCGAGCACGCCGAACTCCATGGCCTCCTGCGCGCCCTGGTCGACCGACGGGATGTACTCACGCGGCACCCGCCCGCCGGTCACGTTGTTGACGAACTCGTAGCCCGCCCCGGCCCCGGTCTCCTCGTCGATGTTCGGCTCGATGGACATGACCACCTTCGCGAACTGGCCGGAGCCACCGGTCTGCTTCTTGTGCGTGTAGGAGTGGTTCGCCACCTTCTTGCGGACCGTCTCGCGGTAGGCGACCTGCGGCTTGCCGACCGTCGCCTCGACGCGGAACTCGCGCCGCATCCGGTCCACGAGGATGTCGAGGTGCAGCTCGCCCATGCCGGCGATGATCGTCTGCCCGGTCTCCTCGTCGGTCTTCACCGTGAAGGTCGGGTCCTCGTCGGAGAGTCGCTGGATCGCCATCGACAGCTTCTCCTGGTCGCCCTTGGTCTTGGGCTCGATGGCGACCTCGATCACCGGGGCCGGGAAGGTCATCGACTCGAGCACGACCGCGTCGCTCTGCAGGCAGAGCGTCTCACCGGTGGTGGTGTCCTTCAGACCCATCACCGCCACGATCTGGCCGGCGCCCACCGATGCGATCTCCTCACGCTTGTTGGAGTGCATCTGGTAGATCTTGCCGATCCGCTCCTTCTTGGACTTGGTGGGGTTCCACACCGTGGCCCCCGCCTCGATCCGGCCGGAGTACACCCGGATGTAGGTCAGCTTGCCCAGGTGCGGGTCGGCCGCGATCTTGTAGGCCAGCGCCGCGAACGGCTCCTCCTCGCTGGGCCGGCGGACGATCTTCGCGTCCTCGTTCTTCGGGTCGTGCCCCTCGACGCCCGAGATGTCCAGCGGGGAGGGCAGGTACTTCACCACGGCGTCGAGCAGCGGCTGCACGCCCTTGTTCTTGAACGCAGTGCCGGTCAGCACCGGGGTGAGCTTGTCGGCGATGGTGGCCCGGCGGACGGCGGCTTCGAGCTGCTCCACCGTGGGCTCCTGGCCCTCGAGGTACATCTCCATGATGTCGTCGTCGGCCTCGGCCAGCGTCTCGAGCAGCTTCTCGCGCCACTCGGCGGCCTGGTCGGTCAGCTCGGCGGGAATCTCCTCGACCTCGTAGTCCTCGCCCATCTTGGTCTCGCCGCGCCAGGTCAGTGCGCGCATCCCGACCAGGTCGATGACCCCCATGAAGTCCGACTCGCTGCCGATCGGGAGCTGCAGCACGAGCGGGGTGGAGTTCAGCCGCTCGACGATCATCTCGACGCAGCGGAAGAAGTCGGCACCGGTGCGGTCCATCTTGTTGACGAAGCACATCCGCGGCACGCGGTACTTGTTGGCCTGCCGCCACACGGTCATGCTCTGCGGCTCGACCCCGGCCACCCCGTCGAAGACGGCGATCGCACCGTCGAGCACACGCAGGGAGCGCTCCACCTCGGCGGTGAAGTCGACGTGCCCCGGGGTGTCGATGATGTTGATCTGCCGGTCCTTCCACCAGCAGGTGGTGGCCGCGGAGGTGATGGTGATGCCGCGCTCCTGCTCCTGCTCCATCCAGTCCATCACCGCGGCGCCCTCGTGGACCTCACCGATCTTGTAGGTGATGCCGGTGTAGAACAGGATCCGCTCGGTGGTGGTGGTCTTACCGGCATCGATGTGCGCCATGATGCCGATGTTGCGGACCTTGTTCAGGTCGGTGGTGATGTCGACAGCCACTGCTCTCGTCCCTCGGGTGTGTTGCGCGTGTGCGTGGATCTATGCCTGCTGGGCAGCCTGCGGTACGTCGTAGGCAGCCGGGTGCTGGTGGTGACAACAACCGGGCATGCGTGCCTGTTCCGGCGTACCGCCGGTCGTCACCAGCGGTAGTGGGCGAAGGCCTTGTTCGACTCGGCCATCTTGTGGGTGTCCTCGCGGCGCTTCACCGCGGCACCGAGGCCGTTGGAAGCGTCCAGGATCTCGTTCATGAGCCGCTCGGACATGGTCTTCTCCCGGCGCGCCTGCGCGTAGCTGACCAGCCAGCGCAGCGCCAGGGTGGTGGAGCGGCCGGGCTTGACCTCGACCGGCACCTGGTAGGTGGCGCCACCGACTCGCCGGCTGCGCACCTCCAGGGCGGGCTTGACGTTGTCGAGCGCCCGCTTCAGGGTCACCACCGGGTCGGTGCCGGTCTTCTCCTGGCAGCCCTGCAGGGCGCCGTACACGATGCGCTGGGCGACCTGCTTCTTGCCGTCCTGGAGCACCTTGCTGACCAGCTGGGTGACGATGGGGCTGCCGAAGACCGGGTCGACGTCGACCGGACGCTTCGGGGCCGGACCCTTGCGCGGCATTAGCTCTTCTCCTTCTTCGCGCCGTAGCGGCTGCGCGCCTGCTTGCGGTTCTTGACGCCCTGGGTGTCCAGCGATCCGCGGATGATCTTGTACCGGACACCGGGCAGGTCCTTGACCCGCCCGCCGCGCACCAGCACGATCGAGTGCTCCTGCAGGTTGTGCCCGACGCCCGGGATGTAGGCGGTCACCTCGATGCCGCTGGACAGCCGCACACGGGCGACCTTCCGCAGGGCAGAGTTGGGCTTCTTCGGGGTGGTTGTGTAGACACGCGTGCAGACGCCGCGTCGCTGGGGCGAACCCTTCAGAGCGGGCGTCTTGTTCTTCGACACCTTGTCCTGGCGGCCCTTGCGGACCAACTGCTGGATGGTGGGCACCGCGTGGTTCCCCTTCGCTGCTAGTAATCCTGGCTAGTAGTACTGGCTCGTTCGGCGACCGCCTCGCTCCCCGATCCTCCCCCCGCGGTCGGGCGTGTCGCCCATTGTGGAGGTCACCATGGACCTGACCGCGCCGGAGGAGCATTCGAGTGGACGCTGCGATCGCAGCCACGCCGCCCCGCCCGGCCCTCGAGACCCGTCTCCGGCTCGTCCCGTGGGCATGAGGAGCACGCGTGATGGCCTGGTGGTCCCAGGCACGCTGAAAAAGGTTACCGGGTCGCCGTACCAGGGTCAAAACGAGCCTGGCAGACGGCCCGCGAGCAGCTCGGCCAGGTGCATCGCGCGCACGCCGGCCAGGTCGTCGAGCTGGGTGCGGCAGGAGAAGCCGTCGGCGAGCACCACGGCGGCCTCCCCCGCCCGTCGTACCGCCGGCAGCAGCGCCACCTCGGCGACCGCGGTGGACACCTCGTAGTGCCCCTTCTCCACCCCGAAGTTACCGGCCAGGCCACAGCACCCGCCCACCCGGGTCACCTGCGCCCCGGCGCGGCGCAGCAGCGCCTCGTCGGCGTCCCAGCCGACGATCGCGGCGTGGTGGCAGTGCGGCTGTGCGACGACCGTCACACCGCTCAGGTCGGGGGGCCGGTAGCCGTCCAGGCCGGTCAGGAACTCCGCCAGGCTGCGCACCCCGGCCGCCACCCGTGCCACCTGCTCCCCGCCGACCAGCTGCTCGGCGTCCGACCGCAGCGTGGCCAGGCAGGACGGCTCCAGGCCGATGACCGGGATCCCGGCGTCGACGTGCTCGTCGAGCACCTGCACCGTCCGGTGCAGCATCCGGCGGGCGGCAGGCAGCTGGCCGGTGCTGATCCACGTGAGGCCGCAGCAGGCGCCGGCGCCGACCACGCCGACCCGCAGCCCGGCGGCCTCCAGCAGCCCGACCGCGGCCCGGCCTGCTGCGGCAGAGAAGCTGTCGGTGAAGGAGTCGGCCCAGATCACCACGTCCGGGGCCACCGGGCCGCGCCGGCGCGCCCAGCGGCTGAGGCTGACCGTGGAGAACGCTGGGATGCCGCGCCGCTCGTCGATGCCCGCGGCGGCCCGGGCCGCGCGCTGCACCGGCCCGAACCTCAGCAGCCGGTTGGCCAGCGGCGCCACCGGCTGGGTCATCTTGGCCCAGCGCGGCAGCCGGCCCAGGGCGTAGTGGCTGCGCGGCCGGCGCCGGCCCCGGTAGCGCTGGAAGAGCACCTCGGCCTTGTAGCTGGCCATGTCGATGCCGGTCGGGCAGTCGCGGGCGCAGCCCTTGCACGCCAGGCAGAGGTCCAGGGCCTCTTGCACCTCCGGGGACTGCCAGCGCTCGGTGACCACATCCCCGGTCAGCATCTCCTGCAGCACCCGGGCCCGCCCGCGGGTGGAGTCCTTCTCCTCTCCGGTGGCCAGGTAGGACGGGCACATCACCCCACCGCTGCCGGTGGTGTCGGCGCGGCACTTGCCGACGCCGGTGCAGCGGTGCACCGCCTGCCGCAGCGACCCGGCGTCGTCGGGCAGCCGCATCTGAAGCGGATGAGGGTCGGCGAGCGGCCGGGCCAGCCGCAGGTCGGCGGAGATCGGCCGGGGCGCGACCAGCACTCCTGGGTTCAGCACGTCGTCCGGGTCGAAGAGAGCCTTGACGTGCCCGAAGAGCTCCATCACCTGCGCGGAGTACATCGTCGGCAGCAGCTCGGAGCGGGCCCGTCCGTCCCCGTGCTCGCCCGAGAAGCTTCCCCCGAGCGAGGCGGTGAGCAGCGCCGCGGCCTCCACGAAGGCCCGGAACCGGCGGACGCCGGCCGGCTCACCGAGCTCGAAGTCGATGCGGACGTGCACGCAGCCGTCTCCGAAGTGGCCGTAGGGCACGCCGTCCAGGCCGTGCTCGTGCAGCAGGGCGTCGAAACCGCGCAGGTACTCCCCGAGTCGCTCGGGAGGCACCGCGGCGTCCTCCCAGCCGGAGTGGGCCGGGCGCTGCAGGCTCCGGGCGGCCAGCCCGGCGCCGTCCTCGCGGATCCGCCACAGCGCGGCCATCTCGGCCTGGTCGGCGACCACCCGCGCGTCCTGCGCCTGCGCGTCGGCGACCACTGCCGACGCGGCAGCGAGCGCGGCGTCCCGGCTCTCGGCGGTGACCTCGGCGAACAGCCAGCCCGCTCCGCGGGGCAGGTCCGGCACGCGGCGTCCGCCACGGCGCACCACGTCCACGATGCGCGAGCCGAGGCCCTCACAGGCGACCAGCCGGTGGTGCAGCAGGCCGGGCACAGCGTCCGCGGCGTCGGCCATGGAGGGGTAGCCGAGCACGGCGAGGACCCGGACCGGGGCGTCCTGCACCAGCCGCACGGTGGCCCCGAGCACCACCGCGAGGGTGCCCTCGCTGCCGACCAGGAACCGCTCCGCCGCGCGGCCGTTCTCGGGCAGCAGGTGCTCGAGGCTGTAGCCGGACACCTGCCGGGTGAACCGTCCGAGCTCGCTGCGGACCAGCGCAAGGTTGGCGTCGACCGCCCGCCCGAGGCGGTCCAGCAGCGCGGAGCCCTCGCTCCGGGGGCCGAGGGTGAGCCGCTCCCCCGTCCCGGTGACCACGTCGAGGCCGACCACGTTGTCGGCGGTCCTGCCGTACCCGAGCGCGCGTGACCCACAGGCGTTGTTGCCGATCATGCCGCCGACCGTGCACCGGTTGTGGGTCGACGGGTCCGGCCCGAAGCGCAGCCCCTGCGCGAGCGCCTGCCGCTGCAGAGTGGCGTGCACGGTGCCGGGCTCCACCACCGCCGTGCGAGCCTCCGGGTCCAGCGCTCGTACGCGGTTGAGGTGCCGGCTGGTGTCCACCACGATTCCGGTCCCGACCGCGTTGCCTGCGATGGAGGTGCCGGCGCCCCGCATCGTCAGGGGGGTGCCGGTCTCGCGGGCCACCGCGACGCAGGCCAGCACCTCCTCCGCGTGCCGGGGCCGGACGACGACCTGCGGGGGGACGCGGTACAGCGAGGCATCGGTGGAGTACATCGCCCGCGCCAGTGCGGAGTCGTCGACGTCGCCCACCCCATGGCGCCGCAGCGCCCGGGCGACGTCGCTCACCACAGCTCCAGGGAGGCGGCGAAGATGCCGGCCAGGTCCTCCGCGTCCGGGGTGCGCGGGGCCGTGGCCAGCAGCCGCTGTTGCTTCAGCGCGCCGTTGACCAGCCCGTCCACGTCCGCCTCGGTGTAGCCGACGGCCGCGATACCGTTCGGGATCCCGATGTCGCGCATCAGCTCGATGAGCACCTGCGGGAGCAGCTCGCGGTCGTCCGCGGGCCGGTATCCGAGGCGGTCGGAGCCGAGCAGCTCGGCGGCGCGCAGGTGCCGCTCCGGGGAGGCCTCGAAGGTGAACCGGAGCGCGGCCGGTGCGGTGAGCGCCACCGACATGCCGTGCGGAACCATCGCCTCGTCGGACGGGTAGCCGTCGGGGTGGAAGTCCTTGACCCGCCCGGCGACCGGGTAGGCGTTCGCGTGCGGGATGTGCACCCCGGCGTTGCCGAACCCCATCCCGGCGAAGGTGGCGGCCAGCGCCATGTCTCCGCGAGCGGACTCGTCCTCCCCGTCGTGGACCGCGCGGCGGAACGCCCCGGCGAGCAGCCTCATCGCCTTCTCCGACCACATGTCCGCGATGGGGTTGGCGCCGCAGTAGGGCACCCGCTCCTCGGGGCGCTTGCGGTCGTAGGTGTCGTAGGGCCGCGCGGTCCAGCTCTCCAGCGCGTGGCAGAGGATGTCCATGCCGCAGGAAGCGGTCACACCGGCGGGCTGGGTGAGGGTGAGCCGGGGATCCACCACCGCCATGGTCGGCCGCAGCCGGGGGTGGCTGATCCCGGTCTTGACGTGCTGGTCGAGCACGTCGAGCACGCACACCGTGGTGCTCTCGCTGCCGGTGCCGGTGGTGGTCGGCACCGCGACCAGCGGCCGCAGCGGCTCGGTGGGCGACGCACCTCCACCAACCGGGGCGTTCACGTAGTCCATCAGCTCACCGGCGTTGCTCGTCAGCAGGTTGACCGCCTTCGCGGTGTCGATCGCCGAGCCACCGCCGACCGCGACGAAGGCGTCCCACGGACCGGTCTCCCGCGCGTGCGCGACCGCCTCCCGCATGGACCGGTCGGTCGGCTCCACGTGCACCCCGTCGAACACGTGCACCTCGACGCCGAACCCGTGCATCTGCTCCGCGACCCGCTGCGGGTGGCCGGTCGCAGCCACCCCCGGGTCGGTGAGCACCAGCACCCGGCGCACGCCGTACTGGGAGAGGTCGTAGCCGATCTCGTCGGAGGCACCGACGCCGAACTTCAGGGCCGGGGCACCGTAGGTGAACACGGTCTCGGGCATCTCACTCCTCCCGTAGCAGGGTCAGCGCGTGGCGGGCGGCACCCAGCAGGTCGAGGCCCAGGGCACGGTCGAGCCGGACCCACTCCGCGCAGTCGGTGGAGCTGTCCTCCTCCACCACATGAGGGGCCACGCCCTGCGACGGCTCGTCGATGTCGGCGGCGAAGATCAGGTGGATGCCGTGGTAGTCCTCGAGGACACCGGCGGCGTTGGGCGCGACGAAGTGGGAGGCGTGCACGTCGACGAGCCGGCTCGGCCGGACCCACAGCCCGGTCTCCTCGTAGACCTCGCGGCGCAGCGCGTCCCGGGGGTCCTCCCCGTGCTCGATGCCGCCCCCGGGCAGCGTCCACCGGCCCTCGATGCGGGTCCGGGCGGACATCCGGGTGAGCAGCACCTCGCCGTCCCGCCTCAGCAGCGCGTAGGCCGCGATCCTCTGACGCTGGGGCGGCAGAGCAGCATCGTCGGGCATGGGCGGGAGCCTAGCCCGGCAAGTCCGCGATACGGAGAAGGCCCCAGAACGCGGACGTCCTGGGGCCTTCTGCGACTGCTTCGTCGGCTAGTTCTGGTAGGAACCGAAGTCGAAGTCGTCGAGTGCCACGGCCTGTCCTCCGGTGTTTCCGAAGTCGTAGTCGTAGTCGCCGTAGCCGGTCACCGAGTAGGCGTTGGCACGTGCCTCCTCGGTCGGCTCGACCCGGATGTTGCGGTACCGCTCCAGGCCGGTGCCGGCCGGGATCAGCTTCCCGATGATCACGTTCTCCTTCAGGCCGAGCAGCGAGTCGGACTTGCCGTGGATGGCGGCGTCCGTGAGCACCCGCGTCGTCTCCTGGAAGGAGGCCGCCGACAGCCACGACTCCGTGGCCAGCGACGCCTTCGTGATCCCCATCAGCACCGGGCGGCCCGAGGCCGGCTTGCCGCCCTCGGAGACCACTCGCCGGTTCTCCTCCTCGAACAGCACCCGGTCCACGAGGTCCGACGGGAGCAGGTTGGTGTCACCGGACTCGATCACCGTGATCCGGCGCAGCATCTGCCGGACGATGATCTCGATGTGCTTGTCGTGGATGGACACGCCCTGGCTGCGGTACACCGCCTGCACCTCGTCCACGAGGTGCTCCTGGGCCTTGCGGACACCCAGGATGCGCAGCACCTCCTGCGGGTCGGGGGTGCCCTGGGTCAGCTGCTGGCCGACCTCGACGTGACCGCCCTCCTCGACCAGCAGGCGCGACCGCTTGCTGACGGGGTACTCCTGGACCTCGGAGCCGTCGTCCGGTGTGACGATCACCTTGCGGGTCTTGTCGGTCTCCTCGATGGTGACCCGGCCGGCCGCCTCGGTGATCGGAGCACGACCCTTGGGCTGGCGCGCCTCGAACAGCTCCACCACGCGGGGCAGACCCTGGGTGATGTCGTCGGCCGACGCCACACCACCGGTGTGGAAGGTCCGCATGGTCAGCTGGGTGCCCGGCTCACCGATGGACTGCGCCGCGATGATGCCGACGGCCTCACCGATGTCGACCAGCTTGCCGGTGGCCAGCGAGCGCCCGTAGCACTTGGCGCAGGTGCCGGTCCGCGCGTCACAGGTGAGCACCGATCGGACCTTCACCTCCTCGATGCCGGCGGCGACGAGCTCGTCGATCTTGACGTCGCCGAGGTCCTGACCGGCCGCGACCAGCACCTCGCCCGTCTCCGGGTGGGTGATGTCCACGGCGGCGGACCGGGCGTACGCCGCGGTCTCGGCGTTCTCGTCCTTGATGATCGCGCCGTCGACGTCCTTGACGCCGATCCGCTTGGGCAGCCCGCGCTCGGTGCCGCAGTCGTACTCGCGGATGATCACGTCCTGGGAGACGTCGACCAGACGCCGGGTCAGGTAGCCCGAGTCCGCGGTCCGCAGCGCGGTGTCCGCCAGACCCTTCCGGGCTCCGTGGGTGGAGATGAAGTACTCCAGCACCGACAGGCCCTCCCGGAAGTTGGACTTGATCGGCCGCGGGATGATGTCGCCCTTCGGGTTGGCCACCAGACCTCGCATGGCGGCGATCTGCCGCACCTGCATCATGTTTCCGCGGGCGCCGGAGTGCACCATGATGAAGATCGGGTTGCTCTTGTCGAAGTTGGTCTCCATCTCCTCGGCGACCCGGTTCGACGCCTGGGTCCAGATCTCGATGAGCTCCTGACGGCGCTCGTCGTCGGTGATCAGACCACGCTCGAACTGCTTCTGGACCTTCTTGGCCTGCTCCTCGAACTCCTCGAGGATCTCCTGCTTGCGCGCCGGGGTGACGACGTCCTCGATGGAGACCGTCACACCCGAACGAGTCGCCCAGTGGTAGCCGATGTCCTTCAGCGCGTCGAGCGACGTGGCCACCTGGACCTTGGTGTAGCGCTCGGCCAGGTCGTTGACGATCGCACCGACCTGCTTCTTGCCGACCTCGTAGTTCACGTAGCCGTAGCCGACCGGAAGCGCCTCGTTGAACAGCGCACGGCCCAACGTGGTCTCGAGCGTCAACGGCTGACCCGGCTCCCAGCCCTCGGGGACCGGGGTGCCGGCCGGCGGCACGACGTCCTTCAACCGGATCTTCACCTTGCTCTGCAGGGTGATCTCACCCCGGTCGAAGGCCATGATGCCCTCGGCCGTGGAGCCGAAGGCGCGCCCCTCACCGGGCTCACCGTCGCGGTCCATGGTCAAGAAGAAGATGCCGATGATCATGTCCTGGGTCGGCATGGTCACCGGTCGGCCGTCGGACGGCTTGAGGATGTTGTTGGTCGAGAGCATCAGGATGCGGGCCTCGGCCTGCGCCTCGGCGGACAGCGGCAGGTGCACCGCCATCTGGTCGCCGTCGAAGTCCGCGTTGAAGGCGGTGCACACCAGAGGGTGGATCTGGATGGCCTTGCCCTCGATCAGCTGCGGCTCGAACGCCTGGATACCCAGCCGGTGCAGGGTCGGAGCCCGGTTGAGCAGCACCGGGTGCTCGGCGATGACCTCCTCGAGCACGTCCCAGACGACCGGGCGCGCCCGCTCCACCATGCGCTTGGCACTCTTGATGTTCTGGGCGTGGTTGAGGTCCACCAGCCGCTTCATCACGAACGGCTTGAACAGCTCCAGCGCCATCTGCTTGGGCAGACCGCACTGGTGCAGCTTCAGCTGCGGACCGACCACGATGACCGAACGGCCGGAGTAGTCGACGCGCTTGCCGAGCAGGTTCTGCCGGAACCGGCCCTGCTTGCCCTTGAGCATGTCGGACAGCGACTTCAGCGGCCGGTTGCCCGGGCCGGTGACCGGACGGCCGCGGCGGCCGTTGTCGAACAGCGAGTCGACGGCCTCCTGGAGCATCCGCTTCTCGTTGTTGACGATGATCTCCGGTGCACCGAGGTCGAGCAGCCGCTTGAGGCGGTTGTTCCGGTTGATCACCCGGCGGTACAGGTCGTTCAGGTCTGAGGTCGCGAACCGGCCACCGTCGAGCTGCACCATCGGCCGCAGGTCCGGCGGGATCACCGGAACGGCGTCGAGGACCATGCCCTCCGGGCTGTTGTCGGTCTTGCGGAAGGCGTCGACCACCTTCAGTCGCTTCAGGGCACGGACCTTACGCTGGCCCTTGCCGGTCGCGATCGTCTCGCGCAACGACTCCACCTCGGCGCCGAGGTCGAAGGTCTCGAGGCGCTTCTGGATCGCGGCGGCGCCCATGTGACCCTCGAAGTACTTGCCGAACCAGGTCTTCATCTCCCGGTAGAGCATCTCGTCGCCCTCGAGGTCTTGCACCTTGAGGTTCTTGAAGCGGTTCCACACCTCGTCGAGGCGGTCGATCTCGCGCTGGGCGCGGTCGCGGATCTGCTTCATCTCCCGCTCGCCGGCGTCACGGGTCTTGCGGCGCACGTCCGCCTTGGCACCCTCGGCCTCGAGAGTGGCGAGGTCCTCCTCGAGCTTCTTGGTGCGCTCCTCGAGGGAGGAGTCGCGCCGCTTCTCCAGGCGCTCGCGCTCCATGCCCACCTTGGCCTCCAGGGAGGACAGGTCACGGTGCCGGGCCTCCTCGTCGACGTGGGTGATCATGTACGCCGCGAAGTAGATGACCTTCTCCAGGTCCTTCGGCGCCAGGTCCAGCAGGTAGCCCAGCCGGCTCGGCACCCCCTTGAAGTACCAGATGTGGGTCACCGGAGCGGCGAGCTCGATGTGGCCCATCCGCTCACGGCGCACCTTGGAGCGCGTCACCTCGACGCCGCAGCGCTCACAGATGATGCCCTTGAAGCGGACCCGCTTGTACTTGCCGCAGTAGCACTCCCAGTCCCGGGTCGGACCGAAGATCTTCTCGCAGAAGAGACCGTCACGCTCGGGCTTGAGCGTGCGGTAGTTGATCGTCTCCGGCTTCTTGACCTCGCCGTGGCTCCACTGACGGATCTGGTCCGCGCTGGCAAGGCCGATCTGAAGCTGGTCGAAGAAGTTCACGTCGAGCACGGTGGCTTCTTTCTCGAGTTTTCGAATCTCTGTTCAAGGTTTGGTGGACTGACAGGACGGGCTTCGCCCGGCGCTTCGTCTGTTCCGGAGAACAGACGCTTCGCGCGTTCCCCGGTCAGACTTCTTCGACGCTGCTCGGTTCGCGGCGCGACAGGTCGATGCCGAGCTCCTCGGCAGCACGGAAGACGTCCTCCTCCGCGTCACGCATCTCGATCGCAGTGCCGTCCTGGCTGAGCACCTCGACGTTGAGACACAGGGACTGCATCTCCTTGACGAGCACCTTGAACGACTCGGGGATCCCGGAGTCGGGGATGTTCTCGCCCTTGACGATCGCTTCGTACACCTTGACGCGGCCGGGCACGTCGTCGGACTTGATCGTGAGCAGCTCCTGGAGGGCGTAGGCGGCGCCGTACGCCTCCATGGCCCAAACCTCCATCTCACCGAAGCGCTGGCCACCGAACTGGGCCTTACCGCCGAGCGGCTGCTGGGTGATCATCGAGTACGGGCCGGTGGAGCGTGCGTGGATCTTGTCGTCCACCAGGTGGTGGAGCTTCAGGATGTACATGTAGCCGACCGACACCGGCTCGGGGAACGGCTCTCCGGAGCGCCCGTCGAACAGGCTCGCCTTGCCGTTCCTCCCCACGAGGCGCACGCCGTCGCGGTTGGGGAGCGCCGAGCCGAGCAGCCCGGTGATCTCGTCCTCCTTGGCACCGTCGAACACCGGCGTGGCCACGTTGGTGCCGGACTCCGCTGCCTCGGCGTGGATCGCGATCAGGCGCTTCTTCCACTCCTCGTCGTCGCCCTCGACCTGCCAGCCGGACTTGGCCAGCCAGCCGAGGTGGATCTCGAGAATCTGCCCGATGTTCATCCGACCGGGGACGCCGAGCGGGTTCAGCACGACGTCGACCGGGGTGCCGTCCTCCATGAACGGCATGTCCTCCACGGGCAGCACCTTGGAGATGACGCCCTTGTTGCCGTGCCGGCCGGCGAGCTTGTCACCCACCGAGATCTTCCGCTTCTGGGCGACGTACACCCGCACCAGCTGGTTCACACCGGGAGGCAGCTCGTCGCCCTCCTCGCGGTCGAAGACCCGCACGCCGATGACCGTCCCGGACTCGCCGTGCGGCACCTTCATCGAGGTGTCGCGGACCTCGCGCGCCTTCTCACCGAAGATCGCGCGGAGCAGCCGCTCCTCGGGGGTCAGCTCGGTCTCGCCCTTGGGGGTGACCTTGCCGACCAGGATGTCGCCGGTGGTCACCTCGGCGCCGATGCGGATGATGCCGCGCTCGTCGAGGTCGGCGAGCATCTCCTCGCCGACGTTCGGGATGTCCCGGGTGATCTCCTCCGGGCCGAGCTTGGTGTCCCGGGCGTCGACCTCGTGCTCCTCGATGTGGATCGAGGTGAGCACGTCCTCCTGCACCAGTCGCTGCGAGAGGATGATGGCGTCCTCGTAGTTGTGCCCCTCCCACGGCATGAATGCCACGAGCAGGTTGGTGCCGAGCGCCATCTCCCCGTCGTCGGTGCACGGGCCGTCCGCGATGGGCGAGCCGACCTCGAGCCGCTGCCCCTCCGAGACCAGCGGGCGCTGGTTGATGCAGGTGCCCTGGTTGGAGCGGCTGAACTTCTGCATCCGGTACGTCGTGTGCGTGCCGTCGTCGTTCATGACCTCGACCGCGTCGGCCGAGACCTGGGTGATCACGCCGGCCTTGTCGGCGGTCATCACGTCCCCGGCGTCGACAGCGGCCCGGAACTCCATGCCGGTGCCGACCAGCGGAGCGTCGCTCTTGATGAGCGGCACCGCCTGGCGCTGCATGTTGGAGCCCATCAGCGCGCGGTTGGCGTCGTCGTGCTCCAGGAACGGGATCAGGGCGGTCGCCACCGACACCATCTGGCGCGGCGAGACGTCCATGTAGTCGACCTCTTCGCGCGGGATGACGTCGACCTCGCCGTGCCGCTGGCGGACCAGGACCCGCTCCTCGGCGAAGCGGCCGTCGTCGGTCAGCACCGCGTTGGCCTGCGCGATGACGAAGCGGTCCTCCTCGTCGGCGGTGAGGTACTCCACCTTGTCGGTGACCCGGCCCTTCTCGACCTTGCGGTAGGGGGTCTCCACGAAGCCGAACGGGTTGATCCGCCCGAACGTGGACAGCGAGCCGATCAGACCGATGTTCGGACCCTCAGGCGTCTCGATCGGACACATCCGGCCGTAGTGCGAGGGGTGCACGTCGCGGACCTCGAAGCCGGCGCGGTCACGGGAGAGGCCACCGGGACCGAGCGCGGACAGCCGCCGCTTGTGCGTCAGCCCCGCGATCGGGTTGGTCTGGTCCATGAACTGCGACAGCTGGGAGGTGCCGAAGAACTCCTTGAGCGCAGCCACGACCGGACGGATGTTGATCAGGCTCTGCGGCGTGATCGCCTCGACGTCCTGGGTGGTCATCCGCTCGCGGACCACCCGCTCCATGCGGGCCAGGCCGGTGCGCAGCTGGTTCTGGATGAGCTCGCCGACGGTGCGCATCCGGCGGTTGCCGAAGTGGTCGATGTCGTCGGCCTGGACCTCGATGGTGCCTGCCGGCATCTCCAGGTCGGTCTTGCCGTCGTGCAGCGCGACGATGTACCGGATGGCGGCGACGATGTCGTCGATCGTCAGCGTCTGCTGGTCGAACGCCTCCTGCAGGCCCAGCTTCTTGTTGATCTTGTAGCGGCCGACCTTGGCCAGGTCGTACCGCTTCGGGTTGAAGTAGTAGTTGTCCAGGAGTGTCTGGGCGGCCTCGCGCGTCGGGGGCTCACCGGGGCGCAGCTTCCGGTAGATGTCGAGGAGCGCGTCGTCCTGACCGGAGGTGTGGTCCTTCTCCAGCGTCACCCGGATGGACTCGTACTCGCCGAACTCCTCCAGGATCTGCGCCTCGGTCCAGCCGAGGGCCTTGAGCAGCACCGTCACGTTCTGCTTGCGCTTGCGGTCCAGGCGGACGCCCACGGTGTCGCGCTTGTCGATCTCGAACTCGAGCCACGCGCCCCGCGAGGGGATCATCTTCGCGGTGAAGATGTCCTTGTCGGAGGTCTTGTCGGCGCTACGCTCGAAGTACACGCCGGGCGAGCGGACCAGCTGGGACACGACCACACGCTCGGTCCCGTTGATCACAAAGGTGCCCTTGGGGGTCATCAGGGGGAAGTCCCCCATGAAGACGGTCTGCCCCTTGATCTCACCGGTCTCGTTGTTGGTGAACTCCGCCGACACGTACAGCGGCGCGGAGTAGGTGAAGTCCTTCTCCTTGCACTCGTCGACGCTGTTCTTCGGGTCGTAGAAGACGGGGTTGTCGAACGAGAGCGACATGGTGCCCGAGAAGTCCTCGATCGGGGAGATCTCCTCGAAGATCTCCTCGAGACCGGACTTGAGGCTGGCGTCCTCGCCGTTGTCGATCCGCTCCTGGGTCTCTTCCTGCCAGCGCTCGTTCCCGATCAGCCAGTCGAAGCTGTGGGTCTGCAAGGCGAGGAGCTGGGGAACCTCGAGAGGTTCATGGATCTTGGCGAAGGAGATGCGGCGGGGGCTGAGCTGAGCGGTGCTGGCAGAGTTGTTGCGGCGCGAGGCGGCCAAGAGGGGTCCTTCCGAAGGCTCGCGGACTCATCTGGTGAGGCGCCGGCCCACCACAAACCGGCCACCGGTCCGACCGGGCAGCATTTGAGGGCAGGCGCAAACATTGATCGTAGCCGAATGCCTCGGCCGGCACAACTCCATGGGTCGACCCATCGCCGGTCCGGCGACGCTGCGCGGCCGCTGAGCGGAAGCATGTCCCCTCCGGGGAGGCGGCGTCAAGGACCACGCGCCGACGACATGCCCGGCAAGTCCGGTCCCCAAACGCCCGGGAAAGCCCGGTTTCCATCCGGCTCGGCATGCCCACGCGCGGGATGCCGGCACCGCCCGTCAGTACGCGGTGATGCCGTTCACCCGCCAGCTGCCACCCTGCTTCACCATGTGGAACATCACCCGGTTGAGGGCGACCTGCGGCGCAGCGTTGGCGGTGCTCTTGGTCGTCTGGTTGACGAAGACCAGGACGTGGGCGTGGTCGGCGTCCGCCTGCGAGATCCCGGACCCCAGCACCTGCGCGGTGACCTTGGCCTTCAGCCGCGGGGCGTTCTTCTTGATGAGCGAGAACGTGTGCTCGTACTGCTTCTGGTACGACGGGGTCAGGTAGCTCTCGGCCGCCTTCTCGTCAGCAGGCAGCGTCGTGTAGTCGTAGGACAGGATCTGTCTGGCCGCCCGCTCGGCCACCGACGGGGCGCTCTGCTGCGCCAGCTCGACCGCATGCGCCCGCCAGGCCGGCAGGGCGAAGGACACCGCTGCGGCGACCACCGCGGCCGCGACGACGGCCAGTCCGGCCAGCAGCCAGCTCGACGGGCCCTTCTTCGCCGGCTGCGCTGCGCGGGCCGGGGGGGCGAGCTCCGCGTCGGTCGTCTCCGGCGCCTCCGTCGTGGCGAGCTCCGGGGTAACCACGGACAGCTGCGGCTTGGGAGCCGTGACTTGCGAGCCCTCGGTCTCGTTCGCAGGCTCCTGGTCCTGCCGATCACCCGTGGGCACGGCCGGGGCGACGGAGTGCAGGGGGCGGTTCCGGGTCTGGACGCCGGTCCGCTCGCCGGCGATCCTGCGGCGGCTGGTCCTGGTCGTCGAGGACCTCGGGTTGGTCTTGGCCATGGTTGCCCTCTCAGCCGATCTGCTGGAAGTTGTCGACGAGCCAGCGCCCGTTCACCTTCACCAGCGAGACCTTCCAGCGGAAGTGCCTGGCCCGGGTGTCGTAGACGGACTTGACCTTGGCGTCGGCCGCCACGAGCACCGTGGCGGAGTCCTGGTCGATGCCGGACACCGCAGACGCCAGCACCTCCCCGTGCGAGGTCATCTTGGCCTTCTTCACCTGCCCCGCGATGTCCTTCATGGTCTGCTGGAACTCCCCGCGGAACTTGGTGGTCAGCAACGGCGCGAGGTGCTTCTCATAGCCGCCGATCGAGGAGACGTCGTAGTCGTTGACCTCGGTCGTGAACTGCTCGGCCACCCGCACCACGTCGGCGCGGTTGGCCACCTCGGTCTGGTACGCCTGCTCCCTCGGGTAGCTCACCGCCAACACGACGCCGGCTACCACGATGACCAGCGCGAGCACCGCGGCCAGCACCCACCGGGACCGTCGGCCCAGCCGCCGCTCACGCGGCCGCGCGGCGGCACGCTCCGCCGTCCCGCGGTCACCCGGGGCCGCCTGGACGGTCGACTTGAGTGCGTTCATCGTCCCTCCCCTTGAAGGAGTCACTGTTTCGCCCCCGCCAGCGGCTGCAGCAGCAGCCACTTCCACGAGTCCGCCCCGAACGTGGCCGCCGCACCGCCGGTGTAGGTGACTGCCGAGCCAGGCTCGGAGCTGTCGTAGTGCACCTTGCCGGTGCGCGGGTCATAGCCGGCGACCACCGGAGGACGGTACGGCGTCCCCGCGTGCGGCGCCCACTGGGCCCCCCGCGCGTCGGACTGCGACTGCGGCTCGGTGCAGTGCACCTGGGTGTTCATCGGCCGCTCGCTGCGGTCCTGCGGCGGGCGCACGGGGGTGCTCTCGTAGCCGTGGTGGCACACCGGCGGGTTCTGCGTCAGCACGAGCCCGAAGTGGGCGTCGTACAGCCCCGTCTTCGGGTCCTTGGCGACCACCGTGTAGCCGCCGGCCACCACGTAGGGGTAGACCACCAGCACCTGCCTGATGCCCGCGAGGTGCGCCTCGGTGATCTGCCCGGTCGTCACCGCGTTGTTGATCAGGTCGCCGAGGTCGACCTTGTTGCGCTGCAGGAAGGTGCGCAGCTGGTTGGCGGTGGCGCTGCCGCTGTCGATCACCCGGCGCAGGTCGGAGTCGCTGGCGGCCAACGTGTCCGAGAACAACGCCAGGTTCTTCGCGAAGCTCTTGATCGCCGAGGTCTTGTCGATCTGGGTCTGCAGGACCGTGTTGCCGTCGCGGATCAACGCCGTGGTGGTGCCGAAGTTCTGGTTGGCGGCCTCGATGAAGGAGTCGGAGGAGTCGATGATCCGGCCGAGGTCGGGACCGGTTCCGTGCAACGCCTGACCCAGCGACGCCACCACGGTGCGCAGGCTCTGTTTGTGCACGGAGTTGACCGTGCTGTCGAGGTCGACCAGCAGCTTGGTGGACGAGATCGGCGTCCGGGTCATCCGGGTCGGGATCTGCGACCCGGAGCGCAGGTAGGGGCCGGAGTCGGTTGCCGGCTCCAGGTCGACGTACTGCTCTCCCACCGCGGACCGGTCGGCGACCACCGCGCGCGTCTTCGCCGGGATCGGCTTGGTGCCGTGGTCGATGTCGAGCACCACGTCCACGCCCTTGTCGGTGAGCTGGAGGCTGCCCACCCGGCCCACGGTCACGCCCCGGTAGGAGACCTCCGCGCCGGCGAAGATCCCGCCGGAGTCCCGGAAGTGCGCCACGACCTGGTAGGAGCTGTCGAACAGCAGCCGGCCGAGGCGGGCGTACCGAGCGCCGACGTAGGCGACGCCGACCATGGTGATCAGCACGAACACCATCAGCTGCACCTTGGTGCGCTTGGAGATCATCGGCTGATCAGCCCCCAGACCAGCAGGGCGCCCAGGGTCGGGTCGTAGGACCTGCCGTGTCCGGCGCGGACCAGATGCGGGTGCGCGGTCGCCTTGGTGGGCAGGTCGGCTCCGGTCCGGCACAGCAGACCGACCAGGCAGCCGCCCGAACCCGAGCCACCTGACCCGGAGCCGCTGCCCGAGCCACCACTGCCCGAGCCGCCCGACCCGGAGCCGCTGCCCGAGCCACTGCCGGACCCACCCCCGGAGCCACCGGAGCCTGATCCGCCGCCGAGCAGCCCGCCGCCGCCCAGCAGCCCACCGCCGTTGCCGGAGCCGGAGCCACCGGACCCGCCGCCGAGCAGGCCACCGCCGGCCCCCCCGCCGGGGAGCCCCTTGCACAGCGGCGAGAGCGGCGACTGCGCGCAGATCTGCTTCACCGCCGTGAGCGGCAGCTGGTTGCAGACCTTCGCGAGCGGCGTCTTCTTGCACTTGGCGATCAGGTCCTTGACCGTGCCACCGGCGGTGACTCCGAGACCGCGCAGGCTGAGGTCGAGCTTGGCCGACAGGTCGGTGTAGTCGCCCATGTGCAGGTTGCGGGCCTGGACGGGGTTGGTGCCCACCACCGCGTCGACGAAGGGGTAGGTCAAGAAGACCTGCAGTGACTTCGGCAGCGCGTCACCGGCCCGCGCCAGCTCGGTGAGGGTCGGCGCCAGGGCGCGAAGGCTGTCGATGGTGGAGGCCTTGGACGCCTTGATCACCCGCGTACCCACGGAGCTGAGCCGCGACAGCGCCTTGAGCATCTTCACCAGGTCGTCGCGCTGCCGGTTGATGGACGCGAGCGCGCCGGGAAGCTCGTCCAGCGCCTGCTTGATCGGCCCGGTCTGCTTGTTGATGGACACCGAAAGCCGGTTCAGGCTGCGGATCGCCCGCACGATCTGGTCCTTGTGCTGGTCGAGCTGACCCATGAACGTGTTCAGCTGGTTGAGCACGGACCGCACGTCGCCCTCGTGCCCGGACAGCACCTTGTTCAGCTCGGTGGAGATCGTCTTCAGCTGCGCCACCCCGCCCCCGTTCAGCAGCAGGGAGAGGGCGCCCAGCACTTCCTCGACCTCCGGGTTGCGGCCGGTGTGGTCGAGTCCGATCACGTCGCCGTTGGACAGCCGGCCTCGCGCCTGGCCGGACGAAGGCGGCGAGAGCGCCACGAACTTCTCCCCCAGCAGACTGGTCTGCTGGATCTTGGCGACCGCGTTGTCGGGGAGCTTGACGTTGCCGCGCAGCTGCATCGTGACATCGGCGGTGTAGCCGTCGAGGCTGATGTCCTCTACCTTGCCGACGGTGACGTCGTCGACCTTGACCGCCGACTGCGGCACCAGGTCCAGCACGTCGCGGAATCTCGCATGCACCGTGAAGGGGTGCCCGCCGAGGCTGACGCCTCCGGGCAGCGGCAGCTTGTAGACGGAGAAGTCGCAGCCACTCAGCAGCAGGCTCCCTGCACACAGCAGGACCAGCAGCTTGACCAGCGAGGCAGGACGGAGGTTTCTCATCGCGTCCCTCCCCCGAGGATGCCGGCGAGGGACTTGTCGATGTGCTCCACCTGGACGGTGTGGTGGTGGGTGCTGGTGAACGGCGCGGCGCGCGGAAGCCCGGACAACGCCTGCTTCACCAGCTTGCAGCTCTTCTTGGAGGCGTCGGCCTGGCCGAGCAGCGAGCACAAGAACGCCGAGGGGTCGGAGCTGAGCTGGTTGACTGCCTCCCCCGTGTTGTCGCGGGTGTCCAGGGTGCCCGTGGTCGGGTTGTAGGTCAGGTACAGGTTGTTCAGGGCCAGGGGCGCCACGTTCAGGGTCTCGGCAAGGGCCTTGCGCTGCTTGACCAGGATCTTCGACACCGCGTCGAGGCCCTTGATGTTCTTCGACAGTGACTGCCGGTTGTCCTGCACGAACGACCGCACGGCGCGCATCGCCACCCCCAGGTTGCGCAGCGCGGTCGACAGGTCGGAGCGCTCCCCGGCGAGCACCCCGGCGGCGGAGGACAGCGAGTCGTTGAACTGGCGAACCGACCGGTCGTTCTTCGCCAGCGCCGACACGAACCGCTCCACCTGCTTGGCGGTGCCGAACAGATGGCCCTTGTTGTGGTCGAGAGTGGCGGTGAGCTTGGACAGGTTGACGATCGTCTGGTGGAACTGCTTGCCCTCGCCGCCGAAGTTGTTGGCGGTGCTGTCCAGCAGGTGGGTCAGGGCTCCCTCCTTGTTGGCGCCCTTGGGGCCGAGTGCCACGGACAGGTCGTCGACACTCTGGTAGATCTGGTCGAGCTCCAGCGGCACCGCGGTGCGCTTCTGGCTCAACGTGGCGTCCTGCGGCAGGGCGGGCCCGGCCTTGTACACCGGCGTCAGCTGGACGAACCGGTCACCCACGATGGCCGGGGAGATGATGACGGCCTTGGCGTCCGCCGGCACCTTGTACTTCGCGTCGTACCACATCCGGACCTTCACGTCGCGGCCCTGCGGGGTCACGCTGGTCACCTTGCCGACCGGTACACCGAGGATCCGCACGTCGCAGCCCTGGTACAGGGAGATCGTGCGCGGGAAGCTGGCGGTGATGTACTTCCGGTCCTGGTGCGGCACCAGCACGAGCGCGAGTGCCACCAGGACGGCGGCCACCGCGACCAGCGAGAGCACCTGGGTCACGCGACCGAGCCTGCGGAAGAGGGTGAGCATCACTGACCACCCACCTGGGGAACCGGTGGCAGGTTCTGGATGAAGGTGTCGAACCATGGTCCGGTGCCGAGGGTGTTCGCGAACACCCGGTAGAACGGCGCCATCAGCCTCAGACTGTTGTCCAGGTTGTCCTGGTTCTGGCGCAGCATGTCGACCACGCTGTTGAGGTGGTGCAGCGCGGGGCCGAGGTCGGCGCTGCTGTCGTGCACCAGCCCGGTCAGCTGGGTGGCCAGCCGGCTGGTCGAGGTGAGCAGACCGTGGATGGCCTGGCGGCGGGCGGCCACGGCCCGGAACAGCTTGGCGCCGTCGCGGACCAGGGTCACCAGGTCCTGGCTGTGGTCGCCGACCACCTTGGACACCGTCTGCATGTGGGCGAGAAGGGTGTTCAGCTGGTTGTCCCGTGCGGCGATGTTCGAGGACAGCGAGGACAGCCCCTGCAGCGCCTGCCGGAACGACGCCGGCGTGTGCTGGGTCAGGGAAGCCAGGGTGTTCAAGGCCGTGGCGAGCTGCTTGGTGTCGATGCGTTCCGAGGTCTTGGCCAGTCCGCTGAACGCCTGCACCACGTCGTACGGAGAGGTCGTGCGGCTGACCGGGATCTGGCTGCCCTGCTGGAGCTGCCCCGGTCCGGCCGGCTCGAGAGCCAGGTACATCGCGCCCAGCAGCGTCTTGACCTTGATCGCCGCGCCGGTGGCGGTGCCGAAGTGGACACCGCCGTTGACCTGGAAGGTGACCCGAACGTGACCGTCCTGCAGGTCGACCGCTCGGACCTTGCCGACGCGCACACCGGCGACACGCACCTCGTCGTTGGGCTTCAGGCCGCCGGCCTCGCTGAACGCGGCGTAGTAGGTGTTGCCACCACCGATCAGCGGGAGGTCCTGGGCCTTGAAGGCGGCGAGCAGCATCGCCAGGATGACCGCCAGGCTGATCGCGCCGATGGTCACCGGGTTGCGCTCGCGGAACGGCTTGCTCATCCGAGATTGCACCTCGCAGACCCGGTGTTGTAGCTGAGCGGTACGGACTTGCCGCCGGGCAGCTTGAGCCGACCGGTGAAGTTGCACAGGTAGAAGTTGAACCAGGACCCGTACGTCGCCGTACTCCCGATCTTGTCCAGCTTGATCGGCAGCACCTTGATGGCCCGGTCCAGCTCGGACTTGTTGCGGTCGAGCGTGCCCGCCACGTTGCCGAGCTGCTTGATGTCGGTCTGGAGACCGGGCCTGATGCCGGTCACCAGGCCGGCGGTCTGCTCGGTGAGGTGCGAGATCGACGTCAGCGAGCCGAGGATGGCGTGCCGGTCCTGGGTCAGCCCGGAGACCAGCTGCCTCAGCCGGCCCAGCAGCTGCGCCAGCTCCGCGTCCCGGTTGCCGACGGTGGTCATCACCTGGTTCAGGTTGGTGATCAGCCGGCCGATGATCTGGTCCCGGTTGGCGAGGGTGCTGGTCACCGAGGCGGTGTGCGCCAGCAGACCATCCAGGGTGCCGCCCTCGCCCTGGAAGACGCGGATGATCTCGTAGGCCAGCTTGTTCACGTCGTGCGGGTTGAGAGCCTGGAACAGCGGCTTGAAGCCGTTGAACAGGACCGTGAGGTCGAGGGCCGGTGCCGTGCGGGCCAGCGGGATGGTGGCCCCCGGGGACAGCACACCACCGCTCCCCTGGCCCTGGGTCAGCGCGATGTAGCGCTCCCCCACGAGGTTCCGGTAGCGGATGGTGGCGTGGGTGCTCTGGGTCAGCTGCCGGTCGGAGTCGACGCTGAAGGTCACCAGCGCCTTGGTGGCGTGGTAGATGGACACGTCCTGGACGGTGCCGACCTTGACGCCGGCGATCCGCACGTCGTCGCCGTTGGCCACGTCGGTCGCGTCGCTGAACACGGCCTTGTACTGCTGCGTCGATCGGAAGGAGATGTTGCCGATGGTGATCACGAGCAGCCCGGTCGCCAGCGCGGTGACCACCACGAAGACCAACAGCTTGACGCCGTCGCCGGCGGTCTTCTTGTCCATCACCCTCATCGGCCCGGCACCTCCCCCGAACCGGCGAGGGGGTCGAGCAGCAGCGAGTCGAGACCACCGGCGCCGGTCTGCCGGCGCCGCGCCTGGTGCAGTGCGAAACCGGGCGCCACCCGTGGACGGAACTTGCCGTGCCCGCTTTCAACCCCGTCGTTGATGTGAGACATGGCCGGCTGCGGTGTCGGGTTCTTCTGCGAGTAAGGCGGGTTCGGCAGAGCCGCGCAGTCCGGCGGGTTGTTGGCGCCGTAGACCGGGCTGTCCTTCGGCGTGTAGCCCGTCGGCTGGTGTGGGAGGGTCTCGACGTTGATGTGCAGGGTGTGGCCTCGCCAGATCTGGTCGAGCCCGGGCACCTGGCCGACCAGCCCCTTCAGCAGGCAGGGGTACTCGGGCGCGTACTTGGCGTAGGTGGGCAGCTGCTCGCGACCCAGCCGGGTCAACCGGATGATGTTGTCCCCGTTCTGCGCCAGGAACGCACGACCGGTGTCGGAGAACGCCGCCACGTCATCGAACAGCGCCTTGATCTGCTGCTCCTTCTGCACGAACGTGTGCCCCGTGGTCACGCTGTTCCGCAAGATGTCAGCCACCTCCGGCAACACCTGCGAGTAGGTGTCCGACACCGACGCCAGCTTGTCCAGGTCCGACACCAGCTGCGGCACCTGCGGGTTGACCCGCTTCAAGTACCCGTCCAGCACCACCAGGTTGTGGCCCAGCGCCGCCCCACGCCCCTCCAACGCATCGGCCACCGAGGTCAACATGTAGTTCAGCTGCGCCGGCTGCACCGTCTCCAACAGCGGGTAGAAGTCCCGCAGCACCTTCTGGACCTCGATCGCCACCTTCGACTCCCGGATCACATCCCCCGCCGCGATGCTCCGCGACGACGGGTGCGCCGGCTCCTGCAACGCGACGTACTTCTCACCGAACAACGTCTTCGGCAGGATCCGCGCCGTCACGTTCGCCGGGATCAGGGACGCCTGGGCGGGAGTGATGGCCAGCTCGAGACTGGCCCCGTGCCCGGAGCTGCGCACGCTTCGCACGGCACCGACGATCACGCCGCGGATCTTCACGTCCGCGAGCTGCGGCAGCTGCAAACCCACCCGGCTGGCCTGGAGGGTCACCGGGACGTAGGGCACGAACTTCTTGGTGAAGATCGCGTAGGTGCCCCACACGAAGAACAGGAGCAGGGCGAGGAACCCCACCCCGAGCACCCGGTGCCGGGCGGCCGAGAGCACACCGCGACTGTTCACCGTCCCACCTCGCTCCGGTCGGCAGGAGGCAGCAGCAGCGACGTGAGGCCGTAGGCCGGCGCGGGACGGTTGTTGCCGCCCTTGCCGAGCGGTTGGTTCACGCCGTCGTTGAAGTTGGGGACCATCGACGGCGGCGGCAGGTGGGACTGGCTGTAGGGGAAGTGCAGCAGCAGGTTGCACGCGGGGGACGGCGGGTTGTTGGCGCCGTAGACCGGGCTGTCCTGCGGGCCGTAGCCGCGAGGCTGCCGGGGCAGGGTCTCGAGGTTGATGTGCAGGGTGTGGCCTCGCCAGATCTGGTCGAGCCCGGGCAGCTGGCCGACCAGCCCCTTCAGCATGCAGGGGTACTCGGGCGCGTACTTGGCGTAGGTGGGCAGCTGCTCGCGACCCAGCCGGGTCAACCGGATGATGTTGTCCCCGTTCTGCGCCAGGAACGCACGACCGGTGTCGGAGAACGCCGCCACGTCATCGAACAGCGCCTTGATCTGCTGCTCCTTCTGCACGAACGTGTGCCCCGTGGTCACGCTGTTCCGCAAGATGTCAGCCACCTCCGGCAACACCTGCGAGTAGGTGTCCGACACCGACGCCAGCTTGTCCAGGTCCGACACCAGCTGCGGCAGCTGCGGGTTGACCCGCTTCAAGTACCCGTCCAGCACCACCAGGTTGTGGCCCAGCGCCGCCCCACGCCCCTCCAACGCATCGGCCACCGAGGTCAACATGTAGTTCAGCTGCGCCGGCTGCACCGTCTCCAGCAGCGGGTAGAAGTCCCGCAGCACCTTCTGGACCTCGATCGCCACCTTCGACTCCCGGATCACATCCCCCGCCGCGATGCTCCGCGACGACGGGTGCGCCGGCTCCTGCAACGCGACGTACTTCTCACCGAACAACGTCTTCGGCAGGATCCGCGCCGTCACGTTCGCCGGGACCATGGCGATCCTGCCGGGGAACAGCCCCAGGGTGAGCAGCGCCCCGGTCCGGGTGACCTTCTGGTCGACGACGGAGCCCACGACGACGCCGCGGATCTTCACATCAGCCCGCGCCGGCATCTGCAACCCGGTGCGGGAGGCGTGCAAGCTGACGTCAACGTAGTCGGTGAAGGTCTTGTTGAAGATCGCGTAGGTCAGCCACACGAACAGCGCGAGCAGGCACAGGAACGTCACGCCGAGCACACGGTGCTCGATCGTGGCGGCGACCCCTCGGAAGCGCAGCGTGGCGGGCACGACGGCTAGCCCGCCAACCGGACCGTCGTGGTCGTGCCCCAGATCGCCATCGACAAGAACAGGTCGATGACGTTGATGGCCACGATGGAGGTGCGCACGGCCCGACCGACCGCGACGCCGACCCCGGCGGGGCCGCCCTTGGCGTGGTAGCCGTAGTAGCAGTGGATCAAGATCACCACGATCGCGAAGATCACCACCTTGCCGAACGACCACATCACGTCGCCCGGTGGCAGGAACTCGTTGAAGTAGTGGTCGTAGGTGCCGGTCGACTGGCCGAAGAACTGGGTCACGGTCAGCCGGGTGGCGAAGTACGACGAGAGCAGCCCGACGACGTACAGCGGGATGATCGCGATCAGGCCGGCGATGATCCGGGTGGTGACCAGGAATGGCACGGAGGGGATCGCCATGACCTCCAGGGCATCCACCTCCTCGGAGATGCGCATCGCACCGAGCTGGGCCGTGAACCCGCACCCGACGGTGGCGGCGAGCGCGATGCCGGCGACCAACGGGGAGATCTCCCGGGTGTTGAAGTACGCGGAGATGAACCCGGCGAACGCGGAGGTGCCGAGCTGGTTCAGCGCGGTGTACCCCTGCAGCCCGACCTCGGTGCCGGTGAAGAACGCCATCGCGGTGATCACCCCGACGGTGCCGCCGATCACCGCAAGCGCGCCCGACCCGAGGGTCACCTCGGCGAGCAACCGGGCGACCTCGCGCTTGTAGCGCACCACGCTGCGCGGGGCCCAGGCGAGGGCGCGGATGAAGAAGGCCAGCTCCGCCCCGAGGGTGTCGAGCGCGCTCAACGGCCTCTGGTAGAGGGAACGGAGCGCGGGACCGGCGTTTGCCATGGGTCAGCCTGCCTTCGGGGGGACGAGCTGGAAGTAGATCGCGCTCATCACGAAGTTGACGACGAACAGCAGCATGAACGTGATGACCACCGACTCGTTGACGGCATCGCCGACACCCTTGGGACCGCCGCCGGCGTTCATCCCCTTGTACGACGCGACGATGGCGGCGATGAGCCCGAACACGAGCGCCTTGGCCATGCCCTGCCAGAGGTCGGGGAGCTGGGCGAGCGCGGTGAAGCTGGCCAGGTAGGCGCCGGGGGTGCCGTCTTGCAGCACCACGTTGAAGAAGTAGCCGCCGGCCACGCCGACCACGCTGACCAGGCCGTTGAGGAAGACCGACACCAGCATGGCGGCGAGCACCCGCGGGACCACGAGACGCTGGATGGGGTCGATCCCCAGCACCATCATCGCGTCGAGCTCCTCGCGGATCTTGCGGGCGCCGAGGTCGGCGGCGATCGCCGAACCGCCCGCACCGGCGATCAGCAGTGCCGTGGCGATCGGGCCGGCCTCCCGGACCACCGCCAGCACGGATGCCGAGCCGGTGAACGACTGGGCACCGAACTGTTTGATCAACCCGCCCACCTGCAGCGCGATCACTGCGCCGAAGGGGATGGCCACCAGCGCGGTCGGGACGATCGTGACCGACGCGATGAACCAGGCCTGCTGCAGGAACTCCCGCAGCTGGAACGGGCGCCGGAACAGCCCACGGCCCACGTCCAACCCGAACGCGAACAGCTTCCCCGCCGTGCCGATCGGGGCGAGGAACCTCTCCGCTGCAGCCGACGACATGCTCATGCCCCCGTCGCCATGGACATGTTCATCTCGAACGACCCTTCCGGCGGGACCACGCCGTTCTCCCGGCACCACTGGCCCGGGGCCTGGGCGGCCCGGCGCGGCAGCCCGTTGGACGGTTGCAGCTGCAACGGGATCGGAGGCAGCGGCGGCAGCTCCTGCCCGGCCTCGGCGGCAAGCTCGTCGGCGTCCTTCTCCTCCGACATGCCGATCGGGCCGACCCGCTGGGCGTTGAGGAACTGCCGCACGACCGGCTCCTCCGATGACAGCAGCATCTCCCGGGGCCCGAACATCGCCAGGTGCTTGTGATAGAGCAGACCGATGTTGTCCGGCACGGTCCGGGCGGTGTTGATGTCGTGGGTGACGATCAGGAACGTCGCGTCGATCTGCGCGTTCAGGTCCACGATGAGCTGGTTGAGGAACGCCGTGCGCACCGGGTCCAGCCCGGAGTCCGGCTCGTCGAAGAGCACGATCTCGGGGTCGAGCACCAAAGCACGCGCCAGTCCGGCGCGCTTGCGCATCCCACCGGAGATCTCACCGGGGAGCTTCGTCTCCGCGCCGAGCAGCCCGACCAGCTCGAGCTTCTCCATCGCGATGTCGCGGACCTCGGACTCGGACTTCTTGGTGTGCTCCCGCAGCGGGAAGGCGACGTTGTCGTAGATCGTCATCGAGCCGAACATGGCGCCGTCCTGGAACAGCACCCCGAACAGCTTGCGGATCTCGTAGAGCTCCTTCTCGGGGCAGCTGGCGATGTCGGTGCCCTCGATGAGGATGCTGCCGCGGTCGGGCTTGAGCAGGCCGATGAGCGCCTTGAGGAAGACGGACTTGCCGGTGCCGGAAGGACCCAGCATCACACAGATCTCGCCGGCCGGGATGGTGAGCGACACGTCCCCCCAGATCAGCTGCTTGCCGAAGGACTTGGTGAGACCCTCGACCTTGATCTCGACGCCCACAAGCGCTCTCCCTCTCGTCGTCCCTCGCGACCCGTCTGGCTGAGGTCGGTCAGCCGGACACCCCCGGCGCATCCGCTGTCGCCTCGTACCAACGAGTAAGCGCGCCGGAGGTTATGCCCCGTTGTGAGGCAGTCGACACCACCCGGGCATCTTCCACCAGTCCGGCGGAAACGCAAAGAGCGGACATGAACAGGGCGAACAAGAACAGGGCGGACATGAGACGGCGGCCTGCCCCGGGTGGGGCAGGCCGCCGTCGTTCCGCCTCAGGGCGGAGAGCCAGAGGCTCAGCAGGTCACTTGACCGACACGGTGGCGCCGGCGGCCTCGAGGGTCTCCTTCGCCTTGTCCGCGGCCTCCTTGTTGACCTTCTCCAGGATCGGCTTCGGGGCCGCCTCGACGAGGTCCTTGGCCTCCTTCAGACCGAGGCTGGTCAGGCCGCGGACCTCCTTGATGACGTTGATCTTCTTGTCACCGGCGGCCTCGAGGACCACGTCGAACTCGTCCTGCTCGGCGGCGGCCTCGGCGGCCTCGCCGCCGGCGGCGCCCGCGGGGGCGGCGGCCATGGCCACGGGGGCGGCCGCGGTGACGTCGAAGGTGTCTTCGAACTGCTTCACGAAGTCGCTCAGCTCGAGGAGGGTCATCTCCTTGAAAGCGTCGAGCAGCTCGTCGGTGGTGAGCTTCGCCATGGTGGCGGTTCCTTCCGGGTTGCGGACCCGCACGAGCGCGAGTCAGGGTGTGGGTTGGTCGGTCTGAGCCGGTCTCAGGCTGGGGTCTCGCCCCGGAGGACCGACGGGTCCTCCTCGGCCTTGGTCTGCAGGGCTCCGGCGAGCCGGGCCGCCTTCGCCAGCGGCTCGTTGAACAAGGACGCGGCCTCGCTCAGCGACGCCAGCATGGCCCCCGCGAGCTTGGCGAGGAGCACCTCGCGCGACTCGAGGTCGGCCAGCTTGGCGATCTCCGCCGCCTCGATGGCCCGTCCGTCGAGGTAGCCCCCCTTGATCACGAGGGCCGGGTTCGCCTTGGCGAAGTCACGCAGCCCCTTGGCCGCCTCCACCACGTCGCCGTTGATGAACGCGATGGCGGTGGGGCCGTTGAGCAGGTCGTCGAAGCCCTCGACGCCCGCCTCGTCGGCGGCAAGCTTGGTCAGCGTGTTCTTGACCACGGCATACTGGGCGTTCTCCCCGAGAGCACGCCGCAGGTCCTGCAGCTGCTTGACGGTGAGACCGCGGTACTCGGTCAGCACAGCGCCTGCGGAGTCCTCGAACGACTTCGCGAGCTCCGCGACGGCTGCCGCCTTGTCCGGGCGCGCCATGGGTCTCCTTCCGCGTGCGTTGCACGTGTTCGAAAGACCGCCTGCTGCGACCCGGCCCCCGACATCAACAACGCCCCGGCGCAGGGCACGGGGCATCGGGACCGACGTATGTCGGCGAGCTCGTCACCTGCGCAGGTCGCTCCGTCCGGAGCCTTCGATCGGCTGCTGTGGCTCGTTCGGTGAGCAAGCACAACAGGCCGACAACCGGCGGTCTCTGGTTTCGGTCGGTTACTTTACGGCAGCCCGGGGGCCGCTCCAAATCGGGGCCGCCGGGTTTTGCCGGTTTCCGGCACCGCGGCGCCCGACTGGTGCTGCAATGTTGCCGTGAGAGATCCCGTGGAGGCACCGCTGCAGACCCTCGAGGGAGTGCTCGAGCAGACCAACGGCCGGCTCCGCTCCGGCGCGAACGCCGGCCGGCGGCTGTGGCCCACCGGCTTCGAGCTCGTCGACAAGCACCTCGAGGGCGGCTTCCGGGCCGGCGACCTGGTGCTGCTCGGCGGCCCCCAGGGCCTGGGCAAGACCACCTGGGCGCTGCAGACCGCGCGCAACGTCGCCCGGTCGGGCCGCACCGCGGTGCTGTTCAGCTTCGAGCACGACCCCGCGTCGCTGCTAGTCCGGCTGGTCGCGCTCGAGGCGGGACTGATCGGCGGCGTCGACGCCCCCGGCCTGAACCGCATCCGGGCCGCGTTCGAGGCCGCCGACGGCCGGGTCGGCTCGCTGGCCGATCGGCTTCAGGACACGGTCGGCGGTGCGCAGGCCGTCACGGAGGTGCAGAGCTACGCCTCCCGCATCATGCTGCACGCCTCGACCGGGAGCCGGACCACGCTGGACGTGGTCCGCGAGACTGTCCTCGCGGCGGAGCAGCAGACCGGCCAGCCTCCGCTTGTGGTGGTGGACTACCTGCAGAAGGTGCGCAGCCTGGACCCCCGCCGTTCGGAGGAGGAGCAGATCGCCCTGGTGGTCGAGGGTCTCAAGGACCTGGCCCTCGAGCACGAGATCCCGGTGCTGGCGGTGGCCGCGGCCGACAAGCCGACCGTCGCGGCCGGCAAACGGGTCCGGGTCGGCAACCTGCGTGGTTCCTCGGCGCTGGCCTACGAGGCCGACACCGTGCTGATGCTCAACAACAAGTACGACGTGGTGGCCCGACACCACCTGGTCTACGACCTCGCCAACGCCGACCGGTTCCGGCGCTGGGCGGTGCTCTCCATCGAGAAGAACCGCAACGGCCGGGACGGGATCGACCTGGAGTTCCGGAAGCGGTTCGAGAACGGCCTGTTCGCCCCCGACGGCCAGCAGGTCACCGAGCAGCTGGTCGACGAGCGGGTCTTCGTGGAGTAGCAGCAGGCTCCCCGTCTCCGTGGGGGAGACCGAGGGAGCCTGCTGGACGGACGTCGCCGGGGTCAGGCCTCCTCGTCGGCCGCGATGTTGCGGGTCCGGTTCGGGTCGACCTGGATTCCGGGGCCCATGGTGGTGGAGACGGTCACCTTCTTGAGGTAGCGGCCCTTCGAGCTCGACGGCTTGAGCCGCAGCACCTCCTCCAGAGCGGCCGCGTAGTTCTCCGCGAGCTGCGTCTCGGAGAACGAGGCCTTGCCGATGATGAAGTGCAGGTTGGCGTGCCGGTCCACCCGGAACTCGATCTTGCCGCCCTTGATGTCGGAGACGGCCTTGGCCACGTCAGGCGTGACGGTGCCGGTCTTCGGGTTCGGCATCAGGCCGCGCGGACCGAGCACCCGGCCGAGCCGGCCGACCTTGCCCATCATGTCCGGGGTGGCCACCACGGCGTCGAAGTCGAGCCAGCCACCGTTGACCTTCTCGATCAGCTCGTCACCGCCGACATGGTCCGCGCCCGCCTCACGCGCGGCCTCGGCCTTGTCGGCACTGGCGAAGACCAGGACCCTGGCGGTCTTGCCGGTGCCGTGCGGGAGGTTGACGGTGCCGCGGACCATCTGGTCGGCCTTGCGGGGGTCGACACCGAGCCGCATCGCCACGTCGAGCGTCTCGTCGAACTTCTTGCGGCTGCTGGACTTGGCGATCTTGATGGCCTGGAGCGGGGAGTAGAGCTCGTCGACGTCGTACGCCGCCGTCGCCGCTCGGTATGTCTTGCTGCGCTGCATGTCTGGTTCCTTCCATCCGCCCGGGGGCGGAGCCAGATGTGGTCGTCGGGCGCGTCAGCGACCCTGCCACGTGGTGGTTCGGTTGGTGCTCAGTCGGTGTTGACGCCCATCGAGCGCGCGGTGCCCTCGACGATCTTCATGGCCTGTTCGACGGTGTTCGCGTTCAGGTCCGGCATCTTGGTCGTGGCGATCTCGCGCACCTGGTCCTTGGTCAGCTTGCCGACCTTCTCCTTGTGCGGGACGCTCGAGCCCTTCTGCAGGCCCGCGGCCTTCTTGATCAGCTCTGCCGCCGGGGGCGTCTTGGTGACGAAGGTGAACGAGCGGTCCTCGTAGATGGTGATCTCTACGGGAATCACGTTCCCCCGCATCGCCTCGGTCTGGGCGTTGTAGGCCTTGCAGAACTCCATGATGTTGACGCCGTGGGGACCGAGGGCGGTACCCACGGGCGGTGCTGGAGTCGCCGCCCCGGCCTGCAGCTGCACCTTGACGAGCGCTGCGATCTTCTTCTTCTTGGGAGGCATGGGAATTGGGTCCTTTGTTCTGCTGTGCTGTCTTCTTGTGCGTGCGCTGGGCTCTGCTCAGACGCGTTCGATCTGGCTGAAGCTCAGCTCGACCGGGGTCTCCCGGCCGAAGATCTCGACGAGGGCCTTGACCCTCTGCGACTCCGCGTTGATCTCGGTGATGGTCGCGTGCAGCGTGGCGAACGGACCGTCGATGACCATCACGGAGTCGTTGACGTTGAAGTCGGCGACCTCCACCTTCTTCTTGGCCGGTCCGGCGGCGGCGCCGCGCTCGGGGGCGGCGGCCTCCACCTCGGTCACCACGGACGGCGCGAGCATGTTCTCCACCTCCGCCAGGCTCAACGGCACCGGCTGGTGGCTGTGCCCGACGAAACCGGTCACGGAAGGGGTGTGACGCACGGCGGACCAGGACTCGTCGGTGAGGTCCATGCGCACCAGGACGTAGCCGGGGAGCACGGTGCGCTGGACCAGCTTGCGCTGGCCGTTCTTGATCTCCGCCACCTCCTCGGTGGGCACCACGACCTCGTGGATGTAGTCCTCCATGTTCAGCGAGGAGATCCGGTTCTCGAGGTTCGCCTTGACCCGGTTCTCCATGCCGGAGTAGGTGTGCACCACGAACCAGTCACCCGGCTTCTCCAGCAAGCTGCGGCGGAACTCCTCGAGCGGGTCCTCCTGCGCTTCCTCGGCCTCGACCGGCTCGGCGGCCTCTTCCGGAGCGGCCTCGCCGGTCTCCTCGGCGGCCTCTTCCGGGGCGGCCTCTTCCGGGGCGAGCTCGGCGGTCTCCGCGGCGGTCTCCGCGGGGGCCGGGTCGACGGTCGCGGTCTCGGACTCGGTGGTCGCCTCCGGCTCCGGCTGGTCCGCCGGAGCGGAGGTCTCCTCCGGCGCCCCTACGGGCTGTTCGTCGTACGGCTGCGACACGATTGATCAGTCACCTTCACTGTTGGCGCCATCGGGACTTTCCGCCCCACGATGGCGGCGGTGCGGTTGCCCGGGCCTGCGGCCTGCTATCCGAAGATCGCGAAGGCCAGCTTCCCGAAGCCGAGGTCGAGCAACGAGACGATCGCCATGATCACCACCACGAACGCCAAGATGACCACGAAGTACGTGACCAGCTGCTGCTGGGTGGGCCAGACGACCTTCCGGAGCTCGGCGATGACCTGGCGGTAGAACGTGGCAGGGCTCGTGCGCGTCTTCGACGGCGTCACGCGACTGTCCGACATCGCACCTTCACCTCTCCACTTCCGCGGGCGCCTCGGCGGCACCCGGTCGATCCGAGCTCGTCTCGCAGGGCACGAGGGACTTGAACCCCCAACCTTCGGTTTTGGAGACCGATGCTCTGCCAGTTGAGCTAGTGCCCTCCGGTGGTCCGTGACCGCCCGGCCCGCGCTCGCATCCTCGGAGTAGGCCCCGGAGGCGGGTGCGGGCATGACAGTCAAGGGTGAGAACCACCAAGATGACAGTCTACGTGGAACGGACGGGCGAAGTCGAACCGAGCCGGGACCCGCTTCCGGCAGGCGGACCGGGGTGCCGTCTCCGGGATGTCGGTGGAACCATAGCCCCCATGACCCCTGAGCCGATCCCCGAGCCCTCCGCAGCCGACTCCCGTCCCCGCGTCTCCCGGCGCATCGCGGGCATCGCCGAGTCCGCGACCCTGGCGGTGGACGCCAAGGCCAAGGCGCTGAAGGCCGCGGGACGGCCGGTGATCGGCTTCGGCGCCGGCGAGCCGGACTTCCCGACGCCGGACTACGTGGTCCAGGCGGCGGTGGACGCCTGCCGCGATCCCCGCAACCACCGGTACACCCCCGCCGCAGGCCTGCCGGACCTGCGCGCGGCGATCGCGGACAAGACCCGGCGCGACTCCGGGTTCGCGGTCGAGGCAGCGCAGGTGCTGGTCACCAACGGGGGCAAGCAGGCCGTCTACGAGGCGTTCGCCACCCTCCTCGACCCCGGGGACGAGGTGATCGTGCCCGCGCCGTACTGGACCACCTACCCGGAGTCCATCCGGCTCGCCGGCGGGGTGCCCGTCGAGGTGCTGGCCACCGAGGAGCAGGGCTACAAGGTCACGCTCGACCAGCTCGAGGCGGCCCGCACCGACCGCACCAAGGTGCTGCTGTTCAACTCGCCGTCCAACCCCACCGGCGCGGTCTACAGCCGTGAGGAGGTGGAGGCGATCGGCCGCTGGCTTGCCGAGCACGAGCTGTGGGTCGTCAGCGACGAGATCTACGAGCACCTGGTGTACGACGGGGTGCAGACCGCCTCGTTGCCGGTGGCGGTCCCCGAGGTAGCCGACCGCTGCGTGATCGTCAACGGGGTCGCCAAGACCTATGCGATGACCGGGTGGCGGGTCGGCTGGCTGATCGGGCCGACGGACGTGGTGAAGGCAGCCACCAACCTGCAGTCGCACGCCACCTCGAACGTCGCGAACGTGTCCCAGCGAGCCGCACTGGCCGCGGTGGCCGGCGACCTGTCCGCCGTCGCGGAGATGCGCGCGGCGTTCGACCGGCGCCGCCGCACCATCGTGGGCATGCTCAACGACATCGACGGCGTGGTCTGCCCGATGCCGGAGGGCGCGTTCTACGCCTACCCCAGTGTGAAGGGGCTGCTGGGCCGCGACATCGGCGGCAGCACCGCCTCGAGCTCGGTCGAGCTGGCCGGGCTGGCCCTCGAGCGGGCCGAGGTGGCTGCGGTGCCGGGCGAGGCGTTCGGGTCACCGGGCTACATGCGGTTCTCCTACGCCCTGGGCGACGACGACCTGGTCGAGGGGATCACCCGGCTCCAGAAGCTGTTCTCCTGAGCCGCGCCGCCCACGGGCCGGACTCGTCCGACGAACGCCACCAGCGCCGTCGCGACATCCGGACGCTGCCCAAGGCCCATCTGCACCTGCACTTCACCGGGTCGATGCGGCACCAGACCCTGGTCGAGCTGGCGGCGCGCGACGGCATCGTGCTCCCCGACGCTCTGGTCGAGGACTGGCCGCCGAAGCTGTCCGCGGCCGACGAGAAGGGCTGGTTCCGCTTCCAGCGGCTCTACGACGTGGCCCGGTCGGTGCTGCGCACCGAGGACGACGTGCGCCGGTTGCTGCGGGAGGCGGCCGAGGACGACGCCGCCGAGGGGTCCCGCTGGTTGGAGATCCAGGTGGACCCGAGCGGCTACGCCGGCCGGTTCGGAGGCATCACGGCGTTCACCGAGCTGGTGCTCGACGGCGCGCGCTGCGCCTCGGAGCTCACCGGCGTCGGCATCGCGGTGGTGGTCGCGGCCAACCGGACCCGGCACCCACTCGACGCGCGCACCCTGGGGCGGCTGGCCGCGCAGCACGCCGACCGGGGCGTGGTGGGCTTCGGGCTGTCCAACGACGAGCGCCGCGGCACCACCGCGGAGTTCGCTCCGGCGTTCCGGATCGCCGAGCGCGCCGGGCTGATGCTCGTGCCGCACGGCGGGGAGCTGGCGGGGCCGGCGAACGTGCGCACGTGCCTGGACGAGCTGCACGCCCACCGGCTCGGGCATGGCGTGCGCACCGTCGAGGATCCCGCCCTGCTCGCCGAGGCGGTGGACCGCGGCGTGGTCTTCGAGGTCTGCCCGGTCTCCAACGTGTCCCTCGGGGTGTACAGCGACCCGGCGTCGGTGCCGCTGCCGACCCTGCTTGCGGCCGGCGCGACGGTGGCGCTCAGCGCCGACGACCCGCTGCTGTTCGGCTCCCGGCTCACCGGCCAGTACGCCACCATGCGCGCCGCGCACGACTTGTCCGACCGGCAGCTCGCCGAGCTCGCCTGCATGTCGATCCGCGGCTCCCGCGCCCCCGACTCGCTGAAGAGCCGGTTCCTGGCCGAGGTGGCGGACTGGTCGGCCCACTGTCCGGCGTGACGGCCATCGCACAGGCCCGGGGGCTCACACGTGGTGACGGGGGATCTTGCGGTCCCAGTTCAGCGAGCAGACCCGGCGCTCTCCCTCGAACGCGTCGAGCTCGGCGTGCAGCACGAAGTCGGTGGTCGTCGACTCCAGGGAGGTCCGGGTGCGGGTGCGCACCTCCCAGTCACCGCGACGGAACCCGATCGTCCAGTCGGTCTCTCCCCTGACGGACTCGAAGTCGTCGGCGACGGACGTGTAGGCCTCGTAGGTCCGGCGGTCCACGTCGAGGTCGATCTCCTCGAACCGCGCCGTGCCCAGGTCCTTGAGCACCTCGAGCCGGGAGGTGTAGTCGACGAGATCCCGCGACACCCGCCACGCGTGCTCCTGGGGCCGGATCTGCGTCACTGCGACGGGTGCGGCTCCCTCGGGGTCGTCGAAGGGCTGCACCGCCACCTCGTCGGGCTCGCCCACCGGCCGCTGCGGCAGCGTGAGGGCGGAGGTGCCGGTGCACACCTCAAGGCGCACCGGCACGGGCGGCGGCCAGGCCAGCGGCCAGTACGACGTGGACACCGACAGCCGGATCCGGTGGCCGGCGGCGAACGCGTGCGCGACACCGTTCATGGGCACGCGCACCCGGTAGCGGCGCCCCGGCTCGAGCGCCCCGGGGGCGTCGTGACCGTCCCGGTGGGTGAGGTTCAGCAGGCCGTACGTCACCCGTGTCGCTGCCCCGTCGGGCGCCACGTCGCAGAGCCGCACCGCGACCATCGCGTCCGGCCGGTCGACGCTCAGCTCGAGGTCGACGACGGGAGCGCCGAGGATCTCATAACGCTCCTGCAGCACCTCCCCGTCGAACACCAGCGAGCCGCCGTCCTCCTCGCGCTGGTCGTAGGGCAGGTCCGGCGGGGCACTGTAGGAGCACCACTTGCCGGCGAACTGGCCCACCGACAGGGGCGACTCGACGCCCAGTGAGTGCGGCTGCGGCTCCTCGCCCCGCTCCCCGATGCGGTGCCGCCCCAGCCGCCGGCGGTCCTCCCGCACGTGCGGTGAGGGCCAGTCCGGCTCCCCGACCCACCGGCCGGGCCGCTCCTCGTACGACGTGTGCGGCGGGACGCTGTCCTGCATCCAGGCACGCAGCATGGGCGTCTCCTCGGACTCCGGCTCCTGCTTCTTCAGCCACCGGTCCCACCACCGCACCATCTCCTGGAGGAAGCCGATCGCCGGCCCTGGCTTCCCCTGGTGGGGGTACTTGTGCGCCCAGGGGCCGATGAGGCCCTTCCGGGGCACGTCCAGGTGCTCCAGCATCCGGAACACCGCGTTGGAGTAGCCGTCGGCCCAGCCGCTCACCGCGAGCACCGGGCAGGCGATGGCGGAGTAGTCCTCGCAGACCGAGCCGTGCCGCCAGTAGTCGTCGCGTTGCTGGTGACGCAGCCAGGTGTCGAGCCACAGCCCGCTTCCCTCGAGCCGTTCCAGCCACATCTCCCGCCAGCGGTCGCCGACGATCGCGGGGTCGGGAGGGCAGGAGTTGTAGGCGAACATGGTGGACGCCCACGACAGGTTGTCGCTGAGCAGGCAACCGCCCATGTAGTGCACGTCGTCGCTGTAGCGGTCGTCGGTGGAGCACACGGTCACGATCGCGCCCAGCCCGGGCGGCCGCCGGGCGGCCACCTGGAGCGCGTTGAACCCGCCCCAGGAGATCCCCATCATCCCGGTGCTGCCGTCACACCACGGCTGCTCACTCAGCCAGGCGAGCACCGCCTCGGCGTCGTCGAGCTCCTCGGCCAGGTACTCGTCGGTGAGCACCCCCTCGGAGTTGCCGCTGCCGCGCAGGTCCACCCGGACGCAGGCGTACCCGTGGCCGGCCATGTAGGGGTGGTGGATCGAGTCCCGCTCGGCCGTGAGGTCGCGCTGGCGGTAGGGGATGAGCTCGAGGACCGCCGGCACCGGCTCGTCGTCGGAGCTCACCGGGCGCCAGATCCGGGCGGCGAGTCGGACGCCGTCGGGCATCGGGATCCAGACGTGCTCCTCCTGCCGGATCTCGTGCGGTAGCGACGTGACGGTGCGCATCGCGGATCGGTCACCTCCGGGTTTCCTGGTCGTTACGGCTCGGTCGGTCCGGGTTCCTGGTCAGTGCCGCGGCGGCTCAGCGCCCGGACGTCTCATCGATGTCGAGCGCGAGGAGGTCCACGCAGCGGTCGTACTTCTTCTCGAGGTCGGGGACGTCACTTGCTGCCACGAACACCTCGGCGAGCTCGTAGCTGTAGCTGTCTTGTTGGGGTAGGTCGTGCAGCCGGTCGCCCTCGGAGACGGCCACCTGCACGTGCACGCCTTCGATGTCGCGCTCGATCCGTTCGACCTGCTCGGGGGACGGGGCGGCGGTCACCACGCCGTCACGGAAATGACGCACGAAGCACTTCGCGGCCACCTCGTAAGGGCCCCCGCCGTGCGGGAAGCGCGGTTGCTGCCCCAGCCCGAGGCGGACCATGTTGTCGTGGTTGCTCACGCCGTCGACGTGCTCCAGCAGCCAGGCGTGCGACTGGGAGTGCCGCGGGTTGACCTCCAGCAGGTCGAGGCGGTCCCGCTCGGCGTCCCAGAAGTACTCGATGTTGAAGGTGGAGGAGGTCAGGCCGAGCTGCCCGATCACCTTCCGGGCGTTCTCGCTGATCCGGTCCTGCACCTTCGCAGGCAGCTGGGAAGGGTACTGGTAGCGCAGGAAGCTCGGCGAGTCCGGGTAGAGCAGCGAGTCCACGATGCCGTAGACCTGGATCTCCCCGTCGTACTCGTAGCCCTCGACGGTCACCTGAGCCCCCGAGACCGACTCCTCGACCAGCACGGCCGAGCCGCCCACGGAGGCGATCTCGTCGGGGAGGTCGAGCTGGTCGAGCACGAACTGGAACGGGTCGCCCATCTTGGCGATGCCTCCGCGCATCTGCTCCATCGCCTCCTCGAGCTCCCGTTGGTTCGTGACGTGGAAGGCGAGCTCGGAGGAGGCCGACTTCACCGGCTTCATCCAGACCGGGAAGTCCAGGCCCTCCGGCAGCCGGTCCTGGCGCGCGGCCGGGTCCGCGATGACGCCGAACGCGGGATGCTCGTCGATGACCTTCTGCTGCTCCAGGCGGCTCCAGTACTTGTGCTCGCACTTGGCCGCCGACTCCAGCGGCGCCGAAGGAAGCCCGCGTCGGGCGCACAGCATCGGCACCAACGACGTCACCGGGAAGTCCCAGTACCCGACGATCGCGTCGACGCGACCAGGGAACGCGTCCAGCCAGCGTTCTGCCTCATCGAGCAGTCCGGGAAAGTCGAGGTGCTCGCGTGCCAGCAGCTGCTCAGGCTCGAACAGCCCGTGAAAGCGGTAGTCCTCGTTCGGCAGGTCCTTCAGGATCTCCAGGTTCTCCTGGTCGAGCCCGATGACGACGATGTCCGGCACAGCCGGCACTCCCTTCAGCTCCGCGGTAGGCGAGCCGCCGTGGTACCCCGATCACCGGACGATCACACGAGAAAGACGGAACGCTAGCCCAGCTCGCAGCCCACGAGCACCGGCTCGTTGTCCAGCCGGACCCCGAACCGTTCCTGGACCCCGGCGCGGATCTCGGTCGCGAGCCGCAGCAGCTCAGCGGTGGTGGCGCCGCCCCGGTTGGTCAGCGCGAGGGTGTGCTTGCCGGACACGGCGACCGCTCCTGCGCCGTACCCGCGGCGGAAGCCGGCGTGGTCGATGAGCCACGCCGCACTGGTCTTCACCTGACCTCCGGGCTGCGGCCAGCGCGGGGCGTCCGGCGGCAGCGCCTCGGCCTGGTCCGGCGGAAGCACCGGGTTGGTGAAGAACGAGCCCGCGCTCCAGGTGTCGTGGTCGTCGGCGTCGAGCACCATTCCCTTGCCGGCACGCAGCTCCAGCACGGTTCGACGTACGTCGTCCAGCGGGACCCGCTCTCCGACCTCGGCCCCGAGGCGACGGGCCAGCTCGGCGTAGCGCACCGGCGCCCCCAGCCGGTCGCGGGCCAGCCGGAAGGTGACCGCCAGCACCACGAAACGGTCCGGCTCGCGCTTGAAGCGACTGGTCCGGTAGCCGAAGCCGCAGTCGGCCGCCGGGATCACCGCCTCGGCGCACCGCTCGCGGTCCCAGCAGCGCACCGTCTCGATCGTCTGGGCCACTTCCTGGCCGTAGGCGCCGACGTTCTGGACCGGGGTGGCACCGACGCTGCCGGGCACGCCCGCCAACGCCTCCACGCCGGCCCAGCCCTCGGCCACCGCACGCGCCACGAAGGCGTCCCACTGCTCGCCGGCGGCCACCGTGACCCGCGCCAGGTCGGCACCTTCACGCCGCGCGTCGATCCCTTCGGTCAGGATCCGCACCACCGTGCCGGGGAAGCCGTCGTCAGCGATCACGAGGTTGCTGCCCCCGGCCAGCAGCAGCAGCGGGTCACCGCCGCGGTCGGCGGCCCGCACCCGGTCGAGCAGCTCGTCCTCGGTGCGTGCGTGCACCAGGCAGCGGGCCGGGCCACCCAGACGCAACGTGGTGTAGGCGGCCAGGCGTTCGCCGCCCTCAGCCACGCGCCAGCACCGCCTTGGGCATGCCGAGCACCTTCTCCCCCGCGCACCGCACGTCCAGGGTGAGGCGCACCGCGTCCTCGCTGACGTCCGCCACGGTGCCGTTGACGACGACCACGGTCCCCTCGTCGTCGTCGGGGACGACGACCGGCTTGGTGAACTTGCAGCCGAGCTCGCGGATCCGTCCGGACTCCCCGGCCCAGTCGTCCACCGCACGCGCCGCCAGCGCCAGGGTGAGCATGCCGTGCGCGATGACCCCCGGCAGGCCGACCGAGCGGGCGATCCGGTCCGACCAGTGGATCGGGTTGCGGTCACCGCTCGCACCGGCGTAGCGGACCAGGTCGGCGCGGGTCACCCGGAACCGCTGCTCGGGCAGCGTCGCGCCCGCTTCGAGGGGCAGGTTCACGGTTGCTCCCCCTTGTGCAACAAGGTGGCGTACGCCGTGCAGACCGGCGCGCCGGAGCCGTCCCTGATCTCGCTGCGGGTGCCGATGATGTCGGCCCCACCGATCCGGCGAAGGCTGTCCACGGTCAACGTCGCGGTCAGCTCGTCACCGGCGACCACCGGACGGGTGTAGCTGAACCGTTGCTCGCCGTGGACCACGTGGTGCAGCTCGATCCCCACGGTGGGGTCCTCCATCAGGGCGGTCATCGCACCGAAGGCCACCACGATCGGGAAGGTGGCCGGCGCCGGCCCTCCGTCGTACGCCGACCCGGTGGCCGCCGCGAACTCGGTGATGCGTTCCCGGGTGACCTGGTAGGGCGGCGTCGGCGGGAAGGTCCGGCCGACAAGGGAATCGTCGACTGCCATGGCCGCGACGCTAGCGGGTCAGCATCCAACGACGAAGGAGCGGCCCCCGTCGACGGGTGACCGCTCCTTCCGGCGGGAGACGCCTCAGCGGGTCTCGCGGTGCTCGGTGTGCCGGCGGCAACGCGGGCAGAACTTCTTCAGCTCCATGCGGTCCGGGTCGTTGCGCCGGTTCTTCTTGGTGATGTAGTTGCGTTCCTTGCATTCCACGCAGGCCAAGGTGATCTTCGGCCGAACGTCGGAGCTCTTGCTGGCCACGGGTGCCTCTTCTTCCGGTGGAAACTGCCGTCTTCTGATCATCCGGTCCCCCCGGCGGTGAGCCGGGACGGACCCGAGTAGCGGGGGCGGGACTCGAACCCGCGACACCACGATTATGAGCCGTGTGCTCTAACCACCTGAGCTACCCCGCCGCCGGCGCGGTGCCCACCTGGATCGCCGGCCGCCGGCGCGGCCCGGAAAGCAGGTGGTCCCGGCCCAGAGCCCCTTTACGGAATCGAACCGTAGACCTTCTCCTTACCATGGAGACGCTCTACCGACTGAGCTAAAGGGGCAAGCGACAACGAAGAATACACACGCCCGGACGGGATCATGAAATCGAGCCCCGTCCGGCCGTGGGTTGTGCTCCAGGTCACCCTGGCAGGTGCCAGGTGGCCACGACGTACATCACCCCGAACGGGTCGTCCCGGTAGCTGATCTCGGCCCGGACGGGCGTGCCCTGCGCGCGGACGGCCGCGGCCATCACCTGCAACGCCGCCCGGCCGGAGACCATCAGCTCCTCGGCCAGCCCGACGTCCCGCTCGAGCAGCGCGACGACGTCGCCGTTCGCGAGCGCGCAGGCGGTCTGCTCGTCGTAGTCGAAGGCGCGCTCGTCGACGTAGCCGGGGGCGTGCACCCCACGGCGAGCGCTGCCGTCGCCGAGGACCAGCAGCACCGTGGTCCGGTCGGCGCCGGCCAGGCTCCGCGCCACCTGCTCGACCTCCTCGAGCGCGGCGCCCCGGGCGACGCCCTGCAACCGCGTCGGCCCCTGCCAGCCGGCCTCGTCGAGCAGCCGGCGCCCCACCCCCAGGCTCAACGGCAGCCCCACGGCCCGGGGTCCCCCGCCAGACGGGTGCGGTCCCCCGAAGAGTTCCGGGGCGGGAGCAAGAGAGCCGTCCCGGACCGCGGTCGCCGCCTCCCCACCCACCACGACGACCACGTCGGGCGCGGGCGAGAGGGCCTGCCGCAAGGCTGCAAGGCAGGCGTCCCGCACCTCGTGCGCGGCATCGTGACGCCCCGCCAGCTCGCGGAACAGCAGCGGCGGCTGCGGGCAGACGACGACGGTGCGGATCACGCTCACGCCAGCCCGCGCACCACGCGGGCGGGACCCCGGGTGCCCCGGACAGCGGCGACCATGTCGAGCACCTGCCGGGTCTCGCGCACGTCGTGGGCGCGGAACACCCGGGCACCCTGCCACGCGGAGACCGCGGTCGCAGCCAGCGTCCCGGCCAGCCGGTCGGTGACCGGCAGGTCCAGCGTCTCCCCCACGAAGTCCTTGCGGGACAGCGCCACCAGCACCGGCCACCCGGTGGCGACCAGCTCGTCGATCCGCCGGGTCACCTCCAACGAGTGCCAGGTGTTCTTGCCGAAGTCGTGCGCCGGGTCGATGAGGATGCTGTCCCGGTCCACACCCAGGCAGTGTGCCCGCTCGGCGAGCGCCACCGTGTCCTCGATGACCGAGCGCACCACGTCGTCGTACTCCAGCCGGTGCGGCGCCGTCCGCGGAGCGAGCCCGCCGGTGTGGGCGCACACCAGCGCCGCACCGTGCTCGGCAGCGACCTCGGCAAGGGTCGGGTCGTAGCCGCCCCAGGCGTCGTTGAGCAGGTCCGCGCCCGCCTCGCAGACGCGGCGGCCCACCTCGGCGCGCCAGGTGTCCACGCTGACCACCAGGTCGGGGAACTCCGCGCGCACCCTGGCCACGAACCCGGCGGTCCGTCGGATCTCCTCGGCGGCGTCGACATCCTCGCCTGGGCCCGCCTTGACGCCGCCGACGTCGACGATGTCGGCGCCCTCAGCGACGACCTCGCGCACCCGCTCGAGCGCCTGCTCCTCCTGCCAGGTGGCGCCCCGGTCGTAGAAGGAGTCGCGGGTCCGGTTGACGACCGCCATCACCAGCAGGTCGGTGTCGGCGAACTCGCGCCGCCCCAGCCTCAACACGGTCGCGAGCGTACCCGCGACCCCGCCGCGCCGTCAGCGCGGTGGTTTGCGGTTGCGGCCGATGCGCGCGCCCAGGAACACCAGGTCGACGAGGAAGACCACGATCCCGATGATCAGCAGCCAGAACAGTCCCTTGAGGACCACGCCGAGGATGCCGAGCGCGATGGCGACGATGATCAGGAACAGAAACAGGCTCATCAGCGGCGTCCCAACCGGCGCCTGCCCCCGGCGCCATGCTCGTAGTCGATCTCGTAGTGGGCGAACACCGAGCCCTCGTCTGCGGCCGGCAGCTCCCCGTCGACGTCGATCGCCGGCGCGGACTTCACGTGCTTCTTCGAGTAGGCCACCATCAGGTAGCCCGGTCCGACCGTGGCCCCTTCCAGCGGCACGAAGACCAGCCGCCGCCGGCCGGGCAGGCCCACCCGGACCGTGCCGAACGCGGGCAGATCGGTCGTGGTGTCGACGTACACCGCCTCGAGCTGCCCGATCTTGTCACGGTTGACGTCCACCACGTCCTGGCCGCGAAACTCGCGGATGTCGTTCGCCTCGAACACGTGCCCTCCGCTCTGCGTTCAGTCCGAGAATGGTGCCCGCAACCGGGCCAGTCAAACACCGGCGCGCTGCAGCAGGTCAGGCGTGGCCTCCGCCAGGCAGGTGACCCCGCTGAGCGCCATGGTCAGGTCCAGCTCGGCGATCATGTTCCGCGCCACCTCGCTCACCCCGTCCGCGCCTGCCAGTGCCATCCCGTAGACGTACGGTCTGCCGATGCACACCGCGGCGGCGCCGAGCGCCAGCGCGACGAACGCGTCCGCGCCGCTGCGCACGCCACTGTCGAACAGGACGGGCACCCGTCCGTCGACCCGGCCGACCACCGCGGGCAGCGCGTCGAGCGCCCCGACCGCTCGGTCGACCTGGCGGCCGCCGTGGTTGGACACCACGATCCCGTCCACTCCGTGGTCGAGTGCCAGCTCAGCGTCACGCGGGTCGAGGAGCCCCTTCAGCACGATGGGCAGCCGGGTGCGCTCGCGCAGGAAGGAGAGGTCCTTCCAGGTCAGCGAGGAGCGGGAGAACACGTCCAGGAACGTGTCCACCGCGGCCCGCGGCAGCGGCGAGCGGAGGTTGTCGGCGAACCGGCCCGGGTAGTGACGCGACATCGACACCAGGGTCCGGATCGCGGCGAGGGTCGGTCGGGGCGTCGGCTCGGCCGAACCCCGCCGCGCCCGCTCCTCGACCAGCGCACGGAACACCGGGTCGGTGGTGTACTGCGCGATCCCCATCCCCTGCGCGAAGGGCAGGAAGCCGAGGTCGAGGTCGCGCGGGCGCCAGCCGAGGACGTGGGTGTCCAGGGTGACCACGAGCGCGGAGCAGCCGGACGCCTCCGCCCGGGACACCAGGCTGGCCACCAGGTCGTCATTGCTGCTCCAGTACAGCTGGAACCACCGCGGCGCGTCCCCGAGCTCGTGGGCGACGCTCTCCATGGGCACCGACGCCTGGGTGGACAGCACCATCGGCAGGCCGAGCTCTCGGGCCGCCCGGGCCACCGCGAGGTCGGCGTCGGGGTGCGCCATCTCCAGCACGCCGATCGGCGCGAACAGGTACGGCGCCGGAAGCAGCTGCCCGAACAACTCGACCCCAGGGTCACGTGCGGCGACGTCGCGCAGCATCCGCGGCACCACCCGGAACCGGCCGAACGCCTCCCGGTTGGCCCGCGCGGTGCGCTCCTGGCCGGCCGACCCGGCGACGTACGCCCACGCGCGGCGGCTCATCCGGCGCCGCGCCCGCCGTTCCAGGCGGTGCGGTGAGACCGGCACCCGGGGCCGCGAGCCCAACGCGCCGGCACGGTAGATGGCACCCTGGGCCGCGCGACCCGGCGACTCGCTCGTCGGGGCGGTCATCGCACCAGTCCTGCGGCCGCGCGGCCGGCGGTCCGGCCGGAGAACAGGCAGCCCCCCAGGAACGTGCCCTCGAGCGAGTTGTAGCCGTGCATCCCGCCGCCCCCGAAGCCCGCGGCCTCGCCGGCGGCGTACACGCCGGCCAGTGGCTCGCCGCCCGGCCGCAGCACCCGCGCGGACAGGTCGGTCTCGAGACCGCCGAGGGTTTTCCGGGTGAGGACGGACAGCCGCACCGCGATCAGCGGCCCGGCCTTCGGGTCGAGCAGCCGGTGCGGCCTGGCCACCCGGATGAGCCGGTCCCCGCGGTAGCCGCGGGCGACCCGGATGGCGGCCACCTGGGCGTCCTTGGTGAACGGGTTGTCCATCTCGCGGTCGCGGGCCTCCACCACCCGGCGTACCTGGTCGACGTCGAGCAGCGGCACGTCGGTGATCTCGTTCATTCCGTCCACCAGCTCCGGAAGTCGCCGTGCGACGACGAAGTCGGCGCCGTGCTGCAGGAACGCCGCGACCGGCCCCGGCGGTCCGGGCCGCACCCGGGACAGCAGCCTGCGCACGTCACGCCCGGTGAGGTCGGGGTTCTGCTCGGAGCCGGAGAGCGCGAACTCCTTCTCCACGATCTTGCGGGTCAGCACGAACCAGCTGTAGTCGTAGCCGGTGCTCATGAGGTGCCGGAGCGTGCCGAGGGTGTCGAAGCCCGGGAAGTACGGCGCGGGGAGGCGCCGACCGAGCGCGTCGAGCCACAACGAGGAGGGACCCGGCAGGATCCGGATGCCGTGGTTGTCCCAGACCGGGTTCCAGTTGTGGATGCCCTCCACGTAGTGCCACATCCGGTCGGCGTTGATCAGGCTGGCCCCGGCCTTCTCCGTGATGGCGAGCATCCTGCCGTCCACGTGGGCCGGCACCCCCGAGACCATCCGCTTCGGCGGCCGTCCGAGCCGTTGCGGCCAGGTCCGTCGCACCAGGTCGTGGTTGCCGCCGATGCCCCCGGAGGTGACGACCACCGCCTGCGCGGAGAGCTCGAAGTCGGCGACCGTCGCCCGGGAGCTGGCCTGCCCCCGGGGCACCGCGCTGGGTTCGAGCACGCTGCCCCGGACGCCGGTCACCGTGCCCGCGGTGGTCACCAGCTCGTCGACCTGGTGCCGGAACCGCAGGTCGACCAGGCCGCGCTCGGCGGCGGCGCGCACCCGGCGCTCGAACGGCTCCACGACCCCCGGCCCGGTGCCCCAGGTGATGTGGAACCGCGGCACCGAGTTGCCGTGCCCCTCGGCACGGCCGTCGCCGCGTTCGGCCCAGCCGACCACCGGGAAGATCCGGTGGCCCATCGCGCGCAGCCAGGCCCGTTTCTCGCCGGCGGCGAAGTCGACGTACGCCTCGGCCCACCGCCGCGGCCAGTGGTCCTCGTCCCGGTCGAAGCCGGCGCTCCCCATCCAGTCCTGCAGCGCGAGCTCGTGGGAGTCGTGGATCCCCATCAGCCGTTGTTCCGGGGAGTCGACCAGGAACAGCCCACCGAAGGACCACCAGGCCTGGCCGCCGAGGCTCTGCTCGGGCTCCTGCTCGACCACGATGACCCGCTTGCCGGCGGCGGCCACCTCGGCAGCCGCCACCAGGCCCGCGAGCCCCGCCCCGACGACGATGACGTCAGCGTCCATGCCCGAAGCCTGCCTGGTGCGCCCTCCGAGCGGAAGCCCTGCACCTGATGAGCCTGCTCACGGGGTGTCCCGGAGCGAGGAAGGGCCGGTGGCAGACTCGGCCTCATGGCGCTTTCTACCTCAACGACCGACCTCCGCACTCCCGACGGGGCCGCTGACGCGTTCATCGCCCACCCCGACGACGGGCTGGCGCATCCCGGCGTCCTCTACTGCATGGACGCTTTCGGTCTGCGCCAGCAGGTCTTCGACATGTGCGAGCGGATCGCCGGGGCCGGCTACTTCGTGGTGGCACCCAACCTCTTCTACCGCGACGGGCGCGCCCCGCTGGTCCCGGACCTGCCCGACCTGCTGAAGCCGGAGAACCGGGAGAGGCTGTTCGCGGCGCTGGGCCCGTTCATGTCGAACCTGACGCCTGAGGGCGCGATCCGAGACGCCGGGGCCTACCTGGACTTCCTCGCCGACCAGGACCAGGTCAGCGACGGACCGGTCGGGGTGACCGGCTACTGCATGGGCGGCCGCCTCGCGCTGCGCACCGCTGCGGCGTTCCCGGAGCGGGTCGCAGCGGTGGCCAGCTTCCACGGAGGGAACCTGGCCAACGAGGCCGAGGACAGCCCGCACCGCGCCGCCGACCGGATCCGGGCCGAGGTCTACGTCGGGCACGCGGACAACGACCGGTCCGCACCGCCCGAGCAGCAGCAGCGCCTCGAGGATGCCCTCACGGCGGCCGGCGTGAAGCATCACGCGGAGCTCTACGAAGGCGCCGCCCACGGCTTCACCCAGGCCGACACCGCGGCGTACGACGAGAAGGCCACCGCGAAGCACTGGGAGGTGCTGCTCGACCTGCTCGAGCGCAACCTGGGTCAGTAGCCGATCGGCAGCCCGGCGTAGTTCTCCGCCAGGCCGGAGGCCCCGGCCTCCGAGGACGTGACCCAGCGCAGCTGGGAGAGCTGCAGCTGGGCGTCGAACTCGTCGCCGGAGCGGTGCAACATGCTGGTCATCCACCAGGAGAAGTGGGTGCACCGCCAGACCCGACGCAGCGCGGTGTCGGAGTAGACCTCCGCGAGGTCGGGGGACCCGTCACGCAGCCACGCCACCAGGGCCTCCGACAGCAGGGTCACGTCGGCGATCGCCAGGTTGAGCCCCTTGGCGCCGGTGGGCGGCACGATGTGCGCCGCGTCCCCGGCCAGGAACAGCCTGCCGTGCCGCATCGGCGTGGTCACGTAACTGCGCATCGGAAGGATGCTCTTCTCCAGCACCGGCCCGGTCTGCAGCGACCAGCCGTTCTGGCCGTGTCCCAGCCGGGCGGCCAGCGCCTCCCAGATCCGGTCGTCGGACCAGTTGCCGAGGTCGTCGTCGGGGTCGACCTGCAGGTAGAGCCGGCTGACTGTCTCCGAGCGCATGGAGTGCAGCGCGAAGCCGTCCGGGTGCCAGGCGTAGATCAGCTCGTCGGTGGACGGCGGGACGTCGGCGAGCACCCCCAGCCAGGCGTACGGGTAGACCCGTTCCCAGACTCGCTGCACCGACGAGGGGACCATCTGCCGGGAGGGGCCGTGGAACCCGTCGCAGCCGGCGATCACCTCGGCGTCCACGCGCTGCGGTGTCCCACCCGCGTCGATGAAGGTCACCGACGGGTGGTCGGTGTCGACGTCGTGCAGGGTCACGTTGGCCGCCTCGTAGAACGACCGCTGCCCGGCGGTCTTCCGCGCCGCCATCAGGTCCTTGGTCAGCTCGGTCTGGCCGTAGATCCACACGGACCTGCCGACCAGGTCCACGAAGTCGAGGTGGTGGCGCTCCTCCGGCCACTGCAGGTAGACACCGCGGTGCTGCTTGCCCTCGGCCTCGATCCGCCCGCCGAGGCCGACCTCGTGCAGCAGGTCCACCGACGAGGACTCCAGCACGCCGGCGCGGATCCGGCCGAGCACGTATTCCTCGCTGCGGTTCTCGAGCACGACCGACTCGACTCCCTTCTGGTCGAGCAGATGCGACAGCAGAAGGCCGGCCGGTCCGGCTCCGATGATGGCGACACGGGTGCGCATGGGCGTGAACTCTCCTCCAGCATCTCGACGCTGAGAGGGTAGCCCCGGCTCGGGCCCGTTCCGGAAACCAGCGGCGTTCTCGACCTAGCGGCGTCCTCGACCTAGCGGCGTCCTCGACGGTAGAGGTAGATCCCGAGCAGGACGACGGCCACCACCACCAGCAGGAGGGGGTGGCGGACCAGGAAGATCAGCCCGAAGAGGTGGCCGAAGCCGAAACCTCGGCGGAAGGGGAAGCGTCGCACGAGCGGGCCCTGTCAGTCGGAGGGGCATCTTCGATCGTAGGCACGCGCCGGGGCCGCCTCCAACGCGACGGCGAACCGCCCAGGCGCCGTCACGCCCTCCCCAGGTCGGCCTCGATGGCCGACACCGTCCGCAGGAGCGGGGGCAGCAACTCGCGCCGTGCCTTCTCCTTGCTGAGCCTGCTCACGTGGGAGGAGACGTTGACCGCGGCCACCACCCGGCCCGTCCGGTTGCGCACCGGCGCCGCGATCGAGCGAAGCCCCGCCTCCAGCTCCTGGTCGACGAGCGCGTAGCCGTCCGCCCGGGCCTTCGCGATCCGCGCCCGCAGCTCCTCGACGTCGCGCACGGTGCCGTCGGTGAGCTGCTGGAGCGCGACCCCCCCGAGGTAGTCCTCGAGGGCGGCCTCGTCGAGGCCGGCGAGCAGCACCCGGCCCATGGAGGTGGCGTAGGCCGGGAAGCGGGTCCCCACGCTGATCGTCACGGCCATGATCCGCGAGGTGGGCACCCGGGCGACGTAGACGATGTCGCCTCCGTCGAGCACCGACATCGACGAGGACTCGTGCGTCTGCTTGACGAGCTCCTCGAGGTGCGGCTCGGCGATGCCGGGCAGCGAAAGGCCGGACAGGTAGGCGTAGCCGAGGTCGAGCACCTTCGGTGTGAGCCGGAACCGCTTGCCGTCGAACCGCACGTAGCCCAGGTCGGAGAGGGTCAGCAGGAACCGGCGGGCGGCAGCGCGGGTCAGCTCTGTCGCTCGTGCCACCTCGCTGAGGGTGAGCTCCGGCGTCCGGGGGCCGAACGCGGTGATCACGCTCAGTCCGCGCGCGAGGGACTGCACGTAGTGCGGCTCGCGTGGTTGCCCGTCCGCCATCTCGACCACCCGTTGACTCGGTCCGTCCCGGCTGTCTACAGTGCGTGCGGAATCGTAACACTTGTTCGTATCGCGAACAGAAGGGCGTGGTGATGGCCGAGCTGACCAGCCTTGGCGATGCGGTCACGGGCCTGGTGCACGACGGCGACACGGTGGCCCTGGAGGGCTTCACGCACCTCATCCCCACGCTGGCCGGGCACGAGATCATCCGGCAGCAGCGTCGCGACCTCACGCTGGTGCGGATGACCCCGGACCTGGTCTACGACCAGATGATCGGCATGGGGGTCGCACGCAAGCTGGTGTTCAGCTGGGGCGGGAACCCCGGGGTGGGCTCGCTGCACCGCTTCCGGGACGCGGTGGAGAACGGCTGGCCGGTGCCGCTGGAGGTCGACGAGCACAGCCACGCCGGCATGGCGAACCGGTACGTCGCCGGCGCCTCCCACCTGCCCTTCGCGGTTCTCCGCGGCTACCAGGGCAGCAGCCTGGCGCAGCGCAGCGACACGATCGGCACGGTGACCTGCCCGTTCACCGGGGAGGAGCTGGCCGCGGTCGCCGCGATCAACCCGGACGTCGCCGTGATCCACGCCCAGCGCGCGGACCGGTCCGGCAACGTGCAGCTCTGGGGCATCCTCGGCGTGCAGAAAGAGGCGGTGCTGGCCGCGGACCGGGTGCTCGTCACCGTCGAGGAGGTCGTTGACGAGCTCGACCCACGCCCCGGGGCGATCGTGCTCCCCAGCTGGGTGGTCACCGCCGTCGCGCACGTGCCCGGCGGGGCGCACCCGTCGTACGCCGCGGGCTACACCACCCGGGACAACGCCTTCTACTCCGCCTGGGACCCGATCAGCCGGGACCGGGAGAGGTTCACCACGTGGATGACCGAGCAGGTCCTCGACCCTGCGAAGGCAGCCCGATGAACGAGCAGGCCACCGGTCGACCGAGCTGGAGCACCGACGAGATGATGGCGGTCGAGTCCGCCAGGGCGCTCGCAGAGGCCAAGACCTGCTTCGTGGGCATCGGGCTGCCGAGCAAGGCCGCGAACCTGGCCCGTCGCACCACGAACCCGGACCTGGTGCTGATCTACGAGTCGGGCACCATCGGCGCGAAGCCATCGGTGCTGCCGCTGTCCATCGGCGACGGCGAGCTCGCCGACACCGCCGACGCGGTGGTGCCGGTGCCGGAGATCTTCAACTACTGGTTGCAGGCCGGCCGCTGCGACGTCGGCTTCCTCGGCGCGGCGCAGGTGGACCGGTTCGGCAACATCAACACCACGCTGATCGGCCGGGGTGAGGCACAGCCGGAGCTGCGGCTGCCGGGCGCCGGCGGCGCCCCCGAGATCGCAGCCCACGCCGGCAAGGTGCTCATCACCGTCCGGCACTCGACCCGGGTGTTCGTGGAGGAGCTCGGTTTCGTGACCAGCGTGGGCTTCGGCAGCGGTTCCGGGGACCGGGAGCGGCTCGGGCTCACCGGCGCCGGTCCGACGCAGGTGATCACCGACCTGTGCGTCATGGAGCCGGACCCCGACAGCCGCGAGCTGACCCTGACCGCCTGCCACCCCGGGGTTACCGTCGAGCAGGTGCGGCAGGCGACCGGGTGGCCGCTGAAGGTGGCCGACCAGGTGCGGACCACCGCTGCTCCGACAGCCGAGGAGCTCACCGCTCTGCGCGAGCTCGAGGAACGAACGAGAGAGGCACACAGTGCAGGGTCGTGAGGTCTTCGTCGTCGACGCGGTGCGCACCCCGGTCGGCAAGTTCGGCGGCACGCTGTCCGGGGTCCGCCCGGACGACCTGGGGGCCATCGTCATCAAGGCACTGCTCGAGCGCACCGGCTCGCTGGACCCCGCCCGGGTGGACGAGGTGTACTTCGGGGCCGCCAACCAGGCCGGCGAGGACAACCGCAACGTGGGTCGGATGGCCGCCCTGCTCGCCGGGCTGCCACCCTCGGTGCCCGGGAACACCCTGAACCGCCTGTGCGCCTCCGGACTGGACGCACTGGTCAGCGCCGCCCGGACCATCGCGGTAGGCGACGCCTCGGTGATGATCGCCGGCGGCGTGGAGTCGATGACCCGAGCACCCTGGGTGGTGCCCAAGCCGACCCGCCCCTTCCCGGCGGGCAACGCGGAGATGTTCTCCACCACCCTGGGCTGGCGGATGGTCAACCCGAACATGCCCGAGCAGTGGACCGTCAGCCTCGGGGAGAGCACCGAGATCCTCGGGGAGAAGTACGCCATCACCCGCGAGGCCGCCGACGAGTTCGCGGTGCGCAGCCAGACGCGTGCCGCCAAGGCCTGGGCGGACGGGGCGTACGACGCTGCGATCGTCCAGGTGCCCGATGCGGAGATTTCGCGCGACGAGGGCATCCGCGACGGCGTCACGCAGGACTCACTGGCCAGGCTCAAGCCGGTGTTCCGCAAGGACGGTACGGTCACCGCCGGCAACGCCTCACAGCTCTCGGACGGAGCCGCCGCGCTGCTGCTCGCCGACGAGGACGGGGTGAACGAGCTCGGCGTGGAGCCGATGGCTCGGATCAGCGCCAGCGGGGTGGACGCGGTCGAGCCGCACCTGTTCGGCATCGGCCCGGTGCGCGCCGTCGAGCGTGCGCTGGCCAAGGCCGGGAAGAGACAGTCCCACGTGACCACCATGGAGCTCAACGAGGCGTTCGCAGCCCAGTCCCTCGCCTGCCTGTCGCAGTGGCCGGACATCGACCCCGAGGTCGTGAACCCGCACGGCGGCGCGATCGCGATCGGTCACCCGCTCGGCTGCTCCGGTGCCCGCATCGCCGGCGCGGTCGCCCACCAGCTCGTGGCCGCCGGCTCCGGGCTCGGGGTCGCCGCGCTGTGCATCGGCGTGGGCCAGGGCATGGCTGTCACCATGGAACGCTAGGAGGCCAGATGTCGGACCTGATCGTGCCCGGCGGGGTGGAGACCGAGCTCGACCCGCCGTACCTCTTCCCGGACTACCGGTCGACGGTGTTCCGTTCGCCGAGCAAGGCGCTTGTGATGCCGCCCCTGGGGATGACCGAGCTCACCGGACCCAGGTTCGGGGCCGGTGACCTCCGCGACACCGACGCAGACCTGACCGCGCACGGCAGCGGCGAGCCGATCGGCGAGCGGATCATCGTGCACGGAAGGGTGACCGACAGCGAGGGCAGGCCGGTGCGGAACACCCTCCTCGAGGTCTGGCAGGCCAACTCGGCCGGCCGGTACATCCACCAGGTGGACCAGCACCCGGCGCCGCTCGACCCGAACTTCGTCGGGGCGGGCCGCTGCATGACCGACGGCGAGGGGCACTACCGGTTCGTGTCCATCAAGCCCGGCCCGTACCCGTGGAGGAACCACACCAACGCCTGGCGCCCGGCGCACATCCACTTCTCGGTGTTCGGCCGTGCGTTCACCCAACGGCTGGTCACCCAGATGTACTTCCCGGGCGACCCGCTGTTCTACCAGGACCCGATCTTCAACTCGGTGCGCGACGAGCGGGCCCGCAAGCGGATGGTCTCGGTCTACGACCACTCGGTCACCACCCCGGAGTGGGCGACCGGCTACCGGTTCGACATCGTGCTCGGGGGCTCGGCGGCGACCCCGTTCGAGGACGGTGAGGCGTGATGACCGAGTTCGTCTACGAGGTCACCGACGTCGTGGCGTCCCCTGGGGCGACCCCCTCCCAGACGGTGGGCCCGTTCTTCCACTACGCACTTCCCTACGAGCACGGTCCACGCCTCGCCGGACCAGATCGGCCAGGGGTGTTCCGGCTCACCGGCAGGGTCATCGACGGGCAGGGCAACGGCATCGGCGACGCCCTGGTCGAGGTGTGGCAGGCCGACGAGCACGGCGACTTCGCCACCGAGCCGGGGCTGTACGACGAGGTCCCGGCCGGCGGCTTCCGCGGCTTCGGCCGCTGCGCCACCGACGAGCACGGCCGCTTCGAGTTCCACACCGTCAGGCCCGCCGCCGTCCCGACCGCCGGCGGTACCCCCCAGGCGCCGCACGTCTCGCTGTCGGTGTTCGCCCGCGGGATGCTCCGCCAGTCGGTCACCCGGGTCTACTTCGAGGACGAGGACGCGAACGCGAGCGACCCGCTGCTGTCGTCGGTGGACCCGGAGCGTCGCGGCACGCTCGTGGCCACGCGCACCGAGGACGGCTACCGGATCGACGTGCACATGCAGGGCGACGACGAGACCGTGTTCCTCGATGTCTTCACCCGCTGAGGACGACGGCGCCGACGTCGGCCTGCTGACGCCCGTCTGCGCCGGCACCGCAGGTGAGCGGCTCACCGGCGACCGGGCGGTGGTGGCCGCGCTGGTGCGCGCGGAGGCCGCGTTGCTGCACGCACTCGTCGACGCCGGAGTGGCCCCGGCGGCGGCGAGGACGGCCGCGGAGACGCTGGCGTCCCTCACTCCGGACGCGCGCGCCCTCGCGCTGGCCGCCCCGGAGGGCGGCAACCCCGTCATCCCGCTTGTCCGGCTGCTGCGTGGCGAGGTGGACCCCGCCCTTGCCCCCTGGGTGCACCACGGCGCAACCAGCCAGGACATCGTGGACACCGCACTGATGCTGGTCGCCTCCCGGACCGCCCGGCAGATCGAGGCGGACCTGGCCCGGCTGGCCGGGTCACTCGCGGAGCTGGCCGACCGGCACCGCGCGGTGCCGATGACGGCGCGCACCCTCACCCAGCAGGCGATGCCGACCACGCTGGGGATGCGGCTCGCGGGCTGGCTGGCCGGTGTCCACGACGCGGTGCGCGCTCTGCGCACCTGCACCTGGCTGCCCGCGTCGCTCGGCGGACCGGTGGGCACCGCGACGGCCTTCGGAGAGCGGGGTCCGGCGGTGCTGGAGGCGTTCGCGACCCGGCTCGGGCTCGGCGTGCCGGTGTCCTCCTGGCACACCCGGCGCACCCCGGTGCTGGACCTGGTGAACGGGCTGACCTTCACCGGCGAGGCGTGCGGCAAGATCGCCGCCGACCTCCTGGTGATGAGCCAGTCCGAGATCGGGGAGGCGCGCGAGGGCACCGCCGGCGGGTCGTCGTCGATGAGCCACAAGGCCAACCCCACCCAGTCGGTCCTGGTCGGCTCTGCCGTCAGGCAGCTGCCCGGGCTCGGATGCATCCTCGCGTCCACGGCCGCCCCCGAGCAGGAGCGGCCGGCCGGCGACTGGCACGCCGAGTGGCAGCCGCTGCGGACCATGCTGCGGCTGGCTGCTGCCGCCGCCGAGCGCACCGCCGAGCTCCTCCCGCTGGTGCACTTCGACGAGGCGGCGATGCGCCGCAACCTGGACCAGCTGCTGGCCGCCGCCGACCAGGACAGGGGCTGGGAGCGCGACCAGCTCGCGAGCGTGGGTACCTGGGTGGACCGGGTTCTTGCCCAGCACGAGGAGGTGCTCGGATGACCGAGCCGGTGAGGCTGGCCCATCGTGTCGAGGGGCCGGTCGACGGCCCGCCCGTCGTACTGGCGCCGTCGCTGGGGACCACCCTGGAGATGTGGGACGAGCTGGCGGCCGCGCTGCGCGAGCGCTACCGGGTGGTCCGGTTCGACACCCGGGGCCACGGCGACTCACCCGTCCCCGCCGGCCCGTACACGATGTCGGAGCTGGCCGGCGACGTGGTGCGGCTCGCCGACGTCCTGGGCCTGGACCGGTTCGCGCTGGTGGGCCTGTCCATCGGCGGGGCACTCGGCCAGCTGCTCGCCCTCGAGCACCCCGACCGGCTGGCGTCCCTGGTGCTGTGCTGCACGGTCCCCCGGTTCGGGGACGCCGCGTCCTGGGTCGACCGTGCCGCACAGGTGCGGACACAGGGCATGGCGCCGCTGGCGGAGCCGACCCGCGCACGCTGGTTCACCGACGGGTTCCGCGAGCACCGTCCCGAGGTGGTGGAGCGGCTGATCGGGATGATCAAGAGCACGCCGGTCGAGGGCTACGCCGGGTGCTGCGAGGCGTTGGCCCGGTTCGACGTGTGGTCGAGGGTGGCCCGGGTGACGGCGCCGACCCGGGTGATCGCAGGTGACCAGGACCAGTCGGCGACGCTTCCCGACGTGCGTGAGATGGCCGCGCGGATCCCGGAGGCGGACCTGGTCGTGCTCGAGGACGTCGCGCACATCGCCAACGTCGCCGAACCGGCAGGGTTCAACCGCGCGGTGCTCGAGCACCTGGAGAGGACGGTTCGGTGAGCGACTACGAGGACGGCATGCGGGTTCGCCGGGAGGTGCTCGGCGACGCACACGTCGACCGAGCCACCGCCGCCACCACCGAGGTGACCCGGGACTTCCAGGAGCTGATCACCCGCTACGCCTGGGGGGCGGTGTGGGCCCGCGACGGTCTGGACCGCCGCAGCCGGTCGATGGTCACCCTGACCGCGCTGGTCGCCGGCCGGCACTACGACGAGCTGGAGTTCCACCTGCGGGCGGCGTTGCGCAACGGCCTCACCCGGCAGGAGATCGTGGAGGTGCTGATCCAGACCGCCGTCTACTGCGGGGTGCCGGCCGCCAACTCGGCGTTCGCGGTGGCCGGACGGGTGCTTGCCGAACCCGACCCGGACTGATCAGCCGAAGTCACCCGCGGCGACGTTCTCGACGATGTCGGCCAGGTCCTGCACGAACAGCGCCTGCCCACGCTTGATCCGGCCCTCGCGGTGCTCGGCGTCGTCCGCCAGCGCGTCGACGGCGCGGACCAGCTCGCCGGTCTCGGTGACCAGGTCGGTGAGCCCGAGCCGGGCGAGGGCCTCGGCGTCGTCGCGGCCGTGCCCGCTCAGGGGCCGGAACGTGACCACGGGAAGGCCGAATCCCAGGGCCTCCTTCGAGCTCATGCCCCCGGCGTTGTCCACGAGCACGTCGGCGGCGGCGAGCACCGACGGCATGTCGTCCACCCAGCCAAGGGCACGCACCCCTGGAATGGTCTCCAGCCGCTGGCGCAGGGCGTCGTTGCGACCGCAGAGCACCACCGGAGTCCAGTCCCGGTGCCCGGCCAGCGCGGTAGCGGCGTCCTCCGCGGAGCCGGCGAGCCCGACGGAGCCCGTGGAGAGCAACGCCACCCGACCGTCGACGGGAAACCCCAGCCGCTCCCGCGCCTCGGGCTGGGACAGGTGCGCGTCCAGGAGCTGGGGGCGCACCACGGGGCCGGACACGACGGCGGGCCGACCCGTGCGGCGGGTGGCGTCGGCGGCGGCATCTTCGGAGATGGTCACCTCGAGGTCCACGGCGGGATGGATCCAGAGGTTGTTCACCGAGAACGTGGTGATCGCGGTGACCGCCGGGCAGCCGAGCTGCCCGCGCTTGCGCAGCCGCCCCAGCGCGAGGGCGGAAAGGGGGTAGGTGGAGACCGCGACGTCGGGGCGGAGCTCCCGCGCCAGCCTCCGCAGCCCTGGCACCGCCAAGCGCACGGGAATGCCGGCTCGCTCCCCCTCCTTCTGGTCGGCGACGAAGAACGTGTCGTAGACACGCTGGTAGAGCCGCGGTGCGGAGCTCACCAGCCACGGGTAGACCCAGTGCAGGAAGCGGCCCGTCGGCGGGGGCATCAGGTCGAGCATGTCGACGACCTTCGCGGTGTGCCCACGCGCCTCGAGCCGCCGAGCCAGCTCCCGGCTGATCTGGAGGTGCCCTCCTCCCATGGCGGCGCTGAGGATGAGCACCTTCTGCCGGTCGCCGGCTTCGCCCATGGGTCCTCCTGGTCATCTCCCCGTTGCTCCGACAGCCTCCTGTGCCCGAGCACAGAATGTGGTAAACGCCGTCCGCGTTTGTCCGCGTGCCGTACGGGTAGTGCATGGAGGCATCCCCGAGTCGGCCGGAGGTAGGTCGGTGGTCTACGCCCTCACCGTCGTTGCGGCTGCCATCGTGGCGACCGGTGAGGTGATCCAGCAGCGGCTCGCCTCCCAGGCGCCCCCCGAGGACCTGCTGTCCGTCAAGCTCCTGTTGTGGCTGGTGCAGCGCCCTCGCTGGCTCGCGGGGGTGGGGTGCTCCCTGGCCGGCAACCTCGCGTTCGCGGCAGCGCTCAGCCACGGGAGCGTCATCCTCATCGAGGCGGTGTTCGTCATCCGGATGGTCTTCGGGCTGACGATCTCCGCGTTCTGGGGATGGCACCGGATCCCGGGCCGGGACATCGTGGGGGGGCTGGTCATCACCGCCGGCCTGGTCGCGTTCATCCTCGCCGGGAACCCGCAGGCCAGCACCCACACGGTGCCTGCCCTGCGCTGGGCGCTCGGTGGCGGGTCGCTGGTCGCCTTCGCGGTGATCCTCGCCGCGGTGAGCCGGGCGGCCGCCCCCGCACGCACCGCACTGCTGCTCGGGATCGGTGCCGGGTCCCTGTTCGGGCTGCAGGCCGCGCTGGTGCAGTCCGCCGTGCACGTGCTGACCGGCGCCGGCGTCGTCGCGCTGCTGGCGAGCTGGCACGGCTACGCCGTCATCGCGGTCGCGCTGTTCGGGATGCTGCTGGTGCAGAGCGCCTTCGAGGCGGCGCCTCTGCCCGCGTCGTACCCGGCGATCGTCACCACCCAGCTGCTGTCCGCTCTGGCGATCGGGGTGTTCATCCTGGGCGGGACCATCGACACCGGCGCCGTCCACCTGGCGGTGATCGTGCCGGCGTTCGCGGCGATGCTGTTCGGCATCTTCGTGCTCACCCGGTCCCCCCTCGTCACCGGCCAGACCCATCGCGAGCGCCAGCTGCGCCAGGAGCAGGACCGGGCCGCGTCCCATCGGACCGTCACTGAGGAGGAGTAGCCGATGTCATCGGGTTTCTCGACCGTGATCTCGGCTGTCGCCGCGGTCCTGGCGGGACTGGCCATCGCCGCCGGCGGAGTGCTGCAGCAGCGTGCCGCGAGCCGGCGCCCGAGCGGGGAGCGGATGTCCGCATCGCTGATGCGGCACCTGCTGTCGGACAAGACCTGGCTGATGGGGATCGGCTGCGCGGTGCTGTCCTACGCCTTCCAGGCGGTGGCGCTGAGCTTCGGCCCGCTGACGTTGGTGCAGCCGCTGGTGGTCTCCGAGCTGCTGTTCGCGGTCCCGGTGTCGGTGCGGCTGCGAAACCTGAAGCTGCGACCGCGGGACTGGGCGGCGTGCACTGCGATCGTGGCCGGGCTGACGGTGGGCATCGTCGCGGCCAACCCCGGCAAGGGGCACCCGATCCAGCCGATCCAGGTCTGGGCCCCCGCTCTGGTAGCGGTGGCGGTCCTCGTCGCGGGCAGCGTCGCCGCCACCAGGACGCTGCAGGGACCGGTGAGGGCGACGATGTTCGCCCTCGCGGGGGCGTGCACGATGGGGCTGCAGTCGGCGCTGTACGACGCGACCATCACCGTGCTGCGCCAGGACACCTGGCACGTGTTCATCGTCTGGCAGACCTACGCGCTGGTGATCGCCAGCTTCCTCGGCCTGTTCCTGATCCAGAACGCCTTCCAGTCCGGCCCGCTCGCGGCCAGCACCCCGGTCATCGACGCGGTGCTGCCGCTGGTCTCGATCGGTCTGGGCATCGGCCTGTTCCACGAGAGCGTCCGCACCTCGACGACCGGCTTCCTCGGGGCGGGGGTCGGCGTCCTTCTGCTGCTGCTGGGCATCGTGGCGCTGGACACCTCCCCCGTCGTGCGCAAGGAGCAGCGCATCGAGGAGCAGGAACGCGAAGAGTCCGAGGAGCGGGGGGCGGCTCAGCCGGCCGAGGAGGCCGGCTGAGCCCGCTCAGCCGGCGGCGCCGCTGAGCACGGACTCGGCCAGCCCGTTGTGGTGGCCGTCGTGCCCGTTCACGTGGGCTCTGTCGGACGCCGCCCGCCGGCGCATCTCGCTGGCCGTGGACCGCCACTGCACCGTGGGGGTGAAGAAGTCCGGGTCGATCCGGGCGCGGTGCCGCTCGACGACGGAGAACATGGACTCGATCAAGGTGTCGCCGAGCAGATGCGGTCGCAGGCCGAGCCCGGTCAGCGCGGTGTGGGTGACCCGGTAGTAGTGCTCATCGGCCTCCACCCGCGGGTTCGCCATGTGCTCGATCGATGCCTCGCCCGGGAAGCAGGAGACCACGGTCTCGGCGAGCTGCTGGACCGACATCAACTCGGTCATCTGGTTGAACACCCGGAACTCGCCCGGCTCAGCGGGGTTCTCGCAGGCGAGCCGGATGCACTCAACCGTGTCCCGGATGTCGATGATGCCGCGGGTCTGCCGGCCGGAGCCGTAGACGGTCAGCGGGTGGCCGAGCATCGCCTGCACCACGAACCGGTTCAGCACGGTCCCGAAGATGGCGTCGTAGTCGAAGCGGGTGGAAAGCCGCGGGTCCCGAGCGGTCTGCGCGGTCTCCTGGCCGTAGACGACGCCCTGGTTGAGGTCCGTGGCCCGCAGCCCCCAGGTCCGGCAGGCGAACTCGATGTTGTGGCTGTCGTGCACCTTCGAGAGGTGGTAGAACGACCCCGGCCGCTTCGGGTAGAGCACCCGGTCGGTGCGGCCGTCGTGCTCGACGGTGAGCCAGCCCTCTTCGATGGTGATGTTCGGCGTGCCGTACTCCCCCATCGTGCCGAGCTTCACCAGGTGGATGTCCCGGTCCGCCTCGCCGAGCGCGAAGAGCAGGTTCAGCGTGCCCAGGACGTTGTTCTGCTGGGTGTAGACGGCGTGCTTCCGGTCGATCATGGAGTACGGCGCGGAGCGCTGCTCGGCGAAGTGCACGACCGCGTCGGGCCTGAACGAGTCGAGCATGCCGCTGGCGAAGTCCGGGTCGGTGAGGTCACCGTGGTAGGTCTCGATCCGGCGGCCGGTCAGCTGCTCCCAGGTGTCGGTGCGCACCTTGAGCGACTCCAGCGGCACCAGGCTCCCCACACCCATCTCGTGGTCGTACTGGCGGCGCACGAAGTTGTCGGCTATTCCGACGTCGTGCCCGCAGTCGGACAGGTGCAGGGCGGTCGGCCACCCGAGGTAGCCGTCACCACCAAGAACGAGAATGCGCACGCCAGATCTCCCTTCGACCGATGACCCCCGGCACAAATATGCCAGTCACAGCGGCGTTACCCCGTCGTGGGGAGGACAAACTCCACGCGCCGTGAGGTCCGGTCAGGTGCGTGTCCGGTCAGGCGGGCTCGCTGCGGGGCCGGCGAAGCACCACCACCGAACGGCCGGTGACGGTGAACTCCAGGCCCGGCAGCAGGGGCGGCACCTCCTCGAAGCCCGCGACCAGGCCCACCTGGTCGTCGGAGGTGTCCAGGACCATCTGCCAGCCGTTGCCGTAGACCTCGTCGGGGATCGTGAACTCGATCGGCTCGTAGTGCGCGTTGAAGGCGACCAGGAACGAGTCGTCGACCACCGGCAGGCCCCGGCGGTCCGGCTCCGGGATCGCCTCCCCGTTCAGGAAGACCATCAGCGACCTGGCGTAGTTGTGCCCCCAGTCCGCGTCGTGCATGTTGTGACCGTCCGGGGCGAACCAGGCGATGTCCCCCACCGGGTCGTCCTCCGCGCCGACGAAGAACCGTCGGCGGCGCAACACCGGGTGCTCGGCGCGCAGCGTCACCAGGCGCTGGGCGAACGCCAGCAGCTCCTGCTGCCAGTCCTCGAGGTCCCAGTGCATCCAGGTCAGCTCGTTGTCCTGGCAGTAGCCGTTGTTGTTCCCCTGCTGGGTGCGGCCGAGCTCGTCCCCGTGCAGCATCATCGGCACCCCCTGCGACATCAGCAGGGTCGTCAAGAAGTTGCGCTCCTGCCGCAGCCGCAGCGCCAGCACCTCCGGGTCGTCGGTCTCCCCCTCGACGCCGCAGTTCCAGGACCGGTTGTGGCTCTCCCCGTCCTGGCCACCCTCGCCGTTGGCCTCGTTGTGCTTCTCGTTGTAGGAGACCAGGTCCCGCAGGGTGAAGCCGTCGTGGGCGGTGACGAAGTTGATCGAGGCGATCGGCTTGCGTCCGGACGCCTCGTAGAGGTCGGAGGACCCGACGATCCGCGAGGCGAACTCGCCCAACGTCGCCGGCTCCCCTCGCCAGAAGTCACGCACGGTGTCGCGGTACTTGCCGTTCCACTCAGTCCACTGCGGCGGGAAGTTCCCGACCTGGTAGCCACCGTCTCCGACGTCCCAGGGCTCGGCGATCAGCTTCACCTGGCTGATCACCGGGTCCTGCTGGACGAGGTCGAAGAACGCCGACAGCCGGTCCACCTCGTGGAACTGGCGGGCCAGGCTGGAGGCGAGGTCGAACCGGAAACCGTCGACGTGCATCTCCAGCACCCAGTAGCGCAGCGAGTCCATGATCAGCTGGAGCACGTGCGGGTGCCGCATGAGCAGCGTGTTCCCGGTGCCGGTGGTGTCGTAGTAGTGCTCGAGGTCGTCGTCGACCAACCGGTAGTACGCCCGGTTGTCTATACCGCGGAAGCAGAGCGTGGGGCCCAGGTAGTTGCCCTCGGCGGTGTGGTTGTAGACCACGTCGAGGATCACCTCGATGTTCGCCTCGTGCAGGGCCCGCACCATCGCCTTGAACTCCTGCACCTGCTGGCCGCGCTGGCCGGCCGCGGAGTAGGCGTTGTGCGGGGCGAAGAACCCGATGGTGTTGTAGCCCCAGTAGTTCGCCAGGGCGCGGTCGACCAGGGTGCTGTCCTGGACGAACTGGTGCACCGGCATCAGCTCGATCGCGGTCACGCCCAGGGAGGTCAGGTGGTCGATGATCGCCGGGTGCGCGATGGCCGCGTAGGTGCCGCGGATCTCCTCGGGCACGGCGGGATGCAGCTGGGTGAGGCCCTTCACGTGGGCCTCGTAGATCACCGACTCGTGGTACTCCCACTCGGGGTGCCGGTCGTTGCCCCAGTCGAAGAACGGGGTGATGACCACCGACAGCATGGTGTGGCCGAGGCTGTCGTCGTCGTTGTGGGTGTCCGGCGCGTCGAACCGGTAGGAGAACAGCGCCTCGTCGCCGTCGACCTGCCCCTCGATCGCCTTGGCGTAGGGGTCCAGCAACAGCTTCGCGGGGTTGCACCGCAGCCCCTGCGAGGGGTCGTAGGGGCCGTGCACGCGGTAGCCGTAGCGCTGTCCCGGCTGCAGCCCCGGCAGGTAGGCGTGGTGGACGAAACCGTCGCTCTCGGTGAGCTCGACCCTGGTCTCGGCGCCCTCGTCGTCGACCAGGCACAGCTCGACGCGTTCCGCGACATCGGAGAACAGGGCGAAGTTCACCCCCGCGCCGTCGTACGTCGCACCCAGCGGGTACGCCCGCCCGGGCCAGATCTCCATCAGAGCCTCTCCTCGCCCAGGCGGGCGCTTGACCGTTGTGGAAAGGTAACAGTATGGCAATCACGACCACCGACCCCCGCACCGGTGAGGTCGCCAAGACCTTCGAGGAGCTGACCGACGCGCAGGTCGAGGAGAAGCTCACCCGCGCCGCCGCCGCGGCCGACGACTACCGCCGTACGACGCACGAGCAGCGCGCCGGCTGGCTGCGCAGCGCGGCCGATGTGCTCGACCGGCGCACCGACGAGATCGCGTCGATGATGACCCTCGAGATGGGCAAGACCAAGAAGGCGTCCGTCGCCGAGGTCAACAAGTGCGCCTCCGTGCTGCGCTACTACGCCGACAACGCGGCCGACTTCCTCGCCGACGAGCCGGTGGACCCCGAGACGGTCAAAGCGGTCCGGGCCTACGCCCGCTACCAGCCGATCGGCGTGGTGCTGGCGATCATGCCGTGGAACTTCCCGCTGTGGCAGGCGATGCGGTTCGCCGCTCCGGCGCTGGCCGCCGGCAACGTGGGCCTGCTCAAGCACGCCAGCAACGTGCCCCAGACCGCGCTGTTCATGGAGGAGCTGTTCCGCGAGGCGGGCTTCCCCGGCGATGTGTTCCAGACCCTGCTGATCGGCAGCAGCAAGGTCAACGCGGTCCTGCGTGACGACCGGGTGGCCGCGGCCACGCTGACCGGCAGCGAGGGTGCCGGGGTCGCGGTCGCGCGCACCGCCGGGGAGTCCCTGAAGAAGGTGGTCCTCGAGCTCGGCGGCTCCGACCCGTTCGTCGTGATGCCCTCCGCCGACCTGGCCCGGGCCGCCAAGGTCGCCACCACCTCGCGCTGCCAGAACAACGGGCAGAGCTGCATCTCCGCGAAGCGGTTCATCGTGCACGCCGACGTCTACGACGAGTTCCTCGAGCTGTTCACCAAGGAGATGTCGGCGCTGGTGGTCGGCGACCCGATGGAGGACGGCACCGACGTGGGGCCGCTGGCCACCGAGCAGGGCCGCGCCGATGTCGAGGAGCAGGTCAAGGACGCGGTCGACAAGGGCGCCACCATCGTGGTGGGCGGTGAGCGCCCGGCCCGCGCCGGCTGGTGGTTCCCGCCGACGCTGCTCACCGGCATCACCCCGGAGATGGACATGTACACCGAGGAGGTGTTCGGCCCGGTCGCCCAGGTCTACCGGGTCGCGGACATCGACGAGGCGGTCCGGCTGGCCAATGCCACCCGGTTCGGCCTCGGGTCCAACGCCTGGACCAACGACCCCGAGGAGCGTGAGGTCTTCATCCGCGACCTGGCCGCCGGGCAGACGTTCATCAACGGGATGACCGCCTCGTTCCCGCCGCTGCCGTTCGGCGGGGTGAAGGCGTCCGGCCATGGCCGGGAGCTGGCCGTGCACGGCATCCGCGAGTTCACCAACATCAAGACCGTCTGGATCGGCGAGTAGCAGAGGCCTCCTCCTCGAGAACGAAGACCGGAGGGGTCGCGCGCCGCTAGCGTTTGCGCGTGCGCATGATGCCGCCGTGGGCGGCGGCCCGATGGCCGGTGCGGCTCCGCGACCTGGGGCTGGTGGCGGTCTGTGCGGTGCTGGGCGTGGCCGGGACGTTCGACGCCGCGACCACGCCGGGGCCCCCCTGGCTGCTGCTCACCCTGATCGGGTTCGGCTGCGTCCTGCTTCCGTGGCGCCGACGGTGGCCGACCGGTTGCTTCGTGCTGACCGCCCTGCCGTTGACGGCCTACTTCTTGGTCTTCGGCGCCCCGGAGAACGGCGGGATGCTTCTCCTGCTCGTCGCGCTGGTCTACGCGGTGGGCCGGTGGGAGCCGGACCGGCGTCTCGCCGGGCTGGTGCTGGCGCTGACCGTGCCGGTGCTGGCCGTCCACGAGTGGCGGGACCCGACCAACACCAGCTGGCACCTGCTGCTCCTCGCGCTGCCGTACGACGCCCTGGGGCTGTGCGCGTGGCTGCTGGGCGCCTTCGTGCGGGCACGTGGCGAGCAACGTGCCGCGGCGGCGATCCGCATCGCGGCCGAGGAGCGCACCAGGATCGCCCGGGAGCTGCACGACATCGTGGCCCACGGCATCGGCGTGATGGTGCTGCAGGCCGAGGGCGCCGCGGAGATCGCCGCCCAGGACCCGGACCGGGCGCGCCGTGCGATGGAGCAGGTGGCCGAGAGCGGACGCGCGTCCCTGGTGGAGATGCGCCGCGCCCTGGGGGCGCTGCGTGACCGCTCCGGGGCGTCCACCGCGCCGCAGCCCGGGCTGGCGCAGCTCGACGACCTGCTCGGCAAGGTGCGTGACACCGGCCTGAGCGTCGACCTCGCCACCACCGGTGAGCAGTGCCAGCTCGCCGCCGGGGTGGACCTCGCGGCCTACCGGGTCATCCAGGAGGCGTTGACCAACACCCTGCGCCACGCCCGGGCGAGCCGGGCCGTGGTGAGCGTGCACCACCGACCGGACCGGGTCGAGGTCGAGATCTGTGACGACGGACGTGGTCACGGCGGCCGCGAGAGCGGTGGGACCCCAGAGGGGCGTGGCCTGATGGGAATGCGTGAACGGGTCGGTCTGCTCGGCGGTCGTCTGGAGGCCGGTCCGTCGTCCACCGGTGGCTTCCGGGTCGCCGCCGTGCTCCCGACCGGGCCCGGCTCGTGAGCACCATCCGGTTGGTGGTCGTCGACGACCAGGACCTGGTGCGGGACGGGCTGACCATGGTTCTCGACGCCCAGCCCGACATGGAGGTGGTCGGCACCGCGACCGACGGGGTGGAGGCACTCGAGCTGGTGCAGCAGCTGGTTCCCGAGGTGGTGCTGATGGACATCCGGATGCCGAGGCTGGACGGGGTGGAGGCCACCCGCCGGCTGGCCGCCTCCGGCTGCCCCTCCCGCATCCTGGTGCTGACCACCTACGACCTCGACGAGTACGTCACCGCGGCGTTGCGCGCCGGCGCCAGCGGTTTCCTGCTGAAGGACGCACCGCGGCACCGGCTGCTCTCGGCGATCCGGGCCGCCATGGATGGCAACACCGTCCTCGCGCCCGCGGTCACCCACCGGGTGCTCGAGGCCTACATGAACCGGCGGGCCGCGGCCCGGGACCCGCGCCTGGAACGGTTGACCGCCCGGGAGACCGAGGTGCTGCGCCTGCTCGCCCAGGGGCTGTCCAACGCGGAGATCGCCGCCCACCTGGTCCTCAGCGTGACGACGGTGAAGTCGCACGTGGCCCGGTTGCTGGCCAAGCTCGAGCTGCGCGACCGGGTGCAGGCCGTGGTGCTCGCCTACGAGACCGGGGTCGCCGGCCCGGCTCAGCGGTAGCGGCGCGCCTGGTTCTCCACCCGGGACGGCCCGGGCTCCCAGTCGGCGATCCACGGGCCGGTGCCCTCCGAGACGTCGACCACTCCGGCCTCCAGCCAGGTCACGTCGCCATCGAGCACCCGTCTCGCCAGCCGCCGGTCGGCGGCGTCGGTGTTGTGCCACAGCCCGTCGAACAGCTTCTCGACCCGCAGCCGGGACTGCGCGCAGAACACCTCGGCGAGTTCGGTGGCGGCGGCCGCCTGTTCCGGTTGGGTCGTGCGCAGCATCTCGGCGCGGACGCAGCAGGCAGCCATCGCGAACAGCTCCGCCCCGATGTCGACGATGCGGCCGAGGAAGACCTGCTGGTACTCCAGCTTCGCCTGCCACCGGCTCATGCCGTAGAAGGTCTGCCGCGCCAGCTTGCGCGAGCTGCGCTCGACGTACCGCAGGTGCTTGGCCAGCCGGCCGAACTCGGTGTACGACGTGGGCACCGCGCCCTTGCCGGTGACCAGCCGCGGCAGCCATCGTGCGTAGAAGCCGCTCGCCTGCACCGCCGCCCTGGCCTTGGCCGGGAGCTCGGCATCGGGCGCCGCCAGGTCCCCGGCCGCCTTGAGGTGCTCGTCGACCGCCTCGCGGGCGATCAGCAGCCGCATGATCTCCGTCGAGCCCTCGAAGATCCGGTTGATGCGCAGGTCGCGCAGGACCTGCTCCGCGGGGACCGCGCGCTCGCCGCGCGCCGCCAGCGAGTCGGCGGTCTCGTAGCCGCGTCCGCCGCGCACCTGCACCAGGTCGTCCGCGACCCGCCAGGCCATCTCACTGGACCACAGCTTGGCAAGGGCGGCCTCGATCCGGATGTCCTTGGTGCCGGCGTCGGCCAGCCGGGCGGACAGCTCGAAGACCGCCTCCATCGCGAACGCGGTGGCGGCCATGGACGACAGCTTCTCGGCTACCGCGGCATGGTCGCCGACGCGGCGTCCCCACTGCACCCGCTCCGCGGACCAGCCGCGTGCGATCTTCAGGCACCACTTGCCCGCACCCGCACACATCGCGGGGATGGACAGCCGCCCGGTGTTGAGGGTGGTCAGGGCGATCTTCAGCCCCTCGCCCTCCTTGCCGAGCCGGTTCTCGGCAGCCACCTTGACCTGGTGGAACCGGGTGACGCCGTTCTCGATGCCTCTCAGACCCATGAACGCGTTGCGGTTCTCCACCGTGACGCCCGGCGAGTCGGCCTCCACGACGAACGCGGTGATCCCGCCGGGACCGTTCTCGTGCGCCGGCACCTTGGCCATCACCACCAGCAGCTCCGCGATCACCCCGTTGGTGGTCCACAGCTTGACGCCGTCGAGCAGGTAGCCGTCCTCCGTCGGCGTGGCGATGGCTCCGAGCCGCGCCGGGTCGGAGCCCACGTCGGGCTCGGTGAGCAGGAACGCGGAGACGGCTCCCTCTGCACAGCGGGGCAGGAACGCCCGCTTCTGCGCCTGGGTCCCGAACATCTTCACCGGCTCGGGAACACCGATGGACTGGTGCGCCGACAGCAGGGCGCCGACGGTCGGGTGGACCGAGCCGGCCAGCATGAGCGCGCGGCCGTAGTAGTACATCGACAGTCCCAGACCGCCGTACTCGCGCGGGATCTTCATGCCGAACACCCCGAGGTCGGCGAAGCCCTTGACGTACTCGTCGGGGATCTTGGCCTCCCGGTCGATGCGCAGCCCGTCGAGGCTTCGGCAGTACTCCTCCAGGCGGGCCAGGAACTGCTCCCCGCGGGCGGTCTCGTCCGCCGGCGCGGTGGGATGCGGATGAACCAGGCCGAGGTCGAACCGGCCGAGGTAGAGCTCCTTGGCGAAGCTCGGCCGGCTCCAGCCACTCTCGCGTGCCGCTTCGGCGACCTCTCGCGCCTGCTGCTCGCTGACCTCGGCAGCGCCCCCCGAGCCTCGCACCGAGGGGCCTCCGGCCTGCTCCGGGCTCACGTCTGGGCTCACGTCTGGGCTCACGTCTGGGCTCGGTTCTGGGCTCACTGGCATCTCCCTTCGGAAGCTACTGCCCAGTGTTACTCCGAAGTAGCGGCGTACGGAAGGGCGCGTCCCCGCCAGAGCCCCGGCCGGGCACCAGACGAACCATCCCGGCCAACCCCCGAAGGTGCTCCACTCAGCCGTCCGGGCCGGTCACAAGCGGTTTCGGACGCCGGGCTCGCCCTCGGGGATGACGTCGCGGGTCCGGCCGACCGGCAGGAGGGTCCGGTGCCGCGCGCCTTCGAGCTCGAACGCCAGCGCGGCGTAGAGGGCCGCGACCCCGAGGGCCAGCCCGACGCAGGCGGCCGCGATCCGCACCGAGTCCGCCCCGGTCAGCTGGGCAGCACCGGTCACCGCGAACCGGGTGGCGGTCAGGGCCATCACGCCTGCCGCCACCCGCTTGCCTCCCGAGGAGACGACCGGGACGAGCAGCGCGACGCCGCAGGCGACCAGGGCAACCCCGAGCCCCGCGCTGGTCGACCCGGGAGGGGCCTTCAGGGTCTCGACACCGGTGAGCGCCCAGGTGCCGGACAGGAAGGCCATCCCGGTGCCGGCCACCGGGTCGCGGGCCAGGTAGCCGAACACGCTGGCCAGCAGCTGCAGAGGGGCGGTGATCAGCAGCGCCATCCTGGCCGCGGTCTGCTCCTGGCTGACCGGGATCCAGCGCAGCTCGACGACCGCGAAGACTGAGGTGGTGACCGCCAGAGCCATGAAGCCCAGCGGGATGGGGGTCCCGATCGGCCTCAGGAAGACACGAGCTGGAGGTCCGTCCCCCGGCATCAGCTGCGCTGCTCGTCGGTGAACAGCACCTTGCCCGGCTCGAACTCGGGTCCCTCGACGCTGGTCTTGGCTGCGGAGGCGATGACCTGGCGCACGTGAGCCCGGTCCCGGTCCCTGCCGGCCGGCGTGTTGACCACCAGGCGGATCACACCGTCCTGGTTGTCCGCCGATGCTTCATAGCCGGCATCGGTCATGGCGGAGACGAGCACCACCGGGTCCTGACCGGTGGGAATGTCGTAGTAGAGCGACTCGACACGCGAGTCCTCCACCGTGTCGCCTCTCTTGGCCACCTTGATCATCATCCGGGTCACCACGATGAACCCGACGATGGCCAGGATGATGATTCCCACCAGGATCGCGGAAAAGATCATCTGGGTCTGCCTCCTGCATCTCGTCCGGAGGCTTCGATGGTGCCCGTAGGCCCCCTTTCCAAACCCCTTTGCCAAGCCGTGCCGCGCGCAGCGGTGCTGCGGCCGTGGCCTGTCAGCTCGGCAGCAGCCCCCGGGCGAACGCGGCCTGGCCGACGTGCTCGGCGTCGTCGTCGAGCACGCTGACCAGCCGCACCGACAACGTCACCGGCGGGTCCCAGCGCTCGTCGACGATCCGGTCGAGATCGGCGTCTCGCAGGCCGCGCAGGTAGTCGAGGGTGCTCTCGTGCACGTCGTCGTGGTACCCGGCCAGCAGGTCCGCCCCGACCTTCACCGCGTCGACCTCCTGGGAGCTGTGCCCGAACCCGGTCGCCGCCTCGCCGAAGGGGAGCCCGAACCGGCCGGACCAGCCGTGCTCGGTCCAGGCCTGCTTGGCGCCCGCGACCTCGGCGATGTGGTCGTCCTGCACGCGGGTGAGGTGCCACACCAGCCAGGCGATGGAGTTGCCCTTGCCCTCGGGCCGGAACGTCAGCTGTTCCTGGCTCAAGCCGTCCAGCACGGCGTGGACGTTCTCGCGGACCCGGTCGAAGCCGTCGATGAGGATGTCAGAAGTACTCGCCATGGTGAACCAGGCTATCCAACTCCCCGGGGTGGAGCCGAGTCCCCGAGCTCCTCAGCCGGCTCATGCCTTCGGGCCACCGGCGACGTACAGCACCTGCCCGGAGACGAAGCCGGCCTGCGGCGAGCAGAAGAAGGACACCGCGTGGGCGACGTCCTCGGGCTGCCCGGGCCGGTTGACCGGGATCGTCGCCACCCGGTCCGCACTGAACTCTTCGAAGCTCTGCCCCACGCGCTCGGCGGTGGCGCGCGTCATGTCGGTCTGGATGAAGCCGGGGGCAACCGCGTTGCAGGTGACCCCGAACTTGCCGAGCTCCTGGGCAACGGTCTTGGTGAACCCCTGCAGACCGGCCTTCGCCGCGGCGTAGTTGCCCTGGCCGCGGTTGCCGAGCGCCGAGGTGGACGACAGGTTCACGATCCGGCCGTGCTTCGCCGCGATCATGTGCTTCTGCGCGGCTCGGGTCATCAAGAACGTGCCGCGCAGGTGCACGGCCATCACGGTGTCCCAGTCCGAGGCGCTCATCTTGAACAGCAGGTTGTCGCGCAGCACCCCGGCGTTGTTGACCAGCACCGTAGGCGCCCCCAGACCTTCGGCGACGTCGGCGACGACGCGCTCCACGGCGTCCTCGTCGCTGACGTCGGCGGCGAGCGCACGGGCCCGGCCACCCGCCGCCTCGATCCCGCCGGCGGTCTGCCGGGCGGTGTCCGCGTCGATGTCCAGGCAGGCCACTGCCATGCCGTCCGCAGCGAGCCGGGTGGCGATCGCGGCGCCGATACCGCGACCGGCTCCGGTCACGATGGCGATGCGCTGTTCGTCGGGTTTGGTCTGGGTCATGGCGTCTTTTCTACCAACAGCCGGTTCCGGGAGCCGTCGCCCGGTGGGAGACAGCGGTGGGAAATACTGGCCCGGTGACCCACAGCGACGCACCGACCGACGGCAGCCTCGATCCGATGGCGCTCGCCGGCCCCTTCGTGGAGTACCTCGGTCTGGAGATGACCGAGGTGAGCGGCGACCGGGTGGCGGCCACCTGGAAGGCCGTGCCTCGTCTGCACCAGCCGTACGGCGTGGTGCACGGCGGCGTGCACTGCGCGGTCGTCGAGACACTCGCCAGTGTCGGCGCCGGGACCTGGCTGGGCGAGCGCGGCAAGGTCGTGGGGGTGAACAACAACACCGACTTCTTCCGCGCCGTCTCCGAGGGTGCGCTCAGCTCGGTCGCTCGACCGTTGCACCGGGGCCGCTCCCAGCAGGTCTGGCTCGTGGAGACCGAGGACGAGCAGGGCCGGGTGGTGGCGCGCGGACAGGTGCGGCTGCAGAACCTCGAGCCGCAGGCACTCAGCCGTTGAGGGGGCAGCCGACCGGTCCGACGAGGACGTGGCGCCGCTACGTCGCCATCGGGGACTCGTTCACCGAGGGGCTGTCGGACCTGGACCCGGAGGTCCCGGGCCGCTTCCGCGGCTGGGCGGACCGGCTCGCCGCGCTGCTGTCAGAGCAGACCGAGGGCGGCTTCTGCTACGCCAACCTGGCGGTGCGCGGACGCATGCTCGCCGATGTGGTCGGCCCGCAGCTGGACGCGGCGCTGACGATGCAGCCCGACCTGGTCTCCATCGTCGGCGGCGGCAACGACATGCTGCGGCCCAGGGCGGACGTCGACATGCTTGCCGGCGAGCTGGAGAACGCGGTGGCCCGGATCCGCGAGGCCGGCTCCGACGTGCTGATGGCCACGCCGGCCGACCCCCGCGACGCGCCGGTGATCAAGTACACCCGCGGCCGGATCGCGACCTACACCGCACACATCGGCTCGATCGCCCGGCGGCACGGCGCCTTCGTCATCGACCAGTGGGGCATGCGGGCCCTGCAGGACTGGCGGATGTGGGCGGAGGACCGGCTGCACATGACCGGCGAGGGCCACCGGAGGGTCGCGCTGGCCGGCTTCACGGCCCTCGGGTTCTCCGCGCAGGACGCCGACTGGGCCGCGCCGCTGCCGCCGGCCGAGCCGGTGCCGGCGGCCCAGGCGCTGCGCGGCCACGCCGCGTGGGCCAGGGACCATCTCGGCCCCTGGGCGCTGAGACGGTTGCGCGGCCGGTCCTCCGGGGACGAGGTGCCGGCCAAGCGCGCGCGCCTCGCCCCGCTCGAGGAGCGCGGCTAGCTGGTGATGTCCTTGCCCGCGAAACGGGCCCACGCCGCGCACAAGAACACCAGGATGTAGACGCCGGCGAGGAACAGGCCCTGCTCGACGCCGCTCCAGATGATCGGTGCACGGAGCAGGTCCGCGAAGTTCGTCCAGTAGTGGGTGATCAGGTAGGGGTGCAACCAGTCCAGCTGCGGGATGGTGTCGACGATGAAGTTCCCCACGCAGTAGATGACGACCGCGATCGTCGCCCCGATGGGCTGCTCGGTGAGGGTCGAGACGAAGATGCCCACCGCCCCCAGCGACGCGAACCCCACGGAGAGGTAGGCGGCGGCCAGCAGCACCCGCCCGAGCGCCTGCCAGAAGCTGATCTGCGTCCCGGACAGCAACGTCAGGTCGCCGCCCCCGAACAGGGCGAGCCCCATCACGATCCCGGTGGCGGTGACCAGCAACGTGGCGACGAACGCGAAGACCACGATCGCGACGTACTTGACCGCCAGCAGTCGGGTGCGCTGCACCGGCACCGCGAGCAGGTAGCGCAAGGTGCCGAGGTTCGCCTCGCCGGCAACGGCGTCCCCGGAGATCGCCGCCACCGCCAGGGGCAGGAACAGCGGCATCTCCAGGGTGAGCGAGGCCAGCGAGACGAACAGGCCGTTGTCGGTGATGGAGGAGAAGAAGTCCGGCCCCTCTCCGTGCCCACCGGATCCGGTGACCTTGACCGCGACCGCGACCAGGACCGGCACGGCCATCAGCACCAGCAGGCCCGCCTGGTTGCGACGGCGCCCGAAGATGAGCCACAGCTCGGAGCGCAGGAACCGCGCCGATGCCGCCCGCCGCGGGACCAGCTCGTCGAGACGCTCCGGGGCCGCTTCAGCCGCTGACATCGAAGCCCTCCCCCGTCAGCGAGACGAACAGGTCCTCCAGCGAAGCGGTCTGCACCGAGAAGCCGTGCACGGGCACCCCGTCGTGGACCAGCGCCGCGACGAGCTTCTCCGGAGCCACCGGCCCGAGCCGACCGGTGGCCCGCCGGGGCCCGACAGCGACGTCAGTCAGGCCCATCTCGCGCAGCACACGGGCGGCGTCCTCCGGGCGGGCGGTCTCCACCCGGACCTCGGGATCCCCCGTGCCGCGCAGGTCTGCCGCCGTTCCCTGGGCGACGAGGTTGCCCAGGTGCATCACGCCGACGTGGCTGCACACCTGCTCCACCTCCGACAGCAGGTGGCTGGACACCAGCACCGTGGACTTGTCGGCGGCCAGCGCGGCGATCAGCGAGCGCACCTCCCGGGTGCCCTGAGGGTCCAGCCCGTTGGTCGGCTCGTCGAGCACCAGCAGCTCGCGCGGCTGGAGCAGCGCGGCGGCGATGGCCAGCCGCTGGCGCATCCCGAGCGAGTAGGCCCGGTAGTGCTTGCGGGCGGCGGCCAGCAGCCCGACCCGGGCCAGCGCACCATCGACGCGCTCGCCGGAGGTCGCCGGGTCGGCGTACCGGTCGGCGGCGTCGAGTCGACGCAGGTTGGCCCGGCCGGACAGATAGGGGTGGAAGGCCGGCCCCTCGACCAGCGACCCCACCCGGGGCAGCGCCTTGCCGGCGCCCGCGGGCATCGGCTGGCCGAGCACCTCGATGGCGCCGGAGCTCGGGGTGACCAGTCCGAGCAGCATCCGGATGGTGGTGGTCTTCCCCGACCCGTTCGGGCCGAGGAACCCGTACACGGCCCCCCGCGGCACCGAGAGGGCGATCCCGTTCACGGCGGTCTGGTGCCCGAACCGCTTGGTCAGCCCCTCGGTCCGGACCGCGACCTCGGTCACGGCCCGGTGCTCGCCTGGGTGAGCGCGGCGCAGACGTGCTTGACCGGGACCGGCCCGATGCCGAGACGGCCGTCCTTGGTGAGCACGGCGGAGAAGATCGTGCCCTTGAACATGTGCGCGGGACCACACGAGGCAGGCGCCGGCGGCATCGCCCGCAGCAGCCGCTGGAGCATCCCCGCGGACGGCCCGGACTTCTGCTCCAGCGCGCCGAGCGCCTTCGAGCCGAGATCGGCGACCACCACGCTGTTCCAGCCGTGTCCGACCAGGTGTGGAGCGGAGGAGCGCGGCAGCTGGGGCGAGGTTCCCGGCGCCAGCTGCATGCCGGCACCAGGAACGATGCCCTTCTTCTGGATGACCTTCGCGCCCGGCGGCGGGTTGAACCGGAACGCAGCCGGTCCAGGTCGGGTGGGGTTGAAGTCCGTGAACGACACGTCGAGGGCGGTGACCCCATGGCGCCCCAGCACCCGGACGCTGGTCGGCACGTGCGTCGCACCGTCGATGCCGATCTGGATGCTGCGGATCAACGACGTGCCCGTCTTGGGGCGGAGCACCAGCTCGTACGCCGGCCGACCGGCCACCTGGGCCGTACCGTCGGTGTAGACCTTGGTGCTCGGTGTGATGGCGGCCAGCGCCTGCTTCGCCACCGCCTGCGGCGTGGTGGCCCCCTGAGGCATCGGCTGCTGGTGCGTGTGCTGGGGAGCCTGGACGGTCCGATGCGTCGCGGTGTTGGTCTGGCTGGACCAGGACCACAGGTCGGTGCCGTTGAGGATCACGTCCGACTCGCTGGCACTGCCGGGCAGCGAGATACGCGCATGGTCGGGCCCGGAGAACCAGACCTTCAGCGTGTGCGTCCCGGTGATCAGCGAGCTGAGGTTGGCGCTGCCCGAACCGCCGGTGTTCGGCAGGGCCGGAAGCCCCAGGTCGGACGTCTGCACGATGGTCCCCGACAGGCCGTCGAGATGTGCGCGCTGCACGTCGGCGAGCAGCTGGGCGGCCGAGCGCGGCTGCAGGCCGGTGCCCGCGACGGCAGAGATCCGGGTGAGCGCCCATCCCCCTCCGAGCAGGACGACGGCGCTGACGAGGGGCACCAGCCAGCGAAGCAGGGGGACACGGGTGAAGAACGGCATGGGTCCATGGTGCCTCGCGGGCGCTGTGAGGAGTCTGAGAAGGCGTGCCACCCTCGCGTCACCGTGCCAGGCTTGGCCCATGCGGCTTCTCGTGGTCGAGGATGAGGCGCGGCTGGCGGCCGCGCTCCGACGCGGGCTGTCCGCAGAGGGGTTCGTGGTGGAGACCGCGGGCGACGGCGTGACCGGACTCGACCTGGCCCGGCACGGCGACTTCGACGCCGTGGTGCTCGACATCATGCTGCCCCGGATGTCCGGCTACGACGTGGTGCGCACCCTCCGCAAGGAGGACAACTGGGTACCGGTGCTGATCCTGTCCGCCAAGGACGGGGAGTACGACGAGGCCGACGGCCTCGACTGCGGGGCCGACGACTACCTGACCAAGCCGTTCTCCTACGTCGTGCTCCTCGCTCGGCTGCGTGCCCTGCTCCGGCGTGGTGTCGCGGCACGACCGGTCGTGCTCGAGGTCGGCGCGCTGACGCTCGACCCGGCCAGCCGGCACGTGACCGTCGGCGGCGCCCCGGTCACGCTCACCCCCCGGGAGTTCACGCTGCTGGAGTACCTCATGCGCAACGCGGGCCGGGTCGTCAGCAAGACCGAGATCCTCGACCACGTGTGGGACCCGGCCCTGGACACCGACCCGAACACCGTCGAGGTCTACGTGGGCTACCTGCGACGCAAGCTCGGCGCCGGCGCACTGGAGACGGTGCGCGGGGTCGGCTACCGCCTGGCCTCATGAGGCGGCGTCTGGAGCGCCTCAGCCTGCGGTCCCGGCTGATGGCGATCGGTGTCACGGGCGTGGCCGTGGCCCTGGCGGCAGGCGGGGTAGCGATGTATGCCGTGCTCCACTATGCGATCGAGCACACGCTCAGCAGCGAGGCCCACGCCGCGGCCCGGCAGGTGCAGGCGCTGATCCGAACCGATCGACTGCCGAGCCCGATTCCGGTGTCCGGATCCCAGATCGTGCAGGTGCTGGACGCCCGCGACCGGGTGGTCACCGCTTCGGTGAACGGTGACCGGCTCACCGCACTGCTGCTTCCCGGCGAAGTGCACCGGGCCCGGGCCGGCGCGACGCTCACCGTCCCCGGGTCACGGGCCGGGGTGAACGGTCCGCTGCGGGTGATCGGCGTTCCGGCGGGTAGGCCGTCCGCGCCGCGGACCGTGGTGGTGGCCCAGCAGGTGGGCGACGTCCTGCACAGCGAGGGGCTGCTGCGCACCCTGTTGCTCGTCACCTTCCCGCTGCTGCTGGTCGTGCTGGCGCTGATCGCCTGGTTCGTCATCGGGCGGACACTGCGGCCGGTGCGGGGGCTGCGGGTGGGCGCGGAGCGGATCTCCGGTGAGCACCGCGAGGAGCGGCTGCCCGTCCCGGCGTCCGCCGACGAGATCCGAGCGCTGGCGTTGACCCTGAACGGGATGCTGGACCGGCTGGAGGCGGCCCGGGCCCGACAGCGGGCGTTCGTGGCGGATGCCGCGCACGAGCTGCGCAGCCCGCTCACCTCGATGCGCACCCAGCTGGAGGTCGCACGTCAGCTGGGTGAGGGCGGACGGCTCACCGGGGACCTGCTCGCCGACGTCAACCGGCTGTCGGCGCTGGTGGAGGACCTCCTCCTGCTGGCGCGCGCCGACTCCGGGCCGCCCTCCGAGCCCGAGGTGGTGGCGGTGCGGCCCGTGCTCGAGCAGCTCGTGCAGCGGTACGGCTCGGCCCGGGTGCCGGTCGCTGCCGGCGCCGTCAACCCGGTCACGGTGGCGGTGGTGCCGGCCGACCTGGAGAGGGTGCTGGCCAACCTGGTGGACAACGCGGTGCGCCATGCCACCAGCCAGGTGGCGGTGAGCGCCTCCGGCCGAGACGGGTGGGTGCTGCTCACGGTCTCCGACGACGGCCCGGGGGTCGCCCCCGGGGACAGACAACGGGTCTTCGAGCGGTTCACCCGGCTGGACGACGCCCGCGACCGGGACGCCGGCGGCACCGGGCTCGGCCTGTCCATCGTCCGGCAGCTGGTGGAGCGCAGCGGCGGCACGGTCCGGCTCACCGACGCGCAACCGGCGGGCGACCCGCCCGGGCTGTGCGTGGAGGTGCGCCTCCCCGGGCCGAGCGGTGCGAGAGCCGCTCAGGAGCCTTCCAGCATCACCCGCTGATCCGTGTCCGGACGACGAGCAGGGCTAGCCCTGCGGGCCGCGGCCCGCCCACGTCCAGGCGTAGCCAGGCTCCTCGACGGCGGCACCGCCCTCCCCCAGCTCGAGGGGGCGGAAGGTGTCGACCATCACCGCCAGCTCGTCGAAGTACTCCGCGCCGATCGACGCCTCGACGGCCTGCGGCTGCGGGCCGTGCGCGTACCCCCCTGGATGCAGCGAGATGGATCCGATGTTGATCCCCGAGCCCTTGCGCGCCTCGTAGTCCCCGCCGACGTAGAACATGACCTCGTTGGAGTCGACGTTGGAGTGGTAGTAGGGCACCGGGATCGAGTCGGGGTGGTAGTCCACCTTGCGCGGGCAGAAGTTGCAGACCACGAAGTTGGCGCCCTCGAACACCTGGTGCACCGGCGGTGGCTGGTGCACCTTGCCGGTGATCGGCATGAAGTCCTCGACGTTGAAGGTGAACGGGTACAGGCAGCCGTCCCAGCCGACGACGTCGAAGGGGTGGGTCGCGTAGGTCATCCGGGTGCCGACGATCCCCGACGCGGCCCGGCCGCGGTGCTTGACCAGCACCTCGACGTCGGTGCCGTCGACAAGCAGCGGCTCGTCGGGACCGTGCAGGTCGCGCTCGCAGTAGGGGGCGTGCTCGAGGAACTGGCCGAACCGGGAGAGGTACCGCTTCGGCGGGGTGATGTGGCTGTTCGCCTCGATGGCGTACAGCCGGCTCGGGCCGTCCACCGTGTCCGGGAGCCAGCGGTGTGTGGTGGACCGGGGCAGCACGACGTAGTCGCCGGTGCGGTAGCGCAGCGCCCCGAGCACGGTCTCCACGGTGCCCCGACCCTGCTCGACGTAGACGCACTCGTCGCCGATGGCGTTGCGGTAGTACGGCGAGACCTCGCCTGCGACCACGTAGGAGAGCCGCACGTCGGCGTTGCCGAGCACCAGCCGGCGCCCCTGCACCGGGTCGACGGCCTTCGCGTCGGCCTCCTCGAACAGGGAGTGCAGCTTCAGGTGCCGCGGCTTCAGCGGATGGTTCGGCTCGGTCGCCAGCTCAGGGAGCACCCAGAGCGCCGAGTCGACGATGGCGGAAGGCACCCCGCGGTGGTAGAGCAGCGAGGAGTCCGAGGAGAAGCCCTCCTCGCCCATCAGCTCCTCGTAGAACAGCGCGCCGCTGTCGTCCCGGAAGGCGGTGTGCCGCCGGTGCGGGAGGACGCCGACCTGTCGGTAGTACGCCATCAGCTCTCCTGGGATCCGGATATCGAACGGATCTGTCCGCTCGTACGGTTTCTGTGTAACCACCGACGGTTCCGGTGTCAACCGGCGCTCCCCCATCGGTTCACCAGCTTCTCCAACGGGGTCCTGGCTCAGCGAAGCACGAACCCGGTGCCGAGGTCGTCGGCCGGGTCGAGAACGAACCGGTGCTCGCCGGTGCGGTACGCCGTCCCCTCCACCTCGGTCATGACCGCATCGCGGCCGTCGACCGACGTGGTGCCGACCACCCGGGCCCGGAAGGTGCTGCCGACGATCGACTCGTGGGTGAGCACCGACCCGGCCGGCAGCTTGCCTGCGTCGGTGAGCAGGGCCAGCCGCACCGAGGTGCCGGACCCGCACGGCGACCGGTCGACCTGACCGTCGGCGAACACCGTGACGTTGCGCTGGCGTCGCCCGTCAGGACCGGCACCGAGGTCCTCGTGGAGGATCGTTCCGTAGACGCCGTCGAGCCGCGGGTCGTCGGGGTGCCGCGCCCACTCGGTGGCGTCCAGGGCGTGCTTGATCTCGCGTCCGGCGTCGACCAGGGCGGCGTAGTGCTCGGGATTCACCGCCAGGCCCAGGTCGTCGGCCGCCACCGAGGCGTAGATCGCCCCGCCCCAGCCGATGTCGCAGCGCACCGGACCGCGCCCGGTCTCCACCCGCACTCCCCTGCCGAGAACGTAGGCGCCCACGTTGCGGAAGGTGACCGCACGCACCTTCCCTCCGGCGCACCGGACCCGGGCGAGCACCCTGCCGGAGGGCACGTCCAGCACCACATCGGTGGTGCCGTCGCCGGCGGCAGCGACCCGGCCGGACTCGACGGCCCAGGCTCCCAGGGCGATGGTGCCGTGACCGCAGGCCGTGGAGTAGCCGTCCTTGTGCCAGAACAGCACCCCGAGGTCCGCGCCCGGGTCGTCGGGCGGCACCAGGAAGCAGCCGTACATGTCCGCGTGGCCTCGAGGTTCGTGGCACAGCAGCCGCCGGACCTCGTCCACCTCGTCGCTGCGCCGGGCGACCTCGCGTCGCTCACGCACCGTGGCACCGGGGATCTCCCCCATCCCGCCGGTGACGATCCGGAACGGCTCACCGGCGGTGTGGTAGTCGGTGCTGCGCAGCTCCCCTTGGTTCATCCGCAGAGTCATCCGCACTCGCCTTCGCAGTGGTTGATGCGCCAGCATGGCACCCGGTGCTTCCTCTCCGGCCCCAGGAGGTCTTCTTGAGCAGTCCCCACCGGCCCTGGCACGGGGTGCTGGTCGCCACCGCGCTCCCGTTCCGCGACGACCGGAGCGTCGACTACGACGCCTACGCCGAGCACGTGCGGTGGCTGGCCGCCAACGGCTGCCGCGGGGTAGCGCCCAACGGGTCGCTCGGCGAGTACCCCACCCTCACCCCCGGCGAGCGCCGACGGGTCGTCGAGACCGCCGTCGCGGCCGCTCCCGAAGGGTTCGTGGTGATGCCGGGGGTGGGCGCCTACGGCGCACTGGAGTCACGTCGGTGCGCGGAGGAGGCCGCCGAGGCCGGCGCCCAGGTGCTGATGGCACTGCCACCCAACACCTACCGCGCCGACGAACGCGCAGTCCTGGAGCACTTCCGGGAGATCGCCAAGGCCGGCCTCCCGGTCAGCGCCTACAACAACCCGGTGGACACCAGGACCGACCTCACCCCGCGGCTGCTCGCCACGCTGTACGACGAGGGTCTGATCGTGGCGGTCAAGGAGTTCAGCGGCGACGTCCGCCGCTGCTATGAGATCGCCGAGCTCGCACCGGACCTGGACCTGATGGTCGGCAGCGACGACGTGGTGCTCGAGGTGGGGGTCGCCGGCGCGAAGGGCTGGGTCGCCGGCTACACCAACGCCTTCCCGAGGGCGACCGTGCGGCTGTTCGAGGCCGCGGTGGCCCACGACCTGGACACGGCGCTTCCGCTGTACCGGACGCTGCACCCGCTGCTGCGCTGGGACTCCAGGACCGAGTTCGTCCAGGCCATCAAGCTCTCCATGGACCTCGTCGGCCGCCAGGGCGGTGGCTGCCGCCCGCCCCGGCAGCCGCTGCTCCCCGAGCAGGAGCACGACGTGCGGACGGCCACCGAGGCGGCCCTGGCGGCGGGCCTAGGCTGAAGGCGTGCGCAGCCGACGGGTCCTCCACGCGGTCGACTCCCACACCGAGGGGATGCCGACCCGGGTGATCACCGGCGGGGTCGGCGTGCTGCCGGGCGCGACGATGGTCGAGCGCCGCCGATGGTTCCTCGACCACAGCGACGACCTGCGCACCCTGCTCATGTACGAGCCACGCGGGCACGCCTCGATGTCCGGTGCCATCCTGCAGCCCCCCACCCGCCCGGACGCGGACTACGGGGTGCTGTTCATCGAGGTGTCCGGCTGCCTGCCGATGTGCGGCCACGGCACCATCGGCGTCGCCACGGTGCTGGTTGAGACCGGCATGGTCGAGGTCACCGAGCCGGTGACCACGGTGCGGCTGGACACCCCCGCCGGGCTGGTGGTGGCCGAGGTGACCGTCGAGGACGGCTGTGCCACCGCGGTCACCATCCGCAACGTGCCCTCGTACTGCCACCGGCTGGACGCCTGCGCAGTGGTGCCCGGGTTCGGCCCGGTCCGCTACGACATCGCCTACGGGGGCAACTTCTACGCCATTGTCGAGCTGGCCGACCTCGGGCTGCCGTTCGACCGCGCCGAGAAGCGGCGGCTGCTCGACGCAGGCCTGGCGATCATGGCCGCGATCAACGAGCAGGACCGGCCGGTGCACCGGGAGACCGAGGAGATCAGCGGCTGCCACCACGTCGCTCTGCTCGCGCCCGGCTCGGACGCGCAGCGCTCCCGCCACGCGATGGCCATCCACCCGGGGTGGTTCGACCGCAGCCCCTGCGGCACCGGCACCAGCGCCCGGATGGCGCAGCTGCACGCGCGGGGCCGGCTGCCCCTGCACGCGGACTTCGTCAACGAGTCGTTCATCGGCACCCGCTTCGTCGGCCGGCTGGTCGAGGAGACCGCCTTGTCCGACGGCACCACCGCGGTGGTGCCCACCATCACCGGCCGCGCCTGGCTCACCGGCACGGCACAGTACTTCTTGGACCCCACCGACCCGTTCCCCGCCGGCTTCCTGCTCTGACCGGCCGGCACCCCAACCCCGACGCAGCGAAGGAGACCTTGTGATCTCGAGCCACTCCCCCCAGCAGCCCAAGGACCTCGTCGTCGAGGTGGAGCCGGCCGACGCGGTGGCCGCGGACGCCGAGGCGCTGCTGGTCACCCGACGCCGCCCGTTGGGGGTGGCCGGGCTGATCACCCCCTGGAACTTCCCGCTGGCGATCCCGCTGTGGAAGGCGGCCCCCGCGCTGGCGTTCGGCAACACAGTGGTGCTCAAGCCCGCTCCCGAGCGACCGCATGCGCGCTGCGGCTGGCCGACCTGCTGCGCGGCGTACTGCCCGACGACGTGTTCGCAGTGGCCCCCGGAGACGAGGAGGCCGGCCGCGCGGTGGTGCAGCACTCAGACGTGGTGTCGTTCACCGGCTCCGGCACAGCCGGCCGCTCCGTCGCGACCGCGGCCACCGCACGCGGCATCCCGGTGCAGGCGGAGATGGGCGGCAAGAACCCCGCCATCGTGCTGCCGGGCGCCGACCTGGAGCGCCCGGCCGGGCAGGTCGCCACGGCGGCGCTCGGGTTCGCGGGCCAGAAGTGCACCGCGACCAAGCGCGTGATCGTGGTCGGTGACCCGGGCCCGTTCCGGGACGCGCTGGTGACGGCCGCGACGTCCCTCGGCGTCGGGAACCCTGCCGACCCGGCGACCGCGGTGGGACCGGTGATCGACGAAGCCGCCCGCGACCGGGTGGTCGCGTCGGCCGCCGACGCGGTCGCCTCCGGAGGCCGGCTGCTGACCGGCGGCCGGGCGTCGGACCGCGACGGCTGGTTCATACCGCCCACCCTTCTGGAGAGCGTGCCGGTGCAGCACCCGCCGGCCTGCGACCAGGCGTTCGGCCCGATCGCGGTGCTGCAGCAGGTCTCGACCGTGGCCGAGGCGGTGGACCTGGCCAACGCGGTCCCGCTCGGGCTGGCCGCCGGGATCTACACCCAGGACCTCGCGGTCGCCCTCCACGCCACCGAGTCGCTCGACGCCGGCCTGGTCAAGGTCAACGCCCCGACCACCGGGGTGGACTTCTACGCCCCCTGCGGCGGTGAGAAAGGCTCCAGCATCGGGCCTCGCGAGCAGGGCAAGGCCGCCCAGGACTTCTACACCTCCACCCACACGGTCACCCTCGCCCCGGGCGTCGGAGGGCGCTGATGACCGTTGCCCATCTGCGGTTGACGCACCGGGAGCAGCAGATGCTGGACGGCCAGGACGGCGAGGCCGTCGCGTTGTGCATGCGGCTGGTCACCCGGGTCGCCCGGGCCGCCGGAGCCGGGCGGCTGCTGGAGGTGACGTCCGCGCACGTCGACGGCTGCCTCTACCACGGCCGGGCCGGGCTGGACTTCGCGGAGCGGCTGGTGGAGCTGGGCGGGCGGGTCTCGGTGCGCACCACGTTGAACGTGGGGTCGGTGGACCTGCTGCACCCGGGGCTGGTGCGCAGCACCGAGGACACCGCCGCGGGGCGGCGGCTGATGGAGGCGTACGTCGCACTCGGCTGCGAGGCCACCTGGTCGTGCGCGCCGTACCAGGCCGGCCACCGCCCCGCGCAGGGCAGCCACGTCGCCTGGGCCGAGTCCAACGCGATCGCCTTCGTGAACAGCGTGCTCGGTGCCCGCACGGACCGCTACGGCGACTTCCTCGACATCGCGGCCGCGGTGTCCGGCAGGGTTCCCGACGCAGGGCTTCACCGCAGCGAGGCGCGGCGCGCGCAGCTGGTGCTCGACCTGTCGACGGTCTCCCCGGCGTTGCTCGAGGAGGACGTCGCCTGGTCAGCCATCGGGGCGCTGCTCGGTGAACGCGCCGGCTCCGGGGTCACCGCGCTGACGGGACTGCCCGGCGACCTCGGTGACGGGGGCCGGACCGAGGACAGGCTCAAGGCGCTGGGCGCCACGGCCGCCTCGACCGGCGGCGTCGCGCTGTTCCACGTCGTCGGGGTGACACCCGAGGCGCCGACGCTGGCGACGGTGGCCGACCCCGGCACCCCGACGGTGCAGGTGAGCACCGCGGACCTGCGTGCGGCCCGCGACCGGCTCAGCACCACCACCGCTGGTCGGCTCGACGCGGTCAGCCTGGGCACACCGCACTTCTCCTTGGCCGAGTTCGCAGCACTGGCCGACCTGCTCCACGGCGGCCCGCCGTTCGCCCCGCACGTCGACGTCTGGGTCGCCACCAGCCGCCGAGTGCTCGAGGCGGCCACCGCGCACGGCTACGTCGACCCGCTGCTGGAAGCCGGCGGACGGGTGCTGACCGACACCTGCACCTACGTCACGCCGGTGCTGGAGGAGGGCACCCGTGCGGTGATGACCAACTCCGGCAAGTGGGCGTGGTACGCCCCGGGCAACCTGGGCGTGGACACCGTGCTGGGCAGTCTCGCCGAGTGTGTGGCCTCGGCACGCACCGGAAGGGTGGTGCACGATGAGCGGCTCTGGCGCTGACCTGACCGGACTCTCGCTGCACCCCGGCACCGCGCGGGGCCCGGTCCTGGTGCTCACCGAGCCGCTCTCGTTCTGGGGCGGGGTGGGCCCCGCCGGTGTGGTCGTGGACGCGCACCACCCGCAACGCGGACAGTCGCTCACCGGACGCGTGGTGGCGATGACCGAGGGCCGGGGGTCGAGCTCGAGCTCCGCAGTGCTCGCCGAGCAGATCCGGTCCGGTCGCGCTCCGGCCGCGCTGCTCCTGGGAGCGTGCGACACGGTCCTGCTGCTCGGAGCGCTGGTCGCCGCCGAGCTGTACGACGTACGTCTGCCGATCGCGCTGCTCGACGGGGCAGCACTCCAGGCACTCGCCGACGGACAGCAGGTCGAGGTCCGTGCCGGCGAGCCGCGGAGCACCGCGACGGTGCGACGGTGCCCTGAGGCGCAGCCGGGACGGCTGCAGCATGGCTGACGCGGTCACGGACGTCGTGGTGGTCGGAGCCGGCGTCGTCGGCGCCTGCTGCGCCTACTTCGCCGTCCGAGCCGGCCTCTCGGTCACCGTGCTGGAGCGGGGCGCGGTCGGGGCAGGCACCACCAGCAGGGGGGAGGGCAACGTCCTCGTCTCCGACAAGGCCCCCGGACCCGAGCTCGACCTGGCCCTGCGGTCCCGGCAGCTGTGGTGCGCGATCGGCGCGGAGGTGGGCGAGGACCGCCTCGAGCTGGAGCGCAAGGGCGGTCTGGTGGTGGCCACCAGCGACCCGGCCGGGACGTCGCTGGCCGCGTTCGCTGGCGAGCAGCGGGCCGCAGGCGTGCAGGCCGACGCGCTGCCTGCCGCGGCGCTGCACGACCACGAGCCGCACCTGGCCCACGACCTCGCCGGTGGCGTCCTCTACCCCCAGGACATGCAGGTGCAGCCGGTGGCGGCCGCGGCCGTCCTGCTGCAGGCCGCCCGGTCGGCAGGTGCCGTGGTGCGCCCCGGGGTCGCGGTGCAGCGGCTGACGGGCTCCGCGCACGGGGTGACCGGGGTCGTCACCGACCACGGCACCATCGCGACCCGGGCGGTGGTGAATGCCGCGGGGACCTGGGGCGGGGCGCTGGCGGAGCGGTTCGGGGCGCCGGTGCCGGTCCGGCCCCGCCGCGGGTTCATCCTGGTCACCGAGCCGCTGCCCCGCGTGGTGCGGCACAAGGTCTACTCCGCCGACTACGTCGACAAGGTGGCCTCCTCCGACACCGGGCTGGAGACCTCGACCGTGGTGGAGGGCACCCGGGGCGGCACCCTCCTGATCGGCGCCAGCCGTGAGCGCGTCGGCTACGACGAGACGTTCTCCGTCGAGGTGGTGGCGCGGCTCGCCGCCCTGGCGACCGGCATCTTCCCGTTCCTCGGTGGGGTCCGGGTGATGCGCGCCTACCACGGCTTCCGTCCGTACTGTCCCGACCACCTGCCGGTCATCGGGGCGGACCCGCGGGTGCCCGGGCTGTTCCACGCGTGCGGCCACGAGGGGGCCGGCGTCGGCCTCGCCCCCGCCACCGGGCAGCTGGTCGCGGACCTGTTGACCGGCGCCGAGCCCGGGACCGACCCGACGCCGTTCTCCCCCGCCCGCTTCGCGGAGGTGCCGGGTGTCTGAGGCGACGTTCTTCTTCGACGGGCGGGCGCTGCCTTTCCGCGACGGCCAGTCCGTGGGCGCCGCCCTCACCGCGGCCGGGGTGCGGTCCTGGCGCACGACACGCGTCGCCCGCCGGCCGCGGGGGTTGTTCTGCGGTATCGGCGTCTGCTTCGACTGCCTGGTCACCATCGACGGGATTCCCAACGAACGCGCCTGCCTGGTGCCGGTGCACCCGGGGATGCAGGTCTCGACACAGGAAGGGACCGGCCATGACGACCTCGAGGTCTAGCCACGACGTAGTGGTGGTGGGTGCCGGTCCTGCCGGGCTGGCGGCGGCCCACCAGGCCGCCCGTGCCGGCGCCCGGGTGGCGGTGCTGGACGCGGGACCAGCACCCGGAGGCCAGTACTGGCGGCACCCGGCCCCGTCCGCGACAGGCGTGCAACCCGGTGACGTCGCCGACCTGCACCACGGGCTCGCGACGTACCGGCGCCTTGCCGGCGCGCTGGACCGTCCAGGGGTCAGCTACCTGCGCGAGCACCACGTGTGGACCGTCACGGCGACGGGGGGCGGTTTCACGGCCCGGGCGGTGGACCGCTCCGGCGCCGGTGAGACCGCGGTGGAGGTGCACGGCGCCCGGCTGGTGCTCGCCACAGGTGCCTACGACCGGCAGGTTCCGTTCCCCGGCTGGGACCTGCCGGGGGTGATGACCGCCGGCGGGGTCCAGGCGCTGCTCAAGGCACACGGGGTGCCCGCGGGACGGCGGGTCGTGGTCGCCGGCACCGGACCGTTCCTGCTCCCGGTGGCGACCGGGCTGCTGAGGAGGAACGTGGAGGTGGTGGCCGTCGTCGAGGCGGGCTCAGCGGCCCGCTGGCTGCGGCAGGGCACCGCGGTGCTCCGCAACGCCGCGAAGCTCGGTGAGGCCGCCGGCTACGCCCGCCTGCTCGCGACCCACCGGGTGCCGGTGCGCACCCGGTCGATGGTCGTGCGGGCCCACGGACGCCAGACGCTGACCGGGGTCACCCTGGCCAGGGTGGACGCCGCCGGCCGCCCGCGGCCCGGCACAGAGCAGACGCTCGCCGCGGACACGCTGGCCGTCGGCTGGGGCTTCACCCCCCGGGTCGAGCTCGCGTTCGCGGTTGGCTGCCGCGCCGTCGTCGACGCCGACGGCTCTGTGGTCTGCGTCGCCGACGGGGAGCAGCAGACCACGGTCCCGGGGGTGTACGTCGCCGGGGAGGCCTGCGGTGTGGGCGGGGCGGCACTCGCGATGGCGGAAGGCAGGATCGCCGGGGCCGCCGCGGCCGGGCGTCCGCTGCGCACGCGTCGTACCACCCGGCGACGCGCGGCCCTGCGCGCGTTCGCAGCGGCCGTCCGCACGGCCCACCCGGTCCCGCAGGGCTGGGTCGACTGTCTCGACGAGGAGACGGTGGTGTGCCGGTGCGAGGAGGTCACCGCGGCGGGGCTGCGTGAGGCTGCCCGAACCGCCGGAGCGATGCCGGCCCACACGGCGAAGCTGCTGGCCCGACCGGGCATGGGCTGGTGCCAGGGCCGGGTGTGCGGCTACGCCACGGCGTGCCTGAGCGCCCGGTGGGGCGGGACCGACTTCGACCCGACCTCGATGGCGCGCCGGCCGATGGCCGCACCGGTCAGCTTGGGCACCTTGGCGACGCTCGCCGACGCACCGGCACCGACGGACCTCACGTAGCCGGAGACGTCAGCGCACCGGAAACCTCGGGGGCCGGCCGGCTCAGAGCACCTTCGACAGGAACGACTTGGTGCGCTCGTGCTGCGGGTTGGCGAGCACCTCCCGCGGGTTGCCGGCCTCGACCACCGCACCCTCGTCCATGAAGACCAGCGTGTCGCCGACCTCCCGGGCGAAGCCCATCTCGTGGGTGACCACGATCATGGTCATGCCGGACTCGGCGAGCCCGCGCATCACGTCGAGCACCTCGCCGACGAGCTCGGGGTCGAGAGCCGAGGTCGGCTCGTCGAACAGCATCAGCTTCGGCTGCATGGCCAGCGCGCGGGCGATCGCCACCCGCTGCTTCTGCCCACCGGACAGCTGTGCGGGGTAGTTGTCCACCTTGTCGCCGAGCCCGACCCGGGCCAGCAGCTCCCGGCCGCGCGCGACCGCCTCCCGCTTCGAGACCCCGGAGACGCGGATCGGCGCCTCCACCACGTTGCCGAGCGCGGTCATGTGCGGGAACAGGTTGAAGTGCTGGAAGACCATGCCGATCTCCTGGCGCTTCTCGGCCACCTCCCGGTCCGGCAGCTCGTGCAGCCGGCCGCCGCGCTCCCGGTAGCCGACCAGCTCCCCGTCGACGTACAGCCGGCCGGAGTTGATCTGCTCCAGGTGGTTGATACACCTCAGGAACGTCGACTTGCCGGAGCCGGACGGGCCGATGATGCACATCACCTCGCCCTGCTTGACGGTCATGTCGATGCCCTTGAGCACCTCCAGGCGCCCGAACCGCTTCCACACGCGTTCGGCACGGACCATCTCGCCCGTGCCCGTCGCTGAGTCCTTCGCGGGCCCCTTCGCTGGGCCCTGGACGACGTACTCCTCGCTCACTGACCGCCACCTCCTCCGTGGCCGAGGGGCGCTGTGGTGGAGCCGGCGACCGGCTCGGGTCCCGACAGCAGGGCCCGCAGCCTCTGGATCGGGGTGGGCGGCAGCTCCCTCGATGCGCCGCGGGAGTAGTGCCGCTCGATGTAGTACTGCCCGATGGTCAGCAGCGAGGTGAGGAACAGGTACCAGATGCTGGCCGCGAGCAGCAGCGGGATGGTCAGGTAGTTCTGGGCGTAGATCAGCTGCGCGGCGTACAGCAGGTCGGTGTAGGCGATCACGCTGACCAGCGCGGTGTTCTTCAGCATCGAGATCGTCTCGTTGCCGGTGGGCGGGATGATCACCCGCATCGCCTGCGGCAGAACGATCCGGCGCATGGTCAAGATCCCGGACATGCCCAGCGACTGGGCGGCCTCGGTCTGCCCCTGGTCGATGGACAAGATCCCGGCCCGGACGATCTCGGCCATGTACGCCGCCTCGTTCAGGGCCAGCCCGAGCACCGCGGCGAGGAACACGGTGATCAGGCTCTGGGTCTGGAACGTGACGAACTCCGGCCCGAACGGGATGCCGAGCGACACGGTCTTGAACAGTGCGCCGATGAAGCCCCAGAACAGGATCTGCACCAGCAGGGGGGTGCCACGGAAGAACCAGATGTAGAGCCAGGCCACCCAGGACAGGATCGGGTTCGGCGAGAGCCGCATCACCGCGAGGATGATGCCGCCGATGATCCCGAGCACCATGCACAGCACGGTCAGCTCGACCGTGTGGGTCACCCCGACCAGGATGCTGTGCTTGAACAGGTTGGCACCCACGGTGCCCCACCCGAAGTTCTGGTTGGTGATCAGCGAGTGGACCAGCATGGCCACCAGCACCAGGATCACCCCCGTGGCGATCCATCGGCCGGGGTGGCGCACCGGGACCGCCTTGATCTCCTCCGGCGGCCTTGTCGAGGGGCTGACTCCAGTGGCGGTGTCGCTCATGGGCACGCCCTCCTTCGGGCTAGCTGACCGCGGCGTTGATCTGCGACTTGGTGATCGCGCCCTGCGTCGCGCTCCACTTCTTCAGGATCTTGTCGTAGGTGCCGTTCTGGATCAGCTTGTTGACGGCGCCCTGGATGGCCTTGTCGAAGGTCCCGGAGTTCTTCGGGACCGCGATGCCGTACGGCGCGGTCGAGTAGGGCTGGCCGACGATCGTCAGCTTGCCGTTGGACTGCTGGGCCATGTAGCCCGCCACGCCGGAGTCGGCCAGCGCGGCGTCGATCCGTCCGGTGGCCAGTGCCAGGTTCACGGCGTTCTGGTCCGGGAAGACCTTCTGGGAGATCGCCGGCTTCCCGGCAGCCGTGCACTTCTTGCTCCGCGAGGCGATGTCGTCGGCCTGGATGGTGCCCTTCTCGGCGCCGACGGCGTGGCCGCACAGCGACATGTCGGTCACCGACAGGTGCTTGGGGTTGCCCGAGGGCACCATCAGCGCGGTGCCGGCCTTGAAGTAGGTCACGAAGTTCACGACCTTCTCGCGCGCCTTGGTGTCGGTGAACGAGGACATGCCGAGCCCGTACTTGCCCGACGCGAGGCCGGGGATGATGCCGTCGAAGGTGGCCTTCTGGAAGACGAACTTGACTCCCAGCAGCTTGCCGAGGGCCTGCCCGAGGTCCGGGTCGACACCGATGATGGTGTTGCCGTTCGACGCGATGGACTCCATCGGCGCGTACGTCGGGTCGGTGGCGACCGTGACCTGCCCGGCGGACTTGATGTTGCTCGGGACGAGCTTGGCCAAGGACGTGTCGACACCCGAGCTGCCGGACGGCTTGCCGCCACCGCCTCCGCCGGCCTGACCGCCCCCGCTGTTGCTCCCGCACGCGGCGGTGGCGAGCAGCGTCGCTGCGGCGATTCCGAGGGCTGCGATGCGCAGCTTGGGTCCAGACATGGTTCCTCCCTAGGTGATTCTCCCCCGTGCCCGGCGAGTGGGCGGGGTCACAGTAGCAGCAGACTGACAACCCGCGGCCCAGGACGGACGCGGGAGTTCGGGAAGTGGACACCGAAGCTGCCACCGGAGTCCGGTCATGACGCCATCCTCCCCCGTGACAGCCGACCGGGCCACCAGATCGCGTCGCCGATGTCGTAGCTGACGGCGGGCACGAGCAGCGAGCGCACGATGAAGGTGTCCAGCAGCACGCCGAAGGCGACGATGAAGGCCATCTGGGCCAAGAAGATCAGCGGGATCACCGCGAGAGCCGAGAACGTGGCTGCGAGCACGATGCCCGCCGAGGTGATCACGCCACCGGTGACCGCGAGGCCTCGCAGCGTGCCCTCCTTGGTGCCGCGGTGGACGCTCTCCTCGCGCACCCGGGTCATCAAGAAGATGTTGTAGTCGATGCCGAGTGCCACGAGGAAGACGAAGGCGTACAGCGGGACGGCCGGGTCCGCACCGGCGAAGCCCAGGGCATGGTTGAACACCAGCGCGGAGACGCCGAGAGTCGCGGCGAAGCTGAGCACCACGGACAGCATCAGCAGGATCGGCGCCACGACGGCGCGCAGCAGCAGGCACAGCACCAGGGCGATGACGGCCAGCACGATCGGGATGATCGTGTACAGATCGCGGCGCGAGTTGGACAGGGTGTCCAGCTGGATCGCGGTGAAGCCGCCTACCTTCGCCGTCGGGGCCGCCCGGTGCACGGCGTCCCGGAGCGAGGTCACCGTGTCCTCCGCCGCCTGGCTGTCCGCGGAGGCGCGGAGCGTGGCCTGCACCTCCGCGAGGCCGTTGACCACCTTGGGGGGGCCGCCGGGCGCGCCCGGCCCCCGGGTGGTCAGCACGCTCACGGACGCCACCCCGGGCACCGACCGGACAGCGGTGGTGATGCGGCCGAGGCGGTCGGCGGGGCCGACGATGACGGCCGGCGCCGCGGTGCCCGCGGGGAAGTGCCGGTCGGCGACGGTCTGCCCCTGGACGGACGGCTGCGGCGACAAGAACACGTCGCTCTGCGGGGTGCCACCCGCGCGGAACGTCGGCAGGAACGCGGCCGCGGCCACAAGGCAGCCCGCGGTGATCAGCCAGACCCGACGCGGCCGTCGCGCGATCAGCCGCGACAGCTTGTCCCAGATGCCGCGGTTCCAGCTGTGCTCGCTGCCGTAGTGCGGACGCAGCGGCCAGAACGCCGCCCGGCCCAGCAGCACCAGCGCCGCCGGCAGGAAGGTGAGTGCGGCCAGCAACGAGCACACGATGCCGATCGCCCCGACCGGTCCCAGCCCCCGGGTGGAGTTGAGGCTGCTGACGAGCAGGCAGAGCAGGCCGAGGATGACCGTGGACCCGGAGGCCACGATCGGCGCCGACGACTGGCGCAGCGCCCGGCGCATCGCGTCGAAGCGCGACACCTGCTCGCGCAGCTCCTCCCGGAACCGGGAGACCAGCAGCAGCGCGTAGTCGGTCGCGGCGCCCACCACGATCACGAACAAGATGCCCTGGGTCTGCCCGTTCAAGGTGATCAGCCCGTTGTCGGCCAGGACGTAGACGATGACGCTGGCTGCGGCGAGCGCGAACATCGAGGAGATCAGCACCACGAAGGGCAGGATCGGGCTGCGGTAGACCAGCGCCAGGATGATCAGCACCCCGAGGACGGCGACCCCGAGCAGGATGCCGTCGATTCCGCTGAAGGCGTTCACGAAGTCCGCGGCCAGTCCGGCCGGGCCGGTGACGTAGGTTGCCAGGCCGGTCGGTGCCCGGGACGCTGCCTGGGACCGGATGCGGTTCACCACATCGGTGATCGAGGAGCCGAGCTGGTTGCTGAGCGGCACCACCAGCTCGATCGCCTTGCCGTCCTTGGACGGGAGCGGCCCGACCACCCGGTCCACGACCGCGGAGCTGCGGTCCAGCCGCCGCGCGTCGGCCGCGGCGGCCTTCATGTCGCGGGGGGTGATCCCACTGGCGCGCACGTAGACCACCAGCGCCGGATCCGTCTGCTTCCCGGTGAACTTGCGTTGCAGCCGGAGCACCTGGGTGGACTCGGCGTTCGTGGGCAGGAAGCTCGCGTTGTCGTTGGACTGGACCTCGCTGAGCTTTCCGGCGTACGGGCCACCGAAGCCCGCGATCGCCAGCCAGGCCAGTACGACGAGGGCGGGGACGGTCCAACGCACCCAGGCGGCGCTGCGTGCCCGTCCGCGGGTTCGATGCTCGGGTTGGCTCACGCGCCGCTCTCCCGGGTCCGATTGATCAGTATGCTGACGAAATTGTACATCGTCCGCGCACGGTCCTTGTAGGGCTAGTGTGCTCTCGATGGAAGACCCCGCGTCCTGGCCGACCGGGCGACTGCTGAGCACAGCAGCGCGGCTGGTCGAGCACGCCTGGGCCGAGCACCTGGAGTCCATCGGGATCACGCACGCGGGACTGATCGCCCTGCACGTGCTCCAGGGCGGGCCCCGCTCCCAGGTCGACCTCGCCGACGACTGTCACGTGCGGGCCCAGACGATGAGCCGGATCCTGGACCGCCTCGAGCGCGACGGTCACGTGGTGCGCGAACCCGACCCGAGTGACCGCAGACGGGTGCTGGTGCACGGGACGGCTGCCGGAAACCGAGCGCTGCGGGCGGCCACCGAGTCGCGTCCCGAGGCGCTCCGACTCCTCGAGGACGGCCCCCAGGCAGCCGCGTTCCGCGGCCGGCTGGTGGAGATCGTCGCCGAGCTGACCGCCCGTCAGCCGGCGGGCCGGACCCGTCGCGGCGGCACCCGCCAGCCGACCTAGCGAGCCGTCGGCCGTCAGCGGTTGCGGCGCCAGATCTCCGAGGAGAGCAGGGCTGCGAACGCGCACCAGGCCGGGTACGGCGCGAGCGCAAGCGCCGCGGGACGGGACACGCGTCCGGTGCGACGCACCAGGTCGGCGCTGCTGGCAGCGAGCAGACCGGCCACCGCAACGGCAGGCCCGAGCCGGTGCCAGCGGAAGAACACCCACGACCACCCGGCGTTGATGACCAGGTTGGCAGCCAGCGCGGCCTGGTAGGCCGTGGCCTCCCGGGTCCGCCCCTGCTCGCGCAGCCTGGCCAGCGCCACCCCGCTGGTCACCGCGATGTCGGTGTAGAGGCTCGTCCACGCCGCCGGGAAGACCTCGCCGGGCGGCTGGAAGGACGGTCTGTCCAGCGCGGCGTACCAGCCCGACCGCACGTCGGAGCTGGCGAAGCCTCCGGTGACGGCGGTCGCCGCGACCGCGGCGGACGTGGCTCCCAGGGTGCGCAGCAGCTTGCTCACCTGGCCAACTTACCCGGCGTGGCCGTGCTGACCCGGCGCAGCAGCACGAGGCAGACTGTGGGGGTGATCCCTCCCGTCGTGCCCGCCGCCTGGGTGGAGCAGCACTCCGCCGAGGTGGTGATGACCGACGTTCGGTGGTACCTCGACGGTCGTTCCGGCCACGACGCGTTCCTGCGCGGACACCTGCCCGGCGCCCGGTTCGTGGACCTGGACCGCTGGCTGGCCGGGCCCACGGGCCCGGTGGCGGGACGGCATCCCCTGCCTGACCCCGACCGGTTCGCCCAGGGCATGCGCCGGCTCGGCATCGACGACGCGGACACCGTGGTCGGGTACGACGACGCGGGCGGGACCGTCGCCGCCCGGCTGGTGTGGATGCTGCGGGCCACAGGGCACGACGCGGCGCTGCTGGACGGAGGGATCACCGCCTGGCCCGGGCAGCTCGAGCGGGCCCGCGGCTCCGCCGTACGCACGGGCGACTTCTCGGCGCGGCCCTGGCCGGCGGAGCGGCTCGTCGGCCTCGACGACCTGGACGGCGATCCCGGGGTCCTGGTCGACGCCCGGGACAGCGACCGCTACCGCGGCGACCGCGAGCCCGTCGACCCGCGGGCCGGGCACATCCCAGGCGCACGCAGCCTGCCGTGCCGGGAGAACCTGCGCCCGGACGGCACCTTCCTGCCGGCCGACGAGCTGCGGCGCCGGTTCGCGACCCTTGGCATCGAGTCCGGTGCCGAGGTGGTCTCCTACTGCGGCTCCGGCGTGACCGCCTGTCACAACCTGCTGGCCCTCGAGCACGCCGGGTTCTCCGCCGGGCGGCTGTTCCCGGGCTCGTGGTCGCAGTACAGCCACACCGACCGGCCGGCGGCGACGGGCCCGGCTTCCACCTGACCCGGCTCGACCCGACCATGCTCGACCCGACCAGGCTCGACCCGACCAGGCTCGACCCGACCAGGCGGGGCCGACAGGCCGGAACGCCGCGGCGGCGGCACCGCGGTGGCATGCTGTCCCGCGTGAAGGCACTGGTGGTGTGCGTGCCGGCCGCGGGCCATCTGACTCCGCTGCTGCCGCTGCTGCGCAGCATGGTCGACTCCGGCGACGAGGTCGTGGTCGCCACCGGACCCGCGATGGCGGACGCGGTGGGCCGCGTCGGCGCGCGGCTGCACCCCGCCGGGCGCGACCTGGAGAGCTGGTTCGCGGCCCTGGGGGGCCGGATCCGAGGAGCACCCGGCAACGGGTTGCCCCCGAACCGCATCGAGCACTACTTCGTGCCCCGCCTGTTCGCCGAGATCGGCGCCGACGACATGCTCGACGACGTGCTGGAGGCGGGCGCCGCCCTCCGCCCCGATCTGGTGCTCTTCGAGTCCGAGTCGTTCGCCGGACCCGTGGCCGCCGACCTGCTGGGCGTGCCCGCCGTGCACCACACCATCGGGGCGCTGCTCCACCCGGCGGTCCTGGAGCTGGCCGCCGACGCGGTGGCCCCGCTGTGGCGGTCGTTCGAGCGGGAGGCGCCGCGCGATGCGGGGCTCTACCGGGACCTGACGCTCACCATCTGCCCGCCGTCGCTGGAGCCGCACGGGCTGCCTCGGGGGGACGTCCGGGCGCTGCGGCCGGCCCCGGCGCCCCTCCGCCCGTCCGAGCCCGCACCGCGACCCCTGGTCTACGTCACCCTCGGGACGCTCTGGAGCGAACCCGGCGTCTTCCGGGCAGTCCTCGACGGGCTGGCCGGCGAACCCCTCGACGTGCTGGTGACCGTGGGAGCCGACGGCGCCCCGTCCACCCTGATGCCGGTGCCGGACAACGCGCGCGTCGAACGGTTCGTGCCGCAGGCCGAGCTGCTCCCCCGCTGCTCGGCCGTGGTGCACCACGCCGGGGCCGGGACGATGTTCGGTGCTCTCGCCCACGGTCTGCCGCAGCTGGCACTGCCGCAGGCCGCGGACAACTTCATCAACGCCGACCTGCTGCGAGGGTCGGGAGCAGGACGCGTGCTGCTGCCGGGCGAGGTGACACCCGAGAACGTGCGCCTGGCCGTGACGGCCCTGCTCGATGAGGCGAGCTACTCGGAAGCGGCCGGCACGGTCGCCTCCGAGATCGCGGCCATGCCCCCGGCCGACGAGGTGGCGGTCGAGCTGCGCAGCCGCTTCGGCCGAGAGCCAGCCCGGTAGACTCCTCGTTCGGAGGGGAGTACTCCTTTCGCGGCAGTGTCGTCATCACGGAGGCGTGACCTCCCGGGGCTGCCGGCCCGCAAGCCGGGCGGAAGAGACCTCCGGAACTGTCCATGCGTGGATTTCCGGAGGTCGCGTGTTCACTGCTGTTCCGCTCTGGGTCTGGGGCGTCACCGTCGCGGGCCTGGTGGCCATCGTCGTGCTGGACCTCGTGGTGATCGCGCGCCGCGACACCAAGGTCAGCGTGCGCCAGGCGACCCTGTGGGTGGCCTTCTACGTCGGACTGGCTGCGCTGGTCGCCGTCGGGCTGTTCGTGTTCGGCTCCCAGCACTGGGGCAGCGAGTTCGTCGCGGGCTACATCACCGAGTACAGCCTGAGCGTGGACAACCTGTTCGTGTTCGTGCTGATCATCAGCCGGTTCGACGTCCCTGCGCTCGCCGAGGACAAGGTGCTCTACATCGGCATCATCTTGTCCCTGGTGCTGCGTGCGGTGCTCATCGCTGCCGGTGTGGCGGCACTGTCCGCGGCCACCTGGGTGTTCTACATCTTCGGGGCGTTCTTGATCTTCACCGCGGCGCGCCTGCTGATGGACGACGAGGAGGACGCCGACCTCACCGAGAGCCGCGTCGTGCGCGGACTGCGCAAGGTGCTCCCGACCACCCCGCACTTCGACGGTCCGAAGCTCGCCGTGCGCAGGGACGGCAGGTGGCTGATGACCCCGCTGATGCTCGCGGTCGTCGCCATCGGGGTCGCCAACGTGGTGTTCGCGCTCGACTCGATCCCGGCCATCTTCGGGCTCACCCAGCACGCCTACATCGTGCTGACCGCCAACGCGTTCGCCCTGATGGGGCTGCGCCAGCTGTACTTCCTGCTCGGCGGGCTCCTCGAACGCCTCGTCTACCTGGACATCGGGCTGTCGGTCATCCTCGCCTTCATCGGGCTCAAGCTGGTCATCGAAGCGCTGCACGGCTCACGCGTCGACCAGCTGGGGCCGGTCCCGGTCCCCGCCATCGGCATCGCCGTGTCGCTCACGGTCATCGTGGCGATCCTCGCGGTCACCACCGGAGCCAGCCTCGCCAAGACCTGGCTCGACGGACGGCGCGGCTGACCTCCGCGGATGTGGTAGACATCCCCCCATCGACGAGGAGGTGGCCCGGTGGACACGGACGCGCTCATCAGCCTGCCCAAGGCTGAGCTGCACCTGCACGTGGAGGGGACCCTGGAGCCGGAGCTGGCCTTCGCGCTGGCCGACCGGAACCACGTCGAGCTGCCCGCGCGGGACGTGGACGAGCTGCGAACGCTCTACGACTTCGAGGACCTCCAGTCCTTCCTCGACCTGTACTACGCGTGCATGGACGTGCTGCGGACCCGGGAGGACTTCGCCGCTCTGGCGACGGCCTACCTCGAGAAGGCCGCCGGCCAGGGCGTCCGGCACGTGGAGATGTTCTTCGACGCTCAGGCGCACACGAGCCGCGGCATCGCCCTTGACACGGTCCTCGACGGCCTGCTCGACGCCCTGCGCGATGCCGAGCAGCGGCTCGGGGTCTCCGGCGGGCTGATCCTCTGCTTCCTGCGGCACCTTCCCGCCGACGACGCGATGGCGACCCTGGAGGCGGTCGCCGGCCGGTCCGGTGACCTGCTCGGCGTGGGGCTGGACTCCAGCGAGATCGGCAACCCGCCCTCGAAGTTCGCCGAGGTCTACGCCCGCGCCCGCGAGCTGGGGCTGCACGTTGTCGCCCACGCCGGGGAGGAGGCACCCCCGTCGTACATCCTCGAGGCGCTCGACCTGCTCGGTGTGGAGCGCGTCGACCACGGCGTCACCTGCGTCGACGACGCAGAGCTGGTGCGCCGGCTGGCCGAAGACCAGGTTCCGCTGACCATGTGCCCGCTGTCGAACGTCCGGTTGCGGGCGGTGCCGTCCGTTGCGGACCACCCGGCCGTCCGACTCCTCGAGGCCGGCGTCAAGGTGACGATCAGCTCCGACGACCCTGCCTACTTCGGCGGCTACATCGCGGAGAACTTCGCCGCTCTGGCATCGACCTTCCAGCTGACCGCCGATCAGCTTGCGACGATCGCCGCCAACTCCATCAGCGCGTCCTTCCTGCCCGCCGCACGGCAGCAGGAGCTCCTTGCCGAGGTGGGTGCCTGGCGCGAAGAGCGGACCTGACTCGGTCAGCTGCCGTCGAGGTTCGTGGCGCCGGGACAGCCCGACCTTGTGCGCGACCGGGGCGAGCTGAGCGTCACGAACGCCGCGGGTCAGCTCCAGCGAGTTGCCGATCAGCGTCTGCGCGGCGTGGGTCGACATCTCTGGGCACGCCGCGGCCCGCCAGCCTCGCGGAGGCGACGGCGGCCGGCCAGACCCCGGCGGCGATGAGTCAGGCGGCGACCTGGCCGCGCCGGGCCACCGCGTCGACGATCACCGCGGCCAGCAGCACCAGCGCGGTCACGATGTACTGCGTGGCGGCGTCCAGCCCGATCAGGCCCATGCCGTTGGCGATCGTCGCGATGATCATGCCGCCGAGCAGCGCGTGCAGCATCTTGCCACGCCCGCCGAACAGGCTGGTCCCGCCGATCACCGCCGCCGCGACCGCGAACAGCACCAGCTGGCCGCCGTTGACGTTGTTGGACATCGAGCCGAGCCGCGAGGCGTAGACGATCATGCCCATCCCGCCGGTGAGGCTGCACAGCACGAAGCAGGCCAGCCGGATCCGGCTCACGTTGATGCCGGCGCGGCGGGCCGCCTCGGCGTTCCCGCCGATGGCGTAGACGTAGCGGCCGAAGCGGGTGCGTCCGAGCAGCACCGTCCAGGCCAGCAGGATGGCCAGCACGATCGGTACGACGTACGGCACGCCGGACAAGGGCGTGACACCGACGCCGCGGTTGGTGTCGCAGACAACAACCAGGATGACCCCGGCCACCGCAAACAGCACGATCTTGAGCACCACGAGGCTGAAAGGCGGTGTCGCGAGGCCGGAGCGGTTCCTGCTCTGCTGACCGAGGATGGTGATCACAGCGAACACCACGACACAGGCCACCAGCGCTACCCAGCCTGCGATGTTCGGCATGTTGGCGTTCACGATGCCGTTGATGACACCGTTGGTGATGGCGATCGTGCCGCCGCTGGAGCCGCCGGCGTCGTTGATCAGGAGCAGCAGGACACCCTGCCAGCCCAGGAGGCCGGCCAGGGTCACCACGAACGATGGCAGGCGCAGCCGGGTGATCAGCCAGCCCTGGAGGGCGCCGATCACCGCGGTGGCGGCGAGGCCAGCGATGATGCCGACCCACCACGGCATGGTGCGCGGGGTCGAGGTGAGGATGACGGTGATCGCACCACCGATCGCACCCACGAAGCCGACCGACAGGTCGATCTCACCGAGCAGCAGCACGTAGACCTCGGCCATGCCGAGCAGGACGTACGCGGCGCCCTGCACCAGCAGGTTGACCAGGTTGCCCGCGGACAGGAAGACCGACTGCTGGGTCTGGAAGATCACGACGATGATGACCAGTCCGACGAGGACCGGCAGCACGCCGCTCTCGCCGCCGCGGACGCGCTTGCCCCAGGCGCGGAGGTACTCGCCCAGGGAGCCCGAGGCCAGCTCGATCTGGGACTCGCTCAGTGCACCGACGTCTGCGGCCTCGTCGCTCTCGGCGATGGACTGGTCGGTGGAGGAAGGCTGCACTTCGGTGTCTCGTGGAGTGGTCATCGAATCAGCCCTTCGTCGCTGCGGCCTGGGACATCGCGCCTGTGGTGATCAGCTCGACGACGCTTTGGGTGTCGAGGTCCGCCCGCGGGCCACTGTGGGCCATCGTGCCGAGATGGAGGACCGCGATCCGGTCGGCGACTGCGAAGACGTCATTGAGGTTGTGCGAGATGATCAGCACTGCGATCCCTCGGTCGCGCAGCTTCTTGACCAGGTCCAGCACCATCGCGGTCTGGGAGACACCCAACGCCGCCGTCGGCTCGTCCAGGATCACCAGCTCGGCGTCCTCCATCACCGCCCGGGCCACCGCGACGGCCTGCCGCTGGCCACCGGACAGCGACCCCACGAGCTGGCGGACCGACTTCACGGTGGTCACCGACAGCTCGGAGAGGGTCTTGCCGGCCGAGGTCTCCATGTGTCCCTCGTTCAGCAGCCGGTGGGAGACGGCCTCCCGGCCCAGGAACATGTTCTGGACGATGTCGAGGTTGTCGCACAAGGCGAGGTCCTGGTAGACGGTGGCGATCCCGAGGTGCGAGGCGTCACGAGGGGTGGACAGGTGGACGCGCTTGCCCTTCCACTGCATCTCGCCGCCGTCGATGGACCAGATCCCCGAGATGCTCTTGATCAGCGTGGACTTGCCGGCGCCGTTGTCTCCTACCAAGGCGGTCACCTGACCGGCCGGGACGTCCAGGTCGACCCCGCTCAGCGCCTGGACCGGACCGAAGTGCTTGGCGACGCCCCGCAGCCGGAGCAGCGGGGCGTCGCCAGTGCGGGTGTTGGTCACTTGATTCCGTACTTCGAGCAGTAGGTCGCGGACTTGCCGGAGCACAGCTGCGACACCGGGACGAACTTGTCGGCCACGACCGTACTCTTCATGTTCTGCGTCGTCACCCACTCGGGCTTCAGCAGCACCGACTTGACCTGCACGTTGGCCTTCGTGTCCTTGGTCTGCCCGTTCACCAGCCCGGCGGGCGGGGTGTCGCCGGCACGCAGGTACATCGCCAGCGCGGCGGTGGCCTGCGCCTCGAGGTAGATCGGCTTGTAGGCGGTCCCGCACTGGTAGCCGGCCAGGATGTTCTGCAGACCGACCAGGGTGGCGTCCTGACCGGTGACCGGGAACGTCTGCGGCTTGACGTGCAGTGTCTTCAGGTAGCTGATGATCGGCGCCGCGTTCTCGTCGTTGGGCACCAGCACCGCGTTGACGCCCTGGTGGGCGGTGAACGCCTGCTGGAACTCGGTCTGCGCGGTCGGCGGGTCCCAGGTGCCGGCCGGGGTGGCCGCCTCGGTCCAGCCGCCCGACTTGAACTTCGGCGCCAGCACGCCGTCGTAGCCCTGCGCGAACAGGGTGGCGTTGTTGTCGGTCGGGTCACCCTTCATCACGATCACGTTCGGGCTCTTGACCCCCCACTTCGACACGCAGGAGACCAGACCGTTGCCGATCAGCTTGCCGACGTCGACGTTGTTGAAGCTGACGTAGTAGGAGCGGCTGCCGCCCAGGGTGAGCCGGTCGTAGTCGATGACCTGCACGCCGTGCGACTTCGCGTAGTTCTCGATGCTGGCCCCGACACCGGAGTCGAGCGGGTCGACGACCAGGACGCTCGCGCCGTTGCTGATCGCCGACTGGGCGTCGGTCAGCTGGGTGCTGTCGCTGCCCTGGGCGTTCTGGATGCTGAAGTCGGAGCTCGACAGCCCGGCCTTCTGGAACGACTGCTTGAGGTAGGGAGCGTCGAACTCGGTGTACCGCGCCGAGGACACCGTGTCGGGCAGGATCACGGCGATCTTGCCCTTGCCCTGGGCGGCCAGCGGCTTGAGCTTGGTCATCGCGGAGAAGTCGTTGGTGAACGAGGTCGCGGTGAGCTGGGGAACGTTGCCGCTGCCGCTTCCCGACCCGCTCGGGGACGACGACCCGCTCGGCGTGGAGCCGCCTCCCCCGCACGCGGCCGCCGCAAGCGTGGTTGCGGCCAGCACCGCCCCTAGTGAGACAAATCGATAGACGCGCACAACTGCACCATCCTTGATCAATCGGACACGGCCCGCGACGGCCATGGCACGCCGCACGCCGGTGACGTGGACGTACCTGACGGTAGTGACGAAGGCGTGAACGGCCCGTTAACAATCCGGCTCGTGCATCAACAAACCGTTAACGCGTCTCACAGGTCGGCCAACCGGTAGCCGGCCCGCGGCTGGGTCAGGATCAGCGACGGGCCCTCCGGCGCCTCGAGCTTGGCGCGCAGCCGCCGCACGTAGACCCGGATGTACTCGGTCTCGGTCTCGTAGCCCGGTCCCCAGACCAGCCGGAGCAGCTGGGCGTGGGTGAGCAGCTTGCCCGGATGCAGCACCAGCTCGCGCAGCAGCGCGAACTCGGTCGGGGTCAGGTGCACCCGTTCCCCGTCACGCGTCACCCGCTGACCGGCGAGGTCGACCTCGACACCGCCCACCTTGACCACCGGCGAGGAGTCGGCGGGCGGGGACGGACGGGTACGACGCAGGGTGGCGGTGATCCGGGCCAGCAGCTCCTCGATCCCGAACGGCTTGGTCAGGTAGTCGTCGGCCCCCATGTTCAGAGCGGTGACCTTGTCGTGCTCCCCGCCCCGGGCCGAGACCACGATGATGCCGACGCTGGACCGCTCCCGGATCTGCTTGCACAGCTGCATGCCGTCCGCGCCCGGCAGCATCAGGTCGAGCAGCACGATGTCGGGCTCCTCGGTCTCCAGCAGCCGCAGCGCCCGGACCCCGTCGGTGGAGATCACCGTGTCGAAGCCGCGCACGTTGAGGTTGGACCGGACCAGGTCGACGATGTTCGGGTCGTCCTCGACCATCAGCACCCGGGTGCGCACGACACCCTCACCCATGCGCCCGCACCTCCCGCACCGGCAACTCCTTGGCGTCGGCCTCCCGGCCGTCCGCCGCGTCGCCGCCGACCGGCAGGGTGATGACGAACCGGGTGCCCGGCTGCGCCGGCTCCATCTCGATCCGGCCGCCGTGCGCCACCACGATCGCATGCGCGATCGACAACCCAAGGCCGGCCCCGGCCGACGGCCCACGGCGCTCACGGTGCGGCGTGAACGGAGAGGCGAGGACACTCTCCGGCGGACCGTGGCCCTCGTCGCGGATGGTCACCTGCACCGCGTCGCCGCCCCAGGGGGCGACCTCGGCCCACACCCGGGTGCCGGGTTCGTTGTGCCGGACCGCGTTGTCCATCAGGTTCAAGAAGACCTGTTCCAGCCGGTCGTGGTCGGCCCAGACCACCGGCCCCTCGGCCGGCCCGCACAGCTGGACCTGCTCCCGGGCGGCCGGGTCGAGGCAGCCGCGCGCGGCATCGAGCAGCAGCGCCAGGTCGCACCAGTCGCAGTGCAGCTTGAGCACCCCGGCCTCGATCGCGGAGTGGTCGAGCAGGTCCTCGACCAGCCGACGCAACCGGGTCGACTCCGCGCCGATGCGGGACAGGAACCGGTCCTGGGACTCCTGGTCCCAGGTCACGTCGGGCTGCATCAGGCTCTCCGCGTAGCCCCCGATCGCCGTCAGCGGTGTGCGCAGCTCATGGGAGAGTCGCGCGAGGAACTGCCGCTGGAGCTGCTGGGAGCGGCGGAGGGCGGCCGTCTCCTGCATCGCGGCCTGGGCCCGTTGCCGCTCGAGCGCCAGCCGGACCGAGCTGGCAGCATCCTCGAGCAGCGCGCTCGTCTCCGCCGCCACCGTGCCGGTCCGCTTGCGTGCCACCAGCGTGACGAGCCCGTCCTCGGTGAGGAAGCTGACGGCGAGGCCCCATCCCTGCCCGGGCGCGCCGAGGGTCTCCGCCCGGCCGACCGCACCGGTCCCGAGCCGGTGAGCGGCCACTGCCTGCGCGAGGTCCGGCGCCTCCGCCGGCCCCGTCTCGGTGGGCACCCGCGCGCGGCACACGATCTGACCGTCGAGTCCCGTTCCGAACAGGGCTACCTCGTCGGCGTGCATGCCGCGCAGCAGCGCTCCGAGCGCGGTGCCGAGCGCGTGGTCGACGGGCACCGGACCCGCCAGCGTCTCGAGCACCTCCCGGATCGTCTCCAGCACCACGTTGCGGGAGGTCAGCTCGGTGACCAGCCGTTCCCGCTCGATCGCGGCCACCGCATAACCGCCGTAGAGGGTTACCAGGTCCAGGTCGTCGCGAGCCGGCGGGGCGAGCTGGTCCCGGAGCACCGTGATCACCCCGACCAGTCCACGCGAGCCGCTGAACGGCACCGACCAGAGGGCAGCCGCGCCTGCCTCCCGGGATGCGCCGGGCTCGAAGACCGCTGTCTCCCGCGCGGCCGCGGCCCCGACTGTCCCCCCGTCGTCACCGAACGGCACCTCGTGCCAGGCCTTCTGCAGCCGCGCCGGCACCCCGAACGCGCACGCCAGCCTCAGCCGTCGGCCGTCCGCGATGTGCATGCAGGTCCTGCGCGCTCCCAGGGCGGCTCCCAGCGCCGACAGGATCATCAGCAGGCTCGACGAGTGATCCGCCGACGCGAGCCGGTCGGTGAGCGCGTGCAGCCGGGTGAGCTGGTGGTGCGCCGAGGTCTCGATCTCCTGGCCGGAGATCAACGCGGTCACGTCGTCGCGGTGGGCGCGCCCGGGGTCGACCTCGGCGACGAGTCGGCCGTGCCGCAGCACCACCAGCCGTCGGGTGAGCCTCAGCAGCTGCTCGACGTCGTGGGAGACGAGCAGCACGGTGGTCCCGCGGGCGTGGATCCGTTGGATCAGCCGCTCGATCCGGGCGGTGTCCGCGACACCGAGCGTCACCGTGGGTTCGTCGAGCAGCAGCACGTCCGGCTCCATGGAGACCGCCCGGGCGATCGCGAGGAGCTGTCGCTGCCCACCGACGAGCGCACCGGCAGGGTCCGTCGTCCGCGGGATCGGGATCTCCAGCTCGTCGAGGGTGCGCCGCGCCAGCGCGTGCGCCCGTGCCCCCGTCCACAGCAGCCCCCGGCTCTCCCGACCGAGCAGCAGGTTGGCCGCCACGTCGAGCCGGTCGACGAGAGCCAGGTCCTGCCAGACCACGCCGACTCCAGCCCGGGCGGCGCTCCCGGGCTCCTGCGGACCGGGCTGCCCGTCCAGGAGCACCTGCCCCGATGACGGGGCGAGGTCACCGGCGATGCACCGCATCAGGGTGGTCTTGCCGGCGCCGCTCTCTCCGGTCACTCCGAGGAGCTCCCCGGCCATGACGGTCAGGTCGATGCCGTCCAGCGCGCGCACCGGTCCGAACTCCGCAGACAGCCCCGAGACCGACACGACCGGCGAGCCGGGCTCGGGACGGTCGCGTGAGCCGGACCGGAGAACGGGCCGAAGGACAGACATGCTGCCATTGTCACCGAACCGTCCAGACCGTGCAGGCAGTGACGGTTGCTCAGCGACGGGGAGTCCCTGCCCGCTCCTGCTCCTCTGTACGTCTGGGCTCGCCTCCGGTGACGCGCTCTTCGGCTGTCGGCTGGCGGGGCAGCGTGGGCTCCCCACCGGTGGCGGCCGGCGCTGCGGTCGCCTCTGCTGGAGGTCGCCCGAGGAACTCGATCAGAGCGAGGAGCAGGAGCACCACGCCGGTGACCGTCAAGATCACCACCACGTTGGGCTGGGACCAGAAGACCACGACCAGCGCGCCGACCACGACGACGCCGATCCGCAGCCACCGCTTGTGCGCGTACGTCCACAGGCCTACCGGGCCAGTACGCATCCCGGCGCGTTCCGCGCCGCCCCGGAGCCAGCCGATACCGTTCGCGAGCCCGCCTCGGGTGCGCACCGCGCCGGATGCCGGGCCGACGAGGTAGCCGCCGACGCCCACCACCAGCCCGATCACGGCCACCGTCCGCAGCGAGTAGCGGAGGAACCGGACGAGGGTGTCGAAGACGTCGCCGGCCGCCTGCGCAGGCAGTACGTCGGACGGCACCGCATTGAGGTACAGCACCCGGGCCACGGCCAGCGCGATGCCGAGCACCAGCATCGACCCGGCGATCCCGAACGCACCGATGCTCAGGGCACGACGTCGCCGCATCGCGAGCAGCACTCCGGCGGCGAAGAGGGCGACGGTGATGATCGGCAGCCAGAAGCCGAGCGTGTTGAGGACCCGGTAGAGGGTCTGCATCTTGGTGACGGCGGCCGAGCGCACCAGCACGATCGACTTGTTGATGGTCGGAATCTTGCTGGCCGGGGTGAAGCCGCGCGCCACCAGTCGCTGCTTGACCTGGGTGATGATCGGCGCCAGGTTCAGCGTCACGGTGTTGTTCTGGGCGCTGACCGCGCCGCCCTGGTTGCCCTCGAGCAGCTTGACCATGTTCTGGTGGGCGATCCGGTTGGCTTGGTCCCACACGGTGGCGAATGCCGGGCTCGCCACGAACCTGTGCACCTGCTTACCGATGAAGCCCTCCACCCCGTTGGTGATGGGCACCGCGAGGCCCGGCAGCAGGGCGGCTACCCGGGGCGGGACGTTCGGCCGGCTCGCAAGGGTGTCCAGCGCGTCGCTGGCCAGCCCCTGCACGTCGATGTTGCTCGTGATCGCGGCCGTCACCTTGGTCGCGATGACGTTCTGGACGGCGGGGTCGTGGACGAGCGGGTCCACGGTCGCGACGTACCGGTCGGTGCTGGACATCTGCGTGCTCGCCCACACCGAGATCACGGAGAACGGCGCGAGCACGCACGAGACGATGATCAGGACCGCCGCCAGCAGCGACCGCCACCGGTGCCGCAGCGCAGGGCGCTGTGGCTGGCTCCCGGACTTCTGCAGCTCGGTCTCGAGCTCGGCCACCCGTCCGCGCAGCCGTTCCAGCTCAGAGTCGTCGGCCATGGTCACGCCACCCTTCCCACGGAAGGCGCCCGAGGGACGCCGTACGCCCTCACGCTCTGCCCCCGCAGCGCGGCGGACATCACCCCTGCTGGGTGATGTCACCGCCGTCGCCGACGCGCAGATTTGAGTCCCGAGGATCTTCACGACAGGAGCGAAAGTGACCACCACATCGACCGACGTGCACGGGCCCGTCGACTTCGTGCTGCTCGAGTTCCCCCGCGACCGGCTCACCGGCGAGGCTGGCGCGGCGCTGCTCGACCTCGTGCAGCGAGGCGTCATCCGTCTCTACGACCTGATGGTGATCAGCAAGGCGGAGGACGGTTCCGTGGCTCTTCTCGAGCTCAACGACCCGGCGCTGCCAGGGGACTTCGCGGGCTTCGCGGGCGCCCGGTCGGGACTGCTCGGCGACGACGACATGCGCGAGGCGGCCGAGGCGATGGCACCGAACACCGTCGCCGCGCTGATCGTCTACGAGAACGCCTGGGCGATCCCCTTCGTCGCCGCTGCCCGCAACAGCGGCGGTGACGTCGTCGCCAGCGCCCGGATCCCCGCGACCGACCTGATGGACGCGCTCGAGGCCCTCGAGCCGACCGCTTGAGGAGGAACAAGATGCCAGGACTGATTCGTGGGGTCGCACGCACCGCCGTGGTGGCCGGGACGGCGACCGCCGTCAGCGGCCGCGTCCAGCGCCGGCAGGCCGGCCGCTTCGCCGAGCGCGACGCGCAGGCCTATCGCGAGCAGGAGGCGGGCTACCAGCAGGCCGCTCCCGCAGCGGCGCCGCCGCCCGCGGACCCGATCCAGCAGCTGAAGGAGCTCGCCGCGCTGAAGGAGCAGGGGATCCTCACCGAGGAGGAGTTCGCGGCGCAGAAGGCCAGGATCCTGGCCGGGTGAACGGAGCAGACCATGGCGATCCACCGACACAGCCCGGGCACCGGTGACGAGGGTGCCCTCCCGCGCTTCACCCGGTCCGGGATGCTGAAGGTCCCCAGGAACCGGATCCCGGAGCGGGAGATGCTGCCGCGGACGGCCTACCAGATCGTCATGGACGAGGTGATGCTCGACGGCAACGCCCGCTTCAACCTGGCCACGTTCGTGACCACCTGGATGGACGAGGAGGCGGACCGCCTCTACGCCGCGACGTTCGACAAGAACATGATCGACCGGGACGAGTACCCGCAGACCGCGGACATCGAGGCACGGTGCGTGCGGATGCTCGCCGACCTCTGGAACGCCCCGGAGGCCGCAGCAACGGTGGGGACCTCGACCACCGGCAGCTCGGAGGGCTGCATGCTCAGCGGGCTCGCCCTCAAGAGACGCTGGCAGCACAGCCGCCGCCAGGCGGGCCTTCCCGTGGACCGCCCGAACATCGTGATGGGCGCCAACGTCCAGGTGGTGTGGGAGAAGTTCGCCAACTACTGGGAGGTCGAGCCCCGCTACGTCCCGCTCGAGGGCGACGTCCTGCACCTCACCGCGGACCGGCTGCTCGGCCACGTGGACGAGAACACCATCGGCGTGGTCGCCGTGCTGGGCTCCACGATGGACGGCAGCTACGAGCCGGTGCAGGAGATCTGCGCGGCGCTCGACGACTACGAGGCCAGGACCGGGGTGTCCGTGCCGGTGCACGTGGACGCCGCCTCGGGAGGGTTCGTGGCCCCGTTCCTGCAGCCGGAGCTGGTCTGGGACTTCCGGCTTCCCCGGGTGGTGTCGATCCAGACCTCCGGCCACAAGTACGGGCTGGTCTACCCGGGGGTCGGTTGGGTGCTGTGGCGCGACGCCGCGCACCTTCCCGAGGACCTCGTCTTCCACGTGAACTACCTCGGCGGAGACATGCCGACCTTCGCGCTCAACTTCTCCCGGCCCGGTGCCCAGGTGGTGCTGCAGTACTTCCAGTTCCTCCGGCTCGGCCGGGAGGGCTTCCGGCTGGTCCAGCAGACCTGCCAGGACGTGGCCGGACACATCGCGGACACGCTGCGACAGATGCCCGAGTTCGTCGTCATCTCCGACGGCCGTGACCTCCCGGTCGTCACCTTCGCGGTCGGCGCGAGCACCACGAAGTACGACGTCTACGACATCTCGCGCAAGCTGCGTGAGCGGGGGTGGCTCGTGCCGGCGTACACCATGCCGCCGAAGCGGGAGGACCTCGCCGTGCTCCGGGTCGTCGTGCGCAACGGCTTCAGCCACGACATGGCCGAGCTCTTCCTGAGGGATCTGAGGACCGCGGTCACCTGGTTGGACGGCCTGGCCGGCCCGATGCCGCACGAGGCCCAGCCGAGCGGCTTCCACCACTGACCCGCCCGGCTCTTGGGCCGCCCCGCCCCGAGAGGACGGACGACACGTGAGGAAGGACGACATCCGGGCGTCGCCAGGGCGTCGCCACACGCTGATCCTGGAGACCTACCAGGCGCTGGCGCCGGGCGCCGGCTTCGAGCTGGTCAACGACCACGACCCGAAACCGCTGTACTACCAGCTCGACGCCGAGTTCACCGACCGGTTCACCTGGGACTACCTCGAGCAGGGCCCGGAGGTCTGGCGTGTGCGGATCGGGCGCCCGGCGCGGCCTGAGCACCGGGGCGGGCAGCGCGTAGAGGTTCACCCGCCCGGAGCGTCCAAGGTCTCGGTGAGGGAGCGGCTCATCCGGGTCAGCTGCCGGCTCCAGCCCTCGAGCGGCGCCAGGGACGCCTCCAGCACCTCCAGCTGATGGTCGAAGGCCGCGAGCTCGGCCTGCAGCGCCTGCACGGTCAACCGCTTGGCGTGCACCTCCTGCACCAAGATGTCCAGCTCGGCGGTGAGTGGGGGGAGCTGGTCCACCAGCTGCTGGAGCGCGAGCAGCAGCCGGTTCACCGCCGCGGGCACCGGCTCCGGGACCGCTCCCAGCGCCCCGCTCGCGACCGACCCCAACAGGTTGGCCACCACCTTCGTCCGCTGCAGAAGCTCCTCCATCGCCGACTGCAGCAGACCGTACTGGCGGTTGTCCCCCGCCCGGTGCCCGTCGCCGGCCATCATCGCCACCCCCTCCTCGCACCCCTCCTGCAGCATCCCCTGCCTTGTCAGTCCATTGTCCTCCCAGCCCCCGGGCGTGGCGAGCACGAGACGCGATAGCCTTGGCCCCAGGTGTGCCGGGAAGTCTGGTCGGCGTGGAGTCCCCGCCCCCAGTCGATCGGTGAAAGTGCCCCATGTCTGACGTCGAACCCTTCGGGCTCGTCATCCTGCTGACCGCAGTGGCCCTGCTCATCGCGGTGCTGTCCAACCGGCTCAGCGAACGCATCCACGTCCCCGCCCCCGCCCTGTTCCTGGTCGTGGCGGCGGTCGCGTCCGACCAGTTCCCGGTGCTCTCGTCGCTGCCGCTGCACGTCGACGAACGCCTCGTCACGGTCGCGCTGATCTTCATCCTGTTCGACGGGGGCATGCAGATCGGCTGGCGCCGGTTCCGCGAGGTGGTCGGAATCGCGTTGTGGCTCGGCGTGATCGGCACCATCGTGACGGCCGCAGCGGTCGGGGCGCTGGCCCACGAGTTCTTCGGCTTCGACTGGCTGCCTGCCCTGCTGCTCGGCACCGCCCTGGCTCCGACCGATCCGGCGATGGTGTTCTCGGTGCTCGGCAACCGGGAGGTGTCCGGCAGGTCGGGCACCATCCTCAAGGGTGAGGCCGGCGCCAACGACCCCGTCGGCATCGCCTTGATGGTCGCGCTGCTGGGCGCCGGCGGCGTGGGAGGGCTGCAGGCCGTCGGCAGCGGGGTGGTCACGTTCGTCGTACAGATGGCCGTCGGGGCGGCGGTCGGCGGCGTCGGCGGCTACCTGCTGGTGATCTTCATGCGCAAGGTTCCGCTGCCCAACGAGGCGCTCTACCCGGTGCGGACGATGGCGAGCGCGGCGGTCATCTACGGCGCGGCCGCGGCCGCGCACGGGTCGGGGTTCCTGGCGGTCCTGCTGGCGGGCATCGTCGTCGGCGACGCGCGGGCGCCGTACAAGCACGAGGCGGAACGGTTCGCCTCCGCGCTGGGCAGCGTCTCGGAGGTCGTCGCGTTCACCGTGCTCGGGCTGACCATCGACCTGCGCGCCGTGGTCACCTCCGACGTGCTCTGGATCGGGCTGGTGCTCGGCGTGCTGCTCATCGCGGTGATCCGCCCCGTGCTGGTCGGCCTGCTCATCGCGAAGTCGGACCTGGCGCGCGGGGAACGGCTGTTCGTGCTGCTGGCGGGGCTCAAGGGCGCGGTGCCCGTCCTGCTCGGGCTGTTCGCCCTGGGATCCAGCACCTCGCAGGGCGTTCGGGTGTACGGCGTGGTGTTCGTCGTCGTGCTGGTCTCCGCCATCGGGGTCGGTGGCTTCGTGCCCACACTGGCCCGGGCGCTCAAGGTGCCGATGCGGACTGTGGGGCTGGAGCCGTGGGCGCTGGGCATGCGGTTCCGCTCGGAGCCGGACGGGCTGCACCGGCACGTCGTGGTTGCCGGCTCCCCCGCCGAGGGCACCCGGATCGCCGACCTGGCGCTCGGCGAGGACGCCTGGATCAGCATGGTCAGCCGCCACGGCCACCTGGTCGAGGTGTACGGCGACACGGCTTTCGAGGCCGGCGACGAGGTGCTGGCCATCGGCGAGCCGGACGCCAACCTGGCCCGGCTCTTCGAGGCGCCGCGAGACACCGCCTGAGCGGGCACTACGGCAGCCCGGCTGCCCACTCGTCGACGGACACCACGTCGGCCTGCCGGGGGAAGACCTTCTCCAGCAGCACCCGGTGCACCTCCGGGTCCGCGTCGGCGCAGCCGTCGCGCAGCACCGTGAGGCCGAAGTCGAGGTCCGCGGCCTGGCGGAGCGTGGAGAGCACCACGCCGCTCGTCGCGATCCCGGTGAGCGTCAGGGAGTCCACCTCCAGCGCCCGCAGCACCATCTCCAGGTCGCTTCCGGCGAACGCGCTGACCCGCTTCTTCACCACCATCACGTCCCCCGGCTGGGGGGCGACGGCCGGGTGGATCGCGGTGGCGGGGTCGTCCAGCGTCATCCCGCCCGCCCGGGCCAGGGCGGCGAACCTGCGGTTGCGCCGGCTGATCTCAGGGGCGCCGTCGCGGAAGGCGACCCGCACGTAGACCACCGGCACCTCGGCGCCCCGCGCCGCGCCCGCGGCACGCCCGAGTGCGTCGAGCAGGCCGTCGGAACCGTCGACGTACCGATCGACGATGCCTTGCTGGACGTCCATGATCAGCAGCGCGGTCCTGTGCATGCTCCCATCATCCCCGCCGCCTGCGGGGCCGGGCCGGCGGGCTCCGAGCCGGACCGGTTCATCCGCTGCGGATCATGACGCCGGCGCCTCGGCCGGACACGGTGGTCGCCGTGACCACCGGAGACGGCGCACCGGGCAGGACGACCCAGCGTTGAGCACCGACCAGATCCTGCTCGGCTTCGGGCTGATCGTGGCGCTCGCCGTCGCGTCGCAGGTGCTGGCGCAACGGCTCAGGGTGCCGGCGATCCTCGTGCTGCTGCCGGTCGGCTTCCTGGCGGGCGCGACCACCCGCACCGTCGACCCCGAAGAGCTGCTGGGCCGCGCGTTCTCGCCGCTCGTGTCCCTCGCGGTGGGGGTGGTTCTCTACGAGGCGGGGCTGTCGCTGGAGGTTCGTGGGCTGCGCGGGAAGACGCGCCGGGTGGTCGCCCGGCTGCTCTGGCTGGGGGTCCCGATCACCTGGGCTATGGGCGCGGCGGTCGCGGTGCTGCTGCTGGGCTTTCCCCGGGACGTCGCGGTGATGCTCGGCGCGATCCTGGTGGTGTCCGGTCCGACTGTGGTCGGCCCGCTGCTGGGGTTCGTCCGCCCCGTGGAGCGGGTCCAGCGGATCCTCGCGTGGGAAGGTTCGCTGATCAACCCGGTCGGCGGCATCCTTGCCGCTCTGGTGCTCAACGCGATCGTCGCCGGCGTGGCCGGGCAGCACCCGGCGCGGCAGCTCGCGGCCTTCCTGCTGAGCATCGGCCTGGGTGTGGCCGCGGCCGCCATGGGCAGTGGCGTCCTCTGGCTCGTCCTGGTCCGGCTGCGCCCCGGGGAGGCGCTGGAGGCAGCCGCCCAGCTCGCCACGGTGGTCGCCGTCACCGCCGGGTGCGACGCGCTCCGCGACGACTCCGGGCTGCTCGCGGCGGTGCTCATGGGCATGGTGGTGGTCAACCACCGCAGCTTCGACCTGCCCGCCGATCGGCCGTTCCTGGAGACCCTCGTCCAGCTCATCCTGGGGCTGCTGTTCGTGTCGATCTCGGCGACGGTCGCCCCCGCCTCGTTGCGCCACCTGGTGCTGCCCACCCTGGGGCTGGTCGCCGTTCTCGTCCTGGTGGCCAGGCCCCTGACTGCCGCACTGGCCACGGTCCGCAGCGACCTGCCGCTGCGGGAGCGCGCGTTCGTGGGCTGGATGGCGCCGCGCGGCATCGTGGCCGCGGCCACCGCCTCGTCCTTCTCCGCGACGCTGGCGGCCCAGCACGTCGTCGGCGCCGGCAAGATCCTCCCGGTCGCGTTCCTGGTCATCGTCAGCACGGTCGCGCTCTACGGGCTGACCGCCGCTCCCGTGGCCCGGTGGTTGCGGGTGGTCCGCACCGCCCGCGGACGCTGAGCCCTCACTCGTGACGGCGCAGGCTGTCTCCGAGGAGCCAGATGGTGGGCGGCCACAGCCCGACGAACAGGGCGCGGCGTTCGGCGTTCCCCCGCTCCTGCTGGTCGACGGTCTTGGCCCGCAGCCACAGCGCGATGCACAGGCCGACCGAGCCCATGGACGCCGCCTCCAGGTGAGCGCTTCGCACACCGAGTCGATGCAGTACCGTGCCGAGCATTCCGCCTCCTCGTGTCGGGGCCCCCGAACGGGGTAACACTCCCTCACCGCGGATACCCGTGGACGGTCACCTTCACCCCTCGGCGCCGACCTGTGGGAGGTCCGATGCTCACCCTGCTGGCCCGCTGGCTGCTCGGCACGCTTCTGGTGTCCTGGCGCTACCTGTGGACCACGGTGCCGCTGCACCGCGAGGAGCTGCGCGGGGGCGGCGCCGAGGACCTGCCGCCCCACATCCCCGACGAGCTGCTCGACGAGCAGGTGCAGCTGGCGGCCGGCGGGGTCGGGCCGATGTTCCACCGCCGGTTCCGGGTGCGCATCGCCGACAGCCGGCTGTCCCCCGACGAGCTGCTGGCCGCGGTGCTCGGCGGCTTCCACCGCTTCGTGCCCCGTGAGGTGGTGGGCATCCGCCGCGAAGAGACCGGCCTGCTCGCGGTCGGCGAGCAGTTCGTGGTGGAGATGCCCGGCCCGTGGAACGGTCCGGTGCGCGTCGTACAGGCCGACGCGGGGTGCCTGCGGCTGGCCACGCTGCAGGGCCACCTCGAGGCGGGCCAGGTGCAGTTCCGGTCCTACGAGGACTCCGGCCACCTGGTGTTCGAGGTGGAGGCCTGGGCGCGGTGCGCCACGGCATTGGTGCAGCTGCTCTACGTCCGGCTCCGGCTGGCCAAGGAGATCCAGCTCAACATGTGGGTGCGGTTCTGCCGCTCAGCGGTTCGTGCGGCGCACGGCCGCCTGGTCGACGGCGTGCACATCTCCACGCGGTACGTTCCTGCCGAGTCGCTCCCGGTCCGGCGCCCGGAGCATCCGGGCCAGCCGGCCCGGGTCGAAGAGAGGATGAGCCAGATGAGCGAGCAGCGCTTCCCGTTCCGCTTCGCCCCGTCGTACCGGCTTGCGGCGCTGCTGTTCGGGGTGACCCCCGCCTCCACCGAGCTGGTGCTGACCGACGACGAGCTGCGGGTGCGGTTCGGCCTGTGGCGGCTGCGCACGCCGCGGTCGAACATCGCCTCGGTGGAGGAGAGCGGGGGGTTCCTGTGGGTCAAGAACGCCGGCCCCGCGCACCTGTCCCTGGTCGACCACGGCGTCACGTTCGCCACCAACGGCGAGCACGCTGTGTGCGTGCAGTTCGTCGAGCCGGTCAAGGTGATGGACCCCACCGGCCGGCTGCGGCACCCCGGCATGACCGCCACGGTCGCCGACCCGGCCGGGCTGGTGGCGGCGCTGCGCTGACGCGGGTCAGCCCGGGTGCACCCGGCGGACAGCAAGCCGGTCGCCGCGCCGCGGCTTCGCATCCGAGGGGGCGTGCACGAGTCCGTCCACGACCACCGGGGCGGGCAGTGCCCGGCGACCGGCCAGGACGTCGTTGACGATCCGCTGCACACGCTGACCGCACCCCTCGTAGAAACGCAGCTGGGTACGCCGGCCGAACAACCGCCACCCGAGGCCGACCAGCGGACCCAGGGTGGGCGAGCGCCGTGAGACGCCGTGGGTGACGAACTCGACCGCACCGGTGTCGGTGTGCTTGACCACCTCGTAGGTCATCCGCCCCTGCTCGAGATGGCCCTGCAGCGTCTCGTAGCTCCAGCCCCACACCCGGCTGCCGTCCTCACGGGTCTCGTCGACCACGGCGGTGACCCGGACCCCCATGTGGAAGTGCAGCCCGTGGAAGCGGCCTTCCAGGAGCATGTCCCTGCCACGCAGCGCGGCGTCAGACCGGTAGACGCCGCGGATGATCTCCGGCTTCGCCGACTCGTAGCTCTCGACCAGCCGCCGCGCGAGCTCCCAGCTGGCGCCCGGCTGCGGGGCCCCCGGGGGCTCGCTGGGCAGCCGGGTGCGGCGGGTGTCCCGGTGCCAGCCGTCGGCCTCGAGGTCGTCCGGGCGGTAGTTGACGCTGCGGCGGCTGAGGTCCTCGAGCAGCTCGGCGGGGTCCCCCCAGCCGAGCCAGTGCCCGTGTCCGCCGCCCATCGGAGCCCACTCTAGGGCCGGGCCGGATCCCGCCTCCCGGGCGGTCGCCGTCCGGCGGTCGCGGCCCAGACCGTGACCACCGTGAGGCCGCAGCAGCCGGCCAGCGCGATGGCCACGCCGAGCGGCAGCAGCTGGCCGGCCAGGCCCCAGATCCCGAAACCCAGCCCCTGCAGGAACATCAGCCCCGCCTGGTCGACGGCGAGGGCGCGGGAGAGCAGGTCGGCCGGGGCGGCTCGCAGCAGCTTCGCGTCGACCGCCAGCCCGTGGCAGTAGCCGAGCCCGACCAGCACCAACAGACCCACCGCCACCTGCGGGGGCGGCTCGGCGAGGAAGCCGAGCAGCGGCGCGGCCGTGACCGCGGCACCCGGGACCACCAACCGGCTCTGCGCCGCCGGGCCGAGCAGCCGACCCGCCACCAGGTCGGCGAGCACCATCGCCGCCGGGATCGCAGCCATGTACAGGCCGAGCATCCGGTGCGAGCCGTGCGTGGCGGCGACGTAGGGCACGGCCAGCGCCTCCGGGGCGAGCCCGCAGGTGGGCACCAGCCACCGGAACAGAAGCAGCCGGCGGGTGGCGCGGTGGGACAGCACGGCCCGCAGCCCCCGCAGCGAGTCACGCACCAGGGAGCCGGCGGCGGCGCGCACCGGCCGGTGCGCACGCAACCCGGCGCGCAGCACCGCTGCAGAGACGAAGAACGAGACCGCGTCGAGCAGCAGCGCGCTGCGGGCGCCGATCGCCGCGAGCAGCACGCCACCGCCGGCCAGGCCGACCAGCTGCGCCCCCTGCGCGATGATCCGCAGGCTGGCGCGGCCCAGCACGTAGCGCGGACCGCCGCCCAGCAGCGCCGGCAGCAGGGACGCCTGCGCGCCTCCGAAGACCGGCGCCACCAGGCCCTCCCCGAAGGCGAGAGCGAGCAGACCCCAGGCGGGGATACCGGGAAGCGACGCCACCAGGAAGAGCACGCCGCCGAGCACCTCGCACAGCACCAGGGTGCGACGGACGGGCCAGCGGTCGGTGGCCCCGCCGAACAGCACTCCGCCGAGCAGGTAGGGCACGAAACCGACAGTGAAGGTGAGTGCCGACATGGCGGGCGAACCGGTGCGCTGGTAGACCAGCACGCTCATGCCCACCTGGGCGACCATCGTGCCCAGCATGGAGACCACCCGGGAGGCCATCACGACGGTGAACTCCGGGCTGGCGACCAGGTCGCGGAACCTCGCTCGCTCCGTCGCGACGGGAGCCTGCACACTCACGCGGGCCAGCATCGGCGGCAGCCGGTCCGCCGTACCATCGATTCGGGCCTGACCGAATGGAGGACCGGATGTACCGGCTGCGTCTCGCCGGCGAGGACCTCGCCCGGGTCCGCTTCGCGATCTCCCCGTTGTGGGAGACCGCCCAGGCGGTGCGCTCGCTCGTGGACCCCCGGCAGCGGGTCTACCACCTGCCCTGGCTCGAGCAGGTCCGGTCGAGGCTGCCCGACCTCGACATCGCTCCGCTGCTGGCCATCCAGCCGTTGCGCGGCTACACCCCGGACCTGATCACCCCCAGTCCGGCACGGCCGCGCCCCACCGTGGAGGAGCAGCTGGCGACGCTGCGCGCCACGCCGCTGCAGCACGTGCGGCGGGAGCTGCGCCGGTCGTTGACCGAGCGAGACCGTCCACCGCCGAGCGACGAGATGCGCGAGCTGGCCGAGCAGCCCGAGCGGGCACGAGCCCGCCTCGCCGACGCGCTGGAGAGCTGCTGGCAGGCACTCATCGCGCCACACTGGCCGCGCATCAGCGACCTGTTGGACGCCGACATCGCGCACCACTCCCGTGAGCTCGCCGCGCACGGCCTCGGACGCCTGCTGCCGTCCGTGCACCCGAGCATGAGCTGGCGGGAGGGCACCCTCACCGTGCGCACCGGACCGGCCTCGCCCCAGTCGCGCGACGCCCGGGGGCAGGGCCTGCTGCTGCAACCGAGCGCGTTCGGCTGGCCGATGGTCGCGGTGGTGACCGACGCGCCGTACCCACCGACCGTGGTCTACCCGGCCCGCGGGGTGGCCGAGCTCTGGCAGCCGGACCCGGCTCCCGCGGAGGGCGCGCTGGGCACTCTGCTGGGCCGCACCAGGGCCATGCTGCTGGCGTCGCTGCGGGAGTCGGCGAGCACCACCACCCTCGCCCGGCGCCACCGGCTCGCCCGCGCCACCGTCTCGGAGCACCTCAGCGCGCTGCGGGAGGCCGGGCTGGTGACCACGCGCCGCAACGGCAGGGCGGTGCTCTACCGCGCCACCACGCTCGGCGAGGCGCTTCTGGCGGCACCGGAGGCGACCCCCACCGGCGCAGCGCCAGCGCCCCGGGTCAGTGGCCCTTGAAGGCCTCCTCGAGCCACCAGGCGGGCCGGTCGCTTCGCACCTTGGCGTCGATGAGCAGCGGTCGCTCGCGCTCGCCGGCCAGCCACCGGCGCACCGCCCGCATGTCGTCCAGGGCGCGCACGGTGGCCGCCTCGAACCCGAAGCCGCGCGCGAGGGCGGCGATGTCCCGGGGCGGGAAACGGACGGTGTCCAGGTCGTGCCCGTGCGGCCCGAAGTGGTGCACCTCGGCGCCGTAGGCGTCGTCGTTGTAGACCGCGACGACCATCGGGAGCCCGAGCCGGGAGACGGTCTCGAGCTCCGCCGCGGCCATCAGGCCGCCCCCGTCGCCGAGGGCCGCCACCGGAAGCCGGTCCGGCCGGGCCAGCGCCGCGCCGATGGTCGTGGCCAGCCCGAGCCCGATGGACTGGAAGGCCTGGCTGAAGCAGAAGCCGTTCTCGTCCGGGACGGAGAGGAACATGCTCGGGTAGCCCATGAAGTTGCCCGAGTCCACGCCGACCACCCGCTCGACGGGCAGCAGGTCGTCGAGCGCTCGGGTGAAGGTCCGCGGGTCGATGGCGGTGCTGGTGGAGGCGTCGTCGTAGTCGACGTCGCGCCAGCGGACACCCTCGGCGATGTGCTGCCGCAGCTGCTCGGTGCGGTACCCGGCCCGGGAGCTCGCCCCGAGCGACGCGAGAACCGCGGTGGCGGTCGCCGCCACGTCACCGGCGAGACCCAGGTCGATCGGCCGGTGCCTGCCCAGCGCATCCGGATCGATGTCCACCTGGACGATCCGCGCGTCGTCTCCCAGCAGGGTGCCTTGCCGGGTGGTCCACATGTTGAGCGCGCAGCCCCAGGCCACCACCAGGTCGGCGTCGGTGATCAGCTCCGCGGCCAGCGGCGAGGCGAAGCCGCCGGAGACGTCCAGCGACCAGGGGTGGTCGCGGAACAGCCCCTTCGCCACCGCACTGGTCGCCAGCAGGGCGCCGCACCGGTCGGCGACCTGCTCGACGGCCCTCCTGGCATCACCGGAGCGCGCGCCGCGCCCGGCGATGAACACCGGGCGTCGCGCGCGACGGAGCTCACCCACGAGTGCCTCGACGGCCCCCGGAGGCGGGGCGGCGACCTGCGCCGGTGGTGGCGCCGGGAGGGCCGGACGGTCGCGCACCGGCTGCTCCTGGACGTGCAGCGGGAGGTTGAGCACCACGGTGCGTCGCTGCTGCCGGGCAGTCCAGTACGCCTCCGCCGCCACGGCGACGGCCTGCTCCGGGTGGTCGACGCACATCGCGGTGGCGCCGACGCTCTCGGCGAGCGCGTCCTGGTCGACGTAGAAGTTCGACCTCGGCTCGGTCACGTCGGCGGCGAGCACCACCATCGGGGTGCGGCTCTTGGCCGCCTCGGTGATCCCGGTCAGCGCGTTGGTCAGCCCGCAGCCCTGGTGCAGGGTCACCGCGGTGACCGCACCCGACATCCGGGCGTAGGCGTCGGCCATGGTGGCCGCCCCGCACTCGTGCCGGGCGGCCACGAACGGCACCCCCGCCCGGCGCAGCGCGTTGGTGACATGGAAGTTGCCCGACCCCACCACCCCGAACGCGTGCGCCACGCCCAGCTCGGCCAGCGTGCCCGCGACGGCCTCGGCGACGTTCACGACCATTCTCAGCGCTCGACGAGCGCGAGCACCCGCGCCGGGCTGCCGGAGCCCCCGACGATCTTCAACGGGCAGGCCACGATGACGGCTCCGGTGGCCGGGAGCAGGGTGAGGTTCTGCAGCTGGGTGAGTCCGTACTTGCCGGCCCCGTGCATCAGGGTGTGGCAGGGGAACATCGGCTCGAACCCGGCGGCGGCGCCCGCGTCGGTGCCGACCGTCTCCACCCCGAGCCCGATCACCGGGGACTCCTCGGCGAGCCAGCGGGCACACTCCGGGGACAGGCCTGGCGTGTGCGGGCCGGCGTCGTCGGCGTTGAGGAACTCCTCCTGCGATCCGGACCGGCCGTCCCAGCCGGACCGGACGAACAGCCAGCCGCCCTCGGGCAGCGGCCCGTTCTCGGCCTCCCAGGCCTTGACGTGCTCGATCTCGAGCAGGAAGTCGGGATCCTTCACGACCTGGGCCGTGCAGTCCAGCACGGCGGCCGGCGCGACCAGCCGCGCCGCGGGCACCGAGGCGACGTCCTCCTTGTCCCGCCCGCTGACCCAGTGGTTGGGCGCGTCGAAGTGGGTGCCGGTGTGCTCGCCGGTGCGGAAGTTGTTCCAGTACCAGCCCGGGCCCCGGTCGTCGTACGCGCTGATCTCCTCCAGCTCGAACTTGGCGGTCTGACCGAACTGGTCGGGCAGCTGCAGGGTCGGGGTCGCGCTGGTGAGCGGCGCGGTCAGGTCGATGATCTCGATCGACCCGGCGGCAAGGGCAGAGGCGAAGGCGGACAGGTTCGACACGGATGCTCCTTTGCGGTGGCGACAGAGCGACCGTAGACGTCCGGGGCATCGGTCAACAACGGTCTCGGTCAGCGGCGGTCGCGGGGCGGCAGCGGGACGAAGCCGCTGGTGCGGGCGGCGTACTCGTCCCAGCCGGGGCGTCCCGCCATCGCCTTCTCGGTCAGCCGAGCACCGGTCCCCCACACCAGGATCACGGTCATTGCGACCGGGCACACGACGGTGAGCACGCCTGGCCACGCCGATGCCGCGACAAGGAAGACGCCCCACCACACGCAGGCGTCGCCGAAGTAGTTCGGGTGCCGGGTCCACGACCACAGACCCCGGGTCATCAGCTGCCCGCGGTGGGCGGGGTCGGCCTTGAACCGGGCCAGCTGGGCGTCGCCCACCGCCTCGAAGACCAGCCCGACGGCCCACACCACCAGGCCGAGCACCAGCACCGGCCGCAGCCCGGCACCGGCCAGCGCGCTGACCTGGATCGGCATGCTGATCAGCCAGATGAGCGCGCCCTGCGGGACGAAGACGTGGGTGATCGCGTAGCGGAACGGGTTGTCCGTCCGGTCGACCAGGGCCTGGTACCTCGGGTCCTCCCGGCCGCGGTTGCGGCGCCGGATGTGCAAGGCCAGCCGACCGCCCCAGCCGGCCACCAGCACGAGGAGTACGACGCGGCGAACCGGGTCGCCCCCGCCGAGCGCGAACGAGATCGCGGCCACGACGACGAAGCCGAGGCCCCAGGTCACGTCCATGATGCTGATGCGTCCGGCACGGCGGGCGAGCAGGGCGGTCCCCGCGACCAGCGCCGCCACACCACCGAGGCAGCAGGACGCGAGCGCGAGGAGACCCGGGCCGCTGAGCGGGAACATCACCCGGAACGACCGGTCCCCGGCCGGCAGGCCAGGATCTGGTCGACGCCCATCCGACCGTCCCGGAAGGCGCGCGCCCCGCCCACCATGTAGAGCCGCCAGACCCGGAACATCTCCTCCCCGACCATGCCGACCACCCGGTCGCGGTGGGCCTCCAGCCGCTGCAGCCACGCCTCGGCGGTGCGCACGTAGTGCTCCCGCAGCGCCTGCACCTCACGCACCTCCAGCCCCGCCCGCTCGAGCAGGGCCACGGTCTCGCCGACGGGGCGCATGTGCATGTCGGGGGCGATGAACGACTCGATGAACGGGCCGCCGCCCGGGTGCCGGCCGCGGCGCGACATCTGCTGGACCAGCACCCGGCCGCCGGGCCGTACCGCTTCCCGGAGCACCCGGGCGTAGGCGGGGTAGTTGTTCTGCCCGACGTGCTCCCCCATCTCCAGCGATCCCACCGCGTCGAACCCACGGTCGGTCAGGTCGCGGTAGTCCTGCAGCCGGACCTCCACCCGGTCGGCCAGGCCGCGCTCGGCGATCTGCTGCTCGACGTACCTCTTCTGCTCCGCCGACAGGGTCACGCCGACCACCCGGGCGCCGTACCGCTCGGCGGCGTGCAGGGTGAGCGATCCCCAGCCGCAGCCGACGTCCAGCAGCCGCGTGCCCGGCGCCAGGGCGAGCTTGCGGCACGCCAGCTCGAGCTTGTCCCGCTGCGCGTCCTCGAGGGTGTAGCCGGGGTCGTCGCTGGTCCAGTACGCACAGGAGTAGGCCATCCGGGCGTCGAGGAGCAGCGCGTAGAACTCGTTGGACAGGTCGTAGTGGTGACTGATCGACCGGCGATCCCGCGGCCGCGTGTGCAGCCGGCCACGGACCCGGGCCTGGGAGGCCGGCGGCGGCAGCGGCGGGCCGAACGCGCCGAGGCCCTTCAGCACCCGGACCAGCCGCAGCACGAGCGCGGGGCCGGGGCGGCGACCGGACAGGCCACGCCGCTGCGCGACGGCCCGCACGTGGTCGAGGGTCCGCCCCAGCCCGTCGGGCAGCTCGAGCGCGCCGCTGACGTAGGCCTGGGCCGCGCCGAGCTCGCCCGGGTGCCACAGGATCCGGCGCAGCGCGACGGGGCCGCGCAGCAGCACCGTCGGCGCGTCGTCGGGTCCGGCGGTGGACCCGTCCCAGGCGGCGAGCCGCACCGGCAGCGGCCCGTCCAGGTAGCTGCCGAGCACCTCGGCCAGCGCGGGCGCGACCAGGATGGGCTCGGGCGCGCGGATCGTCACTGGGTCTCCTCCTCGACGCCGTGGGGCGGGCGGGGCTGGACCGGCAGCCGACGCAGCCACAGCCGGACCCCCTGGATCCGGATCCGCGCGGCGACGCGCAGCGGCTCCATCGGCCGGGTCAGCGCGGTCCGGAGCACGGCAGCGGTCGTCGCCGGCCGGGCCCGTCCGCGCAGCGACGCGGAGAACGGCGGGCCGCCGTCGCGGTGCAGCGTGAGGCTCACGAAGACGTCCGCGCCCGGCTCGGGGGCGTGTACGTCGTACCAGCCGCTCGTGTCGTTGAACGGCGACACGTACAGCCGCTTGCCGACCCGGGCCCGGCCCAGCTCGTCCGGGTGCACAACGTAGGCGTGCCGGTCCCCATAGGTGTTGTGCACCTCGAGGACCACGCAGGCCAGCCGTTCGTCGGGGGTGTAGCACCAGAACACGCTGAGCGGGTTGAACACGTAGCCGAGCACGCGGGCGTTGGCGAGCATCAGCACCCGGCCGCCGGTCAGGTCCACCCCGTGCGCGGCGAGCAGGTCCTCCAGGTTCGCGCGGATGCTGCGGTCGGGGCCCCCGAGATGGTCGCGGGCCTCGAACCGGGCCAGCCGCCCGTGGTCGGGCAGCTCGTCGAGGTCGACCAGCCAGGCGTAGGAGCGGTAGGCGAACCGGTGCTGAACCGGGCCGCGGCGCTCGTGCCGGATCACGGTGTCGACCAGCCGGGGTGCGGTCATCGCCACCTCCCCCCGAGGCTCAGCGCGGCGGCCGCTCCCGACCGGGCACCGTCCTCGTGGAACCCCCAGCCATGGTAGGCCCCGGCGAACCGGACCCTGGCCGTGTCGATCTCCGGAAACCGGCGCTGGGCGGCCCGGGAGGTCGCGGTGTAGAGCGGGTGCTCGTAGCGCATCTGGTCGATCACCGTGTTCGGGTCCACGAGGTCCTCACCCCCCAGTGTGAGCACCAGCCGGGGCGCACGGCCACCCCCCGGCCGGGTGTCCAGGCGGTGCAGGCGGGTCAGGTCGTAGCTCACCACCACCCGGTCGGCGCTCGGCCCTCGACGGAGGTAGTTCCACGACGCCCGCGCGCCCTCCGCGCGGGGGAGCAAGCTGGTGTCGGTGTGCAGCAGCGCGGTCTTCTGCGAGTACAGCAGCGCGCCGAGCACCTCCCGCTGGGCGGCGTGAGGCGCGGCCAGGAGCGTGAGCGCCTGGTGCGGGTGCGTCGCCACCACGGCCGCGTCGAACCGGTCTCGGTTGCCGTGCCGGTCGACCACCTCGACGCCGTCGGCGTCCTCCCGCAGCGACACCACCGGCGCGTCCAGCCGCACCTCGGACAGTCCGGCGGCGAGCCGGTCGACGTACTGCTTGCTGCCGCCGACCACGGTGCGCCAGGTCGGTGAGCCGAACACGGTGAGCATCCCGTGGTGGTCCAGGAACCGGAACAGGTAGCGGGCCGGGTAGTCGAGGGCCACGTCGGGAGCGCAGGACCACACGGCCGCCACCAGGGGAGTCATGAACCACTCGTGGAAGGCGGCCGAGTAGTCGCCGCTGTCGAGGAAGTCGGCCAGCGTCACCAGGTCCCGGTCGTCGTCGGGTCGGGCGAGCAGGGTGCGAGCGGCCCGGTGGAACCGCGGCACCTCGGAGAGCATCTTCAGGTACGCCGTACGGACCAGGTTCCGCGGCTGCGCGAACAGCCCGCGGGGCCCCCGCGCCCCGGCATACTCCAGCCCGGACTCGACGCAGCGCACCGACATGCTCATGTCCGAGTCCTGGGTCCGCACTCCCAGCTCGTCGAACAGCCGGCACAACGTCGGGTAGGTCCGGTCGTTGTGCACGATGAAGCCGGTGTCGACGCTCACCGTCCGCCCGTCCCCGACGTCGACCAGGTGAGTGTCCGCGTGCCCGCCCAGCCTCCGGTCCGCCTCGTAGAGGACCACCTCGTGGCCGCGGGACAGCAGGTGCCCCGCCGTGAGCCCGGCGACCCCGCTGCCCACGACGGCCACCCGGCCGATCGGACCCGCTGTGCGCATCCGGCTCACACCTGGCTGGGTCGGAGCACCACGATCGGCTGCGTGGTGGGCTGCCGGGACCCGCCGGCCGGCTCGATGGTGATCGCCACCCGGGCCGTTCGCGCGGGCATCGGCATCGCGCGTCCGGCCTGCGGGTCCTTCACCAGCCCGTCGGACCGGGGCGGCCCTCCGGCGAGGGTCCACAGCTGGTAGACCTGAGCCTTGCTCAGCTGCGGCAGCTGGTGGGTGTCCACCGCCATCTGGTTCAGGTCGCGGGAGACCGCGACCTTCAGCGTGCCGCCGTTGCTGGTGTGCACCTGCACGCTCTGCACGTCGGGAGCCTGGAACACCGCAGCCACGGGTTGCGCCAGCTGGGGACCACGCAGCACCTGGCTGGTCACCGCTCCGGCGATCAGTGCCAGCACCGCCGCGGCTGCCCCGACCAGCGCCCAAAGCCGTCGGCGCGAGCGCTGCCGCGGCGACTGGTCGACCAACGGCGGCAGCTGCGGCTGCCGCCGGGCCGCCTGCATGACCCGCGACTTCAGGGTTGCCGGAGGCGTCGCCGCCTCCGAGGCGCCCATCGACGCAGCCGCCTCCCGGAGCTCACGCACCTCGTCGCGGCATGCCGGGCACTCGGCCATGTGCCGCTCGAACTCCCGGGCCTCGTCGGGCGCGAGAGCGTCGAGCGCGTAGGCGCCGGAGAGGGTGTGCAGATCGCTCGTCACGCTCATCACGCCCCCTGCAGGCAGTCTCGGAGCCGGATGAGTCCATCCCTCATCCGGGTCTTGATGGTCGCGAGCGGCCGGTCCAGCAGCCCGGCGACCTCCGGGTAGGTGTAGCCGTTGAAGTAGGCCAGCCGTACCGACTCGAGCTGGAGGTCGGACAACGTCTCCAGGCAGTCCCGGACAGCGCCGTGCTCCTCGGCCAGGATCAGGCCGTCCCCGGGGGCGGCGTCGTGCTGGTGCCGGTCCGAGGGGGAACGCTCGGCGTACCGCTTCTCGGTCTCGCTGCGACGCACCGCATCGACGGCGCGTCGGTGGGTGATCGTCATGACCCACGTCTTGGCCTTGCCCCGGCCGCGGTCGAACCGCGGAGCCTTCCGCCACACCTCGAGGAACACCTCTTGTGCGACGTCCTCTGCCCGGTCCGGGTCCCGCACCACGCGGCGGGCGAGCCCGTAGACGGCCGCCGCCAGCTCGTCGTACAGGCGGTCGAACGCGGTGGCGTCCCCCCGGGCGACCTGGGCGAGGAGGCCGTCGACGTCGCCGCCCCCCTCGCCGTGGACCAGCCTCAGCCCCGGCTCAGTGCTCATCTGTCCTCCTGCCTCGCCCGCTCCACCGTCGGGTCCTCACTGGTTCGCAGGAGAACACCCCCTGGACTGGTCGTGCACCCAGCCGTCGGGTGGGCCGTGGAGACAGCCACATCATGGCGTCCGGATCCTCCCCGTGTCGCCACGATGTCATTCCTGCGCTCCCGCGGCGTCATTCCTGCGCTCCCGTGGCGGCCGTGCCGTGTCCGCGCCGATGCACCGCGGTCAGGTGCGCGAACACCACCTCGTCCCCCACGTGGTGGTGGATCGACTCCACGAAGTCGCTGCAGGTGATCAGCCGCAGCTGGGGAGTGGACAGGTCGCGGCCTCCGTACACCAGCCGGGTGGGGAAGCGGGCCTTCTTGAAGTCACGGACCGCGTTCACCGTGAACACCACGGTCACCCCGTCCCGTCTCTGGATGCGCACCTTGTCGCCGTCCTGCACGTCACCCAGCTTGAAGAACACCGACGGTCCGTCGACGCTGTCGACATGGCCGAGCAGGACCGACGGCCCCGGCTGCCCCGGGGTGGGCGACTGCCCGTACCAGGCGACCGTGTTCAGCCGCGGGCCCGGCTGCGGCACCCCGAGCGCTCCCGAGGGGGTCTTCCCGATCGGGAAGACCTTGGAGGAGACCCCGATCGCCGGGATCGCGAGGTGAACTGGCATGGACGCGTCGAGGGGGCTGGTCCGCTCGCTCGCGGCCTGCTCAGGGCTGGCTTCACCTGGCGCCGGGATCGTCGAGGGGGCCGGGGGGCCTTCGACCGCGATGCGCCCCTGAGGACGCGGGGTGGGTGCGCTCACCTGGGCGTGCCAGGCGTACCCGATCAGAGCGAGACCGGCCACGGCGGCCACCAGGGCGGTGACGCCCCGGCGGCCGCCGAGCAGCCTCATGATCTGCTTCACCACAGCGGCGGGTCAGCGGACCTTCGCAGCGGTCCGCTTGCGAGAGGCGAACAGCGCGCCGCCTCCGGCAACCAGGACGCCACCGGCCGCGAACAGGCCGAGGTCCTCGACGCCACCGGTCGAGCCGTTACCGGTCGCCACTCCGCCCGTGGGCATCGCGGACAGTGGGCCGCACAGCGCAGGGGCCGTCGCGGCGAGCGGGAGGCTCGGCACCAGGGGGCTCTTCTCGTTCTGCGCCTTCTTGCTCAACGTCGACGGGTCGAGCCCGTGCACGACGACGACACCGGTGCCGGAGTTCAACGACTGCGCAGTGGCGTGGTTGAGCGTGAAGGTGCGGTGGTAGTTCGCGCTGCCACCGGAGGGCGCCACCTTGATGTTGGTGGCAGCGTTCGGGCTGGTGTCGCCCTTGGTGGAAAGCGTGGTCCCGACCGCGCCGTAGTCCGGCTGGCCCTCGGGCGTGGAGATCACGCCGTCGCCGTTCTTGTCGTCACTCATGGTCGGGCAGGTGCCGTTCGCGGCGATGTGGATGTGCTGCACGTGCGGGAAGGGGCCGCCGCTGAACGTCGTCGCCAGGCCGCTGTAGTTCAGGTCGACGGTCGCCCGGTCGCCCTGAACGGTGACCGTCGCCATCCCCGAACCCCCCGAGCCGTTCACCGGGTTCAGCGTCGCCTGGTACGACGTACCGGAGTCGGCGTGCGCCGCGGCCGGCATCAAGGCGAGCGGCATGGCAGCAGCCGCCAACGGGATCAGTGTCTTCAAGGTCTTGCGCAAGGTTCGTCCTTCCATCGCAACCGATGCCCCCGGCGATCGACTGCGCGAGCCGCCGAAGGAGCCTTCTCACCCGTCGTTCGGACCGACCTGCCCTCCGGATTGGTCAGATCGGCGAGAACGCATCACCACCCCCTTACGCTCGTGGGGTGCGAGTGCTCATCGTCGACGGCGCGAACGTGGTCGGCAGCCGCCCGAACGGCTGGTGGCGGGACCGCGCCGGCGCGGCTCGGCGGCTGCACGACGCCATGGCGAGGACGGACCTGGGCTACCACGAGGTGCTGCTCGTCCTCGAGGGCGCAGCCAAGCGCGGCCGGCCGGTCGGGGAGTACGGCGGGGTCCGAACGGTGCACGCGCCAGGGTCAGGCGACGACGAGATCGTCGAGGTGACCCGCGAGCGCCGGGCTGACGGCCATGAGGTCGTGGTGGTCACCGCCGACCGCGGCCTGCGTGGGCGGGTGGCCGCGACCGGCGCGAGCTACGTCGGCCCGAACTGGCTGTGGGAGCGGCTCTCCTGAGCCAGTGACTCGTGTCACATCCTGCCGCGACGGAAGAGTGCTCCCAGCACTCACCGGGAGACACAGGGCGGGCACCGATATGACTCTTACGTTACGTCACGTTAGCCTGGGAGGCGTCCTACCGTCGAGAGAAGGTCGCCAGTCGTGGCCCTCCAGCACATGCAGATCGGCGAGGTGGCCGAGCAGACCGGGTTGAGCATGAGGACCATCCGCTACTACGAGGAGGTGGGCCTGGTCACGCCGTCGTCGCGAACGACCGGCGGGTTCCGGCTCTACTCCGACCTCGACGTGGCGCGGCTTCGTCTCATCATGAGGATGAAGCGGGTGGAGTTCTCCCTCGAGGAGACCAAGGATGTGCTCGGTCTCCTGGACGCACTGGAACAGGGGCACGGCTCCACCGACGCGAGCGTGCTGGAGCGGCTCCAGATGTACCACGAGCTCGCTGACGCTCGAGTGGCGTCGCTGCGCGAGCAGCTGGAGGTCGCCGAGGGCTTCGCCTCGGACCTGCGGCGGGAGATCTCACGACAGAAGAGGCTGGGGAGGCAGAGCAGGTGAGCGCGACGGCGACACAGTCCGTCACCGACGGCGAGATCACCGGGGAGGCGCGGAGGCGGCGTACCTTCGCGGTGATCAGCCACCCGGACGCCGGCAAGTCCACGCTGACCGAGGCCCTGGCTCTGCACGCCGAGGTGATCTCGCAGGCCGGTGCGGTGCACGGCAAGGCCGGCCGCAAGGGCACGGTCTCGGACTGGATGGAGATGGAGCGGGCCCGCGGCATCTCCATCACCTCGGCGGCACTTCAGTTCGCCTACGGCGAGCACGTGGTCAACCTGGTCGACACCCCGGGGCACGCCGACTTCTCCGAGGACACCTACCGGGTGCTGTCCGCCGTCGACGCAGCCGTGATGCTGGTCGACGCCGCGCGCGGCCTCGAGCCGCAGACCCTGAAGCTGTTCCAGGTGTGCCGGCACCGCGGCATCCCGGTGATCACGGTGATCAACAAGTGGGACCGGCCCGGACGGGAGGCGCTGGAGCTGCTGGACGAGATCGAGCAGCGGATCGGCCTGCACCCCACACCGCTGACCTGGCCGGTCGGTATCGCCGGCGACTTCCGTGGCGTGCTGGACCGGGCCACCGGCCGGTTCGTGGAGTTCACCCGGACCGCGGGCGGGGCGACCCGCGCGCCGGAGCGGCACGTCGACGCCGACGAGGCCCGGGAGAGGGTCGGCGACCCTTGGGTCACCGCGGAGGAGGAGGTCGCCCTGCTCAGCGCCGACGGCGCCGTGCACGACGAGGAGCTGTTCCTGGAGGGCGTGACCACCCCGGTGCTGTTCGCGTCCGCGATCTTGAACTTCGGCGTGGCCCAGCTGCTGGACACCCTGGTCACCATCGCCCCGGCACCCGCGCCCACGCCCGACCGCGACGGTGGGGTCCGGGCACTCGAGGACCCGTTCAGCGCCTTCGTGTTCAAGGTGCAGGCCGGCATGGACTCCGCGCACCGCGACCGGCTCGCGTACGCCCGGGTCTGCTCCGGGGTGTTCCAGCGCGGCATGGTGACCACGCACGCCGAGACCGGACGGCCGTTCGCCACCAAGTACGCCCAGGCGGTCTTCGGGCGGGAGCGTTCGGTGGTGGACGTCGCGTATCCCGGCGACATCATCGGGCTGGTCAACGCCTCGGCGCTGCGGGTCGGGGACACCATCTTCGCCGAGCAGCCGGTGTGCTACCCGCCCATCGCCAGCTTCGCTCCGGAGCACTTCGCCGTTGTCCGGGCGAAGGACACCAGCCGCTACAAGCAGTTTCGGCGCGGCATCGAGCAGCTCGACCAGGAAGGCGTGGTCCAGGTCCTCCGCTCCGACCTGCGCGGGGACCAGGCGCCTGTGCTGGCGGCGGTGGGACCGATGCAGTTCGAGGTGGCCGCGCAGCGGTTGGAGACCGAGTTCAAGGCTCCCGTGCGGCTCGAGCAGCTCAGCTACACGGTGGCCCGTCGTACCCGACCCGAGGACGTCGTTCGAGCTCAACGCCGCTCGCGGCGTCGAGGTGCTGCAGCGTGGTGACGGCGCCCTGCTCGCCCTGTTCCCCGACCGCTGGCGGATCCGTTCGGTCGAGCGCGACAACCCGGGCGTCATGCTCGAACCACTGGTCGCGGGTGAGAGTTGAGCCGCGGCCTCAGCCGCCGTCGCTCCCGCGCCACTTCTGCCCACGGCTTCTACGGCTGGTACGTCGTAGCGTTCGCCGCGGTGACCCTCGCCGCGACCGCGCCGGGGCAGACCGCTGCCGTCTCGGCATTCATCGACCCGATGATCCACGGCCTCGGCGTCTCGCGGGAGGCGATGTCCGCGGCCTACCTGGCCGGCACCATCACCGGAGCAGCGGTCCTCCCGTTGATCGGCCGGACCGTCGACCGCTTCGGCACACGGCGCAGCATGCTTCTGATCGGAGCGCTGTTCGGTGCGGTGCTGCTGCTGATGTCCCGGGTGCAGGGCACCGCCGGCCTGGTCCTGGGGTTCGTCGGCATCCGGATGCTGGGCCAGGGCTCCTTGAGCCTGTGCGCCACCAACGCCGCGGCTACCTGGTTCGAGCGCCGACGCGGCACGGCCCTGGGCATCGTGGCCGCGTTCGGGACCGCGGGCATCTCCACCGCTCCGCTCCTGTTGGAGCGGTTCATCGCCGCGCACGGGTGGCGCACCGCCTGGTTCGCCGAGGGCATCGCCCTCTGGGCCATCGTGGTGCCGATCGCCGCCTTCGGCATCAAGGACCACCCGGGCGTCCTGGGTCAGCACCCGGACGGGGTGCCGCATCACGAGCGCACCGGGGACGATGCCCGCTGGGGGCTGTCCAGGCGGGACGCGGTGAGGACGCCGTTCTTCTGGGTGGTGACCGCAGCAGCGACGGCCTCCGGGATGCTCTCCACCGCCGTGGCCTTCAACCAGATCAGCCTGCTCGGCGAGCGCGGCCTCACTCCGGCTGAGGCGGCCGCCAACTTCCTGCCCCAGACAGCGGCCGGCCTGGCGGCCACCTTCGCCACCGGATGGCTGGTGGACCGAGCAGCCCCGAAGTTCCTCGTGACGGGCGCAATGGCGCTGCTCGCAGGCGGGCTGGCCTCCGGTGCGTTCGTCCGGCCGGGGTTGTCCGCGGTCGGGTTCGGGATGGCGCTCGGGGCATCAGGAGCGTCCATCCGGGCCCTGGAGACCGCGGCCATCCCGCGCTACTTCGGCACCCTGCACCTCGGCTCGATCCGCGGCCTGATCGCGGCGGTGAACGTCGGCTCCACCGCCTTCGGGCCGATGCTGTTCGCGTTCGTGCACGCGCGCACCGGGAGCTACACGCCGGTGCTGCTCGTGTCCGCGGCGGCCCCGGCGGCGGTGGGGCTGGCCGCGCTGAGGGTGCGCGCCCCGAGCCCCCCGCGGGAACCGGCCGAGCCGACCGCCGCTGGAGTGGCGCCACGGGGGGTCTGACCGCCCCCGGGCCTGCGGCGAGCACGGACGCCATGAGCACAGCTGCACCGCTGGGGGTACGCCTGGCTTGCCCCGGCACAATCGCCATGACCCCACGACCACCGCGCCGCCGGTCCGCGCCTGCAGCCCTCCGGCCGGTTTCCCCCGAGGTCCCCGCTCGGGACTCGCCCGGGGACCAGGGGGAGGCTCAGAAGACCGTCCAGTCCGAGTACGTGGTGAACGCATCCAGCGCGGCCGGTCCGGCTGCCGAGCTGCCGGTGGGGCCGAGCGCGGGGCTCCAGACGCAAGCGACACCCCGGTCGGGGATGACGGCCAGGATGCCGCCACCGACGCCGCTCTCGGCCGGCAGCCCGACCCGGTAGGCGAAGTCACCGGCCGATTCGCAGGTGCCGCAGGTGAGCATCACCGCGTTGACCCGCTTCGCCTCGCGCTCGCTGAGCAGCCGAGTTGCGTCTGAGAGCACGCCGTCGCGGGCCAGGAAGAGCCCGGCGAGCGCCAGCTCGCGGCAGGTCATCGAGAGCGCGCACTGCGCGACGTACTGCTCGATCACCTGGTCGACGGGGCACTCGAGGTTCCCGTAGCTGGCCAGCAGGTGCGCGAGAGCCGATGTGCGGTGGCCCGACTCGAGCTCAGAACAGGTGTCGCGCGAGCCGTCGGGCAGCCCGTTCAGCTCGCTGCTCCAGCTCGACCAGGAGGCGGGCCGACCGCGCAACCCCTTCATCAACGCCGGTGCACTCGACGTCGCCGACGGCATGTACCTGGCCGTCGCAGGAGGCGACCGCCATGCCGAACCGGAGCGGATCCACCGCCGCCAGGCTGGGATTTACTCGGCGAGCCGCCCGCAGCCCACCTCGGGGGCGGCGGCCTCCTGCGCGCGCAACAGGGCATCCTTGATCTCCACGTTGACCTCCTCGCGCAGTCGGCGGCCGAATCGTAGGGCCGGGGCTCCCGACGCGAGTCCGGTCTCCGGCTAGGGGCTTGGAACGGCCAGCCCGTCCTGGAGCCGCCGCACCTCGGCGTCGATCCCGCCGGCGAGCTCGCCCAGGTCCCGGACCAGGCGGGGATCGGCGAGCAGGCCGAGGTACAGGCCGCCGTCCAGGGAGACCGCGGCGATACGCAAACCGTGGTGCGGAGCGACCTCGGCGAAGGAGTAGAGCGCCTCGACGTGCCGGTCCAGCACCGAGATCGGCCCGCGAGGTCCAGGGACGTTGGAGACGTTGAGCGAGTACTCGTGTGGGCCCTGGACGAGGTGCTGGAGACGCCGTTGCACGGTGGCAGGCGCCCGGGACAGGGAGTTGCGGAGGGCGTAGATCGCGCGCGCGTCGTAGCGGCTCTTGCGCCGGTGGGTGGCACGCGCGATCGCCACCAGCCGGGCGACCGGGTCCGGGTCGCTGATCGGGAGGCGAACGAGCAGGAAAGAGTCCCGGTTGGCGTCGCGGTCATCGCCGCCGGCCTCGTGCATGCTCACCGGCACCTGGGCCTTCATCACGCTCGCCGGCCGGCCCCGCGCTAGCAGCCAGCCGCGCAACGACCCGGAAACCGCGGCCAGCACGACGTCGTTGATCGTGGCGTGCGGGCGCGCCGTCGCCCCCACCTCGCGCAACGCGGCCAGGTCGCACCGGGTCCAGGCCGCGGCACGCTCCGGGCCCACGTCGCCCGCGAAGGGCGATGGTCCCCAGACCCTGCGGAACTCCCGCACGAGCAGTCCCCGGTAGCCGAACACCCGCGCCAGCCGCACGCCCCGCGCCGGCCGCCTCGTGGACCCCGTCATGGATGGGACAGGTGGCCGGTCCGGTGCAGCCGGACGCTCCTCGCTCCACAGCAGCCGCGGCCCCTCCCGCATCAAGGTCGAGCCGTCGGCGAGGCAGTGGTGAACCTTCCAGAGGACGGCGGATCGGCCGTCGGCCAGGCGCGGCACCACCTGCACCATCCACAGCGGCCGGTCCCGGGCGAGCGGCTGTGTCATCGCGTCGGCGATGACACAGCGAAGGCCGTCGTCGTCCAGGGCGCCATCGGCCCCTACCGCCTCGACATGCCTGGTGATGTCGAAATTCGGGTCCGGCTCCCAGGCGAGCCCCGTCGCCGCGCTCGGGTCGGGCACCAACCGCTCACGCCACCGCCCCTCATCCGAGAGCCGCGCGGCCAGTTGCCGCCGAAGAGCCTCCACGGACAGCGGGTTCCCGGTGCCCCTGAGCACGAGCACCTTCAGGGTGTGGCCACGGATCGGTCCTGTCTCGAGCGCGAGGATGCGGGCGTCCTCTTCGCGCAGCGGACTCCGCTGCGGCGTCCGGGCCAGGCGTTCCTCCACACAGACACCGAACCCCGCCGGTTCCCTCCTGGAGAAGGGACAAAGGACCTCAGCACGCACCGCCACGGAACAGCCCGTCCGAAATGACGGTCGGACAGCGTGCGTCCTACCGCCAAGGTGGCCTGGTCAGCTCGGCCGGACTCGTCGGGCCAGCGCCAGCACCGCAGCAGCCACGGCCGCGGGACTGTTGACCGGCGTCAGATGACGGGCGCCGGGGATGAGGGTCGGAGGCGGCGCTCCAATGCGTGCGGCCGTGGTGTAAGGCGAACGCTTGCCGAAGTCGGAGTCGTCCGCACCGAAGACCACCGCCTTGGGAAGGCCTGTCGACGCCAGCCCGGCGAGAGCCGCCGGGCGCAGCCCGGGCACACCCTGCTCGGCCATTGCCCACAGCGCTGCTTCGGCACCGGGGACCTGCAGGGGGCGCCGCCACTGGTCGATGCCGTGGGCGCCCAGGGGTGGGCAGGTATCGCCGCAGGCCGAGCCGTAGATGCTGCGGATGAAGGCGTCGGACCGCACCAGGAGGCGGAGGGTCGTGGTGCGGTAGGGGTCGATGAGGAACGTCGTGAGCGGGGACCTGGCACCGGCGCCGGTGTTCAGGGCGTCGCCGTCGAGGAACATCACCGCGCCCACCACCGACGGTCTGCGCAGCGCTGCCATCGCGACGATCGCCGCGCCGCTGGAATGACCGACCAGCACGGGCCGATTCAGCTGCAGTGCGGCGATGAAGTCCAGCAGCTGGGTCGTCTGGTGCTCCGCGGTGAACGGGGCGACCCGCTGGGTGTAACCCCAGCCGTCGAGGTCCAGCGCGTAGACCCGGTGGCCCGCTGCCGCCAGCCGGGGGGCGGTGTACCGCCAGGTGTCGGCGGACTCGACGAAACCGTGGACCAGCACGATCGGGGTGCCCGACGTACCCCATCGCCGGAAGCGGGTACGGAGATCGCCTGTCTGGATGTAGGTGAGGCCCGCTGGGACGGCCATCGGCTTCCGGGTCACCGCGTTGTAGCCGAACGAGAAGACCGTGCCCATGACGACGAGGATCGCGACCCCGAGCGCGATCCTCCTGAGCCACCGTCGCCACCCGCGCTGTCTGGCCACGCGCACAGCCTGGCACGCCGCCCCTCCCCGCAGCACCACCTCGTCGCCAGCGGCGAGCTCGAGAGAAGTCCTAGGCGTCCGACAGTTGTATAGGCTCATGTCGTGCCTGAGTTGCAGCGTCTGCGAGCCGACCACGCTCCAGCGGTCCTGGATTTCGAGATCACGAACCGCGCGTACTTCGCCGCTTCGATCACCGACCGTGGCGACCAGTTCTTCGAGGAGTTCGTCGAGCGACACAACGCCCTGCTGGCAGACCAGCAAGCTGGCCACCGCGCCTGCTACGTGCTCGTCGCAGAGGACGGGGCCGTCCTTGGCCGGTTCAACCTGGTGTTCGTCGGGGACGGCGTAGCAGAGCTTGGTTACCGCGTCGCGCAACAGGCAGCTGGTCATGGCGTCGCGACCACGACGGTGCGCCAACTGTGCCGCCTCGCGGCATCGGAGCACGGGATCACCACACTCAAGGCCGCCACCGCCAGGGAGAACGCAGCCTCACAGCGCGTGTTGCTCAACACCGGCTTCGCTCCGGTCGGGCCGGCCGATCCGGCGGACATCGGCGGGAAGGCCGGCACCTGGTATCAGCGGGACACCGCCGCCGAGCCAGGCGGTGACGTCTGAAGCGAATCCGCCACGACCGCGCGCACCTGGCGCAGCCGGCGGCGACCTCTGGGCTTGGTCGGTGGCGCCGGAGCGCCTTCCCGAGCTCGGCGGGCACCGCTTGTAGAGTCCGATGAATGTCTCCCAGCCGGCGGCTGAGCCGAGACTTCCACCGACTCTGGGCTGCCTACGCCGTGACCGAGATCGGCAGCGCGCTGGGGTCGGGTGCTCTGCCCCTGATCGCGGTGTTGGCCTTGCACGTTTCCACCCTGCAGGTCACCACGCTGGCCGCACTGTCCGGGCTGGCGGGCGCGGTGATCGCTTTGCCCCTGGGGTCGCAGATCGAGTTTCAGCGCAAGCGCCGGGTCATGATCACGGCAGACCTCGCCCGGTTTGCTGCCTTGGCCAGCGTGCCGACCGCCGCGGTTCTCGATGTCCTGGGCTATGCACAGCTGTGCCTCGTAGGGGTGGTCCAGGCAGTGGCGGGGATCGCGTTCAACGCCGCAAGCGGGGCACACCTCAAGCAGCTGGTTCCCGAGGGACAGCGCATCCAGGCGACGAGCCGGTTCGGGACCACGCTGTGGTCGGCCACCAGCATCGGTCCACCGCTGGGCGGCTGGCTGATCTCGACGGTCGGCACCACCGTCACCGTGGCCATCGACGCGACCAGCTACCTGCTCTGCGCGGTCGGCATCGGCCGGCTGCGCGCACCCGAGCCCACCCCGGTCGCCCGGGACCCAGAACATCGCTGGCGGCGCGACATCACCTCCGGCTGGCACTACATCATCGCCCACCGCGAGCTGGCGGCGCTGTTTTGGAACTCAGTCATCTTCGGCGGTTGCATCATGGCCGGCTCCGCACTCCTGGCCGTGTTCATGCTCCGCGACCTCGGCATGCCGGCGTGGCAGTACGGGCTGGCGCTCGGACTGCCCGGCATCGGCGGCATCCTCGGATCCCTGTGCACAGGCCGCCTGACCAGCCGCCTCGGGGCCAGAAAGGTACTGCTGGGCTTCGGGACGCTTCGCGCGGTCTGGATGGGACTGATCCCTCTCGCAGAACCCGGCGCGATGGGCCTCGCCATGATCGTCATCTCCGAAACGATGCTGCTGTTCAGCGCCGGCGTCTTCAACCCGGCCTTCACCACCTTCCGGATGAACGCCGTCGCAGACCACCAACTGTCCCGCGTCCTGACCTCCTGGTCGATCACCTCCAAGACCGCTCAACCGGCATTCATCACCGCCGGCGGCCTCCTGGCAACCGTAACCAGCGACCGCACCGCCCTGATGGGGGCCGCCGTCCTCCTACTGGGCAGCGTCCTCCTTCTTCCCTGGCGCCCTCTGAGGATCCCTCCCCGCCCGCCGAAGCGTCAGTACCGCACGAGATCCTCGGTCGACGCCAGCTCGTCGTAGACCCGCCCCGCCCCATCCTGCACAGCGCGGCCCAGCTGCCACACGCTCCTACGATCCTCCTGCGGTTGTTCGCGTGCCTGCGGACCGGGGAGAGGTCAAACGCCACCGGGTCGAGCGCCGCCCAAGACCCCCCGGGCGCCCCACCAACAGTGGATCTGCCTCGGTCGGGCGTCATCCGCGTGCTCTACCAATAGCCAGCTTCCAGAACCATGTTCGCTTGCATACTTGGTGGGAGTCCCGGTCTCAAGAGGTCGTCAGCCCGGACGGCAACGTCGTGCAACGCAAGCCGATGGTCGGTGACATGCGCTGGGACGGCACGTCCTGGCGACGCTGGAGCGGCCGGCAGTGGTCGCGAGCGGCGTACTCGCTTCACCCCGAGTCCCTGCGGGATCCGGGCGGCCTCTACACGCGACCGCCGATCGACGAGCAACGCCGACGCAGCGCCCTGTCACTGGCTGTCGAAGACCAAGTGGCTACGAATGCGGCCACTGTCGTTCTCGATGGTCCCAGTGGCGTCGTACTCGGCTTCCGCAGGCCGGTGGCGCACTTCTTCCATGCGGTGATGACGCTCTTCACGGGCGGGCTCTGGGCGGTCGTTTGGCTGACACTCGCCTTCGGGCGACGAGAAGACAGAGTTCGCTTGGAGGTCGACAGATGGGGCAACGTCTGGCCGCGGCCAGTCGCGGCTGCGTAGCCGCATCGCACTGCTGAGCGGTCGGTGCGTCTACGAGGGCGCTCGGCCAGAAACAAGCACGGTGCGCCGGGACGCACTGGACTGCGCGGACCGCCTGAACTGGCCGCCTGCCAGCGCGGCGCGGGTAGGGCTCATTCAGCTCAGGGGCCCAGCGTCGACGATCCGCCGGACCTCGGCGAGGTCGAGGTCGAACGGGCCGATCCGGGTCAGCACCCACGTGGCACCGCGGTCCAGCCATGGCGCGGCGTCCTGCTGGGGGCGTAGGTCGACGACCACCTCGAAGCCCGGTGCCGGGGCTTGCTCGGCGAGGCCGGCGGTCACCTCGTCGAGGTCGTCGGGCCGCTCCAGGTCGATGACGAAGAAGCCATCATGCCTCGCGGCCCGGCGCAGGGGCGCTCGGTTGCCGAACCGCCCCGCCAGCCAGATCGGCACGGCCGGGGCTGGGCGGAACCGGACCTCGCGGACGGCGTAGTGAGCTCCGCCGTGGTCCACCGGCCCGCCGGACAGCAGGGCGGTGAGGACCTCGAGCCCTTCGTCCAGCATCCGGCCGCGAACCCTCGGGTCTGCCTCGTCCCCGAAGGCGCTGAACTCTGCCACCCAGTCGTCGCCCAGCCCCAGGCCGAGCACGAACCGGCCGCCCGAGAGCAGCGCCAGGCTCGCGGCCTGCCGGGCCAGAACCTGCGGCCGGCGCCGCGCCAGCGGGGTCACCATCGGTCCGAACAGCAACTTCTCGGTCTGCATCGCGACGGCCGCGCAACAGGTCCAGACGTCGGCGATCGCGGTGACCCGCTCGCCGTACTGCAGGTGGTCCCACACGAAGAAGCCGTCCCAGCCGGCCGCCTCGGCGGTGGCGGCCAGGTCGCCGATCACCCGCGGGTCGGCCAGGGGATCGAAGGGGGCGACGAAGAGCCCGCGGCGCGTGGTCATGGAGCCGATCATGCCGACCCGGTGCCAGGACGGGACCTGGCGGGGGCCCTCGGACGCGGGCCTGGCGCGGCTGTCGGAGTCGGTGACACCAGGGACAAGGTCATTGCGACAGGATGACCGTATGCCCACGCCCCGTGTCGTTGCGGTCAGTCGTGACGAGGCCCACCGTTTCAGCAAGGTGCCTGCCGAGTCGATCACCCTCGTGGCCGGGCTCGGTGTGCTCGGCGATGCCCACGCCGGGACCTTGGTCCAGCATCGGTCGCGGGTACGTCGCGACCCGAACCAGCCCAACCTGCGCCAGGTGCACCTGATCCACGCCGAGGTCTTCGACGACGCGCGGGCCATGGGCTACGAGCTGGGGCCGGGCGATCTCGGGGAGAACGTCCTCAGCGCCGACCTCGACCTGCTCGGGTTGCCTACCGGTGCTCTACTCGATTTCGGCGGGCCCGTCGTGCGACTGACCGGCCTACGCAACCCCTGTGCCCAGATCAACGCCTTTCGGCCCGGGCTGCTCAAGGTCGTGCTGTCCCGCGCGGACGGGACGCCGACCGACGAGCCGGCCCCGTCGATCGTCTCGCCGGAGTGCGCGACGGTCGTCATTCGCAAGGCCGGAGTGATGGCAGTCGTCGAACGCGGCGGCGAGGTCGTGCCCGGTCAGCCGATCACGGTGACCCTTCCCGACACACCCCACACGCCCCTCGCCCCCGTCTGAGCAGTCGGTCATCGGCTTGTTGACCGCTTTCACTGTCCGCGGGCAGGGCAGAACGACATGCCAGGGGGACGGCGCGGTCGGTCGAGCCCAGGAGGGTCGCCCGCGGGAAGCCTGCGACGAGTGACGGTTCGTCGTCGCCCTAGGCTCAGGACCCCGCTGGCTCACGCGGCGATAGTGTCCCACGGTGATTGTCTGGACCAACGGCACCTTCGGGGCCGGCAAGACGACCGTCGGAACGCTCGTCGCCCGACAGGATCCGCGTCTGCGCCTGTACGACCCGGAGTGGGTCGGCTACATGCTGATGAACAACCTCGCCGACCAACAGTTCAGCGACTTCCAGCAGCTCGAGTCGTGGCGGAAGCTGACCCCGGTGGTTGCCGATGAGCTGGTCAGGGCGACCGGACAGCACCTGGTGGCCATCCAGACTGTTCTTGACGAGGACTACTGGCGAGAGCTGGAATCGGGGATGTCCTCGCTCGGGCACGGGGTGCTCCACATCGTGATCGAAGCCGAGGAAGGAGTCATGGAGGCGGCGGATAGCTGCCGACGAGGACGAACCAGAAGCCAGCCCTTGGCTCAAGTGCTCCCACGAAGGACCCCTGGTCGACAAACGCCGAGGTCAGTGCTCTTTCCGCTCGGTGGCAGGTGCAGGATTCGAACCTGCGTAGGCATACGCCGACGGATTTACAGTCCGCTTCCATTGGCCACTCGGACAACCTGCCATGCCGCCCCGGCTTTCACCGGAGGCAGCGACACGAAACAATAGCGCAGGACCCCGTAGAGCCTTAAATCCACCCAGAGGAGGACCGCCGGATGGCCGACTCGTCGTTCGACATCGTGAGCAAGTTCGACAGGCAGGAGGTCGACAACGCGCTGAACCAGGCGCAGCGCGAGCTGGCCACGCGCTTCGACTTCAAGAACACCGGCGCGAAGATCGACTGGTCCGGTGACAACGCCGTGGAGATCACGGCGAACGCCGACGACCGCGCCCGCGCCGTGCTGGACGTCTTCCGCGACAAGCTGGTGAAGCGGAGCCAGTCGCTGAAGATCCTCGATCCGGCGGAGCCGCGCCAGTCCGGCAAGGACACCTTGCTCTCAGTTGCGCTCAAGGAAGGCATCAGCCAGGAGCAGGCGAAGAAGGTCAGCAAGCTGATCCGGGACGAGGGCCCCAAGGGTGTCAAGGTGCAGATCCAAGGTGAGGACCTGCGGGTGTCCAGCAAGAAGCGCGACGACCTGCAGGCGGTGATCGCGCTGGTCAAGGAGCAGGATTTCGACTTTCCGCTGCAGTTCACCAACTACCGCTGAACCCCGGCGTCGGTGTCGAGGTCGCGGCTCCCGCGCCAGGCGCTGACCGCCGCGCCTTTCGGCCGACGGGCCTTCGACCGCGGCCGGTCGCGCCTGCACAGCGAGCTGCGCGACGCCTGGGACCGGTTCCTCGCCTCGGACCCCGGGCTCAACCGGCTTCGCCGGGGGTTGCGGGCGGTGCTCGCGGTGGGCACCACCATCGGGGTCCAGCTGCTCGTGGCGCACGGGCTCGGTGCCACCGGGACCACCCGGGTCCTGCACCTGCTGCTCGGCTCACTCCTGGCGATGAACATGGCCACGGTCATCCGGCAGGGGCCGCGCCGGGAGACCGCGATCGCCGCCGGCTGGGCACCCGTGGCAGCGGCGACGGGTGCAGTCCTGGCCACGGTGGCCGCCCCGCTGCACTGGCTGGCCCTGGCGGTCTTCGTCCTGGTCTGTTCCACGGCCGTCTGGGTACGGCGCTTCGGCGGCGCGTGGTTCGCCGGCGGGTTCATCGTCTGGCAGGCGTACTTCTTCACCCTCTACCTGCATCCTCCGCTCAGCGCTCTTCCTGGGATGTTGCTCGCGGTAGCGGTGAGCGGCGTGTGGGTCACCGGCCTGCTGCTCACCGTGCTGCACGCGGAGCCGGGACGCACGCTGGCGCGCACGGTGACCGCGCTGCGCGCCCGGGCCCGCTCGGTCGTGTCGCACTGCCTCGATGTGCTCGAAGACCCTACCGACCAGCACATCCAGAGCCTGCGCAGCCAACTGGTCAAGCTTTCGGAGGTCACCCTGCTCTTCGACGGCCAGCTCAGCGACCGCCGCGCACTTCCTGAGGGCTACTCCGCCGCCCGGTTGCGCCGGTGGATCATCGGAGTCGAGATCAGCTGCGAAGAGCTCGCGAACGCCACCGTCGACCTCGGCCGCGACGGCGACGCACCTTCGGAGACCCTGGCCGGCACCACGCACATGCTGAGGCAGCTCGGTTGGGGGCATCTCGAGGACGCCCGCACGACGATCGGCACGCTCCGCTCGCCGCCGCACGACCGGATCCCGAGCGTGCGGCGCCTGGCCTCTTCAGCCGACATGCTGCTCACCTCCGTGGCCGACTGGACCTCCGGGCGTCTGCGAGGTGGGAGCGCGGAGGGCGGCTACGAGCCCGTGGTCCGTCTCGTCGGCGGCAACCTGCCCGGCACCACCGTCTTCACCCCCGCGGAGCGGGCCGGGCGGCTGCTCGCGCCGCGGACCTGGTCGACCCCCTCCCGGCAGGCGCTGCAGGCGGGAGCGGCCGCGGCCTTGGCGATCGTCGCCGGCGAGCTGATCTCGACTCAGCGCTTCTACTGGGCGGTGATCGCCGCGTTCGTGGCGTTCACCGGCACCGCCACCGTCGGCGAGACGGTGCGCAAGTCGGTGGCCCGCACGGTCGGCACGCTCGCCGGCCTCGTCATCGCCGTCGGACTTGCCCAGCTCACCGCAGGGCACGAGCTGGTGACCGTGGCGGCGCTGCTTGCCTGCATCTTCTGTGCGTTCTACGTCCAGGCGCTCTCCTACGCCACGATGATCTTCTTCATCACGCTCATGCTGGGCGAGCTCTACGGCGTCCTCAACCGCTTCAGCGACACGGTGCTGCTGGTGCGCCTGGCAGAGACCGCTGCCGGCGCGGCGGCGGGCATCCTGGTCTCGGTGCTGGTGCTCCCCACCCGCACCCGGCCAACGCTGATCCAGGCACGCCGGGACCTGCTCCAGGCACTCTCCCAGCTGACCGCCGAGTGCGCGCTGCGGCTCGAGGGCCGAGCCGAGGGGAACCACCTGCTCACCGACGCGATCCGACTCGACGAGGCGGCCCGCCAGGTGCTGCGCAACGCCGACTCCCTTCTGAGCGTCCGCGGGCTCGACCGTGACCATCGCGACCGGCACCGCAGGGTGGCCGTTCTCGGCGTGTGTGCGAGCACCGCGCGCAGCCTGGTTCCCGCCGTTCTCGCCACGCGGACCCCGGTCGCTCCCGAGCTCGCCGAGGCCTGCCGGGTGCTCGCGGAGGAAGCCCGCCGGCTGGCAGAGGTACCCGATCTCCGCGGGCTGCGTGCCACCGGTGAAGGACCCGACGTCGCCGGGCAGGTCGCCGGCCTGCTCGACCGGGCACCGCACCCGCCGGTGGTGCTCCGCCGCCGGCTGCAGCGGCTCGCGGACTCGCTGGCCCTGCTGGTCCCGCGCGGCCGGGCACGCTGAGGGACGAGCTACCGCTGGGCCAGCACGCTGGTGAGCGGGTCGAGCAGCAGGCCCGGCAGCACGGAGAGCACGATGCCGGCGACGAAGGTGAGCAGCACCGCGGCCCCGGGTCCTCGCGGCGTGGTGTACTTCGTCGCGTCGTACGACGGACGGAACAGCTCCACCAGCCAGCGCACGTAGTAGACCAGCCCGATGACCACGTTCACCGCCATCACCACCGCCAGCCAGGTCACCGGTCCCGCCGCGGAGTCGAACACGACCACCTTCGCGAACAGGCCCACGATGCCCGGCGGCAGGCCGGCCAGGGCCACGAGCGCGAAGGCCAAGGCCCACCCGGCCACCGGTTTCGCCCGCACCAGCCCGGCGTAGTCGGCCAGCCGCTGCTGCGGATACCGTCCGCCCACCACCGCCGCCACCGCGAAGGCTCCCAGGTTCATCACCGCATAGATACCCAGGTAGCCGACCGAGGCCCCGAGCGCCGAGGGTGTGGACGCCGCCGCACCGAACGGGACCAGGATGTAGCCGGCCTGCGCCACCGACGACCAGGCCAGCAGCCGCACCGCGTGCTGCTGGCGCAACGCGAGCAGGTTGCCGACGGTCATGGTGAGCGCGGCCAGCACCGCCATCACCGGCGCCCAGGCGCCGGCCAGCCCGGGGAAGCCGAGGTCCAGCACCAGGACCAGGCCGACGAACCCCGCGGTCTTGGAGACCACGGACAGGTAGGCCGCCACCGCCACCGGGGCGCCCACGTAGGTGTCGGGAACCCACATGTGGAACGGGACGGCGGCCACCTTGAACGCCAGCCCGACGATGGTGAGCAGCGCACCGACCCCGGCCACCGCCCGCAGCGCTCCGCCCGAGGCGAGCCCCTCGCGGATCCCGGTGAAGAACACCGATCCGGTCGCGCCGTACACCAGCGAGGCCCCCATCAGCATCACCGCCGTGGAGACCACCGAGACCAGGAAGAACTTCAGCGACGCCTCGGCCGCCCGCGGGCTGCCCCTGCGCAGCCCGACCATCGCGAACGCGGGCAGCGACACCAGCTCCAGCGACACCACCAGCGTGACCAGGTCCCGGGACGCGGCGATGCTGAGCGCTCCGGTCGCCGAGCACAGCAGCAGGAAGTTCCACTCCCCCGCTGGGGTGCGGACGTGCGGCACCGCGGTCTGCATCAGCGCGACCACCAGGGTGCCGAACAGCACCACCGCCCAGAAGACCACGGTGAGCCGGTCCACCACGAACGAGCACGGCCCGCCGTGCACGCAGAAGGTGCTCCGGGTGACTCCCCAGGACAGGGCCGCCGGCACCGCGGCGGCCAGGGTCCCGACGACCGTCAGCGTGGCGGCCACCGGCACACGGCGAGAGGCTCCGGGACGCGCGGTCAGCCCGGCCGGGGCGGCGAACGCGTCCGCGAGCAGCACCAGCACCGCTGTCCCCGCCAGGACCAGCGGCGCGGCGATCGCCATCCAGCTCACCGGCTGCACCATCTACAGCCTCCCGAAGAACGCCTGCGCGGCCTGGGCGACCGGGGTGAGCAGGAAACCGGGAGCCACCCCGAGGACCACCGTCAACGCGACCAGCGGTGTCCAGGCCAGCCACTCCACCGCGCCGACGTCGGCCCGGACCGCGCCCGCCTCCGGGGAGGCCGGCTCCACCTCCTCGCTGGCGAGCTCGATCGAGGCGACGTCCTCGTTGACCGGCCGCACCGCGGGCGGGGTTCCTTGCAGCATCCGGCGCATCAGCGCCAGGAAGTACGCCGAGGTGAGGATGACGCCGAACGCGGCCAGCACGCCCAGCACCACGTACGTCGCACGCGGCAGCGCCGGTGCACCGAACAGGGCCGACCGCACGGTCAGCATCTCCCCCCAGAACCCGGCCAACCCGGGCAGGCCCATGGACGCGATCGCCCCGAACGCGAACACCCCGGCCAGCCGCGGCACCCGGCCGTAGAGCACGGTCAGCCGCTGCAGCTCGCCGGTGCCGTACCGGTCCTTGATCCCCCCGGCCACGAAGAACAGCAGACCGGTGATCAGCGCGTGCGCGACGCTGGCGTAGACCGCCGCCTGCACTCCCGCCACGGTGAACGTCGCCGCTGCGAGCACCACGAACCCCATGTGCCCGACGCTCGAGTAGGCGATCAGCCGTTTCAGCTCGGTCTGCGCCAGGCAGGCCAGCGCGGCGTAGAGGATCCCGACCACCGCCAGCGCCGCGACGAGCGGCACCAGCAGGCCCCAGCCGGGGTTCGTCACCGGCATCCAGAACCGCAGGAATCCGTAGGTGCCGAGCTTGAGCAGCACCGCCGCCAGCACCACCGAGCCCACGGTCGGTGCCTTTGCGTGCGCGTCGGGCAGCCACAGGTGCAGCGGCCACAGCGGCGTCTTGACCGCCAGGCCGATCGCGACCAGCACCGCCGCCCCGATCGCGGTCGCCCCCCTCGGCTGGTACGACGCGGCGATCCGCACGATGTCGAACGTGCCGGTCTGGGTGTGCACCAACAAGAACCCGACGAGCATGAACGCCGACCCGAGCACGGTGAACACCAGGAACCGGGTCGCCGCGCGCCGCCGGCCGGCCGCGTCGTGCGGGTCGCCCCAGCCGTCGATGACGAACCACATCGGGATGAGCGCGACCTCGAAGAACATGAAGAACAGCACCATGTCCAGGGCGAGGAAGCTGCCCAGTACTCCCGCCTCCACCACCAGCAGCAGCGCCGCGAGCCCGGATCGCCCCGGCGGCGCGTTGCGCAGCAGCACGACCAGGCAGCAGGCCAGCACCAGGGCGGTCATCAGCACCAGCGGCGCCGAGATCCCGTCCAGTCCGAGGTGCCAGTGCACGTCCAGCGCCCGGATCCACCGGTAGTCGACGCTCGACGACCCCAGGCCTGCCCGCGACACCACCACGGCCCACACCGACCAGCCGAGCGTGAGCAGGCCGCCCGCGACCGCGACCCATGAGGCGGTCCGGCTCCCGCCGCGACGATCGACCGCCCAGGTGAGCAGACCGCACACGAACGGCACTGCGACCAGGCCGTTGAGCGCCACCGCCCCGGTCATGCCCGGGCCCCCGCCGCCAGCGCCACCGCAACGGCCCCCAGCACCACGACCATCAGGTAGGCCTGCACGTTGCCGTTCTGGGCCCGCCGCAGCAGCCGGCCCAGCGCGTGCGTGGACGCGGCGGCCCCGTCGACGTACCCGCCGACCACGTCCCGGTCGCCGAGCACCGTGCCCCGCGCGAGGAAGCGGACCGGTCGCACGATCGACCGGTCATAGATCGCGTCGGCCCGCGGGTGTGGGACCGGGTGCGGCTGCCACAGGTCCCACCCGGTGCGCCGCCGCCACGCGACCAGCACCCCGGCACCGACCACGAGCACCAGCAGCGTGGTGGCCAGCGCCATCTCGCCGTGGAACAGCGCCTGCCGGTGTGCCGGGCCGAGGGCGAAGGTGGGGTAGGCGACGGCGAGGCCACCGAGCGTGGTGGGAGCAGCCAGCACGTACAGCGGTGCGCGCATCACCCAGGGCGGCTCCGCCGCGGCCTCGGCTCCTGGCGCCGGTGCGCCGAAGAACACCAGCAGCCAGGCCCGCAGCGAGTAGGCGACGGTCAGCCCCGCGGTCGCGATCATGGACACGAACAGCAGCCACGCCACCCAGGTCCACACCGCCCGCCCGGCCAGCGCCTCGTGCAGCGAGGCGCTGATCACCGCGTCCTTGGTGAAGAACCCGACCATCGGCACCACACCCGCGAGCGCAGCGAACCCGAGCGTCATGGTCACGAACGTGTCCGGGAGCCTCCGGCGCAGGCCACCCATCGCGGTCATCGAGGTGGAGCCGCCCACCGCGTGCACCACCGACCCGGCGCCCAGGAAGAGCAGCGCCTTGAAGGCACCGTGCGCCAGCAGGTGCAGCACCGCGGCGGAGTAGGAGCCGACCGCCAGCGCCCCGAACATGTAGGCAAGCTGGCTGACCGTCGACCAGGCCAGCACCCTCTTCAGGTCCCGGCTGAAGAGGGCGTACACCGCCGACAAGAACATCGTCACCGCCGCCACCGCGGCCATGCAGGTCAGCGCCGTCGGGGAGCTGACGAACAGCGGGTAGACGCGCGCCACCAGGAACACGCCGGCCGCCACCATGGTGGCGGCGTGGATCAGGGCCGAGATCGGCGTCGGGCCGGGCATCGCGTCCGGCAGCCAGGTGTGCAGCGGCACCTGCGCCGACTTGCCGATGACGGCGACGAGGAACAGCAGCGCGGGCAACGTCAGCGCGTCCACCGCGATCGAGCCGTGCTGGATCCGGCCGACGATGTTGCTGATCTGGTAGCTGCCGAACCGGTGCCCGAGCACCAGGATCCCGAACAGCAGCCCGAGGTCGGCCGTCCGGGTCATCAGGAACGCCTTCACCGCCCCGGCCCGTGCCTCCGGAAGCTCCCAGTGGTGCGCGATCAGGAAGTAGGAGCAGGCACCCATCAGCTCCCAGCCGACCAGCAGCACCCACAGGTCGTCGGCGGTGACCACCAGGCTCATCGCGCCGGTGAACACCGAGACCAGGAACGCGTACGACGGGTAGCGCGGGTCGTGCTCGAGATAACCCAGTGAGTACACCTGGACCAGCACCGACACCACGTGCACCAGCAGGAGCATCACCGCGCTGAGCTGGTCGACGTGCAGCGACAGCTGGATCGGCGGGCCCACCGCCGCCGTGCTGGCGTAGACGTGGTTGGTCGGTCCGGCGGCGCCGAGATGGGTGGCCGCCACCACGACGGCGAGGACCAGCGCCAGCGCCTCACCGCCCACCGCGACCGCCTTGCCGACACCGTCCGAACGGTGCCCCACCAGCAGGACCACGGCTCCCGCCGCGAACGGCACCGCGAGCATCGCGATGAGCAGCGCGCTCACCGGCCGGCCTCGTCCGTCGCGGGCTGGTCGCGGTCGGCGAGCCCCCGCAGCCGGTCCACCTCGATGTGCGCGTGCGTGCGGAAGACCAGGAGCACGATGGCCAGCGCCAGCCCGATCTCCGCGGCGGCGACCACGATGATGAACAGCGTGAACGTCTGGCCGGAGTGCAGCGCGTCACGCAGGTAGGCGTCGAAGGCGACCATGTTGATGTTCACCGCGTTGAGCATCAGCTCCACGCCCATCAGCACCAGGACCGCATTACGGCGGGCCAGCACGCCGTACACGCCGATCGCGAACAGCATCGCGGCGAGCAGCAGCGGCCACCACAGCGGCATCACCGGCTCGTCTCCGAGCCCCGGTGGTCGGGCTCGTCCGGGCCGCCGCCACGCAGGCGCGACAGCACGATCGCTCCGACGAGCGCGGCGAGCAGCAGCACGCTGAGCACTTCGAAGGGCAGCACCCAGGTCCCGAAGATGGTGCCGCCGATGACCTGGGCAGTGCCGACCTGCCCGTGCTGCAGGTCGATACCCACGTCACGGAACCCGGCGACCACCGTGGTGCCGAGCAGCACGGCGACCAGCACGGCGACGACGGCCGCGGGCGCCGCGCGCCGCGCGGCCAGCTCCGGCTGCGGGCCGGTGGGCGCCCGGGTCAGCATCAGCGCGAACAGCAGCAGCACCACGACCGCGCCGACGTAGATCAGCACCTGCACCCAGGCCACGAACTCGGCGGCCAGCAGCAGGTAGATGCCGGCCACCGCCCCCAGCGACACGACCAGCCACAGCGCGGCATGGACCAGGTTGGTGCTGGTGACCACCAGCAGCGCGGAGCCGACCGCGACCAGCCCGAGCAGCGCGAACAGCACCTGCACCGTGGTGCTCACCGGTCCGCGCCCCTCGACGGCTTCTCGGCCGCCTTGCGTGCGGTGGCGATCTCCTTGGCCTCCGCGGCGCCCTCGTCGAGGGCCGCCGGCGCGGGCACGGTCCACATCCAGTCGCGCAGCCGGCCCTTCTCGTGGGTCAGGTCCCGGATGTCGAGCTCGGCGTACTCGAACTCCGGGGACCAGTGCAGCGCGTCGAACGGACAGACCTCGACGCAGATCGAGCAGTACATGCACAGCGAGTAGTCGATCGCGAACCGGTCGAGCACGTTGCGCTTCTTCTCCCGACCGCCCGGAGCAGAGGAGGACGGCGGCTCCGTCTCCTTGTGGGAGTCGATGTAGATGCACCACGCCGGGCACTCCCGCGCGCACAGCATGCAGACCGTGCACTTCTCCTCGATCAGCGCGATCACCCCGCGCGAGCGGGGCGGCAGCGCGGGGAGCGCGTCCGGGTACTGCGCGGTGACCGAGCGCCGGGTGAGGTTGCGCCAGGTCACCGCCAGCCCGCGCAGCAGCCCGGTCCCGGGGATCCTCATCGGCCCACCGCCACCACGACGACCGTGACCAGCAGCTGGAGCAGCGCCACCGGCACCAGGACCTGCCAGGCCAGCCGCTGGAGCTGGTCCTCGCGCAGCCGCGGGTAGGCGACCCGCACCCAGATCACCACGAACGCCACCAGCCCGGTCTTGAGCAGGGTCCACAGCCAGCCGAGCTGGGTCGGGAACGGCCCGTGCCAGCCGCCGAGGAACAGCACCGCTGTCAGTGCGGAGAGCACCACGATGCCGGCGTACTCGGCGAGGATGAACAGCGCGAACCGCAGACCGCCGTACTCGGTGAACGGGCCGAACACGATCTCGGCGTCGGCGACCGGCATGTCGAACGGCGGCCGTTGCAGCTCGGCCAGGCCGGCGACGAAGAACACCACGGCACCCGGAGCCTGCCACAGCAGCCACCACGGGTTCCAGGCCGCCACGATGCCGCTCAGCGACAGCGTGCCCGCGGCCATCGCCACCGATGCGGCGGCGAGCACGAACGGCAGCTCGTAGGCCATCAGCTGCGCCGCGACGCGGATGCCCCCGAGCAGGCTGAACTTGTTCGCGCTCGACCAGCCGCCCATCAGGGTGCCGATCACGCCGACGCCCATCACCGCCAGCACGAAGAACAGTCCGATGTCGAGGTCCTGGCCGACCACGCCGGGGCCGAGCGGCACCGCCAGCAACGCCACCAGGTACGGCAGCAGCGCCACCGCCGGTGCCAGCCGGAACACCGGCCGGTCCGCCTCGGCGGGGATCACGTCCTCCTTCTGCGCGAACTTCACCCCGTCGGCGACCAGCTGCGCCCAGCCGTGGAACGCGCCGGCGTACATCGGCCCGACCCGGCCCTGCATGTGCGCCATCACCTTGTGCTCGGTCTGACCCACCAGCAGCGGCAGCAGCAGGAACGCCGCCAGCACGAGCACCACCCGCAGCAGCGCGTCGGCGAGCTCAGTCATCGCCACCGCCACCGCCACCGCCGGGCGGGTGCGGTCCCCACTCACCGGGCGGCGGCACGCCCGGGACGCGGGTACGACGCCGCGACGGGGCGGGCTCGCCGGACTCGCCGGGATCCTTCGCGCCCGGCCACGGCTTGACCACCCGGGAGGCGAGCACGAACTCCTTGCGCAGCGGGTGTCCCTCGAACTGCTCGGGCAGCAGCAGCGGAGCCAGGTCCAGCACCGTGCCGCCCTCGGTGAAGTCCACCCCGAACATCTCGTGGGTCTCGCGCTCGTGCCAGCGCGCGCCCCGGTAGACGGCGGCGACACTGGGAGCCGTGGGCCGGTCCTGCGGCAGCAGGGTGCGCACCATCAGGTGCTCGACCGCTCCGGGCCGCCTCCGCGCCACGTGGCAGACCAGGCGGATCCCGTCGTCGAGCTCGTCGACCGCCGAGAGCCAGTCGAAGAACGTGCAGCCGAGCCGCTCACGGGCCAGCCGCACCGCGTCGTACCAGTGCTCGACAGGCACCTCCACCGTGGGGGGGCCGAACCCCTCCTCGACGTGCGCCTGCTCGCCGAGGAGCTCGGCGAGCTCCGCACCCGGGCTGGTCACGACGAGGGCTTCCGCGCGCGGAGCAACGGACGGGTCACCGACGCGGCGTCCGCGCGGCGGTGTCCGTCGTAGCGGGTCGCCAACGACTCCCCGTCGATCTTCTCCTGCAGCTTCAAGATGCCCTGCAGCAGCGCCTCCGGGCGGGGCGGGCAGCCGGGCACGTAGACGTCCACGGGGATGATCTGGTCGACGCCCTTGGTGACGCAGTAGGAGTCCCAGTAGGGCCCGCCGGAGTTCGCGCAGGAGCCGAACGAGATGACGTACTTCGGCTCGGGCATCTGCTCGTAGAGCCGCTTGATGGCCGGCGCCATCTTGTCGGTGACGGTGCCGGAGACCACCATCAGGTCGGCCTGCCGCGGACCGGGCGCGAACGGGATCACGCCCAGCCGGATGAAGTCGTGGCGGGCCATCGAGGTGGCGATGAACTCGATGGCGCAACAGGCCAGCCCGAAGTTGAACACCCACAGGGAGTACTTGCGGCCCCAGTTGAGCACGTAGCGGGCCGGCTTGGGCGCGAGCCGCTGCAGCCCACCGACGGAGCCCGGTCCCGTCCCGGGCATCCCCAGGTTCACGTCCACGTGAGCACCCCCTTCCGCCACGCGTACACCAGCCCGACGACGACGAACCCGACGAACACCGCCATCTCCGCGACCGTCGCCCAGCCCAGCGCGCCGAACACGGTGGCCCACGGGAACAGGAACACGGCATCGACTGCGAAGATCACGTACAGGTACGCATAGACGTAGTAGCGGACGTGGGTCTGCGCCCAGCCCTCCCCCACCGGGTCCACGCCGCACTCGTAGGTGAGCTGCTTCTCGCGGGTGGGGCGGGACGGCCGCAGCAGCCGGTTGCCGGCGTGCATGGCCCCGACGAGCAGCGCGCCGACCGCCACGATGACCAGCAGCGGCAGGTAGTCCCCGTAGTAAGAGTGCGCCGTGTAGTCCGCCACCCGCCTGAGTCTAGGGCCGCGGACGGCGGCGTGCAGCGACCGTTCCAGGCCCGGTTGGCCGGGCGGCGCGGGCCCGCGCACCGCCAGCCGGACGTGTCCGGGGACACATTGAGCGCGGTCGTAGCATGAATGAGCAAGGGTAGTGTTTCAAAGGGGAAAGCGGGGGGCACAGGCCTGCCCCCGCACGTGCGAACCACATGGAAAAGAGGGCAACAGCGTGGCCAAGCAGGTCAAGCAGCTCGACCGCGTGATCATCCGCTTCGCCGGAGACTCGGGTGACGGCATGCAGCTGACCGGTGACCGGTTCACGCAGCAGTCCGCGTCGTTCGGGAACGACCTGTCGACGCTGCCCAACTTTCCCGCAGAGATCCGCGCGCCTGCCGGCACCCTGCCCGGCGTGTCGTCGTTCCAGGTGCACTTCGCCGACCACGACATCCTCACCCCCGGCGACACCCCCGACGTGCTGGTGGCGATGAACCCGGCCGCGCTGAAGGCCAACCTGCCCGACCTGAAGCGGGGTGCGACGGTGATCGTCGACAGCCACGACTTCGGCGGCCGGAACCTCGCCAAGGCCGGCTACGAGCAGAACCCGCTCGAGACCGACGAGCTCGACGAGTACGACGTGCACACCGTCGACCTGACCTCGATGACGGTGGAGGCGGTCAAGGAGTTCGGACTCTCCCGCAAGGACGCCGGCCGGGCCAAGAACATGTTCGCGCTCGGCCTGTTGTCCTGGATGTACGGGCGCCCCGTCGAGTCCACCATCTCGTTCCTGGAGCGGCGCTTCGCGAAGGTGCCGGAGATCCGGGACGCGAACGTCACCGCGTTCAAGGCCGGCTGGAACTTCGGCGAGACCACCGAGTCGTTCGTGGTGCAGTACGAGGTCAAGCCGGCCTCGATGCCGCCGGGCCGCTACCGCAACATCACCGGGAACCTGGCACTGGCCTACGGGCTGGTGGCCTCGGCCACCCAGTCCGGGCTGCCGCTGTTCCTGGGGTCCTACCCGATCACCCCCGCCTCCGACGTGCTGCACGAGCTGAGCAAGCACAAGCGCTTCGGGGTGACCACGTTCCAGGCCGAGGACGAGATCGCCGGGATCGGCGCCGCCCTCGGGGCCGCCTTCGGCGGGTCGCTCGGGGTGACCACGACCTCCGGGCCCGGCATCGCGCTGAAGTCGGAGACGGTCGGCCTCGGCGTGATGCTCGAGCTCCCGCTGGTGGTGATCGACATCCAGCGCGGTGGCCCGTCCACGGGTCTGCCGACCAAGACCGAGCAGGCTGACCTGCTGCAGGCGATGTTCGGCCGCAACGGGGAGGCACCGGTCCCGATCGTCGCGCCCCGCTCGCCCGCCGACTGCTTCGACGCGGCACTGGAGGCGACCCGGATCGCGGTCACCTACCGCACCCCGGTGATGCTGCTCTCCGACGGTTACCTCGCCAACGGCTCCGAGCCCTGGCAGATCCCGGATGTGGAGAACCTGCCGCGGATCCAGCCGAAGTTCGCGACCGAGCCGAACCACACCGACGAGGACGGCAACCAGACCTTCTGGCCCTACCTGCGCGACGAACAGACCCTGGCCCGCCCGTGGGCGCTTCCCGGCACCAAGGGTCTCGAGCACCGGATCGGCGGGCTGGAGAAGAACGACGGCACCGGCAACATCTCCTACGACCCGGCCAACCACGACTTCATGGTCCGCACCCGGCAGGCCAAGGTCAACCGGGTCGCCGAGTCCATCGGCCCCACCGAGGTCGACGACCCCAGCGGTGAAGCGCGGGTGCTGGTGCTCGGCTGGGGTTCGACGTACGGCCCGATCGGCGCAGCGGTGCGGCGGGTGCGCAGCACCGGGCTCAAGGTGGCGCAGGCGCACCTGCGGCACCTCAACCCGTTCCCGAAGGACCTCGGCGACGTCCTGAAGCGGTACGACGCGGTGCTGGTCCCCGAGATGAACCTGGGGCAGCTGAGCATGCTGCTGCGGGCGAAGTACCTCGTCAACGTGGTCGGCTACAACCGGGTCCGCGGCCTGCCGCTACGCGCCGCCGAGCTCGCCGAGGCCATCGCGGACCTGGCCGAGCACCACCCGGATGGCGAGCCCTCCGTGAACCCCCACGACACGACCGAGATCGCCAAGGAGGGAGTGCGATGAGCCAGGTCGAGCTGCCGATCCCCGGGCTCCGGGACGTCCCGACGACCGAGGACAAGCTGAACCGCAAGGACTTCGCCTCCGACCAGGAGGTGCGCTGGTGCCCCGGCTGCGGCGACTACGCGATCCTCGCTGCCTTCCAGGGCTTCCTGCCCGAGCTCCACGTGCCCCGCGAGAACATCGTGATGATCTCGGGAATCGGCTGCGCAGCCCGGTTCCCGTACTACCTGAACAGCTACGGGATGCACTCCATCCACGGCCGTGCCCCGGCCATCGCCACCGGGCTGGCGACCGCCCGCAAGGATCTTTCGGTGTGGGTGGTCACCGGTGACGGCGACGCGCTGTCGATCGGCGGCAACCACCTGATGCACGCGCTGCGCCGCAACGTGAACCTCAAGATCCTGCTGTTCAACAACCGGATCTACGGGCTGACCAAGGGGCAGTACTCCCCCACCAGCGAGCCCGGCAAGGTCACCAAGTCCACCCCGATGGGCTCCCTGGACAACCCGTTCAACCCGGTCTCGCTCGCGCTCGGCGCCGAGGGCACCTTCGTGGCCCGCACCATCGACTCCGACCGCAAGCACCTGACCTCGGTGCTGTCCGCCGCGGCCGCCCACCGCGGCACCGCGCTCGTGGAGATCTACCAGAACTGCCCGATCTTCAACGACGGCGCCTTCAACGCGGTCAAGAGCCCGGACACCCGCGACGAAGCGCTCATCCCGCTCGTGCACGGCGAGCCGGTGCGGTTCGGCAACGACGGCGACGGCAACCCGACCAAGGGCGTGGTCCGCGACCGCGCCACCGGCCACCTGCGCATCGTCGACCTCGCCGATACGGACGGAGCCGAGCTGGTGGTCCACGACGCCCACGACGAGGACCCGGCGACCGCGTTCGCGCTGTCCCGGCTCACCGACGCGGGCGTGCTCAACCGCGCACCGATCGGGGTCTTCCGGTCCGTGGAGCACCCGACCTACGACGACCAGGCCCGCGAGCAGGTCGACACCGCGCGGCAGGGCACCGAGGACCCGACCGAGGCGCTCGCCGGCCTGCTCAGCGCCGCGGACACCTGGACGGTGGTCTGAGGCTCATCCGAGCCGGGTGAGGGTCCAGGTCGGCGAGTCGGTCAACAGGAAAGCCGTACTCGCCGGCACCCGGACCTTGAAGTAGTGGGTGCCTGTGCGCGGCACCGGCAGCCGGAACCGGTACCGGCCCCCGGGGCCGGTCCGCTGGGTCGCGTAGGTCCGGAAAGCGCACCTCTTGCACCGCTGCCGCATCAGGTGCACCGGTCTGCCGGCGTAGCCGGGTGACACCCGGCCGGTCATGAACCAGGAGCTGTGCGGGTGCGCGACCTTGCCGGTGACCAGCCGGTAGACCCGCACCGTCGCGGTGCCGGAGGACGGCCCGTAGCTCTGGTTGCCGGCGAACCGCACCCGCCACAGGGTGTTGCGGGTCGCCCGCCGGCTGAACTGGTACGACGCCAGCGACCCCTGGGTCACCCGGTGGCCGACCACCGACCAGCGCGGTGTGCCGAGCGGCCGCATCTCCAGCCTCACCCGCAGCCCTGGCACCCCGGCGTTCCCGGCAACGACCTGGCCGTGGATGCTCAGCCGCTGCCGGTACGTCGCCCGGTGGGTCGAGACCTGGACCGTCAGGCTCGTCGGCGTCGCGGCAGCCACCGCCGGGGCCGCCTGCGCAGCCGTGGCCATCGGCAGGCCGAGCAGGGACAGCGCGATGAGCGCCAGGAGGAAGCGCAGACGCATCTCCCACCTCCAGATGGTCCGTGGTGCCTTCCACGGTGCGGCCCGCCTCAGCTGTCGGCAACGGGCGAAAGACCCTGAACCCCTGGTCCGCTCAGCCGCCGGAGTGACGCCGGGTGAGCTCCTCGTAGTGCTCGGCATTGGCGGTGATGAGCGCGATCTCGTCGTCGGTGAGGCTGCGACGCACCCGTCCCGGCGTCCCGACGACCAGCGACCCCGCGGGGACCTCGGTGCCTTCGAGCAGCACCGTCCCCGCGGCGACCAGGCAGTTGTCGCCCAGGCGGCAGCCGTTGAGCACGATGGCGCCCATCCCGACCAGCACGTTGTCCCCGACCGAGGAACCGTGGACCACGGCCCGGTGGCCGAGGGAGACGCCGGATCCCAGGGAGGCCGGGAAGCCGGGGTCGGCGTGCAGCACGCAGCCGTCCTGGACGTTGCTCCGCGGCCCGACCCGGATCCGGTCCCCGTCGCCGCGCAGCACTGCGCCGTACCAGACGCTGGCCGCCTCCTCCAGGCGGACCGTGCCCACCACCGTGGCTCCGGGCGCCACCCAGGCGGTGGCGGCGATGACGGGCGAGGAGTCCTCGAGGGTGATCACCAGGGCGTCGTCGGCGGCGGTCACGCGCCCATCCTCGCAGTCTCGGGGGTGCCGAACCGCCGGGCCGTGAGGTGCTTGATGCCGGCCGGGAACGAGCCGCGCGCCGCGCGATGGGGCTCGAGCAGCCGGCGCTGGGCCGTGCCGTCGCCGCCGAAGGCGGCCACGCACAGCTCGGGTTCCGCGTTTCCCACCGCCAGCAGTGCCCCGTCGGCACCGACCGCCCCGGCCATGGTCAGCACCATCGGGGAGCCGACGTAGACCAGACCGGAGTAGCCCTCGACCTCGCGCAGCAACCGCTCGGCGTCGCCGGAGGAGTCCTTCAGACCGGCCACCGGCAAGTCGTCGAGCACCTCCACCGAGATCCCGGGGGCGGAGGCAGCCGGGTAGTGGTAGGCGAGCAGCGGAACGCCGCCGGCGGCCTTGGCCACCGCGTCGTAGTACTGACGCGGGTCCTCTCACCAGCGGTGGTGACAGAGCGAGCACCGCGTCCGCGCCCGCGGCAACCGCGGCGCGGGTGAGCTCGGCGGCCTGGCGCCCCGACGCGCTCCCGGTCCCGGCGATCACGGCGACGTCGCCCGGCAGCGCCTCCCGCACCGCCGCGACCAGCGCGGCCCGTTCCTCGGGGTGCAGTGCCATCGCCTCACCGGTGCTGCCGGCCACCAGCACCGCCCGCATGCCGCACTCAGCCAGCCGGGCGGCGTGCGCGGCCGTCGCCACGACGTCCACGCTGCCGTCCTCCGCGAAGAGGGTCACCAGCGCGACACCGACGCCGGTGAAGACCGCCCCTGACTGGTCGTTGCTCATCACTCGCTCCGTTCCCGGCTCCCCCGTGGAGCCACCTGCAGCCTACGCACCGGGCCCGGGTCCGGGCGGACCGCGTCAGCGCCGGCGCTGGTAGAGCCACAGCGTCAAGGGGGCGAACACCGCTGCCAGGATGAGCGAGGCGAGCAGCACCCAGACCGCTTCTTCTCCACCACCCTGGCCCGCCATCAGTCCCCGTGCTGCGTTGGCCAGGTGGGTGACCGGGTTGGCGTCGGCGATCGCCTTGAGCCAGCCGGGCAGGGTGGCCGGCTGGACGAAGACGTCGCTCACGAACGTCAGCGGGAACAGCACCACGAAGCCGAGGTTCATCACCGCATCAGGGCTCCGCAGCAGCAGGCCGAGGGTGGTCCACAGCCACGAGAGCGCGGCCGCGAAGACGATCACCAGCCCGACCGCCGCGACGACACCGAGGGGGCCGCCCGCGGCGCGGTAGCCCATTGCGAAGCCCATCGCGAGCACGATGGTGGCGGCCAGCAGGTAGCGCCCGAGGTCACCGACCAACGCACCGACGATGGGTGCCGGGCGCCACATCGGCAAGGAGCGGAACCGGTCGAACGCGCCGGTGGCGAGGTCACGGTTCAAGGTCACGCCGCTGTAGACGGTGACGAACACGACGGCGAGGGCCAGGGTGCCCGGCAGCAGGTAGCGCAGGTACTGACCGGTCGAGCCCTCGAGAGCACCCCCGAACAGGTAGGTGAACAGCACGGTGAAGAGCACGGGGATGCCGATCACGTCGGCGAGCTGCTCGGGAACGTGCTTGATCTTGAGCAAGGCCCGCCAGGCGAAGGCCAGGCAGGCGTCGAGCCCCGACACGGCTGGAGGCTGCGCGCCGTCGGCCAGTGCGAGGCCGAGGCCCTCCGGAGGGGTGCTCCCGGTCGCGGGGGTCGAGGTCGCGCCGGTCATGCCACGTGCTCCTCTTCGCTCGCCGCGGCGCGATGGCCGGTCAGGGCCAAGAAGACCTCGTCGAGGGTCGGTTGGCCGAAGGAGAAGTCGCTCACCGGCACGCCGGCGTTCGTCAGCTCGGCGACCGCGCCGGCGACCGAGGCGGACGGGTCCGGGCCCGCCTCCGCCGACAGCCGTGCGGTGAGGGTGGCCGGATCGGCGTCAGCGAGAACGGGCGCCCCCAGGGCGTCGGAGAGGACCTGCAGTGCCTCGGGTCGTCGGGCCGGCTCTTGCAGACGCACTCGCACGTGCCCGGCGCCCACCGACCCCTTGAGCTCGGACCGGGTGCCTTCGGCGATGACGCTGCCCCGGTCGATCACCGCGATCCGGTCGGCGAGCTGGTCCGCCTCGTCGAGGTACTGGGTGGTGAGCAGGACGGTGGTTCCCTGCCGGACCACGAGACGGACGAGCTCCCAGAGCTGGCCGCGGCTGCGGGGGTCCAGGCCGGTCGTCGGCTCGTCGAGGAAGAGCAGGTCGGGGGTGGTGATGATGCTGGCGGCGATGTCCAGGCGTCGCCTCATGCCTCCACTGAGCAGTGCCACGCGCCGGCCCGCGGACGCGGCGAGCTCGAACGCCTCGAGCAGGCGATGGGCGCGCTCGCGGGCCGCTCGCCGCGGGTAGCCACGCAACCGGGCCAGCAGCACCAGGTTCTCCAGCGCGGTGAGGTCCTCGTCGACCGAGGCGAACTGGGCGGTCAGGCTCACCCGGCGGCGTACGGCGTCGGCCTCGGTCGTGACGTCGTGACCCAGCACCCGGGCGGTGCCGCCGTCCGGGCGGAGCAGGGTCGCCAGGATCCGGATCAGCGTGGTCTTGCCGGCTCCGTTGGGCCCGAGCACGCCGTACACACAGCCGCGCGGGATGGTGAGGGCGACCCCGTCCAGTGCCCGGAACTCCCCGAACTGCTTGCGCAGGCCGGTCGTCTCCACCGCCCAGTCGCTGCCGCCGCCGGGTTCCTGTGTGCCCATGGAGGCACCGTAGCCTATACTTGTCCATATGGACAAGGCAGATGGACAGGCCGGCTGGACAAGCCCGTCGGGCGAGCGGTCCCGTGGTGGGTCGGCGGCGGCCACGCGCAGCCGGCTGTTGCGGTCCGCGGCCGAGCTGATCGCCGAGCTCGGCTGGGGCCGGGTGACCACCCGCGCGGTCGCCGAGCGCGCGGGACTGCCTCACGGGACGGTGAGCTACCACTTCCGGGGAAAGCAGGAGCTGCTCGTGGAATCGGCCCTGCACGCGTTCGCCGACTCCTTGCCGGCCGAGGTGTTCGCCGCCATGCAGTCCCTCGACGACCTGCTGTCCCTGATCCAGACCGAGCTCGGCGACGCGCTCGATCCGGTGCTGTCGCGGCTGATGCTGGAGACGATGCGGGAGGCCGAGCGCGACGCCGTGCTCAGCGAGCGGCTCGGCGCCATGCTCGAGCAGTACCGCCGGCTCATCGTCGACGTGGTGCGCACCGGGCAGGACCGCGGCGAGATCACGCGAGCCGCCCCCGCCGAGGCGATCGGGACCCTGCTCGCCGCAGTCGGGGACGGCCTGCTGCTCCACGCGCTGCTCGACCCGGATCTCGACGTGTCGGCCGCCGTCCGGGCCTTTCGCGCTCTGCTGGTCACCGGCAACGCCGGCCGGGGGCCACAATAGGTCGCCACGATCGATCGTGCCTCGGCATCAAGGCGAGATCGCGCAGCGACGCCTTCTTCCTCGTGGCCGCGCAGGGGGCGCTGCGACGCTACGGCCGCAGGTTCCCGCTCAACCCCGCGGCGGCGCAGGAGTACCGCGACCCGCCGGCAGCCGGCCCAGCCCCGCCCCGGTCGGCCCCGACGGCGGGAGCCGGCGGAAGGGAGGACATCAGCGAGGGCTGGATCTACATCCTCGTGGGCGGTCTCGGTGGGGTTTTGCCATGCCGCTGGGCCGTCGGTGGTACTCGGCGGAGTACTCGCATTCTTCGGCATGGTGGTCACCGGCACCGGCGTGGTCGCCGAGGGGATCCGCCGTGCGCACCGCAGCTCGTGAGGCTCGGTGCACCGCTCGGCCCTGTGACCCTCCGCACCCGTCTCAGACAGTGGCAAAACGATTGATGGCCCATTACGGGTGATCTAGCCTTCAACGGTGACAGACTCCCGGCGCGGCTTCCTTCTCGGGGTCGCGGCGTACGCGATCTGGGGCCTCTTCCCGCTGTACTGGCCACTGCTGGAACCAGCCGGCGCTGTCGAGATCCTCGCCCACCGGGTGTTCTGGTCGCTGGCGGTGGTCGTGGGGCTGGTCCTCCTCACCCGGCGCACCGGCAGCCTGCGGGTCGTGCTCGGCTCCACCCGCACCCGGTCGATCCTCACCGTGGCCGCCGTCGTCATCGCGGTCAACTGGGGCACCTACATCTGGGCGGTGAACAACGACCGCGTGGTGGAAGCGTCGCTGGGCTACTTCATCAACCCGCTGGTGACCGTGCTCATCGGCGTGGTGGTGCTCCGGGAGCGGCTGCGCACCACGCAGTGGATGGCGCTCGGCCTCGCGGCGGTCGCGGTGCTGGCACTGACCATCGAGTACGGCCATCCACCCTGGATCTCGTTGGTGCTCGCGTTCTCGTTCGGCACCTACGGCCTGGCGAAGAAGACCGCCAACGTGGGGGCGGTGGAGAGCCTCACGTTCGAGACGATGGCGCTCACCCCGCTCGCTGTCGGCTACATCGCCTGGCTGATGGTTGCCGGTGGTTCCCACTTCGCCGGCTACGGCGCGGGCCACGCGCTGCTGCTCGTCGGCACCGGCGTGGTGACCGTGATCCCGCTGATCTGCTTCGGCGGTGCCGCCACCCGGGTCTCGCTGACCACCATCGGGCTGCTGCAGTACATCACCCCGACCGTGCAGTTCATCCTCGGCGTGGTGGTCTTCGGCGAGCCGATGCCCGCGATGAGGTGGGTCGGGTTCGTGCTGATCTGGATCGCGTTGGCACTGTTCACCGCCGAGTCGATCCGGCACCGGCACCGCCAGCTCCGGGTCGCCGCCGAGGCCGCTGCGCTCTGAGCAAGCAGCACGGGCGCCGGCTGGTCAGCCGGTCCGGGTGGCGACCAGCTCGGCGAACGCGTCCAGGGCCTGGCGCACCGGCCCCTCGGGAAGCACGCTGATCAGCTCGCGGGCCTCCCTGGCCCGTTGCAGCACGTAGGAGCGGGCCTCGTCCATCGCAGGGTGCTTGCGCAGCAGCGAGAGGGCCTCGGCGTGCAGCGCGTCGTCGGAGAGGTCCGCCTCGAGCAGCTCCAGCAGCCGTGCGTCGGCCGGGTCCGTCGAGCGTTTGGCGATCAGCACCGGGAGTGTGGGCACGCCTTCGCGCAGGTCGGTGCCGGGTGTCTTCCCGGACTCGGCGGAGTCGCTGGCGACGTCCAGGATGTCGTCGGAGAGCTGGAAGGCGGTGCCGATCACCGCGCCGTACGCCGTCAGCGCCTCCTCCACCTCGGGGGGCGCCCCGGCGAACCGAGCGCCGTAGCGCGCCGACGTGGCGATCAGCGAACCGGTCTTGCCGGCGATCACGCGAAGGTGGTGCTCGAGGGCGTCCTCGTCCTCGGCGGGGCCGAGCGACTCCAGGATCTGCCCCTCGACGAGCTCGGCGAAGGTCTGCGCCTGGATGCGTACGGCGTCCGGGCCGAGGGTGGCGGTCAGCTCCGAGGACTTCGCGAACAAGAAGTCCCCGGTCAGGATCGCCACGTGGTTGTCCCACCGGGCGTTGGCGGACTCCGCCCCCCTGCGGATGGCGGCGTCGTCCATCACGTCGTCGTGGTAGAGCGACCCGAGATGGGTCAGCTCCACGACGCACGCCGAGGTGAGCACGCCCTCCGCGCTCGCGTCGCCGGTCTCCGCGGCCAGCAGCACCAGCAGCGGCCGGAACCGCTTGCCTCCGGCGTTCATCAGGTGGCGCGCGGCCTTGGTGACGAACGGCGCCTCGCTGACGATCTCCCGCTCCAGCCGGGCCTCGACCTCGGCCAGCCGGCCCCGGAGCCGATCTTCGAGCGGCCGGTCCAGGATCGGCAGCGCCAGCCCCGAGCTGTCCGGCCCAGAACCGTGCGACCCAGAACCGTGCGGCCCAGCGCTGTCTGGCACAGGAGCGTCTGTAGAGGCCACCGCGGTCATGCTCCTTCGTCGGGGCCGGGCGTCAGCGCAGGAACGAGCCGGCCGCCGCGGCCATGTCCAGGACCGGTCCAGGCACGATACCCAGCACCACGGTGGCCGCGAAACCCACCGCGATGGTCGCGCTCGTCAGCACGCTCGGCGCCACCACCGTCGGACCCGCGCCCACCGGCTCGGAGAAGTACATCAGCACGATCAGCCGCACGTAGAAGAACGCGGCGACCACGCTGAGCACCACGGCGATGACCACCAGCGGCCAGGCGCCGCCCTGGACCGCGGAGGCGAACACCGCCCACTTGCCGGTGAAGCCACTGGTCAACGGGATGCCCGCCATCCCCAGCAGGAAGAAGGCGAAGACGCCGGCCAGCACCGGCGAGCGCTTCCCGAGCCCGGCCCACCGGGACATGTGGGTGGCCTCGCCGCTGGAGTCGCGCACCACGGTCACCACCGCGAAGGCGCCGATGCTCATGAACCCGTAGGTGACCAGGTAGAACAGCACCGCCTGCACCGAGGACAGCTGGTTTCCGGAGGTGCTGGCGACCTGGTGCGCGCCTACGAACCCGGTGAGGATGAACCCGGCATGCGCGATGGAGGAGTAGGCCAGCATCCGCTTCACGTCGGTCTGGGTGATGGCCATGATGCAGCCGGCGAGCATCGTCAGGATCGCGATGATCCAGATCATCGGCGTCCAGTCCCACAGCGCACCGCCGAAGGCCACGTAGAACACCCTCAGCAGCGCGCCGAAGGCTGCGATCTTCGTGCAGGCGGACATGAACGCGGTCACCGCGGTGGGCGCACCCTGGTACACGTCCGGCACCCAGGCGTGGAACGGGGCCGCGCCGACCTTGAACAGCAGCCCGACCGCCACCAGCGCGATGCCGCCGAGCAGCAGGCCCTGGGAGCCGATCCGGCCGGAGACCGCGTCGCTGATCGCGGAGAAGTGCATCGAGCCGGCGTAGCCGTAGATCATCGCGATGCCGTAGATGAAGAAGCCGGAGCTGAAGGCACCGAGCAGGAAGTACTTCATCGCGGCCTCCTGGCTGAGCAGCCGGCGCCGGCGCGCCAGCCCGCACAGCAGGTACAGCGGCAGCGACAGCACCTCGAGGCCCACGAACATGGTGAGCAGGTCGTTGGCGGCCGGGAACAGCATCATCCCGCCGATGGCGAACATCAGCAGCGGGAACACCTCGGTGTGCTCCAGGCCCCGGGTGGACGCCTGCCGCTCCGCCTCGGTGCCCGGGAGCGCGGCCGCCTGGCCGGCGAACGCGGTGATGCCGCCCTCCAGGCGCCGCTCGGCGAACAGCAGCACGCTGATCAAGGAGAGCACCAGCAGGGTGCCCCAGATGAAGATCGACGGCCCGTCGATGGCCACGGCACCGTCCGCGCCGATGCTGCCCAGCCCGGCACCGCCGCCACGCACCTGAAGGTGAAGTCCGACGACGATGGTCATCACCAGGGCGGCGACCAGGCCGAGGATGGCCAGCAGCGACTGGATCATGTAGCGCCGCTCGCGCGGTGCGAACGCCTCGACCAGCACGCCGACCGCGGCCACGCCGAACACGATGAGCATCGGCGACAGCAGGAAGTACTCGATGCTCGGCGCCTGGAAGGCGCCTGCTGCGTCGACAAGGGTGGGACTCACTGGTGGTTCTCCTCAGAAGCGGCAGCCTGGGCCGGCACCGGCGGGGCCTGGTCATGGGCACCGACGCCCTGCATGGTGGCGTGGACGGCCGGGTTGATGATCGCGGTCAGCGGCTTGGGGTAGAAGCCCAGCAGCACGATGAGCAGCACCAGCGGCGCCAGCGCCACCACCTCACGGACGTTGAGGTCGGTGATGCCCGCCAGCTCCGGCCTGGGAGGTCCGGTCATGGTGCGTTGGTACATCAGCAGGATGTACAGCGCCGCCAGCACGATGCCCAGCACCGCGAAGATCGCGTACCAGAAGTTGTGCACGAAGGTGCCGACCAGCACCAGGAACTCCGACACGAACGGCGACAGCCCCGGCAGCGACAGCGAGGACAGCCCGGCGACCAGGAAGATCCCGGCGAGCACGGGCGCCTGCTTCTCCACGCCTCCGAAGTCGCTGATCAGCGGCGAGCCGCGCCGCTTGATCAGGAAGCCGGTGACCAGGAACAGCGCGGCGGTCGACAGGCCGTGGTTGAACATGTACAGCGTCGAGCCGGTCTGGCCCTGGGTGTTGAGCACGAAGATGCCGAGCACGATGAACCCGAAGTGGGACACCGAGGTGTAGGCGATCAGCCGGGGGATGTTCCGCTGGCCGATCGCCGCCAGGGCGCCGTACAGCACGCTGATCACCGCGAGGATCAGCACCAGCGGGGTGGCCCACTTCGACGCCTCCGGGAACAGCCCCAGGCAGAACCGCAGCATCCCGAAGGTGCCGATCTTGTCCAGGACGCTGACCAGCAGCACGGAGGTGCCGGGGGTCGCCTCGCCGGCCGCGTCGGGCAGCCAGGTGTGCACCGGGAACATCGGCGCCTTGATCGCGAACGCGATGAAGAAGCCCGCGAACAGCCACCGCCCGGTGGTGGTGGCGATGTGCAGGTGGCTCAGGTCGGTGAACAGGTACGTCGGGCCGCCGGGGCTCTGCGAGGACACGACGTAGAGCCCCACCACCGAGGCCAGCATCAGCAGCCCCCCGAGCAGGGAGTAGAGCAGGAACTTCACGGCGGCGAACGACCGGCGCGGACCGCCGAAGCCGCCGATCAGGAAGTAGATCGGGATCAGCGTGGCCTCGAACAGGACGTAGAACAAGAAGACGTCGATCGACTCGAAGACACCGATCGCGAGCCCCTCGAGGGCCAGCATCCAGGCGAAGAACGAGTTGACGCTCCAGCGGCCGGTGCGGCCGTCCCGCCAGGACGCAAGGATCACCACCGGGGTCAGCACCGCGGTCAGCAGCACCAGCGTGAGGCCGATCCCGTCCACGCCGACGGCGTAGTGCGCGCCGAAGGCGCGGATCCAGGACAGCTGGGTGACGAACTGGAAACGCGGGCCGTTGGTGTTGAAGCCGAACCCGACGATGGCGGCGACGACCAGCGTGAGCAGCGAGAACCCGAACGCCACCTTCTGCGGCAGCGACTGCTCGGGCGCGTCGGGGGCAGGCTTGGGCAGCAGCGCCACCACCACGGCGCCGACCAGCGGCAGCCCGAGCGCGATGGACAACCAGGGAATGCTCACAGCCACACCAGCCTCAGCGTCGTTGCGTCTAGGTCTTCACGGAGTACGGCGGTGCTCACGTCAGGTTCACCGCCAGCAGGGCGAGGATCACGATCACCACGCCGCTGAGCAGCGACAGCGCGTAGGAGCGGACGAACCCGTTCTGCCACCGGCGCAGCGCGCCGGACAGCCCTCCGAACGTGTTGGCGGTGGCCATCACGGTGCCGTCGACAGCACCCTCGTCGAACCTGACCAGGCCGTTGACGAACCGGTCGCCCGGGCGCATGAACAGCTCTTCGTTGATCGCGTCGCCGTAGAGGTCCGCCCGGGCCGCCCGGGTCACGATCGACACGTTGGCGGGCGCGGTCCGCGGCACCGGCTGGCGACCGACGGTCAGCCAGGCGGTCAGGATGCCGAGGGCCACGACGGCCACGGTGATGCCCTGCAGGACGTAGAGCGACAGCGGCAGCTTGAACTCGGCGCCGGTGCCCACGACCGGGTTGAGCCAGTCGACGATCCAGTTGCCGATCAGGAGCATCCCGCCCAGCGCGGACAGCGCCGCGAGCACGACCAGCGGGCCGGTCATCACCTTCGGGGACTCGTGGGGGTGCACCCCCTCCTTCCAGCGCTTCTCGCCGAAGAAGGTCATCAGCATCAGCCGGGTCATGTAGAACGCCGTGATCCCGGCGCCGATCAGCGCGGCCAGCCCGGCGGCCAGGTTGTCGCCGAAGGCGGCCTCGATGATCTTGTCCTTGGACCAGAAACCGGAGAACCCGGGGAAGCCGATGATCGCCAGGTAGCCCATCGAGAAGGTCAAGAACGTGACCGGCATCGCCTTGCGCAGCGCGCCGAAGCGGCGCATGTCGACCTCGTCGTCGGTCGCGTGCATCACCGAGCCCGCGCCCAGGAACATGTTGGCCTTGAAGAAACCGTGGGTGAGCAGGTGGAAGATCGCGAACGCGTAGGCGCCGACGCCGATGCCGGCGGCCAGCATCATGTAGCCGATCTGGCTCATCGTCGACCCGGCGAGCACCTTCTTGATGTCGTCCTTGGCACACCCGATGACAGCACCCCAGATCAGCGTGACCGCACCGACCACGACGACCGCGGTCTGCCCGATCTGGGTGTGCTCGTAGATGAAGTTCGACCGGGTGACCAGGTAGACCCCTGCCGTGACCATGGTCGCCGCGTGGATCAGGGCCGACACCGGGGTAGGGCCCTCCATGGCGTCGAGCAGCCAGGACTGCAGCGGCACCTGCGCGGACTTCCCGCACGCCGCGAGCAGCAGCAGCAGGCCGAGGACGTTCAGCACGGTGGCCGAGGCGTGGCCGGACACCGAGGAGATGCCGGCGAACGCGGTGGTGCCGAAGGTGGCGAACATCAGCATGATGGCCAGCGCCATCCCGATGTCGCCGACGCGGTTCACCACGAACGCCTTCTTCGCGGCGACGGCAGCGCTGTCCTTGTGCTGCCAGAACCCGATCAGGAGGTACGACGCGAGCCCGACGCCCTCCCAGCCGAGGAACAGCAGCAGGTAGTTGTTGGCCAGCACCAAGGTGAGCATCGCGGCCACGAACAGGTTCAGGTAGGCGAAGAACCGCGGCCGCCGCGGGTCGTGGTCCATGTAGCCCACCGAGTACAGGTGGATCAGCCCGCCGACCCCGGTGATCAGCAGCACGAACAGCGACGACAGCTGGTCGTAGAGCAGGCCGGCCTCGATGTTGAACCCGCCGGCGTGGATCCAGGTGTACAGGTGCTCGTGGATGGACCGGTTGTCCGCCGACCTGCCGAGCAGCGACACGAACGCGACCAGTCCGAGCACGAAGGCGAGCGCCACCGTGGCCACACCCAGCAGGTGCGCCCACCGCTTGGTGACGCGGTCCCCGAGCACCAGGAGCACCAGGGCGCCGAACGCCGGCAGCGCAATGATCACCCACAGCGCGGAGAAGATGCCTCCGGCAGCCACGGGATGAACCACGGGCACGCCCGCAGCACTGTTCAGATACGTCACGGCCTGGGTCTCCTTAGTACTTCAGCAGGCTGGCGTCGTCGACGGACGCGGAGCGGCGAGTGCGGAAGATGGTCATGATGATCGCCAGGCCGACGACCACCTCGGCGGCGGCGACCACCATCACGAAGAAGGCGGCCACCTGACCGTCCAGGTTCCCGTTCACCCTGGCGAAGGTGACCAACGCGAGGTTCGCTGCGTTGAGCATCAGCTCGACGTTCATGAACACCACGATCGCGTTGCGCCGGGTGAGCACCCCGACGGCTCCGAGGGTGAACAAGATCGCGGACAAGATGATGAACGGCGTGGCGCTCATTCGGCCCCTCCGTTCTGGTTCAGCTGGCTGGGATCGCCCTCGATCGGGCCGAGCGGGCCGGACTCCTGCTCGTCGGGCAGCCCGTCCTTGGTGGGCCGGCTGCCGTCCCCGACGAAGGCGGTGAGCTTCTTGATCTGGCTGGCGAGGTCGGGGGCCGACCGCAGGGTGCCCCGCGCGGCGAGCACCCGGGACACCGAGGCGTCGGACGGGGTGCCGTCGGGCAGCAGCGCGGGGGTGTCCACCGCGTTGTGCCGGGCGTAGACGCCCGGGGCCGGCAGCGGACCGACGTGCTTGCCGTGCTCGGCGTAGTCACGCAGCCGCTGCCTGGCGAGGTCCGCCTGGGTCGCCTTCGGCGCCATCCGCTCGCGGTGGGCGAGCACCATCGCGCCGATGGCCGCCGTGATCAGCAGCCCGCTGGTCGCCTCGAAGGCGAACACGTAGCGGGAGAACAGGATCTGCGCCAGGGACTGCACGTTCCCGCCGGAGTTGGCCTGCTGCAGACCGACGATCGTGCCCACCGAGACCTGCGCGATGCCGAAGATCAGCAGCGCACCGAGGGCGATGCCGCCGATGATGGCGAACAGCCGCTGCCCCTTGATGGTCTCGACCACCGAGTCCGAGGCGTCGACCCCGACGAGCATCAGCACGAACAAGAACAGCATCAAGATCGCGCCGGTGTAGACGATGATCTGCACCGCGAACAGGAACGGGGCGTTCTGGTCGGCGTACAGGACCGCCAGCCCGATCATCACCACGGCCAGCAGCAGCGCCGCGTGCACCGCCTTGCGGGAGAACAGCATCCCCAGCGCGGCGGCGACCATGATCGGCGCCAGGATCCAGAAGGCGACCATTACCGCGCCCCTCCCTCGGTGTCGGGGTGCCCCTGCGGGCTGCGCATCGCGCCCCGGTAGTAGTCGGTCTCGTCGTCGCCGAGCCGCATCGGGTGCGGTGGCTGCTCCATCCCGGGCAGCAGCGGCGCGAGCAGGTCCTGCTTCTCGTAGATCAGGTCGGCGCGGTTGTTGTCGGCAAGTTCGTACTCGTTGGTCATCGTCAGCGCCCGGGTCGGGCAGGCCTCGATGCACAGCCCGCACAGGATGCAGCGCAGGTAGTTGATCTGGTACACGCGGCCGTACCGCTCGCCCGGCGAGTACCGCGCGTCCATGGTGTTCGAGGCGCCCTCGACGTAGATCGCGTCCGCCGGGCAGGCCCAGGCGCACAGCTCGCAGCCGATGCACTTCTCCAGGCCGTCCGGCCAGCGGTTGAGCTGGTGCCGGCCGTGGAAGCGCGGGGCGGTCGGCTTCTTCTCGAAGGGGTACTGCTCGGTGACGACCTTCTTGAACATCGTCCGGAAGGTCACCCCGAACCCTGCGATCGGGTCCCAGAACTGTTCCCTGAGGGTCGGCATTACTCCTGCTCCTCCGCAGCGGTGTTCGACGGTCCGGGAACCGTGACCGGCTCCCGGGAGGACAACGACTGCCCCGGCATCGGGGGCACGGGGTAGCCGCCCGCGAAGGCGTCGAACTCCCGGGTCTCCCCGTCAGCTGCGGCGTCGCCCGCGGTGTCCTCCTCGGCTGCCTCCTCGGCGGACCCGCCGACGAAGAACAGGATCAGGAAGAGGACCGCGACCACCCCGATGCCGACCAGCAGGTAGCCCCTGCTGTGCACGCCGGACAGCGAGGCCGCCCGGATCGCGGCCACCGCGACGATCCAGACCAGGGAGACCGGGATCAGGCCCTTCCAGCCGAACTTCATGAACTGGTCGTAGCGCAGCCGGGGCAGCGTCCCACGCAGCCAGATGAACACGAAGATGAAGCAGATGACCTTGCCGAGGAACCACAGGATCGGCCAGTAGCCGGTGTTCGCGCCGGCCCACAGCGACAGCGGCCACGGCGCCCGCCAGCCGCCGAGGAACAGCGTGGTGGCCAGCGCGGAGACGGTCGCCATGTTGATGTACTCGGCGAGGAAGAACAGCGCGAACTTCAGCGAGCTGTACTCGGTGTGGAACCCGCCGACCAGCTCGCCCTCGGCCTCGGGCAGGTCGAACGGCGCCCGGTTGGTCTCCCCGACCATCGAGATCAGGTAGATCACGAACGACGGCAGCAGGATGATCGCGAACCACAGCCGGCTCTGCGCGGTCACGATCTGGCTGGTGGACAGCGACCCGGCGTACAAGAACACTGCGACCAGCGCCAGGCCCATGGCGACCTCGTAGGAGATCATCTGCGCCGAGGAGCGCAGCCCGCCGAGCAGGGAGTACGTCGAACCCGAGGACCAGCCGCCGAGCACGATGCCGTAGATCCCGATCGAGCTGATCGCCAGCACGAACAGCACCGCCACGGGCAGGTCGGTCAGCTGCAGCGGGGTGTGGATGTTGCTCCCCGGCAGCTTCACCACCGGACCGAACGGGATCACCGCGAATGCCAGGAACGCGGGGATCGCCGACATGATCGGCGCGAGGATGAACACCACCTTGTCGGCGGACTTCGGGATGATGTCTTCCTTCAGCGCCAGCTTGATGCCGTCGGCGAGGCTTTGCAGCAGCCCGAACGGGCCGTGCACGTTGGGGCCGGGACGGTGCTGCATCCGACCGACCACGCGGCGCTCGAACCAGATGTTGAACAGGGTCAGCACCACCAGGACGACGAAGATCAAGATCGCCTTGATGATCACCAGCCACCACGGGTCGTGCCCGAACGCGGACAGGTTGCCGTAGCCGCTGGCCAGCGTGGTCGGGGTCATGCCAGACCTCCCTCCGAGCCGGCGGGCTCGGGACGTGGTTCTTTCGCGTGACCGGCGAGCCGGACCAGGGATCCCGACCCGACGCCGAGGTCCCGGGACAGGTGGGCGCCCGGTGCGCTGGCCGGCGCCCAGACCACCCCGTCGGGAAGGTCCGCGACGGCGACCGGCAGGTCGGTGGACCCGTGCGGGCCGCTCATCGTGACCCGCTCACCCTCCAGCACGCCGATGCGGGCCAGGGTGGCCGCGGAGACCAGGGCCACCGGCCGGCGGCCCGTGGCGCGCAGGAACTCCTCGCCGTCGAGCATCCGGCCCTCGTCGACCAGCTGCTTCCAGGTGGCCAGCACCACCTCGACCGACGGCGTGCCGACCCCGGTGGTCTCTCGGACGGGGGCCTCGGGGGCGTGCTCGGACAGCCGCACCCGCTCGCCGTCCCACGGCTCGAGCTCGTTCATCTCCGCGCGGACCTGGTCCACGGTGCGGAAGCCGAGGTCGACGTCCATCTCCTCGGCGATGCCGGACAGCACCCGCAGGTCGGGCAGCGCCCGGGTCTCGCGGAACACCGCCTCGAAGGGCCTGACCCGGCCCTCCCAGTCGACGAAGCTGCCGGCCTTGTCGGTCACCGGGGCCACCGGGAACACCACGTCGGCGAGCTCGGTGACCGCGCCGGCCCGCAGCTCGAGGCTGACCACGAACTCCGCCTGGTGCACCGCTTCCGCGGCGAGGGTCGCGTCGGGCAGGTCGGCGAGCCCCACCCCGCCGATCACGAGGCCCTTCAGCTCGCCGGCTGCCGCGGCGGCCACCATCGCGCTCGCGTCCCGACCCGGTTCGGGGGGGACGGTGGCGCCCCACACGGTGCCGACGTCGACCCGCGCGGCCGCGTCCACGACCGGGCGTCCACCGGGCAGCAGGTTCGGCAGGCAGCCGGCTTCCACGGCGCCGCGGTCACCGGCGCGGCGCGGGACCCACGCGAGCCGCGCACCTGAGGCGTCGGCCAGCGCGGCGACCCGGGACAGCGCGCCCGGCACCGCCGCCATCCGCTCGCCCACCAAGATGACGTCCGAGGCGCCGAGCGCGGAGCCGAGGGCCGGTGCGGAGTCGCGGGCCAGGTCCTCGAGCACGGCGGGCTCCTCACCGGGCGCGGTGCGGACCAGGGTGCCGTGCATCTTGTGCAGCCCACGGGTCGTGTAGGGCGCCACGGAGTACACCGACGTGCCGTGCTTGCGAGCCGCCTTGCGCAGCCGCAGGAACACGATCGGGGACTCGTCCTCGGGTTCGAAGCCCACCAGGAGCACCTTGCCGGCCCGCTCCAGGTCCCGGTAGGTGACCGCTGTCGGCGTACCGGGCGAGGTGCCGGCCACCCGCGCGGCCAGGAACTCGGCCTCCTCCGCGGAGTGGCGGCGGGAGCGGAAGTCGATGTCGTTGGTGCCCAGCGCCACCCGGGCGAACTTGGCGTAGGCGTAGGCGTCCTCCGTGCTCAGCCGCCCGCCGGTCAGCACGCCGACCCGCCCGGCGGCCTGCAGGCCGCGCGCGGCGACCGCGAACGCCTCCGGCCAGGAGGCGGGCCGCAGCTTGCCGCCCGCGCCGGAGGCGCCGTCGGACAGAGCCTCGTCGCGCACGAGCGGGTGGGTCAGCCGGTCGGGCTGGCGGGTGTAGGTGAACCCGAAGCGGCCCTTGTCGCAGTTCCACTCCTCGTTGACCTCGGGGTCGTTGCCGGCCAGCCGGCGCATCACCTTGCCGCGCCGGAAGTCGGTGCGCAGCTCGCAGCCGGAGGCGCAGTGCTCGCAGATGGTCGGCACCGACACCAGGTCGAAGGGCCGGGACCGGAAGCGGTACGACGCGGAGGTCAGCGCGCCGACCGGGCAGATCTGGATGGTGTTGCCGCTGAAGTAGGACTCGAACGGCTCCTGCTCGTAGATGCCCACCTGCTGCAGGGCGCCGCGCTCGACCATCTCGATGAACGGGTCGCCGGCGATCTGCTCGGAGAACCGGGTGCACCGGGCGCACAGGATGCACCGCTCGCGGTCCAGCAGCACCTGGGCGGAGATGTTGATCGGCTTGGGGTAGGTGCGCTTCTGCTCGACGTACCGGGACTCCCCGCGGCCGTTGGACATCGCCTGGTTCTGCAGCGGGCACTCGCCGCCCTTGTCGCACATCGGGCAGTCCAGCGGGTGGTTGATCAGCAGGAACTCCATGATCCCCTGCTGCGCCTTGTCGGCGACGGCCGAAGTCGCCTGGGTGCGCACCACCATTCCCTCAGCGGCCTGCAGCGTGCAGGAGGCCTGCGGCTTCGGGATCGCCCGGCCGTTCCCTGCGTCGGGCACCTCGACCAGGCACTGCCGGCAGGCGCCCACCGGGTCGAGCAGCGGGTGGTCGCAGAACCGGGGGATCTGCACGCCGACCTGCTCGGCGGCCCGGATCACCAGGGTGCCCTTGGGCACGCTGACCTCGACCCCGTCGATGGTCAGCGTGATCAGGTCTTCCCGCTTCTCGACCGCGTCGCTGCCGGGTGTGTTGGCAGTAACCGTCATGACATCGCTCCCTCGGGTGCGAAGAGGGCGGCGGCGGCCGGGTCGAACGGGCAGCCGCCTTCGGTGAAGTGACGGATGTACTCGTCACGGAAGTACTGGATCGAGGAGGTGATCGGGCTGGTCGCGCCGTCCCCGAGCGCGCAGAACGCGCGGCCCAGGATGTTGTCGCACTGGTCGAGCAGCAGCTCGAGGTCGCGCTCGGTGCCCTGCCCGCGCTCGAGGCGGTCCAGGGTCTGCACCAGCCACCAGGTTCCCTCGCGGCAGGGCGTGCACTTGCCGCAGGACTCGTGCTTGTAGAACTCCGTCCAGCGCAGGGTCGCGCGGACCACGCAGGTGGTGTCGTCGAAGATCTGCAGCGCCTTGGTGCCCAGCATCGAGCCGGCCTCCCCGACGCCCTCGTAGTCCAGCGGCACGTCGAGGTGCTCGGCGGTCAGGATCGGGGTGGAGGACCCGCCCGGCGTCCAGAACTTCAGCTCGTGGCCCTCACGAACCCCGCCCGCGAGGTCCAGCAGCTGGCGCAGCGTGATGCCCAGCGGCGCTTCGTACTGGCCGGGTCGCTGCACGTGGCCGGACAGCGAGTAGAGCGTCATGCCCTTGCTCTTCTCGGTGCCCATCGAGCCGAACCACTCCGCACCGTTGTTCACGATGCACGGCACGCTGGCGATGCTTTCCACGTTGTTGATCACCGTCGGCGCGGCGTACAGGCCGGCGACCGCGGGGAAGGGCGGGCGCAGCCGGGGCTGCCCGCGCCGCCCCTCGAGGGAGTCGAGCAGCGCGGTCTCCTCACCGCAGATGTAGGCGCCGGCGCCGGCGTGCACGACCACGTCGAGGTCGAAGCCAGAGCCGTGGATGTTCTCCCCGAGGTGGCCGGCGAGGTAGGCCTCCTGCACGGCCCGCTGGAGTCGGCGAACGACGTGCAGCACCTCGCCGCGCACGTAGATGAACGCGGTCTTGGCGCGGATCGCGTAGCAGGTGACGATGACGCCCTCGACCAGGGTGTGCGGGCTGGCCATCATCAGCGGGATGTCCTTGCAGGTGCCCGGCTCGGACTCGTCCGCGTTGACCACCAGATAATGAGGCTTCTCGTCCCCCTGCGGGATGAAGCCCCACTTCATGCCGGTCGGGAACCCTGCGCCGCCGCGGCCGCGCAGGCCGGACTCCTTGACCAGGTCGATGACCGCGTCCGGCTCCATGCCGAGCGCGTTGTCGATCGCCTGGTAGCCGCCTGCCTGGGTGTAGGCCTCCAGGGTCCACGCCCGGTCAGCGTCCCAGTCCGCGGAGAGGACGGGGGTGAGCATGTCCGTCACTTGTCGCTGTCCTTGTCGTCACTGGCCTTGTCGGTCTTCGTCTCGGACTCGGCACGGGAGGTGTCCGCGTGCGCAGACGCCTGTGCCGGGCTGGTGTCGAACAGCGCCTCCTGGGCCTGCTCCGACGTCCCGGAGCCCGAGCGCCGCGCGGACGGGGCCTCCCAGCCGTGCTCCTTGGCGATCTGCAGACCGACCAGGGTGGCCGGGCCGGCCGCCGGACCCTCGTCGGCGAGGTCGTCCGGGAACCCGGCGAGCACCCGCTCGGCCTGCCGCCAGGTGCAGATCCGCGGGCCCCGGGTGGACGCCACCTCCGTGCCTTCGCGGAGGTCGTCGACGAGCTGGGTGGCCTTGACCGGGTCCATGTTGTCCATGAACTCCCAGTTGACCATCATCACCGGCGCGTAGTCACAGGCCGCGTTGCACTCGAGGTGCTCCAGCGTGACCTTGCCGTCGGGGGTGGTCTCGTCGTTGCCGACATCGAGGTGCTCCTTGAGCCGCTCGAAGATCGCGTCCCCGCCCATCACCGCGCACAGCGTGTTGGTGCACACGCCGACGTGGTAGTCGCCGACCGGGCGGCGCTTGTACATCGTGTAGAAGGTCGCGACCCCCGACACCTCGGCGGCCGAGATCCCGAGGATGTCGGCGCATGCCTCGATGCCGCGCGAGGTCACCCTGCCCTCGACGCTCTGCACGAGGTGGAGCATCGGGAGCAGCGCCGACCGCGGCTGCGGGTAGCGCGCGACGATCTGCTCGAGCTCGGCGTACGTCGTGGGGTGCTCGTCGCGGAAGCTCAGCGGGGAGCCGTCCTGGGACACCGTGTTCTCCTGGGTCATCTACCGGTCCACTCCACCCATCACGGGATCGATCGAGGCGATGGCGACGATCACGTCGGCGACCAGTCCGCCCTCGGACATCACCGACGTGGCTTGCAGGTTCGTGAACGACGGGTCCCGGAAGTGCGCCCGGTAGGGCCGGGTGCCACCGTCGGAGACCACGTGCGCGCCGAGCTCGCCGCGTGGGGACTCCACCGGCACGTAGGCCTGGCCCGCGGGCACCCGGAACCCCTCGGTCACCAGCTTGAAGTGGTGGATCAGCGCCTCCATGGACTCGCCCATGATGTGCCGGATGTGGTCCAGGCTGTTGCCCATCCCGTCCGAGCCGACCGCGAGCTGGCTCGGCCAGGCGATCTTCTTGTCGCCCACCATCACCGGAGCGCCCTCGAGTCCGGCGAGCCGGTCCGCGCACTGCTCGATGATCTTCAGCGACTCCCACATCTCCGCCACCCGGATCCGGAACCGGCCGTAGGAGTCCGAGGTGTCCCAGGTGACCACGTCGAAGTCGTAGTCCTCGTAGCCGGAGTACGGCTGGGTCTTGCGCAGGTCCCACGGGTAGCCGGTGGAGCGCAGCACCGGCCCGGTGAGGCCGAGAGCCATGCAGCCCGAGAGGTCGAGGACGCCGACGTTCTCCAACCGGGCCTTGAAGATCGGGTTGGCGTTGCACAGCGCGGCGTACTCGGGCAGCCGCTTCTTCATCAGCGCGATGAAGTCGCGGATCTGGTCCAGCGCGCCGGGCGGCATGTCCTGGGCGACCCCGCCGGGCCGGATGAACGCGTGGTTCATCCGAAGGCCGGTGATCAGCTCGAACAGGTCGAGGCACAGCTCACGCTCGCGGAACCCGATGGTCATCACGGTCAGCGCGCCGATCTCCATCCCGCCGGTGGCGATGGCCACCAGGTGCGAGGACAGCCGGTTGATCTCCATGAGCAGGACCCGCATCACCTGGGCCTTCTCGGGGATCTCGTCCTCGATGCCGAGCAGCCGCTCGACGCCCAGGCAGTAGGTCGCCTCGTTGTAGAACGGCGACAGGTAGTCCATCCGGGTGCAGAACGTGACGCCCTGCGTCCAGGACCGGAACTCCATGTTCTTCTCGATGCCGGTGTGCAGGTAGCCGATGCCGCACCGGGCCTCGGTGACCGTCTCGCCCTCGAGCTCGAGGATCAGCCGGAGCACGCCGTGGGTGGAGGGGTGCTGGGGACCCATGTTCACCACGACCCGCTCCTCGGCCTCCTCCGCGACGCCGGTGACGACCGAGTCCCAGTCCTGGCCGGTGACGGTGAAGACCCGCCCCTCGTCGGTCTCCGACGACGGGGCGTAGGGGTCGTTCTGGGTAGTGCTCATCAGTTGTAGCCCCTCCGGGTGTCCGGTGGTGGGACGGTGGCGCCCTTGTACTCGACCGGGATGCCGCCGAGCGGGTAGTCCTTGCGCTGCGGGTGGCCCGGCCAGTCGTCGGGCATCTCGATGCGGGTCAGCGACGGGTGGCCGTCGAAGATGATCCCGAAGAAGTCGTAGGTCTCCCGCTCGTGCCAGTCGTTGGTCGGGTAGACCGCGACGACCGAGGGGATGTGCGGGTCCCCGTCGGGGCAGGTCACCTCGAGGCGGATCCGGCGGTTGTGGGTCATCGAGAGCAGGTGGTAGACCGCGTGCAGCTCGCGTCCGGCGTCCTCGGGGTAGTGCACTCCGGACACGCCGGAGCAGAACTCGAAGCGCAGCTTCGGCTCGTCGCGCATCAGCTTCGCGATGCCGAGCAGGTCGGCGCGCCGGATGAACAGGGTCAGCTCGCCGCGGTGCACGACGACCTTCTCCACCGCGTGCGGCAGGCCGACCTCGGCCAGCGCCGCACCGAGGTCGTCGGCGAGCTCGTCGAACCAGCCGCCGTAGGGCCGGGGGGTGCCGCCGGGCATGGTCACCGGCCGCACCAGGCCGCCGTAGCCGCTGGTGTCGCCGCTCCCCGTCACGCCGAACATGCCCTGGCGCACCTCGATGACCTCCGGCGCCAACGCCTCCGTGTCGACCGGGAGGCTGTTCTCCGGGAGGTTGTCGGTCGCGTCGGGCTCGGTGCCGGGCGTCACGTCGGGGAACTCGTCAGGCTGCTTGGGACTCATTGGAGCAGACCCTTCATGTCCGAGGTCGGCAGCGCGTTCAGCGCCTCGGTCTCCAGCTCCTCGACCTCGGCCTCCCGGTTCTTGCCGAGCTTGGAGTGCTGCACCTCGTCGTGCAGCTTCAAGATGGCGTCGATGAGCATCTCCGGCCGCGGCGGGCAGCCGGGCAGGTACATGTCGACGGGAACAACGTGGTCGACGCCCTGCACGATCGCGTAGTTGTTGAACATGCCGCCCGAGCTGGCGCACACGCCCATCGCCAGCACCCACTTCGGGTCCGGCATCTGGTCGTAGATCTGCCGGAGCACGGGCGCCATCTTCTGGCTGACGCGGCCGGCCACGATCATCAGGTCGGCCTGACGCGGGGAGGCGCGGAACACCTCCATGCCGAACCGGCCGAGGTCGTAGCGCGGACCCCCGGAGGTCATCATCTCGATCGCGCAGCAGGCCAGACCGAAGGTGGCCGGCCAGAACGACGCCTTCCGGAAGTAGCCCGCAACCCCTTCGACGGTGCTCAGCAGCACCCCGCTCGGGAGCTTCTCTTCAAGACCCATTTTCTAGTCCCACTCCAGTCCGCCGCGGCGCCACACGTAGGCGTAGGCCACGAACACCGTGGCGATGAACAGGATCATCTCGACGAGGCCGAAGACCTTCATGCTGTCGAAGTACACAGCCCACGGGTACAAGAAGATGATCTCGATGTCGAAGACGATGAAGAGCATCGCGGTGATGTAGTACTTCACCGGGAACCGCCCGCCGCCGACCGGCTGAGGAGTGGGCTCGATGCCGCACTCGTAGGAGTCGAGCTTGGGTCGGTTGTAGCGCTTCGGGCCGACGAGGGTGCTCATCACCACGGAGAAGACCGCGAACCCTGCCGCGATGATGGCGAGTGCGATCACTGGCATGTACACCGCTCTGGTCCTCCTGTCCTGCCTCGGAGGTCTGCCCCTCGGGCAGCCCTGTCTGCTCTTGTCCGCTGGTCAGGCGGCGGGTGCCACCTTGCTCAGCGCGTTGATGATGCGGTCGGACGCGTCGCCGCCGCGCGGGTCACTCAGGTTGGCCATCAGCTTCAGCGTGAACCGCATCAGCGTCGGTCTGGGAAGACCGTGCCTCGTCGCCTGCTTCATCACCTGCGGGTTGCCGATCAGCCGCACGAACAACCGTCCGAGCGTGTAGTAGCCGCCGTACGTCGCGTCCAACGCGGCAGGATACGCCTCGAGGGCGCGCTCCTGCTCGGCGGGCGTGCGGCCCAGCGCCTGCACGACACAGGCAGCGGCCATCTCGCCGGACTCCATGGCGTAGGCGATGCCCTCACCGTTCATCGGGTTCACCATGCCGCCGGAGTCACCGACCAGCAGCACGCCACGGGTGTAGTGCGGCTTGCGGTTGAAGCCCATGGGAAGGGCGGCTCCGCCGATCCGGCCGACCATGTTCTGCTCGCGGAAGCCCCACTCCTCCGGGGTGTTGTCCAGCCAGCGCCGCAGCAGGTCCTTGTAGTCGGTGTTGCCGAACGCCGTGGAGGTGTTCAAGATGCCCAGCCCCACGTTCGACGTACCGTCACCGACGCCGAAGATCCAGCCGTAGCCGGGCAGCAGCCGGGAGCGCCCCGGCTCGCCCTCCCACAGCTCCAGCCAGGACTCCATCCAGTCGTCGTCGTGGCGGGGGCTCTTGTAGTAGGTGCGCACCGCCACGCCGAGCGGGCGGTCGTCGCGCTTCTGCAGCCCGAGGGCGAGCGCCATCCGGGCCGAGACGCCGTCGGCGGCGACCACCACCGGCGCCCGGTAGGTGACCTCCTCGCCGGTCCTCCGGCCCCGGTCGTCCACCGGCTTCGCGGTCACGCCGACCACCCGGCCGGTGCGGTCGTCGAGCACTGGTCCGGTCACCGCCTGCCGCTCCAGCAGCCGGGCGCCGGCCTTCTGGGCGTGCCGGGCGAGGATCTCGTCGAAGTCCATGCGGGTGCGGACCAGGCCGTACGGCGGGAACGAGGCCAGCTCCGGCCAGGGCAGCTCGACCTGGTGCCCACCGCCGCGCACGCGCAGACCGTGGTTCCGCATCCAGCCGGGGGTGTCGAGGTCGATGCCCATCCGGATCAGCTGCCGCACCGCACGGGGGGTCAGCCCGTCGCCGCAGACCTTCTCGCGCGGGAAGGCGGTCTTCTCCACGACGAGGACGTCCACGCCCGCCTGGGCGAGGTGGAAGGCGGCGGTCGAGCCCGCGGGGCCGGCACCGACGACGATGACGTCGGCCTGCCGCTCGTCGGCGGTGGTCCGGGTCATCGTGGCGTCTCCTGCTCGCTACCTCGCTCGCGGATTGTCCGCGCAAACAGAACATTGTGACTTAGTGAACGGCTTCACTAACTCCGTCCGACAGTCTAGGTCGCCGGCGCGCAGTCCGCGACTCGGGCCCCGCTCAGGCGGCGGCCCGGTGCAGGGCGACGATGCCGCCCGAGAGGTTCCGCCAGGACGGGCCGGACCATCCGGCCTCGACGAGGCGACCGGCCAGCTGCCGCTGGTCGGACCAGGTGCGGATCGACTCCGCGAGGTAGACGTAGGCGTCCGGGCTGGACGAGACCGCGCGAGCGATCGGCGGCAGCGCCCGCATCAGGTACTCCAGGTAGACGGTCCGGAACGGCCCGAACGTGGGGTGGCTGAACTCGCACACCAGCAGCCGGCCACCACGACGGGTGACCCGGCGCATCTCCCGCAGCGCGCCGTCCGGGTCGACCACGTTGCGCAGCCCGAAGGAGATCGTCACCGCGTCGAACGCCCCGTCGGCGAACGGCAACCGGGTGCCGTCGCCGGCGGTGAACGACAGGTGCCGTCTGGCCTGCTTGCCGACCCGGAGCATGCCCAGCGAGAAGTCGCACGGCACCACCGTGGCGCCTCGGTCGGCGAACGGCTGGCTGGAGGTTCCGGTGCCGGCGGCCAGGTCGAGCACCCGCTCCCCCGGCCGCGGGTCCACCGCGTCCACGACCGCGCGGCGCCACAACCGGTCCTGCCCGAGGGACAGCACGTCGTTGGTGATGTCGTAGCGGCGCGCCACGGCGTCGAACATCGCCGCGACCTCGGCTGGGCGCTTGTCCAGGTCGGCTCGGGTCACCCGGACAGCCTAGGGTGCCGCCCGGCCGCCTCGGCTGTCCGGGCGCCCCGGACCGGCGGCCCGGTTGCCGCCGGTCGTAGGCTCCGATGCGTGACCTCTGCTGCCGGCACCTCTCCCGACACCAGCCCGCTGGTCGTGCGCACCGTCCCCGTCGAGGACCCCGGCAGCCTCCTGGCGCTGCTGCCCGGCGAGGGTGCGCTGGCGTGGGTACGGCGCGGGGACGGACTCGTGGCCTGGGGCAACGCCGCGACCCTCCGGCCGGCCGGCACGGACCGCTTCGCACAGGCCCGCGCCTGGTGGGCCGAGCAGACCGAGACCGCCGTGGTCCGCGACGAGGTGGACGCTCCGGGCACGGGGCTGGTGTGCTTCGGCTCCTTCGCGTTCGCCGACGACCCCGGGGACAGCGTGCTGGTGGTGCCCGAGGTGGTGGTCGGTCGCCGGGGCGAGACGTGCTGGGTGACCACGATCGGTAGCGGCACGATCGGCGCCCCACCGTCGATGCAGCCGGCCGGACCGGCCGAGGCTCCGGCCGGGGTGACCTTCTCCGACGGCGCCCGCAGCGGCGCGGAGTGGGAGACGGTCGTCGCCGAGGCGGTGCGCCGGATCCAGGACGGCGGCCTGGAGAAGGTGGTGCTGGCGCGTGACCTGGTGGCCACCGCGGAGCTCGACATCGACGTGCGCTGGCCGCTGCACCGGCTCAGCGAGACCTACCCCATGTGCTGGACCTTCCACGTGGACGGGCTGTTCGGGGCCACCCCGGAGATGCTGGTCCGCCGGGAGCGGGGCCTGGTCACCTCCCGGGTGCTGGCCGGCACCATCCGACGTACCGGCCACGACGAGCGGGACCTGGCCCTGGCCGCCACCCTGGCCCGCTCCAGCAAGGACCTCGAGGAGCACGAGTACGCCGTGCGCTCGGTGGCCGACGCGCTGGCGCCGCACTGCACGTCGATGAACGTGCCGGAGTCGCCGTTCGTGCTGCACCTGCCCAACGTGATGCACCTGGCCACCGACGTGGCCGGGGTCACCAAGGACGACGCCACCTCCCTGGAGCTGGCCGAGGCGCTGCACCCGTCCGCCGCGGTCGGCGGCACCCCGACGGACGTGGCCACCCGGCTGATCGGCCAGATCGAGGGGATGGACCGCGGCCGCTACGCCGGCCCGGTCGGCTGGATGGACGGCGCGGGCGACGGCGAGTGGGGCATCGCGCTGCGTTCCGCCGAGGTGGCCGGCCGCACCGTCCGGCTGTTCGCCGGCTGCGGCATCGTGGCCTCCTCGGACCCCGCCGCCGAGCTCGCCGAGGCGCAGGCGAAGTTCGTGCCGGTGCGGGACGCGATCTCGTCCTAGCCGCTAGCCCAGGTCCATGTCCTGACCGACCGCCACCCGCTGGTAGGCGAGGCCGCGGTCGCCGAGCATCGCGGTGAGCCGCTGGTCGGTGATCGTCAGCCCGATGTCGCTGTGGATCAGCTCGTGGACGGCCAGGTTGCGCTGCGCGCCGACCGCGCGGCCGAAGTCGACCACCTCGCCGAGCTTGTTCCACGGCCCGCTGACCGGCAGCAGGAGTACGTCGACCGGCTGCTCGGGCACGGTGAACGAGTCGCCGGGGTGGTAGACCGCCGTGCCCTCCATCTGCAGCAGGAAGCCAGTGTTGTGGAAGCGGGGGAGGTCCGGGTGGATCACGGCGTGCCACTCACCGACGGCCGTGGTCGGCACGCCCGGGTCGAGCTGCTCGCCGGGGGCGACGACCGTGACCCTCTCGCGGACCGCTGGGTCGTCGATCTGCGCCGCCACGGCGTCGATGGTGAACACCGGCGCGTCGCACGCCTTCAGGTTGTCCAGCGCGTAGTGGTCGGCGTGCTCGTGGGTGACCAGCACCGCGGTGGCGCCGTCCACGGCGTCGGGCGCGGTGAACGAGCCCGGGTCGATGACGATCGCGCCCCCGTCGTGCTCGATGCGGACGCAGGCATGGCCGAACTTGGTGATCCTCATGGTGCGATCATGCCCGCCGCACGCCGGCGGCAACCGACCGGTCAGCCGACGCGCCGGTCGACGTAGCACCAGCGCCAGGACTCCCCCGGCTCGGCGGACCGCATCACCGGGTGCTCGGTGCGGTGGAAGTGCTCCGTCGCGTGCCGGCGGGGCGAGCTGTCGCAGCAGCCGACGTGGCCGCAGGTCAGGCAGGTGCGCAGGTGCACCCACGTGGCGCCCTCCTTGACGCACTCCTCGCACACCCCCTCGACGTTCGGCTGCACGTCGTCGGAGGCCTCCCTCAGGTGGCGACAGGGCGGCAGCCGGCTGGGCGGCCGCACGGTTCCGCGTTCGCCGCGCCGGTCCCGCTCGCCCCGGGCTTGCCGGACGTCGAGCATCGACTCCTCGACGTCGAGCGCGGCCAGCACCTCCTCGACGACCTCGTGCGGGAGTGCGCCGCTGCCACGCACTTCCAGCACCTTGCGGCGCTCGGCCTCGAGCATCTCGAGTCGTCGCCGCGTGTAGGCCTCGCTGGGCGTCTCTCCCTGCGGGTGCTCGCCGAGGCGTTCCCAGGCGGCGAAGTCCCGCTGCTCGAGACGCCGGCGCAGTGCGTCGGCCGTGCCGTGCGGGTCCTCCCCCTCGTCGCCGTCGAGCACCTCGAGGCCGGCCGCAGTCGCCTTGTCGAGCAGGGCCGCCCGCGCCAGGGCGTCCTCGCGGGGGTCGGGCGCCGGCACCCGCAACCGGCGCACCAGCCAGGGCATCGTCAGACCCTGCAGGAACAGTGTCCCCGCGGTCACGCACAGCGCCACCAGGATCAGCAGGTCCCGCTGCGGGAAGTCGCTCGGGATGGCGAACGCCGCCGCCAGGGTGACCACGCCGCGCATGCCGGCCCAGCCGAGCACGATGGTGTGCCGCAGCGGCGGCGGCTGCCCGTGGTCAGGCGACCGGATCAGCAGGCGCACCGCGAGCACCCAGACCATGCGCAGCACGATCACCGCGAACAGGGTGACCACGCACGCGGCGACCACCACCCCGACAGAGACCCCGCTGGTCGCCACCGCCTGCAGGATCCAGCGCGCCTGCAGCCCGATCAGCAAGAACACCGAGTTCTCCAGCAGGAACGCGATCGTGCGCCAGTTCAGCCGCTCGGCGATCCGGGAGGATGCGGTCTGCAGCACCGGCGCCCGGTGCCCCAGCAGCAGCCCGGCGATCACCACGGCGAGCACCCCGGAGGCGTGCAGCGACTCGGCGATCGCGTAGGCCAGGAACGGGGTGACGAAGGAGACGCTCGTGTCCAGCACCGGGTCGACGAAGTGCTTGCGCACCCAGCCGACCAGCAGGTACATCACCAGTCCGACGGCGACGCCGCCGCCCGCGGCCAGCAGGAAGTCGCCACCCACGCTGACGGCGGTGACGGCGCCGGAGGCGGCGAGCACGGCGGTGCGCAGCCCGACCAGGGCGGTGGCGTCGTTGAGCAGCGACTCGCCCTCCAGGACCGTGACCAGCCGTCGCGGCAGTCCGATGCGCCGGGCGATCGCGATGGCCGCGACCGCATCCGGGGGTGCCACGACCGCGCCGAGCGCGAACGCCGCCGGCCAGTCCAGGCCGGGGATGACCGGGTGGATCACCAGACCGACCCCGACCATCGTGAAGGCGACCAGCCCCACCGACAGCAGCAGGATCGCCCGACGGTTGGTGTTGAAGTCGATCAGCGAGGACTGCAGCGCGGCGGAGTACAGCAGCGGTGGCAGCATGCCGGCCAGCACGACCGCCGCGGTGAGGTGGACCTCGGGCACGAACGGCACGAACGACGCCGCAGCCCCCACCGCGATGAGCACCATCGGCTCGGGCAGGTCGTACCTGCGACAGACACCGGTGACCGCCACGACGGCGGCGACGAGGCCGGCCAGCAGCAGGGCGAGATGCACCCGCCCATTCAACCCTGCCGGCGGCCGGCCGCGGGTCTCACGTCGGCTGCTGGGCAACCCAGCGCATCGGGTCGCCCCAACCCAGCCCCTCGACACCGGCGGCGTCCAGCGCCAGCACGACCAGGGTGCGGTTGTGCGCGGCGAAGGTGAGCACGTGCGCGATCATCCCGCCGTAGGTGAACACCTCCGCCGGCTCGCACAGCGCGTCGACGAACGTGTCGTCGAGTCGGCCCTGCTCGCAGACCTCGCGAACGTGGGCGAGGTAGGTCGGGCCCTCCTCGGCGAGCCGGGTCCGCATCGAGGCAAGCGACTCGTGGTCCTCCACCGACCAGTCGTACTCCCGGTTGGCGAGCGCGGCGTTCCACATGCCCATCTGGCCGACCAGCCGGGACAGCAGGGAGCGGATGGTCTGCTCGTCCTCGTCCACCGACACCTCGATGCGCGCGTCGAGCTGCTCGTCGTTGAGCCTGCCGGCCAGCCGGACCATCTCGCCGGTCAGCCAGATGTGGTGCTCGACCATCTTGGTGAGCAGGTCCATGGGGGTCACCTTCTTCGCTGCGGGCAGCCGGAGGCTGCCGGGTGGGTGGAAGTGCACGTCGCTGGGTGCGTCGATCCGGATCCGGGTCGGCCGCCCCCGCCACCGGCTCGGTCCGACGCCGTACGCCTTGGTGAAGGCGCGCGTGAACGCCTCGTGCGACCCGTAGCCGGCCTCGACGGCGACCTCGAGGATGCTGCGCCTGCTGGTGAGCAGCCGGTAGGCGGCGCGCTCGAGCAGGATGCGCCGCCGGAACCGGGTCGGCGGCTCGCCGGCGACCGAGGAGACGATGCGGTCCAGGTGGAACCGGGACAGGTACAGCCGGGCAGCCAGCTGCTCCCCGGTCACCTCGTGGTCGTCCAGGGCGTCGGACAGCACGTCCAGGAAGGCGGCGAAGTGGTCCGCGGCGACGGTCATGGCTCGATCTTCCCGTCTCGGGCCGCTCCCCGCTTGATCCTTCTTGCGCCAGTTCCCCGGTCAGTCCGTGGCCAGCGCGCGGATGACCGCGTCCAGCTCGCGCCGGTCGTCGCGGCGTACGACCGCCTCGACGACCTCGACCCCGGCGGCCGGTTCGGCGAGCGCCACCCGCAGCCCGGCCCGGTCGTCCACCCGCCGGTGCGCGGTCCCGCCGGCCCGGCACAGCGCGGCCAGGTCGACACCGTGCGGGGTGCCGAACAGCGTCTCGAAGGAGTCGGCGTACGACGGGGCGCCCTGCTCGAGCAGGGCGAAGATCGACCCTCCGTCGTCGTTGACCACCACGATCGTCAGGTCCGGCCGGGCCTCCCGCGGGCCGAGCAGCAGCCCGTTCGCGTCGTGCAGGAAGGTGACATCTCCGAGCAGCGCGAGCGACCGGGCACTCTCCCGGCCCAGGGCGGCGCCGATCGCCGTGGACACCGACCCGTCGATGCCGGCCAGTCCCCGGTTGGCGATCACCATCCGGTGCTCGCCGACCGGGTACCGCGGCACCATCAGGTCCAGGTCGCGCACCGGGTTCGACGAGCCCACGAACAGCAGCCCGTGCGCGGGCAGCGCGGCCGCGACCTCCCCGGCCACGTGGTGGGGGGTCAGCGGCGCCCAGCCGTCGAGCAGCTCGTCCAGCCGTTTGCCGAGCTCCGCGTCGCGGGCCTTCCACTCCTGCAGCCAGCCGTCCGCGGCGGGCTGCTGCGCAGAGTCGAGGTCGACCTCCCAGGCCAGGGCCGCGGCCCGCTGGCCCGGGTCGCTCCAGCCCACGCGGCCGTGCACCGCGACGACCTCCACGTCGTCACGGGCCAGCAGCCTGCTCACCGGCCGGGACAGCGTGGGGTGGCCGAAGACCACCACCCGCTCGATGCGGCTCGCAAGCTCCGGGGCGCCGAGCAGCAGCCGGTAGGTGCGGATCGCGTTCTCGCCGGTGCGGGACCCGCTGCTCGGCTCGGCGAGCAGCGGCCAACCCGCACCCTCGGCCAGGATCCGCGCCGGCGGGCCGGCGTCGTCGCCGGCCACCACCACGGTGCGCCTGCCCGGGTCCAGCCCGAGGGTCCGGTCACGGGGCCGGTCACGGGGCCAGTCACGGGGCCGGTCGGGCACGCGGGTCCACGGTCCGCCGTTCTGCCGTCCGCCGACCGCGGCGACCCAGCCGTCCTCCGCGTCCGGGGTGAGCGGCTCCTCGAGCTGCAGGTTCAGGTGCACCGGGCCGGGGAGCCCGCCGACGGCTCCGGTCGCCGCGGCGTACGCCCGCGACGCCAACGACCGCCAGGCCACCAGCTGGCGCTCCTCGTCCGCTCCGGCACGGCCGGCCGGCACGTCGGCGAACAGCCGCACCGCGTCGCCGTACAGCCTGACCTGGTCCGTGGTCTGGTTCGCGCCGGTGCCGCGCAGCCGGGCCGGCCGGTCCGCGGTCAGCACGAGCAGCGGCACCCCCGCGTGCGAGGCCTCCAGCACCGCCGGGTGCAGGTTCGCGGTCGCCGTGCCGGAGGTGGTCACCACCGCCACCGGTCGCCGGGAGGTCGTCGCGATGCCCAGCGCCATGAACGCCGCGGACCGCTCGTCGATGCGGGTGTGCAGCCGCAGCCGTCCGGCGCGGGACGCGGCGTGCGCGGCGAACGCCAGCGGTGCGGACCGGGAGCCGGGGGCGAGCACCAGGTCGGCCACCCCGTTGCGGCACAGCTCGTCGAGGAGGGTGCAGGCGGTGGCGGTGGCGGCGTTGGCCGGCGCGGCGCGGGTCACGAGGACCGATCCTGCCCGAGCGTGGCCGTCCCGGCCAGCCGTTCCTCCCAGGCGGCCGCCCGGTCCGGGTCGGCGGCCCAGCGGCGCACCGCCTGCTCGTCCACGTCCGGGCGTCCGACGGGCAGTGCGCCGTCGTGGGGCAGCAGGGAGGTGGTGGTGACGTCCCCGGTGAGCAGCGCGACCGTGGCCAGCCCGCAGGCGTGCTGCAGATCGGGCAGCGCGGCGGCCAGCGCGACCCCGGCCCCGATGCCGACCGAGGTCTCCAGCGCGGAGGAGACCACCACCGGCAGGCCGATGTCCGCGGCGATCCGCAGGCAGGCGCGCACCCCGCCCAGCGGCTGCACCTTGAGCACCGCCACGTCCGCGGCCGCCAGGTCCCGGACCCGGTAGGGATCCTCGGCGCGGCGGATCGACTCGTCGGCGGCGATCGGCACGTCCACCCTCCGGCGGACCCGCGCGAGGTCCTCCACGTCTGCGCACGGCTGCTCGACGTACTCCAGCCCCGCCGCGGCCCGGTCCAGCAGGCCGATCGCGGTCACCGCCTCGTCGAGGTCCCACAACCCGTTCGCGTCCACCCGGATCCTCCCGTCGGGGCCCAGGGCGTCCCGGACCGCCTCCAGCCGGGCCTGCTCCTCGGCGCGGGTCTGGCCGGGCTCGGCCACCTTCACCTTCGCGGTGCGGCACCCGCCGCTGCTCCGCACGACGGCTGCCGCCTGCTCGGGTCCGACCGCCGGCACCGTCACGTTCACCGGCACCCGGTCCCGCACCGGCGCGGGCCAGCCGTCCCGGGCGGCCTCCAGCGCTGCCGCCAGCCACGGCCCGGCGACCGTGGTGTCGTAGTCCAGGAACGGGCTGAACTCCCCCCAGCCGGCCGGCCCGCGCAGCAGCATCCCCTCGCGGACGGTGATCCCGCGGAACCGGGTGCGCATCGGGATCGAGTAGACGTGCCGCTGGTCGGGCAGGGTCATCGGGCCGCGATCCGTTCCAGCGCGGCCCGGTCGACCTTGCCGTTGCCCAGCAGCGGGATCTCGGCCACCGGCACCACGTCGCGGGGGGCCCAGGCGCGGGGGTGCTGCTCGGCCACGAAGTCCCGCAGCTCCGCCAGCGCCGGCGCCGCCCCCGGGTCGGCGGGCACCACGACCGCCACCACCCGCTGGCCCCACTCGGGGTCGGCGGCGCCGGTCACCTCCGCTGCGACGATGCCCGGGTGTGTCCGGAGCCGGGCCGCCACCGCCGGAGCCGGCACGTTCACCCCGCCGGACACGATCACGTCGTCGACCCGGCCCAGCACCTCCAGCCGCCCGTCCTCGTCGATCCGGCCGAGGTCCTGGGTGCGGAACCATCCGCCGGACAGCACCCGCGACGTCGCGTCGGGCGCCCCGTCGTACCCCTCGAAGAGGACCGGGCCGGCGATCTGCACCCGCCGCTCGGCGTCCACCTTGACCGCGACCCCCTCCAGCGGGAGCCCGTCGTACACGCAGCCGCCGCAGGTCTCGCTCATGCCGTAGGTGGCGACCAGGCGCAGCCCGGCGTCCTCGGCGGTACGACGCAGCGCCGGATCCGTCCCGGCCCCGCCGATCAGGACGGTGTCGAAGCGTCGCAGGGCCTCGAGGTCGCGGTCGGAGGCCACCATCCGGGCCAGCTGGGTGGGCACCAGGGAGACGTACCGGCGAGGACCGGACAACGCGGACGCGGCCGCGGGGAAGTCGGGGTGCTCGTCCTGCAGCACCGGCTCGGTGCCGGCGAGCACCGAGCGGAACAGCACCTGCAGGCCGGCGACGTAGGTGCCGGGCAGGTTCAGCAGCCACTGCCCTGCGCCACCGAGCCGGTCGGCGGTGCCGCCGGCCGACGCGCGCATGGCGTCGCGGGAGAGCACCACCCGCTTCGGCTCCCCGGTCGACCCGGAGGTCTCCACCACCAGCGGCTCCGGATGCTCCGCGGCGTCCCACTCGCGGAGCACGGCGAGGATCTCGCGGGCTGAACCACGCACGGGTCGGAGACTGGCCACGGTCGTCACGTTAGTGGGCGGAGCCGTGGCGGCGGCGGCCGCCCGGCCCTGACACACTTGGCCACCATGGCGACCCCTGCACAGTGGCTCGAAGGTGCCCGGCCACGCACGCTTCCCGCCGCCGTCTCGCCGGTGCTCGTCGGCACCGGCGTCGCGGTGCTCGAGCAGCACCCGGTGTGGTGGAAGGCCGCTCTGGCGATGGTCGTCGCGCTCGCCCTGCAGGTCGCGGTGAACTACGCAAACGACTACTCCGACGGGGTGCGCGGCACCGACGAGGGCCGCGTCGGGCCGATGCGGCTGGTGGGGTCCGGGGCGGCGTCGCCCGGTGCGGTCAAGGCGGCCGCGTTCGGCTGCTTCGGGGTGGCCGCGGTCGCCGGTCTGGCGCTGGCGGTGGCGACCGCCTGGTGGCTGGTGGCGGTCGGCGTGGTCTGCATGGTGGCCGCCTGGTACTACACGGGCGGCCGGCGTCCCTACGGCTACCGGGGCCTCGGTGAGCTGATGGTGTTCGTGTTCTTCGGGCTGGTCGCGGTGCTCGGTACGACGTACGTGCAGACGCAGGAGCTGCCCTGGCCGGCCTGGCTGGGCGCGGTCGGCACCGGCGCGCTGGCCAGCGCGATCCTGGTCGCCAACAACCTGCGCGACATCCCCACCGACCGGAGCGCCGGCAAGCACACCCTGGCGGTGCTGCTCGGCGACCGGCGCAGCCGGCTGCTGTTCGCACTGCTGCTCGTGATGGCCGCGGCGACGGTGCTCGGGCTGATGGTGGGCGGCACCTGGTGGGCGGCGCTCGGCCTCGTGTTCCTGGTCGCGGCGGTCCCCGCCGCCCGCACCGTGCTCTCCGGCGCGCAGGGCCGCGAGCTGATCCCGGTGCTGCAGGCGGCCGGGGTCGCCGAGCTGCTGTACGCCGTCGGCCTGTTCGTGGGCCTGCTGGTCGCGGCTACTTCCTAGGGATCATCTTGTGCGTGCCGTCGCACCACGGCTTGCGCTGCGACTTGCCGCAGGCGCACACCGCCACCACCGGCCGGGTGACCTGGTGTGGCCGCCCCTGCTCGTCGCGGACCGTGTCCGCGCCGCGCACCAGCAGCGGGCCATCGGGACACGGCGTCACCTCCACCGGGCCGCGGACGCGGTCGTCGGTGGCCTGCACCAGCCTCATCCGGGCGCTCATGCGGCGCCTTCCGTGCCGAGCGGGATGCGCAGCGAGCTCGTGCCCTGCCCCCAGGCGGCAAGCTGGCGCTCGCCGACCACCGCCTCGACGTGAAGGCAGCTCACCGCCCCGAAGAACACCTCGCGCTCGCAGCCCGGGTCCTGCTCCACCAGCCCGGCACAGATGGTGCGCAGCGCCAGCTGCTCGTGGACCGCGTCGGCCTCCACGTGCTCGTCGAAGTACGTCGCGGCCGGCTCGGGCAGGCCGAGCCGGCGGATCCCCGCCGCGTTCTTCCGGCTCGGCAGCGAGCTGCTCGCCTCGAAGGCGCCGAAATGTCCCATCGCCGCCGCCCGGAGCCGTCGGTGCAGCCCGAACAGGCTCATCGTGTTGCTGACCGCCAGGGTCGCGCCGGGCACGTGGTCCACGTAGGCGCCGTACCCCCGGTCCAGGCCGCACGCCTCGAGGCTGTCGCCGAACAGCGTCGAGTGCACCCGGTCCGCACGGCCTGCGCCGTACTCGTCGTACTGCAGCTCGACGAAGGTCGCCTTCGGCCCGCCCTCGAGCCGTGGGATGACGAACGACTGCGGGTCGGACTCCTTGAGGTGGAACAGGCTCCGGTGGACCATCAGCTCCCGGAACTCGGGCAGGCTCGCCCTGCGCTGCACGTACGCCGCGACGGGCGGGCCGTCGAAGGAGCCGGTCAGCGTGAACAGCCGCTCGGCGACGTCGCCGCCTTCGGCCAGGGCGGCCTCGACCCGGTCGGCGGTGCGCCGGCGCAGATCGGCCTCGAACACCCGCTCCAGCTCGCCGCGCAACGCGAGCAGTCCGGGGTCCCACTCCCAGTCCGGGTCCACGCCGTCGAAGCCGCGGTAGTGCAGCTCGTAGCAGACCCACAGGGTGAGCTGGAGGTCGTCGTCGATGAGCGGGTCCACGACCCCGTGCTCGGTGGCCGCGCCGCGGCGGCGGGCGTCCGCGCAGACGGCCTCCGGGGCGAGAGCTGCTCGGCCGGCGAGCGCGGCGAGCAGCGCGGTGCTGAGCGGACCGCGTGCGGTGGGTAGCTGCATGGAGACTCCTCGTCCCGAGCGTGAGTGCCGGCAGGTACCCACTCCGGGGTCCCCCAACCCCGGGCCCTGGTCAGCTGGACGGCGCAGGCGCCACCCAGTCGCCGGTGGCGGCGAACTGCTCGAGGGTCCTCTGGTAGGGCGCGATGTCGATGCCGGCGTCCGCCAGCCAGCCGTCGTCGTAGTAGGTCTCGGTGTAGCGCTCCCCTCCGTCGCACAGCATCGTCACCACGCTGCCGGCCCGGCCCTCGCCGCACATCCCGGACACCAGCTGCTGCGCTCCCCACAGGGCGGTGCCGGTGGATCCGCCCACCAGCCGGCCGGTGACCTGGCTGCACCAGCGGGCCGCGGCGATCGAGGCGGCGTCCGGGACCGACACCATGGCGTCGACGACCGAGGCCACGAAGGACGGCTCCACCCGCGGCCGGCCGATGCCCTCGATGCGCGACCCGCGGCCGGTGGAGTACGACGGGTCACCGCGCCGCCAGCCCTCGTAGAACGCGGAGTTCTCCGGGTCCACCACGCACACCCGGGTGTGGTAGCGGCGGTACCGGACGAACCGCCCGATGGTGGCCGAGGTGCCGCCGGTGCCCGCGCCGACCACCACCCACTCCGGGACGGGATGCCGCTCCTGCGCGAGCTGGCCGAAGATCGACTCGGCGATGTTGTTGTTGCCGCGCCAGTCGGTGGCCCGCTCGGCGTAGGTGAACTGGTCCATGAAGTGCCCGCCGGTCTCGGCGGCCAGCCGTCGGGACTCGTCGTAGATCGCGGCCGGGTCGTCCACCAGGTGGCAGCGGCCGCCGTGGAGCTCGACCATCTCGATCTTCTCCCGCGAGGTGCCGGCCGGGTGCACCGACTCGTCCTTGAGGTAGAGGTCGACGTCCCAGGACTCCGGCAGCGGGAACACGTGCAGGTGGGTGTCCGCCGACCGGTTCCCGTCCGCCTCCACCCGCCGGATCGCCTCGTCCAGCCAGTCCCTGTGCGCCCGGCTCACGCCCCGCGGTCGTCTTCCTTGGCACGGGTCTCCTCGAACTTCCGGGAGGCGGCCGCGGCCCGGCGCTGCACCGAGGCCGCCAGCCGGTCCCGCTGTCCGCGCAGCAGGAACCACGAGGCGGTGGCCGAGACCAAGATGGCCGCGACGAACGGCCAGAACACCGGCACCGAGGTCGTCCCGGCCACCAGCATGTAGATGCCCGCGATCAGCGCGTACGCCGCGACGAACAGCCCGATGCGCGACAGCGTGTAGATGGCGAAGAGCTTCACCGCACCAGGGTAGTCACCCTCCGGTGAGGGGCGGTGGACCAGTCTGGGCACCAGCCTTGGCCGACTGCCTACGCTGGTGCCGTGGGCAAGTTCGCACTGGTGGCCCTCGCCTTCGCGGCCGTGGTGTACACCAGCTTCTGGCTCCTGGAGAGACGGCGCATCCGACGGGAGGATCCCGCCTGGGCGCCCCGGCGGGTGCGCCGTAGGCGCACGGTCGCCCCGGACGACGACGAGGAGTTCCTGCGCGGTCTGCAGGGGCCCGGGCGCCGGCCGCCGGACCAGACCCCGGACGACCCGCTGGGCTGACCCGGCGCGGGGTCAGTTGCCGGCGTAGGAGTGCATGCTCCCGGCGCCGAAGAAGAAGTTGATCCCGATGAAGTTGAACAGCAGGGTCCCGAAGCCGACCAGCGCGATGATCGCCGCGGTGCGGCCCTTCCAGCCGGCCGTCACCCGGGCGTGCAGGTAGGCCGCGTAGACCACCCAGGTGATGAACGCCCAGACCTCTTTCGGGTCCCAGTTCCAGTAGCTGCCCCAGGCGTACTTGGCCCAGATCGGCCCCGCGATCAGCGCCGCGAACGTCCAGATCGGGAACGCGAACGCGTGCACCCGGTAGGCGGCCCGGTCCAGCAGCGAGGTCTGCGGCAGCCGCGCGAGGTAGCCGCTGCTGCGCACCGTGCCGCGGCGGTCGGCGCGGTCCTTGACCAGGTAGAGGATCGAGGCGAGCGCCCCGACCCCGAAGGCGCCCGAGGCGAGGATGGCCGCGGTCACGTGGATCATCAGCCAGTAGGAGTGCAGCGCCGGCACCAGCGGACCGGCCGGTTCGTAGAGCAGCAGCTGGTTGCACATCAGCACGATGACCTCGAAGGCGGCCACCAGCAGACCCATCCAGCGCAGCTGGTAGCGGCGCAGCAGCAGCAGGTACATCGCGGCCACACCGAACGTGCCCGCCATCGTGAACTCGTACATGTTGCCCCACGGCACCCGGATCGGGTCCGAGCCGAGGCCGCGGGTGACGATCGCGGACAGGTGGACCACGCAGGCGACCACGGTGAGCGCGACCCCGATGCGGCCGAACCGGTCGATCTGGAACTCGCGCTCGTCGTCGGCCGGCGCCGCTGCGGCCGCGGTGCCCTGTTCGGGCGGTACGTCGGACCCACCGCCGGCCGGGGCGCCCGCCCCGACCATGACCGACTCGGCGGTCCGCTGCTCCTGGCTGCGCGTGGGGACGGCGGCGTCCGGCTCGTGACCGTGACCGGGACCTTGCGGCTCATCGCCCACTCCGCGACGTGCGCCAGCAGGGCGAGCCCGTACACGATCGAGGCGAAGGCGATCGCGTGGTTGCTGAACGATGCGAAGTCCGCGGTTGTCACGTCGTCTCCCTTTGCTGGCTTTCTGCTGCGGAGCCCGCCACCGCCCGGCTGATCGCCCCTACCTCGCCCTCGAGGTCACCACCGGTGCTGCGGTCCAGGCCCGCCACCTCGACCAAGGTACGCCCGTCCTGGCGGCGCACCCGGACCCAGGTGCGCCGGGGGCGCACGAACAGCGAGCCGAGCAGACCGAGCAGGCCGAGCACCACACCGGCCAGCGCGATCCCTTCCCCGGGGCTGTTGCTGACCTGGAGCTTGACCCACCGGCCCACCCCGTCGAAGGTGATGGACCCGCCGCCCGGCAGCTTCTTGGTCTGGCCCACGCTCATGTCCAGCCGGTCCGGCTTGCCGCCGGCTTTCTTGTACACCGCCATGTGCTTGAGGTTCAGGTCGTAGACGTTCTGCGGCCGGCCGGAGTCCAGGCCGAGGTTGCCGTGGTAGGGCAGCAGGCTCACCACCGGGTCCAGCGCGCCCGGCCACCGGGAGTACGGCCCACGGGCCATGGTGAAGCCGTAGGTGGGCAGGAACAGGCCCTGGAAGCCGAGCTGCTGGGGCGTCGCGTCGGGGACCTTGATCACCCCGAAGGAGGAGAAGGTGGAGTCCTGCGGCAGGAAGACCGCCGGGCCCTTGTAGGCGACGTGGCCGTCCGCGCCGCGCACGGTCACCTTCGGGGCGTAGCCGTGCCCCACCAGGTAGACGTCGGCCCCGGCGACGTGCATCGGGTGGTTGACGGTGAGCTTGTAGTGCTTGGCCGGGTCTCCCGGCGCGGTCCGGTAGGTCAGGTCGCTGGAGAAGCTGCGCGGCTGCCCCGCCTGCGACCCCCTGGTCACCCAGCTCACGTGGAAGTCGTCGACCGTGAAGCTCAGCGGCGGGAGGTTCGAGGCTTTGAACAGCGCGCCGGGGTCGAACTCGTCGTACTGGCTCAGCGAGTTGGAGAACCCCTGGCCGACGACCACGATCACGCCGCCCTTGTAGCCGAAGAGCTGACCGAGCGCGAAGCCGACCAGCACGACCAGGATCGAGACGTGGAACAGCAGGTTCCCGGCCTCGCGCAGGTAGCCGCGCTCCGCGGAGACGGCGCCGGCGCCGTCGTCCCCCTCGGCGGCCACGTCCACCCGGAACCGTTTGCGCCGCAGCGTCGCCCGGGCCCGGTCCAGCACCACGGCGGGCTCCTCGTCCACGGTGAACGAGCGGGAGACGGGGAGCCGGGTGAGGTGGCGCGGGACTCGCGGTGGCCGGGCGCGCAGGCCCCGCCAGTACACCCGCAGCCGCGGCACGATGCAGCCGACCAGGGACACCATCAGCAGCAGGTAGATGGCGCTGAACCACACGGAGTGGAACACCGAGAACAGCCCGAGCTTCTCGTAGATCGGAGTGAGCGTCGGGTGCGCCGCCTTCCAGCTCGACACCTGCGCCTGGGCGATGTTCTCCTGCGGCACGATCGAGCCGGGGATCGCGGCCAGGGCCAGCAGGAACAGCAGCACCAGCGCGGTGCGCATCGAGGTCAGCTGCCGCCACGCCCATCGGGCCAGCTCCATGGGCTTGAGCGCGGGCGGCGTCGACGGTGGGGTCGGCGGCGCGGTCGGGGCGCCCCCCGCGTCGGTGCCCGCGTCGGTGCCGGGCCGCGTCGCCGTCACCTCGTGGGATGAGCCGGGTGCACTCATACCGGCACCGAGAACCCACCGACGAGGCTGCGCAGGTCCGCCACCCACTGGTCCCACACGCCGGTGACCAGCAGCACCCCGACGACGACGAGCATGGCGCCGCCGACCCGGGTCACCCACGCCTGGTGCCGCCGCACCCAGCCGACCGCGCCCAGCATCCGCCGGAACATCAGCCCCGCCAGGATGAACGGGATCCCCAGGCCGAGGGAGTAGCAGACGCTGAGCAACGCGCCGCGGGCGGCGGTGCCGGAGTGCAGCGCGAGCAGCTGTACGGCGGACAGGGTGGGCCCGATGCAGGGGGTCCAGCCGAGCCCGAACAGCACCCCGAGCAGCGGCGCGGCGGCGAGCCCGACCGCCGGGACCCGGTGCACCCGGACGTCGCGCTGCAGGAACGGGATGAAACCGAGGAACGCCAGCCCGACCACGATGGTCACCGCGCCGAGCACGATGCTGATCTGGTGGGTGTAGGCGAACAGCCATGCGCCCAGCGCTCCGGACAGGGTGCCGAGGGCGACGAACACGAAGGTGAAGCCGAGCACGAACAAGAAGCTGCCCAGCACCATCCGGCCCCGGCGCGCGGAGGCGAGGTCGGAGCCGGACAGGCCGGTGGCGTAGGAGAGGTAGCCCGGCAGCAGCGGCACCACGCACGGGGAGAAGAAGGACACCAGCCCGGCCACCAGCGCGACCGGGATGGCCAGCAGCAGCGACCCGGACATCGCCGCGTCACGGAACCAGGACCCCACGTCCATCGGCACGCTCATCGCCACGTCCATCGGCACGGACACGTCGAGCATCAGGCGCCGCCTCCCTGGCTGCCTGGCCCGTACCGTGCGTCGTGCACCAGGTCGCGCAGTGTGGTCGCGTCCACCTCGCCGAGCACGCTGCCGGACACCCGACCCTGCGGGTCGATCACGACCGTGCTCGGGATCGCGTTCGGCGGCAGCGTCCCACGGAACGCCAGCAGGGCGCTGCCGTCCTGGTCGAAGATGTTCTGGTACGGCACGTGGAAGTGACGCACGAACGCGCGCGCCGTGGCCTCGTTCGGGTCCCGGGTGTTGATGCCCAGGAACACCACGCCCTTGCCGGACAGGTGGTGGGCGGCGGCCACCAGCGTCGGCGCCTCGGCGCGGCACGGCGAGCACCACGAGCCCCAGACGTTCAGCACGACGACCTTGCCGCGGTAGTCCGACAGCGAGACGTGCTTGCCGTCGAGGGTGGTGCCGGACACCGGCCCCGGGCGCTTGCGCTGGCTGACCGGGAGGGAGGTGATCGCCCCCTGCCCGGCGACGTACCCGCTGCCTCCCGAGCCGTTGCTCCCGGTCCCGGAGGACGAGCAGCCGGCCAGCAGGCCGCTGCCGAGGACACCGGTCAGCAGCCCGGCCAGCAGCAGGGCGGTTCGCCGTGGGGAACGGGCAGCGGCCACTCAGGCACCCGCCGGTGGCTTGCGGGCCGGCTCGCCGCCGCCCGCGGAGATGGGGGCACCGCGGTCCGGGGTGGGCAGCATGTCGGCGGCCGGCTCGGAGTAGCGGAGCGTGACCAGGGTGTCCCCGTTGAAGGTCAGGGAGGTCAGGCTGCACAGCGTGCACTGCCGGCGCCGCGGGTCGTGCAGGAACGAGCGGCCCTCCACCTGCAGCCGGGTGACCCAGATCGGCAGCTGGTGGGAGACGATCACGACCTCGTGCCCCCGGGCGGCATCGCGCGCGTCGTGCACCGCCGCCAGCATCCGGGCCGCCACCTGCTTGTAGGGCTCGCCCCACGAGGGGCGCCACGGGTTCCACAGGTACCGCCAGGCCGACGGCTTGCGCAGCGCGCCGTCGCCGACCCCGAAGCTCTGCCCCTCGAACACGTTGCCGGCCTCGATCACCCGGTCGTCGACCACCACGTCGACGCCCCGGGCCTTGGCGAGCGGCGCGGCGGTCTCCCGGGCACGGTCCAGCGGTGAGCTGACCACGCGGGCGATGTCGCGGCCGCCGACGACGTCCGCGACCCGCTGCGCCATCGCCGAGCCGAGCTCGGACAGGTGGTAGCCCGGCCGGCGCCCGTAGAGCACGCCCATGGGGTTGTGCACCTCACCGTGCCGGAGCAGGTGGACCGTCGTCTGCGCCTCGCTGGGCGTGTCCGTGCGGGGGTCCATGCCGGGCTCACGCACCGGTCGGTACGTCGGCCGCGGCGGCCGCCGCCTGCGCGGCCGCGGGAAGGGCGGAGCACGACCCGGTCCAGCGCCCGGTCGTCGTGGGCCGCGGAGCAGAACCACGCCTCGAAGCCGCTCGGCGGCAGGTACACGCCCTGGTCGAGCATCGCGTGGAAGAACTCCCGGTACACCTCGCTGCGCTGCCGGGAGGCGGTGGCGAAGTCGGGCACGGCGGTCACGCCCTCCTCGACGAAGAACACCCCGAACATGTTCCCCGTGGAGCCGATGACATGGGCCACACCGGCCTCGGCCAGGGCCGAGGCCACCGCCTGCTGCAGCGCCGCGGACACCTTGTCGAGCGTGGCGTACACCTCGTCGGTGGCCAGCCGCAGCGTGGCCAACCCGGCCGCCATCGCGACCGGGTTCCCCGACAGGGTGCCGGCCTGGTAGACGGGGCCGTCCGGGGCGAGCCGGGCCATCACGTCGGCGCGGCCGCCGAACGCGGCGGCGGGGAACCCGCCGCCCATCACCTTCCCGAAGGTCAGCAGGTCCGGCCGCCAGCCCTCCACCGCGCCGTCGAGGCCGTACTGGCCCGACCGGCTGACCCGGAACCCGGTCATCACCTCGTCGCTGATGAACAGCGCACCGTGCCGGGCGCAGACGTCGGCGAGGAAGCCGTTGAAGCCTGGTTCGGGTGCCACCACCCCCATGTTCCCGGGGGCGGCCTCCGTGATCAGGCAGGCGATCTGATCACCGTGCTCGGCGAACGCCTGCTCGACCGCCGCCCGGTCGTTGTAGGGCAGCACCAGGGTCTGCGCGGTCGAGGCCGCCGGCACCCCGGGGGTGCCCGGAACGCCGAAGGTGGCGAGCCCGGACCCGGCCTCGACGAGCAGGGAGTCGACGTGCCCGTGGTAGCAGCCGGCGAACTTCACCACCATGTCCCGGCCGGTGAACCCGCGCGCCAGCCGGATCGCCGACATGGTGGCCTCGGTGCCCGAGGACACGAACCGCACCATCTCCACGGGGGTGCGCGCGACGACCTCCTCGGCGAGCTCGACCTCGGCGCGGGTGGGGGCGCCGTACGACGTACCGCCGGCGGCGGCCTCAGCGACGGCGGCCAGCACCTCACGGTGCGCGTGACCGAGCAGCATCGGTCCCCAGCTGCCCACCAGGTCGACGTACTCGTGGCCGTCGACGTCGGTCAAGTAGGCTCCCCGCGCGCTGCGGATGAACCGCGGGGTGCCCCCCACGGCGGCGAACGCCCGCACCGGAGAGCTCACCCCGCCAGGGGTGACCGCCCGGGCGCGCTCGAACAGCGCCGCGGACGCAGGTGTGGGCAGGGTCGACGAGATGGGCAGGCTCACCAGGTCATTGTCCCCACCCACCCCAACGCGCGCTCACCCGGTCCACCCGGTCCCGGCTGCGTAACCCGACCCGGGTCCGGTTCGTTGGGGTTCGGGAAGGGAGAACCCGGGTAGACCGCAGGACAGTCCGGGTGACGAGAGGGGAGACCATGGCGGGCGAGAAGAAGCAGGCGACGCCGACGCACAAGGGACGGCACGCGCGCCCCTCGCCACCCCTGTTCAGCTCCCGGAAGCGGCTGGCGACCTGGCAGAAGGCCACCGCGCTGGTGCCGCTCGCGCTGCTCTCCGGCGCCTGGACCACCAGCATGACGATGGCGGGCGGGCCACATGCCGACGCCGCGTCCCGGCACGTCACCCGGCTGCCGGACGGCAGCACGATCCCGAGCCACCCGCTCAAGAAGCCGGCCAGCGTCACCGCCCCCGGCACCCTTCCCCCGGCCGCTCCGTCGAAGAGCTCCCCCGGCTCCGGCACACCCGTGGCCGCCGGACCTTCGGGGACGGTGGACGGAATCCCGTCGGTGGCGCTGGCGGCCTACCGGCACGCGGCCCAGGTGATGGGCCGGGCCGACCCCGGCTGCCACCTGCCCTGGCAGCTGCTCGCGGCGATCGGCCGCGTGGAGTCCGACCACGGCCGCTACGGCGGCAACGTGCTCGCCGCCAACGGGGTGGCGCACCCCGGCATCTACGGTGTGCCCCTGGACGGCTCCGGCGGCACCCAGGCCGTCGCCGACACCGACAACGGCCGGTACGACCACAACCCGGTCTACGACCGGGCGGTCGGCCCGATGCAGTTCATCCCGTCCACCTGGGCGGTGGTCGGGGTCGACGGCGACGGCGACGGCGTGCGCAACCCGCAGGACATCAACGACGCGGCACTCGCCGCCGGGGTCTACCTCTGCGCCGGCAACCAGGACCTGTCCACCACGGCGGGCCGGGCGGCCGCGGTGTACCGCTACAACCACAACCACGACTACGTGAACCTCGTGCTGTCGATCATGCGGTCCTACCTCGCCGGGGACTACACCTCGGCCCCGAACCAGTCCACCGCGCCGGTCGTGTTCAGCCCGATCAGCGGCACCGGCGCCGGCAAGCACCGGGCCCGCCCGCACCAGCACCACACGCGGCACCAGCACGCCCACCAGCAGCGGACGCCCACCGGCGGCAAGCACCGCGCCGGCAAGCACCAGACCACCGCTGCGGCGGGCACCACCAAGACCTCGAGCGGCTCGACCGGCGGGAGCAGCAGTGGCAGCAGCCCCCTGGCGGTTCCGACCAGCTCGCCGACCGCGACGGTGACCAAGGTGACCCAGCCGGTGGTGGACACGCTCTCGACCACCACGCAGGCGGTCTCCTTCTGCACCTCGCACCTGCCGGACCTGTCGTCTCTCAGCTCCAGCAACCAGACCACGGTGATCAACGACTGTGCCGCCAAGGTCAAGGGGATGACCAAGGACAAAGCCGCCTCGGTGATCCCGAGCACGCTCGACGGCGTGCTGAAGTGGCTCGGGCTGACCAGCATCTTGAACTCGTTGCTCGGCGGCTCGCCCACCTCGTCCTCGTCCCCGAGCGGCGGCGGCAGCGGTGGGGGCGTGCTCGGCGGGGTCGGCGGCCTCCTCGGCGGCTCGTGACCCTCAGCCAGCAGCACAGTCCCGCAGCACAAGCCGGGTCGCCCCGTCGTACTCCCCGTGGAGAACTGCAGCGGTCAGGTGCGGTCAGCGGCGCAGCAGCCGGGACGCCTCCAGCGCCCAGTAGGTCAGCACGATGTCCGCGCCCGCGCGGCGGATCGAGGTGAGCGTCTCCAGGATCGCCGGCTCCCGGTCGATCCAGCCGTTCGCGGCGGCCGCCTCGACCATGGCGTACTCCCCGGAGATGTTGTACGCCGCCACCGGCACGTCGACCGCGTCGCGGACCCGGCGCAGCACGTCGAGGTAGCCGAGCGCCGGCTTGACCATCACCGCGTCCGCCCCCTCGGCGACGTCGAGCCGCGCCTCCCGCACGCCCTCGAGCCCGTTGGCCGGGTCCTGCTGGTAGGTGCGCCGGTCGCCCTGCAGCGAGGAGTCCACCGCCTCCCGGAACGGGCCGTAGAACGCCGAGGCGTACTTCGCCGAGTAGGCCAGCACCGCGACGTCGGTCCTGCCCGCCCCGTCGAGGGCATCCCGGACGGAGGCGACCTGGCCGTCCATCATCCCGCTGGGCGCCACGACGGCGACCCCGGCGTCGGCCTGCGCGACGGCCATCTCGGCGTAGACACGCAGCGTTGCGTCGTTGTCCACGGCTCCCGCGGAGGTGAGCAACCCGCAGTGGCCGTGGTCGGTGAACTCGTCCAGGCACAGGTCGGCCATCACCGGCAGCGCGTCGCCGACCTCGGCGGCGAGGTCGGCGATCGCCGCGTTCAAGATGCCCGCGGGATCCACCGCGCCGCTGCCCCCGGCGTCCTTGTGGGCCGGGATCCCGAACAGCATGATCCCGCCCAGTCCGGCCTCGGCCGCCTCGACGGCGACCTTGCGCACGGTGTCCCGGGTGTGCTGGACCACGCCGGGCATGCTCGAGATGGGCACCGGCTCGGCGGCGCCCTCCCGGACGAACACCGGCAGCACCAGCTGCCGCGGCTCCACGGTGGTCTCGGCCACCAGCCCCCGCAGCGCAGGGGTACGGCGCAGCCGCCGCGGCCGGGTCCGCGGGAAGGTCATCAGGTGGCCTTCCTCCGGGTCGAGGGACGACGCTCCGAGGGACGGGTCACCGGCTGCCCGGCGGCGAGCAGGGACGCGCGGCGGTTCGCGCCGTAGTCGGCGAGCGCGTCGACGAGCAGCTCCACCGACGGCGAGGGGGCGAGCACGTCGACCCGCAGACCGTGCTCCTCGGCCGTCTTGGCGGTGGCCGGGCCGATGCAGGCGATCACGGTCGAGGTGTGCGGCTTGCCGGCGATACCGACGAGGTTGCGCACCGTCGAGGAGGAGGTGAACACCACGGCGTCGAACTTGCCGGACTTGATCGCCTCCCGGGTCGGCGCCGGCGGGGGGGCCGCACGCACGGTCCGGTAGGCCGTCACGTCGTCGACCTCCCAGCCGAGCTCGGGAAGCCCGGCCACCAGGGTCTCCGTGGCGATGTCGGCCCGGGGCAGGAACACCCGGTTGATCGGGTCGAGCACCTCGTCGTACGGCGGCCAGTCCTCGAGCAGGCCGCGTGCGGACTGCTCGCCGGAGGGGATCAGGTCGGCGCGCAGCCCCCAGGCGGCGATCGCGGCGGCGGTCTTCTCGCCCACCGCGGCGATCTTCAGGCCGGAGAACGCGCGGGCGTCCAGGCCGTACTCGTCGAACTTCTCCCGCACCGCACGCACCGCGTTCACCGAGGTGAACGCGATCCACTCGTAGCGGCCCTCGACCAGCCCCCGCACCGCCTTGTCCATCTGCTGCGGGTTGCGCGGCGGCTCCACGGAGATGGTGGGCACCTCCTCGGGCACCGCACCGTAGCCGCGCAGCCGGACCGACACCGACGCGGCCTGCTCCTTGGTGCGGGGCACCAGCACCCGCCAGCCGAACAGCGGCTTGGTCTCGAACCACGACAAGGTGCTGCGCAGGTCCACGACCTCGCCGACCACGGTGACCGACGGCGGGCCCATCCGCGCCGTGCGGGCGTCCTCGCCGATCCGGTCCAGGGTGGAGACCACGGTGGCCTGCTCGGTGGTGGTGCCGACCCGGGTGATCGCGACCGGGGTATCGGGCGAGCGACCCGCCTCCACGAGCGCGCGGGCGATGTCGCCGATGCCCGGGCAGGCCGACAGCAGCACCAGCGTCCGGTTGTCGGCGTACTGGGTCCAGTCCACCTTCGACTCGGCGCAGTTGACGACCGCGACCTCCCGGTCCCGCTTGGTGGTCAACGGGATGCCGGCGTAGGCGGGCACCGCCGTCGCCGGCGGCACGCCCGGCACGATCTCGAACCAGACGCCGGCCTTCACGCAGGCCTGCGCCTCCTCAGGACCGGAGGCGTACACGAACGGGTCTCCGGCCATCAGCCGGACCACCCGCTTGCCGGTCTTGGCGGCCTTGACCACCACCTTGGCGCGGTTGGCGCGGGTCAGCGGCTGCCCGTCCTCGCCGAAGCCGCCGTCGATGACCTCCGGCCCCTCGGGACCGAGGTCGGCGGCGTCGTCGGCCTCGGTGCCCGCGACGGGCTGGCGCAGGCCGAGCACCCGGCGCACCAGGTCGACGTGGCCGGGCATCTCGATGACCACCACCTGCGCGCCGCGGATCAGCTCCGCGGCACGCACGGTGAGCAGGTCCGGGTCTCCCGGCCCGCTCCCCACGAACGAGACGTGCCCCGTCGGCGCCGACGGCGCGGCGGGCGCGACGACCTCGGTCCGGGCCGCCGCGGTGGCGCGGGTACTGGCTGCGGTCTTGGTTGCGGTCTTGCTCACAGTCGCCTTCTTGCTCGTGGTTGTCTGCGCGGTCCTGGCCGGGGTCTTCTTGGCGGCCCCGTTCTTTGTGGCCCCGTTCGTTTGGCGGCCCCGTTCTTCGTCGGGCTCTTCTCGGCTGTCGACTCCGCTGTTCTTGGCTGCCGCTTTCTTGGCTGCCGCTTTCTTGGTCGCGGCGTTCTTGGTCGCGGACCTGGTCCTGGCTGTGGTGCTGGCTGCGGTGTTTGCCACGGTCTTCCTCGCCTGCTGCCCCCTGCTCGACGTCACGGTCTTCCTCACGCTGCCGGTCACCGACCTCTTGGCGGCGCCCCGCTTCCTGGCGGTGTCCCCGTCGTTCTTCCGGTCGTTCTTGCGGTCGTCATTCCGGGCGGTCATGGCACCCGCTCCCCGAGCAACGCGCCGGCTCCCTCGTCGAGCATCACCGCGGCGAGCGTCCGGCCCACCGCGGCAGCCTCCCCGGGAGCCCCGGAGCCGGAACGGCGGATGGCGACCGCCCCGTCGGCGGAGAGCACGACCGCGCGCAGCCAGAGCTCCTCGCCGGCGTCGCCCTCGGCCACCTCGGCCAGCGCCCCGACCGGGGCCGAGCAGCCGGCCTCGAGGTCGGCAAGCACCACCCGCTCCGCGGTCACCGCGGCACGGGCCCGGGTGTCGTCGACCCCCGCGCGGACCTGCTCGGCCAACGGGTCGCCGGCGCGGCACTCCACCGCCAGCGCGCCCTGGCCCGGGGCCGGCAGCATCTGGAGCGGGTCGAGCACCTCGGTGGCCTCCTCCAGTCGTTTGATCCGGGCCAGCCCGGCCCGGGCGAGCACGACCGCGTCGAGCTCGCCGCCGGTGACCTTCCCGATCCTGGTGTCCACGTTGCCCCGCACCCCGACGACGTCCAGGCCGAGGCCGAGCGCCCGCAGCTGGGCCGCCCGGCGCAGCGAGCCGGTGCCCACCCGGGACCCGTGAGGCAGCTCGGCGAGGGTGAGACCGTCCCGCGCTACCACGACGTCGCGCGGGTCCTCGCGCGTCGGCACACCGGCGAGCACGATGCCCTCCTCGTCCGCGGTGGGCAGATCCTTCAGCGAGTGCACGGCCACGTCCACCTCGCCGCGCAGCAGCGCCTGCCGCAGCGCGCCGACGAACACCCCGGCGCCCCCGAGGGAGGCAAGCGGCGCGGAGCTGCGGTCGCCGTGGGTGCTGACCTCGACGAGGGTGGTCTCGCGGTCCAGGGCACGACTCAGCGCACCGGCCACCAGCCCGCTCTGGGTGCGGGCGAGCAGCGAGGCGCGGGTCCCGACTCGGATGGCAGCGCTCACGAGGTGACCCCTCCCGGCCTGGTCACCGCGTCCACGGCCTCCGGGTCGAGGGAGAACAGCTCTGCCAACGCGGTCGCGTAGGAGACCGCGCCGGCCTGGTTGGCCAGCTCCTTGACCCGCACGGTCGGCTGGTGCAACAGCTTGTCGGCGACCCGGCGAACCGCCAGCTCCACCTCGGCACGGACCTGAGGGTCGAGCTCGGGCAGCCGGGACAGCAGCCGTTCCATCTCCGCGTCGACCACGCCGGTGGCCATGGTGCGCAGCGCGACCACCGTCGGGGTGACGCTGGCGGTGTGCCGGGCGGTGATGAACGCCGCGATCTCCTCCGAGACGATCTCGCGGACGGCGGTCACCCCGGCGGCGCCGTCCGTCTCGGTGAGCTCCTCGGCCAGCCGGACCAGGCCGATCAGCTTGACCCCCGGGAGGTCGGCCACACTCGGCTCCACGTCGTGCGGGAGCGCAAGGTCGACCACGGCCATCGGCAGGTCGGTTCCCGCCCCGGCACGTGCCTCGGCGAGCCGGCTGAGGGGCAGCACCACGCCGGTGGCGCCGGTGCAGGAGAGCACGATGTCGGCGCCGGGAAGCTCCCGGTCCACCTCGTCGAGCGGCACGGTACGCACGCCGTACTGCTCGGCGAGGCGCTCGGCCCGTTCGGGGGTCCGGTTGGCCACCACGATGTCGCGGGCACCGAGCCGGAACATGTTGACCACCGCCAGGGAGGCCATCGCGCCGGCCCCGATCACCACCGCTCGAGTGCCGGCGACCGAGCCGACGTGCGCCTCGGCGCTCTCCACCGCCGCGGTGACCAGCGACGGCGCGGTGCGGTCGATGTCGGTCTCGGCGTGCACGCGCTTGCCCACCCGCAGGGCCTGCTGGAACAGCACGTTCAGCGACGAGCCGACCGTGCCCCACTCCTGGCCCAGGCGCAGGGCGTTGCGGGTCTGGCCGAGCACCTGGCCCTCCCCGAGCACCATCGAGTCGAGTCCGGAGGCCACGTTGAACAGGTGGGAGACCGCGCCGTCGTCGTAGTGGACGTACAGGTGCGGCACGATGTCCTCCGGCCGCTCACCGGCGCGTTCGCACAGCAGCCGCGAAACCTGCTCGACGCTGCCGTGGAACCGGTCCACCTCGGCGTAGAGCTCGACCCGGTTGCAGGTGGCCAGCACGGTGGCCTCCTGCACGTGGTCGCAGCCCATCGCCTGCCGCACCAGCTTCTCGGCGCCGGCGCCGTCGAGCGCGAGGCGCTCCAGCACCGGCACCGGTGCGGTCTTGTGGGAGACCCCGACGATGAGCACGCTCATTCGGAGCCCCCGCGGAAGTGTGAGCGAAGCGAGCAGTTTCGAGGGGTGTTCATGCTCCGACCGCCTTCGGCGCGGCGGTGCCCGTACGGCGCACGCCGTTCACCGTCTCGACCGCCGCACCGTCCGCCCCGTCGACGACCTCATCGACGACTGGGCCGCCGTCGCGCAGCGCGAGCGCCTTGCGCTGCTCGTGGTAGGCGAGTATCTGCAGCTCTATGGACAGGTCCACCTTGCGGACGTCGACCCCCTCCGGGACGGTCAGCACCGTCGGTGCGAAGTTCAAGATGCTGGTGACCCCCGTCGCCACCAGCCGGTCGCAGACCCCCTGGGCCGCCTCGGCGGGGGTGGCAATCACCCCGATCGCGATGGCGTGCTCGTCGACCATCGCCTCCAGCTCGTCGTACCCCCGGATCTCCAGCTCGCCGAGCCGCTCGCCGTGCCGTGCCGGGTCGCTGTCCAGCAGCGCCACGATCCGGAAGCCCCGGGAGGTGAACCCGGAGTACCTCGCGAGCGCGTGGCCCAGGTTCCCGATGCCGACGATGACCACCGGCCAGTCCTGGGTCACCCCGATCTCGCGGGCGATCTGGTAGCGCAGGTACTCCACGTCGTAGCCGACCCCGCGGGTGCCGTAGGACCCGAGGTAGGACAGGTCCTTGCGCAGCTTGGCGCTGTTCACGCCGGCTGCCGAGGCGAGGCTCTCGCTGGAGCAGGTGTCGATGCCGCGTTCGGAGAGCGCGATCAGCGCACGCAGGTACACCGGAAGCCTGGCCACGGTGGCCTCGGGGATCCCCCGCTCGGGGGTCCTGGCGGTCGACGTGCCCGGCACTTCCTCGCCCGGGGCGCCACCTCGCGTGCTGCGTGCTGGGGTCACGGTTCTCCTGTACGCCGAGCCGGATGCGTGCCCGTCTCTCGGAGCCGGGGCCCGACGGCGAGAATCACTGTAGGAGTTTGTGAACGTGAGAACAAACTCGAGCCGCGGCACCACTAGCACACGTGACGGGTCTCACGGCGCGCGGGTCCCGAGCGCGGCGCGCAGCCGGTCCGGGTCGACCCAGAAGAAGTCGTGCTGCCGGCCGTCGACGAAGGTGACCGGGATCTGCTCGCCGTACCGCCTCATCAGGTCGTCGGAGCCGGTGATGTCGACCTCGGCCCAGCCCTCCCCGCGCTCCGCGCAGACCGCCTCGACCACCGTCCGCGCGTCGTCGCACAGGTGGCAGCCCGGGCGCGAGTACAGCAGCACCCGCGGCTCGTCCGAGGCAGCCCTGCTCGCGTGCTGCGTCATTCCAGCAGCCCGGTCTGCCGGCGGCGCTCCCGCACCCGGCCCCGGGACACCTCGCCGGTGAGCGTGTGCGGCAGGCCGTCCACCACCCGCACCGCGGAGGGCTGCTTGAACCGCGCCAGCCGGGACGCGCAGTGCTCGAGCACGGCCTCCGCGATCTCCGCATCGGTCAGCGACGACGCCGGCGCGCGCGTGACGAAGGCGACCACGGCCTCTCCGGTGCGGTCGTCCGGCTCGCCCACCACGGCCGCGTCGTCAACGGCGTCCAGCTCGCGGATCGCCTCCTCCACCTCGCTGGGGTACACGTTGAACCCCGACACGATCACCAGGTCCTTGATGCGGTCGACCAGGAAGAGGTCGCCGTCGGAGTCGAGGAAGCCGATGTCGCCGGTGGCGAGCCAGCCGTCGGTGTCCGGTCCCTGCGTGCCGTCGGGCCAGTAGCCGGAGAACAGGTTGTCGCCGCGGACGTGGATCTCCCCGGGGTCGCCGGTCTCCGGAGGGCGCCCGGTCTCGTCGAGCAGCCGGATGCCCACACCGGGCAGGGCGGCGCCGACGGAGCCGGGCTTCGGGGACCGGCTGCACAGCGTCGAGGCGACGACCGGGGCGGCCTCGGTCAGTCCGTAGCCCTGGTGGACCGTGACGCCGGTGCGCTCGGTGAACGCCTCGACCGGCCCCGGGGGCAACGGCGCCGACCCGGACAGGCACAGCCGGACGCCGCCCAGCCGGCGGTCGAGGTCCGGCACGGCCGCCCAGTGCGCGAAGACCGGCGGTGCCACCGGGAGCACGGTCACCGCCTGCTCCTCGATGATCCGCAGCGTCTGCTCGGTGTCGAAGCCGTCCACCAGCACGAGCCTCGCCTGCCGGCGCAGCACCTGGCCCAGCACGGCGTTGAGCCCGTAGACGTGGAACAGGGGAAGCACGCCGAGCACCACGTCCTGGGCGGTCAGCATCGGCGGGTCCACGGCGGCCACCTGCTCGACGTTGGCCGCCAGGGCCCGGTGGCTGAGCATCGCGGCCCGCGGCGTGCCGGCGCTGCCGCTGGTGTAGAGCAGCGCGGCCAGTGACTCCGGGTCGGGAGGACCGGCGGCTGCGAGCTCGCGCCCGGCCGCCAGCTCGTCGTACGTCGCCTCACCGGGCAGTGGGCTGGTGTCCACGACCGTCACCCGCGGCACGGGGGTGCGCGCGCGGAGCTCCTCGTCGGCGCCCGCCAGCGCGTCCTCCAGGCCGGCGACCGCCTGCCGCACGGTCTGAGCGGTAGCGGGCCCGGCGACCACGACGCGGCCGCCGCAGTCCGCGAGCATCCGCACCAGCTCTCCGGTCGCGGCTCGCGGGTTGACGGGCACGGCCACCAGCCGGGACCGCAGCGCGGCCAGGTAGCAGGTGACCAGCTCGACCCGGTTGGCCAGGGCGATCACCACCCGGTAGCCGGCGACCAGGCCGAGGTCGGCGAAGCCGCCGGCGACCCGGTTCACCTCGCGGTCCAGCTCGCCCCAGGTCACCCGCCTGCCGGTGGCCGGCTCCACGAGCGCCACCTGGTCGCCGCGCTGCTCGGCGGCGCGGTCCAGCAGATCGGCGAGGTGGGGCGTCACAACCGGGAGTCTGGCACACGCGGTCCGCCCTTTGCCGGGCCCGCGCACGACGTCGGCCGTGCCACCACGGTTGCTCTAGGGTGTGCGACGTGAACGCGGCGCGGAGAAGCACCCTGGCCGGAGAGGCGGCGGCCGCGGCTGCCGAGGTGGAGTCCTCGCTGGACACGCCCCCGGACCCGACCGCGGCCGCGTTCTTCGACGTCGACAACACGGTGATGCAGGGAGCCTCCCTCTTCCACCTGGCTCGGGGGCTGTACCGGCGCAAGTTCTTCACCACCCGGGAGATCCTCGGCGCGGCGTGGAAGCAGCTGTACTTCCGGGCGGTCGGCGTGGAGGACCCCGAGCACGTCGCGGAGGCCCGCGCCTCGGCCCTGGCCTTCATCAAGGGTCACCGTGTCGAGGAGCTGCAGAGCCTCGTCGAGGAGATCTTCGAGGAGGCCATGGCCGACCGGATCTGGCCGGGCACCCGGGCGCTCGCCCAGCTCCACCTCGACCAGGGGCAACGGGTGTGGCTGGTCACCGCAGCGCCGGTCGAGATCGCCGCGATCATCGCCGGTCGACTCGGGCTCACCGGCGCACTCGGCACCGTCTCCGAGCACCAGGACGGGGTCTATACCGGCCGTCTGGTCGGGGAGATGCTGCACGGGCCGGCGAAGGCCGAGGCGGTGCGGATGCTCGCCGAGCGGGAGGGGCTGGACCTGAGCCGGTGCGCCGCCTACTCCGACTCCTACAACGACCTGCCGATGCTGACCCTGGTGGGCGAGCCGTGCGTGATCAACCCCGACCAGCGGCTGCGGGCGCACGCCCGGGCGCAGGGCTGGCGCATCCGCGACTACCGCACCGGCCGGAAGGCGGCCCGGTTCGGCCTGGCCACCGCCGCGCTCGCCGGGGGCGCGACCGGGAGCGTGCTCGCCGGGGTGGCGATCCGCCGCAGACTTCGCTGATCGGCGAAGTTACCCGCCGGTTCACAAACCGGGACGTCCCTCTTACTCTGGAAGGCACGGGAGCCCGGCCGAGCGGCCGGGGAGGGAGTGCGATGACTGCGGCAGAGCCCGACCTGCAACGGGGCTGCTCCGAGGACCTGGTTCGGGGCCTTTCCGCCCTGAGGCTGGCCGTGCTCGCCGTGCTCGAGCTCCCGGGGCTCGCCCCACAGCCCGCCACCGCGGGCCCGCCGGCCTCCTGGGTGCTCTCCGAGGCGGTCGACATCCAGCCGGCGAGTGGTCCGGAGCCGAGGCACCAGCCGGGAGCCTGCTCCTCGGAGACCGACGAGGCCGAGGCCCACCGGCTGATCGGCCTGGTGGAGCTCGCCCGCGGCGGCGACACCGAGGCGTTCGGGATGCTCTACGACCACTACCACGCCTCGGTGTACCGGTTCGTCTACTACCGGGTCGGCAGCGTGGCCATCGCCGAGGACCTGACCGGCGAGACCTTCCTGCGCGCGCTGCGCAGCATGAGCACGTTCCGCTGGCAGGGCAAGGACTTCGGGGCCTGGTTGACGACCATCGCACGCAACCTCACCACCGACCACTACAAGGCCGGCCGGACCCGGCTGGAGTACGCCACCGAAGACATGTCCGTGCACGACGCGGCCACCGAGGGGCCGGAGAGCGCCGTCCTGGACGCGCTCACCAACGAGGTGCTGCTGGACGCGCTGCGCGGGCTGCCCACCGAGCAGCAGGAGTGCCTGGTCCTGCGGTTCCTTCAGCAGCGGTCGATCGCGGAGACCGCCGAGCTGCTCGGCCGCAGCGAGGGTGCCATCAAGCAGCTGCAGCTGCGCGCGGTGCGCAACCTCGCCAAGCGGCTGCCGGAGGGACTGCGGTGAGCGCGCCGCCCCGGGTGCACGCCCCGGCCGTAACCTCCCCGGCGTCCCGATCGTTGTCCCGGATGACTGACGCTCGCCGCACCCAGCACCAGACAGGACGACCGCGATGACCCCGCCACTGAGGGTGTCCCTGGCCGGGCTGCTGCCCGGCCGGAAGCGCGCCGACGCGTTCGCGGCCGCGCTGGACGGTCGGCAACCCGCGGCGGTCGGTGTGACGCTCGGGGCGGACCTCCAGCCGCTGGTCCGGGTGGCCGCAGCGTTGCGCGCGGTCGAGCCGGTGCAGCCGCGACCGGAGCACACCACTGAGCTGCGCGCCCGGCTGATGGCCGAGGCACAGACCCTGCTCGGCCCGCAGATGCAGAAGCTGCGTGTGCCGCCGCGCCCCAAGGGTGTCCGCGAACGTCGTCTGGTCGCCGCGGCCACGGCGGTGCTGGTCGTCGGCGGCACGGCGGGCGTGGCCACCGCCTCGCAGACCGCGCTTCCCGGGCAGGCGCTCTACCCGGTCAAGCGCAGCATCGAACAGGCGCAGGAGCAGATCGCCTCGACCCCGGCCGGCAAAGGCCGGTTGCTGCTGGCGCAGGCCGATGACCGGCTGCAGGAGGTCGCGGGTCTGATCACCGACCCCTCGGCCAGCAGCACCGAGATCTCGGCCACGGTCCAAGACTTCACCGGCGAGGCGCGCGACGGGACACAGCTGCTGCTCGGGGCGTTCCGCACCGGCGGGGACCGGGGCTCGGTGGACGCCGTACGCGTGTTCGCGGCGCACAGCCTGCACCGGCTCGAGACGCTGGCTCCGGACGCTCCCCCGTCCAGCAAGCCGGCGTTCGCCTCGGCGGCGGTGATGCTGCGCAACCTCGACGCGCAGGCACAACACCTGTGCACGACCTGCGCCGCAGACCTGCCGGCCCTGCAGGTGTCGCAGCTGCTGCTGACCCGCGCCGAGGTGGACCGGGCGCTGCACGATGCCCGCTCCCAGCACCTGGACAACAGCCACCCGGTCGTCGTGCAGCAGCAGCCCACGGACGGCGGACAGGCGAGCAGCAGCACCGGCTCGCGCACGGACCCGCATCGCAGCAGCTCGTCGGGCGGCGGCCAGGCCCTCCCCGGCGCTCCCGCGCCGAGCACCGCACCCGAGCAGAGCGGCTCCGACGGTGGCGTCGGCAACGGCCTGAAGAACCTGCTGCCCGGCAAGACGCCCACGGGCGGGCCCTCGCTCGGCGGTTCGGTCGGCCAGCTCGGCGGTTCGGTCGGCCAGGACCTGACCAACACCCTGCAGGGGACCGTGGACGGCCTGACCGGGGCGGCCACCACTCTGCTGCCCGACCCCGGCTCCGGCGGTGGCGGCCTGCTTCCCTGAGGCAGGTCCTCGATCGTGCCGCTGGCCCGGGTCAGGGAACACGGGTCAGCCGAACCCGGTCAGCCGACCCAGGTCAACCGAAGACTGAGCGGCGGCGTACCAGCAGGGAGTACAGGGTCTGCTGGATCGTCTCGCGCACCTGGTCGGTGACGTTGAAGACCAGCATCGGGTCGTCGGCGGTCCCGGGCTCGTAGGAGTCGGTCCGGATCGGCTCACCGAACTCGATCATCCACTTGGACGGCAGCGGAACCAGCCCGAGCGGTCCGAGCAGCGGGAAGAACGGGGTGATCGGCACGTACGGGACGCCGAGCAGCCGGGCCAGGGACGGCATGTTCCCGATGAGCGGGTAGATCTCCTCGGCCCCCACCACCGAGCAGGGCACGATCGGCACCCCGGTGCGCAGTGCCGCCGCGACGAACCCGCCGCGGCCGAACCGCTGCAGCTTGTACCGCTCGGAGAACGGCTTGCCGATGCCCTTGAACCCCTCCGGCCAGACGCCGACCAGCTCGCCGCCGCCCAGCATCCGCTCGGCGTCGTCCGGGCAGGCCAGGGTGGCGCCGCTCTGCCGGGCCAGCCGTCCGATGAACGGCAGCCGGAACACCAGGTCGGCGCCGAGCGGCCGGAGGTGCCGACCGGTGTGCTCGTGGATCACCGCCCCGGTCACCAGACCGTCGACCGGGAGCGCGCCGGAGTGGTTGGACACCACCAGCGCGCCGCCGTCGTCGGGAAGGTTCTCGATGCCGCGCACCTCGACCCGGAACCACTGGTGCACCAGCGGACGAGCAGCGGCCAGGAAGAAGCGCTCGGTGAGCTCGCGGTCGAAGCCGTACTCGTCGACGGTGTACTCACCGGTCAGCCTGCGGCGCACGAACGCCAGCAGCGCGGCCAGCCGCGGCTCCCAGTCCGGGCCGAAGACCTCTTCTGCGGCTGCGGTGAGCAGCGCCTGCCAGTCCACCTGCTGGGGCCCGGCAGGCTCGTCGCCGGGCCCGTTGCTGGGTTCGTCGCTGGGTTCGTTGTTGGGTTCGTCGCTGGGTTGTTGCGGTCCCGTCGGGCGGGAGCACCTGTGCCTCACCCATCGAGCACCCCCAGAGCGGACAGCACGGCGTCCTCCACGGCGCCCACCCGCCGCGCCGACGCCACCCCGGCGGGCACCGCCTGCGCGAAGTCGGCCAGCGCGGAGCCGGTGGTGTGCTGGGGCTCGAACCCGAGAAGCTCGCGCATCCGTCGGGTGTCCACCCCCCGACCGTAGGCGAGGAACGCCTCCTGGTCGGTGGGGAAGTCCGCCCCGGCGCGGCGCAGCAGCCCGGTCAACGCGCCGAGGCTCATCCCCGGCAGCGGCGCAGTGGGGCGGCCGAGCCGCCGGGCGGCCTGCGAGAGCATCACGATCCCGTCGCCGGCGATGTTGAAGGTGCCGTGGACCCCGGAGAGTGCGGCGTGCCGCACCGCGCCCCACAGGTCGCTCTCGTGCAGCAGCTGAAGGCGCGGGTCGAAGCCGAGCACGGTCGGGATCACGGGCAGCCGGAGGTACTCGGTGAGCGGGGAGCGGGTGGTCGGCCCCACCACGCTCGCGGTGCGCAGCATCGTGACCGTCACGTCGGGCCGGCGCCGGGCGAAGCCGCGCACGTAGCCCTCCACCTCGATCACGTCCCTGCCGAAGCCGGAGCGCGGGCTGCGCTTGGCGGTCATCTCCTCGGAGAACATCGCCGGGTCATGGCTCGACGACCCGTACACGGCGGTCGAGGAGCGAACCACGAGCCGCTCGACCCCCGGCGCCTTCTGGCAGGCGGCGAGCAGCTGCATCGTGCCGATGACGTTCAGCTCCTTCATCGAGGAGCGGCCGCCGCCCTCCACCGGGGTAGCGACCAGTCCCAGGTGCACCACAGTGTCGACGTGCTCGTGCGCGATCACCTTGGCAATCACCGGGTTGCGGATGTCGGCCCGCACGAAACGGATCTCGCCCGGGTCGCCGCGAGGGGGTACGACGTCCACGCCGACCACCCGGTCCACGTCGGGATCGGCGGCGAGCAGGCGCGCGATCCGGCCACCGGGCTCTCGTGAGACCCCGGTCACGATCACGACACGGCCCACCGTGCCCGCCCGCCTGCGCTTTGCCTGCCGGACCGACGCCTCGGCTACTTGCCCAGGCGGCGACGCTGCACGCGCGTCTTCTTCAGCAGCTTGCGGTGCTTCTTCTTGGCCATGCGCTTGCGACGCTTCTTGATGACAGAACCCACGGACGGACCTTTCGCGATCGGACCCTCGACGTACACACGTGAGGAACGCCCAGCCTAACGGCCGCAAGGGATCCGGGACGAACCCGGCCCCGGCCGCCCAGCCCGGCCATTTTCCACAATGTGCCCCCGGAGCCGGCCGGGCCGGGCATGATGGGGCCAGGTTCACGAGAACCGCCCTGAGGCCTTGGGAGGGGCCTGAGATGAGCAAACATCGTGCTGCCCGACTGCGTCCTCTGCCGCGCCTGGCCCCGCGCCCGGCCCGGCGCCCAGCCCCGCGCCTGCTCTGGGGTCCGCTGGTCGTCACCCTGCTGACCGCCCTGTGCACCCTCGGCGGCACCACCGCCGCCACCGCGCCCACCGCCGCCGCGGCCCCGCTCTACCAAGGCACCCCGGCGATGGCGCCGAGCACCTACGAACGCCGGGTGCAGTACTGGGTCAACGAGCGGCGTCGCCACCGCGGCCTGCACCGGCTGCGGGTCGCCTCGTGCACCGCCCGGGTCGCCGACCGGTGGAGCCGCCGCCTGGCCCTCACCGACAAGTTCCACCACCAGAGGCTGATGCGCATCCTCGTGCGGTGCAACGCCTACTACGCCGGGGAGACCCTCGGCCGCGGCTCGATCACCCCGCGCCGCCTGGTCTACCTCTGGATGCACTCCCCCGAGCACCGGGCGGTGCTGCTCAGCCCGCACGCCCGCACCATCGGGATCGGCAGCTACCCCGACCGGTACGGCCGCTGGGTGACGGCGGCCGACTTCATGCACTTCTGACGGGTCTGACGGGTCTGACGGGTCTGACGGGTCTGACGGGTCTGACGGGTCTGACGGTTCGGCTGACGGGACCCCACCCGACAAGGACACCGGACACCGACAACGCCGGGACAACGCCGGGACAACGCCGGACAACGGTGGCGGCCCCCGATCGGGGGCCGCCACCATTGTCGTTGCAGAAGGCCGGCTCAGCCGGTCTGGAAGAAGCTGCGTCGAAGGTACTCGTTGACCGCGTCCTCCGGCACCCGGAAGGAGCGGCCGACCCGGACCGCCGGCAGCTCACCGGAGTGGACCAGCCGGTAGACAGTCATCTTCGACACACGCATCACCGTGGCGACCTCCGCCACGGTGAGGAACTTCGCCTCCGAGATGTCCCCGGAGCTGGATGAGGCCATGATGCACCGCTCTTTCGCCGCACATCCGCCCCCCGGCTTCCCCACCGGAGACCCTACGCATGTGCTGTCGTGAGGATAGAGCCTAGAGTGACTACTGAGGAAGGGGTGAATAATGTCCGTTTCTTTACCCACCTCGTCAGCGTGTCGCCTCGACAGTAGCCGATCCAGCGCCGCGCCAACAGACGCCCCGACTGCCACTCCACCCCGGCGGCCACCTGGCGAACCACCTGTCGCCCGGCGGTCATCCGGCGGTCCCCACGTGGCCGCCCCGGCCGGGTTCAGGGCAGGTAGTCCAGCCCGTTCAGCGGGAAGCTCGCCTCCCGGGTCGCGTGGATGGCGCGGTCCAGCCAGCTCGCCGGGTCGTAGCCCTCCGACCAGTCCCGGTAGTCCGGGGTCCGCCCGTCGGTGAGCCGGTAGGGCGGGGTGCGGCCGAGCCGGATCTGCACGTGCTCCCGCCAGTCCTGCGGGGTCGGGGTCGCCGGGTCCAGCGGCGACCCACCGACGATGGCCAGCAGGTGGCTCCAGGTGCGCGGCACCACGTCGACCACCGCGTAGCCGCCGCCTCCCGTGGCCAGCCACTTGCCGCCGCAGACCTCGTGGGCGAGGTCGTGCAGGGCCAGCTGGGCGGCGCGCTGGCCGTCCACGGTGAGCATCAGGTGGGCGAGCGGGTCCTCGATGTGGGAGTCGCAGCCGCCCTGGGTGACCAGGATGTCGGGCTGGAACTCACGCACCAGCGGCGGAACCACCGCGTGGAAGGCTCGCAGCCACCCGCCGTCGTTGGTCCCCGGCGGCAGAGCCACGTTCACGGCGCTGCCGGGAGCGTCCGGCCCGCCGGTGTCCCGCGGGAAGCCGGTGCCCGGGAACAGCATCTGCCCGGTCTCGTGGAGGCTGATGGTCAGCACCCGCGGGTCGTCGTAGAAGATCGCCTCCACGCCGTCGCCGTGATGGACGTCCACGTCGACGTACGCCACCTTGCGGGCGCCGTGGTCCAGGAGCCACCGGATCGCCACCGCCACGTCGTTGTAGACGCAGAACCCGCTGGTCCGCTCGGGCATCGCGTGGTGCAGCCCGCCGGCGATGTTGGCGGCATGCAGCACCTCGCCGGACCACACGGCCCGGGCCGCCTCGACGGAGGCGCCCACGATGTGCGCGGAGGCCTGGTGCATGCCCGCGAAGACCGGGTTGTCCTCGCTGCCGAGCCCGTGGTCGGGGTCCACGAGATCGGGGTTCCCGCTGACCCGCTGCACCGCCTCGATGTACCGCGCAGTGTGCACGGTCGCGATCAGGTCGTCGGGAGCGACCGGGGCGTCGATGCGTTGCAGACCGCGGCCGTTGGCGCCGAGCACTCCCAGGGAGTCCGCGAGGCGCATCGTCAGGTCGACGCGGATCGGCGCCATCGGATGAGCGGGACCGAAGTCGTAGTCGGTCAAGGATGCGTCGAAGACGACGCACGCTCTACCCGCCACCTGAGCGAACCTACCACCCGCAAGATCAGCGCTGCCGGGGCGGCGCCGGCATCGGGACGAAGCCGGTGGGGATCGTGCACCACACGCGTTGCCTCCCGTCCACGACGTCGTTGCCGGACGCTCTGCTGATGCCCTGGATGATCAGCGCCGCCACCTCGTCGGCGAGGATGAGCCGCTCGTCGTAGCAGGCGTCCTCGGAGGCGTAGGTGACCGAGAAGGTCACCGCGGTCACCTGGCAGGTCAACGTCACCGTGAGCGGGCCGCGGCCGCCCAGCACGGCCTGGGTCGCCATCTCGCTCGCGGCGAGCTTCACCGCGCTCAACGTGGACGCGGCGTGCCGGGGACACAGCACCTCCTCCGCGAACTGCCGGGCCTGTCGCGCGGCGAGCACCGAGCCCGCGAGCACGACCGACTCGCTGAGGTGCTGCCGGGTGCCGGACGCGCCCGGCGAAGCAGCCGCTGTTGTCTGCTCCTGGTGAGATGCCATGCCGCCCCCGCGGGTGCCTGTCGTCGAGAACCGTGTTCCGTCCCACGCCAGGATCTGGAGCGTGCGTGTCTCAGTCTGCCCACGGCCGGCGACCCGGGACAAGACCAGGAGCGGACCAATCAGGTCTGGTCCTCCGCGAGCGCGCGGGACCGGTTCCGGGCCGCTTCGAGAGCGGTCAGGAACGCCGCGCGCACCTTGTGGTCCTCGAGCTCGCGGATCGCCGCTGCGGTGGTCCCTCCCGGTGAGGTGACCCGCTCCCGGAGCACCACCGGGTGCTCGCCGGTCTCCCGCAACAGCTTCGCCGAGCCGACCACGGTCTGTACGACGAGCTCGGAGGCCGTGCCACGGGGCAGGCCCAGGTGCACGCCGGCCTCGATCATCGCCTCGACGACGAAGAACAGGTAGGCGGGCCCGGAGCCGGAGATCGCGGTGACCGCGTCCTGCTGCCGCTCGGGCACCTGCAGCACCCGCCCGGTGGAGGCCATCAGCGACTCGGCCTCGGCCAGATGGGACTCGTCGCAGTGGGAGCCACGGGAGATCGCAGCCATCCCCTCGTCCACCAGGGCGGGGGTGTTCGGCATCACCCGCACGACGGGGGTGCCCTCGGGCAGCCGGGCCTCCAGGAAGCCGGTGGTGATCCCAGCGGCCAGCGAGACCACGAGCTGGTCCGAACGCACCGCGGAGACGATCTCGGCCAGCAGGTCGCTCATGTCCTGCGGCTTGACGACCAGCACGATCGTGTCTGCGTCGCGCGCCGCGTCGATGCTGGTGGCGCTCTCCACGCCGTACCGCTCGCGCAGCTCGGCGGCGCGCTCCGAGCGGCGCTCACCGACCACCAGGTCCTCGACGCGTCGGCCGGCGCGGATCAGTCCGGACAGCAGGGTCTCGCCCATCACGCCCCCGCCCAGCACGGCGACCCTCGTCATGGCCCCTCCTATTCTCCGTCCGGGCTCGGCCGGCGCAGACCGCGACCCGCGGCTACTTCTTGGAGATCAGCGACCTGAGGAAGAATGTCAGGTTCGCCGGCCGCTCGGCCAGGCGTCTCATCAGGTAGCCGTACCACTCGAGGCCGTAGGGGATGTAGACCCGCACCTTCTCGCCCGACTCGGCCAGGCGCCGCTGCTCGTCGGGGCGGATGCCGTAGAGCATCTGGAACTCGTACGAGCCCTGGATGCGGCCGTTGCGGGTGGCCAGGGCGGCGGCGATGTCCACCATCCGCGGGTCGTGCGAGGCGATCATCGGGTAGCCTTGGCCGGCCATCAGCACCTTCATGCAGCGCACGTAGGACTTGTCGACCTCGTGCTTGTCCTGGAAGGCGACCGACTCCGGCTGCTTGTAGGCGCCCTTGCACAGCCGGATCCGGGAGCCCTCGTAGGCCAGGTCCCGACAGTCCGCCTCGGTGCGGTGCAGGTAGGCCTGCAGCACCCCACCGGTCTCGGGGAAGTCCTTGCGCAGCTCCTGCAGCGTCTCCAGCGTGATGTCGGTGGTGGTGTGGTCCTCCATGTCCAAGGTGACGATGCTGCCGGCGTTGCGGGCCGCGTGGCAGATGGTGCGCGCGTTCTCCAAGGCGACCTTGGGGCCGTCGGCACCCAGCAGCAGGCCGACCGCGGTGAGCTTGACCGACACCTCGGAGTTCCGCGCGAGCCCCTGGTCGGACAACGCCGAGAGCGCCTCGAGGTACGCCGTGACGATGGCGTCCGCCTGCTCCCGCTCCACGGTGTCCTCGCCGAGGAAGTCCAGGCTCACGTGAAGACCCGAGTCGATCAGCTGGCCCGCGACCTCGACGGCGCTCCCGGTCCCCTCCCCGGGCACGTAGCGGGACACGATGCCGCTCGACACCGGCATCGAGCTGACCAGTTCCTTGATCCGGCTGCTGCGTGAGAGCAGCAGCAACGGTTGCCGTAGCACGTGCTTCCTCCTGCGGGACGGCGCTATCCGTGCTCAGGCTACGCCGTGCGTCGGCGCAGGGTCGCGGCGCCCAGCCACAACGACGCGACGGTGAAGCCGACGATCACGGCCAGGTCGCCCCACACCGCTGCGCCGACACCGAGCACGGAGCCGGCCCCGGTTCGGGCCACCCCGTCCATCGCGTCCACCGCGTAGGACAGCGGCAGCACGTCGGAGACCCAGCCCAGCACCGTGGGCATCTGGTCGCGAGCGACGAACAGCCCGCACAGCAGGATCTGCGGGATCACCACGGCCGGCATGAACTGCACCGCCTGGAACTCGGTGCGCGCGAACGCGGAGACGAACAGGCCGAGGGCGGTGCCGAGCACCGCGTCCGCGACGGCGACCACCACCAGCATCCAGACCGGCCCGGCGACCTGGAGCCCGAGGGCCCACACGCAGAGCGCCACGGTCACGGTCGACTGGACCGCGGCCAGCGCTCCGAACGCGAGGGCGTAGCCGACCAGCAGGTCTGCCTTGCCGGTGGGCATCGCCAGCAGCCGCTCGAGGGTTCCGGAGGAGCGTTCCCGCAGCGTGGTCACGGAGGTGACCAGGAACATCACGATGAACGGGATCAGTGCGAGCAGCGGCGGCCCGAAGCTGGTGAACCCGGTCTCCTGCCCGCGGAACATCCACCACAGCAGGACCAGGATCGCGCAGGGCACCACCAGCAGGAGGCCCAGCGTGCGCGGATCGTGCCGCAGCTGCCGGAGCACCCGCGCCGCGACGGCCGTGGTGATCCGCACGCTCACGGCTGGGGCCTCTCCACCAGCCGAAGGAATGCGCCCTCCACGTCTTCGGCGCCGGTCCGGGACAGCAGCGCGGCCAGGGAGTCGTCGGCGATGAGGCGCCCGTCGCGCAGGAGAAGCAGCCGGTCGCACCGCTCCGCCTCGTCCATGACGTGGCTCGACACCAGCACCGCGGCCCCGTCCCGGGCCAGGCCGTGGAAGATGTCCCAGAGGTCACGCCGCAGCACCGGGTCGAGGCCGACGGTGGGCTCGTCGAGCACCAACAGACGGGGCCTGCCGAGCAGCGCCACCGCCAGCGAGACCCGGGACTGCTCCCCGCCGGAGAGCCGCGCGACCAGGTGGTGGCGGTACCTCCCGACGTCGACGGCTGCGACACAACGGTCCACCTCGGAGGGGGTGACCCCGAGCACCCGCGCGAAGAACGTGAGGTTCTCCGCGACGGTCAGGTCGCCGTACACGCTCGGCGCCTGGGTGACGTAGCCAACCTGGTCCCGCAGTGCCGCGGCCCCCGCCGGCAGGCCGAGGACGTGCACCTCGCCCGCGTGCACCACCTGGACCCCGACGATGGAGCGCATCAACGTGGTCTTGCCGCCGCCGGAAGGGCCGAGCAGGCCGGTGACCTGACCGGAAGGCACGTCCAGGCAGACGTCGGTGAGCACCCGCCGTCCGCCCCGGACCACGGTCAGGTGCCGCACCGCGATCGCCGGGGGCGGGGGGCTCAACGCGCCTTCCGGCACAGCCGGACGTGCTTGGCGTGCAGCACGTGCAGCACCGCGTCCCGCAGCCGGTGCCGCGACAGCGTGCCTGCCCGCACCGCGGACACGACCGCCCGCACGGTGGCGCGGGTGAGCGGGCCGACCTCGCTCGGCGCCGCGCCGTACTCCACCATGTCGGCGCCGGCCCGCAGCGCCTGCACGCCGGCGCTCGGCACGGTGTAGCCGGCGTCGCGGACCGCCACCGCCGACAGTGAGTCGGTGAGCACCAGACCGGAGAACCCGAGCCGCCGGCGCAGCACCCGGTGCACCACGGCGGCCGCGAGGGTTGCCGGTTTCCGGGTCAGGCCGGGCACCCGGGCGTCGGCGACCATCACCGCCGGCGCGCCGGCGGCCACGGCCGCAGCGAACGGGCGGAACCCGCGCCGCTTCAGGGCCCGCCACGGCCGGGTGGCCGCGGGCGCGACGTCCGGGTTGGCGGTGGCGCCGCCGAGGCCGGGGAAGTGCTTGACCACCGGGACGACCCCGGCGTGCTCGAGCCCGGCCGCGAAGGCGAGCCCGTCGGCGGTCGCGGTGCGGCGGTTCGGGCTGAACGACCGGGTGCCGTCGGGGTTGGTGGCGCTCGGTCCGGGCCGACCGTCCAGGTCGAGCACCGGCGCGAGATCCATGGTCACGCCGGCGGCGCGCATCCGGAGACCGGCGCGGTGGGCGACCCGCCGGATCTGCCGCGCCGTCATGGTCGCCCCCATGGTCCGCGGCGCCGGCAGCGCGCCGACCAGGTTGGCCATCCGCTGCACGGCGCCGCCCTCCTCGTCGGTCATCACCAGCGGCGTGACACCGCCGGGCGCCTGCTTGACGAGCCGGGCCAGCGCGGCGCCCAGGTCGGACGGCGCACTGGTGCCGAACAAGATGACGCCTCCGGCGCCGGCCGCCACCTCGGGGGCGACCGACGCCACGTCGGTCTCCTCCACGGGCACCACCACGGTCTGCCCCGCCAGCCGACGCAGGCCCCACCTCTTCAGGGCGGTGGCGTTGCTGCACGCGGCAGCGCGGGCTGGCGCGGTGTGACGGGTCGCCCCCGCCGCGCCGGGGGCGGTGGCCGGCGCCCAGGTCGAGCCGGCGGCCAGCACGGCGGCGGTCGCCGCCGTGGCGACGCCGCGCCGGCCACGGATGAGTCTCATCTGCCCTCCTCGGACCAGTCTCAGCCGTGGTGGCAGGTCGCGCGAGGGACGTCGGTCATGAGTTCTGGCGCGTGTCGGCGCCGACGGCGAAGTTGAGCCGGGTGAACGCCAACGCCTCGATCAGGTCGAGCTCGCGGGCCTCCCGGGTGGCGGCCCGGCGGGTGTTGATCTCGACCACGATGTGTCCGGCGAACCGGCTGCCGGCCAGGTGCTCGAGGAACTCCGCGACCGGCTGGGTGCCGCGGCCGGGCACCAGGTGCTCGTCCTTGGCCGAGCCGGTGCCGTCGGTCATGTGGACGTGCCGCAGCCGGTCACCGAGCCGGCGGGCCATCGCCACCGGGTCCGAGCGGGAGGTCGCGGAGTGCGACAGGTCGATGGTGGTGCTCGCGTAGTCGTGCTCGGAGGGGTCCCAGCCGGGGAGGTAGGCCTGCATGGCCCGGCGTGAGGCCCGCCAGGGGTACATGTTCTCCACGGCGAACGCGACTCCGGTCCGCCGCTCCAACTCCGCGATGCCGGTCACGAAGCTGCGCGCGTAGTCGCGCTGCCAGCGGAACGGTGGGTGCACGACGACGACCTCCGCGCCGACCGCGGCGGCCATCTGCGCGCTCTTCTCGAGCTTGCCCCACGGCTCGGTCCCCCACACCCGCTGGGTGATCAGCAGGCAGGGCGCGTGCACCGCGCACACCGGGATCTCGTGGTGCTGGGCCAGGTGCCGCACGGCGTCGATCTCCTGGCTGATCGGGTCGATGCCGACCATCACCTCGACCGCGTCGTAACCGAGGCGAGCGGCCATCTCGAACCCGTCCGCGGTGGAGTCCGGGTACACCGACGCGGTGGAGAGCCCGACCGTTGCCTGCGCCACGCGGCTCAGCCTAGGCACCCAGGACACTGATCTGGTCGAGGCGTTCGAGAATGACACCCTCCCGCAGCGCCCACGGGCAGATCTCCAGCGCGGGCAGCTCGAACAGGTCCAGCGCCGCGTCGGCCACCAACGCACCGGCCACCAGCTGCTCGGCACGGCTGGCCGAGACCCCGGGCAGGGTGGCGCGTTCGGCGGCGGTCATCCCCGCCAGGACGGGGATCTGCGTTCGCAGCGCCTCGGCGTCCAGCACCCGCCGCGCCAGCATGCCTTCGCCGTACGGCGCGGCGCCGCAGACCCGGGCCAGGGACCGCAGCGTCTTGGACGTGCCGACCGCGTGGTCCGGTGCGCCGCTGCGCAGCACCGAGCCGGCCTCGTGGGCGATGTCGGCGCGGATCTTCTTGCGCAGCTGCCGCACCGACTCCTCCGACGGCGGGTCGTCCGGCAACCAGTCCCGGGTGAGCCGGCCGGCCCCGAGCGGCAGCGACCAGGCCACGTCCGGGGCCTCGTCCGCGCCGACCGCCACCTCCAGCGAGCCGCCGCCGATGTCGAAGACGGCCAGCCGTCCCGACGACCAGCCGAACCAGCGGCGCACCGCCAGGAAGGTCAGCCGGGCCTCGTCGTCACCGGAGAGCACCTCGAGCAAGACGCCGGTCGTCCGGCGCACCTCGTCGAGCACCTCGTCACTGTTGGCGGCGTCGCGCACCGCGCTGGTGGCGAACCCGAGCAGCTCCTCGCAGCCCTTGTCCTCGGCCACCCGGAGCGCCTCGACGACGAACGCGCTCAACGCCTGCACGCCTGCCGCGCCGAGGCCGCCGGCGTCGTCGAGGTGGGCGGCCAGCCGGAGCGGCTCCTTGAAGGAGAACGCCGGCATCGGCGCCGCGCCACCGTGCGCGTCCACCACGAGCAGGTGCCCGGTGTTGGAGCCGATGTCCAGCACTCCGAGTCGCATGCCGACCACGCTACCGTTCCGGGCTGCCGCTCGGCCGCTGCCTCCGCGCCGTCCGCTGGACCGTGGCCGTAGTGTGTGAGCGTGCCCGAGGTAGATCTGGTCTTCCCCCGCGCCTGGCTCGAGTTCGCCGACCCGGCGGACGACTCCCAGGTGTTCCGCTGCGACCTCACGTTCTTGACGTCGAACTGGATGTGCATCTTCGGTCAAGGATGCCCGGGGATCTACGCCGACCGCCCCGACGACGGCTGCTGCAGCCTGGGCGCGCACTTCTCCGACGAGGACGACGAGAAGCGGGTGCGCAGGTTCGCGCGCAAGCTGGACCGGAAGAGCTGGCAGTTCTACGACGAGGGCCGCGGCGACGGCTGGATCGAGACCGACGAGGACGGGGAGCGCAAGACCGCCGTGCACGAGGGGGCGTGCATCTTCCTCAACCGGCCCGGGTTCCCCGCCGGGGCCGGCTGCGCGTTGCACGCCCTGGCGCTGCGCCAGGGTCGGCACCCGCTGGAGACCAAGCCGGACGTGTGCTGGCAGCTGCCCATCCGACGCACCTTCCGGGAGGTGGAGCGGGCCGACGGCACCGCCTACACCGAGGTCTCCATCGGCGAGTACGACCGGCGCGGCTGGGGCCCGGGCGGGCACGACATGGACTGGTACTGCAGCGGCAACACCGAGGCGCACGTGGGCGCCGAGCCGGTCTACGTCTCCAACGCCGCCGAGCTCGTCGAGCTGATGGGGCAGGCCGGCTACGACGAGCTCGCCGCTCACTGCGAGGCGCACCTGCGCTCCCGCTCCGCGCTGGCGCTGCACCCCGCCGACCCGCGCTGAAACCGATAGCGTTGCGGGCATGGGAGCAGACGCAGCAGCGCGCCTGGAGCTCGACCATCTGACGAAGAGGTACGGCGACCTGGTGGCCCTCGACGGGCTCACCTTCGACATCCGCGCCGGTGAGGTGTTCGGCTTCGTCGGCAGCAACGGCGCCGGGAAGACCACCGCGATGCGGATCGCGCTCGGCGTGCTGACGGCCGACGACGGCGAGGTGCGCTGGGCCGGGCACCCGGTCACCTTCGAGACCCGGCGTCGGATCGGGTACATGCCCGAGGAGCGCGGCCTCTACCCGAAGATGAAGGTCGGCGAGCAGCTGGTGTACCTCGCCCGGCTGCACGGGCTGTCCCGGGCGGCGGCCGAGGAGCACACCCGCGTCTGGACCGAACGGCTCGGCGTGGCCGGCCGGCTGGACGACGAGGTGGAGAAGCTGAGCCTGGGCAACCAGCAGCGGGTGCAGCTGGCGTCCGCGCTGGTCCACGACCCGGCGGTGCTCGTCCTCGACGAGCCGTTCTCGGGACTCGACCCGGTGGCCGTCGAGGTGATGAGCCAGGTGCTGCGCGACAAGGCGGCCCAAGGCGTGCCGGTGCTGTTCTCCAGTCACCAGCTCGAGCTGGTGGAGCGGATCTGCGACCGGGTGGGAATCATCAAGAGCGGTCGGCTGGTGGCCGGAGGCACCGTGGAGGACCTGCGCGGCAGCGGCCCGGAACAGGTCGTGGTCGACGTGCCCGGTGCCGACGCAGGCTGGACGCGTGGCATCGCGGGAGTCACGGTGCTGGAGACCGAGGGCGGCCGGGTGCTGCTCCGGCTGGAGGAGGACGTCGACGACCAGCGGGTGCTGACCGCCGCGCTGCAGGTCGGCGCCGTCCGGGAGTTCGCCCGCTACCGGCCTCCGCTGACCGAGCTGTACCGGCACGTGGTCAGCGTCCCGGAGGAGGAGCAGCGAGCGCGGACCGGGCTGCTCGCCACCGCGGGGAGGCACGGATGAGCCGCGCGCAGCGGCATCCCGACGTCAGCCTGACCGGCACGGCCGCGGTCCGGCTGGTCGCGGGTCGCGAGATCCGGACCCGCCTGCGCTCGAAGGCCTACCGGATCACTACCGTGGTGCTGGTCGTCGTGGTGGTCGGTTTCGCGCTGGTCATGAACGTCGTCAACGGGCGCGACACCACCAAGCACGTCGGCTTCACCCAACCGGCGGCGGTGATGGCCCCGCACGTCACGTCGGTGGCGAAGAGCCTCGGCCAGGAGGTGGCGGCGGTGCGGGTCCCCGGCCCGAAGGCCGGCCGCGCGATGGTCGACAGTGGCAAGCTCGACGCGCTGGTGCTCGGCTTCCAGGGCCCGCGGGTGCGCGTGGTCGTGGGCAAGTCGCTGGACCCGGCGTTGCGCACCACGTTGACCAGCGCCGCCGGCCAGGTGGCACTGGACCGCGAGATCACCGACCTGGGTGGGAACCCGCAGAGCGTTGCCCGCCAGGTCGGCCAGGCCTCCGTCGACGTCACACCACTGCACCCGTCCCCGGGCTTCGACCCCCAGCGGCTCGCCGTCGGCAGCGTCGCGGGGATCCTGATCTACCTGGCCCTGGTCAGCACCGGGATGGGCGTCGCGCAGGGCGTCGTCGAGGAGAAGTCCAGCCGGGTGGTGGAGCTGCTGCTGGCCACCATCCGACCGTGGCAGCTGATGGCCGGCAAGGTGATCGGGATCGGTCTGGTGGGGCTGCTGCAGGTCGCGGTCGTCGGGGTGGCCGGCGTGCTCGCCGGCGACCTGACCGGCGCGCTGACGATCTCGGTCTCCGCAACGGCCGGGGTGGTGGCGTGGCTGGTGGTCTGGTTCGTGCTCGGGTTCACGTTGTACGCCCTGGTGTTCGCCGGCCTCGGGGCGCTGGTCTCCCGGCAGGAGGACCTCGGCGGCGCGGTCGCACCGGCCACGATGTTCCTGGTGGTCGGGTACGTCGTCGGCATCTCGGTGCTCCCCTCGGCCCCGGACCAGCCGTTCGTGGCGATCATGTCGCTGATCCCGGCGTTCTCCCCCACGCTGATGCCGATGCGGCTGGCCATGGGTGGGGTGCCGCTGTGGCAGACCCTGCTCTCCCTCGGGCTCGCGGTGGCGTGCGTGCCGCTGCTGGTGGGGGTGACCGGGCGGCTCTACCGCAACGGCGTGGTGCGCACCGGGGCCCGGGTGCGGCTGCGGGACGCGCTGCGCGCCGGCTGAGGCCCCGGCTGGGTCCCCGACTGGGTCTCTGGTGGGGTCCCCTGCCGCGAGCTACGCGCCCTTGACCTTGGCGGCGATGTTGTCCGGCATCGGCTCGTAGCGGACGAACGACCGGGTGAAGGTGGCCGCGCCGTGCGAGAACGAGCGCAGGTCCACGGCATACCTGACGATCTCGATCTGCGGCACCTCGGCCCGGACCAGGGTGCGCTCGTCGCCGGCCGGTTCGCTGCCCAGCACCCGGCCGCGCCGCGAGGACAGGTCGCCCATCACGGTGCCCACCAGGTCGTCGGGCACCAGCACCGCGATCTCGTCGACCGGCTCCAGCAGGGTGGTGCGCGCCTTCTCCGCGGCGTCCCTGAGCGCCAGCGAGCCGGCCATCTGGAAGGCCATGTCCGAGGAGTCGACGCTGTGCGCCTTGCCGTCGGTGAGCGTGACCTTGATGTCCACGACCGGGTAGCCGGCGACCACGCCGCGCTCCATCTGCGCCCGCACCCCCTTCTCGACGCTCGGGATGAACTGCCGGGGGACCGCGCCGCCGACAACCTTGTCGGCGAACTCGAGACCACTGCCCTCCGGCTGCGGCTCCACGGTGACGTCGCAGACGGCGTACTGCCCGTGCCCGCCGGACTGCTTGACGTGCCGGCCGTGCCCGTCGGCGCGGGTGGCGAAGGTCTCCCGCAGCGGCACGCGGAGCTCGACCTGCTCGACGGCCGCGCCGTACCGGTTGTCGAGCCGGTCGAAGAGCACGTCGGCGTGCGCCTCGCCCATGCACCACAGCACGATCTGATGGGTCTCGCTGTTGTGCTCGATCCGGACCGTCGGGTCCTCAGCGGCGAGCCGCTGGAGTCCCTGGGACAGCTTGTCCTCGTCGGCCTTGGTCCTCGCCTCGATCGCCACCGGCAGCAGCGGCTCGGGCATGCTCCACGGCTTGAGCACCAGCGGACGTTCCTTGTCGGAGAGGGTGTCCCCGGTCTCGGCCCGGGTCAGCCGTCCGATCGCGCACAGGTCGCCGGCGACGGCCTGGTCGGTCGGCTGGAGCTGCTTGCCCAAAGGAGTCGAGAGCGCGCCGATCCGCTCGTCCTCGTCGTGGTCCTCGTGGGTGGTCTCGCCGTAGAACGCGGAGAAGTGACCCGACACGTGGACCGCGGCGTCGGGGCGCACGGTGCCGGAGAACACCCGCACCAGGCTCACCCTGCCGACGTAGGGGTCGCTGGTCGTCTTGACCACCTCGGCGACCAGCGGACCGGCCGGGTCGCAGGAGATCGACGACTCGGCGCGCCCCTCGGGGGTGAACACCTCAGGACACTGGTGCTCCAGCGGCGAGGGGAACCCGGAGACGATCAGGTCGAGCAGCTCGTCGGTGCCCACTCCCGTGGAGGAGCAGACCGGCAGCACCGGGAAGAACGAGGCCCGGGCGACAGCAGCCTCGAGGTCCTTGACCAGCATCGCCCTGTCGATCTGCTCACCCCCGAGGTAGCGCTCCATCAGGGTCTCGTCCTCGGACTCCTCGATGACCCCCTCGATCAGCGCGGCCCGCCGCTCGTCGGCACCCGCACGGTCCGCGATGGTGCCGGACGGGTCGAGCTCGCCGGTGAGCAGGCCCACCAGCCGGTCGCCCTCCGGTCCCTTCTCGCGCAGGTACACCGGGAGCACCCGCTCCCCGAACGCGGCCTGCGCCTGGGCGACCACCCCGTCGTAGTCGGCGCGGGCGTGGTCGAGCTTGGAGACCACCACCACGCGGGGCATGCCCACCTCGGCGCACTCGCGCCACATCACCTTGGTCGGCTCGTCGATGCCTTCGTTGGCCGCGATGACGAACAGGGCGCAGTCGGCGGCACGCAGACCGGCCCTCAGCTCCCCCACGAAGTCGGCGTAGCCCGGGGTGTCGAGCAGGTTGATCTTCACCCCGTCGTACATCAGCGGGGCGAGCGCGAGGCCCACCGACCGCTGCTGCCGCTGCTCGGCCTCGTCGTAGTCGCTGACCGTGCCCCCGTCGAGCACGCTACCTGGCCTGTTCAGCACACCGGCCGAGACAAGAAGTGTCTCGACCAGTGTCGTCTTTCCCGAGCCCGCCGGACCCACCAGGGCCACGTTGCGGATGGCATCAGCCCGGACGGTGCCGGCATCCTTCATCTCCTGCGTGTGGCTGCTCTTGCCTGTCACGTCGCCTCCAGAGCTCGGCTATGGCAGACACCTTTCTCCCATCCCTCTGCGAGCACAAGAGGGTGCGACGGGCCACCGGGCTCTCCCCTGCATCCGGTTGACGACCCCGCTGTGAGGGCCCCCGTCCGGGAAGGCGACAATGCTTGCCATGCGCTTGGACCATCTCTCGTACGCCGCCGGTCCCGACGGCCTCGCGAGCACGGCCCGACGAATCGGGGGGCTGCTCGGGGAGGACTTCGTGGACGGAGGCATCCATCCCCGTTTCGGAACACGCAACATGGTGCTGCCGCTGTCCGCCGGCACCTACCTGGAGGTGGTCGAGGTGCTCGACCACCCGGCATCGGACAAGGCACCGTTCGGGCAGGCGGTGCGTGCGCGCTCCGAGCTCGGTGGCGGCTGGCTGGGCTGGGTGGTCTCGGTCCTGGACATCGCCCGGGTCGAGGAGCGGCTCGGCCGCAAGGCCGTGCAGGGCAACCGGCACCGGCCCGACGGCTACGAGCTGCTGTGGAAGCAGATCGGGGTCAAGGGCCTGCAGTCCGACCCCCAGCTGCCGTTCTTCGTGAAGTGGGACTCCCCTCCGGCGGAGCACCCGGGCGCCGGGGCGTCCGGCAAGATCCACCTCGACTGCCTGGAGATCGCCGGTGACCCGGCGCGGGTCAGCGACTGGCTCGGCCACTCGGTGGACGGCCCGCTGGAGGACGTGAAGGTGGAGTGGGTGGCCCCGCACGGCACGCCGGGGCTGGTCGCCGCGCAGTTCAGCACGCCAGGAGGACCGGTCCGGATCTGACCGGCCCGCCCGACCGTGCCCACGCCGCGTCCGAGTCCGAACATCTGGCACCACACCGACGCCTACGAGCTGGAGAACCGGTGCGCGGACCCGGACCAGCACATCGAGTCCGCGATGCTTCGCCTGTTCGACTGGGCGGGCAGGGACGTCGTGGACGTGGGCTGCGGCGCCGGCTTCCACCTGGGGCGCTGGGCGGCCGGCGCGCGGTCGGTGGTCGGCGTGGAGCCGCACCCGGGGCTGGCCGCGCTCGCCCGTCGCCGCACCCGACGGCTGCCCCATGTCGAGGTGCTGTCCGGCGCCGCCGAAGCGCTCCCGGTCCCCGACGGGTCGGTGGACATGGCGCAGGCCCGGTGGGCCTACTTCTTCGGGCCCGGCTGCGAGCCGGGGCTGGCCGAGCTCGACCGGGTGGTGCGCCCCGGCGGGATCGCGTTCGTGGTCGACAACGACGCCACCCGGTCCACGTTCGGGTCCTGGTTCCGGCGCGGCTACCCGGACGTCGACCCGGAGCGGGTGGAGCGGTTCTGGTCGGAGCACAGGTGGAACCGGCAGCCGGTGGACATCGTGTGGCGGTTCGGCAGCCGCGAGGACCTGGAGTCCGTCGTACGCATCGAGCTGGACCCGGCCACCGCCGACCAGGCGCTCGCCGAGCACCACGCGCTCGAGGTGGACTACGCGGTCAACCTGTGGTGGCGTCGCTACTGAGGAACCGTGCGCGCACGCCGGCGATGTGGCTGTCCCGGCTGGTGCCGCCCCAGCGCTGCCTGTCGTAGTCGGTGAGCGGGCGCACCAGCTCGTCGAGGTCGTCGACGACGCCGGCGAGGGTGCTGCGCCAGGACTCGTCGTCGGGAGCCGGCTCGAGCACCAGGGTGTCGATGTGGGTGACCAGGGCCGCCTTCTCCACCATCGCCTCCGGGGTGAGCTCGACCAGGGTCGCGCCGTGCTCGCCGGACAGGTAGCTGCGCCAGTCCTCCTCCGGGTCGATGCCGGTCAGACCCAGCGCGCTGGAGGCCGCCTGGTGCTGCTGCACGAAGTGACCGTACAGCGCGTCCGGGCCACCGGCCGCGTCCACGAGGTCGAAGTAGTCCGGCGGGAACATCTCCCGGCCGTCGGGCAGCACGTACGACGCGGCGGGCAGCCTGCCGGAGGCGATGAGCTCGTGCACCTGCTCCGGGGTGTCCGCACGGTCCGCGCAGAGCTGGTCGAGGGTCCGGAACTCGGTTTCCACGTAGGCCAGGTCGGCGTCGGTGTAGCTCGGCTCGGTCATGTCCCGAGCCTACGGGCGCACCGAAGCCACGAGGTCAGCTGGAGCCGCGGACGGTCAGGGTCGGGGTGAGCAGCCTGGTCGGGTCCTGGGCGGGCAGCCGCGCGAGCCGGGCGTAGAGCAGGGCGACCACCTCGGAGGCCACCTGCTCCAGCGGCTGGCGCACCGAGGTGAGGCCCGGCGGCACCAGCGCGGCCGCCCGAGAGTCGTCGAAGCCGACCACGGCGACGTCCCGGCGGGGGTGCAGCCCGAGGTCGGCCAGCGCGGCCAGCACGCCCAGCGCCACGGTGTCGCTCACGCACACGAAGGCGGTGGGCCGCTCGCCCTCGAGCAGCGCGCGGGCGGCGCGGTCGCCGAAGTCCGCGGAGTCCTCGCCCCTGGCGCTGAGCCGGCTGGTGGACCGCCCGTGCTCGTGCATCCGGTCCACCCAGCCCGAGCGGCGGTCCTCACCGATGAAGCTGTTCTTCTGCCAGCCGATCCAGGCGATCCGTTCGTGCCCCCGCTCGACGAGGTGGTCCACGGCGAGCGAGACGCCGGCACGGCCGTCCACGTCCACCCAGGGATGTGTCGCCGAGGGCTCCGACCACGGCCGGCCGAAGGCCACGAACGGCACGTCCCGCGTGTTCAGCCAGGCGACCTGCGGGTTGCCGCGGTAGGTGTCGGTGACCACGAAGGCGTCCACGGCGGCCGAGCGCAGCAGGTCGTCGTACTCCTGGAGCACCGGGTCGTCGGGCCCCGGGTCGGGGCCGGAGGAGAACAGCAGCACGTGGTAGCCGACGCCCTTGCAGTGCTCCACCAGCGAGTGCAGGAACCGGTCCATCAGCGGGTTGGCCAGGTCGTCGGTGGGCTCCACGCGCAGCCCGACGAGGCGGGACGTGCGGGTGCGCAGGTTGCGCGCGGCCCGGTTGGGCGAGTAGCCGAGCAGCTCGATCGCCGCGCGGACCCGGGCCAGGGTCTCGGCGCGCAGCAGGTGCGGGCTGTTGAGCGCGTTGGAGACGGTCTGCCGCGAGACACCTGCCCTCGCGGCGACGGTGGCCAGGGTGGGCGCCCTGCGCGCTGCTGGTGGGTTCATCGCGACTTCCTGGCTGTGCTGCGGACCGCCCCGCAGGTCCGGCTGGATCGATCCAACCAGGTGCCCGCATGATGGCCGGACGGGCGGCCGGCCGTCAACAGCACCGTCGACGTCCCGCGCCTGAGGAGGAGGTCGGCGTGGCGCCCGGAGTTGTCGGAGGACTGCTCTAGCGTCCCGACACATGAGCAGATCCAGCACCAGGACCGGCCGGCCCCGTTCGTCGTACCGCTGCACGGAGTGCGGGTGGGAGACCGCGAAGTGGGTGGGTCGGTGCGGGGAGTGCCAGGCCTGGGGCAGCGTCGTGGAGGGGGCGGCGCCGCGCGCCCGGGCCCAGGCCGGCCCGGTGACCGCGCCGGCGGTGCCGATCGGCCAGGTGCCGGCCGAGCACTCGCGGTCGCGCAGCTGCGGCGTGGCCGAGCTGGACCGGGTGCTCGGGGGTGGGCTGGTGCCCGGCGCGGCCGTGCTGCTCGCCGGCGAGCCCGGGGTGGGCAAGTCCACCCTGCTGCTGGAGGTGGCCGCCAGGACGGCCCGGTCGGGGCTGCGCACGCTCTACGTCACCGGTGAGGAGTCCGCCTCCCAGGTGCGGCTGCGCGCCGACCGCACCGGCGGGGTGCACGAGGAGCTGTTCCTCGCCGCGGAGACCGACCTGGGCGCGGTGCTCAGCCACGTCGAGGCGGTCCGTCCGCAGCTGCTGGTGGTCGACTCGGTGCAGACGGTGGGCGCCGCCGACGTGGAGGGGGTGCCGGGCGGGGTGACCCAGGTCAAGGAGGTGGCGGCCGCGCTGGTGCGGGTGGCCAAGACCCGCAACATCGCCACTCTGATGGTCGGCCACGTGACCAAGGAGGGGACGGTCGCCGGGCCCCGGGTGCTCGAGCACCTGGTCGACGTGGTGCTGCACTTCGAGGGGGAGCGGAGCTCCCGGCTGCGGATGGTGCGGGCGGTCAAGAACCGGTTCGGCCCGGTCGACGAGGTGGGCTGCTTCGACCTGTCCGGTGAAGGCATCGTCGCGGTGACCGACCCGACCGGCCTGTTCATCGCCCGGCACCACGAGCCGGTGACCGGCAGCTGCGTGTCGGTGGTGATGGAGGGCCGGCGTCCGATCCTGGCCGAGGTGCAGGGGCTGGTCGCGCACTCCGCCGGTGAGCGGCCGCGCCGGGCGACCTCCGGGGTGGACGGCAACCGGCTGGCGATGATCCTCGCGGTGCTGGGCCAACGCTGCCGGATCCGGCTGAACGCCTACGACGTGTTCATGTCCACGGTCGGCGGCGCCCGGATCACCGAGCACGCCGGCGACCTGGCCGCGGCGATCGCGGTGGCCTCGGCGTGGAAGGAGCGCGCCGTGCCGACCGACGCGGTGGCGATCGGGGAGATCGGCCTGGCCGGCGAGCTGCGGCGGGTCCGCGACCTCCCGCTCCGCCTGGCCGAGGCCGCCCGGCTGGGCTTCGGCGCCGCGATCGTGCCGCTGGGGCCCGAGGACCAGGGCTCGGTGCGCACCGTGGGCGACCTGCGGGTGGTCGGGGTGCCGGACATCGAGTCGGCGCTGCGGGTGCTGGACCTGGCCAAGGGTGACTCCACGCCGCTGTTCCGGCCGCGGCCGGGGCCGGCGCACCGTCCGGCCCTGGGGCTGGCGTGAGGTCCCTTACACTGTCGTGCAGCAGACCGCGACTTCCCTGGGAGCCCAGTGCCACTCAACGACCGCACGGAGGAGAACCTCCGCCTGAGGGCGACGCTCGCCAGCATCGCACCGGGCACCTCGCTGCGGGACGGCCTGGAGCGGATCCTGCGCGGCCGCACCGGCGCGCTCGTGGTGCTCGGCAGCGACAAGGTGGTGGACTCGATGTCCACCGGTGGGTTCACCCTGGACATCCCGTTCACCGCCACCGGGCTGCGCGAGCTGGCGAAGATGGACGGCGCGCTCATCCTGGACCGGGACGCCTCCCGCATCCTGCATGCGGCTGTGCACCTGATGCCGGACCCCGCGATCCACAGCGACGAGACCGGCACCCGGCACCGGACCGCCGACCGGGTGGCCCGGCAGACCGGCTTCCCGGTGATCTCGGTGTCGCAGTCCATGCAGATCATCGCGGTCTACGTCGCTGACATCCGCTACGTGCTCGAGGACTCGGGGCAGATCCTGTCCCGCGCCAACCAGGCGCTGGCCACCCTCGAGCGGTACAAGCTGCGCCTCGACGAGGTGTCCAGCACCTTGTCCGCGCTGGAGATCGAGGACCTGGTCACGGTGCGGGACGTGGCTGTGGTCGCTCAGCGCCTGGAGATGGTGACCCGGATCGCCCGGGAGATCGAGGACTACGTGGTCGAGCTCGGCAGCGACGGGAGGCTGCTGGCGCTGCAGCTCGAGGAGCTGGTCACCGGCGTCGACGCGGAGCGCGAGCTGGTGATCCGCGACTATCTGGGCGCCGACCGGCGCTCGCGCACTCCCGCCGAGGTGCTCGCGGAGCTGGAGGGTCTGGGCCCCACCGAGCTGGTCGACGTGGCCGCGGTCGCCCGTGGCCTCGGCCTCGCCGCGGAGCACCTGGACGCCGCGGTCACCCCGCGCGGCTACCGGCTGCTGGCCAAGGTGCCCCGCCTGCCCGGTGCCGTGGTGGAGCGGCTGGTGGAGCACTTCGGCAGCCTGCAGAAGCTGCTCTCGGCCAGCGTCGACGACCTGCAGGCGGTCGACGGGGTTGGCGAGCTGCGGGCGCGCAGCGTGCGCGAGGGACTGTCCCGGCTCGCGGAGTCGAGCATCCTCGAGCGCTACGTCTGAACCTCCCGACCGGTCAGCCGGTCGGGGTGCTGCTCGGCGTGCGGCTCGGGCTGGCGCCCGGGCTCGCGGCGGCGGTGCTGGCCTGGTGGTGCGCCGCCTTGTGGTGCGGCTTCGGGGTCTTGGTGACGGTCGGGCGCGGCGGCCGGAGCAGGTGGAACTGGTCGTCGGCGGGGCCGGCGCCGTAGGCCGCGGCCTGCACGTGGTACCAGCCCGGCTGGGCCCACAGCGTGCCGTGCGCGCAGCCGGTGCTCGAGCGGCGACCGCCCCAGACGATCGGCACCTTCGTGATGTGGTCCTTGCGGACCACCACCGAGTGCTGCCCGATCGCGCTCGGGCAGTCCTGGCTCGACCAGACCCGGTCCTGCCCCGAGGTCAGCGCGACCACCACGGTGCTCGCCGAGACCTCCCAGGTGCACGCCGCCGAAGACTTCGCGGTGAGGTCCAAGGTGATGGTCACGTCCTGGCCGGCGTACGCCCGCCGCACCGCCGGCGTGATTAGCACGTCGCCGTCCTTGCACGGGCCGGTCGGCGCGGCCAGCGGGGTCGGGGCCGGCGAGGGGGAAGCATGGCGGTGCCGGTGCTTGCCGCGGGACTTCAGGTGCGCCGTACCGCCCTGGTGGAGGCTGGAGGCCACGACCTGCGGAGCGGTCTGGCGCGACGGGGTGGTCGTCGGCGTCAGGCCGGACGACGGGGCGCCGGCCGGTGCAGCTGTCGGCTTCGGGGCCGGCCCGGAGCCACCCAGCAGGTGCACCACCCCGAAGACCAGGAGGGCCACCACGCCCAGCACCAGTGCCCGACGCGTCCAGTAGACGCGCCGGGGAAGCGGGCCCCGAGGCCGAGCGACCGATTGCACCCGGCCACGCTAACCAAGGCGGACCGCGCCGTCGTGTTGCCACTCCGGTGCCTGGCCGCCGCCTGGCCGGTGACGCTGGTTACCATCGGCGCACCATGGACGAGCTGCTGGACGAGCTGCACGTGCGGGTGCTCCGCTGGTACGACGAGCACGCCCGCGACCTGCCCTGGCGGGCGGCGACCGCGACCCCCTGGGCGGTGATGGTCAGCGAGTTCATGCTGCAGCAGACCCCGGTCGCGCGGGTGCTCCCCGTCTACGAGCAGTGGATGGAGCGCTGGCCGGCCCCGGCCGACCTGGCCGCCGAGCCGAGCGGGGAGGCGGTGCGCGCCTGGGGCCGGCTGGGCTACCCGCGCCGCGCGCTGCGGCTGCACCAGGCCGCCACCGCGATCAGGGACCGGCACGGCGGCGAGGTGCCGGCCTGTCGCGACGAGCTGCGGGCGCTGCCGGGGGTCGGCGACTACACCGCCGCCGCGGTCGCCAGCTTCGCGTTCGGGCAGCGGCACGCGGTGCTGGACACCAACGTGCGCCGGGTGCTGGCCCGTCTGGTCGCCGGGGTGGAGCTGCCCGGCACCGCACCGACCCGAGCCGAGCGCGACCTGGCGCAGGAGCTGCTGCCGGAGGGGGCCGTGGCGGCCCGGTGGGCGGTCGGCGTGATGGAGCTCGGCGCCCTGGTGTGCACGGCGACCGACCCGGCGTGCGGCCGACGCCCGGTCGCCGACCTGTGCGCCTGGCGCGCCGCCGGCTCCCCGCCGTACGACGGACCGCCGCGGCGCGGCCAGACCTACGCCGGGACCGACCGGCAGTGCCGCGGCCGCCTGCTCGAGGTGCTCCGCACCGCGCCGGGGCCGGTGCACCGGTCCCGGCTGGAGGCGGTGTGGAGCGACGACGTGCAACGCCGGCGGTGCCTGGACAGCCTGCTGGTCGACGGGCTGATGGTCGCTGTCGGCGGCGGGTCGTACGCGCTGCCCTGACCGGCTGCCCTGACCGGCTGCCCCCTCACGGGCCCGCGATCGCCGCGACCGCGTCGGCGAGGTCGTCGACCGCCCTGGCCACCTCGTCGCCGTCGGGGCACAGCGGCAGGTCCAGCTGGAAGCCCATGAACGCGGCGTCCAGCAGCCGGACCGCGCGCGCCGACCGGTCCTGCGGCATCCCGGACGCCACCAGGTGCTCGGCGAGCGCCGCGATCCACAGCGCGTTCGCCTCCCGCACCACCGAGGCGTAGGGCTCCCGGCCCAGCAGACCGAGCGCGGCCGCCTCGACGTACATCCGCTGGCAGCGGTCCAGCGCCGGCGAGGTGACCGCCTCCCACAGCCGGCGCACCGCCTGCCGCACGTCGGCGTTCGGCGCCAGCGCCCGGATGGCGGCCACCGAGCGGTCGTTGGTGACCCGCAGCATGGTGGCCACCAGGTCGTCCTTGCCGGCGAAGTGGTAGAGCAGCATCCGGTCGCTGGTCCCGAGCGCCGCGGCCATCGGCCGCAGGCTCAGCCCTACCAGACCGTGCTCGAGGGCGTAGTCCGTCGCGGCCTGGGCGAGGTCGTCGCGGCGCGAGGTGGCGCGGACCATCGGGCTCCCTTCGGGCCGGCGGCCGGGTCAGTGGGCAGCGTGCAGGTTCAGCACCACCACGCCACCGATGATCATCAGCATCGCGACCGCCTTGACCACGTCGAAGCGCTCACCGAGGAACATCACGCCCACGAGCGCGATCGCGGCGGTGCCGAGCCCGGACCATACCGCGTAGGCGATGGACACCGGGATGGTCTTGACCACCGAGGACAGCAGCCAGATGGAGACCGCGTAGCCGGCGAGCACCACCACGGACCACCCGGGGGCGTGGAACCCCTCGGTCCGGCCGAGCATGGCCGTGGCCACCACCTCGGTGCCGATCGCGACCACCAGCAACGCGAACGCGCTGAGCATGATCCCCTCTCCTGAGCTCTCTGTAGCGGTTGCTACACAACTACTGTAGCACCTGCTACAAACCACGGAGCCCGGGTATGACGAGGGGCGCCGTCCTCGTGGACGACGCCCCCTCGCTGGCCTCTGACCGATCCTGGGACCGGGCCTGTGCCGGCCCGCCGGCTGGGTTACTCCTCCGGCGCGCTCGCGGTGGCCACCGGCGGGGTGTCCGGCAGCTCGCTCTTCGGCGTGCCCTTGAAGGAGAACGCCGCGGCCGGGCCCTCGCCCTCGACGTCGACCAGCACGATCTGACCGGGGCCGACCTCGCCGTAGAGCATCTTCTCGGCAAGGGTGTCCTCGATCTCGCGCTGCACCGTGCGGCGCAGCGGCCGGGCACCGAGCACCGGGTCGAACCCGCGCTTGGCGAGCAGGTCCTTCGCGGCCTGGGTCAGCTCGATCGACATGTCGCGGTCCTTCAGCCGCAGCTCGACGCCCGTGATCATGTTGTCGACCATGGCGACGATCTGCTCCTGCGTCAGCGGCGGGAACACCACGATCTCGTCGACGCGGTTGAGGAACTCCGGGCGGAAGTGCTGCTTGAGCTCCTCCGACACCTTCGCCTTCATCCGCTCGTAGGAACCAGCGGTGTCCTTCTCCTGCTGGAAGCCGAGGTTGACGCCCTTGGAGATGTCGCGGGTCCCCAAGTTGGTGGTCATGATGATCACCGTGTTCTTGAAGTCCACGACCCGGCCCTGGGAGTCGGTCAGCCGGCCTTCCTCGAGGATCTGCAGCAGCGAGTTGAAGATGTCCGGGTGGGCCTTCTCCACCTCGTCGAACAGCACCACCGAGAACGGCTTGCGGCGCACCTTCTCGGTGAGCTGGCCGCCCTCCTCGTAGCCGACGTAGCCCGGAGGCGAGCCGAACAGCCGCGAGACGGTGTGCTTCTCGCTGAACTCGCTCATGTCGAGCTGGATCAGCGCGTCCTCGTCGCCGAACAGGAACTCCGCCAGCGACTTCGACAGCCAGGTCTTCCCGACACCGGACGGGCCGGCGAAGATGAACGAGCCGCCGGGACGCTTCGGGTCCTTCAGCCCGGCACGGGTCCGCCGGATCGCCCGGGAGAGCGCCTTGACGGCCTCCTCCTGGCCGATCACCCGCTTGTGCAGCTCGTCCTCCATCTTGAGCAGCCGGGTCGACTCCTCCTCGGAGAGCTTCACGATCGGGATGCCGGTCGCCACCGCGAGGACCTCGGCGATGAGCTCCTCGTCGACCTCGGCGACCACGTCCATGTCGCCGGCCTTCCACTGCTTCTCGCGCTCGCTCTTGGCGAGGATCAGCTTCTTCTCCTCGTCGCGCAGCGACGCGGCAGCCTCGAAGTCCTGGCTGTCGATCGCGCCCTCCTTGCGGCGGCGCACGTCACCGATCTTGTCGTCGAAGTCGCGCAGGTCCGGCGGCGCGGTCATCCGGCGGATCCGCAGCCGGGAGCCCGCCTCGTCGATCAGGTCGATCGCCTTGTCGGGCAGGAACCGGTCGGAGACGTACCGGTCGGCCAGCGTCGCCGCCGAGACCAGCGCCTCGTCGGTGATGGTCACCCGGTGGTGCGCCTCGTAGCGGTCGCGCAGCCCCTTCAGGATCTCGATGGTGTGCGCGATCGACGGCTCCTGGACCTGGATCGGCTGGAACCGGCGCTCGAGCGCGGCGTCCTTCTCCAGGTGCTTGCGGTACTCGTCGAGCGTGGTCGCACCGATGGTCTGCAGCTCACCGCGGGCCAGCATCGGCTTCAGGATCGAGGCCGCGTCGATCGCGCCCTCGGCGGCACCGGCACCCACGAGCGTGTGCAGCTCGTCGATGAACAAGATGATGTCGCCGCGGGTGCGGATCTCCTTGAGCACCTTCTTCAGGCGCTCCTCGAAGTCGCCGCGGTACCGCGACCCGGCGACCAGCGCGCCGAGGTCGAGGGTGTAGATCTGCTTGTCCTTCAGCGTCTCGGGAACGTCGCCGCGCACGATCGACTGGGACAGGCCCTCGACGACCGCGGTCTTCCCGACGCCGGGCTCCCCGATCAGCACCGGGTTGTTCTTGGTGCGGCGCGAGAGGACCTGCATCACGCGCTCGATCTCCTTCTCGCGCCCGATGACCGGGTCCAGCTTGCCCTCGCGGGCGGCCTGGGTCAGGTTCCGGCCGAACTGGTCGAGCACCAGCGACGACGACGGGGTGCCCTCCTGCGGAGCACCGGAAGTCGCGGTCTCCTTGCCCTGGAAGCCGGACAGCAGCTGGATCACCTGCTGCCGCACCCGGTTCAGGTCCGCGCCGAGCTTGACCAGCACCTGGGCGGCGACACCCTCACCCTCGCGGATCAGGCCGAGCAGGATGTGCTCGGTGCCGATGTAGTTGTGGCCGAGCTGCAGGGCCTCCCGAAGCGACAGCTCGAGGACCTTCTTGGCCCTCGGCGTGAAGGGGATGTGGCCGCTGGGCGCCTGCTGCCCCTGGCCGATGATCTCCTCGACCTGGGCGCGGACCGCCTCGAGGGAGATCCCGAGGCTCTCCAGCGCCTTCGCGGCAACACCCTCGCCCTCGTGAATGAGGCCGAGCAGGATGTGCTCGGTTCCGATGTAGTTGTGGGAGAGCATCCTGGCTTCTTCTTGCGCCAGGACGACCACCCGACGGGCTCGGTCTGTGAACCGCTCGAACATGTCTTTTCTCGCTCCTTGCCGTGCTCCCGGAGGTCCCACGAAGGTACGCCGTGCGGGGTACCCGCCCAAGACCCCCTCTCATGCACTCTAGTGCGCACGATCTGGGATGTCCGTGGCCCGAATTCACCTTGTGCACCACCCGATGAACCCGGTTACGACCGGACCAACCACGCTTCCAGCGTACGTGTTCCCCCTTCGGGGGCCCTGACGCTTCGCCCACAGCGAACAGCCGGCGCCAAGACCCCGCGAAGCCGGGACGCAACGGCGCGGAGCGCCCGCCGCGAGGAGCGCGTCAGTGGGCGGCGGCGTAGGCCTGGAGCACCTCCGCGGGCACCCGACCCCGCGAGGAGACCTCGTAGCCGTTCTCGCGCGCCCAGGCGCGCACCTCGGCGGCGTTGGGCTCGCCGTTGGCGGTGGCCTTCTTCGCCATCCTGCGCTGCCCCGACAGCTTGCGGGCGACGCCGACGTACGGCGCGAGGGCGTCCCGCAGCTCGTTGGCGTGCGCCTCGGAGAGGTCGATCGCGTAGCTGGTCCCGTCCAGGCCGAAACGCACCGTCTCGTCGGCCTCCGACCCGTCGAGGTCGTCGATGAGGACCACATTGACCCGTTGTGCCATTTTGCGCGCCTCCCAAAAGCGGAATGAATGAGAAATCGAATTGCCCCCCGAGGCAGACAGATCTTACATCTATTCCGGTCCGGTTACGCAACTTGCCGGAAAATGAAAACGCCCACCCAGCACGCTCCCAGGTGGACGATTTCACAAGTTTCGAAAACCGATGAACGCTCCGCTATTCGGGACGAAGCAGCGGGAACAGAATCGTCTCCCGGATGCCCGCACCGGTCAGCAGCATGACCAGCCGGTCCACGCCCATGCCCATCCCGCCCGCGGGCGGCATCCCGAACTCCATCGCGCGCAGGAACACCTCGTCGAGCTCCATCGCCTCGGGGTCCCCGGCAGCGGCGAGCAGCGACTGGGCGACCAGCCGCTCGCGCTGCACCACCGGGTCGTTCAGCTCGGAGTACGCCGGGGCCAGCTCCACCCCGTTGATGACCAGGTCGAAGGCCTCGACCAGTCCCGGGCTGCTGCGGTGCGGCTTGGCCAGCGGACGCACCGCCTCGGGGTAGTCCATGACGAACGTCGGCTCGATCAGGGTGTGCTCGACCAGCTTCTCGAACAGCTCGAGGACGATCTCGCCGGCGTTCCAGTGCGGCTGCAGCTCGACGTCGTGGGAGCTGGCCAGCTTCTTCAGCGTCTCCTCGGAGGTGCCGCCGTCGATCCGCTCGCCGACCTTCTCCGAGACCAGGTCGTAGAGGGTGGCCTCCCGCCAGGGCCGCTCCAGGTCCAGCTCGGAGCCGTCCCGGGCCGGCACCACGGTGCGCCCCACGGCGCGCGCGGTGTCCAGCACCAGGTCGCGCAGCAGCCGCTGCATGCTGTGGTAGTCGCCGTAGGCCTCGTAGGCCTCGAGCATGGAGAACTCGGCGGCGTGGGTGGAGTCCAGCCCCTCGTTGCGGAACGTCCGGCCGATCTCGTAGACCCGGTCCACCCCGCCGATCATCGCCTTCTTCAGGTCCAGCTCCAGCGCGATGCGCAGCAGCATGTCCTGGTCGAAGGCGTTCAGGTGGGTGCGGAACGGGCGGGCGGCGGCGCCGCCGTTGGTCAGCTGCAGGATCGGGGTCTCCACCTCGACGTACCCGCGCCGGTCCAGGGTGTCGCGCAGCGACCGCAGCACGGCGGCCTTGGTGCGCACCATGTCCCGGGCGTCTGGCCGCACGATCATGTCCACGTAGCGCAGCCGGACCCGGGCCTCGTCGGTGAGCGGCCGGTGCTCGTTGGGCAACGGCCGCAGCGTCTTGGCCGCCATCGTCCAGGACCTGGCCTGCACCGACAGCTCGCCGCGTCGGCTGGTCACCACCTCGCCGCGCACCGCGAGCAGGTCGCCGAGGTCGACCATCGCCTTGAACTCCTCGAGCTGCTCCTCGCCCACCTCGGCCAAGGAGAGCATCACCTGCAGCTCGGTGCCGTCGCCCTCCCGCAGCCGCACGAAGCACAGCTTGCCGGTGTTGCGCAGGAAGATCACCCGGCCCGCGACCGCGACGTCGAGCCCGGTGCGGGTGTCCGGCTCCAGCCCGGCGTCGTCGTACTCCTTGCGGATCTCGGCGAGGGTGTGGGTGCGCTCGATGGTGACCGGGTACGGCGTGCGGCCGGAGCTGAGCATCCGCGCCCGCTTCTCGCGACGGACCCGCGTCTGCTCGGGAAGGTCGTCGGGGGCGTCGGGGGCCCCCGCTGAGTCGCGTGCCTGCTCGTCCATGACTGGCAAGCCTAGGCGTTCGCGTTGCCCGGCCTCATGCCGGTTTCACCTCAGCGCTGGTCCGGCTCGGTGTTGCGGGCGTAGACGATCTCCAGCCCGAGCAGGGTCAGCCACGGCTGGTGCTCGGTCACGGTCGCACACTCGTCGACCACCAGCGGCGCCAGACCGCCCGTGGCGATCACGTTCACCTCGCCGGGCTGCCGACCGAGTGCGACGAGCATCCGGCTGACGATCCCGTCGACCTGGCTGGCGAACCCGTAGAGCGCCCCGGACTGCAGCGCCTCCACGGTGTTCTTGGCGATCACCGACCGCGGCCGCAGCAGCTCCACCTTGCGCAGCTGGGCACCGTGCCGGCCGAGGGCGTCCAGCGAGACCTCGATCCCCGGCGCGATCGCACCTCCGACGTACTGGCCCTTTTCGCTGACCACGTCGAAGGTGGTCCCGGTGCCGAAGTCGACGACGACGGACGGGCCGGTGAACAGCCGGGCGGCGGCGAGCGCGTTCATGATCCGGTCCGCGCCCACCTCGCGCGGGTTGTCGACCAGGATCGGCACCCCGGTCCGCACGCCCGGCTCGACCACCACGTGCGGCACGTCGGCGAAGTAGCCGGCCAGCATCGCCCGCCACTCGTGCAGCACCGACGGCACCGTGGCGCACACGGCCACCCCCTGCGGCGGGCCGGCCACCGGGGAGCCGTCCAGCAGCCCGCGCAGCAGCACCGTCCACTCGTCGGCGGTGCGCCGCGGCTCGGTGGCCACCCGCCAGTGGTCCACCACCTCGCCGTCCTCGAGCAGCCCCACGGTGGTGTGGCTGTTGCCGATGTCGACGCAGAGCAGCATCGCTAGCCCAGCTCGACCGGGGCGTTGTCGATGAGCCGGGTCTGCCCGAGGCGGGCGGCCACCAGCAGCCGGGCCGCCCCCCGCTGCGGCGGTGCGTCGAGGTCGGGGCCGGTCAGCTCGAGGTAGTCCGGCTCGACGTCCCCCTTCTCGAGCACGACGCGCGCCGCCGCCAGCACCTCGCGCGCTCCCCCCGCGCCGGCCTCGGCGCCGGCCCGTAGCGCCCGGGACAGCGCGAGGGCGCGCTCACGCTCCGCGGCGGCCAGGTACCTGTTGCGGGAGGACAGCGCCAGGCCGTCCGGCTCCCGCACCAGCACCCCGCCCACCACGTCGATGCCCATGCACAGGTCGGCGGCCATCCGCCGGATCAGCACCAGCTGCTGGTAGTCCTTCTCGCCGAACACCGCCACGTCGGGGCGGACCAGCCCGAACAGCTTGGCGACCACGGTGAGCACACCGCGGAAGTGGGTGGGCCGGCTGCCGCCCTCCAGGATCGCGCCGAGCGGGCCGGGTTCGACGGTGACCTGCGGCCGGCCGCCGGGGTAGACCTCCTCGACCGACGGCGCGAACACCACGTCGGCGCCGCTGTCGGCGCACACCGCCAGGTCGGCGCCCAGGCTGCGCGGGTAGCGGTCCAGGTCCTCCCCGGGCCCGAACTGCAGCGGGTTGACGAAGATCGAGACCACGGTCCGGCCGCGGTCCGCGGCCTCCCGGATCAGCGACGCGTGCCCCTCGTGCAGCGCCCCCATCGTCGGCACCAGCGCCAGGCGCCCGCCCGCGGGTTGCGCAGCGGGCGCAGCCCGCGTCTCGGACCCACCCCGCGCCAGCATCTCGTCCAGCTCGGCACGGGTGCGCGCCAGCACCGGGGTGCCGGCGGTGGGACCGCTCACCGAAGGTGCGCGTCAGGCGCCGCGGCGCGCGCGGTCGTCGTGCCCAGCGGGGCCTTGAGCGCGTCGTTGAGGATGCCGACCAGCTTGGCGGCGCGGATCGGCAGCAGCCGGCCGTCCAGCACGGCGCGGTTGGCGGTGGCCCGGGCCATCGCGACGTAGGACTCCAGCGCGTCCGGCCCGTGCGCGGCGATCTCCGCGAGGTGGCCCCGGACCGTCTCCACGTCGCCCCGCACGATCGGGCCGGTGAGCGCCTCGTCGCCGGAGCACAGCGCGTTGTCGAGCGCGGCCGACAGCAGCGGCCGCAGCGTGGCGGCGGGCTCGTCGACCCCCGCCGCCCGCAGCAGGTCCATGGACTGCGCGACCAGGGTGACCAGGTGGTTGGCGCCGTGCGCGAGGCCGGCGTGGTAGAGGGTGCGCAGCTCCTCGGGGATCCGGGCCGGGGTGCCGCCGAGGTCGGCGACCAGCCGGTCGGCGAGCTCGGCGGTGTCCGGGGCGCTGGTCACCCCGAACACGCAGCCGGGCAGCCGGGACAGGTCCCGCTGCGTGCCGGTGAAGGTCATCGCCGGGTGCAGGGCCAGCACGTGCGCGCCCCGGCCGGCCGCCGGACCCAGCACCTCCAGCCCGTGACGTCCGGAGGTGTGTGCGACGTACTGCCCGGAGCGGATGGCGCCGCTGGCCGACAGCATCGCCACCACATTGGCGAGCATGTCGTCGGGGACGGTCAGCAGCAGCAGGTCACAGGCACGGGCGACCGCGGTGGGCTTGTCGACGCGAACCCCGGGAAGCAGGTTCTGGATGCGGGTGCGAGAGGCGGTGGACTCACCGGCCACGGCCGCGATCTCATAGCCACGCTCGCGCAGCGCGGCAGCGAGCACCGCTCCGACGCGACCGGCTCCCACGACACCTACTCGTGTCATCGGCACTCATCGCCTTTCGTTCCAGTCCTCCGAGGAGGTACCGGACGTTGGTTCAAGTGTTGCGCGTCTGTCCAAGCCGGCCGGCCGAGGCTCGTGGCGACTCGGGCATTTCGCAGCGTACGCGGCGGTGTCACCCCCGCGGAACCCGCGTGCTCGGTGGGCTCCGTCACAGGCGTACGGCGGTCCAGGCGCGGGTGAGCGGGAGAGGCCTAGGGTGAGGCGGTGACCAGCCTCGTCTCTCTCGGCATGCCTCCGCTGCCCCCGCCGACCGGTGCGCCGGCGTGGAAGACCGCCTGGGACACCGCGCTCTACGGCCCGGAGGGCTTCTTCCGCCGGCAGGCCCCCGCCGCGCACTTCCGCACCTCCGTCCACGCCTCGCCGTTGTTCGCGACAGCACTGCTCGGGCTGGCCCGCGAGGCCGGCCTGGACACCGTGGTGGACATCGGCGCCGGCCGCGGCGAGCTGCTGACCACGCTGCGCTCGCTGGACCCCACGCTCACGCTGCTAGGGGTCGAGGTCGCCCCCCGCCCGGCCGACCTGCCCGAGGACATCGCCTGGTCCGCAGCCCTGCCGGAGGCCGTGGACGGGCTGGTGGTGGCCAACGAGTGGCTGGACAACATCCCCTGCCACGTGGTCGAGGTCGACGAGGACGGTGGCGTCCGGGTGGTGCACGTCGACCCGGCCAGTGGCGAGGAGTCGCTCGGCTCGCCGGTCACCGACCCGGGGGTGCCGCCCGGGCTGGCCGGCTGGCTGGCGCAGTGGTGGCCGCTGGACGGCGCCGCGCCGGGAACCCGGGCCGAGGTCGGCACCACCCGCGATGCGGCGTGGGCGGACGTGGTGCGCCGGGTCCAGCGGGGTCTGGCGGTGGCCGTCGACTACGGGCACCTGCGGGAGGCCCGGCCGCCGTTGGGATCGCTGCGCTCCTACCACGGTGGCGTGCAGGTCGATGTGCTGCCGGACGGCTCCCGGGACGTCACCGGGCACGTGGCCGTGGACGCGGTGGCCGCCGCCGCCGGAGGAACCCTGCACCGGCAGCGGGACATGCTGCACCGGCTCGGCGTGCGCGGTGACCGTCCTGACCTGTCTCTCGCCCGGTCGGACCCGGCTGGTTACGTGGCGGGGCTGTCGGCGGCCTCCGAGGCAGCCGAGCTCACCGACCCCGAGGGTCTTGGCGGGTTCTTCTGGGTGGTCTCGGAGGTCTGACCCGCACCGGCCCGGTCCCGCCTGTCGACCGGCACCTCAGCTGGTCAGGTGCTGCGCCAATATCCGCTGCACGGCCTCGGGCTCCGTCGGTGTGATCGTCGGACGCACCGTTGCACCGACGTCGAGGACGAGGGCGAGGTCCTTCTGCGGACGGCGGGTGTCCAGGTTCCACCAGTGCACGAAGTCGCCGGAACCCCAGATGCGCCACTTTCGCGCCCTGTTGGCACCGCTGAGCGGGAGCTCGGTCACTGACTTGATGGACGTGTACGCGATCCGCTTGGCCCCCCACGGGTAGTAGTGCCTGATGAGCAGCCCGTGCTCGTTGCAGGCGACGCCGCCGTCGTCGTACTCCGCGCTCTGCCCGGCATCCATGTCGACCTCCGAAAACTCGACCAGCCCAAAAGGGAGCGCCCCGATGCCGCCGCGACACTATGATCACACCAGGGTCGGCAGCGCGAGCGACGACGCTCGCGGAGCCGCGACCCGTGCCGTCGGTTTCCGGTCCAAGGGGGTTTGCCGTGCCTGCCAAGCTGCGTTGGAGCGACCTGAGCGAGCGCACGCGGAGGTTGATCATCGTGGGCGCCGTCCTCGAGGGCATGCTCAAGATCGCCGCGCTGGTCGACCTGTGGCGGCGTCCGGCAGAGCAGGTCCGCGGACCGAAGGCGGTCTGGGCCGTGGTCGTGGCACTCGCGAATTCGGTCGGGGCGATCCCGCTCTCCTACTTTCTCTGGGGCCGGCGCAGGAGCAGCTAGCTGTTCTGTGCCGCCGGACCCAGACGCGGACCGAGCGTCATCGATCTCCCTGGGCAGGACAACTGATCCGATGCCCTTTCGAGGGATTCTCGCCCTCGTCAGCTGAGGTGCATTCGGTCGGTTCACGTTCGTCGGTGGAATCGGGTCTTGCCGTTGGGGAGGTATTCGACCGTGTAGTGGGGTCGTGGGCGCGGTGGTGGTGCCAGGGGCACAGCAGGGTGCCGTTGGGCCTGGGCGGCCGAGACCTGCCCGCCGGTATCCAGCGTGCACGCCCCCTCCAGCCCACCGCCCAGCCCACCGCCCAGCCGACCGTCCAGCTGCTCGAGGGTCATGGTGACCACCACGGTCGCGTTGATCCCCCCGGCCATGGGCAGCCGGTCCAGCGGATAGCCCTCGATCAGCTCCACGAACGCCCGTCCCAGCTTCTCCGGCCGCGACACCCACTCCCGCTCCGCCTGATCACCCTCTCCGGGCTCGGCGGATCCGGAGCTGGCGTGGTCGGGGTGGTCCGTGCGGGGGTGCTGCCAGCCATCGGCGCCCAGCGGGTGCCGGTCCGGGTGCATCACCCGGGTCTTGGCGCGGGTGTGCCGGGGCGCGGCCAACGCGTCCAGCATCTTGTGCAGCATCTGCCCGGCCAGCGCCGGGATCTTGAACCTCCCGCTGGTGGTGCCATCGCCGTTCTCGAAAAGGCTCAAGAACACCTTGCGGGCCGCCTCCCGCTCCTGCCGGGCCAGCTTCTCCCCCCACCGCCGCTCCGCCTCGCCGGGGTCCAGCACCTCCAACAGGTGCCGGCCCAGCGCCGCCAACGCCTGCGCGTCGAACTCGGCGGCCAGCCCCAGCAGATGCGCCGCCCCACGCCGCCGATCCACCCCCGACACGCTGCCCGGCAGGTCTTGGACCGAGTCGCCCCGAACTCAGAATCCAGCGCCCGCGCCAACCGGACGCCGGCGAACGCCCCGGACCGCCGCTGCCTGGTGTGATGCGCCAGCCACGCCCCCGTCGACGGCGACGGGTCCGCCTTGCCGACATCCCACCCACCCGGACGACCGCCTCGTGCATCGCCGCACTGAACCGCACCCACACATGCGGCCCAGCGCCCGGCGGCGGATCACCCGGCGGCGGGCCGCCCGGCGGCAGGGTCTGCGTCGATGTCACACCCGCAAACTACGCGGCCATACCGACACAATCCGCTGCTCTGTTCGGCTCATGTAGCCCGGCCGGGCGACGCTTGGGAGAGGAACTCCCGCGGCCGACCGGCGCTCCACCAGACCGCTGCAGTCTGCCGGTCAACCGGTCAGCCGGTCGTGGTCGGTCGACGCTGGTCCCGCAACCGCGCCGTCCGCGCCACCTCCCGCTCCCCCTCGAGCAACGCCCTCGCCTCGGCAGCGTCCCGGTGCCGGCCACGCACCCGCACCGGGCCGGGCGGGGAGTCGACATGCACGTCGGCCAGCCCGAGCATCCGCTGCAGCGGACCTTGACTGAGCCGCAGCGACTGCACCCTGGCGTGCGGCACCAGATGGGTACGACGGCTCAGCCAGCCCTCCCGCGCGACGACCACCGCCCCGTCCGCGCCGACCGCCATGAACCGCTGCCCGATGGGCGCGATCCAGCGAGCTCGTGCGGGAGGACGCGCCAGCACGGACTCGTCCGGGAGCGGCTCACCCAGCAGGTGAGCCGCCAGCCAGACGGCCACCGCACGGTTGCCCACCGGGAGCACCGTGGACGCCGCAGGTCCGTGCCGGTCGTCGTCGCGGCCACCGCCGGCCAGCGACACGTCCACCCGCGCCCATCCGAGCCGGCGCCACAGCAGCGGCTCGGTGATCGTGACGCCCTGCAACCGAGCCAGCGCGATGGTCTGCGCGTCCAGGTCGAACAGTCCCCGCCGCACCTGCAGACCCGCGGGGCCTTCGGTGACGGTGAACCCGTAGGCCCCGGAGAAGCGCTTGAACGCGACCAGCCCGGCGCCGAGCAGGATCGGGAACAGCCCACCGGCCGCGGCCAGGCTGCCCAGCGACATGGCGACGGTGACCAGCACCGCAGCGCCGAGCAGCGAGATGAGCGTCTCCGACGAGAGCGCGATGCCGGCGGCCAGCATGGTGGGCGTGATCCGGGTGAGCAGCCGCTCGGACGCCTCGGCGCCCGGCACGGAGGCGGCCGGCCGAGACGCGGTCTCGGCGTGGTGTGCCCGTACGGCGTCCCGGCGCGCGAGCAGCAGCTCCTTGAGCTGCTGGGCCTCGCTGAGCTTCAGGAAGGACAAGGACCCCTCGCGTCCGCTGCCTGCGACGTCCATGCGGAGCTCGGCGAGCCCGAACAGCCGGGCCACGAACGGCTGCCCGATGTCCACGCTCTGCAACCGGTCGATGCGGATCCGGCGGGACTGCCGGCCCACCACGCCGGTGTCCACGCGCAGCTCGTCGGCCTCGATCCAGTACTTCGTGCGCAGCCAGGAGGCGGCACCGTAGACGGCGCCGGCAATGCCGAGCGCGAGCAGCAGCCAGGCCAGTGGCCCGACGTCGCCGTGCAGCAGGCTCTGCCACGACGACCCGACCGCGGCCACCAGGAAGATGAAGCTGCGGACCAGTGGCGTCAGCGGGGAGAGCCGGCGGTACTCGTGCTCCCGCCCTGGAGTGTTCAACACAGGGGTGTTCACAGCCCGGCCGCCTGCGCTTCCCCGAGAGAGGTCAGCCGGTCGCGCAGCCGGGCGGCCTCCTCCCGCGGCAGGCCCGGGATCCGGGCGCTGGTGTGCGGGCTCGCGGTGTGCAGGTGCACCGTCGCGATCCCGTAGAGCTGCTCGACCGGGCCGGCGGTCACGTCGACGTACTGCATCCGCCCGTAGGGCACGGTGACGAGCCGGCGGTACAGCGCACCGTGCTTGATGTAGAGGTCCTCGTCGCGCTCGGCGTACCCCCAGGAGCGGGCGTTGCGGCCGATGCCGAACCAGCCGGCGCCGGCCGCGACCAGCAGTACGACGAGCAGGGCGACCAACGCCCACAACGGTGCGCCGAGGACCAGCACCAGCACGACACCGGCCACGGCGAGCAGCAGTGCGGCGGAGGCCAGCAACGTGCGGCGCATCCGGGCCAAGGCGCGTGATACCGGCCGCCAGACGTTTCCCGGAGGCGCGAACAGCTCGTTCACACCACGAGCCTACGCAGTCCTCAGACGGTTGCCCGGCTCCGGCGGTCGCGGGTGCGAGGAGTCGGCGCGTGCGACGATGGCCTGCGTGAACGAGGGGCCCGGGAACGAGCAGGTCGTGGTCGGGGTCGGCGCGGGAGCGGCCGGCTTCACCCACGAGCGCGGAGGCGGGCACGGTGAGGGCAGCCTCGCCACCCAGGACATGGTGCTCAACATCGGCCCGCAGCACCCCGCCACGCACGGCGTGCTGCGTCTGCAGCTGACCCTCGACGGCGAGCGGATCGTGCACTGCGAGCCGATCATCGGCTACATGCACCGCGGCGTGGAGAAGCTGTTCGAGGTGCGCGACTACCGGCAGATCATCGTGCTGGCCAACCGGCACGACTGGCTGTCGGCGTTCTCCAACGAGCTCGGCGTGGTGCTGGCCGTGGAGCGGATGCTCGGCATGGAGGTGCCCACCCGGGCGGTCTGGCTGCGCACCCTGCTCGCCGAGCTGAACCGGGTGCTCAACCACCTGATGTTCATGGGCTCCTACCCGATCGAGCTGGGCGCGATCACGCCGATCTTCTACGCGTTCCGGGAGCGGGAGACCCTGCAGGAGGTGATGGAGGAGATCTCCGGCGGCCGGATGCACTACATGTTCAACCGGGTCGGCGGCCTCAAGGAGGACATGCCCGCCGGCTGGCTGGACCGGTGCGGCCGGGCGGTCCGCGCGGTGCGGTCCCGGCTGCCGCAGATCGAGGACCTGGTGTTCGGCAACGAGATCTTCGCCGCCCGCACCCGGGGCGTGGGCGTGCTCAGCCCGGAGCTGGTGGAGGCGTACGGCGTGTCCGGGCCGATCGCCCGGGCCTCCGGGGTCGACTTCGACCTCCGTCGCGACGAGCCGTACCTCGCCTACGGCGACCTGCTCGCCGACGGGGTGCTCCGGGTGACGACCCGGACCGGAGGGGACAGCTACTCCCGGTTCGGCCTGCTGCTGGACCAGGTGCAGGTGTCCCTGGACCTCGCCGAGGCCTGCATCGGCCGGCTCAGGTCCCTGCCTCCGGGGCCGATCAACGTCCGGCTGCCGAAGATCGTCAAGGCCCCGGAGGGTGCGACGTACGCCTGGACGGAGAACCCGCTCGGCCTGAACGGCTACTACCTGGTCTCCCGCGGTGAGAAGACGCCGTGGCGGCTGAAGCTGCGCAGCGCCTCGTTCAACAACATCGCGGTGCTGCCGGAGGTGCTCACCGGCTGCGTGGTCGCGGACATGGTCGCGATCTTGGGATCGATGTTCTTCGTGGTCGGCGACATCGACAAGTAGTCCGGCACCGGCCGCATGGCACCATGACTCGGTGAGCATCCGAGTGCAGCCCACCGCCCAGGTCGACGAGTCCGCGCAGATCGGCGACGGCACCAGCGTCTGGGAGCTGGCCCAGATCCGCGAGAGGGCCCGGCTCGGGGCGGAGTGCGTGGTCGGCCGCGGGGCGTACGTCGGGACCGGTGTCACGATCGGCGACCGCTGCAAGCTGCAGAACTACGCGCTGGTGTACGAGCCGGCCACCCTGGGCGACGGGGTCTTCGTGGGGCCGGCGGCGATGCTCACCAACGACCAGTACCCACGCTCGGTGGACCCGGACGGCAACCTGAAACGCGCCGCGGACTGGGAGGCGGTCGGCGTCGAGGTCGCCGACGGGGCCTCGCTCGGCGCCCGGTCGGTGTGCGTGGCGCCGGTGCGGATCGGCCGGTGGGCGATGGTGGCCGCCGGCGCGGTGGTGACCAAGGACGTGCCGGACTTCGCGCTCGTGGTGGGGGTCCCGGCCCGGCAGGTCGGCTGGGTCGGCAGAGCGGGCCGGCGGCTCGAGGACACCGGGGACGGGACCTGGACGTGCCCGGAGACCGGCGCGGTCTACCGGGAGAGCGGGTCCGGCCTCACCGAGGCGTGATCGCCCCGACCGACCCGGAACGGCCTGCCGGTCGGCTCAGCCGCGGTGGATCCGCGGCGTGTAACGGTCCTTCAGGACCGACTTGGCCGGGGCGGCGTCGGCGTAGAGGTAGGTCGGCTTCTTCCAGTGGTCCGTGGTGACCGCGTCGGCCTCGAACCTGACCCACGCCGGGGTGCCGAGGCAGCCGGCCGGGACCACGATGACCGCCTGCGCGGTCGCGTAGTCGAGGTGGTGCCTGAGGGGGCACGCCGGACGGCCCTGGAGCTTGGCGGTTCCCCGCCAGTTCCCCTGCTGCGCACGCAGGACCAGGTCGTGCGTCTTGCCGTTGGGCAGCTTGATCGAGCCACCGACGGCGAGCAGCGGCTCGCTGTGGTCGAGCGCGCGGAACTTCTCGGTGACTCGGATGGCGCGACGGCCGTACTGCACGGTGTACCGCTTCAGGTCCGCGTCGGCGTGGCCGGGCGCAGCCTTGTGCGAGAACGTGGCCACGTCGTACTTGTGCACGTCGTGCCCGGCGTCGGTGCCGTGCACCGTCTGGGCGCTCGCCGGGCCGGCAAGCAGCAGGGGTCCGGCGACCACGGGCAGCGCGGACGCGGCGACGCGGCGCGCCATCTTGGCAAGGTTCACAGGCAGGACCCTATGTGCTTCGCGCCCTTGTCACGCGATCTCCGCCAAACTGCTCCACCACTGGGCCGCCACTGGGCCGCCATTGGGTCGACGCAGCGACCCCGGTGCTCCGGCGGGGCTCAGCTCGTGCACTCGGCCTTGGGGGCCTTCGACCCGAGCACGTCCGAGCCGCCGAGCAGCACCTCGCTCTTCGGGTCCAGCGCGTGCACCGCGTTGTAGACCGGGGTCGGCAGACAGCTGCGGTGGGTGAGCAGCAGCGGGCTGCCGTGCACCGCGGCCGCGGGAACGCCAGCCAGCGCGTCCGGGAAGTCGCTGCCGACTGCGAAGTACACCTGGCTCGCGGACTTCCAGCCGGCGGAGGCGACCGACGCCGAGGTGCCGTAGCGGTCCGCGCCGGCGACGCGGGAGACGGTGGTGTTCGGCAGCCGCTTCTTCACCTGGACCTCGACGGTGCTGCTCACCGCGCCGTCGCCGCCGAGCAGCACCACCCGGCTGGGGCGCAGCGTGGACAGCTCGTGGGCCACGGAGCTGGGCAGGCTGTCCGGGTTCGTCAGCAGGACCGGGGCCCCTTCGTGCGCGGCCCGCGCACCACCCGACAGCGCGTCGGGGTAGTTCGTGCCGGAGGCGAGGTAGACCGTGCTGGTCCGGCTGTTCCAGAACCGCTTGGCGGTCTCCACCCCGGTGCCGTAGCGGTTGCTGCCGCCCAGACGTACGACGGACCCGGCGTACCGCTTCAGCTTCCTGGCGACCCGGTGCGAGACGGCCGCCGGCCCCCCGACGACGTACACGGTCGACGGGTTCAGCTGCTGCAGCTCATGGACCGTCTCGGTCGGCAGCCACCGCGGGTGCGTGAGCAGCACCGGTCCGTGCTGCTTCGCCGCGGCCGGGCCGGCCGACAGTGCGTCGGGGAACTGCTCCCCGGAGGCGATGAACACCGCTTCCGCGCCGGAGGGGAAGGCGCCGTCGGCGATCGCGGCCGCGGTGCCGAAGCGGTTCGGACCGGCGAGCCGGCTGGTCGTCGGCGCCGGTGTCGGGGTCGGCGTGGGTGTCGGCGTGGGTGTCGGTGTCGGGGTCGGCGTGGGTGTCGGGGTCGGCGTCGGAGTGGGCGTGGGCGTCGCGGTCGGCGGCGGCAGGGTGGGCCCGGAGAAGCTGTTCATGTAGTTGCGGACCCGGGCGCGCAGCCCGCCGCTGTGCACCCAGTCGTAGGCCACCTGCCCGGGGCAGGCGGTGGCCGTCGAGGGGTTGAACCCGTCCAGGTGGACGTCGCGGTGCCCGGAGATCCGGCGCATCGTGACGCCGTCGATGGTCGCCGTGCCGAAGGGACGACGACCGAACAGCGCCAGCCGCCACGCGGTGAGGTGGACGATGGCCTGCTTCAGCGCCGGCGGCGGCGCCTCCGTCTGGAAGTTGCCGATCATGGAGACGCCGGTGGTGTAGCGGTTGACGTCCCAGTTGCCGGCCTGCGCGCCGCGCACCTGCTTGTAGATCCCGCCGGCGCGGCCCTCGTAGATGGTGCCGTACCGGTCGACCAGGAAGTTGTAGCCGATGTCGCACCAGCCCATCTGCTGGGTGTGGTACAGCTGGATCCCGCGGACGATTCCCGGTGCCTCGTCCGCGGTGTAGGTGTTGGCGTTCACGGTGTGGTGGATCACCACGGCCTTCATGGTGTCGCCGTAGCGGGGCTTGTCGCACGTGCTGCCGGCCTTGGGATCGGCGCCCCACTCCGCCCGGGTCACGATGGTCGGCATCGGCACCCCGCTGGTGGACGCGGCCGCCGGCCGCATCGCGATCCGGCTCGCCGGCTGGGCCAGCCCGGTGCCGCCGTTGATGACGGCCACCTTGACGTTGCCGGGCGCCTTGCCGCTCGTGGACCGGATCCGGACGGCGACGCCGGTCGCGGCACCGACCCAGGTCGGCTCGGTGCCCACCCGCGCACCGGGATGGTCGGTCAGCGTGTCGACGTCGATCGGCAGCTTCTGCCAGGGGGACCACGCCCCGTGCTGGTGGGTGCGGATCTGCACGGTGAGCCCGGTGGTCGGGAAGCCGCTGTCCCAGGTCACCCCGACCAGCCCGTAGCGCTTGGTCCGCTTTCCCGCCATCCGTGCGACCACCGGGTCGGTCTGGCCGGCGCCGGCCCGGGCCGCGGTGCCGCGCCGGGCCCGGGCCGAGGGCGTGCCGACCGCCGGGTGCGCCGCGGCCGCCGCAACCGCGGGCACCTTCAGCGTGACGTCGGAGGTGCCCGGTCGCCCCGCCGACAAGGCGGCGGAGCCGCCGGCTCCCATGTGCCGCGCCAGAGGCAGGCTGACCACCACCAGGCCGGCGAGGATCGTGAACAAGGCACCACCGGTGGCGACGCGTCTGGCGGCTGAGCACACACGGGCTAGCAAGAGGACACTCCGAGCGACGACGACATCTGGGACTGGTGTGACCAGAGTGGTTATTGTTGCCCGGATCGGGGTACGTGTCCACCAAAAAGGTAAAATCGGCGACCGTTCGGGCGGACCGTACCCTACTCGCGCTCGGCCGTGTCAGCAGGCCGGGCGGCGCTCGGAGGCCGGCCCACCCACCCCTCAGGTGTGCTCGTCGTGGGAGACCACCACGCCGCGGCCGAGGTGGCTGCGGCGGTAGCCGTAGATGCCGTAGATGATCGCTCCGATCACGAACCAGACCGCGAACCGAATCCACGTGATCGCGCTGAGCTGGCTGATCAGCCAGACCGAGAACGCCATGCCCACGATGGGCAGCACCGGCATCAGCGGGGTCCGGAAGGTCCGCGGCGTCTCCGGGGACCGGTAGCGCAGCACGATCACCGCGGCCGACACCACGATGAAGGCCACCAGGATGCCGATGTTGGTCAGCTGGGCGGCGTCCGCGATCGGCACCAGGCCGGCCATGCCCGCGGACACGACCCCGATGATCCACGTCGGCCGGTGCGGCACGTGCTGGCGGTTGGTCTGGGAGAACCAGGCCGGCAGCAGACCGTCCCGGCTGATCGCGTACCAGATCCGCGAGGCCCCGAGCATGAACGAGATCAGCACCGTGATGATGCCGATGATCGCGCCGATCGCGATGACGTCGGCGAACCTGTTCAGCCCCACCGACTGGAAGGCGGTGGCGAAGCCGCTGGTCGGGCTGATGTGCTGCCACGGCTGCATGCCGGTGAGCACCGTGCACGCGGCCAGGTAGAGCACCATGGCGATGACCAGGCTGAGGATGATCGCCTTGGGAAGGATCCGCTGGGCGTTCTTGGACTCCTCCGCGGCGGTGCTCATCGCGTCGTACCCGAACACCGCGAAGAACACCGTGGCGGCGCCGGTCACCGCCCCGCCGAACCCGAACGGCATGTACGGCGTCAGGTTGCCGGGGGTGATGTAGAACGCCCCGACGATGATCACCGCGAGCACGATGGCCACCTTGACCCCGACCAGCCACGTCTCGGCCCGTGCGCTGGCCCGGATGCCGCGGTTGAGCAGCCAGGCGATGCCCAGGCAGAGGATCATCGCGAACAGGTCGACCCGATGGCCCGCTCCGGTGCCCGGCGCGCCCAGCATCCACTGCGGCAGCGCCAGGCCGAGGCTCTGCAGCAGGAACGAGAAGTAGCCGGAGATGCCGATGGCCACCACGGCGACGATGGCGGTGTACTCCAGGAGCAGGTCCCAGCCGATCATCCAGCCGGCGAACTCCCCGAGCACCGCGTAGCCGTAGGTGTAGGCCGACCCGGCCTGCGGGATCATCCCGCCGAACTCGGCGTAGGCCAGCGCCGCGCAGGCGCTGGCCACCCCGGCGATGATGAAGGAGATGGACACCGCGGGGCCCGCCACCCCGTTGGCCACGGTGCCGGCCAGGGTGAAGATCCCGGCGCCGATGATCGCGCCCACCCCGATCGCGGTCAGCTGCCAGAGGCCGAGGTGCCGCTCCAGCCCGGACTCGGACTCCTCGCTGACGATCGGCTTGCGGCGCCAGATGCTCTGCCGTGCTGGGACCCGACGGGCTTCGGTGGACATACGCGTTCCTCTCGCCGCGAGGGCGGAATCACCCTACGAACCCATACCGCGCCGCGCGCCGGGCCAAACCCTGTCTGGTCCGCACACTGACTGGAAGCACCAGCACTGGGCCTCCAGGCGGGTCCGGCGTGGGCCCGCGACGGGAGCTCAGCCGCCGATCACCACCCGGCGGACCCCGACCCAGGCGGCGGGGTCGGTGACCCGGCGGCCGTCCACCAGCACCTTCACCCCGGGCAGGTCGGCCGGGGCGAGCGCGGCGTACTCCTCGTGGTCGGCCTGGACGACCGCGGCGTCGACCTGCTCACCCCGGTGGGCGGGCAGGTCGAGCGCCTCGAGCTCCTCGGCGGCGTACATCGGGTCGGAGACGAACGCGGTGGCGCCGCGGCGGCCCAGCTCGGCCACGGTGGGGAACACACCTGAGAACGCGGTCTCCTTCACCCCGCCCCGGTAGGACGCGCCGAGCACCAGCACCCGGGCTCCCCCGAGGTCGCCGTACGCCGCCGCGAGCAGGTCCACGGCGTAGCCCGGCATCGCCGCGTTCGCCTGGCGGGCGGAGCGCACCACGGTGGCGGCGGGGTCGTTCCACAGGTAGATCTGCGGGTAGATCGGGATGCAGTGCCCGCCCACCGCGATCCCCGGCCGGTGGATGTGGCTGTAGGGCTGGCTGTTGCAGGCCTCGATCACCTTGACGATGTCCACGTCGAGGGAGTCGGCGTAGCGGGCGAACTGGTTGGCCAGCCCGATGTTCACGTCCCGGTAGGTGGTCTCGGCGAGCTTGGCCAGCTCGGCGGCCTCGGCCGACCCGAGGTCCCAGACCCCGTTGGGGCGGGGCAGATCGTCGCGCGCGTCGAAGTCCAGCACCTGCTCGTAGAACCGGACCCCGTGGGCGGCCGAGCCCTCGTCGACGCCGCCGACCAGCTTCGGGTAGCGGCGCAGGTCGGCGAACACCCGCCCGGTGAGCACCCGCTCCGGGCTGAACACCAGCGAGAAGTCGCGGCCGGCGGTGAGCCCGGAGCCGCCCTCGAGCATCGACGCCCACCGGCCGCGGGTGGTGCCGACCGGCAGGGTGGTCTCGTAGCTGACCAGCGTGCCCGGCCGCAGCCCCCGGGCCACCGCCTGGGTGGCGCCGTCCATGCTGCGGAAGTCCGGCACGCCGTCGGCGTCGACGAACAGGGGTACGACGAGCACCACCGCCTCGGCCTGCGACACCGCCCCGGTCGTGTCGGTGGTGGCGCTCAGCCGACCGTCCCGGACCACGGCGGCCAGCTTCTCGCCGAGCTGGTGCTCACCGGGGAACGGCTCCTGCCCCGCGTTGACCATGGTGACGACCCGCTCGTCGAGGTCGGCGCCGACGACGGCGTGCCCCTTGTCGGCGAACTGGACCGCCAGCGGCAGCCCGATCTTCCCGAGTGCGACCACGCAGATCCGCACGCTCATCTCCCCTCGGGTCGTCCGGCCCGCCCGGGAACCCGGCGCGCGGCCGCCGCCACGATCTCACGCGCCGGCACCGGCTCCACACCGACCACCAGCGCGCCGTCCGGCGCGGGTTCGACGACCAGCCGGTGCGGGCGGCCGCGACGCCAGGCCACCGTGCCGGGCGGGCGCTCCGGCGCCGGCAGCCGCACGCCGTACCGGCCTTCGGACAGCTCGCCGCCGACCCGGATCCGCCACCGGCCGGGGCCGGCGGCCAGCAGCCCGGCCCGGCCCACCTCGACGGTCACCGTGGCGCCGGTCTGGTCGGCGTTCCCGACGGTGAGCAGCGTGGGGACGCCGGCCGGGCGGCCGTCGTGGACCAGCTCCGCGGTGAGTGCGGGCGGCGCCCCCACCAGCGGCAGGCGTACGTCGACCAGCAGCCCGTGCTCGGTCCACCGGCAGGTGGTGGTGCGGGCGGCAGCGGCCAGCCTCGCGGACACCCCGACCGGGGCCAGCCGGTAGGTGCTGCGGGGCAGCGCGCCGGACAGGAACCCGGCGTAGCGGGCGAACGCCCCGCCGGCCTCCAGGTGCACCGGCAGCATCGGGTCGGCGTCGTCGCGGATCAGCCGCTCGAGCAGCTCCACGTCCTGCCGTGCCGCGGCGCAGACCCGCACCCGGGCGGAGACCGGGAGGTCGGCGAGGATCCGGTCGTCGAGGTAGGAGTCGGCCAGCCCGGCGATCCCGGCGCACACCGCGCGTCGCTCCTCCTCCGGCACCTCGAGCAGGTCCTCGCGCAGCAGCCGCGGGATCTCCCAGGCGAAGTGCCGGGTCAGCAGGGTGTCGCGGTCCGGGCCCGCCGGCACCAGGTCGGCGACCGTCTGCATCATCTGCCCGATGCACGGGATCCGCTGCGAGTAAGGGGTCTTGTAGGACAGGTTGCCGGCGTCCTCACGCTTCACCGCGTAGTAGCAGGTGTAGCTGCCCAGCACGGAGATCCGCTTCGCGTGCACGCAGGCGGTCAGCGTGAACGGCTGGTCGCTGCCGAAGGGCATGTCCTCGCGGTAGCGCAGCCCGAGCCGCTCCACCAGGTCGCGGCGGAACAGCTTGGTGTTGGCCAGCGCCCAGCGCAGCTCGGGGCCGTAGGGGTCCAGGTCGACCCGGTCCGCGCCGAACAGCCCCTGGGCGACCTGCCGCCCGTTGACGCCGACCATCTTGCCGATCACCACGTCCGAGCCGTGCTCGTCGGCGAATCCGACCATCCGCTCCAGCGCCTCGGGGGCCAGGTGGTCGTCGGCGCCCAGGAAGTACACGTAGCGGCCGGTGGCCAGGTCCAGCGCCCGGTTGCTCGGCTGGGCGGGACCGCCGGAGTTGGGCTGGTGCACGACGGTGAGGACCGCGGGGTACGACGCGGCGAACCGGTCCAGCAGCGCCCCGCTGCCGTCGGTCGACCCGTCGTCCACGGCGACCACCTGCAACCGCTCCAGGCCGATGCTCTGCTCGACCAGGGACGTCAGGCACGTCTCCAGGTAGGGCATGGTGTTGTAGACCGCGACGACCACGGTCACATCGGGCGCGGACACCTCGGGGATACTACAGTGCAGCGGACGGTTCACCGAGACGGACGGGAGAGGCGATGGCGCCGGGCGAGGGTGCGCGCAACGTCGCCGTCCTGCTGGCCGGCGGGGTCGGCGCCCGGGTCGGGCTGGACCTGCCCAAGCAGCTGATCAAGGTGGCCGGCCGCACCATCCTCGAGCACACCCTGGCCGCGCTGGACGCGCACGAGGCGGTCGAGGAGATCCTGGTGATGATGGCACCCGGCCATCTGGACGCGGTGCACGCCATCTTGCGCACCGGCCGCTACCCCAAGGTCAGCCGGGTGCTGGAGGGCGCGGCCACCCGCAACGGCACCACCCTGCGCGCCCTCGAGGCGCTCGGCGGCCGGGACTGCAACGTGCTGCTGCACGACGCGGTGCGGCCGCTGGTCAGCGCCCGGATCATCAGCGAGTGCTTCGAGGCGCTGGACGAGTACGACGCGGTCGACGTGGCGATCCCGTCCGCGGACACGATCATCGAGGTGACCCCGGACAACACGATCGCCTCGATCCCGCCACGGGCCGCGCTGCGCCGCGGGCAGACCCCGCAGGCGTTCCGCGCCTCGGTGCTCGAGCAGGCCTACCGGATCGCGGCCGACGACCCGCAGTTCACCGCCACCGACGACTGCAGCGTGGTGCTGCGCTACCTGCCCGACGTGCCGATCTGGGTGGTGCGCGGCGACGAGCGGAACATGAAGGTCACCGACCCGATCGATGTGTACCTGGTCGACAAGCTGTTCCAGCTCGCCACCCGGGAGCTCCCGGCGCCGCGCACCGAGCCGGAGTACCGCACCGCGCTGGCCGGCAAGACGATGGTCGTGTTCGGTGGCAGCTACGGCATCGGCGCGGACCTGGCCGCGCTCGCCGCGTCGTACGGCGCGACCGTGTGCCCGTTCAGCCGCTCGTCCACCGGGACCCACGTGGAGCGCCGCGCGGACGTCGCGAAGGCGGCCCGGGACGTGCTGGACGAGCACGGTCGGATCGACTACGTGGTCAACAGCGCGGCGGTGCTGCCGCGCGGGGAGCTGGTGCAGGCCTCGGAGGAGACCGTGTACTCCGCGACCGAGGTGAACTACCTGGCGCCGATCGTGGTCGCGCAGGAGCTGTTCCCGCACCTGGCCGCCAGCCACGGGTCGCTGCTGCTGTTCACCTCCAGCTCCTACACCCGGGGCCGCAGCGGCTACAGCCTGTACTCCTCGGCGAAGGCGGCGGTGGTGAACCTGACCCAGGCGCTGGCCGACGAGTGGACCGACGCCGGGGTGCGGGTGAACTGCCTCAACCCCGAGCGCACCGGCACGCCGATGCGGCGCAACGCGTTCGGGGAGGAGCCGGAGGGGACCCTGCTGGACTCCAAGGAGGTGGCCCGCGCCGCGCTGGACATCCTGCTGTCCGAGGCCACCGGCCACGTCATCGACCTGCGCCGCGAGCTGTCAGACGAGTGACCCCCGCACCCGGCCGTCACCACGCACCTGCGACGCTGCGGCCCCTCCCCACCACCCACACCCGGCCGTCACCACGCACCTGCGACGTTGCGGCCCCCGCGCAGCTGCGCCCGGGCCTCCGGCGGTCACCCGTCTGACAGGTCGGCGAAGAAGGCGCGGACGACGCGCTCGGCAGCGTGCCCGTCCTGGAAGCACTGGAACCGCTCGTTGAACTCCGCGATCTGCCCGGCGTGCCGGGCGGCGAGCCCGTCGAGGTCGCGCAGCAGCTCGACCACCTCGGTGGCGTCGCGCACCAGCGGCCCGGGAGCGCTGCCGGCGAAGTCGTAGAGGAACCCGCGCACCGGCCCGGAGTAGGTCTCCAGGTCGGGCACCAGGAACACCATCGGCCGGCCGGTGAGAGCGAAGTCGAACCGCAGCGAGGAGTAGTCGAGCACCGCGACGTCCGCCGCCAGGATCAGGTGGTTGATCTCCGGGTAGTCGGTGACGTCGACCAGCCGGCGGGTGCGGGCCATCCGCCGCTCACCCCTGGCGTGGAACCGGTGCCCGCGCATCAGGAGCACGTAGTCGGGGCCCAGCACCTGCGAGGCGGTCTCCAGGTCCAGGTGGCCGGCCAGCACGGCGGCCCGGTGGTCCACGGACAGGTGGTCGCGGAACGTCGGCGCGAACAGCACCGCCTTCTGGTCCGGCCCGATCCCGAGCCGGCGCCGGGTGTCCTCGCGCACCTGGTCGGCCTGCGGCGAGACCAGCAGGTCGTCGCGCGGATAGCCCCGGTCGTGGATCGGCCCCTCGTAGGCGTACTCGCGCCGGTAGTGCTCGTTCATCTCCGGCGCCGGTGTCAGGATCAGGTCCCACTTGCGGGCGGTCCGGTCCAGCTCGGCGTCGATGCGCCGCTGTCCCCACTGCTTGCCGCGCCACTGGACCAGGCCCATCGCCTTGGCGGGGTAGCCGTGGAACGACTGCAGGAACCGCTGCCCGGGACGTTTGACGAACCACTGGTCGAAGTCGATGTTGTTCACCAGCCAGCCGGCCGACCCGAGCACGTCGTACCACTCCCGGCTGCGCATCAGCACCGGCACCGCGCCGGCGGGCACCTGCGCCGACCAGTCCTCGATCGCGAAGTAGGTGCGCACCCGGGGATGGGCCTCCCGCAGCCGGTCGTGGATCGCGGCCGGGCTGTCGGTGGCGGTGTGGCCGGTGTAGGACTGGAAGTAGGCCACCTCCGGGTCCGGGGAGTACGACGCGGCGGCGTACCGCTCGCGCTGCAGCTGCTGGGCCCGCACCCCGAGCTCGTCGTCGCGCAGCGGCGCCATCACGTGCACGACCAGCCGACGTCGTGGGCTCTGCCGGACCCGGACCCGCAGCCGCTCGCCGAGCAGCTCGAGCGGCGCGCGTTCGGCGAGCTCCTCGGCCACCTCGATCGAGCCGGTCGGCCGGGCGCCGTGGACGGACAGCTGCAGGTGGTAGGCGCCGGTCGGCGCGACGGTCGCGCCCAGGCCCCACTCGTCGCAGGCGGCGCTGAAGACCACCTTGCTGGAGCCGCGGCGGCTGCCGGGCAGCCGCACCCGGCCGCCGACCAGGGACATGCTCCAGCTCTCGGGCGGCTCCCCCAGCCAGCCCACGGTCAGCACCAGGTCGTCGCCGACCAGCCGGGCGTCGCGGACCACCGGACGGTGCCGCACCTCGTGCACGGCCGCGGCCCCGCGCCGGGAGCGCCGCCAGGCCAGCAGCCCGTCGTGGTCGCCGAGCCAGTGCCGCTCCTCCTCGGGCGGGAAGGCGACCGGGTGCCCGGCACCGTCGGCGTCGAGTGCGGAGAGCTGCCACTCCGCGGTGTCCTTCTCCCGGTTGCCGAACCCGATGTCCGGAAGCGTGGCGGTGAACCGTCCGTCGGGCTCGAGGGGGACCCGCACCGGCTCGGCCATCGCCGGTCGGCCGGTGTGCTCCAGCTCGACGGCGGTGAAGACCGCGGCCGGGTCGACCAGCCGGCCCCGCACCTCACGGCCGGTCACCACGGCGTCGGTGAGCACCGCGCCCGGCCGCTCGGTCTCGATCACGACGCTGCCGTCGCCGTCCGGGCTCGGTCCCCACAGCAGCCCCTCGGCCAGCCGGCGCGGCCGCTCACCCACCGTGCCGTTGTGGTCGCGGTGGGTGATGGTGCCGGTGCGGGTCAGCCCGTAGCCGCTCCAGGTCAGCGCCAGCTGCCAGCTGTCCGCGCCCTGCACCTGGTCGGCGGTGACCTCGATCCGGTAGCCGGCCAGGTCGTGGGTCTGGTGGCGCTCCTTGGCGAACCGGGTGGCCGCCGGCCCCGGCATCGTGGTCACCTTCAGCTCGGTGCGACGTACTCCCTCGGCGTCGACGAGCTCCGCGGACAGCACCGGACCGGGCTCGGCCAGGTCGTCGCCGACCAGCCGGGCATAGCCGAACACGTCGAGCTCCAGTGTGCCGTCCACGAACCTGATCTGGCGGAGCGAGGCCACCAGCGGGGTCTCCGCCCCGGTCAGCTCCAGGCAGTCGTCCGGCACCGCGCCCCCCACGGGATCCACGGCGTACACCCGGCCGTCCCGCACCTCGGTCGCCACGTCGTCGCCCTCACGACGCCGGACCTCCACGAAGTCCTCGAGCACGACGCGGCCCCGCTGCGCGAGCAGCCGGCCCTTGACCCGGCTCTCCCAACGCAGCGCGGCCCACGTCTCGGGCCGGGCAGCCGTCTCCTCGGCCAGCCGGCCCAGTACGTCGCACAGCCGGTCCCAGCGGGCGGGGTCGAGCTGCTCGGCCGCGTCGACGAACCGGTGCGCCTCCTCGTCGAGCAGCACGTGCCGCCACCGCGCCCGGGCCTCCGCCGGCGCAGGAGACGAGAGCAGCCCGTCCACCTCCACCACGGCATCCAGCCACGGGTCGACGGCGTCCGCGAGATGCGGCACGTGCCCGAACGGCAGCTCGGCGTCCCGGTCGGTGGCCTGGCAGACCACCTGGTCGACCAGGTCGAACCGCTTCGCGTTGACGCAGGCCCGCACCAGCACCGGGCCGGCCGGCGCGTCCTCCTCGGCCAGCTCCAGCCCCTGCGAGGCCCAGAAGCTGCGCCGGAAGAGAGTGGCGCCCAGCGCGTGCTCCGCGGCGGCCTCCGGCGCGTCAGCCAGCGTGACGCCGCACCGTCCCCTCGGCGCGACGACCGGCCCGTCGAGGTCCCGGAGCCCGGCGAGCGCGAGGTCGGAGCCGCTGGCCTCCAGGGACGCGACCAGGTTGGCGAGCGCGGTCTCGGTGAGCCGCTCGGAGGCGTCCAGGAACAGCAGGTAGCTGCCGTCGCCGGCGGCCGCCTCGGTGGTGCGCGAGCCTCGGGCGACGCGCACCTCCACGGCGGGATGGGTCTGCCGCTCCAGGCTCTCCAGACAGCCGGGCAGCAGCTCCTGGCCGGCCTCGGAGCAGCCGACCACCACGGTCACCGAGGGCGTGCCCCTACGGCGCCTCGTCAGCCGCCCGAGTCCGCGGCGCACGCGCCCGCCTCGTCTTTCGTGCTGCATGAACGCCCCTGTGTTCTGCTGCATGGTTCGAGTGCACGGACTCACCGCAGTCTACCGACGTCGGTGGCGGGTAGTGTCCCCCGTCGTGGACCGATCGCTGCTGCTCGTCACCGGTGCCGGCCGTAGCGGCACCAGCACCGTGGCGGGCGCGCTGCACCACCTCGGCGTGCACGTGCCGGGCCCGTACCTGCAGGCCAACGCGTCCAACCCGCGCGGCTTCTACGAGTCCCGCTGGTCCGTGGAGTTCCACAACAAGCTGCTGAAGCGGGCGGGAGTCAACATCACCGACGGCCGGCCCGAGGCGCTGGAGGTGGTCCGACGTACCACCGACGAGGGCGACGAGACCCGGCTCGCCGAGTGGCTCGACGAGGCCACCGACGGGCACGAGACCACGCTGGTCAAGGACCCGCGCAGCTCCTGGACGCTGGACCTGTGGGGCCGCGCGGCCCGGCGGCTCGACGTCCGGCTGATGTACCTGGTCATGCTTCGCCACCCCGCCGAGGTGCTCGGCAGCCGCTCCACGCACTACTTCGCCCGCAACCAGGACATGGGCGAGGCGGGCTTCGCGACCAAGAACCTGGCCGGCTGGGTGAACGCGATGCTCAACACCGACCGGCAGACCCGGGACGGCGCGCGGGCCTTCGTGCGCTACGACGAGCTGCTCGCCGACTGGCGTACGACGCTGGGCCGGGCCGTCGCGGACCTCGGGCTCGACCTGGCCGTCCCGTCCGAACCGCACCCGGTCGACGACTTCATCGACCCGCAGCTGAGCCGGCACCGGCTGTCGTGGGACGACCACGAGGTGCCCGACGAGCTGCGCGTGGTCGCCGAACGGGTCTGGAAGGCGGTGGACCGGCTCGCCGAGACGCACGGGTACGACGCGGCGGCGGCCACCGAGCTGGACGCGGCCGGGGCCCGCTACGCCGAGATGTACCTCGCCGCAGCGACGGCTCGCCTTCGACGCCACCCAGGCCGAGGTGGAGCAGGAGCGCCGGGAGGCGGCCCGCGCCGCGCGCCAGGCCGACCCCGCCGCCCGCGGCACGCCCCCGCTGCTCAGCCGCCTCCGCTTCCCCAAGCGGTAGCCCCCACCTCGCAGGGCCCTCGGCCCGTCCCACGCCCGCTGATACCGTCGGTGCGACATCGACGGGGTGCTCGGGAAGGGACTGGTCGTGGGTCTGCGTGCAGGGTTGGTCGGCCTGGGTGCGATGGGCCGCAACCACGCCCGGGTGCTGTCCGGCCTGGACGGCGTGGACCTGGTTGGAGTCGTCGAACCCGACGGCGCCGCATCGGTGCACACCCACGGCGCGCCGGTGCTGGACTCGGTCGAGGAGCTGCTCGCGCTGGGGGTCGACTACGCGGTGGTGGCCTGCCCGACCGCGCTGCACGAGCCGGTCGGCCTGGCCCTGGCCGAGGCCGGGGTGGCCGCCCTGATCGAGAAGCCGCTGGCCCACAGCGTGGCGGCCGCGACCGCACTGGCCGAGGCGTTCGAGTCCCGTGGCCTGGTCGCCGGGGTCGGGCACATCGAGCGGTACAACCCCGCCCTGCAGCACCTGCGCACCCGGCTCGCCGACGACGAGCTCGGCGAGGTCTACCAGGTGGTCACCCGCCGCCAGGGACCGTTCCCGGCCAGGATCGCCGACGTCGGCGTGGTCAAGGACCTGGCCACCCACGACATCGACCTGACCGCCTGGGTCACCGGCCGCGACTACCTGTCGGTCTCGGCGCGCACGGTCACCAAGAGCGGCCGCCCGCACGAGGACATGGTCACCGCCGTCGGCGAGCTGGCCGGCGGGATCATGGTCAACCACCTGGTCAACTGGCTGTCCCCGTTCAAGGAACGCTCCACCGTGGTCACCGGCGAACGCGGCTGCTTCGTCGCCGACACCCTCACCGCCGACCTGACCTTCTACGCCAACGGCCTGACCGCCACCGAGTGGGAGGCCATCCGCACCTTCCGCGGCGTCGCCGAGGGCGACATGACCCGGTTCGCCATCGCCAAACGCGAACCCCTGCTGGTCGAGCACGAACGCTTCCGCGACGCCGTGCTCGGCAGACCCACCGACATCGTCACCCTCCGCGAAGGACTGCGCACCGTCACGGTCGCCACCGCGATGCTCGACTCCTCCGAGTCCGGCCAGACGGTCTCCACGCTCACGGCGTAGCCTCGGGCCACGCCCCACACGACCGGCAGGCCACCTGGAGCGACAGCCGCCGATCGGCGTGACAAGCGCAGCGTGTCGCACCGACACGCCAGGTCATCGTGCCGGCATCACGCGGCAGACCGCACCCTGCCTCGCTTCGTGGGATCCGATAACTTCGGGACATCTGCCCGCCAGGGGACGGGCTTCGGGTCGAGGCTGGGACCGTCCGGGGGGAGGGTCAGGCCGGCCCGCGGGAGGCGCGGTGCGACCACGGGAGGGACGCCGCGCCTCCCCCCGGCCCCGAACCGTCAGCGTGGCAGCTGCGGCATGTGCGCAGCCTGGCGGATCAGCTTCCAGGCCGGCTGCTTGCGGAACGCGGCGAACGTCGGCGTCAGGTGGATCGGGCCACGCCACACGATGTGCTTGTCGACCACCGGCTGGCACAACGGTGCGCCGGGGCAGAAGACCTTGTTGAGGTCGACGGTGTCGATCTTCGGGCTGTTGGCCGCCGCCGCGAGCGCGTACGCGTTGGCGGGGTCGGCCGTGGTGGGCACCGGCACCGCGCAGGCCTTGGGCGGCTTCCCGCTGGCCATGCAGTCGTTCGGGTCGAAGGTGTTCGCGGCGATGATGGTCTGGATGACCACGGTGTGCGGGGCGACCTTCTCGATCTGGTGCAGCGTCGCCTTGGTGGTCTCCATCGTCGCCCGCTTCACCGACTGCGGCCGGCCGTCGCGGCGCTTGATGGCACCGCGCCACTGCTTGCCGAGCCGCGGCTCGCTGACCAGCACCACCAGGTCAGGGTGCAGCTTGGGCAGCGCCTTCTCGTACCAGCCGACCCGGCCGCGCGCGCACTTCTGCTGCGGCCCCTTGGCCGGCTTGGTGTTGATCAGACCCTCCTGCCAGGGGCAGGCGGGGATGGCGTTCATCGCCAACGAGAAGTGCTTCTTGCGGGCGAGCTGGATGAACATCCGCGACAGCGCGCGGGCGTAGCTGTCGCCCACGAGCACCACCCGCGGACCCTTGCCGTGCACCACCACGCACTGCTGCACGTCGGCGGCGGTGCAGGTGGCCTCTCGGCCCTTGTCCGCCTTGACGGCCTTCCAGTCCACGTTCTTCGGCAGCTTCTCGGGCTTGCCGGCGGCGGCCCCGGCCGCACCGAACCGGGGAGCCACCTTGGCGGTGGTCGCCAGCGCCGGCGAGCGGTTGCTGCTCAGCGTCCAGGGCACCACGGTGGCGGCCAGCACCGCGCTGCAGGTCACACCAGTGGCGACGGTGCGCCACCCGAAGCGGGACAGCACGCGGGAGCGCCGGATCGGCATCTCGAAGACCTCGTAGGACAGCGCGGCCAGGCCGGTGGCGATCGGGATGGTGAGCAGCGCGATGACGACCGGGCCGGTGTTCAGGATCTGCTCGAGCACCAGGATCAGCGGCCAGTGGTAGAGGTACGTGCCGTAGGAGATCCGGCCCAGGTAGACGGGCACCCGCCGGGACAGCAGGCCGGCGACCGCGCCGTTCTCGTCCCCGGACAGACCGGCCAGCAGCAGCAGCGCTGCCGCGGCAGCGCCGACGCCGCGCACACTGGAGGACGCCGGGACCACTCCGGTGCCCAGCAGCAGGATGCCCGCGAGGCCGACCGCGGCCCAGGCGCCCGGTCGGGGCAGCCTGCCCGGGTCGCGCCGGCGCAGCAGGAAGGCCAGCAGCGCGCCGACCAGGATCTGGTAGAGGCGGGCGTCGGTGCCGTAGTAGGCGTGGGAGGTGTCCACGCCTGCCCAGTAGAACTGTGCGACCAGCGACCCCGCGATGAGCGCCCCCAGTCCGACGTACGGCCAGCCGCGCCAGCGGCGGGCCAGCCACAGCAGCAGGAGCAGCAGCACCGGGAAGAAGAAGTAGTACTGCTCCTCGACCGACAGCGACCAGAAGTGCAGGAACGGGCTCTTGTTCGGGCTGGCGGCGAAGTAGTCGTTGGACTCGCCGATGAACCGCCAGTTCGCGACGTACAGCAGCGCGCTCTGCCCGTCCCGGACGAACGGCAGCCGGCGCACCACGCTGTCGGTGAGCACGAACACCAGGCTGGTCGCGACCACCACCACCAGCGCGGCCGGCAGCAGCCGGCGCACCCGGCGGGCGTAGAACGCGCCGACGCGGAGCTTCCCGGTGTCGGCGACCTCGCCGAGCATCACGTTGGTGACCAGGAAGCCGGAGAGCACGAAGAACAGGTCGACGCCGATGTAGCCGCCCTTGAACGCGTCCATGCCGGTGTGGAACAGCAGCACGAGGTAGACGGCGACCGTCCGGGCGCCGTCGAGAGCGGGGCGGTACGTCCACGAAGACATCGGTACGACGGTACTTACCCGCCCAAACGCGGTTTACCCGTCAGATCACCCGTCGGGCGGCAGTCAGATGCCGGCGGCCGCCTCGTTGACGGCCGCGACGATGCGGGCCAGGTCGTCCTCGGACAGGCCGGGGTGCACCGGCAAGGAGAGCACCTGCTCGGCGGCGCGCATGGTCTGCGGCAGGTCCCAGTCCCGGTTCGCCGGGTGGGCGCCGGGGCGGTACGGCGCGAGCAGGTGGATCGGCGTGGGGTAGTACACCGCGCTGCCGATGCCCTGCTCCTTCAGGGCCGTCTGCACCCGGTCCCGCTCCGCGGGCACCCGGATCGTGTACTGGTGGTAGACGTGGGTGGCCTGCTCGGCCACCGGCGGCGCCACCACCCCGCGCAACCCCTCGGTAAGGAATGCGGCGTTGTCCTGGCGCTGCTTGTTCCAGCCGTCCAGCCTGGTCAGCTGCACCCGGCCGATCGCGGCCGCGACGTCGGTCAGCCGCATGTTCGCGCCCACGATCTCGTTGGCGTAGCGGGCCTCCATGCCCTGGTTGCGCAGCAGCCGCACCGTCCGTGCGAGCTCGGCGTCCCCGGTGGTGACCATGCCGCCCTCGAGGGAGTGCATGTTCTTGGTCGGGTAGAAGCTGAAGCACCCCGTCGTACCGAACGACCCCACCGGCCGGCCCGCCCATGTCGCGCCGTGCGCCTGCGCGGCGTCCTCGACCACGGCCAGCCCGTGCCGCTCGGCGACCGCGCCGATCGCGGTCATGTCCGCCGGGTGGCCGTAGAGGTGCACCGGCATGACCGCCACCGTCCGGGGCCCGACGGCCGCCTCGACCGCGGCCGGGTCCACGTTGAAGTGGTCGGGCTCGATGTCGACGAAGACCGGGGTCCCGCCGGCCAGGCGTACGGCGTTCGCGGACGCCGCGAACGAGAACGACGGCACGATCACCTCGTCGCCCGGCCTGACCCCCATCGCCATCAGCGCCAGCTGCAGCGCCGAAGTGCCGGAGTTGACCGCCACGCAGCGCCGGCCGTCCACCACGCGGGAGAACTCCGCCTCGAAGCCGGCCACCTCCGGGCCCTGCACCACCATCCCGCTGCGCAGCACCCGCACTGCGGCGTCGATCTCCTCCTCGCCGATCACCGGGCGGGCAGGGGGGATGAACTCAGGCACGAATGCTCCTCGGGGTCGGATCGTCGCGAGACTACCAACGCGCCCTCGGCCCCGCGGCGCCGGTTGTCCACAGCTCTCCCGCGGATCTGTCACGGTACCGCAGCGCTCGCGATGATGGCAGCAACCGATCGAAGGGTGCACCATGGTGGTGGGCGAGCGAGACAGACGCGAGCTGCAGGAGGCACTGGTGAGCGCCCTCGGACCGGATCCGGCGGACACACTGCTCGGCTACCTGCCGCCGGTGGGCTGGGCCGACGTGGCCACCAAACGTGACCTCGACGGCAAGCTCGATGCCGTGGAGAACCGGCTCGGCGGCCGCATCGATCGACTCGAGGGCCGTGTGGACATCCTTGCATCGCGCTTCGAGGGCCGTCTCCACCATGAGATGCACAAGCAGGATCTCTGGCTGCTCGGGATGACCCTCACCATCGTGCTGGCCCTGTTCGCGCAGATGCTCGCTCTCTTCGCGCTGCGCTGACGAGCTGACGCGTTCCCGCCCGAGCTGGCGCCCGTGCCGCTGTCCACAGCCGGTCGAGGCACAGGTGCCGCTGGCGGCGGGTAGACCTCGGCCTCGTAGTCGGAGTGCTCAGTCGCGCCGCGCGTCCCGGGCCTTCGAGCCGCCGTACGGCCCCATCACACCGTCCTCGGGATCGTTCCGAGTCCCGTCGGGGCTCGATCCGGGTGAGCGCGCCGAAACCTCCCGTCTCGGAGTCGGCGCCGAACTGAACCTGCCAGCTCCCGGACCCGCCTGACCGGTTGGCCGCAAGAACGCGCTGGCGCCCACCCGGCGTTTGGGTGAGGGTGTCCCGATGAGCTGTTTCGTCTCCCACACATCGATCGACTGCCGTAACGCCTACCAGCTCTCGGAGTGGTGGAAGCCGGTCCTCTGGTACGTCGACCTCGACGACGACCCCAACCAGCCCAGCCACGAGGAGTGCATGATTCACGACCGCGGGAGCGGGCATCGGCTGCTCTTCATCGAGGTGCCGGAGGCCAAGCAGGTCAAGAATCGGCTGCACCTGGACCTGCGACCACGCGAACAAAGCCGCGACGAGGAGGTCACGTGGCTGCTGGAGCATGGCGCCACCCAGGTCGCCGACCGCCGGGGCATCTACGGACCAGGGAGCGGCTGGGTCGTGCTGGCCGACCCCGAAGGCAACGAGTTCTGCGTGCTGCGATCCGAGCGAGAGCTGGTGTGAGCCCGCGTTTCGGCAGGGTGCGACTTCCGGCTACTCGTCGACGGCCATCTCGCCCAGCTCCGACCACTCGGTGCCGGGCACGCTGAAGTTCACCACCCGCGGGGTCTCGGCCAGGTGCGGCGGCAGGTCCTGCTGCGCCTGCTTGAAGTGCGCGGACTGCACGTGCGCGGCGCCGGCCTGGTCGTCGGCGAAGGCCTCGACGAGCACGTACTCGTTCGGGTCCTCCACGCTGCGCGACCAGTCGAACCAGAGGCAGCCGGGCTCGGAGCGCGTGGCTTGGGTGAACGAGCCGGTGATCTCCGGCCAGCGGTCGGCGTGCTCGGCACGGACGCGGAACTTGGCGGTGATGAAGATCATCGGTGCCTCTCTGGTCAGACGTAGCTGGCGACTCGAGCGTAGTTCGCGAGGTGCCCATCGCATCCGCACGGTGGGGCACCCACGTTCGGCGGAGCCACGCGCCGGCGACTCTGCGGCACGAGGTGGAAGCACGGCTGTTGCTAAGGTTGCTGGGGATATTTCCGACTTCGACCGCGCTTGCTCAGGGACCTGCCTCGATGACTCCGCCACACCGGTCCGAGACGGGGTTGCTGCTGCCCGAGAGCACCCGGCTGCTGCACATCGGTCCCCAGAAGACCGGCACCACCGCGCTCCAGGTGGCGATGCACCGGACCCGGCCGAAGCTGCGCGAGCACGGCGTGGTGTACCCGGGCCGCGGCACCCGGCCGCGCGAAGGCGTCTGGGCGGCCCTGGGCCTAGACGTTCCCGGGTTCGAGCGCGCGCCGCGCATCGAGAAGTGGCACGACCTCGTGCGAGAGGTCGAGCAGGCCGGCGACCTGCGTGTGTGCGTGAGCACCGAGGACTTCGCCAAGACCGATCTCACCGGCGCGCGCAAGGTGGTCGACGAGCTCGGCGGCGATCGCGCCCACGTGGTCGCGGTGGCTCGCAACCTTGACCGACTGCTTCCCTCACAGTGGCAGCAGCGCGTCAAGATGCGGCAGAGCAGCCTGCTCTACGAGAAGTGGCTCGAGATCGTCCTCGACGATCGGCCCGATGACCCGGTGTGGCAGAACGTCTGGCGCCCGCACGACATCAAGGCGCTGGTCGAGCGCTGGGTCACGGCGCTCGGGAGCCCCGAGCGCTTCACGCTCGTGGTGGCCGACGAGTCGGACCGCAGGCTGCTGCCACGCACCTTCGAGGAGATGCTCGGACTGCCGGACGGCCTGCTCGACATCGCGGTGACCGGAGTGGACAACCGTTCCCTCGGCATCGGCCGCATCGAGGCGGTGCGCCAGTTGAATGGGGCCTTCGAAAGCCATGCCTGGCCGACCGCGATCGCCTCCGAGCAGCTGCACACCCGGCTCACCGACACGCTGCGGAAGGACGCACTCTGGCCGGAGGAGGACCCGCTGCCGCCGTTGCCGCGCTGGGCTGCCGAGCGCGTGACCGAGCTGAGCATCAAGCGCGCGGAGCTGGTGCGCTCCCTTGGCGTCCGAGTGGTCGGTGATCCGAGCAACCTGCTCAGCCAGGCGATGCTGTCCGATCCTCAAGAATATCGCGTGCCGATGGTGTCGGCGGCGCTCGCCGTCCGGGCGCTTGAGGTGGCCATCGAGAGCGCGGCCGAGATGCAGCAGGAGCACTCCGCCAAGCACGCTCGCCAGGTACAGCAGCTGAGGGACCGGCTCAAGCGTGCCCGTGAGCGGGCGAGCCGGCCGCCCGACCCCGACCAGATCGCCGGGCGGGAGCTCGCTCGGGCGCTGGGCCGGCGGGTGCTTCAGCGGCTCAGCAGACGGTCGTAGTGGCTCTTCACCACGTCCCAGTCCCAGGTGGCGAGCGCGTGCAAGGACGCGGCCTCACCGCCCCGGCGCCACGCATCGACGTCCCTGGTGGCCTCAAGGACGCGCGACGCGGCCTGCTGCGGGGTCTCGACCACCCACTCGCCCGGGAACAGCGTGCGGGCACCGGCGCGCCGTCCGGCGAAGAACGGCCAGTCCCGCACCACTGGCACGGCACCGCTGGCGGCGCCTTCGACGAGACCGGCGTGGAAGCTCTCGCGCACCGAGCTGCTGAGGATCACCCCCACCTCGGTCAGCGCACCCGGTACGTCGTCGGTGCGGCCGTAGCGTCGCACCGTCCCGGCCTGCTCCAGCTCGGTCAGCTCGGTGAAGAGCCGTGCGCCGTACGCCCGGGTGGCCGCGCTGACGTCGGCGTCGAAGTCGTCGCCGATCAGCAGCAGCCGATAGCGCTCGTCCAGCTGTCTCAGCTCGCGCACCACCTCGAGTGCCCACCGCGGGTCTTTGGCGACCTGTCGCCAGCCGACCAGGCCGACGGTGAAGCGTGCTTCGTCCGCCTTGGGGCGCACGTACTTCTGGAGCGGTAGCCCGGGCGGGATGACGGGCATCCGGAGTCCGGCGGTCTCCTGGACACCGGGGATCGCGTCCGCGACCAGATCGCGGAGGTGGTCGCTGACGGACAGCAGGTCGTCGATGCGGGTGAAGTCCAAGAGATGCGGCCACGGCGAGAACGCCTCGTAGCTGTGCAGTCGCAGCACTACCCGCGTGCTCCGAGGATCGACGAGGTTCAGGAGCGCGGCGTGGGCGGTGCACCACTCGACGAACAAGACGTCGGCCCATTCGAGCTCCGCGCGGAACGCCGACTCCAGCCGTTGCGCGGCCTTCGGGGCAGCGGTGAGGATCTGGGTCGCCATCGCGACCGGCGCGCGCAGGCCCTTCATGATGTGTTCGTGCTCGGCGAGGTCCAGGAAGCGGGCCTCGAATCGGGAGCTCGCGTCCAGGTGTTCCTGAAGCTGGCCGAGGAAGTTCGCGTTCTTCCTGGTCACTATCAGGACTCTGGTCGGTCCGGGACGCCGCTCAGGCTCGGCTCGGGCATCGCGTCCGCGTGGTGCCCGGGCGGCCCGCGCCGTGGCGCTCCCGCGGAGAGCGTCGAAGAACAGTGCGGGGTTCTCGGCGAGTGGAGAGCTCACCGACTGCAGGTGGATGGTCCGGTCGCACGCGATCGTCAGCGCCCGCCCGAGCGCGCGCCCGGCCCGGGCTCGCAGCCCGCGCTCGAGGTCACCATCGGCCTCGGAGAGCAGGGAAGCCACCGCGTCCGGCAACAGCTCGGGTCGGCTTCCGGCGCCGAGCACACCGGCGACGACCCCCGTGAGAAGACTGGTGCGCAGGGTGTCGGTTCGGATCCGTCGCAGTGCCGCGCGTGCCACCGTTTCCGCCTCGGCTACCTCGCCGGACTCGACGAGCCGAGTGACGCGGGCTTGCGCTTCGTCATGGCGGCGCTGCTCGGATCCGCTCAGCCAGCCCACGGCCTCACGCTACCAAGTCACTGCATCGGGTTGGCTTGGGAAGCCGACCGGCTCACCCGCGTTCCCGTCCTGCCGCCTCGTCGGCGCCACAGGTCGGTGAGCCCGACGGCGAGCGCGAGGGCCACGAACCCAAGCGCCGCCAATACCGCCTGGCCCAGTGCACGACCGAAGGCGTCGTCGCGGGCGGCTCCTGACACCCCAGCGACCCCGGCAGGGAGGGCGGCGAAGAACACCGCTCCGATGACCGACTGGCCCACCGCCAGGCCGATCCGTTGCGCTGTCTGGAGCACCCCACCCGCCGTACTGCCTGCGACCGGGTCCACGTCGGTCAGCGTGAGTGTCTGGTTGGGGGTGATCAGCGCTCCAGACCCCAGTCCCATCACCAGCAGCGGGCCCGCGAGCACGAGCGGTGCGGCCACCCCGCCGTCCAGCCGAGCGGCCACGTCCAGTCCGATGGCACCCACCCCGAAGGTGACGGTGGCGGCCACCACCAGCGGCCGGCCGATCGTGGTGACCACCCGGCCGGCCAGCGGCGCCGCTACCGCACTGCCGATCGCGTAGGCGGTGATCCCGAGTCCCGACTGCAGCGCGGTCATGCCCAGGCCCTGCTGGTAGTAGAGCGCCATCACCAGCGGCAGTCCGGCCATTGCCGGGAAGTAGGCCAGCGCCAACGCCACCCCCGCGGTGTACGACGGGCGGCGGAACAGCCGCAGGTCGACGAGCGGGTCGGCGTTGCGGGCGGTCAACCGGGACTCGCGACGGAAGAACAGCGCCACCAGCGCCGCAGCCGGCACCAGCAGCCAGACCAGCCGCAGGTCGCGCAAGGCGTCGTACTCCACGGCCGCGAACAGCACGCAGAACGTCCCGGCCCCGAGCAGGAGCGCCCCGAGCACGTCGAGTCGGTGCTTGCTCCGCGCCGGGTCGGCCGGGATGTAGCGGCGGGCCAGCGCCAGCACCGCGAAGCCGATCGGCACGTTGATGAAGAACACCAGCCGCCAGCCGAAGTGCGGCCCGCCCAGGGCGATGACGGCGCCGCCGACCAACGGGCCGACGGCGGTGGCAACGCCCACCACCGTGCCGATAAAGCCGAAGGCACGTCCTCGCTCACGGCCGCGGAACATCTGCTGCACCAAGCCCGAGACCTGGGGGTTGATGAGCCCGCCGGACAGCCCCTGCAGCACTCGCGCGACCACCAGCAGTCCGCCACCGGGAGCGCTGCCCGACAAGGCACTGGTGAGCACGAAGCCTGCGACCCCGACCATGAACATCCGCCTGCGGCCGTGGTCGTCGCCGAGACGACCGGCCAGGACCGGCACCAGCCCGAACGCAAGCGTGTAGCCGCTGACGATCCACTGCAGCGTGGACGGTCCCGCCCCGGTGGCCCTGCCGATCGAGGGCAGCGCCACGTTGGTCACGCTGACGTCCAGCAGCGTCATGAACAGCGCGCTCACACACACCGACAGCGCGATCCAACGGCCGCGGCCGAGATCGGGGCTGGCTGCGGGTTGGCTCACCGCGACACCCTATGCCGCAGGTGGCCGAGCACCGGACGGAAGCCTTGATGGCAGGACCTATCGCACCTTGGCGCGGCGCCGCACCCGCCGCGGGGGCAGCTTGCTCGCGTGGCTCGGGTGATGCCGTCCGAGCGGCCCGGCCGCCATGGCGCGCGCCAGGCGCACCGTGGTCGAGGTCAACACACGCCTGGCTCGTGGCGTCGACCTGGCATCGAGGCGGGTGCAGCTCCCGTTCATCTGGCACACCCAGCCCATGGTGCCGGCGGAAAACACGCCGGCACCGGACCGGGCGGTGTAGTAGGTGACGTTCGCGATCCTCGGCTTGTCTCGGCAGCGCAGGTGGGAGGTCGCGAGGATCTGCAGCCGGTGCGGGGTGGGGCCTAGGTTGGCCCGGTCGTACTCGTCGAGCACGGTGTCGCGCAGCTTGGTGCCGGGGTTGACCTTGAAGGGCCAGGCCGGGCTGCTGATGTCGAGGGGAGCCTTCACGCCCCAGCACTGGTACTCCTGGCCAATCAGCGCACTCTCCGGCCGGTTGACCGGCGGTTGCCGCCAATGGACGGTGGTCAGCTTCGGCTTGATCTTCGACAGCGGGTCCTCGGCGGCGGACTTGTAGATGACCATGTGCCGGTCGCGGCCGACTGGGGAACGGCGCATTCGCACCTGCCAGTAGCTGAAGTTCGCGCCAAGGAAGGCGAGGTTCTCTCCGGCGTGGCGGGCGCGCGAGAAGCCGTCGCGCATGGCCTTGGTCCAGTACTCAGAGTGTGCGCCCAGTAACACCCCATGGTGATGCAGCAGCCGGTCGGGATCCCTCGACACGTCGACGTCGGTGAGGTACGTGACGTCCAGCCCTGCCTTTTCGAGTGCGCGGACCAGTGGGTACTCGTCGGTGAAGTATGTCGCGGCGCCGTGACCGTAGGCGTAGGGCCGGTCGAAGGAGACCACCCGGGCACGCGAGTCGTGGGAGCCGTCCGCACCGTGGTAGGCACTGGCGCCGCCCCAGGTGTTGTACGCCTGCCAAGTCATCGGCTCCGACATCAGCGCGAGGCGGGCCCGCGACGTGGGGTCGGTCACCGTCAGCGGGACGTAGGTTTCACTGCCTCGGCCGTCGACGACCTTGAGCAGATAGGATCCGGGCACGAACCGGCCGTCCACCTTGAATGACGTGCTCACCTTCCAGTTGGCAGCGCTCGCCGTGTTGGTCCTGGCCGAGAAGTGCGGTGGCGGCTGCAGGTGAGTGCGAAACGCCTTCGTCGAGTAGATCTTTCTAGCGCCAAGGCCGTGGTAGTAGCCCATCCGGTAGGCCGTCAGCCTCGCGTGATGCGCCCTCGTGGAGACGTAGACACGCACGACCTGACCGCAGTGGGCGGAGACCCGGTTCGCGAACGCGCCAAGATGACTCTTCCGGCGCGCGGGCCGGAACTTCCATCCTCGCGTGCCACGCTTGCGGTTCTCGCTGCGCACGTAGCCGCGCGGAGTCGCCACGCGTCGGCATGCCCGCGACGAGGCGCCAACGGCGGCTGTGGACGATTCACGGCCCACCACACCGACGGCCAAGGCAACGCCGACTGCGAGCAGTGCCCCCACCACGGCACCTCTGGCAAGTGCCGATTCTCGACGCACGAGCACGTCCCCCTCTTGCGATCTGCCGACATCGGCCACCGAGCCGCCAAGTCGTGGGCGCCCCGAGCGACACTCGCATGCGGCACACAAATTTTGCAGGCACCAAGCACGGTAAGCATCGACCCCACCGACTTCAAACCGCCACGCCTGCATAGGCAGCGCCGGTCCGGTCCACGCTCGACGGCCTGGCCTCCTCGTCCTCCAGCGGCCCGGTCTTGTGTGACTCCTGCGGCCTCGATTGCTGGAACAGCCACGGGCCGACCTGCCAGGACCGGTCAGTCGCGAATCGACCTAGCCCGGGCTCGTGGGTGTCATTGGGGGAAGCCCGCTGGTTCGTGCCAGCACCCTGGTCCGCAGCAGTTGCGCGCCTTGGGCCAGCAGTGCCTCCCCGAGGTCGGTGCGCTCGCCGGTGCCCCACAGCACCGGCCAGCCCCGCGCCACCGCGTAGATGCCAGCCGCGACCAGCAGGGTCATGGCGATGCCTCGCCGACGCTGTTCGGGTCGACGTACACCTGATGCACTTGCCCGGTGTCGGGGTACCAGCGCACGGCAACTGGTCGCTGCTGCGCACCGGCAGGTCCGTGAACTCGTCACCGTCGATCACGCCCCCGCGGGACGATGGCCGGTTCCGAAAGCGACAAGCGTCGTCGCCGCAGGGACCGCCGTCCGTGGGGTCACCGCCCAGGTCCTCGCCGAAGTGCAGCGCGCGATCGCCGCCCAGTCCGAGGCCCTACGCACCGCAGTCGCAGCGGACGCACCCGGCTCCCCGCTGCAACGGCTCCGCGCCGACCTCGGCGCCGGCCTCAACGAGTCCCACCGCCGGCTCGCCGGACAGGTCACCGACCTGCGCACCGCCCTCGAAGTCGACAAAGCCACCACCCAGGCCACCGCCGCAGCAGCCGCCAAGACCCCCACCCACGGGCTGGACTACGAAACCGCGACGCTGAACCAGCTCGAACAGCTCGCCTACGCCGCCGGCGACACCCTCACCACCACCGGCACCACCCCCGGCGTCATTCCCCGGCGTCATCCCCCGAGCCCTCACCGGCGACGCGGTCATCGAGCTGGCCCCCAACCCCGCGCTGCCCGGCCGCACCGCCCGCCTCGTCATCGAAACCAAAGACCGCGGCCGACGCACCTCACCCACCGGGTGGGTAATTGGACTCGCCCGGGCCCGCCAACCGCGGCGCCGTCGCCGCCCTCGGCCTGCTCCGCAGCCCCGAGCAGATGCCCGGCTCACCCCGTCGGCTGCACGACCTGTCAACGACCGAGTACCTCATCGCCTACGACCCCGCCGCCGGCGACGACCCCGACCTGCTCACCGCCGCCTACCGGCTGCTGCGCGCGCGCCTGGGCCGCCGGCCTCGAAGACCACGGCGACCCCGACATCGACCTGCCCGCACTCCGCGCCGGACTGGCCGACGCCCTGCAGGCGCTGTCCGGGCTCGAGACGCCGACCAAGCACTCCGCCAGCGCCCGCAAGCAGCTCGACGACCTCGACAAGGCCACCACCACCCTGCGCACCAACCTCCGCACCCGGCTCGAGACCACCCTCCGGCTCCTCGACCCCGCCCAGCCGGCAGCGCCCGCACAGGAGACGGCGGCCGCGTAGATGCCCACACGTGTTCGCGGCCCGCCTCCTTGCACCCGCGCCCACACCACGGACCATCCACCCCGAGTCGCGGGACAGGGACTACGAGCGCGCGTGACCCGCCCGAGGCAAGGCAAGGCCCGGCACCCATCCTGCGGTGCCGGGCCTTGTCGCACACCCACCGTGTGCCCTGGAGGAGACCCCAAGAGGAGTCCCGTCAGTTGGCTTTCGAAAACTCTAATTCTGGCTTCTTGCTGCAGGCAACAGTAGGGCCCTCTCGAGTGGCCTACTGACCCGTTCGAACTGCGGGAGGCCCGGCCCCCACGAGGGAGCCGGGCCTCCGCTTGCTGCCGCCTCCTGGAGGAGGCTTGCCAGTACTACTGGCGGGTGATCTTCAGGTAGTACGTACCCGGAGCCACCGCACCCTTGGTGTTGGAACCGTCGGCCGTGGTCACCGTGAAGGTGTCCGTGGTCGGGCCAGCCTTCGACCAGGCGTTGGTGGTGCTGTCCTGGACCGCCAGGGTGATGTAGATGTTGTCGGACGACGAGGTGTTCTTGTCGCCGTCAACGGAGATCGTCCCACCCGGGTTGGTCACCGTGACACCACCGTAGGCGTGTCCAGCCGCAGAACCGGTGCCCGGCGTCTCGGTGGACAGGTCGATGTAGTGGTACACCGGCGCTGCCGCCGTACCGCTGTTGAACACCGCAACCGTGTCGCCACCCTGCGCCGGGTTGGTTCCGGTGCCCGTGCCGACCACCGTGCCGAGGGTGTACGGCAGCAGGTTGACCTGACCGTCGCTCGTGGTGGCGAAGTCGCTCAACCGCGTCGCGTACGTCGCAGCCCCACCCGACACACCGAGCGCAGAGTCGTTGAACACGATCGCGTCGTTGGCCTGGTTACCGGCACCACTCTCCGGAGCCGCCGCCGGGCTAACCCCGGTAGCCGGGTACGGAGTGGTGGCCGGAGCCGGCGCCGTCGTGCCATTGGCGATAGTGCTCGGGCTGGACTCCTGACCCTGCTCGGTCGCGGTCACCACGTAGTCGTACTGGGTGTTGGCCTTCAGGCCGCTGTCCACGTACTTCGTGGTGCTTCCATCGACCGACCCGACCTTGGTGTAGTCGGTCGGGAAGGTCGGGCTCTTCTGCAGACCCTGGTTCTCCCGGTACACGTTGTAGCCGTCCGGAGTACCGTTGGCCGGCTTGGTCCAGCTAACGGTCAGCGACGACGATTCCGAGCCCTTGGTCTGCGACACCGCAACGTTCTGCGGCGCCGACGGAGCCAGGTCGTTCAGCACCCATGTGGTGCTCAGCGACGAGTCACTGTGGTAGTAGGGCGACATAACAACATCGCCGTTGTTCAGGTCCTTCTCGAACGTAGCCATGCTCACCTGGTTGGCCGGCGCCACAGTAGTGCTGGTCGTGTCCGTGCCGAGGTAGTAGGTGTCGTTCGAGTCGTAGCTGAACGTGGCCTCAGTCGAGGGGGTGCCCGGAGTGGTCTCGGCCACGAAGGTGTGCGCCGTCTCGTTATTCGACAGCACCGACGCGCCGGTCACAGCACCGGAGGTAGCGGCCTGCGGCGTGTAGACCGTCTCGCCACCGACACCGAACTGCTCGGTCGGCAGACCGTTCGAGTCAACGTCCAGACCCGTCTTGCCGGTGCTGCTGTCCAGCCACACCACCGGGATCACGTCGTCGGGAGCGGACGAGTTGATCGTGAACTTCGCCGACCCGTTCACCGACGAGATCGTGGTGTTCGGGGCCGGCGTGTTCAGCGCGCTGTTGTTGGTCGAGGTGATGTCAGCGTTCGGGCTGCCCTGGTCCGCAACACCGTCGTTGTTCGCGTCCTTGAACTTGACCTGCGCCGAGGAGGTGTCCACGTTGCCGGCCTCGAACAGCGCCAGGTTGTAGGTCTTGGAGTCATCCAGACCCGTGATCGTGTAGGTGCGCGAGCTGTTGCTGTCGTTCGTCGCGCCGAACGACGCCTTGCTGCTCGGCGTCACTGTGTAGGACTGGTTATGTGTGGCCCACTGACGTTGAGCGGCATTTCGAAGGCGTGACCCACCCACCGCGTGCCAGATTGTGAGCATGAAACTCGACTGCTGGGGGACGTTCTGGCTGGAGTCCGCCCCTGACCGACCCGTTCCCGGGCACCTGACCTTCAACGACAAGAAGCACGGTTCGCTCACCCTCATCGGGTCGCTGCACCCGGGACGACCTAGCCTCATGTACCGTGGCTCCTACGAGCGCATCCTTGGCGAATCTCTGGGCCGCCACCTGGTGCTGCTCGACTGTTTCGACGGGGGTGGCTCGTCTTCCGGGCCGAATGGTGCGGGCACGTCGACCATCGTCAGTCATGTCTTGGTCAACAGCATCCTGAGTTCGACGACCTCCCTCACGGGCCGAGCCGATGAACTGTTCTGCGGGCTGACTTGCGAGCCGGCCGGACTCGCCGAGTTCATGGGACCGAGCGGTCTTGACCTGGAGTTCGGTGAGCCCGGGCGTGATGATTTCGAGTATCAGGTCGTTGGTCGGCCACTGCCCGATGTCGATGTCGCCACCAGCTTCGGCACGGTGACGATCTTGCACGGCATCGGGCACAGTTCGCATGACCTCCAGGCGGAGGAATTGACGAGTCAGCGCTTCCTTCGGGTCACTCCGGCGACACCCACGGTTCGGGAGGCCCTACTCGACTTCTTGGGCCGTGTGCGCGAACTCCTGGCGCTGGTCATGCATCAGGACTGCCTGTTCCGAGGGCCGCTCCACCTGTTCCCACCACTGCCGGAGCACGCTGACTCGCACGATGACCTTCCGCCCGACGTGAAATTCTACGCTGTCTGGGCTCGCGGTAGGCGTCACAAGTGGGCCATGTACAACCGCGTGTTGTCGTTCGATGACATCGGAGCAACGGCTTTGGCCAACTGGCTCGACATGGACGCAGACATCGGCAATGTGTCGTCCCGGCTCGCCTCCCTTCGGTTCACTCGTCACATTGCCTACGAGGACGCCCTGGTGCGAGTCGTCTCCGCAGCGGACAGCTTCCACCGGCTCCTGACCGGACGAGACCGCGAACGTTCCCGAACGGTGCTAAAGGACCTGGCCAGCTACGCAGGGTTCCCGTTCACCAGGGTCGTCACCGATCTCGACCGCTGGGCCCATACGGTCATCAACGAACGGGACAATGCCGCACACAACAAGGGGCGCCCCCTCGCCCTTCCCGAGCTCGTAAGCGAGTTGGTGGACTCCGTTCTACTGGCTCGTGTTCATCTGTCTGCTTCGCCACGTGGGGGCTCCAGACGAGGCGTTCACGGCGGTTGCGAAGAGCCAACCCTTTGCCTGGCCCATGAAGCAAATCGGGGAGGCGTTCGGGAATGGCTGAGCCCGCCGGAGAGCTCCACGCCAATGCCGGCGTCGGCCTGCCACTAGGCCCGTAGGTCAGGCACAGCAGGGTCCCACCCCGGCTGCGTTCATGGCGGCCTTGGGAGCTAGCGCGAAGCACCGGCCGCACGGCGCCTCGGCGTCGCTGACCGGGGCGGGTTCGCCACGGGCTGACGCTGCCCGCAGAGCTGGTATCCAACGGTGCAGGCTGCGGACGGCGTTCACCTCTGCGCACCAGGCGATGTAGGCGTCGGCGGTGCGCGCCGGCCAGCCGTTGAGTGCGGCGATGCGGGCTCGCACCTCGGTCACGAGGTCGCGGCGCACCTGTCCGGTGCGCACCAGCCACTCGGCTCGGCCGGGAGTCTTCGCGGCGTGACAGGCGGGGCAGAGCGCCACAAGGTCCGCGAGGCTCTGCCGACAGGTTCTGTCGTCGTAGGTCCACTGCTCGTGGCACTCCAAGTCGCCGCGACCCATGCAGGCCTCGCACCGATGCCCTGCGGCCTGCAGCGTGTCCGCACGCAGTTTTGCCCATTCGCCGCCTGTCTGGCTCTTCTGCCAGGTCAGGTTCCACAGCGGCGTGGGCACCATTTCCACCTTGAACCGGGCGGCTTCGAACACGGGGGCGTAGCGGGCCGCGGGAGCAGGCGGCACGCACGGCGGCGGGAGGAGTGGTTCCATGGCGGGGACGCTACTGAGTCCCGCCGACAGTCTGCTCGGTGTCGGTCTGTGCTGGCAGGAGCTCGGCGGTGGTGCCGAACCGATGGTCAAGGTTTCGGCGGTCCCGCCCAACGTTCATGCTGGCGACCTCGAGGTCAGGCCCCCAGCCGCGCCAGCACCTCGAGCAGGCACCTCGCGTGAGGGAGTTCCGGCGTGGCCGGGCGTGGTGGTCAGTCTGAGCCGCCCCGACCTCTGCAAGCGCGGACGAGGTCAGCGTTGCCGGGCGTGGAAGCGGTCCAGGGAAGGGGCGAACCGGTCGCTCTGGAGTTCGGTGACGCCGTTCGCGGCCGCCGTTGCCCGCCACGTTGACGTGCCGGCTAGGACCTCCTCGAGCACCGACTGGGCTTGCGCGTCGGCGAGGCCGAAGTCGCGGGCGCTGGCCAGCAGGGCCTGAAGGCCCTCGTGCGCGTCGGCTGCGAAGCCGATGGTGGTGACGCGCCCAGCGGCTGGGTCGGGGTCGGGGTTGAGGTCGAAGGCGGGTGAGAGCCGCCAGCCTCCGTCGGCATGGAGGAAGCCGTGGTTGCGTAGGTGGTCGTCGGTGTTGTTGATGACCAGGGAGAAGGCGATGCGGCGCCACAGCTGTTCGAGGTCGTCGGTGACGTGGCAGCCGTGCGCGGTGAGGGCTTCAGCGATCTCGAGGTAGTCGGCGCGATCGCCGTCGTGCAGACCGAGTAGGGTCATCGCGCTGATGTAGCCGACTCGTTGGCCTTCGGTGCGGTCGAAGCGCTCAAGGAGCAGCACGTGCCGGCCGGCGACGTCGAGCAGCTGGCATGCCGGGACCCGGATGCCGCATCGGTCGGCGAGGTCCAGGGCGGTCTTCTCCCAGGCCATCACGTCCCACTCGTCGCGGGATGCGGGAACTTCGCGATGAGCAGACGGTCGGCGTCCCGCACCGAGGCCTTGGCCGGGCGCCGCCCAGGGACCCGGACCCGGCCTCGAGCAGCTCCTTGATGGCGACCAGGTCGTCTGGGCCGTCGGCGGCGAGGGTGTCGGCGGCGTGGAGCAGCCGGGGCAGCTCGACGAGCTTGGGCACCCCGGTGTCCGGCGCGAGGTACGGTCCCTGGCCAGGCAGGGAGAACCTCAACGCGCCTTGGCGGGTGAGGTCGCTGACGCCGAGCAGGTAGTCGGTCTCCCGGACGCTAGGGGCGGGTTGGCCGTCGCTGCGGGCCTGGGCGGCCAGCCGTTTGGCGATCAGGTTGCGGCCCCACCGGTCGGGGGCACTGTCGGCGAACGCGCCGGGCAGGCCTTGCACATGGTGCCGGCCGGTGTGCAGGGCGAGATCGGGACTGAGGGCGTAGCCGCGCCGGTCGGCGAGGTAGTCGGCGTCGTAGTCGAAGACGGTGGCCACGGTGCCGCGGCGCTCGCTGATGTAGGCGGCGCCGGCGGGCAGCGGGTGGCCGCCGATGTCGAGGGACACCCGGACCTGGGCTGTTTGGTGGACTCATCGCCGGACCCGCTTGGGGAGGGTCTGGTCCGCGCGGGCGCGGCCGAGGTCGGTCTCGTAGGGGTCGAGCGCGGCGACGAGGCGGTCGAGCTGGCCGAGCGCGCGGGCCACCATCAAGAACACGTCGAGCCCGACCCCTGGGTCGCCGTGCTCGAGGCGGCGCAGTGTCGTGCGGGTGATGCCGGCGCGTTCGGCGACCTGTTCGGCGGTGAGGTTTTGCAGCTTGCGCCAGGTGAGCAGGTGGTCGCCGAGCTCTTGCGCGCTCCGGCGTACCCTGACCGGCAGCGGCCGCTTCGCCATCTTGCTCACCTCTCAGATAATGACTAACACTCTAGCCGTTAACGGCGTTAATGACCAGTGCGATAACCATTACCTGGTCATGGTTCATTCTCGCGTTCGGCGGCGAGCATGCGTTGTCGCAGGTGGCGCCACGGCGGTGGTGGCGTCCAGGTCTGCGCAGGGCCGGGCACTGGGTTTCTGGGGACGGAGTTGACGTCGCCGAACCCGTCGACCTCGAGCGCGTAGTAGACGCGCGTGCGAGTCCAGGCGTACATGGCCGGGGCGGCGTCGGTGAGCTCGGCGGGCCCGTACAGCCAGGCCTCGTCGAGGGCGGCGTCGTCGTGGGAGACGGCTTCCACGTCGGCCCAGGTCTCGCCGTGGGATTCCAGCTCGCGGGTGAACTTCTCCCGCCAGCTGGTCTCCTCCTGGGTGCTCATGGGTGATCTTCTCCTTGGCCGGCGTGGGCGTCCATCCGGTTTCCGGACCCGCCGCGCTGGATTGTGCGTGGCGGCCACCGTCCGGGCTGTTAGTTGACTGCGGGTCCGGGGGTGAGGGCGTCTTCGACCAGGTCGTGGAGGAACTCGGCCGGGAGCGTCAGGTAGCGGTAGGTGGTCGGTTGCCGGCCGCCGCACTCGGTGAGGTCGTGCCCGAGCCGCTCGGCCACCTGCTCGAGGGTCATCCCGGCTTGCAGGCAGAGGCTGGCGTGGGTGTGTCGCCAGCGGTGGGCGCCGTGCGCACCGTCCAGGCCGGCGAGCCTGCCGTACTTGGTGAGCCGGTTGTTGATGGTCCAGGGGCCGAGACCGAAGGCGGCGTCCTCCTTAGCGGCCAGCGCCACCACCTTGGTGGCGCGTAGCCGGTTGAGGTTGGTGTTGGCGCCGTGGATGCGCCACCGGGTAGCGGGGTCGGCCACGGCGGTGGTGTCGTCGGCAAGCTCGGCGAACACGTGCTCGCGGGGGCCGAGTCCGGGTCGCACGGTGGCGAGGTAGTGCTCCAGGATGCCGACCAGCACCGGGGGCATGGTCAGGGTGCGGGGCTTGCCGCCCTTGCCGACCAGCTTGATGGCGTGCCGGTGCAGGTCGAGGTCGCCGCGGCGCAACCGGCGCACCTCGCCTTGGCGCAGCCCGGTGAAATACATCAGCGCGGTCCAGGTGTAGTCGCGCAGCGCGACCAGCTGCCCGGCCAGGTCCCCGCGGGCGGCCGCGCGCTTGGCCTCGGTCAAGATGGCGGCCAGCAGCCGCTCTGCCTGCTCGCGGGTGTAGGCGCGGGGGGCGGGCGGTCCGGGCTTGGGCAGCGGCACCTGCTCGGCGGGGTTGGCCTTGTCGCCGCCGCGGAATCGGAAATAGACCCGGAGTGCGCACAGTGCGACCCGCACGGTGGCCGGTGACAGGCCGGTGGCGACCAGGTGGTCGCGGTAGGCCTCGATGTCGGCGACAGTGCTGGTGCCGGGGTCGGCGGCGGGGTGGTGGTCGGCGAAGAAGTCGGTGTAGCAGTACAGCTCGCCGAGGTAGGCGCCGATGGTCTCCGCGCGCCGCCGCTTGACGGCGAGCTTGCCGACCCAGAGGTCACTGCTCCACTTCGGGTCCAGGTCGAGCCCGGCCAAGTGCTCGGCAAGCTGCTCGTATTCGGTCTCGCCGCGGACGGCGGCGGCCAGGGCTGCGGGGCGGCGGACGTTGCTGGTGCGTCGGCTCATCGGTTTGTCCTCCAGTCGTTTGCAGATGGTGTGCGGGCGTGGGTGATGGTGCGGCGGGCCTTCGGGAGCGCAGTCGCCCCCGGCCACGGGGCGGAGACCGCTGCTGGAGTGGGTCAGGCGGCGCGCGCGCCGGCGTCGACGTCGGGGTCGAGGTTGGGGTCGGTCAGGTCCCACACGGATGCGTCGGCGGCCGCGGCGCCGGACAGGTCGGGGAAGACCTCGCTGTCGCGCACCGGGTGCTTGGCCGGCAGCCGGGACCCGTAGGTGAGCTTCACCGGACCGTAGTTCTTCTGCCCATGCAGGGCCATCACCGCGACCAGGGTGCCGCGGGGTGCCTGCAGGACCCGCATGGCGTAGGTGTGGGTCCAGGTGCGGGGGTTGTGGCGCTGCCAGGTCGGGTCATCGGGCAACCCGGCGGCCCGGGCGAGCTTGCGGGTGAGGTCTTGCAGGAACCGGGCGGTCAGCGTCTTCTCACCCTGCCCGAGCGCGTTGAGGAACAGCCGCCGGCTGGCGGACCCGCCGGGCAGCTGTGGGCGCACCCGGGCGAGGTAGTCGTCCAGCCGGTCGACGAGCGCGGTGGGCACCGGCTGGACACGCTGCACCGTGCCGTCGGGGTTGCGCCAGGTGACCTCGCGCCGGTCCAGGTCGAGGTCGTCGAGGTCCAGGCGGGTCAGCTGCCCAGACAGCGCACCGGTGCCCCACATCATCCAGGTGCAGGCCCGCTCGACCTCCGCGCGCAGCCACCGCGCGGCACCGGCACCCGCAGCAGAGGCTGCGTCTTCGACGGCGACGTCGGCGGCCGCGAGCAGCGCCTGGGTCTCGGAGGTGGTGTAGAAGGAGAGCACCTCGGCGCGGGTGCTACCCGTGACGAAGTTGGCGGCCTCGGCGTTCTTCTCGCCGTTGGGCTTGCGCTTTCGGGGCAGCGGGTTGTCGGCCGGACCGCGCAGCCAGTCGTAGAAGCCGCGCATGATGGTGGTCTCCTTGGACTGGGTGGAGGCGGCGATGTCGGCCTCCATCAGCGCCACCTGGTACCGCTCCCAGTCGTCCAGGGTGGTCGTGTGGGGGGCGATGGGCTCCCACCCCGGCTCGGGGGTGTCCACGTCGGAGTAGTCGAACGACTTGCCGGGCTTGTCCGGCAGACGGCCGGTCTGCAGCCAGTACAGGTGACGGCCGCTGATTGAGGCGTCGCTGCGGGCGGACTTGCTGCCCGCGGCCTCCCGCGCATCGGTGTAGGACGCGCCCAACGCCAGCACCCGCTGCGCCGGCGTCGCCGCCACGGCGTCCAGGCTCGCAGTTGGGTCTGCGGTTGAGTCCGCGGCTGGGTCCGCGGGTGTGGGGCCGGGCCTAGCGTCGATGGTCACGCTGGCGTGGGAGCGGTTCTTCGTGGTGCGGGCAGCTGGACGGGGCCCGGTGGTTGAGATAGTCACCGGGCGCACCGTCGGCAGGGGGCTGATGAGCGCAGTCGCCCCCGCAACCGTGCCCGCCGGCACCGTCTCGTCACTGGCAGCCTTTTCGCATCCACCTCGGGCACGGACCCCGACGCAGGCCTGATAGGTCGTGGCTGCGGTGGTGACTACCGCAGCTCGCCGACCCCGCTGCTGCTGGTGCGGTGACCGCAGCAGGTGAACGTCACCGGCGCGAACACCGGCCGTCTGCGCCTGCACTCCCGGCACTGTCTGCGCCGACGGTGCCTGGCAGGGAGGGCCCGGTGCCGGCCGCGGCGCGATGAGACCCACAGCTACGGTGTCGCCGCCGGCGAGCACTCGGGTCGCGGTGGAGGCCGCCGTGGTCGTGGTGGCCGCGGTGGTCATGCTGGTCGTGCTGGTGGTCGCGGTGTCAGTGGCGTCTTGGCCGCGGTAGACGACCACGAGGCTGGCGAACGGGGCGCTGGTGGTGGCGGTGCCGAACTTCAGCCGGCCGCGCACGAAGCGGACCTCGGCGCTCTCGGCGAGCACATGGTCGTGGAACCACTTGGTGTCGGTGCGGGCGGGCACCAGGCAGACCACGGTGACGCCGTGGCGGGCGGTGGCGGCTGCCTTGGCCATCCACGCGCCAATCTGGCGCCCATAGGGCGGATTGCAGAAGGCCTGCCCCCCGTGCCGGCGGGCGTCGGCGGCCCAGTCGCCGGCCAGTCCGTCGCGACGGGCCGGGTCGGGGTGGTCGAGGGCGTAGAAGTGGGGGGCCTTGTGGTTGGTGGTGCTGGCGCAGGCGTCGAGGACGAAGCCGAACTCGGCATCCAGCTCGTCGTAGAAGGGCTGGGGGGTGGGCCAGTCGTCGCTGGCAGAGGAAAACAAGGCCTTGCGGGGGTGCGGGTTGGGGGTGCCGGCTGCAGACATGAAGGGACGCCTCTAGGTGTGAAGGGGGATGAGTCGCCTCAGTGGGCTGCGCTCGATGGCGCGGCGGCGGGCGTCCTTCGCATGGGTCTGCCTGTCGCGGGTCCCGTTTCGGAACCAAGTCGAAGTCCGGATCTCGGCCCGGTGACCCTCACAGTGCCGGGGTCTGACGACACCAAATCGGTATCGGTGTGGCGATACAGCCGGCGAGCGGTATGGCATGGGACGATGCCCACCCGGAGCCGAATGAGGAGGGCGTTCGAGGGATGACGCGGTGACTGCGCCGGCAGGCAAGGCCGGGCCGGTGGTCCGGGTGCGGGAGTGGGCTCCCCCTCGCGGGCCCCGGGACCAGCACGGCAGGTGGCGGTGGACGCTGGCCACGCGCCCCAGCGACAGCTACCTCAACGACGCCGAGCGGGCCGCGGTGGTCGCCTACCGGCGGCTGTGTGCTGCCCTGGTCAAGGCTCGGCGCGCCCGGGGCTGGTCACTGCGAGACATTGCCTTCGTGGTGCCGGTGGCCCTGACCTACCAGGAGCAGATCGCCCCCGGCACTGCCCGGGCCCCGCTGTCCGTGCTGACCGGTCTCGAGCAAGGCAGCAGCTGGCCCACCTTCGAGACGCTTGCCGCGGTGGCCTTGACCCTCGATCACCGACTCCAGGTGACCGGGCCAGCCGTTCGGGGCACCCGGCGCTTCCCGTTCAGGCATGGGGCACGAGTCGAAGCAAGCTTCGGTCGCGTTGCGGCAACCCGCATCGGCGACACCAGCGGCAGCCCGGTGTTCGTGGCCACGCCGCAACGCGCGTGGCGGATGTTCGCCATCTACGAGCTGCTGCGCCGCGCGGAGGCAGCTGGGCTGGCGCCCACCCAGCTCGCAAGGCAGGTAGGCCTCCGCCCGAACACCGTTAGTGACCTGCGGTGCAAGGACGCCATCACCGACACGGTCGGGCTCAAGACGCTGCTGGCGATGGCGGTCGGCCTCGGCAGCCGACTGGAGATGGTGCCCCGCGACCGCCCGTGGCCGGGGCGCTGACCGGCGGTGCGGGCCTGTCTTGGAGTCCCAGGGCGACGCAGGTACGGGCACCGCTGCGGTGACGGCGTTACTGATAGCCGCGATGAGGCCATGCGCGGCACCGAGGAAGACCCTAGCCGCCGCCCTCTAGTGAGTCTTCTGGGACGCTGAGGACGTCGAACAGCCCGTCAACGTCGTCAATGAAGCCTTGCAGCGAGTCCCGCACGTCCAGGCTGAGGTCGAACAGCCGGACGCGAAGGCCAAATCCTACGCAGGCGGCCCCAGCGATGCTGGCAACCCGCCTCTCGGGCGCCCCGGTCGCGATGACGACCCGCTCTCCTGCGCGAGTGGGGATCTCGCGGCCCAGGTTCCAGTGAACGTCTACCGTGACGGGGGCACCGCCGGCGTCCCTTGCCCGGACTGCCCATGTCGCCGAATTCTGGGTGGCCTCGAGCTCGAGGGCCAGTCGGTGTTTGTCGATGTCGTCCAGCTCCCTGATCAGTGGAAGCCTCTGATGCCATACGAGATGGTCCTGGTAGCGCAGAGAGGCCCAACGCATGTTGCCGACCACGCGCGACCGAAGCGGCTCCGGTAGTCCTTTGACTTTGCCTTCGACCCATCCTGGGATGGACTTGGGCTGATGCTCCAAGCGGTGCGGTGGCTCTTCGACGTCTCCGTCTTCATCGCCGACTCGAGGGATGGGATAGGCAGCCTGTCCGCGCTGTGCCTCCGGCAGCAGCCAGGAGTTTGCCCACACGAATACGTCCAGCGCAGTGCGGAGGTCCCCCCTTCGCGTAGAAGTGTGAGAATGGCGCCCAGGGTCGCGGCAATGTGTCTGCCTTGAGGTGACGCCCTGACAGCCGTCCTGCGGGAGTATTCGCTGCGGAGTTCGCACCAGGAGACCGGGTCCGGTTGCGCTCTGCGCGGCTGTTCGAGAAGCGTAACCCGGCCCAGGGCGCGCTCCGGCGCACCAAGGGCCTAGCGACCCGCGACGACTTCCTCCGCGCCCTCGAGGAGCCGCGCAGCCCATTCGATCGCCTTGTTCGCGTCGCTGGCGGCGACCGAGACGGACTGGTATTGGGACTTCGTCTTCAGTTTCAGCAGTCGGCTGAGCGTCGCGGCGAGCTTCGCGCCGACCGGGCCGGAGGCCTTGAGCTCGGCGACGGCCTCGTTGTGCCCATCCGCCTTACGAGTGGTGCCGGTAAGCCGTAGGCAGATGGCGTCCTTGGAGTTGATGCCGGAGATGACCGCGTTCGAAGTGGCGGCGTTGAACTGTTCCCACTCGAGGTTGACGTGTGCGGCGGCGAGGAACTCGCGCGCCTTCTCCAGATGGACTCGGGCCTCGTTGAGCGCGCTCATCGTGTCCTCTGCCGTCGCAGCAGCGTGCGGACGTCGCGGCCAGCCAGCGCGATGGCGTCGCGGCGCAGGTCGCGCACCAGGCGGTCGTCGCGCCCGACCGCGTCCTGGAGCTCGGTGAGGCTGAGCTCGAGGATTTCGCACGTGTTCCCCGACCAGGCGTGCACTCGCTCGGCGAGCCGGTCGAGCTGGTCGTGCCATTTCCTCTCCTCGACGTCCGACTCTGCGAGGTCGTCATCTCGGATCAGAAGGACGTCTATGTCGCTGTCCGAAGTCGCCTCGCCGCGTGCCGCCGAGCCGAACAGGCAGGCGGCGGTGGGCGGGAGGTCCCAGGTGCCGAGCTCGTCCCGAATCCGCTGCACGAGCGTGGCCCACATCTGCGTGAGTGCGATGATGCCCGGGGTGGCGACGTGTTCGCGATTGAGGCGGTACAGCTTCGCCGGCGGCCGGTGCTCGCGGAGCACGATGCCCGCATCGGACAGCTGGCCCAGAACCTCATTGGCTCGCCACTGACCGACTTTGCCGTCGGTCAGCTCGGCCACCTTCCGGCCGCTGAGCGGCTCGCTAGTGCGGGCCAGCACGGTCAGCACCGCTCCTTGGGCAGTGGGCACGACCGAGCTGATCGGACTGCATAGGTCCACGGGTGACACCTCCTTGGTTGAGCACGATACCACTCATTCAAGCACTATCCCACTCGGTTGAGTGGGATAGTGCTCGGTGTGGGCCGTGGAGCATTCAACCTAGACACCCCGCCCGGGACGGTGTGAACCGCGGCGCACGGCACCGGCTTATTCACACCGCTATACGAAGGGGGGGCGACTGCTCTCCCTGTTCGTGGCCGGGGGAAGCCAGCCGCTACCTCGGATTCGGGTACTGCTGCGGCTGGGTCATCCAGGACGGCTCGCCGCCGCGTTCCAGCCCGAACCGGCCCCAGTCCCAGGCCCCGGCACTGACCCCCGAGTAGTACAGCTGCGCCCAAGCCCGCGCCTGGTCGCGCTGGTGGGCCAGCGCCCGCGTCGCCTCCAACGCGTGCGCAAGGCTCTCGGCCCGGTCGGACAGCAGGCCCCCGGCCAGCTCATGTGCGGTGGCCTCCAGGCAGGACACCGGGTCGTCCCAGGCGTTGTGCCGGTGGGCGGGGAACGCCGGCGGTTCCCCGTCCCCGCCGTCGAGGCGGCGCAGCACGTGGTCGTAGCGGCGCTGCAGCAGCGCGATCGCCAGCTCCGCGGCGTGCTCGTTCTCCGGCGAAGGGTCCTCCACGTAGGCGAGGAACGCGTCCTCAGCGGAGTGGTCGTGGTCACGGTAGTGCTCACTCATGACTCCAGCATCGGACACCGGACGGACACCGACCCGCCGGCCGCAGACCCTGGCACCACGCCCGAGAGTCAGGTCGGGCCGCCAGGCTCTTCGCCGACCGGAGGATGGGCGGGTGGCAGGAGCGGCGCCCGCGGCACGATCACCCCCATGAACCCCGACCAGCCGTCACCGACCCGACGCCCAGACCCGGTGGCATCACGGCCACCCCCCGATGACCGGGCCGTCGCAGGTCCCCGCAGACCCTCACCCGACGCCCGCAGCCGTCCCCGACGCCGCGCCGCCACTCCCGGAGGTCGCGGCCGCAGCGGCTGCACCTGCCCGCCCGGCCAGCGACGGGCCGGGGCTGGTGGCCGGAGACGACCACCCCGTGGCGGTGTACCTGGCGCGGCTGGCGCCGGGCAGCCGCCGCACCCAGGCCGCCGCGCTGCACACCATCGCCCGGCTGGTCTCCCAGGAGCAGGTCAATGCCTGGGGACTGCCCTGGGCGCAGCTGCGCTACGCGCACACCCACGCCATCCGCGCCGCAATCGCCGAAAAGTATGCGCCCGCGACCGCCAACCGGTACCTGGCCGCCCTGCGCGGGGTGCTGCGCGAGGCCTGGCGCCTCGGGCAGATGACCGGGGAGGACCTGGCACGCGCGGTGGACCTGCCCCCGGTGCGCGGCACCCGGCTGCCCGCCGGCCGCGCGGTGACCGCCGGGGAGCTGGCCGCGCTGTTCGCCAGCTGCGAACCCACCCCCGGCGGCGCCCGAGATGCCGCACTGCTCGCCGTGCTGTACGGGTCCGGGGTACGCCGCGCCGAGGCCGCCGCCCTCCAGCTCGACGACTTCAACGCCGAACAGGCCAGCCTGCGAGTGCTGCGCGGCAAAGGAGCCAAGTCGAGGATGACCTACCTGCCCGCCGGCGGTGTCCAGGCGGTCTCGGCCTGGCTGCAAGTCCGCGGCGACCACGCCGGGCCGTTGTTCCACCCGGTCAACCGCGGCGGCCGCATCCACACCGACCGCGGGCTGACCGGCCAGGCCATCCGCGCCATCCTGGCCCGCCGCGCCACCAAGGCCAACGTCGCCGCCTGTCGCCCACACGACCTGCGCCGAACTTCGTCGGCGACGCCCTTGACCGAGGCGGCGACCTGGCCGTGATCGCGCAGCTGGCGGGCCACTCCAGCGTCGCGACGACCACAGCCGCCTACGACCGCCGCCCGGAGGCCGCCAAGCGCAGGCCGCGGACCTGCTGCACGTCCCCTACCAACCCCATCCCCCGGCGCCGCCGACCAGGCCGACTAACGGGGTGGTTGACGGGTGTACGCCGCGGCGGACGGTGCGCGTGAGTCCCAACCGACTCACCACCTGGGAGGCACCCGATGCCCGTCCCCACTCCCGACTCCGCGGCCCAGCGCCAGCCCCTGCGGGTCGGCCGGTATGCGCTGGTCGACGACCTGTTCTTGTGCGACCCGCCCCCGGCGCCGACACCCGCGCCGGGCACGTCAAGCGGGCCGGACCCGTACGGGCTGCTGCCCACCCCCGACGACCGACGCAGCTGGGGCCGGAGCAGCCCGGGTGGCGACCCGGTGCCAGGGCGATGGTCGCGCGCTGGCAGGGCCTGGACTGGCTGGCCGGCCAGCGGCCGGCCTGTGACGGCCCGCAGGCCACCGCCGAGGCACCGAACTTCGAGCTGAGCGTGCCGGTCGTGTACTGGATGGGCGGCGAGGACTGGGACGACGAGGACCCCGAGGAGGAGCCCGACCTGGTACCCGTCGAGGGCGGCCTGCCGCTGCTGTACCGGGGCAGGTCGCATCTGGTGTTCGGCGCCGGCGGGTCCGGCAAGACCTGGTTCGTGCTCTACTGCGTTGCCCAGGTCCTCAAGGAAGGCGGCAAGGTCCTCTACATCGACTACGAGATGCGACGGTCCGAGGTCAAGTCCCGCCTGAAGAAGCTGGGCGTCACCCGAGCCGACGCAGCCGGGCTGGCCTACTGGCGGGTGACCGGCGGGTTCCGCGGCGACCAGCTGCAGGCGCTGGGCTGGCTGGTGGGCATGTACCGTTTCGCGCTGGTCACCCTCGACAGCGTCAGCAAGGCACTGTCCACCCTGGACCTCAACGAGTCCGGCAACGACGACTACCACCACTTCGACGACACCGTGGTGGTGCCGCTGACCTACCGCGAGGTCACCGTGCTGATGATCGACCACACCGGCCACGACAACCCCTTCGGTGGCACCGCTGCTCGACCGCGGGGCGCCTCCGGCAAACGCGACACGGTCTCGGGGGCCTCGTACTGGTTCCGCGTGGCGAAGAAGGACGCCTGGACGCGCGAGCGCAGCGGGCAGGCACAGCTGCGCGTGTACAAGGACCGCGGCGGGTTCCGGGCACCCGACACGCTGGCCGCCCGGATGCTCGTCGACGTCCACGACAACGGCGCGCGCCTCGACATCCGACTGGTTGCCCCCGCCGACGACGACAGCGACACGGCACGGCCCGGTGGAGGCGACACGGACGGCGGCCACACACGCAGCGGGCTGTCAATGCACGACTACGCCGAGAAGATCGCCGACTACCTCACCACCGTCGGGGTCGCCTCCGGCAAGCAGATCATCGAACGCGCCAAGCTCGGCCGCAACGCCCACGTGCGCGACGCGCTCACCTACCTGGTCGAGCAGGAGGCAGTCACCATCACCCCTGGTCGGGGCGGGGGTAACAACTACCGGCTCACCGACGACCGACCGCCCTACCGGGCGCACCTGGACCCCAACAGCGACTCCTACACCCCCGACCAGGACCCGGCCGCCTGACGGCGCCGACGAGGGAGACCCGCGTTCGGGTCGCGGGGTCGCACCCACCGGGTCGCACCGGGACGACCAGGGTGCGACCGCGACCGTGCTACCCACCCCCTCTTCGAGGGGTAGCCGGGTCGCGGTCGCCCAACAGCCCAGCCCGTACCGACAGGGGGCCCGCTCGGCGGGTGCGATATCGGCGGCAATGACCCGACGCCGACACCCGGCACGCTGACGCCCATGACCGACCCCCGACGACAGTCCGGCGCCCCTCCCGCGGCAGCGACCACGCCTCGGCGGCGCACCACGACGAACGGCGGCGCGGATGCCTGAGACCGATGCCCCCGACCCACAGTTGGACCCCGCGGAGGTCATCGACGCCGCACTGCACCAGCTGGCCGCCGAGCCCTCCGCTGAGGGGGACGCCGAGCATCGTGGTCAGCTGCTGCGGCTCGGGCTGACCGCGGCCTCGGTGCTGGCCGGGCAGCGGGCCGAGGCCCGCCGATGGGCCCGGCGGCTCTGGCACGCCCTGACCGAGGACAGCGGCGCCAGCCCCATGCCGCAGGTCCAGCAGGCGCCGGCCTGGGTACGTCAACCCACCGACAGCGCCCCCGGCCACGCCTGCTCGCCGGTCCTGCAACTGGCCGAAGCCGAGCACGGCCACGGGCGCTGCTGGACCCTGGTGCCGCTGACCGAGTTCCGGCCCGAACTGGTGTACCCGGGAGCCGAAGTCACCGCCGCCGCCCCCGAGGGCCACGAGCCCGTCATCGTGGTCAGCACCGCACTGTGGGCCACCGCCGGCCACGAGGTCACGGTGCTGGTCACCTTCCACCGCCACACCGCAACGACCGGGGCGCAGCCGTGAGGTACGGGCCAAGCACACCGCAGGTGCAGCGCCTCCTGGACCGGGTGCACGAGCTGAGCGACGACCAGCGCGACGCGCTGGACGCCACCATCACATTGACGCACGGCGCCGGTGACCAGCGGGGTCTGTGGACCGCCCGGGACCACGCCTGGCACCGACTGCACGCAGCCCTGGTCCCGCACGGGCTCACCGCCGCCTTCCACACTCTCTGGCAGGACCTGCGCGTCGGCCCGCACTCGAACGGGTGGGCCGGCTTCCTGAACTCCGACGCGGCCTGCGCCACCATGCTCGTCCACGTGCTCGACCAGGGCAGCTTCACCACCCGCGCCTACGACACCCTGCGCGCACCGTGGTGCGCCGTCATCGACAACTGCGCCCGCAGTCGGCTGTTCCTGCAGATGGTGCCGACCTGCTACCCGGCCGAGACGCTGTGGCCGATCGCGGACGCCGTCCTCGCACAACGAGCCCGGTAGCCCGGGCAGCCGCTCGACAGAGCTCGGCAGCTCGACAGAGCCCGGCGTCGGGGACACGTCGCCGGTTGGACTGCCGGGCGTGAGCGCGCGGGCACCCTGCCCGGACGTGACCACCACACCAACCCCATCCGCCGGCCACGACCCCGCGGGCCAGCACCAGCAGAGGCTTCTCGCGGGCTACCTCGCCTGGGCCACCGGCACCGCCGCCCTGGCCCCGACCACGGTGGCCGCCTACACCAGCCACATCGCCGGCTACCTGGACTGGCTCGACCAGCACCACCCCCACCTGACGCTCGCCGACACAGAGCCGGCGCACGTCGAGGGCTACCTCGCAGCACTGGCCGGCCGCGGCTGCTCGGCCGGCACCCGCCGCGTGGCGCTGCACGGGCTGCGTAGCTTCTACGCCTGGGCCCTGCACCGGCCCGACACCCCCGCCGCAGCGGTGCGGCGGCCCCGGGTCCGGCCGCCGGTGACCACCCCCTACACCGAGGCGCAGGCCGACGCCATCCTGGCCGCCGCCACCGGGCCCACCGACGCAGCTGCGACGCCGCGGGACCGGCTGGCCGTCGCGGTGCTGGCCACCCTGCGGTGGACCGGGCTGCGCAGCCACGAGCTGTGCACCCTGCCCCGCGGCCAGCCTGGACCTGCACGGCGGGCTGGTCACCGTCATCGGCAAGGGCCGCAAGCAGCGCGTGGTCCCGCTGCCCGCCCCGCTGATGCCGCACCTGCACGACTACCTGTCCGCCACACCGCCTGCGGTCTCCGGCCCGGGTGTTCACCAACCCCGCCGGGCAGCGACCCGACGCCGCGCTGACCGCCCGCGCGCTGCTGGACCTGTGCCGCGGCTACGGCACCCGTGCCGGGGTGCCCGGCCCGCACACCCCGCTGCGCTGGCGCCACACCTACGCCACCCTCACCCTGGCCCGCGGCGGCATGGACCTCTACACGCTGTCCCGGCTGCTGGGGCATGCCCGGGTGGAGACAACGCAGCGCTACCTGGCCCTGGACACCCGCCAGCTCACCCACGCCATCGACCGCGCCTACCCGCAGTGAACCCCCGCCACCTCGTTCTGGAGGGGGATACTGGCGCGGTGACCATCCCCGACACGGCCCTCGCCGCCGGTCAGTCCGAGCCGGCCGAGTGCTGGTGCTGCGGGCAGCCCACGCCCGCTGACCGGCAGGTGCACATGGGCGCGCACCCCGAGGCGTGGGTGTGCCCCCGGTGCGCGCACGCGCTGTCCAAGCGGGCCTGGGAGCTCGAGGACCGCGACAAGACCACGCCGGCCGCACGCGCCCGCGACGCCGTCCGCGCCCTGCGCAAGACCGTGGTGCGCCACGGCTGGCACCAGAACCGGTTCGTCGGCCGGTACCTGCGCTGGCTCGGCAAGCACACCCCCTGACCCCGCCGCCGCGCCGGCAACCGTCGGCCGGTCGTATTCGTGAGTGGCTGGAGGCAACCCGGCAGGCTGCCTGCGCGTCTGTCAGGTGCACGCGTCCGCCACGGCGACGGCGCGTATCCCCTCAAGGAGGGGCCATGATGCGCAGCGTTCTCACATCTCGAGGCTCGGGGGCCTGGCCGCGCTGGCCATGGCCGCCGGTCTCACCGGCACCGCGCTCGCCCTGCCGGCCGACGCAGCGACACGGCACCGACCACCGGGAACGTCCGCTCCTCCGTGCAGCGGCCGGCAGCTGTCCGTCACCCTCACCACAAGTGGCGGCGGCGCTGCCGGCAGCCTGTACGCCCGGCTGGTGCTGCACAACACCTCGGCCACGGCCTGCCTCACCGGCGGGTACGCCGGCGTCTCCTACACCGGTGCACCGCAGCGCAGCCAGATCGGGGCGGCCGCCGACTGGACCGACCTCAACCAGGCCCGCACCCTGCTGCTGCCGCCCGGCGGCCGGGCGTTGGCCACCCTTCGCGAGGTCGACGCCGGCAACTACCCGCCACGCCTCTGCCGGCCGCAGACCACCAGCGGGCTGCGGGTCTACCCGCCGAACCAGACCACCGCCCGCTTCCTGCCCCAGCACACCCTCGGCTGCCGCAACCCGGCCGTGCATCTGCTCTCCCTCACCCCGTTCGGCCTGCGGTAACCCCGCACGTCAGCGCCGCCTGCCTGGCACATCCGCATCAGGCGCGGCTTGACCACGCCACACCTGCGCCCTGCCGGGGCCGGCGTACGCCGCGGCGTACAGGTCCACAGTCCGGGGCCAAGGCGGCCCGGGACCGTGAACACCCACCGCCGCCGCCAGCGGGCCGATCCCCACCAACCAGCTACCGCGGGCCGGGCAGGCGCCGATCCCACCGGTTGCTGCTGTGGGGCGGCCGGCGCCACGTTGCCCGATCCCACCCCCGGGCTCAACCGGGCCGCGCCGCATCGCGGGCAACGTCGCCGGACAGGCAACCCGTCGTTGACCTGCGCAAACGCCAGCGGCCGGAAGTGGCAACCACCGGCGCGATCCGGGGCGGAACAACAAGAGGAAACTGCCTGCCTGTCAGCGGGTGCGCACCTCAACCGCGATGGCCTCGCCTCGAGGGGTGCGAGGCTGGGCAGGGGCCAGGTCCGGGATCGCGGCCCGGTCGTGAGACCACCTGCGCGGCGCAGGTTGTCCAGATGCCGATGACCACCGACCCCACGCGCCCCCACCAGGATCGCGTCCGCCGGCATCACCGGGGCCGCCCGGCAAACGTCGCGGCACCTACTCCGGCTGCTGCCCGGACGGCTGGGGGAAGCTGCGGTCAACGTGGCCGTCGGTGGCCGTGTCCGCCGGGCGGGGGGCGGTCTTCTTGGCGTCGCGGTCAAGCCGGCGCCGTCCACCGGCAGCGGCCCGGCGCAGGTCGCTGGCCGCAGTCACGCTCACTCCCAGCGCACGAGCCAACCGGCGCACCGACACCGTGCTGGCCGCGACTGCCTGCCTGCGGACCCGGACCACCTCCAGCCGCTGCGCATCCAGCGCCGCCAGCAGCCGGGTGGCCGCCGCTGCACGCGCCAGCGGGTCCTCCAGGGCGGCGATGTCCGCCAACGCCGCCCCTGCTTCAGGTCGCGGCGCCACCGGCCGGGCGTCCACACCTTGCGGGACCAGGACATCGACGCTGGGCTGGCCACAGGTCGCGTCGTCGGTGTCGGCGTCGGTGTCGGGGGCGGTGTGCTTCACGGGTGTGGTCATGGCGGTGGACCGTCGCCCGTGCGAGCAGTGCAGCAACCATCCCACCCCTACGGCTGTCCCCGGACGCCACCGCAACCACGGCCGGCATCGGCAATGCCGGCGCACTGGGAGCCGGCACCTCTGGTGTCGGGTCCGCACCCCGGTTCGCCAATCCACCACCTCCCACCCCGGGGTGCGGGCCCGCGACCAGCGGCCCCGCACCCGGCGGGGCCGCATGACCATCCAGGAGGCACCCGATGCCCCACCCCGCACCCGCCACCCTCACCACAGGCAGCGCAGGCGGTGACCCCTTCACCGTCCTCGTCGCCAAGCGCGTGAGGTTCGGCAGGCTCGCCGAGCTGACCCGCAGCCACCACGGCGACGACCCCGAGGCCATCGGCTGGCTCGACTCGCTGGTCAATGCGCTCACCGACGAGCTCGAGGACCGCTTCAGCGACCGGTGGGACCTCATCGTCGACGAGGTCTACGCTGCCGAGGCCGGCCTGCTGCACCTGCCCTACAACCCCGCCGACCCCGCCGGGCCACCCCCGTTCCTGCTCTGCCCCGCCTGCCGCGACCTCGCCGCCGGCCACAAGCCCCGTAGCATCCCCGCGTCCCGGGCCCACTCGGCCACCCCGCCTACCGGGAAGACCGCCACGGCAGGGCCGGACCGCCGCACGACACCGGACGCCACCACCCGGGAGGCGTCATGAGCACGCCGACGGCAGCCCCGGCCACCGGGCACCGCGCGACTGCGCCGGCGGCTAGCCCCGGCGCGGTGCTGGCCAACGGGCGGCTGACCATCCAGCACCTGGTCAGCACCGACCCAGACGTGCTTGCCGGCGCGCGCCGCGCCGGCGAGCGCAACCGCAGCCCCGACGTGACCGCCTTCGCCACCAGCGCCCTGCAGGTCGGCGCCAAAGCCCTCGCGGTCGCCGACACCAGCCTCGACCTCGCCGACCTCGACCGGTCCGTGCAGGCGCTGACCGGGCAGGTCACCGAGACCACCCACGCCGCCCTCGAACAGCTCACCGCCGCCGTGGCCAGGGCCACCGACACACACCACCGGCACGATCCCCATCGCCGTCCAGGCCGCGCTGGACCGGCTCACCGGCCAGGTCACCAACCTGGTCGCCGGCACCGACGCCCCGGTACGCGCCACCGTCGCCAACGCCGTCCGCGGCGTCACCGACCAGGTCCTCGCCGAGGTGCAGCGCGCGATCGCCGCCCAGTCCGAGGCCCTGCGCACCGCGGTCGCCGCGGACGCTCCCGGGTCCCCGCTCCAGCGGCTCCGCGCCGACCTCGTCGCCGGACTCAACGAGTCCCACCGCCGGCTGGCCGGCCAGCTCACCGAGCTGCGCACCGCCCTCGAAGTCGACAAAGCCACCACCCAGGCCACCGCCGCCGCGGCCGCCAAGGCCCCCGCCCACGGGCTGGACTACGAGACCACGACACTGAACCAGCTCGAACAGCTCGCCTACGCCGCCGGCGACACCCTCACCCCCACCGGCACCACCCCCGGCGCCATCCCCCGAGCACTCACCGGCGACGCGGTCATCGACCTGGCCCCCAACCCCGCACTGCCAGGTCGCACCGCCCGCCTCGTCATCGAGTGCAAGGACCGCGACCGCCGCACCTCGGCCGCCAGATGGGCCAGCGAACTCGCCCGGGCCCGCGCCAACCGCGGCGCCGTCGCCGCCCTCGGCCTGCTCCGCAGCCCCGAGCAGATGCCCGGCTCACCCCGCCGGCTCCACATCCTCTCCCCGACCGAGTACCTCATCGCCTACGACCCCGCCGCCGGCGACGACCCCGACCTGCTCACCGCCTGCTACCGGCTGCTCCGCGCCCACGCCTGGGCCGCCGTCCTCGAAGACCACGGCAACACCGACATCGACCTCCCCGCCCTCCGCACCGGACTCGCCGAAGCCCTCCAGCACTGTCCGGGTTCGAGACGCTGACCAAACACTCCGCCAGCGCCCGCAAGCAGCTCGACGACCTCGACAAGGCCACCACCACCCTGCGCACCAACCTCCGCGCCCGGCTCGAGACCACCCTCCAGCTGCTCGACCCCGCCCAGCCGTCAGCGCCCACACGCAGACGGCGGCCGCGTAGATGAACGCACGTGCTCGCGCACCGCCTCCTTGCACCCGCGCCCCCACCCGGACCATCCACCCCGAGTCGCGGGACAGGGACTGGAGCGCGCGTGACCCGCCCGAGGCAAGGCAAGGCCCGGCACCCATCCTGCGGTGCCGGGCCTTGTCGCACACCCACCGTGTGCCCTGGAGGAGACCCCGTGAAGAGTCCCGTCAGTTAGCTTTCCAAAATGCACATTCTGGTCGGCCTCTAGAGCCGGTACTGCAGCGCGAGCCCCGACCAAACCGGCCGGGGCTCGCGCGTTGGTGTCCGCTACCTAGGGGAGCGAACCTCGACTCTCAGGACACCTGCTTGGTGGCCGGGCCGTTTCCGCCGTCCGTGTTCTGGACGGACTGGGCCTTGATTCCGTAACCAGTGTCACCAGATGTGATGGCGTTGGTCACGGTCACAGTTGCCACAGTGTCGGTGCTGTTCCACGCCACACCGGTCACCGAGTTGCTCGACGGCGTAACGAAATCGCTGTTCGTAACCGTCGTGGTGTCGATCGGCGAGTTGAAGGTCACCGTGAAGGTGTTCCCAGCCGTGCTGGTGTCTGGCGTTGCCTTGACCTCGGCCAGGTCGTTCCCTGCGGTGTCAGTAACACCGGTCGAGTTGGTGACCGTCTCGTTCGAGGCCGTGCTGTCCAGACCCAAGGCGCCACCTGCCTGCTGCGGCACCGGAGCGCCCGTCACGTTGATGAACGCGGTGGTACCCGAACCGTTGAGGGACATCGTGGCGTTGCCACCCCGGGTCAGCGTGCCCACCGAACCATCCGCGTCGCGGAAGGTGAAGGAGGCGCTGCTGCCCAGCGTCACCGGCTCCGAGAAGTTGACCGCGACCTGGTCACCGTTGTCGATAACCCCATCCTTGTTGTTATCGCTGGTGACGATGCCGTTGGTGTTCGCCACCGTCGGAGCCGTGCTGTCTGCCGCCTTGGGCACGGTAACCGAGCCGCTGTAGTCGGACTCGGGACCGTTACCGGAAGCCGCCTTCGCCGTGACCGTGTACTCGTAGGTCCCCGGAGCCGGAGCCGGCGAGTCAGTCGCCTTCGACGCACTCGCGCTCGTGTTCCAGGCACCCGCCACGTCAGTCGCGCTGCTGGCGTCCACCTTGCCGTTGGTAACCGTGTAGCGAGTCACCTTGTAGCCAGTGACGTCACCGTTCGGCACGTCCTTCCAGGTGATCACCACATCCCCGGCGCCGCTGTTCGCGGAGGCGTCGTAGGTCGCAGCCACGCTGGTCGGCGCGGCCGGCACGTCGGTCTGGTAGGTCCAGTTCGACGGGCCGTTGGCGTTGTACGCCACGCTCAGGACATCGTTCTTGCCGAGGTCGGCAGCGAACTGCGACTCCGACATCGGCAGACCATTCACGTAGGTGTACGTGCTGCCGGCCGAGCCGTAGCTGAACGTTCCGGCCTGGTTGTTACCCGTGGCGTCGGTGTAAGTGGCCTGGAAGGTGTTGTTGGCCGGGTTCACCGAGGTCACGGTCAGGTTGCTCGGGTTACCGGTCGCACCGTTGTAGGTGCCGCTACCGGCAGGCGCAGCGGTCCAGGTAATGGCACCACCGACACCGAAGTCCTCCTTCGGGGCCCCGTTAGCGTCCAGCTCGAGCGTGTCGTTGGTGTCCGCACGGCTGTAGACGACCGGCTGGGCCGTACCCGGGTTGCTGCTGTCCACCGAGAACGAAACCTGGCCGTTGACCGGCATCACACCGTCAGCCTTCTGGCTTCCGGTTCCGTTAGGGATGCCGTTCACGACCGTGATCGTCCCTGCGGGGCTACCGAAGACAGCGTTGTTGCTGCTGTCGGCCTTGAAGGTGGTCTGGCCGTTGGCGCCAGTGGTGACGTTGGCCGGGTCGGCCAGCTGGATGTCCACCGGGGTGCCGTCGGTCAGCCCGGTCACCGTGTACTTCACGACACCGGCGTTGTCCGACGGGCTGCCGGAGGAGACAGTCACCGTCTGCGCGGACTGCGGGTTAACACTGTAGGACTGGTTCGTCGTGACCGACTGGGCGGCGTTCTCCATCTCGGACACAGCGTTGTCAGAGATGGCCTGCGGACCACCGAACACGAAGCCGTCGGCGAGCGTGTTGGCGTTCTTGGTCAGGTAGGCATCCGTGGCGGTGCCCGGGTGGTTCACGTTCTTCGTGATGAGCATCGGCGTCATGTTCTGGCCGGACAGCGCGCCACCACCGAGCGCGTCAGCACCGTCGAGGAGCTGAGCACCCGAGGCCACGTTCACCGACTTGTTGGTGAAGCCGTGGTTCAGCTCGTAGCTGGCAATCTGAGCCGCGGTGTCGGAGCGGTCGCTGCCCGCGAACCGCTGGTCGACCGTGATACCGGCAGCGGCGAGCTTCGCCACGACCTTGTTGCTGACGACATCCGTGCCACCAGCGATCAGGACCTTGGTGACGCCCGCGTCCTGCAGCGCCTTCACGACGGTGTCGCTGATGTCGTTGGTCTTGCTGATCGCCAACGGCATGTCCTTGGCGTAGGCCAGCGGACCCGCGCCCAGGGCGTCCGGGAAGTTCAGACCGGTCGCAACGATGCCCTCACCGGACGACTGGCCGCCCTGGTTGATGACCTTGGCGTCGGTCAGGAAGCGGTTCTCACCGGCCAGGCGGTGAACGGTGTAGCCCTCCTGGGAGAGCGCGTCCTCCTGGGCAGCGCTGATCACGTCGGTGCCACCGATGATCCAGACGTCGCTGGCGCCGCTGTCCTTGATCGCCTGGTCGACGGCGGTCGGGGTGGTGTTCTTCTTGGTCAGCAGGACGGGCGACTTCTTGATGCCCGCCAGGTAGTTGGCGGCCAGGGCGTCGGGGTAGTGGCCCGGCATACCGCTGGCGACGATGACATCGTTCGCGTGCCCGAAGTGGGCGGCGACGGCCGCCGAGGTGCCGTACCGGTCGGGGCCCTGGACGCGCTTGAACGCGAAGTTGGTGGTGGCGTTGGCGGCACCGGCGCCGGCGACGCACGCGCCCGCGACAAGAGCAGCCGTCGCGAGGCTGGAAATCCCAGCCTTCCGCCAGCCGATGGTTGACTTACTCAAGATCTCCTCCAAAGAGACTTCTTACAAACAGTGGGGATCGTCCCCCGGTGAACGACTGCGACCCCACTGGGGCTCAGCCTCCCGGCACGCCCTTGCAGGCGGCGCCACCAGACTTTTACACATTTCAGAGGCATGTGCAATACGTGACCGTTGTGTCTTGAGTGACGGTTCACGGCATTCCGCACGCCCGAGGCAGCGGCGGTCCCCTGCAGGACCTGGGTGGGGGCGAGGAGGCTGGATGCCTTCTCGGTCCCGACCCTAAGGCACGACCTGTCGTGATGTCCCGGATTTGCCGGTCACAGAGTTAAATAACGGTCACAATCGTGCAACGCCGGCTGCAACCGTCTCTAACAGACCGCACCCTGAGACCCGCCACCAGCGCTCAGAGCAGGCCCTTGCTCTGCAGGTAGCTCTTCGCCACGTCCGCGGGCAGCTGGCGCTGCACGTCCACGTCGGCGTTCAACTTCTTCAGGTCGGCGGTGGTCAGCACCGCGGAGAGCTTGTTCAGGGTTGGGGCGATGTCCTGGTGGGCAGCCAGGAACTTCGAGTTCACCACCGGGACCAGGTTCTCGGCGTTCTCCAGGTGCTTGTCGTCGGCGAGCACCACGAGCCCGTAGGTGTTCAGCGACCCGTCGCTGGTGCCGACCTGGCCGAGGTTGACCTCGCCCTTCTTGAGCGCGTTCTTGGTCTGGGTGGTGCCGAAGCCGAGCGGCTCGAACTTGGTGATGTTCATGCCGTAGAGCTGCTTCAGGCCCTTCTCGCAGTCGTCGCGCTGCGGGCAGTCAGAGGCGGCGGCCAGCTGGACCGGCCTGTTGTGCGCGGCCATCTGGCTGAGCGTGGTCACGTGGTTCTTCTGGGAGAACTGCTTGGTCACCGCGAACGCGTTGGCGTCCTGGGCCTTGGCCGGCTTCAGCGGCTCGACGCCCTTCTGCTTGCCGAGCTTGGTCAGCTCGGACATGGTCTTGTCGATGCTCGGCGAGGCGACCGGCTTGGCGTTCGCGCCGTTGATCTGCTCGTTGAGGAACTCGGTCATCGACGAGGCGTAGTCCGCCGAGATGTCGACCGTGCCCTTCTCCAGCGCGGGGCCGTACAGGTTGCGGTCCGCGACTGTCTTGATCGTCGTGGAGTAGCCGGCCTTCTGGAGCAGGTCGGCGTACATGTTCGACATGATCTCCATCTCGGTGTAGCCCTGGCCGACGATGGTGACGCTCCCGTGCGCCGTGCTCCCGCCGCCACTGGAGCCGCCGCTGGGCGTGCCGCTGCTGTTGCTGGTGCCGCCGCAGCCGGCCAGCAGGGCCAGCGGGAGGATGGCGGCCACTGCGAGGGCCTTGCGGACAGGGGTGCGAGGCTTGTTCATCACTTGCGCTCCGCCTTCTGTGTCCCGCGGGTCGCATACCCGCGCGTGTCCGGTGGGCGCCAAGGTCAGCACCCGCGATGCCTCTACCCTAACCGCGGGTGACGCTCACGTCAGCACGGCAGTTTTCGGCGCTCCGGCCTCCGTCGTACGACGGGCGCGGGCCACCGGGTCCAGGGCGGACTGGGCGAGCACCATCACGCCCTCCAGGGCGAGCGCGATGACCGCGACCACGATGGCGCCGGCGACCACCTGGGGGTAGTCCTGCCGGGTGAAGCCGAGGGTGATGATGTTGCCCAGCCCCGGTCCGGCCACCAGCGCGGCGATCGTCGCGGTCGCCCACACCTGAACCAGCGCCAGCCGCAGCCCGGCCATGATCAGCGGCAGCGCCAGCGGAAGCTCCACCCTCCGCAACAGCTGCGCCCCGGTCATGCCCATCCCCCGGGCGGCCTGCACGGTGTCCCGGTCCACCTCCCGCATCCCGACGTAGGCGTTGGTGACCACCGGTGGCATCGCGAACAGCAGCAGCGCCACCAGCGTGGACAGGCCGGCGCGGCCGTAGGGCCCGAACACGCTCGACCCGAGCGGGGTCAACGAGAGCACCAGGAGCACCGCGAAGGTTGGGATCGCCCGGCCGACGTTGGAGATGTTCACCGCGAGCACCCCGCCGCGGCCGATGTGGCCGAGCCAGACCGCCAGCGGCAGCCCGAGCAGCACCGCCAGCGCGGTGGCGGTGAAGGTCAGCAGCGAGTGCTCGAGCAGCCGGGTCAGCACACCGTTCTGGCCGTGCCAGTGCGCGGGGTTGGAGAACCAGGCGATCACGTCGTGCAGCATCAGGCCTCCCGGGTCCGGGCCCAGGGTGTCAGCAGCCGCTGTGCGCCGAGGATCAGCAGGTCGAGCAGGATCGCCAGCAGCACGCACAGCACGCTGGCGGTCAGCGCCTGCGGCTTGAACTGGGTGTTGACCGCATCCAGCAGCAGGTTCCCGAGCCCGCCGTACCCGACGATCGCGCCGACCGTGGTCAGCGCCACCGTGGACACCGTGGCGATCCGCAGCCCGGCCATCACCGCCGGCACCGCCAGCGGCAGCTCGACCTTGAACAGCATCCGGGTCGAGGAGTAGCCCATCCCGGCCGCGGACTCACGGACATCGTCGGGGACCGCGCGCAGCCCCTCCAGCGTGTTGCGGACCAGGATCGTCAGCGAGTAGAGCACCAGACCGACCACCACGGTGGTCGGCGTGATGCCCAGCCAGGGCAGCAGCAGCGCGAACAGCGCCAGCGACGGGATGGTGTAGATCGCGGTCGTGGTGCCGACGACGAACCACTCCAGCCTCCGGTAGCGTCGAGCCAGCAGGGCCAGCGGGAACGCGATCAGCAGCCCGAGGAGGACCGAGACCAGAGTGATCCAGACGTGCTGGACCAGCGCGCCCTCGATCTGGGTAAGACGACTGCTGGAGTAGTACTCCCCGCAGATCCAGTCGTTGGCGACCAGGCAGTTGCTCCCGGCCGCCGCCGACGAGAGCGCCGGCGGCGCCAGGAACGGAAGAATGGCCACACATGGACGGTAGCGAAGAACCGATGATCCGGCTCGACGGCGTGGGCAAGACCTACGCCGACGGGACGGTCGCGGTCCAGGCGCTGTCGCTGGACGTCCCGCGCGGGCGGACGGTGTGCCTGGTCGGGCCGTCCGGCTGCGGCAAGTCCACCACGCTGAAGATGGTCAACCGGCTCATCGAGCCCACCTCGGGCACCATCACCCTCGACGGCGAGGACGTCACGCACGCCGACCCGGTGGCGCTGCGGCGGCGGATCGGCTACGTGATCCAGCAGGTCGGGCTGTTCCCACACCAGCGGATCCGCGCCAACGTGGCCACCGTGCCGGTGCTGCTCGGCTGGGACAAGAAGAAGGCCCTCGCCCGCGCCGAGGAGCTGCTGGGCATGGTCGGGCTGGACCCACAGCAGTACGCGAACCGCTACCCGCACCAGCTCTCCGGCGGCGAGCAGCAGCGGGTCGGGGTGGCCCGGGCGCTGGCCGCCGACCCGCCGGTGCTGCTGATGGACGAGCCGTTCGGGGCCGTCGACCCGATCGTGCGCGGTCGGCTCCAGGATGAGTTCGCGCACCTGGCCCGGGACCTGGACAAGACGGTCATGTTCGTCACCCACGACGTCGACGAGGCGGTCCGGCTCGGCGACCTGGTGGCGGTGTTCGCCAAGGGCGGGCGGATCGCGCAGTACGACGTACCGGCACAGATCCTCGGGCAGCCGGCCGACGAGTTCGTGGCCCAGTTCGTCGGCTCCTCGCGCGGGCTGCGCCGGCTGTCGGTCACGCCGATCCAGCGCAACGACCTGATCCCACAGGACGGCCGGTCGGTGCGTCTGAGCGTCCCGCTCGACGCGTCACTCGAGGACGCGCTGGCGATGATGATGCGCAACGACGACGCACTGGTCGGGGTCAGGGACGGTGACCAGGTGGTCGGCGTGCTCACCCCCGACGCGGTGCACCGCGCGCTGCGCCGTTCCGTCGCCGACGCTGCCGACGCGGCCCCCGCCGGTGGTTGAGCGCCCCTGCGGGGGTCGGCGGCGTCACCGGCCCGATCCTTGTCTCGCCGAGGCCAGGTAACGGACGGCTAAGCGCCAGCACGAGCCCAACGGACCAAGCCTTGCAAGTCCGGGGTATCGGACTTCGCCGTACGCGTTCCCGTCGATCTCCGGAGCACTTCGGTCAGATGTTGACCAAAAGGCTCCGGAAACTCGCCGAACCGGACCCCATGTCGCGCCCAGGCCTCAGGCGTCGACGGGCACGTCACGGTGCCAGGACTCGGTGACGTACTTGGTCTCGAAGCCCATCGACACGTACAGCGCGTCCGCGCCGGTTGGCGAGTCCGCGTCCACCTCGAGCCCGACGCGGTTGCGACCACGGGAGGCCGCGTCAGCGATGATCGTGCGCAGCAGCGACTTGGCGACACCGCGGCCGCGGGCGTTCTGCCGCACGCCGAGGTACTCCACGTAGCTGCCGTTCGGCTCGTCGTCGTCACCCTCGACGACCGCGCCGACCAGCGTGCCGGCCGGCTCCGGCACGTCGCCGTCCATGACCTCGGCGATCCACCAGTGGTCCCAGCGGTGGCCGGGGTCCTCGCGCAGCCGGAACACGAACTCGTCGAAGCTCTCCTCGTGGGAGTTGAAGTGGTCGGCGAACGACTCCTCGAGGATGTCGTGCACGGTGCGCAGGTCGTCCTCGTCGGGCATCCCGCTGCCCTGCCGCTCCACGCGACGGATCCGCACGTCCTCGCTGACCTCGGCGTCCAGGTCGGCCTCCTCGAGGGCGACCGGCCGGATCATCTGCCACCAGTGCCGCACCCGCTGGTAGCCGGCCTTGTCCAGCCACTGCTGCTGCTTGGCGTCGTCGGCGAACGCGCCGCTGTCGATCTGCTGTACGTCGAGGGCGCGGCCCGCGCCGATCCGGTTGGCGGCCAGCTCGGCCCAGCCGAACAGGGCCGTGGCCACCCGGTCCGCGAGCTCGTCGTCCAGGTCGCGGTCCACGATCACCAGCAGCAGCATCCGGCCGGCGGCCCGGTCGTGGGCGCTGGCCCAGCCGCGCAGAGTCCCCTCGCTGTCGCGGACGATCACGTTCTCGCGGGTGATCGAGCCGTGCGCGGACACGTGCACCAGCACGTCGTCCTCGCCGGAGCTGGCCCAGCCGCGGCCGTGCTCCTCCTGGCGTCTCAGCAGCTCGGTCAGCTCGGGGGCATCCCCGGTGTCGGGGACGGATGCCGTCCAGCCCTCGGGCAGGTCGGCGACGTCGGTAATGGGGTTCTGGTCTCTGCTCGCAGAAATCATCAGGGCCTTAGTCTCCCCCATCCGCCCCTGCAGCAACCCACTGGGGGCTGAACCGGCGGTCAGGCGTTGGGAAGAACCATGACGGGGCGGGGCCCCGACCACACTGGTCGGGACCCCGCCACCTCGGAGCGGGACTTCACTCCTCGAACGTTTGCGCAGGGATCACGTACATGCGCAGGTGCTCGAGCTGCGCCTTGTCGTTGACCGGTCGGACGACCAGCCGGAGTCGTCGTTCGCCTGTCACCGTGTTGGAGCTCCAATCCATGCGACCCGGGAAGGACGCGACGACCCCGGTGCCGTCGTGGACGGCGGTAGAGTTGAAGCCGTTGTCGCCGGTGCTGGTGAACCAGTAGCCGCCGCCGAGGGCGACCTTACCCGCAGAGCAGGCGACCGTGGCAATCGCACCGCCGCCGACACCGTTGTAGCCCGAACCCATGCCGTTTGTGGCGGTCGAGCCCTTCACGTAGTCCCATGTGTCGACCTCGTATCCAGACACGCCGTTCGCGCCTGGCGCTCCCGCCGAACCTGCGGGGCCCTGCGGGCCGATATCCCCCTTCGGGCCCTGCGGGCCTGCCGGGCCCTGCGGACCTGCCGGGCCCTGCGGACCGACCTTGCCGCTGTTCCAGATGGCGTGCTTCACGCCGTTGGCAAGCTGCGGGAAGTGAACCGAGCCCGCCGACATGTCGACGCCTCGGATGCTGTGGTTGCGGATCTGGTGGGTGCCCACGGAGTTCCAGGGCAGATGAGCGCCGGCAGCATCCGCAGCCCCGATGCCGCCAGCACCGACCAGCACACCTGCGGCAGCAGTGACAGCGAAAGCGCGGCTACGTAGCAAGTTCTTCATGTGAGATGGAGTCCCCTCTGAACCTCCGCAGCCGCGGCACGGTGGTCTTTCCCCCGACTGTCTCCGGATGGCTGCGAGACTGCCCCCGGACCTCCTCCCAGGCCCCGAGACTTAAGGAACGTAACCCTCGAACGGCCGCAAAGGGAACACTTGACATCGAGAACAACCACCTCATACGCCTCAGCAGGCGGGCGGCATCCGGTTACCCGTCCCCCGTACGACGTACGGCGTCCGAACCGGCGCCCCCGAGGGGCCGTAACCGAACACGTGCGACGCTAGCGCCCCGAATCCAGGCGTCGGAGGGGCCGCATCGGCCCACGTGCGACGTTGCCGGGCCCGGGTCGGCCGGGCGGCCGGATCGGCGGATCGGCGGATCGGCCGTCACCGCGCCGGCTCCGGCGCCGTACTCCCCATGGAAAAAGCCCGCTCCCCATGGTGCATTCACCATGGGGAGCGGGACATTACCTGGGTGCCCTGGTAAAGGCCCCCACCACCGGGGAGCCCCGGCAACGGGAACGGGAACGGGTCGGGAAGGGTCAGGCGTGCTTCTGCTGCGGCGCGGCGTCGGAGTCGGAGGTGGTGCTGACCACCTTGTCCTCCCAGGCCAGCAGGTCCACGACGGTGTCGAGCTCGCCGTCCCAGCTGGCCAGCTCGTCGGCCTGCTCGGCCTGCTTGATCTCCAGCGCGCGCTGCAGCTCGACGAGCTTCTCCTGCGCCTCGTTGGCGCGGCGGGACTCGCGCTGCACGCGGGTCTCGGCCTCGATGGCGCGCTTCTCGGCGAGCACGATGGTGGCCTCGAGGGTGTTGATCTCGCGGTCCATGCCGGTGATCCGGTCGGTCATCGCGGTGGTGAACGTGGCGTGCTCGGCGGCCCGCTCGGTGAACATCGTCTTGTAGGCCTGCGCCTGGGCGGCCCGGTCCGCGGCGGCATCGCGGCGGCTCTGCACGAGCTCGCTGTACACGATCCGGGCGGCGAGCGCGCCGCAGACCAGCGCGAGCACCGAGGAGGCGCTCAGCCAGGCCGGCGACTGGGTGGGCAGGGCGAGCCCGACGCCGACGGCGGCGAGCGCGATCAGCGCGGTCGCGACGGTGACGCGGACGCTGCGCTGGCGCCGTCGCGCGGGACGGCTCGCAGGGGTTGGGGAAGAGGCAGAGCTGGCCATGAAGCCAGCGTAGGGTTCACTCGTCCTTCTTCCGGACGCGACACGCACGCTCCAGCAACAACGATCCAGTGACGATGAGCACGCTGGCGAACCCGGCCAGCACCGACTGCACGACGCGCAGCTTGGCCAGGTCGGCGTCGGTGTGCCCCATCCAGCTCAGCGCGTACCCGAAGTACCCGCCCGCCAGGAACGCACCGGCCAGCGCGCACGCCTTGGCCAGCACCAGACGGTTCACCGCCCGGTGCGGCTCGATGCGCTCGTGGCGCCGGTGCAGCTGGCGGTACGTCGACCAGGCGACCGAGCCGACGATCACCGCCACGAACGCCAGCGCGAACACCGGCAGCCAGCCCACCATGGGCGCCACCCGGCCCGTCGCCATGGTGACCAGGCGGACCGCCCAGCCGAGCACCAGCCCGACCAGCGCGAAGATGACGAGGGGCCCCGGCCCGGTGTTCTGGATGTGGCCCTGCGGCTCCCGATCCTCGTCGTCGAGGTCGTCCTCGGGGTCGGGGCCGAACTGCCTGCTCACTGCAGCTGCAACACCAAGTCGTCGCGCCTGGTGAGGCCGTCGGAGCCGACCTGCTCCAGCAGCTTGGCCACCTCGCCGAAGTCGGGGATCTCCGCGTCCGGCTCCACGTCGTACCAGGGGGCGAGCACGAACGCCCGCTCGTGCGCCCGCGGGTGCGGGAGCCTGAGGTCCCCGTCGTTCGCGCGCCGGTCGCCGACCACGATCAGGTCCACGTCCAGGGTGCGCGGCGCGCCCGGCTCCCCGGTGCGCTCCCGGCCGTAGGCGTCCTCGATCGCGAGCGCACGGTCCAGCAGGGTGCGGGCGGACAGCGTGGTGTCCACCAGCACCACGGCGTTCAGGAAGTTCGGCGACCCCTCCGGGCCCCCCACCGGCTGCGACTCGTACACCGGGGACACCGAGGTGATCCACACCTCCGGGGTGTCCGCGAGCGAGTCGACGGCCCCCTGCAGGTTCGCCAGCCGCTCCCCGAGGTTGGAGCCGAGCGCCAGCACCGTGCGCCGGATCGGGTGCATCTCCCCGGTCAGGGTGTCGGTGTCCACGATGTTCGGGTTGGGGGTCTCGGTCACACTCGACTCCGGAATATCGTCAGGGCGACGTCTGCGAACGTCGCCTGGATGGGGGCGTCGGGCTTGTGGACGGTCACCTCCGTCCACTGCACGCGCCCGTCGGTCAGGCAGACATCTGCGATCCGCTGGGCCAGGGTCTCGACCAGGTCAACCGGGTCGGTCTCGACCGCCTTCTTCACATTCAGGACGAGATTTCCGTAATCCACCGTCTCTCGCAAGTCATCGCTGCCCGACGCAGGCCGGGTGTCCAGACCGATCACGAGGTCGACGGTGAACCGCTGCCCGTCGCGCCGCTCGAAGTCGAGCACGCCGTGGTGCGCGAACGCCTCGATGCCGCGCACGGCCAGCCGGTCGTCGCCACAGGTGGAGGGCTCAGTTCTCGTCATGATGCTGCCCCGACAGTACCGGTGAGGCGTGATGGATCCACAACCGCCAGCCCTTCGGGGTGCGGCAGAAGACGTTGGTGGCCACCGCCTGCGCGCCCGCGAACGCCGCCTCCGGCATCATCTCCCCGGCGGTCAGCACGTTCTCGGTGCAGGTGACCGACGCCACGTCCTCGCGCACGCTCACCTCGACGTCGGTGAGGAAGAACTGGATGTACGGCGTGTTCGCCATGATCACCGCCCAGGACCGGTTGATCGCCGAGGGGCCCTTCACCGGCCGCGCGCCCGGGTGCACGCACAGCGCCTCCGGGTCGTCGAGCCACAGCGCGTTCATCCCGTCGAGGTCGGCGGTCTCGAAGCAGCGGTAGAAGGCGGCGTTGGCCTCCTCCACCTCCTTGACGGGGTCGGTCTCAGTCATCGGTCCCCAGCGGGCCGGCCCACCGGCGGGCCACCTGCACCGCGTCGTACGTCGCGCGCACCGAGTGCGCCCGGATGCACCAGGCGCCGGCGGCGGCCGCCAGCGCGGACGTCGCGGTGGTCGCGTCGTCGCGGCCGATCGGCGGGCGCGGCGCGCCGTCCCGGTCGGCCAGCAGCCGGCCCAGGAACCGCTTGCGGCTGGTGGCGATCAGCAGCGGCCGGCCCAGCGCGTGGAACCGCTCCATCTCGGTGAGCACCTGCCAGTTCTGGTCGGCGGTCTTGGAGAACCCGATGCCCGGGTCGAGCGCGATCCGGTCCGGGTCGACACCCGCGGCCACCGCCCGGTCCAGCTGGGCGCGCAGCTCCTCGACCACCTCGCCCACCACGTCGTCGTACGTCGCATGGTCGAGCATCTGCCGGGAGTGCGCCCGCCAGTGCATCAGCACGTACGACGTACCGAGGCGGGCGACGGTGTCGAACATCGCCTCGTCCGCCCGCCCGCCGGACACGTCGTTGACCAGCACCGCCCCCGACGTTCACGGCCTCCTCGGCCACCCGGGCACGCATGGTGTCCACCGAGATCTGCACCCCGTCGGCGGCCAGCGTCTCGACCACCGGCAGCACCCGGTCCAGCTCCTCGGCGACGCTGGGCCGCTCCGCGCCGGGCCGGGTGGACTCCCCGCCGACGTCGACCAGGTCCGCGCCCTCGGCGACCAGCGCCCGGCCGTGCTTGACCGCCAGCTCGGGGTCCAGGAACCGGCCGCCGTCGGAGAACGAGTCCGGGGTCACGTTGAGCACGCCCATCACCAGGGACCGGTCCGGGCGGGGCAGCCCGGCCACGTAGCGAGGCGGTCCGGCGTACATGGCCCCGACAGTACGCCGTGCCGCCTCCACCGAGCTGCCAGACCGGGCCTCAGCGGGTGCCGTGCATGATCAGGCTCATCGCCTCCGCCCGGGTGGCGGCGTTGCGCATCGCGCCGCGCACCGCGGAGGTCACCGTCTTCGAGCCTGCCTTGCGCACCCCGCGCATCGTCATGCACAGGTGCTCGGCCTCCACCACCACGATCACCCCGCGCGCCTGGAGGATGCGCACCATCGCCTCGGCGATCTGGGTGGTCAGCCGCTCCTGCACCTGCGGTCGGCGGGCGTAGACGTCCACCAGCCGGGCCAGCTTCGACAGCCCGGTGATCCGGCCGTCCGCGTTGGGGATGTAGCCGATGTGCACCGCCCCGGTGAACGGCACCAGGTGGTGCTCGCACATCGACCACAGCTCGATGTCGCGAACCAGCACCATCTCGTCGTGGCCCAGGTCGAAGGTGGTGGTGAGCACGTCGTCGGGGCTCATCCGCATCCCGGCGAACATCTCCCGGTAGGCGCGCGCCACCCGCGCCGGCGTCTCGCGCAGGCCCTCCCGGTCGGGGTCCTCACCGACCGCGACCAGCAGCTCCCGGACCGCCGCCTCGGCCCGCGGGGTGTCGAACTCCGGGATGTCCTCCCGCGGCTCCTGGCTGATCCGCTGCAGGCTCATCGCGGGGTGTCGTCACCCCTCGCGTCGCCCGGGACGTCACCCGGCAGGTCCTGCTGCAGCGCCCCGGAGCCCCGCGGGGCGGCGTCCCGGCTGTTCCCGGGGCCGTGCATGTCACCGCCGCTGCCGGGTGGGGTGACCACGACGACGCCCTCGGCCTCGTCGTGCGGGCCGGAGCCGTTGGCGGCCGCCTGGCGGACCTCCACCGGCGGGATCGCCGAGGGCACCCGCTTCGGCGACCCGGTCCACGCCGGCCGGACCGGCCGCCTGCGCAGCGGCTTGAAGATCTCGGCGAGCTCGTCCTTCTGGAGGGTCTCCTTCTCCAGCACCGCGAGCACCAGCGCGTCGAGCACGTCCCGGTTCTCCACGAGGATGTCGAAGGCCTCCTGGTGCGCCGTGCTCAGCAGCCGCTTGGTCTCCTCGTCGACGATCGCCGCGACGTCCTCGGAGTAGTTGCGGGCGTGCCCGAGGTCACGGCCCAGGAACGGCTCGGAGTTGTTGTCGCCCAGCTTGATCGCGCCGAGCCGCTCGGTCATGCCGAACTGGGTGACCATCGCCCGGGCCAGCGACGTGGCCTTGTCGATGTCGTTGCCCGCGCCGGTGGTCGGGTCGTGGAAGACCATCTCCTCCGCGGCCCGCCCGCCGAGCATGTAGGCGAGCTTGTCCAGCATCTCCGAGCGGGTCTGGGAGTACTTGTCCTCGTCGGGCAGCACCATCGTGTAGCCCAGCGCCCGGCCGCGCGGCAGGATCGTGAGCTTGTGCACCGGGTCGGTGCCCGGCAGCGCCGCCGCCACCAGGGCGTGCCCGCCCTCGTGGTAGGCGGTGATCAGCTTCTCCTTCTCGCTCATCAGCCGGGTCCGCTTCTGCGGGCCGGCGATGACCCGGTCGATGGCCTCGTCGAGGGCGAGGTCGTCGATCAGCTTCTTGTTCTGCCGGGCGGTCAGCAGCGCCGCCTCGTTGAGCACGTTGGCCAGGTCGGCGCCGGTGAACCCGGGGGTACGACGCGCGACCGACATCAGGTCCACCCCCTCGGCAACGGGCTTGCCGCGGGCGTGCACCTTCAGGATCTGGTGCCGGCCGGCCAGGTCCGGCGCCTCCACGCTGATCTGCCGGTCGAACCGGCCCGGGCGCAGCAGCGCCGGGTCCAAGATGTCGGGGCGGTTGGTGGCCGCGATCAGGATCACCCCGCCGCGCACGTCGAAGCCGTCCATCTCGACCAGCAGCTGGTTCAGGGTCTGCTCGCGCTCGTCGTGGCCGCCCCCCATGCCGGCGCCGCGGTGCCGGCCCACGGCGTCGATCTCGTCGATGAACACGATCGCGGGGGCGTTCTCCTTGGCCTGCTCGAACAGGTCGCGGACCCGGGAGGCGCCGACGCCGACGAACATCTCCACGAAGTCCGACCCGGAGATGGAGTAGAACGGCACGCCGGCCTCGCCGGCGACCGCGCGGGCCAGCAGGGTCTTACCGGTGCCGGGCTGGCCGTAGAGCAGCACGCCCTTGGGGATCTTCGCACCGACCGCCTGGAACTTCGCCGGCTCCTGGAGGAACTCCTTGATCTCGCCGAGCTCCTCGATGGCCTCCTCGCAGCCGGCCACGTCGGAGAAGGTGGTCTTCGGCATGTCCTTGCTGATCAGCTTCGCCTTGGACTTGGCGAACTGCATCACCCGGCCGCCGCCGCCTTGCACCTGGTTCATCAAGAACAGGAACAGCAAGATGATCAGCACGAACGGCAGCAGGGTCGCCAGGATCGAGCCGATCAGGCTGGGCTGCGGGTTCTGGTCGTTGTACTGCTGGAGCTTGCCGGCGTCGACCTGGTTCTGGGCCAGCTTGAGCAGGCTCTGCTGCTGGCCGGAGACCCAGTTGGCGGTGACCTTCTTGCCGTTGGTGAGGGTGGCCTTCATCTGCTGGTCGCCGTCGACGAACTGGATCGTCTTGACCGACCCGCCCTTGAGGTGGGCAACCATGGCCGAGGTGTTGATCTGCTGGTAGCCGCCGTTGGGAGACAGGTACTGCAGAGCGAGCAGCACGCCGATCACGGCGACTACGATCCACAGCCAGGGACCTCGGAAAATGCGCTTCACGTCCATGTGCCGGGGGTTTCTACCCCGCCCTCCTGCCAGTCAGTACTGCTTCAGACATACCGACGCTACACGGGGGCTCCAATGCGCCCGTCCCCGATCGGATAGCTCTCGGTCACTTCATTGTCCCGCTAAAGAGACAACGGCTCCAATCGGCGCAGGATTCCCGCCCCGGACCGGTCTTAACCCTGCCGGGCAGACCACGGCGCCCGGCCGGGCTGCCGGGAGGTCCGGGCCGCACCGCCGGCTCAGGAGTAGACGTGCGGCGCGAGGGTGCCGACCGAGCGCAGGTTCCGGTACCGCTCGTTGAAGTCGAGCCCGTAGCCGACCACGAACTCGTCCGGGATGTCGTACCCGACGTACTTCACACCCACGCTCATCTGCTGCGCCTCCGGCTTGCGCAGCAGGGTGCAGATCTCCACCGACGCCGGCCCCCGCGAGCTCAGGTTGGACACCAGCCAGGACAGGGTCAGGCCGGTGTCGATGATGTCCTCCACCACCAGCACGTGCCGGCCGTTGATGTCGGTGTCCAGGTCCTTGAGGATGCGGACCACCCCGGAGGACTTGGTGCCCGCGCCGTACGACGAGATGGCCATCCAGTCCATCTCCACGTGCCGGTTGAAGGACCGGGCCAGGTCGGCCATCACCATGACCGCGCCCTTGAGCACCCCGACGAGCAGCAGCTCGCGCCCCGCGTAGTCCTCCTCGATGACCGACGCGAGCTCGGCCAGCCGGTGGGTGATCTCCTCCTCGGTGTAGAGCACCTTCACCAGGTCGCCGGCCACATCGGATTCGTCCATGGGCGCCAGCCTGCCACAGGGTTCCCCACCGGCTGCGCCTCGGGGCTCGGCTCCTGAGACCGCCCGGACCGGGTGGCACGAAACTGGTCACAAACGACACCGTTTCGCGTCACGCAGCTGTCGTTCGTGACCTGGTTCCGGGCCCGGCTCTGGAGGGGCCGCCCCATGCGCGCCGCTGCCGCCGGGCGGGCCGGATCTCACCCACAACCCGGATCCGTCTCAACCGGTCCCCAGCTGGTGCGACGGTCCGCCACCGGCCGCTCGACCTCGGCCAGCATGGCCGGATGCTCGAGCCTCACCCTTCGCCCCGTGTGGTGCAGCCGGCCGCCGCTGCACCGGCGGTTGCGCCCGCGACACCCGCCCCTGATGGGCCGGCGCTCGTGCCTTGCCTGGGTCGGGTGCGCGGAGTCGGCTGGACCCTGGTCAGCCACGGGCTGCACCGACCGGCGCACGAGCTGGCCGGCCTGCACGAGGACCTGCTCGCCTGGCGGCTCGTCCTCCCACCGGCGGGAGCCTTCACCCACCTCACCGCCGCGCAGGAGCACGGCTGGTGGCTGCCGCCCCTGCCGGCCGGCCTTCCGGTGTTCGCCAGCGTCTCCCAGGACGACCCGAGACCGCGACGGCGCGGCCTGCACGTGTCCCGGCTCGCGACGATGCCGCCGAGACGGCTGGTCCACGGCGTCCCGGTCTCGTCTCCGGCCGAGACCCTGCTGGCCTGTGCTGTGCACCTCGAACTGCTGGACCTGGTCGCCCTGAGCGACGCGGCGCTCCACCTGGGTTCCTGCACCCTGCCGGAGCTCCGGACCGTCGCGGCCCTCCACCGGCGCGGGGCGCCGAAGCTGCGGCGGGCACTGCCCTACGTCGACGGACGGTCCCAGTCCATCTGGGAGACGCTGCTGCGGATGCTGCACGTCGTCTGCAGGGTTCCGGTCGAGCCGCAGGCCGTCATCACCGCCGACGATGGGGCGTTCGTGGCGCAGGGCGACCTGCTGATCGTGGGGACCCGGACGCTGCACGAGTACGACGGAGGCGACCACCTTCCCCGGCGTCAGCAACGCAAGGACCTCAAGCGCAACCGCCGGCTGGACCACGTGGAGTTCATCCGGCACGGCTACACCGCACAGGACGTGCTCACCCAGGCGATCGGGATCCTGCGCGACGCCGATGCCGCCCTGGGCCGTCCGCACCGGCCGGAGCGGATCCGGAAGTGGCACGCCTTGATCGCGGACTCGCTGTTCACCGCCAGCGGCACCCAGCGGTTCCGGCGGCGGCTCGGGCTGGCGGATCCCGAAGGGCCGCAGCAGGGCCGGCCGGACCGGGCGGGCTGACGTCTGATGCGGCTCGACCCGGAAACAGGTCACGAACGACAGGTTTCGACCGCGGATCGGTGTCGTTCGTGACCAGTTACGCGACCGACCGACCCGCTACGGACGGGAGAACCGGAGCACCGGCCCGGAACGCACGGCGTGCACCGGTCCGGGCAGCTCGATGCGCCGCTGACCGGTGTAGGCACCGACCAGCTCGTCGACGGCCAGCACGTGCACCCGGAACAGCTCCCCGGGCGGGCAGCCGGCCTCCACCGCGGCCAGCCGGAGCACGCGCAGCCGGACCGCCGCGTCGAGCTCCCCCAGCGCCTCGACCTCGAGGGCCACGCGCGGAGCGGCGTTCGCGGGCCCGGAGCCGACGGGAGCGGCCTCGTCGTCAGCGGCGCCGGCCGGGCCGGGCTCCAGACGCCGGTGGGCGGCGAACCAGTCCGCGGCGATCCGGTCCAGCGCGTCGGTGTCGGCGCGAACCATCTCGGCGGTGCGGGCCAGGGCCGCGGCGACCCCGGGCCCGAGCTCCTGCTCCAGGACCGGCAGCACCCGGTGCCGGATCCGGGACCGGGTGAACCGCGGGTCCGTGTTGTGCGGGTCGCTCCAGAACTCGATGCCCTCGGCGCGGCAGGCCTCCTCGGTCTGCTCCCGGGTCAGCTCCAGCAGCGGCCGGTGGAAGAGGCCGCGCACCGGCGGCATACCGGCCAGCGACCGGCCGCCCGAGCCGCGGGTCAGCCCGAGCAGCACGCTCTCCGCCTGGTCGTCGCGGGTGTGGCCGAGCAGCACGAGGTCCGCTCCGTGCTCCGCGGCAGCGGCCTGCAGCGCGTCGTACCTCGCCACCCGCGCCGCGGCCTCGACACCCAGCCCGGCCGGGTCGACCCGCACCCGCACCGCCCGGGCCTCTTCGGCGCCGAGCCGGCGCATCTGCCCGACCACGGCGGTAGCCCGTCCGGCGGAGCCGGGTTGCAGGCCGTGGTCGATGGTCAGCCCGACCACCCGCAGCGCGTTCCTGCGCGCCTCGAACCCGGTGGCCGCCAGCAGCGCGAGCGAGTCGGCGCCGCCGGAGCAGGCGACCAGCACGGTGCTGCCGGGCTCGCAGCCGGCGAGAGTACGTCGCACGGCCAGCCGGACCGCGGCGACGGCGGGAGCCGGACCCACGTCCGAACGCCCTAGCCGTGCACGCGGCGGACCCAGCTCTCCGGGTCGGCGATCTCGTCCTTGGAGGGCAGCGCGTCGGGCTCCACCCAGACCTTGTTCAGCCCGGGCATGCCCACCTGGTCGATGACGCCGCGGACGAACGCGGCCCCGTTGCGGTACTGCGCCATCTTCGCGTCCAGGCCGAGCAGCCTGCGCAGCACCCGGTCCAGCGGCCCGGCGCCCTTGCGCCGGTGGTTGAACTTGCGGCGGATGTCGGCCACCGACGGGATCACCTCGGGACCCACCCCGTCCATCACCACGTCGGCGTGCCCCTCGAGCAGGGACATCACGGCGGTGAGCCGGTCCACCACCACCCGCTGCTCGGGGGTGCTGACCAGGTCCAGCAGGCTCACGTCGTCCTCGCCACGCACCACCTCGGTGATCCGGCGAGCCCCCTCGCCCAGCATGCCGGCGACCTTGGCGGGGTCGAGCTCGACGGTGGAGACCAGGTTGGCGATCTCGGCCTGGATGTGCTCGCGCATCCACGGCACCGCGGTGAACTGCACCCGGTGGGTCTCCTCGTGCAGGCACACCCAGAGCCGGAAGTCGGTCGGGTCCACGGAGAGCTGCCGCTCCACGTGCACGATGTTGGGCGCCACCAGCAGCAGCCGTCCCGCGGCCGGCCGGGGGGCCGCGTGCGCGCCGGCGAGCTCCGCCGTACCCCCGGCCGCGGCACCGTCGGGCGCCGGACCGGCAGCGGTGGGCCCTGCCGGCAGCGCGGCGGCGCTGTAGAACGGGTCGAACTGGCCGAGCACCTTCGAGGACAAGAACCCGAGCAGCCCGCCGAGCTCGAGGCCGGTCACCCGGGAGCCGACCGCCTGCACCATCGGCGAGGGCGGACCCTTGCGCGCCTGGAGCTTGTCGACCAGCGGGGCGATCACGGTGGCGAACCCGTCCACGTTGGCCTGGATCCAGCCGGTGCGGTCGACGACCAGCAGCGGGGCGCTGCGCTCCCCGGCGACCAGGCCGGTGTAGTCGCGGACCAGCGCGGTGGACCGTTCGGCGTCGGCGCGCAGCTCGGCCACCACGGCCCCCGCCTCCGCGCGGGAGATCGCGGGGCCGGACCCGGCCACCGTGGACGCCGCGCTGACGGCGAGGTCCCAGTCGACCATCGAGGAAGGCATACCTTGACCTTACGGGGTGGAGGAAGCCGTCGCGGTGCTCGACGAGCACGCGCACGAGGCCAGCGCCGCGCCGATCTGGTCCAGCCGGTCGCGGACCCACATGGTGTCGTTCGGCTTGTACCGGTTCGCGATCGCCACGAAGTCGAGCACCGCGCCGTCACGGGTGGTGACCACGCCGGCCAGGCCGCTGACGCCGGTCAGCGTGCCGGTCTTGGCGCGGACCACGCCGAGCCCGGCGCGCGGCGCGTCCTGGAACCGGTACGCCAAGGTCCCGGTGAAGCCGGCCACCGGCAGACTGGTGATCAGTGGCCGGAGCTGCCCGTGTCCGGGCTGCGCGTCGGCGTCGAGCACCGCCAGCAGGCTGGCCGGGGTGACCCGGTCCTGCCGGGACAGTCCGCTGCCGTCGTAGGTGGTGTCGGCGCTGGTGTCGATCCCGAGCCCGGACAACACGTGCCGCACCGCGCGGGCCCCGCCGGCGAACGTGGCCGGCATCCCCTCGGCGATCGCGACCTGTCGCGCCAGCACCTCCGCGCCCTCGTTGTCGCTGACCTCGAGGATGTGCTCCACGATCTGCGCCAGCGGCGCGCTCTGCACGCTGCCCAGCGTGTCCGGCTTCGCCGGCGCGGTCCCGGCGCGGGGGTGGCCGAGCACCTTGATCCCGTGCTGCGCGAGGTCGGTTGCGAACAGCCGGGCCGCGAACGAGGCGGGGTGCGCGCTGCGCGGGGCCTGCTCGGCCGTCCCCTGGGTCCGGCCCTCGTTCACCCACAATGCGGAGATCGGGCTGACCACGTTGTCGCGGATGTAGCTCTTCGGCCAGTGCCGGTTCACCGCCGGGCCGGTGAACAGCGACGCGTCGTACCGCAGCCGCACCGTGGTGCGGCCGATGTCCTTCAGGGACCGGGCGGCCGCGGCGGCCAGGGTCTGCAGGTCGGCGCGGGCCGGGTAGGCGGTGCTCGGCTGGGAGGCCGGGCCGGGTTCCAGCAGCGGGTCGCCGCCGCCCACCAGCACGATGTCACGCGGACCGGCGCCGGTGACCACCTTGGTGGTGAACCGGTGCTGCGGGCCCAGCGCCTCCAGCGCGGCCGTGGTGGTCAGCAGCTTCATCGTCGAGGCGGGGATCACCCGGTGGGCGCCGAAACCGAACACCGGCGTGCCGTCGCTGAGCTGGTTCACGTCGACGGCGACCCGTTTCCCGAGCCGTGTGGCGTGCACCAGCCGGGCCAGCGCCCGTCGTACCGCCGCGGGGTTGACCTGCTCGGGCGGGGTGCGCGCGGCCACCTCGGTCACGCGCGCGCTCGCGGGCAGGGTCAGCCCCGCCGGCGGCGGCACCCTGGCCGGCTCGCTGATCGGCGACGGGCCGGCCAGCCCGAGCCGCGGGCCGAGGTCGAAGAAGTACGACGCGGTGGCCAGCGCGAGCACGAACAGGACCAGGCCGGTCGTGCTGGTGCGCAGCAGCCGCCCCGGGCGCCTCCGGCGGGCGACCGGCAGCTTGCCGGGCTCCCTGGCGGAGGCCCTGGCCGGCTCCCGGGCGGGGGCCGCGTCGGGAGGTTCGGGCGGGTCCTCGCGAGGTTCGGGCGGGCCCTCGGAACCCTCGGTGCGGTCCTCGGGGCGCTCGTCAGGGGACTCCTCGGTACTCCCGTCCGGGCGACCGTCCGGGGGCTCGTCGACGTGGCCTGCGTCACCTCCAGCCACCTGGCACCCCTTCCGACTGCGTGTTCTCGACCGTTGTGCGCGACACTAACTCAAGCGGCAGGGGCCACTGACACCGAGAAAGGCAGGCGCGAGGTACATGGAGTTCGACGTCCTGGTCGAGATCCCGAAGGGGGAGCGGAACAAGTACGAGGTGGACCACGCCACCGGGCGGCTCCGTCTGGACCGGACGCTGTTCACCTCCACCCAGTACCCGGCCGACTACGGCTACATCGAGGAGACCCTCGGTCTCGACGGCGACCCGCTCGACGCCCTGGTGCTCCTGCAGGAGCCCACCTTCCCGGGCTGCCTGATCGCCTGCCGCGCGATCGGCATGTTCCGGATGACCGACGAGGCCGGCGGCGACGACAAGGTGCTCTGCGTGCCGACGCACGACCCGCGGCTGGAGCACCTGCGTGACATCGCCCACGTCGCCAAGTTCGACCGGCTGGAGATCCAGCACTTCTTCGAGGTCTACAAGGACCTCGAGCCCGGCAAGTCCGTCGAGGGCGCGGAGTGGGTCGGCCGGGCCGAGGCGGAGGCCGAGGTCGAGGCCTCGCGCAAGCGGTTCCAGGAGCACGGCGGCTACTGACGGCTACTGACGGGCCACACCGCGCCGTCGCCACTCGGCCGGTCGTCACTCCGTCCCCCTTGCGGGCCGAGGGTGCGCGCGGGATCAGATGATCTCGGCGCGCAGTATCTCTTCGGGTACGGCGAACGCGTCCACCAGCTGGCGGGCCACCGGCCGCAGCTGCGCACACAGGTCGTTGACCGCGGCGGTGACCGCCTTGGCCCGTGCGTTGGACAGCCGCCCGTGCTCCAGGAACCAGCCGCGGTCGGCCTCGATGCACGACAGCGCGTACAGGTTGCACAGCAACCTCAGCACCGGCCGGTTCGGGTCGTCCGCGTCCAGCGCGGCCACCTTGTCCGAGAACGCCTCGAGCAGCAGCCGCTCGCCGTGCGCCCAGGCGCAGCCGATCACGTGGTCCTGGCAGTCGCTGAACACCTCGACCGGGTCGCCGCCCTGGTCGACGCCGCGCTTGAGCCGGCGGGCCACCCCGCCGAGCATGTGCTCCTCCCGCCAGCACAGCAGCTCCCGGTGGTAGTCCGGGTCGAGCAGCCCGGCCCGCGGGTCCTCCTCGCTGCTCGGCACCGCGTCGCGCAGCCGTTCCAGCACGGTGCGCGCCCGGGTCCGCTCCAGCACGGTCTCCACCGCCAGCGAGGCCACGAACCGCACCATCCCGATCTGGTCCAGGTCGCTGAACTCGTCGCGGTAGTCGGTCAGCAGCCCCTTGGCGACCAGCTGCAGCAGGATGGTGTTGTCGCCCTCGAAGGTGGTGAACACGTCGGTGTCCGCGCGCAGCGCGTCGAACCGGTTCACGCTCAGGTAGCCGGCGCCGCCGCAGGCCTCCCGGCAGGTCTGGATGGCGCGGCTGGCGTGCCAGGTGCCCAGCGCCTTGGTTCCGGCCGCCCGTGACTCCAGCGCCCGCCGGTCGCGTTCGGGGATCCCGGCCCGGTCGTCGGGGCCGGCCTTTCCCGGCTCGGCGGTCGGGGCGGCGGCCAGGTCCGCGGTGAAGATCCGGTGCAGCTCGTCGACCAGCCGCTCCTGGGCGAAGTGCAGCGCGTAGGTGCGCGCCAGCAGCGGGAACAGCCGCCGGCGGTGCATCCCGTAGTCGAGCAGCAGCTCCTCCTGCGCGGAGCCCGGCGGGCCGAACTGCCGGCGCTGCAGCCCGTAGCGGATCGCGATGGTCAGCGCCACCTTGCTGGCGTTGATCGCGGCACCACCGACGCTGACCCGACCCTGCACGAGGGTGCCGAGCATAGTGAAGAACCGGCGGTCGGGGTTCTCGATGTCGGAGTGGTAGCGCCCGTCCTCGGTGACAGCGGCGTAGCGGTTCAGCAGCGCGGTGCGCGGCACCCGAACCTGGTCGAACCAGAGCCGGCCGTTGTCCACGCCGTTGAGTCCGATCTTCGGTCCGCAGTCCTCGATCCGCACTCCGGGCATCGGCTCGCCGTCCTCGTCGCGGATCGGTACGACGAGCGCGTGCACGCCGCGGGACTCCCCGGCCACGACCAGCTGGGCGAACACCACGGCCAGCCGGCCGTGCTCCGCCGCGTTGCCGATGTAGTCCTTGCGCGCCAGGTCGTGCGGGGTGTGGACCACGAACTCCCCGGCCGCCGCGTCGTACGTGGCGGTGGTCTGCAGCTCCTGCACGTTCGAGCCGTGGCCGGTCTCGCTCATCGCGAAGCAGCCGAGCAGGTCTCCGGAGATCAGCGCGCGGAGGTACTCGTCGTGGTGCGGCTTGGTGCCCAGGTGCAGGATCGCCCCGCCGAACAGGCCGAACTGCACGCCGATCTTGGTCAGCACCGACAGGTCGCCCGTGCCGAGGGTCTCGAAGGCGGCGATGGCCCCCCCGACGTCGGCCCCTCCGCCGTACTCCTCGGGGAAGCCGAGCCCGGTGCGGCCGGCCTTGGCCATCGCGACGGTCACGTCGAGGACCCGCTGGCGGTAGTCGGCTCGGGAGAGCCGCTCGGCATCCTCGAGCACCTCGGCGTGCTCGGCGAGCTCGGCGCGGACCAGCTGCCGCACCTCGGCGTAGCGCCCGTCGAGGAGCGAGGTCAGAGCGGGTACGTCGACCGTGGCGGTCGGTGTGATCGACATGGGCTCATGCTCCCATGGCGTGGGCCCCTCAGGGACGGGCGAAGTAGTTCGGCGGTATCCAGTAGTACATCGGGTCGATCTGCACGTTCTCGCCGGTGCGAGGCGCGTGAAGGATCAGCCCGTTGCCGATGTACATCGCGACGTGGTGGATGCCGCTCGGCGAGCCGTTGTAGCTCCAGAACACCAGGTCGCCCGGCTGCAGCTGGCTCGCGCTGACCGGCGTGCTCTCGTAGTACTGCGCCTCCGCGTAGTGCGCCAGGGTCACCCCGGCCGACGCCCAGGCTGCCATGGTCAGCCCCGAGCAGTCCCAGGCGTTCGGGCCGGCGGCCGCCCACACGTACGGGTCGCCGAGCTGGGCCTTGGCGAACGCCACCGCCTGCGCACCGCCGCCGCTGGGCGCGGGAGCCGGCGCCGGAGCCGGCGCCGGAGCTGGGGCCGGTGCGGGAGCCGGGTCGGGAGCCGGGGCCGCCTGCTGCTGTTGTTGCTGCTGCTGGCGCTGACGCTCGGCGGCCGCCCTGGCCGCGGCACGTGCCTGGGCCCGCGCTTGGGCCTGCGCCTGGGCACGAGCCCGCGCCTCGGCCCGGGCCTTGGCGCGGGCTGCGCGCCGCGCCTCCCGGCGGGCCTGGCGCTCCGCGCGCCGCTTCGCGATCCGCGCCAGCGCCTGCTGGCGCTGCTGCTCGAGCTGGACCGAGACGTTCTGGGCCCGGGCCAGCTGCCGGATCAGCTGCTGCTTCTGGGTCGCGATCTGGTTGGCGGTGTGCTGCGCCACCTCGGCAGCCGCGGCGGCCTTCTGCTTGGCGGCCTTCGCCTGCTCAGCGAGCCGGGCCTGGTCGGCGCGGGCCTGCTCGGCCTTGCGCTCGAACACGTCGGCCAGCGCGCTGGAGGCGGCGAACCGCTGGTAGTCGGCCTGCAGCGAGGTCGACGCGCTCTGGAACGCGGCGTACTGGTTGAGCACGCTCTCGGGTCCGTTCGCGTTCATCACCGCGGTGAGCGCGGTCAGCTGGCCGCCCTGCTGGTAGGACTCCGCGACGAGGGCGCCGATCGCGTCGCGCTGCTTGGCGACGTGGGCGCGGGCCTGGGCGGCGTCGGCCTGAGCCTGCTTCATCTTCTCGGTCGCCTGCTGGAGGTGCCACATCGCGCCGTTGTAGGCCTCGGTCGCCCGCTCGGCCTTGTCGCCGGCCTGCTGGAGGCGTTGCTGCGCCATCAACAGCTGCGCCTTGATGGCGCCGACATCCTTGGCCTCTTGCGCGGCCCTCTGCTTGGCGGCGTCGACCTGGGCCTGGCTGGGGTAGGCGTGGTGCCCGGAGGCCTCTGCCGCGGGCATGGTCTGGATGGTCAGCGCGCCCACCACCGCGGCGGCAGCGACCAGCCGGACGCTCCGTCCTCGGCTGAACCTGCTCCCGCGACCTGGCTGCTGCACGCGCTGTCCCTTTCGTCTGTCCGCGAGCCCCTTCCCCGGGGGCTCGCGGACGTCGGCGAGCTCCTCGCCCGGCTGCCCGTCCTCCCAGGTACCGGCAGTCGACCGTTCTGCTAGCGGCTCCACGTCGAAGCGCCGAGAGCACGCTAGTGCTCACGAGTCACACATGGAACAGTTTTCACAGAAAAAACTCTGGCCTCACGGCGTGTTTCCTTGACAAACTACATGGTTGTAACTTTTGCGGATGTCCGTTTTGGGAGGGTTTCCACCGCTCAGCGTCCACCTGAGGGCGGGTTGGGCAGGGTTGTCACGAGTCGGGCAAAACGCCCACCGGTGGTCCAGTCCACTGCACCCGGCTCCACCCGCCCCTGACAAAAGTGGTCGCAAACGACAGCTCGCACCCCTTCAAGGCCGTCGTTTCTGACCACTTTCTGGGGCGACCGCTGCACCCACCCGGTTTGCGCCCGCCGGCGGCTCGCGCTGCCACAGCAGGGTGGGCCCAAGAGCTGGGCGCAACAGAAGGACCCCGCCCCATGGGAGGTGGGGCGGGGTCTTCGGATGCCGGGCTCCCTGGGAGGAGGGAGCCCGACACGCTTCAGCGGTCCGGGCTCACCGGCCCCGACCCCAGTTCCTTCGGTCCGAGATCAGGGTCAGTCCGCCGCTGAGGACCAGCAGCAGTCCGGTGCCACCGAGCAGGTCCAGGTGATCGTTCACCCCGGTGTTCGGCAACACCCGGGTGCCGGCACCAGTCGAGGGCGCCGACGACTGCGCCGAGGCGCGGGGGCGGACCGTCTGGATACCGAGGATCACCGGCCCGCCGTTGGACTGCTGGCGGCGCTTGTGGTGGTGACCCGCCTGCCCCGACGGCTTGTGGGCCGTCGTCTGCTGCGCATGCTGGTGATGCTTGTGCGCGTGTCCGGACTGCTTGCCGACACCGTCCGACTTGCCCGCGACGGTACCGGTCGGCCCGCTGCTCGAGCCGCCGCCGTTGCCCCCGGCCTCGTCGCCGCCTCCATCGCTCGCGCCGCCGCCGGCGGTTCCGCCGTTGCCACCCGAACCACCGGTGCCCCCCGAACCAGAGTTGTCACCCGAACCAGAGTTGTCACCCGAACCGCCGGAGCCGCCGCCGTCGCCACCCTTGCCGCCACCGCCGTGCGAACCACCCGAACCACCCGAACCACCGGCGCCACCCGAACCGCCGGACCCACCGCCGTCGCCACCCTTGCCGCCACCGCCGTGCGAACCACCCGTGCCACCGGAGCCGCCGGAGCCGCCGCCGTCGCCACCCTTGCCGCCACCGCCGTGCGAACCACCCGACCCACCCGAACCACCGGCGCCACCCGAACCGCCGGACCCACCGCCGTCGCCACCCTTGCCGCCACCGCCGTGCGAACCACCCGAACCACCCGAACCACCGGCGCCACCCGAACCGCCCGCGCCGCCATCGCCGTGGCTCCCACCGCCACCGCCGTGCGAACCACCCGAACCACCCGAACCACCGGCGCCACCCGAACCGCCCGCGCCGCCATCGCCGTGGCTCCCACCGCTGCCGGTGTGGCTCCCACCGCCGCCCGAACCGCCGCCGGAGCCCTTCCCGCCTCCGCCAGAGCCGCCGGCGTTGGACCCGCCGGTGCCCCCGCTACCGCCGCCGTTGTTCGTCCCAGAGCCGACGCCGTTGTCCGAACCGTCGTTGCCCTTCCCGTTGTGCGTCTTTCCGTGCTCCTTGGTGCTTCCGGTCCCGTTGTCCTTGCCACCGCTGCCGAGACCGTTGTTCTCACCAGCGTTGCCACCGCCGGCCACGGCGGGGGTGCTGCTACCCCCGCTGCCAACCCCGACGCCACCCTCGCTCGCACCGTTGCCGCCCTGGCCGCCACCGCTGCCGCTGCCGCTGCTGTTGCTGTTGCTGTTGCCGTTGCTGTTGCCAGGCCCGTCGCCGTTCTTGGTGCTCGGGCTGCCCGACGACTCGGAGCCAGCACCCGCACCCTCGCCCGACGACGTCGCCGCCGCGCCGAGACCGTTCCCGCTGGAGATGCGGGAGTCCGAGGCTCCGGGAGCCGTCGTGCTGGGGTCGGAGCTGACGAGAGCAGGCGCCACGGAGCCCGGCGAACCCGCGCCCGCGTCGCCGGAACCAGAGGGCCCGGACCCGTCGGTGGAACCCACCCCATCACCACCGACGGATCCGGAGCTGGTGGAGGGCGACCCCGAGCTGTCGGCGGGGCCGCCGGCAGGATCGCCGGCAGTGCCGCTTGCGGGGTCGTCGCCGGAGGTGCCTGCGGACCCAGCCCCCTCCGACGGAACGCCCGCATCCGCTGTGCCGGAACCACTGCTGCCGTCCGCGGAAGGGCCCGTTGGGGTCTCCCCCGACTGTCCACCCCCCTGTCCGGCAGCGTGACCAGAGTCTGCGAAGGCGGCGCCTGACGCGCCGACGGTGAGCGTCAGCGCGAACGGCATGGCCAGCACTGTGAGGGCGCGCTCGCGCGCGCCGAACTGCTTCGACATGACTGTCGACTCCCCCCGGCTCTCCCCAGAGCCAGATAATGTGAAGAGATCCCCCAGATCTCAGATGTTTCCCCAGGGAGAGAATACGCCGAACCGGACATAAGGGGACACAACTACCGGGCAAAATGTCCGGGTGATTCTTTCTAGTCCTTTTGGATGAGGCGCGCGGCTGGTCTCAGACCAGCCGAAGGACCCACGGCAGCACGGCCAGCAGCACGCCGGCCAGCGCCACCACGGTGTCGGCACCCCGCCAGGGCGCCGGCTCGGCCCACGTACGGCGTACCGCCCCGGCGAAGCCGCGGGCGTCCATGGCCAGCGCCATGGCCCCCGTCATCCGCATCGTGGCGATCAGCAACGCAACGGACATCGCGCCGGCGACCCGGACCCGGTTCAGCGGCCCGCCCTCCAGACCCATCCCGCGCGCCCGGCGCGCGCGTGCGATCTGCTGCCACTGCGCGCCCACCGCACCGAGCCGGCTCAGCGCCGCGGTGGCGGCCACCACCGGCCGCGGCGGCATCCGCAGCCGCTGGCCCAGATGGTCCCCGAGCCGGGTCGGGTCGATGGCGGCGGTCAGCGCGGCCGCCGGCAGCACCAGGTAGAGCACACGCAGGCCGGCCGCGCCCGCCACGTCGATCCGGTGCCCGCCGTACAGATAGGTGGACAGCGCCAGCATCGCCGCCCCCACCAGGCTGAGCGAGGCCCGGAACAGCGCGGGGCGCCAGTCCCGGACCACGAAGGGGGCCAGCACCAACAGCACGCCCACGCTGACCAGTCCCACCGGCAGCGAGTGGATCGCGACGGCTCCCACGACCGGCAACAGTGAGGCGAGCAGCGCGGCCAGCGGGCCGTACCCGGACCGCTGAGGCGTGGCCAGCAACGACTCGCTCATGCTGCCTCCGGCACGACCTGCCCCGCCCGCAGCGCCAGCCGCCGTCCCAGCGGCTCGAGCCGGGCGGCCGCGGACACGTCGTGGGTGGCGACCGCAACTCCGGTGCCGGCCGCCACCGCCGACTCGCAGACTCCCATCACCGCGGCCCAGGTGCGCCGGTCCTGGCCGACCGTCGGCTCGTCCAGGAGTACGGCGGACGGGCCGTGCACCAGGCTTGCGGCGATCACCAGCCGGCGCTGCTCGCCCCCGGAGAGGTGATGGGTGCGCGCGGCGGCCAGCGCGGACATGCCCAGCGCCTCGAGCAGCCCGAGTGCCCGGGTCCGCGCCTCGTCCAGCGGCTGACCGAGCGCGGTCGCGGTGGCCAGCAGCTCGTCGAGCACCACGGTGGTGACCAGCCCGTGCTCCGGCGTCTGGGGAACCCAGGCGAGCGCCCGTGCGAGCTCCTTGGAGCTGAGTCGGGTCAGCTCCCGGCCGCGGCGGCCGGCCAGCCCGGCCGCGACCTCGGCGGTCCCGGCGTCGGTGTCCTGCAGCCCGGCGAGCACCGCCAGCAGGGTGGACTTCCCGGCGCCGGAGGAGCCGGTCAGCGCGAGTGCCCGACCCGCGCGCACCACCGCGGAGGCGCCCGCCAGCGCGGTGGTCCCGGTGGACCGCCGGCCTCCGAAGGGAGGCCGGTACCGGACCGTCACGTCGCGAGCCGCGGCCACCGGCTCCCCGGGTGGCAGCGCGGCGCGCGGCGCCACGAGCGAGGGGCCGATCGGCGTGGGCTCAGGAAGGTCGGCGCCGGGCACCCAGATGCCCGCACCCGCCAGCCCCGGGTCGAGCACCGACGCGGGCGGACCGTCGGCACGGAGGCTGCCGTCCGGTCCCAGCACGATGCACCGGTCCACGTGCTCGATCCAAGGCTCGAGCCGGTGCTCGACCACCACCAGGGTCGCGCCCGTGCGTCGTACGACCGAGAGCACCGACTCGCGCACCGAGGCGGCGTTCTGCTCGTCCAGCATCGAGGTGGGTTCGTCCAGCAGCAGCACCCGCGGCCGCAGCGCCAGCGCCCCGGCGAGCGCGAGCCGCTGGGCCTCGCCGCCGGACAGCGAGCGGGTCGCCCGCGCCGCGTCGTAGGGAAACCGGGCCGCCTCCAGCGCCTCCCGCACCCGCTCCGGCATCAGCTCGCGCGGCACGCACGTGTTCTCCAGCCCGAAGGCCACGTCACGGCCGACCCGGCTGGCCACCGTGGCGGCGCCCGGGTCCTGCAGCAGCAGCCCGACCCGGCCGGGACGCTCGCTGGGGTGCTCGCCGTCGACGTGCACCGTGCCGGTGAGGTCACCGACCTCCGCGGCCAGCAGCAGACCGGCCAGGGCGCGCAGCAGGGTGGACTTGCCGGCGCCGCTGGGGCCGGCAAGCAGCACCCGCTCACCGGGGTCGATGTGCAGGTCCAGGCCGGCCAGCACCGGAGCACGCCGGCCGGCCGGGCGCCAGGTCAGACCGCGTACGTCGACCCGGCCGCCGCCCGTGCGGGGCCCAGCACCGGCGCCGGACGGCGCAGTGGTCAGCGGGCGGTCCGTTCCAGCTCCTCCCGGCCAGCGGGCATCGCGTTGACCGCGCCCGCGCGGGCCAGCCCACGGACGATGAGCAGCCCGCCCAGCCCGGCCACGATCGCACCGGAGACGGCGAAGGTGGCCAGGTAGACGAGCTTCCAGCCCCAGGTGTAGTCCGCCACCCACGACCACCACTCGTAGCCGGCCACCTCGAAGACCGCCGAGGCCATTCCCGCGGCCATCGCCACGCCCGCGCCGAACCGTCGCCACAAGAACAGCGCCAGCACCAGCTCGACACCGAGGCCCTGCAGGCCGCCGGACAGCAGGGTGGTCCAGCCCCACACGTTGCCGGGAAGCAGCGCCTCCACAGACGCGGCGACCAGCTCGGTGAACAGCGCCGCACCGGGCCGGCGGACCAGCAGACCGCCGACCACGCCGGCCAGCAGCCAGGGACCACCGAGCAGCCCGGTCAGCGGGGCGAAGACTGCGTTCAACGCCGCCCAGGGGGCGGCGGACGCCTGGTCCCAGGCCCAGAACACCACGCCGAACGCCACCCCGAGCAGCGCCGCGGTGACCAGGTCGATGGTGCGATAGCTCATCAGCGGCCGGCGCGCGAGGACCCGGCCTCGCCGGGCGGTCGGCGCCGGCGGTGCCTTCGTCGAAGACATGCCACTACTCCCGTCGTTACGAGGGGAGGGAATCGCCGTACGGCGATCGAGACTCGACTCCCTTCGCCGGTATGAACCGGATCAGGTTCGAGGGTCTGCGGGTGTCCGCACTCTCAGCGCCCCTGGGGGCACTCCCCTGTCGTTCGGGGCTCAGCCTACTCCGGCACAGCCAAGAGATCGACCGGCGCAGCGGTCAGCCGAGGTGGCCTCGCACGGAGACGTGCCCGCGCAGCAGGTTGCGGGCGATGGTGCGCCGCTGGATCTCGTCGGTGCCCTCGTAGATCCGCAGCAGCCGCAGCTCGCGGTACCACCGCTCGACCGGCAGCTCCCGGGTGTAGCCCATCCCGCCGTGGATCTGCAGCACCCGGTCCACGATCTCGTTGGCCTTCTGGCCGCCGTACAGCTTGGCCATCGACTGCGCCTGCCGGGTGTCCAGCCCCTGGTCGACCTGCCAGGCGGCGGACAGCACCAGCCAGCGCAACGCCTCGATCTCGACGGCGGAGTCGGCGATCATCCACTGGATCGCCTGCCGGTCGGCGATCGGCTGCCCGAACGTGACCCGGTTGCGCGCGTGCTCCATGGCCATCTCCACCAGCCGCTCGCAGGCGCCGAGCGCGCGGGCGGGCAGCAGGTAGCGGCCCTTGCCGATCCAGCGCATCGCCAGCTCGAAGCCGCGGCCCTCCTCGCCGAGGATGTGCGAGTGCGGCACCCGCACCCCGTCGAAGATCAGCGACGCCGGCCCCCACTCGCCCATGGTGTCGATCGGCTCGGACTTCCAGCCCATGTCCCGGTCCACCAGGAAGCAGGTCACCCCGCCGTCGGCGCCCTTCTGGGGGTCGGTGACCGCGAACACCATCGCGAAGTCGGCCTCGTTGCCGCCGGTGATGAACGTCTTCTCCCCGTTGACCACCCACTCGTCACCTTCGCGGCGGGCGGTGGTGCGGATGTTGCGGGCGTCCGAGCCGGCGCCGGGCTCGGTGATCGCGAAGCAGCTGTGCCGGGTGCCGTTGATGGTCGGCTCGAGGTAGGCCCGCTTCTGCTCGTCGTTGGCGTCGAACAAGATGTTGTCGGCGTCCCCGGCGAACCGGAACGGCACGAACGAGCGGCCGAGCTCCACCTCGACGAGCGCGGTCATCACCGCGCCGAGCCCCATCCCGCCGTGCTCCTGCGGGGTGTGCACGCCGAAGAACCCGGACGCCTTCGCCTTGTCCTGCAGCGCGGTCAGCTCCTCGGAGGTGAGCCCGCGCTCGTTGCGGCGCTCCCGCTGCAGCACCTCGGGCTCGAGCGGCATGATCTCGCGGCGCACGAAGGTGCGCACCCAGTCGCGGATCTCTCGTTCTTCCTCGGTCAGCGTCAAATCCATGCTCGTCCTCCTGGGCTGCGACCATAGTCGGTGTCCGGCCGGGTCGGTCCGTGGCGTCGACCGGTAGCGTCGGTAGCCGGGGCATCCCGGCGACGACGGTCGTCCGAGACCAGTACGACGAAGGGAGCGACGTGCCGAGCTCGCACGGGCAGCTCGCGGTGGGTAGCGAGCGGCGGGACGCCTCGGGCCTGCAGGGACTGTGGCAGTCCTTGCTGTCGCCCTCCTGGGTGGCCCGCATCGTCTGGGTGGTGGGCGCGGTCACCCTGGTCAGCGCGATCCTGCCGGCGCTCCGCGGCCGGCTGCACCTGATCAGCGAGATGGTGCCGCCGCTGTGGCCGGCCGCGGCCGACACCGGCGCCGCGGCGGTCGGGCTGGTGCTGATCGTGCTGTCCCGCGCACTGCGACGCGCCAAGTTCCGGGCCTGGCTGCTGGCCACCGTGCTGACCTTCGCGGCCGTCTGGCTGCACGTGATCAAGGGCCTCGACATCGAGGAGGCCACGCTGTGCGCGGCGCTGTTCGTGCTGCTGCTGTTCGCACGCAAGGGGTTCACCGCGAAGCCGGACCCACGCTCGCTGCGCCGGGTCTTCACCGTGCTGGTGCTCGGAACGGTGCTGGCCACGGCGCTGGGCTGGGCGTGGCTGGCCATCGACTCCGACGGCCAGGTCCCCGGCACCACCACCGGGGACCGGATCGTCGACGCGTTCCTCGGGCTGATGGGCATCTCCGGCCCGGTGCACTACACCGATGCCGCCGACAGCAACCGGGCCGCGGTGGCGCTGGTGGTGCTCGGCGCCTCCCTGGTGCTCTTCGCCTTCCTGGTCGCGCTGCAGCCGGCCAACGGACCGCACCACCTCACCGCCGACGAGGACACCGAGGTGCGCGAGCTGCTGGGCCGTTGGGGCTCGATCGACTCGCTGTCCTACTTCGCGACCCGCTCGGACCGGTCGGTGATCTTCTCCCCGACCGGCAAGTCCGCGCTGACCTACCGGGTGGTCGGCACCGTGTCGTTGGCCGCCGGGGACCCGCTCGGCGACCCGGAGGCCTGGCCCGGGGTGATCTCCGCCTGGCTGGCCGAGGCCAAGTCGTTCGGCTGGGTGCCCGCGGTGCTGGCCGCCAGCGAGCGGGGCGCCGAGGCGTTCCACCGCGCCGGCCTGGACGCGCTGGAGCTCGGCGACGAGGCGATCCTGCAGGTCGCGGAGTTCTCCCTGCAGGGGCGCAGCATGCGCGGGGTCCGGCAGGCGGTGTCCCGCTGCTACCGCGCCGGGCTGGAGGTGAGCTGCCACCGGGTCGGCGACCTCGACGCGCCGACGCTGGCCACGGTCCGCGAGAAGGCCGACCAGTGGCGGGACGGCGCGGTCGAACGCGGCTTCTCGATGGCGCTCGGCCGGTTCGGGGAGACCTTCGACCACGACGCGGTGGTGGTGCTCTGCCGCGACCGGACCGGCGCGCTGCGCGGGCTGCTGCACTTCGTGCCCTGGGGGGATGACGGGCTCTCCCTGGACCTGATGCGCCGGGACCGGGAGACCGAGAACGGCATCGTGGAGCACATGGTGGCCGGCCTGATGGCCGCCGCGCCCGACCTGGGCGTCAAGCGGGTGTCGTTGAACTTCGCGGTGTTCCGCAGCGTGTTCGCCCGCGGCGAGCGGCTGGGCGCCGGCCCGGTGCTCCGGCTGTGGCGCTCTGTGCTGCTGGCGCTGTCCCGGTTCTGGCAGATCGAGTCGCTCTACCGCGCGAACGCGAAGTACCAGCCCGAGTGGGTGCCGCGCTTCGTGTGCTTCCGGTCCAGCGCCGACCTGGCCCGGGTGGGCGTCGCGGCGCTGCGCGCCGAGGCGTTCCTGGTGGCGCCACGCTGGCTGCAGCGGGTGGCCCGTGGCTGAGCAGGTGCAGGTCGCCGCCTTCGGCGAGCTCGACGGCCGTACGGCGTACGCGCTGTGGGCGTTGCGCGAGTCGGTGTTCGTGGTCGAGCAGGACTGCCCCTACCAGGAGCTGGACGGTCGGGACCACGAGCCGGGCACCCGGCACCTGTGGGTGGAGCACGAGGGCCGGCCGGTGGCCTACCTGCGACTGCTCGAGGACGCCGAGGGCACCCGGATCGGCCGGGTGCTGGTGGCTAGGGAGCATCGCGGCCGCGGCCTGGCGGACACCCTGCTGACCACCGCGCTGGAGCTGGTCGGGGACCGGACCGCCCACCTGGACGCGCAGTCCTACCTGGCCGGCTGGTACACCCGCTACGGCTTCCGGCCGGTGGGCCCGGAGTTCCTCGAGGACGGTATCCCGCACGTGCCGATGCGCCGCCCCTGACCGCCGCAGCTGACTGTTGTGGCCGCCGCGTTCGCCGTCATCCCCGCGGGGCGGCCCGGTAGAACGCGTTCGCGATCACCGCGTGCCCGGCGGCGTCGGGATGGTCGCCGTCCCAGGCGAGCAGCGGTGTGGGGTCCTGTTTCCCGTCCCTGCCCTTGAACGGGGTCAGCGTGGACACGTAGGTGGCGCCGGTCGCCACGGCGGCGCTGCGCAGCGCTGCGTTCGCATCCCGGGTCGCCTCCACCGCCTTGCCCTCGCCCCACCGGCCGTAGCTGCGCAGTCCGACCCTGCCGTCCTTCATCACGTTCCAGTAGTCGCCCACGATCACGTGGATCCCGGGGTCCAGGCGCTGGATCGTCTCGATCACGCGGGTCACCGTGCGACGTACCCGGCGGGCGACCCGCGGGAACGCCGCCGTCGAGACTTGCTGCCCCGATATCACCCGCTGGAACGCGCCGGCGAAGTCGTTGGCACCGATCATCACCAGCGCGGTGCGGGAGCGTTGCACGGCGGCCCGGACCCGGGCGCTGCCCAGCTGCTTCACCACGTCACCGGTCTGTGCGCCCGGCGTCGCGAAGTCGCTCATGCGCACCCGCCGGGCGACGTGCGCGGCGACCATCCTGGCGTACTGGAAGGGGAACGGGCTGCAGGAGCAGCGCATCCCGGAGGCGACCGAGTCGCCGAACGCCACCATTCGCACGGGGCCGGGCGGGGCGGCCTTCACCGGGGACTGGACCGGGGCCCCGATGCCGAGGGCGGCCGTGACGAAGACGAGCGCGGTGAGCATATGCAAGCGGTTGGCCCTCACGATCCAGTATCCCCAGCGCACAGACGGACGGACCAGGTGGCCCGTGGCTGCCGGTCACGCCCGGGCGGCGAAGCCGGGCAGCACATGACCCAGCCACCGCAGCGCCTGCGGGAGCAGCGCCTGCCAGACCCCGATCCGGTGGCCCACGTTGCGGAGCACGACCGCGTGCACCGAGAGGGGCGCCCGGGTGGCCCGTAGAAACGCGGCGCTGGAGTGGTAGGAGACCGGGTCCAGGTGCGAGGTCTCCATCCAGATGTCCACCGGCGGAGGGTTCTGCCGGGCCCGGGCGACCAGGTTGTAGCGGGCGGCCAGCCGGCTGCCGGGCGGGTAGGGCCGGTAGAACGGGGTGGTCTCCGGGTGGAAGTAGCCACCCATGTCGATCGCCGCGCCGTACTGCGCCGGGTGCAGCATCGTCGCCATGTTGGCGCACCAGCCCCCCGCCGAGAGCCCGATCGTGGCCCAGGCGGACCGCTGGGTGGCGACCCGGAAGGTGTGGGCGACCCAGCTCGGCACGTCGGCGGTCAGCCAGGTCTCCACCTGCGGATGGTTGGCCGCGCCGTTGACGCACTCGGTGTCGACGTCCGAGGGAATCCACTGCTCGGGCTCCACGATCAGCGGCTGACGCATGTGTCCGAGCGCGACCTGGTGCGCGATCGCGCGGCCCAGCCCCATGGCACTGCTCCACTGGTACGGCGAGCCGGGGTAGCCGGCGAACGTCTCGAGCACGGGGTAGCGCGGTTGCGGTTCACGGGCTTCAGGTAGCCCGGCGGCAGCTCGACGACGACGGTGTTCGTGATCCCGCTGGCCTGGCCGTGGACCCGGTAGGTCACGACCCGGTAGCCGGGCACCGAGAAGTTGGGAAGCGTGGGCACCTTGGTGGCGGGATCGGCGGCGGCACCGGTGACCGCGCGGTGCCCGGGCACGCGGGTGTCCGCGGGAACCGCCGAGCTCGCGCCCCTGTCCAGGTTGGTCGTGTTGACCGTGCCGGTCAACGCGCCACGGAGGTCACCCCAGGACGCGTAGAACAGGTAGTTGTCGTTCAGCATCACGGTGGCCGTCAGCAGCACCAGGAAGTTCACCAGCACGAGCAGCACCACCCGCGCAGCGACCTGCCCCACCGTGGCACCGGCCAGCCGGGGCCAGAAGGCCACCAGCAGCGCGAAGACCGCGACAGCGGTGAGTGCGACAAGCACGAGCAGCGACGTACCGGTCAGCGTCATCGTGCATCGGACCCGTCCGTGCGGAGAAAGGCAGCAAGGTCGCCCTCCACGGTCCCGCCCGATGCTGTGAAGTCGCTGGGCGAAGCGTGAGAGTCACCGGTGGGTCGCCCCCGGACGGGCGGTCGTCGCGCCCGGCCAGGTCACTCCGGCGTCGGCGTGTAGCCGACCACCCCGTCCTCCTCGGTCCGCTGCACCCGCCCCTGCGCGGCGAGCAGCTCGAGGTGCGCGAACGTCTCCAGGGTGGCCAGCGCGGCGTTGAACAGGTCCAGGTCGGCCATCGCCCGGGCACGGCGGGTCCACGGCAGCAGCGCGGCCACGTCGTACGCCGTACCGGCGCCGGACTCCACCGCCTGCCGGCACAGCGCCAACCGTTCCTCGTGGTGGGCGAGCAGCTCGTCGATGCGCGCGTGGGTGCTGGCCGTGACCGGACCGTGCGCGGGCAGCAGCCGCCGGTCGGGCAACGCGCGGACCTTGGTCAGCGAGGCCAGGAAGTCGCCCAGCGGCTGGGTGGCGTAGGCGGACTCGAACCCGATCGACGGGGTGATCGAGGGCAGCACGTGGTCGCCGGCGAACAACAGCCCCGCCGCGGCGTCGGCGAAGACCACGTGCCCGCGGGTGTGACCCGGGGTGGCGATCACGTCCAGGGTCCGGCCGCCGACCTCCAGGTGGTGGTCGTCGCGCAGCCAGGCGTCCGGGTAGGCCCAGTGCGTGGGGTCCGGCGGCCGGCTCAGGGCGCGGGCCCAGGACTCCCCCAGCGCCGGCGCACCGGCGCGCCGCAACCGGGCCACGGTGGGGTCCTCGGCGGGCGGGGCCAGGATCAGGTCCAGGGTGGGCCGCTCGCCGATGCCGAGGCTGACGTGGGTGCCGAGCTCGCGGCGCAGGACGACCGCCTGGGTGTAGTGGTCACGGTGCACGTGCGTGACCAGGAACCGGGTGATGTCCCCGACGGTGTAGCCGAGCTCCTTCAGGCCGAACTCCAGCTGCCGGCGGGCGTCCTCCACCGCCCAGCCGCCGTCGACCAGGGTCAGCCCGTCATCGGTCTCGAGCGCGTAGACGTTGACCGCCCGCAGCCCGTCCATCGGCAGGGGCAGCGGGATGCGGTGCACGCCGTCGGCCACCCGATGGGCCCCCGGCTCGCTCCAGTGCGGGTCGCTCATGGCGACATCCTCCCAGCCGGGGCAGGGCCGCGCTGACGCTAGTCGTGGCTGACCAGCCGGACCGTGAACCCGTCGGTGGTGGAGGCGTAGTCCAAGGTGTCGCACAGCTGGCGGGCCGCCCACAGCCCGTAGCCACCGGTGGCGACGGGCTCACCGGGGGACGGCGGCGCGGGCCTGGCGTAGCCGACGAACGGGTCCGCGATGCCTGGGCCGTGGTCGGTGACGGTGCACAACAGCTTGCGCGGCTGCTTCCACAGCCGGAGCCGGACCGGTCCCCGACCGTGCGTCCAGGCGTTGACCACCACGCTGCCGACCGCCTTGACGAAGTCGTCGACCTTCAACCTGGACAGGTCGCAGCTCAGTGCCGGCGGGTAGAGCTCCACGTCCAGGCGACGCAGGTCCGGGCCCGTGTCCAGCTCCAGGTGCGGCACGCCGGACTGGACCGGGTCGGGCCCGGGCCGGTGCTCGCGTCGGGTCACCAGCTCCGCGGGATCGACGTACGTCCGGTTCGACGTCCGCCCCTGCGGGCCGACGAGGCCCCGGTGCGTGGCCCCGAAGGCCGCCGCCCGGTCGTCGCTGAGCGTGCGCAGGTCCCAGGGGCACATGGTCTGCAGCGGGTAGCGCGCGAACGCCAGGTTCGCCACGGCTTCGAACCGCAGCCACTCCCGCCAGTCGACCTCGCTGTCCTCGATGTCGGTGAGGCCCATCGCCCGGTAGCCGGGCACCCCGCTGCGCAGGCCGGCGTCCATGGCCCGCCGGAACTCGTCGAGCACCCGGGCCGGCCGGCTGCTCCGGTCCCGCACGGTGAACCGGACACCGGGCTCGTCGCCGAACAGTGCGGTCAAGAGCGGGGAGACGGGGTGTCCGCTGCAGCTGAGGAACACCCGCTGTCCGTGCGCCAGGCCCTCGCGCACAAAGGCCACCGCCGACGACGCCAGCACCTCGTCGTCGTCGTAGAACAGCGCGTCGTGCTGAAGGCCGGTCTTCTGTGGTGGCGCCATCCGCGTCTTCCCGTGCATTGCAGGGTCGGACCCCGAGAGCACCCCGCTACCCATCTTAGGCCGGACGAAACACCCGATCGGCACGTCAGCGAACCAGAGTCGCCCGACCCTCGCCGCGGCGAGGGATGATGAGGGGGTGCTGACCGATGAGCAGATCGCGGAGATGACGCCCGCCGAGCGGGGCGAGCTGATCCGCCGGCTCGCCCAGCCGATCGACGACGAGGCCGACGAGCTGAAGCCGGCGCGGTGGCTGATGCGCCGGATGCGCGAGCTCCGCGTGGTGCTGATGTTCGGCAGCGTGGTGGTGCTGGTGCCCTGGATCGCCTACCTGGCCGTGACCCTCCCCCGGAAGTACGTCGCCCACAACTGGGACGCCACCTGGGTGGGCTTCGACATCCTGCTGCTGCTCATGCTGCTCACGACCGCCACCTTCGGGTTCCTGCGCCGCCAGCTGCTCATCCCCACCGCGTTCGCCACCGGACTGCTGCTGGTCTGCGACGCCTGGTTCGACGTGATGACCGCCCACGGCGACGAGGTGGCGGTCTCCCTCACGCTCGCGCTGGTGATCGAGCTGCCGTTGGCCGCGGTGCTGGTCGCCGGGGCACTGCAGCTGATGCGGCTGTCGGCAGCCCGGCTCTGGAACCTGCCGCACGGCGCGCACTCCTGGCAGATCCCGTTGCCGACACCGAGCAGCCATGCCGACGAGGCGGTACGCCGTCGGCGGCCGAGCCGCCGGCAGCGCGTGCTCCAGTAGTGCGCCGACCCTGCCGACCGGCATCGGTCAGTCGAAGAGGGTCACCTTCGCCAGCTCCAGCCGGGCGTGCCCGGTCTGGGACAGGGCCAGCCCGACGCCCTTGGCGTAGTAGCTGCGGGCCCCCGGCTCGTCGAGGCGCACCACCTGAAGCACCCGGCTCGACCGGCCGTGGGGCACCTGGTGCACCCAGCCGATGCGGAGCACCTTCGCCGGGCCCGTGCCGGCGCCCGCCCGGACCCAGCCGGCCGGCTCGCCTGCGCCGTACGTCGCACCCGGGTGCGGCGTCGCGGGCATCACCACCACCGGACGGGCGCCGTGCGTGCCGGCCAACCATCCCCCCGGCAGCACCGCGCCGGAGGTCGACTCGGCCTGCCGGCCGAACAGCCACACGTTGCCATCCACGTCCTGGGCGAAGTACCCCTTGCCGGACTGTCGCGGCGACCCGTTCGCGCTGGTGGTGGTGCGGACGACGATGGTGGTCACCGCGGCGATGACCCGGGTGCGCCTGGTCACGGTCACCATCTCGGTGGCCGTGCCACGGGCGGTGCGGTCGACGTACCGCATCCTCGTGCCCGGCTCCAGCGGCAGCCACGGGTTGGACACCCGCGGGGTGCCGAACTCGTACTGGTTGGGGTGCTGGCCGCTGCCCGGGGCCGGCGGGGCGGTCTCCAGTGAGTAGTCCGGAGGCGTCACCGACGGGGACGGTGCGGGCCTCGGGGCGGCTCCGCCCCCGCAGCCGGCGAGCAGGCCGGCCGACACCGCGGCCACGGCGAGGGCACCGGAGCGGCGCAGCGATCGATGCACGGCCGCCCATCCTCTCTCGCGCCCGGCCATGGCCACTGCCGGGCCGCTCATGAAACGCTCAGCCGGCCATGTCAGGGTAAGCCGCATGCGACTCCTCGCCGCGGCCGCGCTGACCTCGATGCTGACCCTGTCCGTGGCGGCGTGCAGCGGCGGATCCGGGAACGGCCAGCCGGCCGGCGCGGGCACGCACACGCCGACGTCGACCTCCTCGGCACCGTCCGCGCAGGCCGGGGGTGGCCCGCAGGCGGCCGGCCCGTCCAGCAGCCCCGCACCGTGGACCCGGGCCCTGCACGGCAAGCACCGGAAGGGGCACCTGGCGCCCGGCTCGGACCCGAGCGTGCTGCCCGGGGACCTGCTGATCGCCGACAAGCTCAACAACCGGCTGCTGATCGTGGACCCGAAGGGGCGGGTGCTCTGGCGCTTCCCGAGGCGCGGGGACCTCCGGCACGGACAGACCTTCAAGATCCCCGACGACGCGTTCTTCACCCCGGACGGCAAACACATCATCGCCACCGAGGAGGACAACTACGTCATCCGGGTCATCGACATCGCCCAGCACCGGATCGCCTACCGCTACGGCAAGCCGGGGGTGCCCGGCGACGGCCCGAACCGACTGTGGAACCCCGACGACGCGGTGATGCTGCCCGACGGCTCCATCGTAACCGCGGACATCAAGAACGAGCGCTGGCTGGTCATCGGCAAGGGGAAGCACCACCCGCTGCGGCACTACGGCGACGTCAACCACGGCTACCACGACCCGCCGCACTACTACGGGTCGCCCAACGGCGTGTTCCCGATGGGCCACCATCGCTTCCTGGTCACCGAGATCCGCGGCGACTGGGTGGACGCGGTGAACCTGCACGACCACGTGTACTGGTCCACCCACCCGCCGGGCGTGCTCTACCCCTCCGACAGCAACAAGATCGGCAAGAACCGGTTCCTGACGGTGGACTACTCCAACCCCGGGCAGATCGTGATCTTCAACCGGCACGGGCACGCGCTGTGGCGCTTCAAGCCGACCGGGTCCAACGCGTTGGACCACCCGTCGCTGGCGCTGCCGCTGCCCAACGGGGACATCATCTGCAACGACGACTACAACCACCGGGTGATCGTGGTGGACCCGCACACGAACAAGATCGTGTGGCAGTACGGGCACACCGGCGTCTCCGGGAAGCGGCCCGGGTTCCTCGACAACCCGGACGGGCTGGACCTGGTTCCGCCGCACTCGCTGGTCGATCGCCAGCTGGGCACCGGGCACTGAGGGCACCCAGCCGGCCGGGCACCCCGACGACGCGGCCGGACGGCCGGCGTCAGTCCCCGGTGGCGCGGGTGCCCTCCGCGGGGCTGAACACCACGGTGATCACGAGCTCCTCGGCGATGTCCTCGAAGTGATGGGCCTCATGAGCCGGCACGAACACCACCGACCCGGCGGCAACCTCCACGGCGCCATCGGCGGTGACCAGCCGAGCCCGACCCGAGTGCACCACGTAGACCTCGTCCTCGGTGTGCGGCTGCTGCAGGTCCCGGCCCCCGACGGGAATGATGTACCGGCCGACGGAGAGGTCCTCGCTGCGCAGCTGCTCGGCGTACCGCGGCCGGGGCGCCATGCTTCCCCTCTGCGACATACCGGCCGGAACCAGCTCAAGCATTCTCGACGCTCCTCGTCGTCCGGAAAACGATGACAGCGCCGCTGCCGGCGCCCGACGATTGTGACCAACCCCGACGGGCAGCGCCAAAATTCCACGCCCCGCCGTCTTCCCTGGTGAGATCCGCGGTCGGCACGGGCGCGCACAACGGATTCCGAATACCCCCTGGACCGGTCCACCTCGCGAGAACGGTCCGGACATGCGCGAGGGCGGCCGTTGCTGGGGGGAATAGCAACGGCCGCCCTTCGCGTCGAGACGAGCCGGGGGGGTTGGCTCTCGGACCACCCGTCGTTGGGGGGGAGGAAGGGGGTCCTCGTCTCAACGACAAGTGTTCCCAGGGATCGGGCCGGAGTCGAGCCAAATAGGCGATTTGCCTGGTTCATCATTATGCAGTTGCACAACCGTGCAGAAGACCGCCGCGTCGCCGGCGGGTCCGGCTACCCCATCTCCCGCACCGGCGCCCCCTCCAGGTAGGCCACGACGCCCTCGACCGCGTCGGCGTAGAAGGTCCGGCACACGTCCTCGGTGACGAAGCCGATGTGCGGGGTCAGCAGGGTGCGGGGCGCGGTGCGCAGCGGGCCCTCGGCGGGCAGCGGCTCCGCGTCGTACACGTCGAGCCCGGCGCCGCCGAGCCAGCCCGAGGATCAGCGCCCAGGTGAGCTCGGCCGGCGCGGTGGACAGGCCGCGGGTGCCGCACGCGGTGATGCCGCGGGCCCGGGCGGCGGCCACGTCAAGCACCGGGTTGCGCCGGCCGGTGCTGACGATCAGCCTCAGCTGCGGCAGCGCCTCGATCACCGACGCGGGCAGCGGGGTGCGCTCGCGCATGCGCACCACCACGTCGTGCGGTCGTCGTCTGCACCCTGGCCGATCGCTCAGCGGCGCGGACGACGGGGGTGGCGGGGCGAGGTGCTGGTGGGGTCGTCCCGCCGGAACCAGGCGGTGGCGACGCGGCGGCGCAGCCGCTCCTCGTTGGTGCGGGTCCGTTCGCGTGCTTCGTAGTCGCTGAGCATGCGACTGATCCTGCAAGGTGAAGTAAGGTTGAGGTCAACGGCCGGTCGCGGGTGATGTCGACCACAGAGGACCGTTCCGGCCGGCAGTGAACGGCGGGCGTTAGATTCTGGCCATGCCCGAGCTCGTCGCCCCCACCGTCCGGCTGCGCGGGTCGTGGCTGGCCGCCCGCGCCGAGTGGGGGCCCGGCGTGCACCAGGACGGCGCCGGGCTGCACGAGGACGACGACGTGGACACCCCCGAGGGGTTCGCGGCCTGGGTCGCGCGCCTGCACCGGGAGGCGGACCGGTCGGTCCCGCCGGTCGAGGGGCGCGTGCACTCGTCGTACTGGTGGATCGTCGACGACGAGACCTACCTCGGCGCGATCGCGCTGCGGCACGAGCTGAACGACTTCCTGCTGCACGCCGGCGGGCACATCGGGTACGGCGTGCGGCCGAGCGCGCGCCGCCGCGGGCTGGCCCGCTGGGCACTCGGCGAGGTGCTGCACGAGGCCAGGGGGCTGGGCCTGGGCCGCGTGCTCGTCACCTGCGACGACGCGAACGCCGCGTCCCAGCGGGTCATCGAGGCCAACGGCGGCGACCTGGAGGACGTCCGGGACACACCACTTGGCCGCACCCGTCGCTACTGGATCGACCTGGCGCGACCAGCGAGCCCTCAGTAGTCCTGGGTCGCGTCGGTCGTGCTGCCACCGATCCGCTGGATGTGGAAGTGCCGGGTCAGCCGGATGGCCGGCCGGGCGAGGAACTCGACGCTGCCCAGCAGGAAGCACCACGTGGCCGCCGTCGTCGTCGAGTCCCAGAAGAACAGGACGCTGCCGACGAGGAACCACAGCGCGATGAGCACGTCGTTGGCGATGCTGAGCGCCTCGTAGCGGCGCCGGATCACGATCTCGTCGTGGCCGATGTCGATGTGCCAGGCGTTCTGGTCGGTGCTGCCCACTGGTCCTCTCCGTGTCAGGTTCGGGGTCAGGTTCGGGGTCAGGTTCGGGGTCAGGTTCGGTGCCGGTCCTTGTCATCCTGCCCACCGAGCGCGCTCCGAACCGCCACCCGATGCGCCGCCTGACTAGTCCGTGCGGGCCGGTGGGCTGCGTCACTGGGGTGATGCGGGAGAGCGCCGTTGGTGATGGGCTGAGGCTGGGAGAAGGGAGCCTCCATGCACTGGGTCACCAAGAAGCGCAAGCGCAAGCTCCTGCACGAAGCCTTCATCGGGGGTTGGCAGGCCGCGCTCGGGGCGAACATCCGCAGTCCCCGGGTGCTCGAGGTGGTCGAGTCCTGCTTCGAGCTGTGGCTCGAGGACGCCACCGGCGAGGTCGATGTCCTCGGGCTCCGGTTCCGGCGCCGGTGGGACCTCCCGAAGACGACCCTGCCCCCCGAGACGCTGGCCCGCTACCGGCAGGCCGCCACGGTCGGCCCCCGGATCCCGGCGCAGCGGCGGGCCTCGGAGGACCTGGTCGCGGCCGGCGGCACGCACCGCCGCACCGGCGCGCCCTGACCTGCAGGGCATCACACCTAGACCAGCGCGCCGACCAGCCGCAGCCAGCCGGCCAGCTCCACGCCGTCGGCGCTGCCGGCGCGGAAGCCGACCACGCCGTCGGGCCGCACCGCGAGCACGTCGCGTCCGGGCCGGCCGGTGAGCCGATGCACGGAGACCCGCCCGCCGGGCGGGGCGGCGATCTGGGGGGCGTCCCTTCCCAGCAGCACGTGCACCCCGGCGCCGGCGGTCAGGTCGTGCAGCCGGGCGCCGGTGCCGTCCTGGGGGAGGTCCGCGTCCGGCAGCCGGTCGCCGGGCCGCGGCCCCCACGACGAGCGCGGTCCCGCGTCGTACGACACCGGGCTGCGCCGGTAGCCGACCCGCATCCACGACAGCGTGCGCACCCCCTCGGCAAGCAGCCGCCGGCGGCGCAGCAGCAGCGGCAGCGCGGGCGCTCCGAAGGGCGCCAGCGTGCCACGCAGGAACCGGGCCGCCGGGTGGCCGGAGGCCTCGGCGAAGAAGATCAGGTGGGTCATGCCGAGCACCATTCGGGCAAGCGGGCGGCGTTCGGACTCGTACGACGCGAGCAGCGGACCGCCCGGCTCGGCGGCCGGCGCGAAGGCGAGCTTCCAGCCGAGGTTGACCGCGTCCAGCATGCCGGTGTTCATGCCCTGCGCCCCGGCCGGGGAGTGGGCGTGCGCGGCGTCCCCGGCCAGGAACAGGTTGCCGCGCCGGAACGCGCCGGCCAGCCGGTGCTGCAGCGGCACCCGCGCCGACCAGCGCATCTCCTCGATGGCGGCAGGAAGTCCGGCGCCGTCGAGCAGCCACTGCACCTGCCGCGCCGGGACCGGTGGGCCCGGCTGCCCGAACGCGAGCCCGGCACCGGTGCTCGGCCGGGTCGCGAGCAGCCGCCAGCTGGCTCCCTCCCCCAGCGCGAACAAGAACAGCAGGCCGTCGCGGCCGGCGACTGCGTGCAGCACCCCGGGATCCAGGTCGCCGCTGAGCTCCAGGTCCGCCAGCACCACCTCTTCGTGGTACGGCGCACCGTCCCACCTGATGCCGGCCAGCTGACGGACCGTGCTGGCCTGCCCGTCAGCCCCGACCAGGAACCGGCTCTCCAGCCGCTCGGTCCGGCCGTGGCTGCGCAGTGTGGCCCGCACCGGCCCGACGGCCTGCTGCTCCACGTGCTCCAGCTCGACGCCACGCTCGACGCGCACCCCGCGGCGCTCCAGGGCGGCGGCGAGCACCTCCTCGACGTCCATCTGCCGCACCAGCGTGAGATGCGGGAACGCGGTGTCCGGCAGGGCCAGGTCGCGCATCTCCACCGACACGCAGCGGCCGCCGAGGTGCAGCTCGGCGCGCGGCCTGGTGTCCGCGCGGGCCATCAGCGGTTCGGTGACCCCGAGGGGACGCAGGCTCTCCATGGTGCGCGGGTGCATCACCATGGCCCGCGAGGGCCGGAACTCCTCCTCGCGGCGTTCCACGACCCGCACGGAGGCACCGTGCGCGTGCGCCTGCAACGCGGCGGTGAGCCCGGTGGGGCCGGCACCGACCACGAGCACGTCGGCCTCGGTCATGCCGCTCCCAGCATCCGCCACCAGGCCGTCTGCTCGTCGGGGACGACCGTCTCCAGCAGCGTCGGGTCGGCGAGCAGGTCGTCTCGCCGCAGTCCCGGCACCACCCGGAAGTCGATGGACCCCGGCACGCTGACCAGGGCGAGCACCCGCCACAGCGCCCGGGCGTACGCCTCCGCGTCGGCGATGCCGTCCCACTCGTACAACCCGCGGTAGGTGCCGTGGGTGTCGTGGGCCAGCCAGAGCTTGGAGACGAACCCCGGGAAGCCGACGAACAGCACGGTGTTCAGCAGGCTCTCGGTCCGGAACAGCGCGTGGGCCCGGCCGCGGATGCCGCGCAGCCGGAAGGACACCAGCAGCACGCACGGGTCGGCGGGCCTGCGGTCCACGGTGGTCTCGCGGTACACGCGGGCCAGCGTGCCGTCCGCGAACCGCAGCACCATGCCGAGGTGCTCACGCGGCAGGTGCACCCGCCCACGGGCCAGCAGCAGGGCCGCGGCGGCCACGCAGCGCGCGACCGCCCGCCAGGCGATCGCCTGGGGCAGCGGGCCGTTCATCCATCCTCCCGGGAGCCGTCCTCGTCCTTCCAGCCTGGCACCGGCCCGCAACGGGGCCAGTGGCGAAGGTCCCACCTCGGCGACGACTCGTACGGCGAGATGATCCGCACCGGGTTGGGTGGCCCGGCGGACCGGATCGCACCAGCTGGCTGAGCCGGTCACTAGCCACGGTTAGTCATGTCGTCGCCGAGCGGACGGGCGCATGCTGAGTCCACACCAAGCAACCGTCTCGGAGGCCTCCATGCCGCGCTACCTGTACCAAGCCGCGTACACCCCTGAGTCCTGGGCCCATCAGGTCAAGAACCAGCCCAACCCGGTGGACCGGATCCGCCCGCTCGCCGAGGCCTGTGGAGGCAAGCTCGACTCGTTCTTCTACTGCTTCGGCGACTACGACATCACGCTCATCTTCAACGCCCCTGACGACGAGTCCGCGGCCGCCATCGCGCTGGCGGCGGCCGCAGGCGGGTCACTGCGGGCCGCGCAGACGACCAAGCTACTCACCGTCGAGGAGGGCCTCAGCGCCATGCGCAAGGCCGAGGAGGCCGGCCGGAGCTACACCCCGCCGGTGGCCGGGATCCCGCGCCAGGCCGGGGCGCCGGCGTCCGCGCCGACCACCTGAACGTGAGCACCGCCACGGAACATCTCGGCGGGACGGATGGTTCCCCTACAGATTGAGCCGTCAACAGTCGAGGAGTGCCGTTGTCCCGCCCCGTTCTCCAGGTCATCGCCGCCAGCACCCGTCCCGGCCGCCAGGGCATCGCCGTCGCCCGCTGGCTGCAGCAGCTCGCCGAGCAGCACGGCGGCTTCGACGTCGAGCTGGTCGACCTCGCCGAGGTGGACCTGCCGGTCTTCGACGAGCCGCGGCACCCGCGCCTGCAGCGCTACGCCCACCAGCACACCAAGGACTGGAGCGCCACGATCTCCCGGGCGGACGCGTTCGTGTTCGTCACCCCGGAGTACAACCACTCCTTCCCGGCCGCCCTCAAGAACGCGCTGGACTACTTGTCCGTGGAGTGGGCGGACAAGCCCGCCGGGCTCGCGTCGTACGGCGGGGTGTCCGCCGGCCTGCGCGCCACGAGCGCCCTCAAGCCGGTGCTCGCCGCGCTGCGGATGGTCCCGGTTGTCGAGGCCGTGTCGATCCCGTTCTTCACCCAGTTCATCTCCGAGGGCGAGTTCGTGCCCAACCCGGAGCTCGAGGGTGGCGGCAAGCAGATGCTGGACGAGCTGCACCGGCTGACCACCGCGCTGCGGGGGCTTCGCCAGGTCGACTGAGCAGGTCACCCGCCGCGGATGATGCCCGCGGCCTCAGGTGGGCCGCAGCCTGAGGGGATGGCACACAGCACGTCCACCCGGGAGCCGAGCACCCTGCGCAAGACGCTGGTCCCGCTCGCGCTCGCGCAGTTCATCTGCAGCTTCGCGGGCTCGAACATGAACGTGATGATCAACGACATGAGCAAGGACCTGCACACCACCGTGCAGGGCATCCAGCTCGCGATCACCGCCTTCCTGCTGGTGATGGCGGCGCTGATGATCCCCGGCGGCAAGCTGACCGACAAGTACGGCCGGAAGCGCTGCTTCAACATAGGCCTGGGCGTGTACGGCGTGGGGGCACTGGTCAGCGCGGCCTCCCCCGGCCTCGGCCTGCTCATCCTCGGCAACTCGATCTTCGAGGGCGTCGGCACGGCCCTGCTGATCCCGCCCGTCTACATCCTGGCCACGCTGCTGTTCACCGAGACCACCTCCCGGGCCCGCGCGTTCGGCGCTATCAGCGCCGCCGGCGGTCTGGGCGCGGCCTCCGGCCCGCTGATCGGCGGCGCGATCGCCACCGGGATCAGCTGGCGGGCGGCGTTCGTGTTCCAGGCACTCGTGATCGTCACCATCGTGCTGCTCAGCCGCCGCAACGTGCGGGACCCGCTGCCGGCGGACCCGTCCCGGTCCTTCGACATCGGCGGAGCCGTGCTGTCCGCGGTCGGCCTGGTCCTGGTGGTGCTGGGGATCCTGGCCGCGGAGCAGAACTTCTGGCTGATGATCGGGCTGATCGCCGGCGGCGCGCTGGTGCTGGCCTGGTTCTTCATCTCGGCGCGCCGCAAGGAGCGCGCGGGGCGGGAGCCGCTGCTGTCCCCGTCGCTGTTCCGCAACCGGACCTCCAACCTGGGGCTGGTCACCCAGAACACCCAGTGGCTGATGCTGATGGGCATGTCGTTCACGGTGGCGGCCTACCTGCAGGTGGTGCGCGGCTACAACGCCGTCCAGACCGGTGTGATCTTCTCCGCGGCGACGGTCGGCCTGCTCGTCTCGTCGATGGCGGCCGAGCGGCTCGCCAAGCGCTACAGCCAGCGCTCGCTGATCGGAGCCGGGTTCGTGGGCACGATCCTGGGAGTGCCCGTGCTGCTGGTGCTGAGCACCGCCCACGCGAGCGCATGGGCCACTACCCCGGGGCTACTGCTGATCGGGCTCGGCGTGGGCCTGATGCTCACCCCGTCGGTGAACGTGGTGCAGTCGGCCTTCCCCGAGCAGCAGCAGGGCGAGATCTCCGGCCTGTCCCGCAGCGTGTCCAACCTCGGCTCGTCGATGGGCACCGCGATCGCCGGGACGATCCTGGTCGCCGGCATCACGTCGAGCCCGGACTCGTCGTACGGCTTCGCGATCGTGGCGCTCGCCGCGGTCGGCCTGATCGGGCTGGTGGCCGCGCTGCTGCTGCCGCGGACGCCGGCACCGAAACAGGAGCCGCAGCCCGCCTAGCCCCACCAGGTCCAGACCGGCGGCGCTGCGAGCTTCCGCACGGGTTTTCGCACGCCAGCCGGGGCAATACTCACGGGTAGGGGGGAGCGAGAGCGAGGATCCGTGAGCTGCACGTTGGAGCGCTGGCGGCGCGACCCGGTGTTCGTGAGCCAGCCGTCGCCCACCCTCTTGCTCAGCCGGGACTTCACCATCGCCGCGGCCAGCCGGTCTTACCTGCAGCTGACCGGCCGGACCGAGGACCAGCTCATCGCGTTGAACGTCTTCGAAGCGTTCCCGGAGAGCCCGGACTGCGCCACCGCGGGCGCCACCACGGAGTTCGCGGAGTCCTGCGAGCGGGTGCTGCGGACCCGGCGGTGCCACCGGCTGGAGCCGATCCGGTACGACGTGGAGGACGCCGAAGAGCCGGGCGCCTTCACCGAGAAGACCTGGGCTGTGGTCAACGCGCCCGTCGCGGACGGCGACACGGCGGGCGTGATGGTGCGGACAGAGGACCTGACCCCGCTGAGTGGAGGCCTGCTCACCGCGCTGCGCGCCTACCGCGAGGTGCTCGTGGAGGCCGACGGACGGCTCCCCGGGACCCGGCGCGACGACGTGGACGCGGTAGCGAACGCGATCGAGAGCTACACGGCGGTGGCCACCGAGGTGGCGCAGCTGCGCCAGGCGATGCGCACCCGGGCCGCGATCGAGCAGGCCAAGGGCATGGTGATGGCCGACCGGAAGTGTGCCGCCGACGAGGCCTTCGCCCTGCTCCGCCGGCTGTCCAACGAGACCAACGTGCCGCTGGCCGAGGTGGCCGCTGCGGTGGTGTACCAGCGCAGCCGCTGACCGGCCCGTCGGAACGGGAGGCCGACTACCCCAGCGGCTCGACGAGCGCGCGCCGACGACCTTCGGCACCAGGTCCACGAGCCGGCCCTCCACCATCGCACGTGCCCGCGGTCATGAGTCCTCTCCTCGCCGCCCGGCACCGTCCTCGTTGACCTCGTCGTACCGGATCCGGGCCTGCCGCCCGCGCGGCCCCGGGTAGCGCACCCAGGTGTGACGTGGGCTCCAGACGTACGCCTCGGGCAGCTGCCAGCCCCGCCACCGGGCGACCAGGCAGATCGCGGCGCCGATCAGGGTGGCCGCGACCAGCCCGAGCGACGGGTAGCCGAGCTCGAAGAGCACGACGAGGACGCCGCTGGCGGCCAGCGCCGCCGTGGCGTAGAGCGTGTTGCCGCCGAAGATGCTCGGGATCCGGCGCAGCACCACGTCGCGCACCATGCCGCCGCCGACGGCGGTGATGGTGCCCAGCAACAGGGCGGGCAGCCAGCCGAGCCCGATGCCCAGGGTCTTCTGCGCGCCGGCGGCCGCCCAGCAGCCGAGCGCGAGCGCGTCCAGGACCGGGAAGACGTGGTTCCACAGCCGGCCTTCGACGCGTACGACGAACGCCACCGCCGCCCCGGCGAGCGCGGTGAGGATGTAGGCGTAGTCGGTGAGCGCGACCGGCGGGCCGTGCTGCAGAAGGGTGTCGCGGATCAGCCCGCCACCGAGGCCGGAGATGATCGCCAGCGTGCCGAAGCCCACCGGGTCCAGCCGCTCCCCGCGGGCCATCACCCCGCCGAGCAACGCGTTGGCCAGCACGCCGGTGAGGTCCACCCCGCGGAACACCGCGTCCAGCGTCCCGGCCGTCACCGGCACCGCCACCGCCATCACCTCCCGCTGCCTCGGGCTCCATGCTCCCAGTTGCACGCCACGGGTATGCAGCGGACCGCCTCCATATCAGGACTCGTCGAGGACCAGCACCGCGGCTCCGTGCACCCGGTCATGGGCGAGGTCGGCGAGCGCCTGGTCGGCGGCCTCGAACGGGTACGGCGTGGTGGTCACCTTCAGCTGCAGCCGGGAGGCGATCGTGAACAGCTCGGCCCCGTCGTGGCGGGTGTTGGCGGTCACGCTGCGCAGGGTGCGCTCCTGGAACAGGTGTTCCTGGTAGGACAGCGGCGGGATGTCGCTGAGGTGGATGCCGGCTACCGAGAGGGTGCCGCCGCGGTCGAGCGCAGCGAGCGCGACCGGCACCAGCTCCCCCACGGGCGCGAACAAGATGGCCGAGTCCAGCGGCTCCGGCGGCGGGTCCGCGGCGCCTTGGGCGGAGGCAGCGCCCAGCGAGAGCGCGAGCTGCCGCGCGTCCGCGGAGCGGGTCATCACGTGCACCGTGGCCCCCTGGCCCATGGCGATCTGCGCGGCCAGGTGCGCCGAGGCCCCGAAGCCGTAGATGCCGAGCCGGCCGTGGTGCGGCAGATCGGCCCGGCGCAGCGCCCGGTAGCCGATGATCCCGGCACACAGCAGTGGCGCCGCCTCCTGGTCGCTGAACTCGTCCGGGAGCGGGTAGGCGAACCCTTCGTCGACCACCGCCGCCTCGGCGTACCCGCCGTCCTCGTCCCAGCCGGTGAACCGCGGAGCCAGGCAGAGGTTCTCGTGGCCCGCGACGCAGTACCGGCAGACGCCGCAGGTGCGGCGCAGCCACGCGATGCCGACCCGCTGTCCGATCTCGAACCGGCGAGCGCCCTCGCCGAGCTCGTCCACCACGCCGACCACCTCGTGGCCGGGCACCAACGCCGGATGCCGGGGGGCCAGATCTCCCTCGGCCAGGTGCAGGTCGGTGCGGCAGACACCGCAGACGCGCACCCGGACCCGGATCTGCCCGAAGCCCGGCTCGGGCACCGCGCGCTCGACCAGGCGCAGCGGTCCATCGTCGATCGGGGCGGGGTGGTCCACCACCCATGCGCGCATCAGTCGCCTCCTTCGGCGGCCAGCCTACGGGCGGGCCCGGCCCCCCGGCCACCGCGTCGGCGGCGCACACGAGGAGGAGATCACTCTCAGAAGCCGACCGCGGCGCTCGGGGCCACGTCGGTGCGCATCGCCCGCCACAGCTCGGCCACCGCACCGCGGCGACGCTCCTGCACCAGCCCGGCGCGGTGCTGGGCAACGAGGTTGCCGCCGCCGAGGTACGCCGCGCCGAGCGCCTGCACCCCCAGACGGACCTCGGCCTCCGCGGTCGTCTGCTCCACGGCGGCCGAGCCGGCGGCATCGGCGTGGATCCGCCAGCTCCCGTCGTTCCAGGGGGCAGCCGGGTCGGAGACCTCCACCACGACGTCGCACGGCGTGCTCCAGGAACGGTCCTGCAGCGCCGCGGGCAGGTCGACCAGCCGGACCCACAGCCCGTCGTACGTCGCGATGTCGGAGGTCGACCGCGGTCCGCCCACCCATGACAACAGGGGGTCGTCGATGCCGACCGAGCTGACCTTGGTGGTGCCGATGAGGTCGAAGTCGACAAGGCGGCGCAGCAGCGCGAGGCGCGCGGCCGGGTCTCCGATCACCGACCACACCTCGATCTCCCCCGCCGGGCGGGCACGCTCCCACTTGTGGCTGCGGCGGAACATCACGAACCCGACGTCCGCCCCGTCGCGGCGGGCAAACAGCACCCGCCAGACCTCCTTGTCCCGCAGCTCCTCGGGCAGCTGGTAGCAGAGCCGGCTGTAGTAGGCGTTCTCGCCGACCACCTCGCCGAGCTCGGCCGATGCGAGGTGACACTCCCGCATCCGCTTCGGCACCTCCGGGTCCGTCACCGACGCCAGGTGGGTGGTGAGACCGGCCGCCGCGTCCTCCAGGTGGGGCGCGTTCAGCGTCGTACCCCGGTTCAGGTCGACGGCCAGCTCCAGCGACGCGAGCCCGTACCCGTGGCGGCCGTAGATGGCCGGCTCGCTGGCGTGCAGCGCGGAGACGTGGGTGCCGTCCTGGGCGCGCACCTGCTCGAAGTGGTGGCGCAGCATCGCGGTGAGCACGCCCTTGCGGCGCTGGTCCGGGTGCACGCCGACGAAGGACAGGCCGGCGCACGGCACCTGGCGGACGCCGGCGCCCGGTCCCGGGCCCGGGACGGAGAGGGTGAGCGGGTAGACGCCGTAGATGCCGGCGTACGTCGCCGGGTCGGCACCGTCGACCTCCGCCGCGTACCTCTGGTCCTCGGGCAGTCCGAGCAGCTGCACCTCCACGGATGCATCCGGGACCTCGTGGAACCAGACGGTGTGGTCGGTGGCGAGGTACCGCCCGGGGTCGGTGGCGAGACCTACGCGGATCGGGGTGTCGGTCATGGGCCCAGCCAACCGTGCCCGGTCGGCAAGCTCAACTCCATTACGTCCGGCCCGTCGGCGCACGGCGGTCTCGGGTGGGGGACGCCGTACTTCGGGAAGACTCCGGTTCTGCGGCCGCCGACCCCCGCGGCACGGCATCATCGTGCTCGAACGCGGCCGGCGGCGGCGAGCCCGCAACGGCCGCGGGCCGGACCCGGTGAAGGGGTGTTGATAGCTGCGTGGTTAGCCATCGGCGTGTTCTTCGTGGCCGGTGGACTGGCACTGCACCTAGCGCTTGGCGCTCTGGTCGTGCACCTCGGCTGATCCGTCGCTCGTCGAGCGCACGGCAACTCACCGTTTCCTCGATCCCGGAGATGGGCATGGCCAGGTAAGTCGGCCGAACGCTCGTCGGGTTGTCGGCGGACTGGCTACGAAAGGCAGAGAGATGGCAGAGACCCAGGGCGCTGCCGAGAATCCGTCGCGGACTCGGGATCATCTGGCCAACGAGAGGACCTACCTGGCGTGGCTGCGCACGGCTGCCAATGTCATGGTCGTCGGGTTGGCGATCGCGAAGTTCGCCTCGTCGAGCGGAGCGAGTGCCGTCGCAGCTGGGGGCGTGCTGATCGTGGTCGGCGCCGTGGGCCTCGGCTACGGCACCATCCGGTACCGCAAGGTGAACCGGGAGATCGAAAGCAACGACTACATCACTGGCTCGCGCGGGCGGGCCCCCGTCGTGGCCAGCACAGTGTTGGTCATCGCGATGCTGATGGCGCTCGTGTTGCTCACCCTCGGCAGGTAGTCCCTCGCCGGACCTGAGCTGACCTCCGTCTGGAGCCGCCTGGGTGTCCGGAGCGGCAACTCCGGAAGCCGCCGCTGTCGGGGAGCCGGCCGAGGTCGTCGTCAAGTGGGCTGCGCCGTTCGGGCTATGTAACCGGTCAGCCGACCGGGTCTAGCGTCGCGGAGGACGGGGAGGACGGGGAGGACGGAGATGGTGTCATGTCCGAAGACTTCAAGGCGGTAGCCGCCCGGATGCCGTCGGAGGTGTTCACTCAGGGCAAGGTCGAGGTCATCGACGAGGTGGTGCATACCGATTTCGTCGACCACGGCGATCCTCTGCCTGGGATCTCGAACGACCGTGAGGGACTCAAGGCGATGGTGGCCGCACTTCGCGAGGCGTTCCCTGATCTGACGAACACGGTCAACCATGTGGTCGCCGAGGGCGACCTGGTCGCGCAGCACGTCACAACCTCGGGCACGATGCTCGGCGAGCTGGCAGGGATGCCTCCGACCGGGAAGCATGCGTCTTGGGACGCGATGCATCTTGTCCGCTTCCGTGACGGGAAGATCGCGGAGCACTGGGTTGTGGTGGACCAGCTGGGCATGTTCCGGCAGCTCGGCTTCGCGCAGATGCCTGGGCAACGCCAGCCGGCATAGCTTCGCGCCGGCCACAGAGGGACTCGGGGAAGTCGTCGACGTTGCCTCAGGTCGGCTCACCTTGACTGTTGGTGTCGCCGTCGGTTGTTGGCGCCTGCGTGCGCTGATCTGCCGCTGCGTCAAGCTGCCTGGCTCTCTTTGGTGCCGTCGGGAAGGGTCGCAGCAGCTCGCATACTCCAGCCTGGTCCCCGGCCACTGTCCGGCCCCGGCGAAGGCCCCCTTGTGCCGGCCAGAATGCGGCTACTCTCGGCTAGTCCCTCACCCGTTCTCTGGATGCATCCGTAAGCCGCATGAGGGGCCCTACGATCAGGACGATACCCACGATGAACATTGCGGCGACGGCCAGCGACCCGAGTGCCACGAGCAGGATGAGAACAACCTCGGTGGGCCCCAGACCAAACATTTCCGTCACCTCTTCACGGCGTCCGCGTTAGTCCAGGCTAGCGAGGGATCCCTGGCTGGCGAGCACATCCTTGTGGCTCGGGTCGGCGGTTCGGCAGCAACGCACCCCGGCTACCGGTACGTTCGGTAAGCGACGATTGTGCGACTGGGGAATGCCATGGACGTTTGGTTTGCTCCTTCGCCTTCGATGCCGCCGGCTCCGGAGCTGGCTTCCGTTATTGGCGCCTGGAGGCCATCGACGAACCTCTCGGTGGTGCCCTTCAGCGGCGCCGCCATTTGTGAGCTGATGCGCTTGGTGCTGATGGCGGTACGGGCATTCTCCTGGACGGTAGCCGCTGGGGGTTGGCCTCCTGTTCGCTCTGGCATGGGTGCAGGCGCGACGCTCCTACCCGGCGGTCGGGGAGGACTGGCTAGATCCTTCTGGTCAGGCGTGCCCCTTGCACGCCCGGAGCGCGCAGCGGACGGGGGCGCCGCCCAGGGCCGGAGGCCCGGAGCGCGGGGGTCCCGCCAAGCCGAGCACCAGGGCGTGCCGCGCCGTTGGCGCGCTTGAGCCAGGTGTCCAACCGGTACATCGCGATCCCAGAGCTATTGGCACCAGGGCTGAAGGAGCGGGTCGACGGACGCACGGCCGACGCCCTGGTGTTCACCGCACCCAACGGCGGCTACCTCCGGAACCGGAACTGGCAGCACCGGTCTGGCTTCGACGAGGCGGCCAAGTCGCTCGGCCTGGTGGTGACTCCGCTCGACCTGCGTCGTAGGTTCGGCAGCCTGGCTCGAGCAACCGGCGCGGAACTGCGGTGGATCCAGAAGGCGATGGGACATGAGCTGCCACGAGCGGCGTTGGAAGGCTGTCGGCGCTGAGGACGATGGCCGCGATTGCGGCTTTGACCTGGGGTTTTGTGTGGAGCCGCCTGTCGGAATCGAACCGACGACCTATTCATTACGAGCGTCAGCGGGAGCTAGTTTCGCTAGTAATACTTAGCGATTCCCGCGGGAACCGTGCGTCCCACTCCCGGTCGCGGGTGCCGGATTCAGAGCTCGTACGGCCAAAATGCGGCCACGAAGAGCCAGGTTCAGCGAGTCCGCCGGGGAGGTCCGTCGGTGGCTTCGTACAAGCCGTCCGCTTCCCCTTCACGCGCCATACGGTCGAGCATCGCTGTTCGCTGCTCGCGGGTTGGCGTGTTCTCCCTATGACGTCGACGTCGATCCATAACGTCCATTGTGGCGCGTCGAGGTACGCCCGTGGGCCTGGCCATGGGAGAGCCATCGACCCGATAGCCAGCCCTGTTGCTCGTCGGCGTCCGGGGGCAAGGGTGGCCGCAGGCCATCGCGCAGCGACGCGCAGCGCCCTTGCGGCCGGGTGCCGGCGTGCAAATCCTGCTGGATCGGGTCGGCGGCTCGAACGCCTAACCTTCCTGCCACGGCAAGGCGAAGAGGTCGACGTGCTCCACACCGAGGGTGCGCCGGGTGTGCTCAACGAGTGCACGTCGAGCTTCAGCCAGTTTGCGCCGTGCCTCGGCGATCCGCTTGGTGTCCCCTGCGTGGTGACCGGAGAAGGCGACCATGAGCCGAGTTCCCAGCCAGCCTCGTCCGCCGGATGTGTGCGCTGTAACGACATCAGTCGCCGCGAGGACGACAGCATTGGTCAATCGCACCGTCTTGTCCTCACCAAAGAGCCAGACCTGTGCCGCAGCCCGGTTGAGGGCGTTGCCTTCCGCGCTGAGTTTGTCGAACATCGCCGCGTAGTCCACAGGTGCGACACTGCCCAGCACTCTGGCCAGCAGACCATCGAGCGAACCAGCATTGGATGCCAACAGAGCCATGTTGTGCGCCTGGAAGTCAATGGCTACGGCTCTAACAAGTACCTCTTCGATGGCGAGCTTCCGCTCGCGCTCGGACTCAGCCTTTCGACTACGCCTCAACTGCATGTATGCAGCTGCCAGCGCGGCGCCCGCGCCGATGAGGGCACCGACGAGGCTGCTGGCGGCGGTCAGCCAATGGTCAATCTGCACGCAGTGACTCTAGAGTCCGGTTCCGACGGTTTCGCTGACATGCGCGGTAGAAGCCGCGGCGTTGGCAGAGGGCCGCCACAGTTGCGTGGCACGCGAGGGGGTCTGCCGGCCCGGGCTCAGGGGCCGGGGCAGTCCTGTGCGCGGAGCCGAGTGGGGTGCGCGAAGGGCCGAAGGCCCGGAGCGCGGGGCCCCACTCGGCCCCGCGCTCTCGCGCCGAAGGCGCGCTTGAGCCAGTAAGGAAAGTCCTCACGGCACCTCAGTTAGGCCCTCGATAGGGACTCAGCGCTCGTGGCGTGCCGGACTGTTGCGTTCAGCCCTCGCTGTCGGCGTCTAGGTCCTGGCGGACTAGGACCGGAAGGAAGGCCGGTGGAAGTCCAGCCCTGGTAGTGGCCGAGCTAATGAACTCACGAATGTACGGATGAACCTGATAGACGACGCCATTCCAAGCAAACCACTCAACGGTTCCATCGTCCGGCTCAAAGCCGTCCTCTAGGCTATACCGGGCAGCAAAACTCACGTCGATCTGCATGATCGCGGCGCCGCCTTCATCCTTGAGCAGAGTGGTAAAACCGACCAGATAGGCGGCCTTCCGGCCGATTAATCGCGCAGCGTGCAGTTCTCCGTGGTTCTCAACCTCGCCGGGTTTGTCTGCAGCACCTTCGCCACGCTGAATGCTAGCTTCGTGCAACGTGATCGATTCTAGATTGAATCGTCGATGCGCTGTCTCCAAATTCATCTGGAGGCTTTTTCCGGGTCATTGTGATATAGACCGTGCGCAGTTCCTGTAAGGGGCTCCTCAAACAAGCAGGAATACTTGTCTGAAGCGTAGGTCCCCATACCTAAGAGGAGAACCTGGAACGCGTGGGACGGGCGCAATTTATCGAACTCGCGAGACGAGGCGCCTGCAGCAAGCCAGTGCGTTTCCCCCGCCCATGACCACTGCTGCGTTGGAACAGAGTCATCCCTGCGAGGCCCCCGGCGCCGACGTTCGAGCGAAGGAATCGTTGGGTCCTTGGGACTCGCGGTGACGTGCACTTCGTAGCCACACGCGTCCATGAACCGTGCGAGGGTTGACAGCTTTATATTTCCGCCAGCAGCGAGGATCTGCGAAATTCGCCCCGGCGAAACGCACATTCCGTCAGCAACCTGACTCGGCCGCTTACCGGTGACGGTCATAGCACGCTTCATGAGACTGCCAACGGAACTGACAAGCTTCGCGCCAGCCAAATCGAGTGACCCGGACCGGGTACCCAACAACTCATCCAATTCAGTGGGGCGATTATCGGTCATGTTTCAAATCCTCCTCCCGGATCCTTATCGCTTCTTGAATATCTAGCGGGTCCGCGACAGGACCGACCTTGGGCCAGGAATTCGCTAACCGTAGTGTGTAGTCGAACTTGGGAAACCACCAAGACTCCAGCTCCGGATACTCAGAGCGAGCACGTTCTTGAATTCGCAACTTTGGCTCGTAGCCGCCGTAGCCGTCTGTGTCGTAGAAGACGAGTCGCTTTGTGTAGCACTTGAACTCCCACAGTCCGTCCTCCAGGTCATTGACGTCGTCGTCATGCTCCGGCTCGCCGTGCGTGGCCAGGTACCGCATCGAGTTGATCAAGCGGTGGTAGTCCCGCACCTGCTCGTCGTCAGGAAGATCGTGAACCTCCGGATCGGCTTCCCACATGCCCGTCTTGACCAGGTCGAGAAACTCCCGTGCTGGGGACGTACCGTCTGCCCGCACGGCGCACTCGATCTTGTACCACTCCCCGATCACTATGCAGGATCGGATCACTTTAGACAACTCTAAAGCCCCCTCCTGCACCTTGTGTGGAAAATGTGAATGATGTCGCACCAGCGGACCACCACAATACTTCGGCACGACCGCGCCGGCCGAGAGCGCGGCGCACCGGCCAGTGAGGATTCCGCCGCCGGCCGCCACGAGACTGAGGACCGCGCCAGCCATCCAGGGGTCGATCGGACATCGCCTGACCGTTCGGCGGAATCGCAACGGCCTCTCACGAGGCTCCGTGGGCGCCCGGGGCGAGTCACGGCCTTGACATCACTGCGCCGCTTCGACCTTGAACTCGTCATAGGTGCCGGCGAGGTAGCTGAGGATCATCGACTGGAAGTCCGGGTTGGCGAAGAACAGGTCGAAGAGGTGCCCGTTCGCCTCGTGTCGCTCGACAAGGAGCTGCTTGATCTTTTCCGCCAGCACGAGCTGGTACTGATTGCGGTCGTTGTTGAGAGCCACCGTGCGCATCTCATCATCGCCCTTCACGACCACCCACTGCTGATCGACCCATACCTTGTCGGCATCGCCCAGATCGGCCCCGTACTTCTCGTTCATCGCGGCAATCAACGCTGACAGCTTGTCGACCAAGGGTTCTGCCTGCTTGCCCTTGCCCTCACCGGGGAGAGCCACGCCCGGCTCGTCGCTGGCGGTGAGGGAGATGGACGAGTCGGAGGTAGCCGCAATCCGCAGATGGGTCAGCTGCACGGTTCTGCTGAGTTGCGGCATCGGGTCGTTGTCGCCGGTGGGCAGTTCCGCCAGCAGCAATTTGCCGTAGAGGAAGAGTTGCTCCAGCTCGGTGTCTGTCCATGGCATTACCTGCGCCACGAAGGCGTACGCACGGACGAAGTGGTCAAGTGTGACGCGGAACGATTCTTGACCGTCCTCGTCGAGACGGAGGAAGCGACCAACTGCCGGCTCCAGGTTGGCGTAAATGGCCGACTGCCGCGTCGGGGCGTCACCCAGCAGTGCAGCGACGGCAGCGGTCAGCTCGGCGGGGGAGAGCACGCCAGCGGCCTTGAGATCGTGCTCCATCGCGTAGAGCAAGTTGGGGTCGGTCGGGGCAGCGAACGACTCCTCGTAGAACGGCTCGAATGCCGCCTTGATTTCTTCGGCTGAGTTCGCGAAGTCGAGGACGAAGGTGTCCTCCTTGCCGGGATAGGTGCGGTTCAGCCGAGAGAGGGTCTGCACGGCCTTAACACCGGCCAGCTTCTTGTCGACGTACATGGTGTTCAGCAGGGGCTCGTCAAACCCAGTCTGGTACTTCTCCGCGACGACCAAGACTTGGAAATTGCCCTCGCGGAAGCGCTTCGGCAGCTGCCCCTCCGGGAAGCCGTTCATCGCCGCCTCCGTGAATTTAAGATCGGCCGCGTCGGGATCAGCGACTTCCCCCGAGAACGCGACCAGTGTCCGCAGCGGTTCCTCGCCTTTGTCGTAGCCCTTACGCAAGATGTAGGCGTCGAGTGCCTGCTTGGTGCGAACGGCGTGCAACCGAGACCTCGTCACCACCATGGCCTTGGCTCGGCCGTTGATCTTGCCGGCTGTCTTCTGTCGAAAGTGCTCGACAATCACCTCTGCCTTCTGTTCCAGTTGGTAGGGGTGCAACGAGACGAACCGGGCTAGTGCCGCCTTAGCTTTCGACGCTTCCATCTCCGGATCATTCCGTGGATGAGCGTTCGCGAGCTTGTAGTAAGTGGAATACGTCGCGTAATTGCGCAGCACGTCGAGGATGAAGCCTTCCTCAATCGCCTGGCGCATGGAGTAGGTATGGAAGGGGCGCCGGTGGCCATCCTCACCAAACTGGCCGAAGGTCTCCAAAGTCTTAGGCTTGGGCGTTGCGGTGAAGGCGAAGAACGATAGGTTCTGCTGCTTGCCCCGCGCCCTTGCGCTGGCGAGCAATGCGCCGTCGGGTTCATCGGCCGCTTCAGCGGCGACCTCTGCCGCTTCGGCTTCATCGAGAGCTGTGTCGCCGGCTCCAAGCACTTTCTTCAGTTTCTTCACTGCATCGCCCGTCGTCGAGGAATGAGCCTCATCGACGATGACGGCGAAGTGTCTACCTATGACTGCGTTGGCGGTTTCAGCGATTACCGGGAACTTCTGGAGCGTGGTGATGATGATGCGTGCCGCGTTTCCCTCTAGAGCTTCGCGGAGCTGTCGGGAGTGCCGGTCGACGCGCACGATGGTGCCGGGCGTGTGGTCGAGCCCGGCTACCGTCTCCTGGAGTTGACGGTCGAGCACCCGTCGATCGGTAATGACGACAACCTTGTCGAAGATTGGCCGGTCGTCCTCCCCATGGAGCCGGCTTAGAGAATGAGCAGTCCATGCGATCGTGTTCGACTTGCCGGAGCCGGCCGAGTGCTGGATTAGCCGGTCCACGCCAGCCCCGTCCCGCTCGGTTGCCGCCAGGATCGCGCGCACTGCGTGCCATTGATGGAAACGCGGAAACAGCACCACGCCGTCTTCCGCATGGACGAACGAGTGCAGTAGGTCAAGCCAGGCGTCGCGCTGCCATACGTCCTCCCAGAGGTACGCCGTCTGGTAGCCACCGCTTGGCGGGTTACCCGCCAACCCCGTCCGCCCGGGTCCGGCCGAGCCGGTGTTGAACGGTAGGAACCGGGTCTGATCTCCTGCCAGCTGGGTCGTCATCGCAACCCGGTGCGGGTCCACCGCGAAGTGCACCAAGGTCCGCCTGGCGAAGATCAGATCGTGCGGATTGCGGTCCCTGCGGTACTGCTCCATCGCCTGCTCGATGGTCTGGTGTGTCAGCGGATTCTTCAACTCCGCCGTTGCCACTGGGATCCCGTTGACCACCAGCACCAGGTCGAGCGAATCTGCCGGATTCGACTCCGAGTGATGTAGTTGCCGCACGACCCCGCACCGGTTGGCCGCATAGCGTTCGGCAAGTTCCGGGGTCAGGTCGTTGGCCGGCTTCGACCAGCACATTCGCACCGTTACGCCCGAGTCTTTGACCGTGCCGCGCAACACACTGATGGTGCCCCGGTGGGTGAGCGCATCGGCTACGACTTTGAGGAATTTCTGCCCGGCTATGGCTTCGCCACCGTGCCGGACGACCAGCTGCTCCCACGCCTTGGGCTGCGACTCCTGCATGTAGGTGATCAGCTCGTCTGGAAAGAGACCGAGCCCCTTCTCATACGAGGATGGAGCCAGATTGTGCCACCCGTGACCGATTAGGTGCGCCTCGATGTTGCCCTCGAATGCAGACTCCTGGTGCACACTCATGCCGGCACCCCACTCGTCACCGTGGTCACGTCCAGCTCGCCGGAAACGGCGGTTGTGATGAGGGATTCCTTGTACTCGGCGAGGAGGTTGATAGAGCCTGTAAGTGAGTTGATCGTGCGATCAGTCGCCGTCCGCAGCTTCGCGCATTCCTCACCTAGGCGACGTTGCTGCGCCAACGTCGGCCACGGAATCCGCAGCGATCCGATCACGCTGGCCGAGATCCCGGGCTGGGCTGCGCTCTCGGAGTACTGACGCAATCTCAATGCGCGCACCACTTCGAGCATCCAAAGCACGTCATAGTCGGCAAGCGAGGTCATGACGAGGGCGTGCTCTGAGGCCCAGAAACCTCCTGTGGCGAGGTGGGCATTGCCACACAGCGCGCCCTGCCTACCGATCAGCACGTACTCTCCATCGTGAGTGGCCTTCGAGGTAAACCCGCGGGGACCATTCGCACCGAAGACAGGAAAGGTTCCGACAGGCTCGATCAGGTCTGCCGTAATCGCCCGTCCACTGTTGAGGGCCGCGACATATGAGATCCGCGGGCGCCCATCTGCGTCCGATCCGGCGATAGCTAGCTGGTTCCTCCCGAGCGATGGACCCCCGGACACGAGCGAGTCGATCTGTCCAGCAAGGCGCTCAGTCGACAAGCGGATTTGCTCGCGCCGCGCGGCGACGATCCGGTCGATCCGGTCGACTTGATCGTCAAGGAAATCTGCGATCCGCCGTTGCTCCTCAAGGTCTGGGAGCGAAACCCTAGTCGAAGCAAGATCATCGTTGTCGATCTCGATCTGACCCGGCCGCACACCTCGTGAGATGGAGGCAAAGTGGGCAGTCATCTTCGGTGAGCGGAGTGCGTAATGAAGATAACGGTCGTACTCGTGATGCACGGGCTCAAAGCAGATGTAGTGCCCTGACACGATCCCGCGCAGCGTCGACACACCCAATGCGCCCTGCCACGCCTTCATACGGTTGACCACCAGCCAGCCCTTGTCGACCAACTGGTAGATGTTCCGATTCTCCGCAGTCTTGTTGTGGTTCAGAGTCTCGTCTTTGAGCACTACCCCGTGCTCGCGATATACCGACAGCATGGGTTCATCGATGAACCCCAAGATCTTGGCTCTGCGATAGAGCCGTCGCAGTGGGACTGTTCTCACAGCCCGAGCCCCTCCATCCACTCCTGAATTTGTCGCTCGAGATCCCTGATCTCGGCGGCAATGTCCTCCACCGGCCGAGCGGGAATATAGGTGTAGAACTGCCGCGTGAAGGGGATCTCGAAACCGAGCTTGGTCTTGGCGTGGTCGATCCAGGCGTCCGGGACGTACGGATGGATCTGGTTGGCCAGGTGCGCTTCGGCTGCCTCGCGCAGGGCCTTGGTCCGCTCCTGCGTGCCCAGGTCGAAGAAGTTAGCCGGCAACGGCACGTTCTCCTGGTCGCGCAGCGTGGGGTCCGCCTGCGGCTTGCGCTTCTTTAATACTGGCTCGCCGGACTCGTCCAAGAGGGGTCGCTCGACCGTGATGCGCTGGAAGCCGAACGCCTCTCGCTCCAGTACTTTCACATGCGGGTCGTCCGCGAACTCCCCCAGCGCTCCCCCGTACAGTTGAGCAATTCTCTCGATCGCCTCAGGGGAGAGTTCCTTGCGCTTGTCCCCCAGGGACTTGCGCATCTTGGTGCCGAATTCGCGCCCGTCGATTAGGCGGACCCGTCCACGGTCAGATTCGGCCTTGTCGTTGGTGAGGATCCACACATAAGTCGAGATCCCGGTGTTGTAGAACATCTGGTCAGGTAGCGCGACTATGGCTTCGAGCCAGTCATTCTCCAGGATCCACCCGCGGATTTCTGACTCTCCGGATCCCGCCTGCCCGGAGAACAGAGGCGAGCCCGACAGCACGATGCCGACTCGTGAACCGTTCGGCTTCATCTTGGACAGCATGTGCTGCAGGAATAGGAGCGATCCGTCGGATACCCGCGGCAGACCTGCCCCGAACCGACCGGAATGTCCGAGCTTCTCGAACTCGTTCTTGATCGGCGCGGCGTATGCCTTCCAATCCACGCCGTAGGGCGGGTTTGCGAGGATGAAGTCGAACCTGTCAGTTGGGAAGGCGTCTGCAGTTAGCGAGTTGCCGTTCTGCATCTGCCGTGGGTCGATGTCCTGCATCATCAGGTCGGACTGTGCGATCGCCCACGTCTCATCGTTGAGTTCCTGCCCGTACACCTTCACAACCGCCCCCGGGTTTCGCTCCTGGATCTGGTGCAACGCGCCCATGAGCATCCCACCGGTACCGGCGGCGGGGTCGAAAACGGTACGTACCGGCTTCGGGTTCGCGATCAACTCAGCGGAGGTGCTGCCGGTCAGCAAGAGGTCCACCATGAGCGTGATGACCTCGCGGGGGGTGTAGTGCTCACCAGCGGTCTCGTTGCTCATCTCCGAGAACTTGCGCAGCAACTCCTCGAACACGTAGCCCATCGCTTCGTTGCTAACCACGCGTGGGCGCAGATCGAGATCAGCGAAGTCCGAGAGGACCGCGTAGAGGATGCCGGCGCGGTCCATACGGGCGATCTTGTCGTCGAAGTTGTAGGCCTCCATGACGGCGTACGCGTCCTTGGAGAGCCGTCGGATGTATCCAGCGAGTTGCTCCCCGAGGTTCTTGTCGTCGTTGAGCATGGAGGAAAGCGTCAGCGGCGACGTGTTGTAGAACCGCTGGCCGGCGACGGCCTTGAGGATGGCGTCCTGGCCGTCGCCGATGTGCTCCATGTGCTTAGCCTTTGCGAGCACCGCTTCCTTCGTGGGGGCGAGGACTGCGTCCATGCGGCGCAGTACGAGCAGCGGCAACATGACGGATCCGTACTCGTGCTGCTTGAAGGTGCCGCGCAGCTTGTCGGCGACCTTCCACACGAACGCCACCTTGTCGGCGAACCCTTGCGGTGCCATCACTCTCCCTTAGTCGACGGATCCCATCCGACGTTAGTCGCTTGATTTGGAAATGCAGCCATTCCGGCAGAAATGCTCCAAGGCCACGTCCGCCGGGGCGGTCAGGTCCGCTCAATGACCGCGCATGCTCCGGCTTCGATCAGCCCCGCTCGTCGGTCCGGCGACTTGGCTAGGCCGATGACCGCGACTCCGGCTGCTCGGCCGGCTTCCACGTCCGATACGGAATCACCGACAAAGACCGTCTCTCTCGCTGGCACCCGCAGCCAATCAGCACAGGCAAGGACGTACGCCGGGCTTGGCTTCATGAGGCGCACGCTTTCGGGGGTCCGACATGCATAGACTTCGAAACCCAAGTCCATGCGCTCGGCGAAGAGCCTCACCGCTGCTTCGCTGTTGTTGCTCGCTATGCCTACCGGCAAGGAGTTGATTCGGGCGAGATCCAGGAGCCATCCGATCTCAGGACCGAGCTCGCTTGTTCGTGCGCACTCGACCTCGACCTCCGTGCATGCCAGTTCAACGCTGGCGAGCCTGCTCGGCGCGTGTCGGAAGGTCCATCGCAGCACGGCGAGATGATCGTTAGTCTCCGCAATGCAAACCGGCAAGTGGAGCCCCTCCAGCGGTTGCCGCGCCCGGTTCGCTGCTGCTCTGTTCCTGGGCGGGGGCATTAGGGTCGTGATTGGGCCGTCGAAGTCCAGGAGCAGCGCCTTCGCCCTGCTGATGAGTGCTTCTGGTGAAGTCATGAGGTCGGCCGAGCGATGGTGTCCCAGATGCTGCTGAACCATGTCCGTGTCTGGGCGACAAACTGGGAGCCAGTCGATTCGGGGTCCCCGTCGTCGGTGTACTGGAACATCACAGCGTCCTTGCCCATGGGGTCGTAGATCGACGCCCGCTTGCCGTTCAGCTTCACCTCGTGGCGGACCACCGGGTAGTAGCCGAAGAAGACGTCAACGTCATTGACGACGTACGCCTTGAAGAGCGGCGCAGACCCGTGCACACGCGCCTCTACCGTGGCCTCAGGGACGAGCCCGAGGTCGGCCAACTCCTCGACCGCATCCCGAATGGAGCCGGCATGGCGGGCACTGATCTCGGCCATGCGTTCACGGACGAGGCCTGACTCCTGTGGTTTATTGCTGGTCGCGACCGGCAGAGCTAGTGGTTGCGTCATGTCGGACAGCAGGAGCCGAATCTTGATCGATTGCGGACTCAGTCGGCCAGCCCGGACCTTGTCGAGTGGCTCCGCGATGATCCCGTGCAGCGTCTCGGCGGTGTAGCCGGAGAAGTCGATCCGAACGTGAGCCTCTTCGAAGGCCTTCTCGATGTGAGGACGTAGGCCTACAGGGCGAGCGGTGCGTTCGCGGACGAACATGCCGCTCCCCTGCCGGGAAGCGATGAGGCCCTCGTCCTTCAGGATGCGGAGAGCCTGCTGGACTGTCATCCGCGCAACCCCGTACCGCTTCGACAGCTCGGCCTGGGACGGCAGCTTTTCGCCTGGCTCGACAGTGCGCGTCAAGATCGCAGCCCGCAGCGACGCCGCCACCTGCTGATACGGCGGCCGGGGATCGTCGATGTCGAGGCTCACAGGCCAAGGTTAACCATTTGACTAGCCGAGTTGTGCAACTCGCCACCCAAAACCTTGACATGACTAGCCAACCTAGCCCTATCGTGTGCGTATCGGACACCTGACTAGCCAACCTAGTCATTAGCGATAGGAGACCAGAATGGCGATTCAGCGGCGGATCAAGTTTCAGCACGGTGACGTGTTCCCGGCGGGTGCGTTCTTGAAGGGCGCGGTGGAGCCGGTGTTGAACTACGACGCGGACCCTCGGCCGGATGGCTCTCGGCCGCAGGCGGTGGACAAGGAGACCGGGCTGCTGGTGTGGCAGGCCACTGTCCTGGATGCAGATGAGGGGGCCGGCAAGAAGGACACCGCGGTGACGGTGAAGTTCTTGGCGAAGGTGCAGCCGGTGCCGCCGGAGAACAAGACGCCGTTTCCGTGGACGCCGGTGGAGTTCAAGGGCCTGACCGCGCTCCCGTACGTCGATGAGAACGGGATGCGTCCCCGGATCGCGTGGTCGTTCCGTGCCGACAACATGGTGGCGCCGTCCAACGGCTCGGCCGCCTCGTCGGCTGCGCCGGGCAAGGGTGCGGCCTGATGGCGGCGGCGGTCGAATGCCTCGGTACGGCAACAGCCCGGCTGGGTGAGGTCCACGACGCGGCCCTGGACGCGGCCCGGGCGTTGGACGGGGTGTCGGACTCGCTGTTCGACGGCGTCCGCGACGTCCTGGTGCGGCTGGATGAAGTCCGGCGTGGCGTGGTGCGGGCGCGGGATGCACTGGATCAGGCGGGCGCGTGATGAGCCGCCAGACACGAAACAGCCTGGCCGGTGCTGGCCTGTCCACGGCTTCGGGCCTGGGCGACCGCGTGGTCTGGCTGGGTCGGTGGTGTCGTCGGCATCGTCGCTGGCTCGGCCTGTGGCTGGTCTCCGGAGCGGTGTCGCTGCTGGTCGGGTCGCCCTCGTCGGCGGCCTGGTCGGCGGCGGCCGGGGCCGGTCCGGGGGTGGTGTGCTGCTGCTGGTCGGCGGTCGGCCCGCGGTCGTATGAGCTGCTGGTTGCGCGGCCGTCACGGCGGTTCGGCTGGTGGTGGTACGCCCGGCGGCGCTGGCAGCGACTGGCGCGGGTGTGCGGCCTCTCGCGACCGTCAGGTGGTCCGTGCGACCCGCACCGGTCGCGGTGAGCCTGACGAGGTTCGCCGCTGGGTCGCACCCCGGCTCGTCCGGGTCCGCACACACAGCCATTCGGTGGATCTGCGGATCCGAGCGCGGGCCGGGCAGACCCTGACGGAACTCGAAGCGGGTGCGGAGCGGCTGGCCACCACGTTCGCGGCCGTCGCGTATCGGGTCTGGCCGGTGTCCGGGTCGACGGTGGTGGTGCAGCTGATGATGCTCGACGCACTCACGTATGCCCGGGCCGCGGTAGAGCCTGAGCCCCGTGCGGTCGCCGAGTCCGTGCGCCTCGGTCGGACTCAGTCGGGCCGGGACTGGCGGCTGCAACTGCGCGGCCGTCACACCCTGGTCGCCGGCTGCTCCGGGGCGGGCAAGGGCTCGGTGCTGTGGGGCATCTGCTGCGGCCTCGCCCCCGCCGTCAAGGTGGACATGGTCCGGCTGTGGGGCATCGACCTCAAACGCGGTGTCGAGCTGGCGATGGGCGAGCCCCTGTTCTCGACCCGCGCCTACACCCCGACCGACGCTCTGGACGTGCTGAGGGCGCTGATGCGGGTCACCGACACTCGCGGCCAGAAGATGGCCGGCACCACCCGGCTCCACCAGCCCACGGTCGGGGACCCGCTGCACGTCCTGGTCATCGACGAACTCGCCGCGCTCACCGCGTACGCCGACCTCGACGTACGCCGGGAAGCCGGACGGCTGCTGGCCGAGATCCTGACCCAGGGCCGCGCGCTCGGCGTTGTGGTGGTGGCGTGCGTGCAGGACCCCCGCAAGGACGTGGTGGCCATGCGTGGCCTGTTCACCCAGACCGTCGCGCTGCGGCTGCGGTCGGTCGAGGAGACCGTGATGGTGCTCGGCGACGGCATGTCACGAGTAGCCCCGGCGCATCGGATCAGCCCCCTTGTCCAGGGCACGGCGTGGGTAGTCGAGGACACCGGAGCCGCGGACCGCGTTCGCGCCGACTTCTGGTCCGACGACCTGATCCGGGACCTCTCTCGCCGCTACGCGACCACAGTCCGGGTCGACACCGACACTGAGCCGGATACGGCACCACATGCGCAGCCCTCGTGGGCGACCGAGCATCCGACGCATGACCCGCGAGCAGCTCAGTCTGCGCGCAAGCCTCGGAAGCCGCGCAAGCCACGAGGAGCCCGCCAGGCCACCACGTTGTCGACGGGTGAACCGGAGGACGGTGCGGCATGACGCCGGCACGCAACCAAGAGCTTCAGGCCCTGGCGGCTCGGGCTGGTGTGCCGGCTCGGCTGATGAGGTGGTGGATCTCCCTGTTCGAGCCGAGCAGCCTGCTCCCGCCCCGGGCGCAGCGGGAGCTGGCCCGCACCATGACGCCCGGCTGGCAGCAAGAGGCGCTGTGCGCGCAGGCCGATCCCGACGCCTGGTTCCCGAACAAGGGCGCAGCCGCCCGGCCGCAGGTGTTCCGGGTCTGCGACCACTGCCCGGTGCAGCGGCCATGTCTGGCGGCAGCGTTGCAGCGCAGCGAGTACGGCGTGTGGGCAGGTACCACCGCAGCCCAGCGCCGCGGACTCTTCCAGCTGCTGCGCGCCGGGACCCCGCTCGCGGAGGTGCTGGACCTGGCCTTCGACCACGACCAGGCCCACACCCCGGAGGCGTCCTCCGATCTGGAGGCAGCGGCGTGAGCATCGCGGACTGGCATAGTGGCGCACCGTCGTCGGCCTCGGGGTTCCCGGGGTTCGGTGAGGATGCACCGCTGGACCTGTCCGACCTGCCTCCCGCCGGGCTTGCTGCTGTTGGCGACCGGCTCCGGGACGGCACCTTCGACGCCTGGGCCGACACCGCCTCCCGGGTCGGCTACTGCACTCACCCGGTGCGGCTAGTCGGCTCCTCCATGAGAGTGGACGCGCTCACCGGTGAAGTCCTCGACACGTTCAGGTCCGACCAGGCGCCGCTCGGCGTGCTCTACCGGGCGTGCGGGAACCGGCGCGCGGACGTGTGCCCGTCCTGCTCGCGCGTGTACGCCCGCGACACCTTCGCGATGATCCGCGCCGGCCTGACGGGCGGCAAGACCGTTCCGCAGTCGGTGAAGGACAACCCGCTGCTGTTCGCGACCTTCACCGCACCCTCGTGCGGGCCGGTGCATGGCCCACGTCCCCGCGCCGGGCAACGCACCGGAGGTCGTTGCCGTCCCCGCGACCGTGCCGCGATCTGCCCCCACGGCCGACGACTCGGCTGCATGAAGGTGCACACCGAGGACGACCCGGCAAACGGCACCCCGCTGTGCGAGGACTGCTACGACTGGGAGTCCGCGGTGGTGTGGCAGTGGTGGGCCCCGGAACTGTGGCGACGCACCACCATCGCCGTCCGGCGCGCGCTCGCCGGGGTCCTCGGGGTGGCGGAGCGGCGACTCAAGACCGTGACGTCCCTGCAGTACGCGAAGGTCGCGGAGTACCAGACCCGCGGCCTGGTGCACTTCCACGCGATGATCCGCCTCGACGGACCAGACGGCCCCGGCTCCCCCGCACCCCTGGACGGGGACGCACTGGCCGACCTGCTGCGCACCGCCGCCCCGGCGGTCACGTTCATCGCACCACCGGTCGACGCACAGGATCGCGAACGGGTGCTGGCCTGGGGCAAGCAGCTCGACGTCCGGGTGGTTCGCGATGGGCACCGCACCGATGACCCCCACGGGCCGCTGGCACCGGAGCAGGTGGCCGGCTACCTGGCCAAGTACGCCACCAAGGACGCGAACAGCCTCCGCGAGCCCGGCGCACCGAAGCCGCATCTGATCCGACTCGGCCAGACCTGCCGCGACCTCGCCAGGCGGGCCTGGAAGCACGACCGGTCCTCGCCGTACCTGCTGCTCGACAAGTGGGCGCACATGCTCGGCTTCCGCGGCCACTTCTCAACCAAGTCCCGCGCCTACTCCGTGACCCTTGGTCGGCTAAGGCGGGCGCGTCAAAGGTTCCAGCTCCTGGCCGCCGAAGCCAACCGCCACGGCGAACAGCTGGACGTGCGAGACCTGGAGGCACGGCTCCTGGCCGACGAGGACGAGACCACCCTCGTGATCGGGTCTTGGAACTACCAGGGCACCGGCTGGACACGCAGCGGCGACCAGAGCCTGGCCTTCGCCGCAGCGGCCCGCGCCCGCGAGTACGCGCAATGGCGTGCAGAACAGAGCAAGAAGACAGCGCATGACTCGGAGATGGGACAGGGTGATGGATGAAGGTGTGGTGTTTCCCCGGCTGCTGACGGTGCGGGACGTGGCGGAGATCTTGTGTGTGCCGGTGTCGACGGTGCACCACTGGGCGGTGCGTCATCAGGGTCCGCCGTCGTTCAAGGTCGGCAAGCATCGACGCTACGACGCGGAGACGGTGCTGGCCTGGATCGATGAGGCGAAGCGGACGGCGGCGTGATCGAGCGCCGAGTGCTCGCGTCCGGCCGGGTCTCGTGGCGGGTTCGCTACTACGGCCCGGACGGTCGCGAGCGGTCCCGGTCGTTTCGGCTGCGGCGTGATGCCGAGGCGTACGACGCGAAGATGCGGACTGAGCGTCACCGCGGTGACTGGATCGACCCTCGCCGTGGCCGGGCCACGCTTCGCGAGGTGTGGCAGGACTACGAGCGCACCGGCATGGGCCATCTGCGGGAGACCACCAAGGCCTCCTACCGCAACGCGTGGCGTCACGTCGATGCCGTGTTTGGTCGCTGGGCGGTCGCGAAGATCGAGCACGCCGACGTGGCGGACTGGGTCACTGCGATGAGCGAGAAGTCCGGGCCGGACATGGTGCGCTATGCCCATCGGGTGCTGTGCCTGCTGCTGGACCATGCGATGCGGACGCGTCGGATCCCGGTGAACGTCGCGAGGGGTGTTCGGCTTCCTCGCCGGCCGCCGGCTCGTGACCGGTTCCTGACCGCCTCGCAGGTTCGGGCACTCGCGGACAAGCTCGGACGCGACGGCGACTTGGTGCTGGCGATGACCTACCTGGGATTGCGGTGGTCGGAGCTGGCTGCGCTGCGGGTTGGCGATGTGGACCTGGGACGCCGCCGGGTTCATGTGGTGGAGCGGGCAACTGAGGTTGGCGGCCGGGTCGATGTGTCGGCGCCGAAGAGCCAGGCGTCCAACCGGTACATCGCGATCCCGGAGTTGCTGGTTCCGATGCTGAAAGAGCGGATCGACGGAAGGACGGCCGACGCATTGGTGTTTACCGCGCCCAATGGCGGCTATCTCCGAAACCGGAACTGGCGGCAACGCTCGGGCTTCGACGCTGCGGCCAAGGCGCTCGGCCTGGTGGTGACGCCGCACGACCTGCGTCGTACGTTCGGTAGCCTCGCGCGGGCGGCCGGCGCGGACCTGCGGTGGATCCAAAAGGCAATGGGTCACGAGTCGATCACCACCACGGCACGGATCTACGCGCACCTGTACGACGACGAGCTGGACAGTGTCGCGGCGGCGCTGGACCGGATCGGGCAGCAGCAGTGATAGGGCCGGTTCGCGGGGGCATTTCGGGGGCACGCACGGCCACATGCGGCCAAAATGCGGCCACGCACGGCCTTGGGAGGCTGTTAGCGATGTGGGCGGCGGTCGCGATTGTGGCTCTGACCTGGGGTTTTGTGTGGAGCCGCCTGTCGGAATCGAACCGACGACCTATTCATTACGAGTGAATCGCTCTACCGACTGAGCTAAGGCGGCGCGGTGCCCTCCGCCGGGCACGCCGGACGAGTATACGGAAGACCTGAGCAGGCCAGCGAATCGGGCGGAGAGCAGCCGAGACGGGAACTAGTACCCCGGATGTCGCGATGGTAGGTTTCGCGCAATTCAACGGTCGCCCTGCTCACCGGGACAGGTCGACTGCTCGGAGTCAGGGAGACAGACATGGCCGCCGAAACCACCAGCGAACCGCGGCGCGGCGGGCTGGAGGTCCGCTCGATCGACTACGTTCCGCTCAGCGAGCGGCACGGCAAGCTGTGGCACCTCGGCCCGCTGTGGTTCATGAGCAACGCGCAGATCGCCACGCTGGCCGTCGGGGTGCTCGGCGTGACCACCGGTGGAAACCTGATCTGGTCGCTGATCTCGGTCATCGCCGGGGTGCTCACCGGCACCTTCTTCATGGCCGCCCACTCCGCGCAGGGGCCGCAGCTCGGGCTGCCGCAGATGATCCAGTCCCGCCCGCAGTTCGGTTACATCGGCGCGATCCTGGTCTGGCTGTTCGCCTACCTGCAGTACGCCGGGTTCAACATCTTCAACACGATCCTCGCCGGAACCGCCATGCACGCCACGGTCCAGGGCAGCACCTCGCTGTGGATCATCGTCGGCACCGTGCTGGCCGCGGTGGCAGCCGTCGCCGGCTACGACGCCATCCACGGGATGGAGCGCTTCCTCACCTACGGGTTCCTGGTGCTGTTCGGGATCCTCACCATCGTGGTGATCACCCTGCCCTACCCGGCCGGGTCCTTCGACCTGAACAACTTCGACCTCGCGCCGTTCTTGCTGCAGTACTCGGTGGTCGCCGGCTACCAGATCAGCTGGGCGATCTACGTCTCCGACTACTCGCGCTACCTGCCGCCGGATGTGACCGTGCGCAAGACGTTCTACTGGACCTACGGCGGCTCGGCGCTCGGCGCGGTCTGGATCATGTGCCTCGGCTCAGCCCTGGCCGCCTGGGCGGGCAAGGCCTTCGGGGGCACTGGGATCCCGGCTCTGCTGGCCTCGGGCAACAAGGTGTTCCCCGGTTTCGGGGACATCATCTTGGTCTTCTCGGCGCTCGGGCTGGTCTCCGTCACGTCGCTGAACATGTACGGCGGGTCGCTGACCCTGATCAGCGCCTCGGACTCGTTCAAGCGGATCAAGCCGACCCTCGCCGTACGACTCCTGACCATCGGCCTGACCGCCGCGCTGTCCCTGGTGATCGCGCTGATCAGCTCGGCGTCGTTCCTCAGCAACTTCGAGAACTTCCTGCTCCTGGTGCTCTACCTGTTCATCCCGTGGACCGCGGTGAACCTGGTCGACTACTTCCTGGTCCGTCGGGGGCACTACGCGATCGGGGAGATCTTCAACCCACGGGGGATCTACGGCCGGTGGGGCTGGCGCGGGATCACCGCCTACCTCGTCGGGTTCGCGGCCATGGTGCCGTTCTTCAGCACAGGGCTCTACACCGGCCCGGTCGCCCACGCCGTGCAAGGGGCCGACTTCTCGCTGTTCATCGGGCTGCCGGTCTCGGCGGTGCTGTACTGGGTGCTCACCCGCAGTGTCGACGTGGAGGCCGAGACCGAGCTGGCCCGCGCCGAGGCCGACACCCTGGAGCGGGAGGCGACCGCGCACGCCCGACCCGAGGCGGGGCCGGGCACGACCCTCGGCTGAGCGGTCGGCGCCAGCGACGTCATGGCGGTGGACGCGCGGCCCCGGCCGCCCGGGTGTTCGTCAGCCACAGCGTCGTACTCGCCATGGAACAAGGCCTCCCCCCTAGGGAGTTCACCATGGGGAGCGGGCCCTTACCAGGGCACCTTGGCGAAGGGGGCCCACGGCCCAGCCCGCGACGCGCCGACCCGGCTCAGCGGCCCTCGAGCAGCGGACCCGCCGGGTCGTGCTTGATGCCGACCTTGCGGGCGGCGATCGCCGAGAGGGCTTCGAGGGCGACCCGGTTGGCGAGGTAGGCGGTGATCTCCGCGTGGTCGTAGGGCGGGGACACCTCCACGATGTCCATGCCCACCACCGGCAGCTCCAGGCAGATCCGCCGGACCGAGTCCAGCAGCTGCCGCGCGGACAGCCCACCCGGCTCCGGCGTGCCGGTGCCGGGCGCGTGGCCGGGGTCGCAGACGTCCACGTCCACGGACAAGAACACCCCGTCGCAGTCGTCCATCGAGATCCGGAACGTCTCGTCGAGGCAGTCGTCGAGGCCGCGGGCCCCGATCTCGGTCATCTCGAAGGAGCGCATGTCCTGCTCGGCCATCCACGACAGGGTCTCCGGCTCCGGCCAGTAGCCGCGCAGCCCGACCTGCAGGAACCGGTCGCCGCGCAGCGCGCCGGACTCGATCAGCCGGCGCATCGGCTGGCCGTGCCCGTAGAGCGAGCCGAACTCGATGTTGCCGGTGTCGGCGTGCGCGTCGAAGTGGATCATCGACACCCGGCCGAAGCCGAGGTGCCGGGCCACCCCGCGGGCGTCGGGCAGCGCGATGGTGTGGTCCCCGCCGAGCACGAGCGGTACGGCGCCCGAGGCGCTCACCGTGTGCACCGCATCCTCCAGGGAGGCGATCGCGGTCTCGACGTCGCCCGAGTACATCTCCACGTCGCCCGCGTCGACGACCCGGATGTCCTGCAACGCGTCCACCCGGAGGGCCAGGTGTGGGCGGGAACCGTCGTGCGGCAGGTAGCAGGTCTGCCGGATCGCCTGCGGCCCGAACCGGGTGCCCGGCCGGTGCGACGTACCTCCGTCGAACGGCGCGCCGACGATCACCACGTCGGCACCCTCGAAGCTCGCCGGGTCGGAGAGGTCGCACCGGTCCACGCCCAGGAAGGTGAGGTCGGGGCCGAACTGCGCGCCGTAGCGGGTCATCGTCTCAGCACCTCACGTTGTGGTCGGGGACCTTCCCGGCGACCAGGTAGGACTCCACGGTGTTGTCCACGCAGGCGTTGCCGGCGTGGTAGCCGGTGTGCCCGTCCCCGTTGCGTGTGACCAGGATGCCCGACTGGAGCTGGTGGGCCAGCGCCCGGGCCCACACCAGCGGGGTCGCCGGGTCCCGGGTGGTGCCGATCACCAGGATCGGCGCCGCGCCCCTGGCGTGGATGGGGCCGGGCACCCGGCCGGTGTGAATCGGCCAGGTCGAGCAGGTGGACAGGCCGTAGGCGAAGATCTTGCCGAAGGTCGGGGAGGCCTTCTCGAACTGCGGGAAGTACTTCGGCACCTGGCTGCTCGGGATCGAGTCGTCGTGGTCGAGGCAGTTGATGTCGTACAACGCCTCCGTCGAGTTGTCGGTGTAGCCGTTCGGCCCGCGCTGGGTGTAGGCGTCCGACAGCGCTAGCAGCACCGACCCGTTGCCGGCGAACGCCGCCTGCAGCGCGTTGTCCAGGATCGGCCAGTACTTCTTGTTGTACAGCGGCGCCCAGATGCCCATCACCGCAAGGCCCAGGGTGAGCTTGCGGCCGCCGGAGCCGGGCAGCGGGTGCGCCTCCAGGTTGTGCAGGAGCTGCTGGATGCGCGCCTCGCCGGCGTTCACGGTGGCGCCGAGGAAGCAGCTGCCCTGGTCGACGCAGTGCCCGATGTAGGAGCGCAGCGCGACCTCGAACCCGTGCGCCTGCACCAGGTTCAGCTGGTACGTCGACAGCGACGGGTCCAGCGCCCCGTCCAGCACCATCCGGCCGACCCGGTGCGGGAACAGCCCGGCGTAGGTGGCGCCCAGGAAGGTGCCGTACGACGCGCCGAAGTAGGTCAGCTTGGGCTCGCGCAGCACCGCCCGCAGCACGTCCATGTCCCGGGCCGCCTCCTTGGTGGAGATGTGCCCGGCAAGCGCGCCGCTGTCCTTCACGCAGCCGCGGCCGAACTGGGCCAGCATGTGGTCCGAGCGCCGGACCTCCGCCGGGGTGTTGGGGTCGGGGTCGGAGGCCAGGAACACGTCGAGCTGGTGGTCGGTCAGGCACTGCACCGGGGTGCTCTCCCCCACCCCGCGCGGGTCGAAGCCGACGATGTTGAAGTTGTCGCGCAGCGCCTTGCCGAAGTAGGCGGCGGCGTTCGCGGCGTAGTCGATGCCCGACCCGCCGGGCCCGCCGGGGTTGACCACCAGGTCCTGCGAGGTGCCGGCCGGGTGCAGCGCTGGCACCTCGAGCACCGCCAGGCTGATCTGCCTGCCCGCGGGGTGCGCATAGTCCAGCGGCACCTTGATCCGGGTGCACCGGTCCCCGTTGCGGCACGGGTGCCAGGACGGCTGCTGCTGGTAGTAGCGCCCCAGGCCGGCCGGCACGGCGGGCTGCTGGGCCGTCGTGGGCGCCACCGGGCTCGGCTTCAGCGTCGACGCCGGCGTCGCGCCGTGGTTGTGCGGGCCGAGAGAGCAGCCGGCCACCGTCAGCGCGAGTACGACGGACAGGGCGGTCGCGGCGAGCAGCCGGGGACGCGCGGTTCGCAGCGACACAGACACGCCCTCACCCTCTCATCCCCCGCTCGCGCCGGGCACCGAAACCAGCCGACCCCCGCGCGCGGCTGGCCAGCACTGCCGCTCAGGCACGGTCAGACCCGCAGCGCCACCATCATCGACTCCAGGGCGAGCAGCGGCGTGGTGTTGAACTCGGTCATCTGCTCCCGGGCGGTGAACACCGCGTCGATGCGGCGCAGGTTGCTCTCCGGGCTGGTGCGGCCGACCAGCTCCGCGATCTGGGGGCGCAGCTCCTCGTTGACCAGCTCGCCGCGGGCGCCGGTCTGCACCGCGATGGCGTCCCGGTAGACCGACAGCAGGTCCATCAGGCAACGGTCCACCACGTCCAGGATCCGCCGCTTCGCGCGCAGGTCCTGGCTGCGCTTCAGGTCGGCCATCGCGGCCTTGTAGCTGCGCGAGGAGCGGGACTTCTGGTCCGCGCCGTAGATCCCCTCCAGGGAGCCCTTCTCCCGCGCGTTCACCTGCTCGGTGACCGCGGCGGTCTCGTCCTTGGCCAGGTCGACCAGGTTCGCAGCGGCGTTCATGCACGCCCCGAGGGAGGTCAGCCCGATCGGCATGCTGACCACCTCGTGCCGTCGGTTGCGGGTCGCCTCGTCGAGGGCCAGCGCCTTGGCCCGGCCGATGTGCCCCTGGCTGGCGCGGGCCGCGGCCGCCGCGATCGGCTCGGGGATGCCGTGCTCCCGCACCAGGAACCCGGTGACCTGCCCGGTGCTCGGGGTGCTGAGCACCACGGTGCGACACCGGGACCGGATGGTGGGCAGCACGTCCTCGACGGTCGGCGCGCACAGCAGCCACACGGTGCGCGGGGTGGGCTCCTCGATCGCCTTGAGCAACGCGTTGCCGGAGGCGTCGTTGAGCCGGTCGGCGTCCTCGACCATCATCACCTGCCACCGGCGCCCCACCGGCGCGAGCGCCGAGCGCAGCACCAGCTCACGCACGTCGTCCACACGGATCACCGAGGTCTCGGTGCGGGTCACGCTGACATCGGCGTGCGACCCGGCCAGCGCGGTCAGGCAGGCCTGGCAGTGCCCGCAGCCGCCCTGCTCGCACTGCAGCGCCGCGGCGAACGCCATCGCCGCGTTCGAGCGCCCCGACCCGGGTGGGCCGGTGAACAGCCAGGCGTGGGTCATGCCCTGCCCGGCGGCCGCCTTCTGCAGCGTGGCGACGGCGTGGTCCTGGCCGACCAGCCGGGACCACACGCTCCGCGTCTCGACGGGACCGGCGGCTGGGTCCACTGCGGGGCTCGTCCCGGGGCTCACTCGACCCGCCCCTTCGCCGGATCGGCGGCCGGATCGGTCACCGGGCCGGATGCCGGATCGGGCACAGTCTCGTCCACCAGGGTGGGCGCCGGCGTCCGGGTCGCTTGGCCGAGCAGCGGGACGACCCGCTCCCGCACCGCCGCCTCGATCTCGTCCGGCGGCCGTCGGGCGTCCACGACCAGGTAGTGCTCCGGCTCGGCGGAGGCCAGCTGCAAGAACGCCCGTCGCACCCGTTCGTGGAACTCCAGCGACTCGGCCTCGATCCGGTCCCGCTCGTGGAACCGGGTCAGCCCGGTCTGCGGCGGCAGGTCCAGCAGCACGGTCAGGTGCGGGCGCAGATCACCCGTGGCCCAGCGGGCCACCCGCTCCAGCTCCCGGGCGCTCAGCGCCCGCCCCGCGCCCTGGTAGGCCAGCGTGGAGTCGACGTACCGGTCGGTGACCACCACCCCGCCCCGGGTCAGCGCCGGCTCCACCACCGACTCCACGTGCTCGGCCTTGTCCGCGGCGTAGAGCAGCGCCTCGGTGCGGTGCGAGATCCGGCCGGTGGCCGGATCCAGCACGATCCCGCGCAGCTTCTTGCCCACCTCGGTGTCGCCCGGCTCATGGGTCAGCAGTACGTCGTACCCGTCCGCCCGCAACCAGTCCGCGAGCCGCCGCGCCTGGGTGGACTTGCCGGCTCCCTCGCCGCCCTCGAGCGCGACGAACGCTCCGGTGGCGGCGTAGACCCCCACCGGGCTGGTGAACGCGCTGCGCAGATCGGTCATGAGCGGGATCCCCTTGCGGTCGTCCATCTGACGGTAGGACGTCACGCCGACAGCGGTCATGAAGCAGGCGGCGATCAAGAAGGTGAAGGACGCGCCGTTGTAGGTGAGGATCCCCTGTCCCGCCGCGTTGCGGGGCCCGAAGCTGTGCGTGCCGATCGCGCCCGCGATCAGCGGCGCAGCGGCGAGCACCAGGGCCAGCGACAGCCGGATCAGCGAGTTCACGAACGCGAAGGTGCGGCCACGGAGGTCGTTGGGCACTTCCAGGCCGAGCAGCGTGTTGCCGGTGACCCAGGCGACGCCGCTGCAGAAGCCCAGCACCACGGTGAGCAGGGTGGTGATGACCAGCTGCTGCACCAGCGCCAGCGGGAACAGCAGCAGCCCGGCCATGGTCAGCGAGAGCCCGAACAGTCGCCGCCGGGACAGCCCGTGCAGCAGCCGGGGCCCGCGCCACATGCCCAGCCCGAGGCCGAGGAAGACGGTGCCGAACAGCACGCCGTAGCCGGGGTTGCCGCCGCCCAGGTCCGACACGAACGTGCGGGCCAGGCCGATCACCACGCCGCCGGCGCCGAACGCGCCGACGATGCCGATCACCAGACCGCGCACGACCGGGGTGTTGCGCACGTACGACAACCCGTCGAGGATCACCCGCACGGCGCTGCTGCCGTGCTCGACGTCCGCGGGGCCCCGGGGGATGTGCCGCAGGAACGCGATCACCACCCCGGAGACCACGAACGACAGCGCGTCGAAGTAGATGGCCAGGTCGACCGGGCCGCGGTGGAACCAGCCGAACAGGTTCGAGTACAGCTTGTCGGCCAGGGTCAGCGCGGTGAACAGGGCGGCCGCCGGCAGCGCCGACCCGTACGTCGTGGCGAGGCTGATCTGGTTGGCGGCCTCCAGACGCTCCCGCGGCACCAGGTTCGGCACGGTGGCGTCCTTCGCGGGCCCCCACACCAGGCTGACCGCCTCGACCAGCACGGTCACGATGAAGATCCACCACAGCGTGCCGACGATCGGGATGGTCAAGAACAGCGCGCCGCGGATGAAGTCGCCCCAGATCAGGGTCTGCCGCCGGTCCAGCCGGTCGGCGACGTACCCGGCGATCGGGCCCATCACCAGCGCCGGCAGCACCCGCAGGAACAGCACGCCGGCGATGGCGTAGTTCTTCATGGCGTAAGACTCCACGCTCGCGTTCGCGAACGCGGTCAGCGCGAGCAGCCCCATCCAGTCGCCGAGGCTGGACAGCCCGAGGCCGATCCAGAGGTTGCGGAAGTCCCGGATCCGCAGCACCGCCGCCAGCGAGTGGGCAGGCGCATGCCGCAGTCCCTCGGCCAGCTCCGGGGCCGGCTTGGGTGGTTCGCGCCCAGTCACGGCTTCACCCTAACCGCGTCGGCCCGCCGGCGAGCCGACCCCTGGACCGGCCTGCGGACCCGGAAAGAACGCCTCAGCCCTTCTTCGCGGCGGACTTCCCCGTTGTCCGCTTCGTGGTCTTCTTCGCGGTCTTCTTCGTGGCCTTCTTCGTGCCCTTCTTCGCACCGCGCTTCTTCGGCGCCGGGCCCTTGGCGCGCTTCTCCGCGAGCAGCTCGGCGGCGCGTTCCAGCGAGACGGTCCCTTCGTCGTCCCCCTGGCGCAGGGTGGCGTTGTACTCACCGTCGGTGACGTAGGGGCCGAACCGGCCGCTCTTGACGGTGACCGTCTTGCCGGTCTCCGGGTCGGCGCCGAGCTCGCGGCCCGGGCTGGCCGCCCGGCCGCGCCGCTTCGGCTCGGCGAAGATCTTCAGCGCCTCCTCGAGCGTGATCGTGAGCAGCTTCTCCTCCGAGTCGATGGACCGGGAGTCGCTGCCCTTCTTGAGATAGGGGCCGTAGCGGCCGTTCTGCGCGGTGATCTCCTGCTCGGAGCCCGGGTCGGTGCCCACCACCCGCGGCAGGCTGAGCAACCGCAGCGCGTCCTCGAGGGTGATCGCGTCCAGGGTCATGGACTTGAACAGCGAGGAGGTGCGCGGCTTCTTGCCCTTCGGCGCGTCCTCGGGCAGCACCTCGGTCACGAAGGGGCCGAACCGGCCGTTCTTGGCCACGATCGCCAGCCCGGTGTCCGGGTGCGTGCCGAGCTGCTTCTCCTCGCCCGCCGGGTTCGCCAGCAGCTCCTGGGCCTTCTGCTCGGTGAGCTCGTCGGGCGGCAGGTCCTCGGGAACGTTGGCCCGCTTGCCGTCCTTGGTCTCGATATAGGGCCCGTAGCGGCCGACCCGCAGGTCGATGCCGTCCGTGATCGGGAAGGTGGCCAGCTCCCGGGCGTCGATCTCACCGAGCTCGCTGACCAGCTGCTTGAGGCCCTCCACGTCGCCGCTGCCGAAGTAGAACTCCGCCAGCTCGGTGTTGCGGTCCCGCCGCCCGGCGGCGATCTGGTCGAGCACGTCCTCCATCGTCGCGGTGAACTCGTACGACACCAGCCGGCTGAAGTGCTCCTCGAGCAGCCGGATCACCGAGAACGCCAGCCACGCCGGGACCAGCGCGGTGCCCTTCTTGTACACGTAGCCGCGGTTGAGGATGGTGCCGATGATCGAGGCGTACGTCGACGGCCGGCCGATCTCGCGCTGCTCCAGCTCCCGCACCAAGGTGGCCTCGGTGTAGCGGGCCGGCGGCTTGGTCTCGTGGCCGGCTGCCTGCAGGGCGGCCGCGGTGACCGGGTCCCCCTCGGCCAGCGCGGGCAGCCGGGTCTCCCGGTCGTCGGACTCCGCCTCCGGGTCGTCGGATCCTTCGACGTACGCCTTGAGGAAGCCGTGGAAGGTGATCACCCGGCCGGACGCGGAGAACACCACGTCCTCCCCGGTCGCCGCCTGCGCGCCGAGCCGCACGGTGACCGAGCGGCCCTCCGCGTCGCGCATCTGGGAGGCCACCGTGCGCATCCAGATCAGCTCGTAGAGCCGGAACTCGTCACCGGACAGGCCGGTCTGGGCGGGGGTGCGGAAGGTCTCCCCGGCCGGCCGGATCGCCTCGTGCGCCTCCTGGGCGTTCTTGACCTTGGAGGTGTACTTGCGTGGCGCGTCCGGCAGGTAGTCACCGCCGTACAGCTCGCGCACCTGGTCGCGCGCCGCCGCGACCGCGGACTCCGACAGCGTGATCGAGTCGGTCCGCATGTAGGTGATGAAGCCGTTCTCGTACAGCCGCTGCGCCACCGACATGGTGCGCGAGGCGCCGAAACCGAGCTTGCGGGAGGCCTCCTGCTGCAGCGTGGTGGTCCGGAACGGCGCGTACGGCGAGCGGCGGTACGGCTTGGACTCCACCGACCGGACCTCGAAGCCGGCCTCGCGCAGCCCCTCGACGAGCGCCTCCGCCCGGGACCGGTCCAGGTGCACCACCTTGGCCGGGCCGCCGTTCGACTGCGTCTCGGCGGGCCCGCCCTTCAGCTCGCCCTTCGCGGTGAAGTCCGAGCCGCGGGCCACCCGGGCCCCGTCCACGGAGTGCAGCCGGGCCGGGAACATCCGCGGGCCGGATTCGCCGGCGGCGGCTCCACTGTCGAACGTGCCTTCGAGGTCCCAGTAGGACGCGGCCTTGAAGGCCATCCGCTCGCGCTCGCGGTGGACCACGAGGCGGGTGGCCACCGACTGCACCCGGCCGGCCGACAGCCCGGACATGACCTTCTTCCACAGCACCGGGGAGACCTCGTAGCCGTAGAGCCGGTCCAGGATCCGCCGGGCCTCCTGCGCCTCCACCAGGTCCTGGTCGATGTCGCGGGGGTGCTCCACCGCCTCGGTGATCGCCTGCGGGGTGATCTCGTGGAACACCATGCGGCGCACCGGCACCTTCGGCTTGAGCTCGTCGTACAGGTGCCAGGCGATGGCCTCGCCCTCGCGGTCCTCGTCAGTGGCGAGGTAGAGCTCGGAGGCCTCCTTGAGCAGCCCCTTCAGCTTGGTGATGTGCGGCTTCTTGTCGCGGGACACGACGTAGTAGGGGGTGAACTCGTTGTCCACGTCCACCCCGAGCCGCGCCCACGGCTGGCCCTTGATCTTGGCCGGGATGTCGGCCGCGCTCTGCGGCAGGTCACGGATGTGCCCGATCGAGGACTCCACGACGTACCCGTGTCCGAGGTAGCCCGCGATCGTCTTCGCCTTGGCGGGCGACTCGACGATCACGAGCTTGGGGCCGGCTCCGTTGCCGGCAGCCCGTCCACTTTTGGCTGCCACGTGCGGGTGCTCCTCAGGGTTGTTGATACGCGCAGACACGGTAACGCCTCAGCGCAAGTCCTCCCCGAGGAACCCGTCAGCGACCAGCTCCTGGACCGTGTCTTGAACCTGCGTTCGGATCCGGTCGCGCGGCTCGTCCAGCAGGTCGGCGACCGCATCCAGGATGGCCCCCAGGGTCAGGTCCCCGTCGCAGGCGCCGACCGCCGCGGCGGTGGCGGTGTCCACCTGTCTGGCCCGCCGCATCCCCCGCTGCTGGCGGAGCAGCAGCACCTCGGGGTCGCCCGCTCCGGGTGCCCCCACGGTCTCCTGCCGGACGTCGGCGCGCAGCGCCAGCCGCCGGCCGAGCAGGTCGGCGCTGTCCCGCAGCAGGTCAGTACGACGGGCCCAGGCGGCCACCTCGGCACCGATCGGCTGCTCCACCGCGAACGGCCACTCCTCCAGGCGCAGCTCGGGGTGGTCCCGGCCGGTGCGGCGCAGGTGCACCCAGCCGAACCCCACCCCGTCGATGTGCTGCCCGGCGAACCAGGTCAGCCACGCGTCGTACCGCCGGGTGTAGTCCGGGCCGCCGTGCAGCCCGGCGTCCTTGAGCCAGAGCTCGATGTACTCCGCGGGGTCGGCGACCTCGCGCTGCACCACCCAGGCGTCGCAGCCGCTGCCGTGGATCCAGCCCGCGAGCCGCTCGGTCCAGGGTTGCCCCTCGACGTGCGCCCAGTTGGCCAGCACCTGGCCCCATCCGCCGGCCGCGAGGTGTCCGGGGATACCGGTGACCACCTGGCGGACCAGCTCGTCGCCGGGCAGTCCGGAGTCCCGGTAGACCAGCCGCTCCCCGTCGCCCGGCGCCACCACGAACGGCGGGTTGGTGACCACCAGCCCGAACCGCTCGCCCTGGACGGGCTCGAACAGGCTGCCGTCCCGGTAGTCGACCGCGAGGCCGTTCAGCGCCGCGGTGAGCCGGGCCATCCGCAACGCCCGGTCGTTGACGTCGGAGGCGACCACCGTGCCCGCGTGCGCGGCCAGGTGCAGCGCCTGGACACCGCAGCCGGTGCCGAGGTCCCAGGCCCGCTCGACCGGGTCCCGGACGGTGAGCTGGGCCAGCGACGTGGAGGCGGAGCTGACCCCGAGCACGTGGTCGGCCGGGGTGGGCGCGCGGGCACCGTCCAGGCCGGGGGTCAGGTCGCTGACCACCCACCAGTCGTGGGTGTCGTCGGCGTAGGGGCGTACGTCGACGGCGGCCCGCAGCTCGCCTCCGGCCCGGACCAGCAGCCCGGCCCGGCACAGCGGCTCCACCAGCCCCGGCAGGGCGGCGTCGGCGGCCTGCTCCGGGACCGCCGCCTGCAGCGGCCACAGCCTGGTCAGCGTCTCGATGGGCGAGCCGCCGGCGGAGGCGCGCAACCCGGGGACCGTCTCGTTGCGGGCCAGCGCGCGGTGCGCGACCGGGCCCAGCACAGCGGCCACCGTGTCGTGCACGTAGCCGGCAGCGGTCAACGCCTCCCGCAGACGGCTCACGTGGTCTGGCTCCAGGTTCAGCACGCGGCCCATCCTCCCCCAGCGAAGAGCCGCCGGCCCGCACCCTCGCCCCGGCACCGCGGCCCGCGCACGGCACGGGGCCCACCGGCGCTGCCGGTGGGCCCCGTGTCGCCGTGCGTCGCGCTCAGGCGGAGACCTTCTCGGGGGTCTCCTGGTGCTCGCCGATGGCGACCGGACGCCGCTTGGAGATGTAGACCGCGATCGCGATGATCGCCACGGCCGCGACCGCGATGATGATCCGCAGCGCGGTGTTGCCGTTGGTGGTCATGTTCACGATCGCCGCCGCGATCAGCAGCGACACCAGGTTCATCACCTTGATCAGCGGGTTGATCGCCGGGCCGGCGGTGTCCTTGAACGGGTCGCCCACCGTGTCGCCGATGATCGTGGCCTCGTGGGCGGCGGAGCCCTTGCCGCCGTGGTGGCCGTCCTCCACGAGCTTCTTGGCGTTGTCCCAGGAACCGCCGGAGTTGGCCAGGAAGATCGCCATCAGCACCCCGGCGCTGATCGCCCCCGCGAGGTAGCCGGCCAGCGGCGCCACACCCAGCCCGAAACCGACCGCGATCGGCGCCATGATGGCCAGCAGGCCCGGCGTGGCCAGCTCCCGCAGCGAGTCGCGGGTGCAGATGTCGACGACCTTGCCGTACTCCGGGCGGCCGGTGCCCTCCATGATCCCGGGGATGTCACGGAACTGGCGGCGCACCTCGAAGACCACCGCACCGGCGGCCCGGCCGACCGCGCTGATGGCCAGGCCGGAGAACAAGAACACCACCGAGGCGCCGATGATCACGCCGACGAGCACGTTCGGGCTGAAGACGGCTGCGGTGAAGCTGGAGGCCTTCTCCCCCGCCGAGACCAGCGCGGCGCGGATCGCACCGGTGTAGGAGCCGAACAGCGCGGTGGCCGCGAGCACCGCGGTGGCGATCGCGATCCCCTTGGTGATCGCCTTGGTGGTGTTGCCGACCGCGTCGAGCTCGGTGAGGATCTGCGCACCCTCGCCGTCCACGTCGCCGGACATCTCCGCGATGCCCTGCGCGTTGTCGGAGACCGGGCCGAAGGTGTCCATCGCCACGATGACGCCGACCGTGGTCAGCAGTCCGCAGCCGGCGAGCGCGACCGCGAACAGGGAGATCGCCACCACGCCGGAGCCGAGCAGGAAGGCGCCGAAGACCGCAGCCGCGACGACGAGCGCGGTGTAGACGGAGGACTCGAAGCCGACCGAGATACCGGCGAGGATCACGGTGGCCGCGCCGGTGAGCGAGGTCAGCCCGACGTCCTTGACCGGTCGGTGGTCGGTGCCGGTGAAGTAGCCGGTCAGCGACAGGATCACCGCCGCCAGCACGATCCCGATCAGCACCGCGACGGTGGCGATCACCCGCGGGTCGCCGGAGTACGACGGGCCGTCGGTCAGGCCGGAGAACGAGCCGGGCAGGTAGATGAACGCGGCGGCCGTGCACAGCACCGCCGAGACGACCGCGGTGATGTAGAAGGAGCGGTTGATGGTGGTGAGGCCGTTCTCCCCCGGCCGGGGCCGGGTGAGGAACACGCCGAGGATCGCGGTGAGTGCGCCGAGCGCGGGCACGATCAACGGGAACACGAGCCCCTGCTCACCGAACGCGGCCTTGCCGAGGATCAGCGCGGCGACCAGGGTCACCGCGTAGGACTCGAACAGGTCCGCTGCCATGCCGGCACAGTCGCCCACGTTGTCGCCCACGTTGTCGGCGATCGTGGCGGCGTTGCGCGGGTCGTCCTCGGGGATGTTCTGCTCGACCTTGCCGACCAGGTCCGCGCCGACGTCGGCGGCCTTGGTGAAGATGCCGCCGCCGACCCGCATGAACATGGCCAGCAGCGCGGCACCGAACCCGAAGCCCTCCAGCACGGTCGGCGCGTTGCCGCGGTAGATCAGCACCACGATGGCAGCACCCAGCAGGCCCAGCCCGACGGTCGCCATACCGACGACGCCGCCGGTGCGGAAGGCGACCCGCATCGCCGGGTCGCGGCCGCTCTCCCGCGCGGCTGCCGCGACCCGCACGTTGGCGCGCACCGCCAGCGACATGCCCAGGTAGCCGATCGAGGCCGAGAATCCTGCCCCGACGAGGAAGAAGATGGACCGTCCGATGCGGACCGCGATGCCGCCGTCCGCGGGAAGCAGGAACAAGAGCACGAAGGCGATGACCGCGAAGATGGCCAGGGTCCGGAACTGGCGGCCCAGGTACGCCGCGGCGCCCTCCTGGACTGCCTGCCCGATGGTCTTCATGTTGGGGGTGCCCTCGCCGGCGGCGAGCACCTGGCTGCGGAACATCGTCCCCATCGCCAGCGCGATGAGCGCGATGACGCCGACGACGATGACGAGGGCCAGGTTGCCGCCGGACAGGTTCACGGTCGCTGCCTGGTCGCCTGCAGCGACCGAGGTGAGCCCGGACATTCGTCCTCCTCCGAGTGGGCCGGTGGCCCGTCACATGCGTCTGACGTTCCGCGGCCCATCCCACGGAGGTCGGGACAGTGTGATCTGTCTCGCATTCAATGTGCACCGGAGTCTACGCAGATGACGAGGCGATAGGGCAGCAGAAAATGTGGCGTAGACCACACAATCCGGGGCGGACCCGTGGGTCCGGGCGCCCGGGGGACGCGCAGTCATCGAGAGGTCACGCAAGACTCACGCCGGGCTCACGCCGGGCTCACGCCGGGCTCACGCCGGGCTCACGCCGGGCTCACGCCGGGCTCACGCCGGGCTCATGCTGGGCTCATGCTGGGCTCATGCTGGGGGCCAGGTCATGTGCAGCGCGACGCAGCCGTCCCCCCGCTGGACCTCGAAGCTCTCCACCAGTCCGCGCAGCAGGGTCCAGCGGTCGAGAGGGGCGTCCTCGGACGGGTCCTGCTCGAGCGCGGTCTCCACGGCACTCACCTCGACGGTGAAGGTGGCGCCGACGCACATGCGGACGGTGACCGCGTCCGCCTCGTCGGCGCCGGGGTCGACCGGCGTACCGGTGGCCAGCAGACCGCAGGCCTCGCCGACGGCGAGCCGGATCTCCTCGACGAACTCCTCGTCACGGTGTGCCCGCCGGGCCACCGCGGCCGCCACCAGGCGTACCGTGCGCACCAGCGACGGATCGCGGGTGAAGGTGACCGTCACCCCCGTCATGGGCCTCACCCCCCGCCGGCCGCGCCGGGGCTGCTACGGCTGCTCTGCGAGCGCCTCGGACTGGGAGCTGTGGATCGCGAACACCTTTGCCAGTCCGGTGATCCGGAAGATCTTGAGCAGCCGCTCCTGGGTGCAGATCAGACGCATCGACCCGTCGTGCGCGCGCACCTTCTTCAGACCGCCGACGAGGACGCCGAGGCCGGTGGAGTCCAGGAAGTCGACCTTCTCCATGTCGATGACGAGGTGGTAGTTGCCGTCGCCGACGAGCTCGGTGATCTTGTCGCGCAGTCGGGGCGCCGTGTAGACGTCGATCTCCCCACCCACCTCGATGATGGTGTGACCATCCTCGTGACGCGTCTCGAGTGACAGGTCCACGTGGCTCTCCCTCAACATGTCCGAGCAGTAGACGATACCGGACGACCCCCGCCGCGTACCGCCCCTGCATTCAATCATGCTTGCGCACGATGTCCATGTCATGGCCCTCATCGGCGGCCCAGTGGCGCGCCGAGCGACCTCAGGTTTGCGAGACTGCGTAGGTGACGTCGCGTCAGCCTACTCCGTCCCAGGGGGTTCTGGACCGGTTGACCGCACCGGCGCACCGGCAGGGACGGCTCACCCATGTGGAGGTGGTGCCCGCTCGCCGCGCCCGGTGCGCCGACTGGCCGTCCTTCGTGGCCCCTGCCGTGGTGGCTTCCCTCCAGGCGCGGGGGATCGACCGGCCCTGGTCGCACCAGGCGGAGGTGGCGCGCGCGGCGCATGCCGGCCGCCACGTGGTCGTCTCGACCGGGACCGCCTCGGGCAAGTCGCTCGGCTACCTGATGCCCGCGCTGACCGATCTGCTGGAAAGCCGCGGGCGCGGCGGTCGCCGCGGCTCCACGGTGCTCTACCTCTCCCCGACCAAGGCGCTGGCCCAGGACCAGCTCGCCGCACTGCGCGCCCTCGGGCTGCCGGGCGACGGCGGTCCGGAGCTGCGCGCCACCACGCACGACGGCGACTCCTCCCTGGAGGAGCGGGACTGGGCCCGCGAGCACGGGGAGTACCTGCTCACCAACCCGGACATGCTGCACCGGTCGATGCTGCCCGGGCACGCCCGCTGGGCGCGGTTCTTCTCGTTGTTGCGCTACGTGGTGGTCGACGAGTGTCACCACTACCGCGGCGTGTTCGGCGCCCACGTGGCGATGGTGCTGCGCCGGTTGCGCCGGGTCTGCGAGCAGTACGGCGCCGCGCCGACGTTCGTGCTGGCCTCGGCGACCGTCGCGCAGCCGGACGAGTTCGCCAGCCGGCTGACCGGGCTGCCGGTCGAGCCGATCACCGAGGACGGCTCCCCCCGCGGGGACCTGACCCTCGGGCTGTGGGAGCCGCCCTTCGTCTCCCACGAGGGGGAGCACGGCGCGCCGGTCCGTCGGTCCGCGACCGCCGAGACCGCGGACCTGCTCGCCAACCTGGTCCTCGAACGGGTCCGCACCCTGGCGTTCATCCGGTCCAGGCGCGGAACCGAGACCGTGGCCCTGACCACGAAGCGGCTGCTGGAGGAGGTGGCGCCGGGCCTCGCGGACCGGGTGGCGGCGTACCGGGGCGGGTACCTGCCCGAGGACCGCCGCGCCCTCGAGCGGGCGCTGCGCAGCGGCGACCTGCTGGGGCTGGCGGCCACCAACGCCCTCGAGCTCGGCATCGACGTGGCTGGCTTGGACGCGGTGCTGGTGGCGGGTTTTCCCGGTACGCGGGCGGCGTTGTGGCAACAGGTCGGCCGCGCCGGCCGCGGGGCGCGGGAGGCGTTGGGGGTGTTCGTCGCCCGCGACGACCCGCTGGACACCTACCTGGTCACCCACCCCGAGGCACTGCTGGGCGCGCCGGTGGAGGCCAGCGTCTTCGACCCGGACAACCCCTACGTGCTCGGCCCGCACCTGTGCGCGGCCGCCGAGGAGCTGCCGCTGACCGAGCGGGACCTGACGCTGTTCGGGCCGCACGCCCGTGAGGGCGTCGAGGCGCTCGCCCGGGCCGGGATGCTGCGGCAGCGGCCCCGGGGCTGGTTCTGGACCGACCGCCGTCGGGCGTGCGACCTGGCCGACATCCGCTCCAGCGGCGGCCTGCCGGTGCGGCTCGTGGAGGAGTCCACAGGACGGATCCTGGGCACCGTGGACGCCGGCTCCGCTCACGCGAGCGTGCACCCGGGGGCGGTGTACGTGCACCAGGGCGGCACCTACCTGGTGGATGCCTTGGATCTCGAGGAGAACGTCGCCCACGTGCGCCGCGAGGACCCCGGTTTCACCACCTACGCCCGGGAGATCACCGACATCGCCATCGTCGGGGAGGACCGACACCTGGCGTGGGGGGCGGGGCGGATCAGCCTGGGCAGGGTCCGGGTGACCAGCAGGATCGTGTCTTTCCTGCGCCGTCGGGTGCCCACCGGCGAGGTGCTGTCCGAGGAGCCGCTGGACCTGCCGGAGCGCACCCTCGAGACGGTCGCGGTGTGGTGGACGTTGCCGGCCGGCGTCGTGGACCGCACCGGGTTGCCGGCCGTGGACCTGCCCGGCGCCGCCCATGCCGCCGAGCACGCCTCGATCGGGCTGCTGCCCCTGTTCGCCACCTGCGACCGGTGGGACATCGGCGGCGTGTCCACCGCGCTGCACCCGGACACCGGAGCACTCACCGTCTTCGTGTACGACGGGCACCCGGGAGGTGCCGGGTTCGCCGAGCGTGGCTTCGGCGCCGCCGCGGACTGGCTCTCGGCCACCCGGGCGGCGATCGACTCGTGCCGTTGCGAGGACGGCTGCCCCTCCTGCGTCCAGTCGCCCAAGTGCGGCAACGGGAACGACCCCCTGCACAAGACCGGCGCGGTGCGGCTGCTCGACGCGCTGCTGGCCCGGGCGCCGCAGCAGCGCCGGGCCGGCTGACCCGGACAGCGGGCCCCGCTCACCCGGGTCCGGCCCTGGCCCGGCCGTGCACCTGCGAGAGCCCCGGCAGGGAGTCGACCCCGACCGTCACCACGACCGCCACGACCTCACCGTCGCGCCGGCATGACGCGACCCGCGCTCGGTTGGCGGCCGCGGTCGTGACGACGGCCGAGCAGCCGTCCCGGCCGTGCTGCACGGCGGTGGCGCCGGCCAGGGCCGCGAGGTCGGCCGCCGACGCGGCACGGCGCTTGGCAACCAGCAGCCCACCGAGATCGGCAGCCAGCGCCCCGGCCAGCCCCACCACGACGAGCATCACCAGGGTGACGACCGTGGCGCTGCCGTGCTCCGACCGTCCGGGCCGCTCGGCGAACCCCGCCCCTGGGACCGTCACGGCGACTCCACCGCCGCCACCGCATGGCCACGAAGGGTCAGACCGGGCAGGAAGCCGAGCAGCCCGCCGGGACCGTCGACGTCCGCAGCCACGTCGACCGTGACCGTGCCCCCCTGCGGGTCGAGCCGGATGCGTGCGCCGTCGGGGGCGACCCGTCGGCCGAGTGCGGTGGGGTTCGCGTCCCCACGGGCGGCCGCGCGCGCGGTTTCGCGGGCCGCGTCGACCACCCGCACCTGGGTCGCCGCCAGCGACACCACCCAGACCAGCGCGATCACGCACCCGACCAGGACCGGCAGCACGACCGCCATCTCGGCGGTGACCGCGCCGCGCTCGGTGCGGCCTTGTCGTTGCCGGCTGCCGAAGGTCACCCGGGGGGCGGGCAGCCCCCTACCCGCCCCCCGGGTGGTCACAGGGCTCGACCTCACGGTCAGGCGAGCCCGATCAGGCCCATGAAGACCGAGAAGACCTTCTTGAGCAGGGTCTGCCCCCAGTCGCTCATCAGCAGCCGGAGCAGCACCGCACCGAAACCGCACCCGGCGGCGGTGACCACGGCGTACTCCGCGGTGGCAGCGCCGATCTGGTTGCGCCGTCGGGCCCGTGGCGCGGTTGCTGCTGACGCGGCCCCGGATCTGGCCCAGGACGGAGCCCCGGATGTGGCCGGGCGAGCCGCCAGGGGTGTCGACAGTGCTTGGGTCATGGAGAACCTCCGATGTCTTGGGCGGCGCTGCCGCCGGGGTGGTTGCGGCGGGTCCGCCGCTGCATCGCTGACTCTGCTCAGTGCGGCCGGGTGCTGCGAGGGCCTGCTGCACAGCTGGGGAACCGAGGGCGCGGCCCGCCGCTGTGGGGAACTCCTGGCCGGTGGCCGGCTTCGCCGACCCGCGCTGCGGCCGTCAGCGGGCCATGAACTGCGCCACCGTGCCGGCGACCAGGGGCACCACACCGACGAGCACGAAGGCAGGCAGCAGGCACAGTCCCAACGGCCCGGCCGCCTTCACGCCCACCGCCCGGGCCCGGCCCTCCATCTCGCTGCGGGTGACCGCCCGCAGGTCCTCGGCCAGCCTCGCCATCGCATCGGCGACCGAGGCACCGGTGCGGCCGGCCCGGGCCAGGGCGCGGCCCAGCGGGCCGAGCTGCGGGTGCCTGGCGAGCTCGTCCCAGAACGGTGTCCGGGTCCGCGCCCAACCGCAGCCGGGCGGCCCACGCGTTCACCTCGTCCCGCATCGGCTGCTCCACCGCCCTGCCCACCTGCGCGAGCGCCTCGGCCGGGGACGCCCCGACCGAGAGGGCGGCCGCCATCAGGTCGACGACCAGCGGCAGCGTGCGCCGCAGCGCGTCGCGGCGCCGCTGCTGCGACCGCGGCTCCAACCTGCTCAGCCGGCGCCAGGCCACCGCAGCCGCCACGGGCGCCACCACCAGGCCCGCGGTGTGACCGACCAGCGCGGCGGCCACCACCCCCACCGCGGCGGCCGCCAGCACCCGGGCCGGCACACCGAGCCCGGCGTCCTCGTCATGGCGGGTCGACGGACGGACCGGGAGCGGAGCCGTCCGCACCGGGAGGAGCCAGGCCACCGCAGCCGCGGCGCACCCGACGCTGAGCCAACCGCTGAGGGTCACCGGCCCTGCACCTGCGCGGCGATCCGGTCCACCCACCAGACCCCCGCGAGCACGAGCAGCACCCCGCCCGCCAGGCAGCCCAGCCCGGCCCCAGTTCCCAGCAGGAAGCTCCAGGGATCACCGCCGAGACCGGCGCCCAGTGTCAGCGACAGCAGCGGCAGCGCCGCCACCAGCCACACCGTGGCCCGTGCCGAGGCCAGCTCGGAGGCGACCAGCGCCCTGCCCGAGTGCTCGTGCCGCGCCGAGTCGGCGATCCGGGTGAGCGCGGTCGCCAGCCCGGCCCCGGATCCTGCCGACACCTGCCAACCGGCTGCGAGGTCGCCGAGACCACGGGCGCCGGGAGTGCGTGCGAGCCGGCGCAGGGCTGCGGGAACGTCCGCGTCGAGCCGCGCCGCCCCGGCCACCGGTGTGAGCTCGGGAAAGCTGGCCGCACAGTGCTCCAGGGCCCGTCGCGGAGGTTGGCCGGCCCGCAGCTCGCCGGCCAGCGCCTCGCAGACCTCGACGACCCGGGCCTCCTGCACCGCCGCGGCCCGCGCGGCCCGGGCACGCGCCACCGCCCGGGCGGCGCCGAGGACGCCGCCACCGCCGATCAGGGCGAGCGCCAGCGCCTGGGCCTGCGCCCAGACGACCAGCGCGACGGCGACCGCCGCCAGCAGGGAGCGCCAGCGGTGAAAGCCTCGCCGACGAAGCGTGTCCGTCGCGGACCCCGGCGGGATCAGTAGCGCCGCCGCCAGTCCGGCCAGGACGCTGCCTGCGCCGATCGCCAGCGCGGTCACGGCCGTGCGCTCAGCTTTGCCATCAGCACCTCGGCGCCGGGGTGCTCGCGCATGCCGCCGCCCGGCGGGAAGCTGACCGCGGGCTCGGTGGTGACCAGCCCGCCAGCCCTTCGGGAGAGGACCGCGAGCTCCTGCACGCGCCGGGCTCCGCCCGCGTCGCGGCCGAGGTGGACCACCACGTCCAGCGCGGCGGCGAGCTGGCTGTGCGCTGCCTGCTGGTTCAGCCCGGCGCTCATCGCCAGGGCCTCGATCCGGGCCGGCACGTCGGCTGCCGAGTTGGCGTGGATGGTGCCGCAGCCGCCCTCGTGCCCGGTGTTCAGCGCGGCCAGCAGATCGGTGACCTCCGCGCCCCGCACCTCGCCCACCACCAGCCGGTCCGGACGCATCCGCAGCGACTGCCGGACCAGCACCTGGAGGGGCACGGCGCCGGCTCCCTCGACGTTCGGGGGCCGGGACTCCAGCGCAACCACGTGCGGATGGTCCGGGCGCAGCTCACTGGCGTCCTCGACCAGTACGATCCGGTGCTCGTTCGGCACCGTGGACAGCAGCGCCGACAGCAGGGTGGTCTTGCCGGAGCCGGTGCCGCCGCTGACCAGGAACGCGAGCCGCCGCCCCACCACGTCGGCGAGCAGTGCGGCTCCGTCCGCGGTCAGCGTCCCCACCCCGACCAGCTCGTCGAGGGTGAAGACCCGGCTGCGGGGCACCCTCAGCGACAGCAGGGTTCCTGGCCGCGCCAGGGGTGCGAGCACGGCGTGGAACCGGGTCCCGTCGGCGAGGCGTACGTCGACGTACGGTGTCGCGTCGTCGAGCCGGCGACCCGCCGCACCGGCCAGCCGTTGCGCGAGCCGACGCACCGCGGCGTCGTCGGGGAAGGTGATGCCGGTGAGCTCGAGCCCGTCGCCGCGGTCGACGTAGACCCGGGCCGCTCCGTTCACCAGCACGTCGGTCACCCCCTCGGTGCGCAGCAGCGGCTCCAGCGGGCCGGCGCCGAGCACGTCCCGCCGCAGCGCATCCATCACCGCGAGCACGGTGGCGTCCCCGACCGGCCGACCCTGGCGACGCAGGGCACGCCCGACCACCAGCGGGGTCAGCTCCGAACCGTCACGGGCCAGCTGCTCCCGGACCTGCTCCACCGCGGCGGCGGGCACCCCCTGCTCCGGCACGACACTCACCGAGCGACCACCGGCGCGGGCATCAGCCGGCGCAGCGCGGTGCGGGCCGCCGCGGCACAGGGTCCCCGGCCCCGGTGCACCGGTCCGAGCCCGAGGTCGACCCACTCGGCCAGCCGGCGGTGCTCAGGCATCTCGGCGAGCAGCGGCGCGCCGAGCAGGTCGGCCAGCTCCACGGCGGGCACCGGTCCCCTCCGCCGGACCACGAGAGACGGCTCGCGGGCCACCTCCCGGATCCGGTGGAGCACCCGCCCGGCGGCCGCGGCGGCCGGGACGTCGGGGCGCACCACCAGCACCAGGCTGTCGCAGGCGGTCATCAACCAGGTCGTCACCTCGTCGAAGCGCCGGGGCAGGTCGAGCACCACCAGGCGGTGCCCGCGTCGTGCCGCCGACACCGCCTCCCGGGCCGTCGCGACGTCGAGTCGACAGCGGTCTCCGGCGGGGAAGCCCAGCAGGGCGAGCGAGCCGCGCCGGGGAAGCGCCTCCCGCAGCGCCCGCGAACCCAGGCGCCCGCCCGAGCCGACCAGGGCGTCCCAGCGGACACCGGGCTCCTCCTCGAGACCGACCACCCGCTCTGCGCCGCCGCCGAACGGGTCGGCGTCCACGAGCAGGGTGGCCCCGTCGGCGGCGCCGGTCAGCGCCAACGCGCACGCGAAGGTGGTGGACCCGGCGCCGCCGCTGCCCGCCAGCACACCGATGGTGGTCGCGGGAACGGCGTGCCCGTCGGCGGCGTCGGCGAACAGGTCGACCAACCAGGCGTCGGCGGCCGGCAGCTCCACCACGTTCGAGGCGCCGAGCGCAACCGCGGTCCGGAACAGCGGGTCGGCCGCCGGCCCCGGGCTCACCACGTGCACGCGCTCGCGCCGGGGCGGCCGGCACTCGGCGACCCGGCCGGCCAGGTCGGCACCGACGATCACCAGCCCGGCGGTCGGCCAGGACCGCAGCGCCGCGGCGCTGTCAGCAGCAACATCGGGGATGACTCCTGCCGCGGCGGCCAGCCGCAGGAGGTCGTCGAGCAGCTCGTCCGAGGCGGTCACCAGCAGGGCGGTCGCGGCGGGGTCCGCAGTTGCGGGCGGCTCGACGGCGGGGAGCGTCATGCCGGTGAGCCTGACCGGGACGGACCCGGACCTCCAGCACGACCGGCCACGCTGTGGACATCCACTGCCGACCGGACGATGTGGAGAAAATCCGGCGGAACCGGAGCAGGTCAACCGCAGAAAATGGGGCGGTCCCCGGTCGGGGGGGATGACCGGGGACCGCAGGTCCGGGCTCGGGGGGAGAGCCGGACCGGGCCAGCGGCGGGGGGAATGCCGCTGGGGATCGTGTCCACCGAAGCGGGACAACACCGACAGTACACTGGGATGCCACCCCATCGGGTTACAGGGAGAGCCTACCGCGCTCGGCAGGCTTTGTCCTCACATCTATGCTGTGCACCGCAGATCCTTGCATGGAAGGTTCGTATGCCCTCGACCCTGCCGCACCCGCCGGCCACCCGGCGCGCGGCCGCGTTCTTCGACCTGGACAAGACGATCATCGCGAAGTCCAGCACGCTGGCGTTCAGCCGGTCCTTCTACGCCGGCGGGCTGATCTCGCGCGGGTCGGTGCTGCGCAGCGCCTACGCCCAGTTCGTCTACCTGGTGGGCGGCGCGGACCACGACCAGATGGAGAAGATGCGCGAGTTCCTCTCCAGGCTCTGCGCCGGCTGGGACGTGGCGACGGTGCGCAGCATCGTCGCGGACGCGCTGCACCACATCGTCGACCCGCTGGTGTTCGACGAGGCGGTCTCGTTGATGGAGGAGCACCGGATCGCCGGCCGGGACGTGATCATCGTCTCCGCCTCCGGTGCCGAGGTGGTCGAGCCGATCGGTGAGATGCTCGGCGCCGACGGCGTGATCGCCACCCGGATGGAGGTCGAGGACGGCCGCTACACCGGGGAGATCGACTTCTACGCCTACGCCGAGAACAAGGCGATCGCGATCCGCGAGCTGGCTGAACAGCGCGGCTACGACCTCGGACGCAGCTTCGCCTACAGCGACTCGATCACCGACCTCCACATGCTCGAGGTGGTGGGCCACCCCTACGTGGTCAACCCCGACAAGGAGCTGCGGCGCCAGGCGGTCGCGCGCGGCTGGCCGGTCCTGTCCTTCGCCCGGCCGGTGACCCTGCGCAGCCGGATGCGGCTGCCGGCCTCCAAACCGACGCTGGCGGCGCTGGCGCTCGGCACCGCCCTGGCGGTGGGCGCGATGCTGTACGCCGGGGCGCGTCGGCGCGCGGACCGCGCCTGAGGCGGTCGTACCTGAGTGGACCGGGACGTTTGCCCCTTGCCGTGTTCCCGGGCTGAGCCTAAATTGAGTCCATAAGTGAAGACCCGCACATGAGCCCGGTACCCACGCGGCGAGCTGCCCTTCTTGTTGGGCGTTGACCGTGCCGCCGGACCCCGGCAGCACGGCAACATCGTGGTGCACGCCTGGTAGCCCCGTTCATGTGCCAGCGGCGGCACCCTCGACTCCGGTCCCGGGTGCCGCTCGCACGTCGCCGCCGGCTTCGCGCCTGCGACCTCACCGCCCGCTCGAGCCACTTCGAGTGTCGGCCGAACCGGTCAGCGGCTGACGGGGCTGGCCTCGGCCCCCGCGGCGTACGCCTCGGCGGCGTACAGCAAGAAGGAAGCCACCCCGGCCGGGCCCCCCTCCCGGTAGCCGCGCACGTTCGACTCGTACTGCGGGCGCAGCCGCAGGTGGCCGGCCTCCGGCACGGTCAGCGCAGTGGGATCCACGCCCCGAACGACCATCACCAGCCGCTCCGCGGCCCGCGCCACGATCCCGTTGTGGGACACGAACGGGGCCACGGTCAGCACCTCCGCGTGCACCACCGCGGCGACGACCAGGGCCGGGGCGGTCGTGTCGGCCACCAGCAGCTCAGCGAGCGCCGCCAGCCGGTCGGCCGCGGGTCCGCTGCGCGGGCGTCCGAGGTCGTCGACGCCAACCTGGTCCTTGCCGGCCACGGTGTGGATGCGGGCCAGCGCCTGCAGCGGCGAGCGGGCCAGCACCGGCGCCAGACCGAGCAGCTCGGTGCTCACCCGGGCCGCGGCCACCGCCACCTCGTCGCCGGCGCCGGTCCGCAGCTCCTCGAGCGTGGACCCGCTTCCCTCCAGCGTCGCGCTGGCCTGGGCGCCCCGCAGCAGCGACTCGGCGGTCAGGTCCGGGGTGCTGCGCCGCAGCCCGCGGTCGCGCAGCAGCACGTCGATACCGTCGCGGGCAGCCGCCATCGCCGAGCCGACCCCTTCCAGGGCGGCCAACCGGGCGAGCGGGTCAGCGGTCGTCGAGGACACGGGCGCAGGGTAGCCCAGCGGTCCCGGTCCGGCCGTCAGCGGCAGCCGACGTCACTCGCCGGAGGGCTGAGCCGGAATCAGCCAGGGCCGCGGTTGCGCACGTCGGCCACGTGGCTCATCGCCTCGCGCAGCTCGGCCAGCCAGTCGTCCGAGTGCTGGCCGACCAGCCGCACGCACCAGGCCAGCGCCTCGGAGCGGGAGCGGGCCACGCCGGCCTCCACCAGGGTGTCCAGGACCTGCCGCTGCGGCTGCTTGAGCCGGGTCATCACCGGCGCCGAGACATGGGTGAACAGCTCCTCACGGTCGCCGACCCTCACCCCCCAGGACACCTTGCGGCGGAACCGGTGCTCGGCCTCGCCGGCGATGTCGATGCGGTGCTCGCGGGTCTCCTCGCGGAACGCCCTGGCCCGACCCGCCCGCGCCTCGGCCGCCTCGGCCTCGCTGGTCGCGTCCGCGCCCGGCACGTCGGGCAGGGTCAGCATGACCGTGATCTCCTCACGATCCACGGTGAGGGCGGCCGGAGTGGTCTGCCACTCCTCGGGAAGCCGCCCGGTGAACCAGCCCCGTACCCGCTCCAGGGCCTCATTTGTAATCATGTAATCATGATTACGCGAGACCGTGGACCCGGCAAGGGGGTTGGTAGCCTCGGCCCCGATGACCACCCCACCCCCCTCGGCCTCCGAACCGCACCGGTCACCCGCCCGGTCCTTCGACACGGTGTCGGACGCCTACGCGCGGGCCCGTCCGTCGTACCCCCGCGAAGCGGCGGCCTGGCTCACCGGCGGTACGACGGAGGCGGTCCTCGAGCTGGCCGCCGGGACCGGCAACCTGACCGGGCAGCTGACCGCGCTCGGCCACCGGGTGATCGCCAGCGAACCGTCGCAGCAGATGCTGCGCCACCTCACCGCGCGGCAACCGGGGACGCCGGCGTTGCGCGCCCCCGCAGAGCGGATCCCGCTGGCCTCGGGCACGGTCGGGGTGGTGGTGACCGCGCAGGCCTACCACTGGTTCGACCCGCAGCTGGCCCTGCCGGAGATCGCCCGGGTGCTCCGCCCGGGCGGCGCCTTCGCGGCGGTGTGGAACCTGCGCGACGAGCGGATCCCGTGGGTGCGCCGGCTCGGCTCCCTGATCGGCACCCAGGAGCAGAACAGCGACCCGACCGCGGACCTTGCGTCCTCCGGGCTGTTCGAGCCCGCGCAGCGAGCCACCTTCCGGTTCTGGCAGCCACTGGACCAGCAGGGGCTGCGCGACCTGGTGCTGTCCCGCTCCAACGTGGCGATGCTGGCCGAGGGGGAGCGGGAGCGGGTGCTGCGCGAGGTGGACGACCTCTACGCGGGCTACGGCCGCGGCGCGGACGGCATGCTGCTGCCCTACCTGACCCGCTGTTACCGCGCCGTCGTCAAGCCCGAGGCCGCCGGCGGCCCGTCGACACGTGACACCGCGGCGTCACGGTCGACGGGGGCGCCGGTCGGCCCGGACCGGCTGGAGACCGACGAGCTGCTCATCGACTTCCGCTGACCCCTCGGACCGGTCAGACGCCGAGCTCGGCCTGCTCGACCGCGGCCTCCCGGGAGGTCGCCTCCACGTGCCTCTTGACGCTCTCGGGCGCGAGCCGGACCACGAAGGCGATCCCGTAGACGAGGACCGAGAAGGCGGCCACCACGACGATGCCGACGCCGAAGTGCAGCACGCCCCGGCCGCCGCCGTAGTCGCCGAGCCATGAGATGACCGTGAGGCCGACCAGCCACGGGACCAGCCAGCTGGCGCCGGCACGCCACTCCATGGCCGGCTTGTCCTTGCCCGTCAGCTCGAAGACGACCAGCAGGGCCAGGCCGAGCAGCACGCTCACCATCAGCTTCCACACGATGTCCCAGCCCGACCAGAACACGATCAGGTTGGAGCACCAGAACGCCAGCAGCGGGATGGTGTGCCCGCCGGGGAGCCGGAACGGCCGCTCCTGCTCGGGCAGCTGCTGGCGCATCGCCGCCAGCACCAGCGGGCCGGAGCCGAAGGACAGCACCGTGGCCGAGGTGATGAAGCCGACCAGCTGCTGCCAGGACGGGAACGGCATGAAGATGATCAGTCCCACGATGAAGGTGACGATCAGGCTGACGAACGGGACGCCGCGGGTGGTGGTGGACGCCAGCGAGGAGGGAGCGTTGCCGTTGCGGCCCATCGCGTAGGAGATCCGCGAGGTGATCGTGGTGTAGATCAGGCCGGTGTCCCCTGGCGAGATGATCGCGTCGATGTAGAGCAGCACGGCCAGCCAGCCCAGCCCGAGGATGGTCGCCAGCGCGGCGAGCGGGCCGAAGTCGTTGGTGAAGTTGAGCTTCGACCAGCTGCCCGACTTGCTCAGGATGCCCGGATCCAGCGCACCGATGAACGAGGTCTGCAGCAGGATGTAGATGACGCCGGTCAGCAGGACGGAGCCGCACACGGCGAGCGGGACGTTGCGCCGTGGGTTGTCGGTCTCGCCCGCGAGCTCGATGCCCTGCCGGAAACCCAGGTAGGAGAAGACGATCCCCGAGGTTGCGATCGCCGTGAACACCCCGTGCCACCCGTTCGGCTTGAACCCGCCGATGGCGCTGAAGTTGGCGCCGTGGAACGCGGTGACGAAGAAGACGACGACGACCAGCGAGATGATGCCCAGCTTCCACCAGACCAGGACGTTGTTCACCCGCGCGAACCAGCGCACGCCGATGTAGTTGATCACCACGAACACCGCAAGGCCGACGGCGGCGGTCGCGTACCCGACCCCGGTGAGGGTGTGCACGGTGCTGCCGTCGGCGAGCGTCTTGGAGGCGGTGAACGGGTAGTACTTCGTGGCGTACTGAAGGGCGCCCTCCACCTCGATCGGGGCGACCGTGGCGGCAGCGAGCCACGTGATCCAACCGGTGGTGTAGCTCGCGAACGACCCGAACGACATGTGCGGGAACCGGACCACCCCACCCGACAACGGGAACATGGTGCCCAGCTCGGCGTAGACCAGCCCGATCAGCAGGATCATCACCGCACCGACCGCCCACGAGATGATCGCGGCCGGGCCTGCGGTCTGCGCGGCGTTCAGGGCGCCGAACAGCCATCCGGAGCCGATGATCGAGCCAACGCTGGCGAAGAGCAGACCCACCGTACCGACGTGGCGGCGCAGAGCCCGGTCCTCCTGCCCGGGTGCGCGGCTGGCGTCGGTCGTACCGATGGACGTCATGACCAGACCTCCTGGATCCGACAACTTGCGCGCGGGTTTCGCACGCCGTCCGGTGTTCTACACCTCCGAGGGCGTAATTGGTAGATGCCGAGAGGTCGGCAGCCGAGTCGCGCGGTTCGTCCCGCCTGCGTGGCAGGACCACTGGTCTGGCCCGGCTGGCACTACGCTGACGTCATGGTCACCCGGTTCCGGTGGTTCCGCCCGGGCCACCTGGGCACCGAGGCCGACCGGGCCACGTTCCGGACGCTGCACACGGCCTCGCTGGCCACCCCCGCGCTGCGTGGTGGCCTGACCCCGCAGTCCGCGGAGCGCGCACTGCGCTACCTGCGCAGCCTCCTGGGCGCCCCCGCCGCCGCGATCACCGACACCGAGCAGCTGCTGGCGTGGGAAGGCCGGTTCCACCACCACGCCGACCAGGCGAGCGCGTTGGCGCGCACCGTGGTCGCCGAGGGCGGTACGGCGGTCCTCGGCCGCCGGGACCTCTCGTGCGGTGATCCCGCCTGCGGGCTCCGGCACGCGGTGGTGAGCCCGCTGACCGTCGAGGAGCACGTCGTCGGCACCCTGCAGGTGTTCACCGCGTGGACCTCGGCCAGCCTGGTGCGTGCCACGAACGAGGTGGCCCGCTGGGTCTCGGGGCAGCTCGACCTCGCCGAGCTGGACGCGTCCCGGACCCGGCTGATGGAGGCCGAGGTGCGGGCGTTGCGCGCCCAGATCAGCCCGCACTTCATCTACAACTCGCTCACCGCCATCGCGTCGTTCGTGCGCACCGACCCCGAACGGGCGCGCGAGCTGCTGCTGGAGTTCGCCGAGTTCACCCGCTACTCGTTCCGCCGGCACGGCGAGTTCACCACCCTCGACGAGGAGCTGCGCTCCGTCGAGCGGTACCTGGTGCTGGAGAAGGCCCGCTTCGGGGACCGGCTGAACCTCACCCTGCGGGTCGCCCCGGAGGTGCTGCCGGTGACGCTTCCGTTCCTGTGCCTGCAACCGCTGGTGGAGAACGCCGTACGCCATGGCTTGGAGGGCAAGACCGGGCCCGGCCGGGTCACCATCCTGGCCGAGGACCACGACCGGGAGGCGGTCATCTCGGTGGAGGACGACGGCGTCGGTGAGGACCCCGAGCGGGTACGGCGTGCGCTGTCCGGCGACGGTTCACCGGACTCGATCGGGCTCGGGAACGTCGACGAGCGACTACGCTCGACGTACGGCGACGACTACGGGCTCGTCGTCGAGACGGCTCCCGGCGCGGGCACCAAGGTCACGGTCCGGGTGCCGAAGTTCGCTCCCGGAGTGCACGCATGAACCTGACCAGCGGCCGCGCAACCCGCCGAGCCACCCGATGAGCCTCCGATGAGGACGGCGCCGCTTCGGGTGCTCGTCGTCGACGACGAACGGCCCGCCCTCGACGAGCTGGAGTTCCTGCTCGGACAGGACGAGCGAGTCGCCGGCGTGCTCACCTCCGACTCGGCGGCCGAAGCCCTGCGGCTGTTGCAGTCGCAGGACATCGACGCGGTGTTCCTCGACATCGCGATGCCCGGGCTCGACGGCCTGGAGCTGGCGAAGGTGCTCTCCCGGTTCAAGGCGCCGCCGCCGGTCGTGTTCGTCACCGCCCACGACCAGCACGCGGTCGACGCCTTCGAGCTCAACGCGGTCGACTACGTGCTCAAGCCGGTGCGCGACGAGCGGCTCGCCGAGGCGGTGCGCCGGATCGTGGACACCACCGGCGGTCAGAGCCCACCCTCGGACGACAACATCGCCGTCGAGCTGGGAGGGGTGACTAGGTTCATCTCCCGCGCTGACGTCCGTTACGCCGAGGCGCAGGGCGACTACGCACGGTTGCACACCGGTGACGACAGCCACCTGCTGCGGGCCCCGCTGGCCACCCTCGAGGAGGAGTGGCGGGAGTCCGGGTTCGTGCGCATCCACCGGTCGCTGCTGGTGGCGTTGGCGCACATCGAGGAGGTGCGGATGGACTCCGGCCGTTGCACGGTGCTGGTGGGCGGCACCGAGCTGGCGGTCAGCCGCCGGCACACCCGGCAGCTGCGCGACCTGCTCGTACGGCGCACCCGACCGGGCGCGTCGTGAGCGAGGAGGCCGCTCCCGGCGGACGGGCGAGGATTACCGGCCCGCGTCGCGCCGCCGGCCGGTCGCGGCACATGTCCGTGCGCTCGGAGATCGACGCCCGCACCCCGCTGGGCGAGGTGTACATGCAGTCCCTCGTGCGCAGCCAGCTCCGGTTGGCCCTCGGAGTGGTGCTGCTGCTGGCGTGCACGCTCGGCGCGCTCCCGTTGCTGTTCTGGGTGTTCCCGGCGTTGACTCGCATCGCCGTGCTCGGGGTCCCGCTGCCCTGGTTCCTGCTCGGTTTCGCGGCCTATCCCTTCCTGCTGGGCGTCGGCCACTTCTACGTCACCCGAGCGGAGCGCAACGAGCGCGCCTTCACCGACCTGGTCGGGCCGGAATGATCCCGGCCGCGGGAGTGGTCGCGGTGCTGCTCGTGGCCGCAGCGACGCTGGCCATCGGTGCGTTCGGGCTGCGGGTCTCCCGCACGACCAGCGACTTCTACGTGGCCTCCCGGGCGGTCGCGCCGGTGCTGAACGCCTCCGCGATCAGCGGCGAGTACCTGTCGGCGGCCTCCTTCCTCGGCGTGGCCGGCCTGGTGCTCACCCGGGGCGCGGACTCGCTGTGGTACCCGGTCGGGTGGACCGCCGGCTACCTGATCCTGCTGGTGTTCGTGGCCGCTCCGCTGCGCCGCTCGGGCGCCTACACGCTGCCCGACTTCGCGCACCTGCGGGTGGAGTCGCTGAACACCCGGCGCGCGGCCAGCGGGCTGGTCGTGCTCATCGGCGTGCTCTACCTGGTGCCGCAGTTCCAGGGCGCCGGACTGACCCTGCGCGCCCTGACCGGAGCCCCGACCTGGCTGGGCGCGGTCGTGGTCGCGCTGGTGGTGCTGCTCAACGTGGTCGCCGGGGGGATGCGCAGCATCACGCTGGTGCAGGCCTTCCAGTACTGGCTGAAGCTGCTCGCCCTGCTGCTCCCGGTGTGCTTCTTCCTGGTGGTCTGGCGCGGGCAGGGAGCCCCCGGCACCGGCCGGCTCCAGGTCCACGACTGGGTGGAGCCGCTCACCGGACCGCACGCGCTCTACCTCACCTACTCGCTGATCCTGGCCACCTTCCTCGGCACCATGGGCCTCCCGCACGTCGTGGTGCGGTTCTACACCAACCGCGACGGCCGGGCCGCGCGTCGTACCACCGTGGGGGTGCTCGGCCTGCTCAGCTGCTTCTACCTGCTGCCGCCGTTGTACGGCGTGCTGGGGCGTGTGTACGCCTTCGACCTGGTCCGCGAGGGTCGCAGCGACTCCGTGGTGCTGGAGCTGCCGAGCCGGGTGGTCGGTGGCTCGTTGGGGGACGCGCTCACCGCCCTGCTCGGGGCCGGCGCGTTCGCGGCGTTCCTGTCCACGTCCTCGGGGCTGACGGTCTCGGTGGCCGGCGTGCTCAGCCAGGACCTGCTCAGCCACCGGCTGGATGGGGTCACGGGCTTTCGCGTGGCAAGCACGGTCGCGGCGGTTGCCACCCTCGGGCTGACCCTGGCGTCGTCCGGGCTGGCCGTCGCCCACGCCGTGGAGCTGGCGTTCGCGGTGGCCGCGTCCACGTTCTGCCCGCTGCTGCTGCTCGGAATCTGGTGGCGGGGACTCACCGCCCCCGGCGCGCTCGCCGGCCTGGTGATCGGCGGCGCCACGTCGGTGGCCGCGGTCACCGCGACCATGTTCGGGGTCAGCGCCGCCGGCTTCCTGGGCGCCGTGCTCACCCAGCCGGCCGCGGTCACCGTGCCGCTGTCGTTCGGCACCATGGTCGTCGGGTCGCTGCTGACCCGCGCCCACGTGCCACGGCACCTGTCGCAGACCATGGTGCGGCTGCACGCCCCGGAGCATCTCAGCCTGGACCGGGGCAGCTATCACCCCGAGAAGGCGACCGTTCGTCGCGGAAAACGACCGCCCACCGCAGTGTGACCCGTCGCACAGCGACAATCTCGCCACGCTCATCGACAGGGCGCCCGGCGCTGCTTCCCGCCACGCCCACGCGTTCCTAGCCTCAGCAGTATCCGGACCCGCGGAGACGCGTTTCCACGCGTTCAGAATAAGGAGCTCTCCATGGCAACCACAGAAGCCCCCGAGGCACGGGCGCAGACCGCGCTCCTGCCCGGTGCCCACCTAGCGGACCCGGCCGCGCTCGGCCTGGGCGCCTTCGCCCTCACCACCTTCGTCCTCAGCACCGTCAACGCCGGCTGGATGCACGCCGAGCCGGTGGTCTACGGACTGGCGCTCGCCTACGGCGGCCTCGGTCAGCTGCTGGCCGGTATGTGGGAGTTCGCGAAGGGCAACACGTTCGGCGCCACCGCGTTCTCGTCGTACGGCGCGTTCTGGATCTCGTTCTGGTACCTGACCGGCCACACCGACATGACCGGGCTGCAGGCCAACGACATCAGCAACGGTGTCGCCTGGTACCTGCTGGCGTGGGGCATCTTCACCACCTACATGGCAGTGGCCTCGACGCGGACCAACAGCGCCGTGCTCGTCGTCTTCGTGCTGCTGGCCGCCACCTTCTACATCCTGGCGGTCGCCAACTGGGCCAGTGGGACCACCTTCTGGCTGCACCTCGGCGGATACTTCGGCATCGCCACCGCCATCGCGGCGTGGTACGCCTCGTTCGCCACCGTCTCCAACTGGGCGTTCAAGCGGACCGTGCTGCCGGTCGGGCCGCGCGCATAGCTCTTGATCTCCGGGGTGCCGGGTGATGGAGTGAGATCGCCCGGCACCTCGGGATCTCACGTTCGGGGCGTCCGTCGAGGCCGCCTCGGAATGAGGCGGCTGAGGCCGGCGCCTCGCAAGAGGCGGTTGAGGCCCTGCCTCGCAAGAGGCTATTGAGGAGAGTGATATGAGCGAAGCAACCCTGTCCAACCTGTTGCGGGAGAACCGGCGTTTCGACCCCCCGGAGGAGCTCGCGGCACACGCGAACGTCACGGCGCGGGACTACGACGAGGCGAGCGAGGACCGGCTGGCCTACTGGGCCAAGCAGGCCGAGCGGATCACCTGGGCGGAGCCCTTCAAGGAGGTGCTGGACTGGAGCAACCCGCCGTTCGCGAAGTGGTTCGTGGGCGGGAAGCTGAACGCGGCCTACAACTGCCTGGACCGGCACGTGGAGGCCGGGAAGGGCGAGAAGGTCGCCTACCACTGGGTCGGCGAGCCCGAGGGCGACACCCGTGACATCACCTACGCCCAGCTCAAGGACGAGGTGTGCCAGGCGGCCAACGCCCTGCTCGAGATGGGGGTGAAGACCGGCGACCGGGTAGCGATCTACATGCCGATGATCCCCGAGACCGTGGTGGCGATGCTGGCGTGCGCCCGTATCGGCGCCCCGCACACCGTGGTGTTCGGCGGGTTCTCCTCCCAGGCGCTGGTGGACCGCATCCACGACTGCGACGCCCGCGTGGTGATCACCGCCGACGGCGGCTACCGACGTGGCGCGCCGGCCTCGCTCAAGCCGGCGGTCGACGAGGCACTGGTCAAGTGTCCGGACGTCCGCAACGTCCTCGTCGTACGTCGCACCGGGCAGGACGTCGACTGGGCCGAGGGCCGGGACCTGTGGTGGCACGAGATGGTCGGCAAGCAGAGCACCGATCACACCCCGGAGGCCTTCGACGCCGAGCACCCGCTCTACGTCATGTACACCTCCGGCACGACCGGCAAGCCCAAGGGGATCCTGCACACCACCGGTGGCTACATGGTCGGCACGTCCTACACCCACTGGGCGGTCTTCGACCTCAAGCCGGACACCGACGTGTTCTGGACCGCCGCCGACATCGGCTGGGTCACCGGGCACTCCTACATCGTCTACGGACCGCTGGCCAACGGCACCACCTCGGTGATGTACGAAGGCACCCCGGACACCCCGCACAAGGGCCGCTGGTGGGAGATCATCGAGAAGTACAAGGTGAACATCCTCTACTGCGCGCCCACCGCGATCCGCACGTTCATGAAGTGGGGCGCGGAGATCCCCGAGAAGTTCGACATGTCCTCGCTGCGCGTGATCGGCTCGGTCGGCGAGCCGATCAACCCCGAGGCATACGTGTGGTACCGGCAGACCATCGGTGGCGGCCGCTGCCCGGTGGTGGACACCTGGTGGCAGACCGAGACCGGGATGATCATGATCAGCCCGCTGCCAGGGGTGACCTCCGGCAAGCCCGGATCGGCGATGACCCAGATCCCGGGCATCTCGGCGCAGGTGGTCGACGACACCGGCACCCCGGTCGCGAAGGGCTCCGGGGGCTACCTGGTGCTCACCGAGCCGTGGCCGGCGATGCTGCGCACCATCTGGGGCGACGACCAGCGGTACAAGGACACCTACTGGTCGCGGTTCCCGGGCGTGTACTTCGCCGGGGACGGCGCCAAGCTCGACGACGACGGCGACATCTGGCTGCTCGGTCGCGTGGACGACGTGATGAACGTGTCCGGGCACCGGCTGTCCACCACCGAGATCGAGTCGGCGCTGGTGTCCCACCCGAAGGTCGCCGAGGCCGCGGTGGTCGGCGCGAACGACCCGGACACCGGGCAGGCCGTCAACGCGTTCGTGATCCTGCGCGAGAGCGCCGGGGACGGCGGCGAGGGGGTCGTGAAGGAGCTGCGCGACCACGTGGCCAAGGAGATCGGCCCGATCGCCAAGCCGAAGTCGATCATGGTCGTGCCCGAGCTGCCCAAGACCCGGTCGGGCAAGATCATGCGGCGGTTGCTGCGCGACGTCGCAGAGAACCGCCCGCCGGGCGACTCGACCACCCTGGCCGACAGCGCGGTGATGGACCTGATCACCCAGAACCTGAAGACCGCCAAGCCGGAGGACTGACCGGCCCGGCGCACGTGACACGGCACAGGTGACACGGCGCAGGTGACACGGCGCAGGGGCCGTCGGTGCGACGCCGGCGGTCCCTCGTCGTACCCGTCGCACCGCGGGGGCCGGGGCCGCGCTCGACCGAGGCGGCGGACCGTGCGCCGCGCCGATAGGGTGTGCCTGTCGGGTTTGGCCCATAGCCCTACGGGCACAGGAGAGAGCGATGACGACACAAGTGCCGCAGGTCGACGAGCAGGGAAGCTCCAAGCACGTGCTGACGCCGGTCGCCGGGGAGGAGCCGACGATCGGGCGTCTGGTCGCCGACGCCAGCCGTGACATCTCCAGCCTGATCCAGAACGAGATCGCGCTCGCCAAGTCCGAGCTCAAGGTCAGCGTGAAGGCCGGCGGCACCGGCGCCGGGATGTTCGCCGGCGCCGCGTTCTTCGGTGTGCTCGGCGTCATCATGCTGTCGGTCGGCATCGCGCTGCTCATCAACTTCACCGGCCTGGCCCTCGCGTACTGCTTCCTGATCGTGTTCGGCGGTTACACCGCGTTCGCCGGCCTGCTGGGGCTGATCGGCGTCCAGATGGTCCGCCGGGTGCGCGCCCCCCAACGCGCCATCCACCAGGCCCAGGAGACCACGCAGATCCTCAAGCGGAAGTAGCCCGTGGCCCGGTCCCGGGCCGTTGCCGACGCCGTCGAGATCCCGGGCCCCTGGGAGCACCGGTACGTCGCCGCGAACGGTGCCCGCTTCCACGTCGTGCAGGCCGTCGCGTCCTCCGCGGGGCCCGCCGGTGCCGGGTCCCCGCTCGTGCTGCTGCTGCACGGGTTCCCGGAGTTCTGGTGGGCCTGGCGTGCCCAGCTGCCGGCGCTGGCCGACGCCGGTTTCCGGGCCGCCGCCATGGACCTGCGCGGCTACGGCGGGTCGGACAAGACACCGCGCGGCTACGACCCGGTGACCCTGGCCCAGGACGTCAGCGGCGTGGTGAAGGCCCTCGGGGAGCGGCACGCCGTGATCGTCGGGCAAGGCTGGGGCGGGTACGTCGGATGGGCGACCGCGGTGCTGCACCCGCGCGAGGTGACCGCGCTGTGCGCGGTGTCCGCGCCCCACCCGCTGACCCTGCTGCGCGGCCTGTGGCCCGGGCCGACCGCCCGGGAGCGCTGGCGGGGCTCGGCTCGAGCGCTGGGCCACCTGCTGGCCGTGCAGACGCCGATGCTGCCCGAACGCCGGCTCGCGGACCCGTCCGGGAAGTACCTCGCCGCCCAGCTGCGCCGGTGGAGCGACCCCCGCTCCGGCTTCCCGGACGAGCAGGCCCTCGCGACCTACGCCAGCGCGTTCGGTCTCTGGCCGGCGCCGCACTGCGCGCTGGAGTACGACCGCTGGCTGTTCCGGTCCCGGTTCCGGGCCGACGGCCGGGACTTCGACCAGGCGATGCGGCAGCCGGTGCGCCAGCCGGTGCTGCTCGTCACCGGATCGGGGGACGAAGCGCTGGGCGGGACGGCGGCCGGCGAGCGCTCCGGCGCACACGTCACGGGCCGGTTCCGGGCCGAGCAGGTCCCCGGGGCCGGGCGCTTCCCGCACGAGGAGCAACCGGAGGCGTTCGACGCGCTGCTGCTGGACTGGCTGCTCGAGCTGTGAACCCGCGCCGCGCCCGCCGCGGTGGGACTGGCGGCGCGGCCTGCGGCCGGACTCAGGCGCAGCCGCCGGTGGACACCTGGTGGTGGCTGCTCAGCCCGGCCGTCGCACCCTTGGCCACCTGCCCGGCGGTGAGCGCGTAGCCGGTGTCGTGGTTGGTCACCGACGCGGCGAACACCACCCCGAGCACCCGCCCGGCGGTGGACAGCAGTGGGCCGCCGGAGTTGCCCGGCTGCACCCGCCCGCGCAGCGAGAACACCGACCGGACCACGGCCCCGTTGCCGTAGATGTCGGGGCTGCGCAGCCGCTGCTCCCCGCGGATCCGGGCCGGCTGCACGGTGTACGGGCCGTCCTCGGGGTAGCCGAGCACCGCGGCCGCCTGCCGGGCGTGCCCGTGGTCGGAGAAGTGGAGGTACGGCGCCTGCACGCCGTGCACCGCGAGCACCGCGACATCGATGTCGGGGTTGTAGTAGACGACCGTGCCCGCGACCGCCTTGCCGCCGACCAGCACGTCGGGGTGGCGGATGCCGGCGACCACGTGCGCGTTGGTCATCACCCGCGACGGGGAGTAGAGGAATCCGGAGCCCTCGATGCCGTGGTTGCAGGAGTTCTCCCCCCGCACCTTGACCACGCTGGCGCGGGCCCGCACCACGTCGGGGTCGCGCGAGACCCGGCTCGGAGGCGGTGCGACGCTGACGATCCGCTCCGGCGCGAACGGCTCGAGGTAGCGCGGGAAGAAGCTCGACCCCACCACGTCGTTGAACGCGTTCAGCGCCTCGACGGCACCGTGCGGCATCACCGCGTTCACCTGGCCCAGCACCTTGGAGGAGCGCACCTGGTTGCTGACGATCGGCAGGCTGGCGCCGCTGACCGCGACACCGAGCGCCCACGCGACCACGAGCACCGCGGCCACCGACAGCGCCGCGCCCCCCACGGCGTCGAGGGCGCGCACGGGTTGCCAGCGAATCCGGTTGCGGATCCTTGCTCCGACGTACTGCAGCACCGCCTGCCCGACCGACGCGCAGGCGAGCACGATGAACAGCGCCCCGATCGACACCCAGATGGACGGCCGGGCGTTGCCGAGCACCTGCGGCACCAGCCAGATGCCGAACAGCCCGCCGAGCAGCAGCCCGGCGGTGGCGAAGGCTCCGGAGATGAACCCCTGCCAGTAGCCCGAGACCGCGTAGGCGAGCACGAGCACGACCAGCACCCAGTCCAAGACGTTCATGGGCAGGCCCTCACCGCTCCCGGGGGTCGTCGTTCGGCTCCGGCGCCCGGGCCGCGTGGCCGGGCCCATAGGTAGGCCCTGAGAGCATATGTCCGGGGACGTCGCGGGTGACCCGGGAGTCCCACGGGCGTGTCCAGCCCACGAAGTCGAACAGGCGAGAGATGATCCCTGCGGTGAAGCCCCAGAGGATGAGGTCCTTCTCCTCGCCGATCAGGAACCCGGGCCCGACGAAGCCGGAGGGGTGGCGCACCGAGACCCGGTGCTGCGGGTCGAGCAGCTCCTCGATCGGCACCCGGTAGACCGCGTGCACCTCGGCTCGGTCGACCACGCCGACCGGGCTCTCCTCACGCCACCATGCGAGCACCGGGGTGACCGCGAAGTTGCTCGGCGGCAGCCACAGCTGCGGCAAGGTGGCGAAGATGTCCACGCCGTCGGGATCCACCCCCGTCTCCTCGCGCGCCTCCCGCAGCGCGGTGGCCTGCGGGGAACCGTCCACGGTGTCCACCTTGCCGCCCGGGAAGGACACCTGGCCGGGATGGGAACGCATGTCGTGCGCCCGCTCGGTGAGCAGCAGGTCGGGGCCGTCCGCGCCGTGCCCGAACAGCATCAGCACCGCGCCCTCCCTGGTGTCGACGTCCTCGGGAGGCACGAACCGGGTCAGCTCCTCCGCGGTGATCTCCGCGGCGCCGCGGCGCACCGGCTCGAGCCACCCGGGCAGCCGTGGCCGTCCCGCGCGGTCGGACAGCGGCAGCCGGGAGGTCTCTGACACTCGACGAGCCTACCGAGGAGCGCGGACCCCTCCCGGTCCCGCCTCACCACGACACGTGGAGATAGTGCTGCACCAGACGCTGCAGCTGCGGGTAGGAGCGCATCTCCGCCAGCTCCTCGTGCACCACCGTGCCCTGTCGGTCGACGAGCAGCACACCCGGAAGCCCCCGCACCCGCAACGGCGTGCGCAGCTGCGCGGACGGGTCGGCGAGCAGCGGGTAGGTGACCCCGGTTGCCTTGGCCAGCCCGAGCGCGCCGGCCGGCTGCGGGTCCTGGTAGTCGATGCCGAGCACGGCCACCTTCCCCCGGGCCTGCCGGTGCAGCTTCTGGTAGTAGGGCAGCTCAGCCCGGCACGGCCCGCACCACTGGGCGAACAGGTTCACCACCAGCGGGCCGCGCAGCCGGCCCAGGTTCACCGCGTGCCCGCCGCCGAGGCAGGGCAGCGTCACGTCCGGCATCCCGTGAGACACCGGCCCGTGCCCCCGCGGAGTCGGACACGTAGCGATCCCGGCGCGCTGCTTGAGGTGCCGCAGCGCAGGGGTGTTCACCTTCACCTGCGCCTGGCTCTGCTGCTGCCCGGGGGTGGTGGTCGCCCCCTGATCGGCGCAGGACGTCAGGACGAGCACGGCGCCCGTCAGCAGGGCACCGAGGACGGCCCCCCGACCGCGGGACCGCCGGCTCATCCGACGCCCTTCCCAGCACCCCTCACGGGCTCCTTCAGCCCGGGGATGTTCATGCGCGGCCCTCGGTGCGGACCAGCTTGGCGGCCTGCTCGGCGTCGGTCGGGCCGATGCCGTACGACGGGCACCAGCGCGCGACCGTGCACGCGCCGCAGGCCGGCTTGCGCGCGTGGCAGACCCGGCGACCGTGCCAGATCAGGTGGTGGGACAGCATCGTCCAGTCCCGCTTGGGGAACAGCGCGCCGACCGCGTGCTCGACCTTGACCGGGTCGGTCTCCTCGGTCCAGCCGAACCGGCCGGACAGCCGGGCGAAGTGCGTGTCCACGGTGATGCCGGGCACGTCGAAGGCGTTGCCGAGCACGACATTGGCGGTCTTGCGGCCCACCCCGGGCAGCGTGACCAGGTCCTCGAGCCGGGCAGGGACCCGGCCGTCGAAACGCTCCACCAACGCCGAGGAGAGCTTGAGCAGCGTGTCGGTCTTGGCGCGGAAGAAGCCTGTCGGGCCGATGATCTGCTCCAGCTTGGCGCGGTCGGCCGCGGCCATCGACTCCGCGTCCGGATAGGCGGCGAACAGCGTCGGCCGGACCGCGTTCACCCGCTTGTCGGTGGTCTGCGCCGACAGCACGGTGACCACGAGCAGCTCGAAGGCGTTGTCGAAGTCGAGCTCGCACCTGGCGTCGGGGTAGGTCTCGGCGAGCACGCGGTTGATCTTCCGGGCTCGGCGCACCAGCGAGGTATCAGCCACGACGCCCAGCCTACGGGCCGGCTCCGCGCAGCGTCGTACCCCCGGCGGCAGGCCCGGAGCCGGGGGGGTTTTTGGCGCGTCGGCATGTGGATAAGACAGACTGTGACATGAACCACCGCCGGCAGCCCGCGTCGGCGGCGCTCGCAGTGCAAGGAGGAACACCCCGTGGACAACGACGTGCTGCGTCAGGCACCACTGTTCAACGCGCTCGACGACGAGGCCGCCGGCGCGCTGCGTGCCTCGATGGCCGAGACCAAGCTGCGGCGCGGCGAGGTGCTCTTCCACGAGGGGGACGCCGGCGACAAGCTCTATGTGGTGACCGAGGGGAAGGTGAAGCTGGGCCGGACCTCCTCCGACGGCCGGGAGAACCTGCTCGCGATCCTCGGGCCGGGGCAGATGTTCGGCGAGCTGTCCCTGTTCGACCCCGGCCCTCGCTCCGCGACGGTCACCGCGGTCACCGACACCTCCTTCGTCTCGCTGTCCCACGAGGACCTGCTGCGCTGGCTGGACGGGCGGCCCGGGGTGGCCCGGGGCCTGCTGTCCCAGCTGGCCTCCCGGCTGCGCCGCGCCAACGACGTGGTGGCCGACCTGGTGTTCTCCGACGTGCCCGGCCGGGTCGCCAAGGCGCTGCTGGAGCTCGCCGACCGGTTCGGCCGGACCGCCGACGACGGCGTGCACGTGCACCACGACCTGACCCAGGAGGAGCTCGCCCAGCTCGTCGGGGCGTCCCGCGAGACGGTGAACAAGGCGCTGGCCGACTTCGCCTCCCGCGGCTGGCTTCGCCTGGAGCCGCGCTCGGTCGTGATCATGGACATGGAACGGCTCTCCCGCCGCGCCCGCTAGGACCGCAGGTAGTCGAGCTGGGCGCGCACGGACAGCTCGGCGGCCCCCCACAGCACCGGGTCCACGTCGACGTACACCCGCTCCACGACCCGGCGCGCCAGGTCCGGCGCGGACCTCTCCTCGGGGCCCATCGCCCGCAACGCCTCCCGGACCTGCTCGAGCCGCTCGGCGCGGTGCGCCAGGTAGTGGTCCAGCACCGCCATCGCGTCCGGTAGCACCGGCCCGTGACCCGGCCACACCGCGGTCACCTCCTGCGCCTCTGCGAGCGCGTGCAGCCGGTGCAGCGAGCCCAGGTAGGCACCCAGCCGACCGTCCGGGTGCGCCACCACCGTCGTGCCCCGGCCGAGCACGGTGTCCCCGGTGAGCACCACCCGCTCCGCCGGCACCAGGAACGACAGCGAGTCCGAGGTGTGCCCGGGTGTGGCCACCACCGCGACCTCCAGCCCGTCCACCGCCACGACGTCGCCGTCGGAGAGGCCCTCCGTCCCGAGCCGGTGCGTCGGGTCCAGCGCCCGCACCCCGCAGCCCACGCGCTCGGCGAACGCCCGAGCGGCCTCGGAGTGGTCCAGGTGCCCGTGGGTGAGGAGCACGACGCCGACCTCGCCGGCCTGCTCGGCCACCGCGTCGAGGTGCTCCTCGATCAGCGGCCCGGGATCGACCACCACGCTGCGCCGCGCCCCGGGCTCCCGCAGCACCCAGGTGTTGGTGCCATCCAGCGTCATCACGTCCGGGTTCGGGGCGCGGACGCACCGGCCGCGCTCCCCGAACGCGCCGCCGGACCAGTCGCTCATGACCGGACCCGGGCGCTGATCCGCTCACCGAGCGCCACCAGGTGGTCGGGCAGGCTGAGGTAGCCGCCCTGCTCGTCGAGCACCGCCTCCGGGCGGACCGCCTCGAGCGGACGGTGAGTCGCTGCGGCCAGCGCCTTGTCGGCGGAGCGGAAGTCGAACAGCTCCAGGCAGGTGCAGTACGTCGGAGGCAGCATCAGCAGCTCGCCGGCCTCCACCGCGGCCACCGCGTCGCGCAACGACATCCACCGCACCTGGTCGGACTCGGTGGACACGTCGCGGGTCACCTGCCCGGCGGGCATCTCCGCGACGAAGAAGCGGGCGTGGAACCGGCGCGGCTCGAACACCGGGGTCACCCAGGACCCCCATAGCCGGAGCAGGTCCGAGCGCAGCGCCAGGCCCCGCCGGGACAGGAACTCGGTGAACGACAGCTCCCGGCTCTCCAGGTCGCGCCGGTCCTGCTCCCAGCCCTCCCCGGTGGTGTCCTCGACCAGCGTGTGCTCGTCCGGGCCGGCGAGCAGCACCCCGGACTCCTCGAACGTCTCCCGCACCGCCGCGGACACCAGCGCCCGGGCCAGCGCCACGTCGACGTCGAGCAGCTCGGCCCACCGCTCCACCGCCGGGCCGGCCCAGGCGACCTGCTCGTCGAAGTCGCGAGGGTCCACGCCACCGCCGGGGAACACGCACATCCCGGCCGCGAAGGCCATGTCCACGTGCCGGCGCAGCAGGTACACCTGCAACGCCCCCGGGGCACCGCCGCCGTCGCGCAGCAGCACCACGGTCGAGGCGTGCCGCGGCCGGACCGGCTCCCGCCCGCCCTCGGCGAAGGCCCGGGCGTGCTCGGCCAGGCCGGACGGCAGCCGGCGCGTGGGGTCCATCAGCGGCTCAGACCTCGACGAGCAGCTCGACCTCGACCGGCGCGTCGAGCGGCAGCACCGGCACCCCCACCGCGGACCGGGCGTGCTGGCCGGCCTCGGCGAACACCGCGCCGATCAGCTCCGAGGCGCCGTTGGCGACCCCCGGTTGGCCGGTGAAGTCGGTGGTGGAGGAGACGAAGGCGACCACCTTCACGACCCGCTTGACCGCGGACAGGTCGCCGACCTCGGCCTTCACCGCGGCGATCGCGTTCAGCGCGCACTGCCGGGCGCACTCGGTGGCCTGCTCGGCGCTGACCGCGCCGCCGACCTTGCCGGTGGCGATCAGGTTGCCCTCACGCGACGGCAGCTGCCCTGAGGTGTAGATGTAGCTACCGGTGCGCACCGCGGGCACGTAGGCCGCCACCGGCTTGGCCACCTCCGGCACCGACAGCCCCAGCGACGCGAGCCGCTCCTCGGGAGTCGACCCGCTCGGGTTCAGGTCCGCGCTCATGACCGGGGCCGCTTGAAGTAGGCGACCAGGTTCTCGGGGTTCGGGCCCGGCACCATCTGCACCAGCTCCCAGCCGTCCTCGCCGAAGTTGTCGAGGATCTGCTTGGTCGAGTGCACGAGCACCGGCGCGGTCATGTATTCCCATTTCACCATGGTTCGGAGCCTAGTCCGGCACGCACCGATAGCGTGGTGCGGGTGGATCCCAGGCAGGTGCTGAGGCGTACGGCGGACGGACCCGATGCGGTGGTCCGCTACGCCGACCACGCCGACGGCGTCCTCGACGTGTTCCGTCCCCCTCGTGGCCACGTCGGCCGCCCCCTCGTCGTACTCCTGCACGGCGGGTTCTGGCGCGCGGAGTACGACCGGGTGCACGTGCGTCCGATGGCCCAGGCGCTGGTCGGGCAGGGCCTGACCGTGGCGGTGCCGGAGTACCGCCGCACCGGCGGCGTCGGCGAGCTGGCCGGGGGCTGGCCGGCCACCTTCGACGACCTGCGTGCCGTGATGGGCAGGCTGCCCGACCTGCTCACCGCCGTCGGCGTGCCCGAGCCCGGCGCGACCGTGGTGGTGGGGCACTCCGCCGGAGGGCACCTGGCGCTGTGGCTGGCCGCCGAGGGCTTCGCGATGACCCGCGCGGTCGGTCTGGCGCCGGTCGCGGACCTGCGGGCCGCCGCGCGCGACCACCTCGGTGACGACGCGGTGGTGGACCTGCTCGGCGGCACCCCGGACCAGGTGCCGGACCGCTACGCGGCCGCCGACCCCGCGGTGCTGCTCGCCGACCGGCCGGCGCCGGAGCTGGTCGTCGTGCACGGCTGCGAGGACCGCAACGTGCCCGTCACGCACAGCCGCGCCCTGGCGGAACGGCTCCCGGCCGTGCGACTGCGGGAGCTGCCCGACGTCGAGCACTTCGCGCTGATCGATCCGCTGTCGAGCGCCTGGCCCACCGTCCTTTCCGCTGTACGGGGTGAGTAGGAGCGCTGCCATGAGCGACCGGATCGACGTACCCGCCCTCCCGCGGCCGATGTTCGACGGGCGGTCACGCGCCGTCGACGCCGCGATCACCACCGCCCTGCTGCTGCCGGTGCTGGTCTTCCCGTTCACCTCCGTGCCCCGCTCGACGACGCTGCTGAGCTTCATCGAGATCGTGCCGCTGCTGATGCGCCGGGTGCAGCCGGCCGGGTGCTTCTACACCGTCACGGCGGCGACGGCCCTGCAGCTGGCACTCGTCGACACCCCGATCTGGGGGCAGGTCGCGATGCCGGTGGCGGTCTACGCGGTGGCGGCCTACGAGAACAAGGCCCTCTCCCGGGTCGCGCTGGTCGCGAGCCTGGTCGCCGGTGTGGTCGCCGCCGCGGTCTGGGTGGCCGGCGACCAGCTGCCCGCACAGCAGCTCGCCCTGTGGTTCAGCGCCCCGGTGCTGTTGCTGGTCGCGGCGTGGGCGCTCGGGTCGATGGTCAAGGCACAGCGTGCCTACGCCGCCGAGGTGGTCTCCGGCGCCGAGCGGCTGGAACGGGAGGCGGCCTTGAAGAGCGACCTGGCCGCGGCGGACGAGCGTGCCCAGGCGTCCCGGGAGGTGCAGGAGGTGGTCACGCACGGGCTGACCGTGATGGTGATGCACGCCGAGGGCGCCCGCTACACGGTGACCAGCCACCCGGAGGAAGCCGCGCACGCGCTGGAGTCGATCGCGGACACCGGGCGGGACTGCCTCGCCGAGACCCGGCGGGTCCAGCAGCTGCTGGCCTCCGAGGAGGGTGAGCCCGGCACGGCCCCCCGCCCCGGGCTGGGCGACCTGAGCGCGCTCGTCGGGCACGCCGAGGAGACCGGGATGCGCATCACCGCGGACCTCGCCCAGCCGATGCCCGCGGTGCCGGACGGGACCGGGCTCGCGGCGTACCGGATCGTGCAGGAGGGGCTGGCCAACGTCCGCAAGCACGCCGGGCCGGCCACCAGCGTGCACGTCTCGGCGCGGGTGATCGGCAGCGACCTGGTCGTCGAGGTACTCGACGACGGGCACGACGCGGACGCCGGCCCGGAGCAGATCCGCGGCACCGGCCGCGGCCTGGCCGGGCCGCGGGAGCGGGTCGACATGCACGGCGGTCACCTCGAGGCGGGTCCCCGCGCCGGCGGCGGCTTCGCGGTGCGGGCCCGGCTCCCGCTGTCCGCTGCGGCTCAGGCCTGACCGTGTCCGGGGAGAGCGCGATGCCAGAGGCGAGGCCGCACCCGGGCCGGAGAAGGAGGACGGGCGGCCGGTCGGGGTGGCCGCCGCTTCGGCGCTGGCCGGCCTGCGTGCTGCCGGCGCGGCGGGCGGCCCGGCCCACCCCGGCGGAGGGGCTGTGCGCGGACTGACCCCGGGGGCGCCCTCGATGAGTGAGAGTCTTGGCGCATGGACAGTCCATCCGCCCGGCGCATCGCGATCGTCGGCGCCGGCCCGGCCGGGACCACCCTCTCGCTCGGCCTGCTCCAGCAGGGGTACGGCGTCACCCTGGTCTCGGACCGGACCGCGGAGGAGATCCGCTCCGGAACGGTGATGTCCAGCCAGGTCACCTTCGAGTCCGCCCTCGAGGTGGAGAACGCGCTCGGCATCACCGACCTGCTGCCCCCCGCGCCGCCGATCGCGCAGATGTCCTACCGGACGATCCGACGCGACGGCTCGGCGGCCGGGTTCAGCACCCGGCTGTCGACCCCGGCGCGCTCCATCGACCAGCGGCTGCGGGTGCCACTGCTGCTGGAGGCGGTCGAGACGCTCGGCGGCAAGGTAGTGGTGCGCTCCGCCGAGCCCACCGACCTGGAGGACCTGGCCCGCGACCACGACCTCGTGGTGGTCTGCACCGGACGGGGCGGGCTGGCCTCGCTGTTCGAGGTCGATCGGGCGCGTTCGCCGTACCCCACCCCGCAGCGGGTGACCGCGCTGACCTACCTGCGCGGCGTGGCCCCGACGCCGGCCGGACCGGGCCCTTCCGGACCGACTCTGCGCTACCACAGCGTCGAAGGGGTCGGGGAGTGCTTCACCTGCCCCGCGCTGACCGTGGAGGGGCCCTGCGACATCTTCGTGGTGGAGGGCGTGCCCGGCGGGCCGTTGGACTGCTGGGACGACGTGACGACCCCCGAGCAGCACCTGGAGCGGCTGGAGGGCGTGCTCTCCGAGCACTTCGTCGACGAGCGGCTGCGGCTGCGGGACGGCTGGGGGCTGGTGGACGAGGGCTCGATGCTGCGCGGCCGGATCACGCCGACGGTGCGTCGCCCGGTCGGCGAGCTGCCGTCCGGGACGCCGGTGCTCGGGATGGCCGACGTGGTGGTGCTCAACGACCCGCTGACCAGCCAGGGGGCGAACAACGCGCTCAAGTCGGCGTCGTTCTACCTGGAGGCGATCACCGGCCACGACGGTCGCTACGACCGGGACTGGATGGAGCAGACCTTCGAGAACTTCTGGCGCGGCTGGGGCCAGTGGGCCACCGCGTGGACCAACTCCTGGCTGCAGCCGGCGGCCCCGCACCAGCGGCGCGTCATCGACGCCGCGGGACAGCACCCGTCGGTGGCCGCCCGGGTCGCCGCCGGCTTCGACGACGCCCGGCTGTTCAGCCCGTGGTGGTTCTCCGCCGAGGACGCGGACTCCTTCCTGGAGGAGATGCTGGCCGCCGAGCGGTCCCGGTTCGACCCGCAGGACCTGCGCCGAGCCCTGGGCCAGTACGCCACCGGGGTCACCGTGGTCACCACCGAGGACGCCGAGGGCAACCAGTGGGGAATGACCGCGAACTCGTTCACCGCGGTGTCGCTGAACCCGCCCATCGTGCTGTGGGCGGCGTCGAAGAGCTCACCGTCGATGCCGGCCTTCGACCGCGCGGAGCACTTCGCGGTGAACGTGCTCGCCTCCGACCAGCACCACCTGTCCCGGCAGTTCTCCACCTCGGGAGCCGACAAGTTCGACGGGGTCCGGCTGGTCCCTCGCGACCAGGTGACGCCGTTCGTGCACCCGCCGGTGCTCGAGGGGGCGGTGGCGCACTTCGTGTGCCGCACCACCCGGAAGGTCGACGCCGGCGACCACGTGGTGTTCTTCGGGGAGATCGAGGACTACGCCGCCCCCGGCGGTCAGCCGCTGGTGTTCCACAGCGGGTTCTACCGCATCGCCACCCGCCACCCCGACCTCTGAGCGGCCGGTCAGCCGGTGGTGCTGCCCAAGCCCCTGCGCCCCTCGGCGGCAAGCGGCACCGCGGCCACGGCGAGGCCGGCCAGCACCAGGAACGCGACGCCGAAGCCCCAGCGCGAGCCGACCCAGCCGAACAGGACGGCACCGAGCCCCGTGCCGCTGTCGAACCCGACGTTCCAGATCGCGCTGGCCCGGCCGTAGTCGCCGGCCGCCACCCGGGAGAACGCGACCAGCAGGGTCAGGTTCTGCAGGGCGCCGTAGCCGATCCCGACCACCACCACCGCGCTCAGCAGCAGCGCGGTGTGCACGACCGGGTCGTCGGCGGCGACCGCCGCCAGCACCAGGCCGACCACCACGCTCAGCAGCAGCGGCAGCAGCAGCGGCGCCGCTCCTCTCCGGTCGGCCAACCGCCCGATGCGCCATCGCCCGAGCGCCGCCACCAGACCGAGGAGCAGCAGCGCGAGGAAGGCGACCGCGCTCGAGTCGGTCAGCTGGGGCAGGAACGTCATCAGCGCACCTCCCGCAAGCGTCACCGCGAACAGCACCAGTGCGGCCGAAACCGCGCCGTGGGCCCGCTGCCACCTGGTCCCGAGGCCCGCCGCCGAAGCCGGACCGGGGGCGTCCGCAACCGCCTGCCGCCCGAGCGCGAGCGCCGCCGGAACACCCAGCACCGGAAGGGCACCGATCCCGAACACCACCCAGTAACCGACGTTCTCCGCAAGCGGGACGCTGGCCGGCAGCAGCACCAGGTTGGGGATGGCGACCGCCAGGCCGTAGAGCCCGATCGCCTCACCGCGCCGGTCCGCCGGCACCAAGGTGGCGACCACGGTGCTTCCCGTCACGGTCAGGACCGCGAAGCCGACCCCGCGCAGCGCGGACATCACCAGCACCCAGCCCAGCGCGTCGGACAGCCCCAGCGCCACGGCCGGCAGCCCGAGCAGCAGCATGGCCGCCGCCAGGGAGAAGCCGGCGCCGAACCTCGTGAGAGCGCGAGGCACGAACGGCTGGGTGACCACGGTGGTCAGGAGCAGGGCGCCGTTGACGAGCCCGGCACCGGCGGCACCCTGACCACCACGCACCACCCACAGCGGCGCCACCGCCAACAGCACCGCGTAGCCGCCGAACCCCACGACGGTGACCAGGGTCAACGGCACCATGCCCGGCGCACGCCAGACCGGCTGCCGCCGGTCCCCGGGGCAGGCGGATCGCGGGGCGCAGCCGGCCATCGCGTCAGGCTAGCGGGCGTGCTCCCGCCAGCCCGGGCTCAGACCAGCTTCGGCTCGGTTTTCTCCCGCACCTCGTCCTCGGTCACCCCGGGAGCCAGCTCGACCAGCTTCAGGCCGTCGGGCGTCACGTCGATGACGGCCAGGTCGGTGATGATCCGCTGCACCACGCCCTTGCCGGTGTAGGGCAGCGAGCACTCGTTGACGATCTTGTGCGACCCGTCCTTGGCCACGTGCTCCATGAGCACGATCACCCGCTTGGCGCCGTGCACCAGGTCCATCGCGCCGCCCATGCCCTTGATCATCTTCCCGGGGATGGTCCAGTTCGCGATGTCGCCGGCGGCCGAGACCTGCATGGCCCCGAGGATCGCGGCGTCGATCTTGCCGCCGCGGATCATCCCGAACGACGTCGCTGAGTCGAAGAACGAGGCGCCCTTGCGCAGCGTCACGGTCTCCTTGCCGGCGTTGATCAGGTCCGGGTCCTCCTCCCCGTCGATCGGGTAGGGCCCGACCCCGAGGATCCCGTTCTCGGACTGCAGCACCAGCTCCACGTCGTCGGCGACGTAGTTGGGCACCATGGTCGGGAGCCCGATGCCCAGGTTGACGTACGACCCGTCGGTCAGCTCCGAGGCGGCGCGTGCCGCCATCTCCTCCCGGCTCCAGGCCATCAGGCCACCCCTCCTTCGCTGCCCGCCGCGGCCCCAGCCCCGGTCGGGGGGTTCACGGGGGGAGCCCCCCGTGTGGTGCGCTTCTCGATCCGCTTCTCCGCTGCCTGCTCCGTGCTCAGCGCCACCACCCGCTGCACGAACACTCCGGGGGTGTGCACCTCGTTCGGGTCGATCTGCCCCGGCTCCACCAGGTGCTCCACCTCCGCGATGGTCACCCGCCCGCACACCGCCGCCAACGGGTTGAAGTTGCGGGCGGAGTCACGGAAGACGAGGTTGCCGTGTCGATCACCCTTCCAGGCCCGGACCAGCCCGAAGTCGGCCACGATCGCCTGCTCCAGCACGAACTGCTTGGGCCCCTCGGCGGTGGTGAACTCGCGCACCTCCTTGGCCGGGGAGGAGACCACGACGTTGCCGGCGTCGTCGTACCGCCACGGCAGCCCACCCTCGGCGACCTGGGTGCCCACCCCGGTCGCGGTGTAGAACGCGGGGATCCCGGAGCCGCCGGCGCGCATCCGCTCCGCGAGCGTGCCCTGCGGGGTCAGCTCGACCTCCAGCTCGCCGTGCAGGTACTGCCGGGCGAACTCCTTGTTCTCCCCGACGTACGACGAGACCATCCGGCGGATGCGCTTGGCGGACAGCAGCCGGCCCAGGCCCCACTCGTCGACACCGCAGTTGTTCGAAACCGCCTCCAGGTCATCGGCGCCCTGCTCCAGCAGCGCATCGATCAGCACCGACGGGATCCCGCACAGGCCGAAGCCTCCCACCGCGATCGTGCTCCCGCCGGCGATGTCGGCCACCGCCTCGGCGGCACTTCCGACCACCTTGTCCACGAAGAAACCTCCTGATCCGACCGTGCAGCTCGATCCGGGCAACGGATGCGATCCTAGTCACTTCAGGTTCTCGACTCTCCGGCTAGTCTCGACGACGTGCCCACGACAGCAGAGCGCCCCGTCGACTGGGGCGGCATCAAGCTCCACGTCGTCACCGGCAAGGGCGGCACCGGCAAGACCACGGTCGCCGCCGCCCTGGCGCTGGCGATCGCGTCCACCGGCAAGACGGTGCTGCTGTGCGAGGTGGAGGGCCGACAAGGCATCGCCCGGCTGTTCGACGTACCCCCGCTCCCCTACGAGGAGCGCCGGATCGCCAGCGGGCCCAACGACGGCGGCGACCTGTTCGCGCTGGCCATCGACCCGGAGTCGGCGCTGATGGAGTACCTCGCGATGTACTACCACCTCGGCCGGGCCGGCAAGGCGCTCGACCGGTTCGGGGTGATCGACTTCGCCACCACCATCGCGCCCGGGGTGCGCGACGTGCTGCTCACCGGCAAGGTCTACGAGGCGGTGCACCGCAACCGGCGCAGCCGCAACGCCCGGCAGTACGACGCGGTGGTGCTCGACGCGCCGCCGACCGGCCGGATCACCCAGTTCCTGAACGTGAACAGCGAGCTGTCCGGGCTCGCCAAGGTGGGCCCGATCCGGAGCCAGGCGGACACCGTGATGACGCTGCTGCGCTCGCCGCGCACGGCGGTGCACCTGGTCACCGTGCTGGAGGAGATGCCGGTGCAGGAGACCGCCGACGGCATCGAGGGTCTGCAGCGCGCGAACCTGCCGGTCGGTGCGGTCCTGGTCAACCTGCTCCGCAGCAACCAGCTCGGCGAGTCCGAGCGGGGCAAGGCGGTCGCGGACCGGCTGCCTCGGGACAAGATCGCCGCCGACCTGGCGTCGGCCGGGATCGAGCCGGAGCCCGCGCTGCTCGACGGCCTGCTCACCGAGGCCCGCGAGCACGCCGAGCGGCGCGCCCTGGAGGACGAGCAGCGGCGGCACCTCGAGAAGCTCAACCTGCCGGTGCTGGACCTGCCCCGGCTACCGGACGGCGTCGACCTCGGCGGGCTCTACGAGCTGGCCGCGGAGCTGTGCGAGCAGGGGGTCGGATGAGCGCCGCCCGGCGCACCCAGGCCCGCCGCGGCCCGCTCGCCGCGCGGGCCGGCGGCGCGCCGAGCCTGGACGTGGACGCGCTGCTGCGCGACCCGGCCAACCGCATCGTGGTCTGCTGCGGTTCTGGCGGGGTGGGCAAGACGACCACGTCCGCGGCGCTCGCGCTGCGGGCCGCCGAGCACGGCCGCAAGGTGGTGGTGCTCACCATCGACCCGGCCCGCAGGCTCGCCCAGTCGATGGGTATCGAGGCGCTGGACAACACGCCCCGGCCGGTGCCCGGGGCGCACGCCGCCAACGGCGGGTCGCTGGACGCGATGATGCTGGACATGAAGCGCACCTTCGACGAGGTGGTGGAGGGCCAGGCCAGCCCGGAGAAGGCCGCGCAGATCCTGGCCAACCCCTTCTACCAGGCGCTGTCCAGCTCGTTCGCGGGCACGCAGGAGTACATGGCCATGGAGAAGCTCGGCCAGCTGCACAAGGACGCGGTGCGCAGCGGCCGGTGGGACCTGATCGTGGTGGACACCCCGCCGTCGAGGTCGGCGCTGGACTTCCTGGACGCGCCCGAGCGGCTGTCCAGCTTCCTGGACGGGCGGTTCATCCGGCTGCTGCTGGCGCCGGCCCGCGGCCCGGCCCGGTTCATGACCGCCGGTCTGGGCGTGGTCACCAACGCGCTGACCAAGGTGCTCGGCACCCAGGTCCTGCGGGACATGCAGACCTTCGTGGCAGCCTTCGACACCCTGTTCGGCGGCTTCCGGCAGCGCGCCCAGAAGACCTACCAGCTGCTCCAGGCCCCCGGCACCTCGTTCGTGGTGGTGGCCTCCCCGGAGACCGACGCGGTGCGCGAGGCCGCCTACTTCGTGGACCGGCTCGAGGAGGAGCGGATGCCGCTGGCCGGCCTGGTGGTCAACCGGGCCAGCCAGCTGCCGTCCGGAGACCTGTCCGCCGAGGAGGCAGCGGGCGCCGCGGACCGTCTCGACCGCCAGGACGGCAGCACGACCGCGGGGCTGACCGCGGGCCTGCTGCGGCTGCACGCCGACCGGGCCCGGATCGTGGCGCGCGAGACCCGGCTCGGGCAGCGGTTCACCGCCGCCCACCCGCACGTCCCGACCGTGGTGCTCCCCGCGTTGCCCACGGACGTCCACGATCTCGACGGGCTCCGGCTGGTCGGTGACCTGCTCGGCGACTACGCCGACCGCACCGACAAGTAGGGCACCGGCCGGAGCGAGCCGGAGGCTAGGCGGTGACCACGGCCAGGTCCGACCCGACCACACCGGCCACGTGGTCGGCGCGCGCCGCCTCGAGCAGCCGCCGCCAGGAGGTCACGTTCGGACGCCTGCGCAGCAGCGCGCGGCGCTCCCGCTCGGTCATGCCGCCCCAGACGCCCCACTCCATCCGGTTGTCCAGGGCCTCGGCCAGGCACTCGGTGCGCACCGGGCACCCGGCGCACAGCTGCTTCGCACGGTTCTGCGCGGCCCCCCGGACGAACAGCTCATCGGGCCGCGTCTTGTTGCACAGAGCCTGAGCGGCCCAGTCCTCGTTCCACGTCATGTTCGCTTCCTCCCAGAAGGCGTCCCGCGTTCGGCAGCGGGATGTGAGTCAAACCCCACGTTCGAAGGTAAAGAGTTCTTAAGGCGCGAAACAGACACAGAGGGAGCAACTTCATCTAGTCCCAAGTAACTACCAACCATCGCCGAGTGGCGACCCGCACGCCCGGAACGGGTGGCGGATGGGGCCTGCGGGGGGCCACGCAACAGGCGGGGCGTCGGTCGGTGACCCGGGGGTAGTCCCATCGGGCCAGTCCTGGGGCGGTACGGCGCGACGCGCCCGGGAGCGAAATGCGTGCGCACACCCCGGCGATGCGCTACGGCGGGCCGCAGGGGACGTTCCCGTACCCTTGGGGCATGGCTTCACGCAGAACCGACCGGCTGGGGTTCGGCAGCGTCCTGTCGCACCTCGGGGTGATGGTCGCCGTGGCCGCCGTCATGGGCGTGCTGGCGGCGGGTCTGGCGATCCCCTTCGCCGGTGTGATGGGCCTCGGTGCGCGCACCGTCGCCAAGACGATGAACCACCTGCCGAAGGACCTGGCCACCGCCCCGCTGGGGGAGCGCAGCCGGATGCTGGCCTCCAACGGCAGGGTGCTCGCCACGTTCTACGACAAGGACCGGGTCAACGTCACCCTGGACCACGTGGCGCCGATCATGCGCAAGGCCATCGTGGCCATCGAGGACTACCGCTTCTACCAGCACGGCGCGATCGACCTGAAGGGCACGATGCGCGCATTCGTGGAGAACCAGGCCAACAACGGCATCGTGCAGGGCGGCTCCTCGATCACCCAGCAGATGGTCAAGCTGACCCTGGTGAACCGGGCCAAGACCAAGGCCCAGTACCAAGCGGCCACCGCGGACACCTACCAGCGCAAGCTGCTCGAGCTGCGCTACGCGATCGCGTTCGAGCGCAAGTACTCCAAGAACTGGATCCTGCAGCGCTACCTGAACCTGGCCTACTTCGGTGACGGCGCCTACGGCGTCGAGGCCGCGGCCCGGCACTACTTCTCCGTGCACGCCTCGCAGCTCACGCTGGGCCAGGCGGCGATGATCGCCGGAATGGTGCAGAACCCGACCGGCTACGACCCGGTCACCCACCCGGCCGTCGCACGGGAGCGGCGCAACACCGTGCTCGCGCGGATGGCCCAGCTGCAGGTGATCTCCCCGGAGACGGCCAAGAAGGCCGAGCACCGCGGCCTGGGCCTCAACGTCACCCCCTCGCGCAACGGCTGCGTGTCGTCGATGGCGGCGTTCTTCTGCGACTACGCCCGCGCCTACCTGCTCAACGACCCGGCTCTCGGCAAGACCACCCAGGCCCGGCTCGACGAGATCAACTCCGGTGGACTGACGATCAAGACCACCCTCAACCCGAAGTTCGAGCGGGCCGCCAAGCACGCCGTGCGCAACCACGTGAACCCGACCGACCACGCCATCGGGGCGCTCGCCATGGTGCAGCCGGGCAGCGGCAACGTGGAGGCGATCGCACAGTCGCGGCCGATGGGCGCCAACAGCCGGCACGGGCAGACCTTCTTGAACTACACGGTGCCGAAGAAGTACGGCGACGCGAACGGCTTCCAGGCGGGCTCGACGTTCAAGGTGTTCGTGCTGTCCTCGGCAATCGACCAGGGCATCCCGCTGAACACCACGATCAACGCTCCGCCGACCATCTCCATCCCGGTCAGTCACTACCGGCGCTGCGACGGGCCGATCAACAGCGCTTCCACCTGGACGCTGTCGAACTCCACCGGCTCCGGCACCTTCAACCTCTACACGGCCACGGCGCAGTCGGTGAACACCTTCTTCGCCCAGCTGGAGGAGCGCACCGGGCTGTGCGAGCCGGTGCACCTGGCGCGGGAGATGGGACTGACCGTTCCGGACAACCAGATCTACCCGCCGTTCACGCTCGGGATCACCGACACCAACCCGCTCAGCATGGCCGCGGCGTACGCGACCTTCCCGGCGCGGGGCAAGTACTGCAGCCCCCGGCCGGTCAGCGCGATCCTGAACAGTGACGGCAAGACGATCAAGACCTACCCGAAGGACTGCCACCGGGTGCTCGACCCGCCGGTGGCGGACGCGGTCAACGCGGTGCTCCGGCGCGTGCAGGAGCCCGGCGGCTTCGGCTACGAGGCGCACATCAACCTGAACCAGCCCTCGGCTGGCAAGACTGGCACCAGCGAGAACAACCGCTCGGTGTGGTTCATGGGCTACACCCCGAACATGGCCGCGGCGGCGATGCTGGCCGGGGTGAACAAGGCCGGGCACTGGGAGAGCCTGAACGGCATGACGATCGGCGGCCACTACGTGCCCGTGGCGTTCGGCAGCACCAACGCCGGGCCGATCTGGGGCGACGCGATGCAGACCATCCAGAAGTGGCTGCCCAACGCCCACTTCCACGCCCCGAACCCCCGAGTCATCAAGGGGCAGACCCGGCCGGTGCCGTCGGTGGTCGGCGAGTCCCCGCCGAAGGCGGCGGCCGCCCTGCGAAAGGCCGGGTTCCTGCCGGTGATCGGGCCGAGCACATACTCGAGCTACCCGTCCGGCTCGGTGGCCTCCACCAGCCCGAGCGCGGGTTCCTCACTCGGCACCGGCAGCACCGTGACGATCTACGTGTCGAACGGCAGCCCGCCGCCTCCCCCGCAGCCGCAACAGCCGCAGACCCAGCCGCCGCCGAGCACCGGAGGCGGTAACGGGGGCGGCGGGAACGCCGGGCCTCCCGGTGGCGGCACCGGCGGACCTCCCGGCGGCGGCAACGGCGGTGGGAACGGTCCGGGCCCCGGGCCCGGTGGCGGGAACGGCGGCTAGGAGTGAGCCGACCCAGGGTCAGCCGAGCTGGCGGCGCACCTCGGCGGCCACAGCCGCACCGTCGGCCCGGCCACGCACCTGGGGCTGAAGGGCGCCCATCACCTTGCCCATGGCGCGCATCCCGTCACCGCCGGCCCCGAGCAAGGCGATGGTCTCGGCCACCAGGGCACTGACCTCCTCCTCGCCGAGCTGCTCGGGCAGGTAGTCGGCGATCACGTCCGCCTCGGCGCGCTCCTTGGCCGCCTGGTCGGTGCGCCCGGCCGCGTCGTACGCCTCAGCGGCCTCGCGCCGTTTCTTGGTCTCGGCGCTGAGCACGCCCACCACGTCGTCGTCGCTCAGCTCGCGGGGCTGCTTGCCGGCCACCTCGGCGTTCGTGATCGCGGCCAGCAGCATCCGCAGGGTGGATGACCGGAGCCCGTCTCGGGCCTTCATCGCGGTGGTCAGGTCGGCACGCAGACGGTCCTTGAGCTCGCTCATCTGGTCATTGTGCCCGGCCTCCGTCCCGGCGGACGCGGCAGCCCGGGGACGGCCGGCTGCCATGTGACACGCTGAGCCCATGCCCCGCGCCCCTCGCACCGCCACCGCACGCCTGGCCCGGGTCCTCGGGCTCGGTGCCCTCGCCGGGGTGGCCGGCGTCGGCTACGCCGCGGGGATCGAGGTGCGCTGGTTCGCGCTGCGGACCGCGCAGCTGCCGATCCTGCCGGCCGGCACCGGCCCGGTGCGAGTGCTGCACATCTCCGACCTGCACATGACACCGGGCCAGCGCCGCAAGCAGGAGTGGCTGCGCAACCTGGCCAAGCTGCAACCGGACCTGGTGGTGAGCACCGGCGACCACCTGGCGCACATGCAGTCCGTGCCGGTGGTGCTGGACGCGCTGGACGGGCTGCTCGGCGTCCCCGGCGTCTTCGTGCTCGGCTCCAACGACTACTTCGCGCCGACGCTGCGCAACCCGGCGCGCTACCTGCTCCCCGACCAGGGCGCCCGCAACACCCACGCGCCGGTGCTGCCGTGGGGACGGCTGCTCGACGGCCTGACCCGGCGCGGCTGGCTCAACCTGGACAACGCCCGGGGCTGCCTGACCGTGCGCGGGCTGCGGTTCGCGTTCGCCGGGGTGGACGACCCACACCTCGGCTACGACGACCTGGCGACGGTCGCCGGCCCAGCGGATCCGGACGCCGACGTCCGTGTCGCGGTCAGTCACGCACCGTACCGGCGAGTGCTGGACGCGTTCGCGCGGGACGGGTACGACGCGATCCTCGCCGGGCACACCCACGGCGGACAGCTGCGGCTGCCGGGGTACGGCGCGCTGGTCACCAACTGTGACCTGGACACCCGCCGGTCCAGCGGGCTGCACCGGCACCCGGCGTCCGCGCCACCCGGGACGCCCGGGTCGACCTGGTTGCACGTGTCGGCGGGGATGGGCACCTCGCCGTACGCCCCCGTCCGGTTCTGCTGCCGCCCGGAGGCGACCCTGCTGACGTTGACGCCGCGACCGTCCGCCTGATCCGCGGGCGGTTTCGCCGCGCGGAGGAGGCTCAGGTAGACTCCCCCACGCGTTCGGGCTGTGGCGCAGTTTGGTAGCGCGCTTCGTTCGGGACGAAGAGGCCGCAGGTTCAAATCCTGTCAGCCCGACTCGAAAAATCGCATGCACGAGGCCCTTTCCGGTGTCCGGGAAGGGCCTCGTGCTTGCCGCGTCGGACGCACTCGAGCCACCCAGCACGACTGCTTCGCAGGGCTCTGGGACGGCCACGGCTCTGCCATGCTGGCCCGCACCCCGTGAGTCGTAGGGGGCCTGGGCCCGAGCCGGCCACCCCACCCGCATCGTGGCAGCAACAAGCTGTCCGTCAACCGTCGCTCATGGGAACAGCGGCGGTCCGCGCGGAGCCGTCCGGGTGACGTTTCATGCCTTCGCCGGAGGGTCTCGAACGCCGGGGCGGCGGTGCTCCGTGACAGCGCTTCCACTTGCGTCCGCTGCCGCACGGGCAAGGGTCGTTGCGGGACCTGGCAGCGTCGCCTGCGGCGTACCACTCCCGGACGCCGGCTGCCTCCTGCCCCCTCGTGAGCAGATCCGCCATCACCCGCATCGGCTCGCCGATGTGCCGGAAGAAGTGCTGGTAGCCCGTGCACAGGTAGTGCAGGCCGGGCTCGCCGTCAGGGGTGGTGAGGAAGCGGTCCTTGGGACAGCCACCGTTGCACGCGAAGCGGACGTCGCAACGCCGGCAGTAGTCCGGAAGGGTGTCGAGCTTGGCCTGCCCGAAGGCGGTCTGCTGTGGCGTGGTCGCCAGCTGGAGCAGGCTGCGGCCCTCAGCGATGTTGCCGAGCAGGTAGTCGTCCTCGACGTAGTGGTCGCAGGAGTAGAGGTCGCCGTTGTGCTCCAGCGCGAGAGCTGTCCCGCAGGTTCGCGCGTGCACGCACATGCCGGCCTGGTCCATCCCCAGCCAGTGCGCCAGCGCGGTGTCGAAGACCTGGACGAACACGTCGCCGACGTCGTGACGCGCCCACTCCTCGAAGACGTCGACGAGGAAGCGGCCGTACTGCTCGGCGCCAACGCTGCGACGGGTGACGAGGTCGCCGCGCTGCCGGTACAGCGGCCGCGCGCCCGAGCGGTGCCCCCAGCCGTTCTCGGCCAGCGGCAGGAGCTCCGGGGTGACCCGCTCCACGATCGGGATCAGCTGGACGAACCGGGCCCCGAGCGCGTCGCGCAGGAAGGTGTACACCTCGCGGCCGTGGTCGCCGTTCGCCGCGTTCACTGTCGTCAGGGCATTCCACTCCACGTCGTGGCGCTGGAGTACGTCGAGCCCACGCATCACCCGGTCGAACGTCGGCTTCCCGCCCTTGTCGACCCGGTACGCGTCGTGCATCTCGCGGGGCCCGTCGACCGAGAGGCCGACCAGGAAGCCGTGCTCGTGGAGGAATTCCCCCCACGCGTCGTCGAGAAGGGTGCCGTTGGTCTGCACCGTGTTCACGATCCGCTGGTGAGGGCGGCGCAGCCTCTCCTCGAGCTCCACAGTCCGTCGGAAGAAGTCCAACCCCATCATCGTGGGTTCGCCGCCCTGCAAGGCGACCACCACCTCCTCCTGGTCCGCGTGTGCCTCCAGGAGCTGGCGCAGGTAGGCCTCATGGACGTGCGGCTCCATCCGGAACCCGCTGCCGGGGTAGAGCTGCTCCTTGGAGAGGAAGAAGCAGTACTCGCAGTCGAGGTTGCACACCGCTCCGGTGGGCTTCGTCATGACGTGGAGCTGCACATGTCCCATCCTCGGTGCCGGGACTCGCGGGGCATCACCCGCCATGGATGAGCCCTCTCGTCGAGGGAAGCGCTTCCGCCGACCCGGCACTGCACCCAGCCAAGGGTCCGGTTCACCCCGGAAGGGTGATGTCTTCGCTGCCCCACCGTCGTGAAATGGGGCTGCGGGCCCTTCGACGGAGCGGCTCTTCGGGGCCGCCGACCAGAGTCGGGCGGGTCTGCGTGGCGTGATGGTCCGGATCGCTTGGACATCCGGGACGGGTGTCAGAGAGGTGGACGAGGTGGCTGAGGACTTCGCTGGCAGGATCGAGCTGGACATCCGGGACTCGACGCCGGACTGGACACCTTTCCTAGCGCCCAAGGCGCCGGACGGCTCGCCGAACGTGGTGTTCATCGTCTGGGACGACGTGGGTTACGGCACCATGGACTGCTTCGGCGGCCCTGTACGGACGCCCACGATGAGCCGCATCGCCGAGCGGGGGGTGCGGTACTCGAACTTCCACACGACCGCGTTGTGCTCACCCACCCGGGCATCGATCCTGACCGGGCGCAACGCGACGTCGAACGGGATGGCGACGATCGCGGAGTTCAGCGCCGGCTTCCCCGGCATCTCGACCAGGATTCCCTTCGAGAACGGGTTCATCTCCGAGGTGCTCGGCGAGCACGGCTACAACACCTACTGCGTGGGCAAGTGGCACCTCACTCCCGGCGAGGAGACCGGGGCGGCGGCATGGAAGAAGCGCTGGCCGCTGGGTCGGGGGTTCGAGCGGTTCTACGGCTTCCTGGGCGGCGAGTCGAGCTGCTGGTACCCGGACCTGATCCACGACAACCACTCGACCGATCCTCCGACGACTCCGGAGGACGGCTACCACATCGCCAAGGACCTCTCCGACAAGGCCATCGAGTTCATCCGCGACGCCAAGGCAATCGAACCGCAGCGGCCGTTCTTCCTGTACTTCTCCCTCGACGCGGCGCACGCACCACACCACGTGTTCCGGGAGTGGGCGGACAAGTACAGGGGCGTTTTCGACGAGGGGTACGAGTCCATCCGGGCCAAGATCCTCGACCGACAGAAGCTGCTCGGGCTACTGCCGAAGGACACCGAGCTGACAAACATCAACCCGCACGGCGAACCCGCTGTCCGCGGTCCCGACGGGCAGCCGTGGCCGGCGCTGGACTCCGTGCGACCGTGGGACTCGTTGAGCTCCGACGAGCAGCGTCTTTTCACCCGGATGGCGGAGGTGTTCGCCGGCTACGTGGAGTACACCGACGACCAGGTAGGCCGTGTGATCGACTTCCTCGCCTCCTCCGGGGAGCTGGACAACACGATCATCGTCGTGGTCTCCGACAACGGCGCAAGCGGCGAGGGCGGCCCGAACGGGACGTTCAACGAATGGCGGTTCTTCAACGGCGTGCCCACACCCACCGAGCTCACCCTCGAGCACATCGACGAGCTCGGCGGCCCGAAGTCCTACAACCACTACAACACCGGCTGGGCGTGGGCCTTCGACACCCCGTTCCCCTACTGGAAGCGCTGGGCCGGCTTCGAAGGCGGCATCGCGGACATGTGCATGGTCAGCTGGCCCGCCAAGGTCGCTCCCCAGGCCAGCCCCCGGCCGCAGTACGTGCACGCCGTGGACATCGTGCCCACCATCTACGAGCTGCTGGGCATCACCCCGCCGGAGACACTGAACGGCTATGCCCAGAGCGCCATCGAGGGCGAAAGCTTCGCCGCCACACTCACCGACCCGAACGCTCCCGGAAAACGCACGCAGTTCTACGCCATGCTCGGGCAGCGGGCGGTCTACGAAGACGGCTGGCTAGCCTGCACCCTGCACCCGCCCCTCAGCGGCTGGGGCAAGTTCGAGCACGATGTCTGGGAGCTCTACCACATGGAGGTGGACCGTTCGCAGTCCACGAACCTCGCCGACAAGGAGCCGACACGGCTCGAGCGGATGAAGCAGCGCTGGTTCGAGCTCGCCGAGCAGTACAACGGCCTGCCGCTGGACGACCGGACAGCACTGGAGCAGACGCTTGCCGAACGCCCCAGTGGGTCTCCGAACAGGGACCGGTACGTCTACTACCCCGACTGCGCTTCCGTCCCGGAACAGTCCGCCGTCCTGATAAGCGGCCGCGCCTACACCATCGCAGCCGGCGTGCATGTCGATTCATCCGACGCGGAAGGGGTGATCTTCGCCCACGGCGGCGTGGCCGGTGGGCACAGCCTGTACGTGAAGGACCACCGGGTCACCTACGTCTTCAACTGGGTGGGCACGCACCTGCAGACCATCACCTCCGAGCGGAACCTGGAGCCGGGGCCCCGTGTGATCACCGCGGAGTTCGTGCCCCAGGGCCGCAGCGAGGACCCTGGCATGCCGGGGGCCCGCGGCACCCTGAGTCTGTACGTCGACGGTGAGGTCGTCGGAAGTGCCGAGATCGTCACCCAGCCAGGACTGTTCTGCGCCGTTGGCGACGGGCTCTGTGTCGGGCGTGACGACGCGTCGCCCGTGACGCCGGCCTACACCGCGCCCTACCGGTTCACCGGCGGTTCGATCGACAAGGTGGTCGTGGACGTGTCCGGTGAACGGTTCGTCGACCATGAGGCCCAGGTCCGGGGCTGGTTCCTGCTGGACTGACCGTGAGCTCGCCTTCTCATGCGCCGAGGATGAGGTCCGGAATCCAGACTCAGCGGACGCTGTAGCAGAACCCCTCCCCGGGAGATGGTGATGTGGCTTTCGTGGCGTGCGCGGTGGCGCACCTATGAGTACGTCCGCAACAGCCTGTGGATCGTCCCACTCCTGTTCGTTGCCGTGGCTGTGACACTGGGCCTGGTTCTCCCCATCGTCGATGAGCGCACGAGCACGACCATCGGCATCTCGTTCGGAGAGGACGCCGCTCGCGCCGTACTCGGAGCCGTCGCCAGCGGCATGATCACCTTCACCGGCTTCGTCTTCTCGATCCTGCTGATCGCCGTCCAGTTCGGTTCCAGCCAGTTCTCCCCCCGGCTCCTCCGCCGCTTCCTGCGGGATCCGACCACCAAGGCAGCCTTGGGGATCTTCATGGCCACCTTCATCTACGCCCTGGCCGTGCTGAGGGTCGTCGGAACCGGCACCAACGCCGCCTTCGTGCCCAACAACTCGATCTCGGTCGCCATCCTTCTGCTGCTGTTCAGCATGCTCATGTTCCTGCGCCTGATGAGCCGCACCACCCAGGGCCTGCGCGTGGCGGCCGTGCTCGCCGAGCTCGGCGCCGACGCGCGTCGGGTGATCGACGCCGCCTACCCCAACCCGGTCACGGACACCCTGCCTGCACCGGAAGAATCCTTACCCTCTGACGCCTCTGACGCAGCTACTGCCACCCCTGCTCGGCGGACGGTGACCTACCACGGGGCCGCGGGTGTCGTGCAAAGCATCGACATGCGCAACCTCACCGCCCGTGCCGCGAAGGCGGACGCCGTGATCGAGCTTGCGCCACGACTGGGTGAGCTGATCGCAGACGGATCAGCGCTGTTCACCGTCCGCGGGGGGCGCAGCCCGATCGACGACGACTGGCTGCGAGGCACCGTGGCGACCGGCGACGAGCGGACCATGCAGCAAGACCCGGCCTTCGCCTTCCGGCTCTTCGCCGACATCTCCGCCAAGGCGCTCTCGCCGGGCGTGAACGACCCCACCACATCGGTACAAGCGCTCGACCAGATCGAGCTGCTCCTGCGCCAGCTTGGTACCCGTCGGCTGACTCCCGGTGTGAGCCGGGACGGGAGCGGAACGGTCAGGGTCCGCTACACGGTGCCGAGCTGGGAGGACTACCTCAGCCTTGCCATCGACGAGACGCGGCAGTACGGCGCCGGGTCCATCCAGGTGCTGCGCCGCCTGCGGGCGCTGCTGGAGAACGTGCGCGCCGTTGTCCCCGAGCCACGACGCGTCGCGGTCGATGCCGAGCTCGCGCTCCTGGACGCAACCGCCGAACGAGTCTACGGCGACTCCTCCGACCACCGCGCGGCCCTCAAGGGTGACCGCCAGGGACTGGGTGCCACCGAGATCGCCGCCCTTCGGCTGCCGTACCAGCCAACCGGGGCCCACGACGCCGGCCAGTCAGCTAATGCCACCCAGCAGCGAGCGGGTGACACGACGCCCTAGCCGCAGGGCGAGGAAGACGACGAGTCGTCGTACAAGAGCCGTACAAGAAGTGGGGCCGGGCGGCCGCTCGGGCCGGTGTGCTGTTGTTCAGTCCTCCTCCGGAGCGGCGGGCCGCTTGGACAGGACAGCCAGGATCTCGTTGACGTCGCGGTCGCGCAGCACCAGCGACTGGGCGACGGATCCGAGCTTCAGGTTGTTGTCGCGGCAGAAGCGGCGGAGGGCCCAGAAGGCGGAGTCCATGTCCAGGCTCCCGGACTCGGCAAGGAACCCCTTGGCCTGTTCGATGACGATGCGCGCGTTGAGGGCCCTTTGGAGCTGCTCCGCGAGCATCGAGGACCGGTTGATCGAGCGTTGCTGGAGGATACCGATGGTCGCGACATCGGTGAGTGCCTGGGCCAGCCGCTGGTCTGCCGAGCTCAGTGCTGCGCCATCCGCGCTGAACAGGTTGAGGGCCCCGATGACCTCGTCCCGCAAACGCATGGGTATGGCGTGGACGGCCTTGAAACCGACGCTCTTCGCGGTCTCGGCGAACCGCGGCCACGGGGTCGGCGCCTCGAGGTCCTCCACGCTGACCGGGTGACCGGTCCGCGACGCCTCCACGCACGGGCCACCCTCACTGCTTTGGATCTGGAACACCTCGACGAGGCGTGTGGCCTCGCTGGATGACGCCATGAGATGCAGGTCGCCGCGCTGGTCAATCAGCATCAGACCTGCATGCGTGACGTGAAGGAGCTGAACGCAAGCGTGGACCAAGTTGTCCAGCATGTCGACGACGTCGTAGTCATCGACCAGCGTGTCCGCGAGCACAACGAAGCTCTGGGTCAGAAGGTCTTCCCGCCCGATGCCGGGAGTGTCTTCGCCGGATGTCGGGCCGGTCATTCCCTCTCCTCCTGGAATCGCCTGGAGCCGTTGATCACGTCGTCGGCAACCCTGTCCACGGGCGCTCCCTCGGCATAGGCGGCGGCCCTGAGACGCAGTAGGGCCTCCCCGATGCTCGTGCCGAGCTGCGCCATGACCATTCCGGCTGCGCGATGGACGGCCATGCTGCCGAGCTGCTCCGTGCTGAGCCCGTCATCGGGATTACCATCCATACGCAGCAGCATCAAGGAGAGCGCGTCCACGGTGGTCAGGATCTTGGCGAGGCTCGCATCGTCGAGGGGTCCGGGGGTCCGGCGGTAGAGGTCGACGGCGCCCACCGAGATCGCACCGATGCGCATCGGGAACGCGAACACGGCACGGATGTCGGCCTTGGCGGCCTCCGGAAGAAACATCGCCCAACGGGTGCGAAGCCCGCTGTCGGCCGCATCCAGGTCATCGACCAGGACCGGTGAGCCCGAGGCGAACGCGTCCACACACGGCCCTTCTCCCACGGTGAACTGGAGGCGCTCGATGGTGTCTGCAGCGGCGTCCGAGCCGTACAAAGGCTCACGCATTCCCGCGTGGGACACCAAGGAGATCCCTCCCCCGTCCACGGCCACGGCCTCCATGCACGCCACGAGCAGTTCCTCGATCCGGGCGCGGGTTGCGCCGGCACCCGTCACCACGTCACCGACCCCTTCCACCAGGCTCGGCCGGCCTCGGCGCGCCCCGCTTCATCGAGGCTGGCGCAACGGGAGCCTGTCATCAGGATACGCCTTCATCGTGGCGGACGCTTCCCCAGAGTGTCCGTGGGAGCGAACTGTCACAGCACCGGCACGATCTCACGCTCGGCCGGGAAGGACGCCCACACCGATTTGCCGCCGTCCGGGTAGCTCGTCACCCCCCATTCGCGACTCAGGGCCTCCACGATGAGAAGCCCGAGGCCCCCCTGGTCCTTCTCCCGGGCTGCGGCCGTGGTCGGCATCACTGGAGACAGATCGCCCACCGTCAAGGTCACCAACGGGCCGGCGCGCTGCAGGAGCACGGTGATCGGAGTCTGCGCGTGCGTCATCGCATTGGTGACCAGTTCGCTGGCCGTCAGGCAAATGTCATCCTGCAGGTGCTGCATATCGTGACCGAGGAGATGACGCGTGACGAACTCGCGCGCCCGCCCCGCGCTGACGGGCTCGGCCGCCATGCGTTCCGCGTACAACCAAGAACACACCTGACCCATGCCGACCTCCGGGTGATTGTGCGGTTCTGCTTGACCCGGGCAACGCAGGATCAGGACGATGCCGTGACGTTCTCTACAGACACTACCCCTCTTTGGCCGCGGGGTAACCCTCGATGACCGCTCTGTCGCGTCGGCATCCGAATTGCCACGGACAGGTGACTCTCCCCTCGACAGGACCGGGTTCTGGGCGGACCGCGCCAGGACGGCGACCGCGCCGCCTCCTACGATGACATGTGCCCATGTTGACCGCCGTGGACGACTTGCCCACCCCGCCCCGGCGGGTCCTGGTCGCCGGCACCTCCGGGTCGGGCAAGACCACGTTGGCCCGGCGCGTCTCGGCGACGCTGGGGCTCCCGCACGTCGAGATCGACGCCCTGTTCCACGGTCCTGACTGGGTGCCGCGGCCCACCTTCGTCAACGACGTCGCAGCCTTCACCTCGAAGCCTCGCTGGGTGACCGAGTGGCAGTACCACCAGGTCCGTGCGCTGCTGGCCGACCGCGCTGACCTGCTCGTGTGGCTGGACCTGCCCCGAGCCACGGTGATGCGGCAGGTCGTACGACGCACCCTCCGCCGCAGCCTGCGCCGCGAGGTGCTGTGGAACGGCAACGTGGAGCCGCCGCTACGCACCATCGTGGGGAACACCGACCACATCATCCGCTGGGCCTGGCGGACCCATCACCAGACGGCGACCCGGGTGGGGGCCCTGCTGGAGCACCGCCCGGAGCTGCCGGTGGTGCACCTGCGCAGCCACGACGAGGCCGAGCGCTGGGGCCGTGGGCCGCTTGTCTCCGGGCGCGACGGGCCGGCCCCGGGCGCGCCATAATGCCGACATGGCTTACGACGCCGAGCTGGCGACCCGGATCCGGGAGGTCGTCCGAGGTGACCCGGGCCTGAGCGAGAAGCGCATGTTCGGGGGGATCGCCTTCCTGGTCGACGGCAACATGGCCGTGAGCGCCAGCGGTCAGGGCGGCCTGATGCTCCGCGTCGACCCCGGCCGGTCCGGCACCCTGGTCGACCAGCAGCACGTGCGCCGCGTCGAGATGCGCGGACGCCAGATGGTCGGCTGGCTGCGCGTGGACGGCGAGCTGCTCGGGACGGACCGGGAGCTGAGGCACTGGGTGGACCTCGGGCTCGCCTACGCCCGGTCCCTCCCACCGAAGTAGGGGCCGTGGGCTCTTTCCGTCGGTCCGCGCCAGTCAGGCAGAATGCGCTCGGTGGCGGAGAGGCAACGACCGGATCAGGGCTGGACGATGCTGGGCGCCGGCCCCGGGCTGTGCGGGGGCTGCCTGCACGCGAAGCTGAACGTCACCCGGCGCGGCCCCGCCTACCTACGCTGCCTGCGAGCGTCCTGGGACGCGCGGCTCGTCCGCTACCCGCGGCTGCCGGTGCGGTCCTGCCCGGGCTTCGAGCCGGGCTCGGGCACCGACGGTGGTCCCGATGGCGGGCCGGTCAGCCACGAGCGGTGAGCACGACAGGCTCCCCGTCGGTGATCGCCACGGTGTGCTCCATGTGCGCCCCCCGGGAGCCGTCCGCGCTGCGCAGCGTCCACCCGTCCGGGTCGGTGAAGATCTGGTCCGTGGACTGCAGGAACCACGGCTCGATCGCGATCACCAGGCCGGGCCGCAACGGGTAGCCGCGTCCCGGCCGGCCGTTGTTCGGCACGTGCGGGTCGCCGTGCATGGTGCGGCCGACCCCGTGGCCGCCGAAGTCGGTGTTGATCGTGTATCCAGCGCCCAGCGCCACCTCGGCGATCGCCGCGGAGAGGTCACCGATGCGCTTGCCGGAACGGGCCGTGGCAATCGCCGCGTCCAGCGCCCTGGAGGTCACCTCGATCAGCCGGACGTCCTCCTCCTGGGGGGTGCCGACGATGACGCTGAGGGCCGAGTCGGAGACCCACCCGTCGACCGCCACCGCGAAGTCCAGGCTGAGCAGGTCACCGTCGCGGAGCCGGTAGTCGTGCGGCAGGCCGTGCAGCACGGCGTCGTTGACCGAGGTGCACAGCACCTTGCCGAACGGCATCGCCCCGAACGAGGGGTGGTAGTCGATGTAGCAGGACTCCGCCCCGCGCTCGCGGATCATCTCGTGCGCGAGCGCATCCAGCTCCAGCAGGTTGACGCCGACGTCGGCTACCTCGGCGAGCCGCGTGAGCACCTCGGCGACGAACCGGCCGGCCGGACGCATGGCCTCGATCTCTTCGGGCGTTCTCAGCTCGATCATTGCCTCCGGAGACTACACGGCAGTGGCGGCCGGCCCACTGGTGACGGACGGAGTCACGGCACGGCGACCAGCCCGAGGGCCTCCCGCGCCGCGGCGACGGTCTGCTCGGCGATCGGCGCCGCGGCGTCCGCCCCCGCCCGGAGCCGCCCGAGCAGGCCGGCACGATCTGCCACCAGGTCGCGGTAGGCCTTCTGGATCGGGGTCAGCAGCTCGAGCAGCACCTCGATGACCGCCTCCTTCAGCGCCCTCCCGCCGTGCAGCCCGTCGAGCGCGTCCGCCGGCCCGGTCCCGGTCAGGGCACCGAGCAGGGCCGCGAGGTTCGCCACGCCGGGACGCCCCCAGGCGTCGTAGGCGAGCACCGGGTCGGTGTCGGTGACCGCACGGCGCACCTTGGCGGCGATGGTGTCCGCGTCGTCCAGCAGGAAGAGCACCCCGGAGCCGTCCGCCCCGGACTTGCCCATCTTCGCGGTCGGGTCCCGCAGGTCCTTGACCCGCGCCGCGTCGGGCGGGGTGGTCCCGCGCGGGACGGTGAACACCTCGCCGTACCGGCCGTTGAACCGCCGCGCCAAGGTGACGGCAAGCTCGAGGTGCTGGCGCTGGTCCTCCCCCACCGGCACGACGTCGGTCCGGTAGGCGAGGATGTCGGCGGCCATGAGCGCCGGGTAGGTGAGCAGCGACAGCCGGGTCGACGCCTGACCGCCGGACTTCTCCTTGAACTGGATCATCCGCGTCATCTCGCCGTAGGTCGCGGTGCTCTCCAGCAGGTAGCTCAGCTCGGTGTGCGCCCGCACCGAGGACTGCACGAACAGCAGCGCGCCGCGCTCCAGGCCGCAGGCCAGCAGGGTGGCCGCCATCTCCAGGGTCTGCTCCCGGAGCCGGCGAGGGTCGTGATCGACGGTCAACGCGTGCAGGTCGACGACGCCGACCACCAGCTCGTGGTCGGGTTGGGCCGCCAGCTCGAGCAGCGGACGGATGGCGCCGAGGTAGTTGCCGACCTGCAGCCGGCCGGTGGGCTTGAGCCCGGTGAAGACGCGGATGGACATGGGTTCTCCTCACGAGGGATCGCTCGGTCACCCACACCGGTCGACGCGCGCCTCGAGACCACGAACACGACAAAGGCCGCCCGGAGGGGCGGCCGCAGCACGAACAGGTCTGGGTGGCCGCCCTACCGCGGCCACCAGGTGCACATGTGCGTGGTCATGCCGTCATTCTGCCCGATCCGTCCCGCGCCGCAACCCGATCGGGGCCGGCACGCCGTACGCTGCCTGACCATGAGCAGACTCGAGGCGATGATCCAGCGGCAGGGTCGGGAGCTGGAGCGTCTCGCCCAGCTGGACGTGTCCGAGTCCGCCGACCGGCTCCGCGGCTGCCGGCGGGTGCTGCTGGTCGGCACCGGGACCAGCCAGCACGCCGCCGAGCTCGGCGCGCTGCTGCTGTACGACGCCGGGGTGGATGCGCTGGCCTGCCCGGCCGCGGCGTTCGGGCGCGGCGACGTGCCGCTGCGGCAGGGCGACGGGGTGGTCGTCCTCTCGCACACCGCGGAGACCGCCTACGCCCGGCGGAGCCGGGACCGCGCGCTGCAGGCAGGGGCACCGCTGGTGTCGGTGACCGGCCTTGGCGGCGGCTGGCCGGAGGCCGTCGAGACCGTCGCGCGGGAGGACTCGGAGACCTACACGGTCAGCTATACGACCTGCCTGGCGGTACTCACGCTGCTGGCCGCCGAGCTCGGCGCGTCGATGTACACCCGCGCGGCGCTGCAGGCCACCCTTCCCGCGGTCGAGCAGGCCCTGCAGGACGGCTCCCCCGACACGGTGCCGCTGCCCGCACGTGCCCTGGCGATCATCGGCACGGGCCCGTTCGGGGTGACGGCGCGGGAAGGCGCCCTCAAGCTGCGGGAGTCCGCGCGGATGCTGGCCGAGGGCTTCGACGCGGAGTACTTCCTGCACGGCTCAGCGGTCCCCCTCACCCCCGCAGACGGGCTGGTGCTGCTGCAGCCGGGGGCCGACGCCGACGGGCTGGTCGCCGCGATCGGCCGGGCGGCCGCCGCCGAGAACATCCCGACCACCAGTCTCTCCCTGGACACCGGGCTGCCACCGGTGCTGGCGCAGATCCCGCTCACCGTGGTGCTGCAACGGCTGGCCGCCCGCTGGTCCCGGCTGCGGGGCACGGACCCCGACGTGGCGATCGTCGGCGGCTGGGCGCAGCAGCAGCTGTGGGAGCTCGGCGCCTCCTGAGCCGTCGTCTTCCGCGGGCGTTGCGGCGGCGCCAGGGGCCGGGTCTGGCACACTCGGGCCATGGCCGAGGAGCCGCCCGCCGACGGGAAGCGCGAACCGAACCTGGAGCTTCCCCAGCTGCGGCTGCCCCGGTTCCGCCGCAGGACGGTACGACGGAGAGAGCCGGCCCCCGACGCAGACACCCGGACGCGCGACCCGGTTCCCGCGCTGGATCCGGAGGCCACCGCGCCCTCGCTGCCACCGGAGGAGCCGGCGGCGCCGCCTGCGCGGCCGGTACCGCAGCCGGACCCAGGGCCGGCCCCAGGGCCAGACCCAGGGCCAGAGGAGACGGTCCCGCAGCACCGCGAGCGGCGCATGTCGGCTCTTCCCGGCCCGGTTGCGGCGGTAGTGGCCGGACTGGTCGTGGGCCTGGTGGGCAGCGGCACGACCTATGGTGGCCTGCGCGGCTGCGCCGCGGTGCGCGGTGCGCCCTCGTGCGGCGCACCGGGGCTCGGGTTCCTGGTCGCGATCGCGATCGGGATGGTGGCGCTCGGCGCCGTGCTGCTGAAGGTGATGCGCGCCCGCGAGTCGGTGGGCACCAGCTTCCTCGGCGTGGGACTGGTGGTCGTCGTCGTGCTGGTCGCCCTGACCGGCGTGATCTTCTCAGCGTGGATGTTCGTGGTGGTCCCGCTGCTGTGCTCGGCGGCCTATGCTGCCGCGCACTGGGTCACCCACCGGTTCGTGGAGCCGTGGGAGCCCCCACCGGGCCCGGACGTGCGCTGAGCGGGCGTCGCCGGCGGCTCAGACCGCCAGCCGGGCCGCCAGCAGCTCCGCGATCTGCACGGTGTTCAGCGCCGCACCCTTGCGGAGGTTGTCGCTGCTCACGAACAGCACCAGTCCCCGCTCGTCGTCCACGCCCGGGTCCTGACGGATCCGGCCGACGAAGCTCGGGTCCTTGCCGGCCGCCTCCAGCGGGGTGGGCACGTCGGAAAGCTCCACACCGGCCGCGCCGCTGAGGATCTCCTTGGCGCGCTTGGCCGGCAGCGGCCGCGCGAACTCGGCGTTGAGGGACAGCGAGTGCCCGGTGAACACCGGCACCCGCACGCAGGTGCCGGACACCCGCAGCTCGGGGATGCCGAGGATCTTGCGCGACTCGTTGCGCAGCTTCTGCTCCTCGTTGGTCTCCTCGGTGCCGTCGTCGACCAGCGACCCGGCGAGGGGAAGCACGTTGTAGGCGATCGGCTTGGCGTACGTCGTCGGCTCCGGAAGCGGCACGGCGGAGCCGTCCCGGACCAGGTCCGTGGCGGCGGGAGCGCCCGCCCGGATCTGCCCGGCGAGCTCCTGCACGCCGGCCACCCCGCTGCCGGACACCGCCTGGTAGGTGCTCGCCACCAGCCGCACCAGTCGGGCCTCGTCGTGCAGCGGCTTGAGCACCGGCATCGCTGCCATCGTGGTGCAGTTCGGGTTGGCGATGATGCCCTTGCGGGCCTCGCTGACTGCCTGCGGGTTCACCTCGCTGACTACCAGCGGCACGTCGGGGTCCATCCGCCAGGCCGAGGAGTTGTCGACCACGGTGACCCCGGCGTCGGCGAACTTCGGCGCCAGCGCGCGGGAGGCACCTGCACCGGCGGAGAACAGCGCGATGTCCAGCCCGGTGGGGTCCGCGGCGGTGGCGTCCTCGACCATCACCTCGCGGTCGCCCCAGGACAGCACCGAGCCGGCCGAGCGCGCCGAGGCGAAGAACCGGATGCTGCCCACCGGGAACCGGCGTTCGAGCAGCACGTCGCGCATCACCCGGCCGACCTGGCCGGTGGCGCCCACGATGCCGATCGAGATTCCCGGAGCGCTCATCGGGGCCCCCGCGGAAGTGTGAGCGGAGCGAGCAGTTTCGTGGGGTGGTTCATCGGGGCCCCCGCGGAAGTGTGAGCGGAGCGAGCAGTTTCGTGGGGTGGTTCATCGGGGCCCCCGCGGAAGTGTGAGCGGAGCGAGCAGTTTCGTGGGGTGGTTCATCGGCCGGTGCCTCCGTAGACGACCGCCTCGACCTCTTCGGAGTCGAGGTCGAACGCGGTGTGGGTGGCCGCGACCGCGTCGTCGACCTGGCCCTCGTCGACGATCACCGAGATCCGGATCTCCGAGGTGGAGATCATCTCGATGTTCACACCGGCGGAGGCGAGGCCGGAGAAGAACCGTGAGGTGATGCCCGGTGCCGAGCGCATCCCGGCACCGATCAGCGAGACCTTCCCGATCCGGTCGTCGTACAGCAGCGACTCGTAGCCGATCTCGTCCTTGAGCCGGGCCAGCGTCCCCATCGCCGTCTGTCCGTCGGCGCGGGGGAGCGTGAAGGAGATGTCGGTCAGGTTCGTGGCCGCCGCCGACACGTTCTGCACGATCATGTCGAGGTTGATCTGCGCGTCGGCGAGCGCCTCGAAGATGCGGGCCGCCTCGCCAACCTTGTCCGGCACCGCCACCACGGTGATCTTGGCCTCACTGCGGTCGTGGGCGACACCGGCGATGATCGCCTGCTCCATCGGGTCCACCTCTGTTTCCGGGACGATCCAGGTGCCTTCCTTGTGGCTGAAGGAGGAACGCACGTGGACGGGCATGTTGTAGCGGCGGGCGTACTCCACGCACCGCAGGTGCAGGATCTTCGCGCCGCAGGCCGCCATCTCCAGCATCTCCTCGTAGGAGAGCCGGTTCCGCTTGCGGGCGGTGGGCACGATCCGCGGGTCGGCGGTGAACACCCCGTCGACGTCGCTGAAGATCTCGCACACGTCGGCGTTGAGCGCGGCCGCGAGCGCGACCGCCGTGGTGTCCGAGCCGCCGCGGCCGAGCGTGGTGATGTCCTTGGTGTCCTGGCTGACCCCTTGGAAGCCGGCAACGATCGCGACCGCGCCGCTGGCCAGCGCCTTCTCGATCCGGCCGGGGGTGACGTCGATGATCTTGGCCTTGCCGTGCGCGCCGTCGGTGATCACGCCGGCCTGGCTGCCGGTGAACGACCGGGCCTCCTGGCCGAGGTTGCCGATCGCCATCGCCAGCAGCGCCATCGACATCCGCTCCCCGGCGGTGAGCAGCATGTCCAGCTCACGCGGAGCAGGCAGCGGCGTGACCTGCTGGGCGAGGTCGATCAGCTCGTCGGTGGTGTCGCCCATCGCGGACACCACGACCACCACGTCGTTGCCGGCCCGCTTGGACTCGACGATCCGCTGGGCGACCCGTTTGATCCCCTCGGCGTCAGCGACGGAGGAGCCCCCGTACTTCTGCACGACTAGGCCCACGGCTCTCCTCGGGACGGCTCGGCAACGACTGCCAGACGAGTCTAGACCTGGCGCCCAGCGTCCTTCCCGGCTCCACCGGATGCCAAGACGGGGACCCCGGGACCTCTACGGGGACACCGGCGACCACCGCCCTCCGGCGTCACTGCGAGGCGGTGTCGAGCTCCTCGTCGACCGAGTCCAGCATCTCGTCGGCGGCGGCCACCTGGTCCTGCTCACCCTCGAACTCGGCGTCGAGCCGGTCGTGGGTGACGATCGACTGCAGCGCCCGCAGCACGCCGCTGGCCTCGGGGCCCCATGAGGACACGTAGGAGAACTGCCACCACCACAGCGCCTCGCTGACCCGGCCGGCCCGGTAGTGGCGCAGCCCGTGCGCGAGCGCGGTGGCGATGCTGGCCAGGTCGTCGGACAGCAGCGAGGACACGATCTCGGGTGGGTCGACGTACGGGTCGAACACCTCGGCGTAGGCATCCACTGGCTCCAGCAGCACGGCCAGGCGCAGCCGCATCGCGTCCAGGTCCGGGTCAGGGCCGGCGTCGGGCTCGTACTGCTCGGCGGGGGTGAAGTCGGTGTGCACCCCCAGCCGCCCCCCGGCGAGCAGCACCTGGCTGACCTCCAGCAGCAACAGCGAGATCGCCGCGCCGCCCGGCGCCTCGCCGCGAGCCAGCGCCTGCAGGGCGAGCAGGAAGCTCTCCACCTGGTCGGCGATCTGCTGCGCGAAGTCCTCCAGCTCGCTGGCCACCTGCGGCTGCTGCGCCGCGGCGGGCGGGCTCTGCTCACTCATCGACTGCTCGTCTCCCTTCGAATGCGCGTCCGAGGGTGACCTCGTCCGCGTACTCAAGGTCCCCACCTACCGGAAGTCCACTCGCCAGACGCGTCACGCGCAAGCCCATCGGCCTCAGAAGCCGGGTGAGGTACGTCGCGGTGGCCTCCCCTTCCAGGTTCGGGTCGGTCGCCAGGATCACCTCGGTCACCACCCCGTCGGCCAGCCGGGACATCAGCTCCTTGATCCGCAGGTCGTCCGGCCCGACGCCCTCGATCGGCGAGATCGCCCCGCCCAGCACGTGATAGCGACCGCGGAACTCGCGAGTCCGCTCGATGGCCACCACGTCCTTGGACTCCTCGACCACGCAGATCACGGCGGGGTCCCGGCGCCGGTCGCGGCAGATCCTGCAGGTCTCCTCCTCGGCGACATTCCCGCACACCGTGCAGAAGGTGACCTTGTCCTTGGCCTCGACGAGCACCTGCGCAAGCCGGCGTACATCGATCGGGTCGGTGGCGAGAATGTGGAAAGCGATGCGCTGGGCGCTCTTCGGCCCCACCCCGGGGAGCCGCCCGAGCTCGTCGATCAGGTCCTGGACGACACCTTCGTACATGCTGCTTCGTCTGCTTCGTTCGTCTCGGTGAGCGTCGCGGGCTCAGAAGCCGGCCGGCAGGCCGGGGCCTCCGGGCGCGGTGCCGCCAGGGCCACCCAGGCCGCCGGCGAGCGGCCCGAGCTTCTGCTCCGCCAGCTGGTCGGCCTTGCCCTTCGCGTCCCGGTAGGCGGCCACGATCAGGTCCTCGAGGTCCTCGGTGTCGTCCGGATCGAAGGAGCCGCGCTTGATCGACACGCCGACCAGCTCGCCGACGCCGGACAGTCGTACGGTGACCAGGCCGTCCCCGACGGTGCCCTCGACGGTGGCCCCGGCGAGCTCCTCCTGGGCGCTGACCATCTGCTGCTGCATCTGCTGGGCCTGCTGCAGCAGGGCGTTCATGTCCATGCCACCCTCGCCGAACGGGTTCGTCTCACTCATGGCTGGCCACTCTTTCTCGTCGTCGGTGGTGGTGGTCCGCGGCGCCCCCGGGGGGGGCACCGTCGTCGGTCCTGTCTCAATCGTGCCTGATCTCCTCGATCACGCGCGCCCCGAGCTCGCGGGCGAGCAGCTCGGCGCCGTGCAGGCCCTGGTCGTCGGCGTCCGGGTCGTCCCGGTCGACGTGCTCGTCGGAGTCCGACGGCGGTGCGCTGACCTGCACCGACTGCGCGGCGCGGGTCTCGCGGATGGCGCCCCGGGCGGTGGCCACCGCGGCGGGGTCGGTCCTGGTCGTCGGAGTCGGCTCGGCCGCCTCCGCTGACGGGGCCCTCGGCCCCGCACCAGCGGGACCTTGCGTTCGCGCCCCGGCTTCGTCGTGGGTGCCGTCGGCCGGCCGGGGCGGTTCGCCGGCTCCGGGCGTCGGCGCCGGCTGTTCCCCGCCCTCCGGCCGCACTGCGGGGCGCGTGGTCTCCGCGCGCGGCTCGGTGCCCGGCTGGGCCGAGGGGTCCACGATCGCCTCGATCCGCCAGTCGTGGCCGACCACGTCGATGGCCGCCTGCCGCAGGATCTCGTCGCTGCCGCCGCTGACGAAGGAGTTGCGGGCTCCGGCGTTGACCAGGCCGATGGTCAGCGTCTTGTCGTCGACAGCGACCACCTGCGCGTTCTGGCTGAGCAGGATCCAGGTGTAGCGACGCTTGAGCTTGACCGACTCCAGCAGGTCCGGCCACAGCCGGCGTACCTCCACCAGTCCCAGGCCCGCTGACGCGGCTCCCAGGGGCGTCATGCCGGGCTCGGGAGCCGGGCTGGGCGGGGGCGAGGGTGCGGGCCGAGGCGGCGGCGAAGGCTCCGGCGGAGCCGGGGACGGCTCGACAGGCGGCCTCGGAGGCTCGGGAGCGGGCGGCGTCGGGCTCGGCGGCTCCGGGGCGGGCTGCGGCGGGGACGGTGCGGGGCTCGGGGGCTGCGGGGTGCTGGCCCGGGCGGCCGGCCGAGCAGCAGCCCGGTCCGTGGCGCGGTCAGCGCTCGGGGTGCCCTCGATGGCCATCCGCTTCTCGATCCGGTCCAGTCGCGCCATCAGCCCGTCGGTGCCGTCGTCGGCGGCGGGCAGCAGCACGCGGGCGCAGATCAGCTCCAGCAGCAGCCGCGGGGCAGTCGCACCCTTGAGGTCGGTGAGCCCGTCGGCCACCAGGTCCGCGGCGCGGCTGAGGTCGGCGCGGCCGAAGCGGGCGGCCTGGGCGACCAGCCGCTCGGCCTGGTCCTCGGGGCCGTCGATCAGGCCGGTGGCGGGGGCGTCCGGCACCGCAGCGATCACCACCAGGTCGCGCAGCCGACGCAGCAGGTCCTCGGTGAACCGGCGCGGGTCCTGCCCGGTCTCGATCACCTTGTCCACCACGCCGAACACCGCCGCGCCGTCATCGGCGGCAAAGCCGTCCACGATCTCGTCCAGCAGCGCGTCGGGGGTGAAGCCGAGCAGTCCGGTGGCCAGCGCGTAGGTGACCCCCTCGGGACCGGCACCGCCGATCAGCTGGTCGAGCACCGACAGCGAGTCCCGGGCCGAGCCGCCACCGGCGCGGACCACCAGCGGCAGCGCGGCCGGCTCGATGGCCACCCCCTCCCGCTCGCAGATCTCGGCGAGGTAGTCCGAGAGCACCCGGGGCGGGATCAGCCGGAACGGGTAGTGGTGCGTGCGGGACTTGATGGTGCCGATCACCTTGTCCGGCTCGGTGGTGGCGAACACGAACTTCAGGTGCGGCGGAGGCTCCTCGACCAGCTTCAGCAGGGCGTTGAAGCCCTGCGGGGAGACCATGTGTGCCTCGTCGATGATGTAGACCTTGTAGCGGCTGTTCACCGGCGCGAAGAACGCCCGTTCGCGCAGGTCACGGGCGTCGTCGACGCCGCCGTGGCTGGCTGCGTCGATCTCGATGACGTCGATCGAGCCGGGCCCGCCACGGGCCAGGTCACGGCAGGACCGGCACTGCCCGCAGGGCTCGTCGGTGGGACCCTGCTCGCAGTTCAGTGCCCGGGCCAGGATCCGGGCGCTGGTGGTCTTGCCGCAGCCACGGGGCCCGGAGAACAGATAGGCGTGGTGGACCCGGTTGTTCCTCAGCGCGGCACGCAGCGGCGTGGTGACGTGCTCCTGGCCGATGACCTCGGCGAACGTCTCCGGCCGGTAGCGGCGGTAGAGGGCAAGGGGTGCATCCACGTCTTGCACCCTAACCACCGGCCCGGACACTCGGTAGCGCGGTCGGCCGCGCCGGGGGATGGCCCGACACGGCCCGGCCGGACATGAAAAGGCCCCCCGCGCACCCGGAAGAGCTCACTGACCCTTGCTGCCTTCCGGCCCTGGGGGAGTTGGGCGAGTTACCGCCGCACGGGGGGTTGCTGCGCAGTCTAGGTCAGCCCCCGCGTCGTACCCAAAACCCGTACGCCGCTCCCGGCGGTCCATCCGCCCGGCCCGACGATTTCGGGAACTCCGTCCGGGACCGGTACCCTCTCCGGCGGAGGATTCGCCTAGTGGCCTATGGCGCTCGCTTGGAAAGCGGGTTGGGTTAACAGCCCTCGCGGGTTCGAATCCCGCATCCTCCGCCACGCTGGCCAGCGCAAACGCCGGGACGGGCTCGTTGAGACCCTCCCGGCGTTTGGTCCCACTTCTGGTCTCATCCGTCGTCGTCACAGGGGCACCGGCACGGGCTTCCGGCGTTCCTCCTTGCTCGACCGGCCTCACGACCGGCCCATCCCCCGGGTTGGGCCGTCAGGGTTCACAAACATGCATCGCACAGAAATGAACCCCCTCAGCTCTCGCCGCCGGGACGATCCGTCCTTAGCGTGACAGCCGCCACACAGGCGCCTTTTCCAACTCAGCAACAGGGGGATCCACCTATGTCCCGTCCTTCTCGGCGACGCGCCGCGCTGGCGGCCACCGCCGCCGTCGGGCTCGCGGCCGCGAGCCTGGCGTCCGCCAACACGGCCCTGGCAGCCGGCCAATCCAACCGTCACGTGGTCAGCCAGGCCCCTGCGTGGACGTCCCACGCGGGGCGCTCGCAGGCCCTCCCGTCCACCAAGACCGTGCACGCCAAGGTCTGGCTGGCCCCCCGCGACGAGGCGGCCCTGAAGCAGCTCGCGGCGCAGGTGTCCGACCCGTCCTCGCCCGACTACGGGCACTACCTCACCGCCGACCAGTACCGCGCGCAGTTCGCGCCGACCTCAGGCCAGGTCGACTCCCTCGAGCAGTGGCTGAAGGGCGCCGGGCTGAGGGTGCAGGGTGTGGGCGCGGACAACCACTTCCTCGCGGTCGCGGGTTCGCCGTCGGCCATCGACTCCGCCTTCGGAGCCTCCATCCGCGGGTTCACCGTCAACGGCTCCGCCGTGACGGCTCCCACGTCGGCAGTCACGGTTCCCTCCAGCGCGGCCGACGAAGTCCTCGCCGTGACCGGGCTCGACACGCTCGCCCACAAGACCCACCCCGACTCCGTTTCGGGGAACGCGTCCCCTGACGGGTCCGGCGGAGGGGTCACGCTGGGGCCGCCGTCCGGCTTCGTCAACGCGGGCCCCTGCTCCTCGTACTACGGCCAGCGGACCGACACCAGTGACCCGGCATTCGGCGGCGAGCAGCTGCCGTACGCGGTGTGCGGCTACGTCCCGTCGCAGTTCCGCAGCGCCTACGGCGTCGACGCCAGCGGACTCACCGGCAAGGGGGTCACCGTCGCGATCACCGACGCCTTCGCGTCCCAGACGATCGAGCAGGACGCCAACACCTACGCCACCCGGCACGGCGACGCGGCGTTCCGCTCGGGGCAGTTCCAGCAGCACAACGCGACCGGATACGACCCTCAGCGCGTGTCCGACTGCGGCGGCAACGGCTGGTACGGCGAGGAGACCCTCGACGTCGAGGCCGTGCACGGCATCGCCCCCGATGCGAACGTGCTTTACTACGGCGCGGCGAGCTGCTACGACGACGACCTGATGGCGGCGATGTCGCAGGCGGTCTCCGACGACAAGGCGTCGATGGTGACCAACTCCTGGGGTGAGCCGACCTACGTCGTGGTCAACGGCACGACCTACCCGACGATCGACTCCTCCCTCGTGGCGGCGTACGACTCGATCTTCGAGCAGGCGACCTCCCAGGGCATCGGGTTCTACTACTCCTCCGGCGACAACGGCGACGACGCAGCCGCCTGGGGCATCAAGGGCACCGACTTCCCCGCCTCGGACCCGGACGTGACCGCGGTCGGCGGCACCGCGCTGGGCATCGACCAGGGCGGTGCCCGGCAGTTCGAGACCGGCTGGGGCACCGACAGGTACAGCCTGGGTGGCTCGGGCTGGACCCTCGATGGCTACCTCTACGGCGCCGGTGGCGGGTGCAGCGACTACTTCACCACTCAGCCCGCCTACCAGAAGAGCGTCGTGAAGGGCTGCAACGGGCGGGCCGTGCCGGACATCTCGATGGACGCCGATCCCACCACCGGCATGCTCGTCGGTGAGACCCAGTCCTTCGGCGCGCAGACGGTGTGGGGCCAGGGCACCAAGTACGGCGAGTACCGCATCGGCGGCACCAGCCTGGCGTCCCCGCTGATGGCCGGTCTGGCCGCGGACGCACAGCAGGGCCGCGGTCGCATCGGGTTCGCGAACCCGCTGGTCTACGGCCTGGCCGGCCACAAGAGTCCGCTGTTCGACGTGACCCCCCAGGGTGACCCCGGCAACGTGCGCGTCAACTACGTCAACGGGCTGAACGCCGACAACGGCACCAAGACGACCGTGCGCACCTTCGACACGGACGCCAGCCTGACGACGGGACGCGGCTGGGACGACGTCAGCGGGGTCGGCTCGCCGACGGCAGCCTTCATCAAGGCCGTCAACGCGGGCTGAGCCACTCGCACAACCACGGACGCCGGGAGTTCCCCACGGGGCTCCCGGCGTCCTCGTCTTCAGGCGCATCGGGCGTTACGGGCTCCGTGTTGGTCGTGGCAGCGGCGGTTTGTACAGTCCGAGAAGTGCGCAAACCGATGAGCGTCCTGCTGCTTCTACTGGCCACGACCCTGACGGCATGCTCGAGCTCGAGCGGCCCGCAGCCCAGCGGCGCGATGATGCCGACGGGCCCCCGGGTCACCATGAACCCGACGGGCCCTGTGGCCGAGAACGTGGTCCCCAGCGGCGCGGTCAGGCAGCAGCTCGTCAAGGCGGCCGCCACCAAGCGGCACCTGCCGGCGTCGGACTTCACCGGCCTGGACCCGAGCTCGGTCTACTACGCGTACGACGACAGCACGCACACCTACTGGGCGGGAGCCGCGCTGGTGCCCAGTCCCAAGTCCCAGGCGGCCCAGACATCGGTGCAGGACAACGGCTCCTACGACGTCTTCAAGCGGCCCCCCGGCGGCCAGTGGAAGGTGTTCGACGTCGGCGCGGCCGGGACCGGGGGCACCACCTGCCCGGTGACGGTCCCGCCCGAGGTCCTCGAGCGCTGGCACTGGTCCCGCCACGCCTGCCACCCCTGACAGGCGGCCTGGGACGGCCGTCCACCTGCCGAACCCGGCGGTGGCCCGGTGACGCGTGCGGTGATCAGCACGCCCGGTAGCGACGGTCCCCGATAGGCTGGCGCGGTGATCTTCAAGCGCGTCGGTGTGGGCCGACCGTACCCGGACCACGGGCTCAGCCCGCGGCAGTGGGCCGAGGTGCCCCCCCGGCCGGTGCGGCTCGCCGAGCTGGTCACCACCAAGGACACCCTCCAGCTGGCCGCCCTGCTCGACGAGGACTCCACGTTCTTCGGAGACCTGTTCGCGCACGTGGTGGACTGGCGAGGCGACCTCTACCTGGAGGACGGCCTGCACCGTGCCCTGCGGGCGGCCCTCCAGCAACGACTGGTGCTGCACGCACGGGTGCACTTGATGGGGGACTGAGACATGCGCGGCCGCCACCTCGTCACCGGGATCACGCTGATCGCTTTGTGCGCCTTGCTGGTCGCCGGCGTGGTCATCGGCGTGAACTTCCTGTTCGCCAAGGCCCCCAACCCCACCCAGCTGATGACAAGCCCCTCACCGTCCCCGACCTGCGTGGTGCAGAAGCTTCCCAAGGGGGCCCGGCTGCGTTCGCGGATGGTCACGGTCAGCGTCTACAACGCCGGCACCCGGTCCGGACTGGCGCAAAGCACGATGTCCGCGCTGAAGCACCGCGGGTTCAAGACCGGGAACGTGAGCAACGCACCGTCCGACGCGAGGGTCCGCGGGGTCGAGGTGTGGACCACCCAGCCGCACGATCCTGCGGCGCGGCTGGTCGCCCGGCAGCTGGGGCGGCACCTGCGCCCGAAGGTCACCAAGACCGCGCTCGGTCCTGGGGTGTCCGTGGTGGTCGGCAACCACTTCCGCGGCCTGGTGCAGGCGCCCCGCTCGGTCCGGGTGCGGCACAACGAGCAGGTGTGCACGGGGGCGGGCGCATCCTCCACCGGAGGCTGAGCCTCACCGGGTGTGCCAGCGGGCCAGCCGCCCGTTGCGGGAGATCGCCTGCAACCGCCGCTCGGTCTGGTCCCGCACCCCGCGGGCGGCGACCACGAGCAGGTCGTCGCCGTGGCGCAGCACCATCCGCGGGTCGGGCACCAGCGTCTCCCCGTCCCGTACGACGAGGGAAACGACCGCACCGCTCGGCAGCCGCAGCTCCCCCACCTCCACCCCGTGCAGCAGCGACGATCCCGACACGCTGATCTGCAGCAGGTCGGCGGCCACCCGGTCCAGCGGCGCGGACTCCACGTCGAGGTCCCGCAGCTCGTCGGGGATGGTCACGCCCAGCGCCCGGGCCGCCCAGGGCATGGTCGGGCCGGTGAGCAGGGTGAAGATCACCACCAGCACGAACACCACGTCGAACAGGTCGCCGGCGCGCGGCACCCCTTCCACCAGGGGGATCGTGGCCAGCACGATCGGCACCGCTCCCCGCAGCCCGGCCCAGGACACGAACAGCTGCTCCCGCCACGGCATCCGCTGCAGCAGCCCGCACACCAGCACCGAGAGCGGCCGCGCCACGAAGGTGAGGATCAGCCCGGCCAGCACCGCGGTCACCACCGCGCCCCACCCGATCCGCGCCGGGGAGACCAGCAGGCCCAGCATCACGAACAGGCCGATCTGGGCCAGCCAGGCCACGCCTTCGGAGAACGACCGGGTCGCCATCCGGTGCGGCAGCTCGCTGTTGCCGAGCACCAGCGCGGCGACGTACACAGCCGCGAACCCCGACGCGTGCAGCGCGGCGGTGCCCGCGTAGCCCAGCACCGTCAGCGACAGCACCGACAGTGGGTACAGGCCGGAGGCGGGCAGCGCCACCCGTCTCAGCAGCCACGAGCCGCCGAAGCCGACCGCCAGCCCCACCAGCACACCGAGCGCGAGCTCGTAGACGATCACGCCCGCGAACCCGGCGAGACCGTGGTCAAGAGCCGTGCCCGAGCTGACCAGGGTCACCAGCACCACGACCGGGGCGTCGTTGAGCCCGGACTCGGCCTCCAGCACCCCGGTCAGCCGGCGTGGCACCGGCACCCGGCGCAGCACCGAGAACACCGCAGCGGCATCCGTGGGCGAGGTGACCGCGCCGAGCAGCACCGCCAGCCGCCAGTCCAGCCCGAGCAGGTAGTGCGCGCCGACGGCGACCACCAGCACGCTGAGCGCCACCCCGACGGTGGCCAGCAGGACCCCGGTCCGCATCGAGGAGCGGATCTCCGGCCAAGACGTGCCCAGGCCACCCTCGGCGAGGATCAGCACCAGCGCGGCGAAGCCGAGCGCCCTGGCTGCCGCCGGGTCGTCGAACCTGATGCCCGCCCCGACGTCGCCGAGCAGCACCCCCATCAGCAGGTACACCAGCAGGCTGGGAAGACCGGCCCGCACCGAGACACGGACGGCCAGGATCGCGGCCAGGGTGACCGTGGCGCCCACCAGCAGGAAGGCATCCAGCTGGTTGGGTTGCAGGCTCACGGCGTCCTCGAGGGTCGGTCGGGGTCCCCATGCTAGGGGCGTCCCCCGGCCGCCGCAGGCTCCTCCGTGGCTCGAGACCCGGGCCAGCAGAAAGGCCCCGTCGTGGGGACGGGACCTTCCTGGGTTCAGCTAGCGGCGCGTGAGCCGGACGACCTCCTGCCACTGCTGGTCACCCAGCGGCGTGGTGGTGTGGTGCAGCCAGTCGCGGCAGGATCCGATCACCCGCTCGAGGAGGCCCACCAGGATGTCGTCGGAGTTGTCCAGGCCGGACTCGCAGATCCCGGCGACGGCGCAGTGGATGATCGCCGGGGCACTGCGCTTGCCGAAGCTGTCGCTGCGGCCCCAACCCATTCCGGCGAAGGTGCGCGCCCACTCCCGGGCGCGCGGCGCCTCGGCCAACGCCTCCATGGTGCGGTCGGAGATGTAGTGCCTGGGGCGTCCCTCCAGATGGTTGAGCACCCGCTCGCAGCGCAGCAGCCCGACCGCCGCGACGCCTTGGCGCTCCGCGGACACGATGGGCAGCGCGGTCAACGCCACCTCCCGCGCGATCCAGGCGTCCACGCGCGCGTCGCCGCCGCGCAGCCCGATCACGTCGGGGATCATCGGCGCGAGTCGGATGCGCGCCTCGTCGTCGACGTGGTCGTTGACGTCCCGGGCCAGCGACGCCAGCAGCGGGTGCGTGCACTTCGGGTGGTCGGACCATCTCTCCCCCGCCAGGTAGGACGCGAGCTCCATGAAGCAGGCGCCCTTGCGGGGGTTTCGATGCTTGCCACGCGACAGGACGGGCATCGTGTCAGGTGTACGGCTGTGGGTCATGTGACCAGCTCCCCGGAAGCCGAGTTTCGTGTGATCGGGCTCACACGCAGGCTGGCCTCCAGTCTGCGACGGAACGCGCCACGCCACAAGAGGGCCGTCACAGCCTGAACCCTCGTCGGCTAGATTTGGCGGTCGTCTCCAGCCGCGTTCCCTCCCGAGGTGTTCATGAGCCACCGTCCGATGACCGCGCCTTCTTCTGGGCCGTCCGCTGGGCCGCCCGCTAGGCCGGCTTCAGGTGCGGGCCGTGGGCTGCGGCTGCGGGCCGCACTGGGCGCCGGCCGCGCGGCCTCCGCGCTGTCCCGCTGGACCGGACGCGGGTCCGGCGGGGTGATCGGCGGCCGGGTGGTCCTCAAGGTGCAGCCGCAGACGCCGCGGCTGCTGTCCGAGGGACGCCGCGTGATGCTGGTCAGCGGCACCAACGGCAAGACCACCACCACCGCGCTGCTCGCCGCCGCGATGGGCACCCTCGGCCGGGTGGCCAGCAACGCCGACGGGGCCAACACCCCACCGGGGTTCGTGGCCGCGCTCGCCGACTCGACGGCCGAGCGGGTCGTGCTGGAGACCGACGAGGGGTGGCTGCCCTGGACGGTCGCCCAGGCCCACCCGGAGACGGCCCTGCTGCTGAACCTGTCCCGCGACCAGCTGACTCGGCACCACGAGGTGGGCAAGCTGGCGGTGTCCTGGCGCAGCGCGCTGTGCGACGTACCGACCGCGGTCGGGAACGCCGACGACCCCGACGTGGTCTGGGCGGCGATGGCCTCGCCGGAGCAGGTGTGGGTGGCGGCCGGGCAGTGGTGGACCCAGGACTCCGTGGCCTGCCCGCGGTGCGGCAACCGCTGCCACCGCGACGGGGAGCACTGGGAGTGCGGCGGCTGCGGCCTGGCACGACCGGAGCCGGACTGGTGGGTGGAGGACGACGAGCTCGTGTCGACCGACGTGCGGCTGCCGCTGCAGCTGCCGCTGCCCGGCCGGTTCAACAAGGCCAACGCCGCAATGGTGGTGGCCGCAGCGGCGCACGAGGGCGCCGACCCGCAGAAGGTGGTCGAGGCGCTGCGGGCGGTGCGTACCGTCGCCGGACGGTACGCCGTGGAGGACTACCACGGGCACCGCATCCGGCTGCTGCTCGCCAAGAACCCCGCCGGCTGGCTGGAGACCATCGAGCTGATCAGCCAGGGGGACGCGCCATTGGTGCTGGCGTTCAACTCGCAGGGCGTGGACGGTCGGGACCCCTCGTGGCTCTACGACGTGTCGTTCCGGAGCCTGGCGGGCCGCAAGATCGTGGTGATCGGCGAACGCTCGGCGGACATGGGGGTGCGTCTGAAGCTGGACGGCCTGGAGTACGTCGACGCCGGCCGCCGGGTCCGCGACGCGCTGGACCTGCTTCCCCCCGGACGGGTCGACGTGCTCGCCAACTACACCGCGTTCCAGGACGCACGACGGGAGCTGGCACATGCCCGCGGACAGTGAGATCGGTGTCGTCCTGGTCTATCCGGACCTGCTCGGCACGTACGGCGACCGGGGCAACGCGCTCGCGCTGGCGCACCGCGCCCGCGCCCGGGACCTGCCGGTGCGGGTGATCGAGGTGGCGCCGGACGAGACGGCCCCGGAGTCCGCGGACCTGTACCTGATCGGCGGCGGCGAGGACGTCTCGCAGGCGCTGGCCTGGGAGACGTTGAAGGCGGAGAAGAACATCGTCCGCGCGCTGGAGGGCGGTGCGCCGTGCCTGGCGGTCTGCGCCGGCTTCCAGCTGCTGTCCCGGGAGTTCCGCGGCCGCGACGGCGCGATGGTCGCCGGCCTGGGCCTGCTGGACGTGCGTTGCGCCCGGCTGACCACGCGCCGTGCGGTCGGCGAGGTGGTCGCCGAGCCGGTCTGCGTCCCCGGGCTGCCCACCCTCACCGGCTACGAGAACCACCAGGGCAACGCGGTGCTCGGCCCGGACGCACGCCCGCTGGGCCGGGTGACGCACGGCACCGGCAACGGGGACGGCAGCACCGAGGGGGCGGTGCAGGGCAACGTGGTGGCCACCTACCTGCACGGCCCGGTGCTGGTGCGCAACCCCGCGCTCGCCGACCACCTGCTCGAGCGGGTCGCGGGGCCGCTCAGCGCGGTTCCGGACGAGGCGATGGAGCGGCTGCGCCGGGAGCGCATCGCGGACGCCCGCGCCGAACGGTTAAATTCGGGCATTTTCGACAAATGGCGTGGGGGCTGGGGCAGAATGGCAGCTGCCAGGGGGGCCTCGTCGTAGGGGCCGCACAACTTCATCGTGGGGGTTTTCATGACCAATCTCGCTGTTACCGAGACCGAGCTCGTCTTCTGTCCGTCGTGGTGCGTGAACGACCGGGCCGAGGAGCACACGCACGTCAGCCGAGAGGTGCTCGTCGAGGGACTGGCGCGGCCGCTGTCGGGCAAGCTCGTGCAGGTGCCCGGGGAGGAGGCGCCGCGCGCGCTGGTGAACGGCTACGTGGCCACGCTCGACCAGACCGAGTCGTTCGCCTACGCGCTGCTCCGGCTCGGCTCGGACGCCACGCTCGCCGAGCCCGGCCTCGGGTTCATCGACTCGCTGGCGTCGAAGTCCGGGATCACCGTCGAGGAGATGTCGCAGGCCTCCGGCCTGGACCCGGCCCGGCTGCGCGCGCAGCGCGAAGGCGAGCAGGTGCTCACCGTGCACGAGTTCGACCAGCTGGCGCTCGCCGTCGCGCAGCTCACTGTGGCCGCTGCGAGCTGATCGGCCGCACCTCGCACTCCCAGGGGCGCCACCTCATGCCGTCACGGGCGGGCGTCACGTCCGCGGCCGACGTGCCCGGGACCACACCGACCCGCCTGCCCGCGCTACGCCGGCGCGCGGTACGCCTGCGCGTTCGCCACGTCCGGCCTGAACCCCACGCTGCGGTACACGCGGCCGGCCGGGTTGGTCGACTCCGTCACGATCACCCACCGGCCGCAACCGCGGTCGGCCGCCCACCCGGCGGCCACGCCGAGCAGGTAGGAGGCGAGTCCGCGGCGGCGGTGCTCGACGTGCGTGCCCACGCTCTGGTACCTCGCCGTACGCCCGCACACGACGATGCCGAGGTCGGCCACCAGCGTGTCCCCGGCGAACGCACCGAAGTAGGCGCCGTCGCCCCGCTCCGACAGCGCGCGGCATGACTGGGTCCTGGCCGCCACGAACCGGCGATGCGCCTCGGGGTCGTGCTCGCCGGTACGGTCGTTCTCCGCGACGTCGCGGGCTTCGCGCTGCGCCCAGTCGCCGCCGACCAGTCGCCGTACCGTGTAGCCGGCCGGCAGCGGCGTCCGGCGGGGCCGCTCGCGGGCGGTGAGCACCTCGTCCACCTCGACCGGCACCCCACGCTTCGCCCAGGCCGTCTCGTCGTCGGGTTTGCGCACCAGGCCGATGGCCACCCAGCGGGCGTCCGGGAACGCGTCGGCGAAAGTGTCGACCCAGCGGCCGGCGTCGTCGACCGCGCCCTCGTCGGTCACGAACACGAGGTTCCCCCAGTGGTAGTCGGGGTTGCGCGGGGTGCGCACCACCAGGTGGTCGCCACGGTCCGCCACGGTCGAGCCGGTGAGCTCGAGGATTGCCAGATCGGTCTGCCAGCCGGGCGGAAGGTCACGCATCGCCCTGACGCTAACGCACGCTAGCCCGCTGAGAGCTCCGCCTCGGACGCCTCGGACTCCGGCTCCTCTCCGGTGGGTGCGGCCGCGGACTCCGGCTGGTTGGCCAGGATGGCGATGCCGGCCACCATCAGCATCAACATCAACACTTCGACGACGATCGCCCACGGAGCCGCGTTGAGGGTCTCCCCCAGCCACAGCAGACCGATCGCGATCGCGACCAGCGGGTCACCCAGGATGATCACCGCGACCGGCGCTGCGAGAGCACCGGGCTTCAGGGCGTTCTGGGCCAGTAGCACCCCGGTCACGCCGGTGACGATCGCGGCGTAGAGCTCCCAGTCCTCCAACGGGCCGACGATGCCGTGCTGCTGCAGCTGCATGGTGACGACCTTGGTCAGGCCGGCGGTGACGCCGTACACCAGCCCGGCGCCGGAGGCGAAGGCCACCGCGCGGACGTTGCCCTTGGTGACCGCCGCCGCACCGAGGCAGGCGGCGAGCAGCACCACCACCGCGATCCCGAGGTACATCGCCTGCCACAGCGTGATGGTCGAGTGGCCTGCTGTGGGCTGCCCGACACCGATGAAGACGCTCAACGCGACCAGGCACAACAGCGAGCCGGTGACGCCGAGCCGGCCGGGCCACCGCCGGGTCGACCAGGCGCGCAGCGCCACCGAGATGGGCAGCGAGACCACCAGCAGCGGCTCGACGAACAGCAGCGTGCCGAACGCCAGCGCCACCGCCTGCAGGACGAAGGCGGACGCGTCGAAGCCCTGGCCGGCCAGCCAGCGCGGGTGTCGGAGCAGCACCAGCATCTGGGACGGCCGGACGTCGTCGGACTTCAGCTGCTTGTCCGCGCCCTGCATGAGGTAGGCCGCCGTGCTGTTGCTGAACGCCGCCGCCAGAGCGGCGATGACGGCCACGACCACCATCCGCCGACCCTCCTTCCCACCCGCTCGTGCACGCTTTCACGAAGGTGGTTCCCCGAGCAGCGGACTCTAAGCCTGGCGGGCCTCGCGGCACCGGTCACAGCCAGGGGGCTCAGCCGTCGAGGAACTCCTGCGGAGCGGTCTGCACCACGGTGACGTAGGTGCGCCGGCCCTCGGAGTCGCCGGCCGCCTGCCGCTCCCAGCCGTGGCGGGTCCATCGGCCGAGCAGCTCGAGCAGCTCCTGGGTCATCCGGCCGGCCTCCTCCTTGGTGAGGAACATCGGCACGTTGCTCTGGTCGAGGTACACCCCAGGATCGGGAGGCTCGGACAGCGCCTGCGTCATCCGGTCGACGAGGTGGTGCCACCGGACCGCGGCGTGCCGCGCCCACACCGCGGCCACTTCCTTGCCGGCCTCGTCGAAGCCCTCCATGTCCCAACGCGCCCCCTCCTCGGAGACGGGTCGCCACCACCGGTCCCGTCCGTCGGTCGACGCGTCCGTGGCCTCTTCGATGAGGCCGTACCTGGCCAGCTCGCGCAGGTGGAAGCTGACCGAGTTGGCCGGGACGTCCAGCGCCGCGGCCAGGTCCGCCGCCCGGGCGAGGCCCCGGGCGTACAGCTCGTGCAGCAGGCGGTTGCGCAGCGGGTGGGCGATCGCCTTCAGCGACCGCGGGTCGGCCATCCTCCTCGGTTCCGGCATGGAGGCAGCCTACCCGATTACACACGCAAAACTGCGCAATATCTATTGCGCATGTGTCCTTGCGGGTCTACCGTGCTGCCCATGAGCCAACCGACCGGCACCGAGTCCCCCCGCCCTCCAGAGCCGGGACGGCTGTGGCGCAACCGCGACTACCTGCTGCTGTGGGGTGGCCAGACGGCCTCCGCGGTCGGGTCGTCGATGAGCACGTTCGTCTTCCCGATCCTCGGGTACGCGCTCACCGGCGCCGCGACGCAGGCGGCGCTGACCGGCACGGCCTACCTCGTGGGAAGCGTGGCTACCCGCCTACCGGCCGGGGCCCTGGTCGACAGGTGGAACCGGCGCGTGGTGATGGCGGCGGCCGCCGGCGGCGGGACGGTGCTGTACGGCGCAGTGGTCACCGACCTGCTGCTCGGGCACCTGACGCTTGTCCACCTGCTGGTGGCCGCACTGCTCACCGGGGTGGCCGCGGCGTTCCTCGAGCCGGCCGAACATGCTGCCGTCCGCGAGGTCGTGCCGCCTGAGGGCCTACCGGCCGCACTCAGCCAGAACGAGGCGCGACAGCACGCCGCGAGACTGCTGGGGCCGCCGGTCGGCGGCGTGCTCTTCGTGCTCGCTCGCTGGCTACCGTTCCTGGCAGATGCCGTGAGCTACTTGGCGGCGATCGTCGCCGTGCTGCTGGTGCGCGCGCCGCTGGCCGCCCCGGAGCAGGCCTCGCGACGTCCCCGCATGCTGCCCGAGATCACCGAGGGCCTGCGCTTCTTGATGTCGCGCAGCTTCTTCCGCGCCGTCGCGGCGTCCGCGACCGTGATGAACTTCGCGATGGCCGGCCTGTTCGTGGTGCTCACCTTGAAGCTCCTGGAGGCGGGGGTGCAACCGGGGGCCATCGGCGTCATCGAGACCGTCGGCGCGGTGGCCGGGATCGCCGGGGCGTCCGTGGCGCCCTTCCTGCTCAAGAGGGTGCCGAGCGGACGGATCGTCACCCTCGGGTGCCTCCTGCTGCCGGCAGGCCTGGCCCCGATGGCGCTGACCAATGCCGTGCCGGTGGTGGCGGCGCTGCTCGCGGTCGCGATGGTGGGCATCCCGGCGATCAACGCGGCGACGTTCTCCTACCTGCTCGCGGTGACGCCCGGCCGCCTGCAGGGCCGGGTCAACGCCGGCCTGATGTTCCTGGCGAGCGCCGTGGCACCTGCCGGGCCGCTGGTCGGCGGCTTCCTCCTGGCCCGGCTGGGCGGACCGACGGCGGTCGTCGTGATCGCGGCGGTGATGCTGGTCGGCGTCCTGGCGCTCGCGGCGAACGGTGAGGTGCGCCGGCTGCCGACCCCGGACGCCTGGGAGACGGGCGCCGACGCGGCCGCCGCCTGACAGTCAGCTCCCGCCGGCGTCACTCCGAGCCGCGCTCACCATGCCGAGCACCAGACCGACCGCCGCCCGGTCGGAGAGGCTCTGGTCGACGCACAGTGACCGCCAGGTCGGGAATGCCACGGCGTGCGCCACCGCTGCCCGGAGCGTGCGGCGGCGCCGTTCCGGGAACGGCTGCAGCAGGGTGTCGAGCCAGACCCGCTCCTGGGCGAGGCGCTGGCTCCGTACCCGCTCCGGGACCGCTGCGGCGTCGCGCAGCACCCGGCTGATCATCTGCTCCCCGGCCCGGTAGTAGCGGTAGATCTCGGTGAGCCCGAGGCGTAGCCGCTGCACCGGATCGGCCTCATCCGTCCAGGTCTCGGGGGCGGGCCGCGGCTGCCGGGACAGCCACTGAGCGGAGCAGGCCACGAACAGCGCCTCATCGTCGGGGAAGTGCCGGTAGACGGTCGCCCGCGTGACACCCGCCCGGTCGGCCACCGCAGAGATCGTGGTGCGGGCCGGACCCAGCGTGCCGTGCAGCCGCTCGGCGGCGTCGACGATCCTCGCCCGCGTGCGCTGCTCGTCCTCGGCGCGCTTGCTCTTCCGGTAAACCCTTTTCGTCGAGCGCATGCGTTCGTTCAAAGTATTGACACCGGCCCTCTCGCGGACGACATTTAGACGAACACAACTGTACCTCGAAAGAAGGGTGGCAGCCATGCACGCTGCTCAAGCGCCGGAGCTGACGGTCGTCGGACCGGGGCAGGGCGAGCAACGCAACCTGGGCACCATCGGCGTGGTGTTCAAGCTGTTCGGGAAGCAGACCAACGGCATGGTGTCGCTCGTGGAGCACCCGTTCCCGGTCGGCGCGTGCGTTCCCCCGCACCTGCACACGAGGGAGGACGAGTACTCCATCGTCCTCGAGGGGGAGATCGGCTTCAGGTCCGGCGACCGCGAGGTGGTGCTCAGTGCCGGCGGCTACATCACCAAGCCGCGGGGAGAGATGCACACCATGTGGAACGCCGGCGACGTGCCGGCACGGATGATCGAGGTGATCAGCCCGGCCGGGTTCGAGCACTTCTTCTGGGGCGTCGGCAAGCTGAGCGCGGCAGGTGCTCCGGACCCCGAGGAGCTGGCGAGCCTGGCCGAGGCGCACGGCTTGGAGTTCGGCACACCGCCCTGGCTCGACGACGTGATCGCGCGCTACCACCTCGATCCGCTGCCGGGGCACTGACCGGGCTGCAGCGCTAGGTTGTCGACCTGCCCGAGACCGACGCGGGCGATGTCGCCTCGCATCCGCTTCCGCTCGATCACCCCCTGCCCCGGTGGTCCTCGGTCGTCCCCGGGCTGCGGGCGCTCGGGCACAATCGCCGGTGTGACGGGCCTCACCGCGTTGACCGCATCGCGCCTGCGCTCCCAGCTGCTCGGCGGTGCGCCGGCGACCAGCGCCGAGGGCGTGGTGCATCGGCTGCTGGCGGTGCAGGCTCAGGACCCGCGGGCCTTTCGCCTGGCGGTGCGCGCCCGCAGCACCGGGTGCTCGGCCGACGACGTGGACGCGGCGCTCAGTCGGCATCGGTCCCTGGTCGTGTCGTGGTTGTGCCGAGGCACCCTGCACCTGGTCGGGCCGGACGACTACTGGTGGTTGCACGCCCTCACCGCCCCGCGGCAGCTGGCCGGCAACAGCCGACGGCTGGCCGAGCTGGGGCTGAGCCCGGCGAGGACCGAACGGGCCATCTCAGTCGTGCTCGCAGAGGTCTCCGGCGGGCCGCGCACCCGCGCCGAGCTCGCGGCCGCGCTCGAGGATGCGGGCCTGCCCACCGCCGGGCAACGGCTGGTGCACATGTTGGCCGCGGCCTCCCTGCACGCCCACCTCGTCCGCGGACCGGTCCGCGAGGGTCAGCACTGCTTCGTCGACGCGGACGCCTGGCTGGCACCACCGGCCACGCCACCCGACCGGGACACGTGCCTTCGCAGGCTGGCGCTTCGCTACCTGGCCGGGCACGGCCCGGCCAGGCCTGCGGACCTCGCCGCCTTCTGCGGGGTCACGCTCACCGACGCCCGCGCCGCGTTCCGCCTCGTCGCGGGCGATACCCGTTCGGTCGGGGCCGACCTGCGCTGCCTCGCCGACGACCCGGGCGCCGAGGCCTACCCCCCTCCGAGGCTGCTGGGCATGTTCGACCCGGTACTGCACGGCTGGGCCGACCGTTCATTCGTGGTCGGTGACCACAAGGACGTGGTCACCACCAACGGAATGTTCCGCGCGACCGCGCTCGTCGACGGACGGGTCGCCGGCACCTGGTCACTCCCCGGCGGGGTGGTGACCCTACGGCCGCTGACACCCCTGGCCCCCTCCGCCCTCCCCGCCCTCGAGGCAGAGGCCGCCGCGGTGCTCGAGTTCCTGGGCCTCCCGCCGTCACCGCTGCGTGTCGAGCCGGTCTGACACCGCGCCCACGCCCCGGAACGACGAGAGCCGCCCCCGGCCCACGATGTGCGGGCCAGGAGCGGCTCTTGCCGTGCTGCCTCGGCCGGAGTCCCGGTCTCTGCCGGGAGGCCGCTGGCTGGCTGGCGGTGGCGGAGGGATTTGAACCCTCGGTGGGCTTGCGCCCACAAACGCTTTCGAGGCGTTCTCCTTAGGCCGCTCGGACACGCCACCGCGGACGAGGGTACTAGAACCGCTGGGTGGGACCGAAATCGCCCACACCGGGTAGCGCTGCACTCAGGTCCCCTGCCGGTGCCGGCCGAAGAAGCCCTTCAGCACCGCCCCGCACTCCCCCGCCAGCACACCGGCGACCACCTCGGGCCGGTGGTTCAGCCGCCGGTCCCGCACCACGTCCCACAGCGAGCCGGCGGCGCCCGCCTTGGGGTCGAAGGCGCCGAACACCACCCGCTCCACCCGGGACAGCACCGCGGCGCCGGCGCACATCGTGCACGGCTCCAGGGTCACCACAAGGGTGCAGCCGTCCAGCCGCCACTCGCCCCGCGCGGCCGCGGCCCCCCGCAGCGCGAGCACCTCCGCGTGCGCGGTGGGGTCGCCGGTCGCCTCTCGCGTGTTGTGGCCGCGGCCGATGACCATGCTGTCGGGGTCGAGGACCAGCGCGCCGACCGGCACGTCGTACGTCGAGGTGGCCGCGCGCGCCTCCTCGAGGGCGAGACGCATCACCGCGTCCCATGCTCCGGGAGACGCCATCAGGTGGCGGCCACCCCCACGGCCTCCTCGAACGCCCGCCCGAACCCGAGTCGGCCTGCGATGTCGCCGAGCACCTCGTCGGGGTAGAGGTCGTAGTCGTCGAGCAACGCCCCCATGTCCATCGCGCCGAGCCCCAGGTCGGAGACGATACCGAGGTCGCCGGCCGGCTCCTGGTCGTCGTCGTCGGGCAGTGGCAGGTCCAGGAAGTCCAGGGCCGAGCGGGCGACCGGCCAGTCGTTGGCGGCGGTGACGTCGGAGAGCAGCACCAGGGTCCGGGCACCCAGCGCCCGCACCAGCAGGCAGAAGTCCTCGTCGACCGAGACCAGCCCCAGCGCCCCGCCGTCTCCCGGCCAGCGGCGCAGCTCGGCCGCCAGCGTCTGCACGTCGACCGCCGCCTCGTCGGCCAACCGGCCCACCTGCCAGACGCCCTCCTCGCGGTACGCGACCACGACGAAGTCCACACCTTCGGCGTCGGCGTCCGACCCGTCGCTCATGTGCAGACCTCCTCGGTTCCTGCAACGGCACGGCAAACCCGCTGCACCCGATGGTGACAGAGCGGCGGCGCTGGCACCAGAGATCCCCGATCACCTAGGTTGACCGTCATGCGCCTACACGTTGCCGACCACCCGCTGGTCGCCCACAAGCTGACCGCGCTGCGAGACGAGCGCACCGACTCCCCGACCTTCCGCCGGCTGGCCGAGGAGCTGGTAACCCTGCTCGCCTACGAAGCGACCCGGGACGTGCGGGTGGAGCCGGTGAGCGTGCACACGCCGGTGTCAGCGGCGGCCGGCGTCAAGCTGGCCACCCCCAAACCGCTGGTGGTGCCGATCCTGCGCGCTGGGCTGGGCATGCTCGACGGCATGATGCGGCTGCTGCCCACCGCCGAGGTGGGCTTCCTCGGCATGGTCCGCAACGAGGAGACGCTGCAGGCCTCGACGTACGCCCAACGGCTGCCCGACGACCTGTCCGGCCGGCAGTGCTACGTGCTCGACCCGATGCTGGCCACCGGCGGCACGCTGGCCGCAGCGATCCGGTTCCTCGTCGAGCGCGGCGCCGACCACATCACCGCCGTCTGCCTGCTGTCCGCACCGGAGGGTTGCGACCGGGTGGAGAAGGACCTCGCGGGCCTGGGCATCCCGGTGACGATCGTGACCGCGGGGATGGACGAGCGACTCAACGAGAAGGGGTACATCGTGCCGGGGCTCGGCGACGCCGGCGACCGGCTGTACGGCGTGGTCGACTGACGCGCTAGTAGCCGAAGATGGGCACCACGCCGGTGGCGATCAAGATCATGATGACGACCACCACCAGCCCCAGCAGCAGGTAGTCCCAGCTCTTGGAGCGGGTGTCCTCGGGGCGTTCGGGAGCGTCGTAGCGGTGCCCGTCCGGGCGCGCCCTGGGATCCTCTTCTTCGTCCATTCCAGCCTCCGAGCCGATGTCCGACTTCTCGGACTGTTCAGCCCTCCCCGTACCCGATGGTAGCGGCACCTACGCCCAAAAGGTAACTCCGGGTTACAGGAAGCTGGTGACCCGGGCCACACCGTTCGCACCCGGGGCCAGTCGGGGGTGCCTAGAGCGCCTTGACGGCGTTCAGCACCTTGCCAAGGGACTCCTTCGCGTCGCCGAACAGCAGCGTGGTCTTCGGCTCGAAGAGCAGCTCGTTGTCGATGCCGGCGAAGCCCGGCCGCATGGACCGCTTGAGGAACACCACCTGCTGGGCCTCGTCGGCGTGCAGGATCGGCATCCCGTAGATCGGCGCACCCGGGGTGGTCTGGGCGGCCGGGTTGACCACGTCGTTGGCGCCCACCACCAAGGCGACGTCGGTCTGCTTGAACTCGGCGTTGATGTCGTCCATCTCGCGCAGCTGCTCGTAGGGCACCTGCGCCTCGGCGAGCAGCACGTTCATGTGCCCGGGCATCCGGCCGGCGACCGGGTGGATCGCGTAGTCGACCTTGATCCCGCGGGCACCGAGCACGTCGACCAGCTCGCGCAGGGTGTGCTGCGCCTGAGCCACCGCGAGCCCGTAGCCGGGCACCACGATCACCCGCTGCGCGTAGCCGAGCAGGATGGCCACGTCCTCGGGGCCGCCGGAGCGCACCGGGCGGTCCGAGGCCGTGCCACCGCCGAGGGTGGAGCCGCCCCGGAACGCGCCGAACAGGATGTTCAGCACCGAGCGGCCCATCGCCGCGGCCATCAGCTTGGTCAAGAAGGTGCCGGAGGCGCCCACCAGGGTGCCGGCCACCAGCAGCAGGGTGTTGCCCAGCACGTAGCCTCCAGCGGCCACGGTGAGGCCGGTGAACGCGTTCAGCAGGCTGATCACGATCGGCACGTCGGCGCCGCCGACCGGCAGCACCAGCAGCACCCCGAACCCCAGACCGAGCACGGCCAGGATGATGGCGACCGTCTCCGCGGAGCTGGTGACGGTGAGCACCGCCAGCGCCAAGGCGGCGGCAAGCACCAGCCCGAACACCGCGGGCAGGGCGGGGAAGACCACCGGCCTGGTGGTCATCAGCTCCTGAAGCTTGGCGAAGGTGATCATCGAGCCGGCGAACGAGACGGTGCCCACCAAGATGGTGAACGCCGTGGCGACCAGGGTGAAGGCCGGCTCCGAGCCGGACATGCGGGACAGCTCCAGCAGGGCCACGAGAGCCGCGGCGCCGCCGCCGACCCCGTTGAACAACGCCACCAGCTGTGGCATCTGCGTCATCTGCACCCGGCGGGCGCCGACCAGCCCGCCGACCGCCCCTACCAGCATCGCGACCAGGATCGGCACCAGGTGGCTGAGGTGGGCGTAGAAGAACACGGCGATGATGGCGGCCACCGCGCCGACCGCGCCGACCAGGTTGCCGGTCCGCGCGTGCCGCGGAGACGAGAGCCCCTTGAGCGCGAGGATGAAGCAGACCGCTGCCGCCAGGTACACCAGCTGCGCCCACAGCGGCACCCCGTTCATCGCCCGCCCCTGTCGCCGGCGGTGGGCCGACGTCTGCGGGTGAACATCTGCAGCATCCGGTCCGTGACCACGAAGCCGCCGACCATGTTCACCGCGGCCAGCACCACCGCGACCAGCGCGACCACCAGCTCGACGGTGTTGGTGGCCGCCCCGGCGACCAGGATCGCGCCCAGCAGGATGATGCCGTGGATGGCGTTCGCCCCGGACATCAGCGGGGTGTGCAGCGTCGAGGACACCTTCGAGATGACCTCCACGCCGATGAAGATGCTCAGGACGAAGATCGTCAGCCAGACCACCGGCTCGCTCACGGCTGGCTCACCCCTTCCAGGAGGGCCCGGGTGGGCTCGTGCAGGATCTGGCCCTCGCGGGTGACGCAGCAGCCACGCACGATCTCGTCCTCGAAGTCCGGGGCGAACTCACCGTCGACGGTCATCAGGGTCACCAGGTTCACGACGTTCTGCGCGTACAGCTTCGAGGCCGGCTCCGGCATCTGCGCCGGGACGTTCTGGCCGCCCCAGACCTGCGCGCCGCCGATCCGCACCACCTGTCCGGGACGGGAGCCCTCCACGTTGCCGCCGGTCTCGGCGGCCAGGTCGACGACCACCGAGCCGGGCCGCATCTGCTCGACCATGTCCGCGGTCACCAGCAGCGGCGCGGTCCTCCCCGGCACGGCGGCCGTGGTGATCAGCGCGTCCGCTGCGGCGATGTACGGCGTCAGCAGCTCCCGCTGCCGTTGTGACCGGTTCTCGGTCATCTCCCGGGCATAGCCCCCGGTGCCTTCCAGGGTCTCGAGGTCCAGCTCGATGGCCTGGGCCCCGACGGAGCGGATCTCCTCCGCGGCGGCCGCACGCACGTCGTACGCCTTGACGACCGCGCCCAGCCGTCGGCAGGTCGCGATCGTCTGCAGCCCTGCCACCCCGGCGCCGAGCACGGTGACCTCGGCTGGCGGCACGGTCCCGGCCGCGGTCATGTTCAGTGGGAAGAACCGGCGCAGCATCCCGGCGGCCACCATCGCGCACCGGTAGCCGGCGACCAGCGCCTGCGAGGACAGCGCGTCCATCGACTGGGCGCGGGAGATCCGTGGCACCAGCTCGAAGGCAAACGCGGTGATCCCACAGTCGCGCAGGTCGGCCACCAGCTCGGACTGCTGCGCGGTGGGCAGGAAGGACAAGGTGGCGGTCCCCTCGGGCAGCAGACGCACCCGTCCGGGGTCCAGCGGCTGCACCGACACCACCAGGGCGGCCCCGTCGAAGGCGTCCGCGGCGACCGATGCGCCCGCGTCTGCGTACTCCTCGTCGGTCATCATCGCGGCCGTGCCGGCGGCCGGCTCCACCGCGACCTCGTAGCCGAGCCCGGTGAGCCGGCCGACAAGCTCAGGGACCATCGCGACGCGGCTCTCCCCCTCGCGCGTCTCCTTGGCCACCGCGATCTTCACGCTGCGAACGTAGAGCATCGACTCGCTTCTGTGGCGACATTGCGACGAGGTTTCCCGGAATTCGGGACTAATGGCCCCCCGTCCGGCCCATGTTCGCACCCTTGGACACCGGGCGACGGGCAGTTCGGCCCTGCCGGTGGAGCCGTCCAGCGGGACAGCCTGGCGTCGAGCCCGACTCGGCTCGTCGACCAGGAGGAGCAGATGATGGCAGGCACACGACTTCAGGACCGGGTTGCGGTGGTGACCGGGGCGGCCTCCGGGATCGGGCGGGCGATCGCCCGGCAGCTCACGTCGGAAGGCGCAACACTGGTGATCGCCGACGTGCACCCCACCCGGTTGCAGGAGACCGTCGGCCTGCTGCCCGAGCAGGCCAAGCCGGTCTCGGTGGTCGGCGACCTGCGCGACCCCGGCACGATCGACCGGATCGCGGCCGCCGCAAACGACCATGGCGGCGCGGACATCCTGGTCAACAACGCCGGAGTGATGGACTGGTTCTTGCCCGCCGGCGACGTCGACGACGAGACCTGGGCCCGGGTGATGGACATCAACGTGACCGCCCCGATGCGGCTGATGCGCGCCGTGCTCCCGCGCATGGAGGAGAAGGGCCGGGGCGCGATCGTCAACATCGCCTCCATCGGCGGGCTGACCGGCGGCGCCGCCGGCATCGCCTACACCGCGTCGAAGCACGCCGTCGTGGGGATGACCCGCAACACCGCGTTCTTCTACGGCCCCAAGGGCATCCGGACCAACGCGGTCTGCCCGGGCGGGGTTGAGACCAACATCGCCGAGGGTGGCGCCCAGCCGCGGGCCCCGTGGGCCTTCGAGCGGCTGCAGACCGGGTTCGCCCGAGCGCAGCGGATGGCGCAGCCGGACGAGATCGCGGCACTCGTGACCTGGCTGGTCAGCGACGAGGCGGTCAACGTGAACGGGGCGGTCATCCCCTCCGACGGAGGCTGGACCGCCTCCTGACCGACCGGCAGGGTCGCCCCGGCGCCTGTCAAGCGGCGGCCTGACGGGTCAGCGGTACTCGGGGTTGGCGAGGTCGGCCCGCCTGCCGGCATCCCACTCGGTGCGCTGGTTCCCGAGGGCCGGGATGCCGCCGGCGCGCGTGAGCATCCGGGCCAGGTGCATCAGGTTCCAGGTCATGAACGTGGTGTTGCGGTTGGTGAAGTCGTTCTCGGGCCCGCCGCTGCCGGGGTCGAGGTACGACGGACCCGGCCCCGCCTCGCCGATCCAGCCGGCGTCCGCCTGCGGCGGGATGGTGTAGCCGACGTGCTGCAGGGAGTACAGGATGTTCTGTGCGCAGTGCTTGATGCCGTCCTCGTTGCCGGTGATCAGGCAGCCGGCCACGCGGCCGTAGTAGGAGTACTGCCCACGGTCGTTGACCTCCCCCGAGCCGGCGTACAGCCTTTCGATGACGCGCTTGGTCACGCTGGAGTTGTCGCCCAGCCAGATCGGCCCGGCCAGCACCAGGATGTCGCTGGCCATCACGCGCTCGTGGATCCGCGGCCACTCGTCGCTGGTCCAGCCGTGCTCGGTCATGTCCAGGTACACCCCGGTGGCGATGTCGCGGTCGACCGCCCGCAGCACGTGCACGTCGACGCCGTGCGCCCGCATGATCGCCGCGCTGCGGTCGACCAGTCCCTGGGTGTGGCTGAGCTCGGGCGACCTCTTCAAGGTGCAGTTGATGTAGGTCGCCGCCAGGCCGGTGAAGTCGAGGTCCGTCATGACACCAGCCTGCGTGGCCGGTTCGTGGGCTGGCCATGGCCCGTTCGGACTTCTCAGGCTGCTCCCGTCCCGGGTCACCGCCTGGAGGCTCAGCCGTCTTCGGGAGCGTCCACGTTGACAGTGACCGGGCCGTGACCGGACCGGGTGACCACCAGGTGCGAGGCGGCCCCGCCCGGGTTGCCCTCGCGGTGGACCGCGTGCGCCGGGACGTGCAGGAAGTCGCCGGCCCGCGCCTCGAGGACCTCCTTGCCGTCCGGGCCGAACTCCATCCGCAGCGTGCCGTCGACCACGTAGATCGATGTCTCGTGGTCGCCATGGTGGTGCCAGCCAGAGGTCATCTGCGGCTCGGTGGTCACCAGTCCCGACCAGAGCCCGCCGGCTTCGATGGCCCGCTCCCGGAGCATGCCCGGAGTCGGGTCGGCCTGTTCCCGCTCGTCCGGCCCGATCCGTCGTACTTCTTCGGCCATGAGACCTCCTCGCGTCAGTAGTACCAGGGAGCTCAGCGGCGGCTCCGCGGCCGGGCGTCGCTGACGTTGACTCTCGTCAAACCACAGCCGCCGCCCTGCACAAACGCGCCGCCGGTCCGCTCAGAAGAGCGACCGGTCCTCGCGGTCCTTGGCGACGAGTCGGATCACTGAGTAGGCACCGAAGCCCACCAGCCCGAGTACGCCAAGGAACAGCAGAACCCCAACAAGTGCGGAGACCAGCGCGAACACGATCTTGAGCACGATGAACGCAGCAACGACGGCGGCGACAACCAGCAGGATCTTCTTCACACCACCAGCATCGACCATCCGTCTCGGCAGCGCCATCAGGGATGTCCCCGATCTTCGTCCGAGATACGTGCACCCCGGTGCGGGCCGACCGCCCGGCGGCCAGCCACGCCGTCGGCAAGATGCCCGACACCCAAGGAGAATCGGCTGGGCGCCGCGACCCGGCCCCGGTGTGAGGGCTTGCAGCCTGACACGTATGCGCCCACCGCGCTGGTCAGCCTGGAGCATTGACCAGTTGCACGGCGGTGTCCTTGCCTTGGTAAGGGGGGTGGCCGCCTCGCTGAGAGGCGGGATTCTCTACGCCAGGTTGCACTTCGGCAACGGCCCGATCACCCGTGGTCGGGTGACCGGCGGAACCGGCCGGTTCGCGGGCGCCACCGGCACCATCTACGGCAAGTCGCTGGACCGGAGGCGCACCTCGGTCACGGTGACCTGGCAGAAGTAAGCCAGCCGCGCACCGTCCACGGTCAGTCCGGCGCCAGGTCCGCGCGGATCGAACGCGGCAGCCCCGCGACGACCAGGTCGTAGGAGTCCGAGATCAGGCCGCGGACGACGTCGTCCTCGACCGAGCCGTCGAGGTCCACGGTGTTCCAGTGTTGTTTGTTCTGGTGGTAACCGGGTCGGATCCCGGGGTACGCCTCACGCAGCTCGAGCGCCTGAGCGGGGTCGCACTTGAGGTTGACCGACCCGGGCTCCTGCGAGAGCGGCACCAGCGCGAACATCTTGCCGCAGACCTTGATCACCGCGGCTTCCTCTCCGAACGGGTACGTCTCTTCGGCCGCCGGCAGACTGAGGCAGAGCGCCAGGACCTCGTCGCGAGTCATGGCCCCAGTGTGGCCTCCCCCACGACGGTCTGGGAGCGCAAAGGTTGCCGCCTTCCGCGTATCGGCTCCTGCAGACAACGGCGCCTTCAGGGCGCGGAGGGCACCAGCGCGGCGTCGAACTCGACGCCGACCTCATCGGCAAGCTTGAGTGCGCCGAGGAACGCAGAGTACGGCTTGATGCCCCACCGGGACTGCTTGACAGTCGTGCCGCCGCGCACCCGGCCGTCGATGACCACGGAATTGACCGTGACCGGCTGGGTCTGACGGCGGATAGTGAGGTCGCCCTCCACGGCCCATGACTCAGCAGCACTGGTCACCCTCGTCGAATGGAATGCGATCTTGGGATCGGACTCGCTCTTCAGGATCCCGCGCAGCGTCTTCTTGATCTCCGCGCGGTCGTTCTGAGTGAGCGGCTTGACGCCACCGAGACCTTCCCGCACCTCGAACGAGTCCACGTCGATCTCGACCGACACAGTCGAGTCCTCCGGCCTGGCGGTGTCGACAATGACCTCGCCCTGCCACCGGGAGACCTCGATGACGAGATCGTGCCCAGCCCGCCGGCCCATGCCGGTGCGTCCAGTCTTGACGAGCAACTCGCCGGACTCAGGAGTGATCCGGTAGGTGCCACCAGCCAAGGCCATGTCCTCAGCCTACGCGTCGCTGTGCGCACCCAGGCGCTGTCGCCATGCGCTGCCTGGGGCGATCAGCGTTCCATGCCTGCCGGCGGACGTCCGCTCTTCGGAGTCAAGCCCAGGTCTCGGTCTGCGGATCAGTGCTCAGACCATGCGATGCGGGAAGCGGTGCACCTCCTGCGGCCAGCCGACCGCAACGGCGATCCTGCCGGCCCAATACCGCGCCTCGGCATCGCCGGGCACATCGAGGACCGCGAAACCGCCGAGGTGCTCCTTGGTCTCGAGGAACGGGCCGTCGGTGAATGCCGGCGTACCGCTGCTCGGGTCGACGCTGCACACCGCGGTCGACGCGTCCAGACCGCCGTCGCTGAACACGAAGACGCCGGCGGCCGTCATCTCCTCGATCACCGCACGCCCGGACCTGCCCCTCTCGCGCAGCTCCTCCATCGTGAGGTCGGGCACCCACTCGTCGTTGAATGCGATCAGGTACAGCGCCATCTCAAGCTCCTCCGCTTCTGGGCAGCCCGGCCGGCTGCGACTCACCTTCCCCACCAACGCGCCTGCGTCGATACGACACCCCGGTGAGGACCGTTTTCAAGCCATCGCGCGACCCCCGTTGAGGCGCGTGCTTTCACCGTCAGCGGCTCAACCGGCACCGCGCATCTTTTCGAGTCTGGCCCGCAGCGCGGGCGCCCGGTTGGCGTTGCCGCGCAGTTCGACATAGGTGTCGCCGTAGGCCCACAGCAGTGCGTCGTCGAGCCGTCGCACCGCGCCCGGCGGGTACCGGTAATTCATCTGTTGCGTGAGCGCCTCGGTATCCACCGGGCGGAGCGTGTCACCTAGTTCTGCCAGGGACGTGAGGCCCAGCTCGAGGAGCAGCCCGGAGATCCACGCGTAGTGATCGGTCCGCGACCATCCGGCATCGGCGTACTGCCCGGCGAGGAACGCCGCCAGCTCGCGGGGGCTGATCCTGGGGTCATCGCCCTGGGAATCGGGGCTAGGCCCGGTCATTCCGGTCCGGAGCCGTTCTCGAATCGTGGAGAACTCGCGGTCGGCGAGCTCGAGCAGACCGGCCGCGAGCGTGAACCGGCGGTCGAAGTCGGGCACATGCTCGTCGGGGATGGTGCCCTTGTAGCGGATGTCGTGCTCGAACTCCGCCCATGCGTGCTGCAGCACGGTGCGGATCTGAACCTGCGCCTGACGGCCTCGCAGCAGCTCGTAGGCCGGTTGCGCGGCGCGCGCAGAGCTGAGCTCGATGAGCAGGTGCCGGCTGGCGTAGCCAAAACGACCTTCGCTTGCCGTCTCCTGGCCCATGTCGCGGTCGTCGTGGACGACAACCTGGTCGTTGAGAAGGTCAGCCACGGCCTGGACGTCGCTGAGCACGTAGGTGATCACACGGACCCCGATCTGGTCGGTGATCTCCCGCAGCGGATCGGTGAAAGCGGGCCGGTCCCCGACGGAGCGGGTGGCTTTGGCCGCGAACGAAGCCACAGACTTCGCGCGCCCAGTCACGCTCAGGTAGTTGATGCCCGCCTCGTCGAGGATCGAGGTCACCAGCTGCACGGCCTGGTCAGCCGCCAGCCGCAGAGTCGGCTGCAGCTCGGCGTAGTCGCGCACCGCGGAGCCAGCGGGGTCGCGGACCGCCGGAGCGATCCGGGGCCCGCGCGGCGTGGGCACCAGATCGTCGGGCAGCGTCGGGGTGACGATGTAGCCGGTCGCGAAGTCGCCGTACGTCGTGGTCCGCTCCGGCAGACGGGTCGCGAACAGCGCGACGTACGCGCAGATCACGGCGTCGACCTGGTCCTCCACCACTCGGAGCTCGCTCTTTCGCCCCGCCTTCTCGACCGCGCTCCGCAGCCCCTGCCACGCCGTCACTGCGGGCCGATCTGTCGGGCGGCCGCTCACCAGGAGCGGGGGATCGGCGCTCGCCAGGCCTTCGAGCAGCCCCAGCAACACGATCAGCTCAGAGCGGAGCTGCTCCAGGTCGCGCCCCGGCTTGTTCTTGTACTTCAGCGTCCGCCCCAACCGGAACAAGGCCACGGTCGCCGGATGCGGGTAGACCTCGATCGCCCGGCGGGCACGCCCCGAACGTGGGTTGATGTCGAGCCCGAGCCGGGCCGCGATCCGAGCGCCACGTGGCTGTTCCCGGAACTCCGGCCTACCGGTGTTGGACGGGTGCGCACCGGCGTCGAAGCCGGCGAAGTCCTTGTTCAACGCGGCCTCGGCGGGCCGGTTCCCTCGGGCGTTGCTGACGATCAGCGGCGCATCGATCGCAACCAGGCAGCCGCCCTCGACGTAGGGTTCCAAGGTGGCCACGATCGCTTCGTCGGTGTCCGCGGCCGACACGTGCTGCAGGTACCCATCCTCGTCGAGGACCGCCAGCCCGGTGGGCCGACGGTCGCCCCATGCCAGGTCGACTCCGACAAATTGCATGGATGCAGCCTGCCCCACTCAGGCAGCCGAGTCCTACCGACGCGACGGCGCGGCATGTCCTGGCTGGTGCCCCAAGGCAACTTGAACGTGCGTCGATCCACCACCTGTCGGCCGCCAGACTCTCGCGGCATGCCGGTGGGGTCTATCTGAGTGCAGCATGACCAAGCCGTTCATCGATCTCGGAGGCGAGGCGATCCAGTTGCTGACTGCCGCCCTCGGCCACCTCTTGCCTGGCGTAGATGAGTCGAACCCACAGACCCGCCGCCCCGGCATCTCGGATCTCCCACCGTTCCCAACTCTCGGCCCGCCTGGAGCTGGCCGCTGGACGACGAGAGGATCGCGGCTCGTCCATCGTATGTTCTGTGACTCCCAGTCGCCGTGGCCTATGCACAGCCGCCCCGGTGTCGAGGTCAGGCGTTCTCTCACGCGTCGAGCAGGGGCGGTAAGCACCGCGCAGGTCGCTGTCCCCTCGCATGCGGGGTCCTCCGGCACCAGCGTGCCGCGCCCCGGTGGGATTCCTGCGATGGCCGGCCAAGCACCTACACGTGGGCCGACGCCTTCATCGAAGTGCTTTCGCGACTGCCGAGCCACCCAAGCGGGTGATCGCTACGGTGAACGCGCGGCTGCGCCGAGCGGGTTGGGCCGCTACGAGACGGGACCACGACACGCACGGTGGATCCGACCGGCTCCGCTGGCAACGCGCACGCCCTGCTCACACTCAGCAACGCCCGGTCCGCTGGCGCGCCGCACTGGGACCTGATGGCCGATGCTCCGGCTCGCGGCAAACTACCGCGTAGCCGTCAAGGCTGCTGAGCCGCCGGTCCGAGCGCTTCATCGGGGACCTCCCCTGGGTACCGCATGGTCGTTCGGAAGGGAAGAGGAAACTCATGATGGTGTGGCGTGCCCGGCATGTCGCGGGGTGGTCCTGCTGTCGTCGACGAAGCGGCTCAGTCCTCTCTGAGGTAGCGGTCGAAGAACGCGCTGATTCGTCGTCTGGCGTCCTGCGTTGCGTGCTCGTCGTACCTCGTGCCGGAGATGCGAGCCAAGAACGTCAAGAGCAGGGTCTGGTCGTCGGGATCATGGTTGTTCATGAAGCCGTGGCCGACCCCCGGGTAGATCTTCACATCGTGGGCGACCCTGAGTTCGGTCAGCAGCTCGCCGAGGCGGCGCCCGGCCCCACTGCCCAGGGGCGAGTGGTCGGAACCCCCGAAGCTGCCAACGATCGGGCAGGCGTCGGGCAGCCAGTCCTGGGCGTCGGACGGGCAGCCCCCGTAGTTCACGCTTGAGGCGTTGTACCGCTGGCCCGCGGCCAGCGCCAGGGCGTAGCCACCGCCCATGCAGAACCCGACGACCCCGAGTTTCCCGGTGCACTCGTCGTGGTCGTGCAGCCACTGCCGGGCCGCCTCGATGTCGTCGAAGGACCGGCCCCGACGCTGGCCGAGGTCCCGCATGATGGTGCGCAGGCAACCGAACCGGCTGCCCCAGTAGTACAGGTCCGGGGCCACGGCGAGGAACCCCTCACTCGCCAACCACTCCGCTTGGCCACGAAGGTCATGGCTCATGCCGGTGAAGTCATGGATGACGACCACGCCTGGCCAGGGCGGTGGCCCGGCTGGAGCGGCGTAGTAGGCGGGCATCATCCCGCGTGCGGTCCGGATCTGAAGATTCGGCGTTGGCTCCATACCGCATTGTCCGCCCACGCCGACGAGGGGTCAGGCGCCGGACTCCATGTACTCCTTGAGTCCCACCCAGTTGCGGCGCTCCCAGCCAGGGCCGAGGAGGCCGAGCACCGGGGACAGCAACCGCATCGGCCCGACCAGGCCCATGTCCCAGTCCCACGCGAGCCGGGTCGTGCCGTCCACGTCCTCGAAGGTCAGCGTGCCGTCGACGTGCATGTACGACGAGCGCACCAGGTTGTGAAGCCGATGCGGCCGGTCGTACTCAACCACTTCCAGGGTCATCTCCGCGCCGGCACCCATGCCCTTGGGCTCGGCGACAAAGCGTGTGCCGGGCCCGACCGGTCCGTCGGTGACCATCTCGGCGCGACGGATCCTGGGGTTGTACCTCGGCTCGTTCCGCTCGTCCGCGACCAAGTCGAACACCTCCTCGACCGGCGCATCGATCGTGACCTCACCGCGAATGTGTGCCATCTCGATCCTGTCTCCCGGCCCTCACGCCGGTCACACCATCATACGAGGCGCAGCGGGCTAGCCAGGGCCAATGGTCGGAACCGGCGCGCGTGTGGACTGCGCGGCGAGGAGGAGAATTTCGTGGGAAAGTGCAGCAGATGGGGCGCTATGCAGCGTCTACCAATAAAGGAGGTAGTTGGCAGACGTGTCCGGCAACGGGAAACGGTTCGAGGAGTTCGTTGCCGAGCGCGGTCCTGCACTGTTGCGGTTCGCCTACCTCCTCAGCGCAGATCACGGGCTGGCGGAGGACCTGGTGCAAGACGCGCTTGTCAAGGCTCATCGCCGTTGGGTAGGCCGCCTGGCGGCCGACCATCCGGAGGCCTACGTGCGGCGGATCATCGTCAACGACTTCACCAGCTGGCGACGGCGACGGTCCAGCGGCGAGGTCGTGGGTCCGGTGCCGGACAGGTCGTACGGCGATGCCGCAGATGCCGTCGCGGACCGAGACCTGATGTGGCGCGCCCTTGCCGGGTTGCCGCGCCGCCAACGAGCCGTGCTCGTTCTGCGCTACTACGAGCATCAGTCCAACGCACAGATCGCAGTCGCGCTCGGTTGCGCGGAGAGCACCGTGCGCAGCCTCGCCACCCGGGCCTTCGCGATGCTGAGAAGAGACCCGCAGATCGCCGCACTGGAAACCTGTGAGGAACGACAGTGAGTCGGCTCGAGGACTTGATCCACGAAACGCTGGTCGCCCAGGAAACCGAAGCGCCTCCTGGCGCAACCCTTCTCGACGACGTACAGGCTCGTCGGCGCCAACGTCGTCGCGCCAGCACGCTGGTGACCGCAGGCCTCGCAGGCGCCGCAGCGGCCGCGGTCCTCGCCATCCTCACCCAGGTGCCGCTTGGCAACAGCCACCCTCCGGCTCACCCGTCGACCGTGGCCCAGGCCAGCACACCGCAGGTGAGGATCTTCGCGCTGCCCAGCGACGGCTGGAAGCCGGGCGATCCCGCGCTGGACGCACTGGCAACCGGCCCCTTCCATGCTGCCCGGCTCCCCGACGGCCAGGTCTGCGCCTGGCTCGGCACCCGCTTCCGACCGACGCTGTGGCCCCGCGGCTACCACGTCCGCCTGCACCCGGTGCAGCTGCTCGGCCCCCGCGGCCAGGTCATCGCCCACGCGGGCGACGTGCTCTCCACCGGCGGTGGCGGGCGCCCGGCTCCCGCTGGCACCCCCTGCGCGGCAGCCGGGCAATGGACCTGGTCGGTCATGAGCGTGCCCCGCGAGGCCACGAAGGCACCTCCCGCGGGTGCAACGGGCATCTTGGTGGGTCGCCTGTACCTGCCGGGTGGTATTGCCCGGTAGTTGAACGTGGCCATGACCCTGGGGCTGCCGGCCAAGACCGTTTCCATGGTGACGACGGCCGCGTCATGGGCTGGCCGGATGGAGGCGCGGGTCGGCGAGGTCACCATCCACCATGTCGAGCACGGTGGCGGACAGCCGGTGCTGGTGCTGCACGGCGCTGGTGTCGACCATGGCGAGTCCGCGGCGTGCTTCGAGCCCGCCTTGGGGCGCCGCAAGTGGATACCGCAGGATCCACCCCGACCTTCCGGGTATGGGTCCGGCCGTGCCGGAGGCACTTCGCGGATCGAACGACTTTCTGCAGACCCTGCTTGGATTCGCCGACGAGGTCGCCGGTGACGCGACGTACCTCCTCGTCGGCCACTCTGTCGGCGGCTACTACGCACAGGCGATGGCCGCCCAACAGCCGACGAGAGTGGCGGGTCTCGCGCTGGTTTGCCCGCTCCTGGGAGGCTGTCCGCGACGTGCCCGAGCACCGGGCACGGTCGGTTCGGGCGAGACCGGCGACGACGGCTTCCGCAGCTACTTCGTGGTGCAGACATCGGAGATGCTCGAGAGGTACGAGCGGTACGTCGCCCCCGGCACCCGGTTGGCAGACTGGGCGGCGCTGGAGCCGCCGGAGACCTGCTCGACCACTGTCCTCGCGCCAGCCTGGCGGTCATCGATGGCGCCGGACACGCGCTGCCCCACGAGCGGCCGGAACTTCTGCGCGCGCTGGTGACGGATTGGCTGGTGCGGGTCGCCCGCCAGAACTGAGCGTGCTGGTCCGAGGACGCACAGATGAGGGCACGGATCACGTGCATGACAGGCACGTGAAAGCAGGCCAGCAGGCGGAAGAGACGTGACTTCGGTGGAGCGATGCAGGTTGCTCACCCCGGTGGACCAAGGTTCAGTCCAGGGTCGCGATGGCGGTGCCCGGGGTGATCTCCCCGCCGGTGAGGACATCCCCAGGCAATCGACGTTGCCGATGCGGAAGCGTCGTCCCACCAGGGCGTTGAGGTCGATTCCGCGGGTGACGATGTTGCGTCGCGCTTCGGCGTAGCCGATGCGGTTGCCGTCCGGCAGCGTGAGGGCGTCGAGGACTTCTGCCTCGATCAGGGTGAGGTCGTAGCCGCGGATGGAGTCGCTGGCCGGAGTGAAGGTGCCTGCTTTGGCGGCGTAGCGATCCCCATCCAGGCCCCGGCGGGCGATGGCCTCGGCCCGTCGGACAACCTGCATTTCGCTGGTAGCCCGTTCGGCGAGCGCGATCAGCTCGACCGTGCCGGTCAGCTCCGGCAGCGGGGAACTGGCGGTGGCGGGAGCCACAGAGTCGGGTCCGCTGAGGACGTAGCCCTCGCGGATGGGGAGGTCGGTCGCGGCGCGGCCGAGCAAGTTCGGGTCGCCTCCTCCTCACAGGTCTGCGGCTCCCTGCGCCGCGCGGTGTTGTTGCCACCGGGCGGACCCGTAGGTGGCGGACACGCCGGCGTCGAGGTCGGCAAGGGTGGCGCAGTCGTGCCCGTCCGGTCGGCCGCTCGGCCAGTCGGTGCAGATCATGCGTCCTCCACTGAGTTCGTCGCGGCGGTCACGGCCGGCTCCCGTGCAATGAGCCGGGTGTGCATCCGAACGTCGCCTCCAAGACGCTGCAGGTGGTCGACGAGGTCGTCGGCGGCCGCGGTCAGTGCTTCGTCGGTCATGGGTGCGAGCGCGTCGAGGATGAACAACGCCGAGGTGGTGTACGGCGTGAGCTGGGTGCGGTGAGCCTGGCGCCAGTTCCAGCGTCGGCAGGTCACGCCGGCCTTGTCGCGCCACACCACCTCACCGGGAGCGGGATGCTCGATGGTGGTCTCTGCGTCGACCACCGTGTCGAAGGGCTCGCTGCCGCTGGCTCGCAGCAGGCGCGGACTGTCGCGGTAGCGGGTGAGGTCCTCGCCACCGAGGGGCACCTGGTGCAGGACCGAGATCGCGTTGTAGATGTCGGTCAGCCGGTTGACGCGGGGCAGTCCGGCGCCTGCTCGACGGGTCAGGGCCTCGAGGCTGTTGCGGGTGCGCTGGGGATTGGCGCCGAAGGCGCGGTAGGCCTCGCGCCAGGCCGCGATGTGCGGCAGCTCTTCGAGGGGAAGGTTGGCCAGGAGCCTACCGGCCGCCTCCTCGGCGCTGCGCAGGAGTGCCTCGCTTTCGTCGTCGCTGGGGCCGGGGGCCAGGCCGTCGACCGCGATGAGAAGCACCCGGTAGTCCGGACGCAGCCTGAAGACGGTCGGCGCGACCTCGGCGCCGTCGAGGAAGACCTGCAACGCGTTGGCCTCAGCCATGGCTGACCTCCGGGCGGTTGGCCGACCCGACACCCGGCTCGAACACGACCAGGGAGAACCTAGCCGGCGAGTCCCCGGCGTTGGCATAGGAGTGCGCGACGTCCCCGGGGAATGTGACCGCGTCGCCGCACTCAAGCACCACCGACTGGCCCGCGGCCTCGACAGTGATGATGCCTTCTTGGACCTGGATCAGCTCCTTGGTACCAGGCGAGTGCTGCTCGCTGGTGTGCTGGTCACCCTGTGACAGCGTCCAGTCCCACAGCTCCACCACATCGGGTGGCTCGGTGCCTGCCACCAGCAGGCCGCGGCCGCCGGAGTCGCTGCTCCACAACGCCGCGCCCTCGCCGCGGCGGATCACCTTGACAGCGGCCGGCTCGGGCGGCTCGACGAGCGCAGGCAAGCCGATGCCCAGTGCGTCGCTGAGCCGCAGCAGCGTCCCCACGCTGGGGTTCACCGTGCCCTGCTCGACGTTGACCAGCATCCGCCGGCTCACCCCAGCCACCCCGGCCAGCTGGTCGAGGGTCCAGCTGCGCGACAACCGCTCCTGCCTGACCCGGGTACCGATCGCCGTCGCCAACGCCGTCGTCGTCTGGTCCATGAGTGCATGATAGTGCATCGCGAGTGCAACATGCGCTGGCTTGGCCATGCTTGCCGCCATCCACCGGCACGGTTGTTGACCCCGGTGGCCCGGAGCGGCTGGAACAACAAGTGTCTGCGGCAGGGTGTAGAGCCCTTCTCGTCTCCTCTCCACGCGTCGGGCCAGCTCACTGAGGTTGCCCGAGCGGGCGATGACGCCGAGCGCCTGGGCGCCGAACGTCAGCCATCGCCTTGCTTCCTTCCAACAAGCCTCTGACCTGCGCAAACACGCCGATTCAGTAGTACCAGGGGAACTTGTCCGCGGGGTGATGGCGGTTGCTGATCACCATTGACATTCGACGGAAAAGGGCATCTGACCTGCGGAAACGTCCCTTGAAGCTTGTTGGGAGCCAGCGGCTCGCGACGGCCTCGCGCGGACTTTTTGCGGACTGTTTGCGGACCGCGGCCCGACCCACACCAGCAGGGTCCAGCCACCAGGATGCTTGGGGGAGTCTTCTTGGACGTGCATAACGTGCCGCGTTATGCTGGTGCTCGTGATCAGTCGTTTCGGGACACGGCGACCGAGCGGCTTTGGTCACGTCAGCGTGTCAAGGGCATGGATCCGCGGATCCAGCGGGTAGCCCTGAGGAAGTTGTCGATGCTGGATGCTGCCGAACTGCTCGACGACCTCAGGATCCCGCCGGGCAACCGGCTGGAGGCGCTGAAAGGGGATCGTGCCGGTCAGCACAGCATCAGGATCAACCAGCAGTGGCGGATCTGCTTCGTCTGGACCGGGGCTGGCCCAGCGGACGTGGAGATCGTGGACTACCACTAGGAGGTGTCACATGGCGACGATTGCACCGATCCATCCCGGAGAGGTGCTCCTGGAGGAGTTCTTGGAGCCGCTGGGAGTAACTCAGCACCGTCTTGCGGTGTCGATCGGCGTGCCTCCGCGCCGCATCAACGAGATCGTGCACGGCAAGCGCCGGATCACCGCGGACACCGCACTCCGTCTGGCTCGCTACTTCGGAACGACGGATCGCTTCTGGCTGAACCTCCAGACCCGATTCGACCTTGAGGTCGAGAGGGATCACCTGGGCGACAAGCTCGAGGCGATCCGCCCACTCGAATCAGCCTGCCCAACCCCTGCGGGCTCTCCGTCGCGGACGGTGATGCAGACAGTCAGCTGAAGCTGATCCAGGCCCACCTATCAGCCAGGTGACCCGCGCGGATCGCGGCATGTCCGTGCGACCACGGGGCGCGTCAGGGCCAGCGAAGTCCTGGAAATCGAACAGCGCGAACGCGCAGACCGTGTGCCAACATGACGGCGTGCACCAGGACCGGCCCGGACATCTCAGACGTGCTCGTCCCGCCGACGCGGACCAGTTGCTGTCGCTGTGGGACCTACTGTTCGCCGACACGGACCCGCCCACCGCCCCAGCGTGGAAAGAACATGCACACGACTGGTTCGCGCACCACGTCGACGACAGCACCAACACACGACTCCCGGTCATCGACGTCCAGGGCTCAATCGTCGCCACCGCCATCGGCACGGTCGAACTCGGCGTCCCGAACCCGCACTGCCCCCGGGGGCGGGCCGTCAGACTGGCGAACGTCATCACCGTGCCGGGCCACCGAGGCCGTGGGTACGCAACGGAGCTCATCCACGATGTCATCAGGTGGGCAGAGACAATTGACGCTGACCGCGTCGACCTCAGCGCGACCCCGGACGGCCAGCGAATCTACGAGCAGCTCGGCTTCACCAGGACTTCAGCCCCGCGCATGAAACTGGTTCTCTGACCTAAGGTCGCCGGTGCCCACCGGATGAACGCAGACTCTCGTCATGGGAGCTTTCGCTATCCGCGGCGTGACAGAGCATCAGGTGCCCTTGATCGCTGCCTCCGCCATCGCCAGTCGGTCGGCGCAGCGCGCAGGCATAGACGTCCCGTAGTAGGGGAACGTGATCATGGCAATGAGCAAGGCCCAGCCTCGGGAGGCTGTCCAAGTGGCGTCGTCGACGTCGAGTGCTCGTCGGAGAACTCGCCGCCCGTCGTCGTCCAGAGCTTCCCAGGCGACCACTAGGTCGACGGTCGGGTTGCCAAGGGCCAAGCCGCCGAAGTCGATCACGGCGCCAAGCCGCCGGTTGTCATTCAGCAGCAGGTTCTCGACCAAGAGATCCCCGTGATACCAGCTGTCAGCCGGCTCGACGGCGTGCGAGGCGTCCACGGCCAGATCCCAAACACGGAGCACTTCGTCGATGTCGAGGCCGATTCCGAGGTCTCGGCACTCGACGGCCGATTCGCGGAAGTCCGCGTCGAGGCCCCACAGCGGCAGTCCTCGGTACCAGGACAGTGCCTTGTCGTCTTTGGCCCGCTCGGGGACTTCCATGCCTCGCAGTTCGGTCAGGAACAGAACGAGGTCTTCGGCAAGCCCATCCGTCCCGTTGTCCCGTGGAATGGTGCGCGGAGTTGACGGGCGGGTGCCATGGAGCCACGTGGTGATCGCCCAGCGTTCGGGGTAGTCCAAGTCCGGCTCGCCGACGCCGACAACCTCCGGCACCTCGACAGACACGCGGGAGGCCACGTAGGGCAACCAGGACGCTTCCTTGTCGATGCTCGCGCCGCCGCCTGGTTGTCGCGGCAGCCGCACCAGCTTGTCGTTCCCCAGTCTGAAGAGCGCGTTCGAGGAGCCAGAATCGTTCATGTGCCTGAGGCCCTCGTCGACATACTCAGGAAAGGCTCGATCCACCAACTGTCGGACGAGCGCAAGGTCGATGGAGAGCTCATCGGCGTGGAGTCGGGACACCCGGACATCCTCGCTTCCGAAGCGTCGAGGGGCCACTGGATTCTCACTGTCGTCACTCGGACCCAATGCGCGCTCCTGGCAGGTTCGCAATCCACACTGTCCGCGGCAAATCCGGTAAACGGAGCGGCCACGCGGTCGCGGCGAAAATGCGGCACCTTTGGGAAGAGTTCCCGAGCAGCCATCAGCCTGTCCTGGTACATCCTCGAAGGCACACGATGTGGGCGTCACATTTACTTGGTGGTGGAGCTCAGCGGCTGCACGGGTCCCAGAGACGCGAGGTTCACCGCCTCGTTCCGGATGCTCCAGATGAGAACTTCGTCGTCGTCATCGACGACGATCGTCATCACGCGTCCCTTCGGAAAGGCGCGGTTCGGCCATGGATGCCGTGGGCCATATAGCCGATGAACTGGCCGGCCATCTGGATCACCCAGACCGCTTGGTCGGGCCGGTGCGGCTGATCTCCGCTCAGGGCTGATTCGGCTGCCGACAAGGTGGTGCGCACGGCCATGATGTCTTGGGGGCTGGCCTCGCCATTCTTGGATGCCATCTCGATCGCCCGTCGAAGGAGCCGACCTGTGTCCACAAGAGCAGCCTGCCATGTCCGGGCCGCAAGTCCCCACTGTCCGTTCTAGGGAGCCGACTCGAGAATCGCTCCTCCATGGCAGGTCGGCGTCACGGCCATCAAGGCGCCGCAGCCACCATGCGGAATGGCCTACGGTCAGTCGCTTCTTCGCGCGTCTCCGAACGCCCGACTCGCGGCATGTGCGTGCATCGGTTCGGGAAGAGGCCGAGGCGCGCTCCCGGGTCGGCATCTCCCAGGTCTTCCTGCGCCGGTGAGGCAAATTGTCGGCGTTCGGCCGAAGGAGTCATCGCAGCAGTTCGGGGTGGTTGTCGTCGTTGGGCAGGGGATATTCCGGGAGCGTTGGGCCCGGGGGTTCGTCCCATGGGGGCGCGGGCTTGGTCAGCTGGCGGCGGAGCGCGAGCAGCAGGTATCCCGCGGCGGTGGCCGTGGTTAGCGCCATGACGGTGAAGATCAGGTGGTAGCTGACCAGGGTGACGAGGAGTGCTCCCACTGCCAGGGAGAGCGCTTGGGGCAGGCTGGTGACTATCTCTGCTGCGGCGGAGGCCCGGCCCATGAGGCGGCGCGGAGTGCGTCGCTGAAGGAGGGTGGTGAAGGCCACGAGCAACAGCGGGAGGCTGTAGCCAAGGGGGACGACCGCAACCAGCAACAGCCACAATGTGGAAGTCAAGGCGATGACCGCCAGCGCGCCGGCCATCGTCACCAGGCCGACAGCGATGGCGCCGGTCTCGGCGATCCGGGCTACCCACCGTGATGCGGTCAGTCCTCCGAGCACCGCTCCGACTCCTTGGATGCTGACTACTACCCCCGCGAACGTGGCTGGTTTGTTGAAGGCGTCGAGGATGGCGTAGATCGAGGATTCGGAGAATCCGAGGACCAGCAGCATCAGCCCGAACGCGATCAGGGTGTGCCGCAGCAGTCGTTCGTTCAAGAGGTGGCGAAGCCCGGCGCTCATCTCGGCTGCCCAGTGCTGCGGGCCGCGCTCGGGCTGCTCCTCGCGCAACGGGATGAGCGCGATCAGGATCGCGGCCACGACGAAGGAGGCGGCGTCAACCACCGCGACGGCCCCGCCGCCGAGCCATCCGAACAAGCCGGCGCCGGCCAGCGGGCCGATGAGGCGGTAGCCCTGTTTGACCGTCTGCAACGAGGCGTTGGCCTCTGCCAGCAGGTGGTCTGGCAGCAGCTCCTTGAGCAGCCCGTTGAGGGCGGCGGGCAGCGCGATGAAGGACACTCCGTAGCCGAAGGTGACGACCCAGATCAGCCACACGCCGGCGGCCTCGTGTACTAGGACCAGCGGTAGCACGATCAGTGCTGAGACGAGGTTGCCCCAGATCAGCAGCGGCTTGGCCCGTAGCCGGTCGACGTACATGCCGATCACCGGGGCAAACAGTGCGGGCAGACTCATCCACAAGAAGGTCAGGCCGGCCATCGCGTTGGACCCCGTGAGCGTCTTCACCCACATCGACAAGACCAGCAGCATCAGGGAATCGCCGAGCATGCTCGTGGACAGCCCGCCGAAGAGCCGGCGGAAGCCGCGGAGCGCGAAGACCTCGCGCATCACTGCTCGAACCTCTTGCGGTTGCCCATGTTCATCGCCCTGTCCTTGTCCGGGGGTCAACCTGTGCACCGGACGGTAGGGCGGCACCTACTTCCACGACAACGGCCTACGCTGAGTAGGTGACTTCCGAGGTGACCGTCGACGACCCGAAGGCGATCAAGGTGCTGCTCTCCGAACAGGCGCTGACCTACCTGGAGCCCTATCTCGGCGCTACTCGCTCCATCGGCGAGGCCGCCGAGCGGATCGGCCGCACCCTCCAGCGCACCCACTACTGGACCCACCGGCTGGCCGCGGTGGGACTGCTTGAGGTCCGCGGGACAGTGCCTAGAGCAGGACGCCCTATCCGCCGATACCAGGCGGTCGCCGACTCCTTCCGGATCAGGGCTCAGTCACTGCCGGTGGGCCTGTTCGAGTCGATGATCGCCGTCCCCAACAGAGCCCTGGTCCGCGCCTTCCAGTCCACCTACCCCGACGTTGCCTATGGAGCAGACGTCTGGATCCACCCGGGACCCGGCGCGTCGGGGATCATCTTGGACCGCCGCTTGCCCGACGCCGCCGAGGAAGGCCCCGACGACGCGCTGCTGTGCTCGTTCACCACCCGGCTCACCCCAGACGACGCAAGGCAGCTCCGGACCGAGCTAGCAGAACTACGCGACCGCTGGACCAGCAAGGACTCACCCCGAAGCAGCGGCCACCCCCTCTACCTGTCCTTCCTCGCGCTCACACCACTCTCCGACGATGGCTGACCGAAAAGAGCCACCGACGGCACTGCCGACGGTTCCTGAGCCTCGGGCAGCGACCAACGAGGCAGTTGACGCAGACACCCCGCTGGATCAGTCCCAAGCCGGGGCTCGGCCTCGTGTAAACCACGCCATTCGACCCCCAGACGAACGCACTACATTCGGCATGATCCGCTAAAGGTCTGGCGCCGTAGCTCGATGACGCCCTGAGTGCAGATACGTCATCGCACGGACTCGCCGAAAAGATCGCGGCCGCAGATCGGTTGACCGGGGAAGTTCGGCGTCAACGGTTGAGCAGCAGAGTGGCCGCGGCCAGAACTCCTACTCCCGGGACGGCGATGGTCGAGTCGTTGAGTTTCGCGTGACGTCGACGGACGTTCGACCGACTCACGCTGCCAACGGTTACCGGGCTGAACTCGTTGTTTCCACTCGTTCACTTCTTCCGGCACGCATGCTACGAAGGTCGTGGATGGGTCGCCCCTGTTGGGGCGGCCCATGACGCGTCTTCGGGGGGCGTTGTTGGAAATCGTTGGGGGTGGCGGGGGATGCATGGGGGCGTGAAGGTCTACCGCGGTAACGCCCGCCGCGGCACGCGGCTATGTGGAGGCAGACCACGGCCGGGTCGATGACTACTACCTGGCCGAGGGCACCGGCCTGGCCGCCCGGTTCGCCGCCACCCCCGACGGCGACGTCGAGGCGCTCAGGCGCCCTGAACGGCGACGGGTACGAGGCGTGGGTCGCCGGGCTCGACCCGGCAGAGCGGCACAGCCGCGGGGGCGGCTGCGCCAGGACCCGGCCGCGGTGCGGTTCGTGGAGGTGGTGGTCAACGGGCCGAAGTCCTGGTCGCTGGCCGCCGCCCTGGATCCGGAGATCGCCGAAGCCTATGACGCCGCGCAGGACCGCGCCGCGCAGGAGATCATCGGCTGGCTGGCCGACCATGCCACCACCCGGGTCGGCCCACGGGGCGGGCAGCTGCAGGTGCCGGTGGAACGGATCGAGGCGGTCACGGTGCGGCACTACACCTCCCGGGCCGGGGACCCGCACCGCCACCTTCACCTGCAGGTCAACGCTCGGGTGTTCGCGGAGGGCAAGTGGCGGGGGCTGCACACCGTCGGGGTGCGTGACTCCATCGACGCGCTGAACGGGATCGGGCACGCCGCGGTGATCTGTGACCCGCAGTTTCGGGCGGTGCTCGCCGCGCACGGGTTCACCCTGGACCCGGTCACGGGCGAGATCACCGAGCTCGAGAGCTTCGTGGGGCCGTTCTCGGCGCGCGCGCCCGGCAGATCGCCGCCAACATGGACCGATACGAGACCGACTGGCGGCCAGTCGCATCCCGGCCAGCAGCCAGGGCCGTCAGCTGCTGGCAGCCTGGGACCGCCGCGCGTGGGCGCAGGCGCGGCCGGACAAGGTGACCCCCACCGACGGGTGGCGTGCTGAGCGACCGGTGGGTCGGCGAGCTGTACCGGCTCGGGTTCCGCGACCCCGCCCGCCCCACACGCGAGCACGCCGCGAAGACCGGCGCCCTCGACCGGCAGGCCGCCGGTCGAGACCGTGCTGGCGCGGTTGGGCGCGAAGCGGTCGGCGTGGAACGCCGCCGACATCCGCGGCCAGGTCGAGCAGCTGATCGCCCGCGCCAGACGTGGTCGCCGAGGCCGTCGTCCGGGGTGAGCTGGCCGAGGACCTCACCGCCCGCGTACTCGCCGCCTGTGTGCCGCTGCTGGCCGAGGTCGGGCACCCCCGAGCACATCCGGGCGCTCACCTCGCGCGGAGGTGCTGGCGGTCGAGGCCGACATCACCGGCCGGCTGGCCGCCCGCGCCGACCATCCCCGGCACGTCCGCTGGAGCTGCGCGGCGGTCGGCTCGACGAGACCCAGCTGCGGGCCGTCGCCGCACTCGCCGGCAGCCATCGGCTGGTCGTGGTCGAAGGCGCCGCCGGGGCCGGTAAGACCGCCACCCTCGCCGCGACCCGGACCGCGCTCGGCCGGGGCGGGCGGCGGATGGTGGTGGTCACCCCGACGTTGAAGGCCGCGCAGGTCGCCGCGGCTCAGACAGGGACCGGGGCGTTCTCCGCGGCCTGGCTGGCCCACCAGCACGGCTTCGGGTGGGACGAAGACGGCCACTGGACCCGCGAGCACGCCGAACCGAACCCGGCCGCGGTGCTGGCGCCGGGGGACCTGCTGCTGGTCGACGAGGCCGGGCATGCTGGACCAGGACACGGCCCGCGCGCTCCTGACCATCGCCGACGAGGCAGGCGCCCGCCTCGCCCTGGTCGGGGATCGCCATCAGCTGCCCGCGGTCGGCCGCGGCGGTGTCCTCGACCTGGCGGACCGCTGGGCGCACCCCGACGCCGTGCTGGAGCTGGAGGGAGTGCACCGGTTCACCGACCCCGACTACGCGGAACTGTCCCTGGCGATGCGGACAGGCCGAGGACCCGGGCGGCGTGTTCGACCAGCTGCTCGCCCGCGGCCAGGTCGTCGTCTATCCCGACGAGATGTCCCGCACCGCCACCCTCGCCGAGGAAGACGGCGAGAGGCGGGTGGGCTGGTGGTGGCCGACACCCGCGAGCAGGTCACCGCCCTCAACCACGCCATCCGCGACCGACGCATCACCGCCGGCGCGGTCGACGACTCCCGGGTGCTGGTCACCCGAGACCGGGGAGCGGCTCGGCGTCGGCGACCAGATCGCCACCCGCCGCAACGACTACCACCTCGGTGTCGCCAACCGCGACACCTGGACGCTGACCGGCATCGACGACGACGGCACCCTCCACCTCACCGGCAAGACCAGGGCCAGGAGCGTCCCGCTGTCCTACGCCGTCGAGCACGTCGAGCTCTCCTACGCCACCACCGCCTACGGCGCCCAGGGCGAGACCGTCCCCGCCGCGCACCTGGCTCATGGGGGAGGCATACCGGCGCCGGATCGGCGTATGTGGCGATGACCCGCGGCCGCCACGACCAACACCGCCCACCTGGTCGCCGACACCCTCGCCGACGCGCGCCGGCAGTGGGTCGAGACCTTCGCCCGCGACCGCGCCGACCTCGGCCCCGCCCACGCCGCCGCGCTCGCCGCCGAGGAGTCCGCGAAGTACGCCAACGCCCGCCCCCTCGACCCCCGCCGCTACATCCCCCGCAAGCGTGCGGCCAGGTCCGACCGTCCCGCTCGAGACGGTCGGGGCAGTGCGCCCGTCCCAACACCTGCGCCCACCCGGGATCCCGCACGAGAACCTGGAATCGGCCTCTGACCCCTTCCGCAACCCCTGCGCAACCCCCGGAGACGAAATCTTTACCAACTTTCGGACGGGCGGGCGCTGACCTGCGCAAACGCCAACGCCCGTCCCAACGCCCGTCCCCGTAAACAGCAGGACGGGCGGGGGCAGGACGGGCGCAAATTGGTGCGCCCCGTGAGGACAATCGAACGTGGCCACTCGGCCCCACCCGTGGGCCTTGTGGAGAAGAACCCAGTCTGCCGGACCCGACCGGACCGGCCCACACCCAGGAGGACCCCATGACCAGTGTCCGCAGTGGCCACAGCGCCGACGAACCCTCGCTGCCCCACGCCGGCGACGAGCTGCTCACCCTCAAGGAAGTCGCGGCCATCGTCCGCTCACCGGAGGCGACCCTCCGCTACTGGCGCCAGCGCGGCACCGGTCCCCACAGCTTCCGCATCGGCCGCTCGGTCCGCTACTGGCGCACCGACGTCCTCCACTGGCTCGAAGCCAAGACGAACGCGCAGGCACGCCACCGACCCTGACCACTGTCAGCGGCACCATGCACGCTGAGAACGAACACCCGAACGGAGACCGCGATGGCCGGAAACGTGGCGAAGAGATCCAACGGGAAGTGGCGAGCCCGTTACCGCGACGACGCCGGTAAGGAGCACTCCCGCCACTTCGACCGCAAGATCGACGCCCAACAGTGGCTCGATGAGATTGCCTCCTCGGTGCTCACCGGCGCCTATGTCGATCCCCAGGCAGGCAAGATCACCTTCCAGCAGTTCTATGACGACTGGTCCGCGCGGCAGGTGTGGGTCGGTGCAACGTTGGCCAACGCCGACCTGGCCACCGGCTCAGTGCCGTTCGCCGCCCTGCCGATGAAGGCCATCCGCCGCTCGCATGTCGAGGCGTGGGTGAAGGCCATGTCTGACAAGTGGGCGCCCAGCACCATCAAGACCCGGTTCGTGATCGTCCGGTCGGTGTTCCGCGCCGCGATCGCCGACCGGGTCATCGCGGCCGACCCGAGCGTCGGTGTGGCCCTGCCGCGGCGCCGCAAGCAGGAGGCCTCGATACGCATCCCGTCGGTCGAGGAGGTCGGCCGACTCCTCGACCATGCAGACAGCTCCCGCGTGTCGACGCGCAAGGGCTTCCGAGCATATGTCGCGTTGTGCGCCTTTGCGGGCCTGCGCAAGGGGGAAGCCGCCGCGGTGCAGGTCGGCGACATCGACTTCCTACGCCGCCAACTCCGGGTCACCCGGCAACTCCAGCGCGACGGCAGCCGCTATGTGATCCGGTCCCCCAAGTACGGCTCGGAGCGCACCGTCTACCTGGCCGACGAGCTCGTCGCCGCCCTCAGCGAGCACGTCAAGACCTGCCTCGGTGACACCGACCCGACGGCGTGGCTGTTCACTGTCGCCGAGCAGCCCCTGTACGACAACGCGATCACCTGGCGCTGGCGGGCCACCCGCACCTCCGCCAGGCTCCCCCACGTCCGACTCCACGACCTCCGGCACTTCTATGCCTCCGGCCTCATCGCTGCCGGCTGCGACGTCGTCACCGTTCAGCGGGCCCTCGGCCACTCGACCGCCACGACCACCCTGAACACCTACAGCCACCTCTGGCCCACGGCGGAGGACCGCACTCGAAAGGCCGCCAGCGGCCTGATGCGCCAGGCGCTCGGGCTGCCCCTGCCGGGTCCGGAAGCGACCGACTCGAAGTGAAGCGCGGGGCCGAGAGCCGTGGCCAGCTCCGTGATCGTGATGCGGCAAACAAGGGCTGCAGACGGTCATCGCTGGTTTTTTTGCGGACTCTGTGCGGACTGACAGACCCCTACAAGCCTCTGACCTGCGGAAACGCGGCAAATCAGTAGTACCAGGGGAACGCCGACCAGTCCGGGTCCCGCTTCTCCAGGAAGGAGTCACGGCCCTCGACCGCCTCGTCGGTCATGTACGCCAGCCGGGTCGCCTCGCCGGCGAACAGCTGCTGGCCGACCAGCCCGTCGTCGACCAGGTTGAATGCGTACTTCAGCATCCGCTGCGCGGTCGGCGACTTGCCGTTGACCTTGCGCGCCCACTCCAGGGCGACCTTCTCCAGGTCGGCGTGATCCACCACCGCGTTGACCATGCCCATCCGGTGCGCGTCATCGGCGGTGTACTCCTCGCCGAGCAAGAAGATCTCCCGGGCGAACTTCTGCCCGACCTGCCGCGCCAGGTACGCCGACCCGAACCCGCCGTCGAAGGAGCCGACGTCCGCATCGGTCTGCTTGAACCGGGCGTGCTCCCGCGAGGCCAGGGTCAGGTCGGAGACGACGTGCAGGCTGTGCCCACCGCCGGCGGCCCAGCCGGGCACCACGCAGATGACCACCTTGGGCATGAACCGGATCAGCCGCTGGCACTCGAGGATGTGCAGACGGGCCAGCTTCGCCTTGTCGACGGTCTCCCCACCTTCGCCGGTGGCGTACTGGTAGCCGGCGCGGCCCCGGATCCGCTGGTCTCCGCCGGAGCAGAACGCCCAGCCGCCGTCCTTGGGTGAGGGGCCGTTGCCGGTGAGCAGCACGCAGCCGACGTCGCTGGAGGTTCGGGCGTGCTCGAGCACCCGCAACAGCTCGTCCACGGTGTGCGGCCGGAAGGCGTTGCGCACCTCCGGCCTGTTGAACGCCACCCGCACGGTCCCGTGCTCCACCGCCCGGTGGTAGGTGAGGTCGGTCAGCTCCTCGAAGGCGGGAACGGGCTTCCAGGCAGCGGGGTCGAAGATCTCGGAGACCATGACCCGAAGGCTAGCCGCAGCCCACCCCCGCACCCGCGGGCGGGAAGAGACGGGGAAGAGACGACGGCCGTGGCGCGTTAGGTGCACATGACACTTTCGGAGGAGTACGCGGCCAGCCCGAGCCAGTGGGTCCGGGACCAGGTCGAGCTGTACGAGCGGTCCGGCGGCACGGAGGGTACGACGATGCGCGGCATGCCCGTGGTGGTCCTCACCACCCGCGGCGCACGCACCGGCAACCTCCGCAAGACCCCGTTGATGCGGGTGGAGCACGACGGGAAGTACGCCGTGGTGGCCTCCCAGGGCGGGGCACCGACGCACCCGCAGTGGTACTTCAACCTGCTCGCCCACCCGCAGGTGCAGCTGCAGGACGGGCCAGCCAAGCAGGACATGGTGGCCCGAGAGCTCGACGGCGAGGAGCGCGAGACCTGGTGGAAGCGCGCCGTCGAGGCGTTCCCCGACTACGCCGACTACCAGACGAAGACCGACCGCATGATCCCGGTCTTCGTCCTCGAGCCCCAGCGCTCCTGAGGACCACGCCAGAGACGACGAGGACCGAGGACCGAGCGTTCACGCGGAGACCGGCTCGGCCTCCTGCCGCCGCACCACCCGCCGCCCGAGGGGCAGGTAGCCGACGAAGCCGACCACCAGCGCGACCAGGATGCCCAGGCCGGCGTACGCCCACCCGCCGTCGCGACCGCCCAGCCCGAACGGGCCGAGCAGGTAGCCCAGCCAGTCCAGCAGCGGCGTCGCGTTCAGGGTGTCGATGACCAGGCCCCAGCCGAGGGCGGTGGCCACCACCATCACCAGCACCGAGTCCCAGCGCACGCGGCGGTAGCTGCCCGGCAGGTGCACGTCGAACAGCTTCATCTCCTCGTAGTCCTTGCGGCGCACCACCAGGTCACCGAGGAACACCCCGCACCAGGCGGCGATCGGCACGCCGAGGGTGATCAGGAACGCCTGGAAGATCGGCAGGAAGCTGCCGGCGAAGAAGACGATGTAGATCGCCCCGATCACCATCAGCACCCCGTCGATCCCGGCGGCGACCCAGCGCGGCGTGGGCAGCCCGATCGCCAGCAGGGTCAGCCCGGAGGAGTAGATGTCCAGCACCGCCCCGGCCACCAGCCCCGCGACGGCCACGACGACGAACGGAACCAGGAACCAGGTGGGCAGGATGTTGGTCAGCGCTCCGATCGGGTCCGCGCCGATCTGCTTCGACAGCGTGGGGTCCGAGGCGCTGAGGAAGATGCCGTAGATGATCAGCACCCCCACCGGCAGGCTGGCGCCGAACGTCGGCCAGCCGATCACCCCGGCCGTGGACACCCTGCGCGGGAGGTAGCGCGAGTAGTCGGCCGCCGAGTTCACCCAGCCGATCCCGAATCCGGTGATCACCAGCACCAGCGCGCCGATGAACGCCGACGCCCCCGCGGCAGGCGCCTTGGTGGCGGCAGCCATGTCGATGTGGTTCACCGTCAGGCCGATGTAGATGGCGGTGATCACGACGGTGAGGATCGTCAGCCACTTCTGCAACCGCATGATCGCGTCGAAGCCGAGGATGCCGAACGCGACGATGATCGCGGCCACCACCAGGAAGGCGACCACCTTGGTCAGCGTGCCGGAGCTCCAGCCCAGCCGGGAGAACACCGTCGCGGTGGCCAGCGTGGACAGTGCCACCAGCACCGTCTCCCAACCGACCAGCAGCAGGTAGGAGACCACGCCGGGGAAGAGGTTGCCGCGGATCCCGAACGCCGCCCGGGACAGCACGAGCGTGGGCGCCGAGCCCCGCTTGCCGGCGACGGACACGAAGCCCACCAGCAGGAAGCCGGCCACGGTGCCGACCACCGCGGCGACCAGCGCCTGCCACAGGTTCAGCCCGAAGCCGAGCACGAACGAGCCGAAGCTCACCGCGAACACCGAGATGTTGGCCGCGCACCACGGCCAGAACAGGTCGTGCGGCTTGCCCTTGCGGTCGGACTCGGCGATCACCTGGGTGCCGTAGGCCTCGACACGAGGTGCGCCCGGGCGCACCTCGCCGGCCTGCCGCGGCGTCAGGTTCTGGACGTCGGTCATGGTCGTGGACCCTTTCGTCGGACGATCGGCCGCACACCGCTCGGCAGGGCCTTGCCACCCCTCGAGCACAATCTTGTCAGTCCTCAGCCTGCCCCGCACCGGTCATAACGGGCGGTGTCGCTCACGTCCTCGCAATGCCCTCGACGACCAGCTCGGCCAGCAGCGGTCCGACTCGGGCCGCGGTGCGCTCGGCGACGGCGACCACCTCGGTCGGGTCGATGGCCAGCCCGACTCCCTCCACGGCGGTGACCGTGGACAGGCCGACCAGCTCCACTCCGGCGTCCCGCCCGGCGATCGCCTCCGGCACCGTGGACATCCCGATCATGTCCGCGCCGACCCGGGTCAGCCACTCCGCCTCGGCGGCGGTCTCGTAGTGCGGGCCGCGCAGCATCGCGTACACGCCCTCGGCCAGTGAGGGGTCGAGCCGCCTGGCCAGGTCCCGCAGCCGACGGGACCAGCAGTCGGTCAGGTCCACGAACCGCGCCCCCACCAGCGGAGAGACACCGGCAAGGTTCAGGTGGTCCGAGATCAGCACCGGCTGCCCGATCGCCCAGTCCCGGCGCAGTGAACCGTTGGCGTTGGTGAGCACGGCGAGCCGTACACCGGCCGCGGCGGCGCTGCGGACCCCGTGTACGACGGGGGCCGGCCCGTGTCCTTCGTAGAGATGGCTCCGCCCGAGGAACACGAGCGTGGGCACGCCGCGCACGTCGCAGGAGCGGACCTCGCCGCGGTGCCCCTCGGCGACCGGCGCGCGGAACCCGGGCAGCTCGGCCATCGGGAACCGGGCCACCGGCTCGCCGAACGCGTCCGCGGCCGGCGCCCATCCGGACCCGAGCACGACCAGCGCCTGGTGCGAGGCCCGTCCGGTCAGCTCGGCCAGCGCCGCGGCGGCCTGTCGCGCGAGCGCGGAGGGGTCGTCCATCCCGATGTGCCTACCCGGCGCGACCGATCGAGACCGCCAGGGCGGCCAGGTGACCCAGCCGGGCAAGCTCGGACTCCAGCACCTCGGGACCCCCGCGGCGGCCGAAGACCACGATCTCGTCCTTGTGGCCGAGCGGCGCCGCGGCCAGCGCGGACGCCCACCGCTCCCACTCCGCCGGCACCTCGAGCCGGGTGGCGCGTTCGAGGGGGAACCAGCTGACGTCGAGCTCGGTCAGCTCCGGGGCGGACTGGGTGCGGTGCAGGATCTCCGCGCCCGAGTCGGTGCGCCGGACCCGCAGCGCCCAGTCGGCGCGGAACGTGATCGGCAGCAGGTCGACGAGCTGGTTGCGTGCGGCGGCCGGGTTCTCGGTCAGCGCCTCCACCGCCTCGAGGTCCAAGAACAGGTTCCCACCCGCGCCGTACCGGGAGATCCACAGCACGCGCACGCCGTTCAGCTGGGAGCACGCCGACACCAGCGAGTCCGGCATCACCCCCGGCGCGGTCTCCAGCAGCACGTCGTCGACGGCGGTGCCCTGCGAGCTCTTCTCCACGATCTCGATGGCCTCGATGTCGCCGCCGGCCTCACCGATGGCGCTGGCGACCTGTCCGAGCGACCCCGGGACGTCGGGCAGCTCGACGCGCATGAGGTACGGCATCTGCTCTCTCCCCTCCCCGTCCTGGCACTGGCTCGACCCTATCCCGGGGCACGGGCACCGAGGTCGAACGAAGCGACCGGCTCGTAGCGTGGACGCCGCCGCGGACCCTCCCCGAGGTGGGAGACGATGAGGGTGATCTGCCGGGCCTGCCAGGTGGGGCCCTGGTAGCTGTCCAGGATCCGCACCCACCGGGTCGCCTCCACCGCCCCCCGCAGCCGGGCCAGGGTGATGTGCGGGTGGAACGGCCCGCCCGCCGCAGCGGCCCCGGCCTTGTTGGCCGCGGCGCGCGCGCCGGTGGCGAGCCTTCTCAGCTCCTCGCCGTCGGGGTCGGCCGACACCCCGGCGTAGAGCACCTTGGCCCGGACCGGGTTCGGGAACGCGCCCCCGCCGGCGACGGTGGCCGGGAACGGGGTACGACGCCGGGCGGCCCGCTCCAGCCGGGCGAGAAGGTCGTCGAGCCGCCGCTCGGGCACGTCCTCCATGAACGCCAAGGTGACGTGCCACTGCTCGGGGGCGGTCCAGCGGAACCCGGACCCGGCCTCGCGGCGTGGCTCGACGAACTCGGCCAGGCTCTCCAGGGCCTGGTCCGGCGGCACCAGCGCCACGAACATCCGCATCCGCGCCTCCTCGCCGGCCGCCTCTCGCGTCCGGCCGGCGCGTCCGGCACGGTCGGGGCCCTCGTCGGGCAGCCTACGGCGGCCCGTCCCCGTCCTGCCGGAGGGCGGCCACCTGCAGCCGCACCGCAAGCGTGACGGTGGGGTCCGAGAGGTCCAGCTCGACCAGCTCGCCGATGCGCCGCATCCGGTGCCGCAGCGTGTTCGGGTGCACGTGCAGCGCGGCCGCAGCCCGCGACGGCTCCCCGAGGTGGGCCAGCCACGCCGCCAGCGTCTCCACGTAGGCGCTGCCCCGTTCGCGGTCCGCCTGCACCAGCACCCCCACCGGCCCCCAGTACTGCGCCTCGCCCAGCCGGGCGGTGCTCCGCGCCACCGCCAGTGCCGCCCAGGAGTCCTCGAACGTCCCGACCGCCTCCCCCCGGCGGCGCAGCAGGCGCAGCGTCTCGGCGGCCTCCGACCTGGAACGCGGCAGCTCGGCCGGGGACCGCACCGGCGAGCCCACCGCCGCGGCCACCGTTCCCTCCGCCCGGTGCATCGCCGACACCACCGAGCGCAGCCAGTGCCACGATCCGGGGCCGACGCCGCCGAGCACGGCGTGCACCAGGCCGTCCACGTCGGCGAGCACTGGGTCGGCCCAGCCGTTGCGGCGCAGCGTGGTCACCCACAGATCGACCCGCTGGGCCAGGTCGGCCGACGGCGAGGGCGCGGCCAGCGCAGCCACCCGCCACGGCGGGTCCGGCAGCCGCAACCGCGCCGCGTCACCGGTGGCCTCGGCGGCGGACGCTCCGGCGAGCAGCCGGCGCAACCGCTCCACGGTGTCCCGGCGGGCCACGTCGGCCTGGGCGCGCAGCCGGAGCAGGTGCAGGGCGAGCACCGAGGCGGCATTGCTCAGCTCGGCGGTCACGTGCGCGGGCACCGGACCGTGCACCACCGCCCAGATCGACCCCAGCCACTCCTCCCCGACGCGCACCGGCACCACCAGCCGGGGCAGGGTGCCGTCCGGGCCGGCCGGCACCAGGAACGGTTCGCGGGCCCGGGCCAGGGTGCGGAACACGCCCTGCGCGCGCAGCCGGTCGAGCACCTCCGGCGGCACCCGACGGCCGACGATGGTCGACACCCGGGCGGGGTCGGTGCTCGCCTGCCCGGAGGAGTAGGCCAGCACCCGCGACCGGTGGTCCTCGATGGTGACCGGGGCGTCCACGATCGCGGCCACCGCGTCGGCGACCGCGAACAGGTCGTGGTGCACTGCGGCGTCCCCCGCCGAGGGCGCGTCGGGCGCGGCCGCCCGGTCGACGACGCCCCGCAGCATCCACACCAGGTGTGCCCAGGAGGTCTCGGGACGCACGGTGGCGAGCAGCAGGCCGGCGGCCCGGGCGGTCCGCGCGACGTCCGGGGTCTGCACCGTCGTACTCCGCAGGACCACCCCTGAGGCGTCCGACTCCGCGCACCGCGTGACCAGCGCGGCTGCCTGCTCGACCGGGCAGCCGGCACCCAGCACCAGGTCACCGGCCTGGCCCACCGCGGCGGCGCCGGGCTCGGCCAGGAACACGTCGGTGACCTCCCGGCGGTCCCCAGGCACCAGCACCTCGAACGTGGAGGGGCCGATCGCGGTGACCAGCTCGTGGGCGGACAGCACGCCGCGCATTCTGCCGGAACGTTGTGCCCGAAGCACAGCCGTTCGCGACAATACTGTGTCTCTACCACCATGTCTGCCGCGGCCGGCTCCGGGACGATGGACGGCATGACCGCTTCCCAGCCCCGCAAGGTGGCCGTGGTCGGTGCCGGCATGGTCGGCCTGGCGACGGCGTGGTTCCTCCAGGAGAAGGGGGTCGAGGTGACGGTGCTGGACCGCACCGGTGTGGCCGCCGGCTCCTCGTGGGGGAACGCCGGCTGGCTGACCCCGGGCCTGGCGACCCCGCTGCCCGAGCCGGCGGTGCTGCGCTACGGCGTCCGGGCCGTGCTCAGCCCGTCCTCCCCGGTGTACGTTCCGCCGACCGGCAACCCGCGGCTGCTGTCGTTCCTGGCCCGGTTCGCCCGCAACAGCACCGCCGCGCGGTGGCTGCGCGCCATGCAGGCGCTGGTGCCGATCAACAGCGAGGCGCTCGACGCGTACGACGCGCTGGTGGCCGGCGGCGTGGACGCACCGACCCACGAGGCGAAGTCCTTCCTCGCCGCCTACCGTTCACCAGCGGAGCGGACCACCCTGCTCGAGGAGATCGAGCAGATCCACCGGGCCGGCCAGGACATCGAGTACGACGTGCTCACCGGTGCCGAGGCTCGCGAGGTGGAGCCGTCCCTGTCCGACGCGGTGGGCGCCGCGATCCGGCTGCACGACCAGCGGTTCGTCAACCCGGGCGCCTACGTGCACGCGCTGGCCGACGCGGTCTGGACCCGCGGTGCCCAGCTGCGCAACGGCACGACCGTCACCGGGGTCCGGGAGGCAGGCGCCGGCGTCGAGGTCACCACCCCGGCCGGCACCGAGACGTTCGACGCCGTGGTGCTGGCCACCGGCGCGTGGCTGGGCGACCTGGCCCGCACCTTCGGGGTACGCACACCGGTGCAGGCCGGCCGCGGCTACAGCTTCAGCGTGCCGATCGAGCACGTTCCGGCCGGCCCGGTGTACTTCCCGGCCCAACGGGTCGCCTGCACGCCGATCGGAGACCGGCTGCGGGTGGCCGGGATGATGGAGTTCCGGGCGCCGGACGCGCCACTGGACCCGCGCCGGGTCCGCGCCATCACCGACGCGACCCGGCCACTGCTGCGCCACGCCGACCTCGACGCGCGCACCGACGAATGGGTCGGGGCCCGGCCCTGCACACCGGACGGGCTGCCGCTGGTCGGCGCCACCCGCTCCCCCCGGGTGTTCGCCGCCGGCGGGCACGGCATGTGGGGCATCACGTTGGGGCCGGCCACCGGACGGCTGCTCGCCGAGAAGATCACCACCGGGGTGACGCCCGCCGCGCTGGCACCCTTCGACCCGCTGCGCTGAGCGGCGGGCGGGACCGTCGTACCCCCGGGCCCGTCAGGGCTTGTGCTCCTCGATGTACTCCTCGGGATCCTTGTCGGAGCTGTCCACTCCCCGACCGCCGGCGTGCTTCTGGTTGTAGTCCACCCACCGGTTCCCGATCTCCTCGCGCACGTCCTCGGGGGCGTGGGCGCGGAAGTCGGCAAGCGCACCGCGCTCCTCCTCCCCCATGTGGTCGGAGTTCTCCTCGCGAGCCTTGCTCACCGCCTCCCACCAGGCGTCGCTGCCGGGCTCGGTGCTCGCGGCGTCGCGCACCGCGTCCCGGATGTCGTTGTGGTCGTCGATCGCGTCGTCGGTCTCGTCCTCCGCGCGCTGCCCGCGGGCGAGCAGCTCGGGGTAGAAGATGGTCTCCTCGGCCGCCGCGTGCCGCTCGAGCAGCTCGGCCAGCGGGTCCCAGAGCCGCTTCAGTGTCTCGGGTTCCTCGCGGTGCTCGTCGAGCTCGGCGAACCGCCGGCGGAACGTCTCGTGCTCGTCCAGGATCAGGTCACAGATGTCGGGCATGGGGCTCCTTTCACACTGGCTCTGATACCCCCGCCGCCACTCACAAAACGACGTCTCAGAGCCATCACAGCCACACGACAAGGGCCCAGCCGGCGGCGACGGCCGCCAGCCCGGCGGCCAGGCTGCCGACCGCGTTCACCAGGGCCTCCAGCACCGAGCCTTCCTCGAACAGCCGCACGGTCTCGAAGCCGAAGGTGGAGAAGGTGGTCAGCGCGCCGCAGAATCCGGTGCCGGCCAGCGCCATCAGCCAGGACGGTGCCCCGGCCACGGACACCGCGGCCCCCACCACCCCCAGCATGAAGCTGCCGGCCACGTTCACCGTGAGCGTCCCCCACGGCAGGACACTGTCGTGCCTGGACTGGACCAGGAGGTCGGTCAGGTAGCGCAGCGGAGCACCCACGGCCCCACCGAGCAGCACGAGCACGACGGTCATCCGGGCCATTCTCCTCGGCGAGACCGCCGGGCGCGAGCCGGGCGCCAGGCCAGCACGGCGCCGGAGGAGGAGCATGACGATTCCGCAACGAAAAACGTACCTTTGGCGAAGTTGGGTGACGGATCCGGTTGCCCTCGTGGTTCGGCACTGCTGTAATAGTTGCCAACTCGGCCTGCTTGGGGGGTTCGCATCGGCCCGCGCCCTGGCCTCGCGCCGTCGGGCCGCCGCCGCCCTCGCCACGACGGCAGCCCGCAGCGCAAGATGTTCGCATCCGCTGAACACGAAGGGAACGCGAAACCGATGTCTTCGAATCACCCTCCCGAGTCGCCGCAGGTGGATCCCGCACTGCTGCGAGGCCTCACCCAGTCCCGGCACAGCCGCCGCGACCTCCTCCGGCTGATGGGGATGGGGGCCGGCGCGGTCGGCGCCGGCAGCCTGCTGTCCGCGTGCGGCGTGTCCGGCCAGTCCCCCAGCGCCGGGTCGAGCCCGAGCAGCAGCAAGGCGGTCGCCGACGCGGCCGTGGCGTACTGGAAGGACAAGAAGAAGACCGGCCAGGTCAACTGGGCGAACTGGCCGCTGTACATCGACACCGCCGGCAAGGGCAACCACCCCTCGATCAACCAGTTCGAGAAGCAGTACGGCATCAAGGTCGACTACAGCGAGGTCATCCAGGACAACCCGTCCTTCTTCGCCACCATCCGGCCCACCCTGCAGGCCGGGCAGTACACCGGCTACGACACCGCGGTGATCTCCGACGGCCAGATCCTGACCGAGCTGATGCAGCTGGGCTACCTGGTCCCGCTGGACCAGAGCCGGTTGAGCAACTTCAAGAAGTACGCCGGCGCCAAGTTCCGCAACCCCGACTATGACCCGGGCAACAAGTACACGATCCCCTGGCAGGCGGGCTTCACCGGGCTCGCCTACAACCCGGAGAAGGTCGGCGGGGAGATCAACAGCTTCCAGGACCTGCTCAACCCCAAGTACAAGGGCAAGATCGGCATGTTCGCCGACGCCAGCGAGCTGGGCAACGCCGGCATGTTCGCGCTGGGCATCGACGCCACCAACTCCACCCCCTCGGACTGGAAGAAGGCCGCTGCCTGGCTGGAGAAGGTCAAGCCGAACGTGCGCAAGTACTACGAGCAGGACTACGTGCACGCGCTGGTCACCGGCGACATCTGGATCAGCCAGGCGTGGTCGGGCGACATCTTCCAGAGCAACCTGTCGGGCTCGAAGCTGAAGTTCGTGATCCCCAAGGAGGGTGGCCTGCTCTGGACCGACAACTTCTTGATCCTCAAGGGCGCCCAGAACCCGGTCGACGCGATGATGCTGATGGACTACTACTACCAGCCGGACAAGGCCGCCGAGGTCGCCGAGTGGGTCAACTACATCACTCCGGTGCCGAGCTCGAAGCAGAACGTGCTCCAGGACGCCAAACAGGCCAAGAAGCCCAGCGACGCGAAGTACCTCAGGCAGGTCGCGGACAGCTACGCGGTGTTCCCCACCGACAAGACCTACTCCCAGGTCTCGACGGGGCGGACCCTCAAGGTCCAGGAGATCCAGCCCTGGAACAACATCTTCGACCCCATCTACCAGTCATGAGCAGCACCATGCCCGACACCAGAGGGAGCGCGACCGCCGAAGTGAGCAGCACGAGCCAGGCTCAGCCGTCCGCCGCCATCACCCTGGTGGGGGTCGGCAAGGAGTACCTGTCCCGACGCGGGGAAGCCGTCCGCGCCGTCGACCACATCGACCTGACCATCGGCCAGGGGGAGTTCTTCTCCATGCTGGGCCCCTCTGGCTGCGGGAAGACCACGACGCTGCGCATGATCGGTGGGTTCGAGGAGCCCACCGAGGGCCAGGTCCTGCTGTACGGCGACGACGTGACCAACACGCCCCCGAACCGGCGCGACGTGAACATGGTGTTCCAGAGCTATGCGCTCTTCCCGCACATGGACATCTTCGCGAACGTTGCCTTCGGTCTGCGGCGCACCAAGGTCCCCAAGGAGGAGATCACCAAGCGGGTCGAGGAGGCCCTCGAGCTCGTCGAGCTCGGTGGCTACGGCAAGCGCAAGCCGTCCCAGCTGTCCGGCGGGCAGCAGCAGCGGGTCGCGTTGGCCCGCGCGCTGGTGAACCACCCTCGCGCCCTGCTGCTCGACGAGCCGCTCGGCGCGTTGGACCTGAAGCTGCGCCAGACCATGCAGATCGAGCTCAAGCGGATCCAGCGCGAGGTCGGCATCACGTTCGTCTACGTCACCCACGACCAGGGCGAGGCCCTGACCATGTCGGACCGGGTGGCGGTGATGAACGGCGGCCACATCGAACAGCTCGGACCGCCGAAGGAGATCTACGAACGGCCCGCCACCAAGTTCACTGCCGGGTTCATCGGCACCTCGAACATCATCGCGGGCACGGTGGAGCGGATGGACGGCCACCTCGCCGTGCTCAGGATGCCCGGCGAGGGTCGGGTGATGGTGCCGGTGAACTCGCCGTCCGTCGGCGAGCAGATCGAGCTCACGGTCCGTCCGGAGAAGATCACACTGTGCGCCGAGCCGCCCGTGGAGGGCTGCGCGCTGCCGGGCACCGTCACCGAGGTGGTCTACCTGGGCACGTCGACGAACTTCACGGTCACCACGGCGGACGGCACCGAGATGGTGGTGTTCGTGCAGAACTCGGCGAGCGCCGCAGGCGACCTCGATCGGGGTGACCCCGCCTGGCTGTGCTGGCCTTCCGAGCACGGCTACGCGCTGGGTGGATCGGGAAACCCGTCATGAGGCGCCGTCTCAGCGCGGCGCTCACGCCGTACGCCCTGATCTTCCCGGGTGGCATCTGGATCGCGATCTTCTTCGTGGTGCCGATCGTGGCCATGCTGTCGCTGTCCACGATGAGCGGGAACCTGCTGACCGGGTTCGCGCAGACCTTCGACATCGGCAACTACGCCAGCGTGCTCTCGCAGTACCACACCCAGTTCATCCGGTCGGTGGTCTACGGCGTGATCGCCACGGTGGCCGTGATCGCCATCAGCTACCCGATGGCCTACTGGATCTCGTTGTACGGCGGGTCGCGCAAGCCGACGTACCTGTTCCTGCTGCTGCTGCCGTTCTTCGTCACCTTCGTTCTGCGTAGCCTGTCGTGGGAGTTCCTGCTCTCCGACCAGGGCCTGCTCCTGGGACCGCTGCACAACGCCGGGCTCATCCCCACGGACTTCCACATCATGGCCACCTCGTTCGCGGTGGTCTCCGGGCTCACGTACTACTCGGTGCCGTTCATGGTGCTGCCGATCTACGTCGCGCTGGAGCGCATCAACCGCGAGGTGCTGGAGGCGGCGAGCGATCTGTACGCCAACAAGGTGCAGACCTTCCTGAAGGTGGTGCTGCCGCTCTCGCTGCCCGGCGTGTTCGCCGGGGTGCTGCTCACGTTCGTCCCCGTCACCTCGGACTACGTCAGCGCCCAGATCCTGGGCGGCACCGGCCAGGTGATGATCGGCAACATCATCGAGACGCTGTACATCCAGAACAGCGAGTACCCGCAGGCGGCGGCACTGTCCTTCCTCCTGATGGCCGCGCTGCTGCTCGGCATCTTCGCCTATGCGCGGGCGCTGGGCACCGAGGACGTCCTGGAGGTGAGCGCGGCGTGACCACCTTGGCCCCGTCCCGGGAGCAGGTGCCGTCGACCAGCGAGCCGAGGCGTCGCCGCAAGCCACGCCGCCGGGGCAGGCTGCTGCACGGCTACACCTGGCTGGTCCTGCTGTGGATGTTCCTGCCGATCGTGGTGATGGCCGCGTTCGGGTTCAACAACACGCACAGCCGCTACAACTTCACCTGGCAGGGCTTCACCCTGCGCTGGTGGCAGAACGTGTTCGCGATCCCGAACCTGACCCAGTCCCTGGTGAACTCGTTCACCATCGCGGTGATCGTGATGGTGTTCTCGGTGGTGCTGGGCACCCCGATGGGCATCGCACTGGGGCGGTACCGGTTCCGCGGCCACGGGCTCACCGACCTGGTGCTGTTCGCCAACATCGCGGCGCCCGAGATCGGGCTGGGTGCGGCACTGCTGTCGCTCTACATCGCGATGGGCCTGCCGCGCGGCTACTGGACCATCGTGATCGCGCACATCATGTTCTGCATCCCGTTCGTGGCGATCACCGTGCGGGCCAGGATGTCCGGGTTCGACACCTCGCTGGAGGAGGCGGCCCGTGACCTGGGGGCCGGCCCGTTCACGACCTTCCGCCTGGTCACGCTGCCGATGATCCTCCCCGGAGTCGTCGCCGGTGCGCTGCTCTCGTTCGCGCTGTCGATCGACGACTTCATCATCACCGAGTTCACCGCCGGTCAGACGCTCACCTTCCCGCTGTGGATCTGGGGCGCGAGCCGGTTGGGCATCCCGCCGCAGGCGGACGTGATGGGCACGATCATCTTCGTGGTCGGTGCGGCGCTCGCCGGGGCGGGCGGGCTGATGGCTCGCCGCCGGGAGTAGGCCCCGCCACCCGTCGTACTGGCCGAACAGCGACCACCGGCGCCCCCGACGACCAGTCGGAGCCCGGTGGTCGCTGCACGTTCCGGACATTTTCGGTAGGAGCGGATGTTTGAGGCCCGAGATGCCGGGTATACGCCAAAAGTTGTCCGACTTGAAGGGACTGCTCGACGTGAGCCTGAGCATTTCGCGCCGCATGGACAGAAGCGTTGCGGTGGTCGGCCTTGCCGGCGAGATGGACTATGCCAACGCCGGCCAGCTCACCACCGCGCTGCGCGGAGTTCTCGAGGAGGGCCACCGCGAGACCGTGCTGGACCTCGGACAGCTCGACTTCCTCGACTCCGGGGGGCTGGGCGCAGTGGTCGCCGGGTGGAAGGCAGCCAACGCGGCCGGCGGCTCGCTGCACCTGGTCTGCGACAGGAAGCACCTGCTCCAGCTGCTCGGCATCACCGGGCTGATCAACGTCTTCAACGTCCATCCGACGCTTGCGGCGTACTTCTCGGCGATCTCTCCGGCGGCAGACGACTCCTCTGCGAGCGTGCAGCAGGCCGGCTAGGCGCTGGCGGAACGGTGGGTGCCGGTAACGACTCGGCCGGCCCTCAGCCCGTGGCGACGAGGCGGTCCCCGAGTGCGGTACGCCAGTAGAGCACCTCTCGTCCGGACCGTCGTCGCAGCACGAGGCCGCTGTCGAGGAGGACCCGCAGATGGTTGCCGACGGCGCCGATCGGAAGACCCGACCGGGTGGCGAGCGCAGTCGTGCTCGCGGGCTCGGACAGGGCGCGGAGGAGGCGGGCCCGGTTGGCACCGACGAGCCGCTCCAGTCCGTTGCCAGACCCCTCGATTCCGGCCAGGGATCCGGCCACCGGGTAGTACACGGCATATCGGTGGGGCAGGTCCCACTGGACCCAGCTTGCCATCCAGTGGGTAGGGACGAAGTAGAGCTGCGCCGTTGGTCCTAGCTCCTTGGTCGGCATGGAACGGTCGCTGATGCGCATCTCGCCATCGCCGACCCACTCGCGGTGTTTGCCGAGGTCCTTGAGGACACCGGTCCAGCCGTGGGTCGCCAGCCGGTTCCCGCGCGTGACGATGTCGGCCCGCAGCACCCGCTCGCGTCGTGGCCAGTCCGTCGCGATCGTGCGGGTCCACAGCCACTCGAGCAGCTCGACGACGTAGGCGGTCGCGCCCGGGCGAAGCAGGATCTCCGGCAACGGAACCCTGCTGGCGAAGGCAAGGTCGTCGCGGACCCGCTCGTCCCCCAACCCCTCCACCAGCGCGAGCTCCTCGGCGAAGGTCGGGCTGGGGTGCGGCGGCGGCAGCCCCATGCAGTCCGCCATCCAGCCGGGACGGAAGCAGTGGGCAATGACGGCCGCGGCCCCTGGGCGCTCGGCAAGCATGACGTCGAAGGCCTCCGCATGGGCACTGACGAAGGCCCGGTCGTGCCGGTCACGCCCCCAGGCCAGCTGACCGAGCGCGCCGATGACCTCGGCCATGGGCGAGACCGCGAACCGCGCGCTGGCCAGTGCCTCGGGCGACACCCGCCACGTTCCCACGTTTCGCCTACACACGAATAGATTGCCGGTTCCTCTCCAGTGGACCACAGTCAGCGCTCGTGCGCACCTATGCGGAGATCTTCGGCATCCGCGAGTTCCGGGTCCTGTTCGTCGCCCGGTTGTTCTTCATGGCCGGTGTCGTCGTCGGCGGCCTCGCGTTGGGCACGCTGATGTACGCCGCGACGGGTTCCCCGGTCCTCACCGCGCTCGCGATGTTCGGGGGGCCACTTGTCCAGCTGGTGTCCAGCCACTTCCTGCTCGCGACCGCCGACCTCGTCCGGCCGCGCAGCGCCATGGTCTGGGTCGGCCTCACCGCTGGGGTCACCGACCTGTTGCAGACACTTCCGGGCATGGCCTGGGGCTGGCGGTTCGCCCTCCTCGCCGTCGGCTATGTCCTCGCCGCCGCGACGTCCGGAACCGTGATCGGGCTCCTGTCTGACGTCGTGCCGCGCGAGGCGTTCATCCTAGGGCGGTCGACGCTCAACATCACCGTCGGCGGGATGCAAGTCCTCGGCAACGCGCTCGGCGCCGTACTCCTGCTCGCGATGGCGACCCAGGACCTGTTCTTCCTCTCCGCGGCGGTGAGCATCACCGGCGCGCTCATCGCGCGCCTCGGACTGGCCGACCACCCTCCCCGCGCCACCGGCAAGGTCGTGGCACGCACCCGAACCGTCAACCGCGCACTTCTCGGGTCCCGGACCATCCGGCCTATCTATCTGATGATGTGGATCCCCAACGGGCTCGTCGTCGGCTGCGAGGCGGTCTTCATCCCGTACGCCGGGGACCGGGCCGGCTGGCTCTTCGGTGCCGGAGCCGCGGGCATGCTCCTCGGCGACATCATCATCGGCCGGTTCGTCCATGATCCCCTCCGCGACCGACTGACCATCCCGCTCCGCCTGCTCCTCGCCACACCCTTCCTCGCGTTCTGGCTCCATCCGCCGCTGTGGCTCGCCTGCTGCCTGGCCCTGGTCGCCTCGTTCGGATACTCGGCGGCCCTCCCCGTGCAGGAGCGTCTCGTCAGGCACGCCCCGCGCGACGCACGCGGGCAGGTCTTCGGTCTCGCCGGAACCGGCCTCATGCTCGGCCAGGCCATCGGGGCCGTCACCGCCGGCGCCCTCGCCCAACACCTCGGGTCGGGCCGCACGGCCGCCGCACACACCATGTTCGCCATGGCCGCGCTCTCGATCATCGCGACATCCGTCATCATCCCGGGCTTCGCCCGCTCCGACGTACGCCGCGATCGCGTGGCGACCGCCACGGCCGGCGAGGCGGACACCTGACTCAGAGGCCGACGCAAGGCTGCTGGCCCAGGCACAGGTGGACTTCTGGAGCCAAGCCTGGCGGGCGGCTACCTCCCAGACAGCCGCCCGCCACTTGGAGGCTTGGCCACGCCGTGGGGTGGGCGGCTGGCCTTGAGAAGGAACACGGCTGGAAGGAAGGCGCCATGCCCCTGTGCGTCCGAGTATACGGGCATTTGTCGCCCGCGCGGGGGACGCTTGTTCGCGCCCTCTAGACACCTTCGCCCCACGAGCTAGCGCTTGACTCAGTCGGTGAGCCGGCAGACCGTGCGGTCGGGTCGTGGGCGTCTGCCGCGCGGTCGGGCGAACGGAGACCTCTCAAGCGAAAGGCCGGCCCCAACGATGACGGGGGAGACATCGCCGGGGCCAACCGAGTCAGGACTATACCCCGGGGGGTCTTCGCGGGCAACGATGCCAGCGCCGCCCGCCCGCTGTGGACGCTTGCGGCCCATGGTCACTGCGGGTTGAGCCATTGTCGCGCTTTGGGTGACCTCGGCCTCGTCGCTGGTGCCCAAAGCCCCTCCACACACGCGCAACGCTGCGAGAAGAGTGGTGGAACACGGAGGGGAAAGCCATGTTGAGCACACGCAGCCGCGTTGCGGCCGGACTGTTGGCGGTCGGCACCACCGGCACCTTGCTGGTACCGATGGCGGTTCCAGCGCAAGCCGCCCAGGTGGACCTGGCGGCCCATATGCGCGGGAGCGCGGCGTTTCCGGGCGCGCACGGCAAGGCCGAGTACGAAGCCGAACACGGCGCTCGGCACTTCGAGATCGAGATGCACATCGCCCGACTGCACAACAGGGTCGTGACTGTACGAGTGCACGGCGCGCTCGTTGGTCGAATGCATGTGAGCTCAGGCGGGTACGCGCACCTTGACCTGCACAGCGGGGTGCCCACCATGGCGGCCGGGAACGGAGTACGCGTCCGCACCCACTCCGGGAGGCTCGTCTCCCGCGGAACGCTGCACAGGGACGCCGACTGACCGCAGAACGGCGGCGTTCGTTCAGGCGGGAGCCCCGTGGCCTGGACACAAGAAAGCCCAGGTCACGGGGGATGGACCTGGGCTTTCATGTGCGCGTGCTTGGAGGGATTCGAGGCCCCAACCTTTTGGAGGAGGCAAATTATTCGCCCCCAAAGCGGGTTAGGCCGGAAAAACGGCCCCCAACCTGCGCGGATACCGAATATAGCACGGTTGAGTGTGGGGCGTCGTAGAGCCACCTGGGTGGGGTCCATGACGAGTGAGCTCTCACCTCGCATGCGGCTCCCGGGCATGGCGGCGCTTGCTCGACCCGTGCTCGTCCAAGCGTGTGTGACACCCGCGTCCGCGTTACCGGTCACCCATCCCACCCGCGTCTCTCCGGCACCCCTCTGTCGTCAAGGGGCGGCTGGCTGGGCATGCTGCCTGGCGCTCTTCTCGGCGGTCGGGGCGGGTTGTAGCGTCGTGGACGCGGGTCCGGGAAGTGGCTGATCCGAAGTGCCGATGTGCGGGGGTAGGCCGGCCGCGCTGGATTGTTGAGACGCCGCGCAGTGCCCTCCCGGGCCCGTGCGATGGTCTTGGGCAAGGGTTTCGCGTTGGCCCGGCACCGTTCGCGCCCTCGACTGCCCAGACACGGTCCGGCCACCGTCTCGCATAGGCGCGCATCGCGGTGTAGCCGGCCTGGTCGGTTGCGTACCGCCCAGTGCCCAGTAGGGACTCGCCAGGCTCGATGACCTCGAGTGTGGCTTCCGCGTTGTGTCTGACCGTTAAGAAGCCGTGAAGATAAGGGCCACAGCCGTAGGCGCTGCGTGAAGATGCTCGGGCGGCCACTCGGTGCGGGGTTTGCTGGTGTTGTGGTGAGTGTTGCATCGGTGCCTAAGCGGCTGGTGGTGGGGCGGCCTCTGAGCAGCGCGCGGCAGGAGCACACGCTCCTGCCGAAGAAGCTGGCGTTGCCGGTGTTTTGCAGTGACCCGTTGTCGTCGAATGCGTACGCCACCCAGGAAATCCTGCTGGTGCTCTCGCTGGGCGGCGTGGCGCTGCTGCATCTGGCGCCGTGGGTGGCACTGGGTGTGGTGTTGCTGTTGGTGATCGTGGTCGCTTCGTACCGGCAGACCTGTCACGCCTACCCGACCGGGGGTGGTGCCTATGCGGTCAGCCGGGCCAACCTGGGCAGAGCGGCTTCGCTCACCGCGGCCAGCGCGCTGCTGGTCGACTACGTGCTCACGGTCGCAGTGTCGGTGGCTGCTGGGGTTTCGAACATCGTGTCCGCGGTGCCGTCCCTGGCTTCGCACGCCGTCGCGCTGTCGATCGGATGCGTGGTGCTCCTGGCGTTGGTCAACCTGCGGGGCGTCAAGGAGTCCGGTGCGGCATTCGCGATCCCGACCTACGGGTTCGTGACGGCGGTGTTCGCGATGTTGATCGTCGGGTTTGTGCAGACGGTGGTCGGGCGCGCCCCGGTCGCGGAGTCAGCCCGGTTTGGGGTTGCGGCGCAGACCCATGTGACCGGGCTGCTGTTGCTGTTCCTGCTGCTGCGCGCGTTCGCGTCCGGCTGCACGGCGCTGACCGGTGTGGAAGCGGTCAGCAATGGGGTGCCCAGCTTCAAGAAACCCAAAGCTCGCAACGCGGCGGCCACGCTGGCAATCATGGGAGTGTTCACCGTTCTGATGTTCGTCGGCATCACCGCGCTGGCGATGATCAGCGGCGTGCACGTCACCGAGAGCGCGGCCCAGCTGGTCGGCGCGCCGGGCGGCTATGTGCAGCGGACGGTGATCGCGCAGCTGGCCAGCGCGGTGTTCGGCACCGGTTCGGTGGGCTTCTACGTGGTCCAGGTGTTCACCGCGGCGATCCTGGTGCTGGCTGCGAACACCGCGTTCAACGGGTTCCCGATCCTGGCGTCCATCCTGTCCGCCGACGGGTTCCTGCCCAGGCAGTTCGCCCGCCGCGGGGACCGGCTGGTGTTCTCCAACGGCATCGTGATTCTGGCCGCCCTGGCGATCGCCCTGATTGCGGCGTTCGACGCCAACACCAGCCGGCTGATCCAGCTCTACATCATTGGCGTGTTCGTGTCGTTCACGCTCAGCCAGGCCGGGATGGTGCGGCACTGGCGCCGCCGGCTCCGGGTGGAGACCAAGACCGGGGACCGACGCAGCATGCACCGCGGGCTGGTGATCAACGGCCTGGGCGCGGCCACCACTGCGGTGGTGCTGGTGATCGTGTTGTTGACCAAGTTCGCGCACGGTGCCTGGATCGTGGTCATCGCCATGCCGCTGGTGTTCGTGATGATGACCGCCATCCGGCGGCACTACGACCACGTCGCCGAGGAGCTGGCACCACCACCGGGAGGGGTTCCGCTGCCGAGCCGTGTGCAAGTGGTGGTGCCGGTGTCCAAGCTGCACACCCCGACCCTGCGGGCGCTGGCCTTCGCCCGCGCCTCCCGTCCCCACAGCATCCAGGCCGTGACCGTGCAGACCTCCACTGAGGAGACCAACCGGCTGATGGAGGAGTGGGCTGACCGCGGCATCGGTTACCCGCTGGTCGTGTTGTACTCGCCGTACCGGGAACTGACCCGACCCATCGTCGAGTACGTGCGCCAGCTGCACCGCAAGAGCCCCCGAGACCTGGTGTCGGTGTTCATCCCCGAGTACGTCGTCGGGCACTGGTGGGAACACCTGCTGCACAACCAGAGCGCGTTGCGTCTCAAAGCGCGGCTGCTGTTCCAGCCCGGAGTGATGGTCACCAGCGTGCCCTGGCAGCTCGGTTCGGCCGAGGCGCTGGAGGCCCGTCGCGACGCCTGGGAGAACTCGCCGCCGGCCGAGTCCTCGCAGGCCATGGCACGCTAAAGGCATGCGGTGGTCGCTTCGGCGCTCACGCCCGACCAAGGATGACCCGGCGCCGCTGCCTCGAGACACCGGTGGCCTGACGCGCTCCCGCCGAGTCGTGGGGCTGCTGCTGTGCCTGGTCGGGATCCCGGCCCTCACCGGGGCGCTGCTCGCCGCCCGCGGCCAGCTCCGCCTCGACGGGATCCTGCTCATCTACCTGCTTGCGGTCGTCGTGGTGGCCGCCGTGGGCGGCCTGGGGCCCGCGCTGGTGGCGGCCCTCGGATCCTTCCTGCTAGCCAACTGGTTCATGACCACCCCCTACTACACCTTCCGGGTCAAAGGCAGCGATCAACTCATAGAGCTGGTCGTGTTCGTGGTCACCGCGATCCTGGTCAGCGTCACCGTCGACGTCGGAGCCCGCCACCGGGTCAGCGCCGAACGCCACCGTATCGAGGCGGTGGTCTTGTCCCGGTTGACCTCCTCCGAGGTGGGCACCGCCACCCCGGAAACGGTGCTCGAGCAGCTGCAAGACCTGTTCGGCCTCGCCGGAGTCGCGCTCACCGGCGCCACAGCAGACGAGCCCGCGCCCGTCAGCGTGGGCGACTGCACCGGCAACCTCGCCATGACCGTGCGCACCGCCAGCGGCCTCACCCTGCGCGGTTACGGCACCGAGACGTTCGCCCACGACAGCCGTCTGCTCACCACCATGGCCGAAACCGCTGCCCGTGCCGTGCAAGAGCAGCGACTCGCGCACGAGGCGGCCCGGGCCGAGCAGCTCGCCGAAACAGACAAGGTGCGCTCGGCGCTGCTCGCCGCGGTCAGCCACGATCTGCGCACCCCGCTGGCCGGCATCAAGGCCTCGGTATCCAGCCTCCGCCAACAAGACGTGTCGTGGACACCGGAGCAAACCGCGGAGCTCCTGGCCTCCATCGAGGACGCGACCGACCGGCTCACCGGGCTGATCTCCAACCTGCTGGCGCTCAGCCGCATTCAAGCCGGCGCCGTCTCGGTGCACCTGGCCCCCCTTGCCCTCGACGAGGTTCTCGGCCGAGCACTGCTGCACACCGACACCACGAACCTCGATATCGACGTTCCCGAGGACCTGCCCGTGGTGTTCACAGACGCCGTCCTCCTTGAACGCATCATCGCCAACCTGCTCGACAACGCCGGACGGTTCTCACCACCCCACGAACCCGTCACCGTCCGCGCCAAGCCCGACGGCCATGGCCGCGTCCGACTGGAGGTCATCGATCACGGCCCCGGAGTACCCCACCAGCAATGGGAAGACATGTTCCTCCCCTTCCAGCGGCTCGGTGACCGAGAGACCCGAAGCGGTGTTGGGATCGGGCTGGCCATCGCCCGCGGGTTCAGCGACGCGATGAACGCCACCCTCACGCCCGCGGCCACCCCCGGCGGCGGGCTCACCATGCGCCTCACCCTGCCGGTGGCCCGATGACCCGCATCCTTGTTGTCGACGACGACCGTGACCTGCTCCGTGCGCTGAGCATCAACCTGCGCGCCCGGCACTACGACGTCCACACCTCTGTCGACGGCACCACCGCCCTGCGACAGGCCTCCACCTACCCGCCGGATCTGGTCATTCTCGACCTCGGCCTCCCGGACCTGGACGGCAACGAGGTGATCGCCGGCCTTCGCGGCTGGACCCGCGTCCCGATCCTCGTGCTGTCCGCCCGCGAAGGGCAAACCGACAAGGTCGACGCGCTTGACGCCGGAGCCGACGACTACCTCACCAAGCCCTTCGGCATGGACGAGCTCATGGCACGAATCCGAGCAGCCCTGCGAAGAGCCCAACCGGGCCAAGACACCGCCGTGGTATCCACAGACCACCTCACCATCGACCTATCCGCGAAACGCATCACCAAGGACAGCACCGACGTGAGGCTCACTCCCACCGAGTGGCACCTCCTCGAGGTCCTGGTCCGCAACCCCGGCAAGGTCGTGGGCAGAAAACAGCTGCTCACCGAGGTCTGGGGACCCGCCTGCGTCACCGAGACCAACTACCTACGCGTCTACATCGCCGGCCTACGCCGCAAACTCGAGCACAACCCGTCCAACCCCCGACACATCCTCACCGAACCCGGCCTCGGATACCGATTCCAACCCTGACAGCAAGAGCACGGTGAGCCGCCCCGGCGTTTTCCGGACGCGAGGCCGGACTTGGTGGTCCGCCTGTCTCGGCGAGACCGGTTCGGTGAGTGTAGTGCGATGGGAGGCTAGTGGTGAGCGCTTGGCACCGGTCCCTCAAGCCGACCGAAGCGTGCCCCTCCCACTGCACCGGACGACGATGGAACGCCGTGCCGCACGTCAACTATCCGGCGACCGGCGCCAGCGAGTTGCGTCATTTCGCCGCGAGCTGGCCGGCCTCGACTTTCACTCTCATGCTTGATGAGCGGACGGGTCCGACCGCCGAGTAAGCCGCACACACGTGTCACCGAGTCATCGGCGCAGCGGCGATGCGGTGTGGTCAGTCTCCAAGCCCGGGCCCTTCGCCTCTGGACCAGTCCGAGATCGGAAGGGTTTCCTGTCGAGTGTGAGCGAGAACCGATCCTGCTGACAAGACCGTGGACGTCCGATGAGAAGCAGTGACCATCCGGCCAGGAGGATCGCTTTCGCCGTGGCGGGAGGGGCGGTTGGGCTGACCGTCTCCGTCATCGTGGTGCTGAACCTGCACATCCTCGCCGGCTTGGAGGAGGGTTATGCCGCCAGTGCGCGGGAGGTCTGGAGCAGTTCGATTCTTCTCGCCCTGGCCGACATCGCCCTTCTTGTGGCTGGCGCTGCGCTTGGCGTCGTGGTTTCGTGGAGGCGATCCGGCCGTTCACCGCAGCCGGGGCGGCCACGTGAGCGACCCGAGCAGCACCCCGGCCCACACTCTTGAGTAGCACACCTGCAGAGCTGTGCCCTGGACCTCAGCTGTCTTAGCCCCACCGGAGGGCTCGCGCACACCGCCGCGACAGCGGCTGTGTCACATCGCGTTATGGGTGCCCGACCGGACGACCAGCCGACGGATCCGAATGGGCAGCTCCTCAGCGAGCCGTGGGGGCCGATCCGAGAGTCTTGCGAGGAGCAGGACCCGACCGGGCCGGACCTGCCGGAGTTTCAGCCGCGGAGGCTACAGCCAGAATTCGACAGGCAAGGGCTGCGACACCCGCCGGTATGCTGGTGAGATGTTGTGGGCGTTGCTCGTCGTCTTCGTCGTCCTGTTCGTCGCGTTGCCGCTGATCGGTATCGCAGCGTGGACGTTGATCAGTGCGGCCGTCACCGGCCTGATCATCGGCGCGCTGGCCAGATTGCTCGTTCCGGGTACCCGAGGCCTGGGCATCCTGCCGACAGTCCTGCTGGGGCTGACCGGTTCGATCGTCGGCGGTTTCCTCGGGAACCACATACTCAACGTTGGCGGGCTTCTCACCCTGCTGCTCGAGATCGGTGTCGCCGCAGTCTCCGTGGCGTTGTTCGCCAGCCACCGCCGCCAAGTGGCTGGGGGACACGACAGGTCCGCCATCGGTCGGCGGTAGCTCGCTTGACGCCGCGGCACGATGCTCGAGAAGGTGCGGCGACATGACCTGATGTCGCAGATGGGGTGAAGGTCTCCCCAAGTGAAGCCGCCTTTGAGCACTCCACCGCGGACAAGAAGCAGAGCAAGTCGCCGGATCTGCCCGACGCTTGTGCCAGACACACGCGTCACTAATAGCCGCGAAGTGGCAGAGCCTTACCGCCGCCAGTCGCGCTAGCCCGACTTCACGACATCAGCGAGCGGATGCGTCCTCTCGCGCTCGTGGGGTACATGTTCAAGTGCGTGCCCCGAATGGCGCTGAACTGGCCGCATCTCACCGCGAAGGGACGCGGGCCCGCCTCGACTTTCCAGGACGTGCCGAAAGTCGTGTGTTCGGATCACCGGCATGATGCCGCTGCCCTGGTCAATGCCAGCAAGCAAGCGCTGTTGCGTCCTCGTCGATCGAGAGGTCCCGTCGGGCCATGGACATGACGAGCTCATATGCCGGGTCGTCCGGCGCGTCGAGGTCGACGTCGTTGAGGCCGTAGAAGACAACGACGGCAAGCCATCCGAGACGCTTGTTGCCATCGACGAGCGGATGGTTACCGACGATCGAATCGAGCAGTGCCGCCGCCTTGCGATCCAGGCCCGAATACGCCTCGTGCCCGTACACAACGGCGCCCGGGCGATGAGCCCCCGACTCCAACAGCCCCAAGTCGCGAACGGGCCCTACGGCAAGGTCCTCCACGAGGGTGAGGAGGTCCTCGACGCCAAGCAGGACCGTCAACGGCCGAGCCGGTCGAGCACGGCAGCGTAGCGATCACGTGCCCGAGCAGACAGCTCCGCAACCTTCGCCTCGTGCCCACGACGTGCCGCTACCTCGCGGATGGCGCGCAGGGTGGCTTCGTGGCGGCTTACCCCTTCGGCCTCTGCCAGGGCAGCGAGGATCTGCTCGTCCTCTGGTGTCAGTCTCAGCGTCATCGCCGTGACTCACGGTACCAAAATGGTATCGCTCGGATGCCGCAGAACGGTAAGCGCTGCGGCCCTTTGCCGCCCTGGCTGGAGGGGCACCTCGGGTGGCGGGGAGCGCCAGTGGGCCGCTGGTTCAGTTCAGCTGCTTGCGGATCAGCTTGGCGCGCTCTTGCGTCTGTGGGAGGAATCAGCCGGGCAATTCTCCACGCTCTCGCAGCGCCCGCCGGTCAAGTCCGCGGGCGTGGTGTACGAGGTGTGATCCTTCGTCCTTGTAGTCCAGGCGGTGATGGCCTGGATGGACGTCAGCTCGTTGGTCACCTCCTCGCTGGTTGTGTCGACGGTGTGTGACTTGGCCAGGACGTCGAGTCCGAGGTAGCGCCAACAGCCCCAACGAACGTCTCAACCGCGAGATCCGACGCCGCACCGTCGTCGTCGGCATCTTCCCCGACCGCGCAGCGGTCATCCGACTCCTCCGGCCCGGCGTGCAACGTCCCCGGTCAGCTCGGCTCGGTCCTCGGCGTCTCGAACGCGAGCTCGCGCACATCCGGGTCGCCGAGCTCGGCGTGGTAGTCGGATTCGTTGGTGCTGTCCGTTCCGCGTGGCAGCGCCGCCAGGAGCGGCGTGAGCACCACGGTGACCACGACGTTCACCAGGAGACCGAGGATGCCGGTCCAGATGCCGGCGTCGGTGTGGAAACCCAAGTGGCTCATCGCAAACAGCGAACCGCCGAAGTGCGAGCCTGGGGAACCGGCCTTCGGGATGCTCCACAGCATCCACAGCGAGGCTGCCATCCCCGCCACCCAGCCGGCCATGAGCGCCCAGCGGTGGAACCACCGCGTGTACAAGCCGAACACCACGGCGGGCAGGACCTGGATGATCACCACGCCGCCGATGAGCTGGAAGTCGAGGGCGTACTGCACCTTGAGGAAGAGGACCGCGGCCAAGGCCCCGGCCTTGACCATCAGGGACACGAGCTTGCTCACGTTCGCTTCCTCGTGCGCGGTGGCGTTCGGTCGGAAGTAGGGCACGTAGATGTCGCGCGTGAAGGTGTTGGCGGCGGCGATGGACATGATTGCGGCGGGTACGAGCGCCCCGATCGCGATTGCAGCGAACGCGATGCCGGCGAACCAGTTGGAGAACATCGTGTGGAAGAGCGCCGGGACGATGGTGTTTGCGTCCGCGCTGCCGTTGACCTCGACGGGCGAGACGTTGGCAGCGATGGCCATGTAGCCCAGCAGCGCCAGGAAGCCGAGCATCAGGCTGTACGCCGGCAGTACCGCCATCGTCTTCTTGACCGTGTCGCGGCTCTTGGCCGCGAGTACCCCCGTGATCGCGTGGGGGTAGAGGAAGAGTGCCAGCGCGGAGCCTGCCGCGAGGGTCGAGTAGCCGAGGTAGAGGGTGTTGGGCAGCGTCGTACCGCCCGATCCCGCCTTGGCGAAGTGCTCGTTGGCCGCGCTGAAGATGTGGCCGAAGCCGCCGAGCTTGACGGGAATGTAGATCACCGCGACGAGCACCACGGCATAGATCAGGGCGTCCTTCACGAAGGCGATCAGCGCCGGAGCCCGCAAGCCGGAGGAGTAGGTGTAGGCGGCCAGTACGACGAAGGCGATGAACAGCGGCCACTCGCCCGGGATCCCCATTGCCTCAATGACCGCCTCGAGACCGATCAGCTGCAGCGCGATGTAGGGCATCGTCGCAACGATCCCGGTAACCGCGACCGCGACGCCCAACGCGTTCGATCCGTGGCGACCGCGGACGAAGTCGGCAGCGGTGACGTAGCCCTGCCGGTGCGCGACCGACCACAGCCGGGCAGCCGCGAGGAACACCATCGGGTAGACCACGATGGTGTAGGGCACCGCGAAGAAACCGAGGGCGCCGACGCCGTAGATGAGAGCCGGGATCGCCACGAAGGTGTAGGCGGTGTAGAGGTCCCCGCCGATCAGGAACCAGGAGATCCAGGTGCCGAACTTGCGTCCGCCCAGACCCCACTCGTCGAGGTTGCGGAGCGTCTCGCCTCGCTGCCAGCGCGCCGCGGCGAAGCCGAGCACGGTCACGAACAGGAACACCACGACGACGATGCTGAACTCGACCGGGTTGAAAGAGACCGACATCAGCGCTCATTCCTCGTCAAGCGGAACACGATCAGGGTGAAGACGACGCTTATCGGGATCCAGAGAAGCTGGTACCAGTAGAAGAACGGCATGCCGCCTATGGCCGGTACGGTGAAGTTGTAGAAGAACGGCACCAATGTCCCCGCCAACGGGACGAGCAGCAGCCAGTTCACCGGTTGATGGTTGAGTCCGCGACGCGCAGCCGGATGCGCGTCGCCGCGCCTCCCGCCGGGGCCGCCCTCATCGGTGTTCGCATTCACGACGTGAATACCTCATTGGTAGAAATGTGTGATGAGGGGCACATCTTGACATTGAACCGACGCGTACGACAAGCCTGAAAACTTGTCCATCGACGAGATCGACGACGGCGCACCTGCACCCCAGCACGGTGCGCCAGCCCAATCCCGGGCACACCTGCGGCACAGGCACCCTGTTGCGGGCTTTCTTCTCGCAACTTCCAACCCGACGTCCCGGGGCCGGCTGACCGGCACGATCACCCTTCAGCGCGTCCAGCCGGTTGCCCGGAGGAATCCTGAGGTCGTCGAGCAGTTCAGCAGCATCCAGCATCGCCGACTTCCTCAAGGCCACCCGCTGGATCCGCGGATCCATACCCTTGACACGCTGACGTGACCAAAGCCGCTAGGTCGCGGAGTCCCCGAACGACCTGATCACGGGTCCCGGCATAACGCGCCATGTTGTGCCCCGGGCAATAGCCCTTCGGCAAAGCCCTTGCGAGGTCCCGGGCGCGTCACACCGCCGCCGGTGCGTGTGTTCAGGCCCCGTCTCGGTTCGACGAGGCCCGGTGGACGGTCGCGGCTGACAGCGCTGGGACTAGGGTCGAGAACGTGCACGAACACAACCGATTCGACGACGAGGCAGCGACGTGGGACGACGACCCCGACCACGAGAAGCGGCAGGTGGCGGTGGCCCAGGCCATCAAGGAGACCGTGAGCCTCAGCCCTCGGATGAGCGCTGTTGACGTTGGCGGTGGCACCGCCCGGCTCAGCATCTTGCTCGCCGGCCTGGTCGGCTCCGTTGTAGTGACCGACCCCTCTGCCGGGATGGTGCAGGTCGCACAGGAGCGGATCGAGGCAGCCGGGCTCAGTGACCGACTGCGCGCTGTCCAGGCAGACCTGACGACAGACCGGCTCGATGGGGCCTACGACGTGATGTGGAGCTGCATGGCGTTGCACCACGTTCAGGACCTGGATGGACTGTTGCGATCCGTGGCGGGGCTCCTGGTCGGCGGTGGCCGGCTGGCCATCGCGGACCTTGACGAGGACCCCGACGGCGCCTTCCACGCCGACAAGGTCGACTTCGACGGACATCACGGATTCGACAGGCAACGCCTTGCCGAACAGTTGGCCCGCGCCGGATTCGTCGATGTCAGCTTCGTCGACGCCACGACCATCCTCAAGGGCGACCGCGAGTTCGGCGTCTTCCTGTGCACGGCGACCAAGGCGCATGAGCCCAGCGGAGATCACTGAGTGGGGCAAGACGTTCTGTTCCGTGCGTGGGCACCCCCCGATCCGGGGCCGAAGCGCGGGTGCTGCATACGAGGCGCACGCTTTCGACCTGAGCGGGCTTGAAGGACGCCAGGAACGCGAGGCGATCGAGAACCCGATGCCGCGCCGCGACAGCGAAGCGCTGGAGGAGATCGCACGCACCCATCGCGGAAGCAGACACTGGCCCGTGTTGACAGGACCCGGTGACCCCGGCTTCCGATGCGCTGCCGACCGGCACTGTCCCGCGCGGAACTGGCCATCTACCTGATCCGGTCCGGGGTTGCGGAGCAGCAGGTGCACCGCGACCACCTGATCTCGGTGCTGCTGGCCGCCCTGTCCGGCTCGTCGCCGCGCGACCAGGTGGTGTTCTTCGACGGCGCTGCGCTAGATCGGCCCAGCCGACGCGGCCGAGGTGGTCTCCTACGCCTGGCGACAGCTGCACGGCTGACCCCGTTCGCGGCCCTGAGCCACCGTCCCCGGACCACTTGGAGCCAGCCGGAGGCACCCCAGCAGCACTGCCACCGGGCCGGGGTCTATGAGGGGCAAATGTCGAGTCCCCAGGCCCCCGGCGCGCCAAGGCGGGCGACAAAACCGCAGGTCAGCGGGGGTTCATCGGCGCGCTCGGAGGGATTCGAACCCCCAACCTTTTGATCCGTAGTCAAATGCTCTATCCGTTGAGCTACGAGCGCAGGGCACCGCAGAGTCTAACCGACCTGAGGTTCGGGACGAAATCGCACCCACCGGGGCAGCTCGGGGCATCATCGGGGGATCCTGGATCGTTCCAATAGATTCTGCGGTGAACTTGTGAGTACATTCACCAGCACCCAGTGCGGGCGCTGAGCAGCCGCAGCCCGCACAGGCACATCGCTCGCAACGAGGCGGCGATTCGCTCAGAGGAACTCCACGACACCACCGCCTGGTCGGTGGCCGGCGACGTCGTCGCCGAACGCGCGAGAGGGAACGATAGGCCATGACCGCCGAGACCGTCCACGAAACAGCCACTGAGGACCAGCCCACCACGCACCGGGGAATCCTCACCTGGGTCGACGAGATCGCCGAGCTGACCCAGCCGGACGCGATCCACTGGTGCACGGGCTCCGACGAGGAGTGGGCCCAACTCACCGACGCCCTGGTCGACGCCGGCACGTTCGTGCGGCTGGACGAGAAGAAGAAGCCCAACTCGTTCTGGGCCCGCACCGATCCCACCGACGTGGCCCGGGTGGAGAGCCGCACCTTCATCTGCTCGGTGGACGAGAAGGACGCCGGCCCGACCAACAACTGGATGAACCCCAGCGAGATGAAGGCCATCATGACCGACCTCTACCGGGGTTGCATGAGGGGCCGCACGATGTACGTCATCCCGTTCGTGATGGGACACCTCGAGGCGGACAAGCCGATGTTCGGCGTGGAGATCACCGACTCGCCCTACGTCGTGGTCTCGATGCGGGTGATGGCCCGGATGGGCAGCAACGTGCTGCGGCGGATGGAAGAGACCGGCGCCGGCTTCGTGCCGGCCCTGCACTCGGTCGGCATGCCGCTCGAGCCCGGCCAGCAGGACGTGGCCTGGCCGTGCAACGACAAGAAGTACATCGTGCAGTTCCCCGAGGAGCGGATGATCTGGTCCTACGGGTCCGGCTACGGCGGCAACTCGCTGCTCGGCAAGAAGTGCTACGCGCTGCGCATCGCGAGCGTGATGGCGCGCGACGAGGGCTGGCTCGCCGAGCACATGCTCATCCTCAAGCTGACCAGCCCCCAGGGCGTCACCAAGTACGTCGCAGCGGCGTTCCCGAGCGCCTGCGGCAAGACCAACCTCGCGATGCTGGCGCCCACCATCCCCGGCTGGAAGGTGGAGACGCTCGGCGACGACATCGCCTGGATGAAGATCGGCGACGACGGCCGCCTCTACGCGACCAACCCCGAGTACGGGTTCTTCGGTGTCGCACCCGGCACCAACGAGACGACCAACCCCAACGCCATCCGCACCCTGGAGCGCGGGAACTCGGTGTTCACCAACGTCGCGCTCACCGACGACGGCGACGTCTGGTGGGAAGGCATGGAGAACGCTCCCGCCCACGCGACCTCCTGGAAGGGCGAGGAGTGGACCCCCGACAGCGACGAGCTGTCCAGCCACCCGAACAGCCGCTACTGCACGCCGGTCAAGCAGTGCCCGATCCTGGCGCCGGAGTACGACGACCCGAGGGGCGTGCCGATCGACGCGATCCTGTTCGGCGGGCGGCGCAAGACCACGATCCCCCTGGTCACCGAGGCCCGCGACTGGGCCCACGGCACCTTCATGGGCGCCACGCTCTCTTCGGAGACCACCGCGGCCGCAGTGGGCCAGGTCGGCGTGGTGCGCCGGGACCCGATGGCCATGCTGCCGTTCATCGGCTACAACGCCGGCGACTACTTCAAGCACTGGCTGACCGTCGGCAAGGACAACGACGCGGCGAAGCTGCCACGGATCTTCTACGTCAACTGGTTCCGCCGCGACGCGGAGGGCAACTTCTTGTGGCCAGGCTTCGGGGAGAACAGCCGCGTGCTCAAGTGGGTCGTGGAGCGCATCGACGGCCAGGCCGAGGCGGTGGAGACGCCTATCGGGCACGTGCCGACCCCCCGGGCCCTGGACACCGACGGGCTCGACATGACCGACGAGGAGCTCGAGCAGGCGCTGCGCGTCGACGTCGAGGAGTGGAAGGCCGAGATCCCGCAGATCAGCGAGTGGTTCGAGAAGTTCGGCGGGACGCTGCCGGCCGTGCTCTGGACCGAGCTCGACGGGCTCCGCGCCCGGCTCGGCGAGTAGCCGACCCACCGACCTGACCGAAAGGGCCCCTCCAGCCGCAGGAGGGGCCCTTTCGCGTCACCTTCCGGAGCGGGCTCACGCGAAGCGGAACGTCTCTCTCCGCGCACGCCGCAACGGTTGACTAAGGCATACTTGCGCGCTGTAAGGCGTGGAGGGAGGCCCGCGTGCCCGAGGCAAGCTACGGCGCGAGTGAACGCACGGTGATCGAGACCCTGGGCCGTGAGCTCTACAGGAGGGCGGTCGAGGGCGGCCTGCGCTTCGACAACCCGGTCTTCGAGGGCGACAAGGAGAAGGCCGCGCGCGACCTGATGCTCGAGATCGGGCTGCTCGACCTCGAGCAGGAGACCCGGCTGCTCACTGCCACCGACCCGACGACCGTCCAGGCCCAGGTGGTCGCGCCGTTGAGCCAACGCGGTGCCGAGCTCATCGAAGAGAGCACCCGCTGGGCCAACTCGCTGGCCGCGTTCGGACGGACCTACCGCGAGTCGTCGCCGCGGCAACTGCGGGCGACTCTCGAACTGCGAGGTGCCCAGCGCATCAACAACTTCATCCAGGCCGAACTCGCCGACTGTCAGTACGACCTGCTAACTGCTCAACCACACGGCCGTCGGCCCGAGCGAATCCTCGGGGAGCCCCTGCGGCGTGACCTCGAGACCTTGGAGCGCGGAATCCGGATGCGCACGCTCTACCAGCATGTAGCGCGTCATAGCCCCCCGACTCGTGAATACGTTGCCAGGGTCACTGCCCACGGAGCGGAGGTGCGGACGCTCGACGAGTTCTTCAAACGCCTGATCGTCATAGATCGGCGGCTAGCAATCATCCCCGGCGAAGGGGGAGATGAGGTAGCCCTCGCAATTCGGGAGAAGTCGTTGGTGGGCTACCTGGTCGACATCTTCGAGCGGTCCTGGGAGCGGGCCCTGCCGTTCACCGACAACGAGACCCAGACGGCGAACAACATCGCCACCGACACCCGCCGGATGACCGTGCGCATGCTGGTGGAAGGGCACAGCGACCCGGCGAGTGCCAAGCGCCTGGGGGTGAGCACCCGGACCTACGCCGGCTACATCGCCGCGCTCAAGGACGAGTACGGGGTCGAGACCCGGTTCCAGCTCGGCTACGCGATGGGCCGCAACGACCGGGCGGAGGCGCCCGACGACGAGTTCCCCGACGCCGCAGAGTTCTAGCAGGTGTCAGCAAGTTCTGACGACGGAACCGCCCGTCACACGCGGCGAGGGCAGTCATCGGGGAGATGACTGCCCTCGCGGGTTGACTGAGACGGGCCGGGGGGATGGCTCTGGGATCGAACAGTCGGGGGGATTGACTCGTTCGTCCTCGTCTCAATCCATGTGCGCTCAGCCTGGGGGGGTCGGCTGACGCGTCTGGGGGATCAGAACCAACCGGTGTCCGCGTTCGGCTGGACGGTCTGGTTGGCGTGACCGGCGGTCACCGAGAACCAGCCGGTGTCGTGCGCCGAGGCGGTCGTCGGAGCCATGGACCCGACAACGAACGCGGCGGCCACAGCAGCGCCGGCGAGCAGCTTCGCGGCGACTCGAGTCGTCTTCTTCATCGTTACCTCTTCGTGTTCGTTGTGTCCAAGGCGTCGGGCTTGCCGCCTGTATGACTAGTTTCGACCAAGTTCAGGTCGTCGCCAACGAAATACACCCTCAGGTCTTTGCATTGCAGTTTTCTGCAAAAGTCAGATTCCGCTGACGACCGCCCGGCCGTGTGGGACAATTCGCCCGCACCACGCCCGGGATTTCACAACGCGCTCAGAAGGGGTAAACGACGCACCTCACCGTACCCCGTATCGGGGACAGGTCAAGGCTGAGGGCCTTGCGCATTTGTGCAACCGGAGCATCGGCGGGGGGCTCCGACGGCGAACCGTGCGTGGTCACGCCGTCGGAGCCACACCCTGGTCTGCGGAGGTGGCGGGATTTGAACCCGCGAGAGGGGTTTGCCCTCAACCCGCTTAGCAGGCGGGCGCCATAGACCGGACTAGGCGACACCTCCAGGCAGCGACGACAGGCTACCCGGCCCCCGCCCCGGACAGCCAATCGGGCAGCCGGCCGGGCCAGCCGGTGGCCGCTCAGGCGATCCGGCGGTAGCCGTACCCCCGGTCGAGATGGGCCTGCAGGTCGCGGACGAAGTCGTCCGGCTGCCCCTCGAGGATCCGCACCGGCACCGTCGTCGTCCGCCCGCCGTGCAGGTGGAGTACGACGTACCGCTCCCCTCCCATGGTGGTGGCCGAGACGGACTCGACCTCCTTCCACCCGGCCCGGGAGACGCCCGCCCCGCGCACAAACCGCACCCGGTAGCCGCGCTCCCCCAAGGACACGACCGCGCCCCGGCCGAGCACCCACGCCGTGCCCGCCACCCCGAGCACGGCGAGCACGACCACCACGCTGAGCACCACCTCGGGGAGCGAGGCCAGCGCCACCAGCAGCGCCACCAGCAGGACCAGCAGGCCGAGACCGGCGATCAGCACACCACTCAGCCGGACGACGAGGGGGCGCGCGAAGCGATAGCGGGAGGGCACCCTCCGATTGAACACGGCGCGCCGGAGGCGCACCAAATGCGGCCGGCTGCTCGGCCGGTCTGGTCAGGGCCACTCGTCCCTCTTGTCCCCGCGCGGGCCGCGGAGTGACACTCGGTGGACCCACCCGCGTCGCCTGCGACGCTCTCTCGGGCCGGAGGCGGTGGTCCGACACCATGATGAGTCTCGAGCACGCCATCCTGGGCCTGCGGCAGGCCCTGGACAACCCGCGTCGCCACCACATGTGGCGCTGGCTGGTGCGGCACCGGATGGCCGGGGTCAAGGAGGCCCTGAGCCGGGAGTACGCCCACCCCGACGGCTGGCTCGCCGCCCGCAGCCACGCACTGGCGCGGGACCGGGACGCGCTGGTGCGGCGGCTCTCCGAGCTGGGCCCGCTGGTGCTGGAGACCCCGGACGTGGAGCCGGTCCGCGCGCAGCTGCTCCGCCTGGTCGCCGACCTCGAACGGCACCGGCAGCGGCTCAGCGACCTGACCTACGACGCGGTGAGCCTGGAGCTCGGCGGCTCGGAGTAGCAACGCCGGCCGGAGCAGCGACCGGCCGCCGAGTGAGCGAGCAGAGGGGGCGGGATTCGAACCCGCGGCTGGTATCTCTACCAGCGACCGCTTTCAAGGCGGTTCCGATAGGCCACTCCGGCACCCCTCCATGGCGGTGACCGACGCCGCCGCCACGGCCACGCAGTCTAGGGGAGCCGCCTCACAGGTCGACGGTGACCAGCACGTCGCCTTCCTGCACGACGTCCCCCTCGCTGACCTTGATGGCGGTCACCGTGCCCGGATGCTCGGTGAGCACCGGGATCTCCATCTTCATCGACTCCAGGAGTACGACGGTGTCGCCGCTGTCCAGCCGGTCGCCGGGGGCGACCACGATCTTCATGACGTTCGCGACCATCTCGGCAACGATGTCCACATTCCGCGACTCCCGGGCCATGAGCGTGACGCTACACCGGCGCGGCCGGGGCCACTTCACGGGCACGTTCACGCGCCCGTGCCTCACAGCAGGGCGTGCATCCGCCCGGGCTCGGGGCGGTGCGCGGCCGCCTGCTCGGCCTGCCGGGCCCGCCGGCCGCGGGTGCCGCTGAGGAACGCGTCGATGCGGATCACCAGGTAGCCGAGCAGCATCCCGCCCGCCGCGCTGTAGACCAGGCCCAGTCCGGCCTGCCGCAGCGTCCGGTTCGGGTCGAGCAGCGCCACCGCAGGCACCGCCAAGCCGGCCGCGCCGAACACGCACACCCACCAGCCCTGGCGCCGGCGGGCCCGGATCGACACCCCCCACACCAGGGCGGGGAACCCGAGCAGCAGCTCGACCGGGCGGGGCACCGCGCCGACCGTGGCGCGCACCTGCTCCGAGCCGTGCCGCACGGCGTCCACCATCCCCGGCGAGCCCCAGCGGGCCAGCGCCTGCGAGTAGGCCAGGGTCACCGCCAGCAGCACCAGTCCGCCGACCACCATCACCAGGCCCCGGCGGCCGAGGCCGGGCAGACCGGCTCCGAGCCGGTACACGACCGCGATCACCCCGAGCAGCGCCAGCCCCAGGCACAGGTAGCCGACCCGCTGCTGGGAGACCTGCGGCCGATACGCCGCGGCCGCCAGCGCACCGAACCCGACGGTGACCACCGCCACCGCCACCTCGCGCACCACCCCGCGGAACCGGGCGGCCGGCGTGGTGGCCAGCACCCCGAGCACCGCGGCGAGGGCGGCGGTGCCGACCGACACCGCCGCGACCAGCACGGGCAGCCCGGACAGCACGGCCGCCAGGCCGATCCCCAGCGCGAGGAAGCCGGCGACGAACGGGCGGCCGCCGGTGCGCGCCCCGAGCCCGACCGCGTAGCAGGTGGAGACACCGACCGCGCCTGCCGACGGAAGCCAGCCCGGCAGCGTCCCGGACAGCGGCGCGGGCGCCCACCAGCCGAGCGCGACGGCGGCCACGGAGGCGAGCACGAGCAGCAGCCACGACGCGCGCAGCGCCGGGTCGACGAACCGGCACAGAGAAGGGGTGCGTCGTGCCACGCGCGCGCGCCGACGGCCACGCTGCGCGACTCGAGCCACGGGGTGTCCTTACACGAGGGCGGAACGCTCCTGGAGCAAGGCCCGAGGATACCGGCGCTACATCCGGCGGTTCAGCAGGGATGGGTTCACCGAGCGGGCCTCGCCGAGCGCCTCGGTGTCCACCGTGGCGGTCACCACGGCGTCGTCCTCGCCGGCCTCGTCCAGCACCTCCCCGCCCGCGGAGACCACCATCGAGTGGCCGGTGTAGCGGGGGCCCGGCTGGGCGGCCGCGGCGACGTACACGGTGTTCTCGATCGCCCGGGCGGTCGCCAGCGTCCGCCAGTGCTGCACCTTGCGTGGTCCGGCCACCCAGGCGGCCGGCACGACGAGCAGCTCGGCGCCGGCGATGGTCAGCTCCCGGGCCAGCTCCGGGAACCGCAGGTCGTAGCAGGTCATCAACCCGACCCGGACTCCGCCGACCTCGAGGGTGACCGGCTCGATCGGCCCGGCGGTCAGCCGGTCGGACTCCTTGTAGCCGAAGGAGTCGTAGAGGTGGATCTTCCGGTACGACGCGCGCAGGCCGGTCCGGTCCACCACGGCGAGGGTGTTGTAGGGCCGGTCCGGATCGTTGCTTGTCTCGAACATACCGGCCACCACCGTGACCGCGCACTCGTCGGCGAGCTCGGCCAGCCGGGTGACGAACGGCCCGTCGAGCTTCTCGGCGAAGACGGAGATGTCGGACCCGGGGTTGCCGAAGTCGCGCATGAACGCCTCGGGAAGCACCACCAGCTCGGCGCCGGCGGCGGCGAGGTCGCGGATCACGTCGAGGGACCGCCGGTTCTCCGCGGGCTCGAGGCCGGCCGCCTTCTGGACCAGGGCAAGCTGCAAGGTGGACACGCCCCCAGCCTGCCATGGTCCGGGCGGTGAGCCGAGTGCCAGACTGCGGGGATGAGCGATCCCCGGGCAGCTGCCGTCGTGCTCGCCGGCGGCCGCGGCCGGCGGCTGGGCGGGGTGGACAAGGGAGCGCTGGAGCTGGCGGGCACCACCCTGCTGGAGCGCGCGCTGGCGGCCACCCGGGCGGCGACCGAGGTGGTGGTGGTCGGCGACCCGGTGCCGACGTCGCGACCGGTGCGCTGGGCCCGGGAGGACCCGCCCGGTGGTGGGCCGGCTGCCGGGCTGCTGGCCGGCGTGGACGCCTTCCCCCGGCGTCCGGAGCTGGTCTGCGTGCTCGCCGTGGACATGCCCCGGGTGACCGCGGACACTTTCGCCCGGCTGGTCGCGGCCGCACGTGAGGGTGGCCTGGACGGCGCCGTGCTCGTCGATGCCGCCGGACAGCGGCAGACGCTCGCCGCGGCGTACCGGACCGCGGCTCTGGCCAGTGCCCGCCCGGCCCGGTCCGAGGACGAGAACGGCCTCTCGGTGCGCCGGCTGGTGGGCGCGCTGCGGCTGGCCGAGGTGCCGGCGCTGGGCGTGGAGTCCCGGGACGTGGACACCTGGGACGACCTGCGCGAGCTGGGCGGCTGAGCTGACGGATGCCCGAAATCGGTTCGATGGCGGCGAACCGGTTGCCAGATCGGGTGCGGCGTACAACGCTGGAAGCCGTGACCCTTCACGACTGGATAGACGAGCTGTGCGACGTGCTGGAGCTCGACACCGAGGTGGACGAGGCGCTGATCCTCGACCTCGCCCGCGACGCCGCCCACTCCGTCGAGAAGCCGGCCGCGCCGGTGACCACCTTCCTGCTCGGCTTCGCCGCCGCCCAGCGCGGCGGTGGCCAGGCCGCTGTCGAGGAGCTCGCCGGCCGAGCCAGCGCCCTGGCGGAGAAGTGGGCCGGGGAGGACGTCGACGCCGACGACTTCGACGGGGAAGAGCTCGCCGGAGCCGAGTAGCGGGGCGGCCACCGCCCCGCGGGGCGCGCTCCCGCGGGCCCTACTCTGGGCCCCATGCGTGCCGTGATCGCCACCGAGCCCGGGGGACCCGAGGTCCTCGCCGTCCGTGAGCTGCCCGACCCGGTGCCGGGCGACGGCGAGGTGGTCATCGACGTGGCCGGTACGGCGGTGAACCGCGCCGACACGCTGCAGCGGCGCGGCCACTACCCGCCCCCGCCCGGCGCCTCGCACGTGCTCGGCCTGGAGTGCTCGGGCACGGTCAGCGCGGTGGGCTCGGGCGTGGACCGGTTCTCGGCGGGGGACCCGGTGTGCGCGCTGCTCGCCGGTGGCGGGTACGCCGAGAAGGTGCTGGTGCCCGCCGGGCAGGTGATGCCCGCCCCCGAGGGGGTGGACCTGGTGACCGCGGCCGGGCTCCCCGAGGTCGCCTGCACCGTGTGGTCGAACGTGTTCATGGTGGCCGGCCTGCGCTCCGGAGAGACGCTGCTGGTGCACGGGGGTGCCGGCGGCATCGGCACCATGGCCATCCAGGTCGCCGCCGCGCACGGCGCGCGGGTGCTCGCCACCGCCGGCGCTGCGCACAAGCTCGACCTGTGCCGCTCGCTCGGCGCCGACGTGACGATCAACTACCACGAGCAGGACTTCGTCGAAGAGGTACGCCGGGCCACCGACGACCACGGCGCCGACGTGATCCTGGACAACATGGGCGCCTCCTACCTGCCCCGGAACGTGGACGCGCTGGCCACCGAGGGGCGGCTGGTCGTGATCGGGCTGCAGGGCGGCACCAAGGGCGAGCTCGACCTGGGCAAGCTGTTGCGTAAGCGGGCCGCGGTCGTCGCCACCTCGCTGCGGGCCCGGCCCGTGGAGGAGAAGGCGGCGATCTGCGCCGCCGTGGTCGAACACGTGTGGCCGCTGGTCGCGGACCGGTCGGTCCGCCCCGTCGTGCACGCCACCCTGCCGCTGGACCAGGCGGGCGAGGCGCACCGGATGATGGAGGCCGGCGACCACGTCGGCAAGCTGGTCCTCACCCCGTAAGGTGGCCCCATGACCGAAGAGCACCAGCAGCGCCCCGGCGCCGAGGCCCAGGAGGGCCAGGAGGAGCCCCGCGTCATGGTCATCGGTCCTGACGGGATGGCGATGGCCGGCGCCCAGCAGCAGGAGCGCCCCTCCTCCGACGAGCACGGGGACGAGGACGACACCCGCCACATCACCGAGCTGGTCGAGCAGCCCGCGAAGGTGATGCGGATCGGCAGCATGATCCGGCAGCTGCTCGACGAGGTGAAGTCCGCTCCGCTCGACGAGGCCAGCCGCACCCGGCTCGCCGACGTCTACTCCAGCTCCATCAAGGAGCTCGAGGACGGGCTTGCCCCGGAGCTGGTGGAGGAGCTGGACCGGCTGTCCCTGCCGTTCAGCTCCGAGACCCCCTCCGAGGCCGAGCTGCGGATCGCCCAGGCCCAGCTCGTCGGCTGGCTGGAGGGGCTCTTCCACGGCATCCAGACCGCTATCTACGCCCAGCAGGTCGCCGCGCGGGCACAGCTCGAGCAGATGCGGCGGGCACTGCCACCCGGCATGATGCCCGACCAGGAACAGATGGCCGCCGCCGCGCAGCAGCAGGCTCAGGCCGCCCAGCGCGCGCAGGACGAACAGGCCGGCCGCGGGATGTACCTCTAGCCCCTTACCGGTCCCGTCAACAGGGCTCTCGGAGGGGGCCCTTGGTGGGCGCCCTAGCGGGCGAGGGCGTCGATCCTCCGAGCGAGGGCCAGGTCGTTCTCGGTCAGCCCGCCGGCGGAGTGCGTGGACAGCCGGAACGTCACCGTGGTCCACCGGATGTCGATGTCCGGGTGATGGTTCATCTCCTCGGCCGCCTCGGCCACCCGTTGTACCAGCGCGATCCCGTCCAGGAACGAGGGCGCCTGGACCGACCGGATGATCGTGTCACCGGCCTGGGCCCAGCTGCCGAGGCCCCCGCGCAGCGCGTCCTCGATCTGTTCCTGGCTGAGCAGCGGTGCCATCCGACTTACCTCCCTCAGACCTCCTCGCGCTTGCTGCGGCGGAAGATCTTGTCGCCGAGCCAGACCACCGGGTCGTACTTGCGGTCCACGACCCGTTCCTTCATCGGGATGATGGCGTTGTCGGTGATCTTGATGCCCTCGGGGCACACCTCGGTGCAGCACTTGGTGATGTTGCACATGCTGATGCCGGCCTGCTCCTGCGCCAGCTTGCGGCGGTCGTTGGTGTCGAGCGGGTGCATGTCCAGCTCGGCGTAGCGCAGGAAGAACCGCGGCCCCGCGAACGCCGGCTTGTTCTCCTCGTGGTCCCGGATCACGTGGCAGACGTTCTGGCACAAGAAGCACTCGATGCACTTGCGGAACTCCTGACCACGGGCTACGTCAGGCTGCATCATCCGTCGCTTGCCGTCCGGGTCCGGCGGCGCCGGCGCGAACGCCGGCACCTGCTTGGCCTTCTCGTAGTTGAACGACACGTCGGTGACCAGGTCGCGGATCACCGGGAAGGTCCGCACCGGCGTGACCGTGATCGTCTCGTCCGCGTCGAAGTCCGAGAGCCGGGTCATGCACATCAACCGGGGGCGGCCGTTGACCTCGGCGCTGCACGACCCGCACTTGCCGGCCTTGCAGTTCCAGCGCACCGCCAGGTCTCCGGCCTGCGTGGCCTGAAGCCGGTGGATGGCGTCGAGGACGACCTCGCCCTCCTCCACCGGCACGGTGTAGTCGCCGAGCGCCCCGCCGGACGCGTCACCGCGCCACACCTTCATCTTCAGGTCGTACCCCATCAGCTCTGCATCCTTCGCATCATTGGTCGAACAGCGTCTTGAGTTCGTCGGGCATCTGCGGCAGCGGCTGCCGTTTCAGGTGCACCCCGTCCGCGGCGGCGTTCGCGGTCACCACCAGGTTCAGCCCGCCCCACGTGTCGTCGGGGCCGGGGAAGTCGTCGCGGGTGTGCCCGCCGCGGGACTCCTGCCGCTCCAGCGCGGCCTTGGCGATGCTCTCGGAGACCAGCAGCATGTTGCGCAGGTCGAGGGCCAGGTGCCAGCCGGGGTTGTACTGCCGGTTGCCCTCCACCTCGAGGTGCCTGGCCCGCTCCTTGAGCTTCTCCAGCTCGACCAGCGACTCCTCGAGCTCGTCGGCCCTGCGGATGATGCCGACCAGCCGCTGCATCACCTCCTGGAGGTCCTTCTGGACCGTGTAGGGGTTCTCGGTGGCCGTTGCTGGGCCGGCCTCCTCACCGCTGAACGGGGCCAGCGCCCGGTCGGCGGCCCCCCGCACCTCATGCTCGGAGGGCCGGGGAAGCTGCTCACGGACCTTGTAGGCGTAGTAGGCGGCGGCGTGCCCCGCCCGGCGGCCGAACACCAGCAGGTCACCGAGCGAGTTGCCACCCAGCCGGTTCGAGCCGTGCATGCCACCGGCGACCTCCCCGGCGGCGTACAGCCCCGGCACCAGGCTCTCCTGGCTGTCCGGATCGACCTCCACCCCACCCATCACGTAGTGGCAGGTGGGGCCGACCTCCATCGGCTCCTTGGTGATGTCGACGTCGGCCAGCTCCTTGAACTGGTGGTACATCGACGGCAGCCGGCGCCGGACGAACTCCTCGCTGCGCCGGGAGCCGATGTCCAAGAACACCCCGCCGTGCGGTGAGCCGCGGCCCGCCTTCACCTCGGAGTTGATGGCGCGGGCCACCTCGTCGCGGGGCAGCAGCTCGGGCGGGCGTCGGTTGTTCTTCTTGTCCTCGTACCAGCCGTCGGCCTCCTCGACGGTGTCCGCGGTCTCGGCCTTGAAGTAGTCCGGGATGTAGTCGAACATGAACCGCTTGCCCTCGGAGTTCTTCAAGATCCCGCCGTCGCCGCGCACCGACTCGGTGACCAGGATGCCGCGCACCGAGGGGGGCCACACCATGCCGGTGGGGTGGAACTGGACGAACTCCATGTTCACCAGCGACGCACCCGCTCGCAGAGCCAGCGCGTGTCCGTCCCCGGTGTACTCCCAGGAGTTCGAGGTGACCCGGTAGGACTTGCCGATCCCACCGGTGGCGAGCACGACGGCGGGGGTGCTGAACACGATGAACCGGCCGGTCTCGCGCCAGTAGGCGAAGCAGCCGGCCACCCGGCCGTCCCTCTTGAAGATCTCGGTGACCGTGCACTCCATGAACACGTCGATCCCGAGGGCGACCGCGTGCTGCTGCAGCGTGCGGATCATCTCCAGGCCGGTGCGGTCACCGACGTGCGCGAGCCGGGCGTAGCGGTGTCCGCCGAAGTCCCGCTGGGAGATCAACCCCTCGCCGGTGCGGTCGAACAGCGCTCCCCACTCCTCGAGCTCGAGGACCCGCTCCGGCGCCTCCTGCGCGTGCAGCTGCGCCATCCGCCAGTGGTTGAGCATCTTCCCGCCGCGCATGGTGTCCCGGAAGTGCACCTGCCAGTTGTCCTCGGGCCACAGGTTGCCCAACGAAGCGGCGATGCCGCCCTCGGCCATAACGGTGTGCGCCTTGCCGAGCAGCGACTTGCAGATCACCGCCACCTTGGCGCCCGCGTCGTGGGCGGCGATCGCGGCGCGCAGCCCCGCGCCGCCCGCCCCGACCACCACCACGTCGTACTCGTGGTGCTCGAAGTCCGACCCGAAGCCGGAGTCGGCGGAGTCGGAGTCCATCCGGTTGCCGGTCATCGGGTGCCGCTCGCCGGGGCTGGTTCCGGGGCCGGTGCCGGTGTTGTCAGTCTCGCTCATGTGTCAGAAGAACCTCGGGTCGACGATCGTGCCGGATGCCACCAGCCGGACGTACAGGTCGGTCAGCGCCACGAACACCAGGGACGCCCAGGCGATCTGGCCGTGGCGGGCGTTCAGCGGGGTCAGGCGGCTCCAGATCCAGTAGCGGACCGGGTGCTTGGAGAAGTGGTTGATCCGCCCGGCCATGATGTGCCGGCAGGAGTGGCAGGACAGGTTGTACAACCACAGCAGGGCGGCGTTGACGAGCAGCACCAGGGTGCCCAGCCCCATGTGCCCCCAGTTGCCCTGGTGGTCGCGGAAGGCGATCACCGCGTCGTAGGTGAGGATCGCGTTGAACAGCAGGGTGATCATGAAGAACCACCGGTGCACGTTCTGCAGGATCAGCGGGAACCGGCTCTCCCCCTTGTACCTCGCCCGGGGCTCGGCGACCGCACAGGCGGGCGGGGAGAGGAAGAACGACCGGTAGTAGGCCTTCCGGTAGTAGTAGCAGGTGGCCCGCAGCCCGGCCGGGAAGATGATGATGATCAGCGCCGGGGTGATCGGCGCGATGCTCGGGAACCAGCCCCAGCCGCTGTTCGCGACGCAGTTGCCGGTCAGGCACGGGGAGTACATCGGGGAGATGTAGGGCTCCCAGTAGTAGTCGCGGTTGATGAAGACCGCGTAGACCAGGTAGACGCCGACGACGGTCAGGGTCGCGGCGTACGCCGTCGGCACGAGCCACCAGGCGTCCCGCCGAAGGGTCTTGGGTTGGATCTGTGCGCGACGGGGACTTCTCACGCCTGCCGACAAGTGCTGTCCTTTCCTCAGAGCGCGTGCTGGGCCTCGGACTGCGCGTCCAGCCACATGCTCTCGTCATACGGGTCGTCCGGGATCTCCAGCAGGTCCTCGGACCGGACTCCGGGACGGTGGCCCGGGGCGGGCTCCCCGAGCTCCTCGAGGTCGGCGTTCAGCCGGTCCACGTCGGAGGTGAGCCGGCGCACGCCGAGTGTGTCGCCGTACTGCTCACGCACCTCGAGAACCGCTGCGGCCAGCGACGTCAGCGCGTCGCGTGCCGCCTCGACCGCGTCCTGAGAAGCCATCACGACCTCCGTGGCTCGAACATCCTGCGGTCTGAGTGTCGCAGTGAATCGGGCATTTGGGGAAGGGGTGGAGCCACAAAAGCACCGGTCAGAGGCCGAAAATGCGCTCCAGGACCCGGGCCACGCCGTCCTCGTCGTTGCTCGGTGCCACCGCGTCGGCGAGCCGGCGCACCGACGGGTGCGCGTCCGCCATCGCGTACGACGCGCCGGCCCAGGCGAGCATCGGCAGGTCGTTGGGCATGTCCCCGAACGCCACCACCTCCTCGGCGGGCACCCCCCGGTCGGCGCACAGCTGCTCCAGGGTGCTGGCCTTGGTGACCCCCGCCCCGCTCATCTCGACCAGCGCGCCCGTCGAGGACCAGGTGGTGGTGACCAGGTGGCCGACCCGGTCCTCGACCTCGGCCCAGAACGCCTCCGGGTCCCGGTCCTCGTGCCGGGCGAGCAGCTTGACCACCACGTCGCTCATCAGCTCGTGCAGCGGGGCCACATGCAGGTCCGCGGGCACCGGCCCGCGAGAGAAGAACCCGGGCTCCCGGCCGTACCCGTCCGTGCGCTCGACCGCGAAGGACACCCCGGGCAGGGTGTCCCGCAGCAGCGCCCCGACCTCCAGGCCGGTCCGGGCGGGGATGGTGCGGGCCCGCGCCACCTCGCGGGCGGGTACGTCGTACACGACCCCTCCGTTGGAGCAGATCGCCATCCCGTGCCCACCGACGTGCTCCCACAGCGCGTCCATCCAGCGCACCGGCCTGCCGGTCACGAACACGACGGTGACCCCCTGGTCCTCCAGCGCGGTCAGCACCCGCCGGGTGCGCTCGGTGACCGTCCCGTCACTGTGCAGCAGGGTCCCGTCGAGGTCGGTGGCCACCAGCTTCGGCATCGCGACCTTCCTCAGAACCACCGGGCCAGCTCGACCGCCACCCCGTCCTCGTGGACCGGGGCGGTGACCGCGTCCGCGGCCCGCTTCACCTCGTCGGGGGCCTGGCCCATGGCCACGCCGCGGCCGGCCCAGCGCAGCATGTCGATGTCGTTGCGGCCGTCGCCGATGGCCAGCACGTCGGCCCGGTCCACCCCGAGCCGGTCGGCCACCGCGGCCAGCCCGCTGGCCTTGGTGACCCCCTCCGGCGCGAGGTCCAGCCAGGCGGTCCAGCCGATGAAGTAGTTGGTGCCGCGCAGCCCGAGCTTGTCGGCCAGGTGGACGAAGTCCTCCGAGGTGGACTCGGGATCACGGATGATCACACGGCTGACCTCGGAGGCCACCATCTCCTCGACCGGGGTCAGGATCATCTCGCCGTCGAGCTCGCCCTCGGGGAAGTGCCGGTTCACCCGGTAGCCGACACCGTGCTCCTCCACGGCGACCGCCGCCTCGGGCACGTGCTCCAGCACCGCCCGCACCGCGTCCCGGGCGTCGAAGGTGACCTCGTCGATGACGTTCATCGGCGGGTAGGAGAACGTGACCGCCCCGTTCGAGGCGATCACCAGCACCTGCTCCCCGGACCGGCGTGGGATCTCCAGGTGGTCGAGCACCCAGCCCATGGACAGCGGCGCCCGGCCGCTGGCGAGCACGATGTGCGCGCCGGAGTCCACGACCCGCTCGACCGCCGACCGCACCGCCGGGGTGACCTCGTTGGTGCTGAAGCCGTTCTCCAGGTCGGGAACGAACAGGGTGCCGTCGATGTCGAGCGCCACGAGCTTGGGTCGCCAGCCCTCCCCCCAGGCGTCTCCGGGCTCAGCCACCGAGCGGCTCCAGCACCTCGCGGCCCTGCAGGTAGGGACGCAGCGCCCTCGGCACGACCACGGACCCGTCGGCCTGCTGGTGGGTCTCCAGGATCGCCACGATGGTGCGCGGCATCGCGCACAGCGTGCCGTTCAAGGTGGCGAGGTGGCGCAGCCCGTCGGCGAACCGGCCCCGCACGTCGAGCCGGCGGGTCTGGAAGTCGGTGCAGTTCGAGGTCGAGGTCAGCTCGCGGTACTTGCCCTGGGTGGGGATCCAGGCCTCGCAGTCGAACTTCCGCTGCGCGGACAGGCCGAGATCTCCGGCGGCCACGTCGATCACCCGGTAGGCGAGCTCCAGCTTGTCGAGGAACTCCTTCTCCCAGGCGAGCAGCCGCCGGTGCTCGTCGTACGACTCCTCGGGGGTGGTGTAGGAGAACATCTCCACCTTGTCGAACCAGTGCACCCGGATGATGCCCCGGGTGTCCTTGCCGTAGGAGCCCGCCTCCTTGCGGTAGCAGGGGCTGAACGCGGCGTAGCGCCGCGGCAGGGTCTCGGCGTCGAGCACCTCGTCGGAGTGGTACGCCGCCATCGCCACCTCGGACGTGCCGACGAGGTACATGTCGTCGCCCTCGATGCGGTACACGTCGTCCTCGGCCTGGCCGAGGAACCCGGTGCCGTCCATCGCTCGCGGCTTGACCAGCGCCGGCGGGATCACCGGGGTGAAGCCGGCCGACCGGGCCTGGTCCATGGCCAGGTTCACCAGCGCCAGCTCGAGGTCCGCACCCGCCCCGGTGAGGTAGTAGAAGCGCGCGCCGGAGACCTTGGCGCCGCGGTCCACGTCGATGGCGCCGAGCAGCCGGCCGAGCTCAACGTGGTCGCGGGGCTCGAAGTCGAACTGGCGGGGGGTGCCGACCTCCTCCAGGACCACGAAGTCGTCCTCACCGCCGGCAGGGGCCTCCTCGGCCGCGACGTTCGGGATCGCCTTCAGCGCCTCCCGGTAGGCCTCCTCGGCCGTGGCCTGGGTGGCCTCGGCCTTCTTCACCTCGCTCGCCAGCGACCGCGCCCTGTCGAGGAGGGCCTGCTTGCCCGCCCCCTTCTCGGCGGCGATCTGCTTGCCGATCTGCTTCTGCTCCGACCGCAGCCGCTCGAACTCGACGATCGCGGACCGGCGCTCCTCGTCGGCGACGAGGGCGCGGTCGACGACGTCGGTCGGCAGGCCACGCTTGGTCTGGCCCTCCCGGACCCGGTCGGGGTGCTCACGGAGCAGTCGAGGATCGATCACCCGACCACGATATCGGCCCGGCCAGATGGGCATACTTTGATAGCCCCGCCCCGTCCACCCACACCCCTGGAGCCCCGTGCCGACCAGTCCCCGTGTCCGTCAACGGCTGCTGCTCGGCGCCGTCGCCTGTGCCCTCGTGGTGGTCGCCCTGGCGCTGCTGGTGAGGCTCGACCTGCGTCCGCTGAGCCAGTGGGACCGGAGCCTGGGCACCTGGCCGGAGAGCTGGACCTACGACCACCCGGCTGGCCAGCGCTTCTGGTCGACTCTTGCGATGCTGTTCACCACGTTGCCGTGGGTGATCTACATCGCGGTGGCGGCCGGGCTGCTGGCCTGGCGGCGGCACCTCCGCGCGGCGGTGTGGACCGTCGCGGTGTGGGTGGTGGCCGCGGGCTGCGACGAGCTGGTCAAGCTGCTGATGGCGAGGGCCCGACCGAAGTGGCAGCACCCGGTGGAGACGTTGCACACCTTCTCCTTCCCGTCCGGGCACGCCACCTACATCGCCGCCGGGATGGGCGTGGCCACCGTGCTCACCGTGATGCTGGTACGTCGACGCGACGTCCGCCGGGTGCTCTACGCGGTGTGGGGGCTGCTGGTCCTGCTGATCGGTGCGGACCGGATCTTCCTCGGGGTGCACAACGTCTCCGACGTCATCGCCGGCTACGCGCTGGGGCTGTTCTGGGTGCTGCTCGGCCTGCTGGTGTACTCACCGTTCCCCCGCGTCCGACGGGCCACATCGACGCCCGCTCCGGCCGGCGGATCGGCGCCCGGCACCCGCAGGCTGGCCGTGGTGCTCAACCCCATCAAGGTCGACGACGCGGACGCCTTCCGGGCGCTCGTCGAGCGAGAGGCGCAGCGCTCGGGCTGGGGTGTTCCGACCTGGCACACCACGACGGTGGAGGACCCCGGCCGGTCGATGGCCGAGCAGGCCGCCGTCGACGGCGCGGAGCTGGTGCTCGTCTGCGGCGGGGACGGCACCGTGCGCACGGTGTGCGCCGAGCTCGCCGGCACCGGCATCCCGGTCGGGATCGTGCCCGCCGGCACCGGCAACCTGCTCGCCCGCAACCTCGGCGTGCCGCTGCAGTGGTCGGCCGCCGTCGACGTGGCCCTCGACGGCCAGGACCGGGCCATCGACCTGGTGGAGGTCTCCGGCGACGGGATCTGTGACGACGAGCACTTCATGGTGATGGCCGGAATGGGCTTCGACGCGCTGATCATGTCGCTGACCAACGAGCAGACCAAGGCGCGGATCGGCTGGCTGGCGTATGTGATGTCTGCCACACGCCACCTGATGTTCCCCGCCATCCGGGTCGAGGTGAGCGTCGACGGCGGCGAGTACGAGCGGCACCGGGCCCGCACCGTGGTGGTCGGCAACGTCGGCTACCTGCAGGCCGGCATCCCGCTGCTGCCGGACGCCGCGATCGACGACGGGGTGCTCGACGTGGTGCTGCTGTCTCCGCGCCGGTTCCTGTCCTGGCTGCCGGTGGCCCTGCGGGTGCTGTCCCGCAACCGGCGCACCGATGCAGCACTGAACCGGATGACCGGCCGCAGCATCAGCATCCGCGCCTCCCACGACGCCCCCCGCCAGCTCGACGGCGACCCGATCGAGCCCGGCCGGGAGCTGCATGCCCGCTGCGTGCACGGCAAGCTGCTGGTCCGCGTCCCCCGCTGACCGGCGTTACGGTGGCGGCATGCAGCCGGCGCGCACCTTCACCTCCTCGGTCCTCACGCCCCACGAGCGCGGCGTCGAGCTCGGCGAGCGGCACCGGGAGGACGTCCGCCGCACGGTCGCGGCCTACCGGCAGCTGTTCGCCGCCCGGGCCACCCGTCCGTTCGACCTCGACTCGTGGGCGGAGCGCGCCTGGGAGCGGATCGGCACGGACGCCGCCTGGGCGGCCCCCGAGATCGAGGGCATCGCCGAGGGCGCCCGGATCCCCGTCCGGGAGGTGGCCGCGGTCAACGCCCGCACCGAGCTGCTCGCGATCGCCGACCCCGAGGTCGGGCCACACACCGGCACCGAGTGCTCCACGGTGGTCGTGCTGCCGCCGGACGGGCCACCGATCGCGGTGCAGACCTGGGACTGGTACGCGCCGATGAGCGGCAACTGGCTGCACTGGCGCATCCCGCACCCCGACGGCCGGGTGGTCGAGACCGTCACCGAGTTCGGGATGCTGGGCAAGATCGGCGTCGGCCGCAGCTCCGACGGGGCCGGCATCGGGGTGCTGCTGAACATCCTCCACCACGCGGCCGACGGCTCCCCCAGCAGCGCCGCCGAGAGTGACCCCGAGAGTGACCCCGACGGCCCGGACCGGGTCGGGCACCCGGTGCACCTGGTCAGCCGGCAGATCCTCGACCAGGCCCGCGGCCTCGACGAGGCGCTGGTGATCGCCAAGGCCGCGGACACCTCGGCCTCCACGTCGCTGACCCTGGTGGAGCCCGCCGGCCGACGCGCGGTGGCGGGGGAGCTGTTCCCGGGGGGCGTCGGGGTGCTCGAGCCCGACGACGGGCTGCTGGTGCGCACCAACCACTTCGTCACCGCGGACGGCGCTCCCGGGTGCCTCGCCGACCGGCGTGGCCCCGGCAGCCGGATCCGCCGCGACACCCTGCTGAGCGCGTGCGGTACGACGCGGCCGCGGTCCGCGGCGGAGGTCATCGCGGCCATGCGCGACCACCGTGACGAGGGCGGGGTCTGCGCGCACCCGGACGAGTCGCTGGACCCGGTGCTGTGGCAGGCGACGCTGGCAACGGTCAGCCTGGACGTCGCCGGCGGAACCCTGGACGTCACCGCCGGAGGTCCCTGCGCCCGCGCCTGAGACCCTCGGTCGGTGGGGATCAGGCGGACTGGGCGAACTTGATCGCCTCGTCCTCCTCCGGGGACAGCGCCTGGTCGCAGGTCCACCCCGCGACGTTCTTGGCGTAGGTGCGTGCCTCGCTGCGGCCGTGGATGGAGGTGAGCACGATCCCGTCACCGCCGTCGTCGAGCAGCGCCATCGACCAGGACAGGTGGCCACCCATGTCGCCGAACGCGTCGTACCGCACCACTGCGAGATGCCGCAGCGCCTCGGAGACCTCCGCGCGCAGCGCCTGCACCTCCGCCCGCAGCCCGGCGACGTCGGCCGGCACCGAGCCGGGATCCACCCGGAGACGGCGGGGGCTGCGGCTGCGCCGCAGGGCCGCCACGGCCAGCACCAGCGCCACCACGGCCACCAGCGCCAGGACCACGAGGAGCGCGACGACGAGCGCCGCAGGCAGGGAGTCACTCACGGGCGCCGAGCCTAATCCGGCGATCAACCCGTGCCGCGCAGGCGCGCGAGCCAGACCTCGGCGTCCCGGAAGTCCCGCTCGGTGTCACCGGGGGCCACCTCGGGCCGCACCCCGTCGACCCGCGGGTAGGAGCCGAGGAACCGGACCTCCGCGCAGTTGCGGCGCAGCCCCATCAGCGCCTCCCCGACCCGGGCATCCTGCAGATGCCCCTCGCAGTCGATCGAGAAGCAGTACCGACCCAGCCCGACCCCGGTGGGCCGGGACTCGATCCTGCTCAGGTTCACCCCCCGCAGCTGGAACTCCTCGAGCAGCTCGAGCAGCGCACCCGGGTGGTCGTCGCGGATGAACGCCACCAGCGAGGTCTTGTCCGCCCCGGTCGGCGGGGCCGGTGGGGCCGGCCGGGACACCAGCACGAACCGGGTCACCGCGTCCGGGTTGTCACCGATGCCGTCGGCGAGCACCGCCAGCCGATACCGCTCGGCCGCCAGCGGCGCGCAGATCGCCGCCTCCCAGGGCGGCTCCGGGTCGGCGAGCGCGGCGGCGCCGGCCGCCGTCGAGCCGACGTGCACCACCTGCACGTGCGGCAGGTGCAGCGCCAGCCAGCGCCGGGTCTGCGCGGCGGCGTGCGGATGGGTGGCCACCCGGCGGATGTCCTCGCGCCCGGTGCCCGGCCGGGCGGCCAGCGCGAACGCGATCGGGACGGTCATCTCCCGGGTGATCATCAGCGGGTCGCCGGTGGCCAGCTCGTCGAGCGTCACCGGCACCGAGCCCTCCACGGAGTTCTCGATCGGCACCACCGCGCCGTCCGCGTCCCCCGAGCGCACCGTGTCGAGCGCCAGCGTCACCGTGGTGCACGGCTGCAGCTGCGCCTTGGCGGCCGCCGGCAGCGACCGCAGCGCCTGCTCGGTGAAGGTGCCCTCGGGGCCGAGGTAGGCATAGCGGGCAGGGGGGACTCCGGGCACGGGCACAGCCTAGTCAGAGGTTAGATTCGGCCCATGACCGGCAAGCCCGCCCACCAGCCCGCCGCCGACCTCGGTTTCGCGCGCGTGGACACCGACCGAGCCGAGCGCACCGGCGACGCCGAGGTGGTGTACGGCGCCGGCAAGACCCCGGTGCAGGTGGTGGAGATCCTGCGTACCCTCCACGAGGCGCACCCGGAGCGCGCGGTGCTGGCCACCCGGCTCAGCCGGGAGACGATGGCCGCCGTCGCCGACGCGTACCCGGACGCGGTGCTCGACGAGCCGGCCCGCGCGGCGACGCTCGGTCCGCTGCCGACCCCGCAGGGCACCGTGGCGGTGGTGTCCGCCGGCACCTCCGACGCGCCGGTGGCCGCCGAGGCCGCGCTGACCACTCGAGTGTTCGGCGCCGGTGCGACGCGGATCAACGACGTGGGCGTCTCCGGGCTGCACCGGATCCTGTCGGTGCGCGACGAGCTGGAGAGGGCCGACTGCCTGGTGGTGGTGGCCGGGATGGAGGGTGCGCTGCCCAGCGTGGTCGGCGGGCTCACCGGGGTGCCGCTGGTGGCGGTGCCGACCAGTGTCGGGTACGGCGCGTCGCTGGGCGGCGTGGCGGCCCTGCTCGCCATGCTCAACTCGTGCGCGCCGGGCGTCACCGTGGTGAACATCGACAACGGCTTCGGGGCCGGGGTGTTCGCCGCCCGGGTGGCCCGCAACGCCCGGCCGCGCCCATGACGGCCGTCGGCTGGGTGGACGCGTCCGCGGGCGCGTCCGGGGACATGCTGCTCGGCGCGCTGCTCGGCGTCGGGGCGCCGCTGGAGGTGGTCACCGCAGCAGTGGCGGCCGTGGCGCCGGAGCACGTGACGCTGCGCCCGGAGCCGGTGCACCGCGCCGGGTTCGCCGCCACCCGCTGCCACGTCGAGGTCGCGGACAGCACCACCCGCCGGACCTTGCCGGACGTGGCGCGGCTGCTGGCCGCCGCCGACCTGCCCGGTCCGGTCCGGGACCGCGCGCACGCCTGCTTCGAGCGGCTGGCCCACGCCGAGGCCCGGGTGCACGGCAGCCGCCCCGAGGACGTGCACTTCCACGAGGTGGGGGCGCTGGACGCGATCGCCGACGTGGTGGGCGTGTGCGCCGGGATCGAGCACCTCGGCCTGGCCGAGCTCGTCGTCTCCCCCGTCGCGGTGGGCAGCGGGTCGGTGCAGGGCGCCCACGGCCGGTTGCCCGTGCCCCCGCCGGCCGTCGCCGAGCTGCTGCGCGGCGTCCCGTCGTACGCCGGACCGGGCGCGGCCGAGTCGTGCACCCCCACCGGCGCGGCGTTGCTGACCACGCTCGCCACCGGCTTCGGGCCGCAGCCACCGATGAGCGTCGACCGCATCGGGGTGGGCGCTGGGGGCCGGGATCCCGACACGCACGCCAACGTGCTGCGACTGCTGGTGGGCGCACCGGTCCCGGTGGGTCCCGTCGGCGCGCCGCTGCTGATCGAGACCAACATCGACGACCTGGACCCGCGGCTGTGGCCGGACGTGCTCGCAGCGCTGCTGGCCGCCGGTGCGTCCGACGCCTGGCTGACCCCGATCCTGATGAAGAAGGGCCGACCCGCGCACACCCTGACCGCACTGGTCGCCGGCGACCGGGCCGAGCCGGTGCGCGCCGAGATCTTCCGGCAGACCTCGACCATCGGGGTGCGCGAGATCCCGGTCGGCAAGAGCGCCCTGGACCGCCGGATGGAGACCGTGCGGGTGCACGGTCGGACGATCCACGTGAAGATCGCCACCTACCGGGGGGAGGTCGTCAACGTGCAGCCGGAGTACGACGACCTGGTGGCGGCCGCAGCCGCGACCGGTCGGCCGGTGAAGCAGGTGCTTGCCGAGGCCATCACGGCCGGCGCCGTCTTCGGGCCGACCTGACCGACTCGCCGAAAAGGACTCCATGGACCTCGCTGTCATCGGCATCACCTTCGCGACGATCTTCCTCGTCGAGCTTCCCGACAAGACGTTCATCGCCGCGCTGGTGCTGTCCACCCGGTACCGCCCGCTGGCGGTCTGGGTCGGGGTCGGCCTGGCTTTCGGGGTGCAGACGTTCGTCGCGGTCACCGCCGGCGCACTGGTCAGCCTGCTTCCCGACGTGGTGATCGGCAGCGTCGCGGCGGCCATCTTCCTGGCCGGGGCCGTGCTGCTGTTCCGCACCGCCCCGGGCGCGGAGGCCGAGGAGCAGGAGGCCGAGCAGGAGTACGCCGCCCGGGCCACCGACTCGCGGACCGGGCTGAAGGCGGTCGCCGCCTCCTTCCTGGTGCTGTTCGCGGCGGAGTGGGGGGACTTGTCCCAGCTGCTCACCATCAGCCTGGTGGCCCGCTACCACGAGCACGTCGAGGTCTTCGTGGGCGCCTGGGGGGCGCTGCTCACCGTGTCCGGGCTGGCCGTGGTGGCCGGCCGGGTGCTGCTGCGCTACCTGCGGCTGACCGTGCTGCACTACATCGGCTCCGCGGTCTGCCTGGTGCTCGCCGGGGTCACGTTGTACGAGTTGCTCGCGTGAGCGACCGAGTCGATACCCTTCGCCCATGACCAACTCTGGCGCAACGGAGCGCCGGCCCGAGCAGCCGGCAACCACCGGGGTCGACACCGGGGTCAACACGGGGGTCAACACGGGGGTCAACAGCGAGGTCGGTCGCCTCCGCACGGTGTTGCTGCACCGCCCCGGACCGGAGCTGCAGCGCCTCACCCCTCGCAACAACGACAAGCTGCTGTTCGACGGGATCCCGTGGGTGAGCCGCGCCCAGGAGGAGCACGATGCGTTCGCGCAGGCGCTGCGGGACCGCGACGTCGAGGTGCTGTACCTGATGGAGCTGCTCACGCAGACGCTCGAGCGCGAGGAGGCGCGCGAGATCGCCATCGCCGGCGCGATGGCCAGCCTGCACCTCGGCGACACCCTGCGCGGCTACCTGACCCCCGCGCTGCGCGAGCAGTCCCCGCAGGAGCTGGCGCGGTTCCTCACCGCCGGGGTTCGCAACGACGAGGTGCGCGGCGGGCAGGGGCTGGTCACCAGCCTGCTCGCCTCCGACGACTTCCTCATCGACCCGCTGCCGAACCTGCTGTTCACCCGGGACTCCAGCGTCTGGATCCGGGACCGGGTTGCGGTGACGTCACTGGCCATGCCGGCCCGGGAGCGGGAGACCCAGCTCACCGAGCTGATCTACACCCAGCACCCCCGGTTCGTCGGCGCCCCGAAGATCCACGGTTGGCAGCACGAGCACGTGGAGGGCGGCGACGTCCTGCTGCTGGCGCCCGGAGTGATCGCGGTCGGCGTCGGGGAGCGCACGACGCCCGCCGGGGCCGAGCGACTGGCCCGGCAGGTCTTCGGCGCCGGGCTGGCACATACCGTGCTGGCGGTGCCGATCACCCAGGAGCGCGCCACCATGCACCTGGACACGGTGTGCACGATGGTCGACACCGACAAGATCGTGATGTACCCCAACGTCGCCGACCGGCTGCGCGCCTACGCGGTGACCTGCAAGGACCGCAACGGCGACGCCGACGCGGACCTGGTGCTGCACGTGGCCGAGGCCGAGCCGTTCCTGGTCGCGGCCGCGAAGGCGATGAGCATCGATACCCTGCACCAGATCGACACCGGTCTGGACCCGGTCACCGCCGAGCGGGAGCAGTGGGACGACGGCAACAACACCCTGGCGATCGCGCCGCGGGTGGCGGTCGCCTACGAGCGCAACGTGGAGACCAACACCCGGCTGCAGGAGGCCGGCATCGAGGTGATCGCGATCTCCGGCTCCGAGCTCGGGTCGGGCCGCGGCGGGCCGCGGTGCATGTCGTGCCCGATCAGCCGCGAGCCGATGCAGCCGGCCGGCCCGGCACGGGCTTGAGCATCGCGCAGCGCTCGTCCATGCCGGGCAGGCTCGCCTCGTGGGCCATGGTCGCCGCCAGCTCGGGACCGATCTCGTCCGGGGTCATCTCCCGGTAGCCGAGCCGGCGGTAGTAGGGCGCGTTCCAGGGCACGTCCTTGAACGTGGTCAGGGTGGTCGCCGGCCGACCGGCGGCCGCGCCCCACGCCTCCACGAACTCCAGCAGCAGCGCGCCGATGCCCTGCCGGGCATGGTCCGGCGCCACCGAGACCTGCTCGACATGGGTGTTGCCGTCGAGCACCTCTGCCGCGATGTAGCCGGTGACCTCCCCGTCGTGCTCGGCCACCCAGGTGCGCCGGTCGGCGAGACCGGGCCGGAGGTCGTCCTCGGTGGTCGGGTGGTCGGCGACCGCCGAGCGTCCGACCGTGCGGAACAGCTGTCCGGCCTCCACCTCCACGCGCACCAGCACGGGCAGGTCGGACTCGACCGCGGGGCGGATGGTCACCTGGGGCATGCCGGTCACGCTCTCACAGGTCGGCGACGCGTGCTGGAGTGACGGCATGGCCGAGACCGACTGGGCTGCCTGGCACCAGCACCACGCGGAGCCCGGCTCCGCGCTGTCGCGGCGGCTGCGCATCATCGAGGGCCACGTCGCCGCCCCCTCGACGTGACCGCACCCCGCCCGGTCCGGGCTCACCCGCGTCGACGTCCGGTGCCGGGACGCGGGCACGACCTCGGCCGTCCTTGACGCCACCCCGGCGGACCTGGTGCTGCTGTGCGGGATCTTCGGCAACGTCGCCGACGAGGACGTACGGCGCACCATCGCCGCGGCGCCGGGGCTGTGCACCCGTGGGGGCACGTGCCTTTCCGGGCCACGCAGCGGCTGTTCGCCTTCCTCCGCTGAGGATGGCGCCCTGTCGTGGCCGGCCTTGGCCTTGCCTTCGTTCGACGCGCGAGCCGATCAGCTTCGGCTCCTCCCGCGGAACCGGCCTTCGACCGCGTCGGTTCGGTCGGCTCGAGAGGAATGTCCGTCGGAGCAAACCCGACGGACATGGAAGACCCGGCCGTTGCTGACGGGGGATACAACAACGACCGGGCAAGCACCAATGTAGGGGCGCCAAGCGACGCGATTCAACCTGCCGCCCGCAATATGGCCTACGTCACTGCCAAATAGCCCTTCTGGTCTAGTCATATTGTGTGCGAGGCCTCTCTCGCGGCGGGATCGACCAGCTGGAAGAGCACGTGGTCCTGCCATCGGCCGGCGATGTTGAGGTACTCCGGCGCCAGCCCGAACCGGACGAACCCGGTGCGTTCCAGCACGCGCTGGGAGGCGAGGTTGTCGACCAGCGTGCCCGCCTGGATCCGGTGCAGGCCGAGCTCCTCGAAGGCCAGGCGGCTGATCGCCCGGACCGCTCCGGTGGCCAGCCCGCGACCGGTGTGCTCCTGGTCCAGCCAATAGCCCAGATGGGCGTTCAGGAACGGTCCCCGCACGATGTCGTTGAGGGTGATCCGGCCCACCACCGCACCAGCGGGGTCCACGATCACGTGCGGTAGGGCCCGGCCTTGCGCATGCTGCTCGAGCAGGGCACGTGTCACCGCGCGCTGCCCCTCGACGGTGTAGTAGTCCTCGGCGCGAACCGGCTCCCACGGCGCAAGGAACTCTCGGTTGGCGCTGAGCAGCTCCGCGACCCGTGGCGCGTCCTCGAGGGTCAGCGGCCGGGTGGCCACGGTCATGCCTCTCCGGGGGTCACCGAGGGGTCACCGAGGGGCTCATCGCGGGCAGCGGGGGCTCAACGGATGGTGAGCTGCCGGTTCACCAGCCCGGAGCGAGCCGAGCGCTCCTCGGTGGTCAGCGGCGAGTCGTCGGCCAGCGCGGCCGACAGGTCCTCGGCGAACCGCGCGGCCGGGTCCTCCAGCGGCTCCACCCCCGTCCCGACCGGGAGGTCCCAGACGGGGACCAGCAGGCCCTGGGTGCGGAACGCGCCCACCAGCCGGGAGTCCTCGGTCAGCCGGTCCAAGCCCTTGACGTGCAGCCTGGCCAGCGCGGTGACCACCCCTTCCTCGTCGTACGGCAGCACCCAGCGCAGGTGCTCCTTGCTGCCGACGTCGGTCCAGTACGCCGCGTCCACCGAGACCAGCCGGGCGGTGGGGCGCGCCGCGGCGTTCGCCTGCTCCAAGGAGGCGTGCAACGTGCCGTCCGGGTCGTCCACGTCGGCCACCCAGAAGTCGAACCCGTCGTGCACGGTCACCTCGAGCGGGCCGTCGACGACCAGGTCCTGCAGCCGCGGTCCCAGCCCCGGCGACTCGGTGAGACCGATCACGGAGCCGGGCTCGGCGTCCAACGCCTGCTGGAGGACTGCGGCCAGGTCCCGGCTGGGGTCACCGAAACCGTGCTGCACCTGCAGGCCGAGCCAGATCGCGCCGTCCTGGCGGACCAGCGCCGGCGCGGCCATCGGCAGCAGCGAGCACAGCTGCACCGCACGCTCGGGGTGGTCCCTCAGCGTCAGCGACGCGGTGGCCGACGGCACCAGCTCGCGCATCGCCACGACGTCGCACTCCGACGGCAGTCCCTCGAACGGCCGGCCGACGTAGACCGGTGCGCCGGAGGCCGAACCGTGGCAGTTCTTGTACCTGCGTCCGGATCCGCACGGACATGGCTGACGGGGTCCCACCTCGCCGGGCGCTGCGGACGCCGCGCCGGCCTTGACCCGTGACCGCTTACCCATGCCGGGAAGGCTACCGGGGCTGCGCTCACCGCAGCGGCAGCAGGGCGTGCACGGTGGTGCGCCGCGGACTGGTGTCCACCCACCAGGACTGGGCGAGGTTCTCCACGATGAGCATGCCCCGGCCGGACACCGAGGACGGGGGCGCCTTGACCTTGTGCGGCCGGCTCTGGCCGCCGCCGTCGGTCACCGACAGGCGCAGCCGGCCGGCGTCGAGGCGCCAAGCCACCAGCAGAGTGCCGTCGGGCAGGGGCGTGGCGTGCCGCACGGCGTTGCCGACCAGCTCCGAGAGCACCACGCGGGCCTCGTCCACGCGGTCCGGGGCGGCGTCGTGCTGCTGCATCCACCGGCGCAGCCGCTGTCGCGCCAGCGCCACCGAGGAGGCCGCGAAAGGTACTCGCAGGTCGACGGGTGCACTGTCGGTGCGGATGGAGCCAGGTGACACGCGGCCCCCACTTTCCTTCCTGCTCGGTGCCGGACCGGGCCATCATTCCCGAAGCTGTCGGGGCGCAAACGTGTCCGTGGCCGAGATCGCCCGCAAGTGGGCGAGCGTCGGAGCCGGCCGGTCGGTGATCACCGCCTCCACGCCCAGCCGCACGCACAGGTCGAGGTCCGCCTGTTCGTTGACGGTCCAGACATGGATGCGCCGGCCGCTGCGGCGCAGCCGCTCCGCGACGCGGGGGTTGTCGCGCAGCAGGCCGATCCCGGGCCCGGCGATCCAGTCCTCGGCGACCAGGTTCTGCGACAGCTTCCAGGAGTGTGGGCGGTCGACGAGCAGCACCAGCTCCAGGCCGGGGGCGAGCTTGCGGACCCGGTTCAGCGCCTTCCAGGAGAAGCTCATCACCCGCGCCGGCGAGTCCTTCCCCTGCCACCCGAACGTGGTGAGCAGCTCCACCAGCCGGCGCTCGACCAGGCCGCCGTAGCGGGTGGGGTGCTTGGTCTCGATGGCCAGGTCCACGGGGCGGTGGTAGTCGGCGACCATCTCCAGCAGCCGGCGCATGGACAGCACCCGGCGGGCGTCCTCGGCAGGTTCCGGCGCCTCGTCGTCCAGGTCGGCCCACGGCGTCTTCCAGGAGGCGAAGTCGAGCTCGTCGAGCTGCGCGAGATCCATGGTCGACACCAGGCCGTGCCCGTTCGCCGTACGGTCCACCCGCCGGTCGTGCACGCACACCAGGTGGCCGTCAGCCGTCAGACGCACGTCGCACTCGAGGCCCTCGGCGCCCTCGTCGAGTGCGGCGACGTAGGCCGCGAGGGTGTGCTCGGGTTGGTGGTCGCTGGCACCGCGGTGCGCGACCACCTGGGGACGGCCCGGGACGGTGGGCTGCATGCCTTCATCGTGGCACTACCTCGGTGAGACGGAAGGCGGCGCAGGCAGGGTTCGCGGATCGTTCGCCCGTCGTTCACCGACCCGCCCCGCCGGTCAGGGGTGCTGGGCGCGCAGGAACTTGCCGAAGTGCGGCACGGTGAACGCGACGGTGCCGCGCTCGGAGGAGTAGACCAGGCCCTTCTTGATCAGACCGTCCCGGGCCGGCGACAGGCTCTGCGGGCGGCGCCCGAGGCTCTTGGCGACCTCCGCGGTCGTGACCGAGCCGTCGTCGTTGTCGGCGCCGAGGTCGGCCATGGTGCGCATGTAGTCCCGCTCGGCCGGGGTGGCGCGGTCGTAGCGGGCGCCGAAGAAGCCGATGGCCAGCTCTCCCTCGGCCTCCGGGGAGGCCTCGTGGACGTCCGCGGCACGGACCGGGCTGCCGACCGCCACGTCCCAGGTCACCTTGCCGTAGGCCTGAACGAAGTACGGGTAGCCGTCGGTGAGCCGGTAGAGCACGTCGAGCGCGTCCGGCTCGTAGTCGACGTCCTCGGTGCTCGCCGGCACCAGCAGCGCCCGGTCGGCCATGTCCCGGGGCAGCCGGTCCACCACGACGTACCGGAACAGCCGCTCGGCGTAGGACTTGGCGGCGGCCAGCGCGACCGGCAGGTGCGGCAGCCCCGCGCCGACCACGACCAGCGGCGCACCCTGCTGGCTGATCTCGTGGCAGGCGCCGCACAGCGCCGCCAGCTCCGGGACCGGCACGTCCTGCATCTCGTCGACGAACAGCGCGATCCCGACCCCGAGGTCGCCGGCCAGCTCCGCGACGTCGCTGAACAGCTCGGTGAGGTCCAGCTCCAGGTCACCGGAGTCGGCGCGGCCGCGGGTGGCCGGCACGTCGGCGCCGAGCAGCGCGCCGGGCTGCCAGCGGACCCCCTTGCGGTCCTCGGCCCGGCTGCCCAGCGCGAACGACTTCAGCACCCCGGCCACCGCGTCCACCCGGTCGGGGTCGCGGTGCCGGTGCGCGAGCTCGCGGACCGCGGCATGGGTGGCCTGCACCAGCGGCAGGCGCAGCGACCGGTCCGGCCGGGCCTCCAGCTTCCCGGTCCCCCAGGCGCGCTTGACGGCCTGGCTGCGCAGCGCGTTGAGCAGAACGGTCTTGCCGACCCCGCGCAGCCCGGACAGCACCATCGACCGCTCCGGCCGGCCGGCGGCGACCCGCTCCAGGGTCACGTCGAACTGGCTCAGCTCGCGGTCCCGGCCGGCGAGCTCGGGAGGCCGCTGCCCGGCACCGGGCGCGTAGGGGTTGCGGACCGGGTCCATGATCGGACCGTATCGGTTCGTCTAGCACGGAGCCTAGATTTCGCTCGCGAGTCGCAGACTGGCTACCCGGTCTCGGCCTGGCGCGCGACGCCAGGCCAGGGATCTCTTGGCGAATCTAGTGTCAATCCTAGATTTCGCTAGCGAGGTGTAGCGGGTCGGCGGCGTGAGCACCGGCGTGGTCGTGCGCGGCGTCGTACGACGCGTGCAGCCCGTCGCGGAGCACCGCCACCAGGTCCGGCACCTCCTCGACCGGCAGCCGGAACGTGCCCACGCAGACAGTGGACCGCCACAGGGACAGCACCACGACCCCGGCCTCGGCGTGGCGGCTGATCCGCAGGGAGCGGCCGGCCCCCCGGGCGTCGAGGAAGATCTCGCCCTCGCGCGGCACCGGCGCGGCGCGGCGTCCGGCTAGTTGCATGGCCACATTCTGGCCCGCCGGGACCGGGATGTCAGCAGGATCGGCCCACGCGGCCGGCTCCCTACAATGGTCGGATGCCGGAGCTTCCCGAGGTGGAGGCCCTCGCGCTCGACCTGCGAGGGCGGCTCTGCGGGCGCGCCATCGCCCGGGTGGACATCGCCGCGTTCAGCGCCCTGAAGACCTTCGACCCGCCGCTGACCGCGTTGAACGGCGCGTTCGTGGAGGACGTCACCCGGCACGGCAAGTTCCTGGACCTGACCACCTCCGCCGCCCACCTGGCCGTGCACCTGTCCCGGGCCGGCTGGATCCGGTGGCGCGACGAGGTGCCGAAGACGCCCCCGCGGCCCAGCAACAAGTCGCCGATCGCCGCCCGGGTGGTGCTCGATGACGACACCGGGCTCGACATCACGGAGGCCGGCACCCAGAAGCGGTTGGCTCTGTACGTCGTACACGACCCCGCGGACGTGCCGGGCATCGCCCGGCTCGGCCCGGACCCCCTGGCGGACGAGTTCAGCATCGACCTGCTGCGCCGGATCCTCGCCGACGCCGGCCGCGCCCAGCTCAAGGGGGTGCTGCGCGACCAGTCGGTGGTCGCCGGCATCGGCAACGCCTACTCCGACGAGCTGCTGCACGCCGCCGGGATGTCCCCGTTCAAGGCCGCCTCGTCGGTCGACGAGGCCGAGCTGCAGGTGCTCTACGACGCGATCCGGACCGTGCTCTCCGACGCGGTGGACCGCTCGCGTGGGCTGGCGGCCGCCGACCTGAAGGCGGAGAAGAAGGGCCACCTGGTCGTGCACGGCCGGACCGGCCAGCCCTGCCCGGTGTGCGGGGACACGATCCGGGAGGTGTCGTTCGCCGACTCCTCGTTGCAGTACTGCCCCACCTGCCAGACCGGCGGCAAGCTGCTGGCCGACCGGCGGATGTCCCGGCTGCTCAAGTAGCCCGGACCCCGTAGGTTGGGGGCCATGACCTACGGCGAGATCCCGACGGTCGGCGTGGCCGGCGTCCCCGACCCGCTGCCGGAGAACCTGCACGTCCTCGACGTGCGGGAGCCGGTGGAGTGGGCACACGGCCACATCGAGGATGCCCAGCACATCCCGCTGGGTGAGCTCCCGGCCCGGGTCGGCGAGCTGCCCGAGCGGCAGACCCTGGTGGTCTGCAAGATGGGCGGCCGTTCCTCCCAGGCCGTGGCGTACCTGGCGACCAAGGGCCTGGACGCGGTGAACCTCGACGGCGGGATGATGGACTGGGCGGCCTCGGGCCGGCCGATGGTCAGCGAGACCAGCCAGCCGCCCCAGGTGGTCTAGCCCGGATCCGGCGGCCCGCTTTCGCCCGCTTCGGGCGGCGTGGCCGTGGCGGGGCTCGGCCCGGGCCGACGTGCTCAGGCCCAGGGCTTGGGCAGCGGCAGGTCCACCGCGTCGGCCAGCCGGCGGCGGTACTCCGCGCGGGGGACGGTCACCACGCCCAGCGAGGCGAGGTGGTCGGTGGTCCACTGCACGTCGACCAGCCGCTGGTCGGCGTGCTCGTCCTGAAGCAGGTCGACGAGCCCGACCAGGGCGACCTTGGACGCGTCCCGGGCCCGGTGGAACATCGACTCCCCGGCGAACAGCCCGCCGATCGCCACGCCGTACAGCCCGCCGACCAGCCGGTCGACCTGCCAGGCCTCCACCGAGTGCGCCCAGCCCAGCTCGTGCAGCCGGGTGTACGCCGCGGCGACGTCCTCGTCGATCCAGCCGGCGTCGCGGGCCGGGTCCGCGCAGGCGGCGAGCACCTCGGGGAACGCGGTGTCCACCCGGATCTCCATCCGGCGAACGGACTGGCGCAGCGAGCGGCTGACCTTCAGGCCGTCCACCGGGAGGATGCCGCGCCGCCGCGGCGACCACCACAGCATCGGCGCGTCCGGCTCGCCGGCGGGCATCGGGAACAGCCCCTGGCGGTAGGCGCTGAGCAGGGTCCCCGGCTCCAGGTCCGCGCCCATCCCGACCAGGTCGTCGGCGAAGTCCGGCGCCACATCGGGGAACACCCACGGCGAGGGCGGCGGTTCGATCGGCACACCGCCATTGAACAAGAGAGCGCCCATGCGGGAAAACGTCGCGTCCCACCGTTCGCACGCCGCGCGACAGCGGCCTTCGCGGGGCGTCATACGGCCGCGGGGGGGCTCGACCGGGGGACGTAGGGTGAGCGCATGGGCATCGCGGGGTCGTTGGGCGGATCGTTGGGCAAGGCGGTCGCGCCGCACGTGCACCGGCTGGCGCCGGAGGTGACGTCCGGCTTCGTCCGGGAGGCGCTGCACCGGGCCGTGACCGGGCTCGGACCGCTGCCGGGAGCCCCCACGGTGGCCGAGCGGTTCCTGCGGCACCGCGACGGGGACCGGAGCGCCGCGGTGACCGACGTGATCGAGAACCACGTGCGGCTGGCCGGGGCACAGGGCTTCGTGACCAATCTGGGCGGGCTGATCACCGCAGCGGTGACCATGCCGGCCAACATCACCGGCCTGGCGCTGCTGCAGGCCCGGATGGTGGCCGCGGTCGCGCACCTGCGCGGCTACGACGTCGACGACCCGCGGGTGCGCAACGCCATCCTGGCCTGCATGATCGGGGAGGACACGGTCCGCACGTTGGTCCGCAAGCGGAAGCTGCCCGCGCCTCCGATGGCCATCGCCACCGCCCCCACCCATGACCCGCACCTGGACCGGGTGATGGCCGCGGAGGTGACCTCGGAGCTGCTGACCAAGATGGCCGGCAAGAAGATGGCCAGCACGATCGGCCGGCGGGTGCCGGTGGTCGGCGGCCTGGTCGGTGCCGGTGCCGACGGCTTCGCCACCTGGCAGGTGGGCCGCTACGCCGACCGGGAGCTGCGTCCCCGCGCCTTGCGGTAGAGGCCCAGCATCAGCCGCAGCAGCCGGTTGCGGTCCGCGGCGCGGACCAGCCGCTGCCGCACCCGGTAGCTGAACCGGCCGTAGAACCGGCCCCAGGCCTCGTCGCGGTCGAGGCGCAGCGCGTCCAGCTCCTGGTGCAGGGCGCGCTCCCGCTCCCGGAGCTCGCGCTCGGTCCGCTGCTGCCGGGCCCCGTGCCGGAGCAGCGCCACGATGCTCTCCATCGCGGCGTCGGCCACGTCGGTCTCGTCCGGGGTGTCCGGGTCGACGAACGGGGCGGGCGGCCCGGGCCGCAGGTCGTCCAGGCTGCCCACCACGTCGTACTCGCGCTCGGCGAGCGCCTCCACCCACCGCTCGGACAGCTCCGCAGCCCAGGTGCGGGCCTGCTCGGGAAGCGACAGCCGCGCCGAGCCGCTGCGCTCGGACAGGGTGCGGTGCGCGAGCAGCTCGCGGACCAGCGCACGATAGGGATCGCCGCCGAGCACGCCGTGGTTGACCCGCTCGTTGATCCGGCGGATCAGCGCCGTCTCGGGGACCCCCAGCGAGAGGTTGGCCCGGCCGGTCCCGGCCTCGAGCCGGCCCGGGTCCAGGCCGAGCACACCGGTGAACCGCTCCCACAGCAGCTCCCGCGGGGCGCCGGGCGGCGGCACGGTCACCACGTGCACGTGCGCGGGCGGCAGCCCCTCGCCCCATCGGTCGAGGATGGCCGGGATCTCCTGCACCGCCCAGAACCAGGACGCCAGCTTGCCGCGGCGGCGGGGGTCCATGATCGTGCGCAGGAACTCCTGGTAGCTCAGCGTCCGTCGGTGCTTGACGTTCTCCTGCCACTCCGCGGGGAGCTGGCGCACCAGGTCCCGGGCGGTGAGCACCAGGTGCAGCTCCGCGTCCCCGAACGACTCCCGCGCGCGGCGCACCTGCGGCCGGGACGCGGCGGCCAGGATCTCGTGCGAGACCACCACCGTCCGGTCCTCCTCGCGGATCTGCTCGGCCAGCCGGTCCCAGGCGCCGACCGCCTGCTTCTCCAGCCCGCCCCAGGGCAGCTCCATCAGGTCCAGCGCGGCCAGGAAGTGCGCGTCGAAACGCTCCGCCGGGTAGACGAAACCCTGCTCCGCGAGCGGGTCCGGGTTGTGGAAGAGCCGGTCCTGCAGCGCGGACGTGCCGGTCTTGGGTGCCCCGACGTGCAGCAGCAGCTTCTTGGTCACCGGTCGGCTCCTCGGGTTGCCGCGGACGGTACGACGGCGGTGGCCGGATCGCCCGCGAGCGTCAGGCAGGTGTCCAGGGCCACGTCGAGCAGGTCCCAGGCTTCCGGGTCCGGGACGTGCGGGGACGCCACAGTGAGCGCGCCCGGGTCGCCGTGCACCCGGTAGCCCGCCGTGCACAGCGTCTCGATGGCCCGGTCAGCCGTCCGCTGCGCCCAGCCGTGGTTGCGCGGCGGGACGCTGACCTGGTGGCCGGCCGGGTCGTCGGCGACCCGGGGAACGAGCAGCCGCAGCAGCCGTCGGTGCCGGTCGTCGGGGACCCGGCCCCGCAGCACCCGGTTCACCTGGCGCACCAGCTCGGCCTGCCCGGGAGTGAGCCGCCGGGGTCCGGCGGTGTCGACAAGGCTGAGGCCCAGCACGTGTCCGGTGACCCGGCGCGCGAGGGCGGCTGGGTCCGGGCCGGGACCGGCGATGACCACGTGCACCCGCTCCGGGCCCACCCGCTGCGCCCAACGGGCCGCGGCACCGGCCAGGTCGGCAGGCCCGGGCAGCGCATCCTGCCGGGCCCAGCGCTCGACGTAGCGCGGCCAGGTGGCGATGCCACCGCGTTGGAGGCGCAGCGCCCAGGTCTGGCCGAGCAGCCGGTCCACCGGCTCGGCAAGCACCACCGCTGCGGTGGGCGGCTCGACCGGCGCGTGTCCGGCGGCAGCCAGCGCGGACCGCACCGCGGGGGCCAGGCGGGGCGCCCCGACCACCGGGAAGTCTGCCAGTGAGCTGGCCGGGAAGCCTGCCGGGCGGCCCCGGCGTGCCGCGCGAGCCCGGCCGGGCCGGCGGCGGGGCGGCGTGTCCGGGCTGCGCGCCAGCAGCTCGGCGATCGTCCCCACCAGCACCCGGACCAGCTCGTCGGCGGGCAGCGCGCCCGGGTCGACCGGCGGCGGTCCGAACCGGGTCGGCGCGTCGTCGCAGTCATGGCCCGGCCGGACCAGCGGGAGGTCGTCCGGCCCTCGGCCGGGGGCCGCCCGGCCGAGCACCAGGTCGGCGAGCGCGGTGAAGGCCACCGTCGCCGCGGCCGGCCGGCCGGCGAGCCGGCGGACCACCTCCAGCTGCGTCGCGCCGGGCAGGCTTCGCGCGGCCGGCCCAGCGTGCTGACCGGCATGCTCCGGGTCGTGGTCCGGTTGCCGGTCCAGGGCTGCCGACCAGTCCAGCCAGGGCCGGGTGCCGCGGTGCCGCAGGTGGTCTACCCACGACCACGCCACCGCCTCGAACTCTCCCGGGGTCCCGACTGGGGTCACGACAGGGGTCACTGTCCCCTCAGCCGCTTGGCCGCCCGGCCCAGCTTGGCGGTGATCTGCTCCTGCGGGTCGGGCCGGTCGGCGGCCTCGAGGGTCATCGCCACGAGCGCGTCGATGGCCGCGTCGAGCATGTCGGGGGCCGCGGGTCGGTCGGGGTCCTGCCAGGGCTCGTCGGCGGCCGGGGGCCGGGGCCGCAGGTCATCGAGGTCGCCGATCACGTCGATGCCGGAGCCCTTGATCCACTCCAGCCACTCCTCGGTCACCTCCGCGACCCAGCCGAAGGCTTCGGGCGGGATCGTCGCCCGGGTCATCTGCTCGCGGTGCGCCAGGCACTGGTGCACCATCTGCTCGCGTACCAGGGGCCGGTAGTCGCTGGAGGCCAGCCCCGCGTCGCGCAGCCGCCTGTTGAGCCGCCGCAGCAGGGTGGTCTCGGCGGCGCCGATGGACGAGTTGACCCGCTCGCTGTCCTCCGGCGCCCAGGCGGGGTCGATCCCTGCCGCCTGGCAGTACCGGTTCCACAGCAGGTCGCGGGGCGCGCCCGGCTGCGGCACGGTGACCAGGTGCACCTGCTCCGGCGGCAGGCCGCTGCTCCAGCGGCTCAGCACGTCCGGGAGCCCCTGCGCCCGCCAGAACCACAGCGTCGGGCGGGTACGACGGGCGTTCTGCACCCGCCGGAGGAACCTCTCGAACGACCGGGTGCGCTGGTGCTTGATGCCCTCCTGCCACTCCGCCGGGATCTGCCGCGCCAGGTCGCGGGCGGTGAACACCAGGTGGACCTCGGCATCCGCCAGGTCGGCCATCGCCTTGGCGACCTGCTCCGGCTGCGCCGCGGCCAGGATCTCGTGGGAGACCACCACGGTGCCGCTGTGCCTGCGCACGCTGCGCATCAACGCGTCCCAGTCCCCGCGCACCTCGTCGCGCTGCCCGCCCCAGGGCATGTCGATCAGGTCCAAGGCGGCACGGAAGTGGCTGGCGTGCAGCCCGAGAGGGTAGTGCACGTCGTGCTCGGCGAGCGCACCGCGGTTGAGGGCGAGCCGGTCCTGGAGGTAGGTGGTGCCGGTCTTCGGCGCTCCCACGTGAAGACTGACGACACGGCTCATGGCGGAAATTGTGCCCTACGAACCCGCCAGCGCCTGAACGACCCGGGAGGGGCTGGGGCGGCCCAGCTGCCCGGCCATCCAGGTGCTGGTCGCCACCAGCTTCTCCAGGTCGACCCCGGTGTGCACCCCGAGCCCGGACAGCAGCCACACCAGGTCCTCGGTGGCCAGGTTGCCCGTGGCGCTCTTGGCGAACGGGCAGCCGCCCAGCCCGCCGGTGGAGGCGTCGAAGGTGGTGATCCCGGCGTGCAGGGCTGCGGCCGCGTTGGTCAGCGCCTGCCCGTAGGTGTCATGGAAATGAACGGCGGTGCGCTCCTTCGGCAGCCCGGCCTCGTGGAACGCCGCGAGCAGTGCGGTGACGTGGTGCGCCGTACCGACGCCGATGGTGTCGCCCAGGCACAGCTCGGTGGCGCCGAGGTCGACCAGCCGCAGGCCGACGGACACCACCTGGTCGATGGGCACCTCGCCCTCCCACGGGTCGCCGAAGCACATCGAGAGGTAGGCGCGGACGTCCAGGCCGTGCTCGCGGGCCCGGGTCACGGTCGGCTCGAACATCGCGAACTGCTCCTCCAGGGAGCGGTTCAGGTTGCGCCGGGCGAAGGTCTCGGTGGCGCTGCCGAAGATCGCGATGTGCCGCACGCCCTTCTCCAGGGCCCGGTCCAGGCCGCGTTCGTTGGGCACCAGCACCGGCATCGGGACCGGACCGGGCCGGCCGCCGAAGCCGCCCAACGACTCCGCCACGGCGTCAACCAGGTCCGCGGCGTCGGCCAGCTGCGGGACCCACCTCGGGTGCACGAAGCTGGTCGCCTCGACCACCGGCAGGCCGGCGTCGACCAGCCGGGTGATGAACTCCAGCTTGGTCTCGAGCGGGATGACGGTCTGCTCGTTCTGCAGCCCGTCACGCGGGCCCACCTCGTAGATGGTGACCCGCTCCGGGAGACCCGCGTCGCGGACCACCTGCGGCGTGCGCATCGGCTACCTCCCCTGCTCCGGCTCGACGACGAACAGCGGCGCCCCCAGCGCCACCTGCTCGCCCGGCTTGGCGTCGACCGACCTCAGCGTGCCCGCCAGCGGCGCCTTCAACGACAGCTCCATCTTCATCGCCTCCATGACGCCGAGCAGCTCGCCTTCGTCGACCTGCTGCCCGGCCTCCACGCCCACCTGGAGCACGGTGCCGGGCATCGGAGCGACCACGGTGCCGTCGGTGACCGCCCGGTGGGCACCCGGCGCGAACACGTCCGGGCGAGCGAAGCGGAACGTGTTGCCGACGTGAGCGACGTCCACCTGGTGCGGGAGCACCCGGACCGCGGCCTCGTGCACCAGGTCGTCCACCTCCAGGCGCAGCACTCCGGGCTCGGCGGCGATCGGGTGCACCCGCCAGGAGCGTTCCGGCACCTCCCCGGTGGCGTGCCGGCGCAGCATCCCGGATGCGGGCTCGACGCGGAAGCGCGTCTCCACCCCGGCCACGTCGAGGTCCACCTCCACACCGGCGGGTGGCCCGGCGAGCCGCCAGCCGTCGGCACGCCCGAACGGGTGGCCCCCTGTTGTCATGGGGTCGCCGACGTTCCCGGTGGCCAGGGCCCAGGCCGCGAGCACGGCCGCGGTCTCCAGCCCGTGCGGCCGGATCGCGTCCGGGTGGGTGTCCAGCCAGGCGGTGTCGATCTCGCAGTCGCGGAACTCGTCCGAGGCGGCCAGGCCGCGCAGGAAGCCGAGGTTGGTGGTCAGCCCGAGGATCGCTGTGTCGTCAAGGGCGGTGACCAGGGCGCGGCGGGCGGCCTCCCGGGTCGGGCCGTGCACGATCACCTTGCCCAGCATCGGGTCGTAGGCGGTGCTCACCGTGCTGCCCGACTCGATGCCGACGTCGTTGCGGGACCGCGGCGACCAGCGCACCGACTCGGCCACCCCGGCCTGCGGCAGGAAGCCGTGGAAGGCGTCCTCGGCGTAGACGCGTGCCTCGATGGCATGCCCGGACAGGGCCACCTCCCCCTGGGTGAACGGCAACGGGTGGCCGGCGGCCACCTGCAGCTGCAGGGTCACCAGGTCCAGCGGCCGGCCGGCGACGGTGACCACGGACTCGGTGACCGGGTGCTCCACCTGCAGCCGGGTGTTCATCTCCAGGAAGAAGACGCCCGGGGGGTTCCCCCCCAGGGACCCCCCAGAAGCACAGTCGGGGCCCATCTCCACGAGGAACTCCACGGTGCCGGCGTTGGTGTAGCCGACCTGCTTGGCCAGCGCGACCGCGGAGCTGGTCAGCACCTCTCGGACCTGCTCGCTGATCGTCGGGGCCGGGGCCTCCTCGATCACCTTCTGGTGCCGCCGCTGGGAGGAGCAGTCCCGCTCGAAGAGGTGCACGACGTTGCCCTGCTCGTCGGCGAGCACCTGCACCTCGACGTGACGGCCGTGCTCGACGTACCTCTCCACCAGCAGGGTGTCGTCGCCGAACGCGCTCTTGGCCTCGCGCCGTGCGGCGGCCAGTGCGTCCTCGAGCTCTGCCGGCTCGCGGACGATCCGCATGCCCTTGCCGCCACCGCCGGCGGCGGCCTTGACCAGCAGCGGGAAACCGACCGAGGTGTCAGACGGGTGGCCGCCTATGGCCGGGCCACCGTCTGAAATCTCGGCGCGCGGGAGCTCGGCGGAGGGGACGACGGGGACGCCGGCGGCGACGGCGATCTCGCGGGCCACGTCCTTGCGGCCCATCTGCTCCATGACCTCCGCTGGCGGTCCGACGAAGGTGAGGCCGGCCTCGCGGACCGCCGCCGCGAACGCCGCGCGCTCGGACAGGAAGCCGTAGCCGGGGTGCACCGCGTCCGCGCCGGTCCGGCGGGCGGCGTCCAGGATCGCCTCGATGTTCAGGTAGGACTCGGTGGCCGGCGTCGGGCCGATCCGCACCGCCGCGTCGGCCGCCCGCACGTGCGGGGCCGAGCGGTCGGCATCGGAGTACACCGCCACGGTGCGCAGCCCGAGCCGTTGCGCGGCCCGGATCACGCGGATTGCGATCTCGCCGCGGTTCGCGACGAGCAGGGTGCTGATCACTCGCGTTTCCCCCTCACATCCGGAAGACGCCGTAGGAGGGCGGCGGCACCGGCGCGTTCGCGGCGGCGGCGAGCCCCATGCCGAGCACCCGTCGGGTGTCGACCGGGTCGATCACGCCGTCGTCCCACAGCCGCGCCGAGGAGTAGTAGGGCGACCCCTGCTCCTCGTACTGCTCCCGGATCGGCGCCTTGAACTCCTCCTCGTCCTCGGCCGGCCAGCTCTCCCCGCGCGCCTCGAGCGCGTCGCGGCGCACCGTGGCCAGCACGGATGCGGCCTGCTCGCCGCCCATCACCGAGATGCGGGCGTTCGGCCACATCCACAAGAACCGGGGGTCGTAGGCGCGCCCGCACATCCCGTAGTTGCCCGCCCCGAACGAGCCGCCGATCACCACCGTGAACTTCGGGACCACCGAGCAGGCGACCGCGGTGACCAGCTTGGCGCCGTCGCGGGCGATGCCGCCGTTCTCGTACTCGCGCCCGACCATGAAGCCGGTGATGTTCTGCAGGAACACCAGCGGGATGCCGCGCTGGTTGCACAGCTCGATGAAGTGCGCACCCTTGAGGCTGGACTCGCTGAACAGGATGCCGTTGTTGGCCACGATGCCCACGTCGTACCCCCAGATCCGGGCGAACCCGCAGACCAGGGTCTCCCCGTAGAGCGCCTTGAACTCGTGGAACCGGCTGGCGTCGACGATCCGGCGGACCACCTCGCGAACGTCGTACGGCGTGCGGGAGTCCGTCGGCACCACGTCGTAGAGCCCCTCGGGGTCCTCCAGCGGCTCCTCGGTCTCGTGCCGGGCGAGCAGGTGTCCCCCAGCGGGCCGACGCTCGAAGGTGCCGACGATGGACCGGACGATCTCCAGGGCGTGCGCGTCGTCGTTGGCCAGGTGGTCCACGACGCCCGACTTCTTCGCGTGCACCTCGCCGCCGCCGAGCTCCTCGGCGGTCACCACCTCGCCGGTGGCCGCCTTCACCAGCGGCGGCCCGCCCAAGAAGATCGTGCCCTGCTCCTTGACGATCACGGTCTCGTCCGACATCGCGGGCACGTAGGCGCCCCCGGCGGTGCACGAGCCCATCACCGCGGCGATCTGGGGGATGCCCGCCGCGGACAGGTTGGCCTGGTTGAAGAAGATCCGGCCGAAGTGCTCCTTGTCGGGGAACACCTCGTCCTGCATGGGCAAGAAGGCCCCTCCGGAGTCGACGAGGTAGACGCACGGGAGCCGGTTGGCGCGCGCCACCTCCTGGGCGCGCAGGTGCTTCTTGACCGTCGTCGGGTAGTAGGTGCCGCCCTTGACCGTGGCGTCGTTGGCGACCACCACGCACTCCCGGCCGCTGATCCGGCCGACGCCGGTGACGATGCCCGCGGACGGCACGACGTCGTCGAACGGTGGGTCCGGCCGGGCGCCTGCGGGGCTCGCAGGCGCACTCCTCGACCCGGCGTACATGCCGTGCGCCGCCAGTGGGCTCAGCTCGAGGAACGGGCTGCCGGGGTCGAGCAGGCGGTCCACCCGGTCACGGACCAGCATCTTGCCGCGGTCCAGGTGCTTCTTGCGAGCCGACGCCGACCCGCCGACCCGCACCGCGGCAAGCCGCTCCCGCAGCTCGTCGACCAGCGCCCGCATCCCCACCGGGGTGCCGACGTCAGTCACGTCGTTCGCCGTCACTGGCCCGCCTCCTGCATGAACGGCCGTCGAATCGCCCTCAGGTTAGCGTCTATTAACTTCCGGGTCGAGCGCGGAGCAGACCGCGTCAGGCCGAGTACACCACCTGGTCCGCGACGTAGGTGTGGCGCACCTCTGCCGCGCCGATCTCCTCGACCGGCCCGGCGAACGCGTCCCGGTCGAGCACGGCCAGGTCGGCGCGCGCCCCGATCTGGATGGTGCCCGCGTCGGAGCGGTGGTTCACGAACGCGCCACCGGCGGTGTAGGCGCTCAGCGCCTGGGTCAGGGTCAGCCCCTGATCGGGAACCAGCGCCTCCGGCGCCTCGCCCTCCTCCACGTAGCCGCGCCGGTTGACCAGCGCGTGGATGGCGGTGATCGGCTCGGGTGGGTTCACCGGCCAGTCGCTGCCGCCCGCCAGGTGGGCCCCGGTGGCGGCGATGTCCGCGAACGGGTAGTGCCAGCCGGCACGCTCCTCGTCCAGGTGGGCCAGCGCGACCTGGACGGCCGGAGTCTCGCGCCGGACCCAGGGACCCTCGAGGTTCGCCGCCACGGCGAGCCGGCGGAACCGGGGACGGTCCTCGGGCCGGACCAGCTGCATGTGCGCGATCTGGTGCCGGGCGTCGTTGAGGCCGTTGGCGAGGCGGGCGTGCTCGACCGCGTCCAGCGCATCGTGCACCGCCCGGTCACCGATGGCGTGGAAGTGCGCCTGGAAGCCGGCGGCGTCCAGCGCCGCGACCGCGTCGTAGAGCTGCTGGTGGTTCATGAAGGCGAGCCCGTGGTCGCCGCAGGCGCAGTGCACGTCACCGACCCAGGCCTCGGTGACCGCGGCGGTGAACGTCTCGGCGATCCCGTCGACCATCACCTTCACCGAGCCGGCGTCCAGCCCGGCCTCCCGGAGCCGCCGGCGGTTCTCCACCAGCTCCTCGACCTGCTCCACGCCACGGTGCCGGTCCCACCACTGCGAGCAGCGCACCTGGCCGGTCAGCTTCCCGGCCGAGAGGCAGTCCAGGTAGGCCTGCGTGGGGTCGTCGATACCGGCGTAGCCACCGATCAGCGCATCGTGCCAGCCGGTGATCCCCCACGAGTGCAGGTAGGTCTGGGCCTCCAGCATCGCCTGGAAGTACTCCTCGCGGCTGGTGGTCAGGTGGTCCCCGACCATCGCCATCGCCGCCTCCCGGATGGTCCCGGTCGGGCGGCCCCGCTCATCGCGCTCGAACCAGCCGTCCGGCGGGTCCGGCGTCTCGGCGGTGATCCCCGCGACCTCGAGTGCCTTGCTGTTCACCCAGGCGTCGTGGTGGTCGGCGCTCGGGATGAACGCCGGCCGGTCCGGCACCACCCGGTCCAGCAGCTCCGCGGTCGGGCCGGTCGGCGGGAAGGCGTCGGTCGACCAGCCACCGCCCCGGAACCACTCCGCTGCGGGCTGCTCCTGCGCGTGCTTGCGGATCCGGTCGAGGTAGTCGCCGGCGGAGCTGAGGTCGGTCAGCTCGCACCGCAGCCGCTCCAGGCCACCGACCATCGGGTGCATGTGCGCGTCGGTGAACCCGGGAACGAGCAGCCCACCGGCCAGGTCGACCTCCTCGACGCCGCCGGCGTCGCGGCGTACCTCGTCGTCGGGCCCGATCGCGGCGACCTGGCCGTCGCGGGCCAGCACCGAGACCCCCTCGAGATGATTCCGGCCGTCGAAGACCGCTCCGTTCGTGAACAGCGTTCCCATGCCGGGACCTCTACCCACCTCACGGCCTCCCATCCCAGGAGGCGGGTCACACCCGTCAGCCGCCTGACGTTATGGTCGGCGGCGGGTCGGGGACCATGAGGTCATGGCGGCCAACAACAACGAACCGGCGCGGCACCCGGCCGCGGCCGAGGACCCCGACTGGTGGCGGCAGGCCGTGGTCTACCAGATCTACCCGCGCAGCTTCGCCGACCAGGACGGCGACGGGATCGGGGACCTGCGCGGGGTGACCGACCGGGTGCCCTACCTGGCGGCCCTGGGCGTCGACGCGGTGTGGCTGAGCCCTTTCTACCCCTCGGCGCTGGCCGACGGCGGCTACGACGTGGACGACTACCGCGACGTCGATCCCCGCCTGGGCACGCTCAGCGACTTCGATGCGGTGACTTCGGCGCTGCATGCGGCCGGCATCAAGGTGATAGTCAACATCGTCCCGAACCACACCTCCGACCGGCACGCCTGGTTCGTCGAGGCGCTCGCCTCCGGGCCGGGCTCGCCGGCGCGCGAACGGTACGTGTTCCGCGACGGGCGGGGCCCGGGCGGTGCGGAGCCGCCGAGCGACTGGCAGTCGGTGTTCGGGGGCCCGGCGTGGAAGCGGGTCCCCGACGGCCAGTGGTACCTGCACCTGTTCGCGCCCGAGCAGCCGGACCTGAACTGGGACAACCCGGAGGTGCACGACGACTTCCGCACCACGCTGCGGTTCTGGGCCGGCCGCGGCGTGGACGGGTTCCGCGTCGACGTGGCGCACGGCCTGGCCAAGGACCTCAGCGAGCCGCTGGCGGCCGAGACGGAGCTCGGCGAGGAGCTCGAGCTGAGCGGCGAGCACCCGCTGTGGGACCGCGACGACGTGCACGACATCTACCGCGAGTGGCGCACGGTGTTCGAGGAGTACGACCCGCCGTTGGCGGCGGTCGCCGAAGCCTGGGTGCATCCGACCCGGCGAGGGCGGTACGCCGATCCCCAGGGACTCGGCCAGGCGTTCAACTTCGACCTGCTCCAGGCGCCCTGGTCGGCGGATGCGATCCGCAAGGTCATCGAGCACAACCTCGACGAGGTCGCCCAGACCGGGACGTCCTCCACCTGGGTGCTGTCCAACCACGACGTGGTGCGCCACGCCACGCGCTACGGCCTGCTGGGCTCGGACGCCAAGGCGGCCCGCGCCTGGCTCGATGCGGGTGGGCGGCCCGAGGACGTCGACCGCCGGCGCGGTCTGCGCCGGGCCCGGGCCGCCACCCTGCTGATCCTGGCGCTGCCCGGGTGCAGCTACCTCTACCAGGGTGAGGAGCTCGGGCTGCACGAGGTCGGAGAGCTCCCCGACGGAGCGCGCCAGGACCCGACGTGGTTCCGCTCGCAGCACACCCGCAAGGGCCGGGACGGCTGCCGGGTGCCGCTGCCCTGGCGGTCGAGCGGCCCGTCGTACGGCTTCGGCGTCAACGGTGCGCACCTGCCGCAGCCCGACTGGTTCGCCGACGTGTCGGTGGAGGCGCAGCAGGACGACCCGGACTCCACGCTGCAGCTGTACCGCCACGCGCTGCGAGAGCGTCGTCGGCTGCAGGGCCCCGAGCAGCTCGTCTGGGAGGCGCAGACGCCGGACGTGGTGCACTTCTCCCGGCCGGCCGTACGGCCCGCCGGGCATGCTATTGGTTGGCCCGGTGGTTGGCCCGGTGATTGGCCCGGTGATTGGCACTGCGTGACCAACATGGGCGAGCAGCCGGTCGCGCTGCCCGACGGCGAGCTGGTCCTGGCCAGCCGCCGACTCGGGTCCGGCCTGCTCCCGCCGGACACCACCGCCTGGCTGCTGGTGCGCTGAGCCCGAACGTGCCGGCTACTTCACCGAGCCGGCCATCACGCCCTGGACGAAGAAGCGCTGGAAGGCCAAGAACACGATCAGCGGCACGATCAACGACAAGAACGCACCCGGCGCGAGGATGTCGATGCTGCTGCCGAACTGACGGGTCTGGCTGGCCAGCGCCACCGTCAGCGGCTGGCTGCTGCTGTTGGAGAACACCAGCGCCACCAGCAGGTCGTTCCAGACCCACAGGAACTGGAAGATCCCTAGCGAGGCGATCGCCGGCATGCCGAGGGGCAGGATCACCCGGAAGAAGATCTTCCCCTCGCTGGCGCCGTCCATCCGGGCGGCCTCCATCAGGTCCCGTGGGATGCCCGCGAAGTAGTTGCGCAGCAGGAAGATCGCGAACGGCAGGCCGAAGCCGACGTGGAACAAGATCACGGAGATGATCGACCCGGAGATACCCATCAGCCCGTAGAGCTTGACCACAGGGATCAGCGCGATCTGGATCGGGATCACCAGCAGGCCGACCACCCCGAGGAACAGCCAGTCCCGGCCGGGGAACTCCATCCACGCGAACGCGTAGCCCGCCGCGGAGCCCACCAGGATCACCAAGATGGTCGCCGGCACGGTGATCTTGATGGTGTTGAAGAACGCCGACAGCATCGTGCTGTCGTGCACCAGCGACACGTAGTTGCTGACGGTCAGCTGGGCCGGGTGCACGATGGCTTCCCACCAGCCGCCGTTGGCGTACTGCGCCGGGTCGCGGAACGACTCGACGAGCAGCCCGAAGGTCGGGATGAGCCACAGGAGGGCGACCACGATCAGGAAGATCTGCAGGGCGCCGCCGCCGGTCTTCGCGAGGATGCGCGCCGGCAGGCTCCGGTTGATCGAGCCGGTGACGATGTCGGAGCTGGCGACGCTCACCTGGACCCCTTCCGGAAGTTGCGGACCTGGAAGATCATCGCGGGGATGACCAGGATCACCAGCAGGATCCCGACCGCGCTGGCGCCGCCGAACTGCTGGTTGCCGTAGTCGGTGTACAGCTGCACCGCGAGCACGTTGGCGTACTTCGCGTTGCCGCCTGCCGGCTGCTGCATGACGAACACGATGTCGAAGATCTTCAGGGTGTTGATCACCATGGTCACGAAGACCACCAGCAGCACCGGGGACAGCAGCGGGACGGTGACCCGCCGGAACACCTGCCACTCGCTGGCTCCGTCGATGCGGGCCGCCTCCAGGGCGTCGCGCGGGATGGCGGCCATCCCGGCCGCGAGAAGCACCATGGCGAAACCGCTGAAGATCCACAGGTAGGCGACCATGATCGCCGGGGTGATGAGGTACTGGCCCAGCCAGGACACCCCACCGAACGCCGGCGCGAAGTCGCTCGCCGGGAGGCTCAGCGTGTAGCTGCCGGACTTCAGCGACGGGAAGGTGAACGACCCGTCGCTGGCCGTGGTCGCGGTCGCGGCCACGTTGCCGTTCTGCACCGCCTGCACCTGCAGACCCGGGATGCCGAGCTCACCCTGGTCGATCTTCCCGGAGGTACCGCCACCGCCGAGCTTGAAGTCGTTCCAGAGCACCCCGCCGAGGGCACCTCCGGTCGAGGGAGGCTTCGCCGGCTTGGCGTTCGACGGCGGGGACGTCAGGTCCAGGCCCGCGACCGGCAGCAACGCGGTCGACCCCGGGGACACCTTCGCCACCGTGTGGTAGCCCTTGGCGGCGCTGCCCGCCAGCACGCTGTTGTTGACCGGGTGCAGCTCCGGGTACGACGTGCTCGGCGCGAACGTGTCGTGGATCCCGGTCACGACCGCGTTGCCCAGCCCCTGGCTCGGCTCGTCGACATAGATCAGCGACCAGGTGATGCCGGCCGCCAGGAACGAGATCGCCATCGGGGTGAACACCACGATCTTGAACGCCGAGGCCCAGCGCACCCGCTCGGTGAGCACCGCGAAGATCAGCCCCAGGATGGTGACCAGGGTGGGCACGATGAGCACCCACAGCACGTTGTTCTTGAACGCGGTGAACGAGTCGGACTGCGTGAAGATGTGGGCGTAGTTCCCCAGCCCCGCGAACGAGGTCGCCGCACCGCTGGGCCCGTCGTTGAAGAAGCTCCGGATGAACGTGTAGACGAGCGGGTAGAAGACGATCGCGCCCAGCCAGATCGCCGCCGGCAGCAGGAACAGACCCGCGATCCATCGCGACTCCCCCGGAGCCGGCTGCCGGCGCCGCGCCGTCGCGCGGCCGCCGGCCGGGGGGACGCCGACCGGGGGAGATGTGCCGCCCTCGACCGGGAGCACCGCCTCTTCGGTGCGGGTCCCGGCCGGGGGCAGCTCCGCGTCCTTCGTCATCGACTCACTCGCATCCGCTCAGCTGCCGCTGCTGTACGCGGCGCTGGCGTCCTTCTCCAGCTGCTGCTGGGTCGCCTTGACGTTGCCATCGACCAGGAACGACTGGAGGTCGGCCCACTCACCCTTGTTCGGGGTGCCGCCGAACGACGCCGGCGCCTGGTCGGACATGTCGAACCGGAAGTTGTCGCCGACACTGACGATCTGCTGGGCGAGCTGACCGGACGTGGTGTCGTTGTACGCCGACGCCGGCACGTTCTTGTTCGCCGACAGGAAGCCACTGCCCTGCGTGCCCACCAGCAGCTTGGCCGCGTCCGGCCCGGCCAGGTAGGCGAGGAACGACTGGGCGGCCTTGTTCTTGGTGAACGCGCAGGCGAAGTCACCGGCGGCCTCCATGGTCGGCTGGGAGCCGTTGACGGACGGGAACGGGGCCACCTTGGCCGTCACCCCGACCTTGGCCGGGTCCTTGTCGCTGGTGATCGTGGTGGCCACGAAGCTGGCCTCGTAGACGAGCGCGGAGGTGGGGTTGGCCTTGAACACGTTGTCCACCGACGAGGTGAAGGGCACCTTGACGGCCTGCTGCGGGGAGCCGATCAGCTGCTGGTTGCCCCAGACCTGCTTCAGGGTGTTCAAGGCGGTCGCCACCGAGGGATCGGTCCACTTGATCTTGTGCTGGGTCAGCTGGTCGTACTTGTCGAGGCCCGCCGTGCGCAGGTAGACGTTCTCGAACCAGTCGGTCAGCGTCCAGCCGTCACCACCACCCACTGAGATCGGCACCTGGACGCCGGACGCGGACAGCGTCTTGCCGTCCTTGATCAGGTCCTGCCAGGTCTTGGGCGGCGAGGAGATGCCGGCGTTCTTGAACAGCGTCGCGTTGTACCAGATCGTCGACTTGTCCGAGGCGTCCACCGGGGCGCAGTACAGCTTGTTGTTGTAGGACCCGAGCTTGGCCCACTCGCCGGCGAAGTTGGAGCTCACCGCGGACTGCACCGCGGAGTCGGCGGGGTACATCTTGTTCGAGGAGGCGTACTGCGCGATCGCGCCGGGCAGCGACAGGATCGCGATGTCCGGCGGCGTGCCGCCGGCCACCTTGGTGCCGAGCACGCCCGCCTCGTTGCCACCGGCGGCGGGGGTGTAGTGCCCGCTCGCCCCGGTCTTCTGGTCGAACGCGTCGATCACCGCCTGGAAGGCCTGCTGCTCGCCGCCCGTCCACTGGCCGAGGACACTGTAGGAGACACCCTTCAGGTTCTGACCGCCGGAAGGGCTGCTGCCGCCGCTGTTGGAACTCGACGAGTTGGGGGTGTTCGACGAACCACCGCCGCACGCGGCCACGGTCATGAGTGACGCCACGGCGACGGCCGAGAACGCCACCCTCTTGCTCTTCAAGCGCACTGTGTCTCCTCTAGTTCAGTCGGCCCACATGGCTGTGCCCGACGATGGATCGAAGAAGTGCAGCCGGTCGGTGGCCAGCGCCATCGTGACCTGCTCACCGAGCTGCACGTGACTGCGAGGGTCGAACCTGGCGACGATGGTGGTCTTGTCGCCGGACTCCCCGGCACCCCCTTCCTTGGCCAGGTCCTCCATGATCTCGCTCTGGGCGGGCTTGGCGTCGGTGGACACGTGCACCATCAGGTCCGATCCCAGCGGCTCGACGAGCTCGGCGCGACCCACGATGGTCTTGCCCGATGCCTCGCCCTGGAACAGTGCCGCATCCTCGATGTCCTCGGGACGGATGCCGACGATCACCTCGCGCCCGACCATGCCCTTGAGCGCAGGACGGGCCGCGAGCACCGGCTCCGGAAGGCGCAGGCTCTCGGCGCCGACCAGCACCTCGTAGTCACCGGCGTCGCTGCGCTGCAGCGTGCCGGACATGAAGTTCATCGCCGGCGACCCGATGAAGCCGGCGACGAACAGGTTGTCGGGGTGGTCGTAGAGGTGCTGGGGCGGCGCGATCTGCTGGAGCACCCCCTTGCGCATCACGGCCACCCGGTGACCGAGGGTCATCGCCTCGGTCTGGTCGTGGGTGACGTAGATGGTGGTGACCGCGAGGTCCCGCTGCAGCTTGCCGATCTCCGCGCGCATCTGCACCCGCAGCTTCGCGTCGAGGTTGCTGAGCGGCTCGTCCATCAGGAACGCCTTCGGTTCCCGCACGATGGCCCGGCCCATCGCGACCCGCTGCCGCTGGCCTCCGGAGAGGTTGCGTGGCTTGCGGTCGAGGTGCTCGGACAGGCCCAGGGTGGCGGCGGCCCGCTCGACCCGCTTGTTGAGCTCGGCCTTGGGCACCTTGCGCAGCTGCAGCCCGAACCCGATGTTGTCGCGCACGCTCAGGTGTGGGTAGAGCGCGTAGGACTGGAAGACCATCGCCACGTCCCGGTCGCGCGGGGGGACGTTGTTGACCAGCCGGTCCCCGATGTGCACCTCGCCCTCACTGATGGTCTCCAGTCCGGCGACCATGCGAAGCGCGGTGGTCTTGCCGCAGCCGGACGGTCCCACGAAGACCAGGAACTCGCCGTCCTCGACATCGATGTTCAGGTCCGTGACCGCGCGGGTGCCGTCGTCGTACACCTTGCCAACGTGGGACAGCGTCATGCCGGCCATGTGGTCATCCTCACCTCGTGAAGCGCGAGCCGTGCGAAGGTCACGATAGCCACTTGGGACCCGATCGGTAAGCATTCGCGCGACTGGTCATCGAGTTGTTACGTGCGCCAGCCTCCGACCTGGACGGGTGGCCGCCCCTTCGGGGACTCATCGCGCCTGGGCCAGGGCGTCCTCCAGGGCAGCCAGCACCAGCAGGGCGCCGTCCGGGCGGGCGTTGGGTCCCATGAGTCCGATTCGCCATACTGTGTCCGCGAACTCCCCGGCGCCGGCGCCGATCTCGAGGTTGTGCCGCTCCAGCAGGCAACGGCGTACGGCGGCGGAGTCCACGCCCTGCGGCACCCGCACGGTGGTCAGCTCGGGCAGCCGGGAGCCCTCCTCGGCGAACAGCTCCAGGCCCATCTTCTGCAGGCCGTCGGAGAGGATGCGTCCCGCCTCGGCGTGCCGGGCCCACACCGCCTCCAGCCCCTCGCCGAGGACGCGGCGGAGGGCGGCGTGCAGGCTGACCACCATCGCCACCGGGGCGGTGTGGTGGTAGGTCCGCTTGCCGCGGCCGGCCGCCTCGCCGACATAGCCGCCGAGCAGCCCCAGGTCGAGGTACCAGGACCGGGGCTTGTCCACGCGCCGTTCGAACGCCCGGTCGTTGATGGTGAACGGGGCCAGGCCGGGTGCCACGCCAAGGCACTTCTGGGTGCCGGCATAGCCGACGTCGATCCCCCAGTCGTCGGCGCGCAGCTCAAGGCCGCCGATCGACGTCACGGCGTCGGTGACCAGGAGCGCGTCCCCCTTGGCCGCACCGAGCGCCGCGATGTCGGAGCGCACGCCCGTGGAGGTCTCCGCGTGCACCGCGGCGATGACGGTGGGGTGGGGATGCGCCTCCACCACGCGCTGCACGTCGACGGGCGTGCCCCACTCGTGCTCGACCGGCACCACGGTGGCGCCACAGCGTCTCGCCACCTCGCACATCCGCTGCCCGAACAGGCCGTTGACAGCGACCACCACCACGTCGCCCTCGGCCACGGTGTTCACGAACGCGGCCTCCATGCCCGCGGACCCGGTCGCCGAGAGGGGGAGCGTCCGGGCGTTCTCGGTGCCCCAGACCTCCCGGAGCATGGCGCAGGTCTCGTCCATGATGTCGAGGAAGACCGGGTCGAGGTGGCCGAGCAGCGGCAGGGACAGCGCCGCGGTCGCCTCCGGATAGGGATTGCAGGGGCCGGGGCCGAACAGGTGGCGCTCGACGACGGGCCGGAACTCGTGAGAACCCATACCTGGAACCTACAAGACCGCTCCGGGGTTCAAGATGCCGTCCGGGTCCAGCGCCTGCTTGACCCGGCGGCTGAGTGCCATCACCTCCGGCCCGAGCTGGTCGGGCAGGGCGGCACGCTTGCTGCGCCCGACGCCGTGCTCGCCGGTGATGGTGCCGCCGAGCGCGATGGCGCAGCGCATCACCTCGGCGAACGCCTCACGGGCGCGCCTCTCCGCCTCCGGGTCGGTGGGGTCGTAGACGATGATCGGGTGGGTGTTCCCGTCGCCGGCGTGCGCGACGACCGGGATCTGTACGTCGTACCTCCCGGCGACGTCGGCGATGCCGGCCAACAGGTCCGGGAGCAGCGGGATCGGCGCACCCACGTCCTCGAGCAGCAGCGCCCCGCGCGCCTCGATGGCCGGGAACGACTGGCGCCGCGCCTCGACGAACATCTCACCCTCGGTCGGGTCGTCGGTGACGAAGACGTCTCCGGCGCCGGCGGCCTGGCAGGCCGCGCGCATGGTCGCCAGCTCCTCCGACCGGGCGGCGCCGGGCGCGTCGGACTGGGCGATCAGCAGCGCGCCGGTGCTCCGGTCCAAGCCCATGGGCCGGTAGTCCTCGACCGCGTTGATGGAGACGTTGTCCATCAGCTCCATCATCGAGGGCCGCAGCGTCCGCCGCACCCCGACCACGGCCTGCGCCGCGGCGTCCACGGTCGGGAAGGACGCCACCATCGTGGACCGGGCCGCCTGGGCCGGCACCAGCCGCAGGATGGCGCGGGTGACGATGCCCAGGGTCCCCTCGCTGCCCACGAACAGCTTCAGCAGCGACAGGCCGGCGACGTCCTTGATCCGCTTGCCGCCCAGCGTGATCAGCGTGCCGTCGGCGAGCACGATCTCCATCCCCAGCACGTAGTCGGTGGTGACGCCGTACTTCACGCAGCAGAGCCCGCCGGCGTTGGTGGCCACGTTGCCGCCGATCGAGCACATCTCGTACGACGACGGGTCGGGTGGGTACCACAGCCCGTGCTCGGCCGCGGCCGTCTTGACCTCGGCGTTGAGCGCACCCGGCTGGACCACGGCGACCTGGCAGCCGGTGTCGATCTCGATGTCGCGCATCCGCTCCAGGCTCAGCACGATGCCGCCGTCGACGGCCGACGAGCCGCCCGACAGGCCGCTGCCGGCGCCGCGCGGCACGACCGGCACCCGGTGCCGGGCGGCCCAGCGCACCGCGGTCTGCACCTGCTCGGCGTCCTGGGCGCGGACCACCGCGTCGGGCGTGCCCGCGAACCGGTCGTGGGACCAGTCGTAGCGGTACTTCTCCATGGCGTCGGAGTCGGTGAGGACCACGCCGGCGGGCAGCTTCTCGACCAGCTCCGCTAGAACCTCGGCCTGCATGTCCCCACTCAACCACGCCGTCGGGGCGTCCGGACACCCCGCGTGGCGCCAGAAATTGCAGGTGAGTGATCGTTAACGCGGTGCTCTAGGCTGCGAGGGTGAGCAGCCGCCGAGAGCAGATCCTGGCCACGGCCGCGGAGCTGTTCGCCGTGCGTGGGTTCCACGGGGTCTCCGTGGCCGAGCTGGGCACCGCGTGCGGGGTCTCCGGGCCCGCGCTCTACCGGCACTTCCGCTCCAAGGACGCGATGCTGGCCGAGATGCTGGTCTCGATCAGCGAGGAGCTGCTCGAGGTGGGCCGTCAGCGGGTCGCGGAGTCGGACTCCCCGGTCGAGGCGGTCCGGGCACTCGTCGACTGGCACGTGGACTTCGCCCTGCACAACAAGGCTCTGATCGTGGTGCAGGACCGCGACTGGGCCTCCCTGCCGGACGAGGCCCGGGAGCGGGTGCGGTTGCTGCAGCGCAGGTACGTCGAGCTGTGGGTCGCCCAGCTGCGGGCGGTGCACCCCGACCTGGGCCCGAAGCGGGCCCGGGCGATGGCGCACGCCGCCTTCGGCCTGATCAACTCCACCCCGCACAGCGCGATGCTGGCGGAGGCGAAGATGCGCGAGCTGCTGGCCGGGATGGCGCTGCGGGCGCTGGGCGTCAGCGACCCTGGCGCTGGGTAGGCTCCCGGTCATGGACCTGCTCGAGACCCCGGTCGGCCGCCTGGACGGCACCCCCTCGACCCTCGGCGAGATCACGGGCGGTCGCCCGGCGCTGCTGGTCAACGTCGCCTCGGAGTGCGGGCTCACCCCGCAGTACACCGCACTGGAGCAGGTGCACGAGCGCTACGCGGGACGTGGCTTCACGGTGGTCGGCATCCCGTGCAACCAGTTCGGGGGGCAGGAGCCCGGGACCGCCGCGGAGATCGAGCAGTTCTGCTCCACCACCTACGGCGTCACCTTCCCGATGACCGAGAAGGTGGAGGTGAACGGCGAGGGCCGGCACCCGGCGTACGACGCACTCACCCAGAGCGCCGACGCCGACGGGCACACCGGCGACATCCGGTGGAACTTCGAGAAGTTCCTCATCGACGGGGACGGCCGGGTGGTGGCGCGCTTCGAGCCCGGTGTCGTGCCCGACGACCCGCAGGTCATCGAGGCGGTCGAGTCCCTGCTGGGCTGAACCGGTTCACCAGATCCGGACCCTGTCCTCCGGGTCCAGCCACAGCCCGTCCCCGGGCCGGGTCGCGAACGCCTCGTGGAACTCGTCGAGGTTGCGGGCGATGTTCGCGCGGAACTCCTCCGGGCTGTGCGGGTCCACGGTGAGCAGCTGGAGCATCTGCTCCTTGCGGCGCTTGGACCGCCAGACGTGGGCGTAGTTCAAGAACAGCCGTTGCACCCCGGTCAGACCGTCCCGCACGGGCGGCTCGGCGCCGTCCAGGCTGACCAGGTAGGCCTTGTAGGCGATGGTCAGCCCACCGAGGTCGCCGATGTTCTCCCCCACGGTGAGCGCGCCGTTCACGTGCTCGCCCGGCAGCTGACGGGGCTGGAACCCGTCGTACTGCTTGATGAGCTTCTCGGCCCGCCCCTCGAACGCCATGCGGTCCGCCTCGACCCACCACTCGTTCATGTTGCCGTGCTCGTCGTACTGCGAGCCCTGGTCGTCGAAGCCGTGGCCGACCTCGTGGCCGATCACCGAGCCGATCCCGCCGTAGTTCTCGGCGTCGTCCGCCTCGGGGTCGAAGAACGGCTTGCGCAAGATGCCGGCCGGGAAGCAGATCTCGTTGGTGACCGGGTTGTAGTAGGCGTTCACGGTCTGCGGCAGCATCAGCCACTCGTCCCGGTCCACCGGCCCGCCGACCTTGCGCAGCTCGCGGTCGGTCTCGAACGCGGCCGCCCGGCGGGCGTTGCCCACCAGGTCGCCGGGGACCGCCCGGAGGGCGGAGTAGTCGCGCCACTTGTTCGGGTAGCCGATCTTGGGCAGGAACGTCTCGAGCTTGTCGAAGGCACGCTTCTTGGTGTCCTCGCCCATCCAGTCCAGGTCGGTGATGCTCTGCCGGTAGGCGCGCAGCAGGTTCGCCACCAGCTCCTCCATCATCGCCTTCGACGACGGCGGGAAGTGTCGGGCGACGTACTGCTCGCCGACCGCCTCACCGATGGCGGCCTCGACGAAGGAACCGGCCCGCTTCCAGCGGGCCCGCAGCTCCGGGGTGCCGTTCAGGGTCTTGCCGTAGAAGTCGAAGTTCTCCTGCACGAAGGCCGAGGACAGGTACGGCGCGAACGCGTGGACCACCCGGATCGCCGCCCAGACCTTCCAGTCGTCGAGGGCGCTCTCCTCCAGCACCGTGGACAGGTGCTCCAGGTAGCTGGGCTGGCGGACCACCACCTCGGCCAGGACGCGGTCGGCCAGGGCCCCGTCGCCCCCGCCCAGCGCCTCGGCCCAGGCCCCCCACGGGAACGACGGCGCGAGCCCGGCGAGGTCGTCGGCCGTGGTGAGGTTGTAGGTGCGCAGCACCTCGCGGGTCTCGGCGCGGTCCCAGTGGCCCTCGGCGAGCCGGGTCTCCACGGCCAGCACCCGACCGGCCGCGGTCTGCGGTTCCGGGTAGCCGGCCAGCCCGAACATCGCGGTCAGGTGCCGAAGGTAGGTCTCGCGCACCTCGGCGAACTTGTCCTCGAGGTAGTAGGACTTGTCAGGCAGCCCGAGCCCACCCTGCATGACGTTGAACAGGTAGCGCTGCGAGTCCTTGTCGTCCGGCTTGACGTAGGCCCCGAAGAAGCCACCGCCGCCCTCGCGCTCCAGTCCGGCCACGAAGGCGACCAGCGCGTCCTTCGACTCGATCCCGGCGAGCGTGTCGAGGTCGCCTCGGATCGGGTCCGCGCCGAGCCGCTCGGCCCGGTCCTCGTCCATGAAGCTGGTGTAGAGGTCGGCGATCTTCGCCGCGTTGCTGCCCGGCTCGTGCGCGCCGGCGGCCAGCTCCTCGATGATCGCGTGGACCTCCTGCTCGGAGAGGTCGCGAAGGACGGCGAACGCCCCCCAGGCGGACCGGTCCTGGGGGATCTCCACGGTCTCGAGCCACTTTCCGTTCACGTGGCCGAACAGGTCGTCCTGGGGGCGGACCGAGGGGTCCATGCCGTCCCTGGCGTCGTCGAGGATCGTCATTGGCTCACCATAGCCGGGGCCGGTCTGGGTAGAAGGGGGCCATGGCACGTTCCCGGAAGGCCCGCGAGGGCGTCCGCGAGGAGCCGCTCGCGTCGTACCGCAGCAAGCGGGACTTCACGCGCACGCCGGAGCCGTCCGGCACCCCGCGGACGGCGGGACAGAGCCAGGCACGCCGGTTCGTGGTCCAGCGCCACCGGGCCCGCCGGCTGCACTACGACCTGCGGTTCGAGGTCGACGGCGTGCTTGCCAGCTGGGCGGTGCCCAAGGGGCCGACCCTCGACCCGGCGGTACGCCGGATGGCGGTGCACGTCGAGGACCACCCGATGGAGTACATCGACTTCGAGGGCGTGATCCCCGCCGGGGAGTACGGCGGAGGAGACGTGATCGTCTGGGACACCGGCACCTGGGCGCCGCACGCCACCGACGACCCGGCACAGGCGATCGCGGCAGGTGAGCTGCACGCGGACATGGACGGCGAGAAGCTGAAGGGCCGGCTGGTGCTGGTGCGGCGGGGCGGCCCCGCCGACGGCTCCGACAAGGAGCAGTGGCTGCTGGTGCACAAGCACGACGACGCGGCGGTGCCCGGCTGGGACCCGGAGGACCACCCCCGCTCGGTGCTGAGCGGCCGCACCAACGAGGAGGTGAAGGCCGACCCCGACCGGATGTGGCGCTCGGACCTGCCCGCGGCACAGGCGTCGGTCTCGTTGCGCGCCCCGGAGGTGGAGGCCCCGACCGAGGAGGAGCTGGTCGCACTGGACGCGCTCGGCGACGGCGGTACCTGGGAGGTGTTCGGCCGTCAGCTGCGGGTCACCAACCTGGACCGGGTGCTGTTCGGTTCCGCGCCGCACAAGCGGCAGGTGACCAAGCGGGACCTGGTGCGTTACGCGGCCCGGATCGCGCCGACGGTGCTGCCCTACCTGGCCGGCCGGGCGCTGAACATGCACCGCTTCCCCAACGGCGCCGGTGAGAAGGGCTTCTGGCACAAGCAGCTGCCGGCGCACGCGCCGGACTGGCTGCCGCGCTGGGAGAACCTGGAGGCCGACCCGGGCGAGACCACGACCTACCTGGTCGTCGACGAGCCGGCGGCGCTGGTGTGGGCGGCCAACTTCGGGGCGCTGGAGTGGCATCCCTGGACCTCCGAGGTCGACCAGCCGCACCTCCCGTCGTACGCGCTGGTCGACATCGACCCGGGCTCCAAGACCTCCTGGGAGGAGGTGCTCACCCTGGCCCGGCTGCACCGGACCGCGTTCGAGCACCTCGGTGTGGTGGCCCGGCCGAAGGTGACCGGGCGGCGCGGCATCCAGATCTGGGTGCCGATCGGCCGGGGCCCGGGCTTCGAGGAGACCCGAGCGTGGGTGGAGCGGCTGTCCAAGACCGTGGGCGCCACCGTGCCGGAGCTGGTCAGCTGGAAGTGGGAGGTCCGTGAGCGGCGCGGCCTGGCCCGACTGGACTTCACCCAGAACGCGGTCAACAAGACCCTGGTGGCGCCGTACAGTCCTCGCGCGTCAGCCGGCGGGCCGGTGTCGGTGCCGCTGGAGTGGGACGAGCTCGACGACCCGGACCTGCGACCGGACCGGTTCACGGTGCACACCGTGCTGGACCGGATCGCGAAGCGTGGTGACCCGTTCCGGGCGCTGCTCGGCGTCGACCAGGCCCTGCCGCCGATCACCTGACCACCGTCACAAATGAGCTGAGGGAGAAGGAGCACCGAATGGTGGATGTCACCGACAACTCGCAGAGCAGCCGCTTCGAGGCGCGCACCGACGACGGCCGGCTGGCCGGGATCGCGCAGTACCGGCGCGAGGACGAGGTGCTCGTCCTCACCCACACGGAGGTCGACGACGCCCATGAGGGTGAGGGCATCGGATCCGCGCTGGCCTCGGGCGCGCTGGACCGGGTGCGCGCCGATGGGTTGCGGGTGAAGGTGGAGTGCCCGTTCATCGAGGGCTACGTCGAGCGGCATCCGGACTACCGGGACCTGCTGGTCTGACCTCCGCGGGTCACTCGCGCAGCAGCACCACGGACTTCCCGAGGGTGCGGCGCTGCTCCATGTCGCGAAGCGCGGTGGTGACCTCCTCCATCGGGTAGGTCGCACCCACGGGAGGGGCGACGACGCCGGCGCGGACCATCGGCAGCAGCTCCTCCCACTGGCGCCGCATGAAGCCGGGCTCAGCCATGGCGTGGTGGCCCCATCCGACGCCCCGCACGTCGATGTTGTTCAGGAGCAGCCGGTTCACCTTCACCTGCGGGATCTCCCCGGAGGTGAACCCGAGCACCAGCAGCCGGTCGAGCGGGGCAAGGGCCCGCAGCGAGTCGGTCAGGTCGCCGCCCACCACGTCGACGACCACGTTGACCGGGCCGGTGAGCTCCCGGACCGAGGCGAGAAAGCCGTCGCGGAGCACCACCTCGTCGGCTCCGGCCCCGCGGGCGAAGTCCGCCTTCTCCGGCGTGGAGACCACACCGACGGTCCGGGCGCCGTACCCCTTGGCCACTTGGAGGCTGGCGGTGCCCAACCCGCCGGCTGCTCCGTGCACCAGCACCGTCTCGCCGGCACGCAGGCCAGCCCGGGTGCCCAGCGCGAACTGGGCGGTCAGGTAGTTCATCGGCAGCGCCGCGCCCTGCGCGAACGAGACGCCGTCGGGCAGGGGGAACACGGCCTCCGGGTCGACGGCCACGGTCTCGGCACCTCCGCCGTACGGCAGGCAGCAGGCCACCCGGTCCCCGGACGCGAAGCCGGACCCGCCCGGCGCCTGCCGCACCACCCCGGCGAAGTCGACCCCGAGGCAGAACGGCAGCTCGGGCTTGAGCTGGTACTCGCCCCGCGTCTGCAGCAGGTCGGGCCAGCTGATGCCGAGCGCGTGCACGTCGACGAGCACCTGCCCGTCGGCGGCACCCGGCTCCGGCACCTCGACGATCCGCACTCCGCTCGGACCCTCGAGGTCGACCACGTGGACTGCTCGCATGCACATCTCCCTTGGGCGCTCGCGGTACCGTCCGAGTATGCCCGGCCGGGAACCATCGACCGCCGGGGGTCACAATGATGCTTCGCGCGCCTCGGGGGAGCGGGGTGGCGCAGCACCGAGGGAGAGTGAGGCCAGGCTGCTCGGCAGCCGGACAGCATCATGAGCGATCCGAACAAGGGACTCGACACCGAGTCCGTGAATGTGGAACCGTCCCAGAACCCCTCAGCGGCCCGAGGAGGTACGCCGAGCCAGGGGGTGCAGCCGCCCAGCGCAGAGACCGCCGCCTTGTTCCGGGGCCTGGCCCAGATCGTCTATGCCGCCGAGGACTTCGACGAGGTGTACTCCTCGCTGTGCAAGGCAGCGCCGGCCCTGATCACCGGGTGCGACCACGCCAGCCTGATGCTCGTGAGCAACGGCCGTTTCGTGACCGCAGCGGCCAGCGACGAGATCGCGGAGCGTGTCGACGGCTTCGAGCGGGAGCTCGGCGAAGGCCCCTGCGTGGATGCCGTGAGCAACGAGGCGGCCTACGTCGACCCCTCGCTGGAAGAGGACGCCCGCTGGCCGAAGCTGGCTGCCCGGGTGGTCAAGGAGACCCCGGTGCGCGGCATGGCCGGCTTCCGGCTGCTGGTGGACGACCAGAAGGTGGGGGCGCTCAACCTGTTCTCCGACACCCCCGGGAGCCTCACCGAGCTGTCGGTCAACGAAGGCGCCGTGGTCGGCTCCTTCGTCTCGATGGCCCTGCTCGCGGCGAACCGTCGGCACGCTGCCTCGTCGCTACGCCGCGGCCTGGAGAGCAACCGGGAGATCGGCAAGGCCGTCGGCCTGATGATGGCCTTCCACAAGATCGACGACCAGTCCGCCCTGGAGGTGCTGCGCAAGGCCTCCCAGGACATGAACCTCAAGCTCGCCGAGGTGGCCCGCGAGTTCGTCGCGCACCACAACACCCGACGCGCCTGAGCCTGGCGAGCGAGCTGGTACGACGTACCGCCGTGGCACCCGCCGGAAGCCGCCGGCCCTGGTGGCGGGAGGTCGCGTGGGTGGTCGTGTTCGCCGTGGCGCTGACGGTGCTGCTCAAGACCTTCGTGGCGCAGATGTTCTTCGTGCCGTCGGGCTCGATGCGCCCACTGCTCATCCGGCACGACCACATCCTGGTCCAGAAGATCTCCTACTGGACCGGTGACGTGCAGCGCGGCGACGTCGTGGTCTTCGACGACCCCGGCGGCCGGTGGCTGAAGGCCGAGGGCAGCGCCCCTCTGGCCCCGGTCCAGCGCGTGCTGGCCACGCTCGGCCTCTACCCGACCGACGACCACCTGGTGAAGCGGGTGATCGGCGTCGGCGGGGACCACGTCCACTGCTGTGACGCCCGGGGCCGGATCACGGTCAACGGGGTGCCCCTCGACGAGAAGAGCTACCTCATCCACGGCGCCCGGTCGTCGGTCCAGCCCTTCGACGTGGTGGTCCCCCGCGGACGGCTGTGGGTGATGGGCGACAACCGTCCGGACAGCGCCGACTCCCGGGCCCACCAGGAGCTGCCGGGCCACGGAACGGTGCCGGTCAAGGACGTCGTGGGCAAGGTCTGGGCGGTCGTGTGGCCGCTGGAGCGCAGCCACCTGCTGCACCGGCCGGCGGCGTTCGACCAGCCGGGTCTCGGCTGAGGCCTCGGAAAGGACCATCGGCACCTCCGGCCCGGGACCGGCTGGGGGAAACGTCGGACCTGTCAGGACCTTCAGCGAGCCGCGCTGGGACCTCCGTCCCTTATGCCCACCCCGGCGCCGGGAGAAGAGTTGGCAACGTCAAGAACAAGCCGCCGAGCAGGCGGCCATCCCAAGAGAGGTGAATCAGATGCGCCGCAGAACGCTCGACGCGCTCCTGGCCACCAGTGGCTTGATCGTTGCCGTCGTCCTTCTCGCCGCCGGTGGGCTGCTGACCTGGGCGCACAGCTTCGTGAACAACCAGGTGACCAGCCAGCTGACGGCCCAGCAGATCTACTTTCCCGCCAAGGGCAGCGACTCGCTGAACGACCCGGCCATCAAGCCCTACCTGGAGCAGTACGCCGGTCAGCAGCTGACCAACGGCGCACAGGCCAAGGCCTGGGCCGACCACTACATCGCCGTGCACATCACCGAGATGTCCGGCGGCAAGACCTACGCCCAGCTGAGCTCGGCCTCGATGGCCGACCCGACCAACACCAAGCTGGCCGGCCTGGTGCAGACCGTGTTCCGCGGCGAGACGCTGCGCGGCCTGCTGCTCAACAGCTACGCGTTCTGGAAGATGGGCCAGATCGCCATGTACGGCGCGATCGCCTCGTTCATCGGCGCCGGCATCATGCTGCTGCTGAGCCTGGCCGGGTTCGCCCACATCCGGCGGGTCCCGGAGACCGAGGAGGTCATCCCGGGTAGCCGCGAGCGCCCGCACGCCACGGTCTGACCGCCGGCGTCTGATCCACCCACGGTTCAGGGGCCCGGGCATCCTCCCGGGCCCCTGCTCCATGCCCGCACCACCGGCCCCCAGGGTTCACGTCTCGAAGGCACCGTGCCGGCCGGCCCCGCCGGCGAACCGCGCCGCCCCCTCACCAGCATCGGCGGCCAGCGACTGCCTGCCGACGGAGAGCTCGAACGCCATCGCCTGGTCGAGGTCGCGACCCTCCTGGTGCAGCACCGAGCGGCGGTCGTTGCGCAGGCAGCTCTGTGGGAACCGGCTCAGCTCGTTCGCGAGCCGTTCGGCGGCCGACCGCGCCTCACCGGGCGGTACGACGCGGTTGGCCAGCCCGAACGACAACGCTTCCGCGGCGTCGACCGGTCGCCCGGTGAGGATCATGTCCATCGCCCGGCCGGCCCCGATGAGCCGGGGCAGCCGCACGGTGCCGCCGTCGACGAGCGGCACGCCCCAGCGCCGGCAGAAGACGCCGAAGACCGCGTCCCGGGCGGCTATCCGCAGGTCACACCACAGCGCCAGCTCGAGGCCGCCGGCGACGGCGTACCCCTCCACGGCCGCGAGCACCGGCTTGGTGAGCCGCATCCGGGTCGGGCCCATCGGGCCGGCTCCGTCCTCGGCGACCCGGTTGCGCCGCTCTGTGCCGAGCGCCTTCAGGTCCGCCCCGGCGCAGAAGTGCTCGCCCTCACCGCACAGCACCGCAGCACTGGCGTCCCGGTCCTGGTCGAACGCGGTGAACGCGTCCACGAGCTCGTCGGCCATCGGGGCGTCCACCGCGTTGCGCCGCTCCGAACGAGCCAGCACCACCGTGGTCACCGGCCCGCGGCGCTCCACGCGGATCGACTGGTACTGCCAGGTTCCCAGCGTCATGCTCGCCTCCGCCGACAACGACCACCCCCTCGGCGGCCGTTCCCCACGCGACCTTCGCACACCGGTGGTCCCGATCGGCGCGCGGGCGCCCGCAACGGCTGAGTCGTGGGTCGACGTACCGTCCTGCGACGGACCCACGACCCTGGCTGTTCAGTCAGGCGGGGTGCGCCTGGTGGCTGCGGCGGTGACGCACTCCTGCACCGGTCGCCACGACCGCCCCCGTCAGCACCACGCCGCCGGCGGCACCGGTCAGTATCGGCACGGCCTGCCACTGGATGCCCTGCGTGGTGGCCGCCTGGACGGTGCGCGCGTGGGTACAGCGGTGACCGGGCCGGCGTGACCTCCCAAGGGGCCACCACGTGCACGGCGTTCGCCGGCGCGGCCAGAGCGAGGGTGGCCAGACCGCTGACCACGGCCCCTGAGGCGATCCGGGTGAGCGACTTCTTGGTCATCGTGGGTCCCTCCTTGGTGTGTCTGGGCCCACCGACTGTCTCCTCGACGACCCGGCGCGCGCATCGGGGGAGACCCCCTCAGATCCGGGGAACCAGACCCTTACACCAGGCACGGCCCCCCAGAGAACGGCCCCAGAGAACGGCCCGCGACAGTTGCCCGAGCGGGTGCGGCACAGCGAGGGCCGGGGACCGCGTTCAGCGATCGCCCGGCCGGGAGACCCAGGATCTCCTGGTCTGGTGCGCGAGGGGGGAGTTGAACCCCCACGCCCTCTCGGGCACACGGACCTGAACCGTGCGCGTCTGCCTATTCCGCCACTCGCGCGAGAAGCGGGCTCAGGTTATCCCACGAGGACGGGATGGCCCAAACCGGTTCCTCGGTCGACTGGGACAGCCCGTTACGATTCACTGCAGGCGGGGTCAGACCGGCTTCGTCGGCGTGCACGGAAGGAGGCTCGGGTGGGTGTTCTCAACCGCTTCGAGAACCGGCTCGAGCAGCTCGTGTCCGGGGCCTTCGCGCGTGCGTTCCGCAGCGCTGTGCAACCGGTCGAGCTGGCCTCCGCGCTCCAGCGCGAGGTCGACAACTCCGCGCAGATCCTGTCGCGGGACCGCCGCCTGGTGCCCAACAGCTTCCACGTCGAGCTGTCCCCGGCGGACTACGAGCGACTGTCCCCCTACGGAACCACGCTCGCCGAGGAGCTCACCGACATGCTGAGGGAGCACGCGCACGAGCAGAACTACGTGTTCACCGGGCCGGTGTCGATCGCCTTCGACCAGGCCGACGACCTGAGCACCGGCCGCTTCCACGTGCGCAGCGCCGCGATGGCACGGGTCACGCCCGCCGACGAGCGCAGCGTCACCGACACCGCGGTCCGCCGGGCACACGTCGTGCTGGAGGTCAACGGAGTCCGCCACCCGCTGGAGCCGCCCGGCCTGGTCATCGGCCGAGGAACGTCCGCGGACCTGCGTATCAACGACCCGGGCATCTCCCGCCGGCACGCCGAGATCCGCGTGGTGCCGGGTGGCATGGTCCCGCAGGTGAGCGTGGTCGACCTCGGGTCCACCAACGGGTTGTTCGTCAACGGCCAGCGGGTGCAGCAGGCCACGCTGGACGACGGCTCGGAGCTTCGGATCGGCAACACCACGATGACCGTGCGGCATCTGGTCCAGCAGGAGGGCGGGGATGTCTGAGCTGACGCTCACCCTGATTCGTTTCGCCTACCTGGCGATCCTGTGGATCTTCGTGCTCTCGGCCGTCTCCGTGATCCGCTCGGACATGTTCGGAGCTCGCGTGGAGCAGAGCCCCCGGGCGGAGCGGCGGGCCCAGAAGCAAGCCCAGAAGGAGGCCCAGAAGGAGGCCCAGAGACAAGCCGGGCGCAAGCGGCGCGCCCGGGGTGCGCCCACCAAGGTGGTGATCGTGGACGGCGAGAACGCCGGGGAGAGCATCCCGCTGGACGGCGCCCCGCTGCTGATCGGTCGCGGACCGGATGCGGCGATACGCCTCGATGACGACTACGTCTCCACCCGGCACGCCCGCATCGCGGCCTCCGGGGACCAGTGGTTCGTCGAGGACCTGGGTTCGACCAACGGCACCTACCTCGGCTCCCAGCGACTCACCCAGCCGACGGTGATCCAGCCCGGCAGCCAGATCCGGATCGGCAAGACCACGCTCGAGCTCGAGAAGTAAGCCTTGTCGATGACCGTGCCGACTCTGAGCCTCCGGTATGCCGCGCTCTCCGACGTGGGGAGGGTCCGCAAGGACAACCAGGACTCCGGCTTCGCCAGCGAGCACCTGCTCGTGGTCGCCGACGGGGTTGGCGGTGCGGTCCGCGGCGACCTGGCCAGCAGCACGGCGGTGCAGAGCCTGCGCCGGCTCGACGGGCCCGCCCCGGAGAACCTGCTCGAGGCGCTCGCCGGCGCGATCCACCGCGCCCACGACCGCATCGCCGAGCTCGTGGAGGCCGACCCAGAGCTCGACGGCACCAGCACCACCGTGACCGCCGCGCTCTTCGACGGGGGCCGGCTCGCGGTCGGGCACGTCGGCGACAGCCGTGGTTACCTGTTCCGCGGCGGCGAGCTGCGCCGGCTCACCAAGGACCACACCTTCGTGCAGACGCTCGTCGACGAGGGGCGGATCACCGAGGAGGAGTCCCGGGTCCATCCGCACCGGAACCTGATCCTGCGAGCGGTCGACGGGGTGCACGAGGCCGACCCGGATCTCGACCTGGTCGAGCTCGAGCCGGGCGACCGGATCCTGCTGTGCAGCGACGGCTGCTCGGGGGTGCTCGACGACCGCAGGATCGCCGACATCCTCGGCACCGGCTCGGTCGACTACGCGGTGGTGGAGCTGGTCCGGGCCTCGCTGGACTCCGGCAGCACCGACAACGTGACCTGCGTGGTCGCCGACGTGGTCCCCGATGTGGTGGCCGGGGCCGGCCCCGGGGGCGAGGGTCCGGCGGCGCCCACGACCAGCCAGAAGTCGATGGTCGTGGGCGCGGCTGCCGAGCCGACCCGCCGTGCCGGCGCCAAGAGCCTGTTCCGCGGGCACCGCAGCGGCGATACCGGCGAGCTCCAGCCGGTGGGCGACGACGGCTCCGACGACGTGGACCCCGAAGAGCTGCGCTACGCGCCACGCCCGCCGCGCCGCTTCGTGTGGCTGCGCCGGGTCGCGGTGCTGGTCGTGCTCGCCGCACTGGTGTGGGTGCTCGGCACCCTGGGCTACCGCTGGACGCAGAACCAGTACTTCGTGGCAGCCGACGGCCCCAACGTGGCGATCTTCAAGGGAGTGCAGGCCGACCTGCCCGGCTTGACCCTCAACCAGATGTACGAAGAGACCCGGGTCACCCTGGCCGCCCTGCCGGCCTACCGCGCCGCACAGGTGCGGGGCGGGATCGACGCCGACAACCTGGCTGACGCGCACAACATCGTCAAGCGCCTCACCGGCCTGGCGCGGGTCTGTCCGACGCCGAGCCCCACCCCGACCCCCTCGCCCACCAAGACCGGGCACCACCACAAGTCGAAGTCCCGGCAGCGCCCCGGTTCGGGCAGCACGGCCGGGGCTGCCGGCCCGACCGCGTCGCCGGCCCCCAGCTCGAAGAACAGCCCGAGCTCCGGCGCCACCGGCGGGGCCACCCCCGGGGGCTCCGCTCCGCTCCCCACGCCGCTCCCCAGCCCGACACTGGCGCCGCCCGACTGCATCAGGGCGACCTCATGACCCGTCCCGCGACTTCCGGGAGGACCCGATGAGCGGCGTCGCCGTCCCGCAAGGCTTTGTGCACCGGCGCCGCCGGGGCGCGGAGCTGTTCTTGCTGGTCATCAGCCTGGTCGTCGGCATCGGCGCGTACGCCGCGGTCGGTCTCGGGGTGAAGGGGCAGGTGCCCAGCGACATCTACACCTACGGCGGGTGGCTGGCGCTGCTGTGCATCGGGGCGCACGTCGTGGTGCGGCTGGTGGCGCCGTACGCCGACCCGGTGCTGTTGCCCGTGGTGGCCGCCCTGAACGGGGTCGGGCTCGCCGAGATCCACCGCCTCGACCTGAGCGGCGCCGCCGGCACCGGTCACCTCGCGTCGAAGCAGCTGATCTGGATGAGCGTCGGCGTGGTGCTGTTCGTCGCGGTGCTGTTCGGGCTGCGGGACCACCGCCGGCTCCAGGCGTTCACCTACTCGTTCGGGCTGGCCGCGATCGTGCTGCTGCTCCTGCCGATGCTGCCCGTGCTCGGCGAGACCATCAACGGCGCCCGGATCTGGATCCACCTCGGCCCGATGAGCTTCCAGCCCGGCGAGGTCGCGAAGATCGCGCTGGTGCTGTTCTTCGCCGGCTACCTGGTGGTGCACCGCGACGCCCTGGCGCTGGCGGGCCGCCGCTTCGGGGGGATCGACTTCCCGCGCGGCCGTGACCTCGGTCCGATCCTGGTGATGTGGCTGGTCAGCCTGGGCGTGCTGGTCTTCCAGAGCGACCTGGGCTCCTCGCTGCTGTTCTTCGGCCTGTTCGTGGTGATGCTGTACGTGTCCACCGAACGGCCCGGCTGGCTGCTGCTCGGCGCGGTGATGTTCGGCGCCGGCTCGTACTTCGCCTATCTGCTCGTCGCGCACGTGCAGGTGCGCATCGACGCCTGGCTGCACCCGTTCGCGCACGGCGTGAACTCCTACCAGCTGGTGCAGGGGCTGTACGGCATGGCGTGGGGCGGGGTGGCAGGCCGCGGTCTCGGCCAGGGTTCGCCGCAGCTGACGCCGCTGAGCTACTCCGACTTCATCATGAGCGCGCTGGGGGAGGAGCTCGGACTGACCGGCGTGATGGCGCTGCTGGTCCTCTACGGGCTGATCGTCGAGCGCGGCCTGCGGATCGCGCTGATCTGCCGCGACCCGTTCGGCAAGCTGGTCTCCACCGGGCTCGCGGTCGCGTTCGCGCTGCAGGTCTTCGTCGTGATCGGCGGCGTCACCCGGCTGATCCCGCTGACCGGGCTGACCACGCCGTTCATGTCCTACGGGGGCTCCTCGCTGGTGGCGAACTGGGTGATCATCGCGCTGCTGCTGCGGATCTCCGACCACGCCCGCCAGCCACCTCCCGTTCTGAGCGGCCCGTCCGAGGACGACGCCACCCAGGTGGTGAGCATGCGATGAGACACCCCACGCGACCACGGGGGCGCCGATGAACCGCCCGATCCGGATCATGTCGATCTTCTGCATGCTGCTGTTCATCGCGCTGCTGGCCAACGCGACGTACCTGCAGTACTTCCGGGCCAGCGCCCTGGACTCCCACCAAGACAACACGCGGGTCCGGAACGCGGAGTACTCCCGCAAGCGCGGCGCCATCCTGGTCGGCGGCAAGTCGATCGCGGAGAGCAAGCCGGTCAAGGACCAGTACAAGTACCTGCGCTTCTACCCCGAGGCGAAGAAGTACGCGGACCTGACCGGCTACTACTCCTACATCTACGGTTCCAACGCGCTCGAGTACACCCAGAACGCGATCCTCTCGGGCAGCGACCCACGGCTGTTCGTGAACCGGCTCGGCGACCTGCTGGGCAACAGCGCCCCCAAGGGGGGCAGCGTGACCCTGACGGTCAACCCCAAGGCGCAGGACGCCGCCTACAAGGGGTTGAAGGCGCTCGGCCCGCACAGCGCGGGGGCGGCGGTCGCGCTGAACCCGTCGACCGGGGCGATCCTGGCGATGGCCTCCACCCCGAGCTACAACCCCAACCGAATGGCCTCGCACCACTTCAACGCGGTGCAGAAGGCCTGGAAGAACCTGAACAACAACCCCGCCCAGCCGATGCAGAACCGGGCGATCCAGGAGATCTACCCGCCCGGGTCCACGTTCAAGCTGGTCACGTTGTCCGCAGCGCTCTCGAGCGGCCGGTTCACCCCCAAGTCCCTGGTCCCCGGCGGCACGCGGCTGAACCTGCCGCAGACCAGCACCGACCTGGTCAACGAGAACGGCATGTCGTGCGGGGGGAACAAGATCACGCTCACCCAGGCGCTGGCGGTCTCCTGCAACGTCTCCTACGGCTATGTCGGGCTCACCCTCGGCGCGGAGGCACTGCGCAAGCAGGCGGAGAAGTACGGCTTCGGGCAGCACTACCTCAACGACCTCAACGGGCAGGCGGCCAGCAGGTTCCCCAAGAACGCGGACCCCCCGCAGACCGCGCTGTCGGCCATCGGGCAGTACGACGTGGCGGCGACCCCGCTGCAGATGGCCATGGTGGCGGCCGGGATCGCCGACGGCGGCACCGTGATGCGGCCCTACCTCGTCGACGAGGTGCGCGCCCCTGACCTGTCGGTGCTGGACAAGACCTCGCCGGAGCCGCTGCACAGCAACGTGGTCAGCCCGCAGGTGGCACGCGAGATCACCACGATGATGGAGGCGGTGGTCCAGTACGGCACCGGCACCACCGCGCAGATGCCCGGCATCAAGGTCGCCGGCAAGACCGGAACCGCGCAGACCTCGCCGTCCCGGCCGCCGTACGCATGGTTCGTGTGCTTCGCGCCGGCCGAGAACCCCAAGGTGGCCGTGGCGGTGCTGGTGCAGAACGCCAACGTGACCCGCAGCGAGATCTCCGGTGCCCGCCTGGCTGCGCCGATCGCCAAGGCGATCATGCAGGCGGTGATCCGATGACCCAGGACCGGCTGCTGGACGCCGCGGAGCGGTACCGCCTCGAGGACCGGATCGCCACCGGGGGGATGGGCGAGGTGTGGCGGGCCACCGACACCGTGCTGGACCGGCCGGTGGCGGTCAAGCTGCTCAAGGACGAGTACGCCGGCGACGAGACCTTCCGGGCCCGGTTCCTCAGCGAGGCGCGGCATGCCGCCGCGCTGCACCACCCCAACGTGGCCTCGGTGTTCGACTTCGGCGAGTCCCGGGACTCCGGCACCCCTCGGCCGTTCCTGGTGATGGAGCTGGTCCCCGGTCAGCCGTTGTCCGCGTTGCTGCGACCCGGCGAACCGCTGCCGCCGGAGCGCGCCGCCGCCCTGGTCGCCGACGCCGCCGACGCGCTGGCGGCGGCCCACGCGATGGATGTCGTGCACCGGGACGTGAAACCGGCGAACCTGCTGGTCACCCCTGAGGGTCGGGTGAAGATCACCGACTTCGGGATCGCCCGGGCCGCAGGCGCCGTGGCGCTGACCCAGACAGGACAGATCGTCGGCACGCCGCACTACCTCTCCCCGGAGCAGGCGGAGGGACACGTGGCCACGCCGGCCAGCGACATCTACGCGCTCGGGGTGGTGCTCTACGAGTGCCTGACCGGGAAGCGGCCGTTCGACGCCGAGAACGCGACCGGCACCGCGCTCGCCCACCTGCTGCAGCCGACGCCCGAGCTGCCGGAGCGGGTCCCGGAGCCGTTGCAGCGCGTGGTGGGGCAGGCGATGGCCAAGGACCCGTCGGACCGGTTCACCTCGGCCGCTGACATGGCGAGCGCCCTTCGCGGCGCTCGAGGCGCCGGGGTCTCCGCCGCGGCCGGGTCCGCACCGAGCGCCACTGGTCCGGAGGGAACCCGGCTCCTCACCCGACCACCCGCCCGCGGCCGCCGGAGCCGCCGGGTCCCGGCGTGGCTGCCGTGGGTCGTCGTCGGTGCGGCGCTCGTGGCCGCCATCGTCGCGGTCGCCGTGCTCACCAGGGCTTCCCAGCCCACGGCACCACCCCGGCCCGGTGCGACCAAGAGCTCCTCCGCGCCGCAACGGATCCGGGTGCGGGCCGGCAGATACCTCGGCATGCCGGTCGGCCAGGCCGCCGACCTGCTGGCACGACACTTCAACCCACGGCAGGTGCTGGTCGACAACCCGGGTGGCCGGGTCCAGGGCACGGTCGCGGGCGTGCACCCGCACGGGCTGGTGAGGACCGGCCGAGTGGTCACCCTGAAGGTCTGGGGCCCCGCCCCGGCGCCTCCCGCGCACCAGGGTCCGCCGAAGCCCAAGCACGGGCCCGGCAACCCGCCCAAGCCGAAACCTGCCAAGGACGGGCACAACCACGACCACGCCAAGGCGAAGGGCAAGAAGAAGCCATGACGAACGGACACAACGGTGGCCCGGACCCGGAGCGCCGCAGCGCCGGCACGGGCATCCGCGTCGGTGACCGCTACGAGCTCGGCGAGCTGCTCGGCCGTGGCGGCATGGCCGAGGTCCGCAAGGGCAACGACGTGCGCCTGGGTCGCGTGGTGGCGGTCAAGCGGCTGCGCACCGACCTGGCCAGCGACGCCACCTTCCAGGCCCGGTTCCGTCGTGAGGCCCAGTCAGCGGCCTCGCTGAACCACCCGGCCATCGTCGCGGTCTACGACACCGGGGAGGAGCACGGTGTCGAGGGCAGCGACGTCCCGCAGCCCTACATCGTCATGGAGTACGTCGCCGGCCGCACGCTGCGGGACATCCTGCGCGAGGGCCGCAAGATCCTGCCCGAACGCGCCCTGGAGATCACCTCAGGCGTGCTGTCCGCGCTCGACTACAGCCACCGCGCCGGGATCGTGCACCGAGACATCAAGCCCGCGAACGTGATGCTCACCCCCGCGGGTGACGTGAAGGTGATGGACTTCGGTATCGCCCGGGCTGTCGCGGACGCCTCGTCGACGATGACGCAGACCGCGGCCGTGGTGGGGACCGCGCAGTACCTCTCCCCGGAGCAGGCGCGCGGGGAGACCGTCGACTCCCGCAGCGACGTGTACTCCACCGGCTGCCTGCTCTACGAGCTGCTGACCGGCCGCCCGCCGTTCGTGGGGGAGAGCCCGGTCTCGGTGGCCTACCAGCACGTCCGAGAGCAGGCGGCCCCACCGTCCTCGCTGGACCCCGACCTGCCGTCCGGGGTGGACGCGATCGTCATGAAGGCGCTCGCCAAGCGGGTGGAGGACCGCTACCAGAGCGCGGCGGCGATGCGGGCGGACATCGAGCGCTTCCTCGCCGGCAAGCCGGTCACGGCGCCCGTCGTACCCGCCGACGACGACGCGACCGCGTTCATCCCGCCCGGCCCGGAGACCGAGTCCACCTCGATCTTCGCCGGCGGGGTGGCCGACGAGGAGGAGCAGCGCTCCCGCAAGCGCTGGCCCTACGTGCTGCTCGCGCTGCTCGTGCTGGCCCTGGTCGCGGTCGCCGCCGTGTTCGGCCCGATGCTGTTCAGGTCCGCACCGGCGCAGAAGACGGTGCCCACCTTGATGAACCTGACCCAGTCGCAGGCCCAGCACAAGCTCAAGCAGGCCGGTCTCAAGCTCGGGACGGTCGCCCACAAGCCGTCAGCAGGTGTGCCCAAGGGCAAGGTGATGGCGCAGGATCCGAAGCCGACGGCCACTGTCGCGCCCGGATCCCCGGTGAACATCACGGTCTCGACCGGCAAGCCGACGGTGATCGTGCCCTACGTGACCGGCATGGACAAGAACGCCGCGAAGCAGAAGATCGAGAACGCCCACCTGCGCGTCAAGCTGGTCCAGCACCAGTCCGACTCGCCCAAGAACACGGTGATCAACACCAAGCCCGGCCAGGCCGAGAAGGTGTCGAAGGGCTCGCTGGTGGTCGTGTACTACTCCGCGGGCCCGCACAAGGTGCCGAACGTGGTGGGGATGGGCCAGAAGCACGCCGTCCGGGTGCTGAAGAAGGCCGGCTTCGTGCCGAGCATCACCCACGACTCGCAGACACCCTCGCAGAAGGGCACGGTGCTGCAGCAGAGCCCGTCGGCGTACTCGCACCAGCCGCAGGGCACCACGGTGGTCATCACCGTCTCGAGCTACCAGACACCCTCGCCGTCGCCGACGCCCACCCAGCCGACGCCGACCACGCCCACACCGACGGGTCCCACGAGCACGCCGAGCCCGAGCGTGACCAGCTCGCTGCTGCCCAGCCCGTCCTCGCAGTAGCCCGGGCACCGCTCAGGTCGGGTTCTGGGCGTCGCCGCCCAGGGTCGCTCCGGCGCCTCCGGCCGGGTGCGCGTAGCTGAGCTCGAGCGATCCGGAGAACCCGGGCAGCCGCAGGTGGTCCTGGGGGTCCACGGACCAGCCGAGCGACCACCGGTCGACGTACTGCCGGTAGATGATCAGGTAGGGGTTGTTCGCCAGGCTGGTCTGCATCGTCTGGGGGTCGCCGACCGCGGAGATGACGTACGGCGGGGAGTACGGCACGCCGCGCAGCACCACCGTGTTGCCCACGCACTTGATGCCGGTCGTGGCGATCACCCGCTGACCCTGGATGGTCATCGCCTGCGCCCCTCCGGCCCACAGCGCGTTGGCGACCGCCTGGATGTCCTGCTGGTGCACCACCAGGTTGTTCGGGTTGGTGTCGGCCGAGGCGATCACGTCGCTGGGCGCGTCGTCGAGGGTCACCGTCACTCCGGGACCGGACACCGCGTCCAGACCGACGCGTCCGCGCAGGCCCCGCGCCTGGCGGCGGGCCCGGTCCACGGGCTGCGAGCCAACCTGGTCCGAGAGCTTGTTGACCTGCTCGCTGAGGCTGCGGGCCCGGACCCGCAGCGCCTGCACCTGCTGGCTCTGCTGGTTCACCAGCGAGGCCAGGTCGCTGAACCGCCCCGGGCGCAGGTCGGTTCCGCCGGAGCTGATCGCGCTGGTCACGAACAGCACCCCGGCGAGCACACAGGTCAGCGGCACCAGGATCCGCCACGACGGGACCCGCCGGCGACCGGTCATCGCCGACCGCCGCGGCGGTGGGCGGCCGGGGGCCGGACCGGGGTCCGGGTCGTGGTCGGGGCCGCCGGGCTCTGGGCCGCCATAGGCGATGCGCTTTCGTCGAGGGGTCGCTGCGGCGACTACGCTACCCACAACCGCAAGCACCCGAGCACACGACATCTGCAACCGATCATCGCGAGCGAGAAGCCGCGAGCCGCACCCAAGGAGTCCGAGAAGTGCCCCAGTCGAGCCGCAACCGGCCCTCCAAGCCGAGCCCCCTCGAGCCGGTCACCCGCGGCAACTCCCGACCCCGGTCCCTGCCCCGGATCATCGGCTGCACCCTGCTCGCCGCGCTCGGCATCGCCTGGATCGCGGTCTATCTCAACGTGGCCACCGCCGGCGGCACGCTGGGCTGGATGGCCGGCCTGGGGCGCTGGAACTTCCTGATCGGCTTCGGCCTGATCTTCACCGCACTCGCGGCCGCCGCCCACCCGAGCACCCCGCTCGGCAGGGGCCAGGGGGTCGTGGTCGGCATGCTCGGCTGCTTCCTGATCGGGCTGGTCTGGATCGTCGTGTACTACGTGTTCGGGCAGAGCGGGACGCTGCCGCTGCTGCGCGATCTCGGGCAGTACAACCTGGTGGTCGGCATCGGGTTCATGGCCGTGGGGTTTGTGTACGCCACTCACTGGGAATGAGTCCCTGGGAATGACCCGCGACAAGGCTGGCTCCACAGCCTGTGGGCGAACCTGTGCGTAAATAACACGCGTGAAATTCCATCCACAGGAGTTATCCCCACTGTGGACAATCCGCTCCCCGGTCCCGGGGGCGGCACCGGCTCCTCAGGCGAGCATCACGGTCCGGGCCACGTAGGCCACCACCAGCGCGGCGCTCAGCACCCCGAATCCGGCGGCCTGCCAGACGGTGCGGCCCTTGCGCGGCGCGTAGGCGATGATCGCCCCGATCAAGCAGCCCCCGATGAAGCCACCGAGATGGCCCTGCCAGGAGATGAACCCCCGCCCGACCACGGTGATCACGAAGTTCAGCCCGATCCAGACCAGCAGCTGCCGGGGGTCGGCCTTGACCTTCAGCGCGATCACCAGCAGGCCGCCCATCAGCCCGAAGATGGCGCCGGAGGCGCCCAGGGTGGGGGTGTGCACCGGGGCGAGCCAGTACACGAACAGGCTGCCGGTCAGCCCGGACAGCAGGTACAGCGCCAGGAACCTGGCCCGCCCGACGGCGGCCTCGAGCTGGGGGCCGAGGAACCACAGGGCGAGCATGTTGAACCCGATGTGCCAGATCTCGACCTGGGTGAACATCGAGGTCAGCAGCTGCCAGACCGCCCCGTTGGCCACCCCGTTGATCTGCTGGACGGTGCCGTTGGGGAAGCCGAACACGCCGCCCTGGGGCAGCAGCGCCAGTCGGTCGACCCAGGGGCTGCGGCTGCCGCCGGTGACGGTGATCAGGAGCCACACCGCAACGTTGACCGCGATCAGCACCTGTGAGGTCAGCGCTGGGTTGCCCGGGCGGCGTCCCCCGTACGCCGTACGGCCGGAGCGGGTGGAGCGGGACCCCTCCTGGACGCACTCCGGGCACTGGAACCCCACCGCCGCCGGCCGCATGCAGTCGGGGCAGATCGGCCGCCCACACCGCTGGCAGCGGATGTGCGCCTCCCGCTTGGGGTGCCGGTAGCAGACCGGCACCCCAAGCCGGCCCGCCTCGGGAGCGGGTGACCCGTCCTCGGGGGTGTCAGGCGTGTCGCGGGGGTCGTTGGTGCTCAGCGCTGCTCCACCGCGACAGACTCGATGACCACCGGGTCGACCGGGCGGTCACCCGCGCCGGTCTTCGTGGTGGCGATGGCGTCGACCACGTCCTTGCTGGCCTGGTCCTCGACCTCGCCGAAGATGGTGTGCCGGTTGTTCAGCCACGGCGCCGCGTCCACCGTGATGAAGAACTGCGAACCGTTGGTGCCCGGGCCGGCGTTCGCCATGGCCAGCAGGTAGGGCTTGTCGAAGGACAGCTCGGGGTGGAACTCGTCGGAGAAGGTGTAGCCCGGGCCCCCGGTGCCGGTGCCGAGCGGGCAGCCGCCCTGGATCATGAAGCCGTCGATGACCCGGTGGAAGCCGAGCCCGTCGTAGAACCTGCCCGTGGTCTTCTGGCCCGACTTGGGGTCGGTGTACTCCTTGGTGCCCTCGGCCAGCCCGACGAAGTTGTCCACCGTCTTCGGCGCGTGGTTGGGGAAGAGGTGCAGGACGATGTCCCCGCGGTTGGTCTTGAGCGTCGCGTACGTCTCGGCCGCCATGAGGGTGCCTTTCGCTGTCGTGGTCGGGTACGCCACGATCCTGCCATGGGAAGCGCTGCGGCCCACGGCTGCGGGCTTGCCTGTGGGTCGGCCCGCGGGTTTGCTGGGCGGAAGAGACCGGGCATGATCGGACCAGGAACGTCGTACCCCCACGCGGACTCGACACGCGGACTGAGGAGAGAGGACCCTTCGACGATGGCGAAGACCAAGAACATGCCGATGGACGTTCGAGGCCAGGCCAGCGAGCTGGCGAGCAGGATCGGCCCGCGCGTCGAGCAGGCCAGGGAGGCTGCGGGTCCGCTGATCGCCGAGGCCCGCGAGAAGGCCGGCCCGATGATCGCCGAGGCCCGCGAGAAGGCCGGCCCGATGATCGCCGAGGCCCGCGAGAAGGCTGGCCCGGCGCTGCACGACGCCCGCGACCGCCTCGGTGACCGGCTCAGCCGCGACGTGCTACCGGCCCTGAACGCCGCCGTCGCCGCCGCCGACCACGCCACCGAGGACGTGCGCGAGGAGGCCCGCCGGCGCGGGCTGGCCGCCGCCGCGGCGCTGCGCGGCGAGGTCGAATCACCGCCCAGGCAGCACCACCGGGTCCGCACCCTGTTCCTGCTCCTCGGGCTCGGGGGTGTGCTCGCGGCGGTGGCCAAGATGCTGTCCGATCGGCAGGCCAGCACCGCCTGGCAGTCGTCCTACACGCCGCCGCCGGCGCCTGCGTCGAGCCCCTTCGGCAACGACGAGGCGGGGGCGGCACCGGACGTGGCTGCCGCCGACGCCCAGGCCGAGCCGCACGGGATCACCACCCCCGACAACCCGGCCGCCGAGACCGACCTGACCGAGAAGAAGGACTGAGCCGAGGGCGTCAGCGGCTCGCCGGCTGCGGCGAGCCTGCTGACGCCAGCTGGGCGCGCACCTGGCGCGTGGCGCGGTGCTCCGCCCAGAACGACAGCACCGGGATGGTGCCGCACAGCAGCGTCACGAACGTGAAGCCCAGCGACCAGCGCGCCTTGCGGGAGAGGTAGAACGCGGTCACCAGGAAGATCATGTAGAGGTACCCGTGGGTGATGCCGAGGTACATGGTGATCCACCCGCCGATGTTCGCAGCACCGGATCCGGCCGGACTGAGATACCTCAGCGGCACTCCGACCAGGACCAGCACGATCAGCAGCACGCCGATGATGTTGGCCATGACGCGGTAGAAGACGAGCGCACGTTTCACGACTTCGAAACTACTCCGGGCGATGACGGGGACGATGACTGGGGCGATGACTGGCCCTGCGGTCCGGTGGTGTCGGCCTCAGCGTCACCGGCGGCGCCCGCGAGCTCGGCGTCCTCCCCCTCTGTGACGCGTTTCACCTCGTCGGCGCACACCCGCCACCACAGGAACACCGCGAAGCCACCGAAGATCCACCACTGGAAGGCGTAGGCCAGGTTGCGCAGCGACGTGAAGCTGCTCGGCTGGGGAAGCGACGCCGGAGTCACCGGCGTCAGTGCCCCCGTGCCCCGGGGGCTCTTGGCGATCACGTAGCCGCTGTACAGGTCCTGCCGCACGTGCGGGATCGCTTCGACGACGCGCATCTGGGGCAGCACGTGGTCGTTCGGGTTCTGGTCGGGCACCCCGCCCGCCGCGGACGGCTGCAACCAGCCGGTCACCTCGGTCCGCCCGCCGGGCGCGGGTGGTGCATCACCCGGCCGGGGGGTCCAGCCGCGCACGACCAGCATCGCCGGGTTGGTGGTGGCGCAGGTCTGCCTGCAGACAGCCACCGGGGTGACGACCCAGAACCCGTCCCGGCCGTGCAGCACCCGGCCTCGGACGAACAGGGTCTCACCGGACAACCAGGTGCCGCGCAGGCGCACTGGGCGACCGGCCGCCTCGCCGGGGAAGGACGAGTCCGCGGTCATCAGGGTGGACAGCGGCACCGGAGCCGCGTGGGCGAGTGCGTGGGCCTGTGAGTCACGAGCGTTGTGCCACACGCCGTACTGCCACAGCCCGAGCAGCACAGCAGCGGTGGTCGCCGCGACGGCGAGCAGGTGCAGCCCGATCATCAGCGGCCTGGTCAGCACGCGGAACACACCCTCGATCGTACGTTTGCGGCACAGGGCCCCCGCCGGTGGTTGGAGAGCCGGGCAGCCCACCCCCTAGGTTGTCCGGATGCAGCAGACAGCTCGGCCACCGCTCCCGCCCCGGTTGCGCGAGGACCGGCAGCCCAGCGACGCGGTGCCGCGGCTCGACGCTCGCGTGGAGGGCGCCTCCCTCGGGCCGCTCGACCTGGCCGGCACGGTCTTCGAGCTCGTCGACCTCAGCGGCTGCGAGCTGTCCGGCACGCGACTGTCCTCATCGAGCTGGCTCCGGTGCAGCCTGCACGACTGCAGACTGACCGGCTGCGACGTGGCGAACGTCACACTCGAGCAGACCGGCCTGCGCCGGGTCTGCATCGAGGGCGCCCGGCTGACCGGTTTCACCTCCGGGAGCACCCCGCACCGGGACCTGACGGTCGGCGACTGCCAGGCCGAGCTGAGCGTGTGGCGGCAGGCCAGGCTGGAGCGAGCTGCCTTCACCGGCTGCCGTCTGGGCCGATCCGACTGGGTAGGCGCGACATTGACCGAGGTGACGTTCACCGACTGTGACCTCAGTGGCGCCGACCTCAGCCAGTGCCGGATGCGCTCGGTGTCCTTCCGGGGTTGCCGCTACGACGGGATCCGCGGCCTCGACGGCCTGCGCGGGGCCACGGTGCACGTCGACGACCTCCTGGGCCTCCAGACGGCGATGGCTGCCGAGCTGGGGATCCGGGTGCAGGCCGAGGGCTAGCGCTGTACGAACCGCGCCACGATCTCGCCGAGCTCGCGGCCGGCGTCCTCCTGCAGGAAGTGGCCGGCGCCCTCGAGCACCGGGTGGTCCAGGCCCGCACAGCCGGGCACCGACCGCTGCAGGATCGGGGCCATCCCGCCGGTGATCGGGTCCTGGTCGCTGAAGGCCACCAGGAACGGCTTCTCCCACCGCGTCAATGCCTGCCACGCGGCCCGGTTGGCCTCGCTGGCGGGGTCGTCGGGTCCGGTGGGCACCAGCCCAGGCATCGCTCGTGGACCCGCCTTGAACCGCTCATCGGGGAACGGCGCGTCGTAGGCGGCGCGCACCTCTGACGGCAGCGGCCGGACACAGCCGGAGGCCACCAACCGGCCGATGTCGAGGGCCTCGGCGGACTCGACCGCCTTCCGGAACCGCCACCACACCTCGGGCATGTTCACGTCGCCGGTCGGCAGCCCGGTGTTCGCCGCGACCACCCGGGCGAACCGGTCAGGGTGCTCGGCGACCAACCGCAGCCCGATCAGCCCGCCCCAGTCCTGGCCGACGAGGGTCACCTCACGCAGGTCGAGCACGTCGAACGCCAGCGACCGCACCCACTCGACATGTCGCGCGTAGCTGTGGTCGGTGGGCGACGCGGGCTTGTCCGAGCGGCCGAACCCGACCAGGTCCACGGCCACAGCGCGGACGCCGGCCCCCGCGAGTGCCGCGAGCACGTGCCGGTAGAGGAAGGACCAGCTCGGCTCGCCGTGCAGCAGCAGCACCGTCGGGCCCGCGGCGGGGCCGGCGTCGACGTACGCCATCCGCAGCTGCCCTCCCTCACCGTCCGCGACCGTGGCGTAACCGGTGGGGTAGTCGAACCCCGGCAGCTCGGCGAATCGTTCCTGAGGGGTCCGCAAGGCGTCCATGCCGCGATTGTGGCAGGCGGCCCTCCGGCGCCGCCGACCCCTTCCGCTTTGCTGCGACCCTTTCCGGCGACCACGTGAGGAAGCCGTGCCCTCTCGACAGTCCGCACACCGGTGAGATAGACAAATAGCCTCTTCACACCCAGTCGGGGCGCAGGGGCACCGGATCGCAGGAGGTCGTGAATGCCAGACACGGACCGAGAGCAGACCCGGGGGGAAACCGGGCCGGAGCCTGCCCGGGCGGCGGAGTCGCCGGCCGACCGGCTGATGCGCTCGGCGCAGTTCTTCTTCCCGGGGGTGCAGTCCGACGACCGGCGCAGCCTGTTCCGCAAGGGCGGTCGGTACGCCGAGGAGTTCTACCGGGAACGCTGGCGGCACGACCGCGAGGTCCGGTCCACCCACGGCGTGAACTGCACCGGTTCGTGCTCGTGGAAGGTGTATGTCAAGGACGGGATCATCACCTGGGAGACCCAGGCCGTCGACTATCCCTCCGTGGGGCCGGACTCCCCCGAGTACGAACCGCGCGGCTGCCCGCGCGGCGCCTCGTTCTCGTGGTACATCTACTCCCCGACCCGGGTGCGCTACCCCTACGTGCGGTCACCGCTGATCAACGCCTGGCGGGCCGCGCGCAGGCAGCACGCCGATCCGGTGGACGCGTGGGCGGCGCTCAGCGCCGACCGGCAGCAGGTCACCGCCTGGCAGCAGGCCCGCGGCAAGGGCGGCTTCGTGCGCGCCTCCTGGGCGGAGGTCAGCGAGCTGATCGCCGCCGCCCAGGTGCAGACCATCAAGCAGTACGGCCCGGACCGGGTCGTCGGGTTCTCCCCGATCCCGGCGATGTCGCAGGTCTCCTACGCCGCCGGCACCCGCTTCCTGTCGCTGACCGGCGGCACCATCTCGTCGTTCTACGACTGGTACGCCGACCTGCCCGCGGCGTCCCCCCAGGTGTTCGGCGACCAGACCGACGTGCCCGAGTCCGGGGACTGGTGGAACGCCGGCTACCTGATCGTGTGGGGCACCAACCTGCCGATCACCCGGACCCCGGACGCGCACTTCATGACCGAGGCACGCTACCGCGGACAGAAGGTCGTCGTGGTTTCGCCGGACTACTCCGACCACACCAAGTTCGCCGACGACTGGCTGGCCGCCGCACCCGGCACCGACGCCGCTCTCGCCATGGCGATGGGGCACGTGATCTTGTCGGAGTTCTACCGGGACCGGCAGGTGCCCTACTTCACCGAGTACGCCAAGACCTACACCGACCTGCCCTTCCTCGTGACACTCCGGTCACGAGACGGTGGGGACGGCTACGTCGCCGACAAGTTCCTCACCGCCGCCGACCTCGGAGACACCACCGAGGACGCCGGGTTCAAGACCGTGCTGCTCGACTCTGCCTCCGGCGAGCCTGTGGTGCCCAACGGCTCGCTGGGGTTCCGTTGGAACGACGCGGGCATGGGCCGGTGGAACCTCGACCTCGGGGAGATGGACCCCGCGCTGTCCTTGCACGGCCGCGACGGCGTGGAGGCGGTACCGCTCGACATGCCGCGGTTCGACGTCGGTGAGACCGAGGGCGGGTCGGTGCTGCGCCGTGGCGTGCCCGCGATGCGGGTCGGCGACCGGCTGGTCACGACGGTGTTCGACCTGATGCTGGCCCAGTACGGCGTCGCGCGGGACGGCCTGCCCGGTGAGTGGCCCACCGGCTACGACGACCCGGACACGCCGTACACGCCGGCCTGGCAGGAGCGGATCACCGGTGTGCCGGCCAGGGCCGCCGCCCGGGTCGGCCGCGAGTTCGCCCGCAACGCCGAGCGCACCCAGGGTCGGTCCATGATCGCGATGGGCGCCGGTACCAACCACTGGTTCCACTCCGACGAGACCTACCGGACGTTCCTGTCGCTGGTGATGATGTGCGGCTGCGAAGGGGTCAACGGCGGAGGCTGGGCCCACTACGTCGGCCAGGAGAAGGTCCGCCCGCTCACCGGTTGGTCCACGATGGCGTTCGCCTTCGACTGGCAGCGGCCCACCCGGCACATGGCCGGCACCCCGCTGTGGTACCTCGCGACCGACCAGTGGCGGTACGAGGGCTTCGGCGCCCAGGAGCTGGCCAGCCCGCTCGGCAACGGGATGCTGAACGGCCGCAGCATGGCCGACTGCAACGCGCAGGCCGCGCGGCTCGGCTGGCTTCCGTCCCACCCGGCGTTCAACCGCAACCCGCTGGACCTGGCCGACGAGGCGGACGCGGCCGGCAAGCCGATCAACGAGTACGTCATCGACGAGCTGCGCAGCGGCCGGTTGCGGTTCGCCGCCGAGGACCCGGATGACCCGGCCAACTGGCCGCGGGTGCTGCTGGTGTGGCGGGCCAACCTGTTCGCCTCCTCGATGAAGGGGCACGAGTACATGCTCCGGCACCTGCTCGGCACCGACGACGCGGTGAGCGCGCAGGAGACGCCTCCGGAGCGACGACCCGCCAACGTGGTCTGGCACGACGAGGCACCGCGCGGCAAGCTCGACCTGTCCGTCGCCGTCGACTTCCGGATGACCAGCACCTGCCTGTTCTCCGACATCGTGCTGCCGGCGGCCACCTGGTACGAGAAGCACGACCTGTCGACCACGGACATGCACCCGTTCGTGCACTCGTTCAACCCGGCGATCGCTCCGCCGTGGGAGACCCGCACGGACTTCGACACCTTCCACACCGTCGCCAAGGAGTTCTCGCGGCTGGCAGCCGAGCACCTCGGGGTGCGCCGCGACGTGATGGCGGTGCCGCTCGCGCACGACACGGCCGACGAGCTGGCCCAGCCCGGCGGCAGGGTCCGGGACTGGCGCAAGGGCGAGTGCGAACCGGTGCCGGGCAAGACCATGCCGAAGCTGGTCGTGGTCGAGCGGGACTACGGCGCGGTGGCCGAGAAGTGGGCGGCCATCGGTCCGCTGCTCGACACCTTGGGCACCACCACCAAGGGGGTCACCTGGCACCCGGACAAGGAGCTGGACGACCTGCGCAGCCGCAACGGTGTGGTGCGCTCCGGGGTCGCCTCCGGCCGGCCGAGGCTCACCTTGGACCGGCACATGTGCGAGGCGATCCTCGCCCTGTCCGGTACGACGAACGGGCGGCTGGCCGTGGTCGGGTTCGAGGAGCTCGAGCGTCGTACCGGTGTCGAGCTCGCCGACCTGGCCCACGAACGCGCCGGCGACCGGATCGACTTCGGTGACACGCAGGCCCGGCCACAGCCGGTGATCACCTCCCCGGAGTGGTCCGGCACCGAGTCCGGGGGACGGCGCTACTCGCCGTTCACCGTCAACGTGGAACGCAAGAAGCCGTGGCACACGCTGACCGGCCGGCAGCACTTCTACCTCGACCACGACTGGATGCAGGAGCTCGGCGAGACGCTCCCCGCCTACCGGCCGCCGCTGGTGATGGGCCGGCACTTCGGCGACCAGGGCCGCGGCGACCCGGGCCGGCCCGAGGTCACGGTCCGCTACCTGACACCGCACTCGAAGTGGTCGATCCACTCCGAGTACCAGGAGAACCTGCACATGCTCACGCTGTTCCGCGGCGGTCCGGTGATCTGGATCAACCCGGCCGAGGCGGAGCGGATCGGCGTGAAGGACAACGAGTGGATCGAGGCGTTCAACCGCAACGGTGTCGTCGCCTGCCGGGCCGTGGTCAGCCACCGGGTGCCGAAGGGCAGCTGCATGATGTACCACACCATCGACCGGCACATCGACGTGCCGAAGACGGAGATCAGCGGCCGGCACGGCGGCGGGGACAACTCGCTGACCCGGCTGATGATGAAGCCCACGCACATGCTCGGCGGCTACGCGCAGTTCACCTACGCCTTCAACTACTACGGCCCGACCGCAAGCCAGCGGGACGAGGTCACCGTGATCCGCAGGCGCAGTCAGGAGGTCGACTTCACATGACCACCGGAGGTACGGCATGAAGGTGATGGCCCAGGTCGGCATGGTCATGAACCTGGACAAGTGCATCGGCTGTCACACGTGCTCGGTCACGTGCAAGCAGACGTGGACCAACCGGGGCGGCACCGAGTACATCTGGTTCAACAACGTGGAGACCAAGCCCGGGCTGGGCTATCCGCGCCGCTACGAGGACCAGTCCCACTGGAAGGGCGGCTGGACCCTGGACCGGAAGGGGCGGCTCACCCTCAAGGCCGGGGGCCGGCTCAAGAAGCTGCTGTCGATCTTCTACAACCCGGACCTGCCCACCATCGACGACTACTACGAGCCGTGGACCTACGACTACGAGCGGCTCACCACCGCGCCGCTGTCGGACTCGATGCCGACCGCGCGCCCGAAGTCGCAGCTGACCGGCAAGAACATGCGGCCGGTGTGGGGCCCCAACTGGGACGACGACCTGGCCGGCGCTCCGGAGTCCGCGCCCGCCGACCCGGACTTCGCCGGGCTCGCGGAGACGCTGGGGCTGGACTTCGAGAAAGTGTTCATGTTCTACCTGCCGCGCATCTGCGAGCACTGCCTCAACCCGTCCTGCGTGGCGTCCTGCCCCTCCGGCGCGATGTACAAGCGGGAGGAGGACGGGATCGTGCTCGTCGACCAGGACCGCTGCCGCGGCTGGCGGTTCTGCGTGACCGGCTGCCCGTACAAGAAGGTCTACTTCAACCACCGCACCGGCAAGGCGGAGAAGTGCACGCTGTGCTTCCCGCGGATCGAGGCCGGCATGCCCACCATCTGCTCGGAGACCTGCGTCGGGCGGCTGCGCTACCTCGGCCTGGTGCTCTACGACGCGGACGCCGTGCATGCGGCCGCGTCGGTGACCAACGAGCAGGAGCTCTACGACTCCCAGCTGTCGGTGTTCCTCGATCCGAACGATCCCGACGTGATCGCCGAGGCGGAACGCCAGGGCATCGCCCACGACTGGATCCAGGCCGCCCAGCGGTCCCCGGTCTACGAGCTCGCGGTGCGCCAGAAGGTGGCCCTGCCGCTGCACCCGGAGTACCGCACCATGCCGATGGTCTGGTACATCCCGCCGCTGTCGCCGGTCACCGACGTCGTGGACGCGGCCGGGTACGACGACGCCGACCCGGACAAGGTGTTCGCGGCGATCGACGACCTGCGCATCCCGCTGCGCTACCTGGCGAACCTGTTCTCCGCCGGCGACGTCGGCGTGGTCCAGCACGTGCTGCGCCGGTTGGCGGTGATGCGCGCGCATATGCGGGCGGTCCAGCTCGGTGACGAACCGGATCCGCAGCTGGCGGAGGAGGTCGGCATGACGGCGGCCGACGTGGAGGATCTCTACCGGCTGCTCGCGATCGCGAAGTACGACGACCGGTACGTCGTACCCAAGTCGCACCACGAGGACGCCGGCCGGCTGATGAGCCAGCACTGCTCGCTGAGCTATCCCGGCGGGCTCTCCGACTACGGCGCCCACGAGGAGGACACCCTGGCCGCGCACTTCCACCTCGGGGAGGAGTCGGGCTCCGGCTCGGGCACCCAGTTCCGTGACGACGAGGGACGCTCCCGGTTCAACCTGCTGGGCTGGAACGGCCAGGAGCCGGCGCCGAACCTGTTCCCCGAGGGCAGCGCGGGATGAGGGCCCGGCGCCAGCGGACCGTCCCGCCCGACCAGGGGCTGGTGTGCAAGATCGCGTCCGTGCTGCTGCAGTATCCCGACAACCGGGTCTACGGGCTGCTCGACGACATCACGACCGCGCTCGAGGAGGTCACCGACCATGGCCGGCGGGCACCGTTGGACGAGCTGGTGGGCTGGCTGCGTGAGCAGGGTCCCGCGGCGGCGGCCGAGCACCACGTCGCCACCTTCGACCTGACCCGCCGCTGCTCGCCGTACCTCACCTACTACCGCTACGGCGACACCCGGCAGCGGGGCATGGCGCTGCTGGCGTTCAAGCACACCTACCGGCAGGCCGGCTGGGAGGCCGCCGACGAGGAGCTGCCCGACTACCTCCCCGCGGTGCTGGAGTTCGCCGCCCTCGCGCCCGACGACGCCGGGCACCGGCTCCTGGTCGCCCACCGGGCGGGGCTGGAGCTGCTCCGGCTGGCGCTGCGCGACAAGGGAAGCCCGTACGCCGCGGCGCTGGAGGCGGTGTGCGCGGGCATGCCCTCGCTGTCCGACCGGCAGTCCGCGGACGTACGCCGTCTGGCGGCCGACGGGCCACCGAAGGAGGACGTGGGGCTCGACCCCGTCGGCACCGAACCGTTCGCACCGCCGGAGTTCCTCACCGGCGCGAGGATGGAGGCACCGCGATGAACGGCCTGAGCAGCTGGAACCTGTGGTGGTGGGTGGTCCTGCCCTACGCGGCCATGATCGTCTTCGTGGTCGGCCACGTGTGGCGTTGGAAGTACGACCAGTTCGGCTGGACCAGCCGATCCACCGAGCTCCAGGAGCGCAAGCTGCTCAAGTGGGGTGCCCCGCTGTTCCACTACTCCACGTTCGCGGCGATCGGCGGGCACGTGCTCGGTATCTTGGTGCCGAAGTCGTGGACGGAGTTCCTCGGCATCCCAGAAGGCTTCTACAGCTCGTTCTCCGGCATCGCCGGGTCGCTCGCGGCCATCGGCGTGCTGATCGGCGCCGGCTTCCTGGTGTTCCGGCGGACGATGATCCCGCGCGTGCGCGCCACCACGAGCGCGGTGGACTACCTCGCGCTGATCCTGCTCGGCATCATCGTGCTGCTCGGCATCTACCTGACGCTGGGGGTGCAGGAGCTCGGCGGTGGCTACGACTACCGCGACACGGTGTCCATCTGGTTCCGCAGCCTGTTCACCGGCCACCCGGACATCCACGCGATCACCAGCGCGCCCGTGATGTACCAGGTGCACGCGACCGCGGCCTGGGTGATCTTCGCGGTGTGGCCGTTCAGCCGTCTGGTGCACGCTTGGAGCGTGCCGCTGTACTACCTGTGGCGCCCCTATGTGCTCTACCGCTCCCGCACCGCCACCCGACCGAACGAGCCGGGAACCAGCGGTCGCCGGTGGCGGAGGATCGGGGCCCGGTACTGAGCGGGATGCGGTTCCTGCGGCCGGCACGCGGGCGTGCGGGCTCCGCCGTACGGACTATGCCGTTGCCTCCGCCCCGCGGTTAGGCTGCCTCGAAGGAGCGGCAGCGACGACCGAGGAGGGCTTGTGACCACTCGTCTCAACCCCTACATCAGCTTCACCGACAACGCCCGACAGGCGATGGAGTTCTACCAGAGCGTGTTCGGCGGCAACCTGACCACGAGCAGGTTCGGGGAGTTCGGCGCCGGAACTCCAGCCGAGTCGGACAAGGTCATGCACGCGCGGCTCGAGACCGACAGCGGGTTGACCCTGATGGCCTCCGACACGCCCGAAGGGATGGAGCACAAACCCGGCAACAACATGTCCGTCAGCCTCAGCGGCGATGCGACCACGGAGCTGCACGGCTACTGGGACAAGCTGTCCGAAGGCGGTACCGTCACCATGCCGATGGCCAAGCAGCCGTGGGGCGACGAGTTCGGCATGTGCGTGGACCGGTTCGGGGTGCTGTGGATGGTGGACATCGGCCCGGACCAAGGGTGACGCTCAGCCGGTCGCCGGCGCTCGCCGGGGTCATACTCGAGCCACGGGTCCTCTCGTTCGACCGTCGGCGGCGACGCTCACGTACGTCGCGGGCGTTGCCACGCTGGCCTCGGACGGGTCGTCGCGTCCACCTCGTCCGGGGGTATCCGGCCAGGGGTCAGCCGGTCCTGGGCTCCTGCTTCGCCACCGGCAGCGGCCGAAGGTTCGAGGCGATCAGGGCAGCGATCGCGAGCAGCACCGCGACCGCGGTCAGGGCGTGCAAGACGGTGAACCGCTGGCCGAGGAAGCCGATGAGGGGCGGCCCAGCGAGGAAGGCGCAGTAGCCGATGGAGGCTGTCACGCTCACCCGGGCCGCGGACCTGGCAGGGTCATCAGCCGCGGCGCTCATCCCGACCGGGAAGCCGAGTGACACTCCGGCTCCCCACACCGCTGCACCGACGAAGGCGACGGGCGTCGACCCTCCGAAGACGAACACCGCGAGCCCGACCACACCGATCACGGCGATCGAGCGGACGACCACCAGGCGTCCGAACCGGTCCAGCAGGGCCGGGCCGAACCATCTGCCGGTCGTCATCGCGGCAAGGAACACCGCGAAGGCCAAGGTCCCGAGCACCGGCGGAGTCCGGTAGCCGTCGATGACGGCGACTCCGATCCAGTCGTTGCCGGTCCCCTCGGCGAAGGCGAACGCCAGCACGAACACGCCGATCAGCAGCGTGCGCGGTTCGGCCCAGGCTGCCAGAGCACGTGGGCCGTCCTTGCGAGGAGAGGCATCGTTTCCCACACCCGGCTCGGCGAGGAAGCCACGCACCGAGACCGGGACGACGGCGGCCACGAGCACAGCGACCGCGAGCAGGTGGACGGTGACCGGAACCTGGAGGCCCACCATCAGCGACCCGACCAGTGCGCCGGCGACCGTGCCCACGCTGAAGCCGGCATGGAACCGGGACATGATCGCGCTACCGGTGCGGCGCTCGACGGCCGCGGCCTGCACGTTCATCGCCACGTCCCAGGAGCCGTTGGCCACCCCGAAGACGAACAGGCCGGCCATCACCGGAACCACCCCGAAGAGGTAGCCGGTGGCCGCGATGCCGAGACCGCCCGCGAGCAGCACCGCCATCGACGCGACAGTCCGGCGCGACCCGAGCCGGGTCACGACCCGTCCCGACAGGGGCAACGAGATGATCGAGCCGACCGACATGGCCAGCAGCACCAGCCCGAGCTCGGACGGCTGGAGGTCCAGGTGGGTCTTGACCTGAGGGATCCGCGATGCCCAGCTGGCGAACGCGAAGCCGGCGGCGATGAAGGCGACGTACGTCGACCGGGTGGCGGCCGTCAGGGACGGCGTCATCCGGCGTCGCAGAGCTCCTCGAGGCCGACCACGTCGACACAATACTGGCGCGCGCCGGTCCGCCCGGGGGCCGAGCGGATCAGAACACGAGCACCTGGTCGGCCTCGACCGTCCACCCGGCAAGCTCGTCCATGCTCGACCGCGGCGCCTCGGCGATGAGGCGTTCCTTGCTCAGGCCCCGGGCGTCGAGGCAAGTCCCGCAGCAGGCGATCCGCCCACCGTGCCGAGCGAAGCCGGCCAGCATCCGATCGAGCTTGTAGTAACCGTCCGGGGTCTTCTGACCGGCGACCGCACAGGTCACCGCGTCGCCCATCAAGAAGACAGTCACCTGGGCGTCCTCCCGTCGTCCGAGCGCTACCGCCAGGCGGAGGGCGTTGAAGGTCTCGTCCGCGCCGTACGCCGGCCCGTTCACGATGAGCAGGACCTTCTTCACGCGCTGATCATCCCGCTGCAGGTTCCCGCCCTGTAGGGGCGAAAGCCCCTCCGAGGACCGCGGTCCGGCTGCCGAACGGGTGTGCCCGACGACACGAGGATCCGTGGTTTGGGCGTCTGGCTGGCGGGGAATTCGTCCGGGTCGGAGAGGTACTCGACATGCCCGATCTAGATGCTGAATTCTTCGCGCGGCTGGCGCGTCTCCTTGATGCCGGGGCCGATGTCCCGACGACCATCGACGAGATGACCCTCCAGGCGTGCGAGGCGCTGGCCTGCGACTATGCCTGCATCACCCTCAAGCATCCCGGAGGCCGGCTGGAGACGGTCGGTGCGACGCACGAGCTGGTGGTCACCGCGGACCAGTGGCAGTACGAGCTGGGCGAGGGACCCTGCGTCGAGGCCGTCTGGGGGCATGAGTCCTTTCTCGCCAACGACCTTGCCAGCGACGAGCGGTGGCCCCGATGGGGCGGCAAGGCGGCAGAGCTGGGACTGCGCAGCATCCTGTCCGTCCGGCTGTTTGCGCAGAAGCGCACGTACGGCGCGCTCAACCTCTACGGCACGCGCGTCCGGCAGTACACCCCCGACGACCTGGAGACCGCGCAGATCTTCGCCGCGCACGCGGGCCTTGCCCTGTTCACCGCCTTGCAGCAGCAGAACCTGGAGAAGGCGATCGATGCCCGGCACCTGACCGGGCAGGCGCAGGGCATCTTGATGGAGCGCTTCGCGATCAGCGCCGACGCGGCGTTCAACGTGCTGCGTCGCTACTCCCAGCAGCACAACACCAAGCTCCGGGACGTGGCCCAACATCTGGTCGAGCAGCGACGCATTCCCAGCAGTCCCGACGCGCCGGTCGAGGCCGAGGACAACGAGGACCGTCCGTCCGGCGTACGACGCCGGAAGCAGGCGAGGTGATGAGCCCGCCCCGCCGGTCGTCTCAGCGGGGCGCCTCACCGGCTTGTCGCACGTGCTCGTCGAAGAAGGTCAACACGCGCTGCCACGCGTCCGTCGCAGCCTGAGCGTCGTAGTTGCGCCACTGGTCGTTGAAGAAGGAATGCTTGGCGTCCGGATACACCTTCAGGTCGTGGGGGATTCCGGCCGAGGTCAGCGCACTCTCCAGGACGCCGGCGGACCTGGTCGTCACGTCCCTGCCCGGCCAGGAGCCGACAACCGGGCACATCCGCCGGATGGCCTCTCGCGGCCGCGGTGCCATGCCGTAGAAGGGTGCTATCGCGGCCAGCCGGTCGTCGGTGCAAGCCCAGGTCAGCACGATAGAACCCCCGAGGCAGAAGCCGACCGCGCCGATACGGCCGGGGTCGACCTCGGGCCTGACGGCCAGCGCTCCCAGTCCGGCCTTCAGCTGCGGGACGCCGTAGTGGTCGAGATTGCCGGACAGGCCACCGGCGAACATCCGGGCCAGGCACACCGCCCGGTTGCGTCCCTGGAACAGGTCGACACCGAGTGCGGCGTACCCCTCCCGGGCGAGCCGTCGACAGACGTCACGGATGTGGTCGTTGAGCCCGAAGGCTTCGTGCACGACGACCACCCCGGGGTGCGGGCCGGCGCCCTCGGGAAGCGCGAGGTAGGAGCTGCTCAGACTCTCGGTCCTCATCGCTCCAGCCTGTCGCTGCGTGCCGCGCCAGCACAGATGTGTTCGTTCTACGTGGCGATCCACTCAGCGAGCTCCGCATGGCGACCGTCTGACGGGGAACAGCACCATGGTCGCCTGCCGAAGGAGGCCCGGCCCGACATGGATCCGCACTCCCCGACTGATGCCTTCCGACTTCCAGCAACGTCACTCGCACCCCGTTTGGCACGTCATCGGCTGCGAGCCTCCTGGGGTGATATCGCCGAATTTCCACGATCTGTCACGGAGCTGCTCGTCAGTGAGCTCGTCACCAACGCCGTGCAGCACCCCGAACGGCAGGGCCAGGCGCAGTCCGAGGAGGTCGAGGTGCGACTGTCCCGCACCAGCCGACTTCTGCGCGTGGAGATCTGGGACGGCGACCCGATGGCCTTGCCCGAGTTGCACAAGCCCAGCGCTCCGGGCGAGCACGGCATGGGACTGCTGCTGGTCAGCGAGCTCGCCAGCCGTTGGGGAAGCGACGCGTCGACGACTGGGAAGGCAAAGGTCGTCTGGTTCGAGCTTGACCTGTCGCCACCCTTGACGGGTGGGGAAGAGAACGACTGATCGGTGGAGCCAAGGGGACATGCACGCCATCGTCTAGCAGGCATGGTCGGCCACGGCACGTCCTGTTGTGGGGTACGGGCGGCATTCTGGTCCCGAACGTCCCGCGTGGGGGTCAGTGTGGGCCCGCCGGCGCTCGGGTCTGCCCAGCGAGAACCGACGAAGGCACCCAGGGCTTGGTCGTGCTTGTCTGCATCTGCCTGCTCGGTGACCCCATCTCCAGTGGCCCCATCTCCAGAACCTGTGGCCAGGAGGCTGTGGGAGGTCCTCACTATCTGAAGCCTGGGGATCTGCATGCGCGCGTGTCGGAGGTAGACAGGTCGGGTGGCCGCTCGGTTCGCGCGGCAATGGTCTTTGGGCCCTGGCCGCCTCGATGCGGACGTGGGCACGGTGGGAGGCAATGAAGAGGGGTTGAGCCCAATGTGTGGGTAGCCCACCACCCATTTACTGCCTATCTCGGGGGTCCTCAGATGAACCTACGTCGTCTCACTTCTTCGCTCGCCGCGCTTACGCTGGCTGGGACCGGGCTGATCGCCGCGACCGGCCCTACGCAGGCCACCACGGGCCATCACCCGCTCGGCACCCGAAGCCTGGCACAGGTCCTGGCAATGGACGGGCATGGCTTTGACCACAATCCGCGCGACTTCGATATCGCAGACAAGTTCGTGATGCGGGTACTGGCCGCCAAACCGCACAGCCCCCTGTCGATCTTGACCAGGGGTCGGCAGCCCGTGACCGCTTTCCTGCCTACCGATGGGGCGTTCCGTCGGGCAGCCGTCAACATCGTCGGGAAGCGCTTCGCCTCCGAACGCAGGGTGTTCCGCTCGCTGTGGCGCGCCGGCGGGCTCCAGGGGGTGGAGAACGTCCTTCTCTACCATGTCGTTCGCGGGCACACGGTCACCTACTGTCAGCTACGACGTTCCGCGCCGACCACGCTGAAGACCGTGCAGGGCGGTACATTGCGGGTTCGCGTTCGACACGGCCGTGTCCTGGTACTCGACCGCGACAAGGCATCGCCGAACGCGCGCGTGATACCGGCGCTGTCCAACATCAACAAGGGCAACCGCCAGATCGCGCACGGCGTCACCTCGGTGCTGAGTCCAGTCGTGGAGTAGCAGCGGCCTCCGAAGCCGCATCTTTCTGAGTTGGAAGGATGCAGTTTCATGTCCAAGAAGCTCGATGAGCAACTGAAGACCGGGCGGTGTGCCTGGTGACCGAGCATCGGCAGGAGTACCCGAAGCTGACCAAGGCGTGTCAAGCGGTGGCGTGGCAGGTCGGTGTCGGCAAGGAGCGCATGCACCGCGGGATGCGGCGGGCCGAGGTCAACGTCCGTGACCCAGAGGGCCGTACCAGCGAGGAATTGAGCGGGCAGGACAGGGAGCACCCCCGGGGAGCTGCCCCCGGGGGGTCTCCATTGGTGGTCAGGTTGCGGGGCAGACCGCGGGCCGGTCAGCTGGGTTCCCCGTGCACTGCGGACTGTCCGGCCCCGTTGCCGCCGTTCATCGGCGGGGAAGGGTTGGCCGCGGCGACGCCCGCGGTCGTAAGGGTCAGCAATGCCGCGAGGGCGGCTGCCGCTGTGAATCGCTTGGTCATCTGAACCTCCAAGGTTCTAGAGCTCGACAGCGACGTTCATCAGGGCCCGAACGGTGGACAGTGGTCCTGACCACCGGCCTTGCACTGGCTGGAGCCGTTGTTGCTGTGACCTGAGTTGCCGACCGGCGCGTCCGCGAAGGCCGGGGCGACCGCGCCCACAACCATGGTCACGGCGAACACGGCCGCTACAAGAGTGCGCTTCATGATGACTCCCTCGATGTGCGTCGCTGCTGGTCGCTCTTGACGTGCACCCGCGGGTGGCCATGGCGATTCTGCGGCATAGCCAGATCGCGGTGACGCTGGACATCTACTCGCAGGTGTCGTCGGCGTCCACTCGGGAGGCGCTGAAGCGGCTTGGAAGCCAGCTTGGAGAGGGGTCGGCGTGAGGACCACTGCAGTACTTTTCTGGGGTATGACGCGGAAAAGCCCCTCCTCCAAAATCGGAAAAGGGACTATGCCCTGCGGTGGAGCCAAGGGGACTCGAACCCCTAACCCCCTGCTTGCAAATCGACCTTGACTTTTGCCGTAAAGTGGCCTCTGACCTGCGGAAACGTCGGACACGACGGGACAGGAATGACCAGGATCTGCCGTTCTTTCCCCCACAGGTCCCCCAGGCCCCGACGACCAATCAGGGGGTTGGCCATCTCGGGCCATCCCCCTGCTTGACCGGCAGGAACAAGCAGGGGGTCAGGGGGCCGCTTCCCCCACGGGTGGCCCGAGCGAGCAGGAGGAGGTCGCGGGAGATGGCTCGCAGGCGAGGTTTCGGAGAGGTCGAGCGCAGGGTCAGCGCGAAGGGCGAGGTGACCTACCGCGCCCGCTACGCGATGCCCGACGGCACGCGGTACTCCCGCACGCTCGGCACCAAGATGGACGCCGAGGCATGGCTGGCGACCGAGCGATCCCTCGTCGACCGCGACGTCTGGTCGCCGCCGGCGTCCCGCAAGGCCGCCGAGGAGCGCCGGCGGCGGCAGGCCCCACACAACACCGTGAGCACGTTCGCGAAGCGCTACCTCACCGAACGCTCCCTGCGGCCCACCACGATTCACAACTACGAGGCGCTGCTTGCGACCCGGATCAACCCCTACTTCGGCGAGATGCCGCTGAAGGACGTGACCCTCACGGAGATCAAGGTCTGGCGCGCGTCCCTCGACGAGAAGACCGCGTCGTCCAACGCCGCCGCCTACCGCCTGCTCCGCTCGCTCCTCCAGGCCGCCGAGGAGGAGGAGCTGATCGACCGCGCTCCGCCGAAGATTCGCGGCGCGAGCACAGCGCTGGTCACCCGTGTCGCGGTGCCTGCGACCCTCGACGAGCTCGAGGTCATCACCGAGTCGATGCCCGACCGGCTGAAGCTGTTCATCGTGTTGGCCGCCTTCGTCGGGCTGCGCCAGGGCGAGCTCCTCGAGCTACGCCGCTCCGACGTCAACGGCGTCACCGGCCGGGTCAGCGTCACCCGCAAGATCGACAAGGACATCAGCCCCGGCGCCGCCGGGGCGTGCCCGAGCTGCGGACGCGCGATCAGCGCACCAAAGACCGCCAGCGGATCCAGGGCCGTGCACGTGCCTCCACCGTTCCTGCAGATGCTGCAGAGGCACCTGCTCGAGCACACCGCGCCCGGGCCGAGGGGACTCCTCTTCCCCGGCGACCGGACCGACCACATGAGCGTGCGCTACCTGATGGACCGCTACCGACCCGCCCGCGCGGCTGCTGGTCGGCCCGATCTGACCGTCCATCACCTGCGCCACACGGCCCTGACTCTCGCCGGTCAGCACGGTGCTACCGCCGCCGAGCTCCAGGCGCGCGCCGGCCATGCCTCCCAGGCAGCGATGGCGATCTACCAGCACGCCACCCTCGATCGCGACAGGTCGCTCGCGGAGAAGATCGGGGCGACGTACGAGGCGTGGCGCGAGAGCCGACCGTAGCCATACGCCGAGGGCGATCTGCTCGCCCGAGCGTCGTGCGTCGTCCTTTGACCCAGGTTGAGCGTGCCGAGAAGGTGGTGCACACCGCCCAGAATGGGGCGGGCCGTGGCGTGGTGTCAACAGTGATACCATATGGTCATGGCGATGACGTTGCGACTGACCGAGGAGGAGACGGAGGCCCTGCGCCGCCGCGCCCAACGTGAGTCACGGTCCATGCAGGACGTGGCCCGGCAGGCGGTGCGCGAGTACGTCGAGAACCACAGCCGCGCCGAGCTGCTTGACGAGGTCCTCGATGAGGAGCTGCCTCGCTACGCCGAGGCTCTGGAGCGGCTCGGTCAGTGATCTACCTGACCCTGTCCGAGCTGCTGCACGTCGCCGAGCGAACCCTCGGCCCCGACGTACCGGTGCGCGACCCTGGTCTGCTGGAGTCGGCGCTCGCGCGCCCACGGGCCACCGCGTTCGGGGCGGACGCCTACGAAGGGCTGGAGGAGAAGGCCGCGGCGCTGCTGCACTCGCTGGCGCGCAACCACGCCCTGGTGGACGGCAACAAGCGCCTGGCCCTCGCCGGCACGATCGCGTTCCTTGGCCTCAACGGTCGCCGCCTCACCCTGACCAACGACGAGGCCTACACCCTCATCATGGACGTCGCGTCGGGTCAGCTCAACGACGTCGCGGCCATTGCTGAACGCCTCAGACAGGGAAGCGAGCCGCGGCGTCCCTGATCGAGCAGTCCACGCTGGCGCCGTGCTCGCGCGGTGCCCCAATCCGCCGCGAGCCGGACGCAAGCCCGGCGCTCGGCGTGGCCATCGGCGACTGGCGCCAGGGACGGCAGCGACGCTTGCTCGTGGCTGCATGGACTAGCCTTGCCTCGATGAACAGGCCGGATCTTGGGAACCGCTACGGCAGCCCGAACGTCGCGATGAAGATCCTGTGGTCGATGGTCGCGCTGGCAATGATTGCGCTCGGGGCGATCTGGGCTTTCGCAGCCTCGGGCATCCCCCAGGCACTCGGTCCGATCGTTGCAGGCCTGGGCGTCGCCTTGGGCTACGTCGCACTAATTCAGAGGCGGCACTGACTGAACTCAGGCTGCGGCACACCGCCGCGTAGAGTCAGCAGATGATCACGGGCAGCCATCTAATCGTGTACAGCCGTGACCCGGAAGCGGACCGCGCGTTCTTCGCCGACGTCCTGGGACAACCGCACGTCGACGCTGGCCGTGGCTGGCGCATCTTCAAGTTGCCGCCTGCGGAGTTAGCTGTGCACCCATCCGATGGTCCCGCTGGGTCTGAGCTGTACTTCATGTGCGATGACCTGGAAGCCACGATCGGCGAACTGCAAGCCAAGGGCGTCAATTTCACTCAGGACGTTTCCGAGGAGCGGTGGGGACGCATGACCCGCTTCAGGTTGCCGGGCGGTGGTGAGGTGGGAATCTACGAGCCCAGCCATCCCTTGGCGATCGACGTGTGAGGGTCCCCAGCCTTCGGCTCGAAGGCTGCGTCACACCGCCGCCAGTCGTGCTAGTCAGCGGCCTAGCGTCAGGCAAGGTGCCTCATCGTGTGTGCGGCGGTCCGCCGCTGGGGCGTGCTCGCCATATCGCCGGGAGCATGCCATGTCCAACACCATCCGGCTGCCGTTCCGGCCTGACGCGATGACACCGGCCCAGCTCGCCGCGGTCTCCTATCTTGCCCGGTACTCCGGTCACACCCACCAGTTGTATTCCTACCAGCTGCGCCGCTGGTTCGCCTGGTGCGAAACAAGCCAGCTCGACCCGCTGGTCGGAATCCAGAGAGCGCACGTGGAGCTATTCATCCGCTACCTCGTCGAGACCGGTCTGATGCCGTCCTCGATCAACACGATGATGCACGGCGTCCGCGGGTTCTTCCGGTTCGCCCACATCGACGGCCTCATCCCGGCCGACCCGGCCGTCTACGCGCGGTTGCCTAAGGTGCACCAGGACGAGAGACGTACCCAGGGCCTCGACCGGATCGAGCTGATCCGGTTCCTCCAGGTCGCCCAGACCATGACCGTGCACCACGGCGCACTGGCCTACCTGCTCGGCATCAACGCACTCCGGGCCTCCGAAGCCGCCACGGTGTGCATCGAGGACTACCGGGAGACGCTGCGCGGGCACCGGGTGCTGCATCTGGTCGGCAAGGGCAACAAGCCGGCGACCATGCCGCTCACCGTTCCGGTCCTACGCGTCCTCGAGGCGTGCCGCGGAAAGCGGACCGAGGGACCTCTCGTGCTGCGGCCCGTGTCGGGCAAGCCGATCGACAGACGCGACTGTTACCGCATGGTGAGCCGGATCGCGAAAGTCGCCGGGATTCCCAGGCACATCAGCCCGCACTCGCTGCGCCACGCGGCCATCACCAACGCCCTCGACGCGGGCGTGCCGCTGCGCGATGCCCAGATCCTCGCCCGACACGCCGACCCACGCACCACCGAGCACTACGACCGCGCCCGCGGCAACCTCGACCGCCACGGCGTCCACTTCCTCACCGCCTACGTCGCCGGCGTCTGAGACTGCGTCGATTCCGCGCCGGGTTTCTTGGCGAAGACCCGCGGCCCGCCACTGTGGACGTTGTCCTCTTGCCCGACGGTGCGCATGCTCCCAGGCTTCTTGTATGACGCTGGGACGCAAGGTGCTGGGTGCGTTCGGCCTCGCCGTGGCCACCTATGCGGGCATTGTTCGCCCTCGCCTGATGCGCTGGGGCGCAACCGATGACGAGGTCGCTGGACCCTATCCAGGAGCAGACGTCGTCCCCAGCGGGCAGAGGGGCCCGACAATGGCGGTCACCATCGACGCTCCCCCGGACCAGGTCTGGCCCTGGCTGGTCCAGATGGGCGGGGACCGAGCAGGGTGGTACTCCTGGGACCGCCTCGACAACGGTGGTCGGCCGAGCGCCCGAGAAGTCCGCCCTGACTGGCAGGACCTTGCCGTCGGCAACTTCGTCAAGTACTGGCGAGGCAGCCAAGGCGCCGTGGACGCTTGGCAGGTGGCCCTGCTCGAACCGAACCGGTTCTTGGGGCTGCACGGGTTGACCGATCTTCGGCTCCGGAATCTCGACCCGAACCAGCCACGGCCGCGCGCCTACACCGAGGGCCTGTGGGGCTTCTTGTTGAACGAGCTGCCCGGAGGGCGAACACGGCTGGTGATCGGTGGCTATGAGGCCATCCGCCCTCGATGGCTGGGCCGCCTGTACTCGTTCACCCCGCTCGTCTGGATCATGCAGGCACGCACGATGTCGGTGCTCAAACAGAATGTCGAACACGCCCAGGCACACAGGTGACCACCTAGCCTGCGGCGAGCAGGCCAAGGCCATGACTGGCCACCGCGGTATGCGTCCTTCCGCCGCCCTGACGGGCGCGCGACCTAGCGTGGCCTGGAGGGCTGGATAGGCAGGGCTTGTTGTTCCTGGGCGATGACTGGGCCGAGGACCACCACGACGTGGAGCTCTTCGACGAGGCGGGCACGGTCCTGGCAGCCAGGCGGTTGCCGGAGGGGCTGGCCGGAGTAACCGGCCTGCACGCGTCGGCCCTCGTCCTCCCAGACCGTCAGCGCGGCGTGAGGATGCGCAGCTGAAGCATCGCCGCGAACCGCTGCTCGGGGTCGGCGAGGTCGATCCCGCTGACCTCCTCGAGCCGCCGCAGCCGGTAGCGCAACGTGTTCGGGTGGATGAAGAGTCCCGCCGCGGCAGCCCGCACGTCGCCGAGTGCGTCGAGCCAGGCCTTGAGCGTGTCGACGAGGCCGGAGTCGTTGCGCTCGTCGTACTCGAGCAGACGAGTGATCGCGCCCACCGGCCGATCGCCGCGCGCGGCCGCGAGGTCACGCAGCTCGAGCAGGAGCGACTGGGTCTGCACGTCGGGGAGTCGGGCCACGCGACGCTGCTCGCAGCCCTCGCGAAGCACCCGGAGGACGCGCGTCGCCACTGCCCGTGAGGCCGTGGCGCCGGAAACTTCGGAGACGACCGGGCCGACGGCGACTACGGCCGGGAGCCGGGAGCCGACGCGCTCGCAGAACTCGTCCGCTAGCCGAGCTGCCCGCTCCTCGGCCTCGTCATCGTCGCGCTGGATGGGCAGGAGGGCGTGGACGATCCCGCCGACCACCGCCACCGCGGAGGTCGGGACCGACGCGGAGAGATGCACGGCCAGCGCGTCGGCGAGTCGCTCGAGGGCTCCCGTCGCCGGCGTCGGCTCGTCGGGCTCCGTGCGGAGACACGCCGCGAGGACGACCAGCCGCCGGCCACCGAGCCCGAGCCGGGCGAGGGCGTCCCGGGCGCCGGTCCCGCCCTCGAGGACGGTCGCGACGAGGTCGGTGCGCAGGCGCCGCTGCACGTCGGCACCGGCCCGGACGCGCAGCATGTGCAGCGCGACCAGCTTGGCGGCGTCCTGCAGCGCCGCGGCCCGCTCGTCAGTCATCTCGCCGTCCATCGCGGCCCAGATCGAGCCCAGCACCTCGTCGCCGGCCCGGACCGCGATGGCGACTCGCTGCTTGCTGATGGAGTCGGCGCCCAGGTGCGCGGGGTCGACGACGACGGGGCGGTGCTCACGGTAGAGCTCCCGGAAGACGCCGAGATCCGTCAGCATCCGGGCGTACCGCTGGGGCACCTGCCGGCCGATGATCGTCTCGACGCGGGACTGGTCGGCCTCGTCCTGGCGACCGGAGAAAGCCAGCACCCGCGAGCTCCGGTCCTCGATGGTGACCGGGGCGTCCAGCAGCGCACCCACGGCGTTGGCGACCGCGAACAGGTCTCCCGACGGCAGCCCGCCGATCGACTCCGGCTCTGCCGGGCCAATGTCGCCCTCCGCCAGGACCGAGCGCACCAGGGCTGTCAGCTGCGCCCAGGTCGCACCCCGGCGCAGGCCGAGCAGGGCGAGCCCGGCCTCCTCGACTGCCGCGTCGAGCTCCGCCGTGAGCGCGACCGGCGCGCGCACGACCAGCCCGACGGCGCCCCGTCGGCCGACGTCGCGCACCAGCTCCGGGAGCTCTGCCGCCCGGATCCCGACTCCGAGCACCAGCGCGGTCGGGGGCTGCACCGGTTCGTCATCGGGGTCGTGGATCACGATGCCGCTTATCTCGCCCTCGTGCTCCGGATCCCCTGCGAGCAGCTCGAGGAGCGAGTCGCCCAGGTCGTCGAGGACCCGGCCCAGGCTCGCTCGGGGACGCTGACTCACGGGCACCAGCGTATTCATCGACGTGGAGCATCCTCGGCGGGCCTCTGTGGCAGCCGCTCGGCCGCGCCGGGGTGCGAGCCGCCGCGACTCAGAACGCGATCCACTCCGTGGTGGTGGTGACGTCGTCCAGGACGTCCGGGATCGGCGTGACGCCCAGCCCCGGCCCGTCCGGCACGGCCATGTAGCCCTCGGAGATGGTCAGCGGCTCGGTGATGTCGGTGCGGTAGAACCGGTCGGACGCCGAGATGTCGCCCGGCAGCGTGAACCCGGGCAGCGCCCCGAGAGCGGCGTTCGCGGCCCGGCCGAGACCGGTCTCGACCATCCCGCCGCACCACACCGCGAGCCCGTGGGCCGCGGCGAGGTCGTGGATGCGCACCGCCTCGAGGTAGCCGCCGACCCGACCCGGTTTGATGTTGATGATCGAGCAGGCGCGGAGCGAGATGGCGGCCGCGGCGGTCTGCGCCGACACGATCGACTCGTCGAGGCAGACAGGGGTGCGGATCTGCCGCGCGAGCTCCGCATGGCCGATCATGTCCTCTTCCTCGAGCGGCTGCTCGATGAGCAGCAGGTCGAACGGATCGAGCTTGGCGAGGTGGCGCGCGTCCCGCAGCGTGTACGCCGTGTTGGCGTCGACCTGGAGGAGCAGGTCGTCACCGAAGTGTTCGCGGACCGCGCACACCGGATCCACGTCCCAGCCCGGCTCGATCTTCAGCTTGATCCGCACGTAGCCGGAGTCGACATAGCCGGTGACCACGTTGAGCAGCGTCGGGATGCTCTCGAAGATACCCACCGAGACCCCCGACGGGACGCGGTCGTGGACCGCCCCCAGCTCGCGTGCCCACGACCGGCCGGCCGCGCGCAGCTCGGCGTCGAGCACCGCCATCTCGAGGGCCCCCTTGGCCATCCGATGGCCCTTGAACTTGTGCAGCACCGCGTTGACGGCGTGCGCCCCGTGCCGGTGCAGCTCCTCAGGCGCGTCCGCGAGGGCGGGCAGCAGGAAGCGGCGCAGTACGTCGGCCGTCGCGTCGACGTACTCCGAGGAGTAGAGCGGGTCGGCCATGGCGACGCACTCGCCCCAGCCCTCACCGTCGGCGGTGACGACGCGCAGCAGCAGGATGTCCCGCGCCGTCTGGGTGCCGAACGACGTCCGGAAGGGCGACACCAGCGGCATCGCGATGCGTCGCAGCTCGACGCCTTCGAGCTTCATGTTCATTGGCAAGTGACTCCTTAGTACGGCAGGACGAGGTAGCCCTGCTCCTTTTCGAAGCCGGCGACGCGGGCGCCTGCCTCCAGGGCGACGAGCAGTTGGTCGCGCACCTTGGTGCGCCAGCCCCGAGCCTGCTCGGGGTCGGCGAGACGCAGCGCCTCGATGTCACGCGGCACGTGCACCCAGGAGGCGGCGGTCCCGGGAGGCACGGTCGCTTGCGTCGGGGCGCCGGCGCACGCCGCGACGACCCCGGGCGAGGACAGTGGCCAGTGCACCAGGATGCGGTCGCTCTCGTCGTGACGGTTGATCCCGTCGGTCATCGCGCCGTAGAAGTCGGGGAGGTACTCCGCGACCCGAGCCCCGAGCTTGGCCAGGTTGAAGTAGGCGTTGCGGGAGACGAGTGGGTCGTAGGTCCACTCCATCAGTTCGATGCCGCGGTCGAGGCACCACGCGCGTTGGTGCAGCTTGAGTGCGAAGCCCGCGTGCCGGCCGGCGACGTCGGGCGTCACGCCGGCGATGTGGCTGTGCAACGCGCGCGCGGCGGGGGTGGAGTGGAAGCCGACGCAGACGCCGACCATCGTGCCCTCCGCGCTGTCGGCGTCGTAGGCGCCGGCGACGTAGCTCTCGGCCTTGCCCATCGCGCGCAGCAGCTCCGCGCTCATCGGCGGGTTGTCGGGCACGCCCCAGATCCGGCCGAGGACCGCCACGGCGTCCTGGAGCTCCGCGACCCCGGTGAGCTCGCGTACGACGACGCGTGCGGTGGCGGCGGCCGCGACGTACGACGCCCATGCCTGCGTCGTCATCCGCGCCCTCCGTGCGTCGACACCAACAGGTCCTCGAGCAGAGCGTGGAGCAGGACGGTGCGGTCGACCAACCGGTCGACGAGGACGTGCTCGTCGACCGCGTGCGCTCCCCCGCCGACGGCCCCGAGACCGTCGAGGGTGGGGGTGCCGACTCCGCCGGCGAAATTGCCGTCGGAGGCACCGCCGACCGACGCCCTGGTGGGCTCCGGCAGCCCGAGACGAGCCGCGACCGCACGGGCCTGCTCGAAGAGCGCGAGCGAGGCGCTCTCCTCCAGCGGCGGCCGGTTGATCCCGCCCTCGACGCGCACCTCCGCCCGCGGGAGCGCCGGACGCAGCGTGCGCAGGGCCGCGTCGACCCGCTCTTGCTCGACCACCGTCCAGGCCCGGACGTCGACCGCGAAGCGTGCGCCGGCCGGCACCGTGTTGGTGGTGGTGCCGGAGCTCGCCGTGGTGGGCGTCACCGTCGTCCCTGCGGCCACGTCGGCCAGGCCGGCGACGGCGAGGACCTGGTGGGCGAGCTCGATGGTCGCGTTCACGCCTTTCTCGGGCTCCAGCCCGGCGTGCGCCGCCTGGCCGGTAATGCCGATCTCGTAGAGGGACACGCCCTTCCGGGCGGTCTTCAGCGCCCCGCCGGTGGCCGAGGCCTCCAGCACCAGCACGGCCGCGGCCAGGCGGGCCTCGTCCTCGATCAGCTCGCGCGAGGTCCCCGAGCCCAGCTCCTCGTCGCCGGTGACCAGGAGGGTCACCCCGTCAGGGTCGGCGAGGCCGGCGATGGCGTGCAGCGCCATCGTGAGCCCGGCGAGCATGTCGAAGCAGCCCGGTCCGCGCAGCACGCCGCCTGCGATGCTGAACGGCGCCCGCTCAAGCGTCCCGATCGGCCACACGGTGTCGTGGTGGGCAAGCACCAGCACCCGTTGCGCGGCCCTCTCGGCACCGAGCCGCCAGCGCAGGTGGTGCACGCCACCGAGCACGATGCGCTCGGGCGCGACGTCCAGCCGCTCGCCGCCGAGCCGGGCCACCAGGTCCGCCGACCGCTCGACCGCGGCCGGGTCGCTCGACGGCGACTCGCACTCGACGAGCTCCCGCAGGTCCGCGAGAAGGGCGTCGAGCGCGGGCGCGAAACTGGTCGTCCCGAGGCTCATCAGGCTTGCTTCTTCGGGGTGGCCCGGGCACCGAAGTGGACGTACTGCTCGCCGGTGGCCAGCGAGTAGAAGCGGACCGGGTAGTAGGCCTCGCTCTTGTCCGGCTTGACCGCGAAGAGCGCCTCGGCGACCGGCACGAGCTCGTGGGTATCCGGCTCGGCGCTGCCCGACGCCTCGGCGACCGGTCCGGAGACGGTCGTGCGCATCCAGGTCCGGCCGTCCTCGACGAATACCTCCTCGACCACCGACTCCCGGGCGTAGGTGCCGAGGTACGGCGTGGGGTCGACCCCGACCGGCTCGGCCGGCAATTCGAACGGCGCGGGCAGGTGCGTGTCGGCCAAGGCGGAGAAGATCTCGTCGTAGAGCTCACGGTAGAGCGGGATCGCGCTGGCGATGTTGGTGTTCAATGAGACCGCGATGCCGGCCTCGGGCAGGAGCCGCAGGAACGCGGCCTGGCCGATGGTGTTGCCGTCGTGGCCGATCGCGCGGTGCCCGTTCCAGTCGCATCGGAACCAGCCCAGCCCCCAGGAGTCGCCGAGCAGGATCTTCTCCGGACAGTCGGTCTGGTAGGCGGCCATCGCCTCGGCGCTCGCCTCCGACAGCACGCGGGTGCCGTCCTTGGCCAGGCCACCGGTCAGGTGCATGCGGGCGAACGCGAGGACGTCCTCTGGCCGGGAGGTGATGAGGCCGGCCGGGCCGACCGAGCGGGGCATTCCCCAGACGGGCGCGGTCTGGGGGTCGTCGCCGCCCTTGAGGTGGCCCATCGCATGGCCGAAGACCATCGCCTCCTCGGGCAGCGTGGTGGTGTGGGTTAGCCCGAGCGGCGCGAAGAGGCGCTCTTTCATGGCCTGGTCCCAGGTCTGCCCGGTGACGACCTCGATGATCCGGCCGAGCAGCGAGAAGCCGGAGTTGCAGTACGACCAGGTCGCGCCGAGCGGATGGTTCTGGGCGGCGTCGCCGAGCTGGGCGACGTACTTCTCGAGTGCGTCGTCGCCGCGGCCGGTGTCGGTGAAGACATCGCCGTCGATGCCGCTGGTGTGGGTCAACAGGTTCCAGACCGTGACCTGCCTGGTCACCTCCGGGTCGCGCAGGGGGAGGTCGGGGATGATCTGCACGACCGGGGTGTCGAGGGCGAAGCGGCCCTCGTCGACCAGCTGCATGACCACGGTCGAGGTCCACACCTTCGTGACCGAGCCGATCTGGAAGACCGAGTCCGGGGTGGCCACCTGACCTGTGCCGGAGTGCAGGACCCCGGTCGCGGTGGTGAACAGCTCGTCATCTGCGCCGTCCGTGCCCAGGCGCAGGATGCCGAGCTGGGCGCCCGGGATGCCGTGCTTCTTGACCAGCTCGGCGAACCGGGCCTCCCAGTACGGGGCGTCGATCACTGGGCCGACTCCGGAGTCGGGTGCGGAGGTGGTCATGCGCGGGTCTCCTTCGTCGGGTCGGAGCCGCGGCCACCGGGGATGGCGGCCAGAAGCTCACGGGTGTACTCGTGCTGGGGGTGTTCGAGCACGTCGGCCGTGGGCCCGTGCTCGACGATGCGGCCGCCCTCGAGGACGGCCACCCGGGTGGCGACGTACCGAACGATGGCCAGGTTGTGCGAGATGAACAGCATCGTGAGGCCGAGCTCGCGCTGCATCTCGCGGACCAGGTTGAGCACGGCGCCCTGGACCGAGACATCCAGCGCCGAGGTGATCTCGTCGGCGATCACCACCTGCGGACGCCCGGCGAGCGCGCGCGCGAGCGCCACCCGCTGGCGCTGCCCCCCGGAGAGCAGGCCGGGCAGCTGGGCGGCCCGATCGGCGTCGAGGTGGACCAGGCCCAGGAGCCGGCTGACCTCGGCCCGGCGGTCGGCGCGAGAGAGTCGGGTGGGGATGGCCTCGGCGATGCTCTCGCCGATGGTCATCCGCGGGTTCAGCGAGGAGAACGGGTCCTGGAACACCATCTGGACCGGGCGGCGCCGCCCGCGATGCCGGACCGGCTCACCGTCGAGCAGGATCCGGCCGCCGTGCAACGGCGCCAGGCCGACCACCGCCTTCGCCAATGTCGACTTGCCCGACCCGGATTCGCCGACCAGGCCAACGATCTGGCCATCGGGCACGGTCAGGCTGACGTCGTCGAGCACCGTGCTCGCGCCGTAGCGGACCCTCACCCGGTCGAAGTGGAGCTCACTCATGCGCGAGCCTCCTTGGACGACACGACCTCGATCGGCTGACCCGTTTGCCAGCACGCGACCCGGTGTCCGGCCGGGTCGGCCGTCAGCGCAGGCTCCTGCTCGCGGCACAGATCGGTGACGAGCGGGCAGCGGTCGGCGTACGCACAGCCGGTTGGGACCCTGGAGGGCTCGACCGGCCGGCCGGGGACCGTGGCGAGCGGCGCGTCGATGTCCGTGGTCATGTCCGGCACTGCGGCAACCAGCGCCCGGGTGTACGGGTGCCTGGCCCGAGTCCGCAGGTCGGCGGTGGGGAGGTCCTCCACGATCCGGCCGGCGTACATCACCAGGACTCGGGAGCAGACGTCGGAGACCACCGAGACGTCATGGCTGATGAGGAGGAGCGCAGCCCCCTCCTCGCGCCGGACGTCCTGCAGCAGCGCGAGCACCTGGCTCTGGACGGTCACGTCGAGGGCGGTGGTCGGCTCGTCTGCGATGATCAGCCGGGGGCTGCCCATCAGGCCCATGCCGATCATGGCGCGCTGGCGCATGCCGCCCGAGAACTCGAAGGGGTACTGCCGGGCCCGGCGCTCGGGTTCGCGGACCCGGACCGCGCCCAGCCGGTCGACGGCGCGGGCGAACGCTGCCCGGCGGTCGGAACCCTGGTGGTGGCGGCTCACCTCGGCGAGCTGGGCGCCGATGCGCATCGTGGGGTTGAACGACGTCATCGGGTCCTGGAAGACCACCGCGAGGGAGGTGCCGAGCAGCTTGTCGTGCGCGCCTTCCAGCAGATCGGTGCCGCAGAAGGTCAGGCGCCGCGCGTCCACCCGCCCCGGCTCCTCGACCAGCTGCGCGATCGACAGCGCGGTCAGCGACTTGCCGGAGCCCGACTCGCCGACGACGCCGACGGCCTCGCCGGCGCGGATGCCGAAGGACACTCCGCGCACGGGGCTGATCGGGCCGGCCGCGCCGGGGAAGGTGACCCGCAGGTCACGCACGTCGAGGACGAGCTGGCGATCGGCCTCGCGGTCGTGGAGGAGGTCGCCCGCCGGCGCTTCGCGGCTCGGCACATGCAGCAATCGGCCGATGCCGTGGGCCGCAGAGATCCCGAAGGCCCCCGCGATCGCCTCACCGGTGAGGTTGAAGGCCAGGCCGGCAACTACGACCATGATCCCGGGCGCGAGCGCGGCGAGCGGGTGCTCGTATATGCCGCTCAGGCCGTCCTGCATCAGCCGGCCCCAGTCGTACGAGGGGGCCTGGACGCCGAGGCCGAGGAAGGAGAGGCCGGCGAAGCTGAGCAGGATCGTGCCGGCCGTGATCGTCACGTTCACGACGAGCGGCTCGGCCACGTTGGGCAGTACGTGCCGGGCCATGATCCGGAACCGGCCGACCCCGGCGATGCGCGCGGCCGCGACGAACTCCAGACCTGCGATGCCGGCGACCAGCGTCTGGCAGAGCCGCGCCAGGCCGGGCGCGAGGGCGATCCCGATGGCGAGCACCGCGCCGCGCGCGCCGACGCCGAAGATGACCGCGAACACCAGGACCAGAAGCAGGCCGGGGAACGCCACGAACACGTTGACGACGGCCGTGACGGCTCGGCCGAGCCGCCCGCCGAGCAGAAGCGGGGCGACGCCGAGCAGCAGGCCGATCGCGGTCCCGAGCGCGGTGGCGAGGAGCGTCAGCACCAGCGAGAGCCGCGTCGCGACGAGCACACGGAAGAACAGGTCGCGACCTAGGTTGTCGGTGCCGAACCAGTGCTGGGCGGAGGGCCCGGCCAGCAGATGATTGGTGTCGACGGCGCTGGCGCGGTTGCCCCACAGGATGGGGGCGAGGACCGCCAGGAGCACGATCAGCGTGAGCAGGCTGAGCCCGACGACGCCGACGGGGGTCTTGAAGATGCGAGTCCAGCGGTGGGACATGGTTACAGGTCACCGATCGTGGATCGGGGGTCGAGCACGGCGAGCGCCACGTCGACCAGCGTGTTGATGACGAGCACCCCGACGCCGTAGACGAGGACCGTGCCCTGGACGACGGGGTAGTCCTTGGTCACGATGGACTGCACGATCGTGCTGCCCAGGCCCGGCCAGGCGAAGACGTTCTCGACCAGCACGGTGCCGGCGACCATCGAGGCCAGCAGCATGCCGGCCAGCGTGAGCGTCGCCGTAACGGCGTTAGGTAGGGCGTGCCGCAGGTGGATCCGCATTGCCGGGAGTCGCTTGGCCCGGGCGGTGCGGATGTAGTCGGTCTCGAGCACCGAGAGCATCTCAACGCGAACGATGCGGGTCAACACCGCAGCCGGGCCGATCGCCAGCGCCAGGGCGGGCAGGACGTAGGAGGAGGCGCCGGTTCGTGCCGCCACCGGGAACCACCGCAGGTTGACGGCGAAGAGACAGACGAGGGCGACGCCGACGAGGAAGTCGGGGATCGAGCCCAGCACCACGCTCGTACCGACGAACGCCAGCTCGGTACGTCGGCGTCGGCCGCGTCGGGTCGCGACCGCGACCGCCACGCCCAGCGGCACTGCCACGAGGATCGCCACCACGAACGCGAGGCCCGCCAGCGACGCCGTGGCCGGGAGCCGCTGCGCGATGGTCTCCGAGACCGGGAGCTGCGTGCTGATGGACTGCCCCAGGTCACCGTGCAGCAGGTTCCCCAGGTAGTGGGCGTACTGCGTGAGCAACGGGTCGTCAAGGCCGAGTGCGTGCCGCTCGGCTGCGACGAGCTCGGGCGGGGCGGTCGGCCCGAGCGCCGCCCGGACCGGGTCGCCCGGCACCAGGTGGATCATCAGGAAGGAGGCCGTGACCAGCACCCAGAGCGACACCAGCAGCCGCCCCGCCCGGCGGAGCGCGAAGCGGTTCCACCTCCCGCCCACCCGGCTCGTCGGCTTCGGGGTGGGCACGGACGGAGCGCCTGCCGGTGTCAGGGTTGCCATGATGCGGGTCAGACCCCGGATCAGCCCAGCATCCGGATGCTGGTCGGGACGACGTGGCCGAGGACGTCGAGCTCGGCGCCCTTGGTGAAGAACGGCAGCACGCTGTTGGCGAACGGGACCAAGTCGTTGTCCTTGAACAGGGCGCCCTCTGCGGCGAGCCAGTCGGGGCAGCTGGCGGCGCCGACCTTGCCCATCGCCTTCTTCACGTCGGCGTCGTAGGCGGCGTTGTGGATGCCGGAGATGTTGTTGCCGCCGTCCGCGACGCCCGGGCCGGAGAAGAACGGGACAGCCTGCTCGGGGGTGCTGATGTTGAGGGGCTCCCAGGCGATGTCCCAGTCGCCAGTGCCGAACATGGAGTTCACCATCCCGGTCTCGTCGAGCTGCTTGGCCTCGACCTCGACGCCGATTTTCTTCCAGGCCGCGACCGCGAGCTCGGCGGCGGCGCTGCCGCCCGAGCCGAGCGACGAGTCGTAGAGGAAGGACAGAGACAGCCGGTGGCCGTCCTTGCTGCGGATGCCATCCGGGCCCTTCACCCAGCCGGCCTTGTCGAGCGCGGCCTCGGCGGCGGCGATATCGGTGCCCGGCACGTTGCCGTCCACCGACGACCCGGTGCAGGCCGGCGGCGCGGCCACGGCGAGCTGGGTGGCCGGGCCGCCCCGACCGGAGGTGATGACCTTCTGCAGCTGGGCCAGGTCGAGGGCCTGGGTGAGCGCAGCACGCACCGCCGGGTCGGCGGCGGCGTGGCCCTTGTTCTGGTTGTACCACTGCTCGCCGATGATCGCCTGGGCGTCGGTGTGGTCGACGTTGGCCGCCTTGAGACGGGCCGCGTCGGGGCCGTGGATCTGCGCGGCGTTCAGGACACCGGACAGCAGCTCGTTGGCGGCCGTGGTCTCGTTGGGGACGATCTTGACCTCGATGGTGGCCGGCATCCCTGTCGTGGCGGTCGTCGCGCCGTCCGGGCCCCAGGTGTAGCCCTTGCGAATGACGTAGGTGTAGTGGTCACCGGGCACGGCCGCCTTGAGGGTGTACGGTCCGGTGCCGTCGGTGCCCGCCTTGAGGATGGACCGGTCCTTCATGCCCGCCTCGCAGACCATCGGCAGGTTCGCGAACGAGTCCAGCACGAACGGCGAGGGCGTGGCGAGGGTCACCGTGAGCGTGGCGCCGCTGGCCTTGGCGGTGGCGCCGGCCGGGACGAACACGCCCAGGAAGGGACTCTTGTTCTTCGGGTTCTCGACCCACGAGATGTTGTCGGCCGCGGTCTGCGCGGTGAACGGCGTACCGTCGGCGCAGGTGACGCCCTTCTTGATGTCGAAGGTGACGGTCTGGCCGTCCACCGTCCACTTCGAGGCCAGCTGCGACTGGACCTGCCCCTTGGCGTCGACCGAGACGAGGCTGTCGTAGGCGAACCGGCTGACCTGGAAGAGCGGGCTCGACGCGCTGGCCTGCGGGTCGAGCGCCCCCGGGTCCCCGGGGAGCGCCATCGTGAAGGTCTTGCCGTCGACGTAGTTGCCTCCGCTGGCGGTGGGGCTGCCGGAGGCTCCGCCACAGGCGGTGAGGCCGACAGCGACCACGGAGAGGGTCAGCACCAGGATGGCGCTCGAGCGGACTGGCCTCATGGGTGTTCCTCTTTCTGCAGGGTGGGACGAACGGGTCGGAGCGGGGTCAGTGGGCGCGCGAGACGACGCGCCCGTAGTGGACGTACTTGGCCCTGCTCGAGCCGTCGGCGCCCTCCACGTCCCCGAGGAACGTGAAGATGACGTGCAGGCCACCGACGGACTCGACCGAGATGAGGGAGTCCCCTGTCAGGGGGATGAGCTGGAACCGTACGGGCTTCTCGCCGATCTCGGCGTGGATGTCCTTGGGCTCCCGGTCGAGCCAGACGCTGCCATCGGCGTCCTGGCTGACGGTGATGTCGTAGATCGTATCGGCGTAGCGGCCGAGGTAGCGGGCGACGTCCAACGGCTCGGGCTCGGTCGGCGGCGTCGGGCGGGCGGGCAACCAGACGCCGGCGACGTCGGCGATCAGCCGGACGACCACGTCGGTGAAGAGCCCGAAGACGTCGCCGCCGTTGGTCAGCAGGGCGACCGCCACCCCGGCCTCCGGGACGACGCGGAGGAACGCCGCCTGCCCGATCGTGCCGCCGTCGTGGGCGACAACGGTGCCCTGCGGGCTGTCGAACAGCTCCCAGCCCAGGCCCCACGCGTCGCCCATGCCGGAGAGCAGCGGCAGGTCGACCTGCCGGGTCTGCATGGCCCGAACGGAATCGGCGCCAAGCACGCGGATGCCGTCGGGAGCGGTGCCGCCGTCAAGGTGCATCCGCACGAAGCCGAGCAGGTCGGTCGGGGTCATCGCGAGCATCGACCCGGCCGGCGCGTTCGACCGGGCGAGAGCCCAGGTCGACGCCGTCGTCATCTCGCCCTCGGTGCCCTCGCCGGGCAGGTGGCCGGTGGCGGCGCGATGGCGGATGGCCTCGTAGGGGCTCGGGCTGACGCGCTCCAGGCCGAGCGGCCTGGCAAGGTGCTCGACGAGGACCTCGTCGTACGGCTGGCCGCGGAGCACCTCGACGATGCGGCCGAGCAGGACGAACGCCGTGTTGTTGTAGGAGAATGTCTCGCCCGGGGCGAAGAGCTGGGGCAAGTCGGTGAGGGTGGCGACGTACTTCTCCACGGCGTCCTCGCCGCGCCCGGTGTCGGTGAAGATGTCGCCCTCGAAGCCGGCCGTGTGGGTCAGCAGGTGGCGGGGCGTGAGGACCTTGGCGGCGTCCATGTCGCCGATGACCAGTTCGGGCAGGTAGTCGAGCAACGGCGCGTCGAGGTCCAGGAGGCCGTCGTCGACCAGCTGCATGACGAGGGTCGCCGTCCAGATCTTCGTGATCGAGCCGATCTGGAACACGGTGTCGATGTCGACGGGGACTCCGGTTGCCAGACTGGTGACGCCTGCGCACGCGGCAGCGACGATCTCGCCCCCGACGAGCACGGCGACGCTTGCGCCGGGGACATCGTGCGCCGCCAGGAGGCGCGCGAAGTTCTCCTCGAGCCAGCGGTCGACCGCCTCCGGCCCGATGGAGCCCGGCGAGCACTGGCTGTTCGACATGGCCGCCACGGTAGGTCGCGGCCCGGATCCCTGTACTCGTCCGGACGGACAGGGTGTTGCCGTCGTCGTTGTCCGATCTTCCAGTGAGAGCCTGGTGGCCGGGGTGTTGGATAGCAGGGTGCTGATTCTCCGCGGTGGGCGCGTGGTCGACCCGCGCTCCGGTTCCGAGCAGGTGGCCGACGTGGCAGTGGACGGCGGCACGGTCGTGGCCGTCGGTCCGTTGCTGCCCGACGACGACGCGGCCGTCGTCGACGTCACCGGGCTGGTGGTCGGCCCCGGCTTCGTCGACCTGCACAGCCACGTTCACTCGATCGCCGGCCAGCGGCTGCAGGCACTCGACGGCGTGACCGCCACCCTCGACCTCGAGGCGGGCCTGATGCCGGTCGAGACGGCGTACGCCCGGGCGGCGGTCGACGGTCGGCCGCTGCACTACGGCTTCTCGGCCTCGTGGGGCGACGCTCGGGCCGTCGCGCACCTCGGGATGACGCCGTCCGCCCACCTCAACGCGTCGCTCGCGATGCTTGGCAACCCCGAGTGGCAGAGGACGTCGACGACGGCCGAGCGCGGGACCTGGCTGCGGCTGCTCGAGTCCGAGCTCGAGTCCGGCGCCCTCGGCATAGGCGTACTCATGGGCTACGCCCCGCGCACGGACCCTGAGGAGTTCCTCGACGTCGCCCGGCTCGCCGCGCGCACCGGAACCGCGACGTTCACGCACGTGCGCGAGATCGTCGAGGCCGACCCGGCGACGCCGATCGACGGGTCCCTTGAGATCACGCGGGCCGCCGGCGAGACCGGCGCGGCCATGCACCACTGCCACGTCAACAGCACCTCCCGGCGCCACGTCGACCGGGTGCTCGGCCTGCTCGAGACCTCCCGCGCGAATGGCTCACGCGTCACCGTCGAGGCCTATCCGTACGGCGCCGGCAGCACTGCGATCGGCGCCTTCTTCCTCGCCCCCGAGCGGCTGCCGGCCTGGGGTCTCACGCCGTCGTCGATCTCGATGGTCGCGACCGGCGAGCGGATCGAGTCGATGTCCCGGCTCACCGAGCTGCGCACCACCGACCCCGCCGCCGCCTGCGTGGTCCGGTTCCTCGACGAGGCCGACCCGGCCGATGACGCGATGCTTCAGCGGGCGCTGGCCTTCCCCGACGCGATCGTGGCCAGCGACGCCATGCCCGTCGAGTGGCTGGACGGCACGACGGACAGCCGCGAGTGGCCGCTGCCGGCGGGCGGCCAGACCCACCCCCGCACCGCGGGCACCTTCGCCCGCTCGCTGCGGCGGATGGTCGTCGAGACGGGGCTGTGGACGTGGGTCGAGGCGTTCCGACGCTGCTCCTACCTGCCCGCCCAGGTGGTCGCCGGTTTCGCGCCCGCGGCCGCGACCAAGGGCTGGCTGGGCGTCGGCGCCGACGCCGATCTCGTCGTGCTCGACCCGTCGGCGATCAGCGACCGGGCGACGTACGTCGACCCCACTCGTCCCTCCGCCGGCGTCCAGCACCTGCTGGTGGACGGCACGTTCGTGGTTCGCGACGGGGCACTCGACAGCGGCGCCTATCCGGGGCGCGCGATCCGCGGCGCGCTGCACTGAGCTGCTTGTTGACCGGGCGTGGGGTGGCTCCCCTGCGAGCGTCACTCCGCCGCGATCGCAGCCACTCGTTTGCCGGATCTGCTTGTTATGCCTGTGATCTTTCGGGACATTTCGACCAGCCGTTGTGGCTGCCTGTCGACGGAGCTGGAGGCGCCGAGATGTCCTGGTCCGATCCGTGTCTGATTCGTTCTCGCGGTCCGTCCGGCGAGCTGGTGGTGCGGCTTGGGGTGCCGTTGGTCGACGACTACCTGGAGTTCCTGGAAGGTCGCTGTCGGCCGGACACGGTGTTGGCCGCGGCCTCGGACCTGCGGATCTTCTTCGGCGTGGTTGCCAAGCCGCCGACGGAGGTCAAAGCGGCGGACGTGCTGGGGTTCATCACCGCCCAGCGCACCGGCCGCGCCAGCATCGTCGCGGTGCTCCCGGTCGACGAGTCCGCGGCCGCGGCGAGGGTCTCGACGAGCACGGTGGCGCGCCGGCCGTCGATCATCTCGGGGTTCTTCGCCTATCTGCAGGCCCGCGGCGACGTGACCGCGAACCCGGTGCCCCGCGGGCTACCGACCCGGCGGGAACGGTCCCGTCCCGGGCAGGGGGTGCCGCTGACCCGGCGAGTCCGGAGGCTGCCGCGGATCCTCACCCCGGCCGAGGTCGACGCGCTCACAAGCGCGCTGCGCACCCACCGAGACCGGGCGATGGTCGCGGCGATGGTGCTCGGTGGGCTGCGCCGCTGCGAGGTCCTGGGACTGCGGCTGGCCGACCTGCAGCCGGCGGAGCGGCGCGTGTTCATCGCCGAGGGCAAGGGCGGCCACCAGCGGCTGGTGCCGATCTCGGCGCGCTTCTTCGAGCATCTGGCCGCCTATCTGGAGGGCGAGCGGCCCGCGGATGCCCATACCGAGCAGGTGTTCGTGGTGCTCAAGCGCCCCAGGCGCGGCAACCCGCTGACTGCGGCCGGGCTGGACGAGGTCCTCGACGGCGCCCGGGCAGGTGCGGGGTTGGCGCACGCGACCTGCCACGAGCTACGCCACACCTGCCTGACCCGGCTCCGGGAAAGCCGGGATGCCGCTGGAGGCGGTGCAAGCCCAGGCCGGGCACGCCTCTATCGAGTCCACCCGGATCTACCTGCACCTGGCCGAAGACTGGCTGGCCACCCAGTACCGCAACGCCGCGCAGGTCCTCGACGCCCAGCGCTACGCAGCCGGCGGTGACCGGTGCCCCCGCCTGGGCTGGGCCGCAACGGGATGGCCGCGCTGCCGTTGTGGCAGCAGCTGGAACCAGCGGTCCCGCAGGTCGTGGCCACCATGCGCCGCTACCTCGACCAGATCGCGTGCGTGCTCCGGCCCGGAAGCGTCACCGGGGCCGACCTGGCTCTGCGCTCGTTCGCCGGCTTCCTGCTCGAGACCGCTCCAGAGGTCACCAGCACCGCACAGGTGACCCGCGGCCACATCGAGGACTACAAGCCCTGGCTCGCGGCCCGGCCCGGACAGAACAAGGCCCGGGTCGCCACCGCCACGCTGGCGCACCGGCTCGGCACCCTGCGGATGTTCTTCGTCCGCATCGACGAGTGGGGCTGGGACGCCGCCCCGCCGCGGGTGCCGATGTTCCCCGGCGACCTGCCCCGCCAAGACCACCTGCTGCCCAAGGCACTCGACGACGCCGCGGCCGCGAAGCTGCTGCGCGCCGCCCAGGCGCAACCGCGCCTGCTGGTCCGGGTCACCGTCGAGGTGCTGCTGCGCACCGGGCTCCGCGTCGGGGAGTTCACCGCGCTACCCGCCGACGCCGGAGGCCGACCGAAGGCGCTCGGCCGCCGCGCTTCAACGCGCAGCTCGGAGTCTCCTTGTAACCAAGGCGGCCAGGAGCAGCAGCCCCAGCGTCGCCTCAGTGCCGTAGGCGCGCCAATCCGATGCCCCCCACCGAAGATGGAGGAGCGGGAGTTCGACGTTCTGCAAGCCTTGGACTGCAACGAACTCGCCGACCAGCAGCACACCGAGCGCAGTGGCGAGCCAGGCGGTTCGAAGCCGGGCGCCAAGGAACCCAGAAACGGTCCCGCAGATCGGGCCGCTCATCAGACCGGCAGCAAACCAGACCCGGTTCGCCTCGAGCACGAACACAAACGAGTGGGCGGCTCCATGTACCTCGCCGAGGTGTCCGTACATCGTGGCTGTAAGGCCGATGTAGAACCCGACGAGCGCAACGATCGTCGCTGCCGTACCAAGCACCGCTCCGCGGACTGCCGAGCCTGCCCACCACGCCGGTATCAGCGCAACAAACAGCCAGGGGGCGCTGAGATTGCCGAACGCTGCGCGAAGGCCGCCATCGTTGCCGTGTCCCAAGCCGGCCAAGAGCCCGAACACCAACGCCCCGGCGACCGGAAGGAGGAAGCGGCGGCGGATCGTCATGGTCTGGATTATCCACAGAACGCACGGATTTGCTTGTTATGCACGTGATCTTCCTGGACATTTCGACCAGCCGTTGTGGCTGCCTGTCGACGGAGCTGGAGGCCTCGAGATGTCCCTGTCCGATCCGTGCCTGATCCGTTCTCGTGGACCGTCCGGGGAGCCGGTGCTGCGTCTGGGGATGCCGCTGGTCGATGAGTACCTGGAGTTCTTGGAGGGCCGGTGCCGGCCGAACACGGTGCTGGCCGCCCCTACGACCTGAAGGTGTTCTTCACCGTGGTCACCAAGCCCCGGCCGAGGTGGCACCCGCGGACGTGCTGGGCTTCATTACCGCCCAGCGCACCGGACGCGCGGGCGAACAAATACTCCAGGTGGCACCGTCGACGGACGACCCGGCCGGGGTGGCGACCAGCACGGTGGCGCGGCGGCTGTCGATCATCTCGGGCTTCTTCGCCTATCTGCAGGCCCGCGGCGAGATCACCGGCAACCCGGTGCCCCGCGGTCTGCCGACCCGGCGGGAGCGGTCCCGGCCGGGCAGGGGGTGCCGCTGACGAGGAGGACTCGTCGGCTGCCGCGGATCCTCACCCCGGCCGAGGTGGATGCGCTCACCGGCGCGCTGCGCACGCATCGGGACCGGGCGATGGTCGCGGCGATGGTGCTCGGCGGGCTGCGTCGCAGCGAGGTCCTCGGACTGCGGCTGGAAGACCTCCGGGTTGCCGAACGCCGGGTGTTCGACCACGGTCGCCGCTCTCCAGTTCTACGCGGTGCTCCACGAAGGCGAGCAACGAAATGGCGAGGTTGACCGGGCCACCCTGCTCGGTAACCCGGATTCCGGCCGCTCGTAACAACAGCCAACAGGATCGCCGCCGCTGCCCAAGCGGCAGCACGGCCTTGACTCCTAGTGACCACGAGGTCTTCCCGCAACAGTGTCAGGGTGGGTCGCCGCGGGCGCACTTGGTAGAGACGGAAGTCCTGCTAGCCGTACAGGGCAGGTGCGTGAGCGAAAAACCTACGCAGGCACGGTGCACCACCGCGCACGGGCTCACGGTCGTGCGCCTGGGCTATGCGTTTCAACCCGCGGGCTTGAAGGCTCCCCTTGTTCACGGTGATCTCGACTCCACGGAATCCGCGATAGGCAAACCACCGTCGTTCCGCCCCGGATGGTCTCCCGGCTACCCGGGACCGGGGGTGAGCCCTCCGGTTCCGAGCTGCTCGCGCAGCCGCTTCTTGTCGAACTTGCCGGTGCTGGTCCTGGGCACTGCCGGGATGAAGAGGTAGTCCTCCGGGAGCCACCACCTCGGGACGCGCTCGGCGAGGTGCGAGCGCAGGTCCTCAGCGCTCACGGTGACCCCGTCGGCGAGTGCTACGCAGGCCAGCGGGCGCTCCGTCCAGCGTTCGTCGGGGCGGGCGATGACCGCCGCCTCCGCGACGGCGGGGTGCTCGACCAGCGCGGCCTCCAGCTGCAGGGAGGAGATCCACTCGCCGCCGGACTTGATGACGTCCTTGCTGCGATCGGTGATCCTGACGAAGCCGCGCCCGTCGAGCGAGCCGATGTCACCGGTGCGGAACCAGCCGCCGCGGAACTTTTCGCCAGCGTCCGGGTCCTGGAAGTAGCCGGCGGCGATCCAGGGGCCGGCGAGCTCGATCTCACCGACGGACTGTCCGTCCCAGGGCAGCTCCGCTCCGCGGTCGTCGACCACCCGGGCGTCGACCAGCGGGACCAGCCGGCCGGCACGGTCGCGCAGGCGCCAGTGCTGCTCCGCCTCCAGCCCGGTCGGAGGGATCGCCAGTGAGGCCAGCGGGCTGGTCTCGGTCAGCCCCCAGGCCTGGATCACGGTGACGTCGTGCCGTTCCTGGAACGCGCGCATGAGGGCGGGCGGCACGGCCGCCCCGCCGCAGATCAGCATCCGGAGGCTCGACAGGTCGGGGTGGTGCGCGTCGGCGTGGCGGAGCATGTCCCACCAGACGGTGGGCACCGCGCCGGACACCGTGACCGCTTCGGTCTCGATGAGTCCGGCCAGGGCCGGGGCGTTGATGAACCGGCCGGGCAGCACCAGGTCGGCACCGGTGAGGACGGCGGCGTACGGGATGCCCCAGGCGTTGGCGTGAAACATCGGGACGACGGGCATCGCCCGATCGGCGGACGAGAGCCCGAGGCTGTCGGCTCCGAGCGCCCCGAGGGCATGCAGCAGGCTCGAGCGGTGGGAGTAGAGGACGCCCTTCGGGTTCCCGGTTGTGCCGCTGGTGTAGCACAGCGCTGCGGCCTGTCGCTCGTCCACCTCCGGGTAGTCGAAGCCGCCGCCGGAGGCGAGCAGGTCGTCGTACCGGACCACCGGCTCGAGGCGTCCCGTCTGCCCGTCCCCGATGACGACCCACTGGCGCACCGTGGGCAGCTGCTCGACCAGCGGCTCGATGAGGGGGACGAGGTTGTCCTCGACGAAGACCACCTGGTCCTCCGCGTGGCCGATGACGTAGGCCAGCTGCTCGGCCGACAGCCGGAGGTTGAGCGTGTGCAGCACCGCGCCCATGCACGGGACCGCCAGGTAGAGCTCCAGATGCTGCTGGGAGTTCCAGGCCAGGGTCGCCACCCGGTCCCCGGGCCGCACGCCGAGCGCCGCCAGCGCGGAGCACAGCCGGTCGACGCGCGCCGCCACGTCGCCGTACGGCGCGCGGCGCACGCCCGCGTCGGTCAGCGTGGCCACCTCGGCGTCGCTGTGCACGAACCGGGCGCGCCGCAGCAGGTGCTGCAGCGTCAGGGGGTAGTCGTCCTGCATCAGTCCGCGCATCGGTCCTCCGGCTCGCATCGAATCAGCGAGACGACGCTAGGGAGCGCGAACCGAGCCGGTCCATGCCGGAATCCGAAAAGTTCGGATCGACTCTTTCGTACAGTCTACGAACAACTCGTATGCTCCTGCCATGGAGATGCCGACGTCGGAGCCCTCCGGAGGCGAGGTCCGGGTCCCCGACGAGGCGGTCCAGCTGGTGGTGGGGCGGATCTCCGGGCGGCTGCAGGAGGCCGCCCGGGGGATGGTCGAGCGGTACCGCGTCGAGATCGTCGACTACCGGCTCGCGGACCAGGACCTGCTGCACCAGGACGTGTACGGCGTCTCCCTGGATGCGCTGCAGAAGACCGTCGAGGATCTCCAGACCGGCCGACGTCCGAAGTCGGCGGCCGAGTTCGAACACACCCGGCAGGGCGCCGCCCGGCGGGTTCACCAGGGCATGTCGCTGGAGTCGTTCCTGCACGCGGCGCGGCTGTGGGGCCGGGTGCTGTGGGAGACGGTGCTGTCCTGCACCGACCCCGACGTACCCGCCGAGCGGGAGGCCGCCCTGCTGATCGCCGGACAGCTGCTCGAGCACATGGACCTCCTCTCGACGGCGGCGGCCCAGGGCTACCTCGACGAGCTGCAGAACGTGTGGAGCGACCGCGAGATGGTGCGGCGCGACCTGCTCGACGCGCTGATCGCCGGCGAGGGCGAGTCCGAGCGCGTACGCCGGCTGGCCCACTCGCTGCGGGTGGCGCTCGCCGACCGGTACGCCGTGGTGATCGTCCGCGGGGACGAGCGCCCGGCCGAGGAGACGGCCGACCAGCCCCGCGAGATGCGGCTCGCGCTGCGGCGGATCGTCCACGAGGCGCGCAGCCAGCTGCGGCCGACGGCCGGGTCGCTGCTGGTCGGGATGCGCCACGGCGAGGTGGTCGCGCTCTACCCGCTCAGCGGCTCCGAGGAGAAGCCCGCGGTCCACGAGGCGTGCTGTGAGCTGTCCCGGGCCCTCGGCCAGCACCAGCGCGCCGCGGTGGGGATGAGCGCGGGTCATCAGGGGCTCGCCAGCCTGGCGGCCAGCTACGCCGAGGCGCGGGAGGCGGTCGAGATCGCGATGGGCACGGGCATCTTCGACCGAGCGGTGGCCTTCGACGAGGTGCTCATCGACTCGATCGTGCGCACCAGTCCGCACGCCGACCGGATCCTCGACGACACGGTCGGGCCGTTGGTGCGCTACGACGCGGAGCGGCAGGCCGAGCTGGTCGCCACCCTGCGTGCCTACGTCGACGCCGGCTTCAACCTGACCAAGAGCGCCGAGCTGCTGCGGGTGCACCCCAACACCGTCGTCTACCGCCTGCGCCGCATCAAGGAGCTCTCGCACCGCGACCCGCACTCGCCCGACGACCTGCTGCTGCTCTACCTCGGGCTGCGGCTGACCGACCTGAACTCACCCCGGTAGCGCGCCCGCTTTCGTACGTTCCGACAACTCGAGGCTTCTCAACTCCTCGGATTCGCGCATTACCGCCACCCGGTTCCATTCCTAGCATTTCCAACCACTGTGCTCGTCGTCACACCCCAGGAGATGCCAAGTGAAACGACCGACCCTGACCGCCGCTGCCCTGCTCGCCACCGCGGCCCTGACCGCCGGCTGCGGTTCCTCAGCCTCAGGTAGCTCCGGAGACAGCGCCAGAAGCGGCGGCACGGTGAACGTCGGCGTGGCCTCCACGCTGAGCGGCCCGTTCGCCTCCTACGGCCAGGCAGGGCTCGACGGCATCAAGCTGGCAGTCAAGGACCTCAACGCCCACGGCGGCGTGCTCGGCAAGAAGGTCAACGTGGTCACCGCCGACGACCAGACCGACCCGGCGACGGGAGCGACGGTCACCCGCAAGCTCATCCTCAACGACCACGTCGACGCCCTCTTCGGCTCGGTGTCCAGCGCGGTCGCCGCCGCCCAGGAGACGCTGTCGGCGCAGTACAAGGTGCCGATCTTCCTGCACATCGCCAACGACATCGGCCTGACGCAGGGCAAGGACCGGACCTACGCCTTCGAGATGCTGCCCAACACCGACATGGAGCCGGCCGCTGCCGCGCTCGCCTTCTCCCGGCAGATCGGCAAGGGCCCGGTGCGGATCGCGACGATCACGCCCAACTACGAGTTCGGCATCGACACCGTCAAGTCGTTCCTGGCCGACCTGAAGAAGGACGGGGTCTCCTACACCGTCACCAACCAGCAGACACCCGCCCTGGGCGCCACGTCGTACACCTCGAACCTCGCCGCGATCCAGGCGACCAACCCGCAGTACGTGTTCGTCGGGGAGTACGGCGCCGACCTGATCACGCTGACCAAGCAGGGCCTCGGCCTGGGCCTGTTCAAGAAGGCCAAGGTGGGCGCGATGTACGACTACGACGTGCTCAAGGCGCTGGGCAGCCAGGCACCGACCGGCGCCATCGCCTGGGACCGCGCACCGTTCTGGACGGCGAACAGCTCCCAGATGAACAGCTTCGTGTCCGCCTACAAGTCCGCCTACGGGAGCTACCCCAACGAGTTCGCCATCACCGGCTACTCGGCCGTGCAGGCGTGGGCCCAGGGCGTCAAGCAGGCCAAGTCCTTCGACGCCGCCCAGGTCACCAAGTCGCTCGCCGGCACGAACGTCTCCACGGTCCGCGGGACCATCACCGTCCGCGCCTGCGACCACCAGGCCGAGGTCCCGGAGGCGACCGGCACGATCGCGGCCAAGCCGGCCTCCCAGTACGGGGTGCGGCTGTGGGACAACGTCTACTCCGCGCCCTCGGCGAAGATCATTGAGCCCTGCGCCTGATGAACCTGGCCAACGACATGATCACCCTGTTGGCGGCGATGACGGAGGCCAGCTCTCTGTTCATCGCCGCCGCGGGGCTGACCCTGGTGTTCGGGGCGATGCGCATCATCAACATCGCCCACGGCAGCTTCTACATGTACGGCGCCTTCCTGGTCACCACCCTGGTCGGGGCGGCGAGCGCCGGAGCCCGGTTCTGGCTGGCGCTGGCGCTGGCGCCCCTGGTCGCCGCCGGGATGGGCGTGGTCGTCGAGGTTGGCGTGCTGCGGCGCGTCTACCGCCGAGACCACCTGGTCCAGCTCGTCGTCACCTACGCGGTGTTCCTGATCCTCGCCGACCTCGCACAGCGGATCTGGGGGACCCAGGCGCGCTCGGTGACCGCGCCGGCGCTGCTCGGCGGGACCATCAGCATCGGGCCCGGCAGCTTCCCGGTCTACAACCTGTTCGCGATCGGCGTCGCCGTCCTCGTCGGCCTGGTGATGTGGGGCCTGCTCCAACGCACCCCGCTGGGCTGGAGGATCCGGGCGGCGGTCGAGGACCCGGAGACGCTGGCCACCTCCGGGACCAACGTGCCGCTGCTGTCGACCACCGTCTTCGCCATCGGCACCCTGCTGGCCGGGCTGGCCGGGGCGATCGCCTCCCCGCTGCAGTCGGTCTCCCCCGGCCTGGACGCCAGCATCATCGTGCAGGCGTTCATCGTCGCGGTGCTCGGCGGGCTGGGCTCGGTCACCGGGGCCGCGATCGGAGCCGTGGTCATCGGCCTGTTCGACACCGCCGGCGTCCTGTGGGCGCCGAGCTGGGAGCCGGCGTTCATCTACCTCGCGATGATCGTCGTGCTCGCCGTACGCCCGTGGGGCCTGCTCGGGAGGGAGGAACGATGACCGCACCGAGTCTGCACACCGCCGAGGTGGGCGACGAGACCGCTGTCCCGCCGCCGGCCGGAACGGCCCGTCCGGCCCTGCCCGCGGCCGGGCGCTACGCGTTGTGCCTGGCGATCGTGGCGGTGCTGGCGGTGATGCCCGCGGTGCTGTCCGCGACGTCGCTGCTCAACCTGCAGAGCGCGATCGGACTGGCGCTCTTCGCCTGTGCGACGAACCTGCTGGTCGGCTACGGCGGGCTGGTGTCGTTCGGGCAGGCAGCGTTCTACGGGGTCGGCGCCTACACGGTTGCGCTGGCCTGGCTGCACTGGCAGACCTCGTTCTGGCTCGGCTTCGTGGCCGCCCCGTTCGTCGGGGCGCTGGTCGCGGTGCTGGTCGGGCTGGTCGCGCTCCGCACCCGCCGGCTGTACTTCTCGCTGCTGACCCTGGCCACCTCGCAGCTGTTCTACGTCCTCGTGCTCCAGCAGACGAAGTTCACCGGCGGGGCGAACGGGGTCTTCGGCTCGATCCTGCCGGGCTTCCTGCTCGGCCTGGGCCACGCCTACTACTTCACCCTCGCGGTCGCCGTGCTCGGACTGCTAGCGCTGTGGTGCATTATCCGCTCGCCGTTCGGGCTCACCCTGCGGGCCATCCGCGAGAACCGCGAGCGGGCCGAGGCGCTGGGGGTGAACGTGTTCGCCCACCAGCTGCTCGCCTTCGTCTTCGCCGGCGCGTTCTGCGCCCTGGCCGGCACCCTGTTCGTCGTCCACGACCAGTCGGCCAACCCCGACCTGCTCGCCTGGACCGAGTCCGGCTACCCGATCTTCATGGCGATCATCGGCGGGCAGTTCATCTTTCTGGGCCCGGCGCTGGGCGCGTTGATCTACGAGCAGAGCCGAGACGTGCTGCTGGCCCACTTCTCCGACTGGCGGCTGGTCTTCGGGCTGCTGCTGCTGGTGATCGTGGTGTTCTCGCCAGAAGGCGTGCTTGGTCTGCTCGCCCGCGGGCGGGACTTGGCGCGCCGCGTCCGGACGGGGGGACGCCGATGAGCACGCAGGCCGTTCTGGAGATCCGAGGCCTCGGGAAGCAGTTCCAGGGGTTCCACGCGGTCAACGGCGTGGACCTGACCGTCGCGCCGGGGACGATCCACTCCGTCATCGGTCCGAACGGGGCCGGGAAGACGACGTTCTTCCGGCTCCTGACCGGGATCCTGCGGCCCTCGCGCGGCCAGATCCTGTTCGAGGACGAGAACATCAGCGGCCTGCGGCCGCACCAGATCAGCCGGCGCGGGCTCAGCCAGTCCTTCCAGATCACCAACGTGTTCGCCCGGATGACCGTCCTGGAGTCCGTTCAGACCGCGATCCTGGTGCGGCAACGCCGCGCCTGGGACTTCGTGACCCGGCATCAGACCAAGGTGAGCGCGGAGGCACTCGAGCTGCTCGACCAGGTGGGACTTGCTGACTGGCGCGGCGCCGAGGCGCAGACCCTCTCGCACGGCGACCAGCGGATCCTCGAGCTGACGTTGGCCCTGGCCAGCCGGCCGCGGGCACTGCTCCTCGACGAACCGACCGCGGGGATGTCCCCGTTCGAGACCGACCGCATGGTGGACCTCGTCGTCACGCTCGCGCGCGAGCAGGGGCTGACCGTGCTGCTGTCCGAGCACGACATGGACGTCGTGTTCGGCATCTCCGACCAGGTCACCGTGCTGCACCAGGGGCGGGTCATCGCCTACGGCCCCCCGGAGGTCGTGGAGCGCGACCAGCAAGTGATGGACGTCTACCTCGGAGGCGAGGACGTATGAGGCTCGTCATCGACGACCTGCACACCTACTATGGTCAAAGCCACATCCTGCAAGGCGTCTCGCTGACCGTCGGGGTCGGCGAGGTGGTCGCGCTGCTCGGCCGCAACGGCGCGGGAAAGACCACCACGATGCGCAGCATCACGGGGCTGACCCCGCCGCGAGCCGGCAGCATCCTGCTCGACGAGCACGCTGTCACATGCAGACCGCCACACACCGTCGCCCGGACCGGCATCGCCTACGTCCCCAGCGGCCGCCGCGTCATCGGGTCCCTGACCGTCGCTCAGAACCTCGCCCTGGCCGAGCGTGACGCCCGCGTCCGGAGGAGCGAACGGTCCTGGACCATCGAGCGCCTGCACGAGGTGTTCCCGAAGCTGCGTGAGCTCGAGCATCGGCGCGCCGGCGTTCTGTCCGGGGGCGAGCAGCAGATGGTCAAGCTGGCCCGGGCACTGCTCCTGCACCCCAAGCTGCTGCTGCTCGACGAGCCCACCGAGGGGCTCGCTCCGGTGGTCGTCCGCGAGATGCGTCAGTGGATCCAGGCGATCACGGCCGACGCGCAGATGAGCGTCCTGCTCAGCGAGCAGAATGCGCTGTTCGCCCTGCACCTGGCCGACAGGGGATACATCCTCGAGAAGGGGCGGATCCAGCACGAGGCACCCGCTACCGAGCTCGCCGACAGCCACGAAGCGCGCCGGCACCTCGGCGTCCAGCAACGCCGTCGCCGACCCGCCGCGGCCGACCAAGCCGGCCCGACGCCCGCTCCCCATGTCAGCAAGGGCTCCTGACCTCCTCAGCGGGGCCCACGAGCTCAAGAACGGCCTACCCTGTGGTATCAGTGGACCACCTCTCCGGATCGACTGGGACGAGTGCGCGACCTGGATTGAAGGCTTTCTGAGTGGCGAGCTTTGCCTCGGCAAGCTAGCGAAACTCGTTGACGCCGGCGAGGCCGCTCAACGACACCTCTAGGTGGGAGTCACGGCCGACGATCCGTGGTCGGTGCACCAAGTGCTGCGCGCAGATCATCCCGACCTGCAATTGCGGCCTCCCTCGCTGCCAAAGGGTCTGACACATCTATGGCTCCACGGTGCCGAATTTCCAGGTACGGCCCTGTCCTGGTGGCCAGATAGAGGCTGGTTCGACGTTCGTAGGCGATGGGCCACCGCCTAGAGCAAACGCCCCGCGTGAAGGCGGTATTGGCTCTCGGGCAGCAGGGCGCACGAGATCACCGCCGGCACCAGCTCGGCTGACAGCTGGCCTTCGGGCGAGCAGCCGCCGTCCACGCACGCGTCACTCCGCCGCGTGTCGGCGCAGGGCAGCCATACGCCATCCCAGTTGCCGTGTGCCGCGACGACTCGGCCCGTCTACCCTCGGAATGTGTCCGCCAGATCCGATCGTCGGGCCGCTCGCGAGACCGTCGCTGCCTATCACGAGGAGCAACTCGGCGAGCTCGTCCGTCGCGTCCAGCCAGCGATCGAGCGCTTTCGGGCAGGTGAGATTGACGCGTTCGAAGTCGACGAGGTGATCTTCCAGTACTCGCGGGCGGCTAAGGAGCTCTGGAAGTTCTGCAACCTGGGCCAGGTTGAGTTCACCGCGCGAACCGTCCGGGAGGAACAGCCCGGCGCCTGGTGGGATCGCGGGGCGCCTCGGAGCCGCTGAGGCCGCTTCCGGGCCGTGCCGTCCTCAGGCCACGAGCTCGCCGTCGAGGCGGACGAGCAGACGCATGTGCATGCCCGCCTCCACCGGGTTCACCCGAACGACCACGAGTTCGTGCGGACGCTCCAGGATCCGGTACACGTAGTCGAGCAGCGGGTCGGGCAGATATCCGAGACGGTCACCCCTCTGCCCCACGAGCGCCGCTCGCTCGTTCAGCACGTCGTCCGTCTCGGAACGCAGCTCCAAGGGATCACCAGGCCGCAGGACATCGATGGCGGCGCGCTCGTCGGGGTCAGGTAGCGGACGCCACGAACAAGGAACGGCAGGCTGACGCGCCCCGGCTGGGGCAACGGTGTCAGCTCATAGGTGTCACCGGTGCGTCCGCCACCTGACACGGCGAGGATGTCGAGGGGACCGGTCTCCGAAGCCAGGCCCAGGCGCCTCAGCGTCTCGGCACGTTCGGGACGGCGAGGGTCCATGACCCGCTCGGCGAAGATCGGGAACAGTGTCTCGCTCTCGTGCTCCCGTCCGAGCGGAAGCCCAGGAAGAGCTCCCGACACGCCTTCTGCATAGGTGAAGCGGAATGTTTGTCCGTCGTGGCTCAACACACCGACACGGCTGAAACGACGGGTGTCGGGGTCCTGGCGACTGACGAGCAACTCATCAGCCTCCAGCGGCATCGCCATGGCACAACCTCCTCAGGTTTCCAGCACCACCGCTCGATGAACGTCGCCGGGAGCTCCGGTCGGGTCAGGTACGTCGGATCGCCGCGCGGGCGGTGGTCGCGACAGCGAGGTCGACGCCCGTGATCTCCCGCCAGCGGACGCGCGAGGCGCCGGCGAGTTGCTCGAGGACGTCGAGGGCCGGGCTGTTGGCAGTCGGCGGGGAGAACCGGTCGTGTCCGCTTCGCCACCCGAGCGCGAACAACAGGTCGCTGATCTCGCCGCGCCACTCTTCGGCCGGTACGCCGCTGCCGGCCACGGCGAGTGCCATCCAGCCCGCTTGGCGCTCCGCCTTCTTGGTGCCCAAGGGGAGCCGTCCGACGATGTGACGCCACAATGCCTGCGAGTCACGGCCACTTCGGGTGGCTGCGGCGGTGGGGCTCAGGCGGCCCTTGCGGACGCTGACCAGCCCGAGGGCGCGCGCGGTGGTGCGGATGTCGGCGACGGGGTAGGTGAGGTCTTCCCGGTTGGCCTTGCCGATCCACCATTCGCTGATCCCGGTGCGTTCGGCGACCTGCTCGACCACGGCGGGAGGTAGGTACCCGGCGGCGGTCAGGGTGACCCCGTCGCCGATGATGTCGAGGAAGGTCCGGTACGTCTCGGTCAGTCGGGCGGCCTCGGCGTTGGTGACGTCCGTCGGCCCGCGTGAGAACGGACGACCCAGCACCTCGCGCAGCAGGCGGATGTCCCGGTGGTCGAGCTGCTCGGCCAGCTCGGCCAGCTCGCCGATCACCGCGGCGGGCTGGGCGACCGCAATCGCGAGAGCGGCGTTGGTCTCCTCGGCGTCGAAGTGGTCGGGGTGCCAGTCGACCGGCAGCCACCCGTGGCCGTGCTCTGCATCCTCGAAGCCCTCAGGCAACTGCGCCTCGTCGTACCCGCTGCGGACCCAGGCGGCCAGCTCCTCGTAGCCGCCGACGCCGCCGCAGTCCTCGGGCGGGCAGGCCATCCGCCCGCCGGTGCAGCGCACCGTCGGCGGTGGCGCCTCGAGCACTTCCTCGACGACCAGCTTATGGTCCCAGCCGTCGCCGAAGTCGTACTCGTACCAGAGCTCGTCGCCCCCCTCGGCGACGAGCTGATCGAGTCGTACGTCGTCCTCGAGCGTCCCGTCCTCGCCCTTCTCGATATCAAAGTGGGTGACGAAGTACGGCGAGCGGTGGTCGTGGCCGGTGCGGAACCGGTGCAGGTGGCTGTTGGTCCACCCCATCGCGGCCTGGATCACGTCGTGCACCCGGGGCAGGCTGAGGTCGCCGGGCAGTTCGAGTCGGCGCCAGACCGGCGGCTTTGCGCCATGCAGATCCAGACGCACCCGGAACCCACGGACCTCGCTCGGTGCCGGGATCAGCGTCGGTGCCTCGTCGCGCTGCAGTCTGTCGAGGATGCTGGTCACCTGCCCGCTCATCAGCGCGTCGAGGAGTGCCTTGTTCTCCTGCGGGCCGGCGCCGGCCACCAGCTGCTCCGCCAGCCGTTGGACGTCGTTCGGTTCGGCCATGATCGCAAGTCAATCACCGCGCCGTGCTCGCCAGGTGTTGACGGGGTGCGCGTCGATCATCCGGTCGATCGACTCCTCGGACGCGGATGGTCCGCCTCCCGAGCCGGACGGCGTCGAGGTCACCAGCGGCGATGTAGCGACGGACGGTCTTGGTCGAGACGGCGAGGATCTCGGCGGCCTCGGTGAGCGAGACGAGGCGTCTGGGGGCGGCGACGGTCACGGGCATTCGGGTGCTCCTGGGTCAGGGGCGGCCCGGCTGGCCGCCTTCATCCCGCAAGGCCGCTATCTGTCCTCCAGTGGCCACCCCATCTTGCCAACGTCCTTCGTCGTCCCAGCCGATCCAGCTCCGCCCCTCGCCTCGCACCGCACCCTCATCCAGGCCGCCTCTCATTCCCTACCTCCAACCCCACAGACCTCTTTCATTCCAGAACCGCGGTGGCCACTGGCCGGCCTGCGTCGGCCTTGTGAGGTGTGACGATGTTGCTGAAGAAGCTGGCGGCCGGGTCGGGGTATGAGTACCTGACCCGGCAGGTCGCGGTCGCCGACTCAACCGAGCTGGGCCGGATAGGAGAGCCCCCTGGCGTGGTGGGGTTTGAGGGTCAACGGCGAGGCTGCGTGATGTAGGCGGCCATCGGCGGGATCTTCGGTGTGAAACGACCAAGAAACACACTGAAGGAGACCCAGCCGATGGCCTTGTCCCAGTCTGCCTTGTCCGAGCTGCTCGAAGCGTTCCGTGCCGGTGAAGGCGCGGATCTGATCCGTGAGTCGGTTCGGATGGTGATGCAGGAGCTGATCGAAGCCGAAGCCACCGAACACATCGGCGCTGGCCGCTATGAGCGCACCGATGCTCGGGTGACCGAGCGCAACGGTTCTCGTCCACGGCTGGTGACCACCCAGGCCGGTGACGTGCAGCTGCGCATCCCGAAGCTGCGTAAGGGCTCGTTCTTCCCCGTCATCCTCGAGCCCCGCCGGCGGATCGACCAGGCCCTGTACGCGGTGGTGATGGAGGCCTACGTGCACGGGGTCTCGACCCGCAACGTCGACGATCTGGTCGAGGCGCTGGGCGCCGAGTCCGGAATCAGCAAGTCCGAGGTCTCGCGGATCTGCGCCGGGCTGGATGAGACCGTGGGCGCCTTCCGGACCCGCCCGCTCGATCACGTCGAGTTTCCCTACGTCTACCTGGACGCGACCTACCTGCACGTGCGCAACTCCACCTCCCAGGTGGTGTCGATGGCGGTGGTGGTGGCCACCGGCGTCAGCGCCACCGGGGAGCGGGAGATCCTCGGCCTCGACGTCGGCGACAGCGAGGCCGAGGTGTTCTGGAAGGGGTTCATGACCTCGCTGAAACAGCGCGGCCTGCACGGTGTGCGGCTGGTGATCAGCGACCAGCACACCGGCCTGGTCGCTGCGCTGCGCCGCTGCTTCCAGGGCACGGCCCACCAACGCTGCCGGGTGCACTTCGCTCGCAACCTGCTCGCCCACGTCCCCAAGGCCCAAGCCGACTATGTCGCGGCCGCGTTCCGCGCGATCTTCGCCCACACCACCCCGGCCGAGGTCGACGCCGCGTGGGAGAAGACCCGCGAGGAGTTCGCCGCCCGGTTCCCCAAGCTCGGCCCGCTGATGGACGAGGCCAAGGCCGAGGTGCTCGCCTTCACCGCTTTCCCCCGCGCGCACTGGCGCAAGATCTGGTCGACCAACCCCCTGGAGCGGGTCAACAAGGAGATCAAGCGCCGCAGCCGCGTCGTCGGGATCTTCCCCAACTCCGCAGCCGTGATCCGGCTGGTCGGCGCGATCCTGCTCGACATGCACGACGAGTGGATCGCCGGCGAACGCCGCTACCTATCCGAAGCCTCAATGGCCAAGCTCTACGAACTCAGCGATACTGAAGACCACGCCGCCCTCGACAGCGGCGAATAGGCACCGAGGAGCACCTCAAAGCCCACCACCCCGCGGGGCTCTGCCGCCGGATGAAGCTCGCGGACTACTACTCCGCGAGGGGCGAGGCGCCTGGGCGCTGGATGGGCTCTGGGCTGGTCGGCATCGACGGCCTCGGGTGCGGCGACCCTGTCACCGCCGAGCAGATGAAGAACCTCTTCGGCGAAGGTCGCCACCCGGTGGCGGGCACGGCACTGGGCCGTGCGTACCGACCCGACGCGGTGGCCGGGTTCGACCTGACGTTCTCGCCGGCGAAGTCGGTCTCGACGTTGTGGGCAGTCGCACCCTCGGATGTCGCCGACGCGATCAAGCAGGCGCACGACGCCGCGGTCGCCGACGCCATCACGTTCTTGGAGGACCACGCCATCTTCACCCGCGAGGGCACCGACGGCGTCCGACAGGTCGAGACCCGCGGGCTCATCGCAGCAGCGTTCACGCACCGTGACTCCCGCGCCGGCGACCCGGATCTGCACACCCACGTCGCGGTCGCGAACAAGGTGCAGACCCGTCAAGGAAAGTGGCTCTCGATCTACGGCACCGTGCTGCATCGGTACGGCGTGGCCGTCTCCGAGGCCTACAACACCGCCCTCGAGCATCACCTCGTCGCGCGGCTGGGTGTTCGCTTCGTTGACACCGGTCGCGGACCGGGCAAGCGCCCGGTCCGTGAGATCGCGGGTGTCGACGAGATGCTGTGCGAGCAGTGGTCTCGCCGCCGTCGCGACATCGACGTTCGCACCGACGAGCTCGTCGCCGACTTCACCGCAGCGCATGGCCGGCCACCCACGACCAAGGAGTCCTTCGCCTTGGAGCAGCGCGCCAACCTGGAGACCCGCGCTCACAAGCACGAGGCTCGCTCGGAGGCCGAGCAACGGACCACGTGGCGAGCCGAGGCCGTTCAGGAACTTGGGCGCCTGGGACTCGGTCACATGATCGAGGCGGCGCTGCACCCGACCGTCGCCGACCGACAGCAGATCTCTGCCGGGTGGCTGAACGAGGCTGCCGCCCGAGTCGTCTGTGAGCTCGAAGACCGTCGGGCGACCTGGCAGTCTTGGCACCTGTACGCCGAGGCGCAGCGGCAGGTGCGCGGCATCGACATGCCGGTGGATCAGGTCGGCGCGGCGGTCGAGTATCTGGTCGCGACGGCGGCCCATTCGCTGATCAACCTGACCCCCGACCGCGACCCGATCACTGTTCCCGCCGCCCTGCGACGCTCCGACGGCACCAGCGTTTACCGGCACACCGGCGCCGACCACTTCACCAGCCAGCGGATCCTGGACGCCGAGCAGCGCATCGTCGACGCGGCCGACCGCAGCTGCGCCACCGCCATCGACCCACTCGACGTCGAGCTCGCCGTGATGAAGGCCGAGCTGGACGGCGCTACCCTCAACGCCGGCCAGCACGAGCTGGTGCGCACCATGGTCGGCAGCCCGCGGCAGGTTGTCCTCGCCCTTGCCCCGGCCGGCTCCGGCAAGACCACCGCCATGAGCGCTCTGGCCGGTGTCTTCGAGGACCTCGGCTACACCACGATCGGCCTGGCGCCATCTGCAGCGGCCGCGGCGGTGCTCGGTGAAGCGACCGGGATGCCAACCGAGACGATCGCCAAGCTCGACCACCTTCTCGCTTCCGGTGCAGAGGTCGGCATCGGACCACGCACCGTGGTGGTCATCGATGAGGCGGGCATGGCCGCCACCCCGACTCTCGACCGGATCGTCGCCGCCTGCTGCGACCGCGGCGCACGGGTCCGGCTCGTCGGGGACGACCAGCAGTTGGCCGCAATCGGCGCCGGAGGAGTCCTCCGCGACGTCGCCAGGACGCATGGCGCCGTGCGCCTCGCGGAGATCGTCCGCTTCGTGGACCCCGTCGAGGCAACCGCCTCCCTCGACCTGCGCGCGGGCGACAGGTCCGCGATCGGGTTCTACCTCGACCGCGACCGCGTGCACACCGGCGACTCCGACACCTGCCTCGGCGACGTCCTTCGCGCCTGGGCGGCCGAGCGGGACGCCGGGAGGGAGTGCCTGATGCTCGCACCCACGCGCGAGCTCGTCGCGCGCCTCAACCGAGGTGCACGCGCAGCCCGGATCGCGGGAACGACGCCGACCCGCGAGGTCTCGCTGGTCGACGGCAACCTGGCCTCCGCCGGGGACACCATCTTGACCCGCCGCAACGACCGCCGGCTCGGCGTGAGCGCCACCGACTGGGTCAAGAACGGCGACCGCTGGACCATCACTGCCATCGGCCGCGACGGCAGCGTGGTCGCCCGACATGTCCGCTCCCGGCTGCAGGTGACCCTGCCGGCGGAGTACGTCGCCCGCGACGTCGAGCTCGGCTACGCAACCACCGTCCACACCGCGCAGGGCAGCACCGCCGACGTCATGCACGGCATCCTGGCCGGCGCCGAGGACCGGCAGCTCCTCTACACGATGCTCACCCGCGGTCGCGAGGCAAACCACCTTCACCTGGTGCTCGACCAGCCCCACGGCGCCGGCACCGACGAGCAGTTCCTCCCCGGCATCGACGAACAGCTCACCGCCACCGAGGTGCTCGACCGCATCGTCGACCGGGACGGCGCCGCGATCTCGGCGACGTCCGAGCTCGTGCGAGGCGCTGATCCAGCGGTCCGGTTGCACGAGGCGTCGCAGCGGTACCCCGACGCCGTCGACATGGCGGCCCAGCGACTGGTCGGCGCAGATGCGCGCGACGTACTCGAGGCGTCGGGAGCGGGCCCGCTGCCCTGGCTGCCGGACATCCCTCGCGAGGTACGGGAGCATCCGGAGTGGTCGCGCTATCTCACCGCGCGGGCCGACCAGGTCGCTGCGCTCGCCGACCAAGTACGGCGCAGCTCCGCAGCGCTTCCCGAGTCGCTGGCTCGGTTCAGTGACGTCCTCACCGCCGAGCTCCGCGACGCGGTCGTCGTCTGGCGCGCGGCCAACGGCGTACCCGACGACGACCGCAGCCTTCTCGGGCCGCGTGCCGACGCGCCGGCCGCGGCCCGCTTCGCCCGCGGGCTCCACCGCGAGATCCACGACCTCTACCCACCCGCCGTCCTAGCCTGGGAGGAGCGCATCACTGACCGCCTCGGCCACTCCGACGAACACCCCCTCGAGCTCGCCCAGCGCCTGGACGCAGCACAGCGGTCCGGGCTCAACGCCGCGATGATCCTTCGTCGTGCCCTCGCCAAGCCGCTCCCGGAGGAGAAGGCGACCGAGGCCCTCGGCTACCGGGTCCAGCGGATCGTCACGCAGTGGCAGGCGGTCGACGCTCCGGGGACGCGTCCGGTGCCCCCGCGTCCGGCGGCAGGTCTCGAACTCTGAAGAAGTGCGGGTCGTTGTCTTCAGTCAGGACGAGCTGCATCTCCTCGGCGGGCGTGACCGGACAGCTGCTATGCCGAGCTCGCCACACCGCGAAACGCTCCGGGTTGCCCCTGACCGCCACATACTCGGCCAGTCGGTCAAGCGCCGCTGAGGCGCGGCGTCTGATCGCGCGCGCCGATAGGTGGACCACGTCGGCGAGCTGGTCGACAACCACTGGAGCAGTGAGGCCACTGCGACCGCGATGTCCGGGCACCCCAAGTGCAGCGGCCCTCGCCGCCAGGTCGCCGATGAGCCAGGCGTCGAACACGTGGATCGCATTGGCGTCCACCGCATCGATCATCAGGTCGGTGATCTGATCAAACAGATCGTCCAGCGACTCGCGCCCGTCGGCGACCACGGCCAGGTCATCGTCGTTCTCGACCCGGACGGTCTCCGCCCAGACCCGATCGCGTCGCATCGCCAGATCGCCGACCCCCAACTCAGCAGCCACCTCCCGGCGCGTCCGCGCCAGGATCGTCGCCGCGATGCGCCGAGGCTTCAGGCGGTGGGCCGCGGACACCTCGATCCACAGCTGGCCGGCCACCAAGCCCTCGATGTCAGGATGCAGATCGCTCAGCTCGGCGGCGACCCTGGCCGCCCCTGGAAGGAGCAGCCACGCCAAGACGACCGCTGCATTCTCGTCATACGCCGCCAGCTCCGCCACCCTGCCGAGGACCGCGTCCTTTTCGGCGTCAGCCGCTTGCCGGGTCCAGTCCGGCAGGTCATCGAGCTGTGACACCACGGCCAGGGTCGGGTCGTCGACGCACCACCCTCGCCAGCCGGTGCGCGCCGCAGCCAAGAGCGGCGACTCGTCGGACCCCAGGCCGAGATGTGAGGCAACGCCCATCGCACGACCCCCCGATTCGATGCGTCGACCAGGCTCGATCGGCCGCCGCCTGTGGGCGGCGTTCGACCTCGAGCCGAGTCGCGAGCGTCCAATGTGCGCCGGGCATCCTCAGGGCGTCAACGGGCAGTTTCGACTCCCCCGAGCCAACCCGCGACAATCGGTGCCAGTCCGAGAGGTTCGTGGACAGTCAGTGCTGAGTTTGACCATGGCGGGTCTCAAGATCTGGACGACGAGTCCGTGCTTGCTATGACCGAGAGGCCCATCGGGTCGCCCGACTTCTCGTCTTCACCGGCCCCGTTGGTGGCGAAGCTGTCATGATCCGGCTGTGAGCCCCGACGAGAGGTTGCGTGAGCTTGCGATCAGGCACGCGGCCTTCGCCTGGCTTAATCGAGAACGCGCGATGGGCAACGAAACGTTCACGCAGGAGAGCACGAGCAACCTCGTGCTGCTCGGCGAGACCATCCGCCTGATGCCGACCCAACAGGGCATCTGGAAGCCTGGCCAGTTCTCGGCCGCGCTGTCGATCAGGACCGTCTACCGGCCCGAGGGCTCCGATCGGCCGTACGACGACGCCGTCGGCGCTGATGGCCTGTATCGCTACAAGATGCGTGGCGACGATCCGAACCACTACCAGAATCGGGCTCTGCGCGAGGCCATGCTCGAACGGCTGCCGCTGATCTGGTGGCTCGGGGTGCAAGGCGGTGGGTACAGCGCGCTCTACCCGATCTATCTGGTCGGGGAGGAGTCAGCGCATCGACAGTTCGTCGTCGACATCGACGCAGTTCCGCAGCCCGATATCACCTGGCCGTCGGTTGAGCTCGAGCTGGATCCGTCCTACCGACAACAACTGACCAAGATCCGCCTGCATCAGCGCCCGTTCCGCGCCGCGGTCCTTCGTGCCTACAACACCTCGTGCGCGGTCTGCTCCTTCCGCCACAGCGATCTCCTCGACGCGGCACACATCCAGGAAGATAGCGGCGGCGGACGGCCGGTCGTCACCAACGGCCTGACGCTGTGCAAGATGCACCACGCGGCGTACGACCGGCGGATCCTGGGGATCACGCCGAGCTACGAGGTGCGGATCAACGACGAGGTCCTGGGAGAGGTTGACGGCCCGATGCTGCGGCACGGGATCCAGGAGTTCCACGGCAAGACGCTGATGGTGCTGCCACGGCGGCGAGCGGAGCGACCGGACCCGTCGCTCCTGGAGGAGCGCTTCCAAGCCTTCCTGAACGCCAGCTGACCTCGGAGCGGGCGAACCCATTCCCCCACCAGTCCCCCAGGGTGGATCAGGTGTTAGCAGGGGGATAGCCTAGAAATGAAAGGAAACCGCAGGCTGACCTGCGGTTTCTCGTGGTGGAGCCAAGGGGACTCGAACCCCTAACCCCCTGCTTGCAAAGCAGGTGCGCTACCAATTGCGCCATGGCCCCGGATGGAGCACCGTTCCGCCGATGCGGACCTGGGCTCAGGACCGACTGGTCAGGACTTGGCGACCTTGTCGGTGGCCTCGGCCCACAGCGCCTGCTCCTGCTGCCCGGCCTTGATCTTCCTGCGGGCGGCGAGGGCCGCGGCAGCGCCGACGGCCAGCAGCAGCAACTTCTTCATGGGGTCCCTTCCCTAGTGGCCGAGGAAGTCGGATGCGGCCTCCCTGGCGGGAGCCGGTGACCTGATCCTCACCTGGGATGCTATCACCGCATGTCGGACGCCTCCGACACCCCCTGACCTGCACTTACCCGTCCCATGATGTCCGCCGGGTCAGTTGGCGAACCACCTTCTCAGCACGCCCTGGACCCCGGGCCTGTCGACCAGCGTCACACTTCCGCTGCTGGCTCCCATGTGCCCCCACGAGTAGGTATAGTCCAGCACCGGGTCGGGGATCAGCCGGTGCCAGCGACGCAGGATCCTGTGCTCCTGGCGTGGCCCGGGCATCCGGTAGTACTGGTCCCGGAACGCCTGGTAGGCGGGCACCAGGCTCGCTTCGGGCCAGCCGCCCCGCTTCGCCCAGCGCACCTTCTCGTTGATGGTCGACAGCGCCAGCCCGTTGACCGAGTCCGGGTAGGCGACCACCGCCACCAGGTCGCAGTGGGTGGCCGCCTTGTTGTAGCGGCGGAACTCGCGGCGCCGGTAGAGCGCGATCATCGAGAGCTGCGCACCGCCGCTCGCCTTGCGGATGTAGTCGCAACGCGCCCGCAAGGCAGCTGCGCCACCCGCCCCCAGGTCCGGCTCATCCGCCACGTAGTACCCGAACACCCTGCCGTTGTGCGCCAGCCTGTTGACCACCGACTTGAAGGCGACGCCCGGTCGTGTCGGGGTCTTCTGGCCGTCGCCGACCCAGACCATCCCCTGCGCGCCGGCGGGAACCTTGCCCAGCGACGGCCCGGTGTCGAACACGTCGTACCCGAGCGACTGACCGGAGCTGTCGCCGTGCGTGTTGAGGAGGAGGTGGTGCGTGCCCCCCGCCGCGTGTGCGCCGGGCGCCACGGCGAGCGCACCGAGCGCGGGCGCGAGCCCGAGGACGAGCACAGCGTGGAGCAGCGTCAACCAGGTTCGTCTCACGGCAGATCTCTCTTCGGCTGTCGGTCGATGAGGATGAGGGACTCACCATGCCGGGCCCCTACGCCCCTCGTGAGGCTACGACGCGCCGACATGCCCGGTGGACGCGGGATTCGGGGGGTTGCAGGCCCGGACCCCACGCCTGGCGGGGCGCCTACAGCTTCATCAGCTTGGGGAAGGGGCTTTCGATGCGGATCCGGTCGGTGCCGAAGTCGACCGTGACCGCTTCCGTTTCCACCTCGACGACGCGACCGAGGCCGTAGCGGTCGTGGTTGACACGATCTTGGACGGCAAATCGCTCAATCTCCGGCTCAGGCTCGGTGTTGTTGAAGGGGCTGCCGGGGAGAAATCGCCGGGGTGGGCGGGAGCGAGTCGTCATTGCCTTAGCGTGCCCTACCTGGTCGAAGGGAACCGCTGGTCCGGACCGGCTGGGGTGGCATCGGGTTCAGCTGTGCCGACTTGACGGGACGGTCTGATGCCCAGTGATGGGCGTTGTGTGCTCTTCAGTGCCGCACGCCCCTCTTGCGTGCAGAGTGCGTAGCGGGCGTGTGCGCCGTGATCCAGACGGGCGCCACTGCGATGGGCGGCCTCTTTGCCGTCGACTTTGCCGTCGACTTTGCCCGTCGGCCTCGATGCGTAGGCCCTCAGTCGGGCACTCGGAGGCGGTTTTGCGGGCCCTGGCCAGGGGAGCATCCGAGTGGTTTCTGGCGTTTGCGCTGGTCAGAAGGGGTGTTGTGATGGTGGGCCTACCTGGACTTGAACCAGGGACCTCTTCCTTATCAGGGAAGCGCTCTAACCGTCTGAGCTATAGGCCCGGGGCGATGCCGCCGAGGAAGACTATCGCACCGGCTCGATCCCGCCCAAACCGAGCCGTGACCATGGTGCAGGCACGAGCACCGCGCGTCGTACGACGGGGAGCCGGCGGCGTGGGGACAAGCGGTGCGGCGTCTAGCGGTCGTCCTCGGCGAGGGTGACCTCGACCCCGCCGAGCAGGGCGGCCGCGAGGTTGTACAAGAACGCGCACAGCGTCGAGATCGCGGTGATGAGTACGACGTCCACGGCGGCCACGACCATCGTGAACCCGACCACCCGGTTGGTGCCCACGTAGTCGCGGATGTCGAACCCGGACTGGTTGTTGCCGAGCACGTCGGTGACCGTCCGGTTGATCGAGTCCCAGACACCGGCCGCGCCGAGCACGGACCAGACCACCGCGACGGCGATCACGAGCACGATGCCGAACGCGATCGACAGCAGGAAGCTGGTCTTCATCACCGACCACGGGTCGAGGTGGGTGAGTCGCAGTCGCGCCTTGCGGGTGCCGTGCTGCTTCTCGGGCGCGGACGACGGCGTCGGTCGGCGCTTCGTCGCCGTGTCGGTGTGGCTGCTGCTCGACGACGTCCGGTTCGCCGGCGTGGCGGCATCCGCGACGGCGCTTCCCGCCGTCGCGAGAGCCGCTGACACACGCTCGGTCAGCGGACGCTTGCCGTCGCCCCCCTGCCCCGTCTGGCGGCCCGGGGCGCTCAGTGAGCGCCGCGGGGCCAGCGGGCTGTCGTCGGTGCGGCGGTCAGCCATCAGGTCTCCTCGGTCGTTGTGCCGGATGCACCATCACCGTCGATTGTTGCACCCCAGACGGAACGGTCTAATCCTGCTCGGGCTCCGTGTCGGTTTCTTGGCCGTCTCTCAGGCCCTCCTCAGCGACGCCTGCGGGGGCCTCTGCGGGGTCTTCTGCAGGTCCACCGGCTGGCTCGCCGTCCGACCCCTCGATCTCTCCTTCGATTTCGGGGGCCTGCTCCACGCTGCGCGCCACCACCGCGACCCGGTCGCTGCCCCGGACCCCGACGAACCTCACGCCCTTGGTGTCGCGACCGGTCGGCCGCAGGGAGTCGTCGATGGCGCTGCGGGTGACCTGGCCGGACTGCTTGATGGACAGCACCTCGTCGCCCTCCACCACGATGAACGCGCCCACCAGCAGGCCGCGCTCCTCGTCGGCCTTCATCGCCTTGATGCCGAGCCCGCCCCGGCTCTGCAGCCGGTACTCAGTGATCGATGTCCGCTTCGCGAACCCGCGGTCGGTGATGGTGAACACGAACTGCTCGCGGACCGGCGTTTCCGACTCGCCCGCCGCGGCTGCCTCCTCGGCGGCCACCTGCTCGGCACGGATCACCGACATCGACAGCAGCTCGTCGCCGTCACGGAACTTCATGCCCGTGACGCCGGAGGTGCTCCGACCCATCGGCCGCAGCTGGGTGTCGTCGGCCCGGAACCGGATGGCCTGCCCGTTGCGGGAGACCAGCAAGATGTCGTCGTCCGGGCCGGCGAGCTCGGCGCCGATCAGGGCATCGGCCTCGTCCCGGAAGTTGATCGCGATGACGCCAGCCTGTCGGGGGCTGTTGTAGTCGCCCAGCGGGGTCTTCTTCACCAACCCGTTGCGGGTGGCCAGCACGAGGTACGGCGCCTGCTCGTAGTCACGGATCGCGAGCACCTGGGCGATCTGCTCGTCCGGCTGGAACGAAAGCAGCCCGGCCACGTGACCACCCTTCGCGTCGCGCGCCGCCTCCGGAAGGTTGTAGGCCTTGGTGCGGTACACCCGGCCCGCCGTGGTGAAGAAGAGCAGCCAGTGGTGGTTGGTGGTGGCCATGAAGTGCTGCACCACGTCATCACCCTTCAGCGTGGCGCCCCGCACCCCCTTGCCGCCGCGCTTCTGGGTCCGGTACATGTCCGCACGAGTGCGCTTGGCGTACCCGCCGCGCGTGATCGTGACAACCAGGTCCTCGTCGGGGATCAGGTCTTCCATGGACAGGTCGCCGTCGGCAGGCACGATCTGCGTACGCCGGTCGTCGCCGAACTTGTCGACGATAGTGCCGAGCTCCTCGGAGATGATCTGCCGCTGCCGGGACTCGCTGGCGAGGATGTCCTCGAGGTCGGCGATCAGCACCTCCAGCGCGGCCAGCTGGTCGATGATCTTCTGTCGCTCCAGGGCCGCCAGGCGGCGCAGCTGCATGTCCAAGATGGCGTTCGCCTGGAGCTCGTCGATGTCGAGCAGCGAGATCAGCCCGCCCCGGGCCTCCTCGACGTCCGGGCTGCGCCGGATCAGCGAGATGACCTCGTCGAGCATGTCCAACGCCTTGACCAGGCCGCGGTAGATGTGCGCCCGCTCCTCGGCCTCGCGCAGCCGGAAGCGGGTACGACGCTGGATGACCTCGACCTGGTGGGCGACCCAGTAGCTGATGAACTGGTCAAGGGTCAGCGTTCTGGGGACGCCGTCGACCAGCGCCAGCATGTTTGCGGCGAAGTTCGTCTGCAGCTCGGTGTGCTTGTAGAGGTTGTTCAGCACCACCCGGGCTACGGCGTCCCGCTTGAGCACGACGACCAGCCGCTGCCCGGTCCGCGAGGAGGTGTCGTCCCGGACGTCGGCGATGCCCTGGACCTTGCCGGTGTCGGCGAGCTCGGCGATCTTCAGCGCCAGGTTGTCGGGGTTGACCTGGTAGGGCAGCTCGGTGATCACCAGCAGCGTGCGGCCCTTGTTGTCCTCCTCGACATCCACCACCGCGCGCATGGTGACCGACCCGCGCCCGGTGCGGTAAGCCTGCTCGATACCCTGCCGGCCCACGATCAGCCCGTGGGTGGGGAAGTCGGGACCCTTGATCCGCTCGAGCAGTGCCGCCAGCAGCTCCTCCCTGCTGGCGTCGGGGTGCTCGAGAGCCCACTGCACGCCGTCGTGGATCTCGCGCAGGTTGTGCGGCGGGATGTTGGTGGCCATCCCGACCGCGATCCCGGCCGAGCCGTTGACCAGCAGGTTCGGGAACCGCGACGGCAAGATGACCGGCTCCTGGGAGCGGCCGTCGTAGTTGGGGGCGAAGTCAACGGTGTCCTCGTCGATGTCGCGGACCATCTCCAGGGCCAGCGGCGCCATCTTGCACTCGGTGTACCGCATGGCAGCGGCGGGGTCGTTGCCCGGAGAGCCGAAGTTGCCCTGCCCGTCGACCAGCGGGTTGCGCATCACCCATGGCTGCGCGAGGCGCACCAGGGTGTCGTAGATCGCCGAGTCGCCGTGCGGGTGGTACTGACCCATCACGTCACCGACCACACGGGAGCACTTGGAGTGCCCGCGGTCGGGGCGGTAGCCACCGTCGTACATGGCGTAGAGCACGCGTCGGTGCACCGGCTTGAGGCCGTCGCGCACGTCGGGCAGCGCGCGGCCCACGATGACGGTCATCGCGTAGTCGATGTAGGACCGCTGCATCTCCACCTGCAGCTCGACCGGCTCGATCCGGCCGCCCGGTCCCGTGGGCCCGCCGCCCTCGATCGTGTTATCAGTCATTTGTCACTTCCGTTTGAACGTCGCGAGGTCCGTGCGCTGGCAAGGCGGAGGAGCGAAGACGACCGGGACCGGCCGCCGAGCGACGACTACGCAGCCAGCCTGCGTGCATCGCGGCGCTCATCAGATGTCGAGGAAGCGGACGTCTTTTGCGTTGCGCTGGATGAACGACCGGCGCTGCTCGACGTCCTCACCCATCAGCACCGAGAACATCTCGTCCGCCTGCGCGGCGTCCTCGAGCGTCACCTGGAGCAGCAGCCGGCTCTCGGGGTCCATCGTGGTGTCCCACAGCTCGTCGGCGTTCATCTCCCCGAGCCCCTTGTAGCGCTGGATGGCGTTGTCCTTCGGCAGCTTCTTGCCCGCCTGCTGACCGGACCGCACCAGCGCGTCCCGCTCGGCGTCGGAGTAGACGTACTCGTGGGCATGCGGCTTGTTCCACTTCAGCCGGTACAACGGCGGCTGGGCCAGGTAGACGTAACCGTGCTCGATCAGCGGCTTCATGAACCGGAACAGCAGGGTCAGCAGCAGCGTGCGGATGTGGTGGCCGTCGACGTCGGCGTCGGCCATCATCACGATCTTGTGGTACCGAACCTTGTCGATGTCGAAGTCCTCGTGGATGCCGGTGCCGAGGGCGGAGATGATCGCCTGCACCTCGGTGTTGGCCAGCACCTTGTCGATGCGCGCCTTCTCGACGTTGAGGATCTTGCCGCGGATCGGCAGGATCGCCTGGATCCTCGGATCGCGGCCGCCCTTGGCCGACCCACCAGCCGAGTCACCCTCGACGATGAAGATCTCGCACTCCTCGGGATTCGTGGACTGGCAGTCCGACAACTTGCCGGGCAGCCCGCCACCGCCGAGCAGGCCCTTGCGGCCACGGGCCAGGTCGCGGGCCTTGCGGGCCGCGATCCGGGCGGAGGCCGCGGCCATCGCCTTGCGGACGATCTCCTTCCCCTCGGCCGGGTTCTGCTCCAGCCAGTCACCGAGCTGCTCGTTCACCACGCGCTGCACGAAGCCCTTGGCCTCGGTGTTGCCGAGCTTGGTCTTGGTCTGCCCCTCGAACTGGGGCTCCCCGAGCTTCATGGAGACGATCGCGGTCAGGCCCTCCCGGACGTCGTCCCCGGAGACCCGGTCCTCGCGCTTCTTGATCAGACCCCACTCCTCGCCCCAGTGGTTGACCAGGGAGGTAAGCGCGGCCCGGAAGCCCTCCTCGTGGGTGCCGCCCTCGTGGGTGTTGATGGTGTTGGCGAAGGTGTGCACCGACTCGGTGAAGGTGGTGTTCCACTGCATCGCCACCTCCAGGCTCATGCCCGCGCCGTTCATCTCGGCGGCGAAGTCGATGATGCTCGGGTGCGCATGGTCCTTGCGCCGGTTGAGGTGGTCGACGTAGTCGACGAGGCCGCGGTCGAACTTGAACCGCTCGACGAGCGCCCGCGGCGCCCGCTCCCCGGTCTCCCCGCCGGTCTCGGCGACCTTGACGGCCTCCCCGGTGGCCAGCTCGGCCCCTTCCTCCTCCCCGGACGTCGCGGCGATCTCCTCCGCGATCCCCTCCGCGATCCCCTCGGCCTGCTTGCGCTCGTCGCGGACGACGATCTCCAGGCCCTTGTTCAAGAAGGCGTACTCACGCAACCGCTGGATGATGGTCTCCCAGCTGTACGTGGTGGTCTCGAAGATGTCCGGGCTGGGCCAGAACGTGATCGTGGTGCCCGTCTCGTCGGTGGCCTCGAGCTGCTCGAGCGGACCGCGCGGCTCGCCCATGCTGAACGTCTGCCGCCAGTGGTGGCCACGGTTGCGCACATCGACCTGCAGTCGCGTGCTCAGCGCGTTGACCACCGAGACACCGACGCCGTGCAGGCCTCCGGAGACCTTGTAGCCACCGCCGCCGAACTTGCCGCCGGCGTGCAGCATGGTCAGGGCCATGGTGACGGCCGGGATGCCCTCGGTGGGGTGTACGTCGGTCGGGATGCCGCGGCCGTCGTCGGCCACCCGGACCCCGCCGTCGTCGAGCAGCGTCACATCGATGCGGGTGCAGTAGCCGGCCAGCGCCTCGTCGACCGAGTTGTCCACGACCTCCCACATCAGGTGGTGCAGGCCGCGTTCCCCGGTGGAGCCGATGTACATCCCCGGGCGCTTGCGGACCGCCTCGAGCCCCTCGAGGACCTGGATCGCCGAGGCGTCGTACTTGCCCTCCTCGACGGCGTGGCCCTGCCCGACCGGGGCGAGCCCGGCCGCCACCTCGGCCGGGGCCGGGCGCCCCCCGTCACCGGCAGCGAGGCCGTCCCCGGGGCTGTTCTCGGGGCTGTTCTCGGGCGCGATATCGGGGCTGAGGGGGTCGTTCGGGGAGGAGCCGGCGGGCATCTCGTCTGCCACGTGCAACCTTCTTCTGCTTCAAGCGCCATCCACCTGACATGGCCCCCGTCGGAAGGGCGGCGAACGGCTGCTGACATGACGAGGGCCGGTCCCGGACCGCGACACCGGCCGGCGAGCCGGCAGTGCCTGACGTTCAGCGAGTCCATCGAACGGGGGATCGACCCAGGTCCAGTGTACCCCGTGACGCCCCGATTTCGAGGTACCCGCCCACAGAAACGGTGGGGTCCCGGCTGCAGGAAGGTCGATTGTGGGCCTCACAGGGCGGTCAGGAGCCGCGATCGGGGGAGGCTTCTAGTCCCCATACCGGCGCGGCCGCTGAGACCAGCCCTCCGGTGGGCTCCTCGCGGCGCGTGCTAGCCGTAAGTGTCGCGGGGACCGCGGCCGTCCCGCACCGACCGGGGCCCGTGCTTCCAGGTCGGGCCCGACGGGCCGCGCACGTCGATCACGGTGACCGTGCCGTCACCGAGCTCCTCGTTGAGCCGCCGGACCACCGTGCCGGCGAGCAACCGCACCTGGGTCGCCCAGGCGGTGGAGTCGGTGCGCACGGTCAACCGGCCGTCGGCGAACGCCTCGGGGGTGCAGTGCCCGGCCACCTCACGGCCGACGATCCGCTCCCAGTGCGCGAACACCCCGTGCACCCGCACCTCCGTGCCCCAGCCCTGGTCGGAGATCAGCCTGCCGATGGTGGTGTCGAGCAGCTGCGGGTCGCGGTCGTCCGGGTGCGCCCCGGAGGACCGCGGCGGTCTGGGTCGGTTGCCCCGACCGGTGCGCCGGCGTGGCCGGCTCCGCGCCGCCCCGGCAAGCGAACGGGCGATCGCGCGGGCGAGGTCGAGCCCGGCCTCGTCGTGCCCAGCCCGGTCCGGCCCGGCCTGATCCGGCCCGGCCTGATCCGGCTCCGTCTCCTCCGGCCCCGCTGCCCGTTCCGGTCCGTGCGGCGCCGGCTCGTCGTCCTCAGGCACGGGTCACCTCCCCCTCGTTCACCTCGAACCGGCTGCCGTCGAGCAGCGTGGGCACGTCCGCGGGCACCGCAGCCGTCACGAGCACCTGCTCGGCGTCGGCCACCAGCTCGGCGAGCCGCTCCCGGCGGTCCACGTCCAGCTCCGCGAACACGTCGTCGAGGATCAGGATCGGGTCGTCGCCACCGGCCCGCAACAGGTCGTAGGAGGCCAACCGCAGGGCCAGGGCGAACGACCAGGACTCGCCGTGGCTGGCGTAGCCGCGCACCGGCAGCTCACCGAGGCTCAGCACGAGCTCGTCGCGGTGCGGTCCGACCAGAGTCACGCCGCGCTCCAGCTCCTCGGCGCGGCGGCGCTCCAGCTCGGCGAGCAGCGCCTGGGCCAGGTCGTTGCGGTCCGGGCCGGCTCCCTCGCCGTCGACCAGCTCGGGGGGCAGCTCGAAGCTGGGCCGGTACTGGATGGCCGCCTCGGCGTTGCGCGCCTCACGGGCCACCGCGGCGTACGCCTTGGCCACCAGCGGCCGCAGCTGGTGCACGAGCCTGATGCGGGCGGCGAGCAGCTCGGCGCCGGTGCGCGCCAGGTGGGCGTCCCAGACCCCGAGGGTGGCCACCGCGGACTCGAGCCTGGCGGTGCGGGAGCCCCCGGTGGCCCGCGCCGACTTGAGCAGGGTGTTGCGCTGCTTGAGCACCCGCTCGTAGTCCGAGCGGACACCGGCGAAGCGGGGAGCGCGCAAGGTGAGCAGGTCGTCGAGGAAGCGGCGTCGCTCGCCGGGGTCGCCCTTCACCAGGGCGAGGTCCTCGGGAGAGAAGAGCACGGTGCGCACCATGCCCAGCATCTCGCGGGCCCTGGGCAGCGGGGACCGGTTCACCCGGGCCCGGTTCGACCGGCCGGGGTTGATCTCCACCTCCAGCAGAGCGGTCCGGCCGTCGCGCACCACGGCGGCCCGCACCACCGCCTGGTCGGCGCCGTGGCGCACCAGTGCAGCGTCACCGGCCACCCGGTGCGATGCGAGGCGGGCGATGTAGTCGATCGCCTCGACGAGGTTGGTCTTGCCCTGACCGTTGCTGCCGACGAAGGAGGTCACGCCCGGCTCAAGCGCGACCTCGGCGGCCGGGTAGGACCGGAAGTCGTGCAGGGAGAGGTGGCTGGCGTGCACGCCGTGGTCTGCCTCGCTCTCGGTGAAGGGGGCTGGTGATGGTCGACCGGGGTGGTCGACCGGACGGATCTCAGCCTTCGGTGTCGGCGGTGGTCGGCGGTGCGGCGGTGTGCATCGCGTGCCCGCCGAACTGGTTGCGCATCGCGGCAACCGCCTTCATCGCCGGGCTGTCCTTCTGTCGGGACGCGAACCGGGCGAACAGCGCAGCGGTGATCGCCGGCATGGGCACCGCGTTGTCGATGGCCGCCTGCACGGTCCATCGGCCCTCGCCGGAGTCCTCCGCATAGCCCTCGATCCCGGCCAGGCCCGGGTCGTCGTCCATGGCGGCCACCAGCAGGTCGAGCAGCCAGGAGCGGATCACCGTGCCCTCCCGCCAGGAGCGGAACACCTCGGTGACGCTGTCGACCTCGTCGATGGCGGACAGCAGCTCGAAGCCTTCGGCGTAGGCCTGCATCACGGCGTACTCGATGCCGTTGTGCACCATCTTCGAGAAATGCCCTGCGCCGACCTTGCCGGCGTGCACCCAGCCGAAGTCGCCCTCTGGCTTGAGCGCGTCGAAGATGGGCTGCACCCGCTCGACGTACTTCTTCTCACCGCCGGCCATCAGCGCATAGCCGTTCTCCAGCCCCCACACCCCGCCGGAGACGCCACAGTCGATGAAGCCGATGCCGCGCTCGGCGAGCTCGGCGCCGTGCACCTGGTCGTCGGTCCACCGCGAGTTGCCGCCGTCGATGATGACGTCGTCCTCCGACAGCAGCGCTGCGAGGTCGTGGATGGTCTGCCGGGTCACCTCACCGGCGGGCACCATCACCCACACCACCCGGGGAGCAGGAAGCTGGTCCACCATGGCCTGCAGGCTGTCCACGTCGCTGACCTCGGGATTCCGGTCGTAGCCGACGACGGTGTGGCCGGCGCGGCGCAGCCGCTCGCGCATGTTGCCGCCCATCTTGCCCAGGCCGACCAGACCCAGCTGCATTTCCATGTGGGTTCCTTCCGCGGTGCCGTTGCTCTGCCCGGCCAGGCTATCCCGTGCCCGGCGAGCAGACCGGGACGGTCGGTCCGGTCAGGACAGCAGGCGGCGGGGCATGAGCAGGTAGCGGAAGTCGGTCTCGGCCTCGTCGTCGAGGGAGGGCACGCCGGTGATCACCGTGGGCTTGGACGCCTGCGTGAACGCCAGCTCGACGACCGGGGCTTCGATCGCGCCCAGACCGTCGAGCAGGAACTGCGGATTGAACCCGGTGGTGATGTCCTCGCCCTTGACGCTGGCCTCGAGGGACTCCGAGGCCTGGGCCTCGTCCCCGCTGCCCGCGTCCAGGGTCAGCACGCCGTCGGAGAAGGCGAGCTGTACGGCGGTGTTGCGCTCGGCCACCAGGGAGACGCGCTTGACCGACTCGACCAGCGCGGCGCGGTCCACCCGCGCCACGGTGAGGTGCTCGGAAGGGAACAGGCTGCGCACCTTGGGGAACTCGCCGTCCAGGAGCCGGGTGGTGGTGCGCCGGTAGCCGCCGCCGGAGGCGCCCTCGAAGCCGATGATGCCGTCGCCGGCTCCGGAGGCGGACAACGCGATGGTCACCTCGCTGCCGGAGGTCAGCGACTTGGCGGTGTCCGCGAGCACGCGGGCCGGGACGAGCGCGGCCACGGAGGCGTCGGAAGTCCGCGGCGACCACTCCAGCTCCCGGTGACTGAGCCGGAACCGGTCGGTGGCCAGCAGCGAGATGGTGGACCCCTCGATCTCGATGCGCACACCGGTGAGCACCGGCAACATGTCGTCGCGTCCGGCGGCGGTGACCGCCTGGGCGACGGCGTGGGCGAACAGCTCGCTGCTCGCCGAGCCGCTGGCGGCCGGCATCTCCGGCAGGGACGGGTACTCCTCGACGGGCAGCGTCTGCAGGCTGAACCGGGCCGACCCGCAGGTCAAGGACACCTTCGCGCCGTCGATGGCCATCTCCACCGGCTTGTTGGGCAGGCTCCGGCAGATGTCGGCCAGCAGTCGCCCGGAGACCAGCGCACGGCCCTCGTCGGAGACGTCCGCGGGGATGGTCGCCCGTGCGGAGGTCTCGTAGTCGAACGTCGACAGCACCAGCCCCTCGGCCCCGGCTCCCGCCTCCTGGCTGGTCTCGATGAGCAGGCCGGCGAGGACGGGCGCGCTCGGCCGCACCGGAAGGTTGCGGGCAGCCCACGCGACGGCATCGGCAAGTACGTCGCGCTCGACGCGGAACTTCACTGGTCTTCGCCTCCTGGGACGTCTACTGCTGCGTCATGCACCGGGGTGTGAATCCTGCCATGAGCCAGGCCCGCACGGGAGCGGGAGTGCGGATCTTGTCGTTCACCGCTCGTTGCGGTCGCCGGCCGGGTTGGCGGTTGGGGGCGGGCGAACCCACCGGATCGGGTCGTTGTCCCCAGGAAGGGGTCCGCAGTGAAGTTCACTGGTCGGTCGGACATATCAGGACTCAACGTGGTCGTAGCGTCCGTGGAAACTGTGGACAACTCTCGTTCGCGCAGGTCAGCGATGGTTTGGCTGTGCCCAACGGGTGTGCAGCGGGGGGTCGCCGGCCGTGGGCGGTTGTGGTCGGAACGAGGGTCGTCCCTCTGCTGTCCACAGTTGTCCACAGCCCGTGCACGGGTGAACGACAAGGTTCCCCAGCTCGCTCCCCAAGCCGGCCGGCGGTGCGGGGGCCCGGGGGTCACGGCTGGCGGGCCTGCTGCTTGATCCGGTTGGTCAGCTCGGTGACCTGGTTGTAGACCGATCGGCGCTCGGCGAGCAGCTGGCGGATCTTCTTGTCCGCGTGCATCACCGTGGTGTGGTCGCGACCGCCGAACTGCTGGCCGATCTTGGGCAGGGAGAGGTCGGTGAGCTCGCGGCACAGGTACATCGCGATCTGGCGACCGGTGACCAGCACGCGGCTGCGGCTGGACCCGCACAGGTCGTCGATCGACAGCCCGAAGTAGGCGGCGGTCTGCGCGATGATCAGCGCTGCGGTGATCTCGGGCTCGCCGCCCTCGGGGATCAGGTCCTTCAGCACGATCTCGGTCAGGGTCAGGTCCACCGGCTGCCGGTTGAGGCTGGCGAACGCGGTGACCCTGATCAGGGCGCCCTCGAGCTCGCGGATGTTGGTCTGGATCTTGCTGGCGATGAACTCGAGCACGTCGGCGGGGGCGGTCATCCGCTCGGTGGCCGCCTTCTTGCGGAGGATGGCGATCCGCGTCTCGAGGTCGGGGGGCTGCACGTCGGTGATCAGGCCCCACTCGAACCGGTTGCGCAGCCGGTCCTCGAGCGCCTCGAGCCGCTTGGGAGCCCGGTCGGAGGAGATCACGATCTGCTTGTTCGCGTTGTGCAGCGTGTTGAACGTGTGGAAGAACTCCTCCTGGGTCTGGATCTTGCCCTCGAGGAACTGGATGTCGTCGATCAGGAGCACGTCGACGTCGCGGTAGCGCCGCTGGAACGTCGCGGTCTTGTCGTCGCGGATCGCGTTGATGAACTCGTTGGTGAACTCCTCGCTGGACACGTAGCGCACCCGGGCGCCGTTGAAGAGGCTGCGCACATAGTGCCCGATGGCGTGCAGCAGGTGCGTCTTGCCGAGTCCGGAGTCTCCGTAGATGAGCAACGGGTTGTAGGCCTTGCCGGGCGCCTCGGCGACGGCGACGGCGGCGGCGTGCGCGAACCGGTTCGAAGAGCCGATCACGAAGGTTTCGAAGACGTACTTCGGGTTCAGCCGGGTCTCGATCGCGTTGCCGGCGGCACCGGCCCGCGCCGGGCCGGTGGCCGACTCACCCGGAGGCAGTGGCGTCGGCACATCCAGTGGATTAGTCGACAAACCGATATATGGATTTATCGGCGGTGGTGAGGACCTGTCTTCGTCGTCCGGTCGTGGGGTTGTCGGGTAGGCCTCCGGGTGGCGCGGCGGCGGCGGAGCCGTCTCCAGCTCGGGGTCGACCGTGACGGCGATGCGCACCTTCGCCCCGAAGGCCTCGCCGAGCGCGTCCTCGAGGCGGGTGCGCAGCCGGCCCTCGAGCTGGTTGCGGGTGAACTCGTCGGCGACGGCCACGATCGCGGTGCTCTCGTGCAGGGTGACCGGTCGGCTGGCTGCGAGCCAGGCCCGCTGGTTCGGCGGGAGGTCGTCGACGAGGGCGGCCCAGACGTCCTTCAGCTCCGGTGCCCCGGGCTGCTGACCCCGGTTCCCAGCGCTGGTCCCGGCGGCGCCCCTCGCGACGTGGGCAGCCGATTCAGGCCAACGACCACCTGACGGGCCGGCACAGGTCGAGTCGTCCGAGTCCTCCATGCGGGTATCTCCCACCCTCCTGGTCCTGCCCAGCCCCCGTCGGTTCCCGGGCCTGACCGCCCCGCTGCCGACGGGTCCCGAGGCCGGACCGAGCCGGTCGCCGGGTGCTCGCCGGGCAGCGTGGTGGGTCATCGGGTGGCGCTGGGAAGCGGTCCACACGTTTGTCCACAGCTTGTGCATCGACCCCCGGACCGAGATTCAGGGGGTCTCCGAGAGCGCGAGAGGCGCGGGGAATCTCGGACTGCCGAACGCTAACAAGCACCGCACCTGTGGAGCAAGCGGTTGTCCACAGGCTGCCAGGGGCCGTCCACAGTTTGACCCTCTGCTGGGCCACCGCGTACCGTAAGGCGGTCGGACCGGCCGACCGGTGTCGCATGTCCACGGGCCAATGGCGCCACCCTCGGCCTTCCCGGCCGTGCGGACGGCGTTGGTCCGCGGGTGGGCGGTGCCTGCCGAGTGGATCTGCCGAGGGCCTCAGGGCCCGCGGCACCAGGTGATGCTCGGCCGCTGTTCGCCGCCGGTCCGCAATCCTGGCCACACCCTCGACACCGGAGATGAGTCGTGAGCAAGCGTACGTTCCAGCCGAACAACCGTCGTCGTCACAAGACGCACGGTTTCCGTCTGCGGATGCGCACCCGCGCCGGGCGGGGGATCCTGTCGGCCCGGCGCCGCAAGGGCCGCGCCCGGTTGGCGGCCTGAGCGCTTCCCGTTCCGGTGCTGACCCGGCCGCACCGGCTGACCTCGAGCCGGGAGTTCGGCGACGCCGTGCGCAAGGGACGGCGAGCCGGGACCTCCACGCTGGTCGTCCACCTGCTCGTCCCGGGTGGGCCGGACGACTCGACGGACCGTTCGCCGGCGGCGCTGCCTCCGCGGGTGGGGTTCGTGGTCAGCAAGCGCGTGGGGTCCGCGGTGACGCGTAATCTGGTGAAGCGGCGGCTGCGGGCCCTGGCGCGGCAACGGGTGGCCTCGTTGCCCGGGTCGAGCACGCTGGTCGTCCGCGCGCTACCGTCCGCGGCGCACGCGTCGTACGCCGCACTCGGCGCCGACCTGGACCGCGCCTTGTCCCGATCAACCCGGTCGAGCAGGCGGGCCTGAGAAGAGAATCACCGCATGAAGTACCTGTTGATCGGCCTCCTCCGGGTGTACCGGTTCGCGATCAGCCCGCTGTACGGGCAGGTGTGTCGCTACTATCCGTCCTGCTCGGCGTACGCCCTGGAGGCGGTGACCGTGCACGGCAGCATCAAGGGCTCCTGGCTGGCGGTGCGCCGGGTGGCGCGCTGCCACCCGTGGGCGGCCGGTGGCTTCGACCCGGTGCCGCCCCGAGCCGGGACCCTCCGCCCCCCGCTCGTCGACGAGACCGACGGCGGGCTGACCCATCCCACCACGCGAGGAGCCTGAGTGCTCAGCTTTCTAGGCCAGATCGGCCACGCCATCATGACGCCGCTGTACTGGGTCACCTCGGTGATCCTCAGTGGTTTCCACCACGTGTTCGGCGCGCTGATCGGGCCGGCGTCCGGCTGGGCGTGGATGCTGTCGATCGTCGGGCTGACGGTGGTGATCCGGGCGGCGCTGATCCCGCTGTTCGTCAAGCAGATCAAGTCCAGCCGGAACATGCAGCTGCTCCAGCCCAAGGTCAAGGAGCTGCAGAAGAAGTACGGCCACGACCGGGAGCGTCTCGCCCAGGAGACGATGAAGCTGTACAAGGAGACCGGGACCAACCCGTTCTCGTCGTGCATGCCGCTGATCCTGCAGATGCCGATCTTCTTCGCGCTGTTCCGACTCATCGAGCACGCGACGAAGAACCAGTTCAGCGCGGGCGTGGGCATCCTCTCCCAGACGCAGGTGCAGCAGCTGACCAACGCCACCCTCTTCGGGGCGAAGATCGGCGACTCGTTCACCTCGACGCACATGCTGAGCGTGCGAATCTTCGCCGGGCTGCTGGTGGTCGCGATGACCGCGACCACCTTCCTCACCCAGCGGCAGCTGATGAGCAAGAACATGCCGGCGGACGCAATGACCGGGCAGTACGCCCAGCAGCAGAAGATGCTGCTCTACGTGCTGCCGCTGGTGTTCGCCGTCGGTGGTATCGCGTTCCCGCTCGGCGTGCTGTTCTACTGGACGACCTCGAACGTGTGGACGATGGGCCAGCAGTTCTGGGTCATCCGCAACAACCCCGCTCCGGGGACGCCGGCGTTCCGCGCCAAGGAGCAGCGCGACGCACACAAGGCCGCCCGCGGTGGGGTGCTGCACCGCACCCCCTCCGACAAGGCTGCCCAGCCCGAGAACGCGGAGGAGCAGTCGGGTCGGACAGCCCCCGCGGAGCCGGAGCAGCCCCGTCGCCAGCAGCCGAAGCGGCAGTCGCGCAGCCAGCGCAGGAAGGGCAAGCCCGCCCCCCGTAACACCCAGTCCGGCCCCCAGGGGCCCGGGAACGGTTCCGATGACGAGCAGACCGGCTCCGGCGGCGAAGCCGCGGAGCCCGGCGCGTAGAGCGCGACCCCCCATCCCAGACCCCGGTCCGAGCCACGGGCCACTTCGTCAACGAGGAGACCGACGTGACCAACGAGGACACCGCCCCCCAGGACGGCGCCGCGGCCAGCCCCGAAACCGCCCCCGACAACAGCCCCGACGTTAGCCCCGACACGATCCCAGCATCGGGCCCTGAGTCGGGCTCTGAGTCGGGCTCTGAGTCGGCCCCTGAGTCGGCCCCTGAGTCGGGCTCTGAGTCGGACCGGGAGCCGGACGAGAGTCGGCTGCAGCTGCTGGAGCAGGAGGGGGACATCGCGGCGGACTACCTCGAGGAGCTGCTGGACATCGCGGACCTCGACGGCGACCTGGACATGGACGTCGAGGGTGATCGCGCCTCGGTGTCGATCGTGGGCGCGGACCTGAACCAGCTGGTGGGGCACAACGGTGAGGTGCTCGAGGCGCTGCAGGAGCTGACCCGCCTCGCGGTGTACCGGGAGACCGGGCAGCGCTCGCGGCTGATGCTGGACATCAGCGGTTTCCGCGCGCACAAGCGGGAGACCCTGGAGGAGCTCGCCACGAAGACGGTCGAGCAGGTCAGGCAGTCCGGCGAGTCGGTCTCGCTGGAGCCGATGTCGCCGTTCGAGCGCAAGGTGGTGCACGACGCCGTGGCCGCCGCTGGTCTCACGTCCGAGTCCGAGGGCCAGGAGCCGCGCCGCTACGTCGTGGTCCTTCCGCGATGACCAGCATCACGCCCAGCGGCAGCAATCGCTGACGTGCCCGAGGTTTCACGTGAAACACCGAACCCGCCGGACATCGCCCGGCGGGTTTTCGGTTCCTCACTGTCCGGGGCCGAGCGCTACGCCGCCCTGCTCGCGGCGGCCGGTGTCGAACGCGGTCTGATCGGCCCCCGGGAGGCACCCCGGCTCTGGGAGCGCCACCTGGTGAACTGCGCGCTGCTGGCTGACGGCATTCCCGCCGGGGCGACCGTGGCCGACGTCGGGTCGGGCGCGGGGCTACCGGGCTTGGTGCTGGCGCTGTGCCGTCCCGATCTCCGGATGAGCCTGGTCGAGCCGCTGCAGCGCCGGGTGGGCTTCCTCGACGAGGCCGTGGCGGCCCTTCGGCTGGAAGGAGTCGAGGTGATCCGAGCCCGCGCTGAGGAGCTGCACGGCAGTCGAGAGTTCTGTGTGGTCGTCTCCCGTGCGGTCGCCCCGCTCCCCAAGCTGTTGCGGTGGAGCCTGCCGTTGGTGGCCCGGGGTGGCGCGGTCCTGGCGATGAAGGGCGCGAGCGCCGCGGCGGAGCTGGAGCGTGCGGGGCCGACCCTGCGCCGGTTGCAGTCAGGCCCCGCGGAAGTGGTGCGCTACGGGGAGGGGCTGGTGGATCCGCCGACGACCGCGATTCTGGTCAGACGCGCCGATCGCGGCAGTGGCGCCGCGGGTGCCGGAGAGGGTTGTCCATGATTAGGTGGGACTGCCCGCGTCGCGGAGCCTCGATGAGCCCGCTGAGAGGAAGCCTGACGGAAGTGCCTGAGGGAGATGCCTGAACTGATGCGACCGGATCCGGGGCGGTCTGCTGCCGGACGACTCGGCTTGGGGTGGCCCGATTCGCCGACGCGTTCTGCCATGTCTCTCGGTTGGCCGGTGGAGCCGGGTGCCGAGAAAAGATACCCACAGAATCCACAGGGTCGTCCACAGGGCTCTGTTTCACGTGAAACGGCGACCGGACCCGGGAACGGTGAGCCGGACCAGCACTCACCAGTCGAGGAGTCGGTGATGAGCGACCCGAGCCCCACCTCCCCCCCAGTCGCCGGCTCCTTCGATGCCAGCAGGTTCGGGCCGCACCCCGCGCCCGGCACCCGGGTGCGCACCGCGGGAGAGATGGCCGAGCTGGATGCGGGAGGAGTCGACACCTCGACCCCGCTGGCCCGGTCGGTCGAGCACCAGCTGCTGGTGACCGAGGGGCGCCGCCTGCGCGCCCCGCTGCCTCAGCCGGGGCAGACCCGGGTGATGGTGGTGGCGAACCAGAAGGGTGGCGTCGGCAAGACGACCACCACGGTCAACGTGGCGGCGGCGCTGGCCCAGCAGGGCATGCGGGTGCTCGTGGTGGACCTGGATCCGCAGGGCAACGCCTCCACCGCGCTGGCCATCGAGCACCATCGCGGGGTTGCCTCGGTCTACGACGCACTGATCGACGACGTACCCCTGGCGGAGGTGGTCCAGAAGAGCCCGGAGGTCGAGGGTCTCTGGGTGGTGCCGGCGACCATCGACCTGGCCGGAGCGGAGATCGAGCTGGTCAGCGTGGTGGCCCGGGAGAGCAGGCTCCGACGGGCGCTTCGGGCCTACCTGAGCACCCTCGCCGACGACCGGCTCGACTACGTGCTCATCGACTGCCCACCCTCCCTGGGGCTTCTCACCCTCAATGCGCTGGTGGCGGGCCTGGAGATGCTGATCCCGATCCAGGCCGAGTACTACGCCCTGGAAGGACTCGGTCAGCTGCTGGAGACCGTGGAGATGGTCAAGGCACACCTGAACCCGGAGCTGGAGGTGTCCACCATCTTGCTGACCATGTACGACGCACGAACGCGCCTTTCCGCTGGTGTCGCGGACGAGGTCCGCGGACACTTCGCGGAGCGCGTGCTGGGCACGGCGATTCCTCGCTCCGTGCGGATCTCGGAGGCGCCGAGCTACGGCCAGACCGTGATGACCTACGACCCGGGCTCGCCCGGCGCGCTCAGCTACCTCGAGGCGGCGCGCGAGATGGCCCTCAAAGGAGCACGCAGATGACGCAGAAGCCGGCGCAGCGTCGGGGCCTCGGCCGGGGGCTCGGCTCGTTGATCCCCACCGGACCCGCGCGGGAGGCCGGTGGTGCTTCGACCGATCCGGCGGGTGGGCCACCGGGCGCCGCCCCCGAGCAGAGCGGCCCCGACTCGCAGACGCCTCCGGGTTCAGCCGCCGTCGAGTCGTCCGCTTCACCTCCGGGCGGCTCCACGACGGCCGCCGTCGGAGACCACTCCGGGTCCGGTGCATCCGCAGGGCCGGAAGGACGCGAGGACGGACAGGCGTTGCGTCCGGTGCACGGCGCCCGCTTCGCCGAGCTGCCCGTCGACCAGATCGCTGCGAACCCGCGGCAGCCGCGCCAGGTCTTCGACGAGGAGGCGATGGCCGAGCTGGTCCACTCCATCCGCGAGATCGGGCTGCTGCAGCCCATCGTGGTGCGGCCCGTGGGCGAGGATCGCTACGAGCTGATCATGGGCGAGCGCCGGTGGCGGGCCACCGAGCAGGCCGGCATCGACACCATTCCGGCGATCGTCCGGGACACCGACGACGACGCGATGCTGCGGGACGCGCTGCTCGAGAACCTGCACCGCTCCCAGCTCAACCCCCTCGAGGAGGCGGCCGCCTACCAGCAGCTCCTCGATGACTTCGGGTGCACCCACGAGGAGCTGGCGGAGCGGATCGGCCGGAGCCGGCCCCAGATCAGCAACACCCTGCGTCTGCTGCGGTTGTCCCCGGCGGTGCAGCGGCGGGTTGCTGCGGGGGTGCTGTCCGCCGGCCACGCCCGCGCGTTGTTGGCCGTGGAGGATGCCGACATCCAGGACCGACTCGCCGGCCGGGTGGTCGGCGAGGGTCTGAGCGTGCGCAACCTGGAGGAGATCGTCGCTGTCGGCGATCTTGCCCCGGGCCGGCGCAACCGGTCCACCCGGAAGAGGCCCACCGCTCCGGGGCTGGCCGACCTGGCCGCGCGGCTCTCGGACCGGCTGGAGACGCGGGTCAAGGTCGACCTCGGCAAGACAAAGGGCAAGATCACCGTCGAGTTCGCCTCCATCCCTGACCTGGAGCGGATCGTGGCGCTCCTGGACCCACGAGGCGGCGACTCCTAGACAAGTCGACAAATCAACAACAAGACGAAGAGATTTGTCGATATAGCGACACATCGTTATGTTGCCTCGCGCTGAACGCGTGCTGACGAAGACCTTCTCGACCAACTATTGAAAGTCATCTTTCGAAAGATTACTTTCTACGGATGCCGCCCCGTCGCCGTGTCACCGATCCCGCCGCGCTGAAGGCGCTGGCCCACCCGCTGCGCTGGGCGCTGCTCGGTCTGCTGGTGACCGAGGGGCCCCGGACCGCCAGTGAGCTCGCCAGGGTCCTGGGGGAGTCCGCCTCGAACTGCTCCTGGCACCTTCGTCAGCTCGCCCAACACGGCTTCGTCGAGGAGGCACCCGGTGGCACGGGGCGTAACCGGCCATGGCGGGCGGTCGCGGAGGGACTCTCATGGGGCGATGACGACCCCGACCCGGCCGCCGCCGCTGCCGCGAACGCGTTGACCGACGTGCTGCTCGAGCGGGAGATCGCGGCGCTGCGGGCCGCGCGGGCGGCCAGGGCGTACGAGCCCACGCAGTGGCGGAAGGTCACCGGCCTCACCCAGTCGGCGATGTGGGTAACTCCGGAGGAGGCGGCGGAGCTGCTCGCCGCGATGCGGGACCTGTTCGCCGCCTACGACGACAGGATCGCCGACTCCGGCTGTCGTCCGGCGGACGCACGCCTGGTGAGCGTGATCGGTTGGCTGGCCCCCAGCCATCCCTACGGCCCGGAGCACGCCCCCGCGCCAGAGCACCAGCCCGCGCACGAACCTGGGCACGAACCCGGGCACGAACCTGGGCACGAACCTGGGCACGAACCCGGGCACCAACCCGGGCAGGAGCCGGGGCGATGAGGAAGGCCTTCGCGGTGCCGGGTTTCCCCAGGCTGTTCCTGGGGCTGGCCGCGAGCATGCTCGGCGACTCGCTGATGCTGATCGTGCTGAGCATCTGGGTCAAGCAGCTGACCGGCTCCAACAGCGCGGCCGGGCTCACCTTCTTCTGGCTGGCGCTGCCCGCCCTGGTCGGCCCCGCCCTCGGCTACCTCGTGGACCGGGTGGCCCGGCGGGGCTTCCTGCTCGTGGCCAACCTGCTGTCCGCGGCCGCCCTGCTGCCGCTGCTCGCCGTGCACCAGGCCGCGGACGTCTGGATCATCTACGTGGTGGCGTTGCTGTACGGCGTGTCCTTCGTCGTGACGCCGGCGGCGCTCAACGGCCTGCTGAAGGACATGCTCCCCGCCGACGTGCTGGTGGAGGCCAACGCCAGCCTGTCGGTGACCCGGGAGGCGTTCCGCCTCGTCGGACCGCCGGCAGGCGCGGCCCTGTTCGCGTTCCTGGGCGGCGGGGTGGTCGCGCTCGCCGACGCATGCACCTTCGTGGTCGCCGCGATCGCGGTGGGCACCCTCACGGTGGTCGAGCAGCGCCCCGACCAGGGGACCGAGCAGGCCGCCCACTGGCTCGGCCGGCTGTCTGCCGGGATGGCGCACATCCGACGTACCCCCACCTTGCTGCACGCGACCTTGGGCATGAGCATCTGTCTGCTGGTGATCGGGTTCTCCGAGTCGGCCGTCTACGCGGTGGTCGACGCCTTCGGGAAGCCGGTCGAGTTCGTGGGCGCCGTGGTCTCGGTGCAGGGCGTCGGCGCGGTCGCGGGAGGGCTGCTGTCCGGCCGGATCGTCCGGCGTCTCGGTGAGCCCGGGACCCTGGTGGCCGGCCTGTCGCTGCTCGTGGTGGGGCTGGCGGGGGTTGCCGGCGCGCTGGCGATCTGGCAGCTGCTCGTCGCCACGGTGGTCATCGGAGCCGGGCTCCCGGTGCTCGTCGTCGCCTACAACACCCTGCTGCAGAAGCAGACCCCGGGCCACCTGATGGGCCGGGTGAGCACCACCACCGAGGTCCTGGTCACCACCCCCCAGGCGGTGTCGATCGCGCTCGGTGCGCTGCTCGTGACGCTGCTGAGCTACCGGGCCATCTTCGCGCTGATGGCGCTCGGCGTGCTGATCGCCGCCGGCTACCTGGCGACCGTGCTGCGCGGCCGGCTCGGGCCGGTCGCGGCCGTCACCATCGAGACGGTGCCTGCTGGGGGCGGGCAGCACCCGGCGGTGCCCGGCGGCGACGGTTTCTCGTGAAACGTCCGGCCGGTCAGCGCGTCAGAGCCACCCGGACCAGGTCGGCGAACAGTCCGCCGAGGTCCAGGCCGGCCGCCTGGACCGCCAGAGGCACGGTCGAGGTCTCGGTCAGCCCCGGGGCGACGTTGACCTCGAGGAACCAGACCGTCCCGTCCTCGTCGACCACCAGGTCGGAGCGGGACAGGTCGCGCAGCCCGAGCACGCGGTGTGCCTCCACCGCCACTCGGGCACACTCGTCGGCCAATGCGTCGGAGAGCTTGGCCGGCACCCCGAACTCGGTGCTGCCGGCGGTGTAGCGGGCGGTGTAGTCGTAGACCCCGCCGTCCGGCTCGATCGACACCGCCGGAAGGGCCCGGGGACCGTCCCCGGTGTCCACCACCGGGACCGCGACCTCGGTGCCGGTCACCAGCCGCTCCACCAGCGCGGTGTCGGCGTAGGAGAAGGCGGCCACCATCGCCGGGGCCAGCCCCTGGCGCTCCCGGACCGCCGTGCACCCCAGCGCCGAGCCACCCCGGGTCGGCTTGACGATCAGCGGCAGACCGAGTGCCGCGACCGCCACGTCCATCACCGCCGCCGCCCCGAGCTCCCGGAACGTCTCGTGGGGCAGGGCGACCCCGGCCGGCACCTGCAGGCCCGCCTCGGCCACGACCGACTTGGCCGCCGGCTTGTCGAAGGCCCTCCGGCAGGCAGCAGGGCGGGAGCCCACGTAGGGGACCCCGAGCAGCTCGAGCACCTCCCGGATCGCGCCGTCCTCGCCGCTCTCCCCGTGCAGGAGGGGTACGACGCAGGCGGGGCGGTCGTCACGCAGCGACGGCACCAGGGTCGCGTCCACGTCACGCTCCTCCACCTCGACCCCGGTGGCGCGCAGCGCCTCCGCGACCCGCCGTCCGGAGTGCAGCGAGACCTCCCGCTCGTGGGAGAGGCCGCCGGCGAGCACCACGACACGGCCGCCGCCCGCGATATCCCGGTCCATCTGCCCTCCTCAGCTCAGGTCGGTGTTCGGTGCCTCGTAGCCGCGTCCGGTGCTCAGCTGGTGCTGCTCGCCGACGCTGCCGAACGTCGCCCGCAGCTCGGTCTCCCGACCGATCACCTCCACCAGGCGGCGCACGCCCTCGCGGATCCGCTCGGGAGTGGGGTAGCAGTAGGACAGCCGCATGCTCTGCGCGCCCAGCCCGTCGGCGTAGAACGCAGTCCCCGGCACGTAGGCCACTCGCTCGGTCACCGCCCGGGGGAGCATCGCCTTGGCGTCCAGACCCTCGGGCAGGGTCAGCCACACGTAGAAGCCGCCCTCGGGCACGTTCCAGTGGGCTCCGGGAGGCATCAGGTCTGCCAGCGCGCCCACCATGGCGTCCCGGCGCTCCCGGTACAGCTCCCGGAACTGCTTGATCTGCCCCAGCCAGTCGTGCTCGGACAGGTAGGCCGAGACTGCCATCTGCGAGAACGACGGCGGGCACAAGGTGGCAGACTCCTGGGCCAGCACCAGCTTCTCCCGGACCGCGTGCGGCGCCAGCGCCCAGCCCACCCGGAACCCGGGCGCGAACGTCTTGGAGAACGAGCCGAGGTAGACCACCCCGTCCGGCTCGTCGGCGCGCAGCGCCCGGCGCGGCTCGTGGTCGAAGCCGAGCAGGCCGTACGGGTTGTCCTCGAGGACCAGCACGTCCGCCTCGCGGCAGATCTCGAGGATCTCCTGGCGGCGCGGGGTGGACAAGGTGACGCCGGCCGGGTTGTGGAAGTTCGGGATCGTGTAGGTGAACTTCACCCGCCGGCCCGCCTCGCGCAGCGCTGCCAGTGCCTCCCGGAGCGCCCCCGGCACCAGTCCCTCGGCGTCCATCGCGACGTGCACCACCTGGCACTCGTAGGCGCGGAACACGCCCAGTGCGCCGACGTACGAGGGCGCCTCGCAGATCACCACGTCGCCGGGGTCGCAGAAGATCCGGGTCACCAGGTCCACCGCCTGCTGCGAGCCGACGGTCACCACCACGTCGTCGGGGTGTGCCTCGATGCCCTCCAGCCGCATCACGTCGCAGATCTGCTCCCGGAGCCGGGGATCGCCCTGCCCGGAGCCGTACTGCATCGCGGTCGCGCCGTGGTCGGCGATCAGGTCCCCGATGGCTCCGCCGACCACGTCCAGGGGCAGCCCGGAGATGTTCGGCATACCGCCGGCCAGCGACACCACCTCCGGGCGGCTGGCCACCGCGAACAGCGCCCGGATCTCCGAGGCCGTCATCCCCTTCGTGCGCGAGGCGTACCGGTCGACGTAGGTGTCCAGGCGCGTGCTGACCCCGGGCGGCTGGGGACGCTCGGTGACGGGGTCGCTGTCGGGCATGGGGGCTCCACTCACTTCGCTACTAGGATGAATCATCCGCGCAGAACCCACGAGTTCGAGGTTGCGACATGAGACGGAACGCGAGTAGTTCGCTCCGCCGGTCTGTTCGTGGGGCGTGGCCGGACCCGGACCGGGGGTGAGGATGGCTCGACGACTGGCCCACCTGACGTTGGACAACCTCGGCGACCTGCCGATCGCCTGCCAGTCCTGCGTGTTCTGGGAGCTCGACCCGGTGCGCCGGGAGAGGGCGGTGACCGCCGGGGAGGCCGCGGAGGAGAAGGAGTCCTGGATCTCCCAGGTGCTGCTCGAGTGGGGCTCGTGCGGCCGCATCGCGTACGTCGACGGGGACCCCGCCGGCTACGTGGTGTACGCGCCTCCCGCGTTCGTCCCCGGAACCCGCAGCTTTCCGACCGCACCGGCCAGCGAGGACTCGGTGCTGCTGGTCACCGCGATGGTCTACCCGGAGTACGGCAACATCGGGCTGGGCCGGACGCTGGTGCAGGCGGTCGCGAAGGACCTGCTCAAGCGGGGCGGCATCCGGGCCATCGAGGCGTTCGCCGACAACCGTAACGCGGTCGGGTACGGCGGCTGCCTGCTGCCGACCGACTTCCTGCTCCGGGTCGGCTTCAAGACCCACCGGCCGCACCCGCGGCACCCGCGGCTGCGGCTGGAGCTGAAGTCGGTGCTGACCTGGCGGGAGGAGGTGGAGGCCGCCCTGGAGAAGCTGGTCGGCGGCCTCCGGCCGGTCCGCCCGGCGGCGGAGCACGTCCCCCGTCAGCCGTGACGCCGCCGGACGCTCAGTCGCCGGTCAGCCCAGGAACTCGCTGAGCTCGTTGAGCAGGGCGGCCTTCGGCTTGGCGCCGACGATCTGGCGGACCACCTCGCCGTTCTGGTAGACGTTCAGCGTCGGGATGCCGGTCACGCGGTACGACGCCGGGGTGACCGGGTTCTCGTCGACGTTCATCTTCACGAACGTGATCTTGTCGCCGTGCTCCGCGCGGATCTCCTCGAGGATCGGGCTGACCTGCCGGCACGGACCGCACCACTCCGCCCAGAAGTCCACCAGCACGGGCTTGTCCGCCTTGAGGACCTGGGTCTCGAAGTCGGCGTCGGTGACGGCTTGCATATCGGCCACGGGGGCTCCTTCTCTCCTCTGTTCAACGACTGTCGAGTCTAGACAACCACCCGCCGGGGACGTTTCTTCCCCGGCCGTGGGGGGCCTGCCCGGTCCTGCCTCCGCCGGGCGACGGACCTGTGGCGGGCGGCTCAGCCGCCCGCGATCTGCACCTGCTCGCTGAGCATCTCGGCCGCCACGTCGGGGGACTCGGTGCTGCCCGCCTGGGCCAGGTCGGCAAGGAACCGCTCGGCGTCAAGGGCGGCGGCGCAGCCGGTGCCCGCAGCCGTGACGGCCTGGCGGTACTGGTGGTCGACCAGGTCGCCGCACGAGAAGACGCCGGGCACGTTGGTGCGCGTGGTCGGCTGGTCGACCAGCACGTAGCCCTCCTCGTCCAGGCGGACCTGGCCCGAGAGCAGCTCCGAGCGTGGGTCGTGACCGATCGCGATGAACAGCCCGGTCACGTCGAGCTCGCGCTGCTCCCCGGTCTGCGTGTCGGTCAGGGTCAGGCCGGTCAGCTTGTCCTCACCGTGGATGGCCTCCACCTTGGAGTTCCAGGCGACCTCGATCTTCGGGTCGGCGAACAGCCGGTCCTGCATGATCTTCGAGGCGCGCAGGGCGTCGCGTCGGTGCACCAGGGTGACCTTGGAGGCGAACCGGGACAGGAACGTCGCCTCCTCGACAGCGGAGTCGCCCCCGCCGACGACGGCGATGTGCTGGTCCCGGAAGAAGAAGCCGTCGCAGGTGGCGCACCAGCTCACCCCGTGTCCGGACAGCCGGTCCTCGTCGGGAATGCCGAGCTTGCGGTAGCCGGAGCCCATCGCCAGGATCACCGCCCGGGCCCGGTGCTGCTCACCGGACCCGTCGGTGACCACCTTGACCGCGCCGGTGAGGTCGACTGCGGTGATGTCGTCGGGGACCAGCGTGGCGCCGAACCGCTCGGCCTGGGCGCGCATGTTGTCCATCAGCTCCGGACCCATGATCCCGTCCCGGAAGCCGGGGAAGTTCTCCACCTCGGTGGTGTTCATCAGCGCGCCACCGGCGGTCACCGACCCCTCGAACACGAGCGGCGCGAGGTTCGCCCGCGCGGCGTACACCGCAGCGGTGTAGCCGGCCGGCCCGGAGCCGATGATGATGACGTCGCGGACCTCGACCCCGCTGTGGGAGCCGTTGGAACTCACGTTGGAAGTCACGTCGGAACTCATGGTCAGCATGCACTCCTGCACGTAGAGACTGGTACGGGGCCGGTGCGGGCCAGGTCGGCTGCGCACAAGCGGCCTGCCGGTACAACCGATCCTAGGGGCCGCGGATTCCCGACCGGCCGGGCCGCCGTGCGGCGCTGGGTCAGGACCCGCACCTGGATCTCGGCTTGGGTCAGGACCGCACCTGGATCTCGGCGACCCGGCCCTGGTACCCGCCCTGGGCCCTCGGCAGCGACGTGAGCCAGACCACGAGGAACTCGGTCCTCACCGGATGCTTCAGTGTCAGCGTGACGTGGGTGCCGGCGTGCTCGGCACTGGCGACCTTGGTGAGACCACTGAGGCCGGTGGGAAACGAGGTGCTGGAGCCGGCCGACAGGATCTGCAGCGAGGTGGGCTTGCCCTGCAGGAGCAGCCGGACCTGGGAGACCTGCTCCCGGCTGCCGAGGTCGACCACCAGCCCCACGCCGTCCTTCAGGCCACCCAGCTTGGGGTTGCCGTAGTAGGTCATGGTCTGCCAGGCGGTGCTCGGGTCCCCGTCGACGGCCAGCGGTGCCATCTGCGGGTTCTCCTCGGGCGGGCTGGCCTCGGGGTCGAAGTCGCGCACGCCGGCGATGTCGAGGACCTTGCCGGGGCTGCTGCTCGGTCGCTGGCTGGCGGAGGAGTGGTCGACCGGGTTGGCGGCGGGGCCGGGGCCGCGCCCGAAGTTGAAGGCGATCACCACGGCGAACACCAGCACCAGGAAGCCGACGATCGCGGCCCCCAGCCTCAGCCAGCCACGTCCGGCCTTCTGGGCGTCCCACTCACCGGTGTCCTCCGGGGGTGGCTGGTCCGCGTCCGGCCCCCACACCGGGGGAAGCGACCCGGTGCCCCCGCTGGTGGAGAAGCCGACGTCCGGATAGCCGCTCGGCCGCCGGTAGGCGTGCTGGGCGTCGGTGGCGTACGGGTCCGGACCCACGCTCTGGCGGGCCTGGCCGGTCTGCTGGCCGGTCTGCTGGCCGGCCTGCTGGGCGGGGTCCCAGCCGGGGCGCGGTCGCCCGCCCGGCGGGTCGGGTGCGAACAGCGGCTTTGGTTCCGGCTCGGGCAGTGGTGGGGGAGGCGGGGGCGGTGTCCGCCGCGGCTCCCCGAGCCCGAGTCCCCGGCTCTCCCCGGGGCTGATCCAGCCGACCCCGCTGTCCTCGTCGAAGAACACCGGGACGCCGGCCTGGGTGGCCTCCGGGTCGGGATGGTGCGGGGTCGAGCCGCCGGACGTCTCCTCGGCACCCCGGTCTGCACCCGGGTGGTCGCCTCGGTTCGAGCCCGTGTCTGCGGCCGTGTCTGCGCTCAGGTCGGCAGCGGTGTCAGCGCTGGTGGCGGCGCCGGTGTGGGGGAGGTTCCTCTGCTCGGGGGCGGTCTGCCAGGCGAGGGTCGGCTCCTCGTGCTGCTGACCCGCGGGGAAGCCGGCGAGCCGGTCGCCGAGGCGTCGCACCGGCGACAGCACCATGGTGTGCTCGTGGTCGACCGCCCCGTTCCCGCCGGGGTCCCCGATGAAGTCGCTGAGCGCGGCGGCCACCTCGTGGGCGGTCTCGATCGGCACCACGTGCCGGTGTGGCTGATCCGGGTTCAGCACCCGGTCGCAGATCGCGTCGAGTGGTCGTGGGATCCCGGCGCGCACCTGCCGGGGCCGCAGCGGGCGACCGTGCTCACGCGGGGCTGACGGGACGCTCGACGCCTCGGTACCCGGCCACTTGGCCACCAGGGCGGCGTACAGCAGCGCGGCAAGGTGGGTGACGTCGGAGGCCTGGTCGGCGAACCCGTTGCCGCCCTCGCGTCCGTTGAGCGCGCCGTCGACCGCGAAGCCGATGAGCTTGACCGCACCCGCCTCGGAGACCATCACGTTCTCCGGGATCAGCCGGCCGTGCGCAACCCCGCTGCGGTGGGCGGTGTTCAGGGCGTCGGCGACCTCCTTGGCCACCCAGGCCGCCCGTCGGGGACTGAGTGGACCGTCGGCGAGCATCCGGTCCAACGACATCCCCGAGCCCCACTCGTTGACCACGTAGGCCACCCCGAGCTCCTCGGCCGCGTCGAGCACCCGCAGGATGTGCCCGTCGCTGACGGTGGCCGAGGCCCGGGCCGCGGCGAGCAGGGCCGGCGCGCGAGAGTCGTCGCCGCCGACCACGTGCACGGCGACGTTGCGGGCCAGCGTCATGTCGCTGGCGCGCCAGAACTTCGCCCCGCGGCTCTCCTGGAGCAGGTCCTCGAGGCGGAAGCGTCCGGCCAGCACGGTGCCGGGTCCGATCGGCTTCTCGGCCACGTCCCTCCTCACCGGTGGCGATCCGACTACATCCTGGTGGTGACCAGCGGTATTCCTGCGCATGCCGGCCCTGGTCTGGCCCGGTCATACCCGCCGCGCGCGGCGCGAATCGGTCCAGGTCCCCCAACGAAACTACATGCTAGAGCCCGCACCTCAGGGGAGGCGCCCGGCGCTGTCCCGGGCGCGGTTCACCGGCGCAGCACACGCCTGGTGAGCAGCCCCACCATCTCGTTGACCTCCGCGAGCCGGAACATGCGCGCCAGGGCCAGGAACACCAGCAGGTCGACCAGACCGGCGATTGCCAGCCGGACCAGCGAGGGCAGCACGCCGGCGCTCTGCGTCCACACGGCGTCCAGCCCGGTCCGGACCAGCCAGGCCAGCAGCGCCGCGATGCCGGCCGCGGGGACCAGCCGGACCAGGAACCGGCCCAGCACCCCGGTGTGCAGCCCGCCGAGCGCGCGCGCCAGCAGCGAGTAGGAGCACGCGGCCCCGACCAGGTAGGCGCCGCCGTAGGCGAGCACCAGCGCGGGGGCGGTGTCGGCCGCCGAGGCGAGCGCGGTGAGCACGAGGGCCAGGGCGATGTTGGTCCCGGCCACCACGCACTGCACCCAGAACACCGTCCGGGTGCGCTCGAAGGCGTAGAAGCCGCGCAGCATCAGGTAGTGGATGGTGAAGAACACCAGCACGATGGTGAACAACGACAGCGTGGGTACGAACTGCCGGTAGGTGCTTCCTGCCGCCCCCCAGCCCCAGATCACGCCGCTGATGTCGAGCGCGACCACGGGCAGCAGCAGTGCGAAGGGGATGATCACCGCGAGGCTGGTGCGCAGCGTGCTTGCCACGGTCCGGGAGACCCCGGCCAGGTCATCGGCCGCCGCCATCGCGGACAGCTGCGGCAGCACGGCGGTGGCCAGCGAGACGGTGGCCACCGAGTGCGGCACCATGATGAGCAGATAGCTCTGGTCGTAGACCGTGTAACCGGTGCCGTGGCTGCTTCCGCCGCCGCAGGCGGCCTGCGCCGTACCGCTCGAGGCCAGGTGCACCACGATGGTGTAGGCGATCTGGTTGACGATCACGAACAGCACCGTCCACATGCCCAGCCGGAGCGTGTGGCCCAGCCCGTAGCCTCGGAAGTCGAACCGGGGCCGGAACCGGACACCGGCTGCCCTCATGTAGGGCACCAGGATCGCCAGCTGGGCCACGATCCCCAGGGTGGAGCCGAGGCCCAGCAGCAGCTCCTGGTGGCTGGTGTAGGCAGCCGTGCTGTTTGGCTGTGCGGAGCCGAAGACAGCCAGGTACCCGGCCAGCACGGCGACCGAGATGACGTTGTTGGCGATCGGGGCCCACATCATCGGCCCGAACCGGCCCCGTGCGTTCAGCACCTGGCCGACCAGCACGAACATCCCGTAGAAGAACACCTGCGGCAGGCAGTAGCGGGCCAGCATGATCGCGGAGTCCCGCTGCGCGGCCAGCTCCGGCGTGAAGTAGCAGCCGGACAGGAACAGCCGCATGATCCAGGGGGCGAACAGCACCAGGACTGCCGTGACGCCGGCCAGGAACACGCCGGCAAGGGTGATCACCCGGGTCGTGTAACCGTCGCCACCGTCACTGTCGCTCTTCATCGCCCGCACCAGCTGCGGCACCAGCACTGCGTTGAACACACCACCGGCCAGCAGGATGTAGAGCATGTTCGGGATCGTGTTCGCGATGTTGAACACGTCGGCGTGCAGGCCGTGGCCGAGCGCGGCGACTAGGAGTGCGCTGCGGAGGAAGCCGCTCGCCCGGGACACGACCGTCCCGGCGGCCATGACCGCGCTGGAGCCGAGGATCCCGCCGGATCCGGAAGAACCCTCGCTCGACGCAGCAGCGGCAGAGTCGCCCGAGGACGCGGTCGAGGTGGCAGCAGGCGGGCGCCGCGAGGGCACGGCCTTGTGTCGTCCCTGCTCGGGTGGGGTCACGGGGCCACCCGAGCAGTCGGCTCCGTGCGGGAAGGGCGGCGCACCCGACGGACGATCCGGACGGCGCTGGCCAGCAGCAGCACGCCGGCGCCGATCCCCATGATGATCCAGATCACCAGACCCACCTGGCTGCTGCGCACGCTGAACCGGGTGCCGGAGGAGACCGGCACGCCGTCGGCGTTGGTGGGCAGCAGGGTCACCGAGTGCACCCCGATGTCACGGGCGGTGGCGTGCAGCCGGACGGAGGCGCGCTGGCCCGGTCCGAGGGTGATCGGGTCGGGAGAGGAGATCGACAGGTCAGGACTGCCGGTGTCGGCCTCCACCCCGACGGTCACCGGCTGCTGCAGGCCGTTCACCAGTGTGACCGAGAACGTCCCGGCCTCGCTGGACATGGTCACGAACGACGGACCGTCGATCCGCACGCGCTGCATCAGCGAGCGCATCCGCCGTGCGGTCGTGATCGCCCGGCCCCGGACCGCCCGCGGGTGGTTTCGAGCCCGGACCGAGGAGTCCAGCATGGCCGCCTTGGCCAGGAAGGTGTCCACGGTGCGGTTCTGGGCCAGCAGGCCGGCGAGGACCTTGCCGGTGTGCGCCAGCTCCTGGCTGGCCTGCAGGTTCGCCGACGGCAGCTCGGCCTTGCGGGCCCACTGCGGGTAGACCAGGGTCGACGGGGGCGGACTCGTGGTTCCGGGGCTGGTGCCGGAGGTGCCCGCGCCGCCCAGCACGGCGGGGACGCCTACCCGTTGCAGCCAGGGCACGTCCAGGCCGGCGAAGAAGTCGGAGGTGCGCCAGTCGCTGCCCGGGTTCCACAGGTCGGGGGTGGAGACCACCAGAGGCTGCCCGCGATCCGGGGACAGGGCATGCACCGCCGCCTCGCTCAGGATGCGCTGCCGGACGGCCAGTGCCGTGAACCGTGGGTTCGGACCCGGGCCACCCGAGCTCGCGGTCGAGTCGATCAGCGCGATGCTCGGGGCTCCCTCTTGTCCGGACGCCGAGCCGGCTGCTCCCTCGACCACCGGCCCCGTGGCGTCAGGGACCGCGCGGTCGCTGAGCAGCACGGTCGTGTCCCCGCCCAGCGAGCCGAGGGCGGACGGTGGCAGCAGGCCTCGGGGCGGGTCGACGGCGGGGGAGGAGGTCACGCCGAGCCGTAGCAGGGTGGACGCGCTCAGCGCAGTGGCGCTGCGGTACAGCGCCTGATCCTGGTGCCGCATCACCGAGGCGACGTCGAGGTCGCCGTACGGGACCGCGAGCACCGACTGGCCGGCGGCCTGGGTCTGGAAGGCCCGCAGCCAGGCCGCCGCTGCCCGGGCGTCCGGGCTGGTGGGACGGCTCCCGCCTGCCTGACCGGGCACGCCGGGGGTCGCCGGGGCCCCGGACGGGGCGCCGGCCGAGGAGGGCGGCGAGGCCGACGTGCCCGGGGGCCGGTCCGGGGAGGAGCCCAGGGATGGGCCGGGTGACTGGGCCGGTGACTGGCCGGGTGACTGGCCGGGGGTCGGGGAAGGGGTGGCGGAGGAGGTGCTCTGGTTCACGTCCAGGGGCGGGTTGCCGCCGGCGACGGAGGCGGCCGCGTCCAGGACGGCCGGGTCGACGACCCAGGTCAGCGGCTGGGTGCTGGTGGCGCTCAGGGACAGCAGCCGACCCAGCCTTCCGTCCGGGCGCAGGCGGCGCCTCCAGCTGTTGACGTGGGCCAGGGTGCCGTCGGCCAGCCGGCCGACATGCGCCTGGAGCGGGACCACGAGCGCCAAGGAGGTGCCCGGTCCCCGGCTGCTCATCAGCGGCATGAACGTGCGGGCCCGCCCGTCGGCGATGCCGTCCCGGCCGTTCACGTTGCCTCCCAGCACGTGCACGCCCACCCAGTACACGCCGGGCTGGCCGGTGATGTGCAGGTCCCTCCGCGGCACCGACAGCACGTAGCTGGTGCTCTGGCCCGGCGCCAGGTCGCCCACCTGGTCGTACAGCCCGCTCTTGTAGATCCGGGACCCCACCTCCGCGGCCGGGTCGGTGTGGCTGGCCGCGGTGAGCTCCTCGGAGGTGCGCATCGGCGTTGCCGAGGTGAACATGAACACCTGCAGGTTGGTCCAGGCCATGGTCGACCGGTTCGTGATCCGGCCGGTGATGGTGACCCGGCCGCGGCGGGGGATCACCGAGGGGGACAGGGACGCGATGGTCACCTCGAGAGGCGCCGACGCGGCGTCCGGCTCAGCGGCGGAGGCAGGGGCCGGCCCACCGGGCAGTGCCACCGGAAGTCCGGCCGCGAGAACCGTCAGCAGACCCGCCAGAAGGCATGCGGCAAGGCGCCTGGCGGCGGGTCGGGTCACGCAGTCGATGCTAACGACCGTGCACCGGTCGGGCCGGGTCTGACCCGCAACTAGAGTTACCTCCCGTGCCCGACGACTCCCCGACCAGCCATGACAGCCCCGATGAGAGCCACCGGGCCCGGCTCAGCCGTGTCCAGCACACGGCGGTGCGCGAGCTGCTGCGCGTCTCGCCGGTCCTCGACGACCTCGGCACTCGGTTCCGCGCGGCCGGGGAGGAGGTCGCGCTGGTCGGCGGTCCCGTGCGCGACGCCCTGCTGGGGCGGCTGCACAACGACCTGGACCTGACCACCTCGGCGCGGCCGGAGGTGACCGAGCGGCTGCTGACCGGCTGGGCGGACGCCATCTGGGACATGGGCCGCGAGTTCGGCACGATCGGGTGCCGCAAGGACGGCTGGCAGATCGAGATCACCACCTACCGCTCGGACAAGTACGACCCGAGCTCCCGCAAGCCGGAGGTCGCCTACGGGGACACGCTGGTCGGTGACCTGGGCCGCCGGGACTTCACCGTCAACGCGATGGCGGTCACCGTCCCCGGACAGGAGTTCGAGGATCCGTACGGCGGGCTCGGTGACCTCGTGGACAAGGTGCTGCGCACCCCCGGCCGCCCCGAGGACTCCTTCGACGACGACCCGCTGCGGATGATGCGCGCCGCCCGGTTCGCCGCCCAGCTCGGCTTCACCGTCGACCCCGGGGTGACGGCGGCGATGACCGCGATGGCCGACCGGATCGAGATCGTCTCAGCGGAGCGGGTCCGGGACGAGCTGGTGAAGCTGGTCTGCTCGCCGTACCCCCGGCTGGGACTCACCCTGATGGTGCACACCGGGCTGGCCGACCGGGTGCTGCCCGAGCTGCCGGCGCTGATGCTCGAGCGGGACGAGCACCATCGGCACAAGGACGTCTACGAGCACACCCTGACCGTGCTGGAGCAGGCCATCGAGCTCGAGGACCGGCTGCCGGGCGGGGGCCCGGACTTCGTGAGCCGGTTCGCGGCGCTCATGCACGACGTGGGCAAGCCGAAGACCCGGCGGTTCTCCGGGGACGGCACGGTCACCTTCCACCACCACGACGTGGTGGGTGCCAAGCTGACCCGCAAGCGGATGCGCGCACTGCGCTTCTCCAACGACGACACCGCCGCGGTGTGCAAGCTGGTCGAGCTGCACCTGCGCTTCCACGGCTACGGCACCGGTGAGTGGACCGACTCCGCGGTCCGCCGGTACGTCCGCGACGCCGGCGACCAGCTCGAGCGGCTGCACGTGCTCACCCGGGCCGACTGCACCACCCGGAACCGGCGCAAGGCGGAGCGGCTGCGGCGCAGCTACGACCACCTCGAGGAGCGCATCGCCAAGCTCGAGGAGCAGGAGGAGCTGGCCGCGATGCGGCCGGACCTGGACGGCAACCAGATCATGGAGATCCTGGGCATCCCTCCGGGTCGCGAGGTGGGGGAGGCCTACCGGTATCTGCTCGACCTGCGTCTCGAACGGGGACCGATGGGTCCCCAGGACGCGAAAGCAGCCCTGCTGGAGTGGTGGCGCTCGCGGGAGGGGTGACCTGCCCACCGGTCGGCTTTCCGGTCAGCGCGGCGTACCCGACCGCGGTCAGCAGGTACCCGACCGAGATCGAGGCCAGCACGAGGTAGGACTTGCCGTCGAGCGGCAGCACCGCCGCGGCGCACGCGGCCGCGGCGACGAACGTGACGTTGAAGATCACGTCGTAGAGCGAGAACACCCGCCCGCGGTAGGCGTCGTCGATGTTGGTCTGCACCAGGGTGTCCACGCAGATCTTCAGCCCCTGGGAGGCCAGCCCCAAGAAGAACGCCGCCACAAGCAGCGCCGGCTGGGTGTAGAGCGCGCCGGGGAAGACCTCGGTCACCGCGGCGCCGCAGAGCAGCATCAGCATCCAGCTGCGGGTCGGGATCCGTGCGGTCACCACGGGGGTGAGCAGCGCAGCGGCGAAGTACCCGAGCCCGCTGACCAGCACCGCCAGCGAGAGACCGGCCAGCGCGGCGTCGACGTCGCCGGGTCCGTGGAAGTAGTACCGGTAGAGCAGGATCATCGCGACGGTGGAGATGCCGTACCAGAACCGGTGCGCGGCGATCGCGCCCAGTCCGAGGGCCGCCGGACGCCGTGAGCCGAGGTGGCGCAGGCCGCGGACGAGGCCCCGGGCCACCTCGCGGACCGCCTCGTGGACGCCCGGCCGCTCCGGGTCCGGCCCGGGCCCCAGCATGGTCCGGGGGATGCGCAGGGCGAGCGCGCCGGACACGCCGTACAGCGCCGACGCCAGCAACAGCACCCCGACGTCCGGGCCCAGGCCGACCCGCTGCCACAGGTAGCGGCTGGCCGTGCCGACGCCGAGCCCCAGGACGTACACCACGGTCCCGGCGGTCGGGGTGAGCGCGTTGGCGGTGATCAGCTCATCGTCGGCGACGACGTGCGGGAGCGCGGCGGACAGGGCTGCGAGCAGGAACCGGTTCACCGACAGGCAGGCGAGGATCAGCGCGAACAGCGCCGGACCGCGCAGACCGGTGTGCACGGCCAGGGCCACCACCAGCACCAGGCCCACCCGCACGAAGTTGGACCAGGCGAGCACCTGGCGGCGCGACCAGCGGTCCAGGAACACCCCGACGAACGGGCCGAGGGCGCTGAACGGCAGCAGCACCACCGCCAGCGCTGCCGCGATCGCGGTCGGGGTGGCCTGCTGCTCCGGGGAGAAGATGACGTAGGCCGCCAGCGCGACCTGGAACACCCCGTCGGTGAACTGGCTGGCCACCCGCACGGTGAACAGGCGGCGGAACCACCGGCCTCTGAGCAGGCGGACCAGGTGGCGGGCAGCGGTCACCGGTTCATCACCCGCTCAGTGTTCCCCGGACCGGGGTCGCGCACGCGGGGTCGGGGAAAACCGACCGTGCCCAGCGGGCCGCAGAGCCAGGGGGTTGAGGAGCCGGGCCCTCAGGCCCGGCGTCTCGGAACCACCGCGCCGAGGGTCAGCGCTCGACCTCGCCTCGGATGAACGCCTCGACGCGGACGCGGCCCTCGTCGTCGGGAAGCTGCACCGGCGGCGACTTCATCAGGTACGACGAGGCGGACAGGATCGGCCCGCCGATGCCCCGGTCGAGCGCGATCTTCGCGGCCCGGACCGCGTCGATGATGATGCCGGCACTGTTCGGGGAGTCCCACACCTCGAGCTTGTACTCCAGGTTCAGCGGCACGTCGCCGAACGCGCGGCCCTCGAGCCGGACGTAGGCCCACTTGCGGTCGTCGAGCCACTCAACGTAGTCGGAGGGGCCGATGTGCACGTTGCGGCTGCCGAGGTCGTGGCCGACGTTGGAGGTGACCGCCTGGGTCTTGGAGATCTTCTTCGACTCCAGCCGCTCCCGCTCGAGCATGTTCTTGAAGTCCATGTTGCCGCCGACGTTGAGCTGGTAGGTGCGGTCCAGCACCACGCCGCGGTCCTCGAACAGCTTCGCGAGCACCCGGTGGGTGATCGTGGCGCCCACCTGGGACTTGATGTCGTCGCCGACGATCGGCACACCGGCCTTCTCGAACTTCTCGGCCCACTCGGGGTCGGAGGCGATGAACACCGGCAGCGCGTTCACGAACGCCACGCCCGCCTCGATGGCGCACTGGGCGTAGAACTTGTCCGCCTGCTCCGAGCCGACCGGCAGGTAGGAGATGAGGACGTCGACGTTCGCCTCACGCAGCGCGGCGACCACGTCGACCGGCTCCCCGTCGGCCTCCTCGATGGTCTCCTGGTAGTACTTGCCGAGCCCGTCGAGCGTCGGACCGCGCTGCACGGTGATCCCGAGCGGTGGCACGTCGGTGATCTTGATCGTGTTGTTCTCCGAGGCCTGGGTGGCCTCGGCCAGGTCGAAGCCGACCTTCTTGGCGTCGACGTCGAAGGCGGCCACGAACTCGATGTCCGAGACGTGGTAGTCGCCGAACCGCACGTGCATCAGGCCCGGGACCGAGCCCGCTGGGTCGGCGTCCCGGTAGTACTGGACGCCCTGGATGAGAGAGGTCGCGCAGTTGCCGACTCCCACGATTGCCACACGTACCGAACCCATCGGGCTCTCCTCACTTCTGGTTGCTTGCTCGCTTGACTGACTTGCTCGGCGACGGGCTGCTGCCGCGCTCACCGGGACCCGGACCCCGGTGGGGGGTGCACGGGGGGCGTGCCCCCCGTGGGTGAGCCACGCTCGGCGTTGATCATGTCCGAGAGCCAGCGCACTTCACGCTCCACCGACTCGACGCCGTGTCGCTGCAGCTCGGTGGCGTAGCGGTCCATCTGCCGCTGGGTGCGTGCCAGCTGGGCCTGCACCCGCTCCAGCCGCTCCTGCAGCCGACTCCGCCGCCCCTCGAGGATGCGCAGCCGGATCTCCATGTCCGTGCGGCTGAAGAACGCGAAGCGGACGTCGAAGTTGTCGTCCTCCCAGGCGGAAGGACCTGCCTCGGACATCAGGTGGGTGAACCGCTGGTTGCCGGCCGGAGTCAGCTCGTAGACGATGCGCTGACGTCGGCTCATGCCCGGCCCTGTGGCGCCCACGTGCTCGGCGATCCAGCCGGCACGCAGCATCTTCTTCAGGGCGGGGTAGAGCGAGCCGTACGAGAGCACTCGTCCCCAGCCGAGCACCGCGTTGAGCTGCTTGCGCAGCTCGTAGCCGTGCATGGGCGCCTCGTGCAGCAGTCCGAGGACTGCGAGCTCGAGGGTCTCGGCACGACGGGTCACGGGGTCCACCTGAGATGAGAGGCGTCTATCGGTCGCACCTATCGTAGCGATATATCGACGCGTCGCCACTCGGGGCCTCCGCAGCCCGCCGTGAGCAGTGCCACCCCCCGGCCCGGACCGCTTTGCCCGCTGAATGTGGGGTTTGCGCTGCCCCCCCGTACTCTTCTTGGGAGCAGTTGTCCCTTCCGGCCCCTGGAGAGAGAACCGTTGAGCGCACACCGCAAGCGGCAGGGCTTCACGCCTTCGTCGCGCAACCAACGCGCCAAGAAGGTGACCAAGCGCTCCCCGAAGCGCTCCCTGGGCCGCCGGATCCTGATGTGGGGCCTGATCAGCGTCCTCGCGCTGGTGCTGCTCGGGGCAGGAGCGTTCGCGGTCGCCTACGAGACGATCCATCTGCCGGACCCGAACAAGGACTTCCAGACCCAGACCACGTTCGTCTACTACGCCGGCGGCAAGCGCCAGATCGGGAGGTTCGCCACCCAGAACCGGGTGCGCGTGCCGCTGTCCGACGTACCCAAGTCGCTGCAGAACGCGGTGGTCTCCGCGGAGAACCGCACGTTCTGGACCGACCACGGCATCGACCCGAAGGGCATCGTCCGCGCGGCCTTCAACGACGTGCAGGGCAACCCCACCCAGGGCGCGTCGACGATCACCCAGCAGTACGTCAAGATCCTCTACCTGTCCCAGCAGCGGACCATCTCCCGCAAGATCAAAGAGGCCATCTTGTCGCTGAAGGTCCAGCAGCAGATGTCCAAGAGCGCGATCCTGCAGGGCTACCTGAACGCGATCTACTTCGGCCGCGGGGCGTACGGCGTCCAGGCGGCAGCGCAGGCGTACTTCAACAAGGACGTGCAGGACCTCACCCTGCGGCAGAGCGCGGTGCTCGCTTCGGTGCTGAACTCTCCAGGTGACCTCGACCCGGCCGCCGGGAAGGGGAACCAGGAGCGGTTGCTCGCGCGTTATCGGTATGTGCTCAACGGCATGGCCAGCATGGGCAACATCAGCAAGCAGCGGGCGCTTCGGGCCGAGCAGCGGCTGCCCAAGTTCCCCAAGATCCCCAGCAGGAACGTGTACGGCGGGCAGCGCGGCCACGTGTTGACGATGGTGCGCAAGCAGCTGCACGCCGACGGGTTCTCCGACGAGCAGATCGACGGCGGCGGTCTCCGGGTGACCACCACCCTCACGCGCAAGGCGATGAGCTCCGCCGCGCAGGCGGTGAAGCAGCAGCGGCCCTCGGGTCTCAAGCAGCTGCACGTCGCGGTCGCCTCCGTCGACCCGCGCACGGGCGCGCTGCGCGGCTTGTACGCCGGCCAGAACTACCTGAAGAGCCAGCTGAACTGGGCGGTCGCGGGCGGGTCCCCCGGCTCGGCCTTCAAGCCGTTCGCACTCGCCGCCGCGCTGAAGAGCGGCTACTCGCTGAACAGCACCTTCGACGGCAACTCGCCGTACTACTTCGCCAACCACACCGGCAAGGTGGTCAACGAAGGTCCCGGGCAGGGCAACGACTACGGCTCCCAGATCACGCTGACCAAGGCCACCGAGGAGTCGGTGAACACCGCCTACACCGACCTGACGCTGGCGATGCACAACGGGCCGCAGAAGATCCTGAACACCGCGGTCGACATGGGCATCCCGCGGGACGCGCCCGGGCTGGAGCCGAACCCGGTCATCGCCCTGGGCAGCGCCACGATCAGCCCGATCGACATGGCGAACGCCTACGGCACCATCGCCGACGGCGGCCAGGCCAAGGACTGGTACCTGGTGTCGAAGGTGACCGACGCCAACGGTGACGTGCTCTTCCGGGACAAGCCCGCGCCTTCCCGGGCGCTGCCCAACCCGGTCGACCGCGACGTCAGCTGGGCCCTGCAGCAGGTGGTCAAGCACGGCACCGGGACCAACGCGCTCGCGCTGGGCCGCCCGGCCGCGGGCAAGACCGGCACCGCGACCAACGGGAACGGGGACGTCTCCTCGTCGTGGTTCGTCGGCTTCACGCCGCAGCTGTCCACCGCGGTGATGTACGTGCGCGGGAACGGGAACGGCAAGCTGGACGGCTACATGCCCTCCTACTTCGGGGCGGACTACCCGACCCGCACCTGGACGGCCGTGATGCACAAGGACCTGGCGGGCACGCCGGTGGAGCAGTTCCCGCCACCGGCCCACCTGAAGGCGACCAACCACGACCACGCGCCGCTGCCGACCTACACGCCGAGCCCGACCTACACGCCGACCCCGACGCCGACCCCGACGCCGACCCCGACGCCGACTCCGACCCCGACGCCGACCCCGACGCCGACTCCCACGCCGACTCCCACGCCCAGCTCGACACCCAGCGGGATCTGCATCCCCGGCCCCTGTGCGTCCGCGACGCCGACGCCGACTCCCACCCCGACGTCGACCAGCACCGCCCGGAGCGGCCCAACGTCTCGGAGCTCGCCCTAGATGAGGCGCCGGTGAGGGGGCTGGTCCGCCCGACCGCCGAGGACCCGTTGGCCACCTCGGCCAGCGAGTGCATCGGCGGACCGGCCGGCGAGCACTCCGCGCCGCACCCGTGGTGGAGCCCGCTGCGGGTGGTGCTCGCCGTGACCTGCGTCGCGCTGTGCCTGGGCATGCTCGCGAAGACCCCCTGCGTGCAGGAGAGCTGGGGCGGCGGGGACGCGCGCTACCAGCAGATGTGCTACTCCGACGTGCCCTACCTGTACGTCGGACGCGGCTTCGCCGAGCGGATCCTGCCTTACAGCGACACCGGCGGCCGGTACCAGGCGATGGAGTACCCGGTCGTGATCGGCTACTTCGCCTACGGCGCCGCGTTGATCACCCAGGCCCTGGACGGCTGGCCCGACCTGGGCCCGCGGCAGTCGGTGCCGGCCGACAAGGTGTACGCCGCGCCCGGGGTCAGCCGCGAGATGGGGCTGTACTTCGACGTCACGGCGGTGCTGCTCGCAGGTTGCGCGCTGGCCGCCGCCTGGTTCCTCGCCCGCACCCAGCGGCGGCGACCGTGGGACGCGATGCTGTTCGCAGCGGCCCCGGTGCTGGTGCTGTCCGGGCTGATCAACTGGGACCTGATCGCGGTGGCGGCCTCGGCGGCGGCGATGTGGGCCTGGGCCCGCGGCAGACCGGCCCTGTCCGGGGTGTTCATCGGGTTGGGGGTGGCCACCAAGCTCTACCCGGTGTTCCTGCTCGGCGCGCTGCTGGTGGTGTGCCTGCGGCGCAGGGACCTGCGGCCGTTCCTGGTCGGTGCGGGAGCCGCGGCGGCGACGTGGCTGCTCGTGGATGCGCCGGCGATGCTCTACGGCTTCGACCAGTGGAAGCAGTTCTGGGTCCTCAACGAGCAGCGCGGAGCAGACCTCGGCTCGCTGTGGCTGGTCTGGCAGCAGATGGGGCACACCGTCTCGGTGGGGCTGGTCAACACCACGGCGGCGGTGTTCTTCGCGGCGGTCTGCCTGACCGTGCTCGGGCTGGGACTGTCCGCGCGGCGTGCTCCCCGGGTCCCGCAGCTGGTGTTCCTGGTGCTGGTGGGCTTCCTCGTGGTGAACAAGGTGTACTCCCCGCAGTACGTGCTCTGGCTGCTGCCGTTCGCGGTGCTGGCCCGGCCGCGGTGGCGGGACATCCTCGTCTGGCAGGCCGGCGAGGCGTTCTACTTCGTGGCGGTGTGGCTCTACCTCGGCCACTCCACGGCGCCCTCGGGCACCGGCGCGCCCGACGAGGTGTACTGGCTGGCGATCATCGTGCGGGTGCTCGCCGAGCTCTACCTGGCCGCGCTGGTGGTCCGTGACGTGGTCGCCCCCTGGCACGACCCGGTGCGCCGGGACGGCGTGACCGACGACCCGGTGTACCCGTCCGGCGAGGAGGGGGTACACATGAGGTATGCGAGCTCTCACCACGGTTCCCCTGTCCGGTAGCACCCTCGCCGTCTCCGACGTACCCGACCCGGCGGCGGGCGAGGGTGAGCTCCTGGTCGACGGGATCGCCGTGGGCGTCTGCGGCACCGACAAGGAGATCGCCCGCGGCGACTACGGCTGGGCGCCCCCGGGCGAGGAGCGGCTGGTGATCGGCCACGAGTCGCTCGGCCGGGTGCGTCAGGCGCCCGGGGGCAGCGGCTTCGCGGCCGGCGACCTGGTCGTCGGAGTGGTCCGCCGGCCCGACCCGGAGCCGTGCGGCGCGTGCGCCCACGGAGAGTTCGACATGTGCCGCAACGGGAAGTACACCGAGCGCGGCATCAAGGAGATCCACGGCTACTGCAGCGAGCAGTGGACCGTCGAGGCCGACTACGCGGTGAAGCTGGACCCGCGGCTGGAGGAGGTCGGCATGCTGCTCGAGCCGACCACCGTGGTCGCCAAGGCCTGGGAGCAGGTGGAGCGGATCGGTGCCCGGGCCTGGTTCGAGCCGCAGTCGGTGCTGGTCACCGGCGCCGGCCCGATCGGCCAGCTGGCGGCGCTGCTCGGGGTGCAGCGGGGCCTCGACGTGCACGTGCTCGACCTGGTCCAGGACGGCCCGAAGCCCCAGCTGGTGAAGGACCTGGGGGCCACCTACCACCACGAGGACGTGCTGACGGTGGCGGACAAGGTGCGACCGGACATCGTGATCGAGGCGACCGGCGTGGGTCCGGTGATCTTCGGGGCGCTGGCCGGCACCGCGTCGTACGGCATCGTGGTGCTGACCGGCGTGTCCACCGGCGGGCGGGAGCTGCCGATCGACGCCGGCGCGCTGAACCGCTCGATCGTGTTGGAGAACGACGCGGTGGCCGGGTCGGTGAACGCCAACCTGCGGCATTACGCGCACGCGGCGGACGCGCTGGCGAAGGCCGACCTGGACTGGCTGCAGCGGCTGGTCACCCGGCGGGTCCCGCTGGAGAGGTTCAGCGACGCGTTCGAGCCGCGCGAGGACGACGTCAAGGTCGCCATCACGCTGTAGCGACCGCGAGTCAGCTGACGAGGACCTCGTCGAAGGCGGTCGCGGTGTGCCGCACGCGCACGTCGACCTCCTCGCCCACCTCGGGCACCCGTGCGCCGCGGGGCAGGAACAGCATGGAGGCCTGCATGTGCGGCGGCTCGGCGAACACCCGGTGCTTGCCGTCGATGAGGTACGGCGAGCGCACCACCCCCGCCGCGTCCAACCCGCCGCGGGCGATCGTCGCGGCGCGGGTGCGCAGGCTCAGCGCTCCGGTGGGCGACTCCAGCCCGATGCCGTGGGCGGTGCCCCCGGAGACGATGACGAGGGTGCCGGCGCGCGGTGCGCTGCGGCCCCGGTAGCCGTACCGCTCGCCCCGGTCGACGGGGTGGGTGTCGAGCACGCTGGCCCGCACCGTCAGTGGTTCCGGGTCGCCGAGCCACAGGTCGGTGCCGATCCGCGGGCGGAACTCGTAGTCGGGGTAGCCGCAGGCCAGGGCGCGTATCTCGTCGCTGGTCAGGTGCGAGACGTAGACGGTCCTGGTGGGCAGGCCGGCGGCCACCACGTCGGTCATCAGCCTCTCGACCTCGGGCAGGTGGGACTGCACCGCCAACGGCAGGTGGATGGCCACCCCCTCCACGTGCACCTCGGCGTGCCGTGCCACCAGCGTGCCGGCCTCCCGGAGCGCGGCCGCGGACAGTCCGTGCCTCTTCATGGACGTGAGCCGCTCCAGCACCACCCGGGGCTTGTCGGGCCCTTCGGCGAGCGACTCCAGGTCCTCCAGCCGGCTGACCGTGTGCACGATCCGCTTCGCGGCTCGCGGCTCGAGCTCGCCGGTCTCTCCGGGTCGCCAGGGGGTGAGCACCAGGAGGGAGCCGCCGAAGCGCGACGAGGCGGCTGCCACCTCGCCGTACGTCCCGACGGCCAGGGTGTCCGCGCCCAGCCAGCCGGCCTTGCGGGCGAGCCGGGGGATGCCGAACCCGTAGCCGTTGCCCTTGGCCACCGGGACCAGGCCGGGCCGGTCCGCGGCGACCTGCTTCAGGTGCGCGCGCCAGCGCTCCCCGTCGACGTACATGCGCAGCACGTCAGCCCCGCCTGCGCATGTAGAGGGAGAACGCGCCGTACAGCAGCGGCGACAGCGGCAGGTCCCACTCGCCGGCGTACTCCACGGCCTCGCCGCCCGTGCCCACCTTGAACTGCACCAGCCCGACGTGCGGGTCGTCGGGGTCGAGGGTGTCGGTGATGCCACGCAGGTCGTAGACGTCCGCGCCGACGGCGATCGCGTCGCGGATCATCTCCCACTGCACGGCGTTGGAGCCGCGCACCTCGCGCTTGTCGGAGGAGGATGCGCCGTAGGAGTACCACACGTGCCCCCCGACCCGGACCCAGACGGTGGCGGCGACCAGGTCCCCCTCGTGCCGGCCCAGGTAGAGGCGCACCCGGTCCGGCTCCTCCTCGCCGAGCGCCTCGAACATGGTCCGGAAGTAGCCGAGCGGCCGCGGCGTGAAGTGGTCGCGCTCGGCCGTGACGCGGTAGAGCTCGTGGAACGTGGGTAGCTCCTCGAGCCCTCCCCGCTGCACCTCGACGCCGGCCTTCCCGGCCTTCTTGATGTTGCGCCGCCACTGTTGGTTCATCCCCGCCAGCACGTCCTCCTCGGTGCGCCCCTTCAGCGGGATCGCGAAGTTGTAGCGCGGCTGCCCTGCGGAGAACCCGCCCTCGGACTGCTGCTCGCGCCAGCCGAGCCCGCGCAGCTGGGAGACCACGGAAGCGCCGGTCTGGGACCGCTCGGTCGGCGGCAGGTCGACCAGGCTGCGGATGCCTTCGTCGGCGACACCCTTCTTGACCGCGCCTGCCTGCCAGCGTCGGGTCACCACCGGCGGACCCATCCGGATCCCGAAGGCGCCGTGCCGGCGCAGATGCTCGGCCATCGGGCTCAGCCAGCGGTCCAGGTCGGCGTCGGACCAGTCCAGCGCCGGTCCCTCGGGCAGGTAGGCGAGGTAGCGGCGCAGCCGTGGCAGCCGACGGTAGAGCACCAGCCCGGCACCGACCGGCCGCTCGGGCCGGTCGGGGTCGAACCACCCGATCGACTCGCGCTCCCACTCGGTCTTGACCCGTCCCCAGGCCGGGGTCTGCAGGAAGCTCACCGAGCGTTGCGACCGGACGAACTCCAGGTGCTCGGCGGGGCTGATCGTGCGCACGTTCAGGGGGGAGGCGGTCACGGTCCCCGAGCGTAGCGGGCCGGTCAGACCCGGGAACGGAGCCAGTCGAAGTCGGCGCGATGCTCCTCGACGCCGCCCGGGGTCTCGCACACCACCGGTGCGTCCGCGTCGCGGACCACACCGGCGATCCGGTCGGGGTCGATCTGACCGGCGCCGAGGCTGGTGTGCCGGTCCGCGCCGGAGTCGAACGCGTCCCGGCTGTCGTTGCAGTGCACCAGGTCGACCCGGCCGGTGATCTTGCGGATGTCCTCCACGATCGTGGTGAGGTCGTTCCCGCCGGCGTGCGCGTGACAGGTGTCCAGGCAGAAGCCCACCTGCTCGAAGCCCTCGGCGTCGCAGATGGCGTCCCAGACCCTCCCGATCCGATCCAGGGTGCGCGCCATCGCGTTGGCGCCGCCGGCGGTGTTCTCGATCAGCACCGGCAGGGTCAGGTCGGTGCGCTCGACCGCCTTGCGCCAGTTGTCGAACCCCTGCTCCGGCTCGTCCTTGGCGTTCACGTGCCCGCCGTGCACGATCAGCGCCTTGGCCCCGATCCTGGTGGCCGCGTCGATGTGCTGCTGGAGCAGCTTGCGGCTCGGGATCCGGATCCGGTTGTTCGTGGTCGCCACGTTGATGATGTACGGCGCGTGCACGTACAGGTCGATGCCGTGCTCCTCGGCGGCGGCCTTCAGCGCCTCTGCCCCTCCGTCGTACCGGAACTCCGGACCCTTGTAGCCCTGCGGGTCGCCGAGGAAGAACTGGCTCAGGTCCGCGCCCCGGTCCAGGGCCGCCTGGACCGGGTCGGTCTGGTCGACGTGCGCACCGATGCGAAGAGCCATGTCCTCACCCTACGGCCGGGCTCACATCGCTTCCTTGATGCCGCGGCGGATCAGCCACGCGTTCACCGGGAACGCAGTGAAGAAGCCGAGTGCCATCCCCACCTGCATCAAGAACCAGTACACCGGCGAGTCCGGATGCAGGTGCGGGGAGGGGAAGAACACGAAGGCCATCAGTGCCATCCAGCCGAACAGCCCGACCTCGAAGGAGGTCAGCGACAAGATGTCGGCCTTGGCGGCTGCGACGATGCCGTCGCGCAGTCCGAGCCCACGCATCGGCGCGATCGCGAAGTACTGGAACGCCAGGCCGAGCGCAACGGCGAGCAGGTAGTCGCCGATGTACTCGGCGAACAGCGACTCCCCGGCAAGGCTCACCGCCAGGCCGAAGACGGCGAACTCCGCCACGATGTCGCCGAGCGTGCAGCCGGCGCCGCAGTGGCTGACCCCGACCGCGGTGGTCGCCCACGAGGGCTTGCCGGGCGGCTCGTCCCGGCCGTGCTCACCCAGCCAGCGACGGCTCTTGGGACGGCCCCACTTGGCGTAGCCCCAGATCGCCAGCGGGCCGAAGTACAGGGCGGTGACCGGCCACACGATCTCCATCACCCGCATGGGCTGCCGGTAGCCGCGCCAGAAGATGTCGACCGCGATGACCGCGGCGCTCGCGAACGCGACCGCCAGGGCCGCCCAGCTCAGCACGACCAGCCATGTCGGTGGCATCGACTCACCCCTTTCCGTGAGCGACGTGCCCGCCCCCGGCCGGGGCTAACCCTGTGGAGGACGATTTCTTGTCACCGTCTCCTCGCTGGTAGTCTGACCCGTCGAACCGGTCCGGGGTCCAGACATGAGGGGCTTCGGGTCATCGTGCCGCACCGCGTCGTACACCCAGGAGCCGTGCTCCACGCAGTGACGATGTCGGTACGTCGCAACGCACAGCCCTCCTGTCACGGAAACGCCGTGACCGCTTTGAGTCCGAAGGAGGTGGAGACCGCTTTGCGTGCCTATGAAGTGATGGTCATCCTCGACCCCAATCTCGAAGAGCGAACCGTCGCGCCCTCTCTTGACAACTACCTCAACGTCGTCCGCAAGGACGGCGGGTCCGTCGACAAGGTCGACGTCTGGGGTCGTCGTCGACTTGCCTACGAGGTGGACAAACACTCCGAAGGCATCTACGCCGTCATCGATCTGCAGGCCGAGCCGGCCACGGTGAAGGAGCTCGACCGTCAGCTGTCGCTGAACGAGTCGGTGCTGCGCACCAAGGTCGTCCGTCCGAGCATCCGCTGACGGCTCCCGATCCGTAGTCCCGATTCGTAGTACGTCGAACTCGACCGATTCCCCCGGCCGCTGATCCAAGACCAGGGAGACCCCATGGCAGGCGAGACCGTAATCACCATCGTCGGCAACCTCGTTGACGACCCCGAGCTGCGCTTCACCCCCTCGGGGGCCGCAGTCGCCAACTTCCGCATCGCGTCCACGCCACGCACCTTCGACCGGCAGGCGAACGAGTGGAAGGACGGAGAGGCGCTGTTCTTGTCCTGCGCGGTGTGGCGACAGGCGGCGGAGAACGTCGCGGAGTCGTTGCAGCGCGGCATGCGCGTGGTCGTGCAGGGCCGGTTGAAGGCGCGCAGCTTCGAGACCCGCGAGGGCGAGAAGCGCACGGTGTTCGAGATCGACGTCGACGAGGTGGGTCCGAGCCTGAAGTACGCCACCGCCAAGGTCACCAAGACCTCCCGCTCCGGTGGGGGTCAGGGCGGCTACGGCGGCAGCACCGGTGGGAACACCGGCGGCGGGTCCTGGGGCGGCGACGACCCCTGGGCCACCCCCGGCCAGTCGGTCGGCGCCCAGGGAGCCGGCCAGGGCGGCGGTCAGGCCAACGACCCGTGGGCGAGCGGCGGCTCCTCGGAGGAGCCCCCGTTCTGACGGGTCCCGCACAACCATCGACCATTCCGGCGTGAGCGCTTCCGAACGCTCGAGTACCGCCGGGCTTCTGAGGAGAAAGCACCACAATGGCCAAGCCAGTCCTCCGCAAACCGAAGAAGAAGGTTTGCCAGTTCTGCAAGGAGAAGGTGTCCTACATCGACTACAAGGACACCGCGCTGCTTCGCAAGTTCATCTCCGACCGCGGCAAGATCCGCGCGCGTCGGGTGACCGGTAACTGCGTGCAGCACCAGCGCGACGTCGCGATCGCGGTCAAGAACGCCCGCGAGGTCGCCCTGCTCCCCTACACGTCCACCGCCCGCTGAGAGGAGAGGCGAGATGAAGCTCATCTTGACCCAGGAGGTCAGCGGGCTGGGCGCGCCCGGGGACGTCGTGGAGGTCCGCGACGGCTACGGCCGCAACTACCTGGTGCCCCGCGGCTTCGGCATCCAGTGGACCCGCGGCGGTCAGAAGACCATCGAGTCCATCAAGTCGGCCCGGGCCAACCGCGAGGTCCGCGACCTCGACCACGCCCAGCAGATCAAGGCGCAGCTGGAGGGCAGCACCTTCAACCTCGCCGCGCGCGCCGGCGAGGGCGGTCGGCTGTTCGGCGCGGTGACCGTCAGCGACATCGCCGACGCGATCGCGCAGGGCACCGGCTCCTCGGCGGTCGACAAGCGCAAGATCATCGTCGGCAACCCGATCAAGTCGCTGGGTGCGCACCAGGTGAAGGTCAAGCTGCACGACGACGTGGACGCCACCGTCAACCTGAACGTCGTCCCCGCCTGACGCACCGGGTCATCGGACCCGTCGGGCCATCGGTCCACCGGCCGGCCCACCAGGGAGCCCGGGCAGCACTCACCGCTTCGCGGGAGCGCCGCCCGGGCTTCCGGTCACCATCCAGCGGTTCCCGCGCGCCCGCAGGACGAGTACGACGGCGCGGCTGCCCATGAAGCCGACCCCGAAGGCGACCCACAGCCACACCAGCCCGGGCCAGGCGTCACCGGTAAGGCGCACCGCCAGCACGGCAAGCGGCACGAACGCGGACAGCACCGCGACTCCACCCCAGGCGAGGAACCGTCCGTCGCCGGCTCCGATGAGCACACCGTCGAGCACGAAGACCACCCCGGCGACCGGCTGGAAGCAGGCCGCGACCAGCAGCACCGGGGTGAGCAGGCTGCGCACGCCGGGATCGTCGGTGAACAGGTCCCCCAGCACCGGGGAGAGTGCGGCGAGACCCAGCCCGGTGACCACGCCGCTGAACAGCCCCCAGCGGGTCATCCGGTCGGTCACCGCCCGGGTCAGCGCCACGTCGCCGGCGCCGAGGTAGCGGCCGGTGACCGCCTGGGCGGCGATGGCGATCGCGTCCAGCGCGAAGGCCAGGAACGTCCAGATCGTCGAGGCCAGCTGGTGGGTGGCCACCGCCGCCGCGCCGAGCCGGGCCGCGCCGTACGTCATCACCAGCAGCGACGCGCGCAGCGTCAGGGTGCGCACCACCAGCGCCACGCCCGACTGTGCGGCCCGCCCGATACCCGGCAGGTCCGGTCGCAGCGCCGCGCGGTGTCGTCGCGCGTTGCGGACCACCACACCGGTCAGCACGGCCGCGGACAGCAGCTGGGCGAGGTCGGTGCCGATCGCGGAGCCGGCGATGCCCAGGCCGACCGGGTAGACCAGGGTGTAGTTGAGCGCGATGTTGAGCAGGTTTCCGCCGACCGCGATCACCAGCGGGGTCCGGGTGTCCTGCAGTCCGCGCAGGATTCCCGTGCCGGCGAGCATCACCAGCAGCGGGGTGACCCCGAGCAAGCCCCAGTGCAGGTAGCTTCGGGCCTGCGCGGCGACCGCCGGGTCCGCGCCGAACAGGTGGACCAGCGGCCCGGCGAGCAGCAGCCCGACGGCGGTGGTGGGCAGCCCGATCAGGACCGCCAGCCACACCCCGTCGATGCCCTGCTCGAGGGCCCGGCGCAGGTCGCCCGCGCCGATCTGGCGGGCCACCGACGCGGTGGTGCCGTAGGCGAGGAAGATGCACAGTCCCACCGCGGTCTGCACGATCGTCCCGGCGATTCCCAGGCCGGCCAGCGGCGGCGTGCCGAGGTGCCCGACGATCGCCGCGTCGGCCAGCAGGAACAGCGGCTCGGCGACCAGCGCCAGGAAGGCAGGCAGCGCCAGCCGGAGGATCTCCCGGTTCTGGTCGCGGGCGTCGAGGGTCCCGACGGCCGGGGGGCGCGGGGGGCGCGGGGGGCGCATGGTGGGCACGGGGGGATCCTAGGGGCGGTAAGGGACAGGAGGACAACTGTTCCTGACGTGACTAGGACGGAATAGTTGTGAGTAACTATGGCGGCGCTGTGGGTAACCATGCCGCGCGCCAACCGGGCCATGCCGCCGCAGGGGTCTACGGCGCGTCGGGCAAACCGGTCGAACCGCCCAGAAGATTGGTTCACGACTTTCTTTGCTCCACACCGCGTGGACATCGTTTCCGCAGGTCAGGTGGGGTACACGGCGCCCTCCGCCGAGTTCGTCCACAACTGTGTGAACAGGCTGTGCACATCGGCGATGGCGTGTTCCACACCTCTCCCGGCGATATCCACAGGGCTTGTGGATAACCGACTTCCGGAGGGGGCGCCCCACCCCGTAGCGTGCGCCGGGGTCGCGGCGATCCGGCGGCCGGATCTGGGGGTGGATGTCCGTACCGTCATCAGCACCCGATGGAATCCAGCACCAGGGAAGGACAGGGGCACGTGAGCATCGCGGAGCTGCCGGACGGTTCGAGCGGGCGCCCTGAGACGGACCCGCCCCGGTCGCACGACTACGACGAGGTCTACCCCGGCCGGGCCGGGGAGCGGACCCCACCCCAGGACAACGACGCCGAGCAGAGCGTGCTCGGCTCGATGCTGCTGTCCAAGGACGCGATCGCCGACGTGGTGGAGTCGGTGCGCGGCACCGACTTCTACCGGCCCGCGCACGAGACCATCTTCGACGCCATGGTCGACCTGTACGGCCGCGGCGAGCCGGTCGACCCGGTCACCACGTCCGCCGAGCTGCAGCGCCGCGGCGAGCTGGCCCGGGTCGGCGGTGCGCCGTACCTGCACACCCTGTCGGCCAACGTGCCGATCGCGGCCAACGCCTCCTACTACGCCGAGATCGTCCGGGAGAAGGCGATCCTGCGCCGGCTGGTGGGCGCGGGCACCCGCATCGCGCAGATGGGCTACGCCGGCGAGGGGCAGGTCGACGAGGTGGTCGACCGCGCGCAGGCAGAGGTGTACGGCGTCACCGACAAGCGCACCTCGGAGGACTACGCGCCGCTGTCGGCGATCATGGAGGGCACCCTCGACGAGATCGAGGCGATCTCCAACCGGGACGGGGAGATGGTCGGGGTGCCCACCGGGTTCGCCGATCTCGACGAGCTGACCAACGGGCTGCATCCCGGGCAGATGGTGATCGTGGCCGCCCGGCCCGCCATGGGCAAGAGCACCCTGGCGCTCGACATCTGCCGGGCGGCAGCGATCCACAACAACATGGCCAGCGTGATCTTCTCCCTGGAGATGACCCGCAACGAGATCACCATGCGGCTGCTCTCCGCGGAGGCGAAGATCCCGCTGAACCACATGCGCAACGGGCACATGAACGACGACGACTGGGCGAAGCTGGCCCGGAAGATGGGCGAGGTCTCCTCGGCGCCGTTCTTCATCGACGACTCGCCGAACATGACCATGATGGAGATCCGCGCCAAGGCGCGCCGGCTCAAGCAGCGCCACGACCTGCGGCTGATCGTCATCGACTACATGCAGCTGATGACCTCGGGGAAGAAGGTCGAGTCCCGGCAGCTGGAGGTCTCGGAGTTCTCCCGGCAGATCAAGCTGCTGGCCAAGGAGCTCGAGGTGCCGATCATCGCGCTCTCCCAGCTGAACCGCGGTCCCGAGCAACGGTCGGACAAGCGGCCGATGCTCAGCGACCTGCGGGAGTCGGGCTGCCTGACCGCCGACACCCGGCTGATGCGCGCGGACACCAACGCCGAGATCACCCTCGGCGAGCTGATGGAGTCCGGCGCCAGGGACCTCCCGGTGTGGGCGCTGGACGACCGGCTGAAGCTGGTGCCGCGCACCCTGACGCACGCGTTCCCGAGCGGCACCAGGCCGGTGTTCGAGATGACGCTTGCCTCCGGACGGCGGATCAAGGCGACCGGCAACCACAAGTTCTTGACCTACGACGGGTGGATGCCGCTGCGTGAGCTGACCGCCGGTGCGCGGATCGGCAGCATCCGGCACGTGCCGCCTCCGCTGGAGTGCACCGCCCGCGACGACCACGAGGTCGCCTTGCTCGCGCACTTGGTCGGAGGCGGCTCGTTCGGGAAGCGCCGGCCGATCCGCTACGCCGGCACCGACGAGGCCTGCCTGGCCACGGTGGAGTCCGCGGCCTGGCACCTGTTCGGCATCACCGCGGCCCGCGACGGGCGTGGGGAAACCCGGGTCACCACCCTCCGCCTGCCCTCACCGCACCACCTCACGCACGGCAAGCGGAACCCGGTTGCCGCCTGGCTGGACGAGCTGGGACTGGCCGGCCTGCGCAGTGACGAGAGGGTCCTCCCCGGCTGGGTGTTCGCGCTGCCCAAGGAACAGGTGGGGCTGTTCCTGCGGCACCTGTGGGCGACCCAGGGGTCGATCACAGTGCGAGAAGACGGTGACGGCCAGATCTGCTGCGCAACCACCAGCAGGCGGCTCGCCGAGGACATCGCCCGCCTGCTTCTGCGGTTCAACGTCTCCAGCACACAGCGGAACTCCGGCACGGCCGGTTACCGTCCCAGCTGCACCGTGGTCGTCGAGGGCGCGGAGAACCAGCTCCGCTTCCTCGAGGACATAGGCGTCCACGGAGCGCGCGCCCACGCGGCTGGGAGGTTGGTCCGGCACTTGCGCGGGGTCCGAGGAGGCGCGCAGCTGGACACGGTGCCGGTTGAGATCTGGGGTCGGGTGCGCGAGCTCCTCGAAGAGCGGCAGACCACGCCTCCTGCATCGCGCGCTGGAACGGGCTGCGCCGAGGCCGGCACCGTGGTGAACCGGGCTCCCGGCAGGCAGAGGTTGCGAGAGGTGGCCACGGTCCTGGGCGACGCGCGTCTCGATGTGATGGCCACCAACGATGTGCTCTGGGACCACGTTGTCTCGATCGAGCCCGTCGGCGAGCAGCCGGTCTTCGACGCCACGGTTCTCGGGCTGCACAACTTCGTGGCCAATAGCCTGGCCGCCCACAACAGCCTGGAGCAAGATGCGGACATGGTCGTCCTCCTGCATCGCGAAGATGCTTATGAGAAGGAGTCCACGCGTCCTGGTGAGGCTGACCTGATCGTGGCCAAGCACCGCAACGGCCCGACCCGCGACGTCGTGGTTGCCTTCCAGGGGCACTACTCGCGGTTCGTGGACATGGCGATCGGCTAGCAGCCGCAGCAAGGTCATCTCGGACGAGCGCAGCGCAACCCCGCAAGACGCCCGAACCATGATGCTTGCCCACCACTCGGCAGCCGCGCTGGCCCGGGGCCCGGCGGCGTAGCAGACTGCAGGGAGCGGGGGCTGTGGCCAGGGAAGGACCAGCTCGTGCCGCTGCGCCAGCTGCCATCCGAGGTGGATCGTATGTTCGCCGCCGGTGGGGCGATGGGCGCGCTCATGCGCGAGGTCGACTGGTCGGCCACGGCAGTCGGCGCCGCCGACGACTGGCCGCAGAGTCTGCGCACGGCGGTCAGCGTCTGTCTGGAGTCGCGCTTCCCGATGCTGATCTGGTGGGGCCCGGAGCTGGTCATGCTCTACAACGACGCCTATGCGGCCATCATCGGGAGCAAGCACCCGCGAGCCATGGGGCAGCCAGGGGCGGAGTGCTGGCCGGAGATCTGGGACACCATCGGACCGATGCTGTCCGGGGTGCTCGCCGACCAGGGCGCCACCTACTCCGAGGACCAGCTGCTGCCGCTGGTCCGGCACGGCTTTCCCGAGGAGTGCTACTTCACCTTCTCCTACAGCCCGATCCGAGACGAGAGCGGCGGCGTCGGGGGGGTGTTCACCGCGGTCACCGAGACGACCGCCCGGGTGCTCGGTGCTCGCCGGCTCGCGACGCTCCGCTCGCTCGCCCAGCGCATGGTCGGTGCCGCGTCCGCCCACGAGGTGCTGGCCGCGGCGGCCGACGTACTGGGGACGGCGGGACCGGACGTGCCGTGTGCGGTCATCTACCAGCTGTCGGAGGGAGTGCCGCACCGGACCGCGTCGGCCGGGCGGTTGACCGAGGAGGAGCTGTCCACCCTCGAGCGGGCCGTCGGCCCGGTGCTGGTGGAGCCGCCACCGGACGGCAGCCTGGTGCACCTGCCCGGACCAGTCGGCGGTCGCCAGGCGCGAGATGTGCTGGTGCTGCCGGTGGAGGCCGGCGGGTCCAGCGCGCGGCTGGTGGCCGGGCTCAGCCCGGCGCTGCTTCTCGAGGACGACTACCACTCGTTCCTCAGCCTGCTCGCCGGCCAGGTCTCGGTCGCCCTGTCCGAGGCGCTGGGGTACGAAGCCGAGCGGGCCCGGGCCCTGGCCCTGGCCGAGCTCGACCAGGCCAAGACGGCGTTCTTCGCCAACATCAGCCACGAGTTCCGCACTCCGTTGACGCTGATCCTCGGCCCCACCGAGGACGCCTTGGGCGACCGCGTGGAGCCGCTCGGCGCCCGGCAGCGGCCCCGCACCGAGCTGGTGCACCGCAACGCCCTGCGGATGCTCAAGCTGGTCAACACGCTGCTCGACTTCTCCCGGCTGGAGTCCGGGCGGGCGACGGCCCGCTACGAGCCCGTCGAGCTGGGCACCTTCACCGCGGACCTCGCCAGCGTCTTCCGGTCCGCCGTCGAGAAGGCCGGGCTGCGGTACGACGTGGACTGCCCGCCGACACGCGAACCGGTGTACGTCGCCCGCGAGATGTGGGAGAAGGTCGTGCTCAACCTGCTCTCGAACGCCTTGAAGTACACCTTCGACGGCTCGATCACGGTGCGGCTGCGTGAGCATGCCGACGCGGTGACCCTCAGTGTGGAGGACACCGGTGTCGGCATCGAGCCGAAGGACCAACCATCGTTGTTCGAGCGGTTCCACCGCGTCCAGGGCAGCCGGTCGCGCACCTTCGAGGGCTCCGGGATCGGCCTCGCGCTCGTCGCCGAGATCGCCGGGCTGCACGGCGGCGACGTCGAGGTCCACAGCACCCCGGGAGAGGGCAGCTCCTTCGCGGTGACCGTGCCCTTCGGCATGGCCCATCTCCCGCCGGAGCAGGTGCACGCAGGCCCGTCCGGCGCCGGGCCCGGCCCCAGCGCCCATACCGCGTGCGTCGCCGAGGCCTTGCGGTGGTTGGCATCCGCCCGGCCCGACGCCCCACGTCCGGCCGGGTCGGCGGGCGCGGGAGCCACGACGGCCGTCCGGTCCCCGGTCGGCGGCCAGTGGGTGCTGGTCGTCGATGACAACGCCGACATGCGTGACTACGTCACGGGGCTGCTCGCCGAGGACTACTGCGTGACCACTGCCCCCGACGGGCTCGCAGCGCTGGAGGCGATCCGACGCGAGCCGCCGGACCTGGTGCTGGCCGACGCCATGATGCCGCGACTGGACGGCTTCGGCCTGCTGGCCGCGCTGCGGGACGATCCGCGGACCGCCGCCCTGCCGGTCATCATGCTCTCCGCACGCGCGGGTGAGGAGGCGGCGGTCGAAGGCCTGGACGCCGGCGCCGACGACTACCTCGTCAAACCGTTCGCGGCAAGGGAGCTCCGAGCCCGAGTCCGGGCGGCGCTGGCCCTGGAGACGCTGCGCCGGGAGCGTGGGCGGGACCGAGCGTTGCTGGTCGAGCTGGAGACGAACCGAGCCATGCTCGACCAGGCGCAGCAGCTCGCCCGGGTGGGCAGCTGGGAGCTGGACCTGGCAACCGGTGCCGTCACCGCCTCTACCGAGCTCCGGCGACAGCTGCAGCTGAGCGAGGAGCAGCTGGCGCGGGACGGGATCGCCATGGTGCTTCGGGAGCGCGTGCATCCCGATGACCGCGAGCGGGTGCGCAACGCCCTGGAGGCCGGCGCCGCAGGGGAGCCGGTCGACTACGAGGTCCGGGTCGTCCGGCCGGACGGCAACGTGCGCACGTACCGCACCATCGGTGTCGTCGACCGGGATGACGCGGGGCGACCCGTCCGGCTGCTCGGCAGCAACCAGGACATCACCGAGCAGCGTGAGGTCGAACGTGTCCGCGCCGCGGAGCTCGCGGCCCGGGAGGCGGCTGCCCGCGAGCACCGCATCGCCGACACCCTCCAGCACAGCCTGCTGCCTACCGACACGCACCAGCCCGGTGACCTCGAGGTCGCCAGCTTCTACCTCGCCGGCACCGAGGGCACTCAGGTGGGCGGTGACTGGTACGACGTCATCGAGCTCGGCGCGGACCGGACCGGCCTGGTCATCGGCGATGTGATGGGACGCGGCGTGAAGGCCGCCGCCGTGATGGGCCAGCTGCGCGCCGCGATCCGCGCGTACGCCCGGCTGGAGCTACCACCCGCGCAGCTGCTGGAACAGCTGGACGGGGTGGTGCGCGACTTCGGTGACGACCCGATCGTCACCTGCGTCTACGCGGTCTACGACCCCTCCGACCGCAGCCTCACCTACGCCAACGCCGGCCACCTGCCGCCATTGCTGACCGGACGCGACGGGCACGTGCACCCCCTGACCCGAAGCCTGGCGCCCCCGCTCGGCACCGGTCAGGTGTACCTGGACGAGGAGATCCTCCACCCCCCTCCCGGTGCGACCCTCACCCTCTACACCGACGGGCTCGTGGAGCGGCGGGACAGCGACATCGACACCGGTGTGCAGCGGCTCAGCGACGCGCTCGCGGCCTGCGGCACTGCGCCCCTGGACGGACTCACCGGTCGGCTGGTCAGGTCACTCGGCGCCGAGACCCACGACGATGACGTCGCGGTGCTGATGGTCCGGCTCCCGGACGAGCTGCGGCCGGATGACGTGCGGATGTGGGACATCAGCACCGAGGCGGACGCGGTGCCCGAGGCACGCCGGGTCGCTGGCCGGGCGCTTCACGACTGGTCGCTGCCCCGGGAGCTGGTCGACGACGTGACCCTGGTGATCAGCGAGATGGTCACCAATGCGCTTCGGCACGGCAGGTCCCCGGTCAGCCTGCGGCTGCGCCGCTCGCCGGTGGCGCTGGTCGTCGAGGTCTGGGACGCCGCCGCCTTCCTGCCTCGCCGCCTGCGTCCTTCTCCGGACGACGAGGGCGGCCGTGGCGTCCAGCTCGTCGCGCTGCTCGCCGACCGGTGGGGTGCCCGCCCGACGAGCACCGGCAAGGCGACCTGGTGCATGTTCAGGCTCGACGGGGACGCCGCGCAGCGACCCCGCGGCCACGCCGTCCGGTGACCACGCGCAGTGAGCACTTCAGCCGCGGAGCGGCAGCCCCCTCCCGCTCGTCGTCCAGGTCGTTGCGCGGATCCGCCACCCGGCCGCGGTCCGCACGAGCTGGAGAGGCTTCATTCCGGCACTCCTGGAGGAAGCCCCGTCCTGCGCTCCCTCCTTGGGTCAGACCCCGCTCCTCGAGGCCGCGGGCCCACGCCGACCACCGACGCCAGACCCCGCGCGCGACGTGGCCGCGCTCCGCCAAACTGTGTTGTGGACGTCAGCTGTTGTGTGTTTGCTGTGGGTGCCACAGCCGACAGCGCAGGACAGCGAGAGGACACGTGGTGCCCACGTCGTACACGCCTTCGGGCATCGCCTACGACCGGGAGGGTCCGCAAGACCGGCTCCCTGTCGTGCTCGTGCACGCCGGGATCGCCGACCGGCGCATGTGGCAGCCCCAGTGGCGGGCGCTCACCGCCGAACGTGACACCGTGCGGCTTGACCTGCGCGGATTCGGCGAGTCGCGTCAGCCGCCACCGGAGGCGCTGTCCCCGATGGACGACCTGGCCGACACGTTGACCGAGCTCGACATCACGCGCTGCCACCTGGTCGGGGCGTCGTACGGCGCGGGCGTGGCCGTCGAGCTGGCCCTGACCCGGCCGGCCCAGGTGGAGTCGCTGTTCCTCAGCGCCCCGGGTGGGGCTCTGATCACGGAGGCCACCCCGCACCTGCAGAAGTTCTTCGAGGCCGAGCGTTCCGCGCTGGCGGCCGACGACCCGGACGCGGCGGTGGAGGCGAACCTGCGCTGGTGGGTCGACGGTCCGTACCGCGCCGAGGACGCGGTCCCCCAGGACGTCCGCCGGCAGGTAGCCGCCATGCAGCGACGCGCCTTCGAGATCAGCGGGAGCTGGGGCGAGGTGCCCGAGCGGGAGCTGGATCCGCCCGCCGCGGATCGGCTCGCCGAGGTGGCGGCCCGCACGCTGGTGCTCGCGGGGGCGCTCGACCTCGACGCAATCGCAGACACCGCAGCCCGCATCTGCGACCGCATCCCCGACGTTCGTCGGGTCGACTGGCCCGACACCGCGCACCTGCCGTCCATGGAACGTCCGGCAGACTTCATCGCCCTGCTCCGGGACTGGCTGCAGCCCTGACCGCACCGGGAGAATGAATCGGAGCCGGCCGCACGAAGGGGAACCGAGCCATGCCGCAGCGCGCGCTGCCCAGCGTCCCCGCCACGACCGACGCCGCCGCGTTCCTGGCCGCGGTCGACCCTGCCGTCGGCGTCGCCGTCGCCGACCACTTGGCGGGCACCGGGCGTCCGGTGCACGGCGTCGGTGGGATGCGGTCTGCCGCCGAGGCGTTCGCCCGCTGGAGCACGCTGTGGCCGTGCACAGTCACCACCAAGGAGCGCCAGGGGCTCTACGAGGCGACCGCCGTGACCGCACCCGCCGGCGGACCGGTCTGCATGGCTCACGCCGGGCCACCGACTGGAGGGGTCAGCCGGGGCGCCTTCGACCGCGAGTAGCGCCCCCTCGCTCCCGGTACGCCAGCCGTCCCCTCGGCGGGGGACGTCACCGGGGCGTGAGCCGTAACCCGACGCGGTGCCGGTTCGTTCACCAGACGTAGCCGCAGCGACCGTCCTCTATCCGGACGCGCGGCCGCCTTCGGACCGGGGGCCCGGTTCCGGGGGGCAGATCGGGGGTCCGCCCCGGCACCGGGACCGATGGGGGTACCAGGTGGGGATCGCCCGCTACGGCGTCGCCCAGCGCGCGGCGGCGCCGTAGCGGCACCGGTCTGAGCTCGTGGCCACCGCGCGAGCCGGGCTCACATCTCCTCCGGCGCGGTGATCCCGAGCAGCCGGAGCCCGACGTCGAGCACCCGCAGGGTGAGCGCGCACAGCGCCAGCCGGGACCCTCGCACCTGCGGGTCCTCGGCGCGCAGCACCGGGCATGTCTCGTAGAACCCGGTGAATGCCTGCGCCACCTCGTACAGGTAGCCGCACAGCTGGTGTGGAGCGTAGCTGCGGCCGACCTGGATCACCGCGTCCCCGAACCCGAGCAGCCGGATCGCCAGCACCCGCTCACTGTCCGTCCCCAGCACGATCGTTCCGGTCGGCGGGTCGCCCGCCTTGTCGAGCAGGGTCCGGATCCGCGCCGCGGCGTACTGCAGGTAGGGGCCGGTGTTCCCGGTCAGCGCCAGCATCCGGTCGAAGTCGAAGGTGTACTCGCTGTCGTGGGCGACCGACAGGTCGGCGTACTTGACCGCTCCGATGCCCACCTGCCGGGCGATGCGCTCGCGTGTCGCCTCCGGCAGGTCCGGCCGGGTCCGGGACGCCACCTGTCGGGCACGGTCGATCGCTTCCTCCAGCAGGGCCATCAGCTTCACCGGGCTGCCGGTGCGGGTCTTGAGGATCTTGCCGTCCGGCCCGAGCACGTTCCCGATCCGGACGTGCGTCACCTCCACCCGGTCCGGCAGCCACCCCGCCCGCCGTGCGGTGTCGAAGACCATCTGAAGGTGCAGCTGCTGGGGGGCTCCGACGACGTACAGCAGCCGGTCGGCACGCAGGTCCTCGACCCGGTGCCGGACGGTGGCCAGGTCGGTGCTCGCGTAGCCGTAGCCACCGTCGCTCTTGCGGACGATCAGCGGCACCGGCCGGCCCTCGCGGCCGGTGACCCCCTGCAGGAACACGCACAGCGCTCCCTCGCTGGGCGTGGCGATGCCCATCGACTCCAGGTCGTCGCAGATTCCTGGCAGGGCCGCGTTGTAGCTGCTCTCGCCGGCGAGGTCCGCGTCGGTGAGGGTCACGTCCAGCGTCGCGTAGACCCGGTTGAAGTACGACCTGGACAGGTCGATGAGCTCCCGCCACAGCCGGGCCGTCTCGTGGTCGCCTGCTTGCAGCGCGACCACCCGGCGCCGGGCGCGGGCAGCGAACTCCTCGTCGGCCTCGAACTTGGTCCGGGCTGCCTGGTAGAAGCTGTTCGGGTCCTCGGTGAGCGCCTGCGCTTCGCTCGAGTCCTCACCGACGTCGAGCAGGTGCTCGATGAGCATCCCGAACGGCGTGCCCCAGTCACCGATGTGGTTCTGCCGCGCCACCCGGTGGCCGAGGTGCTCCAGAAGCCGGGCCAGCGCGTCACCCACCACCGTGGGGCGCAGGTGGCCGACGTGCATCTGCTTGGCCACGTTGGGTGCGGAGTAGTCGATCACCACCACTTCCGGGTCCTGCTCCGGGACCCCCAGTCGTGGGTCACCGGCCAGTGCGTCCAGCTGTCTGCCCAGCCACTCCGGACGCAGGGTGAGGTTGATGAATCCCGGGCCGCTGAGCGTGGGCGGCTCGCAGGCGTCGGCCAGGTCGAGGTGCTCGACGATTCCGGCGGCGATCTCCCGGGGTGACCGGCCGAGCCGGCTGCCGAGGGCCAGCGCGAGGTTCGCCTGGTAGTCGGCGTGGCGCGAGGGGCGGATCACCGGGTCGACCGCGGCGTACTCCGGCGAGAAGGCAGCCACCAGCGCGTCGCGGAAGCGCTGCGCGAACAGCGCGGTGGGGGCCGTCATGGCCCAAGGGTACGGAGCGCGCCCGGATCCGGCGCTGACCCCGGCTGTTACCCAACTGTGGAGACCCTGAGGCCCGGCTGTTGCCAACGCGTGCCTGGAACGTCCGTAATGTTCTACTTGTCAGGCGCTCCGGGGGGAGCGACACGGGACGCCGGACACAGTGGGGGTTTCCTGGTGGGGCCATTCCCGTGGGGGGATGTGGCCCCACCAGGACAGATCAACCCAGGCCGGCCTGGCCAGCGACTTGACCGGGGCGACGCGACGACCTTCCTCCCAACGGCCGTCGCCTCGCCCCGGTCAGGTCTGCTCCATCGGCGGGACCTGCCGGTGGCCCCGTTCCCGCCGCGAGGACCGGTTCCGTCGTACTGCCGCGCCGGCGTCCTGGCGCCCCTATGCTTCGGGATCATGGCCAGCACCGTCCTTGTCGTCGAAGACGACGAAGGCATCGCGCTGCCGCTGGTGCACACCCTCGAGCGCGAGGGGTACGCCGTGGTGCGCGCCGAGGCGGGCGCGTCGGCGGTGGACCTGGTGTGCGACGGCGACATCGACCTGGTGATCCTCGACCTCGGCCTGCCCGACATCGACGGGCTGGAGGTCTGCCGCCGGATCCGGGCCAAGGGCCTGGAGTGCGCCATCATGATCCTCACCGCACGCGGCGGGGAGCTCGACCGGGTGGTGGGGCTCGACGTAGGCGCCGACGACTACATGGCCAAGCCGTTCGGGGTCGCCGAGCTGCTCGCCCGCACCCGGGCGCTGCTGCGGCGCAGCGCGGGCAGGTCCAGCGTGTCGGCGCCGGTCGGTGACCAGCGTGGGCTGAGCATCGACCTGGCCGCCCGGCGGGTGCTGGTGGACGACGCCGAGGTGCAGCTGACGTCCAAGGAGTTCGACGTGCTGGCGCTGCTGGCCCAGGACCGGGGGGCCGTGGTCACCCGGGAGCGGCTGATGGACGAGGTGTGGGACAGCAACTGGTACGGCTCCACCAAGACCCTGGACGTCACCGTGGGCCGGCTGCGCCAGAAGCTGGCCGACAGCGGCTCGCCGTCGCACGTGGTCACCGTGCGGGGCGTCGGCTTCCGGCTGGACGACGGCGTGCCGGGATGAGCCCCCGCGTCCCCGGCGGCAGCACCCGGTGCCTACGCTGAGCCGATGAGCCTTCCGGAGATCGGGAGCCTGGCCTCCCAGTCCGCGCTGGACGCACCAGACCTGCTGGCCAAGCCGGTGGCCGCGGCGCTGGCCGACTGGCCGCACGCCGACCAGGTGGCGGTCGCCGAGATCGATCCGGACCTGGCCGACACCGCGGCGCTCACCGAGGCCTACGGCCTCCCGTTGTCGGCCAGCGCCAACTGCGTGCTGGTCGCCGGCAAGCGCGGCGGGGAGGAGCGGGTCGCCGCCTGCGTGGTCCGCGCCGACACCCGCGCGGACGTGAACAACCTGGTCAAGCGGAGCCTGGACGTGCGCAAGGCGTCCTTCCTGTCCATGGACCGCGCGGTCGCCGAGAGCGGCATGGAGTACGGCGGGATCACCCCGGTCGGCCTGCCGGAACACTGGCGGCTGCTCGTGGACGCGGCGGTGCGGGACATCCCGGTGGCGATCATCGGCAGCGGCGTACGAAGCTCGAAGCTGATCCTGCCGGGACGCCTGCTGGCCGAGCTGCCGAACGCCGAGGTGCTGGACGAACTCGGGATCTGACCCGGATGGGGAGACGCGGCCTCAGCGGCGCTCGAGCCAGACCACGCAGCGGCTCGGCTCGACCATCGGCTCCAGCCTGCCGGCGGTGATCGGCGCGCCCATCTGCGCCAGCGTGCCCTTGAGCAGCCCGAGGTGCACCGAGCAGACCACGTCGGTGTGACGCTCGGCGACCTCCAGGAAGGGGCAGTGGCTGACCTCCATGCGCAGGTCGTCGCCGTCCTCGACCGGCCGGGACTCGAAGCCGATCCGGTCCAGCGTGTCCACCACCGTCGCCAGCGCCGTGGACTCCTCCACCTTCTCGAAGGGCGGGGCGGGCTTGGTCAGGAACCGCCCCCACGCCTCCCCGACCTCCTCGGCGGACTTCGCGGGGTCCGGAAGCTGGTCGGCCAGGAAGCCGGACAGCAGCTCGGCCAGGAACCGGTAGCTGCGGCCCTCGGCCGGTGAGGCGGTCCTGGTCGCGGAGTACAGCAACCGCGGGCGGCCGGGCCCGCTGCGTTCCTCGGGCTCGCGGGTCACCAGGCCGGACTCGAGCAGGGTGTCGAGGTGGAAGCGGACCGTGTTCGGGTGCAGTCCGAGCCGCCGGGCGGCGTCCGCCGCGGTGATCGACTCGCCGACGTCTCGCAGCAGGCTGAGCACCTGGAAACGGGTGGGTCCCAAACCGCGCGCCGGGTCGTCCCGGGCCAGCGGCCTGGGTTGTCTCGGGTGGTCTGCCATCGGGGTCATCGTGGCACGGTTCGTCCCTGCTCGTCCGAAATCCTGGCTTTCCGGCCGGCTCAGGCCCCCTGGTGGGGAGCCGCGTGCAGCTGCTGGAACTGGCGCAGTCCGCGGTAGCCGTACTGGGAGACCCAGGAGAGGTCCGGGGGATCCGGCCGGCGCCGCGTCGGGGCGCGACGGGCCGGCTCCCGAGCGGGGTCCAGCCCACGAGCCGCCAGCTCGTCGCCCAGCCGAGCGACGGCATCCTCGCCGAAGAACAGGTGCTGCTCGTCGACGTACAGCACCGGCACGGTCTCCTTCCCGGTCTCCTGCCACTCCTGGCGCCACCGCCGGGCCAGCCGCCACGCCGTGGTGGTCACCGGGCCGCCGGTGACGTCGACCGCGTAGCCCCAGTCCCGCAGACAGCCGCTGTCCGAGTCGCCGCTGCGGATCGCGTCGACGAGCAGGGTGCGCACCAGTCGGGGGTTGCCGATGTCGACACCGTGCACCCAGAAGGCCTCGAACAACAGGCCGTGCACCCGGCCCGCCACCCCGGCGCCGTACGCCTCGGCGTAGCCGGACACGGCCGCGGTGGTGTACGGCACGAACCCGGTGAGCGAGTAGGGGTAGCGCTCCCCGGGGAGCAGGGAGCGCTCGACGCGGTCCATCTCCTCGCGCAGGCACGCGAAGCGCGTGTCGCCGTAGCGGCGAGGACGGCGCCGCTCGTGCTCCACCGCCCGCCAGTCCACCTCGACCCCCTGGTCGGCGAGCAGCCGGGCGCGCCTCTCGGCGAGGTAGCTCCAGGGGCAGTTGAAGTCTCCGTAGAGCCGCAGCGTGCGTGCCGCGCCGAGCGTGTCCTCCTCGCTGACCGGGCGGATGCCTCCCTGGTTCGTGTGCTGGCTCATGTCGCGCCTCCTTGCGGTTCCTTGATCCATTTTTATAAATTTCTTGTGAGAATGGAAGAGGAGGAGACCGATGACTTACGTGATCGGAGAGCCCTGCATCGACGTCAAGGACCGGGCCTGCGTCGACGAGTGCCCGGTGGACTGCATCTACGAGGGCGGCCGCGCGCTGTACATCCATCCCGACGAGTGCGTCGACTGTGGCGCCTGCGAACCCGTCTGCCCCGTCGAGGCGATCTACTACGAGGACGACCTGCCGGGCGACCTCGAGCCGTACAAGGACGACAACGCCCGGTTCTTCGCCGAACCGCTGCCGGGTCACGTCGAGCCGATCGGCTCTCCCGGCGGCGCGCAGGAGTACGGCGTGGTCGACGGGGACACCGAGCTGGTCGCCGGCCACCCGGCACGCGAGCAGGAGGTGGTCGGCGACTGAACCGACTGGTCTGCCCGACTGGTCTGCCGGATGGTTTGCGCGACTGGTTTCGCCTGTCCTGGTTGCCAGACATGGTTGACTGGCCCCATGAGCCAGGTGCACGAGCGCAACCACACGTCGTCGGAGATGGTGGTGCTCAGCGAGCTCGCCGCGTCGCTGATCGCCGACCTGCCCAACCACCACTCGGGGCGCACCGCCAAGACGGTGATGTCCGGTTCGGTGATGCGCGCGGTCGTCGTCGCGCTGTCGCAGGGCACCCAGATGCACGAGCACGACTCGCCGTCCGGGGCGACGTTGCAGGTGCTGGCCGGCAAGGTCACGTTGAAGGCCGGTGACCGGGAGTGGCCGATCTACCCCGGGCAGCTGGTCGTGGTGCCGCACCAGCGGCACTCGGTGGAGGCGCACGCCGACTCGGCGTTCCTGCTCACCGTCGCGCTGCGCTGAGCGCCGGCCCCGCCCCTCCCCGGAGCGGTACAACACCATGGTGCCCTGGTAAACAGCCGACGACAGGAGCCCGGGATGACCGCCACCAACCCCGACGCCACTCACGCCACCGACGCCTACCGCGCCGCCCGCGACCAGCTGCTGGCGCTGCGTGGCAACCATGACCGGGCGGTGGCCGAGTTCGGTTGGCCGGACCTCGGCGACCGGTTCAACTGGGCGCACGACTGGTTCGACGCGTTCGCCCGCGGCAACGACCGGCCCGGGCTGGTCGTGATCGAGGAGGACGGCAGCACGCAGCGGCTCACCTTCGACGAGGTGTCCCGCCGCTCCAACCAGGTCGCCTGCTGGCTGCGCGAGCAGGGCATCGGCCGCGGCGACGCGGTGATCGTGATGCTCGGAAACCAGATCGAGCTGTGGGAGACCATGCTCGCGATCACGAAGCTGGGCGCGGTGATCATGCCCACCACCACCGCCGTCGGGCCCGGCGACCTGGTGGACCGGATCGAGCGCGGCGGCGCCAAGGCGGTGATCTGCAACCCCGCGGACACCGGCAAGCTCGCCGAGGTGCCTGGCGACTACCACACGATCTCGGTGGGACCGGCCGGCGCCGGCTGGGCCGACCTCCGCGCGGCGTACGACGCGGAGCCGACCCCGGTCGAGCACCCGGGCACCGGCCCGGACGACCGGCTGCTGCTGTACTTCACCTCCGGCACCACCAGCCGGCCGAAGCTCGTGGAGCACACCCAGGCCTCCTACCCGGTCGGCCACCTGAGCACGATGTACTGGCTGGGCCTCGAGCCCGGTGACGTGCACCTGAACATCTCCTCGCCCGGCTGGGCCAAGCACGCCTGGTCCTGCTTCTTCGCCCCGTGGATCGCCGAGGCGACCGTGTGCGTCTACAACTACGCGCGCTTCGAGCCCTGGGCACTGCTCGGCCTGCTCCGGGAGCACGGGGTGACCTCGTTCTGCGCCCCGCCCACGGTGTGGCGGATGCTCATCAAGGCCGACCTGTCCGGCGGTCCCGGCACGCTGCGGGAGCTGGTCTCGGCCGGGGAGCCGCTGAACCCGGAGGTGATCGGCCAGGTCCAGGCGGCCTGGGGGAAGACCATCCGCGACGGCTACGGACAGACCGAGACCACCGCCCAGGTCGGTAACACCGTCGGCTCCCAGGTCAAGCCCGGCTCGATGGGCCGGCCGCTGCCCGGGGTGCCGGTGGTGCTCGTCGACCCGGTCAGCGGCCAGCCGGTCGAGGGTCCGGGCGAGGGTGAGATCTGTCTGGACCTGGCGAAGCGCCCGCTGCCGCTGATGACCGGCTACCAGGGTGACGACGCGCGCAACTCCGAGGCGATGGCCGGCGGCTTCTACCACACCGGTGACGTGGCCAGCGTGGACGCGGACGGGTACATCACCTACATCGGTCGCACCGACGACGTGTTCAAGGCCTCCGACTACAAGATCAGCCCGTTCGAGCTGGAGTCGGTGCTCATCGAGCACCCGGCGGTCGCCGAGGCCGCGGTGGTGCCGGCGCCCGACGAGCTGCGGCTCGCCGTTCCCAAGGCGTACGTCGCACTCGCCCCCGGCCACGCGCCGAACCGGGAGACCGCCTTCGAGATCCTGCGCTACGCCCGCGAGCACCTGGCCTCCTACCAGCGGATCCGCCGGCTGGAGTTCTACGAGCTGCCCAAGACGATCTCGGGCAAGATCCGCCGCGTCGAGCTGCGCGCCCGCGAGCAGGACCTCGTCGCCCAAGCCCCGGCCACCGAGTGGCGCGACGACCAGTTCCCCGAGCTGCGGCAGCCGCCGGCCGGGGGCGCGGCGGGACGCTGAGCGACGTTCACCTACTTTTGAACCATGGAAAGCTCCGGAACCGCCCTGGTGCTCGGAGGGGGAGGAGTCACCGGGATCGCCTGGGAGATCGGGCTGCTGTACGGCCTGGCCGAGCACGGCCTGGATCTGACCTCCGCGGAGACCCTCGTGGGGACCTCGGCCGGCTCGGTGGTCGGCACCCTGGTGGCCTGCGGGGAGAGCCTCGAGGAGATGTACGCCTCGCAGTTCGTCGACCCCACCGGGGAGGAGATCGCCAAGCTGGGGGCCGGGATCATCTTCCGCTATGCCCTCGCCTACCTCGCGCCCGGGAGCCTGTCGACGAAGCTGCGAAGGCTCGGCCGGGCGGCGGTGCGCGCCTCCACCGGCGGCGAGGCCGAGCGGCTCGAGGTGTTCCGCTCCGGGCTCGGTGACCGGCAGTGGCCGGACCGTCGGCTGCTGATCACGGCAGTGGATGCCGGCTCCGGGGAGCCGGTCGTCTTCGACAAGACATCCGGGATCGACCTGGTGCGCGCGGTCGCCGCCAGCTGCGCCGTACCCCTGGTGTGGCCGCCGGTGGCGATGGACGGGCACCTCTACCTCGATGGCGGGCTGCGCTCCCCGGTGAACGCCGACCTGGCGAAGGGTGCCTCGCACGTGGTGGTGTTCGCGCCGCTGACCGCGGCGTTCGGCAAGGACATGCGGATCGACGCGCAGATCGCCCGGCTCGGCGGCGGGGTGGCCTCCAGCGTGGTCACCCCGAACGCGGACTCCACGCACGCGCTGAGCAAGAACATGCTCGACCCGCGGCACCGGTCGCAGGCCGCCCGCGCCGGCCGGCAGCAGGCAGTCCGGGTCGCCGACCAGGTGCGCGCCGCCTGGCACTAGGATGCGGCACGCGTCGCCCGGCGACTGGCGTGAACCCTCGGTCGTGAACAATGCCCCGTATGGACTGGTATCTGGGCAGTGAGACGCACGAGGCGTTCCGGCATCTCCGCCACGACTTCAGGTCCTACCTGGAACGCCACGGCCGGGAAGGCGGAGACGTCGACGAGGCCGAGCTGGTGTTCGCCGAGGTGGTCGGCAACGCGGTCCGGCACGCCGGGGGGCCGGTCTGGATCTCGCTCAGCTGGCGGGGCCCGAACCCGGACCTGACCGTGCGCGACCTCGGCCCGGGCTTCGACACCGGGCAGCTGGATCCGCCGCCCCCGACGGCCGAGTCCGGCCGCGGCCTGCTCATCGTCAGCCACCTCGCGACCCGCCTGGAGGCGCACGCCCGCGCCCAGGCCGGCACGAGCGTGACCGTCACGCTGCCGGTGACCCGGCCGCCGGTGGGCGACCAGGACCCTCCCCGCCAGACGGTCGGCGCCCTGCCCGGCCTTGACGAGGCCCGCCCGGAGGGCGCGTTCGGACGGGAGACGTTCCTGCGCGCCCTGGTCGTCCAGCTGGCGCAGGTGCTCGAGCTGCAGCACGGACCGGACGCCGCGGACGCAGCGGTCGCCCAGGTCGGCACCGACGTCGGTGGCCAGATGGAGCAGGAGTACCGGGACGCCGTGGACGTGGTGGGCCGGATGACCCCGGAGCAGATGGCCGACTGCTACGTCCGCCTCAAGCACGCCATCGACGGCGGCTTCTACGTCATCGAGGCGAACGAGCGGCAGATCGTGCTCGGCAACACCCGGTGCCCCTTCGGCGACTTGGTGCGGCGCGCACCGTCGTTGTGCCAGATGACCTCCAGCGTCTTCGGGGGCATCGCGGCCCGCAACAGCGCGAACGGGGCTTCGGTGATGCTCGAGGAACGCATCGCGGTCGGCGACCCCGGGTGCCGGGTGGTGGTCTACCTCGGGGACCCGCCGGCCGACGAACGGGCCAACGCGCAGCGCTACGTCGCGCCGTCGGCGCGCGCGGCCGGCTGAGCTCAGCGGGACCCTTCGTCCATCTCCCAGACCAGCACCTCGGTGCCCGGCGCGGCCCCGGTCAGCCGCTGCGAGCCGGCGTCGGTGAGCCGCGCTGCGTCCCCCTCCTCCAGCCGCCCGGCGCCCTCCAGCTCTGCCGCTCCGGTGGCCACGAACACGTGGAGGTGGGCCGCCGCCGGCAGCGGAACCGCGTCCTCGGCGGCCAGCCGGGCCACGTGCAGCACCGCGTGCGTGTTGCCCAGCGTGACCGCACCCGGCCGGTCCGGCCGCCCGGACGCCACGGTCACCAGGGTGCCCGGTGGCAGCTCCACCGGGCTCTGCTCGTACGACGGGTCGGCGTCCGGCTGCTCCGGCCGGACGTGTACCTGCACGAACCGCACCGGCTCCTCGTCGGAGGCGTTGCGCTCGGAGTGCGTGATCCCGCTGCCGGCGCTGGTCCGCTGCACCACCCCGGGACCGCTCACGGTGAGGCGGCCGGTCGAGTCCTGGTGCGCCAGCCGGCCGGCGAGCACCCAGGTGAGGATCTCGGGGCCCTGGTGCCGGTGGGTGTCGTAGCCGGCTCCCGGGGCGAGCAGGTCGTCGTTGTGCACCAGCAGCTGACCGTGCCCGACGTTGCCCGGGTCGTAGTGCCGCCCGAACGAGAAGCTGTGCCGGGAACAGATCCCGTCCGTCCTGGTCTCGAACCGGTCGGCGGCCCGTCGTACTTCCACCCGCATGCCGACATGGTCTCGCAGCCTGATCCCCGCGCCGCGGCTGGTGCACCCGCATCGGGGTGACCTGCAAGGGTGGGGACATGGCAACTGAGCAGTTTCCGGTCCTGCCCGAGGGGTTCGCGTTCGGGGTGAGCACGGCGGCCTACCAGATCGAGGGGGCGGCCGGCGAGGACGGCCGGGGCCGCAGCATCTGGGACACCTTCAGCGCGCAGCCGGGCCGGATCGTGGACGGCAGCACCGGGGCGGTGGCCTGCGACCACTACCACCGCTACCGGGAGGACGTGGACCTGATGGCCGGGCTCGGGCTGGACGGCTACCGGTTCTCGATCGCCTGGCCACGGGTGCAGCCCGAGGGCAGCGGCCGGGCGAACCCGAAGGGGCTCGCGTTCTACGACCGGCTCGTGGACGCGCTGCTCGAGCGGGGCATCACGCCGATGGCCACCCTCTACCACTGGGACCTGCCCCAGCCGCTGCAGGACGCCGGCGGCTGGCTGAACCGGGACACGGTTGAGAGGTTCGCCGAGTACGCCACCCTGGTCGGGCTCAAGCTCGCCGACCGGGTCGGGCAGTGGATCCCGGTCAACGAGCCGAACGTGGTCACCATGCTCGGCCACGCCGTCGGTCAGCACGCCCCGGGGGAGCGGCTGCTGTTCGACGCGCTGCCGGTGGCCCACCACCTGCTGCTCGGCCACGGCCGGGCGGCGGCGGCGCTGCGCACCACCGGCGCCACGGCGGTCGGCACCGCGCAGAACCACACCCCGGTGTGGCCGGCCACCGACTCCGAGGCCGACAAGCAGGCCGCCGACCTCTACGACACCCTGTGGAACCGGCTGTTCGCCGACCCGCTGCTGCTCGGCCGCTACCCGGAGGGGTTCGCCGAGCTGATGCCGGCCACGGTCGCCGAGGACCTGCCCGCCATCGCCGCGCCGCTCGACTTCTACGGGGTCAACTATTACAACCCCACCCGGGTGGCCGACTCGACCACCGCCACCAGCACCGAGGTCCCCGAGGGCATCCCGCTGCCCGAGCAGATGCCGTTCGCGCTGGTGGCCGTGGACGGCTACCCGCGCACCGACTTCGGCTGGCCGGTGGTCCCCGACGGGCTGCGGGAGATGCTGGTCTCGCTGGGCGAGAGGTACGGTGCGGCGCTGCCCCCGCTCTACGTCACCGAGAACGGCTGCGCCTACGACGACGCCCCGGACGCCGAGGGCACGGTGCACGACCCGGACCGGGTCACGTACCTGGACGCTCACCTGCGGGCGGTCGCGGACGCGATCGACCAGGGCGCCGACGTGCGCGGCTACTACACCTGGTCGCTGATCGACAACTGGGAGTGGGCCGAGGGGTTCAGCAAGCGCTTCGGGCTGGTGCACGTCGACTACACCACGTTGGCGCGCACCCCGAAGGACTCCTACCTCTGGTTCGCCGCCATGGTGGCGGCGCAGCCCGGGCGGTCGCGCCCGGCCGGTGGTCCCCTGCCGCCCGCGTGACCGGTGGCTCAGCCGGTCCGTGAGCCGATCGCCACCTGCAGGGTGTGGGTGCTGCCGTTGCGGTCCACGGTGACCTTCACGGTGCTCCCCGGCTCGAGCAGCCGCAGCCGCCCGAGCAGGGCCGCGTAGTCGGTCACCTTGTGGCCCGCCAGCGCGATGATCACGTCGCCCTGCTCGACGCCGGCCTTGGCGGCCGGCCCGCCGTTGACCACGCCGACCACCACGGCGCCGTACGTCGCCTTGGTGCCGAGCGACTGCGCGATCTGCGGGGTGAGGTCGGTGACCCGCACGCCGAGGTAGGGGTGCTGCGCATGGCCGTGCGCGATCAGCTGGTCGGCGATCGGGACGGCGATCACCGACGGGGTGGCGAAGCCGAGGGACACCGCGCCGGACTGCGGCGGGATGTAGGCCTCGTTCACGCCGACCACGTGGCCACAGGTGTCCAGCAGCGCGCCGCCGGAGTTGCCCGGCGAGATCGGCGCGTCGGTCTGGATCAGGTCGACGAGCGGCACCGAGTTGGACTGCCCGGCCGGCAGGTCCCGCCCCAGCGCGGACACGATGCCCTCGGTGACGCTGCTGGTGAACCCGAGCGGGCTGCCCATCGCCAGCACGGTCTCCCCGGGCCGGGGCAGGCTCTTGCGGAACGTCAGCGGCGGCAGGGTGCGCTGCACCTTGACCACGGCCAGGTCGGTGAGCAGGTCGCTGCCGATCACCCGGCCGGCGACCGTGGAGCCGTCGGCCAGCGCGACCTTCACGGTGCGGAAAGTCTGCGGCCGGCCCTCCTGGACGGCGACGACGTGCTGGTCGGTGATGATGACGTGCTTGGTGTAGACGATGCCGCTGCCCAGGCCGTTCCGGGTCTGCACGGTCACCACGCTGGGTTCCACCTTGCTCACCACGTCGGGCACCGACCTGCCGTGGCACACCGGCTTGGCCGCCGGGGTGGCCCGGGTGATGCGCCCGGTCGACCGCTGCCCCGAGGCGGCCGAGCTGCCGGTCGAGCCGCCCGACGAGCCGCCCGACGAGCCGCCCGCCGCACCGGCCTGCCCGCCGCCTCCGCCGCCCCCGCCGGTCGAGCAGCCGGCGAGCAACGCCACCGCGGCGACGCCGAGGGTCAGGACACGCATTGGTCGGGAGACACGCATAGTTGCGCTATACCCGCGATTGCGGACTTGGCAACACGTCTCAGACCAGGGCGGCGAGCCCGCGCTTGCCCAGCTGGTCGGCGACGATGAGCCGCTGCAGCTCACTGGCACCCTCCCAGATCCGCTCCACGCGCAGCTCCCGGAAGAACCGTTCGGCGACGTTCTCGCGCATGTAGCCGCGCCCCCCAAAGATCTGCACGGCCCGGTCGGCCACCCGGTTGGCCGTCTCCGAGGCGTACAGCTTGACCATCGAGCATCGGCCGTGCAGCAGCTTCTTGTCCATCCCCTCGTCGATGGAGCGCGCGGTCTCGTAGGTCATCGCGCGTGCGGCGAACAGCTCGGTCGCGCTGTCGCCCAGCATCGCGGCCACCAGCTGCCGCTCGATCAGCGGCCGGCCCTGTACCACCCGCTGCTTGGCGAAGGCGGTGGCCTCCTCGACCAGCCGCTCGGAGGCGCCGAGGCAGCGGGCGGCCACCATCAGCCGCTCGAACCGGAACCACTCGTAGACGAACGTCATCCCGTCCGCCTCGCTGCCCACCAGGTGGCCGGCCGGCACTCTGACGCCCTCGAACGCCACGACCGGGTGGTGGTGCCCGATGGTGTGGGAGTACGACGGGGTGCGGACCACCCGGACCCCGGGACTGGGCAGGTCCACCACGAACAGCGCCTGCTCGCCCTGGTGGGGGCCGTCGGTGAGCACCGCCTGGAAGAACGCGTAGGACGCCTCGTTGTAGGACGTGACGTGCCACTTGACCCCGTCGAGCACGTAGTCGTCTCCGTCCCGCCGCGCGGTGGCCCGGATCGCGGACACGTCGGAGCCGGCGTGCTCCTCGGTGATCGCGTAGCACTCGGCCATCTCCCCGCGGGCCGTCGGCAGCAGCCAGCGGTCGCGCTGCAGGTCGTTGGCGACCTCCGGCCACCAGGACGGGGGCGTGTGCATGCACCAGCCGAGCGCGTTCGTGACCCGGCCGGCCTGCTCCTGGACGAGCACCTGCTGCAGGGCCGTGCAACCCTGCCCGCCGACGGTGGCCGGCAAGTTGGTGGCGTAGAGGCCGAGCCCGAGGGCCCGCTCGTGATGCGCCTTCGCCAGCGGCTCCGGCAGCGCCCCGCCGTGCTCCTCGGCGGTGCGCTCGTGCGGGATCAGCTCGTCGGCGAAGGCGCGGGCCTTCGCCTGCAGGGCGAGGTCGGCTGACGACAGGGCGTACATGGCGGCTCCCGCAACAGTCTTGACTGACTGTTCAGTCTATGACAGCGTTTGGAGACGTGACCAGCAGCGCGCACGTCCCGCGGACCGCGGACGCAGTGGTGGTCGGGGGTGGCACGATCGGCGCCTGGTGCGCGTGGTTCCTGCGCCGTGCCGGGCTGTCCGACGTACTCCTGGTGGAGGCGGGCACCCTCGGCAAGGGCGCCAGCTCCCGGGCGGCCGGCATGGTGCGCGCCCAGGGCGGCACCGAGCCCGCGGTGCGGCTCGGGCTGTTCAGCCGGGACTTCTACGCCGGCCAGGCCGAGCTGCTCGGCATCGACTCCGGGTTCGTGGCCCAGGGCTACTCGATGCCGTGCTTCACCGACACCGAGGTGACGGCCGCCCGCGAGCGGATCGCCATGCAGCAGCGGCTCGGCGTCGACGTGCGCTGGGTGGCGCCCGACGACTTCGACCAGCTGAACCCGGCGATGGCGCCGGGCTGGACCCTCGGCGCGTCGTACTCGCCCGGGGACGGCTACATCGACCCGCCGCGGAACGTGCTCGCCTACACCGCTGCGCTGTTCACCGCCGGCGTGCAGGTGGCCGAGCGAGTCGCGTTCACCGGCCTGGTCGTCCGCTCCGGGGCCGTGGCCGGTGTGCGGACCACCGCCGGCGAGGTGGCCACCGAGCGCGTGGTGCTGACCGGCGGGCCGACACTCGCCGCGGTAGGTCGTGCGGCCGGCGTCCGGGTGCCGGCCGGCGGAGCCCGTCACCAGGTGGTGGTCACCGCGCCGCACCCCGACCTGGCCGCGGACCGGCTGCCGATGGTGTTCGACGTGGCCTCCGGGATCTACTGGCGACCGGAGGAGGGCGGGGTGCTGTGGGGGATGAGCAACCCGGACGAGCAGCCAGGTGAGGCCCGCGACTTCGACTGGGCCTACTACGAGAAGATGCGCGACCGGATGGCCCGGCTGGTGCCCGTCACCGCGCAGCTCGGCCTGCGCAAGGTGTGGGCCGCGACCATCGACTTCACCCCCGACCACCTGGCGATCCTCGGGCCCGCGCTGACCGCGGACGGGCCGCTGCACGGCAGCGTGCTCGCCGCCGCCGGCGGGCACGGCATGATGTGGGGCCCCGGCGTGGCCCGGGCGGCTGCCGACCTGGCGCTGACCGGCAGCACGGACGTGGTGGACACCACCGACCTCGGGCTGGACCGCTTCGACGAGCACGGGCGCAGCAGGCTGTCCGCCGACCCGATCGCGCTGCCCTTCCCGGAGTCGACGGACCGCTGATCCGGCGCATACCGGTTCCCGGCGCGCCGTCAGTCGTCCCTTGCGGGGAACGACCAAGGCGTCCACCGCGACGGCGCCGGCGGGGGTGGCGATGAGCGGGTTCACGTCCAGCGCCTCCAGGGCGTCGCCGAGCTCCACGGCGAGCTGGGAGACCGCGCACACGGCCGACACCACGGCCTCCCGGTCGGCGGGCGGGGAGCCGCGCACACCGTCCAGCAGCCGGCCCACTACCAGCCCGGCGAGCATGCCCCGGGCACGCGGTGCGCTCACCGGCGGCAGTGCGACGGCCCGGGCGGCGACCAGCTCGACCAGGGTGCCGCCGGCCGCCACCAGCACCAGCGGCCCCACGAGCGGGTCCCGGACCACACCGAGGGCGACCTCCACGCCGCCGGCCTGCTGGTGCTGCACGCTCACCCGTGGCCCGAGCCGGGCGGTGAGGTCGGCGTGGGCCGCCGCCACCGAGGCGGGGTCCCGGAGGGCGAGGCGCACCCCGCCGGCGTCGGACTTGTGCGACACCGCCGCGTCCGCGGTCTTGAGTACGACGGGGTAGCCCACCGATTCGGCGGCCGCCACCGCCTCCTCGCGGGAGGCCGCCTCCCGGGTCGCGGCGGTGGCGATGCCGTAGTCGGCGAGCAGCGACATCGCCTCGGCCGGTCCGAGGGGGCCGGCCGCCAGCCGCGCTCGCCAGCGCCCCCGGCGGCCCTCGTCGACCGCGACCGCGGCGGGCGGCACCGGACGTCGGGCCATCAGGTGCGCGAGGGCGAGCAGGCCGGTGCCGGTGCCCTCCAGCACCGGGACGCCTTGGGCACGCAGCCGGCTGGCCGCCTCCTGGTCGACCGCGGCGGCCAGGTTGGCCAGCACCACGACCGGCTTGTCGGTGCGGTGCAGCAGCGCCTGCGCCGCCCGCGGGAACGAGTCGTCACCGTCGTACTCGGGCACCAGGTCCACTGCGAGCGCGACCACCCCGACCGCGGGGTCGTCCGCGAGCGCGGAGAGGCAGTCGGTGAACAGCTGCTCGGTCTCCGCGCCGGTGCTCCACACGTCCAGGGGGTTGGTCGGCAGCAGCCCCTCGTCGAGCAGGTCGGCCAGCTTCTGCTGGGTGCCGGCGGTCAGCTCCGCCAGCTCCACGCCGAGCCGGCCCGCGGTGTCGGCCACCAGCACCCGCTCGGCACCGGAGTCGTGCACCGTGGCCAGGGTGCGGGGCGCCGCTCCGCGCAGCCGCCGCCCGATCGCGAACGTCTCCAAGGTATCGGCCATCTCGTCGAGGTCGGCCACCCGGTGCACGCCGTAGGCCGCGAACATCGCCTCCCAGGCCGCGTCGTCGCCGGCCAGCGCGCCGGAGTGCGCATCGACCAGCGCCCGGCCCGCCGGCGAGCCCCCGACGGTCAGGGCCACCACCGGGATGTCCCGGGCGGCCGCGCGGGACAGACACTCGCGCAGCAGCGGGACGTCGCGCATGGTCTCCACGAACAGCCCGACCACCCGGGTCTCGGGCCCGTCGAGCGCGTAGGCCAGGTAGTCCGCGGTGGTGGTCACCAGCTCCTGCCCGGAGGAGACGATGAGCGAGTACTCCAGCCGGCGGTGAGTGCGCAGCAGGGCGGAGAACACCGACCCGGAGTGGGTCACCATCGCGATCGGACCGCCCGGGAGCGTCTCCCGCTCCAGGTACCCGATGGCGCGGATCCCACGGGCCGCGTTGACGAAGCCCATGCACCCGGCCCCGCACAGCGCCATCGGTCCGGCGGCCGCGACCAGCTCCGGGCCGAGCCCGTGCGCGCTGCCGAACACCACCGCACCGGCGTCGTCGCGTGCGGCGGCCAGCGCCAGCTGCCCGGGCAGTGCCCGGTCCGGCACCCCGAGCAGCACCAGGTCCACCGGCTCCGGCAGCTCCGCCAGCGAGGGCGCGCAGCGGTGCCCGAGCACCTCGCGGTGCCGCGGGTGCACCAGGTGCACGCGAGGGCGGGCCGGGCTGCGCAGCACCTCGGTGGTGAGTCGCAGCCCGAAGGAGTCGGGCCGCTCGCTGGCACCCACTACGGCCACCGACCGCGCCTCCAGCATCCGGGCCAGCCGCGGCCCGTCCGGCGCCATCCGGGCGGCCGCCGCGGGGCCCGGGCTCAGCCCTTCCGCGCGGCCAGCCATGTCCGGGGCGACCAGCGGGAGGTCCGGGCGTCGTGCAGCGCCGCCCGGGCCGCCTGCATGCCGGGAATGCCGCACACCCCGCCGCCGGCGTGGGTGGCGGAGCTGGCGTAGTACAGCCCGGCGATCGGGGTGCGGTAGTCGGCGTACCCGGGTGCCGGGCGCATGTGGAACAGCTGCTCCAGCGACAGCTCGCCGTGGAAGATGTTCCCGCCGACGAGGCCGTACTCGGTCTCCATCTGGTGCGGGCCGACCACGTCGCGGGCGATGATGGCGGCCTTGAAGTTGGGGGCCACCGCGTCGTACAGGTCGATCATCCGGTCGGTGTAGGCGTCCAGCTCGGCCTGGTGCGGCGCGAGGTGCCAGTCTTCGGGCACCCACTGGGTGAACAGCGAGAAAGTGTGCGTGCCGTCGGGGTTCAGGGTCTTGTCCAAGGTGGTGGGGATGACCCCGTCGCTGAACGGCGCCGCCGCCGGCCGACCCTCCCGGGCGTCGACGAAGGCCCGCTCGATGAACGCCATGGTCGGTGCCATCTCCACCGACCCGGTCAGGTGCTCGGTGGAGGCCGAGCTCGGGTTCGCGGTGAAGTCGGGCAGCTCGGAGAGCGCGAGGTTGATCTTCACCACGCCGCTGCGGGTCTTCCAGCGCCGGATGTCGCGCACGAAGTCGTCCGGCAGCTCCGCCTCACCGACGTGGTCGAGGAACGCCGTGCGCGGGTGCAGGCTTGTGACCACCACAGGCGCGCGCAGCTCCGCCCCGTCCCGGAGCACGGCGCCCAGCACCCTCCCCTCACGGACCAGCAGCCGGTCCACCGGCGCGTCGGTGCGGACCTCCACCCCGAAGGACTCCGCGGCGCGGCGGATCGCCGTGGACACCGCGCCCATGCCGCCTTCGGGGAAGCCCCAGCTGCCCACCCGGCCGTCGCCGACGTCGCCGATCGAGTGGTGCGCCATCACGTAGGCGGTCCCGGGTTCGTACGGCCCGGCCCAGGTGCCGATCACCCCGTTCACCGCCATTGCGCCCTTGACCTCGTCGGAGTCGAACCAGTCGTCGAGCAGGTCGGCGATGCTCATGGTCATCAGCCGGGTGATCTCCGCGATGGTGCGGGCGTCCACGCCCCGGTGGCGCCAGACCAGCCGGGCCAGTGCGGCGAGCTCGGCGGGGTCGTGCGACCCGAGCGCCGGCGGCACGGTGAGCAGCATCGGCGCCAGCACGTCCGCCAGCGACCCCAGCCACTCGTTCCAGTCCACCCAGGCGCGGGCGTCGTGCTTGGACCAGCGCCCGATCTCCTCCCGGGTCCGGGCCTCGTCGTCCTCGTAGATCGTCAACGAGCCGCCTTCCGGGAACGCCTGGTAGTACGGCCCCATCGGGTGCACCTTGTAGCCGTGCCGCTCCAAGGAAAGGTCGTGCAGGATCGTGGGCGGCATCAGGCTCATGACGTAGGAGAGCCGGGTCACCGACACCTCGGGACGGTCCGGCCACGGTTGCTCGGTGGTCGCCGCGCCGCCGGTCTTCGGGCGCGCCTCCAGCACGAGCGTGCGCAGGCCGGCCCGGCCGAGGTACGCCGCGGCGACGAGGCCGTTGTGGCCGCCGCCCACCACGATCGCGTCGTAGTCGTGGGACATGTTCCACCGCCTCCGGCAGGCTGACTGACTGTTCAGTCTATGAGCGTGTTAGTCTGCGCGGCAAGACCAGGAACCGCGCCCGCACCACCTCGTGAGGACCCCAGGACGACAGATGGCGATCAAGGCCGATGCGGAGGTCGTCGCCGACAAGCGACGCGACCAGATGCTCGAGGCGGCAGCCGAGCTGATCGCCGAGCGCGGCTTCAGCGAGACCAGGATCTCCGATGTCGCGAAGCGGATCGGCGCGAGTCCCGCGCTGGTCATCTACTACTTCGGCACCAAGGACACCCTGCTCACCGAGGCGCTGCGGTTCTCCGAGCAGTCCTTCTACTCCGTGGCGGACGCGCTGCTGGCCAGCACCCCGTCACTGACCCGGCGGCTGGAGACGCTGGTGCAGCTGACCTGCGTGCCGCAGGCCAAGGACGAGATCCCCGGTGCGTGGGGCCTGTGGTTCGACCTGTGGGTGCAGGCGTTCCGGCATCCCGAGGTCAAGAAGGACCGGGTCGAGCTCGACCAGCGCTGGCGCTCGATGGTCGCCCAGGTGGTCCGCGACGGCATCCACAACAAGGAGATCGAGACGGTCGACGTGGACGAGTTCGCGGTCGCGTTCACCGCGCTGCTCGACGGCCTGTCCATCCAGGTCGCGCTCGAGGACCCGGTGGTGGACCCCGAGCGCGCCTACCGGATCGCGATGCGCTTCGCCGCCACCTCGCTGGGCTTCGACTGGAAGCCGGGGCGCCGCCGCTCCCGCTCCTGAGCCGACCTTGATGTCGGTGGGTCAACCGCGACCCAGGGGCCGCGTCTCGGGCACGATGTCGGTGGGGTCGGGCTCGTCGGGGCCGGTCGCGGGCAGCACCCGGACGGCGTTCGGGGAGATGCAGGCCCACACCTGGCCGCCCTCCCGCAGCCATGGCGGTGGCTCGCCGTGCACGTTGGCCACGTCGGCGACGAGCCTGAAACCGGCCATCGAGAGGTGCACCTGGGTCTGGGCACCCCGGAACGTTGCGTGGTCGATGCGGCCGGGCAGCCGGTTCACGCCGCCGGCTGTGCCGCCTCGGGGAGCGCCGTCGGCGACGGGCGTCTCGCCGGTGCTGTCCGGGGTGGACGGCTCCAGGGTGATCCGCTCGGGACGCACGACCAGGCTCACCGCAGCGCCGCGCCGGCCCGCTTCGGCGGCCGGCACCAGCAGGTCGAGGTCCCCGACCCGGCAGCTCGCCAGGTCCCCGGCGACGTCGGTGACCACGGTCTCGAACAGGTTCGCCGTGCCGAGAAACCCGGCCACATAGGCGTTGGCGGGCCTGGAGTAGACCTCGCTGGGGGCGCCCACCTGCATCAGCCGGCCGTCCCGGAGCACGGCCAGCCGGTCGGACATGGTCAGCGCCTCCTCCTGGTCGTGCGTGACGTAGACGAAGGTGGTGCCGACCGTGCGCTGCAGGGAGCGCAGCTCGATCTGCAGCTGCTTGCGCAGCTTGGCGTCCAGCGCGCCCATCGGCTCGTCCAGCAGCAGCACGGTGGGTTCGAGCACCAGTGCGCGGGCCAGCGCGACCCGCTGCTGCTGACCGCCCGACAGCTGGTGTGGCTTGCGGTTGGCCAGCCCGTCCATCTGCACGAGTGCGAGGGCCCGGTCGACCCGTCGGCGCTGCTCCTGCCTGGCGACGTCGTGGTACTTCAGCCCGAAGGCCACGTTGTCCCGGACGTCGAGGAACGGGAACAGCGCGTAGGACTGGAACACGGTGTTCACCGCCCGGCGGTGCGGCGAGATGTCGGTGAGGTCGGCGCCGTCGAGCAGGATCCGGCCCTCGTCGGGGCGTTCGAAGCCGGCGACCATCCGCAGCGTGGTGGTCTTCCCGCATCCCGAGGCGCCGAGCAGGGAGAAGAACTCCCCGGCGGCGATGTCGAGGTCCAGGCCGTCAACGGCCACCGCGTCACCGAACCGCTTGACCAGCGCGCGGAGCGCGAGCCGACCGGCGCCTGCCATCAGCTGCCGGCTCCCGCCCCGGCGACCCGGTCGGCCAGCCGGGCCACGTTGCCGATGAACCGGTCCACGTCGGCGTCGGTGTGCTGCACCGAGACCAGCCACTGCTCGACCTTGCCCCATGGCGGCAGGAACACCCCGCCGTTGTGCTGCACCAGCCAGTGCGCGTGCCCGTAGCGGTCGTCGATGGTCAAGAAGTCGCGGTAGCCGCGCACCGGCTCGGCGCGGAAGCAGATGCAGCCCTTGGCGCCGGCGGTCACCACGTGCCAGGGCAGACCGTGCTCGGCGATCACCTTCTCGATGCCGGTGGCCATCGCCTGCCGCAGGTGCTCGAGGTGGGTGTACGCCTCGGGAGTCAGCACCTCGGTGAGCGTGGCGCGGGCCGCGGCCATCGCAAGGGGGTTCCCGTTGAACGTTCCGACCTGCTCGTAGCGCCCGTCGGCGACGAGTGCCATCAGCTCCGCGGTGCCGCCGATCGCCGCGGTGGACACCCCGCCGCCCATCGCCTTGGCCAGGCACAGCAGGTCCGGGGTGACCCCGGAGAGCGCGGTGATCCCGCCCGGGCCGGTGGTCAGGCCGGTCTTGACCTCGTCGAAGGCGAGCAGGGCGCCGTGCCGGTGCAGCAGGTCACGCAACCCCGCGAGGTAGCCGGGCTCGGGATGGATGATGCCGGCGTTCATCATCACCGGCTCCAGGATCATCCCGGAGACCTCCCCGGCATGCTCGGAGAGCACCCGCTCCACCGCGGCCAGGTCGTTGAACCCGACCACGCTCACCAGGTCGGTGATCGCGCGCGGGATACCGGTGTTCGCCGGCACCGGGTTCGGGTGGTCGGCGGGGCCGGCCTCTTCGAGGTCCGGCAGCACCGACACCTGCACCGAGTCGTGATGACCGTGGTAGCAGCCCTCCACCTTGATGATCCGGTCCCGGCCGGTGGCCGCGCGCATCAGGTGCACGGCGTCCATGGTCGCCTCGGTCCCCGAGTTCGCGAACCGCCACTTGGGCAGCCCGAACCGCACGGCGAGGTTCTCCGCGACCTCGATGGCGTCCGGGGTCGGCTGCGCGAAGTGGGTGCCTCGCCGCACCCGTTGTTCGACCGCCCGGACGATCGCCGGGTGGCCGTGGCCGGCGATGGAGACGCCGTAGCCGCCGTGGAAGTCGGCGTACTCGTTGCCGTCGACGTCGTAGACCTTCGAGCCCTTGCCGTGGCTGAGCCACACCGGCTGCGGCTCGGCGATCTGCCAGTTCGACGTCGCGCCACCGGCCAGCGCGCCCGCCGCGCGGCGTACGTGCTCCAGCCCCTGCGGCTGCCGCGCCAGGAACGCCGCGGACTCGGCTTCGATGAGCTCGTCGAGGACCGTTGCGCCGGCTTCGCGTGCTTCGGTGTTCGTCACGGTGCTCCTCACCTCGGCGGCCCTGGGCGGCGCGCCTGGCCAGCCATTGACTGATTGTTCAGTCTATGCGACCGTGATCGCCGGTAGCAATGCGCTGGAGCAACCCAGGGAGCCGCGATGCCACCTGTGGAGCGGGACCCGTTCAGCCCGCGTAGCCTGTCCCCGCGACCGATGCGCCGACGGTCGTTCCTCAAGGCGCTGCTGGCCGCCGGCGCGGCTCCGGGCCTGGCCGAGCTGCTGGCCGCGTGCGGGTCGGGCAGCCCGAGCGGCACCGTGTCGAACGCCGCCGCGACACCGAAGATCCCCTCGCCCAGCGACCCGGTGCGGTGGCCGCTGAGCAAGAAGTTCCCGGCCATCAAGTCAGGGCTGAAGCCCAAGAGGGGCAGCACCCTTCGGGTCTACAACTACGCCGACTACCTCGGGCCGAAGGTGATCAAGGACTTCGAGAGCCAGTACGGCGTGAACGTCAACGTCTCGACGTTCAACGACGAGGACGAGGCGTTGACCAAGATCGCCTCCGGCGGGCTCGGCCTCGACCTGTACTTCCCGAGCTACGACTCGATCAGCCAGCTGGTCGGCGCGGACCTGGTGCGCCCGCTCAACCACGACTACATCCCCAACATCGCCAACGTCTGGCCGCAGTTCCACAACCCGTGGTACGACCTCGGCTGGCGCTACACCGTGCCCTACTCCGTGTACACCACCGGGATCGGCTGGCGCACCGACATGGTCAAGGAGGACATCGCGGCGCGCGCCAACCCCTACGACGTGTTCTGGGACCCGCAGTACGCCGGCAACCTCGCCGTGCTCGACGACTGGCACACGATGATGAGCATGGTCCTGCTGCGCAACGGGATCCACGACATCAACAGCACCAAGCCCGCCGACATCAAGCTGATGCGCACCCAGATGATGGACATGCTGCACAAGACCCACCCGAAGGTCACGATCACGATGTACAGCGACCTGCCGGCGGGGCAGTACGGGCTGGCGCAGATGTGGTCCGGCGACGTTGTGAACGCGCAGTACTACCTGCCCAAGGGCCAGTCCGCGGACGTGCTCCGCTACTGGTTCCCCTCGGACGGGCGTGGAGAGGTCGACAACGACCTGATGGTGGTGCTGGGCCAGGGCAGCAACCCGGTGGCCGCCCACGTGTTCATCAACTACATGCTCGACAAGTCGGTGGCTTCGAAGAACTTCGGCTACATCGGCTACCAGCCGCCGCAGAACGACATCAACCCCGACGAGCTGGTCAAGGACGGTTTCGTCCCGAAGAACCTGAAGACGACCGCGGTGCTGCCGCACTACTTCGACGTCGGGGAGCGGCTGCTGCAGCTGCCGCCGGCGGCGGACCAGGCGTGGCACCAGGTGTGGCAGGAGTTCAAGGCCGGTGCCTGACCGCACCACCCGAGTCGGGCAACGGGTGTTCTGGCCGCTGCTCGCCCTCCCGGGCACGGTGTGGCTGGCGGTGCTGTTCGTGGCGCCGATGTACGTCGTGCTGGCGGTGCTGTTCGGCGGGGTGGACCCGATCCTGCGCCAGCCGGTGCCGGTGTGGAACCCGGTGCAGTGGAACCTCGGCCAGTTCGAGTACGTCCTGGTGCACATCGTCGGCCCGGACGGGTTCTTCGGCCCCGCCCTGGTGCGCACTGCGGTGTACGTCGTGGTGGCCAGCGCGCTGTGTCTGCTCGTGGCCTACCCGGTCGCCTACTTCACCGCCCGGTTCGCCGGCCGGTACCGCGGGCTGCTGCTGACCCTGCTGATCGCGCCGTTCTGGATCAGCTACATGATGCGGATGCTGGCCTGGGTGAACCTGCTGCAGAACGACGGGCTGGTGAACCGGGCGCTCAGCCTGGGGGGTCTGTTCGACGTACGCGTGGACTGGCTGGACGGGCGGCCCGTGACGGTGGTGCTCGGCCTGGTCTACGGCTACGTGCCCTACATGGTGCTGCCGCTGTTCGCCGGCCTGGACCGGATCCCGGGTGCGGTCCAGGAGGCCGCGCGGGACCTCGGCGCCGGACGGTTCGACACGTTCCGGCGAGTCACCTGGCCGATGAGCCGGCAGGCGGTGGTGGTCAGCCTGCTCGTGACCACACTCCCGATGCTCGGCGACTACTACACCAACGACCTGCTGTCCGCCTCCCCGAGCACCTCGATGGTGGGCAACCTGATCAACAACTCGGTGCTCACGCCCGGGCAGACCGGGCAGGCCGGGGCGTTCGTGATGCTCGTCCTGCTGGTGTCGGTCATCCCGATGGTGGTCTACGTCCGCGCCAGCAGGACCGGGGTGGAGGTGCAGTCATGACGACGGTGGCCCGCCGGGTGCCGCTCGCGACGCCGCGGGCCGGGCGCGTCGGTGGCTGGCTCCGGGACCCGTGGCGCAAGCCGTGGATCCTGGCGGGGGTGACCCTGCTCTACGTGGCCTGGTCGCTGCTGCCGGTGCTGGTCGCGGTGCTGTTCTCCTTCAACGCCGGCAAGTCACGCACCGCCTGGCAGGGGTTCTCCACCCGCTGGTACTACGGCGACCCGCTGCGCTCGGTGTGGCACGACCCCACCCTGCACTCCGCCGTCGTGCACACCCTGTGGCTGGGCCTGCTGGCCACCGTGGTCACGATCCCGCTCGGGGTGGCGATGGCCCTCGGCCTGGACCGGTGGCGGGGCAGGCTCCCGGCCGGTGCGAACGCGGTCGTGCTGATCTCCTTCGTGCTGCCGGAGATCCTGCTGGCGGTCGCACTGCTGTTCGTGGCCACCGTGCTGCAGACCCCGCTGCACCTCGGGACCGCGGGGCAGGTGGTCGGCCTGGTCACCTACCAGGTGTCCTACCCGGTGGTGATCGTGCGCAGCCGGCTGCTGACGATCGGCAAGCAGTACGAGGAGGCGGCCATCGACCTGGGCGCCTCACCCGCCGGCGCGGTGCGGCGGGTGCTGCTGAAGATGCTGCTGCCGGCGATCTTCGCGAGCACGGTGCTTGTCTTCGCCGACGTGATCGACGACTTCGTGATCGTCCGCTACCTGTCCGGCGGATCCTCCACCGAGCCGGTGTCGGTGAAGATCTACAACACCGCGCGCGCCGCGCCCACCCCTGCGCTGAACGCGCTCGCCACGGTGCTGCTCGCCTCCTCGTTGCTCGTGGTGCTGCTCGGGTTCGGCTGCTACCGCTACTTCACCCGCGGTGAGCGGCACGCCCGCAGCATCGACGTGTTCGCCGGCGAGGCGTGACCGGTGGGGGATGCTCTCTCTTTACTGCGCAGACCCACCCGACTAGCCTGACTGTATGTTCAATCAGACCGTGCCGTCTGCGGCGCCGTTGGACGCAGACGAGCTCTCGCTGTCGCTGGCGCCGTTCGGCACCAGCCGGATGCTCCCCAAGGCGGCCTACCTGGATCCGGCGGTGCTGGAGTGGGAGCGGGCCCACGTGTTCGGAGGCTGGGTCTGCCTGGGCCGGTCGAGCGAGGTTCCCGAGCCGCGCTCGCTGAAGGCCTTCGACCTCGGCCACGCCAGTGTCCTCGTGTCCCGCGACGAAGCCGGGGAGCTGCGCGCGTTCGAGAACGCCTGCCGGCACCGCGGCCACGAGCTGCTGCCCTGCGAGGGCACCGCGCAGCAGCGCGCCGTCGTCTGCCCGTACCACGGCTGGGCCTACCACCTGGACGGCAAGCTGCTCGGCGCCCCGGGGTTCCGGGGCGTGCCGGGCTTCGACCCCGACGCCCACGGGTTGTTCGCGATGCCCGCGCGCGACTGGCACGGCTGGTTGTTCGTGGACCCGTCCCGGCGGGCGCGCGACCTCGACGAGCACCTCGCCGACCTCGAGCCCGTCGTCGCGCCGTACTCCGCGGAGACCCTGGAGACCGTGGTCAGCCACACCTACGAGGTCGCGTCCAACTGGAAGGTGGTCATCGAGAACTACCAGGAGTGCTACCACTGCTCGAACATCCACCCCGAGCTGTGCCGGGTCAGCCCACCCGACAGCGGCGAGAACGTCGAGACCGGGGGCAGCTGGGTCGGCGGGTGGATGGACCTGCGCGCCGACGCCGAGACCATGTCCCTGGACGGGCACAGCCACGGGGCCACCATCGCCACGCTCGACGCCAAGCAGCGCCGCACGGTGATGTACGCCGCGGTGCTGCCCAACCTGCTGGTCAGCCTGCACCCGGACTACGTCATGAGCCACCGGCTCGTGCCGGTGGCCGTGGACCGGACCCGGATCACGTGTTCGTGGGCGTTCCCGCCGGCCGGGCAGCAGGGCGAGGACTTCGACCCGTCGTACGCCGTCGACTTCTGGGACCTGACCAACCGTCAGGACTGGGGCGCGTGTGAGTCCGTGCAGCGCGGGCTGGCCTCGCCGCACTTCCAGCCCGGCCCGCTGGCCCCGGAAGAGGACGGCGTTTACCACTTCGTGCGGCTGATGGCCCGCACGTACCAGGGCACAGCGGACAAGGCGGTGGCCGCGAGCTGAGAAGGCGTCTCAGTCGCTGGGCACGCCCTAGGATCAGGCGCATCCGCCTGACCGGTCTCGACTTGTCAGACGGGCGACCGCCCAGAGCCGGACAAGCGTCCGACAATGGGGCATGGTGGTCCGGACCAGCGCTTGAATCGGGGTACCCCTAGGGGGTACCACTCAGGACGTGGTCCATGACATGCACATCCCGGCACCCCACGCCGGGCACGCCGGCGCGCCGGCCGCCGTACCGGCCGACCCGAGCTGGTGGACCGCGGTGTCCGCAACCCTGCACTGCCTCACCGGTTGTGCGATCGGCGAGGTGCTGGGCATGGTGCTGGCCACCTGGTGGGGCTGGTCGACCTGGCCGAGCGTGCTGCTCGCGGTGGTGCTCGCCTTCGGCTTCGGCTACGGGCTGACCATGACCGCCGTGCTGCGGGCCGCCGTGCCGCTGCGGGCGGCCTTCCAGGTGGCGCTGGCTGCGGACACCGTCTCCATCCTGGTGATGGAGATCGTGGACAACGCGGTGATGGTGCTGGTGCCGGGCGCGATCGACGCCGGCCTGGGCCAGCTGCTGTTCTGGGGCTCCCTGGCCGTCTCCCTGGCCGTAGCCTTCGTGGTCACCGTGCCCGTGAACCGGTGGATGATCGGCCGCGGCCGGGGTCACGCGGTGGTGCACCGCCACCACTGACCGCGGTGCCAGAATCACCGCATGAGCTACGCACTGGGCCAGGGCACCGGACCGCTGCGCGGCGTCCGGGTGGTGGAGATCGCCGGGATCGGCCCGGCCCCGCACGGCGCCACCATCCTCGCCGACCTGGGCGCGGACGTGATCCGGCTGGAGCGGCCGGGCGGCACCATGGTCGCCGGGACCGGAGCCGTGGACCTGCTCGCCAGGGGTCGGCCGAGCGTGGCCATCGACCTGAAGGCACCCCACGCCGCCGAGGTGGTGCTGGACCTGGTGGCGTCCGCGGACGTGCTCATCGAGGGGATGCGGCCCGGCGCCGCCGAACGGCTCGGCATCGGGCCGGACGCGTGCCTGGCCCGCAACCCGAGGCTGGTCTACGCCCGGATGACCGGTTGGGGACAGGAGGGTCCGCTGGCCACGGTCGCCGGTCACGACCTGAACTACATCGCGCTGGCCGGCATCCTGCACGGGATGGGCCAGTCCGCGGAGCGGCCGCACTTCCCGGCCAACCTGGTGGGGGACTTCGGCGGCGGTTCGACCTACCTCGTGATAGGCGTCCTGGCCGCCCTGCTGGACGCGCGCGCCAGCGGAAAGGGCCAGGTCGTGGACGCGGCGATCGTGGACGGTGCCGCGCACCTGGCCACGATGTTCGCCGGGATGCTGGCCGGAGGCGCCGCGCAGGAACGGCGTGCCAGCAGCCTGGTGGACGGCGGCGCGCCGTTCTACGACGTGTACGAGACCGCCGACGGCGAGCACATGGCCGTCGGTGCGCTCGAGCCTCAGTTCTACGAGCGCCTGCTCGAGGGGCTTGAGCTGGCCGGAGAGGTCCCCGACCGCAGCGATCTCGCGACGTGGCCCGAGCTGCGCGCCGCCTTCACCGCCCGGTTCAAGGAGAAGACCCGGGCGGAGTGGACGGAGGTCTTCGAGGGCACGGACGCCTGCGTCGCCCCCGTGCTGGCGCTGACCGAGGCCGCCGGGCACCCGCACCTGGCCGCGCGCGGCACGTACGTCGAACAGGACGGTGTGCTGCAGCCGGCGCCGGCCCCCCGCTTCTCGCGCACCGACGCCACCCTCTCCAGCGGGCCGACCGCGCCCGGCACCGGGACACGAGAAGCGCTGTCCGCCTGGGGGGTCGCCGACGTCGACGGGCTCATCGAGGCCGGCGTGGTGGTGCAGCCCTGAGCCGGGTGGCGCGCACTCGTCGGGGTCAGCTCGGCGAGGCGGTGCCGGTCGGCTGCGGCTGGACCGGGGGAGCAGCGGGGATGCTGCCGGGGTCCTCGCCTCCGGGATCGAGCCGGAAGGGCGGGTACTCGTCCCGCATCAGCGCGACGTAGGTGAGCACCCGGTAGCACCAGCGGTTGAGCCCCATCACGAGGTCGAACACCTCATGTGGGTACCGGCCGGTGGCGGCCAGGATGACGACGGCCACCAGCGCCAGGATCCCGATCAGGTTGCCGGCGTGCATCCCGAACCCGCCGGCCAGCACGGCAACGATCAGCAGCTGCGGCAGCGCGAGCAGCCACCACTTGACGAGTACCAGGCCCCGGCTGAGCCGCTCGGGATAGTCCACGTGGAAGTCCGCCGGGTACGTCGGGTCCGGGGCGAGCGTGAACGGCGGGTAGCGGTCGGTGCCGAACGCGCTGATCGAGTAGAAACCGACTCGCCAGGTCCACCGCACCACGCCCACGTTGAACGCGAAGATCGAGCGCGGGTACCTGCTCGTGACAAGAATGCTGACGCCGGCGACGAAGGTCAGCACCATCACCGCGAGCCACAGGAAGACCAGCACGATCAGGTGCGGCAGCACCAGCAGCCACTTCACCAGCCACAGCCACCGCGAGGTGTTCTGGTCGAGACTTCCGTCGAGCCGTGCGGGGTAGACACGTGGGTCCATCACTCACCTCCGACCGCCACCCACGGCCGAGAAACGTTCGGGACAGCCGCAGGCGCGCCCTTTCGTCCACCTCACTCGTCTGGTCCAGTCCTGGCCAGGGACCAAGTGCTCTCCTTTGTCAACGGGTACGACGGGCGACCGACTGCCGCTTGGCCTCGTCCACCGCGCTCTCGTACGCCGCGACCAGCGCGGCCACCGTCACCGGCTTGAACCGCTCCACCAACCCCCGCAGCTGTTCCGGGCTCAGCCCGCCCTCCTTGTAGACCGGCCACAGCCGGGTCCGGAACAGCTCGGTGAGCTCCTCGGCGATCGCCCGGCCGTGCTCGGTGAAGATCCGCTGCGCGCCCCGCGCTGCCTCCAGCGGGATGCCCAGGTCCAGCAGCGACACGCCCACCGACAGGTGCGCCAGCGCGACCTGGAACCGGTTCTCCTGGCCGTCGGGGGCCACGATCCCGAGCGCCTGCAGCGTGTCCAGGTCCGGCTGCGAGAGCGCGCGGCCGGCCCGCCGGACCAGCTCGTCGCGGGTCATCGTCTCGGGCAGCTCGGCCATCCACGGCGCCAGCATCGTCCGGTGCAGCGCGATGGTCTCCGGGGTCGCGTCGTCGGGGATGCGTGCGACGTACTTCTCGATCGCGGCCAGCGTGAACCCGTGCGCCTGCAGCTCGCGGACCAGCTCCAGCCGGGCCACGTGGTCGGCGGTGTAGTAGCCGGACCGGCCGCGGCGCACCGGCGGCGGCACCAGGCCGCGGGAGGTGTAGAAGCGGATGTTGCGCACGCTCATCCCGACCCGCTCGGTGAGCGCGGCCAGCCCGATCATCTCCTCGGCGGTGTGCGCCTGCTCTGCCATGCGGCGTCCTCGGTGGGCGGCTCGGTGGGGGCGGGGCCGGCCGGAGGCGACACAGATCACCTTCGGCTGCGGTTGACGACGCTAACAGTATGAGTGTCACAATCGAAAGCACAGCCACCCGACCCCAGGAAGCCGCTGATGAGCACAGCTGAAGCGCCGCAGGCATTCGTGTACGACGCCATCCGCACCCCTCGGGGGCGAGGCAAGAAGACCGGCTCGCTCCACGAGATGAAGCCGGTCGACCTCGTGGTGGGGCTGCTGGAGGAGCTCAAGACCCGCAACCCGGGCTTCGACCCCGGCCGCGTCGACGACGTGGTGCTCGGCTGCGTCACCCCGATCGGCGACCAGGGGGGCGACATCGCCAAGACCGCGGTGCTCAAGGCCGGCTACCCCGAGACCGTCGCCGGTGTGCAGCTGAACCGGTTCTGCGCCTCCGGGCTGGAGGCGGTCAACCAGGTCGCCGCGCGGGTGCGCTCCGGCTTCGAGGACCTGCTGCTGGCCGGCGGGGTGGAGTCGATGTCGCGGGTGCCGATGGCCTCCGACGGCGGCGCCTGGGCGATGGACCCGGCCACCGCGTTCGACACCTCGTTCGTGCCACAGGGCATCGGCGCCGACCTGATCGCCACCATCGAGGGCTACACGCGGGAGGACGTGGACGCGTTCGCCGCCGAGTCCCAGGCCCGGGCCGCCAAGGCCCAGGCGAACGGCTACTTCGACCACTCGCTGATCCCGGTCAGGGACCTCAACGGGTTGGTCGTCCTCGACAAGGACGAGCACATCAGGCCGGGCACCACCGCCGAGTCGCTGGCCTCGCTGCCGCCGAGCTTCGCAGCCATCGGGGACCAGGGCGGCTTCGACGCGGTGGCGCTGGAGAAGTACCACTGGGTCGAGCAGATCAACCACGTCCACCACGCCGGCAACTCCTCCGGCATCGTCGACGGTGCGTCGCTGGTGATGATCGGCACCGAGCAGGTCGGCAACGACCTCGCCCTCACCCCGCGCGCCCGGATCCTGGCCACCGCGGTGTCCGGCGCCGACCCGACGATCATGCTCACCGGCCCGGCGCCGGCCTCCCGCAAGGCGCTGGCCAAGGCCGGGCTCGAGGCCTCCGACATGGACCTGGTGGAGATGAACGAGGCCTTCGCCGCGGTCGCCATGCGGTTCATGAAGGACCTGGACATCCCGCACGAGAAGGTCAACGTCAACGGCGGCGCGATCGCGATGGGCCACCCGCTCGGCGCCACCGGCGCGATGCTGCTCGGCACGCTCGTCGACGAGCTGCACCGCCGCGATCTGCGCTACGGCCTCGTCACGCTCTGCGTGGGTGGAGGGATGGGGATCGCCACCGTCGTCGAGCGCATCTGAGCCAGCCCAGCCGATCTGAGCCAGAAGGAACCTAACTCATGAGCCAGACCACCCCCGAGCACAGCGCCGACACGCAGTCCGCCGTCCGCTACCAGCGGGACGCCGAGGGCATCGTGGTGCTCACCCTCGACGACCCCACCGCCGGCGCGAACACCATGAACGACCTCTACCGGAAGTCCATGGCCGCCGCCGTGGACCGGCTGGAGCAGGAGCGCGAGGACATCGCGGGCGTGGTGGTCACCAGCGCGAAGAAGACCTTCTTCGCCGGCGGCAACCTCAAGGACATGGTGAAGGCCACCCCGGAGGACGCCCCGGAGGTGTTCGCCGACGTCGAGGCGATGAAGAAGGACCTGCGCCGGCTGGAGACGCTCGGCAGGCCGGTGGTCGCGGCCGTCAACGGCACCGCGCTCGGTGGCGGCCTGGAGATCGCGCTCGCCTGCCACCACCGCATCGTCGTCGACGACGGCTCGGTGGTGCTCGGCCTGCCGGAGGTCACCCTGGGCCTGCTGCCCGGAGGCGGCGGGGTGACCCGCACGGTGCGGATGCTCGGCCTGCAGACCGCGCTGCTCGACGTGCTGCTGACCGGCAAGAAGTACAAGCCCTCCCAGGCCAAGGAGAAGGGCCTCGTCGACGAGCTGGTCGGCTCCCGCGACGACCTGCTCACCGCGGCGAAGGCGTGGGTGCGCGAGCACCAGGGTGACGAGACGGCTGCCACGCAGCCCTGGGACCGGCCCGGCTACAAGATGCCCGGCGGCACCCCGTCCAGCCCGAAGCTGGCCCAGTTCCTGCCCGCCTTCCCCGCGAACCTGCGCAAGCAGGCCAAGGGGGCCGACTACCCCGCGCCCCGCGCGATCATGTGCGCGGCGGTCGAGGGCGCCCAGGTCGACTTCGAGACCGCGTCGCGGGTCGAGTCGCGCTACCTGACCCACCTGATCGTCGGGCAGAACTCCAAGAACATGATCCAGGCGTTCTTCTTCGACCTGCAGGCGATCGGCTCGGGGGCGCTGCGTCCCGAGGGCGTGCCGCACTTCGAGGCCGCCCGGCTCGGCGTGCTCGGCGCCGGGATGATGGGCGCCGGCATCGCGTACGCCGCCGCCCGCGCGGGCATCGACGTGGTGCTCAAGGACGTCAGCGCGGAGGCCGCCGAGAAGGGCAAGGGCTACTCGGTCAGCCTGCTGGAGAAGGCGGTCGAGCGCGGCAGGATGACGGCGGAGCAGAAGGACGAGGTGCTGGCCAGGATCACCCCCACCGAGAACGCTGCCGACCTCAAGGGCTGCAACACCGTCATCGAGGCGGTGTTCGAGGACCCGTCCCTGAAGACGAAGGTGTACGGCGAGGTGCAGGACGTCGTGAACGACGACGCCTTGCTCGCGTCCAACACCTCCACCCTGCCGATCACCGAGCTTGCCGAGGGCGTGAACCGGCCCGAGGACTTCGTCGGCATGCACTTCTTCTCGCCGGTGGAGAAGATGCCGCTGGTCGAGATCATCAAGGGCGCAAAGACCTCCCCCGCCGCCGTCGCGCGGGCCGTGGACGTCGTACAGCAGATCAAGAAGACCCCGATCGTGGTCAACGACAGCCGCGGGTTCTACACCTCCCGGGTCTACGGCACGCTGCTCAACGAGGCCGCCGCGCTGCTCGCCGAGGGAGTGGACCCGCAGACGATCGAGCGAGCGGCCACCCTGGCCGGGTTCCCCGCTCCGCCGCTGGCGATGCTCGACGAGGTGTCCCTGACGCTCACCCAGCACATCCGCAAGGCCACCGAGGAGGCCGCGGCGCGGGAGGGCAGGACCCTGCCGCACCACCCGGCCGAGGAGGTCATCGACCGGATGGTCACGGAGTTCGGCCGGAAGGGGAAGGCGGCCGGCGCCGGCTTCTACGAGTACCCCGCCGACGGCAAGAAGTTCCTGTGGCCGGGGTTGCGCGAGCACTTCACCACGCCGGGCGTCTCGGTGCCGTTGCGCGACATCCAGGAGCGCTACCTGTTCGACATGGCGCTGGAGACCGCGCGGTGCTTCGAGGAGGGTGTGATCGAGTCCACGGCGGCGGCGAACATCGGCTCGATCATGGGGATCGGCTTCCCGCCGCTGTACGGCGGCACCGTCCAGTACATGGTCGGCTACGACGGGGGGCTGGCCGGCTTCGTGGCCCGGGCGCGTGAGCTCGCCGAGGCGTACGGGGAGCGCTTCGAGCCGCCGGCCGGCCTCGTGCAGAAGGCGGAGTCCGGCGGCAGCTTCTGAGCAGACGGGTGCGGATTAGTCGTTTCGGGGGCACGTGCCGCGGTCGCTTGGGACACTTCTGTCTGTGTCGCCTCCGCAACCCGAGCCCGTGCCCACCGCGGCAGCGCCCCGGCGCACGGCGGTAGCCGCCCCGGTCGACGTCTCCGCGCTCTGGGTGCGGTTCGGCCCCGTGGATGCGGTGCGCGGCATCGACCTGCACGTCGGCGCCGGCAGCGCGGTCGCGCTGCTCGGCCGCAACGGAGCCGGGAAGTCCACCACCATGCGGGTGCTGGCCGGGGTGGTCCCGCCCAGCGACGGCACGGTCCGGGTGGCCGGCTACGACATCCGCGAGGACACCCTGACGGTGAAGCGGGTCACCGGCTACTGCCCGGACGTCGGTGGCCTGGTGCCGCGGGCGACGCCGTGGGAGCACCTGCAGCTGGCCGCGCGGCTGCGTCGGTTGCCGGCCGGCTGGGAGACCCGGGCCCGTGACCTGCTCGAGCGCTTCGACCTCGGCGGCGAGGCGCACCGGGTCACCGCCGGCTTCAGCCACGGCATGGGGCGGCGGATGTCGGTGGTCCTGGCCGCCTTCCACGGCCCCAGCGTGCTGCTGCTCGACGAGCCGTTCGACGGCGTCGACCCGCTCGGCGTCGAGGCGACCATGGACGTCATCGCCGACGCCCGGGCGCGCGGCGCCGCGGTGCTGGTCTCCACCCACCTGCGGGAGCTGGCGGTGCAGTCCTGCGAGGACGCGATCGTGCTGCGCGGCGGCGCTGCGGTCGCGGCGGTGCCGGCGCACGAGATGACCGGGGAGGCCGGGGCCGGTGCCTACCGCGCGCTCCTCGAGTAAGGCCGGCTTCCTGGCCGAGCAGGTGCGCGCGGTCACCGATCTCGGTCCGTTGTTGCGCTTCCGGCTGTCCGGCCTGCGTGGCCGCAGCCGCCGGTTGACCGTGCTCGCCTTCGGCGTGATCGCGTTGCTCACGGTGCTCGCCGCCTGGCTGCCCGGGTACCTGCCCGACGTGCACGGGCACCGTACCGACGTGCTGCTGCTGCTGCCGTCCGGCTACATCGGCGTGCTGGTGGTCTCCATCGTGTCCGCGGCGGCATCCGGTGGCGGTCGGGAGCTGGTGCCGCGCGAGCAGGCGGTGGCCTTCCCGGTCAGCCCGACCACCGACCATCTGGGCGCGCTGCTGCTCGCTCCGCTCAACATCGCCTGGCTGATGCAGAGCTGGGTGCTGCTGGGTGCCACGTCGTACGTCGTCGGCCCGCACCCGCGGCTGGCCGCGGCGCTGCTGCCGGTGCTGGTCTGGCTGGCCGCGGCCACCGCGATCGCGCAGGCGCTTGCCTGGGGGGTGGAGTGGGTACGCCGCGGTCCGCACGGCGCGCTGGTGATCCGCTCGCTCATCGCGGTGCTCGTGGTGGCCGGCGCCGCGTTGGTGGTCACGCACCAGGTGGTCCCGCTGCTCGACCACAGCCCGACGGTGAAGATCACGGTCGGGGTGCTGGAAGGCGCCTCGGGCATGTGGCTGCACTGGCTCGAGGTGGTGGCCGTGCTGGTCGGGATCGCGCTGCTCGGCGTGGTGGTCGGCGCGGTGGTGGCCCAAGCGGTCGCCGGTCGGCCCGCCCGGGACGAGCTGCGGGTGGAGAGCTCGGTGCACACCGCCCGGGCGAACCCGACCTCGGACCTGGCGGCCCTGTTGCGCACCGATCGTTCCGGGATCTGGCGGTCCGTGCCGCTGCGCCGTGGTCTGGCGGTGCTGGCCTTCCTGCCCGGCCTGGTCGCCGTCGCGGGCGCCCTCGACTGGGAGATGCTCAGCATCCTGCCCGGGCTGGTCGCGTCCGGCGGTGCACTGCTGTTCGGCGTCAACTCCTGGTGCCTGGACGGACGGGGCGCGTTGTGGCGCGACAGCCTGCCGGTGTCCCCGAGGACGGTGTTCGCCTCCCGGGTGGTGGTGCTCGTCGAGGTGCTGCTGGTGGCTACCTTCATCACGCTGCTGCTCGCGTCGCTGCGCGCCGGCATCCCCACCGTCTCGCAGCTGGTCGCCGTGCTGTGTGCGGCGGTCGTGGTGAGCCTCCAGGTGGTGGCCGCCTCGCTGCGCTGGTCGGTGCGCCGGCCGTTCCCGGTGGACATGCGCAGCGCTCGCGCCACCCCCGCACCGCCGCTGGTGATGGTCGGCTACTCCAGCCGGCTGGCGCTGACCACCACGTTGACGGGACTGGTGTTCTCGATCACCGCCCGGATGCCCGAGTGGGGGGCAGCGGTGCTGCTGGCCCTGCCGTTCGTGCTGTTCTCGCTCTTCAAGCTGGTGCGCACCGCCAACGAGTGGGCCGATCCGCAGACACGGTCGGCGGTGGTCGCGGCTGTCGCCGGCTGAGGACGCTCCCCCGCGTCGGGCACAGCAGCGAATACAGGCAGCTACGCCGATGGCTTCTGGCCCTTCCCCCGGGCCGGTTGGTCCGCCAGGCTGGCGTCGCGTCCGACCGGTGTCCGACGCTCCACGAAAGGCAGACGCAGCCATGGCCCGCAGAACCACCGCGCACCTGTTCTCCTCCGTCAACGGCGTCGTCGAGTCGCCCAACCTCTTCCAGTTCGACGCCTTCGGGCCGGAGGAGGGTCAGACGATGAGCAGGGCGATCGGTGGCGTCACCGACGTCGTCATCGGCCGCAAGCTCTGGCAGGAGTGGTCGCAGTACTGGCAGGGCGCCGAGGACCCGTTCGGCTCCTTCATCAACCCGGTCCGCAAGCACGTCGTCACCAGCACCCTGAGCGATGACCTCGGCTGGAACAGCACCCCGATCGCCGGCGACCCGATCGCCTTCGTGCGGGAGCTCCAGCAGCAGGGCGATGGTGACATCGCCGTGGTCGGGGGCATCCAGACCACCCGGTCGCTCTTCCTCGCCGGAGTCATCGACGCCCTGACCTTGACCGTGCACCCGGTGGTGACCGACCAGGGCCGGCGGCTCTTCGACGAGTCGGTCCCGCTGACCCGGCTCGCCCTGCTGGAGGGCACCACGACCAGCGCGGGCAATGCGGTGCTCACCTACTGCCTTCGGCGTTGACTGGCAGAGCCGGAGTGCCCTCGGGACGGGCCGAACGCCTCTCTCTGTCGGTCCGCGCGGCGGCGAGGATTGCGGCAGGGGAAGGGTGAGTACAGATGACCAAGACCGAGACGGCGTACCTCCGGCGACTCCGCCGCAAGGCAGCACGACACGGCTGGCGCGTGCACAAGGTGTCTGACCGATCGCGGCTGCGCCGGGAGTACGGCCCGTACATGTTGTCGCACATGGACACCGGCAGGGTCCGGGAGCGGGGCCTCGAGCTGGAGGAGGTCGACGCCTTCTTGGAAGCCGAGGCCATGCGCGGCCACGCGCGCGGAGAGGTCTGAGCCGCAGGTCCGCGGTGTTCCCGCGCCCGGCCAAGGACACCACCCCGCTCGCCCTGCGGGCCAACCTCCAGCAGCACAACGCGTTCCACGAACGGGTGGTCCTGATCACCGAGCGCACCGACACGGTGGCGCACATTCCCCGGAGCCAGCCACCGGCCGTGGACAACCACGGGGACCCCGGCGGCCGGTGCAACCGCGGCGCACGGCCCTGCGTCAACAACCTGTGAAAGGTGACCGTTCGACGTCTTCGGACGGACCGGGTAAATGTGGCGAGTAGGATGGATAGACGTCTGCGCCAGCACCCCTGTGCCGGAGCGGCAGGGAAGGGAAGGCGGTGTGACCGCCAGAAGTTGCAGCGCGCGCGGCGCCGGGCCGTCTCCAGCCGGCGGCTGGTGCGCAGTTCACCCCGACGGGAGGGGCCGCCGATGAACCGCAAGCGGTTGGCAGTGGTGTTGATCGCTGCCGTGAGCGTCAGCGGGTGCGCAGCGAGCGCCGCTGCGCCCAGCGGGCGGACCGGCCAGACCTCGGCCAGCCAGCCCTCATCCGGGCAGACGACGCAGGGGACGGTCGCGGCCCCCACTGCACGTGTGCTGGGCGCCAAGCAGAGCCATCCGCTGCACCGCCCGGTCGTGGTCAGGTCCGCGCGCGGAACCATCAGCTCGGTCGTCCTGCGTGGCGCGGGGACGAAGGTGGCCGGGCAGATGGCGCCGCGCGGCCGGCGCTGGCACAGCACCGGCCGTCTGGTTCCCCGGACGACCTACCGGGCGGTGGTCCACCTGCAGGGCCGGGACGGGCAGCAGGTCAAGAAGACGCTGGCGGTTCGCACCGCGAAGGCGGCCCAGACGCTGACGATGACCGCCACCCCGGCTCCCGGGTCGCGCGCCGGGGTCGGCGAGCCCGTGGTGGTCACGTTCAGCAGGCCGGTGGCAGATCGTGCCGCGGTGCAGCGCCACATGAGCGTCACCACCAGCAACGGCTCGGTGGCCGGTGCCTGGCACTGGTTCTCCTCGACAGTGGTGCACTACCGGCCCCGGCACTACTGGCCGGCTGACACCACCGTGCAGGTGCACGTCGATCTGCACCACGTGTACGCCGGAGGCGACGTGTGGGGCGACCGCAACCACGACTGGAGCTGGCAGGTCGGCGACCGGCACGTGTCCTACGTCAACGCGAAGCGGCACACGTTCCGGGTCACCGACAACGGTGCCACGGTCGGACGCTGGCCGACCGGCACCGGCATGCCCGGTTTCAGCACCCGCGACGGTGTCTACACGGTGCTGTCCAAGCTGCCGACGGTGCAGATGACCTCGTGCAGCGTCGGCCTCTCCTGCACCCCGGGCGACCCCAACTACTACGACCTGACCGTGCGCTGGGACACCCGGCTGACCGACACCGGCACCTTCGTGCACGCCGCACCGTGGGACTCGCAGCTCGGCTCCGCGAACACCTCCCACGGATGCATCCACCTCGCCACCGACGACGCCAAGCAGTTCTACCAGCTCTCCGTCCCCGGCGACGTGGTGGTCGTGCGCGGCAGCGGCCGGGCTCCGGACATCCCCAACGACCCGGGCATGATGGACTGGAACATGAGCTGGTCCCAGTGGGTCGCCGGCTCCGCCCTCCGGCACTAGCAGGCGAGTTCCCGAGCGAGGTGTCAGTGCGCCTTGCCGTACAGCTGCGGGAGGCGGGAGGGCCTGGTGAACGCCTTCGGACAGCTGGCACCGGCGCAGTCGCGGTAGCGGCGGTCCAGCCGGCGGAAGTAGCGCAGCTGGGGCCGGTAGGCAGGGTCGAGGGCGAGGTTGTGCAGCTCGAAGGGATCCTTGCTGCGGTCGTACATCTCCTCGGCGCCGCCGTACTTGTTCCAGTGCACGTAGGTCCACGGGCCTTCGCGGACCCCCGTGTAGATCGGCGTGGTGCCGCCCTTGACCGGGTAGGCCTCGACCGGTATCGCGTGGTCGCGGTAGCCCTTGGTCAGCCACGGCAGGAAGTTCACGCCGTCCTGCGGCCGGGTCGGGCGCGCATGCGCGATGGCGGCGATGGTGGTGGCCAGGTCCGGCAGGCCGACGGCGGTGCCGACCCTGGTCCCGTGGGGGATGCCGGGGCCGGCCATCACCATCGGGACCTGCTCGGAGTCGTTGAAGTGGATCAGCTTGCCGTAGCGGTCGTGCTGCCCGGTCAGGAACCCGTTGTCGGAGTTGAAGATCACCACGGTGTTCGCCAGCTGACCGGTCTGCTTCAAGGTGGCGATGGTCTGTGCCACGCCGCGGTCCACGCTCTGCTCGGCCTCCAGCCGCTGCTGGTAGCCGAGCCGCACCATCTGCCGGCGGGTCCTGCTCATCGGGGGGCCGTCGCCCGGCTCGGTCGGCTCGGTCTTGAACATGTTCGGCTCGTGCGGGAGCGAGATGCCCGCGAAGCTGCCCTGGTCGCGGTGCGCCGGGTGGGTGGTGGGGATCCACGCCTCGGGGTCGTTCGGGTGCAGCCGCTGCGGGTCATTGGGCTGGATGGGGCCGCCGCGATGCGGCGCCACGTAGTTCACCCACAAGAACCACGGCTTCCACTGGTCGATCGGCCGCTGGAGGAACTGCTTCGTGGTGTAGGAGAAGACCTTCGAGTCGTACTCGTGGTACCGGCGCAGCAGCCCGTTGAGGTTCAGGATCGGGTGCGTGAAGTTGTACGTCGACGGTCCCCAGGTGGCGGCCCACTCGTTCCACCCGGGGTCGATCCTGGTCGGGACGCCGCCGCTGTCGCCGTACCCGTTGAGGTACTTGCCGATGAACATGGTGTCGTAGCCGGCTGCCTGAAGCCACTCGGGCAGCGTCCCGTTCGGGTTGAAGGCCTGCCGCCCGCCGCCGGCGCCGCTGATGGTGACGGCGTGGTGGTTGTGGGCGTACTGGCCGGTCAGCATCGACGCCCTGGCCGGCACGCAGATCGGGTCCGGCGAGACGGCGTCGGTGAAGGTGACCCCGCGGTCGGCGATCAGCTTCTCGATGTTCGGCAGGTACGGCAGGTCGCCGGGGGCCGCGTCGTCGGAGGTGATCATCAAGATGTTCGGCCGCGGGTCGAAGCCCCTCGGCCCGGAGACCGGAGACGTGCCCCCGCGCTGCGGGACCGCGGAACCGCGAGCCGCCGCGCTCCCCACCGCCCCGGCGGCCCGGCCTTGGTGCCCCTGGTGCGCGGCCAACGCGGTCGGTGCGGAGGTGGCCAGGGCGCACACCGCCGCGGCCGCCAGGCTCGCGACGGCCACGGCACCGGCTCGGCGGCGGAAGGTCATGGCCGAGGACGCCCGGGTTCTGGATCGACCAACCCCGACGTCCTCCCTCCGGTCCTCGCAAACCCCGATCAACCAGCACTATAGGCACCGGCCCCAACCGGCTGTTCCCGAGCACCGGGTCCCCGTGTCACGGGGCCAGTCGGTCCTCCAGAGCGACGGCCAGCAGCGACGCCAGCGCCTCGAGCTGGACATCGGCGGAGGAGGACACCTCTTCCTCGGAGCCGTCGAGTGCGCGCGCGGCCAGCCCGGCCTTGGCGTCGATGAGCTCGGCGATCTTGGCGTCGATCGTCTGGGCGGCGATGATCCGCCAGGCGGTGACCGGCTCGGTCTGGCCGATCCGGTGGACCCGGTCGATGGCCTGGGTCTGCTCGGCATTGGTCCAGGACAGCTCGGCGAGCACCACGTTGCTCGCCACGTGCAGGTTGATCCCGACGCCTGCGGCGGCCAGCGAGCAGACGATGATCGGCACGTCCGGGTCGTTGACGAACGTGTCGATGTTGCGCTGGCGTACGGCGGGGGTCTGGTCGCCACGCACGGAGGCGTACCGGATGCCCTGGGACTCCCACAGCTGCGCCGCCGCGTCCATCACGTCGATGTGCTTGGCGAAGAACACCACCTTGCCGGCGCTGCGCGCCAGCTGGGTGGCGTAGTCGGCGGCCAGGGCAGCCTTGGCCTGTCCGATCCTGCGCACCATGGCGAAGACGTTCTCGCCCGAGGACGACTCCTCTGCGTCCGACAGCTCCCAACCCGCGACCCGGCGCACCAGCTCCTGGTCGATGCCCTCGACGGTCTCGCCGGACCGCTCCTCGCGGGCGGCCACCGCGGCGTCGTACCGCTTGACCAGCCGCAGGGTGAGCTCGCGCTCTGCGCTGCGGATGGACCCGGCGGCAGTGGCGTCGAGCTCGACCGGCAGGTCGGCGATCCGCCGGGCGGGGATCTCGCCGGCCACGTCCCGCTTGCGCCGCCGGACGATGCCCTGGTCGATGACCGCCTCGCGGGCCGCCGGGCGGAAGCCGCGGTCGAGCGGCGTCAGGCCGGTGTCCTCCAGCGCCGCCATCAGCTGCCGCCCGGGTTTCTTGTCCGTGATCCAGCCGAGGAACTGCCAGATAGGCAGGAAGTCGTCGATGTCGTTGATCAGCGGCGTGCCGGTCAGCGCCATCATCAGCGGCCGCGCCGCCCTCTGCCTGATCCGGTCCGCGATCTCCAGGACGTGCTGGGAGCGCTGGGACTTCTTGTTCTTGATGAAGTGCGCCTCGTCGACGACCATGCCGCGGAAGCCGTGGGTGGCGATCCAGCCGACGTGGCGGTCCAGCACCTCGTAGTTGACGATGACGATGTCGGCGAACCCGTCGATGGACTCGCCGTCGCCGTGGATGACGGTGACGCTCCGCGAGGGCGTCCAGCGGGCCGCCTCCCGCGCCCAGTTCGTCTTGACCACGCTGGGCACGACGCACAGCAGCGGGTAGGCATTCGCCGCCTGCGCCGCCAGCAGCGCCTGGGCGGTCTTGCCGAGCCCGGGCTCGTCGGCCAGCAGGAACGTCCGGTGCCCCTGGGTCGCGGCGGCCAGCAGGCGGGCCTGGTGGGGCATCAGCTCGAGACCGCCCGGCAGGCGGGTCGAGCGGGTCGGCTCGGGCAGATCCATGCACGACGGCGCACCGGACCCGGCGCTCTCGAACGAGCTCAGCAGCGGATCGATCAGCTCCCAGGCGGCCAGGCGGGAGCCGTCCGGGCGCCGGCGGGGTGTGGCGTTGCTGAAGTCGGGCGGGAGGAACGGGTTGGCCAGCTGTGCGGCGGCCACCGACGGGGGCACGACCTGCCGTTCGCTGCGTGCGCCGGTCTGGGCCGGCCGCGGCGGCGCCGTCTCCGGATCCGGCTCCAGCCCACCGGCGACCTGCATCTCCCGCTTGAGCCGGCGCGCCGAGTCGCTGACCTCGGCGTCCTCCCCGAGCACGGTGAACAGCGACGGCTCGCGGGCCGCGATCTGCGCGAGGATCGTCGCGATCCCGTCCAGCCGCTTCAGCTGCGCGTCACGCTGGGCCTCGGTCAGCGACCCGGCGGCCTTCACCCGCGAGCGCTCCTCGCGTGCGAGCAGCGCGATGGCCTGGAACTTCGCCCGCTCGCTCTGGCCGCGCTGGACGCGGGTCTCGACATCGCGGACCGCCTTCGCGAGGACGGGCAGGATCCCGTCGTTGTCGCGAGGGCGCTGCCCGCGCTTGGCTGTCCGGGTCCCCCCGGAATGACGCTGGCGCTGTGCCAACCGAGTCTCCCTCTGTGTTCAGGCGTCGACGGGGTCAAGCGCGGCCGGAGCACGCGGCCTGTGCCGCCCGGTCCGGCCGTCGTCGGCTCGGTCGACGCCCTGTCTGGACGCCCCGCCCACCCGGAGCCGACGCGCATCTCCCGGCGCCGACGCGGCGATCCCACGAGAACCGCGGGGCCGCTGGGCTGGGAAGAGACCTTCCGGGAAGAACCCCCGACGAGTCGGCGCCGGTTCCATGGTACCCGGCGCCTCGGGCTCGGCCACAACCCGTGGGCGGTGCGTGTCCCCTCAGGCCTGTGGACGGCCCGTGAGCCGCTGCCGGCCGGAGGAGGCGGGGACCCCGGTCCCGGCCAGGTCGGCGCGCTGCTCTGCGGCGTAGCCGGAGGTCCCGCCACTGCCCGAGAGGCTGCGCCGCGGCGCGCTGCGCAGGAAGGGGTAGGCGGTGCTCGTCGCCCGGTTCACCTGCGCGGTGCGGTCGGCCAGCACCAGCGCGAGGACCCGTCCGCCCGGGTCCGGCGTTCCTGGCGCCTGCTCGGTGCCGCGGGGCGCGGCAGCCTCCCGGGCCCGCCGCTCGGCCTCGGCCAGTCGTCGGCCGATCGCCGTGGTGAACCCGGCCAGCCAGGACCGACGGTACGCGGCGACGCTCTCCCCTGGCGGCGCCGCGGTGCGGGCCAGGAGCCAGGTGGCCTGCAGCAGCAGGCTGGTGTAGAGAAGCTCTGCGCGCTGCAGGTCGGAGTCGAAACCGAACAGGTGCAGGGACAGCTCCTTGGCCCCGTCGAGGTACCGGGTGCGCTGCACCGCCTGGCAGCGTAGCTCGGCGGCCACCCGGTTGAGCAGGCCCGCCTTGTCCAGCGCGTAGGCAGGGTCGAGCACCACCACCCGGTCGCCGACCGCGTCGGAGGCGGGGTCCTTCTGGGCCAGCAGGGCGCGGTCGATGCCGTACCTCGCGACCAGCTCGGCCGCCTTGGCGGTGTAGGTCTCCGCCTCGGCCGCACTGGCCGCCGGGTCCTCGGCCTTGGCCAGGATCTTGCGGATCCGGGCCAGGATCTCGTCGTTCATGGGCGATCCCTTCGGTCAGGGGGAAGCTGATCGTCGGACCGTGGCACCGCCTGCCGACAAGACCACCGCTCCCGGCCCAGGTTCTCCACAGCGGTTGCTCACCCACCCCCGTCGCGGAGGGCGGCGCGGGCGGCGTTCGCGCCGCAGGCGCCGTGCACGCCGCCGCCGGGGTGCGCGGAGGCGGACGCCAGGTAGAGCCCCTTCACCGGGGTCCCCGGCCGGGCCCCGCCGGGGACCGGCCGCAGGAACAGCTGTTGGCGCAGCCGGGCCGTGCCGCCGCTGATCGCGCCGCCGACCAGGTTCGCGTCGCGGGCCTCGAGGTCGTGCGGCCCGAGCACCCGGCGCGCCAGCACGCGCGACCCGAACCCGGGCGCATGCTCCTCGATACGGGCCTGCATCCGGTCGGCCATCCGCTGGCAGTCCGCGTCGTCCCAGAGGCCGCGGATGCCCGCCTCGCCGGCGTCGAACCGGGTGGTCTGGGGGACGTGCGCGTACGCCCAGAGCGCCTCCCCACCTGCGGGCGCCCGGCCGGGATCCGCGGCAGCCATCTGGCCCGCCAGCAGGAACGGCCGGTCCGGCACCGCGCCCGTCCCGATCTGCGCGTACGTCGCCTGCACCTCCCGCACCGTGGCGCCGACGTGGACCGTGCCGGGCCGGTGGGACGGCGCGGTGGCCCACGGCACCGGGCCGGACAGCGCCCAGTCCACCTTCACCGTGCCGGGGTCCCAGCGGAACCGCCGCATCCCGAGCCGGACCCGCGCCGGCAACGTGGACCAGGGCAGCAGCTCGCCGTACAGCGTCGTGGCGGGCACGTCGGCGAGCACCGCCCTGCGAGCGGTGACCAGCCCACCGTCGGCGGTGCGCACCCCGACCGCCCGGCCGCCGGAGGTGACCACCTCCGTGGCCCGCGTCCCGGTGCGGATGGCTCCGCCGTACGACGCCAGCCGGGCCGCCAACGCCGTGGAGAGCTGTCCGGCCCCACCGCGTGGCGCGGGGAAGCCGACCTGCTGACCGAGCATGGCCAGCAGGAACCCGAACAGCCCGGAGCCCGGCTGGTGCAACGGGATGTCGGCATGCGCCGCGTTGCCGGCCAGCAGCGCCTCGGCGGCCCGGCCGCGGAACCACCGCCGGGCCAGGGACTGCGCCGGGGCCAGCAGGTCCCGCACCAGGCCCGTCCCGCCCCCGTCGGGCAACCGGCCCGCGGCGCGCAGCCCCGCCCGCACCGGCGGGAACGGGGACAGCAGCGCCTCGACGAGCGGGGCTCCGATCTCGTCCCACCGCGCGCACAGTCGCAGCCAGGCATCGCCGTCCCCGGCCGCGAACGCGTCGAGCGAGGCTGCGGTGTCCATGCGGTCCCGGTGCAGCAGCGCCCAGCGACCGTCGGCGAACGGGGTGCCGGCCACTGCCGGCGCGTACGTCCACTCCAGCCCGAACCGCTCCAGGCCCAGCCCGCGGATCGCCGGCGAGACCACTGCCAGCGGGTGGAACGCGCTGAACGTGTCGTGCACGAAGTCCGGGTGCACGGCCCGGTCGCTGCGCACCGCGCCGCCGGGGTGGGGCTGTTCCTCGAGGACGAGCACGTCCCAGCCCGCGCCGGCGAGCAGGTTCGCCGCGACCAGCCCGTTGGGGCCCGCGCCGACCACCACCGCGTCAGCCACCGTCACCGCCCCGTCACCGCCCCGTCAGCGCGTCTCACCGGAGGCACCCTCTGGACATCGTTCCCGCGGCTCCTAAGGTCAGTGCATGGACTTCGCCCCATCCGCTCGCGCCGAGGAGCTGACCGGCCTGGTCGCCGACTTCATGGCGAACGAGATCGAGCCTGTCGAGCCTTCCTACCACGCGCAGATCGCTCGGCTCCGCGAGACCGGGGACCCCTGGCAGCCGCTGCCGCTGCTCGACGAGCTGCGCGGGAAGGCGCGGTCCAAGGGGCTGTGGAACCTGTTCCTGCCCGTCGGTGAGGCCGGCCCGTACGCCGAGCGGTTCGGCACCTACGGCGGGCAGGGGCTGTCCAACGTGGACTACGCCCCCCTCGCCGAGCTGATGGGCCGGTCCGCCCTCGCGCCGTACGTGTTCAACTGCAACGCGCCGGACACCGGCAACATGGAGGTGCTGCTGCGCTACGGCACCGACGCGCAGCGCGAGCAGTGGCTCGAGCCGTTGCTGGAGGGCCGGATCCGCAGCGCGTTCAGCATGACCGAGCCGGGTGTCGCCTCCTCCGACGCGACCACCATGGAGGCCACCGCGGTCGTCGACGGCGACGAGGTGGTGGTCAACGGGCGCAAGTGGTGGTCGACCGGGATCGGGCACCCGGACTGCAAGATCCTGATCTTCATGGGGCTCACCGACCCGGACGCCGACAAGCACCAGCGGCACTCGATGGTGCTCGTCCCGCGCGACGCCCGCGGCGTGACGGTGGAGCGGCTGCTCCCGGTCGCCGGGATGTACGACGAGCCGTTCGGCCACGGGGAGGTGTCCTTCACCGACGTCCGCGTCCCGCTGGCCAACGTGGTCGCCGGCCCCGGACGCGCCTTCGAGATCGCCCAGGGCCGGCTCGGCCCGGGCCGGGTGCACCACTGCATGCGGCTGATCGGGCTCGCCGAGATGGCGTTGGAGCGGGCCTGCCGACGCGCCACCGAGCGGGTCGCCTTCGGCAGGCCGCTGGCCGACCTCGGTGGCAACAAGGAGCGGATCGCGCAGGCCCGCATCGCCATCGACCAGGCCCGGCTGCTGGTGCTGCACGCTGCCTGGAAGCTGGACACCGTGGGTGCGCGCGGCGCCCGCAAGGAGGTCGCCGAGATCAAGGTGGCGGTGCCCGCGATGGCGCAGCAGGTGATCGACATGGCCATCCAGCTGCACGGCGCGGGCGGGCTCAGCGACGACCACCCCCTGGCCGCCGCGTGGATCGGCGCCCGGTCACTGCGACTGGCCGACGGGCCGGACGAGGTGCACCGTGAGGTGATCGCCAGGCTCGAGCTGCGGCCCTTCCGGAGCCCGCGGTGAGGGTGCTCGTCACCGGTGCCGCGTCCGGCCTCGGCCTCGCGCTGGTACGACGGTTCGCCGAGCGCGGCGACGAGGTGCTGGCCACCGATCTTGCCGACGCGCTGCCGGAGGGGTCGCCTGCCGGCGTGCAATACCGCACCCTCGACGTGCGCAGCGACCCCGACTGGGAGGCGGCACGGGAGTGGGTGCAGCAGACCTGGGGCGGGCTGGACGTGCTGGTGAACAACGCGGGCGTGGCGGCGGGCGGCCGGATCGACAAGACGCCGATGGCCGACTGGGAGCTGGTCACCGAGGTGAACCTGCTCGGCCCGGTGCGCGGCTGCCGGACCTTCGCGCCGCTCCTCAAGGCCCAGCGGTCCGGCCACATCGTCAACGTCGCCTCGATCGCCGGCCTGGTGCACCCGCCGGGAATGGCCTGCTACAACGCCACCAAGGCCGGGGTCGTCGCCTTGTCGGAGACGCTGCACCACGAGCTGGCTCCGTACGGGGTCGTGACGTCGGTGGTCTGCCCGTCCTTCTTCCGCAGCAACCTGGCCTCCTCGTTGCGGGGCGGCGACCCGGACGTGGAGCAGCGCGCGGCCGCGCTGATCGAGCAGTCCGAGCTGTCCGCCGACGAGGTGGCCGATGCGGTGCTGGGGGGCATCGAGAACCAGGACCCGGTGATCCTCACCGACGACGTCGCCCGTGCGTCGTACCACCTCAAGCACACCGACCGGGCCGCCTACGACGACCAGATGCAGCTCAACGCCCAGCGGGCGTTCGAACGGGAGCGGGAGACCGACAGGTGAGCGACGTCGAGGGCGCGGGCCCGGTCCGCGAGGAGGACGCGTTCGACGTACCGGCCGCGATGGCCTGGCTGCGCCGACACGCAGACCTCCCGGCAGGCGACCCGGAGGTGCGGCAGTTCGCCGGCGGCGCCTCGAACCTCACCTACCTGCTGCGGTTCCCCGGCGAGGACCTCATCTTGCGCCGCCCGCCGACCGGCGCGAAGGCCAAGAGCGCGCACGACATGCGCCGGGAGTTCACCATCCAGTCCCGGCTGGCCCCGGTGTTCTCCTACGTCGCACCGATGGTCGCGTTCTGCGGGGACGAGTCGGTGATCGGCTCGCAGTTCTACGTGATGAAGCGGCTGGAGGGCGTGATCCTGCGCCGGGACCTGCCGGCCGGCGTCGAGCTGTCCGCGGACGAGGCGCGCCGGCTGTGCCGTGACGTGCTCGACGTGCTCGTCGAGCTGCACTCGGTGGACCCGTCGCGAGCGGGGCTGGACGACCTCGGACGGGGGCGGGGGTACGTCGGCCGGCAGGTGGCCGGCTGGTCGGACCGGTTCCGTCGCGCCCGCACCGAGAACGTCGGTGACTTCGAGATGGTGATGGGCTGGCTGGACGAGCACCAGCCCGCGGACGTGGGCACCTGCGTGATCCACAACGACTTCCGCTTCGACAACCTCGTGCTCGCGCCGGCGCACTCCGACGGCGACCCGATGAGGGTGGCCGGGGTGCTCGACTGGGAGATGGCCACGCTGGGAGACCCGCTGATGGACCTCGGCGGGGCCCTGGCCTACTGGATCCAGGCCGACGACGAGCCGGAGTACCTCGCCGTCCGCCGCCAGCCCACCCACCTGCCGGGGATGCTCACCCGCGCCGAGGTGGTCGACTACTACACCGCCGGGATGGGCCTGCAGGTCTCGCCGGAGCGCTGGCGCTTCTACGAGGTGTTCGGGCTGTTCCGGCTGGCGGTGATCGCCCAGCAGATCTACTACCGGTACCACCTCGGCCAGACGACCAACGAGGAGTACGCCCGGTTCCTGCCCGTGGTCCGCTACCTCGACAGCCGCTGCGCCAGGCTGGTGGAGGAGGCCGCGTGACCACCGTGCTGCTGGTCCGCCACGGACAGGCGTCCTGGGGGGCTGCGGACTACGACGTGCTCTCCGAGCTCGGCGAACGGCAGTCCCGGGTGGTCGGTGCGGCGCTGGCCGCGCGTCGGGTGCGCCCGGACGTGGTGGTCAGCGGCGCGATGCGCCGGCACCGGCAGACCGCACTCGGCGCACTGAAGGGCGCCGGCTGGGACTGCGACGTGCTCGAGGACGACGGCTGGAACGAGTTCAACCACCGACAGATGCTGGCCCTGCACCCGGCGGGGGAGGGGCACGGGGAGGAGATGACCCGGGCGGCGTTCCAGGCGTGGTTCGAGCAGGCCACCCTGCGGTGGACCGGCGGCGAGTTCGCCGAGGAGTACGACGAGCCGTTCACCGTGTTCTGCGACCGGGTCGAGCTCGCGCTTCGCCGTACCCTCGACCGGCTCGACGGCGGCGCCACCGCGGTGGTGTTCACCAGCGGCGGCCCGGTGTCCTGGGTGGCCACCTGGCTGCTCGGAGGGGGGCCCGACCTGTGGACCCAGCTCAACCCGGTCACCGTCAACGCCTCGGTGACCAAGCTGGTGGTCGGCTCTCGCGGCTGCACGCTGGTCTCCTACAACGACCACGGGCACCTCGAGACCGAGGCCGGGCTGCTCAGCTACCGTTGACACGGGGTCGGGCCGGTCTTGTGCCCCGGTCCGTCGTCGTTGGCCGGAATGATCCCCGTTGACCGAGGGGACGCGGCGCCGGAACCCTGGAAGGAGCGCGACACCGAGTCGCGTGCTCCAGGAGCGGGGAGACACCGATGAGCAGTCGCGTTGTGCACTTCGAGATCCCGTACGACGACGCCACCCGGGCGCGGGCCTTCTACGCCGACGTCTTCGGCTGGCAGGTCACGCCGCTGCCGGAGATGCGCTACACGATGGTGGCCACCGGGCCGACGCCGGAGCAGGGGCCGCCGACCGAGCCGGGCTTCATCAACGGCGGGATGACCGAGCGGACCGGCCCGGTCACCACCCCGGTGATCACCATCGCGGTCGACGACATCGACGCCGCCTTGGACCGGATCGAGAAGCTCGGCGGCAGCAAGGTGGCCGGGAAGCAGCCGGTCGGCGAGATGGGGTTCGCGGCGTACTTCCGGGACACCGAGGGCAACGTCACCGGGCTGTGGCAGAACGCCTGAGTGGGTAGTTCGACTCGAAACCAAGCGCGGCCTGTGCAATGGTTCAGCGCGTGACGGATGCGGTGGTGGCCGAAGGGCTGGTCAAGCACTACAAGACGGTCAAGGCGCTGGACGGGCTGGACCTGCGGGTGCCGCAGGGCAGCGTGCTTGCCGTGCTGGGGCCGAACGGCGCGGGCAAGACCACTGCCGTCAAGGTCCTGACCACGCTGATCAAGGCCGACGCGGGGCACGCCGAGGTGGCCGGCGTGGACGTGCGCAAGGAGCCGGGCGAGGTGCGCCGCCGCATCGGCGTGTCCGGTCAGAACGCCGCCGTCGACGAGTACCTCACCGGCTTCGAGAACCTGGACATGATCGGCCGGCTCTACCACCTCGGCCGGCGCCGCAGCCAGGCCCGTGCCCGGGAGCTGCTCACCCGGTTCGACCTCGAGGAGGCCGCCAACCGCACCGCGAAGACCTACTCCGGCGGGATGCGCCGGCGGCTCGACCTCGCCGGCGCGCTGGTCGCCGACCCGCCGGTGCTGTTCCTCGACGAGCCGACCACCGGTCTGGACCCGCGCAGCCGCACCGACATGTGGGAGGTGATCAAGGGCCTGGTGGCCCGTGGCACCTCGCTGCTGCTCACCACGCAGTACCTCGAGGAGGCCGACCTGCTCGCCGACAACATCATCGTCGTCGACCACGGCGTCGTCATCGCGGAAGGTACGTCGGACCGGCTCAAGGCCCAGGTGGGGGGCGAGCGGCTGACCATCACCGTCTCCGACCCGTCTCGTCTCGGACGGGCCCGGGAGCTGCTCCAGCCGCTGGGGAACGGGCCGGTCGTGATCGAGGAGCACCAGCGGTCGCTGCTGGTCCCGGTCAGCGGCGGGGCCGCCCTGCTCGCCGACGCGCTGCGACGGCTCGACGCCGAGGACATCGAGGTGGACGACGTCGGGCTGCGACGGCCCACCCTCGACGACGTGTTCTTGACCCTGACCGGTCACGCTGCCGAGGCCGAGGACCAGGAGAACGAGGAGGTGGTCGCGTGAGCATCGCCGGGCCGGTGTCCGACGGGCTCACCGTGGCCAAGCGGAACCTGATCAAGATCAAGCGGGTGCCGGACCTCTTGGTGTTCACCACGCTGTCCCCGATCATGTTCGTGCTGCTGTTCTCCTACGTGTTCGGCGGGGCGATCGGCCATGGCGCCGGCGGCGGGGAGGCGTACCGGCAGTTCCTGATCGCCGGCATCTTCGCGCAGACGGTGGTCTTCGGCGCGACCATCACCGGTGCGGGGCTCGCCGACGACGTGCAGAAGGGCATCGTGGACCGGTTCCGCAGCCTCCCGATGGCGCCGTCCGCGGTGCTCACCGGCCGCACGCTGTCCGACGTGGCCAACAACGTGCTGGTGCTCATCGTGATGAGCGTGACCGGGCTCGCGGTGGGATGGCGGATCACCACATCGTTCGGTGAGGCGGCCCTCGGCTACCTGCTGCTGCTGGTGTTCGCCTATGCGATCTCGTGGATCATGGCGTGGATCGGCATGCTGGTGCCCAGCCCGGAAGTGGTCAACAACGCGGCTTTCATCGTGATCTTCCCGCTCACGTTCATCGCCAACACGTTCGTGCCGCTGGGCAGCCTGCCCGGCCCGTTGCAGACGTTCGCGAAGTGGAACCCCATCTCCACGGTGACGCAGGCCGTCCGCCGGCTGTTCGGCAACGAGAACGCGATCGCGCAAGGCCCGGCGCCGCACTCGTGGGCGCTCGACCACGCGGTCGTCTACACGCTGCTGTGGGCGCTGGCGATCCTGCTGGTCTTCGTCCCGCTGGCCAACGCCCAGTACCGCCGCTCCACCAGCCGCTGACCGGCCTGACGGCCGGCTTCATGGCGCCCCAGGCTGACATGCGTTGTCCGGGCCGCCAACCCCTGGTAGCAGCCCGGACAACGATGACCTACTTGGTGAAGCCCTCCGTCTTGTTCGCCTTGACCACGAACTGGTTGGTGTACGTCGTGGACAGGTCGACGCTGCCCTTGACCTTGCCGGCCAGCTTCTCGACGGCGAGCACCGTCTTCGGTCCGCTGGGCGGCATCATGCCGTCGGGCAGGAACTGGCCCTTGTCCTGGTTGAGGGTCCGGATGTAGTCGGCCTTGGTGACCAGCCCGTTGGAGACGAAGCTCGGCGGCATGTGGGCGGCGACGTCCGCGGCGCTGTGGGTGTGGATGTAGTGCATGGTCGCCACCAGAGCGTCGACCACCTTCTGCACCACCTGCTTGTGCGAGTTGACCCAGCTGGTCAGGGCGAGCACGGAGGCCGACGGGTAGGTGCCGCCGAGCCACTTCTTCGCGCCGCTGGTGCTGGCCAGGTCCACGGCGGAGTAGCCCACCTTCTGCTTCTCGATCGCGGCCACGGTGGGCTGTGTGGTCATGCCGCAGACGATCTTGTGGTGCTCGAGGGCGGCGATCAGGGTCTGGCCCGCCCCGACGCCGACGCGGCTGAACTGCTTCGAGTTCAGGTGCTGCTGGGCGGCCAGGTAGAGCGTCAGGTCGTCTGTGCCGGAGCCCAGGTCGGTGACCCCGACGCTGTTGCCCTTCCAGTCCGCGGGGGACTGCACGTTCGAGCCCTTCGCGCACATCTCCCGCTCTCCGGGCGCACCGCTGAGCTGGGCCACGTCGATGACGTCCTTGCCGGCCTGCTGGAAGTCGATGGTGTGCACGTACCAGGCACCGGCCATGTCCACCTGCCCGGAGGCCATGGCCTGCTCGGCGCCCACACCGCCCTCCTGCTCGGTGCTCAGCTTCATGTCGACGCCGTACTTCTTGTAGTAGCCGAGGCCCTGCGCGAGCTGGTAGGGCAGGTAGATCTGCTTGTCGATGCCGCCGACCATCATGGTCACGGTGGGCAGGCCGGCGCTGTCCCCGCTGGTCGTGCCGCCGCTGGCCTGCCCGCAGGCGGCGGGCAAGGTGCACAGGGCCGCGACGGTGGCGCCGGTCGCGAGCCGCTTGAGAACGGTTCTACTCATGGTGTGCTGCTCCTTCGTTGGGTGTCGTGAGATGACAGGGGTCCGAGTCATGGGTCAGGCGCCGCGTGCCTCCGTCTGTGACGGGGGGCGCCAGGACAGCAGCCGGCGCTCCAGCTGCGAGATCAGCGCCTCGGCGGTCAGGGCGATGGCGCCGATGAGGAGCATCGCCGCGAAGACACCGTCGGGGTCGAAGTTGTTCTGGGCGGTGGAGATGACCAGGCCGAGGCCCTTCTGGGCGCCGAGGAACTCGCCGACGATCGCTCCGATGACGCCGAAGCCGAACGCGACGTGCAGGCTGGCGATGATCCAGGTGAGCGCCGAAGGGATGACCACGTGCCGGATCACCTGCCAGCGCGAGGCGCCCAGCACCCTCACGTTGGCGAGCAGGTTCTGGTCGACCTCGCGCACACCCTGGAAGGCGTTGAAGAACACCACGAAGAACACGAGCACTGCCGCGAGCAGCACCTTCGACGCGGTTCCGAGGCCCAGCCAGACCACGAAGATCGAGCCGAGCACGATGCGGGGGATGGCGTTGAGCACCTTGATGTAGGGACCCAGCACGCTTGCCAGGAAGGGCATCCGTCCGAGCAGGACGCCGCACACGATGCCCGCCGCGACGCCGTAGGCGAAGCCGAGCAGGGCCTCCTTCATGGTGACCCCGACCTGCAGCCACAGCGAGCCGTAGGCGGTCCCGTGCTGACCCCAGTCCACGAGCCTGGCGAGGATGCCGCTCGGCTTGCCGAAGAAGAAGGGGTCGATGACCTTGTACGTCGACAGGGCCTGCCAGCCACCGACGACGACGACCAGGGTGACCAGCCGCGCCACGTTGACCAGGACCCGTCGTCTGCGGGACCGGCGACGTGCCTGCGCGGCGACGGAGGCCTCGTCGGAGGACGGGGACTCGAGATCGGAGTGGACCGCGGCCAGCGCCAGGCTCTCCGTGCTGATGTGGTCGCTCATGAGCGGGCTCGACTTTCTTCCGGGGCGGTGGCGGTGCGGGCGTAGGCGCGCTGGACCTCCTCGCGCAGGGAGTGCCAGATCTGTTGGTGCAGCTCCAAGAAGCGCGGTTCGAACCGGATCTCCTGGACGGCTCCGCGTGGCCGCGGCAGGTCGATGTCGTAGATGCCCTTGACCGTGCCGGGGCCGGCGGTCATCACCACCACGCGGTCGGCGAGTGCGACCGCCTCCTCGAGGTCATGGGTGATGAAGATGACCGAGGGACGGGTCTGCTCCCACAGGGTCAGCAGCTCGTTGGACATCAGCGCCTTGGTCTGGACGTCGAGCGCCCCGAACGGCTCGTCCATCAGGAGGATCGCGGGGTCGTTGATGAGTGCCGCCGCGAGGCTCACGCGCTTGCGCATCCCGCCCGACAGCTGGTGCGGGTGATGGCCCTCGAAGCCGGTCAACCCGACCCTGCGGAGCCAGTCGCGTGCCTCGTCGTGCGCCTGCCGTCTCGAGGCGCCGCGGAAGATCGGTCCCAGGGCCACGTTGCCCAGCACGGTCTTCCACGGCAGCAGCGCATCGGCCTGGAACATGAAGCTGGTCCCCGGGCTGACCCCGGTCACCGGCCGGCCGTTGACCTCGACCCGACCGGCGCTGGGGGAGTCCAGCCCGGCGACCATCCCCAACGTGGTGGACTTGCCGCACCCGGTGGGACCGACCACCGCGCAGAACTGGCCGGGTTCCACCACGAAGTCGACGTCCTCCAGTGCCGTGAAGACGCCACCGGTGGGAGTGCTGAACCGGCGCGTGACTCCCGCCAGCTCGATCCGGCCGGGCCGGGACCGGCCCGGCGGTGCATGTGGGTCGGTGGCGGGGGCGGCGCCGCTGACGGCCATGGCGTTCATCTCCTGGTGAGTCGCGATGAGGTGGCCGTGACTCTCCGGGATGGCGTTGGCTGCGTCTACGTTTCGGCGGCAAGTCGGCATTAAGCGTCTTGACGCCCGTTTCTGCTCATATTGCTCACAGACCCGGGCCCGGTGCGGGGGGTTACCATGCCGCGGTGACGGTGCCGAGCCCGGTTGCTCGGCCCCGCCGGTTGTCCACCCAGGTCTTCGTGCTGCTGCTGACGATCCTGCTGGTCACCGTCGGGGCCGGCTCGGTCGTGTCCTACATCCAGACCCGCCACGAGCTCGACAAGCGGGCGGCCGTCAAGTCCCTGGCCATTGCACACCTCGTGGCCTCCGACCCGTCGGTCCTGCGCGGGTTCCACGCCCCGCACCCCGGCCGGGTCATCGACCCGGTCGTCGAGAACCTCCGCCAGGAGACGGGAGCGGCGTTCATCGTGGTCGCCAACCGGCAGGGCATCCGGTACTCGCACCCCGACCACGCCCTGATCGGGACCTCGCTGCTCCACGACCCCGGGGAGAACCCCTGGGCGGTGCTGCACGGGGCGACCTACACAGGCGTGCAAACGGGGTCGCTCGGACGCTCCATGCGGGCGAAGGTCCCGCTGCGGGACCACGCCGGTCACATCGTGGGCCTGGTGTCGGTGGGCATCCTGGAGCACAAGGTCAGCGCAGAGCTGCGGGCGGAGCTTCCCTCCACGCTGATCGCACCGCTGCTCGGGCTCTTCCTGGGAGTCGTTGGCGCGACCCTGTTGGCGCGCCGCGTGAAGCGGCAGACCTTCGGGCTCGAGCCCGCCGAGATCGCGACGCTGCTCGAGCAGCGCGAGGCGATGCTGAGCGGGATCAGGGAGGGGGCGATCACCGTCGGCCCGGACGGCCGGATCACGATGATCAACGATGAGGCCGCACGGCTGCTGGGTCTGCACCGGGCGGACAAGGGAGCCACGCTCGCCAACATCGTCCCGGAGGGGCGGGTCCACGACGTCCTGACCGGCCTCGTCGGTGGCCGTGACGAGGTGGTGCTGCTCGGTCACCGGGTGCTCGTGGTGAGCCGGATGCCGGTGCAGGTGCGCAACAGACCCGTGGGCGCGATCATCACGCTGCGGGACCGTACGGAGCTCGAGGAGCTGATCAGCGAGCTCGACGACATGCGCGTCATGGCGGAGGCCTTGCGCGCCCAGGAGCATGAGTTCGCCAACCGCCTCCACGTCATCGGTGGGTTGGTCGAGCTGGGGCGCTACGAGGAGGCGGTCGAGTTCATCAACCTCACCTCGATGCTCCAGCAGGAGCTCGCCGCGCGGCTGGTCTCCGGCGTCGGCGACCCTATCCTCTCCGCGCTGCTGCTCGGCAAGGCCGCGGTCGCCAGCGAGCGAGCGATCGAGCTCAACGTCACGACCGACGGAGAGCTGCCCCCGGCGCTGGAGGACCCGTCCGGACTGGTCACCGTGCTCGGCAACCTCATCGACAACGCGTTGGACTCGGCTGCACAGGCGCCCGGCACCGGGCGGGTCGACGTGACGATGAGCGTGCTCGACGACGAGCTCGTCGTCGAGGTGCACGACTCAGGGCCCGGGATCGACCCCGACCTGGTCGAGGACGTCTTCCGGCACGGGTTCACGACCAAGGTGGCGCGCGACGGGATCCGCCGGCGGGGGCTCGGGCTCGCCCTGGTCTCCCAGGAGGTACGACGCCGCGGCGGACGTATCTCGGTCGCCAACCGTCACGGTGCGGTGTTCGTCGTGACCCTTCCACTGCGGCGCTGCGCCCCGCCCACTGAGGTGGCCGTGCGGTGATCCGGACCCTGATCGTCGAGGACGACGCGATGGCGGCGTCCATCCACCGCCAGTTCACCGAGCGGGTCGGCGGCTTCGAGGTGGTCGGGGAGGCGACGAGCGGCGCCCGCGCGCTCCAGCTGAGCGCCGACCTGCATCCGGACCTGATGCTCCTGGACATGTACCTGCCCGACATGAGCGGGCTCGAGGTGCTGCGACGGGTCCGGGGGTCCGCTGAGCCGACCGATGTCATCGCCATCACGGCCGCGAAGGACGTGGAGATCCTCCGCACCGCCGTACACCTCGGGGTGGTCCACTACATCGTCAAGCCCTTCACCTTCAGGGCCTTTCGCGAGCGCTTCGAGAACTACGCCGCGGCCCGCAGCCAGCTCGACCAGATGCAGTTTCCGGGCCAGCGGGAGATCGACCGGCTCTACGGGCTGCTGAGGACCAGCACCGAGGACTCCCTGCCGAAGGGGATCTCCGGACCGACCCTCGCGCTCGCGGCGCGCACCCTGAAGCTCGCGGAGCAGGGGATGACCGCCGCCGAGCTGGCCGGGCGTGCCGGCTTCAGCCAGGGCGTTGCGCGCCGCTACCTCAAGTACCTGTGCGACACCGGGTCGGTCGACGTGGCGCCCCGCTACGGGGCGGCAGGTCGGCCCGAGCACCTCTACCACTGGACCGGTGCGTCCCCAGGGTGATCGGGCCGGGCCGGGCACCTGGCCGAGCGCAGTCCGAGGAAGTGACCGCGCCGCCGACGAACAGCAGGCCCGCGCAGATGGTCATGGCCAGGGAGTAGCCGGAGGTGAACACCTCCGGGTGCTGGTAGGCCTGCCCGTTGACCCCGACCAGAGCCGGCAGTGCGGCCACCGCCAACAGCGTCCCGGTGCGGGCCACGGCGTTGTTGATGCCGCTGGCCAGCCCGGACGACCGGTCTGGTGCGGCGGCCAGCACGGTCGCGGTCAGCGGCGCCACCAGCGTTGCCAGCCCGAGCGCGAACAGCACCACGCCGGGCAGCACCGCGGTGAGGTACGGGGCGGAGCGGTCCACGTTGCGCAGCAGCAGCACCCCGGTCCCGCACAGGAGCGGACCGACCGTCAGCTGCCAGCGCGGCCCGATCTTCGAGGCCAGCGCGCCGGAGCTCGACGAGAGCAGCAGCAGCGCGAGCGTGATGGGCAGGGTGGACAGCCCGGCGGCCAGCGGCGAGTAGCCGGACGACACCTGCAGCTGCAGCGCCAGGAAGAACAAGACCGCGCCGAGACCGGCGTACACCAGCATCGTCATGCCGTTCGCGACCGAGAACACCAGGGAGCCGAAGAGCGGCAGTGGCAGCAGCGGGTGCGGACTGCGCCGTTCCTGCCACCCGAACAGCGCGAGCGCAGCGACGCCGGCGGCAGCCGAACCGCCGACCAGCCCGGCCGGCGCCGCACCCCCCTCGATGAGGGCGAAGGTGATCCCGCCCAGCCCCAGGACCGCGCAGACCGCGCCGAGGACGTCGAACCCCGGCACGGTCTCGGGGTCGCGCGACTCCGGGACGTGACGTGCGCTGATCAGCAGCACCACGACCGCGACCGGCACGTTGATCCAGAACACGAACCGCCAGCTGAAGCTGTCCACGATCCAGCCGCCGAGCAGTGGTCCGACGGCCGCGGCGATCGCGCCCAGCCCGGCCCATCGGCCGATCACCCGGCCCCGGTCCTCGGACCGGAAGCTGGCCTGGATCAGCGCGAGGCTCTCCGGGGTGAGCAGCGCCGCCCCCACTCCCTGCAGCAGCCGGGCGGCGATGAGCAGGTCGGGTGAGGGGGCCAGTGCGCACAGGGCCGAGGCCGTCGCGAACCAGGCGACACCCAGCATGAACATCCACCGTCGGCCGAACCGGTCGCCGAGCGAGCCCGAGACCAGGATCAACGACGCCAGCGCGACCAGGTAGGCGTTGACCACCCACTGCAGCTGCGCGATCGAGGCGCCCATGTCCCTGCCGATGGTGCGCAGCGCGATGTTGACCACGGTGCTGTCCAGCAGCGCCATCCCGGAGCCGAGCACGGTCGCGGCCAGGATCCACCGGCCGCGGGTGCTGCGGGCCGCGAGCGCCTCGGTCAGGTCGGACGCGTGTAACGAACCATCGGAGGGTGAGGGGGCCACGGGCTCACCTCCCGCTCGGCGCTGTCCTGCCAGCCCAGATGCTCGTACAAGCGCCGGGCCCGGTGGTTTTCTTCCAGGCACCACAGCCAGGCGGTCTCCGTGCCGCGACCCCGCATGTCGGCGAGCGCGCGGCCGAGCGCTCGTGTCGCGAGCCCCCGGCCCCAGCGGTCGGGGTGCACGGCGACCTTGTGCACCTGGGTCGTGTCGTAGGCGACCACGGCGTCGAGGTGCGCCGACCCGTCCACGACCAGCACGGTCACCGCCGGATCGGCGACGGTGCGGCGCCAGCTGTCGAGGACCTCCGCGCCGGGGAACGGGTGCTGCCGGGGCGGGAAGACGTGGCCGAGCGCGGCGACGTTGGCCGCCCGGTCCAGCGCCAGCAGCCGGTCCAGGTCCTGCCGGCTCGCCTCACGGAACATTCCGCAATCCTGTCACGGTCAGGAGGGGCCGATGTCGACTCGACCAACAACAAGCAGGCTTGACTGTTTGTGGTTCGGCGGTGACGATGTGCAGATGCGCACCGCGACCACCGGCGGCCGGCCCCGGGACCACCGTGCTGCCGGTGCCCGCATGCCCCAGGAGGAGCGCACCCGGGCGATGCGGCTGCGGCTGATCGAGGCCACCGTCGACTGCCTGGTGGAGCGCGGCTGGAGCGGCACCTCCACGACCCTGGTGTCCGAGCGGGCCGGCGTCAGCCGCGGCGCGCAGCTGCACCACTTCCCGAGCAAGAACGACCTGGTGCTCGCCGCCGTGGAGCACCTCAGCGAGGTGCGGGGCGCCGAGCTGGCAGAGGCCGCCGCGCACCTGCCGCGGGGCCGGCGCCGTACCCGGGCGGTGCTGGAGATGCTCGCCGACCACTTCACGAGCCCGGTCTTCACCGCGGCGCTGGAGCTGTGGGTGGCGGCCCGGGTGGATCCGGCGCTGCACGAGGCCGTGGCACCGTTGGAGCAGCGCATCGGGCGCGACGTGCACCAGCGCACCGTGGAGCTCCTCGGCGTCGACGAGACCCGACCGGGGGTGCGCGAGCTGGTGCAGGCCACCCTCGACCTGGTGCGCGGGCTGGGGTTGGCCAACACGCTGCACGACGACGCCGGCCGCCGGAAGCGGATCCTGGACCGCTGGGCCCGGCTGCTCGAGGAGCAGATCGCGTCATGACCCTCCGGATCGGCAACTGCAGCGGCTTCTACGGTGACCGTCTCTCGGCGATGCGGGAGATGCTCACCGGCGGGCAGCTCGACGTGCTCACCGGCGACTACCTCGCCGAGCTGACCATGCTGATCCTCGGCCGGGACCGGATGAAGGACCCGGCGCTCGGCTACGCCCGCACCTTCCTCCGGCAGGCGGAGGACTGCATGGGACTGGCGCTGGAGCACGGAGTCAAGATCGTGGCCAACGCCGGCGGGCTGAACCCGGCGGGCCTGGCCGACCGACTTCGTGAGGTCGCGGCCGGCCTGGGCCTGCGGCCCCGGATCGGGTACGTCGCCGGCGACGACCTGCTCGACCGGGCCGAGGAGCTCGGCCTCCCGGGCAAGCCGCTGACCGCGAACGCCTACCTCGGCGGGTTCGGCATCGCCGCCGCGCTGCGCACCGGAGCCGACATCGTGGTGACGGGTCGGGTCACCGACGCGTCCCTGGTGCTCGGCCCGGCGGTGGCCCACTACGGCTGGAGCCCCACGTCGTACGACGCGCTGGCCGGCGCGGTGGTCGCCGGGCACGTCATCGAGTGCGGCGCGCAGGCCTGTGGGGGGAACTTCTCCGGGTTCCGGGAGCTCGCGCTGGACGCCACTCCGATCGGCTTCCCGGTCGCTGCGGTCGAGGCGGACGGGTCCGCGGCGATCACCAAGCACCCGGGCAGCGGCGGCGCGGTGACCGTGGACACGGTGACCGCGCAGCTGCTGTACGAGGTGGAGTCACCGCTCTACCTGGGGCCCGACGTGTCGGCGCGGCTGGACAGCATCCAGCTCGCCGCCGAGGGGCCGGACCGGGTGCGGATCAGCGGCGTTCGCGGTGAGCCACCCCCCGACACGCTCAAGGTCTGCGTCAACGAGCTCGGTGGCTTCCGGAACGAGGTCGAGTTCGTGCTCACCGGCCTGGACATCGACGCCAAGGCCGGCTGGGTGCGCGCCCAGCTCGAGGCCGGCCTGCCCGAGCGGGTGCCCGCCTGCCAGAGTTGGACCCTGGCGCGCACCGAGCACGAGGACGCCGGCACCGAGGAGGCGGCCAGCGCCCGGCTGCGCTGCGTCGTCAAGGACGCCGACCCGAACGTGGTCGGCAAGGCGTTCAGCGCCGCCGCGGTCGAGCTCGCCCTCGGGTCGTACCCCGGCTTCACCCTGACCGCCCCGCCCGGTGCCGGCAGTCCCTACGGCATCTACCGGCCCGCCTACGTCCCCCGCGACGAGGTCACCGAGCACGTGTTCGTCGACGCCGTTGAGGTCCCAGCGGTTCCCCTGCCGCCTGACCGTGTTGCGGGTGGCCGCGCGACCGACGGCGGAGCGCGGCTGTCCGGCTCCGACGTCGGCGACCACCCGCGATACGGCGGCCCCACGCGCAGGGTCCCGCTGGGCACCTTCGTGCACGCACGCTCCGGCGACAAGGGCGGGGACGCGAACCTCGGCCTCTGGGTCGCCCATGCCCGCGAACACCCCGAGCGGGTCGACTGGCTGCTGGGGTTCGTGACCGAGCAGCGGGTCCGGGAGCTGGTGCCGGAGGCGGATGGGTTGGACGTGGAGGTGTACCCGCTGGCCAACCTGGGCGGGGTCAACGTGCTGCTGCGCGGCCTGCTGGGCGAGGGCGTGGCCGCCTCGACCCGGTTCGACCCGCAGGCCAAGGGCCTCGGCGAGTGGGTCCGTTCCCGGTACGTCGACATCCCCGAGGAGCTGCTGTGAACGCCACCCGTGCCCGGCGCGAGGCGATGCTGGACAAGCTGGCTGCGTTGGAGGCCGAGCACGCCAAGGCGGTGGCCGGCGGAGGAGCCAAGTACGTCGAGCGGCACCACGCTCGCGGCAAGCTGCTGCCGCGGGAGCGGATCGAGCTGTTGGTCGACGAGGGTTCGGCCTTCCTGGAGCTGAGCCCGCTGGCGGCCTGGGGCAGCGACTACCCGGTCGGCGCGAGCGTGGTGACCGGGATCGGAGTGGTCAGTGGCGTCGAGGTGATGATCGTCGCCAACGACCCGAGCGTGCGGGGCGGGGCAAGCAACCCGCACACCCTGAAGAAGGTGTTCCGGGCCGCGCAGATCGCCCGCGAGAACCGCCTGCCGACGGTGAACCTGGTCGAGTCGGGGGGTGCGGACCTGCCCAGCCAGAAGGACATCTTCATCCCCGGCGGAGACCTGTTCCGCGGGTTGACCCGGGCCAGCGCGGCCAAGACACCGACGATCGCGCTGGTGTTCGGCAACTCCACGGCCGGCGGGGCGTACGTGCCGGGGATGAGTGACTACACGGTGATGGTCAAGGAGCGGGCCAAGGTGTTCCTCGGCGGACCGCCGCTGGTGAAGATGGCCACCGGTGAGGACGCCGACGACGAGTCGCTGGGCGGTGCGCAGATGCACGCCGAGAAGTCCGGACTGGCCGACTACCTGGCCGAGGACGAGCAGGACGCGATCCGGATCGGGCGGCGCATCGTGGCCCGGCTGAACTGGCGCAAGGCCGGGGGTCTCGATGCTCGCCTCGCACGCAGCTCCGCCGGCGGTCCGTCGTACGCCGAGCCGGACGAGGACCCCGAGGAGCTGCTCGGCCTGGTGCCCACCGACCTGCGCGAACCGTTCGACCCCCGGGCGGTGGTCCTCCGGATCGTGGACGGGGCCGGGAGGGGCAACGAGGTGCCCTTCGACGAGTTCAAGCCACGCTACGGCCCGAGCCTGGTCACCGGGTGGGCGAAGGTGCACGGCCGGCAGATCGGCATCCTGGCCAACGCTCAGGGGGTGCTGTTCAGCGAGGAGTCGCAGAAGGCCGCCCAGTTCATCCAGCTGGCCAACCAGATCGACGTACCCCTGCTGTTCCTGCACAACACGACCGGCTACATGGTCGGGGCGGAGTACGAGCAGCGCGGGATCATCAAGCACGGTGCGTTGATGATCAACGCGGTCAGCAACTCCACCGTGCCGCACATCTCGATCATGATGGGCGCCTCCTACGGCGCCGGTAACTACGGGATGTGCGGCCGCGCCTACGACCCGCGGTTCCTGTTCACCTGGCCGTCGGCGAAGTCGGCGGTGATGGGACCGCAGCAGCTGGCCGGGGTGCTGTCCATCGTGGGCCGCGCGGCGGCGGAGGCCAAGGGAAAGGAGTACGACGAGGCCGGGGACGCCGCGCTGCGCGCGGCCGTCGAGGAGCAGGTGGAGAAGGAGTCGCTGCCGATGTTCCTGTCCGGGATGCTCTACGACGACGGGGTGATCGACCCGCGCGACACCCGCACCGTGCTGGGCATCTGCCTGTCTGTGATCGAGACCGCGCCGATCGAGGGCTCGATGAGCTTCGGCGTCTTCAGGATGTGAAAACCACCCCATGACGCTCTTCGCTGCTCCGCTTCGCTCCTCCGCGCACGACGCCACGGGGACCCCGGAAGGAACGGCATGACGATCCGGAGGCTGCTGGTGGCGAACCGGGCCGAGATCGCCGGCCGGGTGTTCCGGACCTGTCGCGACCTCGGGATCGAGACCGTCGCGGTGCACTCCGACGCGGACGCCGGACTGCCGTTCGTGGCCGCGGCCGACCTCGCGGTGCGGCTGCCGGGCCGCAGCCCGGCCGAGACCTACCTGCGCGGCGACCTCCTCGTGGACGCGGCGCGGCGGGCCGGCGCCGACGCGGTGCACCCCGGCTACGGGTTCTGCTCGGAGAGCGCCGGCTTCGCGCGGCAGGTGGTCGCCGCGGGGCTGACCTGGGTCGGCCCCACGCCGGAGTCGATCGAGCAGATGGGCTCGAAGGTGGCGGCCAAGAAGCTGATGGCGGCGGCGGGGGTCCCGGTGCTCGAGGCGGTCGACCCCGCGGCGGCGACCGAGGAGGACCTGCCGCTGCTGGTCAAGGCGGCCGCCGGTGGCGGTGGCCGGGGCATGCGCGTGGTCCGGTCCCTGGCCGAGCTCGAGGCCGCGGTGAGCGAGGCGTCGGCCGAGGCGGCCTCGGCGTTCGGTGACCCGACGGTGTTCTGCGAGCCGTACGTCGCACGAGGCCGGCACGTCGAGGTGCAGGTGGTCGGCGACCAGCACGGGCACGTCGTGGTTCTCGGCGAGCGGGACTGCTCGATCCAGCGCCGGCACCAGAAGGTGATCGAGGAGACCCCGGCACCCGCCCTTGCGCAGCAGACCCGGACCGCGCTGCTCGAGGCGGCCCGGGCGGCCGCCGCCGCGATCGGGTACGTCGGCGCGGGCACCGTCGAGTTCCTCTACGACCCGGAGAGTCCCACGGGCCTGTGGTTCTTGGAGATGAACACCCGGCTCCAGGTCGAGCACCCGGTCACCGAGTGCGTCACCGGGGTGGACCTGGTGGCGCTGCAGATCCGGGTCGCCGAGGGCGCCGCGCTCGAGGGCTGGCCCTCGGCTGCTCCCGACGGCCGCTCCTCAGGGACCGGCGGGGGTGGACACGCGGTCGAGGCGCGGCTCTACGCCGAGGACCCGGCGGCCGGCTGGGCGCCGCAGAGCGGTCGGCTCACCCGTCTGGAGGTCCCGGGGGCCGCCGCGCAGTTCGCCGTGCCCGCGTCGTACGGGATCCGGCTGGACGCCGGCTACCGCACCGGCGACCTGGTGGGCACCGACTACGACGCGATGCTGGCCAAGGTGGTGGCGTGGGCGCCGAGCCGCGCAGAGGCGCTGCGGATGCTGGCCGGTGCGCTGGCGAGAGCCCGGATCCACGGGGTGCGCACCAACCGCGACCTGCTGGTCGAGGTGCTGCGCCACCCCGCGATGGCGGCCGGTGAGGTGAGCACCGACTTCCTGCAGCGCCACCGGCTGGGCGCTCTGCAGCAGGCCGGCGACGAGTCCGAGGCTGCGGACCCGCACAGTGCCTTCGTCGCCGCGGTCGCGCTGGCCGAGCGGGACCGGTCCCTGCGCGCGGTGCAGCGCGGTGTCCCGGCCTCCTGGCGCAACGTGGTCTCGCAGCCGCAGCTCACCCGGTTCGCCGTCCGCGGCGCCACCGTCGAGGTGCGCTGGTTCGGGGGACGGGGCGGCTACCGGCCCGCGGACGACCCCGACACCCAGGTGGTGGAGGCGGCCCCGGACCTGGTGGTGCTGGACATCGCCGGGGTGCGGCACCGGTTCGAGGTGTGCGTCACCGGGGAGGCGGTCGACGTGGAGTCTGCCCGCGGGCACACCGCGCTCCGCCGGCTGCCGCGGTTCGTCCCGCCTGCCGAGCGGCTCCCGGGCGGCTCCCTGCTGGCGCCGATGCCGGGCACCGTCGTGGACCTCCCGGTCGCGGTCGGCGACCCGGTCGGCGCCGGGCAGCCGGTGGTGGTGCTCGAGGCGATGAAGATGCAGCACAAGGTGCTGGCGCCGCACGACGGCGTGCTGACCGACCTGCCGGTGACGGCAGGCGCCCAGGTCGCCGCGGGCAGCGTGCTGGCGGTGGTGACCGGTTCGACCGAGGGGAACGAGGGCCCATGACCGAGCAGACTCCTTTCACCGAGAGCCCCGAGCGGCACACCCTGCGGGCCGCGGTGGCCAAGCTCGCCGGAGGCTACGGCCGGGACTACTTCGTGGCCCGCGCCAAGCGGGGCGAGAAGACCACCGACCTGTGGCGCGACATCGGCAGGAACGGCTACCTCGGGGTGGCGCTGCCCGAGGAGCACGGCGGGGGTGGCGGCGGGATCGGGGACCTGGCCGCGGTGTGCGAGGAGCTCGCTGCTCAGGGCTGCCCGCTGCTGATGATGGTGGTCTCCCCGGCGATCTGCGGCACCGTGATCAACCGGTTCGGCACCCCGGAGCAGAAGAGGCGCTGGCTGCCCGGCATCGCCGACGGCAGCCTGACCATGGCGTTCGCGATCACCGAGCCGGACGCCGGCTCCAACTCGCACAAGATCACGACCACTGCCCGCCGCGCCGAGGAGGGCTGGGTGCTCAACGGCCGGAAGGTCTACATCTCCGGGGTCGACGAGGCCGACGCGGTGCTGGTGGTAGCCCGCACCGAGGACGCCCGCACCGGCAGGCTGAAGCCGTGCCTGTTCGTGGTGCCGACCGACTCCCCGGGCTTCGAGTACCAGCCCATCGACATGGAGATCGTGAGCCCGGAGAAGCAGTTCACCCTCTTCCTCGACGACGTGCGGCTGCCCACGGACGCGCTCGTCGGCGACGAGAACGCCGGCCTCATGCAGCTGTTCGCGGGGCTCAACCCGGAGCGGATCATGGCGGCCGCGTTCGCCACGGGTATCGCCCGCTTCGCGCTCGGCAAGGCCACCGCCTACGTCGCCGACCGGGCGGTGTTCGACGCCCCGATCGGCAGCCACCAGGCGGTCGCGCACCCGCTGGCCCAGTCCAAGATCGAGATCGAGCTCGCCCGGCTGATGACCCAGAAGGCCGCGGCGTTGTACGACGCGGGGGACGACCTCGCCGCCGGCGAGGCCGCCAACATGGCCAAGTACGCCGCCGCGGAGGCCGCCTGCGTCACCGCCGACCGGGCGGTGCAGGTGCACGGCGGCAACGGGATCACGGTGGAGTACGGCATGGCCGGCCTGCTGGTCGCCGCGCGCGCCACCCGGATCGCTCCGGTCAGCAGGGAGATGATCCTGAACTTCGTCGGTTCCCATAGCCTGGGCCTGCCCAAGTCCTACTGACGGTCCAGGAGCAGCCGATGTCCGAGCTGGTGCACTACACGGTCGAGGACCAGGTCGCGTCGCTGGTGCTGGACTCGCAGCCCAACCGCAACGCGCTGTCCCGGCAGCTGGTCTCCGACCTGCTCGCCGGCCTGGACGCCGCCGACCGCGACGACTCGGTCAAGGTGGTGCTGGTCCGCGCCGAAGGGGGCACGTTCTGCTCCGGCGCGGATCTGTCCGAGGCCCGCGAGGACGGCATGGAGAAGGCGGCCGGGGTGCTGGTGGACCTGCAGCGCCGGATCGTCACGCTGCGCAAGCCGGTGGTGACCCGGGTGCACGGCAACGTGCGGGCGGGCGGCATCGGCATCGTGGCCGCCTCGGACATCGCGATCGCCACGGAGGACTCGACGTACGCCTTCACCGAGGTGCGGCTGGGGCTGACCCCGGCCGCGATCTCGCTGACCGTGCTGCCCCGGATGACCGACCGGGCGGCCGCGCTGACCTTCCTCACCGGCGAGGTCTTCGACGGCCGGGCCGCCGCGCGGATGGGCCTGGTCACCACGGCGCTGCCCGAGGACCGGCTCGACGCCGAGGTGGCGCGGGTGTGCGCCGCGCTGGTCAAGGGCAACCCGCAGGGGCTGCGGGAGACCAAGCGGCTGGTCGGCCGCAGCCTGGTGGAGCGCATCGACGAGCACGGCGACGACCTGGCCCGGCTGTCCGCGGTGCTGTTCGGGTCCGAGGAGGCGCGCGAGGCCATGCTCGCCTTCCTCAACCGCAAGAAGGGCTGAGTCGGCGCGCCGGGACCCGCCCCACGGGATTTTCGGCGCGCTGCCGCAGACAATGGATCGTCTGACGGGTAGCCGACAGCAGGGTGACGACTGCCTGCCAGGCCCTACCGACCAGGACCCCCGCCTCCGGGACGAACGCCTCTCCCGCCGCGGGCCGCGGCGAGGGATGGTGGAGACGAGACAGCCACGCGTGGGGCGGTCGACCGTGACCGCGGTGGTACGTCACCGAGAGGACGCATCGTGAACGAGGACATGCTTGCCCGGATCACCACCGGCAGGGGCTTCATCGCCGCCCTGGACCAGAGCGGAGGCAGCACGCCGAAGGCGTTGCGGCTGTACGGCATCCAGGAGTCGGCCTACTCCAACGACACGGAGATGTTCGACCTGATCCACCGGATGCGCACCCGCATCATCACCAGCCCTGTGTTCAGCGGGGACCGCATCCTGGCGGCGATCCTGTTCGAACAGACCATGGACCGACAGATCCAGGGGAGAGGGTCGGCGGAGTACCTCTGGACGCAGAAGCACGTCGTCCCCTTCCTCAAGGTGGACAAGGGTCTGGAGCCCGCGGCCGACGGGGCCCGGGTGATGAAGCCGATTCCGGACCTCGACACGGTGCTCGAGCGCGCCGAGCGGCACGGCGTCTTCGGCACCAAGATGCGCTCGGTGGTGCTCACCTCGGACAAGACCGGCGTCGATCGCGTGGTCGCCCAACAGTTCGACGTCGCGCGGCAGATCCTGGCCGCCGGCCTGGTGCCGATCATCGAGCCCGAGGTCGACATCCACAGCCCGGAGAAGGCCGCGACGGAGAAGCTGCTCCTGGACGCACTGCTCACCCGGCTCGACAGGCTGCCCGAGGGACAGGATGTGATGCTCAAGCTCACCCTGCCAGAGGAGGACGGCTGCCACCGCGAGCTGCTCGAGCACCCGCGCGTGCTGCGTGTGGCAGCACTGTCCGGCGGCTACACCCGCGAGGAGGCCACCGCCCGGCTGACCCGCAATGCGGGCGTCATCGCCAGCTTCTCCCGGGCGCTGACGGAGGGCTTGACCGCTCAGATGAGCGACGAGGAGTTCGACGCGTCCCTCGACGCCTCCATCGCCGGCATCTACGCGGCCTCATCGACCTGACCCCTGCGGTCGCCCGGCCACGAGACCGGGTGCGCCTCCCCCGGCCGAGGGACGGTGGGGGGCGGGCAACCTTTCGCGTCGTCCGGCCGGTAGTACCTGTGAAGGCCGGAGCGGGTCCGGTCCGGGACAGGGGTGACCGTGGACACTCGAGATGCCACACTCGCGGCATCCGGCGGCCCGCCCGCCCGCAGCGGACGGAGGGACATGGCGGACACCCCCGGCTTCGACGAGTACGTCGCGGCCCGCTCCGGCCGGCTGCTCGGCACGGCGTACCTGCTCACCCGTGACCACGGCCTGGCAGAGGACCTGCTGCAGACCGCGCTGACCAAGGCATGGTTCGCGTGGCGCCGGATCGACGGTGACCCGGAGCCGTACGTCCGCAAGGTGCTGGTGAACACCTACGCGTCGTGGTGGCGGCGCAAGTGGAACGGTGAGCAGCCGACCGAGGAGCTGCCGGAGACCGCCCGCCCCGACCACGCGGGGTCGTCAGCGGACGCGCACGACCTGTGGCAGGCGATGGGTCGGTTGCCGCGACGGCAGCGGGCGGTGATCGTGCTGCGGTACTTCGAGGACCTCACCGAGGCGGAGACCGCCCGCGTCCTGGACTGCTCGGTGGGCACCGTGAAGAGCCAGTCCGTGAAGGCGCTGGCCAAGCTGCGGCTGGACCCGGCGGTGGTCGCGGGGGCGGACCGAGGGGAGAGGCGATGAACGAGCTGCGCACCCTGCTTCAGGAGCGGGCCGAGGTCACCGACACGATCGGCCCCGCCGCCCGGGTCGGGGCGGTGCACGACCGGGTCCGCGCGGTGCGGCGCCGGCGGCGGGTCGCCGTGACAGCCGCCGCGGTCGTGGCCGTGGTGGCCGCCGGGGTGTCCGTCGTACCCGCCCTGGTGCGGTCGACGCCCGCTCCCGCGGACCGGCAGAAGCCCGCCCAGCTGGCCGGCCGCACCGTGCCGCGCACCGAGACCGCGGCCGGCTTCACCTACGACTACGCGCACGGCGTGCAGACCACCCCCGGGGCGAAGAAGCTGGAGCTGACCGTCCGGGCCGCGGACACTCCCAAGCTGGTGATGTGGGCGACCAGCAGCACCGACCCCGCGCCCGTGGTCCGGCTGACCAGCACCGTCGGCCCCGAGCACTTCCGCAGCGCGGCCGGCGGGTTCCAGCGGTACATGCTCGTCGCCCCGAAGGGCACCGCCCACCTGACACTCACGCAGCGGCAGGCCCCGACGGACAACCGGCTGGCGCTCGCCGTCTACACCCTGGACCACACCCCGCCGCCCGGAATCAGCAACGGGGTCGCCACGTTCCGCAGGACCATCCTCGACGACCACCTGGTGGCCGGGCTGATCGGCAGCCCCGGTCAGACCGACCTGCACACCACGGTCCCGGCGCGGTCCGGCCGGGTCCGGATCAGCGACTTGTGCTACGGCGCCCCCAGCGGGGACTACGTCCACGTCGCCTTCGGCGGCGGGCAGATCCTCGGCTCCAGCTGCGGCCGCCTGCCCGACTACGACCCGGGGGTGGGCGGAGGGAGCTTCAGCGCCGCCCAGAACCCGCTTCCCGCCCACGGCCCTGTCCATGTGCACGTGTGGCTCACGGGGAAGAACGGCGGCGCCCCCTCGGCGACCTCGAACGCGGTGATCGGCTTCGGCCTGTACCGCGTGGACGGGGCCACCTTCCGGGTGGCCGGCCAGCGCCTCCCCGTCCTGCAGGAGAGCTCGGGCCACGAGTACGTCGAGAGGCGCGTCGCGCAGTCCGAGCCCGGCCAGCGCAGGCTCGTGGTGCCGGTCGCGCCGTCCGAGGTGCCTCGCCTGGTGACTGTCGTGCTCGCCGGCCGCACCGGTCGGGGCGGGGTCACGCTGAAGGTGAACGGTCGGTCCGAGGACTCGTTCGAGAACGACGGCAACGGGGCCTCATGGGGCTCCGGTTACGTCGTCCAGCCCGGCCAGGCGCCGAGGCTGGCGGTGACCGTCACCGGACGGGTGGGCGACACCAGGGTCGGCCTCGTGCTCTCCGACCAGGTGCGCTGACCCGGGAGCGCCGGATCCGGGGCGAACGCATCGATTGCGGCGAGATCAGCCACCCTGGAGTCCTGCGCCGGGGTAAAGTTGAGAACTTGGTTTCATCAGGATCTCGACGTGCAGGAGTCTGGAACGTTGTCAGCTGAGGTTGCCCAGGTGTCCCACCCCGGCCGGGCTTCCGGACCGGACACGGCCAAGCGGGAGATCGCCCTCGAGCAGGAGTTCGTGGACGGGGTCTACCGCCAGCTCGAGCAGTCGGCGCGCAACGCCGAGGCGCTCGCGAAGGAGGGCCACGGTCGGGGACGGCTCGGGCACGAGGGCGGGCTCGTGGAGCGGGACGCGATGGTCTTCCAGGCAGCTCGCCGGATCGCGGCGCTGAACGCCGCCCACGAAGGGCTGGTGTTCGGGCGGCTGGACCTGCGCGACGAGCACGAGGGGCCCCGCTACATCGGCCGCATCGGCTTGCGCGACGAGAACCGCGACTCCCTGCTGGTGGACTGGCGCGCACCTGCGGCGGCGGTGTTCTACCAGGCCACCGCCTCCGAACCGCAAGGTGTGGTCCGTCGCCGGGTGCTGCGCTGTGCCGGCTCGCGGGTGACCGCCGTCGAGGACGACCTGCTCGACCCCGAGGCGCCCGGCGCCGGCCGGCTGCCGGTCGTCGGCGAGGGCGCGTTGATGGCACAGCTGTCCCGGGCCCGCGACCGCAGCATGCACGCGATCGTGGCGACCATCCAGGCCGAGCAGGACAAGGCGATCCGTGCGCCCGGCCGCGGAGTCGTCCACATCACCGGCGGCCCCGGCACCGGCAAGACCGTGGTGGCCCTGCACCGGGCGGCGTTCCTGCTCTACTCCGACCGGCGCCGTTACGAGACCGGCGGCGTGCTGGTGGTCGGGCCCTCCGGTGTCTTCATGCGCTACATCGAGCGGGTGCTGCCCTCGCTGGGCGAGACGGCGGTGGCGCTGCGCTCCCTCGGCGAGGTCGTCGACGGCATCCGCGCGGTGCGCCACGACGCGCCGGGTGCGGCCGCGGTGAAGGGACTGGCGGTGATGGCCGAGATCCTGCGCCGTGCGGCGCACCTGCCCGTGCCCGGGGCGCCGGACCGGTTCCGGACCTTCTACCGCGACGACGTGATCAGCCTCGAGGCCCACGGGCTGCGTTCGCTGCGCCGTCGGCTGCTGTCGCAGGGACGCCGCAACCGGCAGACCTCCCGGGTTGCCGACCTCCTGCTCGAGGCGATGTGGCGCCAGGTGCGCGGCGAGCGGGGCCGGGAGCGCGGCAAGGAGGACTTCGTCGACACGATGCTGGGCAACCAGGCGTTCTTGGACTTCGCGCTCGCCTGGTGGCCGCCGCTGGACGCGGTCGACGTGCTCGGCTGGCTGCGCGACCCCGAGCTGCTCGCCGGGGTCTCGGACGGGTTGCTCGACCAGCAGCAGCAGGCGCTGCTGCAGCGGTCGTGGGCCGACCCGGAGCGGAACTGGTCGATCGAGGACGTCGCGCTGCTCGACGAGCTCCGCTACCTGCTCGGCGACCTGCCCGGGCCGGAGGAGCGTCAGGACGACCCGCTCGCCGCTCTGGTCGACGAGCACGTCCAGGAGGTCACCACCGTCACCGACCGGGGCCACCGGCGACCAGCCGACGGGGGTCGCGCCCGTGCGCGCACCGAGACCCGCACCGAGGACGACGCGTACGCCCACGTGCTCGTCGACGAGGCGCAGGACCTGTCGCCGATGCAGTGGCGGATGCTGGGCAGGCGCGGCCGCACCGCGACCTGGACGGTGGTCGGCGACCCGGCGCAGTCGTCGTGGCCCGCGCCGGAGGAGGCCGAGCGGGCCCGGGAGGAGGCGTTCGGGGACAAGCCGCGGCATCCGTTCCACCTGTCCAAGAACTACCGCAACAGCAAGGAGATCTACGGCTACGCCGCCCGGTACGCCGAGCGGGCCGGCCTGCACGCCGACCTCCCCGAGGCGGTCCGGGTCACCGGCGTGGACCCGGTGGAGCGGCGGGTCGACGACCTTCAGGCGGGGGTGCGTGACGCGGTGCGGTCGATGACGGCCGCCGTGGAGGGCACGGTCGGTGTCGTGGTCGCCGACGCGCGACGCGAGCAGGTGCGGCACTGGCTGGAGGCGTGGCCCGAGCTCGCCGGCGCGGTCGCGGGCGGCGACGATGCCCGGGTGGCCGTGCTCACCGGGGTGGAGACCAAGGGCCTGGAGTTCGACGGCATCGTGGTGGTGCAACCCGACGAGATCGAGGCCGAGTCGCCGACCGGTCGGGCCACCTTGTACGTCGTACTCACCCGGGCCACCCAGCAGATGACCACCGTCTTCGCGGACGCGAACCGCTGACCCTGCCGAGGGCCGGCAAGCAGCCGGCGCTGCCCGTGCGGCGCGGGCCGATGTAGCGTGTGCTGACCATGGAGACGCCAGCCAGCACCGCCCGATCTGCTCTGGAGGCGGTGCTGGCCCAGGACGCCTGGGCCGCGATCCGGTTCCGCGGCGAGGACACCGTCTCGCTGGTCGGTGGGCCGCGCAGCGTCGTCGAGCGGCTGCGCGACGTACCCCTCGAGGAGGGCGCCCCTGCCCCGGGCCGCCGCTTCGACCGGCTGCTGGCCGTGCCGTTCCGGCAGGCCGCCGAGCGCGGCTTCGCCGTGCACGACGACGGCACCCCGCTCGTGGTGGTGCGGCTCGACGAAGAGCACTCCGTCGCACTCGGGGACCTCCTCGTCACGCTTCCCGACGAGGAGGTCGGCTTCGTCGACCGCGGCGGCTTCGAGACCACCGACGAGGACTACGCCGCGACGGTGGAGCAGATCATCGACGCCGAGATCGGCAACGGCGAGGGGGCCAACCTCGTCGTCGGCCGCACCTATCGGGCCCGGCTGCGCGAGTGGGGGCCGGCCAAGGCCCTGACCGTGTTCCGGCGGCTGCTGGAACGGGAGAGCGGCGCCTACTGGACGTTCTGCTTCTTCACCGGCGACCGCTACCTCGTCGGCGCCAGCCCGGAACGGCACGTGTCGGTGCACGGCGGTGACGTGCGGATGAACCCGATCAGCGGGACGTTCCGTCTCAAGGGCCTGCACGAGCCCGAGGAGCGGCGCGCCAAGCTGCTGGAGTTCCTCGCCGACGAGAAGGAGATCTACGAGCTCTTCATGGTCGTCGACGAGGAGCTGAAGATGATGTGCGACGTCTGCGAGGAGGGCGGCCAGGTGCTGGGCCCCTACCTCAAGCCGATGACGCACCTGGTGCACACCGAGTACCTGCTGGCCGGCCGTACCGGCCGCGACGTGCGGGACGTGCTCCGCGACACCATGTACGCCGCCACCGTCACCGGGTCACCGGTCCGCAACGCCTGCCGGCTGATCACCCGCTACGAGCGCACCGGGCGGGGGTACTACGGAGCGGCGCTCGCGCTGATCGGCCGGGACCCGGCCGGGTCCACCACCGCCGACGCGCCCATCGTGATCCGCACCGCGGACGTGTCCGCCGACGGCCGGCTGTCGGTCACCGCGGGCGCGACGCTCGTGCGCGACTCGCAGCCCGACCACGAGGTCGCGGAGACGCACGCCAAGGCCGCCGGGATCCTGAGCGCGTTCGGGCTGGTGCCGCCGTCGGCGCAGCCCGCGGACGGCGTGGTGGAGCTGACCGGCGACGAGGACGTGCTCATCGCGCTGGGCTCCCGCAACCAGCGACTGTCCCGGTTCTGGCTCACCGACCAGTCCGGTGCCGAGCCGGCGCCGGAGCTGGCCGGCAAGACGGTGGGCATCCTGGACGGCGACGACGACTTCGTGAAGATGCTCGGCCGGGTGTTCTCCGTGATGGGCATGCAGGCCACCGTGCTGCGCCACCAGGACTACACCAGGGGCGCGCTCGACGAGTTCGACCTCGCGGTGGTCGGGCCGGGCCCCGGTGACCCGCGGGACGCCGACCACCCGAAGGTCGCCGCCTTCGCCGCCGCCGTGGAGGACCTGCGGCACGCGCGGCGGCCCTTCCTGGCGGTCTGCCTGGGCCACCAGGTGCTGTGCCGGCTGCTCGGCCTCGACCTCGGCTACAAGGACATCGTCTTCCAAGGCACCCAGTCCCGGGTCCGGCTCCGCGGCCACGACCAGGTGGTCGGCTTCTACAACACGTTCGTGGCCCGCGCCGACGGGGGGCTGCCCGAGGGAGTCAGCGTGGAGACGGACGAAGGGAGCGGCGACGTGCATCTCGTCGCCGGTCCCCACTATCGCGGTATCCAGTTCCACGCCGAGTCCATCCTCACCGAGCACGGCTACGAGATCATCCGCGACTTCGTGCTCGAGCTGCTTCCCGGCGCCTGAGGGGCGCCACGCCACCGAGGGTCAGCGCGAACGGCCGCCGCGTCTACGGGGGAGAGACCGGCGCCCCGGCATGTCAGGGGCATCCGCGCCGAGGCGCCGGTCGACCGAGGGCGCCCGCGATGAGCCGCGGGACGGCGTGGGTCAGGAGCTGAGTGATCCGTTGTCGCTTCCCAGCGTCACCTTCGCTGTGTGAGAGGTCGATCCGCGGGTGAAGGTCAGCGTGACCGTGTTCCCGGGCCGGTAGCCGCGGATGGTCGCGACCAGGGACTCCGCGCCGGTGACGACCTGCCCGTTGACCTTGGTGACCACATCGCCCTTCTGCAGGCCGGCCTTGGCCGCGGCGGACCCGGGGTTGACCGAGACGATCCCTGCGCCGGTGAGCAGGCCGTGGTCCTGCTTGGCGTCGTCGACCGTGACCCCGAGCCGGGCGTGTGTCGGGGTCTGCCCGTTCTGGATCTGGTGAACGATCGGCAGCACCTCGTCGATCGGGATCGCGAACCCGAGGCCGATCGAGCCCGGCTGGCCGCCGAGGGTGCTTCCGCTGCTGCGGATCGAGGAGTCGATCCCGACCACCTGGCCGTCCATGTTCACCAGCGGGCCGCCGGAGTTGCCGGGGTTGATGGCCGCGTCGGTCTGGATCGCCGGGTAGGTCGTGTTCGGGGAGTTCGGCCCGGCCACCTGGCCGACCGACACCGGCCGGTCCAGAGCGCTGACGATGCCGCTCGTCACCGTCGACGCGAGGCCGAACGGCGAGCCGATCGCCACCACCTCCTGGCCGACCTCCAGGTTCGAGGAGCTGCCGAGCGTGGCCGGGTGGAGCCCGGACACCCCCTGCGCCTTGATGACCGCGACGTCGGTGGCCGGGTCGGTGCCCACCACGTGGGCCCGGGCCGCGGAGCCGTCGTTGAAGTTCACCGTGATCGATCCGCCACCGGAGGCGATGGCGACCACGTGGTTGTTGGTGAGGATCTCGCCGTTGGAGCTGATGATGATGCCGGAGCCGGATCCGGACTCCTGCGGTCCGGTCACGTTGATCTGTACGACGGAGGGCAGCACCTTGTTGGCCACGCTCTCCACCGAGCCCTGCGCCGGCTGCTGCTTGGTCTTGACCACCGCGGATGTGGTGGTGCCGGACGAGGAGGAGCCGGAGCCGCCGCCGTTGACGGAGTCCAGGGCGGAGAAGCCCGCCGCCCCCGCCAGCCCGCCAAGCCCGCCGATGACCAGGGCAGCGACCAGGATCCCGGCGGTGACCGGGCCGGTCGGCCGGAAGCCGCCGTGCTGCTGGCCTCGCTCCTCGGGCCGCTCGTGGGGTGGCTGGCCGGTGCCGCCCCAGAACGGGGAGCTCGGCGGCGCCCCGTAGCGGTGGGTGTAGCCGGGCTGCTCGCCGGTCCGTTCGCCGGTCAGTTCGCCGGGCTGTTCGCTGGCCGGCCTACCGGGCTCGCCGCCGCCTTGGATCGGAGCGGTGTCCTCGTTCGGGTCTGGGCGGTCCTCCGTCATGGCACCAGCCTGCCGAAGCAACCTGAATCCGGGCTGAATGGTGGCTGGACGGTGGCGGTGAATGTCGTCCGGACGCGGGACGCGGGGCCGCTGCTCACCGCAGGCCGGTCATGCCCACTCGGCGGCCGCCGGCTCCTGCACCGCGGACCCGCCGGGCGCGGTGGGCGAGCCGGGCACCTCGAGCCACAGCGCGGCCCCGCCGTCCGTGCTGCTGCCGGCGCGCACCGATCCGCCGTGCCGCTCCACGATCTGGCGCACGATGGCCAGTCCCAGACCCGAACCCGGCATGGTGCGCGACTCCTTGGACCGGTAGAACCGGTCGAACACGTGCGGCAGGTCCTCGGCGGAGATCCCCGGCCCCTGGTCGGCGACCAGCAGCGTGCCGTCGTGCAGCGCGACGGTGACCACGCCGAGCGGGGGGCTCCACTTGGCGGCGTTGTCGAGCAGGTTCGTGACCGCCCGTTCCAGGTCGTCGGCCTCGCCCATCACCCACCAGCTGCGGGTGTCCACCGCAAAGTGCAGGTTCGGGGCCCGGCGCCGGACCCGCTCGACCGCCCGGTCGGTGACGTCGGCGAGGTCGACCGGCTCGACGGTCCGCTCCAGCGGCTCGTCGCGGGCGAGCGCCACCAGGTCACCGACCAGCGTGCTCAGCTCCTCGATCTGGAACCGCACGTCGTCCATCAGCTCCTGCCGGGCGGGCTCCGACAGCCCACCCTGCCGGTCAGCCTGGGTGAGCAGGTCCAGGTTGGTGCGCAGCGAGGTCAGCGGGGTGCGCAGCTCGTGGCTGGCGTCGGCGACCAGCTGTCGCTGCCGGTCCCGGGAGGCCGCCAGCGCCACCAGCATCGCGTTGAACGCCGAGGCGAGCCGGGCGATCTCGTCGTTGCCCTCCACCTCGATCGGCTCGAGCTCCTCGGTCTTCGCGACGTGCTCGGCCGCCGAGGTGAGCCGCCGCACCGGGCGCAGCCCGTTGCGAGCAACACCCCAGCCGGCCAGCCCGGCGACGAACACTCCGGCGGCGCCGAACACCAGCAGCACCAGACCGAGATCGTGCAGGGTGTCCTCGGTCGGCTCCAGCGACTGGGCCAGCACCAGGGCCGAGCCGGAGTCGGCGGTGGGCACCGCCACCACCCGGAAGTCGCTCCCGTGCGCGGCGATGGTGCGCAACGAGTACGGCCGACGTCCCCGCGCCACCGCCACCTCGGGCCGGCCGATGTTGATCCCGGGTCCGCGGTCCATGGTGAGCACGTTGCCGTGGGCATCGATGAAGCCGATGTCCACGTCCGCCGCCCCCAGCGTCCAGGACGGCACCCGCTGGGCGGTGAGCACGCTGAGCTGCTCGGTCTGGGCCGCTGCGCTGGCCCGCGTGAGCAGGGACTGGTCGAGGATGGTCCACATCTGGTGGCGGACGGTGAAGTAGGCAGCCATCGCGACGACCGCGACCGCGACGCCGACCGCGAACGTGGCCAGCATCGTCACCCGGCTCGCCAGGGATCGCCGGTAGTGAAGGATCATCGATCCTCCCGGAGCACGTAACCCACACCGCGCACGGTGTGGATCAGCCTCGCTTCCCCTTCCGCCTCGGTCTTGCGACGCAGGTAGCCGACGTAGACCTCCAGCGAGTTCGCGGTGGTCGGGAAGTCGTAGCCCCACACCTCTTCGAGGATGAAGGAGCGGTCCAGGACCCGGCGCGGTCGGCGCATGAACATCTCGAGCAGCGCGAACTCGGTGCGGGTGAGGTCGATGGGCCGGTCACCGCGTCGTACCTCCCGGGTGAGCGGGTTGAGGCTCAGGTCGGAGAAGGTGAGCATCGCCGCATCCGGGTCGTCCTCGGCGGGCACGTGGCTGCGACGCAGCAGCGCGCGCAGCCGTGCCAACAGCTCCTCGAGGGCGAACGGCTTGGTGAGGTAGTCGTCCGCGCCCGCGTCCAGCCCCTCCACCCGGTCGCCGACCGAGTCCCGGGCGGTGAGCACCAGGATCGGCACGTCGTTGCCGGCGGTGCGCAGCGCGCGGGTGGTCTCGATGCCGTCGAGACGAGGCATCATCACGTCCATCACCAGCGCGTCGGGGTTTCCGGCGGCGATGCCGGCCAGCGCCTCGGCGCCGTCCGCGGCCAGGCTCACCTTGTAGCCGTTGAACTCCAAGGACCGGCGCAGCGACTCGCGCACCGCGCGGTCGTCGTCCACCACGAGCACGTGGAGACCCTGGTCAGACGGTGCGGACACCCTCCAAGGGTGCCACCTGCACCTGAGATCTGGCTGGGCCACCTGAATCTTCGCTGAACCAGGGCGCCGGCGGGCACACCTGGACCGGCTACAGCAGCGCGCGGGCCGCCTCGCCCGCGCGGGCGCCGTACCCGCCGCCGAACAGGCAGGCGTGCACCAGCAGCGGGAACAGCTGATGCAGGGGCACCCGCTCCTGCCAGCCCTCGGCGAGCGGCGCGACCTGCTGGTAGCCGTCCAGGGTGCGCTGCAGCTGCGGCAGCCCGAACAGCGCCAGCATCGCCAGGTCGGTCTCCCGGTGCCCGCCGTAGGCGGCGGGGTCGACCAGCCAGGCTCGGGTGTCGGGCCCCCACAGCACGTTCCCGGCCCACAGGTCGCCGTGCAGCCGGGCCGGCGGCTCCGCGGGACCGGCCAGCTCCACGATGCGGCGCACCACCTTCTCCACGTCCGCAGCGTCCTGCTCGGAGATCCCGGAACGGTCCCGGGCCAGCTTGAGGTAGGGCAGGATCCGGCGGGTGGCGAAGAACTCCGGCCAGCTGTCCGCGGGACGGTTCGGCATCGGAAGGGTGCCGATGTAGCCGTCCGGCCCGCCGCCGAACGAGTCCGCGCCGGCCTGGTGGGTGGCGGCCAGCGACCGGCCGAGCTGCTCGGCGGCCTCGGCGCTCGGCCGGGTGCTCTCCACCCAGGCCAGGATCAGGCAGTCCGGCTCCGCGGCCAGCACCTCCGGTACGTCGATCCCGCCCGCCGCACGGAGCCAGTCCAGCCCGCGGGCCTCGACCTGGAAGAAGTCGGCGGGCGCGTGCGGCCGGGTCTTGACCAGCGCGGAGCGCCCGTCGGACAGCCGCAGCCGGGTCGCGGTGCAGATGTCTCCGCCGGCGACCGGGGCGGTGGCCACCACTGCGGAGCCGAGCAGCCGCTCGGCGCGCTGTGCGATCGTCCCGGCCCGCGTCACGAGCCTGTGCTCCCGAGGAGCTGTCCCTCCACCCAGGCCACCAGGTGGTCGGCGGTGCGCTGCACCATCGCCAGCACCGTGTCGAAGCCGTCGTCGCCGCCGTAGTAGGGGTCCGGCACCTCCCGGTCGGTGTCGTCGGCCAGCGGGTCGAACTCCCGGAACATGCGGATCCGGCCGGGGCCCACCTCGCCGCCCAGCGCGAGGAGGTCGGTGCGGTTGCTCTGGTCCATGGCCAGCACCAGGTCGAAGTCGTCGAACCACTCGGCCCGGAACTGCTGGGCGCGGTGGTCGGCCGGGTCGTGCCCGGCGGCGACGAGCACGGCGGCGGCCCGCCGGTCCATCGGGTGACCGACGTGCCAGTCGCCGGTGCCGGCGCTGACCACCTCCACCCGGTCGTCGAGGCCGGCGCGCCTCATCCGGTCGCGCAGCACCGCGGCCGCCATCGGGGAGCGGCAGATGTTGCCCAGGCAGACCACGGCGATCCGGTAGCGCATGGTCATCGTCCGTCCGGCAGGACCAGCTCGAGGACCCAGGTCGCGATCATCACGATGATCGCGCCGTACACCGCGGTGAGGAAGCCGTGGACGGTGAATCCGACGTTCAGCTGACCGGCCACCCAGCTGGTGAGCAGCAGCATGCACGCGTTGATCACGAAGATCAGCAGGCCGAGGGTCAAGATGATGAACGGCAGCGACAGCAGCTTCACGACCGGGCGCACGACGGCGTTGACCACCCCGAAGATCAGCGCCACCACGACCAGGGTCAGCGCGCGCTGCGACGTGGTCGCGCCGGACACGGTGATGCCGTGCAGCAGCCAGGCCGCCAGGGCCAGGGCGATGGCGTTCACGGCGATCCAGACGATGAACCTCACGCTTCGATACTGCCAGGTTCGTCGATTCCGGGCAGGTCAGGGCGCATGGGGCAGGTGCAGGGCGGTGAGCATCGAGCTCTCGGCGTGCGCGAGGTGGTCGCTGAGCTCGGCAGCGGCCCGGCCGACCTCCCCCTTCTCGAGCAGCTCGACCAGGCCGCGGTGGGAGATCACCTGCTCCGCCGAGTTGCGCCGGATCCGGTCCACCTTGGCCAGGCCGAGCCGGACCTCCGCGGACAACGCCTCGGCCACGGCCATCAGTCGCGCGGACCCCGTCAGCCCGACGAAAGCGCGGTGGATGGCCAGGTGGGCGGCGGTCAGCTCGGTGGGGCTGGCGTCGCTGTCGGCGGCGGCGGTGAAGTCCTCCATGGCCCGGCGCACCCCCTGCCGGGCCGCCTCGTCGGCGACCCCCCACCGGCGTACACCGGCCACCTCGAGCACCTCGCGGGCCACGCACACGTCGTGCACCGACTGCGGGTCCAGCTCGGTGACGTAGACGCCGCGGTTGGGTGCCCGGGTGGCCAGCCCCTCCGCGACCAGCACGGCGAGCGCCTCCCGGATGGTGGAGCGGGACACCCCCATCGCCTCGGCGAGCGCGTGCTCCCGCAGCGGCGTCCCCGGCTCCAGCTCCCCGTCGAACAGCGCCCGGCGCAGCTCGTCGGCCACCCGGTCCACCGTCGAGGAGTGGGCCAGGGAGAGCTTGTCGAACGGGCTTCCCGCGCCGGGGCCTGAACCGGACATGCACCGATTGTCCGACAGAACTTGACCGATGCCCACCCGGCGACCACACTTGAGACGTCTGATTGTCCGACAATCCGTCATCCAGACGAACTAGCTGGCACAGAGGAGGGGTTCATGGGGACCGAGCTCGCGTGGGGCCGTCGCTACGCCATGGTGGAGCCGAACCATTTCCGGGTCGACTACACGATCAACCCGTACATGGACGTGCACGACCAGCCGGACCCGGTGCGCACCCGCGAGCAGTGGCTGGCCGTCGGCGAGGCGATCTCCGCCGCCGGAGGCACGGTCGAGGTGCTCGAGCAGCGGCCGGACGCCCCGGACATGGTCTACGCGATGAACCTCGGCCTCGCGTTGCAACCGGACGGCGCACCGGAGCACGTGGTGCTCTCCCACATGCGCTACCCGGAGCGCCGGATGGAGACCGGCACGGCCGCCGGCTGGTTCGAGCAGCTCGGCTTCACCACGTCGTACGTCGGACGGGACGGGGTCGGTGCGCACCTCGAGGCCGGCGACGTGTTCGCGTTCGGCGACGCGCTGGTGGCCGGCTACGGACCCCGCAGCGAGGAGCTGGCGCTCAAGCACCTGGCCACCGGCCTCGGCGTGCGCGTGCGGGGCCTGCGGATCACCCACCCCGGGATGTACCACCTCGACCTGGCCTTCTGCCCGCTCGACGAGACCCGGGCGATGGTCTGCCCCGACGCGCTGGACGCCGCCTCCGCGGCGGCCGCCCTCGAGATGGTGCCCGAGCCGCTGGTGCTCACCGAGGCGGAGGCGCTGACCTTCTGCGCGAACTCCATCGTGCTCGGGCGCACCATCGTGATGCCGGCCTGCCCGGACCGGGTACGCGCCCAGCTGGAGGCCTGGGGCTTCGAGATCGTGCTGGTCGACGTCTCGGAGTTCCACAAGGGCGGCGGCTCGGTCCGCTGCCTGACCAACCCGCTCGACGTGCGCGTGGGCCGCGACCTGCCCGCCGTGCCTGGCGGCGAAGTCGTCCTACCTCTGCCCTGACCCGTCCACGGGTCGCAGGTCCCACCGCCGGGGCGCACCCCGCCCCGGCGGGCAGCAACGCCCGGCCGGAGCGGGGTGACTCACCCCCACCGAGGCCCCCCACCCGCGTCTCGCCACGGCGCACGGCCGCGCTCCACGCGGTCCAGACGGTTCCCTCCGAGCCGGTCCCCACCTGGTGGCGCACCCGGCCACGATTCCCCTCCGGCCGGAGTGCGCTGAGTCGAGTGTTGCCCGGCCGCGCAGGATTCTTGGGGGAAATGTCCGTTTTTAGCCCAAGTTGACTGGGCAGTAACTTCCGCGGGGGACCGGGGAGTAGTCCGTCCGGGCTGCTCCTGGAGGAGGGGTGCTCAGCGTTCCCCAGGATCCTGTCGGGGGTCCGGCTCGGGGTCAGGCTCGGGGTCCGACCCCTCCTGTGCAGGGTCGGCGACGAGCCGGGAGAGCCCGGCGACCGCGCCGGTATCCGGCGAGGCGGCAGCCCGGTTGGTCTCGGCGACCTCGTCGAGAAGCTCCTGGCGGCGCACCTGCACCTCGCGCGGGGCGTCCACGCCGAGCCGTACAACGTCGCCCCGGATCTCCAGGACGGTGACCACCACGTCGTCACCGATGACGACGCTCTCACCGAGGCGGCGGCTGAGGACCAGCATGCGTTCACTCCCGTCACGATCTGCTGGCGACCAGTCTGGCGGGTGTCCGGACCGGACCTGGCAGCGGCCCGTTCCCGGGGTCACTCGGTACTCCCCGGGGTCTCTGCCGGGGCGGCTCTCGCTACCGACGCGCCAGCGGGGCCCGCAGCGGGAGGCCGGGGTCGTCGAGCAGCACCTGGGCGACCCGGCGGGTGCGGTGGTCGACCAGCAGCGGGGCGAGCAGGTTCGCGGTGGCGTCCCGGGGCAGCCGGCCGAGGGTGAGGATCGTCAGCAGCAGCAGGTCCTCGGCGCTCCGCGCCCCGAGCGCCTCGATGACCTCGGCCTCGACCTCGGGGGCGTATTCGGGGAAGAACACCGCGGGCGGCACCACCACGAAGGAGAGGTCCGGCTGGTCGACAGAGCTCAGCGCGCACAGCAGCCCGGTCTCGTCCAGCCGGGCCAGCACGAACCGCCGGTGCTCAGGGAAGCCCAGCAGCGGGAGAACCATCTCCAGCACCGGCGGCTCCGCCCCTCGGGCGGGCAGCTGGGCCGGGACCTGGAAGGGGGTGGTAGCGGCGCTGGTCATGGGGTCCTCGTTCCGGTGGTCACTTCAGGAAGTCCATCAGCGATGGCTGCAGCACCCGGGCGGTGGCGCCCAGCGTGGCCTGGTACGCGACCTGCTGCATCTGGAGGTCGAGCACGGCCTTGCCGACGTCGACGTTCTCGACCTGCGACAACCGGTCCTGGTTGTTCAGGCCGGCGGCTTGCAGGGCGGTGGTCGCGGTCTGCACGCGGTCCTCGCGTGTGCCCAGGTCGGCAAGCGCGCTCTTCATCTTCTCGGTGACCGCGTCCAGGTTGTCCAGCGTGCCGGACAGCGCGGACGGGTTGGCGGTCAGCTGGCCGATGGCGTCCTGGAGGACTCCGAAGAGGTTGTTGCCCTTGCCGCCGAACGCCTCCGGCCCGGTGACGTTGATCTTCACCGGCACCCCGTCCTGGACGGTCCGGGAGATCGGCACGTTCATGCCGACCCAGCTCCCCGAGTCGTCGTAGGCCTGCGGGCCGCCCGTCGTACCCCCGAAGATCGGGCGGCCGAGGTGCTGGGTGTTGGCCTGGCCGAGCAGGGACTGGCGGAGCTGGGTGAGCTCCTGGGCCAATGCGTTGCGGGCGTCCGGGCCGTTGCTTCCGGTCGACGAGCCCTGCAGGATCAGGTCCCGGGCCCGCTGCACCTGGTCCAGCATCGACTGCAGGGTGCTGTCGGTCTGCCCCATCCAGCTCAGCGCGTCCTGGGCGTTGCGGCTGTGCTGGGTGTCGGCGGCCATCTGGGCCCGCAACCGCATGGCCTCGTCGGTGCCGGTAGGCGAGTCGGAGGGTCGGTTGATCAGCCGACCGCTGGACAGCTGCTCCTGGGTGCGCGCGAGCCGGCCGAGGCTGGCGTTCAGCGCGGTCAACGACCCGTTGACCATCATCTGCTGCGTGATGCGCAGGCTCATGCGACGCTCATCTCCCCACCAGCCCGGTCCGGTTGATCAGGGTGTCCAGCATCGAGTCCATCGTGGTCAGCACCCGCGAGGCTCCCTCGTAGCCGCGCTGGGCGGCCATCAGGTGCACCATCTCCTCGTCGACGCTCACTCCCGACAGCGAGTTGCGGGAGGAGTCGACCTGGGCGGTCAGCACGTCCTGGTTCGCCGAGAGCTTCTGCGCCGAGGCGACCGTGACGCCGTAGCCGGTGACCAGGCTGCGGTAGGTCCCCGCGCCCATGTCGAGGTTCCCGATGGCGTCGGCGTTGGTGCTGTCCAGTGTGCCCTGCCCGGGCGCGGCGGCCGCGATCTTGTTCGGGTCGGTGACCGCCACCTTCAGCGTGCTGGCCGTGGTGCCGGCGAAGAAGTCACCGCCGGGGTTGCCGGCCAGGTCGACCCCCTTGGCGTGCTGGGCGTTGACCGCGGTCACCAGGCCCGACACGAAGCCGTCGAGCCCGGACAGGTAGCCCGGCAGGTCCTTGCCGAGCAGCTGCTGGTCGGCGCCGATCTCACCGCTGCCCAGGGACAGGGTGGTGCCCCCCAGGCTGACCTGCACCGGGTCCGCGCTCTGCCCGGACAGGTCGGCTGCGCCTGACACCTTCATCGCTGTGGCGTCGTTCCCGCTGACCAGCTGCTGCCCGCCGACCTTCACGTCGACCGTGGTGTCGTCGTTGACGGTCACCTTCGCCCCGGTGAGCTCGGCGAGCTTCATGGTCAGCTGGTCGCGCTGGTCGAGCAGGGTGTTGGCGTCGGTGCCGGCCAGGTTCGCCGCGCGCAGGCCCTTGTTCAGTGACGCGAGGTCGACCGCGGTCTGGTTGACCTGGTCCACCAGCGCGGACAGCCGCGTGCGCTGGTCGGACCACTCGGTCGCGACCGACTTTGCCTGCTGGGCGATCGTCGCCTGCAACGTGTTGGCCCGGCCGAGCAGCTGGGTGCGGGCGGCCTGGTCGCTCGGGCTGTTCGCCACGTCGTGCCAGCCGGCCTGGAAGTCGGCAAGCGCGGCGGCGATCCCGTTGTCGCCCGGTTCGCCCAGGGTGTCCTCGAAGCGCTGCAGCGAGGCGGCCCGGGTGTCGAGGTACGACGCGTTGCCGTGCTCGGTGCGGGCCCGAGCGTTGAGCAGTGGGTCGCTCACCCGATCCACGCGGCTGGCCTGGACGCCGTCGCCGGCTCCCTCCCACCGGGACCAGACCGCTGGCGCGGCCGGTGCGCCGGTGGCCTGGCCGATGACGCTGCGCCTGGTGTAGCCGTCGGTGCCGGCGTTCGCGACGTTGCCGCTGGCCACGTCCATCGCAACCTTGTTGTAGCGCAGCGCGGACAGTGCGGTGGACAGCGAGGAGAGGGTGCCGGACACCTCAAAGGCTCCGGTCCACGAGGCGCGGCCCGCGGCCGGCGTCCAGTGAGCCGTCGGACGCGTAGGTGCCGGACCCCTCGGACATCGAGAGCAGCGTCGCCTGCGCGGCTTGGTAGCCGGCCGTGAGCAGGGTGCGGTTGCTCTCCGACATCCGGCCGATCTGGGCCGCGACCGTGGTGAACGCCTCCCGGTGGTCCAGCCAGATGTCCCGCCACGGCTGCTCGCAGCGGTCGGCGATCTCGTGCAGGCTCGGGTTCGGCTCCAGCCCCAGCTCGGCGGCCACCGCATCGACGGCGACCGCCCGGAGCAGCTCGACCTCGCGGATCTGTGCCAGGCAGGCGTCGATGTCGCGGGCCGCTGCTGGGAGCCAACGGGTGCGCCCCCCGGCGAGGACCATCTGCTCCACCTCCAGCTTGTAGAGCAGGGTCTCGAGCAGGTCCCGTTCCTGCCACAGCACCGAGGAGAGGTCCTCCATCGACATGGCTGGCTCCCCTCGGGCTGATGACGTCGGCCGTTACGGGGAACCCATCGGCGTCCTCGGCGAGTTCCTGAGCAGAATCCGGTGTCCGGGCTGTACCGTTCGGCGACATCTTGGTCGTCCCAAATGACTAGTCACGGCCTGGTCTGGACCGGTACACGACCAGGAACGGCCTGTCCGAAATGACTAATTCCACCCTAATATGTCTTAATACGTAGCAAAACGGACAGTTCTTGCGGTTGGTTGACCGCGTGCCCCCCCACACCAGCAACACCTCAGGCCCCCGCCCCCACTCGCTCGGACCCGCCCCAGAGATGGTCCCCGCGCCGAATCCTGCGCCGAATCCTGCGCCGAATCCTGCGCCTGATCCTGGAGTCGACGAGCTGGTCCAGCAGGGACTGCCGCTGGTCGGTCACCTGGTCCGGGAGATGAGCGGCAAGATTCCCACCCACGTCCCTCGTGAGGACCTGATGTCGGCCGGCATGCTGGCGCTGGTGCAGGCTGCGCAGGGCTTCAGCTCCGAGCGCGGCACCAGCTTCTTCAGCTACGCCTCCACGCGGATCCGCGGCGCGATCGTCGACGAGCTGCGCGGGATGGACTGGGCCAGCCGCTCGGTGCGACGCCGGGCCCGTCAGCTCGACGAGGCCCGGGAGCGGCTCACCGCCCGGCTCGGCCGCAACGCCACCGACGCCGAGGTGGCCGCCGCGCTCGGTGTCGGCGTCGGCGAGGTCACAGCCCGTCGCAGCGACGTTGCCCGTGCGTCGGTGATGTCGCTGCATGGCTTCGAGGAAGGCTCCCTCGAGGAGTTCCTGCCGTCAGCTGGTCCCACGCCCACCGAGGTGCTCGAGGGACGCGAGCGGATCGCGTACCTGCACGACGCGGTCGCGGCACTTCCCGAGAGGCTGCGTGAGGTCGTGGAAGGGTACTTCTTCGGCGAGCAGCCGATGGCCCGGATCGCCGAGCGGCTCGGTGTCAGCGAGTCGCGGGTGTCCCAGCTCAGGGCGGAGGCCGTGTCGCTGCTCAAGGAGGCGCTCAACCACGCGCTCGAACCCGACCGGCTCACACCGCCTGCCCGCCCGGGTGGCTGCGCCGCACGGCGCAGGGAGGCCTACTTCGCCGAGGTGGCCTCCCACCGGACGTTCACCGCGCGGCTCGCCGAGCCCGCAGCCGACGTCCACAGCGCCTGAGGGCGACTCCTCAGATCCGGGCCGCCGCTGCCGATGAGAACCTCAGCAGCAGCCCATGGACGGGCTGCCCGACCCACTCAGGGAGGAACTCATCATGGGTCTTCAGATCAACACCAACATCGCGGCGATGAACGCCTACCGGAACCTGTCGAACACCGAGACGCAGATGAACACGTCGCTGGAGCGGCTGTCCAGCGGCTACCGGATCAACAGGGCGGCCGACGACGCCGCCGGCCTGGCGATCAGTGAGGGCCTGCGGTCTCAGATCGGCGGTCTGCAGGTGGCCGCCCGCAACACCCAGGACGGCATCAACGTCGTGCAGACCGCGGACGGAGCGCTCAACGAGAGCACCTCGATCCTGCAGCGCATGCGCGACCTGTCCGTTCAGGCGGCCAACGATGGCGGCCTCGACCCAAGCGCCAAGAGCGACATCCAGACGGAGATGAACCAGCTCAAGTCGGAGCTGAGCCGGATCGCCAAGACGACCACGTTCAACGGCAAGCACCTGCTCGACGGCTCCTACACCGGCACGTTCCAGGTCGGCGCCAACGCCAACGAGACGATCAACGTGCAGAACGTCGGCGACATGAGCGCCTCCGGGCTCGGCGTCGACCAGCTCGACGTCACGAAGGTCGCGTCGGACGCCTCGACTGGGACGGTCACTGCCGGCGATGGGACGGCCACGCAGACGGAAGTCCAGGTCACCGCCGCCACGAACAGCGACGCCTTCAACGGCACGGTCACCTGGAACGGGAAGAGCGCAGACCTCAGCAGCTACGACTTCTCCAAGGCGGGGGCGGCTGACCAGCTGGCCAGCGACCTGGGTCTGTCGGCGGGCGATGTCGCCTTCACCAGCGGAGGTGGGAGCGGGCCTGGTGCCTTGGACATCAAGGTGCAGGGCGGCACGGACTTCACCAACTACAACGCCTCCTTCACGCAGGAGTCCGGGGCAGCCCAGGCGATCAAGACGATCGACTCCGCGATCGGCAACGTCTCCACCGTCCGCGCGAACCTCGGTGCGTACCAGAACCGGTTCCAGCACACCATCAACAACATCAACGTCGCGGTGGAGAACCTGTCGGCATCGGAGAGCTCGATCCGGGACACCGACATGGCGAAGGAGATGTCCAACTTCACGCGCACGCAGATCCTGTCCCAGGCCGGCACCGCGATGCTGGCCCACGCCAACCAGATCCCGCAGGGCGTGCTGAAGCTGCTCGGGTGACGGCAGATCGCTGAGATGAAGCGGCCGGTGCGCAGGTCCGGTCGCACCACTCGCCCGGTGGGAGCAGGTCGGACGGCCTGCTCCCACCGCAGGACCCGGAGAGGAGTGCGCAGATGTCGGCGACCAGCAGCATCGACGGCCTGGTCAGTGGGCTGAACACGACGCAGATCATCGACCAGCTCATGCAGGTCGCCGCCCAGCCGCAGACCAACCTCAAGAACCAGGTCTCCACCGAGCAGACCACGGTGTCCGCGCTGCAGAAGGTGAACTCGGCCTTGGCGGCGGTCGCCACCAAGGCCGGCGACCTCTCGCAGATGAGCGGCTGGACGCCGAGCACCGCCACCAGCAGCAACGACAACGTCACCGTCCAGGCGGACGCCGGGGCGGCGGTGGGTTCGCTGTCCTTCACGATCGGCGGCCTCGCATCTGCGTCCCGGTCCACCTACTCGCAGACCGGTGCTCTCACGGACAAGGTGATGGCGGCCGGGGTGGACTACTCGATCGACTTCACGGACACCAGCCGTGCTCCGGTGACGATCAGCACCGGCGACGGAACCCTCCAGTCGGTGGCCGCGGCCCTCAATGCCTCCGGCACGGGCGTGCACGCCGCGCTGGTGAAGAACGGCAGCACGAACGCCAGTGGCGATCCGGAGTACACCCTCCAGGTCACCGACGGCACCACCGGCGCCGGCTCGGGATTCACGATCGACCCGGTGAGCTCCGGGGATCCCGCGTTCATGGGGACCGCGACCACGACCAGCGGCGCCGATGCCTCGATCACCGTCAACGGGACCGCCCTCACGTCCTCGACGAACACCTTCACCGCTCTCATGCCCGGCGTCGACGTCACACTCGGCGCCCAGGCCACCAAGAACTCTTCCGCGACCATCACGATCTCCCGCGATGCCAGCGGCATGGCGAGCAAGGTGCAGGACCTCGTGGACGCAGCGAACTCTGCGCTGGACACGATCGGCAAGCAGACCGCGTACGACGCCAGCACCCAGATGTCCTCACCGCTGACCGGCGACTCCACCGTGACCGGGCTCAAGGACCGGGTGCTCTCCGCGGTCACCGACGGGGTGAACGGGAAGTCCTTGGCCACGGTCGGGATCCAGGTGGACAGGACCGGCAGGATCACCTTCGACGCGGACAAGTTCCAGCAGGCCTACGAGGCCGACCCGACGGGCACCGCCGCCCTGTTCGCCGGGAGCGCCACCTGGAGCGACCCGAGCACCGACGTCACGCTGCAGAGCAGCACCTGGCGCACCCAGCCGGGCAGCTACAGCGTCGTCGCCGACGGATCCGGCGGCACCATCGACGGCCAGGCGGCGACGCAGACCGGGAGCCTGCTGACCGGTGCGGAGGGGTCACCGGTCGAAGGACTCACCGTGAAGTACTCCGGCAGCGTCAACGGCACGGTCACCTACACCCGGGGTATCGCGGCCAAGCTGGAAGCCATCGCCCAGCGGGCCAGCAACTCCACCGACGGCACGGTGACCACGGACATCCAGGGTCACAACTCCTCGATCAAACGCATGCAGAGCGACATCTCCGGCTGGGACGTGCGGCTGCAGGACCAGCGCACCGCGCTGGAGCAGCAGTACACCAACCTCGAGACCACCCTCGGCAAGCTCAAGGACCAGGGCAGCTGGCTGGCGAGCCAGATCGCCTCACTGCCGAACATCAGCAGCACCACCAGCAGTAGCAGCAGCGGAGGGTAGGAGCCGACATGATGAACCCCGCGCAGGCTTACGTCGGACAGATGGTCGCCACGGCCAGCCCAGAGCGGCTGCTGGTCATGCTCTACGACCGACTGCTGCTCGACCTCCGCCGTGGCCTGGAAGCGCAGCAGACCGGCGACCACGCCGGCGCGGGCGGCCACCTGGTGCACGCGCAGGACATCGTGCTGGAGCTGACCGCCTCGCTGCGCACCGACGTCTGGGACGGCGCGGCGAACCTGGCAGCCCTCTACGACTGGCTGCACCGCGAGCTGGTGCGCGCCAACGTGAGCCGTGACACGGGCGTGACCGAGGCGTGCCTTGGCGTCGTCGAGCCGCTGGCGGAGGCCTGGCGCGAGGCGGCGCTGAGCGCCGCGGTGGGCTGACCGTGGCCGAGCAGAACACCGACAAGAGCGCCGAGCGGGCCTGGGCGACGGCGCTCGACGACATGGAGCTGACGCTCGACATCGCGGAACGGCTGCTGCGCGGCCATCACCCCGACATCGCGGTGCTGGCTGCGCCGTGGGACACCCCCGAGGTCAGCGGTCCGATGCCCCGCTCGCTGCAACGGCGGGCGCGCAGGCTGCTGCAGCGGCAGAGCGCCCTGATCCAGGAGACCGCCCGGACCGCCGCGCTGACCCGGCAGCAGATCGCGCTGCTGGCCAAGGTCGCCGACGCCGGGCGTCGGCACCTGCGTGAGCGCCCGGCGTACGTCGACGTGTCGATCTGACCGCAACAACGCCGGCGCTTCTCCTCAGATCCGGACCGGTCCGGCCGAAATCTCTCACCGAGCAGGGATCGCTCACTCACCGCCGACGGATCGGCCCACCCCCGCAGCCTGGAGGCTGGTCGATGTCGATCCCTGCGTCGGAGCCGGTGACCAACACCGTGACCAACACCCTGCATGCCGCGCTGAACGGGCTGATGCTGCGCGAACAGGTGGCTGCCAACGACATCGCCAACGTCGACACCCCCGGCTACACCGCCTCCACCGTCGACTTCGAGGACAGCCTGCGCAACGCGCTCGCCGCCGGGGCGGTGACGCCGCAGACCGCGCCGCCGGTGGTCACCCCGTCCTCGGCGCCAGCCGGCCTGAACGGGAACAACGTCGACCTGGCCGCGGAGACCATGACGCAGATGCAGGCGACGTTCCGCTACCAGCTGCTGTCCCGGGCCATGAGCGACAGGTACACGCTGGTCCGCGACGCCATCGGGGGCGCGTGATGGGGGCCTTCGACGTCCTCGGCATCGCCGGCAGCAGCATGGGGATGCACCAGACCTGGCTGGACTGCCTGTCCAACAACATCGCGAACATCAACACCGCCCGGCCGACGAGCGGGCCGGCGTTCCAGGCGCAGTACGCGATGGCGGCGGCGGTCCCCGGCGGCGGGGTCCGGCTGTCCGGCATCGCTGTCGGAGACCCGACGGGTCGGGTCGTCTACCAGCCCGACTCCCCGCTCGCCGACGCCAAGGGCTACGTCCGGATGCCCGACATCGACCTCGGCGAGCAGATGAGCCAGCTGATCATGGCGCAGCGCGGCTTCCAGGCCCAGACCGCGGTGGTTCGCGACGCCCAGAACGTCTACCAGAGCGCGCTCTCGATAGGCAGGTGATCATGACCATCCCGGCAGTGGGAGCGGCGGGGTTCACGCCGTTCGTGCCACCGACCGTCCCGGGCCCCGCGACCGCCGACGGGCCCGTCGGTGCGGCTGGCCAGACCCAGGGCGCAGCAGGACCCGACTTCGGCCAGCTCCTTGCGCACGGCCTGCAGCAGCTCGAGGGCCTGCAGAACCAGACCTCGCAGCTCGCGGTCAACGCGGCCACCGGTGACCTCAACGCGGTCCACGACTACACGATCACCGCCACCGAGGCCGCGGTCGCCACCCAGCTCACCGCAGCGGTGCGCAACAAGGCGCTGCAGGCCTTCCAGTCCATCATGCAGATGCCGGTCTGATGCGCGACGACATCGTGCGCCGGCTGCAGGCGCTGCAGCGCGGCTTCGCGGCGTTCACCACCGGTCAGAAGACCATCGCGGTGATCGGCGGGCTGGCGTTGGTCCTGGCCGGCTTCCTGGTGTTCCGGTGGGCGGCCACCCCGTCGTACGCGCCGCTGTTCAGCAACCTCGCCCCGGCGGACGCGTCCGCGATCGTGGACAAGCTCGACTCCGAGGGAACGCCCTACAAGCTCTCCGACGGCGGCGGCACCATCCTGGTCCCGCAGTCCCAGGTGTACGCCGCGCGCATCAAGCTCAGCGGGGACGGCCTGCCCAGCCAGTCCACGCCCGGCTACTCGCTGCTGGACAACCAGAGCCTCTCCACCTCGCAGTTCCAGGAGCAGACCACCTACAAGCGGGCCATCGAGGGGGAGTTGGAGAAGACCATCGAGGCGCTGGACGCGGTCGACACCGCGGTCGTGCACGTGGCCATCCCGCAGCAGCAGGTGTTCTCCAGCACCCAGCAGCCGGTCACCGCCTCGGTGCTGGTGAAGACCCATCCCGGCGTCACCCTGGACACCAGCCAGGCGCAGGCGATCGTGCACCTGGTCGCCTCCAGCGTCGAAGGGCTGGACCCCAAGCAGGTCACGGTGGCCGACTCCGCCGGCAACGTGCTGTCCACCGCCGGCACCGGCGTCGACTCGATCGTCGGCACCCGCAACCAGCAGGTCCAGGACTTCGAGGACCAGATGAAGCAGCAGGTGCAGGGCGTGCTGGACCGTGTGCTGGGTCCGAACAACTCGGCCGTGGACGTGACCGCGGACCTGAACTTCGACCAGACGGTCACCAACACCACCCGCTACTTCACCACGCCCCACCAGGTGCCGCTGTCCGGCAGCACCACGAAGGAGACCTACAAGGGTCCTAACGCGGCGGCCGCCGGCGGCGTGGTCGGCCCCAACGGCCAGCTCACCCCCGGCACCACCACCAGCAAGGGTGTGACCTCCTACACCAAGCAGCAGAAGACCGCCGACAACGCGGTCGGCAAGACCGTCGAGCAGCGGCAGGCCGCGCCCGGCAACGTGCAGAGCCTGCACGTGGGCATCGTCATGGACGCCAGGTCCGTCGGCTCGATCACCGCGGCCCAGGTGCAGAAGCTGGTCGCCTCCGCGCTCGGCGTCAAGCCGAACCGCGGCGACACCGTGCAGGTCAGCGTGATGCCGTTCAACCGGGCCCCGGAGAAGCAGGCCGCGGCGGAGCTCGCCCAGGCACAGGCCGCCGACCACAAGGCCGCCATGCTGTCGCTGGCCAAGACCGGGGGACTGGTCCTGCTGGTCGGCCTGATCCTGCTGCTGGCCTGGCTCAACGGGCGCAAGCGCCGCAAGCTGCGGGACAAGGCCACGTCGTACGTCGTCGAGCAGCTGCGGCGCAACCGCGAGCCCGAGCCGGCCGCGCAGCTGCCGCCCACCCCGCCGGCGCTCGAGCCGGCCGGCCGCGACCCGGCCGCCGAGCTGCGGATGGCCGCTCGTGACGAGATCGCGGCCATGGTGGAGCGTCAGCCCGAGGAGGTCGCCCAGCTGCTGCGCGGCTGGCTGGTCGAGGCGGACCGCTGATGCCGACCCTGACGATGACCGGCGCAGGACTGCGCAAGGCCGCGGTCCTGCTCGTCCAGCTCGGGCAGGACAACGCCGCCAAGGTGCTCTCCCACCTCCGGGAGAGCGAGGTGGAGGCGATCTCGGCGGAGATCTCCAACCTGGAGGCGCTGGGCGGCGACGAGACCAGGTCGGTGCTGGAGGAGTTCCGCGACATCCTCGGCGCCCACGCCAGCGTGATGCGCGGCGGCCCGGCGTTCGCCCGGGCCCTGCTCGAGGAGTCGCTCGGGCACGAACGGGCCGAGGCGATCATGAACCGGCTGGCGGCCTCGGCCATGCAGCTGCCCTTCCAGTTCCTGCACCGCGCCGACCCGCGGCAGCTGCTGTCCTTCATCTCCGGTGAGCACCCGCAGGTGATCGCGGTGCTGCTGGCCCACCTTCCCGGGGACACGGCGACCACGGTGCTCTCCGGGCTCCACCCTGAGCAGCAGGCCGACGTCGCGCACCGGATCGCGGTGATGGACCGGACCTCGCCGGAGATCCTGGAGCGGCTCGAGCAGGTCCTGGAACGGAAGATGTCCTCGGTGCTGCAGCCGCTGGACTTCTCCACCGTGGGCGGCCTCGACCCGCTGGTGAACATCATCAACCGCTCGGACCGGGCCACCGAGAGGCTGATCATCGAGGGCCTGCAGGCCCGCGACCCCGAGCTCGCGGAGCAGATCAAGAGCCGGATGTTCATGTTCGAGGACATCGTGATGCTCGAGGACAAGGACATGCAGCTGGTGCTGCGTCAGGTGGAGAACGCGGACCTGACCATGGCGCTCAAGGGGGTCTCCGAGGAGGTGCGCGCCAAGGTCACCTCCAACATGTCCGAGCGCGCGGCCACCACCCTGCTCGAGGACCTCGAGCTGCTCGGCCCGGTGCTGCTGCGCCAGGTCGAGGAGGCCCAGCAGAAGGTCATCTTGACCATCCGGCGGCTCGAGGATGCCGGCGAGATCGTGCTGAGGAGGGGCTCCGATGACGAGTACGTCGACTGACCGGGTAGTGCTCCGCGACGTACCCGAGGAGCACCTCACGGCCGGACCGGGCGGAACCGACCTGCGCAGCGGCCACTGGACCCGGCTGGGCTCGGCCACGGTGCTCGGCGACCGGGTCGCCGAGGCGGCACTCGGTCGGCTGGCGGACGCCGCCAACAGCGCCGCCAGGGCACAGGGCTACGCCCGCGGCTGGGCCGAGGGACGATCCGCCGCGCTCGCCCTGGCTGCCGCTGAGCAAGGCCGCCGGGACCGCGACCACCAGGACGAGCAGGCCCGCGCGGTGGCCGAGGTGCGCACCGCGGCGCGGGCACTCGTGGGCGCGGCCGAGCGCTGCGACGACGCCATCCGCCGCCACCTCGACGAGCTGGCCGCCTCCGCGGTCGACCTCGCCCTCCAGCTCGCCGAGGCGGTGCTGGAACGCGAGGTCCGCACCGCCGGCGACCCCGGAGCCGACGCCCTGCGTCGGGCGCTGGCCGCGCTTCCGGGAGAGGTGCCGGTGACCGTGCGGCTGCACCCGGACGATCTCGCGGCGCTCGACCCCGGATGGCTGGACGGGAGGGTGAGCGTGTGCCCCGACCCGTGCCTTGCCCGTGGCGATGCCGTGGCGGAGACCGACCGCAACCTGGTCGACGCCACGCTCGCCGGTGCGCTGGCCCGGGTGCGCGAGGTGCTGGCCCCATGAGCGCTCTCCTCGTCGACCCGGGCCGGCTGGCCGGTGCCATCGAGTCCGCGGCGCCGCGCCGTGCCGGGCGGCTGGCCGAGGTGCGCGGCCTGCACCTGCTCGTCCGCGGCATCGACCCGGCCGTCGGCAACCTGGTCGCGGTGCACGCCGAGCACGGACCGGTGCCCGCGGAGGTGGTCGCCAGCACCCCCGACGGAGCGGTGTGCCTGCCGCTGCGCTCCACGCACGGACTGCGTGCCGGCGCCGCCGCCCACGACACCGGTGCGCCGCTGCACGTCCCGGTCGGTCAGGAGCTGCTCGGCCGGGTGCTGGACGGGCTCGGTGCGCCGATCGACGACGGCCCGTCCCTGGCCGCGCTGCCCTCGGCGCCGGTGGAGCAGCCCGCACCGCCGGCGCTGGCCCGCGCCCGGGTCGACCGGCAGGTCGGGCTCGGCGTGCGCGCCCTGGACACCCTCGTGCCCTGCGGCCGCGGGCAGCGGCTCGGCATCATGGCCGGCTCCGGCGTCGGCAAGTCGACCCTGCTCTCGATGATCGCGCGGCACACCGAGGCCACGGTCTCGGTGATCGCGCTGGTCGGCGAGCGTGGCCGTGAGGTCCGGGAGTTCCTGGACAACGACCTCGGCGCCGAGGGCCTGGCCCGCTCCGTGGTGGTCGTGGCCACCTCGGACGCCGCGCCCGTCGAGCGGGTGCGCGCCGCGTTCACCGCTACCCGGGTGGCGGAGTGGTTCCGCGACCAGGGACAGGACGTGGTGCTGATGATGGACAGCCTGACCCGGGTCGCGATGGCCCAACGCGAGATCGGGCTGGCGGCCGGGGAGCCGCCGGCGACGCGTGGCTACCCACCCAGCGTGTTCGGGATCCTTCCGCGGCTGCTGGAGCGGGCCGGCCCGGCCGCCCTGGGCAGCATCACCGGGCTCTACACGGTGCTCGTCGAGAGCGACGACCAGCAGGACCCGATCGGGGACGCGGCCCGCTCGATCCTGGACGGGCACGTGGTGCTCTCCCGTCGGCTGGCCACCGGCGGCCACTACCCGAGCATCGACGTGCTCGAGTCGCTGTCCCGGGTCGCCCCGGTGGTGACCACCGCGGCGCAGCAGGCGGACGCCGCCGCCGTGCGCAGGCTGCTGGCCGCGCACCGCGACGTCAAGGAGCTGGTCGAGATCGGCGCCTACGCGGCCGGCAGCAACCCGGACGCGGACCGGGCCATCGCCCTGCTGCCCCGCATCGACGCGTTCCTGCGCCAGCAGGTGGGCGAGGCCTCGACCGCCGCAGCCGCCTGGCAGGGCCTGCACGAGCTGGTGGAGACCCCATGACGGCAGCACGCGACGCCGACCGGGCGCTCGCCGCCGTGCAGCGGGTACGCCGGGCGCGCGAGCAGGACAGCCGCCTCGGGCTGGCGGCTGCCCTGGCCGAGCAGGCCCGACGGGAGCAGGCCGCCGCGCTGGCCGCCGGCCGCCTGGTCGACGCCACACCGTTCCAGTCCGGCAGCGTCGGCGACTTCCTGGTCCGGGCCGCGCACGGCGCGCGGCTGGCGGCGGACACGGCCGCGGCCCGGGCCCGCGCCGACCGGGCCGGCACGGTCGCCGCCGAGTCCATGCACCGGTGGCGACGAGACCGCGTCGCCACCCGGGTCGTCGAGCTGCTGCTGGAACGGCACGCCGCGCAGCGCCGGGCCGACCGGGCGCGGGTGGAGGCCCGGGAGCTCGACGACATCGCCGGACAGGCGTGGCTGCGGCGGTCCACGGGAAAGGCGGACCAGTGAGCGTCGCCGACGTCACCGCCCGCATCCACCAGATCGAGGGGCGGCTCGCCGCCCTCACCGGCACCCCTGGTGGGCCCACGAGCGTCCCGGCCCCGGCAGGCAGCGACTTCGCTCAGGCATTGGCCGACGCCACCCCCGCCCCGGAGGCGAGCGCGACCGGCCGGCTGCCCGCTCCGGCCTCGCCGGCCCGGCCGGCCGGCTCCGCCACGGGGCAGGCAGTGGTCGGCCAGGCCCGCCGCTACCTGGGCGTCCCGTACGTGTGGGGCGGCACCAACCCCGCCACCGGCCTGGACTGCTCCGGCCTGGTGCAGCTGGTGTACAAGAACCTCGGCATCGAGCTGCCCCGGGTGTCCTACGACCAGGCCACGGTCGGTCGGCCGGTCCCCGACCTGGCACACGCCCAACCGGGGGACATCCTCTGCTTCGGCAGCCCCGCAGACCACGTGGCCATCTACATCGGCCACCACCAGATGATCGAGGCGCCGCACACCGGCTCCCAGGTGCGCGTCAGCGACGTCTACAAGACACCCAGCGCCATCCGGCGCGTGGTCGCCTCGGCGCCGGCCGCCTCCCCGGCTCCCGCGAGCGCCCGGATCGCCGGCACCGCGGCCGGCTCGCCCACGCCGTACGCCGCACTGTTCCAGCAGGCGCAGCAGAGGTACGGCGTCCCGGCGAGCCTGCTCGCCGCGGTCGCCGAGCAGGAGTCCGGCTTCGACCCCGGCGCGGTGAGCTCGGCCGGGGCCCAAGGGCTGATGCAGCTGATGCCGTCCACCGCCGCCACCCTCGGCGTGGACCCCACCGACCCGAGCCAGGCGGTCGACGGCGCCGCCCGGCTGCTGCGCGACCTGATCGGGGAGTTCGGCCGCACCGACCTCGCGCTCGCGGCGTACAACGCCGGCCCGGGTGCGGTGCACCGTTACCAGGGCATCCCGCCCTACCCGGAGACCCAGCGATACGTCTCCGCCGTGCTGGCCGACCAAGCCGCCTTGGAGGCGCGATGAGCCCGACTCCGCTGCCCGCGCTCGGCCCGCCCAGCACGGCGGTCCCACCGCCGCACCAGCCTGCCGCCGGAACGACCGACCGGGCGTTCCATGCCCTGGTCGAGAGCCACCGGAAGGCCCACGACCGGCCGGCCGGCCGCAGCGGGCCGTCACCGACGGACAGTCGCCACCGCCACGACAGCCGGCCCGGCGACGACAGCGCGCAGCCTCCCGGGTCGCCGGCGACTCCCGGCGACGACAAGTCGCCCCGGCCGGCCGGGGCGAGGAAGAAGAAGGATGCGGCCGGACGAGCGGCCGGACCACCACCAGGCGTCGCGCCGGCGAGCGGGCCCCAGGACCCGCCGGCCCTGGTCCTCGCTCCCACCCCGGCCAGGGAGCCCGACCCAGGGCCGACGGGACGCGCTCGCGAGGTTGGCGCGGCCACGAGCGGGACGGCCGTGGACCCCCGCGCAGGGAAGATCGATGCGGCCGCTCCCGGAGCGCTGACCGGACCCGCGCCCGACGGGCAGGGCGGTGCTGACAGTGCTGGCAGGGCCACCGCGATCGTGCAGGGAGACGCCCCGACAGGGCCGGAAGGTCACTCCGACAAGTCCGACCACCACTCCGCGGACCACCAGCCGCCACCGAGCGGCGCTCCGGTCCCGGCCGGCGGCGGCCCCGCGAACCGCATCCACCCGACCGCGGGTGCGGGCGGTGCAGGCCGACAGCCCGGCGCGCCGGGAGCACACGGCGCGGTCCCGGGCCAGATCCAGCCCCAGCTGCTCCGGCTGGTCAGCCGGGGCGACGGCACGCACCGGGTCTCGTTGCAGCTGCACCCGGCCGAGCTCGGGGAGGTCCGGGTCACCGTCGTGGTCAAGGACGGCGCCGTTGACGTCTCGCTGGCCGCGGCACCAGCGGCCCAGGACGCACTCCGGGCCGGCTCCGACCAGCTGCGGTCCCTGCTGGGCGGCAGCGGCCACACCCTCGGCCGGCTCGTCGTCCAGGACCTTCCCGGCACCATCACCGCCCAGGGCTCGGCGGCCCAGAGCACTGCGACCCAGAGCACTGCGACCCAGAGCGGCGGGCCCGGCCACCAAGGACAGCAGCAGCCCGGGCCCGGCACCGGGCAGTCGCCGGGCTCTGTCCAGGCGCAGACCTCGGGGCACGGCGGACAGCAGGGGGGGCAGCAGCCGGCCGACCAGCACCCCGGCCGCGCCTGGCCGGACCGCTCCGGTGGCGACCCGTCCCCGTCACCACCGGCCGCCACCGCCCGCCCGGGCGGCGGCAGCGCCAGCCCCGTCCGAACGGCCCGCACCGGGCTCGACCTCAGGATCTGAAGGAGGCCAGATGACCACCCCCGACGTGACCGGCTCGACCGTGAGCACCGGCAGCAGCAGCGCGACCGGAAGCTCCTCCGCCCTGGACCGGTTCAGCCAGATCGGCCAGGACACCTTCTTGAAGCTGATGGTTGCCCAGCTGCAGAACCAGGATCCGATGAACCCCACCGACTCCACCCAGTTCCTGGCGCAGACCGCGCAATTCACCAGCGTGGAGAAGCTCACCGAGGTCGCCGACCAGAGCACCCAGACACTCGACCTGCAGCGGGAGTTCGGGGCCAGCGGCCTGGTCGGCAAGACCGTCTCCTACACCGCCTCCGACGGCAGCACCGCGCAGGGCGCCGTCGACGCGGTCCGCTTCACCAACAGCGGTCCGGTGCTCGCCATCGGCTCCCACCAGGTCGCCCTCGCCGACGTCCTCGGCGTCACCGCCTGACCACCCTCGAAAGGAAACCACCATGCTCCGCTCCCTCTTCTCCGCGATCAGCGGGCTCCGCGCCAACCAGACCATGCTCGACGTCACCGGCAACAACATCGCCAACGCAAACACCGTCGGCTTCAAGGCCAGCGACGTGGTGTTCCAGGACACGCTGAGCCAGGAGCTCAGTGCGGCCGCCGCGCCCAACAAGACCATCCCGAGCGGGGGAACGAACCCGCTGCAGGTCGGGCTCGGGGTGAAGGTGGGCGCGATCACCACCGACTTCAACCAGGGCTCCGCCGAGGCGACCGGCCGGCCGACGAACCTGATGATCTCCGGCGACGGCTTCTTCGTCGTCAAGCGCGGCACCCAGGATCTCTACACCCGTGCGGGTTCGTTCGGGTTCGACAGCGCCGGCAACCTGGTCACCCCCAACGGCAACATCGTCGAGGGGTACCCGCCGGACGCGACCGGGGCGGCGATCGACACCACGAAGGCCCCGGAGGCCATCAGCATCCCCGACCTCACCAAGCAGGACGCCGCCAACCCGCTGACCTCCTACAACATCGGCGGCGACGGCGTGATCACCGGCGTCTACGCCGACGGCACCAAGAAGCCCCTCTACCAGATCGCGATGGCCGACTTCGCCAACCCCGCCGGGCTGGAGAAGGTCGGCGACACCGAGTTCCGGGCCAGCACGAACTCCGGACTGCCCCAGGTCGGCGTCAGCGGCACCGGGCGGCGCGGAAACCTCATCGCCGGGTCGGTGGAGGCCTCCAACGTCGACCTGGCCAAGGAGTTCACCAACCTGATCATCGCCCAGCGCGGCTTCCAGGCCACCTCCCGGGTGATCACCACCTCCGACCAGGTGCTCCAGGACCTCGTCGACCTCAAGCGCTGACCGGGGGGTCGCGCGGGCGCCGCGGGCGAACCGCTCAGGTCCGGGCGCCGCCGGCCGATGACACGGGTGAGGCCAAGGACGGCCTGCCGGATCGACTGCACAGGGACGGTGCGCCGATGGTCATGCTCACGCGACTCACGGGGGCGCGCTTCGCGCTGAACCCCGACCTGATCGAACGCGTCGACTGCACCCCGGACACCATCATCACCCTGGTCGACGGCACCAAGTACCTCGTCCGCGAGTCACTGGACGAGGTGGTCGCGGCCGTCCTGAGCCACCGCGCGCGAGTGCTCGCCGCCGCGGACGGCTTCGAGCGCGTCGACGAGGCGCAGGTACGACGGGGCCGGCTGGCCGCCGTACCCGCCCCGCAGCCGCCCACCGCGGCGCCCACTGACGGCCCGGTGCTGCCGATGAACCCGAGGCAGGGCTGATGGACCGCGCCACCCAGCTCGGCATCGGGCTCGGCCTGGCCGTGATCATCGGCGCCAACGTGATGGAGGGGGGCCACCCCACCTCGCTGCTGATCGTGCCGGCCATGGTCCTGGTGCTCGGCGGCACCACCTGCGCCGCGGTCGCCGGCGGCACCATGGCCGACGCGAAGAACGCGGTGCGGTCCTTGAAACGGGCGCTCACCTGGCGCCCGGTGTCCCCGGCCGAGCTGGTGCCCGTCGTCGTCACACTGGCCGACAAGGCGCGCCGCGAAGGGTTGCTGACCCTGGAGGACACCGCCGGCGAGGTCGGCGACGAGTTCCTCAGCCGGGCGGTCGCGCTCGCCGTCGACGGCACCGACCCCGAGGAGCTGCGGGAGATCCTCGAAGCCGAGCTCTACGCCAAGAAGGCTGCCGACAAGCAGGCCGCCAAGTTCTTCAACGACATGGGCGGCTACGCGCCCACGATCGGCATCATTGGCACGGTCATGGGCCTGGTGCACGTGTTGGAGAACCTGTCCCAGCCGGACCTGCTCGGCCACCTGATCGCAGGCGCCTTCGTGGCCACCCTCTGGGGCGTGATGACCGCGAACCTGGTCTGGCTCCCGATCGGGAACCGGCTCAGCCGGCTCAGCGAGCTGGAGGCAGCGCGGATGGAGCTGGTCATCGAGGGCGTTCTCGCGGTGCAGGCCGGCGCGAACCCACGCGTGGTCGCCCAGCGGCTGCGCTCCCTGCTTCCGGAGAACGAGCGGGCGCCCGAGGCGCAGGCGGCCTGATGCCCAGGAGGAACCGTCGGCAGGAGGCCGAGGAGCCGCACGCCAGCAACGAACGCTGGCTGATCACCTACGCCGACATGATCACGCTGCTGATGGTGCTGTTCATCGTGCTGTTCGCCATCAGCCAGGTCGACCAGAAGCGCTTCGACATGCTCAAGGCAGGGATGGCCACCGCCTTCGGGGAGACACCGTCGCCGTTCCAGGGGTCGCACCAGGTGATGCCGGACGCCGGTGACCCGTTCACGCCGATCCAGCCACCGTCCGCGCAGAGCGCCGCCCCGCAGCAGGTGCAGCTGAGCCAGCCCGGCAGCGCAGCGGACGCCGCACAGCACAGCACCGCGATGGCCCAGGCCCAGCAGGAGGTGCAGAACCTCAGCCGGCTGCGCCGTCAGCTCACCCGCAAGCTCGCGGCGGCGGGGTTCCGGGACGACGTGACCATGCGCATCGACGAGAGCGGGCTGCGGATCAGCCTCGTCTCCCGCCACATCGTCTTCGACGCGAACCTGGCTGTGCTGACCCCGCGGGGCGCCCGGGTGCTCGACGTGCTCGCCCCCGTGCTGCGCAGGCTGCCGAACCAGATCGAGATCGACGGGCACACCAACCAGGTCAAGGTGAAACCGAAGTACTACTCGACCGACTGGGACCTGTCCGCCGCCCGGGCGGTCACCGTGCTGCGCTACCTGAACGAGAAGGGCCACGTGCCCGGCGAGCGGCTCGACGCCGTCGCCTACGGCCACGAACGACCGCTGATCGACCCCTCCAAGCCTGACGCGCGGGAGCTGAACAAGCGGGTCGACATCGTGGTGCTGTCCGGGGCGTCCGAGGACACGCGAAAGCTGTTCGCCGAAGTCATGGGCGGCAACCGACCCGAAGGGAGGCGCACCAGGTGAGCGTCGTCGACATCGCGGCACCCGAGACCGAGGGGGCCGAGGAGAAGAAGGGGCGCAAGAAGCTGGTGCTGGTCGTGCTGCTCGTGATCGCGGTGGCGGCCGCGGCCGGCTGGTGGTTCGTCCTCAAGCCGGCCGCGCCGTCCCGCCCCCAACCGGGCGCGGTGCTCAAGCTCGACCCCATCCAGGTGAACCTCGCCGACGCGCACTACCTGCGCATCGGCCTGGCCCTGCAGGCCGCGAAGGGGGCGCCCACCGACCTCGACGGCAGCAAGGCGCTGGACGCGGCGATCGAGCTGTTCAGCGGGCAGCAGCAGGACAAGCTGTCCCGGACCGCCTACCGCGACCACCTCAAGGCGATGCTGGTCCACCGGCTCGACAAGCTGTACGACGGGGAGGTGATCGGGGTCTACTTCACCGACTTCGTCACGCAGTAGCGCTCGCTCGATCGCCGTCCAACCACCTGGGTCGTTCTGCTCAGGTGGTGAGGCCGCACGCCGATATCTCTGGGCGTGACGGTCTCCCCACGCGCGCCCCGCCCCCGGGTGGTGAGCCCACCCTCGCGGGAGCGGCGGCGCGGCCGCGGCGTCGTCACGCCGTACGACTTCCGTCATCCGGTCAAGCTGTCCCGGGAGAACTCCCGGCAGCTGCAGATCGCCTTCGAGACGTTCGCCCGGCAGGCGTCGATCGTGATGACCTCGGCCCTGCGCACGGTCTGCCAGGTCGACCAGGTGTCGGTGGAGCAGCAGACCTACATCGAGTACGTCGAGTCGCTGCCCGACACCACGCACATGACCGTGTTCTCGATGGAACCGGTGCAGCAGTCGGCGGTGCTGGAGATGCCGCTGACCGTGGCCATGCGCTGCCTGGACCACCTGCTGGGCGGCCTGGGAACCGCCGACCAGCCGGACCGGCCGCTGAGCGACCTGGAGGGTGCGGTGGTCGCCGGCCTCTACGAACGCCTGGTCGCCGAGGTCCGGTACGCGTTCTCCTCGCTCGTGGTGCTCGAGCCGAAGGTGCTTGAGGTGGAGTACAGCCCACAGCTCGCCCAGGTCGCCAACGCCTCCGACGCCATGGTCGTGGCCCGGTTCACCCTGCGGGAGGGCGAGACCGAGGATCCGATGACGATCTGCATGTCCTTCCCCGGGGTGCTGCCGTTCCTGACCTCCGCAGGCTCCGGTGGACCGGCCAGTGAGCGGGAGCGCCGGGCGCGCCAGGAGGCGTCGGCTCGGCTGGCGCAGAGCTTCCAGGGGGTCCCGGTCGAGGTGGCGGTGCGGCTGCGCGGCACCGTCGCGGACCCCCTGGAGCTGTCCCGGCTCCGGCCGGGTGACGTCGTACGCCTCACCCACCCCGCGCAGGCACCTCTCGATGTCACCGCCGCCGACGTCGTGTTCGCCCATGCCACCCCCGGAAGCCAGGGCAGGCGCCTGGCCGCCCTCGTCGTGGCCCCACCCACCCAGGAGAGCCGATGACCTCTTCCTCGACCACCCTCCCGACCATCGACGTGGACCAGCTCACCCTGGCCGCCGAGGCGGTGGCCCCGCTGCTGCCCAGCGGTGAGCCGGCCTCCCCGGGCGTCCCGGTGCCCACCAGCGAGGTGGACGCGGGGGACTGGGCCGCGGCCGCGGTCGCCACCTCCTCGCGGCAGCCGGGCTCGGTGGTCGGGGTGCTGGTGAAGGCCGAGATCGCCGAGGCGCTCGCCGGGGCTCCCTCCGGCGCCCTGGAGGTGGGAGCCGCGTTGCAGCCGGCACTGGACGCGGCCGCGGCCGCGCTCGGCATGCAGGTGACCGCCGCGCAGACCCTCGCCGGCGAGGAGATGGCCGCCGCGTTCACCGCTGCGACCCACGCCGTCCCGATGCTGGTCGGCGGCGTCCCCGACGCGGTGCTCTTCGCGGTCGCCGACGCCGCGCCGGCCACCACCGTCGCCCAGCAGGGGCCCGACCCCCACCGGCCCCCGGTGCACGGGGTGGAGCTGCTGCACGGGGTCTCGATGGAGGTCACCGTCGAGCTGGGGCGCACCCGGCTGTCGGTGCGCGAGCTCCTCGCCCTCTCGCCGGGTGACGTGCTGGAGCTGGACCGGGCAGCCGGCAGCCCGGCCGACCTGCTGGTCAACGGCCGGCTGATCGCGCGAGGCGAGGTGGTCGTGGTGGACGAGAACTTCGCGCTGCGGGTGACCGAGATCGTGCCCGCACCGGCGGTCGGCTGATCCGTGCTGGGTCTGCTGCTGAGGGTGGTGCTCTCGCTCGTCGTCGTGCTGGGCATCATCTGGTTCTTCGCGCGGGGCGGCAGGCGGTGGGGCGGCAGCTCCCGGCTGGTCCGGCTGGCCGGCCGGCAGACACTGAGCCGAACCGCCTCGCTTGCCGTGGTGCAGGTCGCCGACCGGGTGCTCGTGCTCGGAGTCAGCGACTCAGGGGTACGGCTGCTCACCGAGCTCGATCCCCACCAGGTGACCGCGCCGGTCGAGGGCACCGAACCGCAGCAGGGCGACCGGCCCGGCTCCGCGCGTACGGCGCTGCCGGCAGCTGTGCCGGGATCGGCGCTGACCGGTTCGCTTCTTTCCGGCTCCATGCTTTCCGGGCAGACCTGGAAGCAGGCCTGGGCCGCGGCGACCGGCCGGCGCGATGAGTGAACGCGGTCGACGGCTGGTCGGGGCCCTCGCAGGCACAGCCACCGCGGTCGGGGCGCTGCTGCTCGCGGCGCCGCCCGCCTCCGCCGCCTCGCCGGCCGCGCAGCCCGCAGCGGTGGCGGTCCTCGACGCGCCGGCGCCGCTCGTGGCAGCCGCGGCTCCGGTGCAGCCGCAGGCCCCGGCAGGCCCTCACGGCCCGCACGGGCCCCGCGGGGCGGGCAGCACGAAGGTGACGGTCGATCTCGGCAACCTGACCAAGAAGCCGAGCACGCCGATCCTGGTGATGCTCGGGCTCACGCTGCTGACGCTGGCCCCCGCCATCCTGCTGACCTGCACCAGCTTCACCAAGATCCTCGTGGTGCTCGGGCTGACCCGCAACGCCCTCGGGCTGCAGCAGGTGCCGCCCAACCAGGTGCTCGCCGGCCTCGCGCTGTTCCTGAGCCTGTTCGTCATGAGCCCGGTGCTCTCCCAGATGAACCACGACGGGCTGCAGCCCTACCTGCACGGCACCAAGACCCAGCAGCAGGCCTGGCACGACGGGATCGACCCGTTGCGCGGGTTCATGCTCAAGCAGACCGGCGACAAGGAGATCGGGCTGCTCACCGACGTGGCTCACCGGCCCGCACCGGCCAGGCCCTCCGACGTACCGATGAGCACGCTGGTGCCCGCGTTCATCCTGAGCGAGCTCAAGCAGGCTTTCATCATCGGCTTCATGGTGTTCATCCCGTTCCTGGTCATCGACATCGTGGTCAGCTCGGCGCTGATGTCGCTGGGCATGATGATGATGCCGCCGGTGATGGTCTCCCTGCCGTTCAAGGTGCTGCTGTTCGTGATGGTCGACGGCTGGGGGCTGATCGTGCGCTCCCTCGTCCAGAGCTACACCGGATGAAGGGCTCGGACAGGTGACCGACAGCGACGTTCTCGGCATCGCCCTGGAGACCATGGTGGTCGCGCTCAAGCTGACCGCGCCGATCCTGCTGCCAGCGCTGGCGATCGGGTTCGTGATCTCGCTGATCCAGTCCATGACCCAGATCCAGGAGTTCACCTTGTCGTTCGTGCCGAAGCTGATCGGGGTCGGGATCAGCCTTCTGGTGTGCGGTGACTGGATGCTGCACACCCTGATCGCCTACACCGACGACCTGTTCGCCCGGCTGCCCGGCCTGCTGGGGTAGCCGTGACCCTGACCGTCTCCGGGGTCACTCTGCTCACCTACCTGCTGGCCTCCATCCGGATCGTCGCCTGGCTGCTGGTGGTGCCGCCGTTCGCCACCCGGGCGGTCCCGGTGACCGCAAAGGTGCTGCTCGCCGCCGGCCTCGCGCTCGCCGTCGCGCCGCGCCCGGCGGCCGGCTCGCTGCCGACCGGTGTCCCGGAGCTCGTGGGCAGCGCCCTCAGCGAGGCCCTGGTCGGCGCAGGCATGGGCTTCGTGACCTTCCTGGTCTTCGCCGCCGTGCAGGCCGCCGGGGACCTGATCGACGTGTTCGGGGGGTTCAGCCTCGCGGCCGCCTTCGACCCGCTGTCGCTGCGGTCGAGCTCCATCAACGGCCGCCTGTTCTCGATGCTCGCGATGATGCTGCTGTTCGCCAGCGACGCGCACCTGCTGGTGATCGGCGGGCTGCTGCGGTCGTTCGGCACCATTCCGGTCGGCGCCCCGTGGCACCTGGACAGCCTGACCCACGTGGTCACCGTCGCGTTCAGCATGTTCTTCACCACCGCGGTCCAGATCGCCCTGCCTCTGGTGGGGGTGCTGTTCGTCGCCGACCTCGGGCTGGCGCTGCTCACCAAGGTGGCGCCGCAGCTGAACGCCATCAACATCATGTTCCCGGCGAAGATCGGGCTCACCCTGCTGCTGGTGGGACTCTCGTTCGCCGTACTGCCCGACGCGCTCGGCCGGCTGCTGGAACGGCTGTCCGAGGCCCTGGCCGGGCTCGGGTGAGGTCGGGATGACCGAGGAGCGCACCGAGAAGGCCACGCCGAAGAAGCTCAAGGACAGCCGCAAGGAGGGCCGGGTCGCTCGCACTCCGGAGCTCGGCGCCTGGGCCGCGCTGCTGATCGTGGCGACCGCGCTGCACTCGCTGGCCGTGCGGGGGCTCGGCTCGGTCCGTGCCCTGCTCACCGAGGTGCTCGGTCGCGTCGCCGACCCCGGCACCGGCGACGCGCTGGGGCTGCTGCACCAGGGCGGAGTGCTGGCCCTGGTGATGTCGGTGTGCGTCGGACTGGGCGTGGCCGTGGTCGCGGTGGCGGCCTCGGTCGCGCAGGGCGGCCTGTTCTTCGCCACCAAGGCGCTCAAGCCGCAGTGGTCGCGGCTGAACCCCCTCAAGGGAGCCAAGCGGCTCTTCGGCCCGCACACGCTGTGGGAGGGTGCGAAGATGCTCGCCAAGAGCGCGCTTGTCGGCGTCTTCGTGTGGCGGGCGGTGCACGACCTGCTCTCGGTGGTGGGCGGGCTGGTGCCGATCCCGGCCGCCGTGGACATCGCGACCAGCTCGGCGCTCGGGCTGCTGCGCGACGTCGCCGTCGCAGGTCTGCTCGCCGCGGCCGCGGACTACGCCGTCCAACGCCGGCGGATCGGCAAGCAGGTCAAGATGACCAAGAAGGAGGTCCGTGACGAGCACCGGCAGACCGAGGGCGACCCGCACCTGCGCAGCGCGCTGCGGGGCCGGATGCAGGCGGCGGCCCGGAGCCGGATGATGGCCGCCGTGCCCACCGCGGACGTGGTGGTCACCAACCCGACCCACGTCGCGGTGGCGTTGCACTACGAGCCGGACCGGGGCACCCCGCGGGTGGTGGCGAAGGGAGCCGGCGCGGTCGCTGCCCGGATCCGGGAGGCGGCCGAGCAGCACCGGGTGGCGATGGTCGAGGACGTGCCGCTTGCCCGGGCGCTGCACGCGAGCTGCGAGGTGGGCCAGGTGATCCCGCCGGAGCTGTACCAGGCGGTCGCCCAGGTGCTCGCCTACGTCTACGGCCGGCGGGCGCAGGGCACGGCGGCCGGCCGGCATCGCAGCCCCCGCGTGAGCCGGTCGCTGCCGTCGGTCCCGCGCGGGCGACGGCCGCATGCGCGGAACCCCTCAGGTGGCCGCCCCACGGGTCGATAGGAACACTGCCAGGACGGCGGCCACGACACCACGGACGGTGTTCATCGAAGTGACCGGAAGGTGCCCGCGTTGGCCCAGACCTCGACGCCGAAGCAGTCCGCCCCCGGCGACCGGCGGCGGCTGGCACAGGTCGGTGTCCCGGTCGCAGTGGTGGCGATCGTGGTCATGCTGGTCGTCCCGATGCCGGCGTTCGTCCTGGACCTGCTCATCTCCGCCAACATCACCGCGGCCCTGCTGATCCTGCTCACCGCGATGTTCGTGCACCGGCCTCTGGACTTCTCCGCGTTCCCGGCGCTGCTGCTGGTGGCCACCCTGTTCCGGCTCGCCCTCAACGTCAGCGCCAGCCGCCTGGTGCTGCTGAACGGGTTCGCCGGCAAGGTGATCGACACCTTCGGGCACTTCGTGATCGGCGGCTCGCTGGTGGTCGGCATCATCGTGTTCGCGATCCTGGTCGTGATCCAGTTCGTGGTGGTCACCAACGGTGCCGGCCGGGTGGCCGAGGTGGGTGCCCGGTTCACCCTGGACGCGATGCCCGGCAAGCAGATGGCGATCGACGCCGACCTCAACTCCGGGCTGATCGACGACGACGAGGCACGGCGGCGCCGCGCCGAGGTCGCCAGCGAGGCGGACTTCTACGGCGCGATGGACGGCGCCTCGAAGTTCGTCAAGGGCGACGCGATCGCCGCGATCGTGATCACCGTGGTCAACCTGGTCGGCGGGTTCACCGTGGGGGTGGTCCAGCACGGACTGTCGCTCACCGACGCCGTGAACACCTACAGCCTGCTGACCATCGGCGACGGGCTGGTCTCGCAGATCCCGGCGCTGCTGCTGTCGGTGGCCACCGGCCTGATCGTCACCCGTGCGGCCGGGGACTCGGACATGGGCTCCGACCTCGCCCGGCAGCTCATGCGGCACCGGCAGCCGCTGCGGATCGCCGGGCTCGCGGCGCTCGGGCTGTGCGTGATCCCGGGCATCCCCAAGATCCCCTTCCTGGTCGCCGGCGGGGTGGTGCTGTTCGCCTCGATGCGCGCCCCGAAGGAGCCACCGACCGACACGGCCCCGGCCGCCGAGCCGGTCGAGCTCTCACCGGACTCGGTGGAGGCCCTGGTGGAGGAGATCCGGGTCGACCCGCTCGAGCTGGAGCTGTCCGCCGACCTGATCAACCTGGTCAACCCCTCCACCGGCGGCGACCTGCTGGACCGGGTGCGGGCGCTGCGCCGCAAGGTGGCGGCCGACCTCGGTGTGGTGGTCCCCCCGGTGCGCACCCGTGACAACCTGGACCTGCCGCTGCGCACCTACGCCATCCGCCTCTTCGGGGTGGAGGTGGCTCGCGGTGAGGCACCGGCGGGCACGGTGCTCGCCATCGGGGATCGGCTCGACGGGCTGCCCGGCCGGCCGACCAAGGAGCCGGTGTTCGGCCTGCCGGCGGTGTGGGTGCCGCAGGAGCTGCGCGCCCAGGCCGAGCTGGCCGGGGCGACCGTGGTGGACCGGTCCTCGGTCCTCACCACCCACCTGGCGGAGGTCGTGCGCGGCCACGCCTCCCGGCTGCTCGGCCGCGAGGACGTCCGGATGCTCACGGAGGCGGTCCGACGTACCCACCCGGTGGTGATCGAGGAGCTGACCCCCTCCCAGCTGACCACCGGCGAGGTGCAGAGCGTGCTGCAGGCACTGCTGGACGAGCAGGTCTCCATCCGCGACCTGGTGCGGATCTTCGAGGCGCTGTCGCTGCGCGCCCGGGCCGGCCACGACCTCGACGGCCTTGTCGACGCGGCCCGCGCCGCGCTCGGGCCGGCAGTGGTCGCGCCCTACGTCAGCGACAGCACGCTGCACCTGATCAGCTTCGAGCCCGGTCTCGAGCAGCGGTTGCTGGAGGCGCTGCGCCCCGCGGAGACCGGCGGCATCCTCGCGGTCGACGCGGACCTGGGCCAGACGATCCTGGTCCAGCTCGGCACCCTCGCCACCGAGGCGGAGGACCAGAACCTGACACCGGTGCTCGCCTGCGCGCCGCAGCTGCGGTCCGCGGTGCGACGGACCGTCGCTCCGTCGCTGCCGCGGCTGCCGGTGGTCTCCTACGCCGAGCTGAGCGGACCCAACCAGATCCGCTCGGTCGGAGTGGTGACCGGGGCGGCGGTGGCCGCCTGATGGGTCGCCCCGGGCCGCTGTCCCTGCCGGTGCTGGTGGGCGCGGCGCTGGTCAGCTCGCCGGCGCTGTGGCGGGCCCTGGACGGCGCCGGCGCCCCGGGCGTCGCGCTCACCCGGTTCCTGGTCTGCCTGGTGCTCTGCTGGGCCGCGCTGTCCGGGGTGAGCCTGCTGGTGGGCCCGCCGCCCCGGCAGCGAGAACAGGCCGCCGGCGCATCCGCCGACGCCGTCCCCGACGAAGCCGCTCCCGACGCCGCCGCTCCCGACGCCGCCGCCCCCGACGCCACCCCTGACGGGCACCCCGCTGGTTGACCCGGCGCTCGCGCGGCAACGCGAGAACTGGTCACGAACGACAGGTTCACCGTCCCGGGAGCCGTCGTTCGTGACCAGTTTCCGCCTTGGACCAGCAGTGCACGCTCGACACCGGTGCGCCGTGCTCAACGACGTGCGTCAGTAGGCTGCCGCCATGAGCGCATCGAACCCGGAGCGGCCGCAGGTGCGTGCGGCGGTCGCCGGCATCCCCGCCTACGTGCCCGGTCGCCCGCCCGCGCCGCGCGACGGTGTGACCACCTACAAGCTGTCGTCGAACGAGAACCCCTACCCGCCCCTGCCCGGTGTGCTGGAAGCGGCCGCAGAAGCAGCGGCGACGATGAACCGCTACCCGGACATGGGCTGCACGCAGCTGTACCAGGCGCTCTCCGACCGGCTGGACGTGCCGACCTCGCACCTCGCCGCCGGCACCGGCTCGGTCGCGGTGCTCTACCACCTGCTGCAGGCGTTCTGCGAGACCGGGGACGAGGTGGTCTACGCGTGGCGGTCCTTCGAGGCCTACCCGATCGCGGTGGCGGTGACCGGCGCCACCTCTGTGCAGGTGCCGCTGACCGGCAACGCCCGGCACGACCTGGACGCGATGGCCGAGGCGGTCACCGAGCGCACCAGGCTGGTGATCGTCTGCAGCCCGAACAACCCCACCGGCCCCGCGGTGGGCCGCGCGGAGCTCGAGGCGTTCTTGGACAAGGTGCCGCCGCGGGTGGTGGTGGTCCTCGACGAGGCGTACCGGGAGTTCGTGCGCACCGACCCGGACCGGCCCACCTTCGACGGGGTGCAGATGCACCGCGACCGCCCGAACGTGGTGGCGATGCGCACCTTCGCCAAGGCCTACGGGCTGGCTGGCTTCCGGGTCGGCTACATCGTGGCGGCGGAGGAGATCGCCGCGGCGGTGCGGGCCTGTGCACTGCCCTTCGGGGTGTCCACGGTGGCCCAGGCGGCCGCGGTGGCCTCCCTGGAGCGGGAGCAGGAGCTGCTCGAGCGTGTCGACGCGCTGGTCGCCGAACGCACCCGGGTGCTCGAGGCGCTGCGCGAGCAGGGGTGGACGGTGCCGGACGCGCAGGGCAACTTCGTGTGGCTGGCCCTCGGCGACCGGACGCTGGACTTCGCCGCCGCGGCCGAGGCCGAAGGGGTGATGGTCCGGCCGTTCGCCGGGGACGGCGCCCGGGTCAGCATCGGTGAGCCCGCCGGGAACGACGTGTTCTTGAAGGTGGCCGCCGGGTTCCGCTGACGGCCCGTAAACGGGTTGGGCCGGTCAGGACCATCGGGTAATCTGCTTCTTACAACCCGATCATCTTCCGGAGGCCCACCCGGCCCTCCGCCGTACGCACGAGGGACCACCGCCGCCTGATGTCGTCGCAGCCGCCAGCGCAAGCCCAGCCGGGCGCCTACTCGGCGCACCCACCCGCTGGGGTGCACTCGCTGTGGCGGCTGCGCGGCTACCTGCGGCCCTACCTCGGCCCGCTGGTCTTCATGCTGCTCAGCGCGCTGGCCGGAGTCGGGCTGAGCATCGCGATCCCTCTGGTGATCAAGGCGATGATCGACGGGCCGATCACCCACCACGACTCCGGCGCGATCGTGCCCCTGGGGCTGCTGGCGCTGGCGTTCGGTGTCTTGGAGGCGGTCCTGGTGTGGGGCCGCCGCTGGGTGCAGTCCGACGCCGTGCTCGGAGTGGAGACCGCGCTGCGCCGCGACCTCTACCAGCGGCTCCAGCAGCTGCCGATGTCCTTCCACGGCCAGTGGCAGTCCGGACAGCTGCTGTCGCGGTCCACCACCGACCTGTCCATGATCCGGCGGTTCAGCGGCTTCGGGCTGATCTTCCTGGTCACCAACATCACCCAGGTGGTGGTGGTCGTCGCGGTGCTGCTGCACATGTACTGGCCGCTCGGGCTGGTGGTGGCCGCCGCCGCGGTGCCGATCGTCTACCTGTCGATGCGCTTCGAGCGCGGCTACGTGCTGGTCTCCCGGAGGGTGCAGGACCAGCAGGGTGACCTGGCCACCCGCGCCGAGGAGGGTGCGGTCGGCATCCGGGTGATCAAGTCCTTCGGTCGCAGCGACCACGTGTCCGCGCAGTACGACGCGGCGGCGGGCACGCTCTACGAGACCTCCATGCACAAGGTCCGGCTCTCGGCCAAGTTCTGGACGTTCCTGGAGATCATCCCCAACCTCGCGGTGGTCGTGGTGCTGCTGCTCGGCGCGCTCGCCGTGGGCCACGGCAGCGTCAGCCTGGGCACCCTGGTCGCGTTCATCACCTTGATGCTGTCCCTGGTGTGGCCGGTGTCCTCGCTGGGGGTGATCCTGGCGATGGCCCAGGAGGCGATGACCGCCGCCGCCCGGATCCTGGAGATCTTCGACACCGAGCCGGCGATCACCTCCGGGAGCCGGGTGCCGGCCGAGCCGCGCGGACACCTGCGGTTCGAGGGCGTCGGGTTCAGCTACCCGGGCCATGACGAGGTGGTGCTGCACGACGTGCACCTCGACATCGCGCCGGGGGAGACCGTGGCGCTGGTCGGGGCCACCGGGTCCGGCAAGACCACCCTCACCGCACTCGTGCCGCGGCTGTACGACGTGACGGCGGGACGGGTCACCATCGACGGTGCCGACGTACGCGACCTGCAGCTGGTCAACCTGCGCGCGATCGTGGCGACCGCTTTCGAGGAACCGACCCTGTTCTCGATGAGCGCCCGGGAGAACCTGATGCTGGGCCGGGCCGACGCCACCGACCAGGAGATCGCCGAGGCGGTGGAGGTGGCCCAGGCCGGGTTCGTCCACGACCTGCCGTGGGGGCTGGACACCCGGATCGGTGAGCAGGGCATGGCGTTGTCCGGCGGGCAGCGGCAACGCCTCGCGCTCGCCCGGGCGGTGCTCTCCCGCCCCCGGGTCCTGGTGCTCGACGACACCCTCTCCGCGCTCGACGTGCACACCGAGAAGCTGGTCGAGGCCGCGCTGCGCCGGGTGCTCGCCGACGTCACCGGCATCGTGGTGGCCCACCGCGCCTCCACCGTGCTGCTCGCCGACAAGGTGGCGCTGCTGCAGGACGGCACCATCACCCACGTGGGCAGCCACAGCGACCTGCTCGCCCACGTGCCCGCCTACCGCAGCCTGCTCGCCGCCGACGCCGAGGAGGAGAACGAGCTGTCCGGGTTGGTCGACGAGGTGCGGGCATGACCGAGACGACCCCCGGCACCACCGGCACCGGCACCGGCGGCCAGCAGCCGCCGGAGGGCCGGGACGGCTGGCGTGGCGTCGCCGCCGACCTGCGGTCCGACGAGCTCAGCGCTGCCGTGTCCGGGCTGCTGCGCACCCGGTCCCGCCGGCTGCTCGGCGAGCTGCTGCGGCCGCACCGGCGGTTGTTGTGGCTGCTGGTCGGTGTGGTGCTGGTCGAGAACGTGTCCCGGCTGTCGATCCCCTACCTGGTCAAGGAGGGCATCGACCGGGGGATCCCACCGATCCGGCACGGCGGCCACACCACCACGCTGTTCGTGATCGTCGGTGTCGTGCTCGGTGCCACGGTGCTGCAGGCGGTCAGCCGGCAGACGTTCCTGGTGCTGCAGGGCCGGGTCGGCCAGGACATGCTGTTCGCGATCCGCCGCCGGGTGTTCGCGCACTTCCAGCGGCTGAGCACCGCCTTCCACGACGAGTACACCTCCGGCCGGGTCATCTCCCGGCAGACCTCGGACATGGAAGCCCTCTACGAGATGCTCGAGACCGGCTTCGACGGCCTGGTCACCGCCGTGCTGACGCTGGTGGGCACCGCGGTGCTGCTGCTGGTGATGAGCCTGAAGCTGGGCGCCGTCGCGCTGCTGTGCTTCCCGTTCCTGCTGCTGCTCACCAACTGGTTCCGCAAGGAGTCCGCGAAGGTCTACCGGGTCACCCGGGAGAAGGTGGCCCTGGTCATCGTCGCCTTCGTCGAGTCGATGGGCGGGATCCGCGCCGTCCAGGCCTTCCGTCGCGAGCCGCGCAACCAGGAGATCTTCGACGGCCTCAACGACGACTACCGGCGCGCGAACCTGCGCGCGTTCCGGCTGGTGGCCTGGTTCATGCCGGGCATCAAGCTGATCGGGAACATCACCATCGCGGTGGTGCTGATCTACGGCACCTACCTGGCGTTCCACCACCAGGTCACGGTGGGGGTGCTCGCGGCGTTCCTGCTGTACCTGCGGCAGTTCTTCGAGCCGATGCAGGAGATCTCCCAGTTCTACAACACGTTCCAGTCGGCTTCCGCGGCGCTGGAGAAGCTGTCCGGGGTGCTGGAGGAGGAGCCGGGCGTCCCGGAGCCGAGGGACCCCGCCCCGCTGCCGACGGTGCGCGGCGACGTGCGCTTCGACCGGGTGCGGTTCGAGTACGTCGACGAGATGCCCGTGATCCCCGAGCTGGACCTCACCGTGCCGGCCGGCCAGACGATCGCGCTCGTCGGCACCACCGGGGCCGGCAAGACCACCATCGCCAAGCTGGTCTCCCGGTTCTACGACCCGGTGTCCGGCCAGGTCACCCTCGACGGGGTGGACCTGCGGCGGCTCGACGAGCCGACGCTGCGCCGTTCGGTGGTGATGGTCACCCAGGAGAACTTCATGTTCGGCGGCACCGTCGCCGACAACATCCGCTTCGGAAGGCCCGAGGCGGCCGACGCCGAGGTGGTGGCCGCGGCCCGCGCGATCGGGGCGCACGAGTTCATCGCCGCGCTGCCCGACGGCTACGACACCGACGTGGCCAACCGGGGCGGCCGGCTCTCCGCCGGGCAGCGACAGCTGGTCGCGTTCGCGCGGGCGTTCCTGGCCGACCCCGACGTGCTGATCCTCGACGAGGCGACGTCCTCCCTCGACGTACCCTCCGAGAGGCTGGTGCAGCGCGCGCTGCGCACCATCCTGGCCGATCGCACCGCGCTGATCATCGCGCACCGGCTGTCCACGGTGGAGATCGCCGACCGGGTGCTGGTGCTCGAGCACGGCCGGATCGTGGAGGACGGCTCACCGCAGGAGCTGGTCCGCGGCGGCGAGGGGCGCTTCTCCGACCTGCACGAGGCCTGGGTCGCCTCCCTCGCCTGAGCGTGCCGTCGGACGGGGACCTTCACCAGGGTGGGGAGTACGCCGACCGGGCCCGGTTCAGCCGCGGGCGTCGGCCTCCGCCGCGTCCTTGAGCCGGGCGAGCGTGTCCACGATGCCCTTGCGGTTCCGCTCCAAGAAGCCCGTCGCCGAGAGCGCCAAGGCGCCCACCCGGTGGTACCGCGAGTAGTCGAAGGTCTCGGTCACCAGCGTGCCGCCCTCGACCGGCTCGAGCTCGTAGCGCCAGCGCTGCGGTCCGAAGTGCCGCCACGCGATCAGGCGGTCCTCCTCGAACTCCACCACCGTGTTCGTCACCGTGTACGGCGCACCGAACAGCCGCATCGCCACGGTGAACCGCGACCCCGAGCTGAGCCGCTCCGGGGCGGAGCGGATGTGCTGCACCGAGCCGGACCCGTCGATGCGCGGGTGCTGCCGGGCATCGGCGAGGATCGCGAACACCGTCGACGGCGGTGCGTCGACCACCGTGCTGGAGCTGACCACGTTGTCCACGCGTCGAGGCTAACCGACCGTCGGCACCCGGCCGTCAGCACCCGGTCGCCGGCACCTCGGCGGCCGGGTCCGGCTGGGCCGCCACCGGGGACCTGGGCTTCCGCCGCGGCCGCTCGGCACTGATCACGATGGCGACCGCGAGCACCACGATCCCGCCGCCCACCAGCACGGTGCCGGTGACCGGCTCGGACAGGACCAGCCAGCCGAGGAACACCGCGACCACCGGGTTGACGTAGGCGTAGGTGGCCACCAGCGCGATGGGCGCCGAGGACAGCAGCCACACGTAGGAGGTGAACGCGACCACCGACCCGAAGACCACCAGGTAGCCCAGCGCCAGCCAGGTCCGGGCGTCGTACGCCGTCGGGTGGAAGCGCTCCCCGGAGGCGCCGCCGAGCGTGACCAGCAGCAGCCCGCCGCACAGCATCTCGTACACCGTGGTCACGAAAGGATCCCGCGGCAGTCGCAGCCTGGGCTGCACCCACGACCCGAACGCCCAGCAGGTCGACGCGAACACGATGATGCCCGCCGCCAGCAGCGGGATCTCGCCGGTGCTGCGGCCGTGCCGGGCGAGCACCAGGAAAGCCAGGCCGCCGAACCCGAGCAGGATCCCGAACAGGCTCAGCCGGTGCGGGCGCTCCCCCGACAGCAGCCGGAACACCGTGATCATCAGCGGAGCCGTCGCGATCAACAGCGCGGTCACCCCGGACGGCGCCCCGAGGTTCTCCCCGACCGAGACCAGCCCGTTGCCCAGCACCGGGAGGCACAGGCCGAGCAACGCGGCGCCCGCGAGCTCGCGGCGGGTGACCCGCAGCCGCCGCCACCCGCCCCGGGCGGTCAGGATCACCGCCAGTACGACGGACGCGGACACGTAGCGCAGCCCCATCGACGTCAGCGGCGGCGCCTGCTGCACGACCACCCGGATGCCGAGATAGGTCGAGCCCCACACGACGTACACCACGCCCAGCGCGAGCCAGACCAGCTGGCTGCGGAGGCGCCGGAGCGTGGGCGAGCCCGCGACCGCGACACCTGTCATGACCGTTCCTTCCCGTTGGCCCTGACAGGCTAGGGTCTGGGGGGAGGTCCTGGCTCGCGATATTCGGACAACCTCCCGACAAGATCCGGCCAGCGGAGAGATCCTGGGACAAAGCGCCGCAACGAGCCCGGACGGGACCCGATTAGCGACGCCGGCCGAAGGTGGGTAGGTTGTGAAAAACTGTGGCCGGTGTGCGACCGGTCACAGTCGCGACCCGGTCGACTGCGCACCACCCCCGCGCACCCGAACCGGGCCGTAACTCCCCGGTCGGTGACGGCGAACCCGTGCACCGAGAAGAGATTGGAGTGCAGGTGAGCGAGAAAGACAAGCCGGAGTTCGGCCCCGGGAAGAGCGAGGTGTTCGGGCCCGCGCACGCCGACGGCGGGGCCGACCTGGTGCAGCTGCTGACGCCCGAGGGCGAGCGCGTCGAGCACCCGGAGTTCTCCTTCGACCCCGGCAAGGGCGTCGACGAGGCCGAGACGATCCGCGGCTTCTACCGCGACATGACCCTGACCCGGCGCATCGACGTCGAGGCGACCGCGCTGCAGCGGCACGGTGAGCTGGGCATCTGGGCGCAGCTGCTGGGCCAGGAGGCCGCGCAGGTCGGTTCCGGCCGGGCGCTGCGGCCGCAGGACTTCGTGTTCCCCACCTACCGCGAGCACGGCGTCGCCTGGTGCCGCGGCATCGACCCGCTGCGCCTGCTCGGCCTGTTCCGCGGCGTCGACCAGGGCGGCTGGGACCCCGCGGACGGCAACTTCGGCCTCTACACGATCGTGATCGGGGCGCAGACCCTGCACGCCACCGGCTACGCCATGGGGCTGCAGCGCGACGGGGTGGTCGGCACCGGCGACCCGGAGCGGGACGCCGCGGTGGTCGCCTACTTCGGTGACGGCGCCAGCAGCCAGGGGGACGTGAACGAGTCGTTCATCTTCGCCGCCTCCTACAACGCCCCGGTGGTGTTCTTCTGCCAGAACAACCAGTGGGCGATCTCAGAGCCGATCCAGCGGCAGTCCCGGATCCCGCTCTACCAGCGGGCGCTCGGCTTCGGGTTCCCCGGCGTCCGGGTGGACGGCAACGACGTGCTCGCCACCTACGCCGTCACCCAGGCCGCGCTGCAGCGCGCCCGGGAGGGGCAGGGCCCCACGTTCGTGGAGGCCTACACCTACCGGATGGGGGCGCACACCACCACCGACGACCCGACCCGGTACCGGCTCAACGAGGATCTCGAGCACTGGAAGCTCAAGGACCCGATCGCCCGGGTCAAGGCGTACCTGACCCGCAACGGCCTCGCCGACGAGGACTTCTTCGCCGGTGTGGACGAGGAGGCCGAGCAGCTCGGCGAGCACCTGAGGGAGGGCTGCCGGGCGCTGCCGGAGTCCAGCCCGCTGTCCATCTTCGACCACGTGTACGCCGAGCAGACCCAGGAGCTCGCGGACCAGAAGGCGGGCTTCGCGGCCTACCTCGACTCGTTCGAAGGAGCGCAGGCATGACCAAGACCACCCAGAGCCGGATCACCTTGGCCAAGGGCCTCAACGCGGGGCTGCGCAAGGCGATGGAGGACGACCCGAAGGTCCTCGTCATGGGCGAGGACGTCGGCAAGCTCGGCGGCGTCTTCCGGATCACCGACGGACTGCAGAAGGACTTCGGTGAGGACCGGGTCATCGACACCCCGCTCGCCGAGTCCGGGATCATCGGTACGGCGGTGGGGCTGGCCATGCGCGGCTACCGGCCGGTGTGCGAGATCCAGTTCGACGGGTTCGTCTACCCGGCGTACGACCAGATCGTCAGCCAGGTGGCGAAGATCTGCTTCCGCAGCCAGGGCAAGGTGCCCATGCCGATCGTCATCCGGATCCCGTTCGGGGGCGGCATCGGCGCGGTCGAGCACCACAGCGAGAGCCCGGAGGCGCAGTTCGCGCACACCCCCGGCCTGAAGGTGGTCTCCTGCTCCAACCCGGTGGACGGCTACTGGATGATCCAGCAGGCGATCGCCTGCGACGACCCGGTGGTGTTCTTGGAGCCGAAGCGGCAGTACCACGCCGACAAGCAGGAGCTCGACGAGTCGGCACGACTGGCCGACGTGCAGCCGCTGTTCACCTCCCGGGTGGTGCGCGAGGGCACCGACGTGACGCTGCTGGCCTACGGCCCGATGGTGAAGACCTGCATGCAGAGCGCCGAGGCAGCCGCCGGGGACGGGGTCAGCATCGAGGTGGTCGACCTGCGCACGCTGTCGCCGCTGGACATGGGCCCCGTCGTGGAGTCGGTGCGCAAGACCGGCCGCGCCGTGGTGGCGCACGAGGCGCACGTGAATCTGGGCATGGGGGCCGAGGTGGCCGCCCGGATCACCGAGCAGTGCTTCTACTCGCTGGAGGCGCCGGTGCTGCGCGTCGGGGCGTTCGACACGCCGTACCCCCCCAGCCGGATCGAGGAGGACTACCTGCCCGACCTGGACCGGGTGCTCGACGCCGTCGACCGGACCATGGCCTACTGACCCCCGAAAGGCGCACGGATGAACGAGTACAAGCTGCCCGACGTCGGTGAAGGCCTCACCGAGGCCGAGATCGTCACCTGGAAGGTGAAGGTCGGCGACACCATCAAGGTCAACGACGTCGTGGCCGAGATCGAGACCGCCAAGTCGCTGGTGGAGCTGCCCTCGCCGTACGCCGGCACCGTCACCGATCTGCTCGTCCCCGAGGGCGAGACGGTGGCGGTCGGCACCCCGATCATCCGGATCGGGGACGGCTCGGAGGCGGCCGCCCCGGCGGGCACGGGGCCGGCGCCGGTGGCCCAGGAGCCGGGCATGACCGGCAGCCCCGCTCCGAAGGCGGAGGAGGAGCACAAGACCCTGGTCGGCTACGGTCCACGGGAGACCCAGGCCAGCCGCCGGCCCCGGCGCGGTGCCGCCACCCCCGCCTCACGGGCCGGCGCGGGCGCCCAGGAGCAGGTGCAGGGCGCGTTCACCCCCGGCGTCACGGAGACCGCCCAGGCGGCCGAGGCCGCGGAGGCACCTGTGGCCGACGAGCCGGCGGTGCCGGCCGGGTCCACTGCCGGGTCCACTGCCGGGTCGACTGCTGGGTCCACTGGTCCGGGCGACGCCGGCAACGTGCGGGTGCTGGCCAAGCCACCGGTGCGCAAGCTCGCCAAGGACCTCGGCATCGACCTGCGCTCGGTCACGCCGACCGGGCCGAACGGGACCGTGACACGGGAGGACGTTCACGCTGCCGGCGCCGGCTCCGGCTCCGGGGCGCCCGCGGTCGAGCCTGTCGGGACCACGCCCCGCCTTGCGGCGGGTGAGCGGGAGACCCGAGAGCCGATCAAGGGCGTGCGCAAGATGATGGCCCAGGCGATGGTGGACTCGGCGTACTCCGCGCCGCACGTCACCGAGTGGGTCACCGTCGACGTCACCAAGACCATGCGGTACGTCGAACGGCTGAAGGCCGACCGGGCGTTCGCGGGGGTGAAGGTCTCGCCGCTGCTGGTGGTGGCGCGCGCCGCATGCCTGGCGATGCGACGTACCCCTGAGGTCAACGCGACCTGGGACGACGCCGCGCAGGAGGTCGTCTACAAGCACTACGTGAACCTCGGGATCGCGGCGGCCACCCCGCGCGGGCTGGTGGTGCCGAACATCAAGGACGCCGACTCGATGGGCATGGTGGAGCTGGCCGAGGCGATCGGTGAGCTGACCCGGACCGCCCGCGACGGCAGGACCCAGCCGGCGGAGATGAGCGGCGGCACGTTCACGATCACCAACGTGGGCGTGTTCGGGGTCGACTCCGGCACCCCGATCATCAACCCGGGCGAGTCCGCGATCTTGTGCTTCGGCGCGGTGCGCAAGCAGCCCTGGGTGCACAAGGGCAAGATCAAGGTCCGGGACGTGACCACGCTGGCGCTCTCGTTCGACCACCGGTTGGTCGACGGGGAGAAGGGCTCCCGGTTCCTCGCCGACGTCGCCGCGGTCATGGAGGACCCCGCGAACGCCCTCCGGTTCTGACCCTCTTCGTCCGCTGGGCGACAATGGTCGGGTGACCTCCGCTCCGTGGCCTTCGGGTGCGCTGCGGAGGCTGCCATGAGCACGTCGTACGCCCTCGGCGGTCGCCGCGCCTGGGTGGTGTGGGCGACCGCCGTGGCGGTGTACTTCTTCGCGCTGTTCAACCGGTCGTCCCTCGGCGTGGCGGGCATCCTCGCCGCCCACCGGTTCGACATCTCCGCCTCGCAGCTGTCGACGTTCACGGTGCTGCAGCTGCTGGTGTACGCCGCGATGCAGATCCCGGTCGGCGTGCTGATCGACCGGTTCGGTCCCAAGCGGTTGCTGATGACCGGCGCGTGGTTGATGACCGCCGCCCAGTTCGCGTTCGCGTTCACCGGCAGCTTCGCCGGCGCGCTGGCCGCCCGGGTCTTCCTGGGCATGGGTGACGCCATGGTGTTCATCAGCGTGCTGCGGGTGGTCGCGTACTGGTTCCCGCCGATGCGCAACCCGGTGCTCAGCCAGGTCAGCGGTCTGATCGGTCAGCTCGGGGCGCTCGCGGCCGCCATCCCGCTGGCCCGGTCCTTGTCCCGCTTCGGCTGGATGCCGACGTTCGCGGTGGCCGCGTCGGTGGGCATCCTGCTCGGGGTGCTGGTCGTCGTACTGGTCCGCGACGCCCCGCCGTCGATGCCGGTCACCCACGAGGCGAGGCCGCCGAGCGTGGTGCTCGCCGACCTCAAGCGGGCCTGGCGCGACCCCGGCACCCGGCTCGGACTGTGGTCGCACTTCACCACGCAGTTCTCCGCGAACGTGATGGCGCTGCTGTGGGGCTACCCGTTCTTCGTGAACGGCGAGCACACCGGCCAGGCGGTCGCCGGCACGCTGCTGTCAGTTCTCGTGGTGACCACGATGATCGGTGGCCCCGTGATCGGCGGCTACATCGCGCGCCATCCCTGGCACCGCTCGACGATCGTGCTGAGCATCGTGCTCGGCATCGCGACGCTGTGGACGGTGGTGCTGCTCTGGCCGGGCGATGCACCGCTGTGGCTGCTCGTGCTCCTGACCGTCGTCACCGGGCTCGGCGGCCCCGGCTCGCTGATCGGCTTCGACGTGGCCCGCACGTTCGCGCCCCCGGCCCGGCTGGGATCGGCCACCGGCATCGTCAACGTGGGCGGCTTCGTCGCGTCGTTGAGCGTGATCCTGGGCATCGGCCTCGTCCTCGACGCGGCCACCCCCGGCGGGGGGAACAGCTACACGCCGCACGCCTACCGGTTGGCCATGTGCGTGCAGTACGCCGCGTGGGTCCTCGGGGCGACCCAGGTGTTCCGCTACCGCAAACGGGCCAGGGCGCACCTGGAGGTCAGCCAGCCCGACACCTACCGCTCCATGCGGGGCTTCTGAGCCTGCTGGCATCCGTTCGCCGCCCCGGGACCGGCCGGCCCTGAGCGTCGCCGGTCAGCCGGGGAGGTGGGAGTAGCGCAGGGCCCGCGCGGCGAGCAGCTCCGTGCTGTCCCGGCGGAGCAGGTCGGCGAGCTCGTAGCGGAGCACCGCCCCGAGCCGGACGCAGAACTCCTCCGGCTCGTCGGCGGCATCGGGCTGCTCGGCGACGATCCGGTCCACGATGCCGGCTTCCCGCAGGTCGAGGGAGCGGACCCGCTGGCTGCGCGCCATCTCCGCGGCGTGCTCGACGTCGTGGTGCACGATCGCGCTGGCCCCTTCCGGCGGAAGCGGCGCCAGCCAGGCGTGCTGGGCGGCGACCACCCGGTCGGCCGGCAGCAGGGCGAGCGCGCCGCCACCGGTGCCCTCGCCGAGAAGCAGGGTCAGCGTGGGTGCAGGCAGGGTCACCAGGTCGGCCAGGCAGCGGGCGATCTCGCCGGCCATGCCGCCCTCCTCGGCCTCAACCGAGAGCGCCGCCCCCGGCGTGTCGATCACCGTCAGCAGCGGCAGGCGCAGCTCGGCGGCCAGCCGCATCCCGCGGCGGGCCTCCCGCAGCGCCCCCGGTCCGAGCGGGTGGGCGTCGGTCTGTCCTCGCCGGTCCTGTCCGAGGAACACGCACGGCGACTCCCCGAACCGGGCCAGTGCGATCAGCAGTCCGGGGTCGGCCTCCCCCTCACCCGTCCCGTTCAGCGGGAGTACGTCGGACGCGGCGTACCGCAGCAGTCGCCGGACGCCGGGCCGTTCCGGGCGCCGGGAGCGGGTGACCGAGTCCCAGGTGTCCACGTCCGGCACCGGCAGGCCGACGGGGTCGGGCACGTCGGTGATGACGCGCGGCGCGGCCAGCACCGCGAGCGCCCGGTCGAGAACCTCGGCGATCTCCTCGGGAGGGACCACGGCGTCGATGATCCCGCGTGCGTAGAGGTTCTCCGCGGTCTGCACCCCGGTCGGGAAGGGGGTGCCGTAGAGCGCCTCGTAGACCCGGGGCCCGAGGAAACCGAGCAGCGCCTGCGGCTCGGCCACCGTGACGTGGCCCAGCGACCCCCAGGAGGCCATCACCCCGCCGGTGGTGGGGTGGCGGAGATAGACGAGGTACGGCAGTCCCGCGGTCTTGTGCGCCGCGATCGCTGCGGAGATGTTGATCATCTGCACGAAGGCCGGGGTGCCCTCCTGCATCCGGGTGCCCCCGGAGACCGGCGCCGCGAGCAGCGGCAGCCGCTCGGCGGTGGCCCGCCGGATCGCCGCGGTCAGCCGCGCGCCGGCCGTCCGGCCGATCGACCCGGCCAGGAAGCCGAACTCGCAGGCCACCACGGCCACCCGGCGCCCGCGCATCAGCCCCTCGCCGGTGAGCACCGACTCGTCGAGCCCGGTCTTGTCCCGGGCGGCGGCCAGCTGAGCGGCGTACTGCTCGCTGACGGGGCCCTGCTCGACCGGCACGTCCCAGGACCGGAACGACCCGGCGTCGAGCACCAGGTCGGTCAGCTCGGCGGCGCTGAGGTGCTTGCCCATCAGGGCTCCGCGAGCCAGTCCCGCACCGACTCGTCGTGCTCACCGAGCCGTGGCGGCGGCAGGTGCTGCTCCCGGCCGCCGGCGTAGGGGTTGTCGTCGAAGCGCAGCGGCGGGCCGGGCAGCTGGACCGGGCCGACGCTGGGGTGCTCGACGTCGATGAGCAGTCCCTGCGAGCGGGTCTGGTCCCAGGCGTACACGTCGTCGAGCGTGCGCACCTTGCCCGCGGGGATACCGAGTCCGGCGAGCCGGGCCAGCCAGTGCTCGGCCGTGTCGGCGGCCAGCGCCTTCTCCATCAGCTCGGTGAGCTCCTCGCGGAGCACCACCCGGTCCCGGTTGCCCGTGAACCGGGAGTCGTCGATGCCGAGCAGCCCGGACAGCTTGCGCCACAGCCCGTCGCTGCCACAGGCGATCTGGATCGGGGCGTCGGCGGTGTGGAACAGCCCGTACGGCGCGATGGCGGAGTGGTGGTTGCCGGCCGCGCGGGGCACCTCGTGGGCCACGGTCCACCGGGTGCCCTGGTAGGCGTGCACGCCCACCACGGAGGCCAGCAGGCTGGTGCGCACCACCCGCCCGCGGCCGGTGGCCTGCCGCTCGTGCAGCGCGGCGAGCACCCCGAACGCGCCGTACATCCCGGCCAGCAGGTCCCCGATCGGCACCCCGACCTTGGTCGGCTCCTCCGGCGAGGGCCCGGTCAGCGACATCAGCCCCGCCTCGCCCTGGGCGATCTGGTCGTAGCCGGCGCGGCCGCCCTCCGGCCCGTCGTGACCGAAGCCGGTGATCGACATGACCACGAGCCGCGGGTTGATCTGGTGCAGCCGCTCGACGCTGAACCCGAGCCGGTCCAGCACCCCCGTCCGGAAGTTCTCCATCAGCACGTCGGCCCGCTCGACGAGCTCGGTGAGCAGCTGCTTGCCGTCCGCGGACTTCAGGTCGATGGTGACCGACTCCTTGTTCCGGTTGCAGGACATGAAGTAGGTCGACTCGGGCGCCTCCTCCGGGCCCACGAAGGGCGGCCCCCAGCCCCGTGAGTCGTCCCCGCTGCCAGGAGTCTCCACCTTGATCACCCGGGCCCCGAGGTCGCCGAACATCATCGCCGCGTGCGGGCCGGCCAGCGCCCGGGTCAGGTCGAGGACGAGCAGGTCGGACAACAGGTTGGTCATGGTTGCCTTTCCGGGTGCCCGCCGGGTCAGGCGGGGGAGTGCTTGGACATCAGCCAGTGGCGGAAGAACCGGCCCAGGTGCCGTCCGGTCCGGTGCTCCCACCACGCCTCGAACGAGGCGCGGCTCTGGTTGGTGTTCCGGTGCCGCTGCGGCCAGGCCCGCACCAGACGGTCGAACGTCTGGTTCCCGATCCGGAGCCGGAGCCGGTCGTACATCAGCGCCGGGCAGTAGTAGACGTTGATCTCGGCGAACTCGTTGCGGTGGTAGCGGGCGGGCGGACCGTACAGGTCGCGCCAGAACTGGTCGTTGCGCTTCCACTGCCGCTGCCAGTGCTTCCAGGTGCCGTGGCCGTGGGAGACCTCGAAGCGGGCCTGCATGTACATCGCCATGCCCTCGTTCATCCACACGTCGCGCCAGTCCTTGGGCGTCACCGTGTCGCCGTACCAGGCGTGGGTGAGCTCGTGGGCGACGGTGGTGCGCACGTTCCACTTGCCGAACCGGAAGTTGTTGCGGCCCAGCGTGATCATCGTCTGCGTCTCCATCGCGGAGTCCGCCGGCACGACCACCACGCCGACCTGGCCGAAGGGGTAGCGGCCGAGCCGCTTCTCCAGCCAGCGCAGGGTGGCGGGGGTACGGCGCAGCGGGCGCACCAGGCTGGGCTTGTCGCGGGGCACCCAGTAGCTCATCGGGATCCCGTGCGGCCCGGTCTGGCGGAAGTGCCGGTAGGGGCCGATCGCGACCGTGCTCAGGTAGGACGCCATCGGGTCGCTGCTGTGGAACCGGGTGATGGTGCGACCGTGCACGGTGCGGCGCGACGTCATCCGTCCGTTGGTGATCCCGACCCACCTGGCCGGCACGTCGAGGCGTACGTCGTACAGCGCCTTGTCCGACGGCTGGTCGTTGCACGGGTACCAGGTGAACGCACCGAACGGCTCCTGCATGCTCCACACCTGACCGGACTTGGTGGTGTGCCAGCCGATGTCGTGCATGTCGGTGCGGGTGGTGGGGGCGCGCACCGGCGCCGGCGTGCCGGCGTAGTCGATGCGCACCCGGTAGCGGTGGTTCGCCCGGACCGGCCGACGGATGTCCAGCGTCCTGCCCTGGTGGGTGCTGTGCACCCGGCGGCCGTCGACGGCGACGCTGTGCACGGAGAGGCTGCGGCCGAGCTCGAGGTGGAAGTCCGGCGCCTTCTGGGTGGCGCGCAAGGTGATGGTGGCCACGCCGTGCAGCCGCCGCTGCTGGGCGAACCAGGTCAGGTTCAGCCCGTAGTGCAGCGTGTCCACGTCGGGTGCGATCCGCGCGGGGTAGTAGCTGCTCTCCGCCGGGTGCGAACGGCCGGCGCTCCAGCGCAGGGGGTGGTCGCCGCTCGCCGCGGCGGAGGATGCCCCGGCGGTCGCCAGGGTGGGCACGATCGTGGCCAGGGCGACCAGCCCGGTGGCCAGGAGGCGTGGCTTGGTGCGAGTCACTGTCGGCCTTTCGTCCTCGCGAGTCTACGTGCGGCGGTCGGAGATCCGCTTGGCCTTGCCCAAAGACCGTTCCAGCGCACCGGGGTCGACCACCTCGACCGCCACGGTGACCCCCACGCGGCTCTTGACGAGGTGCTTCAGCTGGTCCGCCAGCCGGGGCCGCTGGTCGGTCGGCACGGACTCGTGCGCCTCCACCTGTACGGTCAGCTCGTCGAGGTGGCCGGGCCGGGTGAGCACGCACAGGTAGTGCGGGGTCAGTCCCTCGACGGTGAGGATCTGCTCCTCGACCTGGGTGGGGAACACGTTGACGCCGCGGACGATCATCATGTCGTCGCTGCGTCCGGTGACCTTCTGCATGCGGCGGAAGGCGGGGTACGCCGTGCCCGGCAGCAGCCGGGTCAGGTCGCGGGTGCGGTAGCGGATGACGGGCATCGCCTCCTTGGTGAGGCTGGTGAACACCAGCTCGCCCTCCTCACCGTCGGGCAGCAGCTCGAGCGTGACCGGGTCCACCACCTCGGGGTAGAAGTGGTCCTCCCAGATGTGCAGCCCGTCCTTGGTGGTGACCGCCTCCTGGGAGATCCCCGGCCCCATCACCTCCGAGAGGCCGTAGATGTCGACCGCGTCCAGGCCGCTGCGCCGCTCCACCTCGTTGCGCATCTCGTCGGTCCACGGCTCGGCGCCGAAGATCCCGATGCGCAGGCTGGTCGTGAGCGGGTCGACCCCCTGGGCCTCCATCTCGTCGAGGACGGCCAGGAAGTACGACGGCGTGACCATGATGACGCGCGGCTCGAAGTCCACGATCAGCTGCACCTGGCGCGCGGTCATCCCGCCGGAGACGGGGACCACCGTGCAGCCGAGGCGCTCGGCCCCGTAGTGCGCACCGAGCCCGCCGGTGAACAGCCCGTAGCCGTAGGCGACGTGCACCAGGTCACCGGGCCGGCCGCCGGCGGCGCGGATCGAGCGGGCCATCAGCTCCGCCCAGGTGTCGACGTCATGGCGGGTGTAGCCCACCACGGTCGGCTTGCCCGTCGTACCGCTCGAGGCGTGCACGCGGGCGAGCTGCTCGCGGGGCTCGGCGAACATGCCGAACGGGTAGTTGCGGCGCAGGTCCTCCTTGGTGGTGAACGGGAACCGGGCCAGGTCCTGCAGCGACTGCAGGTCGCCGGGCGTGACTCCGGCGTCGTCGAAGGCGCGCCGGTAGTGCGGCACCTTGTCGTAGGCGCGGGCCAGGCTCGCACGCAGCCGCTCCACCTGCAGCGTGCGCAGCTCCAACCTCGTCGGCTCCGGGATCTGGCCAGGGTTCGCCGGGTCCATCACATCTCCTCGTCGTCGAAGAACGTTCCCCGGATCTGCTTGCTGTGCCCCACGAACTCGGCGACCAGGGTGTCCCGGCTGTGCACCGCGACGTCGTAGGTGCCGTCCCGGCCCTCCCGGCTGCGCTCCACGGCACGCGCGACCAGCACGTCGTCGAGCCGGGTGGGGGCGAGGAACCGGATCTCGGCCGCCTGTGCCACGGTGCGCCGGTTGTAGGTGTTGCAGGCGAACGCGAACGCCGTGTCGGCGAGGGTGAAGGTGAGGCCGCCGTGCCCGATGCCGTGGCCGTTGACCATGTCCTCCCCGACCTGCATGGTGACCGTGGCGGTGCCCGGCCCGACCTCGACGACGTGCATGCCCAGAGAGCGGCTGGCCCGGTCGTCGGCCCACATCAGCTCCGCGCAGCGCTCGGCCAACCGCTGCGCGGTCGCCCCCGTCTGGTCGGCCGGGTCCTCCGCAGGCGTCACGGTGTCGGCTTCTCCATCATCGACACCACCTTGTCGCCGGCGTCGTAGCGGCCGACCTCCCTGTAGCCGCGCCCGGCGTGGAACGCCAGCGACGGCTCGTTCGGCGGCTCCAGGTTGACCTCGAGCACCATCCGGCCGTACTTGCGGGCGGCGGCCTCCATCTCGTCGTACACGAAGCCGCCGAGCCCGCGCCGGCGGAAGTCCTCGTGCAGCACGATGCGGTCCAGGTAGTAGAAGTCCTCGCCGTACCGGCCCGCGAACCAGCCGTACAGCTCGGAGTCGTACGCCGTGCCGGGCGTGAACGTCATCACGAACCCGGCGAACGCGCCGTCCACATCCACGACCTCGAACCGGTCGGCAAGCGCGTGCAGCTCGTGCAGCCGCACCTCGTCCATCGGCGCGAGCAGCTCGACGTTGCGGGCGTTGAGGGCCAGCACGTCGGGGACGTCGGCCTCCGTGAGGGCGCGGAGCGTGGGCATACCCCCACCCTAGTGAAGCCCTCGCCGCCGCAACCCGGGACTGTGGGCTGTGACACACTGGCTCCTATCTGCGCCCGGCCTGTCACAAGCCTGTGGCAGGCGCGTCGCAGGCACGTCGCAGGCGCTGTCCGCCGGAGTGAGGACCAGATGAGCAACGACCTTTTCGCCAGGCACGAGGAGATGCTGACCAGGGCCGTGGAGGCCTGCCGCACCCGCGAGTACTACTCGGCGTTCAACGAGTCGCCGTCGCCGCGCGTCTACGGCGAGACCGCTGCCGCCGACGGGAAGCGGGCCTTCGAGGCGCACGCGGGCACCACCGTCGCGGTCAGCACCCCGGGCTCGGAGGGCACGGTCGCGACCGAGAAGTCGCCGTTCGGGTTCCCTCTGGACGTGTCCTACCCGCGGGTCGCACCGTCCGGGGTGGAGACTCTGGTGGCCGCTGCCAGCGCCGGGCTCGAGGACTTCCGCGACGCCGGGCCCGGAGCGCGGGTCGGCGTCTGCCTGGAGATCCTGCACCGGCTGCACGGCCGGATCTTCGAGGTCGCCAACGCCGTCCAGCACACCTCCGGTCAGCCCTTCGTGATGGCCTTCCAGGCCGGCGGGGCGAACGCCCTCGACCGGGCGCTGGAGTCAGTGGCCTACGCGCACGTGGCCATGGGGCAGGTGCCCAGGACCGCGCTGTGGGAGAAGCCGGCCAGGGGCGAGCCGTTGCGGATGGAGAAGACGTTCACGATCGTGCCCCGAGGCCTGGCGCTGGTGGTCGGCTGCAACACCTTCCCGACCTGGAACTCCTACCCGGGGCTGTTCGCCTCGCTGGCCTGCGGCAACCCGGTCGTGGTGAAGCCGCACCCCGGAGCGGTCCTGCCGCTGGCGATCACCGTGCAGGTGGCTCAGGAGGTGCTCGCCGAGCAGGGCTTCGACCCGCACCTGGTCACGCTCGCGGCCGAGGACCCCGCCGACGGCCTGGCGAAGGTGCTCGCCGTCCGCCCGGAGGTGCGCATCATCGACTTCACCGGCTCGAACGCGTTCGGGGACTGGCTGGAGCAGAACGCCCGGCAGGCGCGCGTGTACGCCGAGAAGGCGGGCGTGAACACGGTGGTGGTCGACTCCACCGACTCCTTCAAGGCGATGTGCTCCAACCTCGCGTTCTCCTTCTCGCTCTACACCGGGCAGATGTGCACCGCGCCGCAGAACGTCTACCTGCCCTCCGGCGGTGTCGACACCGATGAGGGACACAAGTCGACCGAGGAGGTGGCCGCCGGGATCGAGGCCGCGCTCGGCAAGCTGCTCGGCGACGACACACGCGCGGTGGAGCTGCTGGGCGGCGTCGTCAACGACGGCGTGATGTCACGGCTGCAGTCCGCCGGCTCGCGCGGGAAGGTGCTCGTGGAGTCGCGCGCGGTCGCGCACCCGTCGTACGACCAAGCGGTGGTGCGCACGCCCACGCTCCTGAAGCTGTCGGTCGCCGACCGTGAGGCGTACGAGTCGGAGTGCTTCGGTCCCGTGGCCTTCCTGATCGAGGCGGCAGACACCGACGAGTCGATCGAGACGTTCCGGCGCACGGTCACCGAGCACGGTGCCATGACGGCCTCGGTCTACAGCACCTCGCAGAACGTGGTGGAGCAGATGCGGCGGGCCGCGCTCGACGCTGGGGTCGCGCTGTCGGAGAACCTCACCGACGGAGTTTTCGTGAACCAGTCCGCGGCGTTCAGCGACTTCCACGGCACCGGCGCGAACCCGGCCGCCAACGCGTCGTACACCGACCTCGCCTACGTCGCCGACCGGTTCCGGATCGTGCAGTCCCGTCGGCACGTCTGACAACCGTCCCGGTGTCCGGCCACAACCACCGGACGCCGACGTCATGCAATTGCCGTACACCCTGGTCGTCGTTTCGTCGGGCCCACACCGGCTGAGACCTTTCTACGTTGGGTGGTCTAGGGGGCCTGCGGAAGAGTGCCGCGCGCCCGGCACCTTGCGAGGGGATCGGGATGGTTGATGCAGACGGAACGACGCGTGGCCGACTGGTCTTCATCGGCGCGACACTCGAGGCGGTAGCCGCGCTCGACACGCTCCTCGAGTCCGAGGTCAACGTCGTCGGGCTGCTGACCTACGGCGAGAAGCTCGCCTCGGAGACGTCTGGCTTCGTGGACCTCACGGAGCTGGCACGGGCACGCGGTGTTCCGGTCCTGGCCACGGAGACCCCGAAGTCCTCCGAGGTGGTCGCCTGGGTGCGGGACCGGCGGCCGGACCTCGCCGTCTGCGTGGGGTGGACGCGGTTGCTGAGTGACGCGCTGCTGACCGTCCCCCGGCGCGGGACGGTCGGCTTCCACGCCTCGATGCTTCCGCACAACCGCGGCCGGGCCCCGGTCAACTGGGCGATCATCCATGGCGATGAGAGCGCCGGCAACACGATGATGATGCTCAACCCCGGGGTGGACACCGGCGACATCGTGGACCAGCGGTCGATCCCCATCGAGGCGTCCGACACCTGTGCCACCGTCTACGCGAAGGTGGCCGACGCGGGCGCCCAGATGCTCCGGACCCACTTGCCGGCGCTCCTCGCAGGAACGGCGCGACGACGCCCCCAGCCCGTCGACCACGACGAGCCGCCGTTGCCCAAGCGCACCGCCGCAATGGGGATCACCTCGTTCGACCGGACCACGAACCAGGTGCACGACTGGGTCAGGGCGCTGACCAGGCCGTACCCGGGAGCGTTCGCACGCCTCGACGGCGAGACGGTGCGGCTGTGGCGGGCGCGTCCCGCAGGAGACGTTCCCACCGGCCGACCACCCGGGGCGCTGCTCGGCCTCGACGGGGCCGGCGTGCTCGTGGCCACCAGGGACGGCGCGCTCCGCCTCGTCGAGGTGCAGGTCGACGGGGAGGAGCCCGAGCCCGCGTGCGCGTGGTTCCGACGCAAGCACCTGCACGCCGGTCACCGCTTCGAGGCCGTCGACCAGGCCACCCTCGACTGGGCGCTCGGCCGTTCCCCCGCCCCGGCCGCCCACGGAGCGCTGCCGTGAACGTGCTCGTGGTTGCGGCGCACCCCGACGACGAGATCCTCGGCGCGGGGGCGACCCTCGCCCGCCACGTCGACCAGGGGGACGAGGTACACGCCTGCGTGCTCGCCGAGGGCGCGACCAGCCGCTACGAGGACGCGATGGTGAACGAGCTGGTCGAGTGCGGCAAGCGGGCAGGAGAGGCCATCGGGTTCACGTCGCTGCGGTTCGAGCAGCTGGCCGACCAACGCCTCGACACGCTGCCGCTGATCGAGGTCACCCAGCTGGTCGAGGAGATGGTCGACAGCACGCGGCCGGAAGTGGTCTACACCCACTTCCCCTGGGATGCGAACACCGACCACGCGGTAGTGGCCCGCTGCGTGTGGACGGCGTGCCGTCCCTACCGTTTCCCGACCGTCCGCATGCTCGCGGCGTTCGAGACCCCCTCCTCGACGGAGTGGGCGCTCCCCGGCGAGCAGCGGCGCTTCGAGCCGCAACGGTACGTCGACGTCAGCGCCACCCTGGCGCGCAAGATCGAGGCGATGCGCTGCTACCACAGTGAGCTGCGGGACTATCCGCACCCGAGGTCGCTGCGCGCCCTGCAGGAGCGCGCCGCCTACTGGGGCAGCGTGGCGGGCGCGCCCGCCGTCGAACCGTTCCTGGTGCTGCGGGAGACGTGGTGAACGCCTTGAACACCCCGGACCCGGTTGAGCTGCGGGGCGTGGACCCGCACGTGACCGCAAAGGCCGACGCCCGCCACCTGCCGGCCCTGCGGCCGGTCCGGGGCACCGTGACTGTCAAGACCGACACCGCCTCCCGGAGAGTGGCGGACCTGGTGGTCGCCTCGGTGGGCCTCGCGGCCGCGTCGCCCCTGCTGGCGGCCATCGGCGTGGCTGTCCGGCTCGACTCACCCGGCCCCGTGCTGTTCCGGCAGACCCGGGTAGGCGCCGGTGGGCGCCCCTTCTCGATGTACAAGTTCCGCACCATGGCGGTCGGCGCCGACACCGTGGGGCCGGCGGTCAGCGGCAACGCCGACCCCCGGGTCACGCGCGTCGGCGCGCTGCTGCGCAGGACCAAGCTGGACGAGCTGCCACAGCTGCTCAACGTGCTGCGTGGGGACATGACGCTGATCGGGCCCCGGGCGGAGGTGGCGAAGTACGTCACGCACTACTCGCCGGAAGAGAGGGAGACCCTCGAGGTCCGGCCCGGCGTGACCGGCCCCGGCGGCATCTGGTTCACGGTCGCCCAGGCCGGCGAGCTCGACGAGAGCGCGGACCCGGAGCGCTTCTACATCGAGCAGCAGCTGCCCGAGAAGCTCGCGCTCGACCTCGAGTACCTGCGCCGTCGTTCCCTGTGGCAGGACGTGAAGATCCTCGCGCAGACCGTCGCGGTCTCCTTCCGCCGCGGCTGACCCCGCCGCAGACCCTCGGCCGACCCCGCCCGTTCTCAGCCGGTGCCTGCGGCGACGTAGACACCCTGGAACACCTCGGCCAGGGTCCGGGCGTCCTCTGCGACGTTCTTCTCCACCGAGCTCGGTGTGAAGGTCGTGGTCAGCACCGCTCCGTCGCGGCGTGCCGCGAGCAGCGCCTGCCACAACGAGTTCGACTGCAGGCCCGGGTCCATCAGGCGCACCACCTGGCCGCCGTAGGTCTGGCGCCACGACCAGACCTGGACCGACGCGGCGCCCGCCTGGGTGGGGATCCGCACGTAGGTGTTCACGTCGGACCACGCGGTCGCCGCCCCCTCGGTGAAGCTGCCCGGGTGGGCGAGCGCGTGCCGGGACTGGAGGGTCACCTGGTGCTGCCAGCCCAGCCGGTTCACCTCTGCCCACGCGTCGCGCTGCGCCTCGTCGACGCCGACCCCCCAGGAGGCGTACTCACTCGGGTCCCGCAGACCGGTCGACAGGTCCAGCTCGTCGATGTCGCCGCTGGCCAGGTAGCCGGTGACGGCCGACATGGTGGCAGCCGGGTACTTGGCGCGCTGGTCGGCGGCGCAGCTGCTGGCTTGCGGCAGCTGCGAGGCCAGCCACGGCAGGCAGCCGAGGTCGGGCACGACCATGTCCACGAGCACCTTCGTGCCCGGTGCCAGGGCATGCAGCCCGCGGGCGGTGTCGTCGAGGAAGCGCTGGACCTGCTGAGGGGTGTCCAGACCGTCGTTGTAGCCGAGCTCGTCGGCGACCTTGATGCCGACCACGCCGGGCAGCTTGGCCAGCTGAGCGTCGCGGACCAGCGCCTCATGGAACGACTTCGGTCCCTCCTGCCAGCGACCGACCAGATCCGAGTCGGCCCAGACCTTCAGCCCCAGCTGGTGGAACATCCCGATGGCGGAGACGTACGGGTCGTTCGACGTCGCGGTCGGCAACGGCGCGGCCGGCGACGTCGCCGCTGCGGGGGAAGCATGGGAGCCGGGTGGTGGCTGCTGGCCACCGTCGTTGGACGAGGTGCCCGCGCTGCACCCGGCGGTCGCGAGCAGTGCGAGGGCGCCGGCGAGTGCGGTCAGTGCCTTCTTGTTCATGGTGCGGTCACCTCGGAGGGGGTCGGCTCGGCGGACGGGCGGTCGACCCGCCCCGCGGGTGGGACGGAGGCCGACGCGGCCAAGTCCCGGGCGCGGTGGCGCAGCATCATCAGCACGAGGAGCAGGTCGGTGAGCAGGTAGGTGATGGCGGAGGCGATCGCTGCGCCGACCGCCCCGAGGGACGGGATGAGGGCGAAGTCGAGGGCCACGGTGGCGACCAGGCCACCCCCCATGGCCAGCGAGTTCACACCCGGCCGGCCGCTCCCGTACAGGTACGCCGTGGCCAGTCCGGCAGCTGCCTCGGCCACCAGTCCGGCGATGATGATCAGCGCCGGTAGCACGGACGCCTGGTAGGCGGCGCCGTACACGAGCGGAAGCAGGAACACCGCGGACACGGCGAGCGGCACGGCGCACGCGATGTTGGCCAGGAACGCCTTGGGAAGAAGCCGGTACAAGGCGGCCGTGGTGCCCGCTTGCTCGCGCCCGGCGACCCTCGGGTACACCACCCAGCTGACTGCCAGCCCCGGGAGGCGTAGCAGCTCGGCGTACTTCGAGGCGATCGCGTAGGTGCCGACGACCGCCGGCCCCGCGAGCACCGAGAGGATCGCGAAGTCGAACCGGAGGTTGAGCAGTGTCATCAGGCCGCCGACCTGGCCGCGCACGCCGTACTTGCAGATGCTGATGCCCAGCGACAGGTCTGGCTTCCAGAGCCCGCTGATGACACCCCTGCGGTGCATGCGGCCCCATGCCTGCACGGCCACCGCCAGGTCGGCGACGCCGAGGGACAGCAAGATGAGCAGCGCACCATGCATCCCGGCGGCCCAGCCGATCAGGTACGGCGGCAAGAAGGCGACCTCCTCGGTGGCGATCACCTGGTTGGACCCCCGGATGTCCTCCACACCCTGCAGGCAGGTCTTGCCGACGGTCATCAGCAGCTGGGTGAAGACGGTGAGGCCCGCGAGGGCCACCAGCGGCACCGACACCGTGTCGAAGAACAGCCGCTGAAGGATCGGGGCGGCCGCCGCCCACAGGAGCGTGCCGATGATCCCCCCGATGACCATGACCAGCGCGATGGTGGCCCACAGCCGCGGGTGGTCGCGGGTGTCGCCGGCGAGGAAGAAGGGGGTCGCGCCGGGAAGCCCGGCCGCGGCCACCACCGCCACGACTCCGGGCAGCACGCGCAGCAGCGCGTAGACACCCACGTCCGCAGGGGTCCCGAAGCGGGCCACCAAGACGGTTGCGACGCCGAGCGCGGCGAGCGCCACCAGCCGCGAGACGACGTTCGAGGCCACCTGCGCCCGGACGCCTCGCAACCGGAGCCTCGCCATGAGACCGGTCATTTCTTTCTCCCCCACAGGTCGAGCGCGGCCGCCACTCCCAGCAGCGCCCAGAAGTGCCGGAAGTGCAGGGTCTCGTAGAACATCGCCGCCAGCGCCATCGTCACGCCGGCGCTCACCAGCAGCTCGGGCCGTCGCACGACTGCCGCGAAGTCCGGGCGCAGGCCTTCCAGGGTCGGGCGGGTGATCCGCAGCGCGATGGTGGAGATCAGCACGATCAGCCCGATGGCGCCGAGGAAACCGCGTTCGTTCAGCGCGGCGAAGTAGTCGTTGTGCGCTTCCTTCACGTAGGCGGCGTTCTGCTGCGTGAAGGTGGCCTTGGTCTCCGCGGGGCCGATCCCCAGCATGTTGCCGTGCAGCCACAGCTGGGTGCTCTCCGACCAGAGGTCCTTGCGGTCGCTGGTGCTCTGGTTGCTGCGGCCGAGACCGTCCCGAAGCACCGGGACGCTGTCGGCGGCCTTCTCCCGCAGCGCAGTGGTGTTGATGTGTGGTGCGGCCAGCAGCACGACCAGGCACGTGAGCGAGGACGCCGCGATGACCGACACCATGCCGTGCTCGCGGCGGAGCCGGAGCAGGAACCCGATCGCCGTGCCTGCGACGAGACCGAGGAGCGCTCCGTTCGAGCCGGAGAAGCCGACCGCGAGCAGCAGCAACAGCAGCATCGGCCAGCGACGACGCCGCTGCGCCGGCCACTGCATCGCCCGCAGCACGAAGAACGCGATCAGGAAGTAGTTGCCGGAGACGTTGGGATCACCGAGCGTGAACTGGGCGCGGTAGCCCTCGGACGAGGTGAGTCCTGCCAGCACGTTGATGTGGGCGATCAACCCGACCATCACCAACCCGGCGTACACCGTCGCGCTGCCGACCCAGAACCGCAGCACGGCCGAGAGCACCGCCGGCTCTCTGCAGGCGTTCGCGAGCGCCGCACCGAACAGCAGCATCCAGACGTCCTGGATCAGCGTGACACCGGTGGTGAACAGCGACGCCTGTGCCACCAGGCCCGCGAAGGTGCCGGTGATGAGCAGCAGACCGGCACCGACCGCGTAAGGCAGCCGCAGCGGCACGTTCCGGTAGGCGGCGGTCAGCAGCACGCTTCCGGTCGTCGCGGCGATGCCGACATCGGCGACGCTGATGTTTCCCGGGGCGGCTGGGCTGATCAGTGGCAGTGTGACCATGCCGAGACAGAGCGGGGCGACCCGCCACACCTTCGTGGCAGCGCTCCGGCCCTGGTCGGGCGGCTGCTCGAGCCCGGCGTCGAGGCTCGGCGCCGGGGGGGCTAGGACGCTCACGGCGTTGCCCGCACGTCCGTCGGGTCGGGGAGGTCACGCAGCAGCTCGACGTGGCGCCAGGCGAACTCCTCGTCGACGGCGGTGGCGGCCACGTCCGCGACCGCTGCCCATGCGAGCGGATAGCTCAGGGAAGCCGGCAGCCCCAGCCGGTGCAGGTGGTCGGCCAGGAAGCGGCGCAGCTGCTCGGGGTACCAGCCTCGTCGGGTCAACGCGTACTGGAGGGCGGCGCACTGGTGGTCCGCCCGCAGTCCGCGGTGACCGGGGACGGGACGCCCTCGAGGTGTGTGCCGGTCCAGGTACAGCGAGTAGCTGGCCGCGAAGCGGCCGACGTCCCGCAGCGGCTCACCGTGGGCCAGGCCCTGCTCCCAGTCCACCACGCCGCTGACCGCGCCGGCCATGTCGACCAGGATGTTGCCGAACCAGAAGTCGCCGTGCACCACGGTGCGCGGCGTGGTGTGCTGGGAGAGCTGGGCGTGCAGCCGAGCCACCCGGACGGCAACGTCGGCTGCGAGGTCGGTGCGCTCGGCCCGGCCCTCGGCCAGGCGGAGGATCCGCTCAGAGGCCCCGACGAGCAGGTCCACCGGGGCCGGGGCGGACATCGACGCGTCCTGGAGCCGCGCCAGCCAGGCACCGCCCACGGCGAAGTCGGCAGCGACCCTGCGAGGGTGTGTGGTGTGGCGCCATCCGTTGTAGGTGCGGGTGAGCGGTGTCCCCGGGACCACGCTGGCCACGAGCGCCAGTCGGCCGTCGTGCTCACGCATCTCCACGAAGCGGGGGATCGTGGCGGCCACCTCGCGGAGTCCTCGCCGCCGCAGCTCGACCAGGAGCCGTCCCTCCCGCTCGACCGCTGCCTCGGCGGCCGGCGTGGTCGCGATCTTCGCGGCGAACGTGGGCGCGGAGGCGCCGGCCGGCACCACGAGCACCGTGACCTTCGCGTCGAGGTCCTTGGACATGGCCAGGGTGATGGTGCGCGTGCCGGGCGCGTCCAGCATCGCGCGCAGGGGGCGCCGCCGAAGCGTGGAGGGACCGGTCGTGGTGGTCTCGGTCATCGCTCGGCTCCTCGGTAGCCCAGGGCCACCCGCGGAGTCAGCGTGCCGAGCACCCACCACGGCAGGCGACGGCGTCCTACCGCAGCGAGGGCAGCGATCAGCGCGGTGGACCGGGTGGCGCCGGGTGGCGGGGTGGCCAGGTTCTGCCACAGCACCGCCATGGTGTCCGGGTCGTCCTCGACGACGTACCTGCCGGACTCGACGCTGGGCAGGACGACGTACTCGTGCTCGATCCTCACCCCGGCCGCCTGGGCCACCCGGCGCAGCCGGGATCGGTTCAGCGCACCAGTGCCCACCAGCGCCACCGGTGCGGCGGCCGGGAGGCCGCCCATCGCGCGTGCGGCCGCACGTCGTCCGCGCGGTGCCCGCGGCACGACCACCATCGCGGTCTCCGGTCCGACCAGCACGGCCCACGGCGCCCGGCTGGGTCCGGCGTCCGGCTCCCTCCTCGGCTTCATCGCTGTGCCTCCGCGGCCGAGAGCGCGTCGGCGAGCCGGATCCCCGTCCAGGAGGGCAGCTGCAGCTCGGAGCAGGGCAGCAGAGCGGCGGCTTCCTGGGCACCCTCGTGGATGGGCGGGTGGACCGGCCCGAGGCCCGTGCCGAGGGCGAGCGCGGCGGCGAACGGCCAGTAGCGGCGCAGCTCGCCGGCGGCGTACGTGCCGCCGACCAGCGCGCGAGCCGCGTCCTCGGTGTCGATGGTGCGGACCACGGCCGCGTTGCCCCGACCGCGACGCACCACCACCAGGCGGGTGGCGGTCAGCTCACTCGCGCGCTCGGTCCAAGGCTGCTCGCCGCGACCGTGCGGCATCTTCCGGCCGCCGGCCCCCTGGACCCGCAGCGGCTCCAGCAGGCCGCTGGCGACCACCCCACGGACCGGGTCGGTGGTCACCACGCAGACGTTGTCGCACGTGGCCTGGCCACCCGCGGCCAGCTCGGTCTCCAGCAGCGTCGACTTGCCCACCCCGCCCGGTCCGGCCAGCAGCACCACGTCGTCCTGGAACGGCTCACCGAGCCGGATCGCCGACACGTGCAGGGGGACGCCACCGTGCACGCCGGCCCACCACAGCGCGGGGTACTGCAGGAGGGCGCAGCGCACCAGCAGGTGGAACCGAGACGGCAGCGCCGTGGCCGCCGCCCGCGACCGCAGCGAAGGAGACCAGCGCGCCCGCACCTCGAGGGTGGAACCCGACGGCTCCACCATCAGGTCGAACCCGGTGCTGCAGGCGTCCTGCATGACCAACCGTCCCGAGCTGGCGTGCACGCCGCGGGTGACGACCTGCCACCCGGTGACGTCGAACGGGTCGTGCTCGCGCTCCACCACGACGCGCAGGTCCGGCGACCCGTGGTGCGCCGCGCTGGGGAGCATGTCACCGGCCAGCGCCTCGTCCAGCATCGAGCCGACCCAGCCCAGCCGGGAGTCGATCTCCACCTGCAGCCCGACGGTGACGCAGCGGGGAAGTGGCTTGGAGGGGTGTCGCCGCGCCGGTGACCCGTTCGCCTGGGCGGGCACCACGACGGGAGCCTCGTCCTCGGCGGCGAGCGGCTCGGCCGGGCGCAGGGCGGCCAGGGCCCGACGCAGCCGGGAGGAGTCGCGCCGGGCGGCGCGCATCGAGCGCTTCGAAGCGGTCACGATTCCCAGCAACGGCCAGCCGGCCGCCTTCCGCAGGTCCTCCCCGGGGTCCACGGCGCGGCGCTTCACCGAGTACGGCGCCACCAGCAGCAGCCCGGTCGAGCCGTCTCCGTCCGCTCCCGTAGCGGTGGCCCACCGCAACGAGGGCGAGCCGGCCGGCAGCCGGACGCTTCCCAGCCGCCCGGCCAGCTCGGCCGCGAGGGCGGCACCGCTGGCCGGCACTACCGTGACAGCGATGGTGGAGACCCCGCAGCGCCGCGCGGCACGAGCAGCGGCGAGTGCGACCTGCTCGACGTCGTGCTGCTCGACGCGGCGGCCGCGCAGCCGGCCGAGCAGCGGAGCGTCGAGCAGCCGCGCCAACGCCCGAGGGGTGGGCACGGTCGGCCGGAACATCTCCACCACCGAGGCCACCGCGAGCCCGAGAAGTACTCCGAGCAGCACGGCCAGCGCGAGCATCTTCGGGAAGGTGGAGTTGACCACCTCCGGCTCGTGGGCGTCCACCAGGAGCGCCTGGGGCAGCAGTGCGTGCTGGAGGACGATCTGGGAACGCTCGGTCACCAGGTCGGAGTGCTCCTGCGCGACCAGGTAGAGCTGCGCCTGCCAGGTGGGCACCCGCACGTCGTGCGGATACCGGTTCAGCAGGGTCTGCAGCCTGGTCTGCTTCACCCGGATGACCTTCAGCCGGCTGTCGATGTCGGCGAGGGCTCCGGGGACCGAGGTCTGGTTGCTGCCGTTGATGAACAGCACCACGTGGGAGGCGAGCGCCTGGTCGACGTACGCCGCGACGCGCGAGCTGGTGTCCTGCACGGTGAGGTCCACGACGGACGACTCACCCTGGCGGACGACGGAGATGTTGTTCTTGATGTAGTCGAGGAGCGGGACGCGTCGTACCCCCGCGCCGGCGAGTGCCTCGTGGACGAACCCCGGGTTCGAGGCGAGTGCCTGTGCCTGGTTGCTGATGGCGTCCGCCTCGGTGGTCGAGGCGGCCGGGCCTCCCGGGACCTGGATCCGGGCGCTGGCGAGGTACTGCGTCCGAGGGTCGTGCAGCTCCCAGAGGACGCCGACGGGGAGCAGAACGCAGACCACGAGAAGGATCAGATGGCGGCGCAGGATACGTCCGACCGCTTCGTCCAGTGTCACAAGGAACCCCCACAGATGAATGTGGTACGACCCCGTCGTCGTCCAGTCAGACGCTAAGGCCGGAAGGCACCGGTTCTGATCGACCGCGTGGGGGAGCAGGTACTACGTCATTTGGTGCAGTACCTGCTCCCCACACGTGCTTCCGCCGGATCCGGAGGCAGTCGGCCGGGCTCAGCGCCGGCGCAAGACCCGGTGGGACGCGTGGAGTCGGCGGACCCCGAAGCGCCCGTGGTGGCCTCCGCCCGGGCCGACGTGGCCATGAGCGGGATGTACCGAGACCGCCTCGCTCGCTGCGGAGTCCGTCTCTCCCCGTGCGTCCGTGACCGTCACCGTCACGACGAAGGAGCCGGGCGAGGTGTACTGGCAGGTCGCGGTTGCGGCCTGCTGCGGCCCGACGACGGTCCCGTTGCCGCAGTCGAAGGCGTAGGAGGTGATCGGCGCGAGGGCGTCCGCCGAACCCGACGCGTTCGCGGTGACCGTCAGCGGGCTGGTTCCCGCGCCCGGTGTCACCCGGACGACCGCGGCCGGTCCGACGTACTCGTAGGCACCCACGTCCGCGTACGACGGGGTGCCTGCCCCTGTGTTCGGGGTCCCGGGGTCGTCGAAGGGCTGCATACCGTCGTGGTCAGCAGGGCTGAACCCGGACACCGCTGAGGACGCGGCGTCGATCGCGGGTGAGGTCGAGGTGAGGTGCAGGTCGCCCGCCGCGCGGTCGACGAACTGCGGGTCCGCGAACTGGTCGTGCGCGCCCTGTCCGCTGGCCTGCTGGAACGCGGACAGGCTGCTGTCGCTGGTGCCACCCCAGGCGTAGGGCACACCGGCGCTGGTGAGGTAGACCAGGTTGTAGTCGACGGTGGCGCCCTGGATGGCGGTGGCGTCGACGCGGATGTCGCCCACCGACCGGGGGCTGTTCAGTCCGTTGTCCACGCTGATGTTGTCGAAGACCGTCCCGCCGGTGCAGGTGCCCTCGAGGTTGATCCCTGCGGTGAGGTTGCCGACGCTGCTGTTGCCCACCACCGTCTCGTTCGGAGAGTTCAGGCAGTCGAGCCCGTGGTCGCCGTTGTCGTAGCTGACGTTGCGCCGCACCAGCGCGCCGGTGGCGCCGTTGTAGACCTGGATGCCGGAGTCCTGGTTGCCGTAGCTGGTGTTGTCCTCGATCGTCACGTCCGTCGACGCCTGCTCGACGTCGATGCCGGTGGCCACCCGGCCCGAGGGCGATGCGTTGGCGTAGGTGACGTCGTCCGCGACGGTGTTCGCGGGGGCGTTCTGGAGGCTGATGCCGTGCAGGCCGTTGTCGTGCGAGACGTCGTGGTCGACCGATACGCCGGTGGTGCCGCCGCTCAGCTTGATCCCGATCGACGCGTTGTGGTCCGCGAGGCTGTGCGTCACGCTCGAGGGGCCGGTCACCGCGCTGAGTGCGACGCCGTACGACCCGGCGTTGCGGGCCTCCACCCCGGTGACGGTCATGGCGGAGCTGCCCTCCACGTCGACCCCGGACGCGTTCTGCCCCTCGAGCACGAAGCCCTCGACGACGACGTTGGAGAGGTTCCGCAGCTTGAACCCGTAGGTGAACGCGCCGGCCTCGACCGTGTGGCCGTCGGCCGGGTCCGCGCCGCCCACGTCGACGTACAGCTGGTGCGCGGTGCCGTCGTAGTAGTAGCTGCCGGCGTTGGTGGAGGTGGCGCTCCCGGCCCGGAGCAGCCGCTGGCCGTCCCAGAAGACCTGGGTCGGTGCGCTCACAGGATCGAACGAGTGGCTCCACGCACTGGTGCTCGTGCTGGTCCAGCCGGCCGGGTCGGAGAGGTCCTGTGTGCCGAGAACCACTACGCCGCTGTTGGCAGCGGCGTAGACGATCGGCGCGCTCGCGGTCCCGGACGCGGTGGGGGTCACCTGCTCGCGGTAGACGCCGGGTCGCACGAGCACCTCGTCGCCGGGGGCGACCGCCATCTTGGTCGCGGCGCCGATGGTGCACAACGGCGTCGCGGCGGACCCGGGACCGGTGTCGGAGCAGACCGGGGACGCGCCGTCCACGGTGAAGGTGGTGGTGGCCGCGGCGCTGGGCCCCGCCGGCACCAACGTGACGGCGGGGACCACCAGCAGCGTGCCGGCGACTGCGAGCCGGCTTGTGGCCCGCGCAGGGGTGGTTCGCATAGGTGCTCCTCGGGTGATGCGTGGATGTGGTTGAGCCCCGAGAAGCTTGCGGGGGCAGGTCAGTGCAGCACGGCGAGCGGGCGCATCCGTGCCACTGGCTTGACGAGCCCGTTGCGGACCAGGACGTCGAGCGCGGCGTTCACCCCGTTGTCGTCGAGCTGGTCGACCTCGCCGGGTGCCGCACCCGAGTAGCCGAACTCCAGCGTGCGCCGTTGCTCCGGGTCCTGGCCGGACCAGCCCTTCTGGGCGAAGGTGTCGATGACGGTGCCGGCCCCGTGGCAGGCGGTGTACAGGCTGGCGGCCGCGTTGGAGCCGGCGACGGCGAGGTAGGAGGAGGTCCGGTGGGTGCCGGGCAGCAGCAGCGCCTGGCCGGTGGTGGCGAACGTGGTGCCCGCAGGCATCATCTCGGCGGGGAAGGCGCGGCAGGAGTTGTGCCGGTGCACCACCGCGGAGACTCCGTTGACGTCCTCCTCGTACACGCTGTTGTGGGGTGAGTCGACGACCAGCCGTCCCGGGCTCCCGCCGAAGGCCCTGACGGCGAGCTGCTCCAGGGCGGCGTAGGTGGCCATCCGGAACGCGAAGCCGTAGTTGTGGGCGGCTGCGTTCGCCAGCAGCAGCCGTCGGCCCTCCTCGCTGTCGCGCCGCACCGGCGGGAAGCCGTCGCTGAAGTACAGCGCCATCCGCTCACGGAGCTGGTCGACCGATCTGGCGGTCGCCAGGTGGTACCAGGGCTTGAGCACCTTCATGGCTGCGCGTACGTCGCGCGGGTAGTCGATGCGGCGCCCGAAGATGCGCCCGATCTCGCTGGTGAGCATGCCTCCACCACCGTGGAACTGCAGGGTGAGCTGCCCCCGCCGGACCCCGAGCAGAGCGGCGGCCTCCTCGTCGATCACGTCCTCGACGACCTGCAGCTCGACGAAGTGGTTGCTCGGACCGACGGTGCCGAACCTGAGCCGGGCGAAGTGGAGCGCCAGCGAGGGAAGCTCCTTGAGGAAGCGGGCGGCACCGCCGTACTGCTCGAGGTCGATGTGCCCGCCCTCTTCCACCCGCTCGAGCTGTGCGGGGTCGATGCCGTACCTGTCGACTGCGAAGCGCGCCCCCGAGGTGGCGGCCGTGGCCACTTCCTTGGAGGAGAGCTCGGGGCGACGGGTGGGCGGGTAGGGGTAGCGCTCGATGACGCCGCGGTAGAACTCGCCGACCGCCTCGCGGCTCGGCATGTCGCAGTCGAGCGCGATCAGTGCCATCCCGCAGTTGACGGAGGAGGATGTCAACGTGGGGCGGATGGACTCCAGGGTTGCGACCGCGACACTGGAGGGCGTCTCCATCTTCTTCTTGTGGTGGAAGTCCGGCAGCACCACGGGCGGTGCCGCGAGGTCGAAGCCGTCCATCCGGGCGCGCATGTTCGCCAGCGTGGTGGGGTCGGCGACGACCTGTGGTCCTTCGAACACCGTCGGAGCGGTCGGCTGGTCGTGGCCGGCTTTCGACGTCGGCCGGAGCCCGGCGAAGACAGAGACAGGTGCGGAGTTGTCGGTGTCATGGAAGTTCACGGTTGAGCCCTTCGGGTCGTGGATGGGTGCGCCGACGGCGCGGAGGAACCTTCGGTGGCGGCCAGGCCGGCCTCCCGGGCGATGGCCACCGCCCGGAGAGAGGAGTGGGCGCCCAGCTTGTGGAGCAGGTTGTGCACATGGGTCCGCACGGTGTTCGGCGACATGCCCAGGCGAGCCGCGATCTGCGGCCGACCCATCCCGTCGACCAGGCACTGCAGGATCTCGCGCTCCCGCGGTGTCAGCACCCCCAGCCGTGCGGCTGCGTCCCCGGCATAGCCATGAAGCTCGACGATCTGCTCGAGCACCGTGGTCAGGAGCCGCCCGGGAATCCAGGTCTCGCCACCCACCACCGCTCGCAGACCGCGGAGCAGCTCGTCGAAGGGCAGACTCTTGGGCGACCACCCGGCCGCGCCGGACGCGAGCGCACGGACCACCTCCTCCGGCTCGTCGTCGTTGCTGATGACCACGACCCTGGTCTTGGGGCGGTCCTCGCGGATGCGCTGAAGGAAGGAGCTGTCGACACGGAGGAGGTCCGAGTCGAGCAGGACCAGGTCCACCTCCGAGGCCTGGAGCGCCTGCCACAGCGACTCCGTGTCGGTGAACGACGTTGCTTCGAGCACGTCGTCCTGTGGCCGGAGCCCCGCGGCAAGGGTGTCGGCGAAGGTGAGATAGCGGTCCACTACCGCGACGTGGATGCCAGACGTCACGCGGACAACAGTGATGATGGCGACCCCCTCTGGAAACCGGCCGTTGGTGGACAAGCCGCTACTTCACGTGGCGTAGGTGCGGGTCGTACGACGTGATCCATGACGCGTCGGCACCACCGGACCGGGACACCGCGGCGACCGCCTGGAGCCGGGAGTGCACCCCCAGCTTCTGAAGGACGTTCTGCACGTGGGTGCGTGCGGTGCTCCGGCTGATGCCCATGCTCTTGGCCATCTCGACGGTGCTCTGGCCCATCACGATGCGCCGCAGTACCTCCCGCTCGCGCCGGGTCAGGAAGGCCACCAGCCAGTGGATGTCTCCCGGATCCACCTCGGCCCTGCGTGCCAGGGCACGAGCCACCTGCGGCGCCAGCACGGTCTCGCCGTCGTGGACTCGCTCGACGGCGCGGATGATGTCGGTGACCCCGACGTCCTTGCAGACGTAGCCGGCGGCCCCCAGGTCGACCGCGGTGGCGATGGTGTCGGGATCCTGGGCCGCCGTGAGCATCAGCACCCGCGTCCCCGGTGAGGTCTCGCGCATCTGGGCCAGTGCGTCCAGGCCGCTGCCGTCCGGGAAGCCCACGTCCATGACGCAGACGTCGGGACGGGTGCTGGCTGCCAGAGGAAGGGCCTCCCCCGGTGAACGGGTGGTCATGACCTTGTGCCCCGCCGACCGCAGCAGCGACTCCAGCGCCTCGATCAGCAGGACGTGGTCATCACACAGCAGGATCAGCATCGAGACTCCCGGTGACGTCGATGGAAGGAAGGGTGATCCGCACCAGCGCGCCACCGAGGCCGCTACGGCCGATGTGCAGGGTGCCGCCGAACGACTCGATGGCCCGTCGGGTCACACCGAGCCCGATGCCGTGCTCGGTGGGGAGGTTGCCGAAGCCGGGTCCGTCGTCCTCGACCTCGATGACCACCGTCCGACCGTGGCCGACCAACGTGACCTGGACGCAGCCGTGGTGGCCGGCGGCCCGGGTGGCGTTGTGGATGACGTTCGCGAACGCGCGGCGCAGCAGCACCGGTGACCCGAGGGCATGACTCGCCGTGGACGTCATGAGTCGCAGGCCGCCGCCGTATCCGGCGGTGACCACGTTGACCGTCTGCTCGAGCTCCCGGGAGACGTCGACGACCCCGAGGTCCTCGTCCTCGGACAGCACGTCGTCCAGCAGGGACGCCATCCACCGTGTCTGACCGGCGATCTGGTCGAGGCGCCTGAGCACCCGTTCGCGGTCGTCCACCTCGGCCTCGCCGGCGGACGCGAGCAGCATGATGGTCGCGATCGACTGCTTGGCGTCGTGGCACAGCTCGCGAAAGCCGTCATGGGCAGCAGCTTCAGCCACTGTTCCCCCCTCGTTGTCCAGGACTCCCCCAGGGGTAGTCCATCCGCCCCAGCAAAGACGCTAAGCAGATGGGCCAACCGCGCAAATACTCTGCTGCACGAGACGGACTACGACCTTTGGATGATCTCAGTGCAGTCACGCCGCGTCCGGACCCGTCGAGCCCTTCCTTCTCCAGCGTTGGGCGTAGGCCGGCTCATGCAACGGCCCGATCCGCCGCCCACGATTCGATGCGACCTTTGCTGGGGTCGCGGTCGGGGAGCCGGCCGGGGCGCCACGAAACGAGATGCGCTCGGGCGGGTCTGAGGCGACGGCCGCATGCGCGGCCCAAGGGGGGCACTAGATGAGCCAGGTGTCGACCGTGAGAGCGATCCCGTTCGCTCGAACGGTGGTGACGAACGAGGCGGTCGCTGCTGCCTCGGAGGTGCTGACCTCCGGGTGGCTGACGAGCGGGCCGCAGGTCGGGGAGTTCGAGACCGAGTTCGGTGCGTTGGTCGGCGCACCTCATGCCGTCGCGGTCTCTTCCTGCACCGCCGCTCTGGAGCTGTCGCTGCGCGCGCTGCGGCTCCGCCCGGGAGCCAAGGTGCTCACTCCCTCGATGACGTTCTGCGGGGCGGTGAACGCGATCGTGCACGCGGGGCTCGTGCCCGTCTTCGTGGACCTGGATGCGGCGACGCTCGCGCCCGACGCGGAGACGGTGGCAGCAGCCACTGACCGTGCTGGCGGGGCGGACGCGATGGTCGTCCTGCACTACGCCGGACACCCGGCGCCGGTGTCGGAGCTTGCTCGTGCCGCAGGGCTGCCGCTGTCCCGTGTCATCGAGGACGCCGCCCACGCCGCAGGAACCGTGACCTCCGAAGGACCGGTGGGGAACCTCTCCGCGGCCACCTGCTTCAGCTTCTACGCCACCAAGAACCTTCCGATCGGCGAAGGCGGCATGGTGACCACCGGCGACGACGAGATCGCCGACTTCGTGCGTCGCGCCCGCCTGCACGGGATGAGCCGGGACAGCTGGAAGCGCTACCTTCCGGGCGGCTCGTGGAGGTACGAGGTCGAGGTCGACGGGCTCAAGGCGAACATGACCGACGTGCAGGCCGCGATCGGGCGGGCACATCTGCACACCTTCCCCGTCTGGCAGGAGCGGCGGGTCGAGCTGGCAGCGCGCTACGACAAGGCCCTCGGTCACGTCAGGGGGGTGGTGCGACCTGCGCGACCCGGACCCGGAGAGGGCACGCACGCGTGGCACCTATACGTCGTCCGGATCATGCCCGACTCGCGGGTCGACCGGGACTCGATGATCACCGGCCTGGCCGAACGGGGCATCGGCACCTCGGTGCACTTCATCCCCAACCACCGGCAGCCCTACTTCCAGCAGCTGCTGGGTCGGTCCGCGACTCCTTGTCCCGAGGCGGACCGAGTTGCAGACCAAGTGCTGTCACTCCCGTTGCACCCGTGGCTGGCCGAGTCCGACGTGGACCGGGTCTGCGACGCGGTAGCGGCGTTGGCCGGGGGCCGAACAGGTCCGGGGGCGGACGCCACCACTCGTGGGACGAGAAACATGAACGGCTCGCTCGTCGACGTACGGGCAGCCGAAACTCAGGAGGTATGAACAGTGACACTCATCAACGGCCACGACGTGAGGATCCCGACCCAGCGCGGCCCTGCGCTGCTGCGGACGCTGGTGGTGGGGGCGGGGGTGGCAGGCCGTGCGCTTGCCCGCGACCTTGCCGACACTCCGCAGTTCGGGCTGCACCCGGTCGGATTCGTCGATGACGACCAGACCAAGGAGCGGCTGACGGACCTTCCGGTGTTCGGGTCGCTGGACGACGTGGAGCAGGTAGCCCTGCGCGAGGGGGTCGAGGTCGTCGTGCTCGCGATCCCTGCGTTGGACCCCTCCGCCTTCCGGCGAGTAGCCCGAGGCGCCGCGGCGGTCGGCGCCGGCGTCCGGTACCTGCCGTCGTTCGTGGCGGCACTCGAACGGGACGTGGTGGGCAGCGACATGCGTTGGCTGCAGGTCGGCAAGCTCATCGGGCGTGACGAGATGCACGTCGTCAGCCGGGCCGCCGCCGACATGATCAAGGGCCGGACCGTCCTGGTGACCGGGGCGGGCGGCTCGATCGGTAGCGAGCTGTGCCGCCAGGTGTTCGGCTTCCAGCCGGCCCGGCTCCTCATGCTCGACCACGACGAGTCCAACCTGCACCGGATGCAGCTCGAACTGTGCGGTGAGGGGCTCTTGGACAACGACGACTGCGTGGTGGCGGACATCCGTGACCGGCGCCGCCTCGACCAGATCTTCGGGGATGCGCGGCCCGACATCGTCTTCCACGCGGCCGCTCACAAGCACCTGCCGCTGCTCGAGCGTCACCCGTGCGAGGCGGTGAAGTCGAACGTGGCGGGCACCGAGAACGTGCTCTGGGCTGCCCTCCGCCACGGGGTGGACCGGTTCATCCTCGTCTCCACGGACAAGGCAGCCGATCCCACGTCCGTCCTGGGCGCGACGAAGCGACTCGGCGAGCTCGTCGTCCAGGCCGAGGCCGGGGGCAAGACCAACGTCGCCGCCGTACGCTTCGGCAACGTGCTCGGAAGCCGCGGTTCCTTGCTGACCGTCCTGGCGGAGCAGATCAATCGAGGTCAGCCGGTCACCGTGACCCACCCGGACATGACCCGCTTCTTCATGACCATCGAGGAGGCGGCCGGGCTGGTGATCGAGGCGGCGCGGATGGCCGACAAGGGGGAGATCTTCGTGCTCGACATGGGCGAGCCGGTGCGCATCGTCGACATCGCGCAGTCCTTCGCGTCCCTGATGCACCGGCCCGACATCGAGATCCGGTTCACCGGGATGCGCGACGGGGAGAAGCTCAACGAGCAGCTGTTCAGCGAGCACGAGGTGCCCCGCCTGACCGAGCACCCGCGGATCTTCCAGGTCGACGCGCTGGACAGCGTGCCGCAGTTCCACCCGAAGCTGGGGACCCTCTACTACGAGGCGGAGCGCAACAACCCGGATCGGGTCCGGGAGTGCCTGCGCGACCTGCTCCCGGAGTACGAGCCTCGTGTCCCCGAACCGAAGATGTTCGCGGCCCCCTACCCGGATGACTACTGATGGGGACCGGACGGCGCCGGCACGGGTACGACGGAGCAGGGACGTGAGCAACCGGACGCGGGTCGCCGTGGTGGTGACGAGGTTCACCGCGGGCGCCGGCGTGGTGGCACTCAACGGTGCCACCGCGCTGGACCCGCGTTCCCACGAGGTCACGATCTTCTACGGAGCGGGGGACCACCTCGTCGACCGTGCCCGGGCCGCGGGGATCCCCGCGGTGAAGCTGGATCACCTGGCCGCGGAGATCTCCCCGGTCCAAGACGTGCGCGGCGTCGGTCACCTGTCACGGATGCTGGAGGGTCGCTTCGACGTCGTGCACACGCACAGCGCCAAGGCCGGAGCCATCGGTCGGCTGGCCGCGCGCCGGGCCGGCCTCCCGGTGGTGCACACCATGCACGGCTTCCCGTTCCACGACTTCCAGTCACGCGCCCGACGGGCGGTCTACATCGACATCGAGCGCCGGCTCGGCCGGATCACCGACGTCTTCTTGGCCGTCGGGTCGACGGTCGCGGCGGACGCGATCCGGCTGGGGCTGGTGGAACCGGCCCGGGTGCGGGTGGTGCCGAGCAGCGTGGACACCGCCATCCCGCTCACCGATGCGGCGTCGCGGGCCGAGGCGAGGCGGCTGCTCGGCCTGTCGCCGCAGGCGACCGTGGTGGGCACGGTGGGCCGGGTGGACTACCAGAAGGCACCGGAGCACTTCGTGGAGGCGGCGCGGCTCGTGCGCACCCCCGGGGTGCAGTTCGTGTGGATCGGCTCCGGCACCTCCATGGACGCGGTGCGCCGACAGATCGCCCGGGGCGGCCTGGTGGATTCGGTGCGCTTCGTCGGCGAGCGTCAGGACGTGCCGCGCCTGTTGGGCGCCTTCGACCTGTTCGCGATGTCGAGCCGCTACGAGGGGATCCCCTGCGCGCTGGTCGAGGCCATGCTGGCCGGTGTGCCCGCCGTCGCGACCGCGGTCAACGGCGTGCCAGAGGTGGTGGTCCCCGGCCAGACGGGGATGCTGGCCCGGGCCGGCGACCCGGCGGGGCTGGCCAAGGTGATCGACTACGCGCTCGAGCACCCGGAGCAGGCCGGCCGCTGGGCGCTCGCGGCGCGGGAGCTGGTGGCGACCCGATGGGCGCCCGCCGAGCTCGCGGCCATCCTGGAGCCGGCCTACGCCGACGCCATCGCCGCTCACGGGAAGCGGCTGCCGGTCACGCGTCCGCAGAGCCGAGAGCCACGTCCGGCGAGCCTGGCGTCGTAGGCCGCTTCGGCCGGCGTGCAGCCCGCCCTCACGGGGTGATCGCCATGGCCGCGAGGATTCGGCCGGCGAGCTCCTGGTCTCCGGTGACCTCGACCTGCACCTGGTCCGGACGGCGCCGGCCGCCGGCAAGCACCAGGAAGGTCTCGCGGTCCATGCCGAGGTGGGCATCCGGCTGATCCGGATCCGTGGACGCCGGCACCGCGCGACCGTTCGCGATGACCACCGGAAGGTGGACCGGATCCGCGCCAGTGACCTCGAGGACGACCGTGGTGCCTTCGGGAGGCGCGACCCGTTTGCCCACCGAGAAGAGGAATCCGCGGCCGAACATCTTCAGGGTGTGCCGCGCCGCCGCGGTGTCCCACTCCCCGGGCCGGTCGACCGCACGGCGGATGTCCTGGTCGTGCACCCAGACGTCGATGACCCGGTTGCTCAGCAGCGTCGCCCAGTCCCAGCCGACCCCTCCCGGGGTCCGGTCCGGCCGGGCGGCCGGGTCCTCAGGCGGAGCGGCCCGGAGCTGGTCCAGGCGCGCCGCCGCGGCACGTTCGAGCTCGTCGACGATCTCCGCGGGGGAGTGGATGGCCCGGGCGCGCACGCCGGCCTCGGTGTAGTCGGTCGCCACCGTCCGCGTCGGTCCGGCCGTCGGGTCTGCCACCGTCTGCGGCGGCTCGGCCAGTCCCGCCAGGTCCGCCTCCACGTGGGCGAGGTGTGCGGCGACCGCCCGCACGTCCCAGCCCGGCAGGTCGGTCGACCTCGCCCACTCCTGCTCGTCCAGGCTGCGCAGCAGCGCCAGCACGGCGTCCACCGCCTCGCTCCACGCGGTGACGTAGCCGGCGAGCAGCTCTGGTCCTGAGGCCATGCGGACGAGCCTAGGGGTGCCGTTCCTCCCGCCTTGCCCGAGGGCAGCACACTGGATCCCGTGACTGCTCGCGTCCGCGCCCCCGAGCTGCGAGGCCGCGCCTGGCTGAACACCGGCGGCAGGTCCTGGTCCCTCGGTGACCTCCGCGGCCGTTTCGTGCTGCTGGACTTCTGGTCCTTCTGCTGCATCAACTGCCTGCATGTGCTGGACGAGCTGCGGCCGCTGGAGGAGAAGTACGTCGAAGAGCTGGTCGTCGTCGGCGTGCACTCCCCGAAGTTCGTGCACGAGGCGGCCCCGGAGGCGCTGGCCGCGGCAGTCCTCCGGTACGACGTCGCGCACCCCGTGCTGGACGACCCGGACCTCACCACCTGGCAGGCCTACACGGCCCGGGCCTGGCCGACCCTGGTGCTGGTCGACCCGGAGGGCTACGTGGTGGCGCACTACTCCGGCGAGGGCCACCGGCACGCGCTCGACGCGCTGCTGGCCGACCTGGCAGCGCAGCACCGCGCCAAGGGCACGCTCCGCACCGGCGACTCGCCGTACGTGCCGGCCGCGCCGGAGCCGGGCGCTCTGCGCTTCCCGGCGAAGGCGATCCGCGTCGCGGGCAACCGGATACTCGTTGCGGACGCCGGACACCACCAGCTCGTGGAGCTCGCCGCAGACGCCGAGACGGTGCTGCGCCGCGTCGGCACCGGCCAGCGCGGTCTCGTCGACGGCGCCGCGGACCGGGCGTCGTTCAGCGAGCCGAACGGTCTGTGCCTGCTGCCCGACGACGTCGCCGAGGCGGTCGGCTACGAGGTGGTGGTCGCGGACACGGTCAACCACGCGCTGCGTGGCGTGGACCTGGCCACGGGCGAGGTGCGCACCCTGGCCGGGGACGGCAGCCAGTTGTTCCCCGGCACGGAGAGCGCCCCCGGGTCGCTGTCCAGTCCCTGGGACGTGACCTGGTGGCGCGGCCGGGTGTGGGTGGCGATGGCGGGCATCCACCAGCTGTGGTCCTTCGACCCCACCACAGGCAGAGCCGAGGCCGCCGGCGGGACCGGTAACGAGGGCCTGGTCGACGGACCGCTGCCCGACGCCTGGTTCGCGCAGACCTCCGGCTTGGCGGTCGACGCGCGAGGGGTGCTGTGGCTGGCCGACAGCGAGACGTCGTCGCTGCGCCGGGTCGAGAACGGCCGGGTACGCACCCTCGTCGGGCACGGGCTGTTCGACTTCGGCTTCCGCGACGGTACGTCGGACGAGGCACTGCTCCAGCACCCGCTGGGGGTGACCGCGCTGCCGGACGGGTCGGTGGCCGTCTGCGACACCTACAACGGCGCGGTCCGCCGGTACGACCCGGCCTCCGGGCAGCTCACCACCTTGGCGGTGGACCTGGCCGAGCCCAGCGGCGCCCTCCTGGACGGGCCACACCTGCTGGTGCTCGAGTCGGCCGCGCATCGGCTGACCCGCGTGCCGCTGGGCGCGGGCGCCACGGCCGAAGGGCAGGCCCACACGACCCAGCGTCCCGTCACCGAGGTGGCCGGTGGGGAGCTCGAGGTCGTGGTCGAGTTCGACCCGCCCCCGGGGCAGAAGGTCGACGAGCGTTCCGGGCCGGCGTCCCAGCTCTTCGTGACCGCGACGCCGCCGGCGCTGGTCACCGCCGGTGAGGGCCGTGGCACCGCACTCACCCGCGTCGTGCGCCTGGACCCGCAGGTCGGTGAGGGGGTGCTGCACATCGCCGCTCGTGCTGCCTCCTGCGATGAGGAGGGAGGGGAAGGTGCGGCCTGCCACCTGCACCAGCAGGACTGGGGCGTGCCGGTCCGGGTCGTCGACGGTGGTGTCCGACGTCTCGTGCTGCCGCTCTCCGGACGGTCGGGGGCCTGACGCGGCGCTGGTAGAATCGTGCTGGCCCGCGTCGTCAACGCGTGGCCTTCTCATCGCCCGGTGTGGCCGGGACCTGCCCGACCATTCCTTGGAGCACCACCCCCTGTGACCACAGTCCCTGCTGCCCGCCTGTCCGCCGACCCCGCTCCTGGCGCCGCCACCTTCGCCGACCTCGACCTCGACCATCGTCTGGTCTCCGCGCTCACGCGCCTGCAGATCACCGCGCCGACCCCGGTGCAGACGGCCGTGATCCCGGATGCGGGCGCCGGTCTCGACGTGCTCGCCCGGGCCCGCACCGGCTCCGGCAAGACCCTGGCGTACGGGCTCCCGCTGCTGTCCCGGCTGAGCGGCCGCCGCAGCCGGCCGAAGCACCCCCGCGCACTGGTGATCGTGCCCACCCGGGAGCTGGCCCAGCAGGTGCGCCGGTCCCTGGAGCCGGTGGCGGACGCCGTCGGGCTCCGGCTGGTGACCGTCTACGGCGGGACGCCGTACGACCGGCAGATCCGGCGGTTGCGCGGCGGCGCCGACGTCGTGCTCGCCACGCCCGGCCGGCTCCGCGACCTGATCGACCGAGGCGCGGTGCGCACCGACGACATCGAGGTCACCGTGCTGGACGAGGCCGACCACCTCTGCGACCTCGGCTTCTACCCGGTCGTGGACGCGCTGCTGCGGGACACTCCCCGGACCGGGCAGCGGATGCTGCTCTCTGCCACGCTCGACGACGACGTGGACCGGCTGGTTCGTGCCCACCTGCGGGAACCGCGGTTGCACGAGCTCGACCCGGGACAGGGCGCGGTGACGACCATGGACCACCACGTGCTCGTGGTGGGCGGCTACCGCGACAAGGTGGCGGCGACCGTGGCGCTGGTGGAGGCCAACCCCCGGACCATCGTGTTCACCCGGACCCGCCAGGGCGCCACCGATCTGCGGGACTCGCTGAGCGAGCACGGTATCGAGGCGGTGGACCTGCACGGCAACCTGTCCCAGCGGGTCCGGGAGAAGAACCTGCGGCAGTTCTCCAGCGGCCGCGCGCAGGCCGTGGTCGCCACCGACGTCGCCGCCCGCGGTATCCACGTCGACCAGGTCGGCCTCGTCGTGCACTACGACGCCCCGGCCGACGCCAAGGCGTACCTGCACCGGTCCGGCCGCACCGCGCGCGCGGGAGCCTCGGGCGCGGTGGTCACGATCACCACGCCGCGCGGGCTGGACGAGGTGCTCGGTCTCCAGCGGCGTTCAGGCGTGCAGCCGCGGCACCACGACATGCGCACCGTGCCGCAGCCGATGACCGCCGAGGCGCTCTCCGGGTCCGGGGAAGAGCCGCCGAGCCCGCGAGCGGGTCGGTCGGCCAAGCCCCGGCGTCAGCACGGGAGGGACCGCGGTACGTCGTACCGCGGTCCCTCCCGACGGAACAAGAGCCGCTGGTCGCAGAGCGACCGGAAGCGTTCCGCGCGTCCCGGGGCCGGCCAGCCCCGCAGCGGCTCGTAGCGGCTCAGCCGCGCGGCGGCTCGTAGCGGCGCTCCTCGATGTGCTTGGTGCGGGAACGCTGCGCGTTCATCACCAGGGCCAGCACGATCGCGAGGAGGCCGACGAGCAGCAGGATCCAGCCGAGTGCGTTGTCGTTGACGAAGGACAGGTCGAAGTGGACCACGTCGAGGACGAGGATCAGGCCCAGGACCACGAGGATGATGCCCAAACCGATACCCATGGTTGTCTCCTCCTTGTCTGCGGCGGTGGATCACCGCCTCGGCAGGCGGGGCTGGTGGCCCTCGCCTGCCGGAGCAGATACCCGTGCGCGGCTGGGTTGAACCAGCCGCGCCCGTCAGCGGGTCAGAACGACTCCTCGGCGAGCTCCATCAGGGTCAGGTCGGTGCGCTCGGTGATCGCCCGCTCCGCTGCCAGTCCGGGCAGCACCGTGCGGGCGAAGAACTGCGCCGCGGCCACCTTGCCCTCGTAGAACGCCTTGTCCTTGCCGCTCACCTCGCCGCCCAGGCGCTCCAGCGCCACCTCGGCCTGACGCAGCAGCAGCCACGCGCACACCACGTCGCCGAGCGACATCAACAGCCGGGTGGTGTTCAGCCCCACCTTGTAGACGTTGCGCTGGTCACCGCCCTCGACCCGCGGGTCTGCGGTCATCACGTCCTCGGTGAGCCGCTGGACGATGGCCTGGGCGTCCAGCAGGGCCTTGCCGAGCAGCTCGCGCTCGACCTTGAGCCGGCCCCCGGTGCCGCTTGCGTCGGCGTCCCCGCCGGCAAACTCGCCGATCTGCTCGGCGAGGTGCTTGAGGGCCACGCCCTGGTCCTTGATGATCTTGCGGAAGAACAGGTCCTGGCCCTGGATCGCGGTGGTGCCTTCGTACAGCGTGTCGATCTTGGCGTCCCGGACGTACTGCTCGAGCGGGTAGTCCTGCAGGAACCCGGACCCGCCGAACGTCTGCAGCGCCTCGGTCCCGAGCAGCACCCACGAGCGCTCCGAGCCGTACCCCTTCACGATCGGCAGCAGCAGGTCGTTGACCCGGTCGGCGAGCTCGTCGGTCTCGCCGTTGTGGGCAGCGAGCTGGACCCGGTCCTGCCAGGTCGCGGTGTAGAGGACGAGTGCGCGCAGCGCCTCGGCGAACGCCTTCTGGGTCATCAGCGAGCGGCGCACGTCGGGGTGGTGGGTGATGGTGACGCGCGGTGCGGTCTTGTCCGAGGCCCGGGTCAGGTCGGCGCCCTGCACCCGGGTCTTGGCGTACTCCAGCGCGTTGAGGTAGCCGGTCGACAAGGTGGCGATGGCCTTGGTGCCGACCATCATCCGGGCGTTCTCGATCACCTGGAACATCTGCGCGATGCCGTTGTGCACCTCGCCGAGCAGGTAGCCCTTGGCGGGCTCGCCGCCTCCGACGGAACCGTCGCCGAAGGTGACCTCGCAGGTGTTGGACACCTTGATGCCCATCTTGTGCTCGACGTTGGTCACGTAGGCGCCGTTGCGCTCGCCGGTGAGCTCACCGGTCTCGAGGTCGAAGTGCCACTTCGGGACGATGAACAACGACAGCCCCTTCGTGCCCGGGCCGCCGGCCCCCTCGACGCCCTGCGGGCGGGCCAGCACCAGGTGCACGATGTTCTCGGCCAGGTCGTGCTCGGCGGAGGTGATGAACCGCTTCACGCCCTCGATGTGCCAGCTGCCGTCGTCCTGCGGGACGGCCTTGGTGCGGCCGGCGCCGACGTCGGAGCCGGCGTCCGGCTCGGTGAGCACCATGGTGGCCCCCCAGCGCCGGTCCACCATGTGCTGGGCGATCTGCTTGTCCCGGTCGTTGCCGTTGCGGAACACGACCGAGGCGAACGCCGGGCCGCAGGCGTACATCCAGATCGGCGCGTTCGACCCGAGCACCATCTCCGCCAGTGCCCAGTTCAGGCTGGACGGCGCGGGCTGCCCGCCCATCTCCGCGGGGAGGGTCAGCCGCCAGTACTCCGCGTCCATCCAGGCCCGGTAGCTCTTCTTGAACCCCTCGGGCAGGGGAGCGGTGCCGTCCTCCGGGTGGAACACCGGCGGGTCCTGGTCGCTCTCCTCGTAGGAGGCCGCCAGCTCCTCGCGGGAGATGCGGTCCACCTCGGCCAGGATCGACTTGGCGGTGGCGGCGTCGATCTCCGCGAAGGGTCCCGTACCCAGGACCTCGCCGCGTCCGAAGACCTCGAACAGGTTGAACTCGATGTCGCGCAGGTTGCTCTTGTAGTGGCTCACTTCATCACCTTCGACGGCGGAGTCGCGACCAGCGACCGTATACCTACTGGACAGTAACAAGACTATCCTACCGGCCAGTAGCCATTCCGGACAGCAGAAGGCGGCGCAGATCACGCAATGCGGTCGGGGCCGGAGGGTGTCGGCCCGGGTGACAGCCCGGGGCGGATGCACCGGTCCTGGCAGGCGTCGAGTGCACCGAAGCGGGTAAGGGCCGGCCATGGCGGACGAGACCGACCTCACCGTGGCCGTCACCGGACCGACCGGGACCCTGGGCTTCGGGCTGATGGCGCAGGCCCAGCTCGACGGCCGGGTCTCCCGGGTGGTCGGCGTCGCGCGCCGCCCCTTCGAACCGGCCGAGCACGGCTGGTCGAAGATGGACTACCGGCGCGGCGACGTACGCGACCGGGAAGCGCTCCGGGCAGCGTTCGCGGGCGCCAACGTGGTCGTCCACCTCGCCTTCTCGGTCGTCGACGGTGGGCGCGGGGCTCGGACCGTGAATGTCGAGGGCACGCTGAACGCGCTCGAAGCGGCCCGTGCGGCCGGTGTCCGGCGCTTCGTCTACCCGTCCTCGGTGGCCGCCTACGGATTCCGCCGGGACAACCCGGTGGGCATGACCGAGGACTGGCCGGTCCGACCGGCAGCACACCTTCCCTACGCCCAGGACAAGGCGGAGGTGGAGCGACTGCTGGCGGAAGAAACCGGGCGCGCGCCGGACATCGCGCAGTACGTGCTGCGGCCGGCGGTCGTGGTGGGGCCGCACACCATCGGCGCCAAGCTGGCCGGGCCGCTCGGCGCGCTGGTCAGGCTGCTCGGCGGTGGACTGCGACACCTGCCGGTGCCGGTGCTGCTGCCGGTCCCGGACCTCCCGCTCCAGCTCGTCAACGAGCTCGACGTGGGACGTGCGCTGCTCCAGTGCGTGGTCGGAGCCGGCCCGCCCGGCGCCTACAACATCGCCGCCGACAACGTGGTCAGCCTCGTGGACGTGGCCCGGGAGCTCGGGGTGGTCCCCGTCCCGGTGCCCGGCGGTCCGACGCGGCCCGTCGCCCGACTGGTCGCCGGGCTGCCGTTGCTGCCGCCCGCAGCGCGCTGGGTGGAGGCGGCCGGCCACCCGGCGGTCATGGACACCACACGGGCCAAGACCGAGCTGGACTGGACGCCGCGGTTCACCGCCCGTGCAGCGCTGCGGTCCGCGATTGTCTAGTTCTCTGAGAGACTTTGCGGCATGCGAGTGTCCGCGAAGTCCGACTACGCACTGCGCGCGCTGATCGAGCTGGCCGGTCGCGAGGACGGCGCTCCGGTGAGCGCCGAGGAGATCGGCCGGCTCCAGGACATCCCGCACGGCTTCCTTCAGGCGATCCTCGCCGATCTGCGGCGGGCCGACCTGGTGCTGAGCCAGCGCGGCCAGTCAGGAGGCTGGCGGATGGCGCGCGACCCGGCGGCGGTGACCGTCGCGGACGTCATCCGGGCCGTGGACGGCCCGCTGGTCAGCGTCTACGGCCTGCGCCCGGAGTCGGTGACCTACAACGACTCCGCCCGGATCCTCCAGCACGTGTGGATCGCCGCGCGCAGCAGCCTGCGCGAGGTCTTCGAGCAGGTCACCATCCGCGCGCTGGCGGACGGCGCGCTGCCGGCTCCGGTGGCCGCCCGGACCAAGAGCGAGGACGCTTGGCAGCCGCACTGAGCCGAGCGGTTAGAATCTCGGACGGTTGAGCCCACAGCCGACGCGTCCCTCTGGCACGAGGCATGGAGTGACAACCGCGATCATCGGCCCGCGCGCACCCTTCCGCTACACCCGCGAGTCGGACACCTGGTGGTGGTCCGACGACGCCTACCGGATCTTCGGCTTCGCGCCGGGCGAAGTGCTGCCCACCACCGACCTGATCCGACACCACCTGCATCCCGACGACGCCGAGCAGGCGCTGGACCTGGTCCAGGCCCGGCTGTCCCAGCGTCAGGACTTCTGCGTGTGGCACCGGATCGTGGACGCCCGGCGCAAGGTGCACCAGCTGCTGACCATCGGCGAAGCCGTCCACGACCGCTCCGGGCGCTGGCTGGCCGTCGAGGGCTCCCACCTCGACGTGACCCGGATGCTGCGGATGAGCTACGGGCGTGACGTCGACGACGCCGTGCGGGCCGCGGCCCGCACCCGAGGCACAATCGAGCAGGCCAAGGGCGTGCTGATGCTCACCGAGCGGATGGGCGGGGAGCAGGCCTTCGAAGTACTGCGCCGCTGCTCGCAGGTCAGCAACATCAAGGTGCGCGAGCTGGCGGCCGCCATCATGGCCGCCGTGGCCGAGACCGGCCAGCTGCCCAGCGTGGTGCGCGAGCACCTCGGCGGGGTGCACCACAGCACGATCCCGGCGCGGATGACCGACGTCGACCTCCGGGACGGATGGATGAGCGGCCCGGACGTCGACCCGGTCGGGTGAGGGCCGACGCTCAGTCGCCGGTCTGCTCGCACACCCAGTCCACGAACGGCCGCGCCTGCCGCCAGTCCCGGCGGACCCGGGTGAGCAGCTCCGGGGTGTGGATGAACGGCTCGAAGCCGTAGGACTTGCCCAGCGTCATCGACTTGTGGCGCAGCAGGTCGATGCGCGGGTGCCCCGCGTCGTACCCGCGGGGGCTGGTCTTGAGCAGGTCTCCGCTGAGCTCCCAGCCCTTCGTGCGCAGCCAGCCGAGGATCCGCTCCAGCTCCGTGCCGCGTCGCTCGTCGTCGATCGCCTCTCGGATCCTCGCCAGCTGGCCGGAGTCGACCGAGTAGAACCCGGCCCCGATCCGGACGCCGGGCGCGGCGAGCTGCACGTAGAAACCGGTGCTCGGGCCGCGCGCGACGAAGGCGCCCTGGTGGGTCTTGTACGGCGTCTTGTCCTTCGCGAACCGGACGTCGCGGTAGGGCCGGAACACCTTGGCCTGGCCGAACTCGTCTTCCAGGGCCGCGGCCAGCGCCAGCATCGGCGTGCGCACCGCGGACTCGTATACCTGCTTGTGCGCGGTCCAGAACGACCGGGTGTTGTCGAGCTCGAGATCGTCGTAGAAGTCCAGGGCGGCCTCGGGGAAACCGGTGAACTCAGCCATGCGCGCCAGGGTAGTTTGCCGCTGGGCAGCCCTGTTCACGGCTGGGATACTGCCTGCATGTGGGGACGTGAGACCGCTCGAGAGGGAATCCCGCGCCAGTCGCGGCACGACTGGTGGGGCGTGGTGCTGGACGCACCGGACGCGCCGGCGCTGGCCGGCTTCTACTCAGAGCTGCTGGGGTGGCCGATCCAGAAGGAGACGCCCGAGGAGGCCGCGATCGCGCCGCCGGACGGGGTGGCCTACCTGGCGTTCCAGACCGCCCCGGAGTACCTCCCGCCGGCCTGGCCGGGCCGGGAGGGGGCGCAGCAGACGATGGCGCACCTGGACTTCGAGGTGTCCGACCTGGACGCCGCCGTCGAGTGCGCGGTCGAGCTCGGCGCCGAGCTGGCCGAGTACCAGCCGCACAACGACCTGCGGGTGCTGCGGGACCCGGCCGGGCACCCGTTCTGCCTGTACCTGGGAAGGTAGCCGGTCGGCCGGCGGTCGTCGGCCGCGCAGTCGTGGGGCGCGACGCGAGACCGGCCTGGTCCGGAGGACTAGCCTGAGTCGGCCATGGGCATAAGGGAGCAAATGGTCCATGTGGGCCACTAACTCGTGCGCTCTTCACCCGTTGGACATCGGGTGAACTGGGAGGCCGTGATGCAAGATCCGCTGGACGTACAGATCGACGACCCCGAGCTGGGGCAGGAGATCCAGCTGCTGTCCGATCTGATGGTCGTGGCCGCGCGGTCCGACGCCCTGGACGAGGAGACCGTCGACGCCGTACTGCTGGACGGCCCGGTTCCCCAGCAGCGCGAGCGTGGGCTAGACCAAACCGCGGAGTGAGTTTGCCGCCTCGGCGAGCGTGGGAAACCGACAGGCATGAGGCCGCAGTCGTCCCTCGAAAACCGTGACGTGCTCGCCGCTTGAGCAGAGCCGTCGGGATCCGGTCTTCGTGAGCCACCCGGCCCCAACGGTCCTGCTCGATCCCGACCTGGTGATCCGGGCCGCGACGCAGAGCTACTACCGCGTGACCCGCCGCTCGGAAGAGGAGCTGCTGGCCGTGCAGCTGTTCGAGGCGTTCCCGGAGAGCTCGGACACCGCAAGGCTGGGTGCACGTCAGGAGCTCGCCGACAGCCTGGGCCGGGTGCTGCGCACCAACCGTCCGCACCAGCTCGGGTCACTGCGCTACGACATCTCCGACCCGGCTCGCCCCGGCCGGTTCCTCGAGCGGCGCTGGGCGGTGGTGAGCACGCCGATCCCCGCCGGGGGCAGGGTGGCCGGCGTGATGGTCCGCATCGAGGACCTCAGTCGGGTCGACCAGCGGCTGGTGGTCGCGCTGCGCTGCTACCAGGAGGCGTTGGAAGCCAGCGACGAGGCGGTCGGCAACGGCCTGGAGCGGTCGGAGGCCGTCGCCGCGTTCGCCGCGATGGTGGAGAGCAACGCCACGCTGGCCGAGGAGGTGGCGCACCTGCGCACGGCGCTGCGCAACCGTCCGATCATCGAGCAGGCCAAGGGCATCGTGATGGCCGACCTGCACTGCTCCGGTGAGGAGGCCTTCGGCGTGATCAGGCGGATGTCCATGAACCACAACGTCCGCGTGGCCGACGTGGCCGCGGCGATGGTGTACCAGACCGAGAGCCGGCCCAGTAGGCGGACCGCGAGCCCCGGATGAGGGGGCGGGGCGGCGGCGCGGGCCGGTCGACGGACTAGTCGCCCGGTTGCCGCCGCACCCGCGCCGCGGGGTCCGGATGTGTCATGGACTCTGATCCCGCAGCCGGGGGACAGTGGCGCCGTACCCGATCAGGGAGGGGCTGTCATGCCCACACCACTGCCATCAGGTCCAGCACTCCGGCGACGGCTGAAGTCGTCCGGCCGCAGACGTCCTAGAGCCCTGGCCTCGGCACTGGTGTCGCTCGGGTCGGTCGCCGCGCTGGTCGCCGCGACGCTCGTCCTCACCGCCCCGACCGCCGACTCGGCGGCGCCGGCCGCGCACAGCCACAAGACCTTCTCGGTGCTGGTCGGCCACGACATCGCCGCGGGCAGCCGGCACCACCCTGCCGACTACATGAACTTCCTGCCGCGGTCCATCTCGGTGCACCGCGGTGACGACCTTGCCTTCACCGGGGACTTCCACACCGCCACCGCGCTGCCGGTCGGGGTGAGGAGCGCCTCGGCGTGGATCGGCGAGAACGCCCGGCGGCTGGGCCAGAAGTACTTCTTCCTGGCCAAGGACGATGAGCCGGGCCGGCTCATCTTCAACCCGAACGTGCTCTACCCGAGCTGCAACGTCGCCAAGGGCGCCCGGGGGTGCGCGGTCGACGGGCGACACGTGGTGACCAGCGGCGGGCTGGGCCTGGTCGCGCCGCGGACGGTCACCTTCGCCGTCAACGTGCCGGCGGGCAAGTCCTTCTGGGTGATCTGCCTGATCCACCCGCAGATGAGGCTCCGTGTGCACGTGGTGCCCAGGAGCCAGGCGGTACAGACCCAGGCCCAGATCAATGCCGCGGCCAAGAGGCTGGTCGGTCTGCAGACCGCCCGCGCCACTGCGCTGTGGAAGCGGCTGCAGCACCAGCACAGCCACGCGGGACCGTCCGGCAAGCGGGTGGTCGACGCCTACGCCGGGTACGACGCACGCGGCCTGGAGCTGTTCGGGATGTTCCCGCGGGTCATCCGGATCGACCACGGACAGCGCGTGATGTGGCACTTCGACAAGCTGCTCTACGAGCCGCACAGCGTGGTGTTCCCTGCGCACCTGGCGCAGGTGATCTCGACCGGGCCGCCCCCGCAGTGCGAGAAGAGCAGCGGGAGCGGTGATCTTCCTGCGAACAAGGACTTCACCTGCCCGAAGGGCTCCCACCCGCCGGTCGAGATCGAGCTCGACCCGCGGCTGCTCCAAGGCAGCGGGTCCCACGTCGTGACAAGCAAGGACCGGGTGCACAACTCCGGTGCGCGCGGCGGCTTCGACGTCGGCAGCTCCAAGCCGTACGTGCTCCGCTTCCCGGTGGCGACCAAGCATGGCTTCCGCTACGCGTGCGGCGTGCACGGCCTGATGATGACGGGCCTGGTGGCGGTGCACTGAGTCCACTGGGGCCCACCCGCCGATCCACCACGGGCCCCCGCGCCAGCGGGGCCCGTGGTGGCGGTTCGGGCTCAGGGTTGCTCCGGCACTGGCTTCACCCGGTAGTGGTAGGCAGCCAGCTCGGTGAACCCAACGTCGTCGTACAGGCGGCGCGCGCCGAGGTTGCCCCGCTCGACCTGCAGGTAGAGCCTCGGCGCGCCCTGCTCGGTGGCCCAGCGCGCGATCGCGGCCAGTACCAGCCGGGCCACTCCGCGTCGGCGTGCCTGTCCGGCCGTGGCCATCTGGCAGACGCCGGTCCAGCCGTCGTCTGCGACCGCACGCCCGACGCCGACCGGTTGCCCGCCCGCGAGCACGGTGACACAGGCCTGCGGGCGCTGGCCGTGCAGCAGCCGGGCCTCGTGCGTGACCTCCACGTCGCGGGAGCCGGTCGCTTCCACCCGAAATCGCCACCAGCCGACCAGAACGCCCAGTACGGCGAGCCAGTCGCTGGTCGGCGCGCCGTGGACACGTACGTCGACACCGGCGGGGTGCGCGGTGAGCGGTGCCACGGACGTCGTGCACAGCGAGATCGGGGACTCCCAGCGGTAGCCGCGCTCGGCGAGCAGCGTGTCGAGCCGGGGCGGGCAGTCGCGGCAGACCTGGAAGCGGGGTGCCGCGCCGTGCCGCGCGTAGAACCGTTCCGCCGCCTCGACACGCCGGGCCGGCTGGTCCGAGACGCCGTGCGCCAGGGCGGCGCCGGCCCACCAGGTGCCGTCGTCGGTGTGGCGGAACCACCAGCCGGTGCTGCGGTCCTCCACGGCTGTCGGGGTGGCGCGCGCCGCCCTCTCCAGCAGCTCGCCGACCAGGCCCACGCCCCGATGATGGCACGTCGTCGCCGGCGCGAGGCGGCCGTCACCGCTGCTGCTGGTGCGCAGCAGCGCGGCACCGAACGTGGGTCCCCAGCCGTCACCGTTCCCTGGTGGCCGGTCCCCGCGTGCCCCAGGGTTTGACTCAACACACGCGCGGGACCGGCCACTCCGGTGCGGAACCGAACCTCCGGGGCGTGCCGGGACACACCAACCGGCCTCCTGGAGAGTCCGACAACCCCCGAGGAGAGAACCCTATGAGCGGCGCGCCGGGGGCCTCAGAGCCGTTGGCACTGACCATATGGGCCGTTGGTCCCCTTCCGGCGGTAGGTCCAGGCGGACGGAGTTGAAGGGGGTTCAGGCGCAGTCCACGCACAGGAGCCTGGCCGGGTCACGCAGCTGCGTGCGGTGCCGGACCAGGTAGCAGCCGGTGCAGGTGAACTCGTTGGACTGCTGCGGCTTCACCTCGATCACCAGGTGAAGGTCGGACAGGTCGGCGCCGGGCAGCTCGAACTCGTCGGTCTCGGTGTCTCCGAGGCCCGGGGTGGCCCGGTTCGCGGTGGCCCGCGCCTGGGCGCTGGTGATCTCCTCGATGGGCTCGGTCTCGGACCCGTCGTCCTGGGTCCGCGGCGCGTCGTAGTCGACCGGCATCGGCCTCCCCCTTCTGGTCCCTCTTGCACCTTGTCTGGCTCTGCGTCCCCACGGGCGGTGGTGCTGGTCCGTCACGCGTCATCGGGACATGCCCAGAAGCGTGGCGGCGGTCACGAACACCGACAGAGGGGCGCAGGGAGGGAAGTTCCAGGACCAAAGTCCTCAACTGTGTCGGGCTCGGCGTGGTGCTTCAGTTCCCGGAGTGATGCAGTGCCGATGAGTGCGACAAGGTAGGTGTCGTGGGCCTGCTCGAACCTGGTTTCCGTGGTGTGGGCGATGACGGCCGAGGCGAGCAGGCCTGAGGCGGCCAGGGTGAGGATGGCGTTGCTGAGGCTGCGGCGTGGCGCGGGAGCCGGACGGGTGAGGGCAAGCGCGCGCTCGGTCACGGCGTGTTCCGCTGACGGCAACGCGAACCGGGGCGGGCGGTTGGCGGACTGCTGGCTCGCCCTGCGAGCGAGAGCGGCCTTGGCGAGTGCTCGTGCGGTCAGAAGGCGGTCGTTGACCTCGAGGGCAGCGTCCTCGTCAGCCCAGCGTTCGACCAGGAGGCGCACTTGTCGGGCGGCCGGGATGAGGAACGGGTTCGCAGCCGCATCCAGGCCGGCCGCCTGGATGTAGAGCTGATGGTGGTTGGTGAGGTGCGCCTGTTCGTGGGCGATGAGTGCTCGCCGTTCGGCCGGGGACAGGACCTTGAGCACGCTGGGCGTGACAACGATCTTGCCGCGCTGCCGGGCAGCGCGAAGGCGTCCGGTGCGGGGTCGTGCAGCAGCACGAGCCCGCCTGCGAGGTCGGGAAGCCGCCTTGCGGTGGCCAGGGCAGCGGCCAGGTCCGTGGCCGTGCGGACCGATCTGCTCAGCGATGCGATGAGCAGGGAGACGACGACCGCGCCCAAGAGGAGACCGCCGAGGGGTGGGGGAGCTCCGTCCCACCCGAGAGTGCCGGCAGACCACTGACCTATGGCGGCCACTACGGGGATGCGGGCGAGGGCGTTGGAGGCGACCACTGACAGGCAGAACTCGGCAGCCAGCGCAGTGAGGAAGGCGGTGGACGAGAGCGCCTTCACCGCTGTTGCCGGCGGGAGCCGTCGTCCAGCCCAGGGGCCGGCCACGCCGAGCAGGGCGCTGGCCATCAGGGGCACGCCGGCCAGGACCAGGAGCATGCTCAACCGCCCCGGTGACGGTTCTCGTCAGCGAGCAGACGCAGCAGCACCTGCTCATCCTCGGCGCTCAGGTCCGAGACGAACCGCGCCAGGGTGCTGGCACAGGCGCTGAGACGTGGGCAGCGGACCTGGTTCGGCGATATGAACTTGACGTTCAGGCGTCACGGCGTCGTGAGGACGAGCAGCAGATCAACCGCTGACCGTCTGGTTCACGGCCGAGGACGGCGCGAAGCGCCGCTCGCAGGTCGAGCGCCGGCGGAGCCGGCGCCTTTACTCTATACAGACAAATTCCGCAGATCGGCACAGCCACAGGAGATCGCATCCGCACTCGAGCCTGCAGGCGTAGACCAAGAACCAGCGCCTGTGTATCCGCTGTTGGCTACATCCGGCCGATATGTCTGCGAATTAGGGCCTCGGCATCCTCAGCGTCGCCAGCGACCAGCTGATCTATGAGAACGAAATGCTCACGAGAATTTTGTGCCAACTCGTCCGTGCTGGACCACTCTCGTAGAAGGGCGAGCCGCGACCTGTTTCGTAGATCTCCTACGATGTCGACCAGAAAATGGTTTCCAGACAACCCGAGCAGCTCAAGATGAAATTCACGATCTAACTCCACGTATTCAACTACGTCCCGCGAATGCGCTAGATGATCGATGCGCACTGCCAACGGCCTGAGCGCTTCAAGGTCCTCGCGCCGGGCGTTCCTGGCTAGCTTTCCTACTGTGGGAACTTCCAAGAGGCGACGCAGTTCGGCCAGCGCTGTCAGGTCAGCAGCCGTAAGATGTACGACGCGAAAGCCCTTGTTTCGGACGACTTCCACCAGACCCTCTTTGGTTAGGTCAAGCATCGCTTCACGTACCGGGGTCGCGGAAACGCCAAACTGCTCAGCGAGAGCAGGGGCAGAGTAGATCGACCCAGATTGCATCTCGCCAGACATCATTGCGGCGCGTAGAGCGTTTACGACGTGGCGACGCAGGCTGTTTTGCTGTTCGAACCGGGGGAGCCTCAGAGGCTTCGCGTGGCTGGTGGGCGAAGCTGCCGGAGCGGAGACCGGTTTGGTGCCACCGCCCCGACGGCCAGACACATCTTGGACTCCCACCTAGCCATCTCCGCTCTGTTCGGGTTTATGTCGCTGGTACGCGGCGTCGGCGCGGTTCAGGCTCCGTTGAGCCGGGTGGCGCGCGGCAGGGCTAGAGCATAGCAACTGTGACCGTTGACACGTGCTATGTGCCATTGTACTGTCCGTTTCACCGCGGCCGTGACGTGTGCTCGACCCAGCAGACGCGAAGACGCCCGCGGGTCCATATCACAAGCGGGCGGGGCGCTTGTCCGTTCCAGGGAAGGGATTGCCATGTTTGGTGGCGCCAGGACGGGCCTAGCCGTGGCCCTTGCAGCAGTGACGGCAATGTCGCTCGCCGCCTGTAGTAGTTCAAACGCTGCGGGGTCAGCGAAGACGACAAACGATGCTTCGACGACGACTGCGCATAGCAAGGCGGCGTCGCTGTTGCCGTCCTCGGTCCGTGACAGCGGGACGTTCAAGGTGGGGATGGAGATCGACTACCCACCGATGGAGTACTACAAGACTGGTACCCAAGACCCCACGGGTGTTGATGTCGCGCTCGGAAAGGCGATCGCGAAGAAGCTAGGCCTCACCCCAGAATTCGTCAACACCAAGTGGGATGGGCTGATTCCCGCCCTCGACACTCACCGTTACGACGTCATCATGTCCTCGATGGGCGACTTCACTGACCGCCAAAAGCAGATCGACTTCGTTGACTACCTCAACGTTGGTGAAGGCGGAATCGTCAAGAAAGCCAATGCGACGAAGTTTTCTACCCGTAGTTCATTGTGCGGCAAGAAGGTGAGTGCTCAGACCGGCACAGTTGCTATCAAGGCCGCAAACGACCTGTCAGCTCAGTGTGTGTCTGATGGAAAGCCAAAAATCCAGATCAGTACATTCCCAGATGACAATAGTGGGTTGCTGGCGGTGAGGACCGGCCGCGTGGACCTCCACATCATGGATCTGCCCAGCGCAATCTATGAGCAGGAGACGGCGGGAGGTGGCAACACCTATAAGGTCGTGCTGCCCAATATAACTGGGGGAGTACCCTACGGAATCGGCGTGGCTAAGGGGCAGCCCCAGTTGGTCAAGGCCATCAGAACTGCGTTGGATGAGATCATCAATGACGGTGAGTATGCCGCCGTCTTGAAAAAGTACAACCTATCGAGTGGGGCAGTGGCGAAGGCCGCCGTCAACGGAGGAACGACCAGTTCGCAGTAAGCGCTCGTGCGGCCTGTGGTGGGAACTCCTGGTGATGGTTACATCTGGTCCTGTCGTGGATGACCATCACCAGGAGTTGTGGAAGTCGACGTGAGACCAAGCCACTCAGTGGGACCCCAGCGCCTTAGCCCAGCTACCCGTCGGCTCACCGAAGAAACCGCCGTCCGACCAAATCGGACGGTGCACATAAGTGCCCTGCCAAGGAAAGACCCAGATGTCAGACCTGACAGCAAGTGCTTCGCAGATACTCGAACACATGACCCCTCGGCATGAAGGAGGCTGACCGTGCCTGACGCTCCAACTGTCGGCGCAGCGCTCCCGATGGACCCTGCTCCTGCTCGCCACCCAGGGCGGTGGGTCTCCGCGATAGTGGTCGCGGCAGCGGTACTTTTTATTCTCCACGCCTTTGCCTTCTCCCCGAATATCAAGTGGGGCAAGGTTGGGTTCTACTTGGCCCAGGGCGTCATCCTTCGAGGTCTCGGCCTTACCATCATATTGTCCATCGTCTCTCAGTTCCTTGGTTCAGTGCTGGGGGCTTTGCTCGCGGTAATGCGCCTGTCGCCCAATCCGGTGCTTAGTTCAGTGAGTTGGGGCTACATCTGGTTCTTCCGGGGTACCCCGCTACTGCTTCAAATTATCTTTTGGTTCAACCTCGCTCTCATCTTTCCCCACATTGGTGCGATTAAGACAAATGCGGTGATCAATCCGTTGACCGCCGCGATCCTTGCGCTCAGTCTTAACGAGGGGGCATACATGGCCGAGATCGTGCGCGCGGGGATCGTGAGCGTAGATTCCGGGCAATTGGAGGCCGGCGCGTCGATCGGGCTCACTCGGAGCAAGACCATGGGCTTGATCGTATTGCCACAAGCGATGCGTGCCATTATCCCTCCCACGGGCAATCAATTCATCGGAATGCTGAAAAACTCTTCCCTCGTGAGCGTGATCGCGGTAAGTGAGTTGCTGACGACGGTGCAGAACATCTATTCGATGAACTACCTTGTGATCGAGCTCCTGATAGTTGCAGCCATCTGGTATCTGGCCGTAACGGCGCTGGCCACTGCCGGCCAGTTCTACGTCGAACGTTACTTCACGCAGGGAGATCGGAACCGGGCTCTAACGCCTATCCAGAAAATAACCCGATTGGTGCGACGGGGCATGCCTGGAGCGGTGGCAGACAACTACTGGATGGAACATCACTGATGACGGGAATCGTCGAGGTCCACCAAGTCTGGAAGAGGTTCGGCGCCAATGTCGTCCTACGAGGCGTGTCTCTTTCGGTGCAACCAGGAGAGGTGGTCTGCCTATTGGGGCCGTCAGGCTCGGGTAAGAGCACGCTTCTTCGATGCATAAACAACCTGGAAAACATCGATGCTGGACGAATTTGGATTAATGGCCATCTTGTGGGAGTCGTAGAGCGTGGGGATGGCCTGCGGACGATGACCGACTCGCAATCGAGTCGTCAACGTCGCGATGTGGGAATGGTATTCCAGAACTTCAATTTATTTCCCCATATGACCGCTTCGGAGAACGTGGCGCTCGGGCCAATTAAGGTCCTCCATACCCCGAAATCGGTCGCCTATGAGCAGGCTGCAAAATTGCTGGCTCAAGTTGGACTCGCTGGTCGCGAGTCAGGGTATCCACGGCAACTTTCTGGCGGACAGCAGCAACGCGTCGCCATTGCTCGTGCACTCGCCATGCAACCTAAGCTGCTGCTGTTCGATGAGCCTACCTCCGCGCTGGACCCCGAACTGGTCGGCGAGGTGCTCAGCGTAATGCGTAACTTGGCCGACTCGGGGATGACGATGGTCGTGGTGACGCACGAAATCGGTTTTGCGAGGGATGTCGCCGATCGGGTGATCTTCATGGACCAGGGAGCAGTGGTTGAATCCGGTCCTGCTCACGAACTTCTTGACAGACCTTCCACCGAGCGTGCACGCCAGTTCCTGGTCCATGTGAGAGAGGCAGAGGTTTCATGAGTGCACCCGCAGGAGCAGCTAACCCGCGACGCGTAAGCATCGTGGGCGCAGGCATCTTAGGTTTGGCAACGGCCTACTACTTGCGCCGGGAGGGTCTCGACGTTTCAGTGTTCGAAGAGGGCGCCATTGGTGCTGGCGCGTCCTGGGGCAACGCTGGTGAGATCTGCCCCTCGTCGAGTGTGCCCCTGCCTTCGCGTGGCGTGGTTCGCGAAGGCATTGGTCAACTATTCCGTTCAGACAGTGCCTTCTACGTTCACCCGACGCAGGCTCTGAAAATGGCACCCTTTCTTCTTGGCTTTGCGCTCAGGTCAAAGGATCGTGCCTACCGCGCTGGTCTGGCAGCGCTGGACCTCCTGAATGAGCAGACGGAAGCCTGTCTCCAGGACATGGCTGCCGACGGTATCGGGCGGTCGATGCGTCACGAAGGCTATGTCTACTGCTTTCGCGACGAGGAAGCCGCGCGGGAGAGTCGTGGTAGGGCAGTCGAACTCGCAAAGCGTGGATTCGGCCCCGAACCGGGCCCCCTCGTGAGCGGCGCAGACTTGCACCACCTCGAACCGGCGATCTCGCTAGAAGGTGGATGGGGTTATCTGCAGGAAGGCGTTCTTTGGGTCGACCCAAGGGATCTGCTCTCTGACCTTGCGACGTGGCTGCGTGCTAATGGAGTCGCGATTCACGAAGGGTCACGTGTGCGGGGCATCCGCACGAGAGCGGGCGGTGCCATGTTGCAGTTCAACGGTGATTCGCAGCTGACCGATGCTGTGGTTCTCGCCGCTGGTGCTCGGTCCGGGGAACTCGCTGACTCCGTGGGGGCGAAGCTCCGCTTGAAGCCTGGCAAGGGCTATAGCTTTAGCGTGAAACCTGACGTTATGCCGGGCCACGTGATCGTGATGTCTCAGGTGCACTCAGTCGCAACGCCCATGGCCACTGGGCTGAGAATCGCTGGCACCATGGAGTTCGATGGCACCTACGACCGAATGAATCCAGGACGCATCAAGGCGATCGTCAAGGGGTCAGCAAAGTACCTGGCGGGTGTCGACTGGGGCGACCGGCGGGAAGAGTGGGTCGGCGCGAGGCCGATGACTCCTGACGGGCTGCCACACATTGGGGCCCTTGCGAACGCTCCGTCAGTCTTCGTTGCTACCGGGCACAATATGCTCGGTGTCAGCCTTGGCCCTGCGTCGGCCAAGGCAACAGCGGGCTTGGTCGCCGGGAAGTTGCGGCCCGAAGAGTACGAGGTGTTTTCCCCGAATCGCTTCTCGGCTAGACGCAGGGCACGTCGCTGACGCCGCGGCCCGGAGCAACGCGTCCGGCGCTGCGCGGTGCGGTGAGCCAAGTCGCCCTGACTGCAGACCGCATCGTCAACGATCTAGGGGTCGTCGACAGTTCGCTCGTGAGCGCGGCATGGCTGCATGACATTGGGTGTGCCCCCAACTGGTCGCCTCGGGACTTCACCCTCTCGACGGTGCGCAGTTCCTTCAACTCGAGGGTCTGCCTGCAGAGGTGGTCAATCTGGTGGCGCATCATTCGGGGGTGACGACCGTTTGGGGGCCGGACGGCCAGATCGAATGCTCCGCGGCCTTCCCAGAGCGGAGGCCTTCGGCGGCAAACCTGCAGGTCAGGTGCAGCTTTGGTGGTTGGAGCGGATGACGGGAATCGAACCCGCATTATCAGCTTGGGAATTCGATGCAAATCCCCAGTTGCCGCTCAGCGGGCTGACCGTCACCGCCTTGTATTCACCGCGAGTGACCGTGGCTTGGGGCCGTTGGGGGGCCCGCAGCAGACCACGCCAATTCGGCAATCCCTGTTGCGGTGTTCTCGCACTCCCCTGGTGGAGGAGTCTGGTCTCAGGTGTCTCTGGCTACCGCAGGGCTCCGTAGAGCAGAGCTTGGTCCTGCCGGACTGTCTCGGCGGGATAGCAGTCTGGGTGCTGGGTCACGAGGCGAAGCGCGGAGACGAACCTGGCCTGGCTTCCCGGGGTAGGAAGTGGGCCGGACATGTCGTGGAAGGCCTTCGTGACCGATGCCTTGATCTTCAGGCACTCCGTCGTCTGAGTAGAAGCAGAAACGCTGTTGCTGGCCGCAAACCACCCCGCGGAAGCTCCCGCAAGTGCGCAGATGGCGGCGGTGGCGACTATCTGGAGGGTTCTCGGCGCCTGCTCGCCGTTAGGTCTCAGTGTCGCCAACAAGCCACCGGCGGCCATCAGGCCAACCCCCAGCAACAGAGCGGCGAGTTGGCCGTTGCGCACCCCGTACACGACGCCTGCCAGACCCAAGGCCAGGAGCAGAACAGTGGAGGCGATTCGCACAAGCCTCATACCGGCAAGGTACCTCTGCCCTTCGCTGCGTGGCAGCGAATGGATCCGCCAGTCGGCCGGTGGTGGCCTTCCGTTGGGATGCGGTTGCCGCAACGTTCACCGAACTCCTTCGGCGCGCCTCTCCCTGTCAACCCCCAAAGTAAAGAAAAGGTAAAAACCGTAGTTCGCATCCACGCGAGGGAGGCGGCTGCGGCTGCCGGTACCTCGCTGGCCTACCTCGGGAGGTATTACCCATGCCCCAGCTGATCATCGCCAACCTCATCTCGGCGTCTCCAAGCATCAACTCGCACGGCATCGTCGACTGGGCGGTCAAGAACATCATCCCGATCGTGCTGCTGGTGATCGGGATCGGGATCATCGCCGGTGCCCGCAAGGGTCAGATGAGCCAGAACGCGCTGACGATCACCAACGTGCTGCTCGGCTGCTGCGTTATTGCCGGCGCCGCGCTGTTCTACGGGTTCGCCGACAACATCGCCTCGTTCGTGTTCTCCAAGGGGTGACCCCTGGTGATCCTTCGTCCTGACGACGAGGTGTACCGGGTCGATGCGGTCTGGCTAGGCCCTCGCGGCCTGACCCTGCCCTGGACGGCGCGGTACTCCGCCTACGGCATCTGGCTGGTCCTGTTCGTCGGTGTGCTGCTCATCGAGGCGGTGCTGCCCATGAGGGTGAGCACACCCCCGATCTGGGAGCTGGTGCTCACGATCCTGGCGACGTACGGACTGACCGGCGTCATCGACCACGACCGCCCCCTCGCCAGCGTCTGGCAGCTGGTGCGTGCAGAGGTGACCGCACCACGACCCCGGCAGCCGGAGCGGCCCATTCGCATCTCGACCTCCACTGTCCGGGTGAGGAGCAGGAATGTCCCGTAAGCAGCGCGACCCCTCCGTGCGCGCCAAGCTGGCGCTGCGCAACATTGACGACAATCTGTGCTTCACCGACCGCGAGGCCTGGGCCTGGTTCGTGCTGCCGACCCAGCCATGGGCGTTCCGCTCCGACGCACAGCGCGAGCAGTTGCTGTTCGGCTCCGGCGACGCCCTATCCTGGCTGGCCGGGCACCGGCTGCACCTGCGCGTGACCACCAGGCCCTACCCAGCGGCCGCGTGGGCCAGACACCTGGACGAGAACACCCCGGCTCCGCTGCGGTCCACGGGCGGGGAGTCATGGGGAGACCATCTGGTCGGGCTCCAGGAGCACCTGCGCCATCAGACGATGGCCGAGAAGGAGATCTTCCTCGGCGTCCGGCTGACCAACCGGTCCTCCAGCCACCGGCTCGTCGCCGCACTCTTCCGCCGCCCCGGCAACATCGAGCATGCGCGGCTGCTGTCACTGGTCGAGCGGGTCACCGAGACCGTCGGACTTCCTGGCCTGGAGGGCCGCCCGGCTACCGCCGCGGAGATGGAGTGGCTGCTGCGCCGCTCGGTCGGTCTCGGTCTGCCGGCTCCCGCGCTGCTGTCACCGGCTGAGGCCGAGACGTGGGAGCCGGATGACCTGCACAGCTTCACCGACACGGTGGAGTACGCCGCCCAACCCCTCGGGCGGACCGTGCAGGTCACCGGCCGCGATGACCAGCGCACCGTGCAGCGTCACCTCGCCGTGCTGTCCGTCGGGCGGGTCGAGGAGATCGAGGCACCGGACCCGGCGCACGAGCCCTGGCTATCGCACACCGACCGGCTGCCGTTCCCCGTCGAGTGGTCGGCACAGTTCGACATACTCTCCGGGCCAGCTGCCAAGCAGTCGATCCAGCGCAAGCTGCTGGTGGTCCGGGACATGCAGCGGCACTTCCATGAGCACGATCTCGACGAGCCGCTCGCACTGGACCGGCAGGCCCGCCACGCCCGCGAGGTCGAGGACCAGATGAGCCGGGGCGACGGACGTCGCGGCCGCCCGCGTGCACGGCTGGTTCCGGATCGCCGTGGCCGCCCCCAGCGAGGAGGAGTGCCTCGAGCGGGTCCGCCGGGTCACCTCGTCGTACCGCGGCCGCCGGGTCACCATCGAGCACCCCCGCGGCCAGTACGGCCTGCTGCGCGAGTTCATCCCCGGAGAACCGGTCTCCACCTCTGCCTACCGCCGCCGGCTGCCGATGCTCTACCTGACCGCCGGGGTGCCCACCGCCTCCAGCCAGCTCGGCGACCGTCGAGGTCCCTACGTCGGCTACACCGCCGGCTCGTCTCGCCGCGCGGTCATGTTCGACACCCACTACGCCACCGAGGTCAAGGAGACCTCCGGCCTGGTCCCCGTGGTCGGCGGACTGGGCGCCGGCAAGAGCGTCCTGCTCGGTCAGGTCACCTACGAGGCGGTACGCCGGGGCATCCCCTCGGTCGTGCTGGACCCCTCCGGCCCGCTGGCCAGGCTGACCGCCTTGCCCGAGCTCGCCGAGCACGCCGAGCACATCGACCTCACCACGGCCGACGCGGGCACGCTCAACCCGTTCGAGGTGGTGGCACCACCCCAGCGCATCGCCTACCCCGACCAGGACGCGTTCGCCGAGGCAGAGATTCTGGCCGCCCAGGACCGGAAGCTGCTGACCATGGATGTGGTCAAGATGCTGCTCCCGCCGTCCCTGGACGCGATGCCCGAGACCGCGCTGGTGGTCTCCGATGCCGTCCGCGCCACCAAGGGAGAAGCCACCGCGTCCCTGTGGGACGTCGTTGAGAACCTCGAGCAGCTGGAGGTGCCGCACGGCCGGGTGGTCGCGAACTACCTGCGCGACATGGCCGAGCTGCCGCTGGCGCGGCTGTTCTTCCCCCACGCCGGCCAGCACAGTGAGCGGCTGGAGGCCACGCTGACCGTGCTCACCATGCCGGGACTGGTGCTGCCGCCGCGCTCGGTGCCCCGTGAGCACTGGTCCACCTCCGAGCAGCTCGCGGTCCCGCTGCTGCACCTGGCCGCCTGGTACGCCACGCGTGCCGTGTACGGGCGCAGCATGGGCAGCCGCAAGCTGGTCGCGCTCGACGAGACCCACTTCCTCGGCGAGTGGTCCGCCGGCCGAGCGCTGTTCACCCGCCTGGGCCGCGACTCGCGGAAGTGGAACACCTGCGTGCTGGCCGCCTCCCAGAACCCCGCCGACGTGCTGGGCATGGACGTCGCCAACTTCATGTCGGCCGCGTTCGTCGGTCGGATCGAGGACGAGGACGCCGCCCGCGACGGCCTGCGGATGCTGCGCGTCAAGACCGGCGTCGGCTACGAACGGGCGCTCGCCAGCCTCTCCGCCGGCCGCGGAGCCGCCGGGTTCCGCGAGTTCGTGATGCGCGACGTCGACGGCCACGTGGACAAGATCCGCGTCGACCTGGCCGCCACCCCTGGGCTGCTCGAGGCGCTCAACACCACTGCAAGCCAGGCGGGATCGAAGGCCGCGTCGGGTGACGGCCACCGCCGGGAGCAGGTCGCATGAGGACCCGCCGCGTCGTCGTACTCGCCGCCGTTCTGGCGCTTCTCGGGGTCGTCCTCCCCGCGTCGTCTGCGTCCGCGGACGTCATCCGCGCGTTCCCGGGGATCAGCTGCAAGAGCGCACCCACCCCGGACATGCCCGGCCAGGGGCTGAGCGGCTTCTTCCTCAAGCAGCCCCACCCGCTACCGCCGCAGGCCGACCCCTTCGCTAGCGGGTCGAAGCACGACCATCTACCAGCAGTACGGCTTCGCTGGGCTGCGCTGGCACGACTACGACCTCGGGTGCGGCCCCGACGCGGCGCGTGACCCCGGGGCAGTCATCGGTACGGCGCTGAGCAACTGGATGATGAACATCCCCGTCTCGGTCACCGCGCTGACGACCTCGCTGACCCAGGTCGCCTTCCACCCCACGTTCCTGAACGTGTTCGACCCGATCATCACCCGGATCTCGACCTCGCTGCACAACAGCCTGTTCGCGACCTGGATCCCGGCCGTGCTCGCCCTGCTCGGAATCGCCATCCTGATCCGCGCCCGCCGCCACGCCCTGGCCACCACCGCCGGCGCGATCGGCTGGGCGCTGATGGTCATCCTGCTGGCCACCGCACTGTTCCGCTGGCCCATCGCAGCCGGTCACATCGCCGACCAGACCGTCACCTCCACGCTCGGCGGCGTCGTGAACAGCATCGACGGCAACAACCGGAACATCGACCCGGGCACCTCGGTCGCCTCCAACGTCGAGGAGTCGATCTTCTACAAGTCCTGGCTCGCCGGCACGCTCGGCTCCACCGACTCCAAGACCGCCAAGAGGTACGGGCCGCAGCTGTTCAAGGCCCAGGCGCTGACCTGGCGGCAGGCGTACATCGTCGAGCACAACCCGGCCCGCGGCCGGCAGATCATCAACACCAAGGAACAGCAGTGGTCCAACGTCGCCGCCCAGGTGAAGGCCACCGACCCGATGGCGTACGAGTTCCTCACCGGCCACCGCTCCGACACGAGGGTCGGCTACGCCGTGCTCGCCACGGTCGGCGCCCTGCTCGCCGTCCCGTTCCTGCTGGTGGCCGCGCTGCTGCTGCTCGGCTCGTTCATGATCGTGCGGCTCGCGGTGATGCTCTTCCCCGCCTTCGCGACCCTCGGCGTCTTCCCGTCCGCTCGAGGGATCGTGGTCGGCCTCGGCCGCACCGTCGGCGCCGCCCTGGTGAACTCAGTCATCTTCGGGATCGGCGCAGCGGTGACCGTCCGCGTGCTCGGTCTGATCCTCGACCCCGCCTCGCGGCTGCCGGGCTGGCTGAGCCTGGTGCTGATGCCGCTGTTCAGCGTGATCATGTGGGTCGCCCTCAAGCCGTTCCGCCGGCTCACCACCATGGTCAGCTCCCACGCGGACCCGTTCGGCGAGGGGGTGGGCTCCTTCGGGCGAGCCGGACACCATGCCAGCCGCTGGGCCAAGAAGGCAGCCACCACCGCTGCCGCCGTCTACACCGGCGACATGGCAGCCGCGGCCACCGTCGCCGCCGCCTCGAAGGACGACGAGAACACCGCGGAGCAGGCACCGGACCGCGCCGAGGCGCGCCCCACTCCAGTCGAGCCCAACCTTGCCGTGGCTGGCCGACCAGCACCGAAGGAGCTGCCCACTGCTTCGGTGCCCAGTGCTCCGGTGACTGACGGATCATCCACGCCACCGCCGCGACCTGCTTCGCCTTCGGAGTCGCCGGGCTGGCGTCCGCCCGAGGCGTTGCCGGAAGGCTTCGTGCCCAAGCCCACCTCCGAGGGCGTGCCGTTGCCGCCAACCGAACCGGAGTGGCAGGACGGCGAAGAGGTGTACGCGATCTACCGGCCCAGCGACGAGGGCTTCGGCGACGATGCTGCATAGGTTCACCGCCTGGGCGCTCTTCTCGCCCGCTCGTCTGGGCCTCGTCGCGTTGGTCGGACTGGTCGCGGTGGCTGCCGTCGTCGTGGTGGTCCACCGGCCGGCCTCCGCGATCGCCCAGTCCCACGCGCCGCGCCGACGCATCCTCGTGCAGGATCTTCCGCGCACGTCAGTGCACCGACGTCACCTGGTCGCGCCTCGGAGACCAGCCTCCTACCGTCGGGGCGCGGCACGTGGTCAGGCGCTTCCTGGCGGTGTACCTGCGCTCCTCATCCAAGACGCCCGCTCACGTTCCCACCGAGCTGGGTCGGCTCTGCACCCCTGCGTTGTGGAGCGGCCTGCGACTTGCCGACCCCTCGGCGCTTCCTGCTGGGCCCCTCGTGAGCCTCGGCCAGGCGGCAAAGGGCTCCTACGCGAGCGAATACACCGCCGATCTCGCGCACGGTGCAACCCTCACGGTCGACGTCGTTGCCTGGAGCCACGGGTGGCGGGTCTCGGACGTGCGCCTCAAGGACGGCAGCTCGTGAGCCGGAAGCTGGTCCTGGTGGCGGCCTCTGCGACGGGCCTCGGCCTGGTCGTGGTCGTCGGCGTTCCGGTGGTGATGATGGCCAGCCTCATTGGGGGAATGGGCGGAGGTCCCGCCCTGGCGTCAAGTCGCTCTCGGGTCTCGCCGTGCACGCTGAATCCGTCCGCGACGTCGGTGTCCGATCTCGACGCGGAACAGATCTCGAACGCCCGCCGGATCATCGCCGTGGGAAAGTCCCTGCACGTTCCTCCGCGGGGATGGCTGATCGCGATCGCCGCGGCGCTCCAGGAGTCCGGGCTTCGCAACCTGCCCTACGGGGACCGCGACTCACTGGGACTGATGCAACAGCGCCCCTCAGCCGGCTGGGGGACGCCGGCTCAGATCCTCAACCCGACGTACGCGATCCGCGCCTTCTACGGCGGCCCACACTCGCCGACCTCGGACTCGGGCCTGCTGTCGGTGCATGGCTGGCAGACGATGCCTCTCTGGCAGGCAGCCCAGAGCGTCCAGCACTCCGCGTTCCCGTTCGCCTACCAGCAGCACGAAGCGCTCGCCGCCCAACTGGTCCACCGACTGGCCGGAGACACCCCCGGCTGCCGGACTCTCACAGCCGGGCCCTGGGGCCTGCCCGTGGCAACCTCGTACACACTCACGTCCGGCTTCGGAGCACGGATCTCACCGACCACCGGGCAGCCCGACTTCCACACGGGAGAGGACTTCGCCGTGCCCATCGGGACACCGGCTCGCGCGGTCTCACGAGGTGTCGTCGTCTTCACCGGCTGGGACGGCGGCTACGGCAACCTGATCCGGATCCGCCACGCGCACGGCGTCGAGTCCTGGTACGGCCACCTGTCCGCCATCAAGGTGCACGTCGGCCAACACGTCAGGAAGGGAGCGGTCATCGGTCTCACCGGCTCGACTGGAAACTCGACCGGTCCGCACCTCCACCTTGAGATCCGAGTCAACGACCAGCCGACTGACCCGCTGCCCTTCCTCCGCTCGAAAGGACTGCATCCATGAGCTCGGCGAGCGAGAAGCGATACCCCTACTTCGGCGTGCCGCCTCCGAAGGTCCCGCGCCCGGCCGTGGAGGAACCAGCGCTGCGAGGCAAGCGTGTGGTCCTCTCCTTGCCCGACGGGTTCACCTACGACATGCGGGCTGCCAGTGAGCTGTACACCCAGCAGGACGGTTCGCAGCAGGTGGACATCGTGACCGAGGAGGACTGGTATCGCTGGATGTTCACGGGACGCGAACCGGAGCGGCGCGCGTTCCCGTGGAACTGGTTTGGGTGGAGTAAAGCCGCATTGCAAGATGCTGTCGGTGCTGCCTTCTACGGTGTTCGCGGAGGTAGCCGATGTCGAAACGATCTCGACTCAATGTACTCGTCAGATGCAGACATCACAAAGCGCCCTTTGCGTGCCTGTCGAACATCCAGTCCCTCCGGACTTCCAATGTTCGGGCGGAGGCTCCGGGGTGGGAACGGTATTCGGAGGCGGGTCGGGTGCATCTGCCGAGCCGACACCAACCGCATCGTGGCCTTTGCTCAAGAAGAGGCGCGCCGCGCACGTTGGGGGTATTGGCGGCAACTCGGCGTCAGAGCGGTTGTGTACGAGATCAACTAATCCCGGCTCGCACTGAGTTTTCCCCTTCCTGCAAACTCGGCGCGGGGTCATAGAGAGGATGGCTCAGGCGTGAGCAGACGCGGGCAACCTCAACTGTGCAGCATCGTCACCGTCGCGAGTGCCGTACTCCTCTGGGGTTACGGCCAGTTCCCTTCAGTGCCGAACTTGGCGCCGGGGGCTCACAGCGGTCTGCTCGCGCTTGGGTCTGGTCGTTGACGAGCGTCCGGATATCGTTAGAAACGGCGGTGCTGCTGTACAGCGCGGGCCCTGTCGGCGGCCCGACCGTCGGCCTTCAGGCACGGCCGGCGGCGTTCTCTGAGAGTTGCTGTCCGTTATGTGGCCCAGCCGTGCTGTCTCTGTGCCAGTCGCTGGACCTCCAGGCGCGTTGCGGTCAGTGTTGCGGTCAACGAGATGACACGTCTGGCGCGGGGTAGGGTCGCCGGCCCAGAGTTGTCGATGCCCTTGTGCATCATCATGTGCACTGATATGTTAATCTCAGTGTTCATGGAGAGAGTAGAGATGACTAGAACAGTCCGGCGACTGCGGCCGGTTTCTGACCCGCTTGGTTCCTACCTTCGGGTGACTGCGCGGGACCACACCTTTCTGACGCAGATGCTCGTGGAGGGGCGAGGTGTTGGGTCAGGATTCGTGGCCGATCCTGCTCTGGGTGAGTTGCACGAGGACCTATTTCGCTTGGCCCGGGAGAGCGGGTTGGAGACGATTCTCGACCCACGAACCCTCGATCTCTCAACGCCAGGCGGCCTTATGCGTGCTGGAGCTTCAACCCTGCCTTGGGGTCGATCGCGGCCGCATACCCCTAGTGACCTGATGGGGCTAAAGGGGAAGGCGCTGGTGGAGCAGTTCGTCGATGCGTTCGAAGTTGGTGGACACACGGCGGTGCTGGCGCCAACTCACTACATCCGGGATCCATCTGATCCTTGGGTGAAAGTGGACGCCGACCTTACGACGGCGCTGAGGAGCGAACTGAATGCGCGTGGGTTCAGCGAGACGCCAATCCACTATCCCCTGATCACGCGCGGAGCAACTCTGTATAAGAGTACGCATCGTGGCCATGCCATCAAGACGCTGAGGCGTCTTCCCATTGATTCAGTGTGGCTGCGTGTGCACCCGTTCTGTAACAACACTTCAGGACCGTTGTCGCTGACTCGGTATATCCAGGCATGCCGTGAGTTGCATGAACTTGAGTTGCCGCTCGTCGGTGAGCACACGGGCGCCGTGGGCGTTGCGCTACTGGCGTTCGGGGCGGTCGGTGGTATCGAGTCGGGCGTCACGGTCAATGACCACTCGAATTTGAGTAGTTGGCTGAAGGCGCCAAAGCCTGGAAGCGGCGGTAATGGTGAAGCACGTGTCTACCTGCACGAGCTAGCGTCCTTCTTGCCACGCAGCAAGGCGGCGGCCCTGTTCCAGCGGCCAGGCATGAAAGCTGCTCACGGCTGTCGGAATCGGGATGCTGCCGTCGTGGATGGCAAGACACTCTGGTCCATTATCGCGAGCACTTTGTTACGAGCAGGGCGGGAGAAGTCGCCTCTATTTCTCGTGTTCCAGAAACGCTCCGTCCCGGTCACTACATGGAGAACTTTCTTCGCCCGGCGACGGACAAGGCGGTGCGTGCAGCGGTGATCGAACCGAGTCTTGAGAGGGCGCGCAAGCGTCTGGACTCCTGGCGAGGGGTGCTGGGAGCACAATTTGAGAAGCACTGGTCTTCACCGTCAGTCCGCCGGCTACCGGAAAGCGGCGTCGCACAGCATGAGTCCCCGTTTGCTTAGTTACACAACATAGGAAAGGCATGATCGTGGCAGGCGCAGTCGCCACACGGCTTGACTCAATCAAGAGCCACACTGGTGTGCGGTCCAGAGAGATCGCCCAATTGCTCGGGACGACGCCTCAGACCATTTCGCGGTGGCACCAGGGGCGTGTAGATCCTCAACCAAATAAGCTGCAGCAACTCCTCGCGCTTGAATGGCTAGCAGATCAGCTGGCGAGTTCTATGAGCCCAAGAGGCTCGACTTTGGCTGTTCAGCAGGCATAGGTTGCTGAAGGGTAGGAAGCCCGCAGACTTGATCGCCGAAGGAGACGTCGAATCGGTGCTGGCTTTGATTGACCAACTCAGAGATGGCGCTGTGGTCTGAGGTAGATGTTGACGTTCGATCCGGAACTGCTTGACGCCATCGAAGCTCTGCCGACGCGAGATGTGGTTGGGGACGTTTGGCGTCACATGTTCGGCGACAACTCCCCAGAATCTCAAACACTCGCGGGGCTCGGTGGAATCCCCGCGGTGTCGAGGCGATCTACGAATCACTTGAACGGGGCACTGCAATTGCCGAAGGCCAGCACCACATTGATGTCCAGCCACTTCGGCCGAAGGCAAAGCGGACGGTGTATCGGCTCAAGGTTGAAGTGCGGGGCTTGATCGACCTGACAGCCGCGGGGGCCCTCGAAACTGTTGGTTTGTCTCGCGAAGACATCAAGGCTGATGACTTCACCGCTTGCCAAGCGGTCGGAGGAGCCATCGCCTGGCTCGGTGGCCCCGGGATGATAGTGCCCAGTGCACGTTCTGACGGGAGCAATGTCGTTATCCTCGTGAACGGTCTTGACCCAAACTCGGTTTTTGAGCGGATCTCTACGAGGTCATCGAATAGAATTGCGCCGAGGACGGCGCGAAGCGCCGCCCGCAGGCGATGCGCCGGCGTAGCCGGCGCCTTGATCTCTTACAGTCTTACTCGCAACCCGCAGAGACGTGCTCTGCCCCATGCGTCGTGATCTGCGTCAATTCCGTGCCAGTCGAGTGCGAAACCGGTCGTCGAGCGGCCTTCCATCTGCGGCAGCCCGACGTGCTGGACATCTACGCCTGAGGCGCGTCCTAATGCTCCTGGGTGATTTGGACGTAGTTGGGCAGCTTCTTCCTAAGGTAGGTCTGTATGCCTGCCACCGAGGGCCTAGCGATCGCCGTGAACTCGAACACGTGACCCTGCCTCTTGATGGCTGAGCGGATCGCTTCATTGGTGTCGTTGACCGCGTTCGACACGGAGCAAGGACGGAACGGATGGACGACGTAATCCGGCCGGTACGTAAGGAACCCTTCAGAGCTTGTGTTGTAGCCGGGGAGGACGATCCTGAGCCCACTCTCATAGTCCGCCGACCTCGGCTCGCCGTGTCCCCAGAAGGACGTTAGATCGAAGTCTGAGGCGCCCAATCATCGACCATGCCTTCAAATTCCTGGGTGTACCTGGCCCGGGCTGGACCCTTGGTGCCGGGCCCTTGGAACACGCTCAGGTGGTTCAGCAGGGATGCGAGCTGACGCTTGTGCTCGGCCTTTTCGGATCCCTGGGCTGCCTCGAGGAGGCTTCTCACGAACGGGTTGCCGAGCACACAAACCCGCAGGACCCACTCGGACTCAAGGAGGCTGGCCTCACGCTCGTCCATGTCGTTGGGGGCCCACCCCTCTTCGAAAAGGTGGAGTGACATCCAACTGTGATCTACCTCGGCTCGCTTCACGTCGGCCAGCTGATCGCTGCCGACCTCCGAGGCCTCGGTGACGTTGGCGAGCGTCACTAGGGTGATGACGTTGCGTTTCGCTGGCCTACCCGTACGGTTTCGGGAGGCGGTGTCCACCGCTCGGAACGAGTCGGGGAAGCTCTTGTCTCCCTCAAGCGCCAGCTTCAACGCGACCCTATCCTCATTCGAGCCCTGGTCGATGCTCGACCAGTAGGTGACCGGGTTGAGCCGGTTGGTGTTCACCCGGATGACGGTTTCCTTGGTTCTCGCGTCCGGGAGCCTGAGCTGAGCCAACCCCATCAGATTCTCGTGCTGCTTCTCCACTTCCTCCTCAAGGGCCAGCAGGAACAGCTCGTCGTTGCTGAGTAAGACGAGCATCGAGCCTCTGAGTTCCTCCCGGAAGTGAGCGACCAGCCGCTGCGCGGCCAGTCGGGTCAACTCTGGACGGTGGCTGTTCTGGACGAACTCCATGTCCGTCATATCGACGAGGCCCTGCCGGAAGTAGGCGCGCTCTGCGTTGTCCGCGAGAAGGACGGTGGCGCGACCCTTCTGGCCCTTCACGGTGGAGATGGCGTCCGCGACCCAGCCCTTCTTGTTTTCAATCTCGGAGAGGCTAGTCCGCGTCGTCGCGTCCTGAATTAGACCAGGCTCGAACTGCGGGCCACCTGTGAGCCGGTGCCAGATGTTGTTTGGATCGGGGGTCATACCCCCTCGGCGTCCCGGGTGCCCTCGAAGTCCTTCGTCAGCTTCTGAGTAAAGAGCGTCTTCCCGGCGCCCTGCTGCCCATGGATAGCGAGGATGCTTGACTCGCCCCGCAGCGCAAGTCCCTCCCAGAGGCCGCGGAGCTGGTCGGCGATCGGCTCCCAGGGGTCCAGGAAGACCCTGTAGCTCGCGAAGTCGCCGAGGGCCTCCGCTCGGTCGGGAAACCGGATGCCTGGATAGCGTTGAACGACCACCGGGCGATATTCGCACAGCCCGGCGAATCGGAGACGAGGAAGGTAGTCACCCGGCGTGTCGACAGAACACCCTCGCCGGGCCCTTTGTCGTTGGTTGTCGGCCTTCCCCGGCCTCCCGTTGGGTTCGGCCCGCGCTTTGGCCGGTGAGGGGCTTGCGGCCGACCGAACAGCCACCCGAAGCGCAGCGAAACGTTGTCAAATGAGGCAAACTTCGCCTAGTGACGGCGACGATCTACGAGGTACTCGGGGACCTCCGCGCGAACGCGCTGGACGAGCGGGACAAGGGCGACAAGTTCGAGCGGCTCATCAAGACCTACCTGCTCAACGACCCGGAGTGGAGTGCCCGGTTCTCGAACGTCTGGTTGTGGTCGGAGTGGCCGGGCCGGGAAGGACGGCCGGACACCGGGATCGACCTCGTAGCTGCGCTTCGCGACGAGGACTCCTACGCCGCGATCCAGTGCAAGTTCTATGGACCGGGCGCGACGGTCTCCAAGGGTGACATCGACTCCTTCCTGTCCGCGTCCGGCGGCAAGGAGTTCAGCCGCCGCTACATCTTCGACACGGCCAAGTCGTGGTCGCCGAACGCGTCGGACACCCTGGCCCACCAGGCGGTGCCGGTGCAGCGCGTCGACATCGCCTGGCTGGACGAGTCGGCCTTCGACTGGTCGCAGTATTCGTGGGCCACCCCGGAGGTGCTGGTCTCCACCGGCAAGAAGGCTCTCCGCCCGCACCAACAGGCCGCCCTCATGGACGTGTTCGACGGCTTCCGAGCGCACGAGCGCGGCAAACTCATCATGGCCTGCGGCACCGGCAAGACCTTCACCTCGCTCAAGATCGCCGAGGAACTCGTCGGGGCGGGCGGATCGGTGCTGTTCCTCGTGCCGTCCATCCAGTTGCTCTCCCAGAGCCTGCGGGAGTGGATGGGCGAACACCGAGGTGGACATTCGCCCGTTCGCGGTCTGCTCCGACGTGCGGGTCGGGCGCAAGGTCACCACCGACGACGCCGACATGCCCGCGATCGACCTCACCGAGCCTGCGACCACCGACGCCGAGACCCTCATCGCGCGCATGAGCGTCGGCAAGCACGCCAAGGACCGGATGACGGTCGTGTTCTCGACCTACCAGTCCATCGACGTGATCCACCAGGCCCAGGAACTCGGGCTCGACGACTTCGACCTCGTGATCTGCGACGAGGCGCACCGCACGACCGGCGTCACGCTCGCGGGCGGAGACGAGTCGGCGTTCGTTCGGGTCCACGACGACACCTACCTGCGCGCAGGCAAGCGGCTCTACATGACCGCCACCCCGCGCGTGTTCGGCGAGGAGGTCAAGCGCAAGGCCGCGGAAGCCGAGGCGATCCTCGCCGACATGGCCGACGAGTCGGTCTTCGGCCCGGAGTTCCACCGCCTCGGGTTCGGCGATGCGGTCGAGGCCGACCTGCTCACCGACTACAAGGTGCTCGTCCTCGCGGTCGACGAGGACTACGTTGCGAAGAACTTCCAGAGCGCCATGGCGACCGGCGGAGAGATTGCCCTCGGCGATGCGGCCAAGTTGATCGGCTGCTGGAACGGTCTCGCCAAGCACTACGGCTCCGCCGAGCAGGAGGCCGACGGCGGCAACCTCAGGCCGATGAAGACCGCTGTCGCGTTCGCCAAGGACATCAAGGCGTCCAAGACCGCCGCGGCAGTCCTTCCCGGTCCTCGTGGACCGGGCGTTGCAGGACGAGGCCGACGAAGGGCCGACGCAACCGGCTCCGTGTCGAGGCGGCGCACGTGGACGGCACCATGGGCATCCACGAGCGCAACACGCACCTGGCGTGGCTCAAGGAGTCCACGCCCGACGACGTGTGCCGCATCCTCACCAACGCCCGCTGCCTCTCCGAGGGCGTGGACGTGCCCGCGCTGGACGCGGTGATGTTCCTGACCCCGCGCGGCTCCCAGGTCGATGTCGTCCAGTCGGTCGGCCGTGTCATGCGCAAGGCGCCCGGCAAGGAACTCGGCTACATCATCCTGCCGATCGTCGTTCCCTCCGGCGTGGCTCCCAGCGAGGCGCTGAACGACAACGAGCGGTACCGCGTGGTCTGGCAGGTCTTGCAGGCGCTGCGGTCCCACGACGACCGCTTCCACGCGATGGTCAACCAGATCGAACTCAACAAGCGCAAGACCGACCGCTTGGTGATCGACAACGTGACCCCACGCCCCGAGGTCGAGTCCGCCTGGACGACGGCCTCGGGGATGCGAAGCGAGCGCGAGCAGAGCGAGCAACTCACGCTCGACTACGGCTTCGACGGCTTCCGCGACGCGATGTACGCCCGCATCGTCCAGAAGGTCGGCGAGCGCCGCTACTGGGAGACCTGGGCCAAGGACGTCTCCAACATCGCCCAGGCCCACATCACCCGCATCAACGGCCTGCTGGCCGATGAGGATTCGAACCAGGCCAAGGAGTTCGAGGTCTTCCTCGACGGTCTGCGGGGCAATCTCAACGACAACATCACCCGCGACGAGGCGATCGAGATGCTCGCCCAGCACCTCGTCACCCGGCCGATCTTCGAGGCCCTGTTCGAGGGCTACAACTTCGGCGCCAACAACCCCGTCGCCCAGACAATGGAGTTGATGCTCGCCTCACTGGACGAGCACAATCTCGCCTCCGAGAACGCCACGCTGGAGAAGTTCTACGCCTCCGTGCGGCGGCGCGTGGAAGGCGTCAACAACGCCGAGGGCAAGCAGCGCATCCTCATCGAGTTGTACGACAAGTTCTTCGCCACCGCGTTCAAGAAGACCGTCGACAAACTGGGCATCGTCTACACGCCGGTCGAGATTGTGGACTTCATCCTCAAGTCCGCCGACGACGTGCTGCGCGCCGAGTTCGGCCAGGGGCTGACCGACGAAGGCGTCCACATCCTCGACGGCTTCACCGGCACCGGCACCTTCATGGTCCGCCTCTTGCAGTCCGGCCTCATCGAGCCGCACGACCTGGCACGCAAGTACGCCAACGAGTTGCACGCCAACGAGATTCTGCTGCTCGCGTACTACATCGCGGCGGTCAACATCGAGACCACCTACGCCGACCTCACCGGCAAGTCCGAGGCGTTCCCCGGCCTGATCCTCACCGACACGTTCCAGTCCTGGGAGCCCGACGATCGGCCCGACCTCGACGTCTTCCCCGAGAACAACGCCCGGCTCGAAGCCCTCAAGAAGTTGCCGATCACAGTGATCGTCGGCAACCCGCCCTACTCGGCAGGGCAGGATCGGCACAACGACGACAACGCCAACGAGAAGTACCCCTCACTGGACGATGAGATCCGGCGGACCTATGCAGAGCGTTCGACCGCGACGAACAAGAACTCGCTGTACGACTCCTACATTCGAGCGATCAAGTGGGCCACTCTGCGAATCAAGGACAGAGGCGTTATCGCCTACGTGACCAACGGCGGTTTCATCGACTCCAACACAGCCGACGGTATGAGGAAGACGCTGGCAGACGAGTTCACCTCGATCTACGTGTTCAACCTGCGTGGGAACCACGCAAGCTGCTGACTCGCGTCGGGAGGGCGGCAAGGTCTTCGGCGCAGGCAGTCGGGCACCGTCGCCATCATGGTACTCGTCAAGAATCCGAGCAGCCCGCTCGGCGTTCCCTTCTCTACACCGAAGTCGGCGACTACCTGACCCGCGAGGAGAAGTTGGCGCAGGTTAGCACAGCGGGCAGTGTCGCCGGTCTCGACCTGTCACTCATCGAGCCGAACGAACATGGCGATTGGCTCAACCAGCGGCGTGAAGACTTCCTGGCGTTCCTCCCGATCGGGGCGAAGGACGCTTCCAGCGGCGTTGTCTTCGAGACCTATTCACGAGGGCTCGCAACCAGCCGGGACGCATGGTGCTACAACTCCTCAGCATCGGCGCTTCGTGCGAACGTCCGGACTCTGGTGGCGACGTACGAATCAGATCGTGGCCGTGGCGCCGACTTCGCAGACTGCGACACGCAACCCGCAACTGGTCAGTTGGAGCAGCGGGACTACTCGCGGACTTGCGAACGTTCACGACCGCTCGGGTTCTCTGAAGTCTCGATGCGTCGCGCTATCTACCGCCCTTTCACAGCGCAGTTCGCGTACTTCGACAACCGCCTGAACGACATGCTTTATCAGTTGCCCCGGCTCTTCCCGGCGCCAGAGTCCAGCAACACGGGCTTCTATCTGACGGGACTCGGGGCCACCAAGCCTTTCTCGCACCTTGATGGTTGACGAGTTGCCCGACCTCAACTTGTGGGGCTCGGAGGGCGGGCAGTTCTTCCCCCGCTGGCGTTACGAGAAGGCCGACGGACCCTGAGATGCTCGACCTCGGCGGCGACGGCGAGGTCGTGGACGGCTACCGCAAGATCGACAACATCACCGACGAGGCGCTCAAGCGTTTCCAGGCCGCCTACCCGAGCGAGGACGATCACCAAGGACGACATCTTCTTCTACGTCTACGGGCTGCTGCACTCGCCGACCTACCGCGAGACCTACGCCGCCGACCTCAAGAAGATGCTGCCGCGCATCCCGATGGTGCGCGACTTCAAGGGCTATGCGGACGCTGGGCGAGCGCTGTCCGACCTTCACCTCGGCTACGAGTCGGTCGACGCCGTACCCGCTCGATGGGCTCGACGTTGAGCCGGTCGGCGACCCGTACGCCTTCTTCGCGGTCGGCGACAAGAAGATGAAGTTCGGCAAGCGCGACGCGCCGAGCAGAAGGCGGCGGGCGAGCGGTACGACCGCTCGGTGATCCACTACAACGACCGAATCACCCTGCGCGGCATCCCCGAGGACGCCTACCGCTACATGCTCGGCTCACGGTCGGCGATCGAGTGGATCATCGACCGCTACTACGTGAAGACCGACAAGAAGTCCGGCATCGTCAACGACCCGAACGACTGGTCCCGCGAGGTCGGCGACCCGCGCTACATCCTCGACCTGCTCGCCCGGATCGTGACCGTCTCGGTCGAGACGAACAAGATCGTGGACAACTTGCCGCCGTTGGTGATCATCGAATCGGTCTGAGCAACGGAGCGAGCATGCGACAACCGTGGTGCCTGCTTTGCCCGACGCGAGTGCGCCTGCATGCACGTTCAGGACCTACTGTCGTGAGGCCTCAGTAGCCTGGAACGGTGGACATCGCCGACGCAGAGGCACTTGCACGGAGGCTCCTGGCTTCCCTGCCACGTCGTCTTGCTCACGTGTCTTCCGTGGCCCGCCTCTCAGAAGGTGTGGCGTCTGATCTTGGCGTGGAGCGAGTGCCGCTCGTCGCCAGCGCATGGCTTCACGACATTGGCTACTCACCGGAAGTGGTGGCTACCGGGTTCCACCCTCTGGACGGAGCCCGCTTCCTACGAGACGAGCGCGCGTCGGCCGCCCTGGTTGGTCTTGTAGCTCACCACTCGTTCGCGCTCGTCGAGGCTGATCTGCGTGGGCTGCGAAGCGTCCTGGAGAGCGAGTTCCCGTACGACGCCAGCCTTCCCCACGAGGTTCTCTGCTACTGCGACATGACGACGGGTCCAGGCGGGCAGCGCGTCACCGTCCAGGAGCGGCTCAGCGAGATCCGTGCGCGATACGGGCCGACTGACATCGTGACCCAGTTCGTCGGACGTGCAGAGAAGCGCATCGTCGAGACAGTGGAACGCGTCGAGGCTCGGTTGGCTGCAGCTCAGTCCAGGTAGGTCTCGGTCTGGCCGGCGAGGTGGCGCTCCACTCGAGCGCGCATCGAGGGGTGCATCTTGTACTCGTCGAGATCCCGGGGGTCGACCCACTCGACGTGTGACGACTCATCGCTGGTTGTGGGTTCGCCGCTGATCGGCTTCGCGATGAGCAGGATGGTGAACTCCTGGCGCACCTCACCGTTGCTGGTGTACTCGATGACGTGGCCCGGATTCGAGTAGATGCCGCTGAGGCCGGTGATCTCGCATTGGATCCCGGTCTCCTCGAGCGTTTCGCGTACGGCTGCCTCGCGGACCGTCTCGCCGAGGTCGATGGCGCCGCCTGGAAGTGACCAGTTGCCGTTGTCGGTGCGCTTGATGAGGAGCAACGCACCCTCGTCGTTGATGACCAGCGCATTCACGGACGGCACCAAGCTGTTGGCCGGTGGCGCGTCCGGATCGTTGAGGTAGTCGATGCGTCGACCCATGCCCTTAGCGTGTCACGGCCTGCTTGGCGACTGGGATGGCGGTCGACCACACCTGGTCGAAGGACTGCATGTAGTGATCGAAGAGGCGTCCGCCTGGCACTCTGCGCAGGTGGATGACCGGGTTCTGCGGCGCCGGCGAACCGTAGACGTGTGCGTTGACGAGCAGGTGGTCATCGAACCGGTACAGCGAGTTGTAGAGCACCGTGGCGTGCGTGCGCACTTCTAGCCCGGGGGTCTCAGTGGCCGGCGCGACGGCATCCAGGCTGAGCCGGATTCTCGCCGCCATGTTCTCCCCGATCCCCTCGTCCCGACCCCGTTGAGTGACCACGGCTGACTCGGGGTCGCCGAAGGCGAACCGGGCCTTCAGTCCTTGCCGTGCCTTGCCGACGAGCTGGTCTGCGAGGTCGGGATGGCTGTCGAGGAAGAAGAGCCCGGAGTACACCAGCACGTCGATGCTGTCGCGGGCATCGGCGATGAGCTGGCTCCACAGGTCGCCCGGAATCGCGCCTCGATGCGGGTAGAGGTTCACGAACTCTGCCTGGCTGGCGGACTGGGTGCGGGGATCTTCCAGGACCTGTGGCCAAAGGTAGGCCTCGTCGACGCCGAGCGCTTCGGCGGTGGCCCAGCGGTGCCGCCGGTGCGGGACTCGCTCCTTGGTGATCCAGCGCTCCACCGTCTTGGGGTCCACCGCCAGCCTGTCGGCCAGCTGCTCGACGTTCATTTGCGCTGCCGTGATCTGGCTGCGTAGCCGTTCGTTGCTCATCCGGGCCTCCCGAGACCTTTAGGGACGTTTGGAACGTAACAGGACGTCCCGACAAGTCCCGTGAGGCGGTGTGGGTGTCCCCTTCTTTCTTGGTCTGCTGTCGATCAACGGCGCAAACGCCTACCGACCAAGAGAGGAACCAACATGGTTATGCCCCGCAAGATGCCGGTCGACTTCGGGATCGCCTTCCCGCATGGCGCGTATCTCGTCAGCGAGGTGACCCCGGTCGTGGACTTCGACAGGTCAACGGCTGACAACAAGGTGCAGCAGAACGACAAGGAGTCCGGCTTGCCGCTCTGGCAGGTCGAGGCGGTCGACGCGGATCCGGAGTGCAAGAAGGCGACCCGAACCGTGACGGTGAAGTTCGCGGCCAAGGTGCAGCCGGTGCCCCCGAGCAACGACGGGAACAGCCCGTTCACCCCGGTCACGTTCGAGAAGCTCCTGGCCACGCCGTACGTCGAGCAGGTCACCGACACCTTCAGCCGAGTCGCCTGGTCGTACCGTGCCGAGGGGATGTCCGCCCCCGGTCGCACCACGAAGCCGGCGGCCGACAAGTCGTCTGCTGAGAAGTCGGTCGCCTGATGGGGGTCATCAGCCTTCCGTACCGGGGAAGGGCCGACGCACGTTGGGGCGACTGGCGCCTCGGCGACCTGTGCGCGGCTCTCCGAAGGGCATCTGAGGTGCTCGGCCCCTCCGCGCCGGTCAGGTGGGTGGCGGTCGCGGCTCCTGCTACCGATGAGGGGCTGCCCTCAGTGCAGATCGCGGTGGACGGCCCAGCCGAGCTTGCGGCGGTTCGCGACCAGCTGGTGCACGGCGAGTACTTGCCTCACTTCGTGGGCGCGAGCCAGTTCTCCTTCGAGGCCGAGGTCAACGACCTGGAGCTGCTCGTCTGCCGCCCTGAACCGGGAGGGCCGGCATGAGGCGGATCGGCGCACTGAACGAGTGGGCGCGCTTCCTCGATGCCCGCAACGACGCGGACGCGGCAGCCGAGCTCAACCTCCACATCCGGCGCCTGGATGGGGTCTACGAGTCACTGTGCTCGGTCGGCAGCCTGCTGTCCGACTCACCGACCGGGGAGGTGCTCGACGTCCTCTCGGTAGCGCGCTCGACGGTGCTCGAGGCGATCGGGATGCTCGAGTCGGTCCGCGCCCGCTTCAACGCCGGAGAGCGGGAGACCGCGTGACTGTCTCGTCCATCCTCGCCGCGGCCTGGTCGGAGGTCATCTGGTGGCTGCGCGTCGGTGCCCGGTTCGCCCGCCGGTTCCCCGGCCAGGTCGCGGTGCTGCTCGGTCTGGCGTGGCTCGGCGGCTCCCTCGTCTCGATCAAGTGGTGGGTCCTGATCGGATCGGTCACGATCCTGGCCCGGGCGTGGGCGCGAGTCTCACCGGTGGGCTTCCAGCGGCTGGTGGGCGGTCCCGTCCAACGACTCAGGTGGCGAGTCTGGATCCGGCGCCACTGGGTCCCGGTGGCCGCGTCCTGCGGACTCGGACTCCAGCGAACCGCCGTACGACGCCCCACGCCGGCCGACGATCGCCGGCTCGAACGTCCAGAGGTCTCCGCTCCCCGACTGGTGCGGGTGCAGGCCGAGGGGCCTCGGCTGAAGCTGCGGGTCCGGCCACTGATGGGACAGACCGTCGAGGAGATCCTGCAAGCCGGCGAACGCCTGCGCACAGCGGTCGGCGCCACCAGGGTGCGCACCGATCCGGTCGGGCCGAACGAAGCCCTGGTCACGTTCACGATGGGCGACTCCCTCGCGGCACCCTTCAACGCGACACGGCCACGGACAAAGAGGCTGCCGAGATCGCCAGCGTCGTGATGGGTCGTAGCGAGGACGGCTCGCAGTGGCGGCTTCCGGTCGGTCCGCACACGCTCGTCGCCGGCTGCTCCGGCGCAGGGAAGGGCTCGGTGTTCTGGTCCTTCGCGTTCGGCCTGGCGCCGGCCGTGAGAGCCGGGACCGTTCGTCTGCACGGCATCGACCTCAAGGGCGGCATGGAGATCCTGATGGGCGCCGACTTGTTCACCCACCGGGCCACCAACGCCGCCGAGGCCGTCGCCCTCCTCGAGCAGCTGGTCAAGGACATGCAGCAGCGCACCCGCGCCTACGCCGGCAGGGTTCGCTCCCACACCGCAACCGCCGACGAGCCACTGCACGTGGTCATGGTCGACGAGCTGGCCGCGCTCACCGCCTACTGCCCTGACCGTGGCCTCCAACGCCGCGCAGAGACGGCCATCAGCCTGCTCTGCTCTCAAGGCCGCGCCCCCGGCTTCGTGGTCTTCGCGTGCCTCCAGGACCCCCGCAAGGAGGTGATCCCGTCGCGTGGCCTGTTCACCCAGATGGTCGGGCTGCGGCTGAAGGACATCAGCGAGACCACCATGGTGCTGGGCGAGAACGCCGTCGCCTCCGGGGCGCACTGCCACCGGATCACCGCGGCCACCCCAGGGATGGGCTACGTGGTCCCGGAAGACGGCGGCTACCCGATCCGCGTCCGCGCCGGCTACGTCTCCGACAAGGCGCTCCGCTCCGTCGCGGCCGAGTTCGCGACCCCGTTCCACGAGCCGATCACCGTCCCCGAGCCGTCGGAGGACGAGTTCAGCACCAGCCGGCGCACCAGGTCTCGCAGTCGGGAGGTGGCGTGATGGGATTTCGTGAGCCATGGATGGACCTGGCGCTGTGCGGGCGACTGGCCCAGCAGCTCTCCTGGGTCAAGGACCCGGACGAGGTGACGCGCCGCGAGCTCGCCGACATGCGTGCCACCTGTGACACCTGCACGGTCAAGGCTTCCTGCCGTGACTTCGCCGAGCGCGAGGACATCACCAGCGGCTTCTGGGCCGGAGAGTTCCGCGACCCACCCGCCGAGTCCGTGGACGGTGCCGCATGAATATCAGCCTGAAGCTCACCGCGGAGTCGCTGCGCGAGCTGGCCGAGACCAACGGCGTGTGCATCCGCCCCGTGCTGCACGAGGTCTACGACACCGAGACCCGGCAGACGAAGCTCATCCCGACCCCGTGCGGGGCAACCCGAGAGTCGAAGTGCCCGCCATGCGCGGCCAAGAACCGCCGGCTCCGCATGCAGCAGTGCCGCGAGGGCTGGCATCTCGACCACGAGCCCCAGCTCGACCGCCCCGAGCCGGAGCCGGACGATAACGCTCAAGACGACTCCGATGACGATCCGCCGCCTCGCCGCACCCGCTCCACCAGGCACCGCCAGGACGCGCCCGACCTGCCACGGCTCCCCGTGGAGCAGCGGACCGTCGGCAAGGCGTTCACCACGCCCTCGGGCAAGACCTACCGGCCCAGCATGTTCCTCACCGTGACCCTCCCGTCGTACGGACGGGTCGGCAAGGACGGCACACCCCGGGACAGGGACTACGACTACCGCCGCGCTGCGCTCGACGCGATGCACTTCCCCAAGCTCGTGGACCGCCTCTGGCAGAACCTCCGCCGCACCGTCGGCTACCAGGTGCAGTACTTCTCAGTCGTGGAGGAGCAGCACCGCCTGGCACCCCACCTGCACGCCGCCGTTCGCGGCGCGATCCCGCGGTCGCTGGTCAAGCAGGTCGTCTCCGCTACCTACCACCAGGTGTGGTGGCCCCAGCACAAGGATCCGGTGTACGTCGACCGGCTGCCGGTCTGGCACGAGGAAACCGGCTATGTCGATCCAGACAGTGGCGCACCGCTCCCGACCTGGGGTCAGGCACTCGACGCGCTCGACGAGGACCCGGACGCCAAGCCGGCCCACGTGGTGCGGTTCGGCCGGCAGGTCGACATCCAGGGGATCATCGCCACCGAGGGCGACGCGGACCGCAAAGTCGCCTACCTGACCAAGTACCTCACCAAGTCAATCTCCGGCACCTACGGGAGCGCGGACCAGCTCACCCGCGCTCAGACGCGGCACATCGCCCGGCTCCAGGAGCAGGTCGAGCTGCTGCCGTGCTCGCCTCGCTGCTGGAACTGGCTGCGGTACGGGGTGCAGCCCAAGGACGCCGCTGCCGGAATGGTTCCGGGCCAGTGTCCTGGACGCGCACACGACCCGGAGAACCTCGGCTGCGGCGGCCGGCGCGTGCTGGTCTCGCGCAAGTGGACCGGGAAGACCCTCAAGGGCCACAAGGCCGACCGTGCAGCCGTCGTACGCCAGGTCCTCGAGTCCGCTGGTGTCGAAGTGCCTGACACCACCCGCATGGCCGCCGACGTCCGCCGTGACGATGGCCTGCCGCGGTTCCAGTGGAAGATCTGGGACGCACTCGATTCGTCGGTGCCCATCTATCGGTCCGTCATCACCAAGACCATCGCGGAGAAGATCCGCTGGAAGCGGGACTACGAGCTGGCCAAGCAGCGCGCGTGGCCCGGGTCCAGTCCCACCGCGAACAGTCCGCCGGCAGCGGGGAGTGACCAGGCAGACGACCAGTCCGCCTCGTCCTCCCGATAACCAGCCGCACCAGGTCGCCGTCCTGGCTGTCAAGGGTGAGCGAAGCGAATCAAAGACACGAAGTGCCCTTGACCGGCAGGACGGAGACCGAACCCTCAGGCGTCGGGAGGACGAGGCCCGGCCCGATCCTCGGGAGATCAGAATGGAGAAGTTGTTGACAGTCGGAGAGGCCGCCGAGCTGCTGGGAACCAGTGAACGGTTCCCTCGCCGGTTGATCGCTGAACGGCGGGTGCGCTTCGTGCGCGTAGGACGGCACGTCCGGATCCCCGAGAGTGCGATCCGGGATTACGTCGATGCCGCGACCGTGCCACCGCTCCGCGGCCGACGCGGGGGAGTGCTGGCGTGACAGCGAAGCGCCGACGGTTCGGGAAGGTCCGGAAGCGGGAGTCCGGCCGCTACCAGGCCAGCTTCACCGACCCGGCCGGACGGAGGCGGTACGCCCCGCACACCTTCGCCACCAAAGCCGAGGCCAACGACTGGCTCACCGTGCAGGAGTCGACGGTGGTGCAGGGCGACTGGCGCGACCCCGATCGCGGCAAGGTCTCGTTCGGGACCTACGCCACCCGCTGGATCGACGAGCGGCCAGGGCTTCGCCCCAGAACGGTGGAGCTCTACCGGTGGCTGCTGAAGCGCTACCTCGACCCCACCTTCGGTGGTCAGTTCCTCAGCGACATCACTCCCGCGGCGGTCCGCCGCTGGCGTGCAGACCTCCTGCAGCGCGGCGTCTCGGAGGGAATGGTGGCCAAGGCTTACCGGCTGATGCGGGCCGTGCTGAACACAGCGGTGGAGCACGACGAGCTCATCAAGCGGAACCCGTGCCGGATCCAGGGTGGCGGGGCTGAGAAGCCCCCTGAGCGACCGGTGCTGTCGATGGCCGAAGTCTTCATGCTCGCCGACAAGATGCCGGAACGCTTCCGCTGCGTCGTGTTACTGGCAACCTTTGCGAGCCTCCGCTTCGGGGAAGTCGCCGCGCTGACCCGCCAGGACGTTGACCTCGAGCAGGGGACCGTTCGAGTCCGCGCCGCCTACTCCGAGGTGAAGGGCCAGGGGTTGGTCCTGGGCCCTCCCAAGTCCCGGGCCGGCATGCGCGTGGTCAGCATTCCCCGCGCCATCACGGAGGAGTTGCAGCAGCACCTCGAGCATTTCGCTGACACGGACCCGGACGCCGTGGTCTTCACCGGGCCGAAGGGAGCGCCACTGCGCCGCGGGAACTTCAACCCGCTGGTGAGCTGGCGGGACGCGGTGGCCAGCATCGGACGAAGCGGCCTCCACTTCCACGACCTACGGCACACGGGCAACACCTTGGCTGCCGCATCGGGTGCCTCCACGCGAGACCTGATGACCCGCATGGGCCACGACAGCATGCATGCGGCGTTGATCTACCAGCACGCCACCACGCAGGCGGACCGAGCGATCGCCCAGGCCCTCGACAAGCAGATCAGCAGACGCCGGCGCGCAGCCGATGACGACGGCCAGCAGCCGCTCTTCGGAGGTGACGCCGATGCGGTCTGACAACGCGTTGGGGCCCGTGGGGGGCCGGACGGCCAGATCGAATGCTCCGCGGCCTTCCCAGAGCGGAGGCCTTCGGCGGCAAACCTGCAGGTCAGGTGCAGCTTTGGTGGTTGGAGCGGATGACGGGAATCGAACCCGCATTATCAGCTTGGGAAGCTGATGTTCTGCCATTGAACTACATCCGCGAACGTCGCCCCGCGAGGGCGACCGGACAGATCCTACCGTGTCCCCGACCGGCTTCGGGGAGGCCCCGGTGAAGCCGCCACCGGGCGCTGACGGAAAGCCGTCGGAGGGCCGTCGGGCGAGGTGGAGGACCGGCTCAGCGGCCGCCGGCCAGGTTCCTGCTGCGCTGCTCGAGGGCCGGCTCGCCGTACGGGTAGTCGGCAGCCCCGGGGGCGCTGGCCTCGTCGAGCAGGGCGAGCTCGTCGGGTTCGAGGCGCAGGTCGGCGGCGCCCAGGTTGTCCTCGAGCTGCTCGTTGGTCCGCGCTCCCAGGATCACCGAGCTGACCCCGGGGCGGTCCACCAGCCAGGCCAGCGCGACCTGCGGCATGGTGGCGCCGCGTCGGTCAGCCACCTTGCGGACCGCCTCGATGACGTCCCAGGTGCGCTGCTGGGCCGAGCGGCGGTCGTAGCCCTGCATGGCGCGGTCCGGGTCATCGCCGAGCCGGGTGGCGCCCTGCGGCCGCTCGTCCGGACGGTACTTGCCGGTCAGCCACCCGCCGGCCAGCGGCGACCAGGGGAGCAGGCCAAGCCCGGCGTCCAGGCAGGACGGCAGGATCTCCCACTCCGGTTCACGGGTCAGCAGGTTGTACTGCGGCTGCAGGGTGGCGGGCACCTCCCAGCCGTGCGCCTGGCTGGTAGCGACCGCCTTCTGCACCTGCCAGCCGGTGTAGTTGGACAGGCCGAGGTAGCGCACCTTGCCGGCCCGGACGAAGGAGTCGAGGGTGCTGAGGGTCTCCTCCAGCGGTGTGTGCGGGTCCCAGGAGTGCACCTGGTACAGATCCACGCAGTCCACCCCGAGTCGGCGCAGCGAGGCGTCGAGCGCGCGTTGCAGGTGCCGCCTGGTGAGGCCGACGTCGTTGGCTGCCTCGCCCATCGGGAACCGGCCCTTGGTGGCCAGCACCACCTGGTCGGTGACGTGCCGGGGCCGGGACGCGAACCAGCGGCCGATGATCTCCTCGGCGGCACCGTGGGTGTAGACGTCGGCGGTGTCGACCAGGTTGCCGCCGGCCTCGACGAACGCGTCGAGCTGGGCGTGGGAGCCGGCCTCGTCGGTCTCGTTGCCGAACGTCATCGTGCCCAGCGCGTACGTCGAGACCGCGCAACCGGCGCGTCCGAGTGTGCGGTGATCCATGATGTGATGTTTGCGCGTCGGCCCTCCCCGCAAACATCGAGGAAGTACGGCGGTCAGCCCACCGCGGCTGCGATCCGCTGGACGGCCTGCGCCACGCTGTCGCACGTGACCACCGCGTCGCCGGGCAGCGTTCCCCAGCCCGCGACCGCGAACACCGGCACCCCGGTCCGGGCCGCGAACCCGATCTCCGACAGCGTGCCCCAGCTGCCGCCCACCGCCAGCACGGCGTCCACGCTGCGCACGATCAGCGCGTTGCGCATCTCGCCCATGCCGGTGGGGACCACCACCGTGTGCCCGGGAGAGGCGGCTGCCCGGTCCAGCCCGGGCAGGATCGCCACCGCGGCTCCCCCGGCCGCGGCGGCGCCGGAGGCGGCGGCCGCCATCACCCCGCCCAGGCCGCCGGTGACCAGCACCCAGCCCCGTTCGGCCAGCAGTCGGCCGGCCTCGGCGGCGAGGTCGACCAGGGACGGGTCCTCGGGCACGCTCGCGCCGATGACGGCGACGTAGGGCGCATGCACGGTTCGACCCTAGGACGGTGTGTCGGACCCGGCAGCACCGGCGGGGGCGGCAACACGATCCGCAACCTGCTGTGGAGCCACTTCGTGCCCACGTACGACGCCTGGTTCGACCCGTGGCCCAAGCAGTGGGCCAGAACCACGGGCAGTCGCTGATGGCCTCGGCGATCGGTGGCGCTGGTCTACAAGCTGTTCCTGAACCGGTTGATCCAGAGGTTCACGCTCGGCGCGGTCAAGGGGTGAGGCCTGCGTCCTGGACGGGCCGGCGGCAGGTAGGTTCTGCACTGTGCTGCTCTCCGACCGTGACATCTGTGCCGAGATCGAGGCCAAGCGGGTCGCGCTCGACCCGTTCGAGCCGACGATGGTGCAGCCCTCGAGCGTCGACGTGCGCCTGGACCGCTACTTCCGGGTGTTCGAAAACCACAAGTACCCGCACATCGACCCCTCGATGGACCAGCCCGACCTGACCCGGCAGGTCAACCCGGAGGACGACGAGCCGTTCATCTTGCACCCGGGCGAGTTCGTGCTCGGTTCGACGTACGAGGTGGTGACGCTGCCCGACGACGTGGCCGCCAGGCTGGAGGGAAAGTCCTCGCTGGGTCGGCTCGGGCTGCTCACCCACTCCACGGCCGGGTTCATCGACCCCGGCTTCTCCGGCCACGTCACCCTCGAGCTGTCCAACGTGGCCACCCTGCCGATCAAGCTGTGGCCGGGCATGAAGATCGGCCAGCTGTGCTTCTTCCGGCTCTCCTCGCCCTCGGAGCACCCGTACGGCTCGGAGAAGTACGGCTCCCGCTACCAGGGCCAGCGCGGCCCCACACCGTCCCGCTCCTACCTCAACTTCCACCGCAGCGAGGTGTGAGGCCGGCGGACCGGCCGGTCAGTTGTCGATGCGGTTCGCCAGCTGGTGCAGTCCCCGGGCGATCGCCCGTCGGCCGCCGCGACGCTGTCGGGCAGGCCGTGGCGACTGTGCGAAGGCGATGCGCTCCTCGATGAGCCTGGGCACGACCTTGTCGTGGAAGTAGTCACGTTCTGTCATCGCGTCGATCCCCGTCCTTGCGCCGTCCGGACGCCGGCTGTCGCCGTCCGCTGTTGTGACGGTCTGCTCGCTCCTGTGGTGCCGTGCTGCGATCGGACGCCGGCGCGTCGTCGGCGGCTCCCGTCCACATCCAGAACACTCTCATCGGGCACCCCCGGGACTCGGCCGGAACCTCACAGCCCCTCCAGCCGGATGTCGCCGCTCACCGTCCGCGCCCGCAGCTCGACGTAGTCCTGGTCCTCCGCGGGCCGGCCGGCGCCCTGCAGGCTGCTCGAGACCGAGCCGGACAGGCAGGTGAGGTCGGTCCACACCGGGATCCCGGCCGGGACGCCCACGTGGATGTCGCCGGAGACGTTCTTCGCCGCCACCTGACCGCGGTGCACCCGGTCGACGTACAGGTCCCCGGAGGCGGTGCCGAGCTCGACACCGCCCTGGGGGGTCCGGACCCGCAGGCTGCCGGACCCGGACTTGGCCCGCACCAGGCCCACCGCCTCGTCGACCACGACGTCGCCCGATCCGGTCGAGATGGTGCAGCCAGCGCCGAGGTGGGCCACCTCGACGTCGCCGGACCCAGACTTGACCCGCAGGTCGCCGACGGTGCCGATCTCGACGTCGCCGGACCCGGTCTCGACGAGCGCCTCCTCCGCGACCTCGGCGAGCCGTACGTCGCCGGAGCCGGTGCGCACCTGGGCTGTGGCCAGCCGGCCGGTGGCGCGGACCTCAGCGGAGCTCAGCTTGGCGGCCAGCTCGCTGCCGGTGGGCAGTGAGATCCGGACCCGAAGGCCGTCGTTGCTGCCGAAGAAGCCGGTGCGGCGCGGGGCGAGGACGACGATCTGGCCACCTTGTCGCTCGACGTTCACCTCGTCGGCGTGCCTGCCGTCGACGTCGACCACGGTCTGCGCCGTGTCCTCGGCGCGCACGTCCACGTCGCCGGAGCCGATCTCGACGTAGACCGACGCCGGACCAGGAGTATCGAAGATGTGCTGCATGGTGTGCCTTCTTTCGTGAGCAGGCTCGGCGGCCGAGCCGGCGTCGCCGGTCGGTGCGGAACGGTGGTGCGGGTGGGGCGGGTCAGAGCCAGCCGGTCATCCGCCGCTGCTGGCGGCGTCCGGCCCGGAAGCCCGGGCCCTCGAAGAACGGGATGCTGGACAGGTCGATGTCGACGTTGATCGCCCGCTCGCGGGTCGCGGCCCGGACGACGTTGACGATCCAGCCGTTGAGCGACTGCCCGCTCTTCGCGGCCAGCTCCTCGGCCTTGGACTTGACCGACTCGGGGATCCGGAGGGTGATCCGGGCGAGCGTGCCCTCCTCGTCCTCCTCGTCCTTGTCCTCGGGCTGCGGGGCGGCAGGCTCCGTGCCGGCCGGAGCAACGGGGGGCATCGGCACGGCCGGCACGTCGACGACGAGCTGCGGCTCGCGGCCCCGGAGCCGGACGTCCACCGAGCCGGCGGGCAGCTCGCTGGTGATCTCGGCCGCCGCCTGCGACAAGGCGTCCATCAGGGCCAGCCGCACCGCGGGGTCGAGGGCGAGCACCAGCCGCTCGGCGGCGGCCTTGGTCTCGGGGCCGCCGGCCTCTGCGGCCGCGACCAGGTCCTGGCGGAGGCTGTCGACGTACGGCGTGATGTCCATGACCAGCACAATGACATCACAGTGACATCATGTCAATGCCGTAATGACGTCATCTGTCATCGTCGTGGTGTCACTGGGGCGGCCCACGGTGCCGACCGCGGCGGCGCGACCCGAGCGCGACAACGAAGCAGGGGCCCGCCCGGGGGGAGCGGGCCCCTGCTTCTGGGGGAGGGAAGGAACGCCAGGGTCAGACGGCTCTCGTCAGAAGGCTCCGTCGCCGTTCGGTGTGCCCAGCCCGGTCGGCCCGTCCCAGCCGACGCGGGCCTGGCACCACTGGCTGGTGGGGCAGCTGCCGTTGCTCCCGCTGGTCACGTCGAAGAGCGCGCTGGAGTTCTCGTACGGGATCTCGTTGGCCGAACCGCTGGTGTTCCCGGACAGGGCGTAGACCGAGGCGATGATGGGCGAGGACTCGCTGGTTCCGCCGATCTGGCCCCAGGTCGAGGACCGCCTGTTCGTCGGGTAGTAGACCGCCAGCCCGCCGTAGTTCGGGTCCGCTGCCGCCGAGACGTCGGCCATCGCGCGCATGCTGCAGCCGGTGTCGTACGCCTGCGCGGCGGAGAGTGCGGCGTTGTACGACGAGCAACCGGAGCCGGCGCCGTCCCAGACGGTCTCCGACCAGCCCCGCGCGGTGCCCGAGGCCTGCACCAGGGAGGTGCCGCCGGCCGCGGTGACGTAGGAGGAGTCGGCGGGGTAGCTCCCTCCCTGGTAGCCGTTGTCGCCGGTCGAGGCGGTCACGGCGATACCCGGGTGGTCGTAGTACGTGCCGTACGTCGAGTCGGCGGCGTCGCTGCCGCCGTAGCTGTTGGAGATCGCCACCACGCCCTGGTGCTGGGAAGCGGTGACCACTGCCTGGCCGAGGTCCGCGAAGGAGCTGCTGTCGGCCTGGACGACCAGGATGTGGCAGTCCGGGCACGCTGCTGAGACCGCGTCGACGTCGAGTGCCTGCTCCTGGTCCCAGCCGGTGTCGGCGCGGGGATAGCTGGTTCCGCCGTTCTGGTCCGTGATCGTCAGGCAACCGTTCGCGGTGGTGCAGGCGGGCAGGTTGAACTGGCTGCGGTAGGTGGCCAGGTCCTGCTCCAGACTCGGGTAGCCGTACGCGTCGACGATGGCCACGGTGCGGCCCCCTGAGGACAGGCCCGTCAGGTTGTAGGCGTCCTGGAGCTGGTTCGGGGTGAGGGCCGTCGACGGCGGCGCGCTCGCTCTGCGGTAGCTGCCGTCCGGTCTGACGAGCAGCATGGCGTGGCAGTTCGCCTCGCCGCTGCTCAGCACGGCGTGGCAGACCCGGGCCGGGTGCAGGTGCTGAGCAGCCGGGGCGGCGCCGGCGGCGCTGGCGGTCGGCATCACGGCGCCGAGACCGGCCAGCGCCAGGGCTGCGGCGCCGATGGCCGAGCCAAGGATCCTTCGTCTCATTGGGTCTCCTCGTGGGTGCGGGAGCCTCAATGTCCGCCCTGGAAGGCGGGTTTGTCCATGGTTGCGCAGGTTCACGGTCGTGCGACTGCATGAACCTGCAGGGCTTACCTCTCGGCCTGCTCTGGGTCCTTCTCGGGGTCCTGCTCTGGCTCGCTCTGCGGGCCCTCCGTCCGCTCCGGGTCGTCACCGGTCGCCACCGTCTCGCCGGCGGCGGCATTCGGGCCGACCTTCTCGGTGCGGGTGACGGTCTCCTCGGACTGGGTGGTGTCCCCGCTGGTCGGCTCGGCGTGGGTGCCCTCGTCCTCGGCGACCGGAGCGGCAGGGGCCGCGGCGCCGTTCTGGCCGCGCTTGACGCCGGCGAGCAGCAGCTGGGCGACGTCGAGCACCTCGACGTCCTCACCCGCGGAGCCCTCGGCCTGCTTGGCGGTCAGCCCGTCCGAGAGCATCACCCGGCAGAACGGGCACGCGGTGGCGATCTGCTGGGCGCCGGTCTCGACCGCCTCGGTGGTCCGGTTGACGTTGATCCGCTCGCCGAGCTTCTCCTCCATCCACATCCGGGCGCCGCCGGCGCCGCAGCAGAAGGAGCGCTCGCTGTTGCGCGGCATCTCCTTCAGCTCGGCCTGCGGGATGACGTCGAGCAGCTCGCGGGGCGGGGAGTAGACCTGGTTGTGCCGGCCGAGGTAGCAGGGGTCGTGGTAGGTGATCGGCCGCCGTGGCCCGTCGGTGTCGGGCACGGGGGTGAGCCGTCCGTCGCGGACCAGCTTGTTCAGCAGCTGGGTGTGGTGCACCACCTCGAGCTCCACACCGAGCTGGGAGTACTCGTTCTTGAGCGTGTTGAAGCAGTGGGCGCAGGTGGCGACCACCTTCTTGGCCTTGGCCTCGGTGAGCACCTCGGCGTTCTGCATGGCCAGCTGCTGGAAGACGAACTCGTTGCCGGAACGACGGGCCGGGTCACCGGTGCAGGTCTCCCCGTCGCCGAGCACGGCGAAGTTCACGTCGGCGATGTGCAGCAGCTCGGCCACCGCGCGGGTGGTCTTCTTGGCCCGGTCCTCGTACGCGCCGGCGCAGCCGACCCAGAACAGCCACTCCACCTCGTCCAGCGACTCGGGGTCGTTGTCGGCGGCGCCGCCGACCTGCTTCACCTCGAAGTCCAGGTCCTTGGCCCAGTCCATCCGCGCGTTGGGCGACATGTTCCATGGGTTGCCCTTGTTCTCCAAGCCCTTGAACAGCTGGTTCAGCTCGGTCGGGAAGTTCGACTCCACCAGCACCTGGTAGCGACGCATGTCGACGATGTGGTCCACGTGCTCGATGTCGACCGGGCACTGCTGCACGCACGCCCCGCACGACGTGCAGCTCCACAGCACGTCGGGGTCGATCACCGCGCCGGCGCTGGGCATCGCCGGGTCGCCCTCGGTGGCGCCGACCAGCTCCCGCTCGGCCTCCGCCTTCACGGCATCGGGCAGTGCGTCACGGTCGTCCGGGTCGGCGAGCAGGTACGGCGCCTTGGCCAGCGCGTGGTCGCGCAGGTTCATGATCAACAGCTTCGGCGACAGTGGCTTCTCGGTGTTCCAGGCCGGGCACTGGGACTGGCAGCGACCGCACTCGGTGCAGGTCTCGAAGTCCAGCAGCCCCTTCCAGGTGAAGTCCTCGACCTTGCCGACCCCCATCACGGTGTCCTCGTCGATCTCGTCGAGGTTCTCGAAGTCCAGCGGCTTGCCGTCGCTCATCATCGGCGGCAGCGCGCCGAGCGCGACCGGGCGGCGCTTGAACAGCACGTTCAACGGGGCGACGAAGATGTGCAGGTGCTTGGAGTTGAGCACGAAGACCAAGAACGCCAGCATCACGCCGATGTGCACCAGCAGGCCGACGCCCTCCAGCACCCGGTTGGTGCCCTCGCCGAGCGGCGCGAGCAGGTGCCCGACGCCGAGCGAGACGAACGCGCCGGAGTGGTAGGGGAAGTTCCCGGTGTTCGCGGCCGAGCCCCGGAACAGGAACATCGACCAGATCACGTTGAAGATCATGAACAGCGTGAACCAGGCCCCGCCGAGGTGCGAGCCCTTGAACCGGGACCTCCGGCCCAGCCGGGCCGGCGAGTTCTCCCACCGGATGACCGCGAACACGATGACCCCGAGCAGGGCCATCACCGCGATGAAGTCCTGGGCGAAGCCGAGCACCGGCCAGTGGCCGATGAACGGGATCGAGAAGCCCGGGGAGAACAGCGCCCCGTAGGCCTCCAGGTAGACCGAGGCCAAGATCACGAACGCCCAGAACACGAAGAAGTGCGCGGCGCCTGGCACCGACCACTTCAGCAGCCGGCGCTGCCCGAACACCTCGACGACCTGGGTGCCCACCGCCTGGCCGACGCGGTGGGTGACGTTCTCGACCCGGCCCGGGGCGGGCTGCCCGCTCGTGATCAGCCGGTACAGGAACCAGATGCGGCGCCCGGCGATCGGCAGGGCGATGGCGATCATCACCAGGCCCAGGATCATCACGAGAGGCATAGCTGCTCCAACCTCCGGCGGGTGCCGGATCCGCGCGGTCACGTCGTCGGCCCCGAGACTACGGTTCGTACGGCGTCCTGGCAGCCGTCGGGCCGAGGGAAACGAAGCCTACCAATGAGTAACTTAACGGTCGTCGCGGCGTGGGGGTACGCCTTGTGAGCCGGATCTCGCCCGTGGCTCGGTGAGCTGCCGGTGAGCTGCCGGTGAGCCGCCCGTGTCCTCCCCGTGACCTTCCGGAGCCGGCTTCCTAGGCTGTGGTGATGACTGATCTTCTGCGCCGGCTGCCGGTCCCCGGCCACCGGGTCCTCCTCGAGCTCGACCTGACCCGCGGGCTGCTGGAGCGACCGCCCGCCACGCCGCTGGCGGCGCTGCGCGCCCGGCAGGTCCCGATGCTGCACGCCCTGGTGGACGGGCTGGCCCGCGCGGCCCGGGACCCTCGGGTGGCCGGCCTGGTCTCGCACATCGGCGAACGCCTCACCCTGGCGCAGTCCGCCGAGCTCCGGCAGGCCGTCCGCGCCTTCGCCGCCGCGGGCAAGCCCACGGTGGCCTGGGCGGAGACTTTCGGCGAGAGCGGTCCGGGCAACGTCGGCTACCACCTGGCCAGCGGCTTCGACGAGGTGTGGCTGCAGCCCAGCGGAGACGTCGGCCTGGTCGGGGTGAGCGCGCAGGCGGTGTTCGTCCGCGACGCGCTGGCCAAGCTGGGCGTGCAGGCGCAGCTCGGCCAGCGGGCGGAGTACAAGACCGCGGCGAACATGTTCCTCGAGTCAGCGATGACCGCGCCGCACAAGGAGATGGTGCGCCGGCTGGTGGACTCGGTGATGGAGACCCTGGTCGCCGACATCGCCGAGTCGCGGCGGTTGGCCCCGGAGGCGGTGCGTGCCGCCGTGGACGCCGGGCCGCTGACCGCGCAGGAGGCGGTGACGCACGGCCTGGTGGACACGATCGGCTACCGCGACGAGGTCTACGCCGCGCTGAAGCGGCGCCTCGGCGAGGTGCAGACCAGGTTCGTCGAGCGGCACCGCGCGGGCCCGGCCGGCCTGGTGCGGAAGGGCCAGGACCTGGTCCGGCGCCGGCCGGTCGTCGCGGTGGTGCACGCGTCGGGGCAGATCCATCTGGGGCACAGCGCGCCGTCGATGGTCTCCGGGCACAGCATCGGCTCGGACACCCTGGGTGCGGCGCTGCGCGCGGTCGGTCGAGAGGAGCACGTCCGGGCGGTGGTGCTGCGCATCGACAGCCCCGGCGGGTCCGCGGTCGCCTCGGACGCGCTGCGCCGGGAGGTGCACGCGCTGCGCCGCACGGGTCGGCCGGTGGTCGCCTCGATGGGCAACGTGGCCGCCTCCGGCGGCTACTTCATCGCGATGCCCGCCGACGTGGTGGTCGCGGACGCGGCCACGCTGACCGGCTCGATCGGCGTGCTCGGCGGCAAGCAGGTGATCGAGGAGGGGCTCAGCCGGCTCGGCATCCGCCGGGAGAGCGTCTCGGCGGGCAGGTTCGCCGAGATGAACTCCAGCGAGCGGCCGTACGACGAGGAGGAGTGGCGCCGCCTCGACGAACAGCTGGACCGGATCTACGACGACTTCACCCGCAAGGCGGCCGAGGACCGGCGGATGCCGCTGGACCGGCTGCGCGATGTGGCCAGGGGTCGGGTGTGGACCGGCGCGGACGCGGTGCAGATCGGGCTGGTCGACCGGCTCGGTGGGCTCAGCGACGCGGTCGACGTGGCCTGTGCGGAGGTGGGGATCCGGCGTGAGGAGGCCGACGTGCGCACCCTGCCACGGCTGCGGCCGCTGGACCGGCTGCGGCCCCCGCAGAACAGCGACGCCCCGCGCGCGGCCGCACTGCCGCCGTCGCTGCCGGACCGGTTGACGGCCGCGCTCGGCGTGCCGGGGTGGGGCGTGCTCACCCTGCCGGTCACCTGGGAGCTGCGGTAGCCCGGTTCAGGGCCGGCCGCCGATCCGGCGGCTGACCACCTCCGCCGTGCGGGACACCGCCCGGGCCGCCCGACCAGGGGCCGGCGCGTCCTCGACCGGGTAGGTGACCGCCACGCTCGCGACGGGGTGGGCGTTGTGGTCCAGCACGGCGGCGGCCAGCGACGCGAACCCGCGGGTCACCTCCCCCTCCTCCACGGCGTACCCACGCTGCCGGGTCTCGGTGAGCAGCCCGCGGAGCGCGCTCAGCGACGTCGGGCCGATCCCGTGCCGGTCCACGAACGCCGACCGGTCCGGGTAGAGCGCGCGCACCTGGTTGGCCGGCAGTGCGGCCAGGATGGCCCGGCCGCTGGCGGTCAGCTGCGCCGGCAGCCGCACCCCCACGTCGGTGACCAGCGGCGGGCGGCCCGGTGCCCGCTCCTCCAGCACGTAGAGCACCTCGCGGCCGCGGAGCACCGCGAGGTGCCCCGTCTGACCGAGCACGTCGACCAGGCCGGCCAGCGGCCGCCGGGTGATCCGCTGCAGCGGCTCCTGCCGCGCGTAGCCGCTGCCCACCTCGAACGCCGCCAGCCCCAGCCCATAGCGGTGCTCCTCGGGCAGGTGCACCACGAAGCCCTCCTCGATCATGGCGTTCACCAGGTGGTAGGCGGTCGACCGTGGCAGCCCCACCGCGCCGGCAAGCCGGTTCAGCGTCACCGGGTCCGGCTGTCCGGCCAGGAACCGCAGTACCTGCAGCGTCCGGGTCGCCGCCGGGACCTGGCTCATCAGGGTTCCTCTCGGATCCGTCGTGGTGACCGAGCCGGGGGTCGCCCGGCCCGCCCCGCTACGCCAACCTGAGGAGGTTAGTGTCTCGGATCCGAGACGACAACAACGGCGCCGAGGTAGCCGCACCGGGCCCGGCAGGGTGGAATGGGCCCATGAACCCACGCCAGGTCACCATCGGAGTCGGCCCGGTCTCCTTCGAGGACGTGGTGGCCGTCGCGCGCGACGGGGCCGCCGTCGTGCTCGGCCCGGACGCGCTCGCGGCGATCGAGCGGTCCCGGGAGGCGGTGGAGAAGCTTGCCGCGGCACCCACCCCGGCGTACGGCATCTCGACCGGCTTCGGAGCCCTGGCCACCCGGCACATCCCCGCCGAGATGCGCACCGCGCTGCAGCGGTCCCTGGTCCGCTCGCACGCCGCCGGCAGCGGCCCGGAGGTGGAGCGCGAGGTGGTCCGCGCACTGATGCTGCTGCGGCTCTCCACGCTGGCCACCGGGCACACCGGCATCCGACCGGCCACCGCGACGGCCATGGCCGCCCTGCTCACCCACGGGATCACCCCGGTCGTCCACGAGTACGGCTCCCTCGGCTGCTCCGGTGACCTCGCGCCGCTGGCGCACTGCGCGCTGGCGCTGATGGGCGAGGGGGAGGTCCGCGACCGCGAGGAGGTACGTCGCACTGCCGCGGAGGCGCTGGCCGACGCCGGCATCGCGCCGGTCGAGCTGGCCGCCAAGGAGGGGCTCGCGCTGATCAACGGCACCGACGGGATGCTCGGCATGCTGGTGCTGGCGCTGGCCGACCTGCGCAACCTGTTCCGGGCCGCCGACGTGGCCGCGGCGATGTCGGTGGAGGCCCAGCTGGCCACCGACCGGGTGTTCGCCGCCGACCTGCAGGCGCTGCGCCCGCACCCCGGCCAGGCGGCATCGGCGGCGAACCTGACCCGGATCCTCGCCGACTCCGGGGTGGTCGCGAGCCACCGCGGCCCGGACTGCAACCGGGTCCAGGACGCCTACTCGCTGCGCTGCTCACCACAGGTGCACGGGGCCGCCCGGGACACCGCCGACCACGCCGCCGCGGTGGCGCAGCGCGAGCTGGCCTCAGCGATCGACAACCCGGTGGTGCTCGACGACGGCAGGGTGGAGTCCAACGGCAACTTCCATGGCGCGCCGGTGGGCTACGTGCTGGACTTCCTGGCCATCGCGGCCGCGGACCTGGCCAGCATCTCCGAGCGGCGCACCGACCGGTTTCTGGACAAGGCCCGCAGCCACGGGCTGCCGCCGTTCCTTGCCGACGACCCGGGGGTGGACTCCGGGCACATGATCGCGCAGTACACCCAGGCCGCGATCGTCTCCGAGCTCAAGCGGCTGGCCGCCCCGGCCAGCGTGGACTCGATCCCGAGCAGCGCCATGCAGGAGGACCACGTCTCGATGGGCTGGTCCGCGGCCCGCAAGCTGCGCCGGTCCCTGGACGGGCTGACCCGGGTGATCGCGATCGAGGTGCTCACCGGGGCCCGAGCGCTTGACCTGCGCGCCCCGCTCGATCCGTCCCCGGCCACCGGGGCGGTGCTGCGCGTGCTGCGGCAGCGGGTCGCCGGCCCCGGCCCCGACCGGCACCTGTCCCCGGAGATCGAGGCGACGGTGGACCTGGTGCGCTCCGGCGCCCTGGTCGCCGCCGTCGAGGAACGGATCGGGGCCCTCCAGTGAGCCCCCGGATGAGCCCTCAGGTGAGCCGACTGATGAGCCCCGGCACGAGCATCCCAAGAGTCGAAGGAGCCGTCCGATGATCGACTACTCGCAAGGCGCCCGACCGGTGCGCGCCCCCCGCGGCACCGAGCTGACCGCCCGCAGCTGGCAGACCGAGGCGCCGCTGCGGATGCTGATGAACAACCTCGACCCGGAGGTGGCCGAGCGGCCCGACGAGCTCGTCGTGTACGGCGGGACCGGGCGCGCCGCGCGCAGCTGGCAGGCGTACGACGCGATCATCCGCAGCCTCACCACGCTGGCCCCCGACGAGACCCTGCTCGTGCAGTCCGGCAAGCCGGTCGGCGTGCTGCGCACCCACGAGTGGGCGCCGCGGGTGCTGATCGCCAACTCCAACCTGGTCGGCGACTGGGCCAGCTGGGAGGAGTTCCGCCGGCTCGAGGAGCTCGGCCTGGTCATGTACGGCCAGATGACCGCCGGCTCCTGGATCTACATCGGCACCCAGGGCATCCTCCAGGGCACCTTCGAGACCTTCGCCGCGGTCGCCGACCAGCGGGCGGCCCGCGCAGGTGCCGGGGCCGGAGGCAGCCTGGCCGGCACCATCACGCTGACCGCCGGTCTCGGTGGGATGGGCGGGGCCCAGCCGCTCGCGGTCACCATGAACGACGGGGTGGTGGTCTGCGTCGAGTGCGACCAGACGCGGATCAGCCGCCGGCTGGAGCACCGCTACCTCGACGTACAGGCAGACTCCCTCGACCACGCGCTGGAGCTGGCCGTCGAGGCCCGCGACGCGAAGCGGCCGCGGTCCATCGGCGTGCTGGGCAACGCCGCCGACATGGTGCCCGCGCTGCTCGACCGGGACGCGCCGATCGACATCGTCACCGACCAGACCTCCGCGCACGACCCGCTGTACTACCTGCCCTCCGGGGTCGCCTTCGAGGACTGGGCCGCGCTGCGGGACAAGGACCCGGCCGGCCTCACCGACCGGGCCCGCGAGTCGATGGCCCGGCACGTCGAGGCGATGGTCGGCTTCCAGGACAAGGGAGCAGAGGTCTTCGACTACGGCAACTCCATCCGCGACGAGGCCCGCAAGGGCGGGTTCGCGCGCGCCTTCGAGTTCCCCGGCTTCGTGCCCGCCTACATCCGACCGCTGTTCTGCGAGGGCAAGGGCCCGTTCCGGTGGGCGGCGCTGTCGGGCAACCCCGAGGACATCGCGAAGACCGACAGGGCGATCCTTGAGCTCTTCCCCAAGGAGGAGAGCAGCGCCAACGAGCGTCTGCACAGGTGGATCACGATGGCCGGCGAGCGGGTGCACTTCCAGGGGCTGCCGTCGCGGATCTGCTGGCTCGGGTACGGCGAGCGGCAGCGCGCCGGGCTGAAGTTCAACGAGATGGTCGCCTCCGGTGAGCTGGAGGCGCCGATCGTGATCGGCCGCGACCACCTGGACTGCGGGTCCGTCGCCTCGCCGTACCGCGAGACCGAGGGGATGCTGGACGGCTCCGACGCGATCGCGGACTGGCCGCTGCTGAACGCGATGGTCAACACCGCCTCCGGCGCGTCGTGGGTGTCCATCCACCACGGCGGCGGCGTCGGGATGGGTCGCTCCATCCACGCGGGGCAGGTCACCGTCGCCGACGGCACGGACCTGGCCGCGCAGAAGATCGAGCGGGTGCTCACCAACGACCCGGGCATGGGCGTGATCCGGCACGTGGACGCGGGCTACGACCGCGCTGTCGAGGTGGCCGAGGCGCGCGGGGTGCGGATCCCGATGCGCGAGGGCTGAGCGTGCGGCTACTGGCCCCTGCGCCACCACCGGTGCGTGCGTCGGGCCGGTCGCTGCGCGCGACGTCGCGCCGCGGCGGCCCGCTGCTGGACCGCGCGCTGGGCCTGCCGTTCGGTGCGGCGGGCCCGCCACGCCCCGACCTCGGCGTCGACGTCCCGGGTCGGGGTGATCACCGGCGGACCGCCCAGCAGCTGGCGCCGTGCCTCGACCACCCGGGAGTTGAAGTCCTCCAGCAGCCTGCGCACGTCGGCCTCGGTGACCTGCTCGTCGATCCGCTCGGCGAGCCCGGCGTCCTCCTTGCGCAGCGCCAGCGCGGGCGGCAGCACCCCGGTCACGTTCTCCCGCTCGATCAGCCGCTTGACCCACCAGTCCGGGTCGTGGGGCCTGTCGAGTCCCGGGATCGGCTTGCCCGCGCCGGGCAGGTTGTCGAACTCGCCGCGCGCCATCGCGTCGCGGACCTGGGCGTCCAACCACAGCGCGCGCTGCTCCATGCTGCGCGCCGGCGGATCCTCCTCGGTCTCCTCGACCGCGGCGTCCAGCGGCTGCTCCGGCTCCGGGGCCTGGCGGTGCGCGTTGGTCACCGCGGCCCGGTGCAGCCGGTCCTCCGACGTGCGTCGCTGGTTCATCGCACTCACCCCGACTCCACCCTACGGAGCCGCCGAAGCCCACCCGGCCGGCCCCGCGGCGGCTCACCAGGAGCCGCGGTGCACCACGTCCTCGGCGGGCCGGCGGGCGCGCCGGGTCGGCGATCCCTGCGCCCCGGTGTCCTCGGTGCGGTGGCCGACGGCGATCGCGCCGATCGGGGTGTAGCCGCCGGGCACGTCGAACTCCTCCCGGAACCCTTCGATGCGGTCCGGCGGGATGCCGAAGAAGCAGGCGCCGAGCCCCTCGTCGACCGCGGTCTGCAGGATCAGCAGCGAGGCCATCCCCGTGTCGATGTCCCAGTAGGGCACCGGCCAGCGGGCCTCGTCCCGGTCGGTCCAGCCCTTGTCCGGCTGGGCGTACCGGTCCAGGTAGGCCGCCTTGTGGGACAGCGGCACGATCAGCACCGGCGCCGTGCGCATCCCACGCAACCACGCGTCCTCCTCTCCCGGTGCCGTCCTCGCCCAGAACCGCTCGAGGTCCTCGGGGCGGTCGAGCACCAGGAACGCCCAGCCCTGGCTGAACCCCGCGCTCGGTGCCCGCACCGCGTTGGCGAGCATCCGGTCCACCGACGCGGGGTCCACCGGCTTGCTGGCGTAGTTTCTGACCATCCTTCGTCTGCGCACGACGTCTTGGAACTCCATGGAGATGATGATGTCCCCTAGCCCCGACTTCGAGCGCATGTGGGCCGACCTGGCGCCGATCGGCCGGTCCGCGGAGACCGGCGGCTACTTCCGGCAGCCGTTCGGGACCGCCGAGCGGGAGTGCCACGCCTGGTTCGTCGAGCAGTGCCAGGAACGCGGCCTGAAGGTCGAGACCGACCCGGTCGGCAACACGGTGGGCTGGTGGGGCTACCCGGAGCAGGGCGGGGAGCAGGCGGTGCTGTGCGGCTCGCACCTGGACTCGGTGCTCGACGGCGGCGCGTACGACGGGCCACTCGGGGTGGTGTCCGCGCTGGCCGCGCTCGACCTGCTCCGCGACCGCGGCTTCACGCCCTCGCGCCCGATCGGGGTGGCCACCTTCGTGGAGGAGGAGGGCTCCCGGTTCGGCATCGCCTGCCTGGGCTCCCGGCTCGCGACCGGCGCGCTCGGCTGGGACAAGGCGGCCGCGCTCACCGACAGGGACGGGGTCCGGTTCGACGAGGCGCTGGCGGCCACCGGCCACCCGGCCGACGTGCCGCACGTGGTGTGGGCCGAGCTCCACGAGCGGATCGCCTGCTTCGTCGAGCTGCACGTCGAGCAGGGCCGCAACCTCGTCGACCGGGGCGCCCCGGTCGGGGTGGCCAGCGCGATCTGGCCGCACGGGCGCTACCGCTTCGAGTTCACCGGGCAGGCCAACCACGCCGGCACCACCCGGATGGAGGACCGGCACGACCCGATGCTCACCTACGCGATGACCGCGTTGGCCGCGAACAAGCAGGCCCGGCTGGCCGGGCAGCGCGCCACGTTCGGCCGCATCGACGTACGCCCCAACGGGACCAACGCGGTCCCGTCCCGGGTGACCGCCTGGCTGGACGCCCGCGCCGATGCCCCGCAGCACCTCGAGGACCTGTTGGCCGCCATCGCCCGGCAGGCCTCCGAGCGCGCCGACCGGGACGGCACCCGGCTGGTCGTGACACCGGAGTCGGTGTCCGGGGCGGTGCGCTTCGACGCCGGCCTCGCGGCCCGGATCGCCGCGCACCGGGACGGCGACCGGCCGATCATCCCGAGCATGGCCGGCCACGACGCCGGGATCATCTCCGAGGCCGGGGTGCCCACCGCGATGCTGTTCGTGCGCAACCCCACCGGCATCTCGCACAGCCCGGAGGAGCACGCCGGGACCGCCGACTGCCTGGCCGGGGTCGAGGCACTCGCCGACACGCTGGCCCGGCTAGCCGGCCCGGCGGAGCCGCGCCGATGACCGCCTACCTGCTGGAGCGCGCCTGGCTCGGCGACGGGCCGGTGGTCGAGGACGTGCTGGTGCGCATCGAGGACGGGCGTTTCGTCGACGTGCACCCAGGCGCAGCCGCCGCCGATGCAGCGGCCGACGACGCGAAACGCCTGGCCGGCTTGACGATCCCCGGCATCGCCAACTGCCACAGCCACGCCTTCCACCGGGCCTTGCGGGGCCGGACCCAGCGGGAGCGTGGCACGTTCTGGACCTGGCGCGAGCAGATGTACGCCGCGGCCGGGCGGCTCGACCCGGACCGCTACTACGCACTCGCCTGCGCCACCTACGCGGAGATGGCCGCCGCCGGGATCACGACGGTCGGGGAGTTCCACTACCTGCACCACGGCCCGGACGGCCGGCGCTACGACGACCCGAACGCGATGGGGGCCGCGCTGGTGGCCGCGGCGGGGGACGCCGGCGTACGGATCGCGCTGCTGGACACCTGCTACCTCGCCGCCGGCATCGGCCGGCCGCCCGAGGGCGTGCAGGCCCGGTTCTCCGACGGGTCGGCGGACGCCTGGGGTGAGCGGGTCAGCGCGCTGGCCGCGCCCCACGACGGCGTGGTGGTCGGGGCGGCGGTCCACTCGGTGCGCGCCGTGCCCCGCGACCAGATCGGCACGGTCGCCGCGTGGGCGCACGACCACGAGGCCCCGCTGCACGTGCACCTGTCCGAGCAGGTCGCGGAGAACGAGCAGTGCGCCGCGGCGTACGGCCGTACCCCCACGGAGGTGCTCGCCGCCGCCGGCGCGCTGGGCGCGCGGACCTCCGCGGTGCACGCCACCCACCTCGCCGACGGCGACGTGAAGCTGCTCGGCGACGCGAACGCGTCGGCCTGCTTCTGCCCGACCACCGAGCGTGACCTCGGCGACGGGATCGGTCCCTCGCGGCGGCTGCACGACGCGGGTGCCGCCCTCACCCTCGGCTCGGACAGCCACGCGGTGATCGACCCGTTCGAGGAGATGCGCGCCGTCGAGCTCGACGAGCGGCTCGCCTCCGAGGAGCGCGGGCACTGGGCGGCCGCGGAGCTGCTGCGCGCCGCCACCGCTGACGGGCACCGCTCGCTCGGCTTCCCCGACGCCGGCAGGATCGCGATCGGCCATCGGGGGGACCTGGTCACCGTGGACACCGCCTCGGTCCGCACCGCCGGTAGCGGCGCGGACGACGCCACCGCCGTGTTCGCGGCCACCGCCGCCGACGTGGTGCACGTGGTCCGAGACGGCACGGTCCTGGACCTGGACCGGCGCCGGGTCGCCGCCGATCTCGTCCGGACGACCACCGACCTCTGGAAGGAGTCATGACGACCTCGCTGCTGCTCACCGGGATCGGCGAGCTCACCACCCTGGACCCGCGGCACGGCGAGCCGCTCGGTCTGCTGCACGACGCCGCGCTGGTGGTCGAGGGCGGCCGGGTCGCGTGGACCGGCCCGCGGGCCGAGGCGCCGGCCGCCGACGCGGCGTACGACATGGGCGGGCGCGCGGTGGTCCCCGGGTTCGTCGACTCGCACTCCCACCTGCTGTTCGCCGGCGACCGGTCCGAGGAGTTCGCCGCCCGGATGACCGGCGCGTCGTACTCCGCCGGCGGCATCCGCACCACCGTCGCGGCCACCCGGGCCGCTACCGACGAGCAGCTGGCCGCCAACCTCGGTCGGCTGGTCACCGAGATGCAGCGGCAGGGCACCACCACGGTGGAGGTCAAGAGCGGCTACGGCTTGACCACGCACGACGAGGCGCGGGCGCTGGTGATTGCGGAGCAGGTCACCGACGAGACCACCTTCCTCGGGGCGCACGTGGTGCCGCCGGAGTACGCCGACGACCCGGCCGGGTACGTCGCACTGGTCACCGGCCCGATGCTGGAGGCGTGCGCCCCGCACGCCCGCTGGATCGACGCGTTCTGCGAGCGGGGCGCCTTCGACGCCGGCCAGTCCCGGGCCGTGCTGGAGGCCGGCGCCGCCGCTGGGCTGCGCGGCAGGCTGCACGCCAACCAGCTCGGACCCGGACCCGGGGTGCAGCTGGCCTGCGAGCTGGGGCTGGCGGCGGTGGACCACTGCACATACCTCTCCGACGCCGACGTGGCCGCGCTGGCCGGCTCCGGGACGGTGGCCACCCTGCTGCCCGGCGTGGAGTTCTCCACCCGCTCGCCCTACCCGGACGCGCGCAAGCTGGTCGACGCCGGCGCGATGGTCGCCCTGGCGAGCGACTGCAACCCGGGCTCCTGCTTCACCTCGTCGATCCCGTTGTGCATCGCGCTCGCGGTCCGGGAGATGCACCTGTCCCCGGCCGAGGCGCTGGTCGCGGCCACCCGCGGCGGTGCCCGGGCCCTGGGGCGGGAGGACGTCGGCCATCTCGCCCCCGGCGCGAGCGCCAACCTGGTCGCGCTGGACGCCCCGTCGTACCTGCACCTGGCCTACCGGCCCGGCGTGCCGCTGGTGCATGAGATCTGGCGTCGCGGCCGTCCGCTGGGCTGAGGCTCTGCGGCCCCGGCCTCCTCGGCACGGGCGCCTCGCCTCCGCCAGAGTCGGTGCGACGCCGGCCTCGAAGTGGGACTCGAACATCCGGGCCGCCGCCTCCGGGTCCGCCCGGTGCAGGATCTGCCGGCCCCAGCGCTCGAGGGGCTCGCTGTCCGGCTCGGGGATGCACGCCTCCCCGGCCGACCTCGGCTGGACCGCAGGGGCCGTGTGCGTGCTTGTGCGAGGTTGCGGCCCCTCCGGAGCGCCTGACAGGGGCCGTGCAAGCGCACGTGCGACGTGGTGGCCCTCGGTCAGCCGGTGGCGTAGGCGTCTGCGCCGTACGAGACGTCCTTGCAGATGTTGGTGCTCGCGGGACGGCTGTTGTGGATCACGCTGTGCGGGATCTTGACCGGGCCGGAGACCGCCGGGACGAGGTCGTGCTGCTGGCCGAGGATGACCCGCAGTCCCGACTGGCTGCTCGACTTGATCTGCGCGCCGGTGAACAGCTGCTGCAGCACCTGGGCGTCCGACTTCTCCCCGGGGCCGTACTCCACCACGGTGTGCTGGTAGGTCGAGGAGTCCGCGTTGGCCACGCCGGCGATCTTGAGGCCCATCCGGTGCAGCTTCTTCGACGTGTGCCCCGCCAGGTTGTTGACCAGGGTGCCGTTCAGCACGCTGACCGGGGTGGTCACCGACTTGACCTTGTTCGCGACCGTGGCGGTGTGCGTGGGCGCCTTGCCGCTCTGCTTCTTCTGGGTCTTCGTCAGCGGCTGGTCCGTCCTCAGCGCCGTCCACAGCCGGTCCACGGCCGGGTGCACCAGCGCCACCCGCGCCCCGTCGTACCTCCACGGCGTGGTGACGAAGGTGATGTTCTTCATCGAGATGTTGCGCAGGCTCAGGCCGAACCCGATCAGCTTCGCCGGCGAGCCCAGACCCGGGTCGACCGTGAAGTACTTGGTGGCGGCCTCGGCCAGCGGCAACAGGTTCGTCGGGGTCATCCCCTGCGACTTCACCTTGCGGATCACGCTGGCCAGGAACGCCTGCTGGCGCCGCATCCGGCCGATGTCCGACCCGTCGCCGAGGCCGTGCCGGATCCGCACGTAGTCCAGCGCCTTGGCGCCGGAGACCCGCTGGATGCCGGCGTGGAAGACCAGCTTGCCCTGGGCGTGCAGGTTCGGGTTCAGGTCGCCCTGGTAGATCGCGTGCGGCAGACAGACCCGCACCCCGCCGACCACCTTGGTGAGCGCCGCGAACCCGGCGAAGTTGGCCACGATGGTGTGGTCGACACGCATGCCCGTCATCTGCTCGATGGTGTTCTGCGTGCAGGCCGGGTTCCCGCTCGGCGACTGACCCATCGAGAACGCCTGGTTGAACATCGCGTTCTGCTGCGGCGCCGACCAGCTGCCGTCGGGCAGCCGGCAGCTGGGGATGGTGACCAGCGCGTCCCGCGGGATCGACACCGCGACCGCGTGCTGGCCGTCACCGTAGATGTGCACGAACAAGGTGGTGTCCGACCGACCCACCGCGTCGCCCTTGCCGCCGAGCTGGGCGTTCGAGCCGCTGCGGGTGTCCGATCCGATCAGCAGGATGTTCTGCCCGGCGTACGACGGAGGTGGCCGGTGCTTGCTGACCCCCTGGGTGCTGAACGTCTTGATGTGGGAGTCGAGCTTGTGGTACTCGACCGCTCCCCACGCGACTGCGACCCCGATCACGAGAGCGAGCACGGCGAGGATCGAGACGATGATCCGTCGCCGCCGAGGCCGTCGCCGGGGCCGCCGCCGGGGGGATGGGGGCTCGGCGGCACCGCGGTGACGTGCGTCCGTCTGCGCCATGTTCGTCGGGCCTTGGGGTAGGGGATCTTTTGGACCCTGCACGGTACCAATGTGCCTCGCGGACCATCGAGTCCGCACCTTCTACTGACCGGTAGCCGCACTCCTTAGGAAGGTCTAAGGTGCGCCGCCGCGTCAGCCGCCTCGAATAGGGGGTTCTCCCGATGTGCCGGCCCTCCTCAGAGGAACAGCATCGAGCCATCAGAAGAACCGATGAGGAGCAGATCATGATGCAGTCGCAGATCATGCTGATGGCCGAGGAGGCCGCGTGGAAGGCCGACCTGGCGGCCCGCCGGGAGCGGGTGAGCCGGATGTACGGCAAGCCCCGCCGGCACCGGGTGCCGGCGATGCCGGTCCTCCATCTGCCGCGCCGGCACGGCCGCCGCGTCACCGCGGTCGCCTGAGCGCCACGAGCCGAGGAGCACCGAGATGATGCAACCGCAGGCGATGCTGCTGGCGCAGTACTGGAGGGCCGAGTGGGAGTGGCGCGGGGCCGGTGGAACGGTGCGTTCGCGCCCGCGCCGGCTCCCCGCGCGGCGCGCGACCCGGCGGGTCCGCCGGCTCCGGTGGCTGCTCAGCGCGTGAGCGAGGTCGACGGGGCACCTGGAACAGGGCAGACCCCGGGGGCGGAACAGGCAATGATAGGGGACGTGCTCTTCGACCCTGACGCCGAGCGACCCCTGCTGGGGCGCGGGCGCGAGCTTGCCGACCTGTGCGAGGTCATGGGCGTGGACGGACAGCCGCGGCCGCGGTCGGTGCTCGTGGCCGGCGACGCCGGCGTGGGCAAGACCCGGCTGCTCACCGAGTTCTCGGACCGGGCCGGCCGGGCCGGCTGGCGCACCCTGGTCGGGCACTGCCTGGACTTCGGCGACGGCGGCTTTCCCTACCTGCCCTTCAGCGAGCTGTTCGGCCGGCTTGCCGCCGAGGACCCCGAGACGACGGCGCAGCTGGCCCGGGCGCACCCCGCGCTGACCCACCTGCAACCGGGCCGCCGGCTGCTCGTCGGTGCGCCGCGTCCGGACGCCGCGCCAGCGACGGAGCCCCCCGGGGCGGCGGGGCCGGTGCCGCAGACGCCGGTGATCAACCCGGCGAACCTTGATCGCGCCGAGCTGTTCGAGGCGGTGCACTCCAGTCTGGAGATGCTCGCGGACCAGGGCCCGGTGCTGGTGGTCGTCGAGGACGTGCACTGGGCCGACCAGTCGACCCGGGAGCTGCTCAGCCTGCTGTTCGCCTGGCCGTTCCGCGGGCCGGTCGCCGTGGTCGCGTCGTACCGCAGTGACGACCTGCACCGACGGCACCCGCTGCGCGCGACCGTCGCGGAGTGGGTGCGGCTGCCGGGCGTGCAACGGCTCCAGCTCGGCCCGCTGACCGACGGGGACATCCGGCGCCTGGTCCGCTCGCTGCGCCGGGAGCCCATGCCCGAGAGCGATCTGCACGCGATCGTCGAGCGGGCGGAGGGGAACGCGTTCTTCGCCGAGGAGCTGGTGGTGGCCGCCGAGGCCGGCGACCGCGGCCTGCCGGTGGACCTCGCCGACCTGCTCCTGGTCCGCCTCGACCGGCTGGACGACGACGCCAAGCAGGTGGTGCGGGCCGCGTCCTGCGCCGGCCGGCGGGTGTCCCACGACCTGCTCGCGCTGGTGCTGAAGTCGCAGGTCAGCGACCTGGACCGGGCCCTGCGGGCGGTGGTCGACGCCAACGTGCTGGTCCGGCAGGAGCGGGGGTACGCCTTCCGGCACGCTCTGCTCGGCGAGGCCGTCTACGACGACCTGCTGCCCGGTGAACGGGTCCGGTTGCACGCGGCGTACGTCGACGCGCTGTGCCGGCTGGGCGACGGGGCGGCCGCCGAGCTGGCCCGGCACGCCCGCGCCGCCCACGACCTGGGTACCGCCGTGCGGGCCAGCGTCGAGGCCGGTGACGAGGCCATGTCGGTCGGCGGCCCGGACGAGGCGGCCCGGCACTACGAGACCGCCCTGGAGCTGCTCGCCCGGCTGCCGGAGCCCGGGCCCGACCCCGGGCACGACCCCGGGCCAGACATCGTGGCCCTCACGGTGAAGACCGCGGACGCCGTGATCGCCACCGGGCACCCGCAGCGGGCCCGCAAGCTGGTCGAGGGACAGCTCGTCGAGCTCGGCCATGACCTCCCGCCCGAGCAACGGGCCCGGCTGCTGGTGGCGGCTGCCTCCGCGGCGCTGCTCACCGACGTACCGCAGACGAAGGGCGCCTGGGAGGCGACCCAGGAGGCGCTCGACCTGGTGCCGGACGCGCCCACCCCGCTGCGGGCCCGGCTGCTCGCGGTGCACGCCCGCGCCTGCGTCAGCCAGGGCATGGACGAGCAGGCTGCCCGCACCGCCATGGAGGCGCTCTCCCTGGCCCAGAAGCTGGACCTCTCGGTGGTCGTCGCCGACGCCACCACCACGCTGGCCGGCATCGACCAGCGGGCCGGTGACCCCGGGGCGGCGGAGCGGGCCCTGGAGCAGATCGTCGCGAGCGCGCGCGACGACCACGACGCGGACAACCAGATGCGCGGGCTCTACCTGCTCGGGGACCTGCTGCAGGAGCGTGCGGACCTGCCCGGGGCCTGCCGTGCCTACGAGGAGACGATGGCCGTCGCCGCCGCGGCCGGGCGACCCTGGGCGCCGTACGCCTTCGACGCGCGCATGATGCTTGCCACCGCCCGGTACCAGACCGGCGAGTGGGACGAGGCGCTCCGGCTCGCGGACATGTCCGGTGAGTCACCGCCGCCGGTGGCCGAGCTCCTGCTGCTCGCGGCCCGGATGGCGGTGCTGGTCGGCCGGGGGGAGGAGCAGGCCACCGAGCTGTTCGCCCGGATCAGGCCGATCTGGGACCGGGACGGCTTCCTGGTCATCACCGCCGGATGCGCGGCGGTCGACCTGCACGGTCAGCGGGGCGACGTGGCCGGGGTGCTCAGCCTGCACGACGACGTGGTGGCCGCCATGAGCCGGCTGTGGCACGAGTTCTTCCAGGCGCGGATCCGGCTCACCGCGCTGGTGCTGGGACACCTGGCCGACGCGGCGGTGCAGGCTCCGGCGGGCGAGCGGGCCGCGCTGGCCGAGCGGGCGCCGGCCCTGATGGCCGGCGTCGAAGGCGTGCTCTGGCAGGTCGAGAAGCGCAAGCGGCCGATGGGCCCCGAGGGCCGGGCCTGGGTGGCGCGGGCCCGCGCGGAACACCTGCGGCTGCGCTGGCTGGCGGACGTGCAACCCCCCGAGCGGCCCGAGCTGCTGGCTGCCTGGGAGGAGGCCCTGGCGGGCTTCCGCGCCCTGGGGCACCGGTTCGAGATCGCACGGACCGAGCTCGGGCTGGGCACCGTGCTGCGCGCGGTGGGGGACAACGGCGCCGCCCGGGAGCACCTCAACGCGGTCCGGAACGCGGCCCAACAGCTCGGCGCCGAGCCGCTGCGCGCCCGGCTGCGGACGTTGGGGGCGGCCCGGCTGCGCGACGAGACCCGCCGGGACGCCGCGCTGACCGGTCGCGAGCGGGAGATCCTGGCGCTGGTCGCCCAGGGGCGCAGCAACAGCGAGATCGCCCGGCAGCTGTTCATCAGCGCCAAGACGGTCAGCGTGCACGTGTCGAACATCTTGGCCAAGCTCGGCGCGGCGGGACGCACCGAGGCCGCTGCGATCGCGCGCCGGGAGGGGCTGCTCCCGGCCGGCAGCTGACCCGGCGCCCGCCCAACGGAGCGCGGGGGGGTGCACGGGTTCCGCGCACGTTCGCGTACCCGTAGTATGCGAACCGTCGTCTCCCCGGGATGTGATGCTGCGTGACGGTGACCGACCAGCGGTTCGCGAAGATGAGCCCGTCCCACGCCGGGCGGAGGGCCCGGCTGCCGGCGGGGCAGCTGCCGCCGGGCCCGCGCTGGCCGGCGCTGCTGCAGACCGTGGCGCTGGTCCGGTTCCGGCACCAGTTCGTGCCGGCGATGCACCGCCGCTACGGCGACGTCTTCACGGTGCGGATCATGCCGAAGGGCCAGCCGCTGGTGCTGTTCACCAGGCCCGAGCACACCAAGGAGATCTTCGCCGGCGATCCCGAGCGCTTCCACGCCGGCAAGGCCAACGCCGTCCTCGGCCCGATCATGGGCGAGCACTCGCTGCTGCTGCAGGACTCGGTCGAGCACCGGCGGGCCCGCAAGCTGCTGATGCCGGCCTTCAACGGCGCGGCGCTGCGCGGCTACCGCGACGTCGTGACGCAGGTGGCCCGGGCCGAGGTGGACCGCTGGGCCCCCGGCACGCCGTTCCGCTCACTGGACCGGATGAACGCGCTCACCCTCGAGGTGATCATGCGGGTGGTGTTCGGGGTCACCGACGAGCAGCGGCTCGCCCGGCTGCGCCCGCTGGTGAACAAGACGGTGAACATCAGCCCGGCGGTGCTGCTCGGCTGGGGGTACCCGGCCCTGCAGCGGTTCGGGCCGTGGAAGGCCACCGTGCAGAACCAGCGCGGCCTCGACGAGGTGATGTACGCCGAGATCGCCGAGCGTCGCGCCGCCGGTGACCTCGGTGAGCGCGCCGACGTGCTGTCCCGGCTGCTCAGCGTGGGCAGCAACGACTCCGACGGCCCCGACGAGCCGCCGATGTCCGACGAGGAGCTGCGCGACCAGCTGGTCACCCTGCTGCTCGCCGGCCACGAGACCACCGCCAGCGCCCTGGCCTGGGCGCTCTACGAGCTCGGCGGGGACCGCGCCCAGCTCGCCCGGGCCCAGCGGGCCGCCGACGACGGCGACGACGACTACCTCGAGGCGGTGGTGAAGGAGTCGATGCGGCTGCACCCGGTCATCCCGATGGTGGTCCGGCACCTGATGCGCCCGGCCACCATCGGCGGCATCGACCTGCCTGCGGGCGCCAACGTGGGTCCGTCCATCCTGATCACCCACGCGCGCCCGGAGAACCACCCCGACCCGCAGCGGTTCCGCCCCGAGCGGTTCCGAGGCGCGAACCCGCCCCCGAACACCTGGATCCCGTTCGGCGGCGGGGTTCGTCGCTGCATCGGGGCCGGCTTCTCGCTGATGGAGGGGGTGGCCGTGCTGCACGAGGTGCTGCGCCGCTACGACGTGACGCTGCCTCCGCGGGGCACCGACCGACCCAAGGTACGCAACATCACGAGTGTCCCGAAGCGCGGCGTTCGCGTCGTCGTACGCCCCCGCTGAGCGGCCTCGCACCGGGACGACTCTCGCCCCGCCGGGCCGTCGCGGCCCCCCGCGCTTTGAGCGATGCCGCATGATCGAAGTATGGCTGAGGACTCTCCCACGCTGCGGTCGCTGGTCATCGGCCTGGTGACGTTGCTGCTCGTGGCGCTGATCATCGGTGGCGTGTTCAGCCTGTTCGCCCTGGGGGCGGCGAAGGTGACCGGGCTGTCCTCCAGCACCAGCCCGCCGCCGCCCAGCATGTACGTCCCGCCGCTGACGCACCACCACAGCTCGGCCGCCTCGCCGACCGCCCCGTCGAACCCCGAGGTCCCCGCGGCGCAGTCGCCGACGTCGGCACCGGCGGGCGCGAGCCCGAGCCGGAGCCCGCACCCCCACAAGAAGCGGCACCACCACCACGCGCACAAGATCACGCTGTCCGCGAGCCCGTCGCACGCCTCGCCCTCGCAGCGCATCGACCTGTCGGGGAGCTACCCCGGAGGGGGTGGTGCCACCCTGCAGGTGCAGAACCGCCAGGGCGGCCAGTGGACCAGCTTCCCGGTCAACGTCACCGTCAGCGGCAGCACCTTCCACACCTACATCTACTCCGGCAACCCCGGCCGGCACCTGTTCCGGGTGCTCGACACCGGCTCGGGCAAGGCCTCCAACACGGTCGCCATCACCATCGGCTGACCCTCCAGGCCGTGGAGACCGGCTGCGCTCCTGCCCGCCACGCAGTGGCGTAGATCACCTTCATCGGCCCGCCGGAGTCGGGAACAACTGCGCCAACGGCGCGTTGTACCCGGTGTCAGGGAACTTGAGTTGAAGCGGCTCAACTTCTTTGCCAGACTCGTGGCAGCGGACGCTCAGGCCCCGCTCCCGAACTCGAACACACGCGGCTCGACAGCCGCGACAGCAGGCAAACCCCGTCGCGCCAACCCGGCCGGTGGGGCGACAAGTGGAGGTAGGACATGGCTCGCGCGGTTGGCATCGACCTCGGAACGACGAACTCCGTCGTCTCCGTCCTGGAGGGTGGAGAACCCACCGTCATCGCAAACGCCGAGGGCGCCCGCACCACCCCGTCGGTGGTGGCGTTCGCCAAGAACGGCGAGGTGCTCGTCGGTGAGGTCGCCAAGCGGCAGGCGGTCACCAACGTGGACCGCACCATCCGCTCGGTGAAGCGGCACATGGGGTCGGACTGGAAGACCCACATCGACGACAAGGCGTTCACCCCCCAGCAGATCTCGGCGTTCGTGCTGCAGAAGCTGAAGAGGGACGCCGAGGCCTACCTCGGGGAGACGGTCACCGACGCGGTGATCACCGTCCCGGCGTACTTCTCCGACGCCCAGCGCCAGGCCACCAAGGAGGCCGGTGAGATCGCCGGGCTCGACGTGAGCCGGATCGTCAACGAGCCGACCGCGGCCGCGCTGGCCTACGGCCTGGAGAAGGAGACCGACCAGACCATCTTGGTCTTCGACCTCGGTGGCGGCACCTTCGACGTGTCCCTGCTCGAGATCGGCGACGGCGTGGTCGAGGTGAAGGCCACGTCCGGTGACAACCACCTCGGTGGCGACGACTGGGACAACCGGCTCGTCGAGTGGATGGTCAAGAAGTTCAAGGACAACAACGGTGTCGACCTCGGCGGCGACAAGATCGCTCGCCAGCGGCTCCAGGAGGCCGCGGAGAAGGCGAAGATCGAGCTCTCCTCCTCGAGCGAGACCACGATCCACCTGCCCTACATCACGCACTCCGAGTCCGGCCCGCTGCACTTCGAGGAGAAGATCAGCCGCAGCGAGTTCCAGCGGATGACCCAGGACCTGCTCGACCGGACCAAGGAGCCGTTCCGGCAGGTGATCAAGGACGCCGGCATCGACGTGTCCAAGATCGACCACGTGATCCTGGTCGGTGGCTCGACCCGCATGCCCGCGGTGGCCAACCTGGTCCGCGAGCTGACCAACGGCAAGGAGCCCAACAAGGGCGTGAACCCGGACGAGGTGGTGGCCGTCGGTGCCGCCCTGCAGGCCGGTGTGCTCAAGGGCGAGGTCAAGGACGTGCTGCTGCTCGACGTGACCCCGCTGAGCCTGGGCATCGAGACCAAGGGTGGCGTGATGACCCGGCTGATCGAGCGCAACACCACCATCCCGACCAAGCGGTCGGAGGTGTTCACCACCGCCGACGACAACCAGCCCTCGGTGATGATCCAGGTCTACCAGGGTGAGCGGCAGATGGCGGCGCAGAACCAGCCGCTCGGCAACTTCGAGCTGACCGGGCTGCCCCCGGCTCCGCGCGGCGTCCCGCAGATCGAGGTCACCTTCGACATCGACGCCAACGGCATCGTGCACGTGTCCGCGAAGGACCGCGGCACCGGTCGGGAGCAGTCGATGACGATCACCGGCGGCTCGGCGCTGTCGAAGGAAGACATCGACAAGATGGTCAAGGAGGCCGAGCAGTACGCCGAGGAGGACCGGCAGCGCAAGGAGTCCGTCGAGGCGCGCAACCAGGCGGACGGGCTCGTCTACACGACCGAGAAGTTCCTCACCGACAACGGCGACAAGGTGCCCGAGGACGTGAAGACCGAGGTGCAGGCCGACGTCGACGCGCTGAAGCAGCTGCTGGAGTCCGAGGACGCCGACAAGGACGCCCTGACGGCGGCCACCCAGAAGCTCGCCGAGTCCAGCCAGAAGATGGGTGCGGCGATGTACGCCGCCGGTGAGGCGGACGCCTCGGCGGCCGGCGGGACGACGGGCACCGGTGACTCGGACGAGGACGTCGTGGACGCCGAGATCGTCGACGACGCAGCCGAGGGCTCCTCGGACAGTGAGGGTGAGAGCAAGTGACCTCTGGCCACAGCGAACCGACCGGCGAGGCCGCCGACCGGCTCCGCGAGGAGACCGGCGCCGAGGGCCCCGTCACCGGGGCCCAGGACACCTCCCAGGAGGCCGCCGCGCAGGCGGCGGCCCCCGGGACGGCGGACACCGCCGGGGAGCAGGGGGCCGGTGAGCAGGGCGACGGTGAGGACAACGGCCTCGCCGCCGACCTCGGCGAGGCACAGCAGGCGGTGGCCGCGCTGACCGCCGACCTGCAGCGGCTGCAGGCGGAGTACGTCAACTACAAGAGACGGGTCGACCGGGACCGGGAGCTGGTGCAGCAGAACGCCACCTTCAAGGTGCTGTCCGCGCTGCTGCCGGTGCTCGACTCCCTGGACCGGGCCCGGGAGCACGGGGAGCTGGAGGGCGGCTTCAAGGCGATCGCGGACTCCCTGGAGAACATCGTCGCCGCCCAGGGCCTGGTGAAGTTCGGGAGGCCGGGCGACGAGTTCGACCCCCGCTACCACGAGGCGTTGATGCACTCCCACTCCTCGGAGGTGAGCACCACCACCTGCCAGGAGGTGGTGACCGCCGGCTACCAGATCGGAGACCGTGTCGTACGCCCGGCCAAGGTGACCGTGGTCGACCCTGCCCCGGGCGAGGACGGGCCCGGCGAGGGCCGGGGCGGCCCGCAGCCCGAGCCGCACTAGCAGCGGAAGCATCCACCGGTGACGACGAGGGAAGGGAGGTGCGCGCATGACGAACTCGGACTGGGCGGAGAAGGACTTCTACGTCACGCTCGGGGTGTCCAAGGACGCGTCCGCGGCTGACATCAAGAAGGCCTACCGCAAGCTTGCGCGCGCCAACCACCCCGACTCGCATCCGGGCGACAAGGCCGCCGAGGACCGCTTCAAGGCGGTCGCCGAGGCCTACGACGTGCTCGGCGACGCCGAGAAGCGCAAGCAGTACGACGAGATGCGCTCGATGTTCTCCGGCGGCTTCGGCCCGTTCCAGGGCGGCGGCCGGACCACCGCCGGGGGCGGGCAGCCGTTCGACATCAACGACTTCCTGCGCGACCAGGGCGGCGGAGGCGGCTTCGGCGACATCTTCGGTGGCATGTTCGGCGGCGGCACCCGGACCCGCCGGTCGGCCCGCCGCGGCGCGGACCTCGAGAGCGAGGCCACCGTGGGTTTCACCGACGCGCTCGAGGGCGTGACGGTCTCGCTGCGGCTGTCCTCCGACGCCCCGTGCCCGGAGTGCAACGGCACGGGCGCCCGCGCCGGCACGGTGCCCAAGGTCTGCCCGCAGTGCGAGGGGGCCGGCATGGTGGCCGCCTCGATGGGCGGCGCGTTCACCATGAACGAGACCTGCCCCCGCTGCCGTGGCCGCGGCTTGGTGGTCGACGACCCCTGCCCGACCTGCCACGGTTCCGGCCGCGGGGTCTCCAACCGCACCATCTCCGCGCGCATCCCGGCCGGCGTCAAGGACGGCCAGCGGATCCGGCTGCGCGGCAAGGGCGCGAGCGGTGAGAACGGCGGGCCGAACGGAGACCTGTACATCACCGTGCACGTCTCCGCGCACCAGCTGTTCGGCCGGCGGGGGGACAACCTCACGCTGACCGTGCCGATCTCGTTCGACGAGGCGGCGCTCGGCGCGGAGATCAAGGTGCCCACCCTCAACGGCGCGCCGGTCACCTTGAAGATCCCGGCGGGCACCCCGAACGGGCGGACCTTCCGGATCCGAGGCCGCGGCGCGCCGCGCGGCGGACACCGCTCCGGCTCCAGCGCCGACCTGCGCGCCGACCTGCTGGTCACCGTCGAGGTGCAGGTGCCGGCGGTGCTGTCGGACAAGGCGCGAGAGGCGGTGCAGGACTACCGCAAGGCCACCGCCGGCGGAGACCTACGGGCCAACCTGTTCGCCGGAGGCCGAGGATGACCACCGGGGGACCGGGACAGCCCAGCCAGCCGGGGCCGGACGTCCCGCTGTACGTGATCAGCGTGGCCGCCGAGCTCAGCGGGCTGCACCCGCAGACCCTGCGCGCCTACGACCGGATGGGCCTGGTCATCCCCGGCCGCACCGGCGGTGGCGGCCGCCGCTACTCGTGGCGGGACATCCAGATGCTTCGCGAGATCGCCGAGCTGACCGCCACCGGCATCGGCCTGGAGGGGGTACGCCGCATTCTCGAGCTGGAGAACCAGGTCTCCGCGCTGCGGATGCGGGTCGCCGAGCTCGAGGACGAGCTGGCCACCGCCGAGTACGCCCTGCGCCAGACCCTGACCCGGCGCGCCAACCTCCCGGCGGTGCGCGCCGCGTCCGTGCCGGGCCGCACCGCCATCACCGTCTGGCGCCGCAACCGCGTCTGACGCCCGGTGTCGGTGCAGTGACCGCGACCGACAGGTCGCCTCCGGACCCGATATCTGTGACAGCCACAGCAGAGAAGACGAGAGACACCATGGACGCATCGAAGTTCACCACCAGGAGCCAGGAGGCGATCAACACCGCCATCTCCAGCGCGGCCACCCACGGCCACGCGCAGGTGGAGGCGGTGCACCTGCTGGCCGCGCTGCTCGAGCAGCCCGAAGGGATCATCCACCCGTTGCTCGAGGCGGTCGGTGTCGCACCGGGCCAGGTCGGCTCCGCCGTCGAGGCGGAGCTCGCCAAGCTGCCGGCGGCCTCCGGCACGACGGTCGGCGCCCCGGCGTACTCCCGTGCCGCCCTGCAGGTGCTCACCAAGGGCAACGACATCGCCGCCGAGATGAAGGACGAGTTCGTCTCCACCGAGCACCTGCTGATCGCGCTCGCCGAGGTGGACAGCACCGCCGCGCACGTGCTGCGCGACGCCGGCGCGACCGCCGATGCGCTGCGGGGCGCGCTGGGCTCGGTGCGTGGCTCCCGCCGGGTCACCAACCAGGACCCGGAGGCCACCTACCAGGCGTTGGAGAAGTACGCCGTCGACCTCACCTCCGCGGCCGCCGAGGGCAAGCTCGACCCGGTGATCGGCCGGGACGCGGAGATCCGCCGGGTGGTGCAGGTGCTCTCCCGGCGCACCAAGAACAACCCCGTGCTGATCGGCGACCCCGGCGTCGGCAAGACCGCCGTGGTCGAGGGACTGGCCCAGCGGGTCGTGGACGGCGACGTGCCCGACTCGCTGCGTGGCCGCCGGGTGCTCGCGCTCGACCTGGGCGCGATGGTGGCCGGTGCGAAGTACCGCGGCGAGTTCGAGGAGCGACTCAAGGCGGTGCTGGCCGAGATCAAGGACTCCGAGGGTCGGATCATCACCTTCATCGACGAGCTGCACACCGTCGTCGGGGCCGGCGCGGCCGGTGACTCGGCGATGGACGCCGGCAACATGCTCAAGCCGATGCTGGCCCGTGGCGAGCTGCGGATGATCGGGGCCACCACCCTCGACGAGTACCGCGAGCGGATCGAGAAGGACCCCGCCCTCGAGCGCCGCTTCCAGCAGGTGTTCGTCGGCGAGCCCTCGGTGGAGGACACCGTCGCGATCCTGCGCGGGCTTCAGGAGAAGTACGAAGCCCACCACCGGGTCACCATCGCCGACAGCGCGCTGGTGGCCGCGGCCACCCTGTCCGACCGCTACATCACCGGCCGACAGCTGCCCGACAAGGCCATCGACCTCGTCGACGAGGCGGCGTCCCGGCTGCGCATGGAGATCGAGTCCAGCCCGGTCGAGATCGACGAGCTGCGCCGCCAGGTGGACCGGATGAGGATGGAGGAGCTCGCCCTGCAGCGCGAGGACGACCCCGCCTCCAAGGACCGGCTGGAGAAGCTGCGCTCCGACATGGCCGACCGCACAGAGCGGCTGCGGGGGCTGGAGGCCCGCTGGGAGCAGGAGAAGCGGGCCCTGGACCGGGTCGGCGAGCTGCGCGAGCAGATCGACGCACTGCGCTCCCAGGCCGACCGTGCCCAGCGCGAGGGCGACCTCGGCGAGGCGTCCCGCATCCTCTACGGCGAGATCCCGTCGTTGGAGAAGCAGCTCGAGGAGGCCAAGCGCGAGGAGGCCGAGGTCGAGCCGATGGTGCACGAGGAGGTCACCGCCCAGGACGTCGCGGAGGTGATCGAGGCATGGACCGGCATCCCCACCGGGCGGCTGCTCGAGGGGGAGACCGCGAAGCTGCTGCGCATGGAGGACGTGATCGGTGAGCGCCTGATCGGGCAGAGGCAGGCGGTCACCGCGGTCGCCGACGCGGTACGCCGGTCCCGGGCCGGGATCTCGGACCCGAACCGGCCCACCGGCTCGTTCCTGTTCCTCGGCCCGACCGGGGTCGGCAAGACCGAGCTGGCCAAGGCGCTCGCGGACTTCCTGTTCGACGACGAACGGGCCATCGTGCGCATCGACATGAGCGAGTACTCCGAGAAGCACTCGGTGGCCCGGCTGGTCGGCGCCCCCCCGGGCTACGTCGGCTACGAGGAGGGCGGTCAGCTGACCGAGGCGGTGCGCCGCCGGCCTTACTCCGTCGTACTCCTCGACGAGGTGGAGAAGGCCCATCCCGAGGTCTTCGACATCCTGCTGCAGGTGCTCGACGACGGCCGGCTCACCGACGGGCAGGGCCGCACCGTGGACTTCCGCAACGTGGTGCTGATCCTGACCTCGAACCTGGGCTCGAACTTCCTGGTCGACGTGACCCTGGACGGCCAGACCCAGCGCGAGCAGGTGATGGCCGTCGTCCGGCAGTCGTTCAAGCCGGAGTTCTTGAACCGGCTGGACGAGATCGTGATGTTCGACGCGCTCAGCCCCGACGAGCTGTCCAAGATCGTCGACCTGCAGGTCGCCGAGCTCGGCCGCCGGCTGGCGGCACGCCGGATCACCCTCGACGTCACCGAGGCCGCGCACAAGTGGCTGTCCAGCGTCGGCTACGACCCGGTGTACGGCGCCCGGCCGCTGCGCCGGCTGGTGCAGACCGCGATCGGCGACCCGCTGGCGCGGATGCTGCTGTCCGGCGAGGTGCTCGACGGCAGCCACCTCCAGGCCGACGTGGACGGGTCGGGGGACGCGCTGACGCTGCGCGTGGTGGAGACGGTCCCCGCGTGACCCCCGTCACCTGCGGCGTCACGCCCGCGCGGCGGGCGCAGCCGTGGTGGAATGGACCGATGACCGGACCGCTGACCACCGCCCGCCACGGGTGGTCGCGCCCGCACCCCGGAGGAGACCTGGCATGAGCGGCCGCATGAGTGAGTCCCCGGCCGGACCGCGTCCGCCGCAGGTGACGATCGGCGGCGGGGTCGCCGCGGCAGGGTCGGTGCTGCTCGTCGTCACCCTGTTCGGTTCGATCGCCGGGCTGTCGACGGTCGGCATGCACCAGACCATCGCGCAGACGCTCGCCGACTCGGGGCAGCCCTGGGGCCTGGACGTGCCCGGGGCGCTGCACCTGCTGCGGGACCTGATGCTGGCCGCCGGCGGCGTCGCCGCCGCAGCGGCCGTGCTCGCGGTGTTCACGCTGTTCCGGCACCGGGGCGCCCGGATCGGGCTCACCATCGCCGCCGCGCTGCTGCTGGTCACCGTGGTGTCCGGGCTGTTCGGCGTGCTGGTGGCCGCCGCCACCGCGATGCTGTGGACCCGGCCGGCGCGGGACTGGTTCGCCGGACGGGCTCCCGCGCCACGGACCGCCTCCGCCCCGGCCGGCCGCGACGCCGCCCGCCGGGGCGAGCCGCTGTTCAGCTCCGCCGACGAGGGACGCGAGACCGGTACGGGCGCCGGCGAGCCGCCCCGGGACGAGCAGCCGCCGCCGGCGCCCGGGACGTACCCCGGCCCGCCGCCGACCTACGGGTTCGGCACCCCGCAGGCGCACCAGGGCCAGCAGGGCCAGGAGGGCGAAGCCGGCCTGCCCTACCCGGGCGGCGGGGGCCCGGCTCCGTCCGGTTACCCGGAACAGCCCGCCTACCCGCCGCCGGGTGGCTGGCAGCCCCCCTCGCAACCCCCGCCGTACGCCCGGATCGGCGGCCCCCCGGGGCGCCGCCCCACCACGGTCACCGTCGCCGCGGTGCTCACCTGGCTGTTCTCCGGGATCGCTACCGTCGGCTACCTGGCCGTGATCGCGCTGCTGCTGGCCGACCGCACCCAGCTGGTGAACCGGCTCACCTCGGACCCGCAGTTCCGCAACCTCAACATCACCGACACCCAGATGATCGCGGCCGTGTGGGTGGTCAGCGCGATGGTGATCTTGTGGGCGGTGGCCGCGATGGTGCTGGCCTTCCTGGCGTTCCGTGGGCACAACTGGGCGCGGATCGTGCTGGTGGTCTCGGCCGCGATCACGTTCGTGGTCTGCCTGGCCGCCTTCCCGTTCGGGCTGGCGCACATGATCGTGGCGGGCGCGGTCGTCGTGCTGCTGTTCACCGGCGGGGCGAACGACTGGTTCGCCGGCCGCGGGCGGGCGGTCTACCCGCCGTACGGCCAGTGGCCCCCGCAGGGCCCTCAGGGCTTGCCTCAGGGCTTCCCTCAGGGCCCTCCTCAGGGCCCGGCCCAGCCCCCGCCACCGGAGGAGCAGGAACCGCCGCGCAACGTGTGGTGATCAGGCGTGCAGGTCGGCCTCGGTGAGCCGGCGCACACCCTCCTCCAGCACCGCGGTCTCCTTGCAGAACGCCCACCGCACCATGTGCCGGCCCTCGTCCTGGTCGTCGTAGAAGCTCTGGGTGGGGATCGCCACCACCCCGGCCCGCTCCGGCAGCGCCAGGCAGAACGCGAGCCCGTCGGAGTGCCCGTAGCGGCGCACGTCGGTGAGCACGAAGTAGGTGCCCTGCGGGCGGTAGACGTCCACGTCCAGCTTCGACAGCCCGTCGCACAGCAGGTCGCGCTTGTCGCGCAGCTCGGCGGCCAGGTCGCTGTAGTAGGACGCCTGCTGGTCCAGCGCGTAGGCGACGGCCGGCTGCAGCGGCGCGGCGTTGCTGAAGGTCAGCCACTGCTTGGCCGACTCCACGGCGTGCACCAGGTCCGCCGGGCCGGTCACCCAGCCCACCTTCCAGCCGGTGAAGGAGAACGTCTTGCCGGCGCTGGAGATCGACACCGTGCGCTCCCACATGCCCGGCAGGGTGCACAGCGGGACGTGCCGGTGGTCGTCGAAGGTGAGGTGCTCGTAGACCTCGTCGGTGATGACCAGCAGGTCGTGCTCAGCGGCGATGTCGGCCACCGCCTGAAGCTCCTCGCGGGTGAGCACGCTGCCGGTCGGGTTGTGCGGGGTGTTGAGCAGGATCGCCTTGGTGCGCTCGTTCACCGCGGCCCGCATCGCCTCGGCGTCCAGGCGGAAGTACGGCGCCCGCAGCGGGATGCCCCGTCGGGTGGCGCCGGCCATCTCGATGGTGGCCATGTAGGAGTCGTAGAACGGCTCGAGCACCACCACCTCGTCCCCCGGGTCGAGGAACGCGAACACCGCCGCCGCGATGGCCTCGGTGGCACCGGCGCTGATGACCACCTCGGCGTGCGGGTCCAGGTCGATGCTGTAGTGCCGCCGCTGGTGGGCGGCGACCGCCTGGCGCAGCTCGGGGACCCCGGCGCCCGGGGCGTACTGGTTGCGGCCGGCGCGCAGTGCCGCCACCGCCGCGTCCACCACCGCCGACGGACCGTCCTGGTCCGGGAAGCCCTGCCCCAGGTTGAGGGCGCCGGTGGTCACCGCCAGCGCCGACATCTCGGAGAAGATCGTCGTCGGGATCCCGCGCAGGCGCTTCGCCATCCGCCCGCTCGTACTACCGGTGGAAGCCTTCGGTGACATGGTCGCGACTGTAGCCCGAAGGGACGCAAGGCCCGCTTTGGTCTCGTTCGCCGGGAACATGAGGGACAATCGCGTCATGGACCAACAGACCGCGCAGCGCCCGGCCGAGCCGGCGACGAGGCCCCGCCGTCGCCGCGGGGTCGGCTTCTGGGTCGGCTTGGTCCTCCTGCTGGCCGGCCTGGGTCTGCTCGGCTACGTCGGCTGGGAGTTCTACGGCACCAACATCGTCGCCCACCAGAAGCAGCAGCAGGCGGTCCAGGAGCTGCAGCGGACCTGGCACCAGGAGGCGCAGGCCGGCGTCACGGGGAACGGGGCCGGGATCAAGCTGGCCGGCGGCGCCGATGCGCTGATCCGGATCCCCCGGTTCGGGAAGAGCTACGTGATGCCGGTCTTCGAGGGCGTCAGCCAGGACGTGCTCGCGAAGGGCTTCGGCCACTTCCGGCACACCGCCCGGCCCGGCGGCGTGGGCAACTACGCGCTCGCCGGCCACCGGGTCACCCACGGCCAGCCCCTGCGCAACATGCCGGAGCTGCGGCCCGGCGACAAGGTGGTCGTGGAGACCCGCAACCGGGTCTACACCTACGTGCTGGACACCGACCCCAACAAGCTGGTCGTCAGCTTCACCAACACCTGGGTGCTCCAGCCGGACCCGCACAACCCCGTTCCGGGGGGTGTGCAGCCGAAGCAGAAGAAGGGTCAGCACCTGATCACGCTGACCACCTGCTCCGAGCTGTTCCACACCGACAACCGGATGATCGCCTTCGGGCACCTGGTCTCCACCCGTCGCAGGTGAGCACTAGGGTCGTGCCCATGACCGACCGGGAAGCGCTGCGCGACCAGATCCTCACCAAGGCCGTGGTGCACGGCCGGGTCACCCTCGCCTCCGGCAAGGACGCCGACTACTACGTCGACCTGCGCCGGATCACTCTGGACGCCGACGCGGCGCCGCTGGTGGGCCGGGTGATGCTCGACCTCACCGAGGGCTGGGAGTACGACGCGGTGGGCGGCCTGACGCTGGGCGCCGACCCGATCGCTGCGGCGATGCTGCACGCCGCGGCGGCGCAAGGTCGCCGGCTGGACGCGTTCGTGGTGCGCAAGGCGGAGAAGGGACACGGCATGCAGCGGCGGATCGAGGGCCCCGACGTGGCGGGCCGCAAGGTGCTCGCCGTGGAGGACACCTCGACGACCGGCGGCTCGGTGCTGACCGCGGTGGCCGCGCTGCGCGAGGCCGGTGCCGAGGTGGTGGGGGTCGCGGTGATCGTGGACCGCGACACCGGCGCGAAGGAGAAGGTCGAGGAGGCCGACCTGGACTACAGGGCGGCGTTCGGGCTGGCCGACCTGGGCCTGTGAGGGCTTAGCTCTCGTCGCTCGTCGCGGACATCTTCGAGGAGGCCCGCTGCCGGAGGTACTCCACGCCCAGCGGCAGCACCGAGATGAGCACCAGGACGAGCAGCAGCAGCTCGATGTGCGCACGCAGGAACGCGATCTGCCCGAGGTAGTAGCCCAGCAGGGTGACCACGCCGACCCAGAGCACCGCACCGATCGCGGAGTAGGTGATGAACCGGCGGAAGCCCATGGTGCCCACGCCGGCCATCACGGTGATGAAGGTCCGCACGATGGGGACGAACCGTCCGAGCACGACGGCTCGGTTGCCGTACTTCTCGAAGAACGCGTGCGTGCGGTCGACGTACTCCTGTTTGAAGAAGCGGGAGCTCGACCCGTGGAACACGCTCTCACCGAAGTAGCTGCCGATGGCGTAGCCGGAGGCGTTGCCCAGCACCGCCGCGACGGCAAGCACCAGGCAGACCAGCCAGATCGGGTAGCCGATGTGCCCTTGGGACAGCAGCACGCCCGCGGTGAACAGCAGCGAGTCCCCGGGCAGGAAGAAGCCGACCAGCAGGCCGCACTCGGCGAAGATGATCGCCGCCGCGCCCCACAGCGCGTAGCTACCGAAGTGGTTCAGCAGGTACTGCGGGTCCAGCCAGTTGATCCCCAGCAGCTCCGGGGGCAGGGCCGTGGGCAGCAGTTCGAGCACGTGCCGACCCTACTTGGCCCGGCTGAGCGGATCCTGAGCCGACCGCCGGCCCCACTAGCATCGACCCGTGCCCGACGCTGATTCCTCCCGCCGTGCGCCGTACGACCCGATGCCGCACGGGCCGGTCGAGGTCGGCGTCGGCCCCTGGGAGGGACCGTGGCCGGAGGGGGAGCAGTACGACGAGCGGCTGCTCGCCGAGGGGGACCGGCGCAACGTCGTGGACCGGTACCGCTACTGGTCCATGGAGGCGATCGTGGCCGACCTGGACCGCCACCGGCACGACTTCCACGTCGCGATCGAGAACTGGCAGCACGACTTCAACATCGGCACGATCGTGCGCACCGCGAACGCGTTCCTGGCCGAGGAGGTGCACATCGTCGGCAACCGGCGGTGGAACCGCCGCGGCGCCATGGTCACCGACCGCTACCAGCACATCCGGCACCACCGGACCGTGCCCGACCTGGCCGCGTCGCTGCACGAGCAGGGCGTGAGGCTGCTCGGCATCGACAACCTGCCCGGCTCCCAGCCGCTGGAGACCCTGGACCTGCCCCGTCGCTGCTGCCTGCTGTTCGGGCAGGAGGGACCGGGGCTGTCCGAGCAGGCGCGGAAGGCCTGCGACGGCACGTTCTCCATCGCGCAGTTCGGCTCGACCCGCTCGATCAACGCCTCGGCGGCGGCGGCGATCGCGATGCACACCTGGGTGCGCCAGCACGCCGACCTGTCTGCCCCCTGGCGCGGGTGAACCGAAGGGGGCACGTCGCTGTGGCCGCTCACCGAGCCCGGGCGCTCGCCGCGGTGGCACCTCAACCGTCCCCGGGGCGCCGCTAGGCTGACGTCGCAGGCCTCACCCCGACGCCCACCTGACGACGCCTCACCTGACGGAGGAGACGAGACGATGCCCATCGCGACGCCCGAGGTATACGCCGAGATGCTGGCCAAGGCCAAGCGCGAGTCCTTCGCCTACCCGGCCATCAACGTCAGCTCGTCCCAGACCCTGAACGCGGCCCTGAAGGGGTTCGCGGACGCCCAGAGCGACGGCATCATCCAGGTCTCGACCGGTGGCGCGGAGTACCTGTCCGGTCCGAGCGTGAAGGACATGGTCACCGGCTCGGTGGCGTTCGCGGCCTACGCCCACGAGGTCGCCAAGAAGTACCCGGTGCACGTGGCCCTGCACACCGACCACTGCCCGAAGGACAAGCTCGACGGGTTCGTCCGGCCGCTGCTCGACCTGTCCCTCGAGCGGGTCAAGGCCGGGCAGGACCCGCTGTTCGGGTCGCACATGTGGGACGGCTCCGCCGTGCCCGTCGCCGAGAACCTGCAGATCGCCCAGGAGCTGCTCGAGAAGGCGGCCGCGGCCAACATCGTGCTCGAGATCGAGGTCGGCGTCGTGGGCGGCGAGGAGGACGGCATCGTCGGCGAGATCAACGAGAAGCTGTACTCCACCCCCGAGGACGCGATGGCCACGGTCGACGCGCTCGGCACCGGTGAGAGGGGCGTGTACATGACCGCGCTCACCTTCGGCAACGTGCACGGCTCCTACAAGCCGGGCCACGTGAAGCTCCGCCCGGAGATCCTCAAGAACGCCCAGGACGCGGTGACCGAGAAGCTCGGCCTGCCCGAGGGGTCCAAGCCGTTCAACCTGGTCTTCCACGGTGGGTCCGGCTCGCTGCCGGAGGAGATCACCGCGGCCGTCGACTACGGCGTGGTGAAGATGAACGTCGACACCGACACGCAGTACGCCTTCACCCGCCAGGTCGCCGACCACATGCTCTCCCACTACGACGGCGTGCTCAAGATCGACGGTGAGGTCGGCGCCAAGAAGCTCTACGACCCGCGGGCGTGGGGCAAGGCCGCCGAGGCCGGCATGGCCGCCCGGGTGGTCACCGCGTGCGAGAACCTGCGCAGCGCGGGCACCTCTGTTTCGACCTGAGCCGTCCGTGGGCACAATGGCCGCATGACCCACGAGGACCTGCTTGCCGGACCGCCGCCCACCCTGCTGCCGCGCGATCCCGCGGCGAAAGCCCTCGTCGAGGGCACCGCTGCCGTGGACGTGGTGCGCGCCCACCCGGAGTCCCCGGTCGCCTGGGCCACGCTCGCCGAGCAGGCGCTCGACGGGCTCGAGCAGGGGCAGGGTGACGACGTGACCGCCTACGCCTACGCGCGGGTCGGCTACCACCGCAGCCTGGACCTGCTGCGCCGCAACGGCTGGAAGGGCTACGGGCCGGTGCCCTGGCAGCACGAACCGAACCGGGGCTTCCTGCGTGCACTCGCCGCGCTGACCCGCACCGCCCGCCTGATCGGGGAGACCGAGGAGGCCCAGCGGTGCGAGGAGTTCCTGCGCGACTCCAGCCAGGAGGGGTACGACGCGCTGCTCGGCTGATCCTTCTGCGCGGCTGGCACCGGCCGGGCCCTCGCCCCGTCGTGGCGCTGTTTGCGCCGCAGGGGGGCGGGTACCGCGGCGCCATGACCGAGCTACAGGAGCGCACCGCCATGACTCAGAACGGAAAGCCGGAGGTCGAGACCGACTTCGACGAGATCAAGCGCGAAGCAGCCGACGAGGAGCAGGGCGAGCAAGGGACCCGCGCTGGGGACGCCTCTGACACGTCGCTTCCGGGCATGGACTACCGCACCCAGGAGTGGGGCCCGGCGGCCTCGGCGGAGGACTACGACCCCTTCGACGTCGATCCCGAGGATGTCGACGACAAGTAGGCCGGCCAGCAGTACCCCCACGCGCACCCTGCGGCGGGGCCGGGCAGGCGCAGCGCCGGAAAGGCGGAGCGCCGGAATCGTCCCCTGCTGCGATTCCGGCGCTCCGACGTGAGTCCAGAATGACAAAGCCGGGGGCCGCATGGTTGGCCTATCCCTGTCAGTGACACTATCCTGCCACGATGGTGCACCAGACGACCCCGGCGCTGGCAGTGCTCGGCATCGACGCCGCCGAGGAGCAGCTGTACCGGATGGCGCTGCGCAACCCGGGGGCCAGCCCCCCTTTGCTCGCCGAGAAGCTCGAACGGCCGACCGCTCAGGTGGTCGCCGCGCTGGCCAAGCTGGACTCGCTGGGACTGCTGCACCTCGGTGACGACGACCAGGTGCGCACCCTCTCGCCTGACCAGGCCGTCGAGCGGCTGATCGACACCGAGGCCCGTCGGCTCCAGGTGGTCGCGGAGCAGCTGGACTCGGTGCGGGCGACGTTGCCTTCGCTGATGGCCGAGCACTGGGCCGCCCAGACGCCTCGTGGCGCGCCGGTGACGGTGGAGACGGTCGAGGGCGGTGACGTGCCGACGATGATCCGCGGCCTGTCCGCCAGCTCGGAGGGCGACCTGCTGTGGCTGCGCCCTGACCAGTGGCGGTTCTCCTCCGGGGCGGAGGTCGACTCCTGGGTCAAGCGGCTGATGGCCTCCGGACGCCGGTCGCGGGCGATCTACCCCGCCCGGGTGTTCGAGGAGGCCCCGGACATGGTGCGCTCGCGGGCCCGAGCCGGCGAGCACGTGCGGGTGCTCGCCGAGGTGCCGTCCCGGTTGGCGATCCTCGGGACCAGCGCGGCTCTCGTCCCCGAGGTGTGGGGCAGGAACACCGGGCGGCGGCTGGTCGTCCGCCAGCCGGCGATGATCGCCGTGCTCGCCCTGCTGTTCGAGAACCTGTGGGAGCGGGCGATGGCGATCCCGGGCCTGGAAGCGGACGGCGACCGCGCCAGCGACCGGCGGCTGCTGCTGGACCAGCTCGCGAACGGCGCCAAGGACGAGCAGATCGCCCGCGCTCTCGGACTCAGCCTCCGCACGGTGCGCCGGCGGGTGGCCGACATCCTCGCCGAGCTCGGGGTGAGCTCCCGGTTCCAGGCCGGGGTGGAGGCGGTACGCCGTGGCTGGCTCTGACCGGCCGGCTCAGCTGAGCGCTAGGGGAGGGACAGCGAGAACGCGGCGGGCTCGAGGTGCCAGGTCCGGTTGCGCTCCGGTCCGAACAGCTCGCCGTCGGCGACGCAGTAGAACCCTTGACCGGCGACCGTGACCGAGGAGCCGCGCACGTAGGTGACGTCGGTGCGCTCCGGGTGCCGGCCCTGACGCAGCTTGGCGGCGTACCCGATCCGCGCCGGCAGCCCGACCGCGTAGGACACCATCACGTCCATCTTCCCGTCGCGCGGGTGCGCCTCCGGGGTGAGATCGGTGCCGCCGCCCACCTTGGCGCCGTTGCCGATCGCCACCTGCAGCACCCGGCGGTCCAGGTCGGTGACCACCGCGCCGTCCACCTCGACGCGCAGCCGCACGAACGGCGGGTTCACCGCGGCGGTCATCGCGCCGACCAGGTAGCCGGCCTTGCCGAGCTTCTGCTTCCACCGCCCGGCGTTCCGGTTCGCCTCGGCGCCGACGCCGGCGTGCACGTTGTTGACCACGATCTCGCCGAGGCAGTCCACGATCAGGTCCATCTCACGGGTCTTGCCGTCCAGCACCACCCTCGCCGCCTCCTCGGGGTCGAGCGGGATCCCCGCGCCGCGCGCGAAGTCGTTCCCGGTGCCCAGTGGCAGCAGCCCGAGCGGGGTCTCGCCGAGCTCGTGGCGCCGGTGCAGGGCGGCGACCACCGCGTGCAGCGTGCCGTCGCCGCCGGCGACCACGACGCGGCGCCCGCCGCGCCGGTGCAGCACCCCGTCCAGCTCGCCCTGCGCGCCGGTGTGGGCGATCTCCACGTCCCCGCCGCTGCGCAGCACCGCGAGGGCGCGCTCGAGGTCCTCCTGGGTGCCGCCGGCCTCGGCGTTGGTGATCAGCAGCAGTGGTTCCACGGGTCGGACCCTACATCGGCGCACGGTGGTGCCGGCATCGCGCTTTGATAACGTGTGGCCGCAGGGCCCCGGTGCTGTTGCGCGCCGGGTTTTGTGTTGTGTGGGCGCGTGAGGCCCTGGCCCGGGGCGTGCCTGTCCGACCGCCACCGAGAGGGGTGCGTGATGCCCGCAGTCGTGATCCTCGGCGCCCAGTGGGGTGACGAGGGCAAGGGCAAGGCGACCGACCAGCTCGGCGCCGGCATCGATTATTGCGTCCGCACTTCCGGAGGCAACAATGCCGGACACACGGTCGTGGTGGACGGCGAGAAGTTCGACACCCACCTGCTGCCCACCGGGGTGCTCACCCCCGGCTGCACGCCGGTGATCGCGAACGGCGTGGTCGTCGACCTCGCCGCCCTGTTCGAGGAGATCGACCGGTTCGCCTCCCGCGGAGTGGACGTGTCCCGGTTGGTGGTCTCCGCCAACGCGCACCTGATTACGCCGTACCACACCGCGCTGGACAAGGTCACCGAGCGGTTCCTCGGCAAGAACATGATCGGCACGACCGGCCGCGGCATCGGTCCGACGTACGCGGACAAGATCAGCCGCTCCGGGATCCGGGTCGCCGACCTGTTCGACGAGGGCATCCTGCGGCAGAAGGTGGAGGCCGCGCTCGACCTGAAGAACCAGATCCTGGTCAAGGTCTACAACCGGCGCGCCATCGAGCCCGACCAGGTGGTCGAGGAGCTGCTGTCCTACGCCGACCGGCTGCGCCCGATGGTCGCCGACACCAGCCTGCTGCTGAACCGGGCCCTCGACGACGGCAGGACCGTGCTGTTCGAGGGCGCGCAGGCCACCATGCTCGACGTGGACCACGGCACGTACCCGTTCGTCACCTCGTCCTCGCCGGTCGCCGGCGGGGTGTGCACCGGCGCGGGCATCGGGCCGAACCGGATCGACCGGGTCATCGGCGTGGTCAAGGCCTACACCACCCGGGTCGGCTCCGGCCCGTTCCCCACCGAGCTGCTCGACGAGGACGGGGAGCGGCTGCGCACCATCGGGGGCGAGTTCGGGGTCACCACCGGCCGGCCGCGGCGGTGCGGGTGGTACGACGCGGTGGTGGCCCGCTACGCGGCCCGGGTGAACGGACTGACCGAGTTCTGCCTGACCAAGCTCGACGTGCTCGGCGAGTGGGAGAGGATCCCGGTGTGCGTCGGCTACGAGGTCGACGGCGTGCGGCAGGACGAGATGCCGATGACCCAGTCGGAGTTCCACCACGCCAAGCCGGTCTATGAGTTCCTCGACGGGTGGAAGGAGGACATCTCCGGCTGCCGCACCTTCGACGAACTGCCCACCAACGCACGGCGCTACGTGCGTGCGCTGGAGGAGATGTCCGGCGCCCCGTTCTGGGCGATCGGGGTCGGCCCGGGCCGGGAGCAGACCGTCGTGCTCCGGGAGGGCTGAGGACCCGCCGATGACCCACCCCAGCACGCTGCCCGCTCCGCTCCCGCCGCGCCGGGGGGACCGATGAAGGTCCTCGTCCTGGGAAGCGGGGGCCGTGAGCATGCGCTCGCCCTGGCCCTGGCCCGCGACCCGGAGGTGTCCGAGGTGCACGCCGCGCCCGGCAACCCGGGCATCGCCGAGGTCGCCACCGTGCACGGGGGCGCCACCGGGGTCGATATCGGGGACGGAGAGGCGGTCGCCGACCTCGCAGCCGGGCTCGGCGTGGACCTGGTGGTGGTCGGGCCGGAGGCGCCGCTGGTGGCCGGGGTGGCCGACGCGGTGCGTGCCAAGGGCCTGCGCTGCTTCGGTCCGTCGAAGGAGGCGGCCCGGCTGGAGGCGTCCAAGGCGTTCGCCAAGCAGGTGATGGCCGACGCCGGCGTGCCCACCGCCCGGGCGCTGGTGTGCGGCACCGCCGAGGAGGTGGCCGCCGCCCTCGACGCGCTCGGCGCCCCTTACGTGGTCAAGGCGGACGGGCTGGCCGCCGGCAAGGGCGTGGTGGTCACCTCCGACCGCGACGAGGCGCTGGCGCACGCGGCCGCCTGTGACCGGGTGGTGGTCGAGGAGTACCTCGACGGCCCCGAGGTCTCGCTCTTCGCGCTCACCGACGGCCGCACCGTCGTACCCCTCCTGCCCGCCCAGGACTTCAAGCGGGTCGGCGACGGCGACGCCGGGCCGAACACCGGCGGCATGGGCGCCTACGCGCCGCTGCCCTGGGCGCCCGAGGACCTGGTCGGCGAGGTGCTGGAGCGGGTGCTGCAGCCGACGGTCGCGGAGATGGGTCGCCGCGGCACGCCGTTCGCCGGACTGCTCTACGCCGGGCTGGCGCTGACCGCCAACGGCCTGCGGGTCGTGGAGTTCAACGCCCGGTTCGGCGACCCGGAGACCCAGCCGCTGCTCGCGCTGCTGGCCACCCCGCTCGGCGGGCTGCTCGCGGCCGCGGCGGAGGGCCGGCTGCACGAGACGGAGCCGCCGCGGTGGCATGACGGCGCCGCAGTGGCGGTGGTGCTGTCCGCCGCCGGCTACCCCGGCACCCCGCGCAAGGGCGACCTGGTCGAGGGGGTGTCCGCCGCCGGGCGGCTCGACGGGGTGAGCGTGCTGCAGGCCGGCACCGCCCTGGACGAGGACGGGCGGCTGCGCACCGCGGGCGGCCGGGTGCTCGCGGTGACCGCCACCGGCGCGAGCGTCGCCGAGGCCCGCGACCGCGCCTACCAGGGGGTCGGGTGCATCCGGATCGAGGGCGCCCACCACCGCACCGACATCGCCGCCGGAGTGGGTGCCGAGGAGCGAACGAAGTGATGCGGTGCGCGGGCAGCGTCGTCGCACATGCGACGTCGTGGCCCCTGAATGGGGTGTCGGAGGGGCCACCTCGATGCACGTGCGACCTTGTGGCCCCGGCCCCGAGCCAGTTCGAGCCAGGAGCGAAGCCATGACCATCCCCAACGTGCTCGCCCATCGCTACGCGGGGGCGGACCTGGTGCAGATCTGGTCCCCCGAGCACAAGATCGTGCTCGAGCGGCGGCTGTGGCTGGCGGTGCTCAGGGCGCAGAAGGACCTGGGCGTGGACGTCCCGGACGGCGTCGTCGAGGACTACGAGGCCGTCGCCGACCGGGTCGACCTGGAGTCCATCGCAGCCCGCGAACGGGTCACCCGGCACGACGTGAAGGCGCGGATCGAGGAGTTCTGCGCGCTGGCGGGTCACGAGCACATCCACAAGGGGATGACGTCGAGGGACCTGACCGAGAACGTCGAGCAGCTCCAGGTCCGCTCCTCGTTGGAGCTGGTCCGGGACCGGATGGTCGCCACGCTGGCCCGGCTCGGCCGGCTCGCCTCGGAGCACCAGGCGCTGGTGATGGCCGGCCGCTCCCACAACGTCGCGGCGCAGGCGACCACGCTCGGCAAGCGGTTCGCCACCGTCGCCGACGAGATGCTCGTGGCGCTCGAGCGGCTCGAGTGCCTGCTCGACCGCTACCCGCTGCGTGGGATCAAGGGCCCGGTCGGCACCGCCCAGGACATGCTCGATCTGCTGGACGGGTCCCCCGAGCGGCTGGCCGACCTGGAGCACCGGGTCGCCGAGCACCTCGGCTTCGCGCGGGTGCTGACCAGTGTCGGCCAGGTCTACCCGCGTTCCCTGGACTTCGACGTGCTCTCCGCGCTGGTGCAGACGGCCGCCGGTCCGTCGAACCTGGCCACCACGATCCGGCTGATGGCCGGCAACGAGCTGGTCACCGAAGGGTTCAAGGAGGGGCAGGTCGGCTCCTCCGCCATGCCGCACAAGATGAACACCCGCTCCTGTGAACGCGTGAACGGGCTGGCCGTGGTGCTGCGCGGCTACCTGTCGATGGTCGGCGAGCTGGCCGGGAACCAGTGGAACGAGGGCGACGTGTCCTGCTCGGTGGTCCGTCGGATCGCGCTGCCGGACGCGTTCTTCGCCTGCGACGGGCTGTTCCAGACCTTCTTGACCGTGCTCGACGAGTTCGGCGTGTTCCCGGCGGTCGTGCAGCGGGAGTTGGACCGCTACCTGCCGTTCCTGGCCACCACCAAGGTGCTGATGGCCGCCGTCCGGGCCGGGGTGGGCCGCGAGACCGCGCACGAGGCGATCAAGCAGGCTGCCGTCGGGGTGGCCCTGGACATGCGCCGCGGCCAGGACCGGAACGACGTGTTCGACCGGCTCGCCGCCGACTCCCGGCTCGGCCTGTCCCGGGACCGGCTCACGTCGCTGGTCGCCGAGCCGATCACCTTCACCGGTGCCGCGGTCGACCAGGTGCAGTCCGTCGTACGACGAGTCGATGCGGTCGTCGCGAAGCACCCCGATGCCGCGGCGTACACCCCCGGCGCGATCCTCTAGCGGAGACCGAGCCGCCGGGCGAGGTACGGCGCGGTCCGGCTCGTGCCGGCCGCGGCCACCTCCCGCGGGCTGCCCTGAGCCACCACCAGGCCGCCCGCCGCGCCACCACCGGGCCCGAGGTCGATGACGTGGTCGGCACCGGTGACCACGTCCAGGTCGTGCTCGACCACGACCACCGTGCTGCCGCCGTCGACAAGGGCGTGCAGCTGGCGGGTCAGCAGCGCGACGTCGGCGGGGTGCAGGCCGGTGGTCGGCTCGTCGAGCAGGTACAGCGTGTGCCCGCGGCGGGTCCGCTGCAGCTCGGACGCGAGCTTGATCCGTTGCGCCTCCCCGCCGGACAGCTCGGTCGCCGGCTGGCCGAGGGTGAGGTAGCCCAGCCCCACCGCGTCCAGCGTCTCCAGGCTGCGGGCCACCGGGGCGACGTCGGCGAAGAACGCCCGCGCGTCCTCGACGGTCGTCGCCAGCACCTCGGCGATGTTCCGGCCGCGGTAGCGCACCTCCAGCGTCTCGGGCTCGTAGCGCTGCCCGTGGCACACCGGGCACGGCGCGTAGGTGCCGGGCATGAACAGCAGCTCGACGGCCACGAACCCCTCGCCGCGACAGTTCTCGCAGCGGCCGCCGGCCACGTTGAACGAGAACCGGCCGGCGTTCCAGCCGTTCTGCCTGGCCAGGTCGGTGGCCGCGAACAGCTTCCGCACCCCGTCGAACAGGCCGGTGTAGGTCGCGAGGTTGGACCGTGGGGTCCGGCCGATCGGCCGCTGGTCGACCTGCACCAACCGGTGCACGAGGTCCAGGCCCTCGGCCCGGACCGGGCCCGGGCGGTCGTCGTACTCCTCTTCCTCCGGCGGCTCCTCCTCCACCGGCCCGGCGGCAGGCTGGCCAACGTGGTCGCGGACCGTCTCGGCGAGCACCTGGGTGACCAGCGTGGACTTGCCGGAGCCGGAGACGCCGGTCACCGCGGTGAACACGCCGAGCGGCAGGCTCACGTCGAGGTCGCGCAGGTTGTTGCGGGTGATGCCGTGCAGGCGCAGCTCGCCGGTCGCGGTGCGCGGGGTGCGTGGGCTCGGCGGGTCGCTGCGGAACAGGTACGGCGCGGTGGCCGACTCCGGTGCGTCGGCGAGTGCCTCGACAGGGCCGCTGTGCAGCACCCGGCCGCCGCGGCTGCCGGCCCCCGGGCCGACCTCGACCAGCCAGTCCGCGCGGCGGATCACGTCGACGTCGTGCTCCACGACCAGCAGCGAGCTGCCGGCGGCGCGGAGCCGGTCGAGGACGCCGAGCAGCGGTTCGGTGTCCGCGGGGTGCAGCCCGGCCGATGGCTCGTCGAGCACGTAGACCACTCCGAACAGCTGGGAGCGCAGCGCGGTGGCGAGCCGGACCCGCTGCAGCTCTCCGCTGGACAGGGTCGGGGTCGGCCGGTTGCTGGCGAGGTAGCCGAGGCCGAGCTCGGTGAGCACCTCCAGCCGGGCCAGCACGTCCGGGATGATCGAGGCGGCGACGTCCCGGACGTCCCGGGCGCCGTCGAGCGCCCGGGCCAGCACGGTCGCCAGGTCGGTCAGCGGAAGCGCGGTCAGGTCGCTGATGGCGTGCCCGGCGAACGTGACCGCCAGCGCCTCCGGGCGCAGTCCGGTCCCGCCGCAGCGCGGGCAGGGCCGGGTCTCGACGTACTCCAGCACCCGGCGGCGCAGCGTGGCGCTCGCGGTGTTGGCCAGCGTGTGCAGCACGTAGCGCCGCGCGCTCTGGTAGGTGCCCTGGTAGGGCCGCTGGATCCGGTGCGCCTCGCGCTGCGGCTGGACGGTCACCACCGGCTGCTCGTCGGTGAGCAGGATCCAGTCCCGGTCGGCCTGCGGCAGGTCGCGGAACGGCTTGTCGACCGCGTAGCCGAGGGTGGCCAGGATGTCGCGGTAGTTCTTGCCCTGCCAGGCGCCCGGCCACGCAGCGATCGCGCCCTCGCGGATGCTCAGCGACGGGTCCGGCACCAAGGAGCCCTCGGTGACCTCGTGCACCCGACCGAGGCCGTGGCACTGCGGGCAGGCGCCGGCCGGGGTGTTGGGGGAGAAGGAGTCCGAGTCCAGCCGCGGCGCGCCCGGCGGGTAGCTGCCGGCCCGCGAGAGCAGCATCCGCAACGAGTTGGACAGCGTGGTCAGCGTGCCGACCGTGGAGCGGGAGGTCGGCACGCCGCGCGCCTGCTGCAGCGCCACCGCCGGGGGCAGGCCGGTCACCTCGCGCACCTGCGGGGTGCCGACCTGCTGGAGCAGCCGCCGCGCGTACGGCGCGACCGACTCCAGGTAGCGCAGCTGCGCCTCGGCGTAGATCGTGCCGAACGCCAGCGAGGACTTCCCGGAGCCGGAGACGCCGGCCATCACCACGAACGCGTCCCGCGGCACGTCCACGTCGACGTCGCGCAGGTTGTGCTCGCGGGCGCCGCGGACCGAGATGGACCCGCTCGGCGTCTCCTCAGCCACCGGTGTGGCTCAGTGGCCCATGGTCGTGGCGGCCGGCTGCTGGTCCGACCGCTCGCCCTTGATGCGCTTGCGAGGCAGCATCAGCGCCGGGACCAGGGTGACCACCACCATCACCCAGGCCACCCAGTACGTGTGCGCGAACGCGCTGGCGGCCTGCTCCAGCCCCGTGGCCATCGCGGCCGGTCCGCCCAGCTTCGGGATGAGGGAGGGGTCGTGCTGGGCGGCGATCGCCCCGAGTGCCAGCTTCGAGGAGCTCAGGTGGTTGGTGAGGATCACCGACATGGTGGCCACACCGACCGAGCTGGCCACCTGCTGGGTGATGTTCAGCAGCGTCGACCCGCGGGCCACCTGGGGGCCGCGCAGCGTCTTCAGGGCAGCGGTGAACAGCGGCATCATCGTGCCGCCCATGCCCAGCCCGATCACGAACAGCATCGCGATCAGCTCGGGGTACGGCGTGGTGGCGGTGACCTGGGTCAGCCCGAACAGTCCGGCCACGATCACCACCAGCCCGACGGGCACGATCCGGCCGATCGGGAGCCGGTCGGCCAGCGCGCCGGCGAGCGGCATGGTGAGCATCGCGCCGATGCCCTGCGGGGCCACCAGCAGGCCGGCGTTGAGGGTGGACTCTCCGCGCACCTCCTGGAAGTAGGTCGGCACCAGCAGCAGCCCGCCGAAGAACGCAGCGGCGAACAGGAACATGGTGATCACCGAGAGCGTCAGGTTCCGGTCCTTGAACAGCCGCAGGTCCAGGAGCGGGTGGGCGGGGCGGAACGAGTGCAGCACGAAGGTGGCCATCAGCGCGGCCCCGACCAGCATGGAGACCCAGACCTTCGGCGCCGCCACGGTGCCCTCGCCGGGGATCGAGGACACCCCGAACAGGAACAGCGCGAGCCCGGGCGACATCAGCAGCATGCCCAGCCAGTCGAAGGACTCCGACGGCTCGGGGTTGTCCTTGTCGAGCACCACGAAGGCGTAGATCAGCGCGACCGCGCCGATCGGCACGTTGATCAAGAACACCCAGTGCCAGCTGGCCACCTGGATCAGCCAGCCACCCAGGATCGGGCCGAGGATCGGGCCGAGCAGCATCGGCACGCCCAGCACGGCCATCAACCGGCCCATCCGGTGCGGGCCTGCCGCGCGGGTCATGATGGTCATGCCCAGCGGCATCAGCATGCCGCCCCCGAGGCCCTGCAGCACGCGGAAGCCGATCAGCACGTCGATGCTCCACGCCGTCGAGCACAGCGCGGACCCGACGGTGAACAGCGTCACCGCGGTCATGTACAGCCGCTTGGTGCCGAACCGGTCCGCGGCCCATCCGGTCAGCGGGATGACCGTCGCCAGCGCGAGCGTGTAGCCGGTGACCGTCCACGCGACCGTGGAGTAGGGGATGGGGTGCGCGAGGGACCCGAACACCACCTGGAACGTCGGCAGTGCGACGTTCACGACCGTGATGTCCAGGATGGACATGATGGCACCGAGAACAACGACGCCGGCGACCTTGAGGACGGCGGCGTCGAGCTTGTCGGGCAGTTCGGGATGGCTTCCCGGGCTGCCGGGGCTGGTGTCGAGACTCATGGGCAGGGGGCTCCTTCTGGAATCCGAACCAGCCTACCGACGGCCGCCCGTGGTTTTCGAACCGATACCTGCAGCCGCGAACTATCTCACACTTCGTGGGCTAGATCAGTGCTTCGCCGGCGTGGTTGGCCAGGTGCCGGGCGACGTACTCGAGGTCCGCGCGCCACACGTCCTCCGGCACCGGCGGCAGCATCTCGTTCCACTCCACCGCCATGCTGCCGACGATGTGCGGCAGCCGGGCGGTGCGGGCGATGAACCACACGTGCATGTGCGCGCTGCCGTCGCCCCACTTGCAGACGTGCACCCGGCCGATGTTCGGCATGTGCGCCATGATCCGGTGCAGCCAGTTGCTGATCTGGCCGTGCTCCGCGGCCTGCTCGTCGTCCATGTCCGCGAAGTCGATGTGCTCGAACGGCGCGAGGACCAGGATCAGCGGCAGACCGCCTGGCTTGTCGAACGACCGCACGAACCAGCGCTCGTCGCGCCAGATCATGTTGCGCGGCTCCCCTTGCGCGCACCAGCACGGCTTGTCGGCCTCACCGCCGCGCGGCTGCTCGGCCTCCAGCGGTGGCTGCACCATTTTGGGTCGCATCTCCCCCTCCCACGGGAACATGTCCCACTCGTGGACCGGGGGCATCGGCAGCCGGCCGTCCTCACCGACGGCGGCGACCACGCGGGCGTAGACCTCTTCGGCTGACTCAGGCATGGCCACAGACTGCCATCCGGCCGTCCGCCCCGGCCGGGGTGTACGTCGCTCAGCGGCCCGCGGTGCGGGCCAGCAGCTCGTCGAGCTTGGCCTCCAACCGCGCGACCGTCTCGGTCTCGACCAGCCGGACCCGGGCCGCGATGCGGTCGACGTCGGCCCTCGTCGGTGACTGGAACTCGGACGCCACCGAGGCGACGACCGCGCCGCCCGGCTCGAGGGTGACCTCCTCGGCCTCCCCGATGTTGTTGGCGTTCTGCCGCCGCAGCGCCGCCTCGACGTCGGCCTGCCGCAGTCCGAGACGGCGCAGCGTGGGCACGTCCCACCTACCGTTGCGGGCCAGCACCGTCGGCGTGCCCTCCATCACCCGGAAGGCGCGGTCCGAGCGGACGGACAGTCGGACCATCAGCGCGTTGAACCCGACGAGCACGGCCGCTCCGAGCAGGCCGCCGACCACCGAGTTGTCGGGGCCGATCACCGCGTTCTGCACCACGTTGGACAGCAGGAGCATCACTACGAGGTCGAAGGAGTTGAGCTGGGCGAGGTCCCGCTTGCCGGCGAGCCGGAGCAGCACCGCGAGTCCGACGTACACCACGATGGTGCGCACGATCTTGTCCGGGACGCTCACGCCGAGGTTGACCAGGTCGTTCCACATGGGCTCATGCTCCACCCGCGGCGCCGGGTCCCGCGGGACCTCGCGGCCGACCCGGGAGGAGTCGACACCGTAGGATCGGCCCATGGGGAGCAGTGCAGCCGCCGGGACCGACACCATCGACGGCGCTGTGCACGTGCACTCGGGCAAGGTGCGCGACCTCTACCGCTACCCGGACGGGCGGCTGCTGATGGTGGCCAGCGACCGGATCAGCGCCTACGACCACGTGCTCGACTCGACGATCCCGGACAAGGGCGTGATCCTCACCCGGATGTCGCTGTGGTGGTTCGAGCAGCTCGCCGACCTCGTGCCCAACCACGTGCTGTCGGCCGACGTGCCTGCCGAGGTGGCGGGGCGCGCGGTGGTCTGCGAGGCCCTTGCCATGTTCCCCGTCGAGTGCGTGGCCCGCGGCTACCTGACCGGCTCCGGGCTGCTCGACTACCGGGCCACCGGCGAGGTGTGCGGCATCGCGCTGCCCGGCGGCCTGGAGGACGGCAGCAGGCTTCCCGAGCCGGTGTTCACCCCGGCGACCAAGGCGGCGCTGGGTGAGCACGACGAGAACGTCTCCTACGACGCGGTCGTCGACGTGGTCGGGTCGGCGACCGCCGAGCGGCTGCGCGACCTGACCCTGACGGTCTACCGGCGCGCCGAGGCGCTCGCCCGGGACCGCGGCATCCTGCTCGCCGACACCAAGCTGGAGTTCGGCGCCCGCGAGGACGGCACGACCGTCCTCGCCGACGAGGTGCTCACCCCCGACTCGTCCCGGTTCTGGCCCGCCGACGAGTGGCAGCCCGGCCGGGCCCAGCCGTCGTACGACAAGCAGATCGTCCGCAACTGGCTCACCTCCCCGGCCAGCGGCTGGGACCGCGGCTCGGGCGCCCCGCCCCCGCCGCTGCCCGCCGAGGTGGTCGACCGCACCCGTGCCCGCTACATCGACGCCTACGAGAAGCTCACCGGCGAACGCTTCTGAGAGAGAGGAGTACGACGTGCTCAACCTGTCCCTGTTCCTGGAGGACTCCGCCCGCTCACAGCCTGACCGGGATGCCGTCGTGCTCGGTGACATGCGGCTGACCTACGCGCAGGTGGACGGGTTCGCCAACCAGGTCGCGAACCTGCTGCGGTCACGGGGCCTCGAGCCCGGGGACAAGGTGGCGCTGTCCTGCCCGAACCTGCCGTACTTCCCGATCGTGTACTACGGGATCCTCAAGGCCGGCGGCGTCGTCGTCCCCCTCAACGTCCTGCTCAAGGGCCGCGAGATCGCCTACCACCTCAACGACTCCGACGCCAAGGCGTACTTCTGCTTCGAGGGCACCCCCGAGCTGCCGATGGGTGAGGCCGGCAACGCGGGCTTCGGGATGGCCGGGGACTGCGAGCACTTCTTCCTCGTCACCGCCGACCCCACCGCTGCCTCGCCGATCGAGGGCGTGCAGACCCTGGGGCAGGCGGTCGCCGACCAGCCGGCCACCTTCGAGTCGGTGGCCACCGAGGCGACCGACACCGCGGTGATCCTCTACACCAGTGGTACGACGGGGCAGCCGAAGGGCGCCGAGCTGACGCACAGCAACATGGTCATGAACGCGATCACCAGCAACCGGCTGTTCGGGACGGTCAGCACCGAGCACGACACCCACCTGCTGACCCTGCCGCTGTTCCACTCCTTCGGGCAGACCGTGAACATGAACGCCGGGTTCAGCGTCGGGGCCACCCTGGTGCTGCTGCCGCGCTTCGAGGCGGCACAGGCGCTGAGGTTGATGCAGGACGAGGAGATCACCTTCTTCGCCGGGGTGCCGACGATGTACTGGGGGCTGCTCGGCGCGCTGAGCGAGGACGTGGACGTCAAGCGGATCGCCGGCAACCTGCGCCGGGCGGTCTCGGGCGGTGCTGCGCTGCCGCTGGAGATCCTCAAGCAGTTCCAGCAGCGGTTCGGCGTGCAGATCCTCGAGGGCTACGGCTTGTCGGAGACGGCGCCGGTGGCCACCTTCAGCGACCCGGAACGCGACCCGCGGCCCGGCTCCATCGGGGTGCCGGTCTGGGGAATCTCGGTCAAGCTCGTCGACCCGGAGTGGAACGAGATCAAGGACGACGAGGGCAGTGCTGTCGGGGAGATCGCGATCCGCGGCCACAACATCATGAAGGGCTACCACAACCGGCCCGAGGAGACCGCCAAGGTGATGCGGGACGGCTGGTTCCGCACCGGAGACCTGGCCCGCCGCGACAAGGACGGCTTCTACTACATCGTCGACCGGGCCAAGGACATGATCATTCGCGGCGGCTACAACGTGTACCCGCGCGAGATCGAGGAGGTGCTGATGACGCACCCCGCCGTCTCGCTGGCCGCGGTCGTCGGAGTTCCCCACGAGAGCCACGGCGAGGAGATCAAGGCGTTCGTGATCCTCGCGGAGGGCGAGAAGATCACCTCCGAGGAGCTCATCGAGTGGTGCAAGAAGGAGATGGCCAGCTACAAGTACCCGCGCATCGTCGAGATCGCGGACTCGCTGCCCATGACCGCCACCGGCAAGATCCTCAAGCGCGAGCTCTCCTGACCCGGCTTGTCAGACGGGCACCCGCCTGTAGCCGGGCAGGAGCCTGACACCGGGGCGGTTCAGCGCGAGAGGGCGTCCCGGAGGAAGCGGTAGGACAGCGCGTAGGTGTGCGCCGTCTGGGCGTTCGTCGCGCCGGCCCCGTGGCCGCCCTCGATGCTCTCGTAGTACCTGACGTCCTTGCCGGCCGTGAGCATCTTCGCGGCGAGCTTGCGCGCGTGCCCGGGGTGCACCCTGTCGTCGCGGGTCGTCGTCCAGATGAACGTCGGCGGGTGCTCCCGGTGCTCGTCGAACAGGTGGTACGGCGAGAAGGTGCGGATGAACTCCCAGTCGCCGGGATCGGCCGGGTCGCCGTACTCCTCCATCCACGAGGCCCCCGCCAGCAGCAGGTGGTAGCGCTGCATGTCGAGCAGCGGGACCTGGATGACGAGCGCGCCGAACAGGTCCGGGTAGGTCGTGAGCATGTTGCCGACCAGCAGGCCTCCGTTGCTGCCGCCCATGGCGCCGAGGCGCGCAGGCGTGGTGACCTTGCGGTCCGCGAGGTCACGCGCGACGGCCGCGAGGTCCTCGTAGGCGCGGTGCCGGTTCTCGCGCAGCGCCGCATCGTGCCAGCGGGGGCCGTACTCGCCGCCACCGCGGATGTTCGCCAGCACGTAGACGCCGCCGGACGCCAGCCAGCCGCGGCCCAGGAGCCCTGAGTACGACGGGGTGAGGGACACCTCGAAGCCGCCGTAGCCGTACAGCAGGGTGGGCGCGCTCCCGTCGAACGAGAGGTCGTGGGGCCGCACCAGGAAGTACGGCACCCGGGTCCCGTCGTCGCTGGTGGCGAAGTGCTGCTCGATCACGTGGCTGGAGGCGTCGAAGAACGCCGGCGCCGCCTTGAGCCGTTCCGGCTCCTTCCCCGCTGCGACGTCGGAGACCAGCGCCAGGGTCGTGGGTGCGAGGAAGTCCGACGAGGTCTGCCACAGGTCGTCGCTCTCGCGGGGGTCGACCGCGCCCACGGCGACGGTGCCGAACTCCGGCGTGCCGGGCAGCTCTTGACGGGTCCAGCCGCCCGCCCCGGGCGTGAGCACGCTCAGCCGGCTCTTCACGTCCTCGAGCACGTTGAGAACCAGGTGCGAGCGGGTCCAGGTCGCGTCCTCGAGCGAGGAGCGCTCGGTCGGCTCGAACAGCACCTCCAGGTCCCGGTCGCCGGCGAGGAACGCGTCCAGCCCGGTGCCGAGCAGCGCGCCGGCCGGGTACGTCGCACCGCCGACCGTCCAGGGGGCGCGCAGCCGCAGCGTCACCCACTCCCGGTGCACCGACTTGTCCGCGGAGTCGGGTGCCTCGATCTTCCTCAGCTGCGCACCCTCGCGCAGGAACAGCTCGTGACTGAAGAAGCTGGTGTACCGGTAGATCATGTCGCGCTCGAAGCCCGGCGTCTGGTCATGCATCATCCCGACGGCCATGTCCCCGGGCTCGCCCTCGAAGACGGTGACGGCCTCGTCCATCGGGGTGCCGCGGTGCCACTCCTTGACCACGCGCGGGTAGCCGGAGCTGGTCATCGACCCCTCGCCGAAGTCGGTGGCCACGAGCACCCGGTCGCGGTCGGCCCAGACCATCGTGCCCTTGGCCTCCGGGCGGACGAACCCGTCCTCGACCCAGGTGCCGTCCGTCAGGTCCAGCTCGCGGGTCACGTCGGCGTCGGCGCCGCCGCGGGACAGCGCCACGAGGCAGCGGTCGCGGTCCGGGAGCAGGAGGCTCGCGCCGTGCCACACCCAGCGCTCGTCCTCCTCGGCGGACAGCGCGTCGAGGTCGAGGACGGTCTCCCACTGCGGTTCGTCGGTGCGGTAGGACGCAAGCGTCGTGCGTCGCCAGATGCCGAGCTCGTGCGAGGCGTCCTGCCAGAAGTTGTAGAGCCAGTCTCCGGCCTTCCGCACGAACGGGATGTTGTCGTCGGTGCGGGCGTTCTGCTCGCGGACCCAGGCCAGCTGCTCGTCGCCGAGGACGTCCTCGAGCCACAGGTGCGGGTCGTCGTGCGCCATGCTGCCTCCCGGCGAGCGGATGTCGGTGTGGGCCGCGGCCATGCTAGGCAGACCCTCCCCGGGGCCGGGCTGCGGACCGTCGCACCGGAGGCGGTCCCTAGACTTGGGGGTGCCTTCCACTGACCCGACTCCTGAAGGAGCCCCCGTGGCCCGTGTCGTCGTCGACGTCATGCTCAAGCCGGAGATCCTCGACCCGCAGGGCAAGGCCGTGCAGGGTGCCCTGCCCCGGCTGGGCTTCGAGGGCATCAGCGACGTGCGCCAGGGCAAGCGCTTCGAGCTCGAGCTGGACGGCGAGCTCACCGAGCAGCGGCTCGCGCAGGTGCGCGAGATCGCCGAGAGGCTGCTGTCCAACCCGGTGATCGAGGACTTCAGCGTTCACGTGGAAGGGGTTCACGCGGAGGGGGTTCACGCGGACCGGCCGCACGGGGACGAGGCCGGGGCGTGAAGGTCGGCGTCGTCACCTTTCCCGGCTCGCTCAACGACGTCGACGCCCGGCGCGCCGTCACCCTCGCCGGCCACGAAGCGGTCGCGCTCTGGCACGGCGACCACGACCTGCGCGGGGTCGAGGCGGTGATCCTGCCCGGTGGGTTCTCCTACGGCGACTACCTGCGCTGCGGGGCGATCTCCCGGTTCGCTCCGGTGATGACCGAGGTGGTCGCGGCCGCGCAGCGCGGCATGCCGGTGCTCGGCATCTGCAACGGCTTCCAGGTCCTGTGCGAGTCCCACCTGCTGCCGGGCGCGTTGATCCGCAACAACCACCAGAAGTTCGTCTGCCGCGACCAGCGGCTTCGGGTGGAGAGCAGCACGACCCCGTGGACCTCGTCGTACGACGAGGGCGCCGAGATCACCGTCGTGCTGAAGAACGGCGAAGGCAGCTACGTCGCCGACGAGCAGACCCTGGACATGCTGGAGGCCGAGGGGCGGGTGGTGGTGCGCTACCTGGACCTCAACCCGAACGGGTCGCTGCGCGACATCGCCGGAATCGCCAACGACCGCGGCAACGTGGTCGGGCTGATGCCGCACCCCGAGCACGCGGTGGAGACCCTGTGCGGCCCCGGCGCCGACGGGCTCGGCTTCTTCACCTCGCTGCTCGCGCCCGTCGGCTGACACCGGCTCGTCTTGCACCTGGACCCCGGGATTGGACCCCGGGATTGGACCCCGGGGATTGGACCCCGGGATTGGACCCCGGGGATTGGACCCCGAGAGGCCCCAGGTGGGTACGGGGCCTCCCGGGGCGTCTGTCACCGGGCCCCGCGCTCCACCCTCGCGACGAGGTGCCGGGCCTGCTTCGCGACCGGGATCGCCTGCGCGTCGCCGCCGCGGTGACCGCGCTCGGCCCGCTCGAGCATGCCCCGGATCCGGTGCGCCAGCCGGTCCCGCTGCCGCAGCCAGCCCCGCAGCTCACGCTGGGTGCGGCGGTAGACCGCGTCGTGGCCCGACGAACCGCTGGCCAGCCCCTCGGTGGAGAGCTTCAGGGTGGCCCGGGAGAGCCGCCCGAACGGTGCGTCGAGCTGCTTGTAGACCCGGCCGAGCACCACCCAGCGCCACTTCGAGCCCGACAGGATGCGCGGCAGCGCACGCCGGTTCAGCATCTCGACGAGGGTCCGGCCGTCGTGGGCGTAGTCGTCGCGCAGGCCCAGCAGGGTCATCATGGTCGGCCGCACGTCGGTGTGGTCGGACCAGATGCGGTGCACCCTGCCCAGGTGCTTGACGCCGGGGCCGGCGAAGCCGACCCAGGTGCTGGCGATGTCCGGCTGCCCCTTCGCGCACGTCGACGAGCCGCGGGCGCAGTGCACCGCGAACCCGACGAAGTCGGCCTGCGCCTTGGTCGGGTCGCTCCTTGCCTCGTTCCACTGCGGGGAGCCCTCGCCGAACACCTTGGTCATGTCGCCGGTGGGACCGGTGCCGGTGTTCTCCAGCACGGTGTTGACCATGCCCGCCGCGCCCACATCACAGCCGGCCCGGGTGAACGGCACCCAGGGCGCCGGGGGCTGGGTGCCCTGGGCGTCCACCATGTTCGGTACGCCGGGGGCCGCCGGGTCGGTCCAGTAGCCGAAGGAGCTCTTGAAGTCCCACTGCCCGTTCTCGTAGCGGGCGTAGCTGTTGCTGACCGTCTGGCCGTGCCGGTCCGGGTAGGCCCCGGTGAGCGTCGACAAGATGCCGCCGGCGGTGTGCGAGATCAGCACCGTGTGGTCGTTGGAGACCAGCGTGCCGTTGCGCTTCATGAAGCCCAGCAGGTGCGGCATCTGCTGCAGGTCCGACTTCACGTGGGGCATGTCCCGCCGCAGGTGGACGTTGTCGAACTGCACGTAGATCACGTGCTTGACCCGGCCCTGCCTGCCCATCACGCAGCGGTCGCGCGGGGCTGCCTGAGGAGCTGCCTGGTCCGGGCGGGACGAGCGGTGCGAGGTACCGGTGCTCGCGGCTGCGGAGGTGGTGGTGGCGCCGAGCAGTGTTGTCACGGCGGCTGCGCCGGCCAGTGCGGCGGTGAGGGCGGCGGTCAGGGCGGCGGTGAGGGCGGAGGGGCCGGTGCCCGCCGGTGTACCGAGCTTCATGTCTCTCCCCGTGCGTGGGCCGACGGGTGACCCGCCGACCGAGACTGGCTGGTGATTTCACACGCTAGACCGGTTCGCGACCTTTGGGAACAGTCAACCGTCTGGGGGACATCCGCGCGGTTCACGGCATCCTGCTCAGGGGCAGCAACGGCCCGACGACCAGGTGGTGGGTGACGCCCTGGCGCGCCCCGGCGTCAGGCGGAGTAGGCCTTCGCGACCAGCTCGTAGGACAGCCTCCGCTCGGCGGGGTCGTGCACCTGGGTGGTGATGATCAGCTCGTCGGCGTCCGCCTCGCGACGGCGGCGCTCCAGGTCGTCGTGGACCTGCTCGGGGGTGCCGACGGAGATGAACCGGCGCCGAGCGGCAGCGGCCTCCCGCTCCTGGTCGGTCCACGGGTGGGCCGCAGCCTCCTCCGGCGTGGGGACCGGGCCGGGCCGGTTCTGCCGCAGCCGCAAGGTGGCCAGGTCGTTGGCGAGCGCGAGCTCCTCGGCACGTTCCGCGGTCTGTGCCGCGATCGCTGCCACACCGAGCAGGACCCTCGGCTCCGCGAGCCGCGTCGACGGCTCGAACCGCTCGCGGTACATCCGCACCGCCTCGCCCGGGTCGGCGGAGCCGAAGTGCCCGGCGAACGCGAAGCCGGTGCCGAACGTGGCGGCCGCCTGGCCGCCGTACAGGCTGGAGCCGAGGATCCACAGCGGCGGCAGGGGCACGTCGTCGGGGATCGCGGTCAGCGGCTTGAAGGGGTGGTCGTCGGGGAAGCCGTCGACGTAGGCGAGCATCTCGGCGAGCTGCTGCGGGAAGTCGTCGGGCTCGACCCGGCCGCGGCGAAGGGCGAACGCGGTGAGCTGGTCGGTGCCGGGTGCGCGGCCGATGCCGAGGTCGATCCGCCCCCGGTGCAGGCCTTCGAGGACCCGGAAGCTCTCGGCCACCGCGAGCGGGGCGTGGTTGGGCAGCATCATCCCGCCGCTGCCCACCCGGATCGTGCTGGTGTGCGCGGCGACGGTGGCGATCATCACCATCGGCGCACTGCTGGCGACGCTGGGGATGTTGTGGTGCTCGGCCAGCCAGTACCGGTGGTAGCCGAACGACTCGGCCGCCTGCGCCAGCGCGACCGTGTCGTGCAGCGCGGACGACGGCGGCCGCCCCGCGGGGATCGGGGACAGGTCGAGGACGGACAGCGGCACGGAGGTAGTCACGTTCGTCCGCAACGTCCCGGGGGGTCGAGGGATTCCCGGCGGTAGCCTCGGCCGCGTGGGCGAGGTGAGCGTGCAGCGCGTCAGGGAGTACGTCGCACAGGGCGGCCGGCCGGGCTGCGCGGCGTTCCTCGTCGACCGGGTCTGGCCCCGCGGACTCGCCAAGAACGACCTCGACGCGGACTGGGTCAAGGACGTGGCGCCGAGCACCCAGCTGCGCAAGTGGTTCGGCCACGACCCACAACGGTGGCAGGAGTTCCGGAAGCGCTACCGCGCCGAGCTCGACGAACGTTCGGACGCGGCCGTGCCCCTGCTGGAGGCGTCACGACACCGGGAGGTGCTGCTCCTCTTCGACGCCAAGGACACCGAGCACAACCAGGCCGTCGTGCTCGCCGAATGGCTGCGCGAGCACGCCTGAGCCCCCCCGGAGGATCACCGACCCGGCCGCCCCGGGCCGTGCCCGCCGCTCCGCGGCACCGCGATAGATTGGCCGCGCCCCTCCGCTCGACCGACCCGGAAGCCACGACTCGGTGACGACACAGCGCTCTGCCCTCGACACGGTCGAGGCCGCCTCCACCACCCCCGACCACCAGCAGCCCTGGGCAGACCTCGGGCTCAAACCCGACGAGTACGCGAACATCCGCGAGATCCTCGGCCGCCGACCCACCGGCAGCGAGCTGGCGATGTACTCGGTGATGTGGAGCGAGCACTGCTCCTACAAGTCCTCCAAGGTGCACCTGCGCCAGTTCGGCGAGAAGGTCACCCCGGAGATGAAGCAGCACCTGATGGTCGGCATGGGCGAGAACGCCGGCGTGGTGGACATCGGGGACGGGTACGCCGTCACCTTCAAGATCGAGTCGCACAACCACCCGTCGTACGTCGAGCCCTACCAGGGCGCGGCGACCGGGGTCGGCGGCATCGTCCGCGACATCCTGGCCATGGGCGCCCGGCCGGTCGCGGTGATGGACGCCCTGCGGTTCGGCCCGCTGGACGCGGCGGACACCCTCCGGGTTCTGCCGGGGATCGTCGCCGGCGTCGGCGGCTACGGCAACTGCCTCGGGCTGCCGAACATCGGCGGCGAGGCGGTCTTCGACGCCCGCTACGCCGGCAACCCGCTGGTGAACGCGCTCTGCGTCGGCGTGATGCGGCACGAGCAGCTGCACCTCGCGAAGGCGTCCGGGACCGGGAACCAGGTCATCTTGTACGGCGCCCGCACCGGCGGCGACGGGATCGGTGGGGTCAGCGTGCTGGCCAGCGAGACGTTCGAGGACACCGGCCCCACCAAGCGTCCCAGCGTGCAGGTCGGCGACCCGTTCCAGGAGAAGCTGCTCATCGAGTGCACGCTCGAGCTGTTCGCCGAGCATCTCGTGGTCGGCATCCAGGACCTCGGCGGCGCCGGGCTGTCCTGCGCCACCTCCGAGCTCGCGTCCGCCGGGGACGGCGGCATGCACGTGTGGCTGGACCGGGTGCCGCTGCGCGACTCCACGCTCGCCCCTGAGGAGATCCTCATGAGCGAGTCGCAGGAGCGGATGATGGCCGTCGTCGAGCCGGCCCACGTCGAGCGGTTCCTGAAGGTCTGTGAGAAGTGGGACGTCGAGGCGACCGTGGTCGGCGAGGTCAACGACTCGGATCGGCTGACCGTCGAGTGGCACGACGAGACCGTCGTCGACGTACCCCCGCGGTCGGTGGCGCACGAGGGCCCGACCTACCAGCGGCCGTTCGCCCGCCCGGACTGGCAGGACGACCTGCAGGCCGACGGCGCAGAGAAGCTGCCGCGCCCGCAGACCGGCGGACAGCTGCGCGACACGCTGCTACGGCTGGTGGCCAGCCCGAACCTCGCCGACAAGTCCTGGATCACCGACCAGTACGACCGCTACGTGCAGGGCAACACCGTGCTCGCGCAGCCGGAGGACTCCGGGATGGTCCGGGTCGACGAGCAGACCGGGCTCGGCGTCGCGCTGGCCACCGACTGCAACGGCCGCTACGCCCAGCTCGACCCCTACTCCGGGGCGCAGCTCGCCCTCGCCGAGTCCTACCGCAACGTCGCGACCACCGGGGCCCGGCCGCTCGCGGTCAGCGACTGCCTCAACTTCGGGTCACCGGAGGATCCCGCCGTGATGTGGCAGTTCGCGGAAGCCACCCGCGGGCTCGCGGACGGCTGCCGCGAGCTCGGCATCCCGGTCACCGGCGGCAACGTCAGCCTCTACAACCAGACCGGGGACACCGCCATCCTGCCCACCCCGGTGGTCGCCGTGCTCGGCGTGATCGACGACGTGACCCGCCGGACCCCCTCCGGCTTCACCACCGAGGGCCAGCAGATCTACCTGCTCGGTGTGACCCGCGAGGAGCTCTCCGGGTCGGAGTGGGCGTCGGTGGTGCACGGGCACCTCGGCGGCCGTCCGCCGCAGGTCGACCTGGCCGCGGAGAAGGAGCTCGCCGACATCTTGGTCAACGCCTCCCGCGACGGCCTCATCGACGCCGCCCACGACCTGTCCGAGGGCGGGCTGGCGCAGGCGGTCGTCGAGTCCTGCCTCCGGTACGGCGTCGGTGCCCGGCTGTGGCTCCCCGACGGCCTCGACCGGTTCGTGGCGCTGTTCTCCGAGTCGGCCGGCCGCGCTGTCGTGGCGGTACCGCGCTCGGAGGAGGTCCGGTTCACCGACATGTGCAGCGCCCGCGGCTTCCCGCACCTGCGGGTCGGGGTCACCGACGGCCGCGGCGACGCAGCGCTGCTCGACGTGCAGGACCAGTTCTCCGTCCCGCTCGGCGAGCTGCGCGCTGCCAGCACCGCGACCCTGCCGGCCGGGCTGACCGCCTGACCGGGACCGGGAGGCGTCAGCGGGCGCCGGCCTGCAGCTGCACCCAGGTGTCGGCGGCGACCACACCGGTGGTCACCATCCCCAGCGACTTCTGGTAGCCGCCGACCGCGTCGGTGGTCGCCTGGTCGAACACCCCCGTGACGGACAGGCCATCCCCGTCCGCGGCGTTCAGTGCCCGTTGCACGCGTCGTACGGCGTCTCCGACCGACCCCCGCTTGAGCACCCGACGCCCGCCCGCCGAGAGCAGCGCGGTCCACGTGTCGGGTGTCATCCGCCCGGTGACCCGCAGGTGCCGCTGGCGCTGGAAGCTCCCGGTCGCCCGGACCGTGCGCCGGCCGAACCGGCCGGTGATGCGTCCGGGGGCGAAGCCGTGCTGCCGGAGCAGGCACTGGGCCGCCTTGACCTGCGCGCCACGGGCGCCGCTGCCGAGCCGCTGGTAGCGGGCGAAGTCCACCCGCACGCCGCAGGTACGGCGCGGCGACGGCGCGACGGAACCGTCCCCGAGGTCCATGAAGCTGCGGTCGATGAGGATCTGCACCCCGCCGTAGGTGGCCCGCTGGTTGAACCGGTACTGGTGGACGCGCTGGTGCGCGGCCCAGCTGCCGGCCCGGACCCGGGTGCGCCGGATCCAGGTGGTGGGGCGACCCCTGGCCGCGTACCAGATCTGGTCGGGCTGGGCGTACGAGCCGGGTGAGGCCCGGTCCGCGAAGTCCAGGGCCCAGATCGCCGCCTGGCCGTAGACGCCGGACACGAAGTGCAGCTGGTGCAGTCGTCTGGTCCACGCCGAGAGAAAGCTCAGCGCCGAGCGACGGCAGTCGTCGGAGTGGCCCAGGTCGAAGTTCTCCATGTCGTACCAGAGCGTGCTGTGCGCGGCGAAGCCCAGTCCCTTCGCGGCCTGCACGGCGCTGCCGGCCTCCCGACGACCCTGACGTCGTGCCGCCGCGTAGCCGCGCGCGCGCCTGGCTGAGATGGAGGCGGCGTACTGATCGGAGGCGCACGACGCCTGCGGTCCCACCCAGATCGGCAGCACCCGCCAGCCGCGCCTGCCCTGCCGTTGCACCCAGCCCGCGTCGAGGTACGGCTGGTCCTTGCAGAGCCGGTTGGCGCCGCCGATGTAGACCCCCACCCCCCAGAACGGTGAGCTGGACCGCCAGGCGTCCATGGCGGCGTCGGACGGCGCGCAGGAGGTGTCGAAGGCGAAACCGGTGATCGACCCTGGTGAGCGTCGCTCGGCGGCCTGCGCGGAGCAGGTGGTCAGCAGCACCACGCTGAGCAGGGCGAGGACAACCAGGCCCGTGCGAGCGCGGGCCGAACGCAACGACATGCCGCCTTACGCTACCGTCGGGTCCAGATATTCGGCGAGACCAGCCGCACCCGCAGCACCCGCTCCCGCTCCCTGGCCTCCTGCTGGTCGCGCTGCCGTGCGGCGAGCAGCTGGGTCAGCGACACGATGCCGATCACCTCGGTCGGGTCGTCGCGGTCGACCACCGGCATGCGGTTCACCTCGGCCTCGGACATCAGCACCGCGACGTGCCGCAGCGTCTGGTCGCCGTGCGTCACCGCGACCGGCTCGCGCATCAGGTCCTCGAGCGGGGTGCTCCCGTCGCCCTGGCTGTTCGCGCGGAGCAGCGCCCGGCGGGTCACCACCCCCTTCAGGTGGCCGGGCGGGTCCACGACCGGGTAGAGCCGCTGCCGCCAGCCGGTGTCCACCTCCAGGGGCGACCCCAGCGCCTCCATCGCCTCGGCCACCGTCAGCTCGGCGTCCAGCTCCAGCACGTCGTCGGACATCACCTCGCTGACGAACAGCACCTCGAGCGGGTCCACGTCGTACTCGCGGGTGAGGTGGTAGCCGCGGCGGGCGATCTTCTCGGTCAGCACCGAGCGCTTGAGCAGCAGCACGGACAGCCCGAACGCGGTGGTGGCCCCGATGATCAGCGGCAGGATCGCGTCGAACTGGTGGGTCAGCTCGACGGCGAAGACCACCCCGGTGAACGGCGAGCGCATCACGCCGCCGAGCACGCCGGCCAGCGCGACCAGTGCCCAGAACCCGGCCCCCACGTGCGGGAAGACCTGCGCCTCCAGGGAGCCGAGCGCACCACCGATCATGAACATCGGGGCGAGCACACCGCCGGAGGTGCCGGACCCCAGCGACAGCGACCAGATCAGGGTCTTGACCAGGAGCACCCCGGCGACCAGGCCCAGGCCGATCGAGCCGGTCAGCTCCATCCGGATGATGTTGTAGCCGACGCCGAGCGCCTGGGGCACGAACAGCCCGCCGATCCCGATGACCAGTCCCCCGATGGCCGGCCACCACATCCAGTGGACGGGCAACTTCCGGAAGGTGTCCTCCGAGGCGTACACCAGGGCGGTGGCCACGATGGCCAGCAGGCCGGAGATGAGCCCGGACACCACGCACAGTCCCATGGCGGTCGGGGTCAGGTGCAGCGGCGCCGTGGACGGGAACAGCGGGCCGGCGCCGAGGATCGGGTGGCGTACGACGGTGGCGACGCTGACCGCCGCGGCCACCGGGACCAACGACCGCGGCCGCCACTCGAACAGCAGCAGCTCCACGGCGAGGACCAGAGCGGCCAAGGGAGTGTTGAAGGTGGCTGCCATGCCCGCCGTGGCGCCGGCGACCAGCAGCGTCTTGCGCTCGTCCGCGGTCAGGTGCAGGAACTGTGCGAACAGCGAGCCGAAGGCCCCGCCGGTCATGATGATCGGCCCCTCCGCTCCGAACGGGCCGCCGGTGCCGATGGCGATCGCCGAGGAGACCGGCTTGAGCACCGCCACCCGGGGCTGCACCTTGCTGCCGCCCATCAAGATGGCCTCGATCGCCTCCGGCATCCCGTGGCCGCGGATCCTCTCCGAGCCGTAGCGGGCCATCAGCCCGATGACCAGCCCGCCGGCAACGGGCGCGAGCAGCACCAGGAACGGGTTGTGGTGCACCGCGCCCGGGGCCACCAGGCTGGTGCTCAGGCGCTGGTAGAAGACCAGGTTGGTGATCACCCCGATCAGCCGCAGCAGCGCCCAGGCGATGACGGCGCTCGCCGCGCCGATCGGGATCGCGAGCGCGGTGATCAGCACGACCCGGGGGGTGGTCGAGAAATCGCCGAGGTGGCGGACGTCGCGGGGGACGCAGTCCGGGCAGGAGGGACTTGGGGCGTTACCTTCGAGAAAAACATCGCAATACGACACATTAGGCTGCCATCGTGCCGAGTGACAAAGACTACGAGCACCTGCTCGCCTTCCGGACCCGCCTGCGCCGGTTCGACCAGTGGAGTCGGGCCGCGGCCGAGGAGCATGGGCTGACCCACGCGCAACACCAGCTGCTGTTGGCGATCCGCGGTTTCCGGGGACCTGGCGGGCCGACGATCGGCGAGGTCGCGGAGATGCTGTTCGTGAAGCACCACACAGCCACCGAGCTGGTGGACCGAACCCAGGCGATCGGGCTGATCCACCGGGTGCGGGACGAGGAGGACAGTCGCCGGGTGCGCCTGGTGCTCACCGGCAAGGGACGCGAGGCGATCCGCAGCCTCACCGACGCGCACCTGGAGGAGCTGCGCCGGCTGGCGCCGCTGCTCGGCGAGCTCTGAGCCACTCCGGCCCGCTACAGCAGCGGGAGCAACCCGCTGAGGTCGGACCGCTCCCCGGAGGCGCTGAGCCGGCCGCTTCCCTCGGCCTCCGGCCAGTCCAGGTCGCCGACCGCGAGGTCGACCCAGGTCTCGGGATCGGTCTCCACCACCGCCGGCGGGGTTCCCCGCGTGTGCCGGGTGCCCTCCACGCACTGAGCCACGGCGAACGGAGGCACCCGCACCTCCACCGCGCCGCCGGGCGCTTTGGCCACCAGCAGCGCCAGCAGGTGCTTGGTCAGCAGCCGCAGGTCCTCGGGCGCGGCGCGACCCTCCCGGCGACGGTCGAGGGCGGCGGCCACCGCGGCCGGGTCGGCCGGACGCAGACGGACAGGCATGCCGCCATTATCCGCGTCGTGCCGCTGGTCCTAGGGTGACGTCCATGGCAGACGACACCCTCAAGAGCACCGACCAGCTGCGCGAGCGCCTGCAGGAGGTGCTGCCGTCGGTCCGCGCCGACCTCGAGCGGCTGGTGCGGATCCCGTCGGTCAGTGCCGACCCGGCCCGCGCCGAGGACGTACGGCGCTCCGCGGAGCTGACTGCCGAGCTGTTCCGCGCGGAGGGCTTCGACGACGTACGGACCCTCTCCAGCAGCGGTGGCGGCCCCGCCGTGGTGGCCCGCAAGCCCGCACCGGAGGGTGCGCCCACGGTGCTGCTCTACGCCCACCACGACGTGCAGCCCGTCGGCGACCTGGCGAGCTGGGACAGCGACCCGTTCGAGCCGGTCGAGCGCGGCGACCGGCTCTACGGCCGCGGCGCCGCCGACGACAAGGCCGGCATCGCCGCGCACCTGGCCGCGATCCGCATGCACGGCGGGGCTCTGCCGGTCGGGGTCACCGTGCTCGTCGAGGGCGAGGAGGAGGTCGGGTCACCGACCCTGGCGGCGTTTCTGGCCGAGCACCAGGACCTGCTGGCCGCGGACGTGATCGTGATCGCCGACTCCGGCAACTGGGACATCGGCGTGCCGGCACTGACCACCTCGTTGCGCGGCAACGTGGACGTCTTCGTCGAGGTGTCCACCCTCGAGCACGGCGTGCACTCGGGCATGTGGGGCGGCCTGGTGCCCGACGCGATGATGGTGCTGGTGCGGTTGCTGGCCACCCTGCACGACGACGAGGGCAACGTCGCGGTGCCGGGCCTGCTCTCCGGTCCGGCCGCCGACCTGGACTACCCCGAGAAGCGGATCCGCGCCGAGTCCTCGGTGCTCGACGGGGTGCAGCTGATCGGCTCCGGCTCCTACGTCGAGCGGCTGTGGACCCGCCCCTCGATCTCCATCATCGGCCTGGACTCCACCCGCACCGCAGAGGCCAGCAACACGCTGATCCCGACGGCGAAGGCGAAGGTGTCGCTGCGGCTGGCCCCCGGCGACCACGCGGAGCCGGCGATCGAGAAGCTGGTCGCCCACCTGGAGTCGCACGTGCCGTGGGGGGCGCACATCACCGTCACCAAGGGCCGGGAGAGCGGCGAGCCCGGCGTCATCGACGCCGACGGGCCGGTCTACGACGTCGCCCGTGCGGCGTTCAAGGAGGCCTGGGACGGGACCGACCCGGTGGACATGGGGATGGGGGGCTCGATCCCGTTCATCGCCGCGTTCCAGGGCGCCTTCCCCGACGCGGCCGTGCTGGTCACCGGTGTGGAGGACCCCGACACCCGCGCTCACGGCGCCAACGAGGGGCTGCACCTCGCCGAGTTCCGGCGGGTCTGCCTGGCCGAGGCGCTGCTGCTGAACAACCTCGCATGACACCGATGTCGGGTCTCGACCGCGACATGGACGTCGCGGTGGGAGTACCGACATCGGTGAGGGCGTAGGCGGCACCTACACTGGCCAGGTGCCTCGGACCCGCGGAGACGGCCGCCTCACCCACGACCTCGACCCGCACGACCTCGGACCGCAGGACGCCTGTGGGGTGTTCGGGGTCTGGGCCCCCGGCGAGGACGTCGCGAAGCTGACCTACTACGGGCTCTACGCCCTTCAGCACCGGGGCCAGGAGTCGGCCGGCATCGCGGTCGGCAACGGCCGTCAGATCCTGGTCTACAAGGACATGGGGCTGGTCTCCCAGGTCTTCGACGAGGCCACCTTGGAGTCGCTGAAGGGGCACGTGGCGATCGGCCACGCGCGCTACTCCACGACCGGGGCCAGCACCTGGCACAACGCGCAGCCGACGTTCCGGCCCACCGTCACCGGCTCGCTCGCGCTGGCCCACAACGGCAACCTCACCAACACCCGCGAGCTGGTCGGGCGGGTGCAGGAGCTGGCCGCCGCGGTCGGTGAGCTCGACCTGTCGATGCGCAACCAGCCGGCGGCCACCAACGACACCAGCCTGGTGACCGCGCTGCTCGCGCACCACCCGGACACCAGCCTGGAGGAGCACGCCGCCGCGGTGCTGACCACGCTGCAGGGGGCGTTCTCGTTCGTCTGGATGGACGAGCACACCGTCTACGCCGCCCGCGACCCGCAGGGCATCCGCCCGCTGGTGCTCGGCCGGCTGGAGCGCGGCTGGGTGATCGCCTCCGAGACCGCCGCACTGGACATCGTGGGCGCCTCGTTCATCCGCGAGGTGGAGCCCGGCGAGCTGGTGGCCGTCGACGAGGACGGCCTGCGCAGCCGCCGGTTCGCCGAGCCGGCGCCGAAGCACTGCCTGTTCGAGTTCGTCTACCTGGCCCGCCCGGACACCATGATGAACGACCATCGGGTGCACAGCGTGCGCGTCGAGATCGGCCGACGGCTGGCCCGCGAGTTCCCTGCCGAGGCGGACCTGGTGATCCCGGTCCCCGAGTCGGGCACGCCCGCTGCCATCGGGTACGCCGAGGAGTCCGGCATCCCGTACGGCTCCGGCCTGGTGAAGAACTCCTACGTCGGACGCACCTTCATCCAGCCGTCGCAGACCATCCGGCAGCTCGGGATCCGGCTGAAGCTGAACCCGCTGCGCGACGTGATCGAGGGCAAGCGGCTTGTCGTGGTCGACGACTCGATCGTGCGCGGCAACACCCAGCGCGCGCTGGTGCGGATGCTGCGCGAGGCCGGCGCCCGGGAGGTGCACGTGCGCATCTCCAGCCCCCCGGTGAAGTGGCCGTGCTTCTACGGCATCGACTTCGCCAGCCGGGCCGAGCTGATCGCCAACGGGCTGAGCAGCGAAGAGATCTGCCGCTCCATCGACGCCGACTCGCTGGGCTACATCTCGCTGGACTCGCTGGTCGAGGCGACCGGGGTGGCCAAGGACAGCCTGTGCCGGGCCTGCTTCGACGGGCTCTACCCGGTGCCGCTGCCCGAGCCGGAGCACCTGGGCAAGCACCTGCTGGAGACGGCCGGGCTGGCCACCCCGCTGAGCCTCGGCGGCGGCGCCGGGGACGCCCTGGAACGGCCATGAGCACCTACGAGGCGGCCGGGGTCTCCATCGACGCCGGCGAGAAGGCCGTCGAGCTGATGAAGGTCTGGGTGGAGCGCGCCCGGCGGCCGGAGGTGATCGGTGGCATCGGCGGGTTCGCCGGCCTGTTCGACGCCAGCGCGCTCAAGAGGTACGAACAGCCGCTGCTGGCCACCTCCGCGGACGGCGTGGGCACCAAGGTCGCCATCGCCCAGGCCCTGGACAAGCACGACACCATCGGTATCGACCTGGTGGGCATGCTGGTCGACGACCTGGTGGTCTGCGGCGCCGAGCCGCTGTTCCTCACCGACTACATCGCCACCGGCCGGGTGGTGCCGGAGCGGGTCGCTGCGATCGTGCAGGGCATCGCCGAGGGCTGCGTGCAGGCCGGCTGCGCGCTCCTGGGCGGTGAGACCGCCGAGCATCCGGGACTGCTCGACCCCGACGAGTACGACGTGGCCGGCTCCACCACAGGCGTGGTGGAGGGCAGCGACGTGCTGGGTCCCGGCCGGGTCCGCCCTGGTGACGTGGTGGTGGCGATGGCGTCGGCCGGCCTGCACTCCAACGGCTACTCCCTGGTGCGGCACGTGCTGCTCGGCCCGGCGTCCATGGGCGGCGCCGGCTGGGGCCTGGACCGCGAGGTGCCCGAGCTCGGCCGCACCCTCGGCGAGGAGCTGCTGGAACCGACCTCGATCTACGCCAAGGCCTGCCTGGACCTGGCGCGGCGCACCCGCACCCACGCGATGAGCCACATCACCGGCGGCGGGCTGGCCGAGAACCTGTCCCGGGTGCTGCCGGTGGAGCTGGCCGCCGAGGTCGACCGGGGCACCTGGACCCCGCAGCCGGTCTTCGACGTGGTGCGCCGGGTCGGGTCCGTGGCACAGGCCGACCTCGAGCGCACCCTGAACTGTGGTGTCGGGATGGCCGCGGTGGTCGACCCCGAGGACGTCGACCGGGTGGTCGCGATGCTGGAGGGTCACGGCGTCCGGGCCTGGGCCGCCGGACGGGTGGTGGTGGCCGACGCGGACCGGCCGGGCGGCTCGGTGACCCTGGTCGGCCGTCATCCGGGGTGGTGAACCGGCGGACTTCGCGCAAATCGTCGGCCCGGATGTGCGGGAACAGCCGAGGGGCGGGTACCGTTGATGCCACGAGAAACTAGAGGAGAGACCGGACGCGCGTGTGCCCCTTCTCCGCGACCATCGGACCTGAGGTCGTGGGAGGAGCAGACGTGACTCCGGCCAAGTGTGCGAGGGGGTCGACCCTATGGGGCGCGGCCGTGCGAAGGCCAAGCAGACCAAGGTTGCCCGTGACCTGAAGTACCGCTCCCACGAGACGGACTTCGGCGCGCTGGCGCGTGAGCTGCATGGCGACCAGGACTCCGAGCAGTCCCACGACGATGCTGAGTACGACGAGTACGACAAGTGGGCGGACTACTCCCGGTCCCGGAGCGACTGAGCCACTCCTGAGCCCGCGTTGCCACCCGGTCGGGCCAGCCCGTCCGGGTTGGCCCGACCAGCGGTCTACCTATCGCAGCCAGATGCTGCGCAGGCGGCCCACCTCGGTCATCCGCCGCTCGGCGAGCCGGTCGGCGGCCACCGCCGGGGGCACGCCCTCGTCCGCGGCCAGCGCGAACACCCGGTGCGCGGTGTCGAAGATCTTCGCGGCCCGGGCCTTGGCCCGGTCGAAGGAGAACCCTTCGAGCTCGTCGGCGACCTGGATCAGCCCGCCGGCGTTCACGAGGTAGTCGGGCGCGTAGAGGATGCCGCGGTCCTCGAGCTGCTTCTCGATCCCGTCGTGGGCGAGCTGGTTGTTCGCCGCCCCGCACACGATCTTGGCGTGCAGGGTCTGCACCACCTCGTCGTCGAGCGCGCCACCGAGCGCGCAGGGCGCGTATACGTCGAGCGGGTCGGCCACCAGCGCCCCGGCGTCCGCGGCCACCCGCACCTCGGGGTGGTCGGCCTGCACGCGCGCCACCGCGCCGGGGTCGACGTCGGTGACGACCACGGTGGCGCCGTCCTCGATGAGGTGGGTGACCAGGTGATGCCCGACCTTGCCGACCCCCGCGACACCGACGGTGCGGCCGTGCAGTGTGGGCGCGCCCCAGGTCACCTCCGCGGCCGCGCGCATCCCCTCGAAGACGCCGTACGCGGTAAGCACCGAGGAGTCCCCGGCGCCGCCGTGCGCGGCGCTGCGGCCGGTCACGAACGAGCACTCCCGGGCGATCTGGTCCATGTCCGAGGAGAACGTGCCGACGTCGCAGGCGGTGTAGTAGCGGCCGTTCAGCGACTGCACGAACCGTCCGTAGGCACGCAGCAGCGCCTCGGTCTTGATCGTGGCCGGGTCGCCAAGGATCACCGCCTTCCCGCCGCCGAGGTCCAGCCCGGCGAGCGCGGCCTTGTACGCCATCCCCTTCGACAGGTTCAGCACGTCGGCGAGCGCGTCCTGCTCGCTGGCGTAGGGGTAGAAGCGGGTGCCGCCGAGGGCCGGGCCGAGGGCGGTGGAGTAGACGGCGATGATGGCGCGCAGTCCGGTCGGCTCGTCGTGGCAGAACACGACCTGCTCATGGCCGGTGGCCTGGGCGAAGACGCCCGGGCCACCGGCGTTGCTGTCGGTCACGGTGGTGGCCTTCCGTTCGGGCCCGCGGGATGTGCGGGCGTGGTCGGGGCGCCCACGGGGTGGCTGAGCGCTAGCTCACAGAGTACGAAGACCGTTCCCGACCGTCCTAGAGGGGCTATTCTGCCGCGGTCCGCCCGGGCCCGGACGTGCCACGAGAAAGGCGATCCGTCCACCGGTCGAGCCACAAATCCTGTCCGAAATGACTAGTCCAGCCGGTTAGTGACTCATATAGGCCATTGTCGCCAATTTCTGTCCCGGTAGTCTCGAACATGACACACTGGAAAGGGGATGTGCGTCCAGGCCATCTGTTCGCACATCGGTGGGTATCTACAGTGAGGGAGGGTCGCTATGAACACGCGACCGCCTGAGTCCGAACCGCTGCTCACGCCTGCAGAGGTTGCGGCCATGTTCCGGGTCGACCCGAAGACGGTCACCCGGTGGGCCAAGGCCGGCAAGCTGAGCTCGATCCGGACTCTTGGGGGACATCGCCGTTATCGCGAGTCCGAAGTGCGCGATCTGCTGACCGGGATGCTTCCCGAGCAGCGACGTGGGGGGGATCTCTAGGCACGGGGGGTCATGCGAACGCCTGTCGGGGTCCCAGGTCCGACAAGCTGACAACTCGCTCCAGATCATCGGCGAGGAAACCATCCGAGAGGATAGGTTCCTCGCCGTTCTTCTTTCCGGGACCTCCCGCCCGTAACGACGGGAGGCCCCGGAAAGCCCTCGATCTCAACTGGATCGCGCGGTGCCGTCACCGGTTCCTCGTCGACGCTGCTGTCCTCGAGGTCCCGGTGCCGGCGTCCGTGCCGGCCGGGATCGCCTCGTCCTGACCGCCTCGTCCGGGGGCGCGCGGGCGACGGTGCGATGGCGCCACTCCCGCTACCCCTTCCGGTCGGCGCGCCCTCCGGAGCAGGCGCTGCGGTGCCCGGACCGGTCGGCTCCCCGCGCCTGGTTAGGGTGGCCGGACAGGCGAGGAGGTGGCCGATGAGTGAGCGCTCGACCGACCGGCAGCTGCCGAAGTGGTCGGAGCTGAAACCGCTGCTGCGCCCGCGTCCGTGGCAGCCCAACCCGACGCAGCGGCGGCTGGACCGAGCCCTGACGATCGAGGACCTGCGCCGGGTGGCGCGGCGCCGCACTCCACGACCGGTCTTCGACTACACCGACGGGGCGGCCGAGGCCGAGGTCAGCCTGCGCCGGGCCCGGGAGCTGTTCGCCGCGCTGGAGCTCCGCCCGCAGATCCTCACCGACGTGGCGGACATCGACACCTCGACCACCGTGCTGAGGACCCGCTCCGAGCTGCCGTTCTGCTTCGCGCCGACCGGCTTCACCCGGATGATGCAGCACGAGGGCGAGGCCGCTGTGGTCCGGGTTGCCGAACGGGCCGGCATCCCGTACGCGCTGTCCACGATGGGCACCACCTCCATCGAGGACGTGGCGGCCGCGGCACCCAAGGCACGCAAGTGGTTCCAGCTCTACGTCTGGCGCGACCGGGCGGCCGCCGACGACCTGATGTCTCGCGCCCGGGCCGCCGGCTACGAGGCGCTGGTGCTGACCGTGGACGTGCCGATCGCCGGGGCCCGGCTGCGCGACGTGCGCAACGGCTTCTCGATCCCGCCGGCCCTGACGGCCAGGACCGTGCTCGACCTCGCCGCGCATCCGGCCTGGTGGGGCAACCTGCTGACCACGCGGCCGCTGGAGTTCGCCTCCCTGACCTCCTGGGAGGGCACGGTCGCGGAGATGATCGACGCGCTGTTCGACCCGACCATGACGATGGCCGACCTGGAGTGGATCCGTTCCCGGTGGGACGGGCCGCTGGTGATCAAGGGGATCCAGACCCTGCACGACGCCGAGGCGGTCGCCGACGCGGGGGCCGACGCGCTGGTGCTGTCCAACCACGGCGGCCGGCAGCTCGACCGGGCGCCGGTGCCGTTGCGGATTCTGCCGGAGGTCGTCGAGGCGGTGGGGGACCGCACCGAGGTGCTGCTGGACACCGGCGTGATGAACGGCGGCGACATCGTGGCCGCGCTGGCGCTGGGCGCCAAGGCGGTGCTGGTCGGCCGGGCCTACCTGTACGGGCTGATGGCCGGTGGGGAGCGGGGCGTGCAGCGCGCGGCGGACATCCTGGCCGAGGAGGTACGTCGCACCATGGCGCTGCTGGGCACCCGGACCGTGGACGACCTCGGCCCCCGGCACGTGCGGCTGCCCTGATGCGGGAACGCCGGCGCGCGAACGCGATGCACCCGGGTGGGGAGCCTGACGCGGGACCCTGACCCGGGAAGGGCGCGCCACCCGATCGGGTTACCGCGCGGACGGACGGGTACATGTCCCTGCGAACCCACACGGAAGGAATGCCTCACATGAAGTTCGCCCGTCTGGTTGCTCGCCTGGTCATCGGCGGCCTGTTCATCGGACACGGCACCCAGAAGCTGAAGGGCTGGTTCGGTGGCCCCGGGATCGACGGCACCACCGGGATGATGGAGTCCCTGGACATGCACCCGCCCCGCCGGCACGCGGTCGCCGCCGGTGTGAGCGAGACCGCAGGCGGCGCGCTGCTCGCTGCCGGGCTGCTCACCCCGCTGGCCAGCTCCGCGTTGATCGGCACGATGATCACCGCCATCCAGAAGGTGCACCTGGCCAACGGCCCCTGGAACACCAAGGGCGGCTACGAGTACAACCTGGTGCTCATCGCCGCGCTGCTCGCGTTGGCCGAGGAAGGCCCCGGCAGCCTGTCCCTGGACGGTGCGGTCGGACTGCGCACCCAGGGGCTGCCCTGGTCGCTGGGTGCGCTGGCACTGGGCGCCGCCGCGTCGACGGCCACCATCGAGACCGGCAGGTCGGCGCGGCACGCTGCATAGACCGTCGGGCAGTGGGGTACCGGCCCGCCAACGGAGCCCAGGAGGTGCAACATGCCTGCCAAGAAGGAAATGCCCTCGACCGTGCAGCGCTCGCCGAAGAAGGCGCAGCGGACCTGGGGCAAGGCCCACGACCACGCAGTGCAGGAGTACGGCGAAGGCGAGCGAGCGCACCGCACCGCCTACGGCGCGCTCAAGCACAGCTACGAGAAGGTCGGCGACCACTGGGAGGGCAAGGCCGACAAAGGCCCCTCCGACAAGCAGAGCGAGAAGGGCGGCGCAGCCGCCCGGCGCGGCGGGAAGACCGCCGAGGGCGTGGACGCCAACGCGTCCAAGAGCCACCTCTACGACGTGGCCAAGGAGCTGGGCATCAGCGGTCGCTCGAAGATGACCAAGAAGCAGCTCGTGGACGCGATCGAGAAGGAGAACCGGCGGGAGACGCGCAAGAGCCGCTCCTGACCCTGCGGACCGGCCCCACGCTGAGGAGGAGACCCGATGAACCCCGCCATCAAGGAGCGGCTCAGCCCGGTGCGGCCCGCGGGCCGCGGCAAGGGATCCTGGCTCGCGACCCTGGAGCAGGGCGCGAACCTGCTCCAGGAGATGACCCCGCTGAAGGGGTTCAGCGTCTACGTGGTCGGCTTCCACTGCCCGAAGAACGAGCCACGCTCGCAGATGGAGGCGCACCACTACTGCCAGGTCGTCAACGACGACCTGATCCAGTGCGTGCTGTTCGACGGGAACACCAAGCACGCCAACCTGATCGGCATCGAGTACATCGTCTCCGAGCGGCTGTTCGGCGAGCTGCCGGAGGAGGAGAAGGCGTACTGGCACCCGCACAACTTCGAGATCCTCTCCGGCCAGCTCGCCGCGCCCGGTCTCCCCGACGTCGCGGAGAAGGCGTTCTTGAAGCGGCTGATGAACTCCTACGGCAAGACCTGGCACACCTGGCACAGCGGCCGTCACGACGGTCATCCCGGTCACGCCGTACCGCTCGGCGACCCGAAGCTGATGTGGTCCTTCAACCGCGAGGGTGAGTGCGACGAGAAGCTCAAGGCCGACCGGGACCGCACGATGGAGCTCGACACCGCCAAGAAGCACGAGGAGCGGCAGAGCCTGCTGCCCGAGGCGCACCCGCAGCGCGGGGTGGACGCGATGGCCGACCAGTTCCAGAACACCACGCCGATCCCAGGCGTGGTCGACGTGCACGACGCCGCCTCCGACCGCTGAGCACGTCCCACTGGTGACAAGCAACGCGCTCGAACCGAGCCGGCAACGACAGGTTTGACCGGGCCCCCACGAGGTAATCTGCCCGGTCCAGCAATCGAAGGCTGTAGAAGGAGGAGGGCCCATGCCGGACGAGGACTTCGACACCCGGGCGGCGCTGTTGGAGGCGCTGCTGGACAAGGTCGAGGAGGACGGCTACCCGTCCTCGACGATGTTGGACACCATCGAGGGACTCCTCACGCCGCGGTACGTGCAGCGGTACGCCGAGGTCCTGCTGCGCGGCATCCGGGAGTCGTCCTTCCCGAGCATCTCGATGATCCACCGGCTGGAGGCCCTGGCTGCCTGACCGGGTCCACCTGCGCCCTTTGGGGGAGGCACCTGACCACCCGCGGTGCCAGCATGACCGTGGAGGATGCCGCACGGGCCCGGAGGTGGGACATGGCGGACAGAGACATCGGTCCGGCCGGCGTCAGCCGCCGCAGCTTCATCAGAGCGGCCGGGGGCGCGGGTCTCGGGTTCGTCCTCGTCACCCGGCTGCCGGGCGGCGTCGTCAGAGCCGTCGCAGCGGTGCCGGGCGACACTCTGGACCCCGCCCGGATCGCCAAGTTCCGGACCGCGCTGCTCGTCCCGCCGGTGATGCCGCGGGCAGGCACGGTCGTCGGTGGCAACGGTAGGGGTGTCGACTCCTACGACATCTCGATGCGCCAGTTCCAGCAGCAGATCCTTCCCGAGGGCATGCCGCCGACCACGGTCTGGGGGTACGGCGCGGTGAAGGCCGAGCCCGGCGGTCTGCTGCTGCACCACGCGCCCTCCCTGACCATCGAGGCGCGGTGGGGTCGACCCGTCCGGGTCAAGTGGATCAACGAGCTCTTCGACGCCTCCGGCCACTTCCTGCCGCACCTTCTGCCGGTCGATCCGACGCTGCACTGGGCCAATCCCCCGGGTGGGACCACGGAGCGCGACACCCGGCCGAGCTTCACCAGCACACCGGACCGCTACACCGGCCCGGTACCGATCGTGACGCACGTGCACGGGGCGGTGAACGTCGGCGACGAGAGCGACGGCTACACCGAGGCGTGGTACCTGCCCGACGCCAAGGACCTCCCGCCCGGCTACGCCCGTGTCGGCACCTGGTACGACTTCTTCCGGCGCAAGGCCGGCGGGAAGTTCGGCGTGAGGTGGGAGCCGGGGTCGGCGACGTTCGAGTACCCGAACTCGTTTCGCGCGGCGACGACGTGGTACCACGACCACGCGCTCGGGATCACCCGGCTCAACGTCTATGCCGGACCCGCCGGCTTCTTCATCGTCCGCGGGGGCCCCTCGGACGTCGTACGCGTCCGGCGAACCGGCCGACGCGCCGTGCTGCCCGGTCCGGCGCCACGAGCCGGGGACCGGTTCCCGGCCACGAGGCACTACCGGGAGATTCCGCTCGCGATCCAGGATCGAGCGTTCAACGCTGACGGCTCTCTGTTCTACCCGGATGCCCGCGCGTTCTTCGACCAGGTCACCGCGCCGTACATCCCCGACGGGCCGTTCTCACCGATCTGGAACCCGGAGTTCTTCGGAAACACGATCGTCGTCAACGGCAACACCTGGCCGTTCCAGACCGTGGAACGGCGCCGCTACCGGTTCCGGGTGCTCAACGGCTGCCAGTCGCGCTTCCTGGTCCTGGACTTCTCCCGGATCCCGGGAGTGAAGGTGTGGCTGATCGGCAACGAAGGTGGCTTTGTCGACAGACCGGTGAGCCTGACCGCCGCGGGGGTCCACAGCCGGCTTCCCATGGGGCCGGCGGAGCGGGCTGACCTGATCGTGGACTTCGGTCAGGTCCCGCCGGGCCGGCACGTCCTCCGCAACGTCGGCCCGGACGCGCCGTACCCCGGCGGCGACCCGGGCGTCGACTTCGCCCCGGCCGATCCACAGACCACGGGGCAGGTGATGCAGTTCCGGGTGGTGCCCGCATCACGCCCCGACCGGACCACCCCTCCCCGCTTCCTCCGCCTGCCCGCCCTCGAACCGCAGCACCCGGTGGCCCGCAGGCGCCGACTGGCGCTGCTGGAGGAGGCGTCCACCGGGCAGACCCCGCAGGGGCCGGTGGAAGGGCCGACCGCCGTGCTGCTCGGCCTGGTTCGGCGCGGGGTCGCGGTGAAGAAGCGGTGGATGGACCCGGTCACGGAGAACCCCGCGGTCGGCTCCGCCGAGATCTGGGAGCTCTACAACGCCACCGTCGACGCGCATCCCATCCACATCCACGAGACGGCATTCCAGGTGGTGAACCGCCAGCGGCTGGCCGTGCACGCGGACGGATCTGTCGTGCAGCCTTTCCGGCTCCTCGGGCCGGTGCTGCCGCCAGAACCTCACGAGCGGGGACTCAAGGACACGGTCACGGCGCTTCCCGGCCACGTGACCCGCGTGCGCGCGGACTTCGACACCGCCGGCCAGTTCGTGTGGCACTGCCACATCGTCGAGCACGAGGACGACGAGATGATGCGCCCGTTCCGGATCGGTCCCGTGCAGCCGGGTCAGCCGATGCCGCACCGCTGACTCTGCCCCGCGGTCAGGAGCCGCGCACGTGGTCCAGCAGCATCCGCCGCTCGGCGCGAGCCACCACCTGCCGGGCCCGGTCCACGGCGTCGGGGTTCACCGAGATCGAGGTGATCCCGGCTCGCACCAGGAACTCCGCGAACTCCGGCCGGTTGGAGGGTGCCTGCCCGCACAGCGACGAGGTGATCCCGGCCGCCGTGCTCGCCTCGACGATCCGGCGGATGGTGTCCAGCACGGCGGCGTCGGACTCGTCGAACAGCTCGGCGCAGATCTCGGAGTCCCGGTCGACGCCGAGCACCAGCTGGGTGAGGTCGTTGGAGCCGATGGAGACCCCGTCGACGCCGAGCGCGGCGTACTCCGGGATCCGGTAGGCCACCGAGGGCACCTCGGCCATCACCCAACGGTGCAGCCCGCGCTGCCGGCCCAGCGGGTGCTGGTCGACCGCCTCCAGGCACGCCTCCAGCTCCCAGCGGGTGCGGACGAACGGGATCATCAGGTGCAGGTTCGGGGTCTCCTCGCGGACCTGCGCCAGCACGTCGAGGTCGAGGGCGAAGATCTCCGGGTCGCGGATGTAGCGGTAGGCGCCCCGGTAGCCGATCATCGGGTTCGCCTCCTGCGGCTCGAACTCGTGTCCGCCGGCCAGGTTCTGGAACTCGTTGGTGCGGAAGTCCACCGCCCGGTAGACCACCGGCCGCGGCGCGAACGCCCGGGTGATCCGCAGCACGGAGGCGGCCATCTTCTCCACGAACTCCTGGCGACGGCCGGTGGCGAGCAGATGCTTGGGATGCTCCCCGCCCAGCGCGTCGGTGATCATGAACTCCGCGCGCAGCAGCCCCACCCCGTCGACCGGTTGGGCGGCGACCGCCTCGGCGTGGTCGGCGATGGCCAGGTTGACGTAGAGCAGGGTCCCCGTCGGCTCCGCGGCCGGCCGGGTGGGCGGCTCGGCCGAGGCGGCGGTGGCCGGCTGCCGCTGCTCCGGGATGTTCGGCGCGGCTCCGGCGCGGACGACGCCCTTGGCGCCGTCGACGGTGACGATCTCCCCGTCCCGCAGCACGGTGGTGGCCGTCCGGGTGGCGACCACGGTCGGCAGGTGCAGCTCGCGGCCGACGATCGCGGCGTGGCAGGTGACCCCGCCCCGGTCGGTGACCAGCGCGGCAGCCCGGCGCATGGTGGGCACCCAGTCCGGGCTGGTCATGCTGGCCACCAGTACGTCGCCCTGCTGGAGCCGCGGCGCGTCCGCGGTGCTCCGCAGGATCCGCACCGGGCCGGACACGACGCCCGGAGCGGCCGCCAGACCGGTGACCAGCACCGTCCCCTCCGCGTCCGGAGAGGGCGCCGGTGCCTCGGCCAAGGTGGTGATCGGCCGGGACTGGACGATCCAGGTCCGGCCGGCGGCCCGGGCGAACTCGACGTCCTGGGGTGCGCCGTAGTGCTCCTCGATCCGGCCGGCCAGGCCGGCCAGCTCGAGCAGCACACCGTCGTCGAGCACCCGGCGGGCCCGGTCCTCCTCGGGCACGGACCGACGGAGGTCGTGCCCGTCCGGGCCGCGGGCCAGCATCTCCGCCTTCGTGCCGAGGTGCACGTGCTCGACCCGCCCGCTCGTCTTCGACAGCTCGTAGGTGTCCGGCTCGACCTGTCCTCCGACGACCACCTCGCCGAGCCCGAACGCCGCCTCGATCACGATCCTGTCCCGGTCACCGGTGGACGGGTCGACGGTGAACATCACCCCGGCCGTCTCGGAGTCCACCATCTGCTGGACGACGACCGCGATGGCCGGTTCCTGGGCCAACCCCTGCGCGGCCCGGTAGGCGACGACCCGGGGGCTCCACAACGAGGCCCAGCAGTCGACGATCCCGGCGGCCAGCTCCGTCGGGCCGGTCACGTTGGTGAACGTCTGGTTCATGCCGGCGAACGAGCTCGACGCGGTGTCCTCGGCGGTGGCGGAGGAGCGTACGGCGACGCGCGGCTCGCCCATCTGGTGATAGGCCTCCAGCACCGACCGTCGCAGCTGCTCGGGCAGTCCGGCGGAGCGGACCAGCGCCTGCAGCCGGTCGGCCGCCTCGGTCAACGCGGCGGGCGAGTCGACGTCAACGGCGTCCGCGATCGCCAGGAGCTCGGTGCGCACCCCACCCAGCTCCATGGCGGACAGGTAGGCCTCGGCCGTGACCACGAACCCGGGCGGCACCGGCAGCCCGGCCCTGGTCAGCTCGCCGAGGTTCGCGCCCTTGCCGCCGGCCCGGGGCACGTCGACCCGGGACAGGTCGGCGAACCAGACCACCGACGAGGTCGCTGCAGGGGCGCTCACCGGCGCCGCGGTGCGTTCGCTCACCTGGCCAGCCTCGGTCGGCCGGCCCCGAAGGGCCAGGGTCCAAGGTCCCCGCCGCCGGCCGCGTCCGGGGTGGATCAGCGCGCGGACAGCACGCACCACACGGACTTGCCGTCCTCGGTGCCCCGGGTGCCCCACCGGTCGGCCAGCGCCGCGACGATCTGCAGCCCCCGGCCGTGCTCGTCGTCGGCGGAAGGACGCAGCTTGCGGGGGTGGAAGGTGGCCCGGTCCAGCACCTCCACGAGCACCTCGGTCCCGTGAGTGCGCAGCCTCAGCTCGAGCGGGCCGGTGCCGTGCAGCACCGCGTTGGTGACCAGCTCGCTGGTGGCCAGCACGGCGTCCTCCGCCAGGGAGCGGGGCAGCACCCGGCCGGCCAGGTGCGTGCCGACCAGGTGCCGAGCCTGGAGCACCGCGCTCTCGGTCGACTCGAACCGGTGGATCAGCGCCTGGTCCTCCTCGGTCGGGTCGACCCGCGCCACCAGCACCGCCACGTCGTCGTCCGGCCCGTCGGGGAGCAGGGTCTGCACGAGGTACTCCGGGATGTCCACGGTCCGGGCGGGAACCCGGCCGGCCAGCTCGGCCAGCGCCTCGATGCCACGCTCCAGGTCCTCGCCGCGGCGCTCCACCAGCCCGTCGGTGTAGAGCACGGCGAGGTCGCCGGCCTCGAGCCGGATGTCGCGCTGGGTGAGGTTGAAGGGACCGGCGCCCAGCGGCGGGTCCTCGTGGCCGGACAGCACCCGGGTCTCCCCGGTTGCGCTCACCAGGATCGGCGGCAGGTGCCCGGCGTTGGCCAGCCTGAGGGTCCGGTCGGCGGGGTCGAACACCGCGTAGAGGCAGGTGACGATCTGGTTCTCCTCCAGCTCGCGCACGATGCCGTCGAGGTACTCCAGCACGTCGGCCGGCGGCAGGTCCAGCCGGGCGTAGGCACGCGTGGCGGTGCGCAGCTGACCCATCACCGCCGCGGCCTTGACCCCGCGACCCATCACGTCGCCGACCACCAGGGCGGTGCGGCCCGCGCCGAGCTCGATCACGTCGTACCAGTCGCCGCCGACCTGGGTGCCCTCCACGCCGGCGCGGTAGAAGGTGGCCACCTCCAGGTGCTCGAGGTCGAAGGACACCTCGGGCAGCAGGCTGCGCTGCAGCTGGTCGGCGATGCTGTGCTCGCGCGCGGCGGCCTCCGCGTTCGCGGTGGCGATGGCGAGCGCCTCTTCCGCGGCCCGCCTCTCGGTGATGTCCTGCACCGAGCCCCGGATGGCCTCGGGGTGGCCCTGCAGGTCCCAGACCACCTCGCCCTTCACGCTGACCAGCACGCTGCCACCGTCCGGGCGCAACAGGCGGACGTCGTAGAGGATCGGCCGGCCCTCGAAGCCGACGTCCAGCGCCTGGGTGACCGCGGGAACGTCATCGGGGTGCACCAGGTCCTCGATGAGCCCCGGGTAGCGCAGCCTCGCCATCTCCTCGGCGCTGCGGCCGGCGATCCGCAGGAACTCCTCGGAGAAGTCGACCATGCCGGTGCGCAGGTTGATCTCCCAGCTGCCGACCTGGGCCAGCCGCTGGGCCTGATCGAGCAGGGTGCGGCTGCGCTCGAGCTGCCGACGGACCCGGCGCGCCCGGTCCAGCTCCAGGTTGGCGCGCACCCGGGCCCGCAGCTCACGCGCGGCGAACGGCTTGATCAGGTAGTCGTCGGCGCCCCGGTCCAGCCCCTCCAGAACGCCCTCGTCGCCGGCGCGGGCGGACAGCATCACCACCGGAACCCCCACGGTGGCCGGGTCCTCCTGGAGTGCGGTGAGCAGCTCGAAGCCGGCCATCCGCGGCATCATCACGTCGGTGAGCACGAGGTCCGGCAGCACCGCCCGTGCCTTGGCCAGCCCGTCGGCACCGTCCACGGCGGTCTCGACGACGTACTCGTCGCTGAGCAGCGAGGCGATGTAGTCGCGGATGTCGGCGTTGTCGTCCACCACCAGCACCCGCGGGGCCAGGCCCTCCGGAGCGGTGTGCGGGGAGGGAGCGGTCAGCCCGTTGGTGGTCAGCTGCATCGCCTCGTCGACGAAACCGCGGGTGTCGGCGGGGGGCGGTACGACGGGGAAGTGCGCCGGTCTGCCGACCGCCTCCGGCGGCAGGTGCGCCAAGCCCAGCGGCACCCGCACGGTGAAGGTGCTGCCGGCGCCCAGCACGCTGGCGGCGGACACGCTCCCGCCGTGCAGCTCGGCGAGCTCCTTGACCAGCGCGAGCCCGACACCGGAGCCCTCGTGCGTGCGGGAGGCCGTGCCGCGCACCCGGCGGAACCGTTCGAACAGGTGCGGCAGCTCCGCGGCCGGGATGCCGGTGCCGGTGTCGACGACCTGCAGCTCGACCAGGCCCGCACCGCCCTGGTCGCCTGCCCCGTCCGTCTCCCCGTCCAACTCACCGCCCAACTCACCGTCCACCCCGCCGGCCACCCGGTGCAGCCGCACGGAGATGCCGCCGGTGAAGGTGAACTTCAACGCGTTGGTGAGCAGGTTCAGCACGATCTTGGCCCACAGGTCCGGGTCGACGTGCACCGGCCTGGGCAGTGACGGGCAGTCCACGCTCAGGGTGAGCCCGAGCCGCTCGGTGGCGGTGTCGAACATGCTCGCCAGCTCGCGGGTGTACTGCGCCAGGTCGACCGGCACGAAGCGGGCCTCGGTGCGGCCGGACTCGAGCCGGGAGAAGTCCAGCAGGCTGTTCACCAGCTTCAGCAGCCGCTGCCCGTTGCGCAGGATCACCGCGACGCGTTGGTGCTGGCGGCCCTGGAGCGGGGTGTCGGTGTCGGCGAGCGCGTCCTCGGCGGGGCCGAGCAGCAGGGTCAGGGGCGTGCGGAACTCGTGGCTGATGTTGGTGAAGAAGTCGGTCTTGGCCTGGTCGAGCTCGGCCAGCGACTCCGCCCGGCTGCGCTCGAGCTCGAAGGCCCGGGCGTCGGTGATCGTGGCGGCGAGCTGGGCGGCCACCAGGTCGAGGAAGTCGCGGTAGGAGTCGTCCAGGGGCCGGTACCGGTTCACGCCGGCGACCCAGAAGCCGTAGGGGCGCGGCTGCCCGCTCTGCGCGAGTGGCAGCACCACTGCGGTGGTCGGCGGCTCGGTCCACCGGCCGGTGGGCAGGTGCTCGAACTGCTTCTGCAGATCCTCGATCACCACCGGGTGCCCGGCTAGCACCTGCTCGGCGGGCCAGGGGGCCGGCGGGGCGTCTGTCACCAGCTCCGGCGGAGCGGCGGGGTGGCTGCCCTGGAAGCCGGTGCTGCCGGCGAGCCGGACGGTGCCGAGCTGCTCGTCGTACAGGTAGAGCAGCGTGAACGGCAGCACCTCCTGCGAGGTGCCGAGCTGCCGGCAGGCGGTGGCGATCGCCTCGGCCTCGCCCTGGTTGGTGGACGAGCGGATCCCCAGATCACGCAGCACACTCATCCGGCGCCGGCCGATCACCTCCTCGGTGTCCTCGCTGACCACGCAGAGCATCCCGCTGATGGCCCCCGCGTCGTCGAAGAGCGGGCTGTAGGAGAACGTGTGGTAGGTCTCCTCGACGTACCCGCTGCGCTCCAGGAACAGCCGCAGCGACTCGTCCCAGGTGGCCTCGCCGGTGCTGAGCACCTTGGCGATGCGCGGGCCGATGTCGTGCCAGATCTCGGACCAGACCTGGGAGGCGGGCCGCCCCAGCGCCCAGGGGTACTTCTTGCCGAGCGTGTCGAGCCGGTAGGCGTCGTTGCAGACGAAGGTCAGCTCGGGGCCCCAGGCCATCCACATCGAGAAGCGCGAGGTCAGCACCATCCGGACCACGCTCTGCAGGCTGCGTGGCCACGTCTCGAGCGGGCCCAGGGGCGTGGCCTCCCAGTCGACGGCGAGCAGGTCCTTGCCCACTCCGCCGATCCGGCTGAACGTGTCCCGCATGCATGCGCCTCCTGCTCCGAGCCAGGTCCGCGCAGGTGCCGGAACCCGGTAGGTCCCGGCGCGGCGTGGCGGCACGTTGAAGTCAACCACGGGACCGGCCATCACGCAGGTGGACGCTGCGCTGACCTGCGGTTTTCGCGAAGACTGCCGGCTCTGGGGGCTTCGTCCACATCAGGAGTGCTGGGGCAGTACCGGGCCAGGTGGCTGATTCCCGCTACGCACTTTGCGGGAGGTTCGCTGCTGGGCAGTGGTTCTACGGTGTGGCGACCGGGGAGGGGCCACATGCCCGGTATCGGCGTCGTACTCCTGCAGCTGCCGCCGTGCGTGCTGGCCGCTCACCCTCGAGACGGGGAGTCACGATGAGCGCTGATCGTTCACGGCAGAAGCGAGGGGCTGGCCGCGGGCCAGGGAGCCGTCGCCGGTGGTGGGAGCCCGTGGTGCGGGTCGGCACCGTGCTGGGGGCCGTCGCGGCCCTGGCGCTGGTGGTCCCCTCGTGGGCGAGCGCGGCCGGCGGCCTGGACGTGTACGCCGGCTACATGGACACGCACACCGCCGCTACCAGCGGCCAGCAGCCGAGTCCGTGGCCCTACACCGACTCCTCGCGGTTCATCGGGACGCCGTGCCCGAGCTTCGGCAGCACCAACGCGTGCTGGGACGCCAGCGCGGTCCGGCTGGTCAACACCACCGCGAGCGACATCACCGGGGTGCACGTGGTCGTCACCATGGGCACGCACGTCTACAACCTGTGGGGCGCCAGCCTCACCGTGAAGGCCGGCAGCGACCTGGTGCTGACCGAGACCGGCTCGTCCCCCAACTCCGAGAACTTCGACGGGTCGGACTTCTCGCCGAACGCCTACAACGGCGGACTCACCGCCTCCTGCGCGAACTCGGGCGCCTACCCGGTGGTGAGCGTGACGATCGGCGGCACCCCCACGACCTACAAGGACTCCGGGCAGGTGCTGAACGCCGGCGGGGTGGACGGCGGGCACTGCGCGGGCGGCACGTTCGTGCCTGGCAGGATGGACGAGTCGCACCCCTGGAGCCTGCTCGGCACCGCCCCCGTCGGCGGCGGCGGCACGGCGACGACCGCGCCGTCCGCGCCACGCGGCCTCTCGGCCGCCGCGGGCGACAAGACGGTGTCCCTGTCCTGGTCCGCGCCGAGCTCCAACGGAGGCGCGACGGTCACCGGCTACCAGGTCTTCCGCGGAACCTCCGCCAACGGGGAGGCGGCCACCCCGCTCACCACGGTGGCGGGGACCGGCTTCACCGACACCGGGCTGACCAATGGCACGGCCTACTACTACACGGTCAAGGCGGTGAACATCGCCGGAGCCTCGGCGGCGTCCTCCGAGGTGTCCGCGACGCCGCGGGCGGCCGCCCCGAGCGCCACGCCTCCGGGCGCGCCGGCGGGGTTGTCCGCGACCGCCGGTGACGGGTCGGTGCAGCTGTCGTGGACGGCGCCGGCGAACAACGGCGGGTCGCCGGTCACGGGGTACCGGGTGTTCCGCGGCACCAGTGCCGGTGGCGAGTCTCCGACCCCGGTCGGGAGCCCCACGGGCACCACCTACACGAGCAGCGCGCTGGCCAACGGCAGCAAGTACTACTTCACCGTGAAGGCGGTGAACGCCGTCGGCACGTCGGCGGCCTCCAACGAGGTCTCCGCAACGCCCCAGGCGTCGCCCCAGCCGCAGCCGGGTCCCCAGCCCCAGCCCCAGCCCCAGCCGCAACCCGGCCCGCAGCCGCAGCCGCAGCCCGGCCCGCAGCCGCAGCCGCAGCCCGGGCCGCAGCCGGCTCCCCACCCGGGCACCGGAGTGTGCGCCGGCCTGCCCGGCTGTCACGTGAGGGCCCTGGCGGACATCAACGGAGACGGGCATCGTGACGTGGTGGCGATGGCACGCCGGGGCGGACGCTCGGGGGCGCAGGGGTGGCTGATCCTGCGGGTGAAGACCGGCCCGGGACAGGTGGTGCAGACGCGTCGGCTGCTGGAGAACTGGCCCACCTCGCCCTGGGTGGGCGTGACCAGGCTCGACCGGCACCGCGGCAAGGAGATCATGGTGGGCCGGCTCATGGGAGCGGCCGCGGGCTTCTACCAGGCCCTCACCTGGCGGCACGGTCAGCTGGTGCTGCTCGACGCGCCGGGTCGGCCCAGGTGGTGGGGGCTGTCGTACGCCGCGGCGTTCACGGCGGGCTGGCAGCGGCAGGCGACCGACCCGGTCGGGCTCATTCGCGAGCGCCTGGCCACGGCCCGGGCCGACGGGACCATCCGCGGCAAGGTCAAGGTCTACCAGTGGACGCGCGGCGGCTGGCGCCTGGAGCGCACCCGCACGATCCCGTCGCTCCCGCCGGGCCGGGCGGCGCGGTGGGGTGCGTTCCACGTTCCGGGCCTGAAGAGAGGCTGACCGGCCTCTACGGCTGGGTCAGCCGGTAGCGGAGCTCGTCCATGGCGGTGAGCAGGTGCTCGGTGTCGATCCGCGCGTTGGTGCGCAGCTCGGCGCCGAGCAGCCGGTCGAGCTTCTGCTCGACGTCGTCACGGCCGCGCGAGTCGGCGTACGCCTTGAAGAAGTTGACCCAGTGTCCGGCCTCCACCCCGGAGACCCGGATCTGCAGCATCCGCTCGGTGTAGGCGTCCATCAGCCCGTGCACACGCGCGACCCGGCCGAAGTTGCCGCCAGAGTCGTGGGTGGCCTTGTCGGAGATCTTGGTCTTGGGGGGCATGTACGCCGCGATGTGGCCGGCGGGCGGGGTGATGCCGCGCCTCTCGGGCGGGGTGTTGGTGCGCTGGTGCTGCCAGTAGTGGTTCCGGTACTCCGCGGCGTACCGGGCCTGCTCGATGTAGGGCTCGTAGACCACCGGCACGCCGGCGAGCACGTTCTTCAGGTGCCAGGGCACCACGACGAGCAGGTCGTGCGGGTCGCAGGCGGCCGGGGTGACGGTGTAGCGGAACGACGGCTCGCGCTCCTTGCTGAGCAGGTACCAGCCCTTGAGCTCGATGCCGAGCTCGGTCCGGAGGTCGCCGCCGGTGCGAGCCACGAGGCGGACGTCGGGGAAGGCCTGCGACTGCCGTTCGAAGCGGTGCTCGGGCCACTCGTTGTCGGGGTCCCACACCTGCCGGATCCGGTTCAGCGTCTCGACCACCTGGATCTCGATGCTGCCGCCGAGCACGCTGTTCAGCGAGAACAGGTCGGAGGACTCCAGCCCCTCGATGAACGTCTGGGAGGAGTAGTAGGTGGGCAGCGCCCGCAGCGCGTCCTTGACGTTGCCGAGCAGCTTCAGCTTCCTGGCGTCACCGGTCAGCTCGATGGGCTGCGGCGGGCGGATGGCACCTCCTGCTTCGAACGTCACCCGCGGGAACGTAGCAGAGGGGTGGCTCAGGCCGGGGAGGACTCCTCGCGCTGCACGGCCCGGGCCTCGGCCTCCGGCTCGCTCTGCCGGGCTGCTTCGGCGAGCCGCTCCCGGGCCAGCTTCGCGAACTCGCGGTCCTGCTCGGCGACGTACGCCTTCCGGCCGAGCGCCACCGCGGCGACGGACCCGGAGGCCAACCCGCCGAACGGCTCCCACACCACGTCGCCGGGCTCGGTGACCGCGGCCACCAGGCGCTCCATGAACTCCAGCGGCTTCTGGTTGAGGTGGGCGCTGCTGCCCCGGCTGGGGTTGTAGACCCGCGGCGCGGACCGCCGCAGTGTGCCCTTGAGCCGCTCGCTGTCGTGCAGCGGGCCGCGGCTCCAGACGTTGGTGAGCCCGTGCTGGTGGGTCCAGCGGTAGCGCATCGCGTCCCACTGCTTGGCGGTGGGGACGGTCTCCCCGTCCAGGCTGAAGTACGGCCAGCCGGTGGCCCCGCCGTGCTCGTTGGCGTAGGTCGCCAGACGCTCGAACATCTCCCCGGGCGGGAAGTACCAGAGGTGGTCGAGGGTGAGGTACTTGCGGGTGGCCGCGTTGCGCACCCCGCACGCCTCGTTGGCCCGGTGCAGCGGGAACCCGGCGCGCAGCCACTCGTTGCGCAGCCAGACCCGCAGCGGCTCACCGGCGGGACCGACCGGCTTGCGCTGGTAGAGGGCGCAGACCTCGGTGACCACCGGGAAGCGGCGGATCGTCCGACCGTTGACGTTGCCGGCGATGTGGGCGATGCCCTTGTCCCAGATCACGGTCTGGACGTACTCCCAGCCGTGCTCCACCAGCAGCGGGTGCACGCTGGCCCAGCCCACCTCGGTGTTCCAGAACCAGAGCGTGGTGGCCGGGGTGGCGGCGTCGCTCCAGGCCGCGATGTGCGGCTGGTACCAGCCGGGGAGGCCTTCGGCGTCCACCGTGTCCCCGTGGAACCCCCGCACGCCGTACGCCCCGTCGCTGATGATCGTGGCAGGCGTCTCCCACTTCCGGTACACGGGTCGTACGTCCCCGGAATGCAGGTGGAAGGCGGGATTCGAGGTCATTGTGCGGCAAGCCTACGGCGCGGCACCCCCGGGTTCTGCGTCAACGCGCGGCCGTCGGACCAGCACGCGGCGGAGGAGCCCGGTGGTCGAATCCCTGCCCGCTCCGAGGGTGCAGCACCGGGTGACGGCGTTAGCATCCGAGGATGCAGACCCAGATGCGGGTGTACCCCTACCGCTGGGTGGTCCTCGCCGCGTTCATGGCGGTGAACGTCGCGATCCAGATGCTGTGGATCAGCTACGCGCCGGTCACCGGAGCCGCCTCCCGCTACTACGGCGTCGGTCCGGTCGGGGTGGGGGCCTTCGCGATGGTCTTCATGATCGTCTACGTCCCGCTGTCGATCCCCGTCTCCTACCTGATCGACCGGCGCGGCCTGCGGCTCGCCTCCGGGTTCGGTGCGCTGCTGGCCGGGGTCGCCGGCATCGCCCGCGGGCTGGCCGGGGACCGGTACGCGGCCGCGATCGCCGCCACGGTGGCCGCCGCGATCGCCCAGCCGTTCCTGCTCAACGCGTGGACCACGGTGTCCGCCCGGTGGTTCCCGCGCTCTCAGCGCGCGACCGCGGTCGGCCTGGTCACGTTGTCCAACCTCATCGGGATCGGGATCGGCATGGCGCTGACCCCGGTGCTGACCGGATCCCTCTCGCTGGGCCGGATCGAGCTCTTGTACGGCGCGGCCGCGCTCCTCGCCGGGCTGGTCTTCGTGCTCGTCGTACGAGACCGGCCGCCGACGCCGCCCGACGAGGAAGCCGCCGAGGACCGGGCGCTGGTGCTCGACGGTCTGCGCCACGCCCTGCGCGTGCGGCCGTTCCTGGCCTTCCTGGCGATGGCCTTCGTCGGCATGGGGGTGTTCAACGGGGTCTCGACCTGGGTGTTCGAGATCGTCCAGCCGCGCGGGTTCACCTCTTCGGACGCCGGGAACCTCGGCGCCCTGCTGCTGCTCGGGGGCGTGCTGGGGGCGGTGGTGCTGGCCGCGCTGTCGGACCGGTCGCGCCGGCGGGCGCCGTACCTCGCGCTGGCCTTCGGGGTGGGAGCGCCGGCGCTGTTCGTGCTGGCTCTGGCGAGCACCACCGCGGTGCTGCTCGCCTCTGCGTTCGTGCTCGGCTTCTTCCTGATCAGCGCCATGCCGATCGGCCTGCAGTACGTCGCCGAGGTCACCGCACCCACCCCGGAGGGCACCTCGAACGGACTGGTGCAGCTGGTGGGTCAGGCGTCGGTGGTGTTCGTGTACCTGATGGCGATGACCCGGACCTCAAGCGGCTCGTTCCTGCCCTCGCTGGCCGCCCTCGCCGTGCTCATGCTGCTCGCTGCCTTCGCCGCGCTGCGCCTGCCCGAGCCCGCGGGCCGTGCGCCCGCGGAAGACCGTGCGGTTGCGGCCGGGGACCGACCCGACGGCCGGGAGGGTTAGCCAGCGGTCAGCCAGCGCGTCGCCCTGGCGGGCTCCCCACGCCCCGCGTGCGACCGGAGCTGAGGGGGTGTGGTGCGCGGGGGAGATCGCGGCTACCCTGCGAAGCCAGTCCCGCTGGTCGAAGCGCTGAGCGCTCTCACTGTCGGCTCGAGCTGTCGCCCCAGGGGGCTGGACCCATGCCGGTCTACACCCGCAGGGAGGACCATGGCCTCGGACGGCCCGCTCCACAAGACGGACTTCGGCGCCATCTACGACCAGCCCGACCCACGGGCGTACTTCTCGAGCCTCGAGCCGTTCGACTACCTCATTCCCCAGCACGGCGCAGAGCTGTTCGCCGGCCTGTTGGCGGCCCGCGGAACAGCGCACTCGCATGAGCCACGGATCCTTGACGTCTGCTGCTCCTACGGGGTGGTGGCGACGTTGATGAAGACCGGGATGGACCTCGCTGCCGTCAACGCGCACTACCGCGAGGCCGCTGCGCAGGGGCTGACCCCCGAGCAGCTGGTCGACGTGGACCGGCGTCTGCTGAAGGATCACCCGGGGCCCGGGAGGGCCACCTTCGTCGGGCTCGACGTGGCGCCGAACGCCATCGCCTACGCCCGCGCGACCGGCGCGCTCGACGCCGGGGTCGTCGAGAACCTCGAGGTCGACCCACCGTCTGCGGAGCTCGCCTCGCTGATGTCGGAGGTGGACCTGATCGTCACCACGGGTGGGGTCGGCTACGTGACGGAGCGGACCTTCGACCGGCTGCTCGACCTGGCTCCGGACACCGTTCTGGGTGGCCGCGTTCTGTCTGCGCACCTACGACTACGGGCCCATCGTCGACACGCTGCGGGCGCACGGCCTTCGGACGGAGCGACTTCCACAGTCCTTCCCGCAGCGCCGGTTCACCGGCCCGGAGGAGCAGCAGTGGGCGTTGACCGAGCTGAGCAGGCGCCACGTGGACCCGAGTGGCAAGGAGGCTGACGGTCACTACCACGCCGACTTCTTCCTGTCGCGCCCGTCGAGCGAGGTGGAACGGCGGCCGCTCCGGCAGCTGCTGCCCGCGTGGCACGCGGCAGGTGCCTGACTAGCGCGCGAGTCCGACCCGCTCGATGATGTCCGCGCCTCGCGTCAGTCCGTCCCGGGCCCGGATCCTGGCGCCCATCTCGTCCATCCGCCGCCGCAGGACCGCGTCGGCCAGCAGCGTCTCCACCGCCTCGTTGAGCTGCTCGGGGCCGAGCTCGTAGGTCTTGAGCCGGATCCCGAACCCCAGCTCGTGCATGCGCTGCGCGTTGTCGTACTGGTCCCAGAACAGCGGCAGCAGCACCATGGGCTTGCCGAAGTGCAGCGACTCGGTCGTGGTGTTGTTGCCGCCATGAGTGATCACCAGGTCCACCTGGGGAATCACCTTGGTCTGCGGCAGGGTCGGCTCGCCGACCATGTTGCCGGCCAGCGAGAGCTCGTCGGCCAACGGCCCCATGCTGACGATGAACCGGTGCGGGCTGCCGGCGAGCGCGTCGACCAGACGCTGCATGAGCGCGACGTCGGCGCCTCCGAGCGATCCGAGCGACACGTAGACCAGCGCCGACCCGTCCGGCCGGTCGGCGACGCGCGCCGGCAGCACGTACTCGTCCTCGGTGCGACGCACGCTGGAGTCGATGCGGTGCCAGGACTTGTCCAGGGGGCGGTCGCCGACGTAGTCCGCTTCCTCGGGGTAGACGTAGATGTTCGCGGCGTTGTCCCGCGGCATGAACTCGAGGTAGGGCAACGCCCGCGCACCTCGAGAGACCACCCAGGCGTTGAACTGCTCCCACATGTCCTTGTGGGTCCGCTCGAACTCGGCGAGGAACGGTCCCCATGAGGCGGGGTCGTCCTGCGGCAGCCCGGACATCCGGGGCGGAATGCCGTCGCCGGGCAGCTCCAGCGGATTGCACGAGACGATGCGGACGAACGCCCCCGCGCTGCTGGTGAGCGCAGGGAACAGCACCACGTTGTCCTCGACCAGCACGTCGGGCTGCACCTCGTCGATGATCGCGCGCAGGGCCGGCTCGGCGTACATGGCGCCGTCGATGAGTGCCTGGTACGTCGGCTTGACGAAGGTCGTGAGCTGCTCCGTCGTGCTCTTTCGGAACTCGGGGGCGGTCTCGGCGACGAACTCGGTCCAGAACTGGCCGGCTGCCTCCTCGGTGGCGTCCGGGGCCGGCTCGGCAAGGTCGATGAGCCGCTCCTCGAACCCGAGCGGGGACAGCTTGCCCTGCCACGATCTCTCCGAGGCGAACACCACGCGGTGGCCGCGCTCGAGGAGGAGGGCGCCCAACCCGATGCACTGGTTCGTGGGGCCGTAGGCCGACTCCGGGAGGAACAGAACCGTCAGCCGGCGCGGGGCACCGCTCATGACTGGTAGATGGGACCGAAGATGTTGTTCCAGGTCTGGATCTCGTTGATCTTGAGGGTGCGCCCCGTCGAGACCTCGTTGTAGGTCTTGTCGGTGGGGAACACCGCGTAGCTGTCCGCGACCTGCCTGAGGTACTTCGCGTCGCTGGGCTTCTTGGCCTGCTTGGCGTCCTGGAGCACCTTCTGCCTCGCGCTGGGCACCGGAGTGACGTAGTTGACCCACTCGGCGACCTCGGCGGCCTTGTCCGGCTGGTAGTAGTAGTCCATCAGCATCATCGCGTCGACCGGGTTCTGGGCGCCCTTGAGGATCACGAAGTTGTCGGTCCAGAGCAGGCCACCCTCCTTGGGGATCACGAACTTCAGCTTCGAGCCCGACAGGTTGCTCTGGAAGATGTCGCCCGACCACGCGTGGGCGATCCAGATGTCGCCGTTCACCAAGGCCTTCACGTAGTCCTGCTCGTAGTACTTGCGCACGTTCGGCTTGACCTTCTCCAGCCAGGCGGCGGCCTTCTTCCAGTCCGAGGGGGTGGAGTTGGTGGCGTCGATGCCCAGCGCGAACATGCCGGCGTTGCCCAGCTCGCTGGCGTCGGCGAACATGCCGATCTTGCCCTTGTACTTGGGGTTGAGCAGGTCCTGGAAGCTGTTGATCTCCCCGCCGACCTTCTCCGGGTTGTAGGCGAGCCCGGTGAAGCCCGCCTGCCAGGGGATCGTGTACTTGTTGCCCGGGTCGTAGTCGGGGTTGCGGAACTTGGCGCCGGCGTACTTCTTGAAGTTGCTCAACCGGCTCTGGTCCAGCGGGATCAGGTAGTCCAGCTGCATCAGGTCGGTCAGGTACTGGCCGTTGGTGATCACCGTGGTGTCGTAGCCGGTGTACTGCCCGGCCTGCAGGGTGGGCCGGATGGTGGCGAAGAAGGAGGCATCGTCCTGGATGGGTTCGCTGTAGTCGACCTTGATGCCGTACTGCTTCTCGAACTGGTTGATCGAGGGGTGGTTGCCCTTGCCGGCGGTGTCGATGTACAGCGGCCAGTTCGCCCAGTTGACCTGGCCGGTCTTCTTCTTGTCCTTCCAGTACGCCACGGCCGCGTCGGCGACCGCCTTGCTGCTGCTCGGGCTCGACCCGGCGCTGGGGGACTGGCCGGACACGCCGCACGCGGACAGCAGGCTGCCGGCGCCGACCGCGCCGGCCCCCATCCCCATCAGCCGGAGGAGGTCGCGGCGGCTGTGCCGGGACTGGGTGAGGCCTCGCAGCAGTGCGGGATCCACCTGCGGCGACTCGGGAGGGTGATTCGAAGACATCGGTTTCGCGTTCCCTTCGTGTTCAAGCCCGGCAGGCGACAATTACAGCAGTGAGATGTGATGAGAGCAACAGAAACCGTCCATAAGTTCTCGCTATGGCACGTATTCCGTGGTTGGGCGGGGATGGCCTCTTCCCTCTCGTTGGGGCGTGCTGCCCCGGAGGCGGAAGGCGCCCGGCAGCGGTGCGGTGCGGCAGGATGTCGACGTGCCCGAGCCGTCGTTCACCTTGGTCCAGCTGCGCTACTTCGCTGCGGCTGTGGAGCACGGCAGCATGACCAGGGCCTCGCGAGGCCTGATGGTCTCCCAGTCGGCCGTTTCGGCCGCGATCGCCCAGCTCGAGAAGGAGCTGGGGGTGCAGCTCCTTCTCCGCCAACATGCGAAGGGCCTGGTTCCCACCGCTGCGGGACGCGACTTCTACCAGGAGGTGCGCCGTTTCCTGACCCATGCCGCCGAGCTGGAGGAGACCGCGCGCAGTGCCGGTGCGGCCCTGGTGGGCCGGCTGACCGTGGGCTGCTTCGCGACGCTCGCGCCGTTCCACCTGCCCGCGCTGCTCACCGAGTTCGAGCACCGCTACCCCGAGGTCCGGATTGGCATCGACGAGGCCGAGCACGGCCAGCTCAAGCAGGCCCTGCGGGAGGGATGCTGCGAGCTGGCCCTGATGTACGGCTACGACCTCGACGACGACATCGACCGGATCACCTTCGCCGAGTCGGTGCCCTACGTCATCGTCTCCGCCGAGCACCGGTTGGCCGGCAGCAAGCGGGTCTGGCTCCGTGAGCTGGCCGACGATCCGATGGTGCTCCTGGACCTGCCGCACACCACCGGCTACTTCACCTCGCTGGTCGGCTCGGTGGGCGTGCAGCCGCGGATCAGGTTCCGCAGCCCCGGCTACGAGACCGTCCGTTCCCTGGTGGCCCACGGTCTGGGATGGGGACTGTTGAACCAGCGCCCGCGGGAAGAGACGACGTACGACGGGAAGCGGGCTGTCGCGCTCGAGCTACGGGACAACCTGCCGGCCCTGGAGATCGTCGTCGCCTGGATGCGGGGAACCAGACTCACCCGACGGGCCCAGGCGTTCATCACCCTGGCCGGCCAGGGAGGGGCCGGCGGGGGGCAGTAGACCTCGGCTGCGGCGGTGCATCACGGACACGGCTATCGCGCAATCAGATGCCCAACAACAACATCATCTGTTGGACAGAAGGCTCTGAGCAGGTGACGATTCCTGTGCGGCAGCCGCCCAGCCACCCATGCGGACACTGCCGTCGGACTGGAGGTCGGGATGTCGAGCGAAGAGGTCGAAGTCGTCGTCGTCGGCGGGGGGCAGGCCGGCCTGGCGATGAGCGAGCATCTGGGCCGGTGCGGCGTGCAGCACCTCGTGCTGGAGAGGCACCGCATCGCCGAGCGGTGGCGCTCCGAGCGGTGGGAGTCCCTGGTGGCGAACGGACCTGCCTGGCACGACCGCTTTCCCGGCCTGGAGTTCCTCGACGTCGACCCCGATGGGTTCGCCTCCAAGGAGCAGGTCGCGGACTACTTCGTCGCCTACGCGGAGAAGATCGGTGCACCGATCCGGTGCGGTGTCGAAGTCACGTCGGTCGAACGGAAGGTCGGCCGACCCGGCTTCCACGTGGAGACGACCGAGGGGGCCATCGACGCTCGGTTCGTCGTCGCCGCGACCGGGCCGTTCCAGCTGCCCGTCATTCCGACGATCGTGCCCGACGGTGGGGTGCCGCTGCAGGTGCACTCCAGCGCCTACCGCAGTCCCGAGCAGCTGCCCGCCGGCGCCGTCCTCGTGGTGGGGGCCGGGTCGTCGGGTGTGCAGATCGCCGACGAGCTCCGGCAGTCGGGCCGGTGCGTGTACCTCTCCGTCGGCCCCCACGACCGGCCTCCGCGAAGCTATCGGGGGCGTGACTTCGTCTGGTGGCTGGGAGTTCTCGGCAAGTGGGACGCCGAGACTCCCCCTGAGGGTGCGGAGCACGTCACCATCGCGGTCAGTGGTGCCTACGGCGGCCACACCGTCGACTTCCGTGATCTGGCTGCCGGCGGCGTCCACCTGGTGGGGCGGACCGCTTCGTTCGACAACGGCACGCTGCGGTTCTCGCCGGACCTGGCCGAGAACATCGCCAATGGCGACGCCAACTATCTGTCGCTGCTCGACGAGGCCGACGCCTACGCCGCGCGTAACGGCCTCGACCTCCCCGAGGAACCGCAAGCGCGCGTCTTCGGTCCAGAGCCCGGCTGCGTGAGCCATCCTCTGCTCGAGCTCGACCTCGCCGACGCCGGCGTCACCACCATCGTCTGGGCGACCGGCTTCGCCACCGACTTCAGCTGGCTCCGGGTCGATGCGTTCGACGAGGACGGCAGTCCGAAGCACAGGCGGGGCGTGTCGTCAGAGCCCGGCGTCTACTTCCTCGGACTGCCGTGGCTGTCCCGGCGCGGGTCGAGCTTCATCTGGGGGGTGTGGCACGACGCCAGGCACGTCGCCGACCACATCATGACCCAGCGCGGCTACCTGTCCTACAAGACCAACCACGCGTCGAGCAGGCCCGACGTCCGCTCGGCCAACAACCCGTCGGACAAGATGCTGGAGAACGCACGTTGAACTCCCCGATCGTCGCTGGTGGACACACCCGGATCCGCCCTTTCAACACCCGGGACACCTACCCCGAGCAGAACCTCGACAACGACCTGTGCCAGGCCGTCGTCGCGGGCAACACCGTGTACGTCCGCGGTCAGATCGGTCAGGACCTCGACACCAGCGAGTCCGTCGGGATCGGCGACGTCGCGCAACAGACCGAGCGTGCGATGGGCAACATCGACGTGCTGCTCAAGGAAGCCGGCAGCCGGATGGAGCACCTGGTCAAGCTGACGATCTACATCGTCGACCCGCGCTACCGCGAGGCCGTCTACCGCACCATCGGTCGCTGGACCTGCGGGGTCCACCCGATCTCGACCGGTCTCGTGGTCTCCGCGCTGGCCCGGCCCGAGTGGCTGGTGGAGATCGACGCGATCGCGGTCATCCCGGAGGTCGAGCAGTGACGTTCTCGGTCCTGGCCACCGACGGGCACGGCGCCGTCGGGCTGGCCGTCACGTCCTCCAGCCCTGCTGTGGCCGCCCGCTGCATCCATCTGCGGGCGGGGGTGGGTGGCGCCGCGTCCCAGAACGTCACCGACCCACGCCTGGGGTCCGAGCTGCTCGACGAGCTGGAGCGGGGGGTCGACCCACAGCAGGCCCTCGACAACCTGGTCGGCCGGCGACCGCTGGTCGAGCACCGCCAGCTCACCGTGCTGGACACCCACGGGAAGGCCGCGGCGCACTCCGGCAGTGGGTCGCTCGGCGTGCACCATCACCGCGTCGGCGCCGGTGTGGTCGCGGCCGGCAACCTGCTCACCGGCCCGCAGGTGGTCGACGCGGTGGTCGAGGCCTTCGAGGCGGCCTTCGGTGAGCTCGAGCAGCGGCTCCTGGTCGCTCTGGAGGCCGGGCTCGCCGCCGGGGGTGAGGCCGGTCCGCTGCGCTCTGCCGGTCTGGCCGTCGTGCGCAGGGTGCCGTGGCGCGAGACCGACCTGCGGGTGGACTGGCACGACGAACCGATCGCCGAGCTCGCCCGGCTGCTCGAGATCTGGCTGCCTCAGCGTGACGACTACGTGACCCGTGCGCTCGACCCGTCGGTGGCGCCGTCGTACGGCGTGCCCGGAGACGAGTGATGCGTCTGAAGGAGTGCGCGGCGGACCGGGTGGTGCGCGATCGCGACGTCCTGGTCGGGCTGTCCGAACGGCTGCACGCCCACCCGGAGACGGCGTGGGAGGAGCACGACTCCTCGCGCTGGGTCGCCGAGACGCTCGTGGAGGCGGACTTCGACGTGCAACCGTGCTACCTCGGGCTGGCGACGGCCTTCCGGGCCACGCTCGGCACCGGGCCGTTCCGGCTCGGCCTCTGCGCGGAGTACGACGCGCTTCCCGGTCTCGGGCACGCGTGCGGCCACAATCTCATCGCGGCCATCTCGGCGGGGGCGGCCCGCGCGCTGGCTCCGCTGGCCGACGACGCAGGGCTGACCATCGAGGTGTACGGCACGCCGGCTGAGGAGGGCGGCGGTGGCAAGATCGAGCTGCTCGACCGGGGAGCGTTCGACGGTCTCGATCTGGCGTTGATGGCCCACCCGGCGCCCGTCGACGTCGCCGAGGCACGACCCTTCGCGGTCTCGCACTCCCACATAACGTTCCGGGGCAAGGCCGCCCACGCCGCGGCCTACCCGGAACACGGTGTGAACGCCGCCGACGCGTTCACCGTCGCCCAGGTCTCGATCGGGCTGCTGCGTCAGCAGCTGCCGCCCTCCGTGCGGGTGCACGGTGTGATGACGCGCGGGGGTGAGGCGCCGAACGCCGTTCCCGAGCGCACCGAAGGCCGGTGGTACGTCCGCGCCGAGTCGCTCGCGGAGCTGGCCGAGGTGGAGCCGCGGGTGCGCCGCTGCTTCGAGGCCGGCGCGCTGGCGACGGGCTGCGAGCTCGAGATGGTCCCGGAGAGCAAGCCGTATGCCGAGTTCCGGGCCGACGAGGCCGCCCTGGCGGCGTACCGGCGCAACGCCGAGCGCCTCGGTCGCACCTTCGTGACCGGTTCGGACGCCGCCCGGATGAACCGGGCCTCGACCGACATGGGCAACGTGTCGCAGGTGGTGCGGGCCATCCACCCCTACATCGGCGTGAGCTCGTTGCCGGCGCTGAACCACCAGGCCGAGTTCGCGGCCCACTGCGTGGGGCCTGACGCCGAGCGGGCCTTGACCGATGCCGCCACCGCGCTCGCCTGGACCGCGCTCGACGTCGCCCGCAACGAGGCACACCGCGACCGGGAATGGAGTCCCTCGTGACGTCCGCGGCTGCAGGCGGCCTGGATTGACTGCGTTGCAGCGCAGCAAGCCGCTCTGGTTAGCCCTCTGTCAAGGGTGGCCGCTGACCTCGCCGGGTGCGGGCCTGGCGTCTGTGCCGGTGACCGCGCGGGCGAAGCTCGCGAGCTGCTCCTCCGCACGCTCGGCCGTCAAGGAGGTGTTGTGGGCCAACAGGTGCATGCCGAGGGCATCCTCGAGCGCAACGAAGTTGCGGGCGACCACGTCGACCGGCTCGGTGAGGCGGAACTCTCCGGTGGCGCGCCCCGCCTCGAGCACCGATGTGTAGAGCGAGACCTCGCGGTCGAACAGCAACGTCATCAACGTCGCGTGCATCGGGCTGCGCCCGGCGTTCACCGAGATCTCGTTGAGCACCTGGCTCAGCAGGCGGTCCTGGCCCGGCTGCTGCACTCGGGGGAGACCCGAGTGCAGCAGCCGGGCCAGCTTCACCGTGGGCAGCGCATCGTCCTGCATCGCCTGCTGGCGGGCCCAGTAGTAACGTTCGGCCGCCACCTGGTGCGCCGCCTCCACCAGCGCGTCGAGGTCGGGGTAGTAGTAGGCGACCAGCCGGGGGGAGATACCCGCCTGGTCGGCGATGTTCTTCATCGACACGCCGACAAGGCCCCGGCTGGCGATCGTGCGCAACGTGGCCTGGATGAGGTCTTCGCGGCGGGCGGCCTGATCCCTGCGTCGCGGCATGCCGGGCACGCTACCGGATCTCGGGCCAGGGCCTTGACAACAAGGAGCGGCGAGCCTAGTTTTGCGCTCATGCGCAAAGAATGCGCTGCTCAGCTGACCTCATGTCCGACACGGAGCTGACCAGAATGCCGGCATCGCCATACGACATCCTCTTCGAGCCCGTGACGATCGGGCCGCTGACGACCAAGAACCGCTTCTACCAGGTGCCGCACTGCAACGGGATGGGCTACCGCGACCCGAGCGCGCAGGCGGCCATGCGGAAGGTCAAGGCGGAGGGTGGCTGGTCGGTGGTCTGCACCGAGCAGGTCGAGATCCATGCCACCTCCGATATTGCGCCGTTCGTCGAGCTGCGCGTCTGGGATGACCAGGACCTTCCTGCGCTCGCGCGGATCGCGGAGGCGATCCACGAGGGGGGCGCGATCGCCGGCATCGAGCTGGCGCACAACGGGATGAACGCCCCGAACCAGCTCAGCCGTGAGACCCCGCTCGGGCCGGTCCACCTCCCAGTGGCGCCCGACACGATCGCACCGGTGCAGGCACGGGCGATGAACAAGCAGGACATCGTCGACCTGCGGCGCTGGCACCGTAACGCGGTCCGCCGATCGCTCGAGGCCGGTTACGACCTGGTCTACGTCTACGGTGCGCACGGCTACAGCACGCTGCACC
>CAWIUT010000002.1:0-450268 GCA_963839365.1 uncultured Actinomycetota bacterium
CTAGATCGAACGCGTCGCGAAACGGCCCTGTGCCAGCGGGCTCAGCCCATAGCCTTGCAGCGTGGCACACGTCGACCTCAGTGACGACAACATCCGCCGGTACATCGTGCGGCACTACCGGTACGACCCTGAGAGGCGCGAAAGGCGCCACGTCGTCGTTGCCGTCGTTGACAACAAGCGCGAGTACCACGCCGAGCTCGAACGGGCCGGCGCGGCACTGCAGGTCCAGAGACTGCGGGGTGATGACGTGGATCCTCGTGAACACATCAGCGGAACAGTCCGCGAAGCGGGCGATGATCGCCGTGCGGCACATGGTCACCTACTGACCCGAGCGGTCAAGCACGGTGTGCGCCTAGGCGACTGGGCCGACCGGCTCGACCTGCCCCGCAACATCGGCGTTCTGCGCCCTCCGGATCCCGCATGGAGAGGTCGCGCGCTTCGCGCCCGTCTGGCCCGCTGGCTGGGGCGGCCCGGCCGCAGCAACTAGCACTCAGTCCATCCGTCGCCGCAGCGCAGCACCACTCGAACAGAGCATTCCGTCTCGACCGCTGAACGTACGGATGGCAGCGGATGACAGCTGGGACGAGTCACCCGATCCGCGATGGGCGGGCGCCTTCTTCCGTCCGCCCAGGGAGAAGCCTGGACGTGTGAGGACCCGTATCACGTGGTCGGCTTGCCAGGCCGCCCCTCATGACGAGGCAATATGGCATGCATGTCCCTGCCCACACCCACATTGCACACCGCTCGCCTGAGACTGCGTCCGTTCACCGACGCGGACGCCGACGCCCTCTTCGCGCTGCACAGCAGCGCCTTCGTGCTGCGCTATTGGGACGCTCCACCGTGGAGCGAGCGTGCGCGCGCCGAGCGCTTCATCGCGGCTTGTCGGCAGATGGGGGACGAGGGCACCGGGGCGCGGCTGGCCATGGACCGTGTTTCCGATGGAGCCTTCATCGGCTGGTGCAGTCTGACCCGGTGGAACCCGGACTACCGCAGCGCGTCGTTGGGCTACTGCCTCGATGATGCAGCCTGGGGTCACGGCTACGCGACGGAGGCTGCGCGCGCCTTGCTGCGGTGGGCCTTCGACACGCTGGACCTGAATCGAGTCCAGGGCGAGACCGATACGCGCAACGTGGCCTCTGCACGCGTCCTGGAGAAGCTCGGATTCGTGCGTGAAGGAACGTTGCGTGAAGACTGCGTGGTGAACGGCGAGGTGTCGGACTCGTGGGTGTTCGGGTTGCTCAGGCGGGACTGGCGGCCATTGTCCGGGCCGGCTCTCGCCCGCTGAGCCCCGCCCGCTGAGCCCTCCTCGTTCGCGAGAGCGTGCCCGGCCCCGGGTGCGTCATGCAGCCGCGTTCAACTGCAGGTGACTGCGAGTGAGGATCTGGGAGAAACACCAACGCCGCGCTCTCGAACTACGTAGGCGGCGCCATCGCCGGAATCGCACCTAGTTGCTGCATCATGCTGAGGGCGTCGAAGACCCCCCAGTGCTCGTGAGCAAGGCCGTCCTCGTCGAACCGCGTGATATCGATCAGCTGCACGTCGACGCTCTTGCCGCCTGCCGGCAGGCCCATGAAGGCCTCGCCAGTGTGCGTGCCCGTCGCTCGGATTCGACCAACGACTTTGTCTCCGCTCGGGAGGACCTCCTCCAGGTTCATGCGCAGGTCTGGAAAAGACGCCCGGTACGTGCGGAAGAGCTGCTTGACCCCCTCCTTGGTCGGCTCCATGCCCGGAGCCTCGTCGTGTTCGACGAAACCGTCTGCCAACTGGTTTCCGAACCCGTCGATGTCCCCCGCGTTGATCAGCTCGTAGAGGTGCCTCATCGCCGCCACACGCTCCATCGGTCCTCCTCGGGTCTTGGCCGGGCCTGTCAGGAATCCGGCCTATTGGCTGGTTCTGCCGGGGAACGAATCGTAGGGGTGATGTGCGCAGGACGTGCTCCCCACCACGAGGCTTCCGCAGCCGAGGGACGGGAGCACTCTAGGTGTTATCGTCGGCGCGCTCGATCGTCCTGTCCAGGTCGGCGGCGGACCGACCAGACAGGTGGCTTGAGACGTCACCGGCATTCTGTCCACCTTGCGTGAGTCTTGCCACGCGAGCCACGGCCAGACACACAGGACGTTCTACTTCGCGGTCGGGCACGTGCGACTCAGCGACGCTTCCGGCGCCGCTCACAGCTCCATGGCCCGCGCCCCTCGCCTCGGCGTTGGCGTGGTGGCCGACGGCGAGGCGGCGGGTGACCCTGATGTCGGGAACAGCAACGTGCGCTCACCTCGTCGGTCAGGCCGTTCCCGTAGGTGGCAGGGTCAGTGCTCGATCGCGCGCTTGAGGTTGGCCAGCATCAGATCGAGGTCCTTGTCGCCGTCCCAGCCGATGCGGTCGAACACCTCGCCCACGTACGGCACCTTGCTGGACCAGCCGAAGGCCATGGTGAGGGTCGTGCCGCGCTCGTCGGGCTCGAAGGTGTAGGTCCACATCCCGCCCATGTTGGCGTGGTCCACGATGCGCTCGTTCCTGATGTACTCCTCTCGGGTCAGCACCCACTCCATGTGGAAGAGCAGGAACATTCTGCCCATGAGCCTGGCGGTGGACCCGACGCCCTCCGGGGTGGTCTTGACCTCGGCCAACGCCATGTGCCGGCGCCACTCCTCGTCGAACGCCTCGAAGAAGTGGCGCGGGTCCTTGACGTAGTCAAAGACCTTCTCCACCGGCGCCTCGATGTGCACGCTGCGCTTGTGCAACTCCTTGATCATCGCGCTGAGAACCCCTTCCGTGGGAGACCCACCCGGTCGCTCCGTGCGCCCTCACGCTCCTGCGGCAAGTACCGCAGGCTCCCTCGTACCAGCCTTGTCCGGGGCTGAGAGGGCCGCCAGGGCCCAAAGCCTCCGCCAGGAAACGTTCGGACTTGACGGCGCCGACGGCGCCAGCGCCCTCCTTCGCGTCACCGAGCCTTGCCCCATCCGGCCGTCTGCTGACCCAGCGGTTGGGACGCGCTCTCCGCAGAAAGGTCGTTCTCGCCGTGAGCCGGTTTGGCGGCCGCGGCTTCGCCCGGACCATCCGTTGACTATGTTGGTCCTCACCCTGGTGAGTGGGGTCCTGGCTGGCCGTCCGCCCCCGCATGCGCCAAAGCGCGAATAGGTGCCTCATCCTGCGTATGGCGCGGAGAACAGGGTGAATCCGAGGGGCGCAAGCTGGCGGAAACCGTCGTGTGCATCTACGACGCTGTCGAATGACTGGATTCAGCAACCAGGCCGGATAGTGTGCATCACGGGCCTTGACGGGGGTCGTGGGACATGTTCGCCATCGGACGCTGGATCGGAGGCCGTGGTGGCTCAACGCACAGCGAAGCAGTTGCGCGAAGAGAACTCCCGGCGCGCGAAGTTGGCTGCACTGCGGGAAGCGGAGCAGCGCCGCAAGCGCCGAACCGCGACCGTGGTCGTGGCGGTCGGCGCCGTGGTGGTGCTGATCGTGGCGATGGTCGTGGTGAAACTCGTCCAGGGAACCCCGAGCGGGTCCGACCAGCCGACCGCAGCCTCGAGCAAGGTCGTCAGGCAGGTCACAAGCATGCCGGCCGCCACCTACAACCGGGTGGGGGTCAGCAAGGTCGACACCGGCACCAAGAACCACAAGGTGGTGGTGATCCCGGTGCCCGACCCACCGCACCTGGCCACTGCAGGCAAGCCGGAAGTGGTCTACGTCGGCGCCGAGTACTGCCCGTACTGCGCCGCCGAACGATGGGCCGTGGTCACCGCACTGGCCAGGTTCGGCACCTTCTCCGGGCTCGGACAGACCAGCTCCTCCAGCACCGACGTCGCGCCCGACACCCCGACGCTTTCCTTCCACGGCGCCTCGTACACCAGCCGGTACGTGGCGTTCAAGGGATTCGAGGTCGCCAACCGTCAGGGACAGCCGCTGGACAAGGTGCCAGCCACCCTGCAGCGCCTGGTCAACAAGTACGGGCGCGAGCCCTACGTTCCGGGCGCCCCGGCCACGCACCCAGCACCCATCCCGTTCATCGACTTCGCCGGCAGAGACCTGATCAGCGGCGCCAGCTACGACCCCGCGATCCTGCACGGCCTGACCCACCAGCAGGTTGCCACCGCCATCACCGATCCCAGCACGCCGATCAGCAAGAGCGTGCTGACCACCGCCAACACGATGACCGCGATGATCTGCCAGGCCACCCACAACCAGCCCGCGGACGTCTGCGACAGCTCCGGCGTCAAGGCCGCTGCAGCCACGCTCCCACAGCCCTGAGGCAGCGCTTACGTCGCCAGGCGCGTCTGTCGGCCGCGTGGCGGCGTGAGCGGGAACGGTTCTGCCCTGCGTGCCAGGGCTTCCAGGGGCTGCATCAACCGAGGGGGATCGTAGCGTCGATCAGGCCCCCGCGGCGCGGTCGAGCGCACGTACTGCGGGGCACCGAGCTTGGGATGGCTGGGCGCGAACCGAGAAGGGGCTGGCGCGGGTGGCGGGCCCTGTTGCGCGTCAAGGTTGGGTGATCGTCACGAGCCGGCCGGTCTCGACCGAGGTTCCTGGGACCAGCCGAACTTCGCCTTCCCCGGTTTCGTGGGTGCCTGGATGCGCATCTGGAAGGCCCGAAACGTGTGCGCCGCGATGGTGGGGATCGCCGCGCATTCCACGAACGGCCACCGACGGCGACCACCGCCGAACTGCAAAGCCGCAGGTCAGAGGCCCCGGCTAGAGGCCGGCTCCTCCGCCCTCCGGGGTCTCGGCGGGTGGGCCTTGGTGGCCTGCCGTCGGCGGGCCGGCGAGCGGTCATGTCGCCGCACCCCTGGACCGGGAACGCGCAAGTCCGTAGCGTGACCGGAGGCGGTGCCTGCCGCCTCGAGGACGAGTTGGGGGTCGACATGGCTGTGGCGGAGGACATCAGGAATTCGGTGAGTTGTGCATCCATCGCGTTCGGAGCGGTCGCGGCCCTGACCCCGCGGTTGTTCCTGGGCGTGTACGGAGTGCCACACGAGGAGAACCTGCGGGTGATGACTCGGATGTGGGGGACCCGCACGGCCGTCCTGGGGGCGCTCGGGCTTGCGCTGGGCGACAAGGACGACCGGCGGACCTTGATGACCGCGGTCGCCGCGATGAACGCCGCGGACACGCTGCTGATCTCGGCTGCGCGCGTCCCGGTACGCGCTCGGGCGATGGGCGCGGCGACCACCGCCGCCTTCGCGGCCGCGGTGGCCTACGGGCTCACCAGGTAGTCCGCCCCGAGGCTGACGAGCCGGTCCGTCGCGAAGATCGAGGCGACGGGAATCGTGCGGGGGCTGCGCGGCGTTGGGTACACCGGAAGGAGCGAACGTGACCCAGCCACCCGAACCGATGCCCGAACCCATTCAGCATCCTGCCGACGTCTACCGGCAGGCATGGGAGCTTCTCGAGGCTCGCGCCCCGCATCAGGCGATCGAGATCCTCGACCCGGCCCTGGACGCCGAGCCCACCTCGGCGAGTCTGCGTACCTTGCGTGCGTGGGCGTACTTCCAGAGTGCCCAGCTCACCCGCGCAGAGCAGGACCTCACCAGACTGGTGCAGGAGTGTCCCACCGACGTGTGGGCACGCTTCGCGTTGGGTCGCGCACTCGAGAGGCAGTCACGCTATGCCGACGCGCTGCCACACCTGCGCCTGGCCGCGGTGATGTCCGGTGATCCCGAGCACGAGGCAGGCGTCCTGCGTGTGGAACGCCGGCTGGTGGAGTCCGGGAGCGGGAGCTACCGGGACCTGACCTGAACGTCAGGGCAGGGTCAGCACCTCGGCGCCGTTGTCGGTGACCAGGAGGGTGTGCTCGAACTGGGCACTACGCTGCTTGTCCTTGGTGACCACCGTCCAACCGTCGGGCCACATGTCCCACTGGCGACTGCCCAGGCAGAGCATGGGTTCGATGGTGAAGGTCATCCCGGACTCGATCACCGTGTCGAAGCGGGGTTCGTCGTAGTGGGGGATGACCAGCCCCGAGTGGAACGAGGTGCCGATCCCGTGACCGGTGAACTCATGCACCACGCCGTAGCCGAACCTCTTGGCGAACGACTCGATCACCCGGCCGATCACGTTGACCTGCCGACCCGGGCGCACCGCCTTGATCGCGCGGCGCAGTGACTCCTCGGTCCGCTCGACCAGCAGCCGGCTCTCCTCGTCCACGACCCCGGCGAGGAAGGTTGCGTTGGTGTCGCCGTGCACACCGCCGATGAAGGCGGTGATGTCGATGTTGACGATGTCCCCGTCCTCGATGACCCGGGCGTCCGGGATCCCGTGGCAGATGACCTCGTTCACGCTGGTGCACAACGACTTGGGGAACCCGCGGTAGCCGAGCGTGGACGGGTAGGCCCCGTTGTCGCACAGGAACTCGTGGCCGATCCGGTCGAGCTCGTCAGTGGTCGTCCCGGGTGCCACGTGCTTGCCGACCAGCTGCAGTGCTTGGGCAGCCAGACGGGAGGCGACGCGGATCCGCTGAATGGTCTTCTCGTCCTTGACCTCCGAGCCGGTGAACGCCGCTGGTGCGTCGCGATCGACGTACTCCGGCCGCGCGATCTGCCCGGGCACGGCGCGACGCGGCGATATGGCAGCGGGAGCGATCGGCGACACGGCACTGAGTCTAGGTGTCGGCTCGGTCTCCGACCGGTCCGGGCGGACGAGCGGGGACCCGCGTCGCGGGGCCCCGCCTTGGCGACTCAGCGGCGACCGGTCTTCCTCGCCGCCGTCTTGCGCGCCGCTGGGGCCTTCTTGGCAGGCGCCTTCTTGGCAGGCGCCTTCTTGGCGGGCGCCCTCTTGGCGGGCGCCCTCGTGGTCGTCTTCTTGGCGGTACTGGTCCTCTTGGCAGCTGTCTTCTTGGCGGTGCCCTTCCGCACCGCGGTGGTCTTCTTCGCTGCGGTCTTGCGCGCCGCTGGGGCCTTCTTCGCGGGCGCCTTCTTGGTCGTCTTCTTGGTGGCAGCAGCCTTGGTTGCTGCCACCGCCTTCTTCGCTGTGCTCTTCTTGGCGGCGCTCTTCTTGGGGGCAGCCGTCCCGGCGGTGCTCTTCTGGGACGGCGACCGCTTGGCTGCGGCGGTCTTCTTGGCGGTGGTCTTCTCTGCTGCCGTCTTCTTGGCGGTGCCCTTTTTTGTGGCGCTCCTGGTGGTGGTTTTGGTGGGGGCCTTCGCGACCGCACGGGTCACCGTCTTCTTGGCGGGCGTCTTCTTCGCGGCCGTCTTCTTGGCGGGCGACTTCTTCGCCGCAGGCCTTGTTGCTGCAGGCACCTGTGCCTCCTGAGTCGTGACAGTCCGACGTGTTGTCGTCGGTGGCTGTGTCAGTCGAGGACGGCCGGTGCGGTCGCCCATGCATATGATCTTGGCAACATCGAGCCCTCCGGTAAACGAAAATCGCCAAAGTCGCAAGGCGTGTCGCCGGTGTGTCGCCGGTGTGTCGTAGTTCCGGGCTTCTCGAAGATGTCTCCGGACGCCCGGAAATGCCAAGCAGGCTTGAGGATTCCGCCAGTCACGGACCGGGAGAGCCTTGCGATGATGCTCGGCTAGAACGTGTGCTCCTGCGCAGGGAAGCTGCCGGCCGCGACGTCGGCGGCGTAGTCCTGTGCCGCCTTCAGCAGCACACCGTGCAGATCGGCGTACTGCTTGACGAACCGCGGCAGCCTGCCCGTTCGAAGCCCCGCCATGTCCTGCCAGACCAGCACCTGCGCGTCACAGCCGGCGCCGGCACCGATACCGATGGTGGGGATGCTCACCGTCCTGGTGATCTCGGCTGCCACGTCACCGGGCACCATCTCCATCACCAGGGAGAACGCCCCAGCAGCCTCCAGCGCCTTGGCGTCGGAGACCAGCCGCTGCCCTGCCGTGCCGCGACCCTGTACCCGGTAGCCGCCGAGGTTGTGCTCGGACTGCGGGGTGAAACCGATGTGCGCCATCACCGGGATGCCCGACCGGGTGAGCAGCTCGACGTGGGGTGCAACCTCGTGTCCCCCCTCGAGCTTCACCGCATGGGCGCGGGCCTCCTTCATGAAGCGCACCGCGGTGTGGAAGGCCTGCTCCGGGGAAGCCTGGTAGGACCCGAACGGGAGGTCGGCCACCACCAGGGCGCGCTTGACCGAGCGGCTCACCGCGCGCACCAGCGGAAGCAGCTCGTCGACCGTGACGGGCAGGGAGGTCTCGTTCGCGAAGACGTTGTTAGACGCCGAGTCGCCGACGAGCAGTACCGGGATGCCGGCTTCGTCGAACGTGGCGGCCGTGTACATGTCGTAGGCGGTCAACATCGCCCACCGCTCGCCGCGCTCCTTCATCTCGCGCAGATGGTGGGTGCGCACCCGCCTCATCGGTGGTGTCGAGGCGGCAGTGGGGCCGGCGCCGTACGGGGCCGTGGTCTCGCTCATCTCGTCCTCCGGCGGTTTCTCGAGGCTCCCGGTCGGAGTCCCCGGACCACCTCACAGGCTAGTCCCCACAGGGAGGTTCGGAACTGTGTGGCCGCTCACGTGGCAGACTCGCGACGTGGACTTCAGCTCTGCCTACAGCCATGGCTTCGCGCGCATCGCGGCCTGCACGGTGCCGGTCTCGCTCGCCGACCCGCAGACCAACGCGGACGCGGTGCTGGCCGAGGCGCGCGGTTGCCACGACGACTCAGTGGCCGTCGCGATCTTCCCGGAGCTGGTGGTGTCCGGCTACTCGATCGAGGACCTGTTCCTCCAGGACGCCGTGCTCGAGGGCGTCGACACCGCCCTCGAGCAGATCGTCGCGGCGTCCCGTGACCTGCTGCCGGTGCTCGTCGTGGGGGCGCCGCTCGCTCACGACAACCGGCTGTTCAACTGCGCGGTGGTGGTGCACCGCGGCCGCGTCCTCGGGGTCGCCCCGAAGTCCTACCTGCCGAACTACCGGGAGTTCTACGAGCGCCGGCACTTCGCGCCGGGCGACGACCAGCGCCGCTCGAGCATCACCGTCTGCGGCGTCGAGGTGCCCTTCGGGCCGGACCTGCTGTTCCGCGCCCAGGACGTGCCGGACCTGGTGCTGCACGTCGAGGTGTGCGAGGACATGTGGGTGCCTGTGCCGCCGAGCGCGGAGGCGGCGCTCGCCGGCGCGACCGTGCTGGTCAACCTGTCGGGCAGCCCGATCACCGTCGGCCGGGCGGAGGACCGACGGCTGCTCGCACGGTCCGCGAGCTCACGCTGCCTGGCGGCCTACGCGTACGCCGCAGCCGGCCGGGGGGAGTCGACCACCGACCTGTCCTGGGACGGGCAGACCATGATCTACGAGCTCGGGGAGCTCCTTGCCGACACCGAGCGGTTCCCGCTCGAGCCGCGCCGCTCGGTGGCCGACGTGGACCTCGACCGGCTCCGCCAGGAACGGCTGCGGCAGGGCACCTTCGACGACAACCGACGCAGTCTCGGCCTCTCGGCAGGCGGGACCCGGGAGTTCCGCACCGTGGAGTTCACCCTCGACCCGCCCGGCGGCGACATCGGGCTGCGGCGCAGCGTGGACCGGTTCCCGTTCGTGCCCAACGACCCGGACCGGCTCCGCCAGGACTGCTTCGAGGCCTACAACATCCAGGTCTCCGGCCTTGAGCAGCGGCTGCGGGCCATCGGGCAGCCGAAGGTGGTCATCGGGGTCTCCGGCGGACTGGACTCCACCCAAGCGCTGATCGTCGCGGCCCGGGCGATGGACCGGCTGGGCCGCCCACGCAGCGACATCCTGGCCTACACGCTGCCCGGCTTCGCCACCGGCGAGGGCACCCGCACCAACGCCACCAGCCTCTCCAAGGCGCTCGGGGTCTCCTTCGAGGAGCTGGACATCAAGCCGGCCGCCCGCCGGATGCTGGCGGACCTGGACCATCCCTTCGCCGCCGGCGAACCGGTCTACGACGTGACCTTCGAGAACGTGCAGGCCGGTCTGCGCACCGACTACCTGTTCCGGATCGCGAACCACCGTCGAGGCATCGTGCTCGGCACCGGCGACCTCTCCGAGCTCGCGCTGGGGTGGGCGACGTACGGCGTGGGCGACCAGATGTCGCACTACACCGTCAACTCAGGCGTGCCCAAGACGCTGATCCAGCACCTGATCCGCTGGGTGATCTCCGAAGGGCTGTTCGAGGAACAGGTCAACGACGTGCTCCAGACCATCCTCGACCAGGAGATCACCCCGGAGCTGGTGCCGACCGAGGAGGGCGAGAAGCCACAGTCCACCGAGGACGCGATCGGGCCCTACGCCCTGCAGGACTTCACGCTGTTCCACGTGCTGCGCTACGGGTTCCGGCCCAGCAAGATCGCGTTCCTCGCCGAGCACGCGTGGGCAGACCCGAAGCAGGGGATGTGGCCGCCCGGGTTCCCCGAGGACGCCCGGCCGGCGTACGACCTGGCGACCATCCGCGGGTGGATGGTCGTGTTCTTGAAGCGGTTCTTCGGCTTCGCGCAGTTCAAGCGCTCCGCGCTCCCCAACGGACCGAAGGTCTCCGCGGGGGGCGCGCTGTCCCCGCGGGGGGAGTGGCGCGCGCCGTCAGACGGCAACGCGGAGGTCTGGCTGGCCGAGCTGGAGCGCAACGTGCCGCAACACTGAGGCCCACGTCACGTCGCTGTAACACGGGTGCGCCATAGTGGCTGCATGGGGAAGCAGGAAGAGTTCGTGCTCCGCGCTCTCGAGGAGCGGGACGTCCGGTTCGTGCGGCTGTGGTTCACCGACGTGCTCGGCTACCTGAAGTCGGTGGCCATCGCGCCGGCCGAGCTCGAAGGCGCGTTCGCCGAGGGCATCGGGTTCGACGGGTCCGCGATCGAGGGGTTCGCCCGGGTCTACGAGGCCGACATGCTCGCCAAGCCGGACCCGTCCACGTTCCAGATCCTGCCCTGGCGCGGGGAGAGCCCCGGCACCGGGCGGATGTTCTGCGACATCGTGATGCCGGACGGCTCCCCGTCGTACGCCGACCCGCGGTTCGTGCTGAAGCGGACCCTCTCGAAGGCCAACGAGCTCGGGTTCACCTTCTACACGCACCCCGAGATCGAGTTCTACCTGTTCAAGCAGACCCCGCAGCCGGGGGACGACCCGGTGCCGGTGGACCGCAGCGGCTACTTCGACCACACCGCGCAGAGCGCCGGGTCGGACTTCCGCCGCGAGGCGATCACCATGCTGGAGTCGATGGGCATCTCGGTGGAGTTCAGCCACCACGAGGGCGGACCCGGCCAGCAGGAGATCGACCTGCGCTACGCGGACGCGCTGTCCACCGCGGACAACATCATGACGTTCCGGACCGTGGTGCGGGAGGTGGCGCTGTCGCAGGGGGTGTGGGCGACGTTCATGCCCAAGCCGTTCACCACCCATCCGGGGTCGGGCATGCACACCCACGTGTCGCTGTTCGAGGGGGACCGCAACGCGTTCTTCGAGGCCGGCTCGGAGTACCAGCTGTCCAAGACCGCCCGGCAGTTCATCGCGGGGATCCTGGTGCACGCCTCGGAGATCGCCGTGGTCACCAACCAGTGGGTGAACTCCTACAAGCGGCTGATCGGCGGCGGGGAGGCGCCGTCGTACATCTGCTGGGGCCACAACAACCGGTCGGCGATGGTGCGGGTGCCGATGTACAAGCCGAACAAGGGGCAGTCGACCCGCATCGAGCTGCGCACCATCGACTCCGCGTGCAACCCCTACCTGGCCTTCGCGGTGGTCCTGGCGGCGGGGATGAAGGGCATCGAGGAGCGTTACGACCTGCCGGCTGAGGCCGAGGACGACGTGTGGTCGCTCAACGAGCGGGAGCGCAAGTCGCTCGGCATCGACCCGCTGCCCAAGAGCCTCTACGAGGCGATCGAGGTCGCCGAGAGCTCCGAGCTGCTCGCCGACACCCTCGGGGAGCACGTCTACGACTTCTTCTTGCGCAACAAGCGCTCGGAGTGGGAGGAGTACCGCGCCCAGGTCTCGGCCTACGAGCGCGACCTGATGCTGCCGGTGCTCTGAGCGACCCTGTTCCCGTCGTCCCCTCCTGGCCCGCACCGATAGGTTCGAGGACGTGAGCAGCGCGCCGATCCTGGTCGTCGAGCACCAGCCGGACTGCCCCCCGGAGTGGATGGGGGAGTGGCTGACCGATGCCGGGGCCACCTTGGACGTACGACGCCCCTACGCCGGGCACCGGTTGCCCGAGGACCTGTCCGGTCACGGAGGAATGCTCGTGCTGGGCGGCTCGATGGGCGCCGACGACGACGCCGCGCACCCGTGGCTGACCGAGGTCAAGCAGCTGGTGCGCGGGGCGGCCGAGCGCGGCACCCCCACCTTGGGCATCTGCCTCGGCCACCAGCTCGTCGCCGCGGCGTTCGGCGGGAAGGTGGTGCGCAACCCGCGCGGCCAACAGGTCGGCGTGCTGGACGTCGGCTGGCAGCCCGCCGCCCGGGAGGACCCGCTGCTCGCCGGCCTGCCGAGGCCGACACCGGCCGTGCAGTGGAACAACGATGTCGTGTCCGTCCTGCCCGTGGGCGCCGTCCTGCTGGCCCGCACGCCCGCCGGGGAGGTGCAGGCGGCCCGGTTCGCCCCCGGGGTGTGGGGAGTGCAGTGGCACCCGGAGGTCGGCGAACGGGTCGTCCGGCTCTGGATGGAGGACGACCGCGACCGGGCGGCCGAGCGCGGCGTGCACCTCGAGGCGCATGTCGAGGAGGTGGCTGCGGCCACCGACGCGCTGCGCCGCACCTGGCTGGGGCTCGCCGACCGGTTCGCCGCCCTGGTGGCGCAGGGGCCCCGGCCCGCCCCGGAGGACCCGGTGCTCGGCCGATGAGCCGGATGAGCACCGAGACCGGCCGGCTGGTCCGGCTCGGCTTCCAGCACGCCGAGGAGTCCGCCGAGGCGTTGGCCCGGCTCGGTGCGCCGGCCCACGACCTGCTGGAGGCCCTGGCCGCGACGGCCGACCCCGACCAGGCGGTCAGCTACCTGGGCCGGCTGGCCGAAGTGCTGGAGGATCCCGGCCGGCTGCTCACCAGCCTGAGCCAGGACCGTGACCTCGCCGCCCGGCTGCTCGCCGTGCTCGGCGCCAGCTCGGCGCTCGGTGACCACCTGCTGCGGCACCCGACGCACTGGGAGGGGCTGGCCGACCCGACGCTGCCGACCAGCCGGCCCACCGCCCGGTCGCTGCGCACCGAGCTGCTCACCGCGGTCGGCGCCGACGCCGGCTCACCCGAGCCGGTCGCCAGCTGTCCCGACGAGGCCGCGGTCGACGCGTTGCGGGTGGACTACCGACGGCTGCTCATGAGGCTGGCCGCCCGCGACCTGGCCTGCGGGCTGGCCATCGACGACGTGGCCGCCGAGCTCTCCGACCTCGCCGCGGCCACCCTGGAGGCGGCGCTCGCGGTCGCCCGGGCCCGGGTCGGTGCGTCGGCGGCCAGCTGCCGGCTGGCCGTGATCGCGATGGGCAAGTGCGGCGGGCACGAGCTGAACTACGTCAGCGACGTCGACGTGGTGTTCGTCGTGGAGCCGGCCGAGGGCGCCGACGAGCACGAGGCGGTGCGGGCCGGCACCCAGCTGGCCGCCAACATGATGCGGATCTGCTCCGACCACACCGGAGAGGGCACCATCTGGCCGGTGGACGCTGCGCTGCGCCCGGAGGGACGGGCGGGGCCGCTGGTGCGCACCCTGGCCAGCCACCTCGGCTACTACCAGCGGTGGGCGAAGACCTGGGAGTTCCAAGCGCTGCTCAAGGCACGGCCGGTGGCCGGGGACCTCGACCTCGGCCGCGAGTACTGCGCCCGCCTCGCGCCCCTGGTCTGGTCGGCGGCGGAGCGAGACGGCTTCGTGACCGACGTGCAGGCGATGCGCCGCCGGGTGCTGGAACACCTGCCCACCGGCCAGGCCGGCCGGCAGATCAAGCTGGGTCCGGGCGGGCTGCGGGACGTGGAGTTCGCCGTCCAGCTGCTGCAGATGGTGCACGGCCGGGTCGACGAGTCGGTGCGCGGCCAGGCCACGCTCAGCGCCTTGGATGCGCTCATCCGCGGCGGGTACGTCGGACGGCGCGACGGCGCCGCGCTGGACGCGGCGTACCGCTTCCTGCGCACCCTGGAGCACCGGATGCAGCTGGCCGCGATGCGCCGCACCCACGTGGTACCCGACGACGAGGCGGCGCTGCGCCGGCTGGGCCGGTCCATGGGCATGTTCAGGCAGCCTGTGCAGGAGCTGAACCGGGCCTGGAACCGGCACAGCATGCAGGTCCGTCGGCTGCACGAGAAGCTGTTCTACCGGCCGCTGCTGGAGACGGTCGCCAAGATCCCCAGCGACGAGGTGCGGCTGACCCCGGAGGCGGCCGAGCACTGGCTCGCGGCGCTGGGGTACGAGGACCCGGTGGCCGCGCTGCGCCACCTCGAGGCGCTCACCGCCGGGGTCTCGCGGACGGCAGCGATCCAGCGCACCCTGCTGCCGGTGATGCTCGAGTGGTTCGCCGACGCCCCGAACCCGGACGCCGGCCTGCTCGGGTTCCGGAAGATCTCCGAGGCGCTGGGCTCCACGCACTGGTACCTGCGCGACCTGCGCGACGAGGGGCAGGTCGCGCAGCGCATGGCTCTGGTGCTCGCCTCCAGCCGCTACGCCACCGACCTGCTGATGCGCGCCCCCGAGGGCGTCGCCCTGCTCGGCAAGACAGACGGACTGGTGCCGCTCGGCCGGCCGCCCCTGGAGAAGGAGATGTCGGCGGCGGGGCTGCGTCACCCCGATCCGGAGCAGGGCATCGCGGCGGTGCGGGCGGTCCGGCGCCGGGAGCTTTTCCGGATCGCGGTGGCCGACCTGCTCGGGCTGCTCGACGTGGCGGAGGTCGGCTACGCGCTCACCGACGTCACCGAGGCGACGCTGCAGGCGGCGCTGGACGTCGCCGCGCGAACGGTCGCCGAGGGCCGTGACCGGCTGATGCCGACCCGGCTGGCGATCGTGGCGATGGGACGGTTCGGCGGCCGGGAGCTCGGCTACGGCAGCGACGCGGACGTGCTGTTCGTGCACGAGCCGCTCGAGGATGCCGATCCCGAGGACGCCGCCCGCTGCGCCCACGAGGTGGCCAACGAGCTGCGCCGGCTGCTCGCGGTCCCCGGTACCGACCCGGCGCTCGAGGTGGACGCCGACCTGCGCCCGGAGGGTAGACGCGGCCCGCTGGTCCGGTCGCTGAGCTCCTACGCTGCCTACTACGGGAGCTGGTCGGCGATGTGGGAGTCCCAGGCGCTGCTGCGGGCGGCCGCGACGATGGGCGACCGCGGCCTGTGCGAGCGGTTCACCGCGCTCATCGAGCCGGTCCGCTACCGGGAGGGCGGGATCACCGCCGACGACGTGCGGGAGATCCGCCGCATCAAGGCCCGGGTCGACGACGAGCGGCTGCCGCGCGGAGCCGACCCGGCCACCCACCTCAAGCTCGGCCGAGGCGGGCTCGCCGACATCGAGTGGACCATCCAGCTGCTGCAGATGGAGCACGCCGGTGCTGTCCCCGCGCTGCGGACCGGCCGGACCCTGGAGGCGCTGGCCGCGGCGGTGGACGCCGACCTGCTCACCGAGGAGGACGCCGAGGCGCTCACCACCGCGTGGCGGACGGCCAGCAGGCTGCGCAACGCCACCACCCAGGTCCGCGGCCGGGCCTCGGACTCGCTGCCGCGCGACACGCGGGAACGCGCGGCGGTGGCGCACATCTGCGGCTACGAACCCGGAGAGTCCGACGCGATGGTCAACGACTACCTGCGGGTGACCCGCCGGGCCCGTCAGGTCGTGGAGCGGATGTTCTGGGGCTGACCCGGCTGCCCACGAGGCCCCGGACGTCGGCCGGGATGACGCCCGGACAAGCCACGCACAACGGCCAGGACTCGCGTGTGAGGCAAAAACTGACCAGACAGGTACAGACCCCTCTTGCGGCGCCGGCCCGGAAAGACGAACATATGCACGTTAAAATCGATTCGCCTTGTCGGGCTCGTGGCGGCAACCGCCGCGCACCCTCAGACGTCGGGCGGTCGCCCACCTTCCCCCCGACGAGAGGAAATGCCTTGCCCTTGCTCCCTGGCGACGAGTCACAGGCATATGAGGTTTTCGGAGACGGGTGCGAGGAGTGGTGCGCCACGCACGACGACCCGGTGAGTGGTCGGGACGACGGATGCTGCCGGAGCCAGCTGGTCGAGGTGGGCGACCATGAGCTCTTCTTGGAACGTGAACACAGCCAGACCGTGGTCCGGGTGAGCGGCAACCGTCCGGGGGAGTGGCTCGAGCTGGACGACGCGCCGTGGCTGACCCAGCTGATGTCCTCGCTCCTCGATGCCGCCACGTCGCCTGCACCCGCCGAGCACGAGACCGTCGGCGTGGTCGCCGGGCTGATGGGCACCACGCGTCAGAGGCTGGCTGCCCGCCTGGGAGTGGATCTGGACAAGGCCTCGATGCGGCAGGCGCAGCGGATGGCCGGCGTGCTGGCGCTGCACGGCGTGGCCATCTCCGAGAGCTGACCCCGGCCGTTTCCCCCACGCGGGGTGAGGACCCGACCGCCGGCTACAGGTTGATGGTGATGTGCGCCTGCTTGCGGAGCTGTTGGACCAGACGCTGCGTCGCCTCGTTCTGCTTCTGCGCCTTGATTTGCTGCTCCAGCTGAGGCTTGACCTGCGCGAACGGCGGCGTCTTGGTCTTCTTCCCGCCTGCTTGCTGCTTCTGTTGCGCGACGAGCTGGTGGTAGAGCTTCTTCAGCTCCTGCCGAGTCGGTGTCGTGTTGCCCGCCTCGGCGGAGATCACCTTGTTGACCAGCAGCTGTTGGGTCACCTGGGCCCTGACCTGCTGCGCCGTCATGCCCTGCTTCTTCAGGGCTGCCATCAGCTGGCTGATGGTCTTCATGCCGTTCTGCTGCGCGGCCTGCTGCAATGTCTGGTTGACCGCTTGCGTCGACGCGGTCATGCCTTTGCGGTGGGCTTCTTCGACGAGCAGCTCGGTCCCGACCATGGTGTTGGCCGTCCGCTTCTTCAGCTGGTTCTGGTTGATCGGGGTCCCGCTGGACTGGCTCTGGGCGGCGACCTGGTTGAACTCGGCCTTGTAGGTCTGGACGAACTGCGACCGGGTGATGGCGTGGTCATTGACACGCGCCACCACCGGCGGGATACCGGACAGGTCGGGCTTCGGCTGGGCGGGCTGGTTGCCGCTCTGGTGTTGGCCCGCGGCGCTCTGCTGGCGATGAGGGGTGGAGGCGGCCCCGGTGTCGCCCGACGTACTGCTGCCGCAAGCTGCGGCAGTGAACAACAGTCCGGTGAGTCCGCCCGCGACCAACAACCTACTTCTCAACACATCCACCCTTGGGTTCGTATTCACAGCTCTGGTTCGCCCCCCGGCGACGCTAACACCCGGCCCAAACCGCAGAACCCGACGCCGACGGCAAGGGGCGGCGCTGGGCGGGCTGTGCCTGTCGGCCGTGGTCACGGCCCGGGTTCAGACGTCGGTGTCCGGTCCCCGCGCATGGCCAACCGCCATGCGAGCCTGGCAGTCGTCACGGCTCGCTCACCTCGCCGCGAAGGACGGGGCCAGCCCCCGCCTGGCCGCGGCTCGGTCCCGGCGCGCGGTACACGCTGGGTACACATGCCGACGCAGAACGGCGGCAGACACTGCGCACTGCCGGGAAGGCAAGAATGCAGGTCAGCCGCCGTCCTTGCGGGCTCCGCGCGGGCCGCCGAGGCCTCGCGGACTAGATGTCGTAGTAGTGACTAGTTCGGGCGGCTGACCTGCGCATTCACGGTCTCGGCGGCCCCTGGGTACACAGTCGGTACACACAACGCCCCATCGATGGCGCGGCGGGTCCGCTCGTCGCTGGTGGGCATCAGATGCGTGTACGTGCGCAGGGTGAACCCTGGATCCGCGTGGCCGAGGTATTCGCTCACGGCCTTCACCGACTCGCCCGAGGAGAGCCCGTGGTCGAGCGCGTCCAGCGCCTGGTCCCAGGTCGGGAGGGGGACACCGGTGTCGGGGTCGAGGTAGGCCTCGGTCTGGGGATCCCAGACCGGCAGGTGGTGGTCGTCGTAGCGCACGGTGTCAGTGGCCGGCCACCAGACCTGGTGGTAGGTGGCGGCCACGATCTGGCGCAGGTCGACGCGCGAGATGGTGCCCCGGATCAGCACGTGCAGATGCGGCGCGAGCCGGCGTTGGGGCTCGAGGGTGCCCATGTACTGCACGTCGTAGCCGACCACCCGGCGCATGTTCTGCCACAGCCGGTCGATCAGCTTGGGGTAGTGGATCGCGTCCCGCGCCGCGGTCTGGTAGTCGTAGGCGTCGATGTCGAACGGCACGCCGGTCTTGTCCACCCGGCCGTAGGAGCGGCAGGTCACGGTCAAGAAGATCGACGGTCGAAACACCTTGCCGTTCGGTGCGGTGAAAGTGCGCCCGATGGTGCGGGCCTCCACCTTGCGCAGCGGCAGGTCCGGCATGTCCTGGCGCCGCTTGGTCGAGCGCACCCGACGGGTCTTGTCCGACGGCGTGGGTTTGCCACGCACCCCAGAGCGGGCCAGGTCGTCCTCGACCCGCTCGATCGACGCCAGGATCGGTCCCTGGTCATACCCATCGGCACGGGCCTGCACCAGGGCGGCCTCCAGGTCCGCGCGCAGCGTCGCCAGCTCCACCTGCTGGTCGGTGGGCTCATCGGGTTCGAGGATGGGCTCGCGGTCCAGGTGCCAGCCCGTGCGGCACTGCGCGATCCGCAGCGACCGTGCACGAGCCGCGCATGGCGGGCACTTGGACTCCAGGGTCGCCCCGCACGGCACGTCGACAATCTGCGTCGCTCCGGTGGTCGGGTCGATCCGCCGTACCGGCACCGGGTGCACGCACACGCCGTAACAGACCGCGGCCGCCTCCACCACGTGCTTGGCAACCGGCAGCCGTGAGCGGGCCGCGCGACTGCCGGCCCGGCTCGAGTCTGAGGACTCCGCGACGGTCGCGGTGGCTTCCCGAGATGCCATGCACATCACGGTGACACACGCTCACCCCCGCCCCCTTGGCACAAAATCCGGCCGCGCTATGTCCGAGAACGTCCGTAGTTGGCTGCTAGTTACCGTGGTTTGCCGCTGGTTACCGATGCCTCACGCCCACGCCGCCGCTGACCGTTACCAAAACGTTATAAAGAGGCCGGGCTTGAGGGGGCAACCGAGTTCCCGCTCTTCCTGACATGCCGATGTGCGTGCGTTGGCACCAGCGCCTTCTCGTCCGCAATTGGTGACGTTCGGGGACGCACGGTCGACCTCAGCCCCTCCAAGGTGACGCAGGCGGCCGCACGGAGCGGGCCCGTGCGCCCAGTGGTGCGCTGTCGGTCAAGACTGCGGAGGTCGCGCGCCCATGCCTAGACGAGCCAAATCGCCTTGATCAGGAGCCGGTCCTCAGAAGCAGCCACGCTGTTGCTCCGATGCCACACACGCCGCCAGACATGAACAGGAGTGAGCGTACGAACGCCGGCGTCCACAAATGAATCTCGAACGGTCCGCCAGGCTGCTGAAACTCTGCGCTGTGCCAGATGACAAGGACAACACTGGCGAGTGCCATCAGCACGACGCCGATGAGATAAGTCGACGATCGACGATCGCCGTCGGCACGGCGTTTCAAAATCGCCAGGATCAACCAGGCCGGTGTAGTGATCAGCCAGAGGAGTCCGAAGACCTGCAAGAGAAGGATGAGCGGCAGACCTATGTGGAGGGTAGAGACCGTAGCGCTGGAATGCAGCAATGATCGCTGCCACGCGTATTGGGAGACTGCGACGTACATATGAACACCGCCCAGGGCGAGCAATCCCAGTCCCCAACAGACAGCGGTGGCGGCAACGGCAGGAGAGCCCCCTGGCGTGGTGGGGTTTGAGGGTCAACGGCGAGGCTGCGTGATGTAGGCGGCCATCGGCGGGATCTTCGGTGTGAAACGACCAAGAAACACACTGAAGGAGACCCAGCCGATGGCCTTGTCCCAGTCTGCCTTGTCCGAGCTGCTCGAAGCGTTCCGTGCCGGTGAAGGCGTGGATCTGATCCGTGAGTCGGTTCGGATGGTGATGCAGGAGCTGATCGAAGCCGAAGCCACCGAACACATCGGCGCTGGCCGCTATGAGCGCACCGATGCTCGGGTGACCGAGCGCAACGGTTCTCGTCCACGGCTGGTGACCACCCAGGCCGGTGACGTGCAGCTGCGCATCCCGAAGCTGCGTAAGGGCTCGTTCTTCCCCGTCATCCTCGAGCCCCGCCGGCGGATCGACCAGGCCCTGTACGCGGTGGTGATGGAGGCCTACGTGCACGGGGTCTCGACCCGCAACGTCGACGATCTGGTCGAGGCGCTGGGCGCCGAGTCCGGAATCAGCAAGTCCGAGGTCTCGCGGATCTGCGCCGGGCTGGATGAGACCGTGGGCGCCTTCCGGACCCGCCCGCTCGATCACGTCGAGTTTCCCTACGTCTACCTGGACGCGACCTACCTGCACGTGCGCAACTCCACCTCCCAGGTGGTGTCGATGGCGGTGGTGGTGGCCACCGGCGTCAGCGCCACCGGGGAGCGGGAGATCCTCGGCCTCGACGTCGGCGACAGCGAGGCCGAGGTGTTCTGGAAGGGGTTCATGACCTCGCTGAAACAGCGCGGCCTGCACGGTGTGCGGCTGGTGATCAGCGACCAGCACACCGGCCTGGTCGCTGCGCTGCGCCGCTGCTTCCAGGGCACGGCCCACCAACGCTGCCGGGTGCACTTCGCTCGCAACCTGCTCGCCCACGTCCCCAAGGCCCAAGCCGACTATGTCGCGGCCGCGTTCCGCGCGATCTTCGCCCACACCACCCCGGCCGAGGTCGACGCCGCGTGGGAGAAGACCCGCGAGGAGTTCGCCGCCCGGTTCCCCAAGCTCGGCCCGCTGATGGACGAGGCCAAGGCCGAGGTGCTCGCCTTCACCGCTTTCCCCCGCGCGCACTGGCGCAAGATCTGGTCGACCAACCCCCTGGAGCGGGTCAACAAGGAGATCAAGCGCCGCAGCCGCGTCGTCGGGATCTTCCCCAACTCCGCAGCCGTGATCCGGCTGGTCGGCGCGATCCTGCTCGACATGCACGACGAGTGGATCGCCGGCGAACGCCGCTACCTATCCGAAGCCTCAATGGCCAAGCTCTACGAACTCAGCGATACTGAAGACCACGCCGCCCTCGACAGCGGCGAATAGGCACCGAGGAGCACCTCAAAGCCCACCACCCCGCGGGGCTCTGCCGCAACGGCCACGTCGAGCCAGCGGAGCCGGGTCTTCGAAACGTCTACAGCGGCCACCCGGACAGACTACGCATTCAGCTCACCCACCCAGCTGGAAGATGCGCGGATCTGCCGCAGATAGCGTGCGCTGCGGCCAACCGTAGCCGCTGGTCGGGCGACCAGATCCGGGTGTCGACATCGACCGCTCGGCACCCGGGCAGCCGCGTCACGGCCGGTACGTCCGCAGACGGACCCGGAGAGTCCAGCATGCGACTCCAGGCAAACGTCAGAGTCATTGCCCAACAGCTCCAGCTGAGACCAAGAAATACACGAGCACGGCTGCGATGATGCCCGCGGACCAGGCCCCGAGCACTATTCGACGTTTCACGTCCCGGTCGGGCAGGACCGGCATCCCCATGTCACGGCGCCATGCTTGGGCTGCGCGTGTGAACTGATTGCTCGTAAGCGTCGCCGTGATTGGAAGCAGCAGTACGGCGAGAGAAATGGATACAGGTTCGGACATCGGCACCCCCAGGTCGGACCTTGGGCTAAAAAGTCAGACACGTCAAGGACTCGGTGCATCGCCTGACGACAGTTCGGAGGCAGTCTTCGGGTAAGTCGCGCCATGCGACCCCGACGAAGGAGTGCGGGAACGCGAGCCCGGCTGCGATGCCCGTCGTCCACCTGTGTCGTCTCCCCCGAGCGCCAACGCATCTTTCACTCATCTGCCGCGGACAGGGAAAGGACTGGAGCCGCCTTGAGTCCAGGCCAGGAGCGCGCGTTCATCACGCATGACGAGGATGTCTAGAGCTTAGGGATCACGGGTTGGGGTGACACCCGGCCAGCCTCCGTGCAGGTGTGGGCCACGGGAGGCAGTCTCTGGATTGCTCAAGATCTAGAGAACAGGAAGCCATCCCGTGACCCACGAGAACATTGTCTACGACCGTCGTGTCCGGTTGATCAACTACGCCGCGAAGATCGGCAACGTGGCCGAGGCGTGCCGGGTGTTCGGCGTCTCGCGCAAGACCTACTACGAGTGGCTGAAGAAGGCGCAGGCCTACGGGCTGTCGGCGCTGCTTCCGCGAGAACGGCGCCGGCCGCACCAGCCGAATGCGATGAGCAGCGAGGAGGTCTCGGTGATCTTGGCCGAGGCGGTCTCCCGGCCAACGCTGGGTCCCAGATCGCTGCTGCGCCACCTCGAGGCCCGCGGGGTGCACCGCTCCGCGTCCGGGGTGGCCAAGGTGTTGGGCCGGCACAACCTCGGTACGGCCCGGCAGCGGGTCGCCGCGCTTGCCTCGCTGACCGCGGCCGAGACCGGACAGGTCACCGAGCAGGCGCTGGAGGGCCCGTTCGGGTTCTGCCTGTACGCCTCCGCGCCCGGTCAGGTAGTCGCCTTGGACACCTTCTACGTCGGCCGACTCAAGGGCATCGGCGCGGTCTGGCAGCTGACCGCGGTCGACGTGGCCACCCGGCTCGCGGTGTGCCAGCTGGTCGTCGGAGACAAGACCGCCACCGTGGCGGCCGGCTTCCTCGACCACCTCAAGAAGGCGCTGCGCAAGCACGGCATCAAGCTGTCCGGGGTGCTGTCCGATAACGGGCCGGAGTTCACCGGCAAGGCGTTCAAGACCCGCATCGGCGAGCTCGGGCTGGTCCATGACCGGATCCCGCCCCGCTCGCCGAACCACAACGCGGTCTGCGAACGCTTCCACGGCACCGTGCTGCGCGAGTTCTACCGGCCACACTTCCACCGCGGCCGAGTCGACGACATCGCCCTGCTGAACCGGTCGCTGCAGGCCTGGATCACCGACTACAACCACCACCGCCCCAACCACGGCGACTACATGACCGGACGCACCCCGCTGCAGGTCAAGAAACACCTCAAGAAGCGCATCCGGCAAACTGCTGGCTGACAACCACCAACGAGTCGTCCAGGGACGCCGACCTGTCACCCCCACCCGTGCTCCGGAAGGCCTAGAGCGTAGTGATATAGGGCTGGGGTACCGCTGCCTCCCAGACTGACCCGTTCATGAAACGTAAGAGCGCCTCCGGGCTTGACCTTAGTCTTATGACGGCACGGGTTCGGTCGCGTCGCACTTCCTGGGCCTAGAGAATCAAAGCGATATCGGGGGCTTCAGTGGCCGTAGAGGCAAGTCGGGTCAGGGTGCGAGGGGCGGCCTGGGTCACGAGTTTGTTCGCTCTCATGGCTTTCGTCATCGCAGCCCTTTCAGGTTTCCGGGCTGGGGAAGTCGCTGCGACTGTGGCGCTGACGCTTTGCGCAGGGAATCTGTGGCTCTGGAACTGGTTAGCCAAGTCGCACGCAGCCGCGCCCCCATCACCGCAGGAGGACCTGGAAACGGGCGCGCCAGCGCATTGGACTGCGCGGTTCACCACTTGGTCGTCCGATCCAGCACGTAGCAGGCAGCGCGTCCAAATGGGGGTGCTGCTCCTTGTCATCGCTGTGGTGCTGCCGGTTGTCACGGGACTAGCCACTCACAATTTTCTTGACGCCATTCTTGCGGGCATCTCCTACGCCGTACTGCTCATAGTCGCCGGGATCGTGATGGTCCCGTTGATCCAGTACGGAAGACGACGCGGCTCGGGTAAGTGACGACGGGTAGAACGGACGTGGCGGTGAGTGCGCGCGCGCATGGGCTCGCGCAGATCGGTCCCGCTTCCCCGAGGGGATTCGGGTCAGCCGCACCGCCTGCCAACGTCCTGTCATGCCGCGATGGGGGCTCAACTGCGATGCGCGGTGCGGTAAGGGCGCTCGTCACGCAGATACCAGACGGCCCAGGTGACGGGGAAGAAGATGCCCGCCGCGACTGTGACGGCAATGCCACGCCCTCTGCGCCGCTCTCCACTCGCTGTGAGACCCACGCACCCCAGCAACACGCCAGCCACGACCAGTACGGCTACGGCGATTCCGGGCGTCATACGCCGAGTCTCTACTCAGTGACTACCCGGCACCAGAGCTTTTACGGATTTGCCGCAGACAGGGAAACTGCCGCTGTCCGCGCGGCTGGGAGCTGCGGGTGCCCTGGCGTGGCAGGCTACGCGCATGGTCGCCGCACCCAAGGAAGGAGAGCCCCCTGGCGTGGTGGGGTTTGAGGGTCAACGGCGAGGCTGCGTGATGTAGGCGGCCATCGGCGGGATCTTCGGTGTGAAACGACCAAGAAACACACTGAAGGAGACCCAGCCGATGGCCTTGTCCCAGTCTGCCTTGTCCGAGCTGCTCGAAGCGTTCCGTGCCGGTGAAGGCGTGGATCTGATCCGTGAGTCGGTTCGGATGGTGATGCAGGAGCTGATCGAAGCCGAAGCCACCGAACACATCGGCGCTGGCCGCTATGAGCGCACCGATGCTCGGGTGACCGAGCGCAACGGTTCTCGTCCACGGCTGGTGACCACCCAGGCCGGTGACGTGCAGCTGCGCATCCCGAAGCTGCGTAAGGGCTCGTTCTTCCCCGTCATCCTCGAGCCCCGCCGGCGGATCGACCAGGCCCTGTACGCGGTGGTGATGGAGGCCTACGTGCACGGGGTCTCGACCCGCAACGTCGACGATCTGGTCGAGGCGCTGGGCGCCGAGTCCGGAATCAGCAAGTCCGAGGTCTCGCGGATCTGCGCCGGGCTGGATGAGACCGTGGGCGCCTTCCGGACCCGCCCGCTCGATCACGTCGAGTTTCCCTACGTCTACCTGGACGCGACCTACCTGCACGTGCGCAACTCCACCTCCCAGGTGGTGTCGATGGCGGTGGTGGTGGCCACCGGCGTCAGCGCCACCGGGGAGCGGGAGATCCTCGGCCTCGACGTCGGCGACAGCGAGGCCGAGGTGTTCTGGAAGGGGTTCATGACCTCGCTGAAACAGCGCGGCCTGCACGGTGTGCGGCTGGTGATCAGCGACCAGCACACCGGCCTGGTCGCTGCGCTGCGCCGCTGCTTCCAGGGCACGGCCCACCAACGCTGCCGGGTGCACTTCGCTCGCAACCTGCTCGCCCACGTCCCCAAGGCCCAAGCCGACTATGTCGCGGCCGCGTTCCGCGCGATCTTCGCCCACACCACCCCGGCCGAGGTCGACGCCGCGTGGGAGAAGACCCGCGAGGAGTTCGCCGCCCGGTTCCCCAAGCTCGGCCCGCTGATGGACGAGGCCAAGGCCGAGGTGCTCGCCTTCACCGCTTTCCCCCGCGCGCACTGGCGCAAGATCTGGTCGACCAACCCCCTGGAGCGGGTCAACAAGGAGATCAAGCGCCGCAGCCGCGTCGTCGGGATCTTCCCCAACTCCGCAGCCGTGATCCGGCTGGTCGGCGCGATCCTGCTCGACATGCACGACGAGTGGATCGCCGGCGAACGCCGCTACCTATCCGAAGCCTCAATGGCCAAGCTCTACGAACTCAGCGATACTGAAGACCACGCCGCCCTCGACAGCGGCGAATAGGCACCGAGGAGCACCTCAAAGCCCACCACCCCGCGGGGCTCTGCCCCCAAGGACGTGTTGAAGAACTACCTGCAGGGCGCGAGAGACGTGCTGCTCTGGAAGCTGGAGGGCCTCTCCGAGCGCGACCTACGGTTGCCCCGTACGCCGACCGGCACCAACCTGCTGGGCCTGGTCAAGCACGCGCTCAACACCGAGGTGATCTACTTCGGCCCGACCTTCGGCCGCGAGTGGCCCACGCCAGACGAACTCGTCTCCTCCGACGACCCTGACCCGCTGGCCGGCTGGTACGCCACCGAAGCCGAGACCGCTGCCGCGCTTGTCCACCTCTACCGTCGCGTCCAGGCCTTCGCCGACGAGACCATTGACGCCCTGCCGCTTGACGCGATCGGGCATGTCGCCCACTGGGGCGGCGAAGAGGTCACGCTCCACGAGATCATGGTCCACAAGACCGTCGACCTGCAGCGCCACGCGGGCCACGCCGACATCCTCCGCGAGCAGCTCGACGGCTCCGCAGGCCTACTGCCGGGCCACAGCAACCTCCCCGACGCCACCGACTGGCCGACGTACACCCAGCGACTGACAGCGATCGCCGACCGATTCAACTGAACCGGATGAGAAGTCGTTCACAGATGAGGCTGTAGCGCCCCGTGGCCAACACCCCCGTTTCGCAATCAAGCCGACCCGCGTCTCACGCACACACCAAACGCCCGCATCTGCGATGAGGAAGCCATACAGGCGTTGCCGGATCTGGTCTTCTGAGACGCGATCCCCGGCGGCGCCTCTTGGCATCGGGAGGCTCGCATCCGCGACCGGTGAAGCGCGGCCACGGGGCCACCGAGCCATGCGTTGCCGAATTGGGCTATTTGAGGATCAAGGCGCCGCTGCGCGGCGCTACGGCCCTGCGGGCGGCGCTGCCGCGCCGTCCTCGCGCCGTCTGCGCGGCAGGGGACTGGTACCAAGGGGCTCCCGCCCCCTGGACCCCTGGGCCCGGAACAACCTCGACGGCCAGACGCTCGCCGTTGCTCCAGACCGCCGGCCGTCGAGGCCGCTCCGGAACGCCGCTCCAGGCCTGGCTCAGTCGTGTCGGCCTCAAGGCCGTTGGCAGCAGCCCGGCTCCGCCGCCCGGTACACACTGGGTACACATGCCAACGCAAAACGGCGGCAGACACTGCGCACTGCCGGGAAGGCAAATATGCAGGTCAGCCGCCGTTTTTGCGTGCTCCGCGCGGGCCGGGTGGCCCCGCGGACTAGATGTCGTAGTACATCTCGAACTCGTGCGGGTGCGGCCGCAGCGCGATCGGGGCGATCTCGTTGGTGCGCTTGTAGTCGATCCAGGTCTCGATCAGGTCCGAGGTGAACACGCCACCCTCGAGCAGGAACTCGTGGTCGGCCTCCAAGGAGTCCATCACCGCGGACAGAGACCCGGGCACGGTGTCGATGTCGGCGTGCTCCTCCGGGGGCAGCTCGTAGAGGTCCTTGTCGATCGGCTGCGGCGGCTCGATCTTGTTCTTGATGCCGTCGATCCCGGCCAACAGCATCGCCGAGAACGCGAGGTAGGGGTTCGAGGACGGGTCGGGGCAGCGGAACTCGATGCGCTTGGCCTTCGGGTTCGCGCCGGTGATCGGGATCCGGATGCACGCGGACCGGTTCCGCTGGCTGTAGACCAGGTTCACGGGCGCCTCGAAGCCCGGCACCAGCCGGTGGTAGGAGTTCACCGTCGGGTTGGTGAACGCCAGCAGCGAGGGCGCGTGCTTGAGCAGCCCGCCGATGTAGTAGCGGGCCTGGTCCGACAGCCCGGCGTAGCCGGCCTCGTCGTAGAAGAGCGGCTCACCGTTGTCCCAGATCGACTGGTGGCAGTGCATGCCGGAGCCGTTGTCGCCGAAGATCGGCTTGGGCATGAAGGTGGCTGTCTTCCCGTTGCGCCAGGCCACGTTCTTGACCATGTACTTGAACTTCATGACGCTGTCCGCCGAGGCGAGCAGCTCGTCGAACCGCCAGTTGATCTCGGCCTGGCCTGCCGTGCCGACCTCGTGGTGGGCGCGCTCGACCACCAGCCCGGCCCGCTCCAGCTCCACGACGATCTCGTCGCGCAGGTCGCCGAAGTGGTCGTAGGGCGCCACCGGGAAGTAGCCGCCCTTGTACTTGACCTTGTAGCCCCGGTTCTCGCCCTCGGCTCCGGTGTTCCAGGCGCCCGCCTCGGAGTCGACGTAGTAGTAGCCGGCGTTCTGCTTGGTCTCGAAGCGGACCGAGTCGAAGACGTAGAACTCGGCCTCGGGTGCGAAGTACGCCGTGTCACCGATGCCCGTGCTCTTCAGGTACGCCTGGGCCTTGCGGGCGATGTTGCGCGGGTCGCGGCTGTACGCCTCGCCGGTCAGCGGGTCGTGAATGAAGAAGTTCACCACCAGCGTCTTCCGCTCCCGGAAGGGGTCCAGATAGGCGGTGCTCGGGTCCGGGAACAACGACATGTCCGACTCGTGAATCGCCTGGAAGCCACGGATCGAGGAGCCGTCGAAGTTCAGTCCGTCGGAGAACACCTTCTCGTCGAAGGAGGACACCGGCACCGTGAAGTGCTGCATCACCCCCGGCAGGTCGCAGAAGCGTACGTCGACCATCTCGACGCCCTCGTCCCTGACGTACCTCAACAGCTCCTCGGCGTTCGCGAACATGCAATCCTCCTCGGCCCGGCGTCGGACCCGTCGTGGTCGGCCCCTCGTTTGGCCGCCTGTGTCGAACCGACGGTGCGACGCTGCATCGTCACCGCCAACCTAAGCAGGCGCGGTTTCTCGACCGTATCCGGTGTGTTTCCTCCGTGTAACAAAGGCCCTGCGTGCTGCCCCGGCGGTCGGACAGCCGCCGAGCCCGGTTGGGTACCGTAGGGGGCGTGAACCAGCCCGGTCCCTCGCGCGAGCAGCCCGTGGCGATCGCCTATCCGGGGCAGCGGCTCGGCCGACCCGAGAAGGGCAGCGGCTCCGTGGCCCGCTGGGGCCGGCGGATCGCGGCGTTGGTCATCAACTGGGTCGCCTCGATGCTGGTCGTCGGTCTGGTCATCGGTCACCAGCAGTGGGCCGCCCAGGACCCCTCCGGGTGGCGGTCGCTGCTCACCATGCTGGTGTTCCTGGTAGAGGCCACGGTGCTCACCGCGCTGGTCGGCGGTTCGTTCGGCCAGCTGGCGACCCGGATCATGGTGGCCCGGGTCGACGGCCGCCCGGTGAACTTCGCGCAGAGCCTGGTGCGCACCTTCTTGATCTGCCTCGTGGTGCCACCGCTGGTCTTCAACCGCGACCAGCGGGGGCTGCACGACCTGGCGACCGGCACCCTCGCGGTGCTGCGCTGAGCAGCCGAGGCGGGGGAGAGCCTGGTCAGCGGGCGAAGGTGAGCTGGGCGACGTCGAGGTAGCCGGCCCGGAACCCCGCCTCGCAGTAGGCCAGGTAGAACTCCCACATCCGCCGGAAGTCCTCCCCGAAACCGAGCGCGCCGACCTGGGGCCAGTGGTCGAGGAACTGCCGGCGCCACAACCGCAGGGTGTGCGCGTAGTGGCGGCCCATCGGTGCGATGTTCGCCAGGTGCAGCCGGGTGTGCTCCCGCAGGACGGCCTGGATCGCCGGCACCGAGGGCAGCAGCCCGCCGGGGAAGATGTACTTCTGCATCCAGGTGTAGGTGCTGCGGGTGGCGACCATCCGGTCGTGGGGGAGCAGGATCGCCTGCACCGCGGCCTTGCCGCCGGGGGCGAGCAGCTGGTCGATGGCGCGGAAGTACGTCGGCCAGTACTCCTCGCCGACGGCCTCGACCATCTCCACCGACACCACCGCGCCGAACCGCCCGTCCTGGTCGCGGTAGTCCCGCAGCGCGACATGCACCCGGTCTGTCAGCCCCGCCGCGGCCACCCGCTCGCGGGCCAGGCTCGCCTGCTGCTCGGAGATGGTCAGGGAGGTGACCTCGGCGCCGCGCTGGCCAGCCCGGATGGCCAAGGTGCCCCACCCGGTCCCGATCTCGAGCAGCCGGGTGCCCTCGCTGACGCCGACCGCGTCGAGAACCGCATCCACCTTGCGCAGCTGCGCCGGTTCGAGGTCGCCCGGACCGGGGGCCGGCTCGAGCCCGTCGAACAGTGCGCACGAGTAGCTCAGGGACGGGTCCAGGAACTGCTCGAACATCGCGTTGGACAGGTCGTAGTGGGCCTCGATGTTCTCGCGGGCGCCCGTCTTGGTGTTGGCCGGGTTGAGCCCTCTCGGCAGCACCAGGTGCCGCAGCCGGTACAGGGCCGGGGGCACCAGGTCGGTGAGCCGCTCGGCGAACGGGGCCAGTGCCTCGGCGAGGTCGGTGCCCTCGGCGGCCCGCCACTCGCCGGCCATGTAGGACTCGCCGATGCCGATCTGGGGGCTCCTCGCCACCCGGGCGAAGAACGCCTCGGGGGCGTCGACCTTGATCTCGGGCGCGGCGGGGTCCGTGCCCGCGCCGTACGTCGTCCCGTCGGCAAGTCGGACCCGCACCGGGACGCGACCGAGGACGCGGCCCAGCACCAGGCGGGCGATCCGGGCGCGGGCGCCGTACGCCGGGGGAGCGGGCAGCTGGTCGGCCGAGGAGGGGACTCGCGGCCGGGCGGGGGCGGCGGTCATCGTGGCGCGCCGTCGACGACCTCGAGCCGGACCCGCTTGTTGCCCTTGCCCTTGGACTCCGTGCCGGTCACCGCCACCCGGCCGACCTCGGAGGTGCTGAGCACGTGCGTGCCGCCGTCGGCCTGCTTGTCCAGCCCGACGATGTCGATGACCCGCAGTGGGTCGATCTCGCGTGGGATCAGGTGGGCGGAGGTGCGGATCAGGGCGTGGTCGGTGTCGGCGACCTCCCGCCCCACGAACTCGACGAGGATCTGGTGCGCCTTGGCGATCTCCTGGTTGATCCTGGCCTCGACCTGCCGGCCGAACTCGGCCGACATCGACGGCAGCGGGAAGTCCAGCCGGCCCTTGCCGGGATCCATGTTCCCGCCGGTGACGGCGACCCCGTGGTCGGCCCACATCACGCCGCAGAGGATGTGCAGCGCGGTGTGGGTGCGCATGAGCAGGTGCCGCCGCTCCCAGTCGAGGGCGCCCTGCACCGCGGTGCCCTCGGTCGGGAGGGCGTCCGGTGCGACGTCCAGCCAGTGCCAGATCCGGCCCTGGTCGCGCTTGACGCGGGTCACGGCCGCCTGGCCGTCCGTCCAGCGCAGGGTGCCCAGGTCGTGCGGCTGGCCACCGCCGCCGGGGTAGAAGGCGGTACGACGCAGCGTCACCCGGCCGTGCTCCCGATCCACCTGGTCAACGGACGCGTCGAAGCTGCGCAGGTAGGCGTCGACCGAGAACAGCTCGGTCTGCGCGAGCTCGGGAGGGGCTGCCGCCGGAACCGGTCGGCCGGGAACGGCCATCGACGTACCTCCTGCAGAGATCGGCGTTTCCCGCCATCCAAGCACGCGACTGCCCTAGAGTCAGCGGGTGGTGCGAAAGGGGGATCTCATGCGCCTACGACGACCCGCGCCGCTCGCGGTGGCCGCCACCGTGCTGGCCCTGTCGGTGACCGGATGCACCCACGACCAGCAGTCCGGTACCGAGGCGCTGGACGCCCCGCAGAGTGCCGCGCCGGCCGCGCACGACTCGGGATCACCGGCGACTGGTTCGCCGTCGAGCCCGTCCCCGGACGCCACGGACACCCCGGTCCCGTCGCCGAGCACCAGCTCCCGGTCCGCGAACAGCGCCACCACCTCCGGGCCGGCGGCTCTCGACGTGGCAGGGCTGGCCGCGTCCATCCGGCACACGATGGCCACCTACCGCTCCGCGCACGTCAGCATGCGGATGAGCGGCACCAGCACGATCACGGCCTCGGGCGCCGTGCGCTACACCTCGCGGGGCCCGCAGATGAAGATGCGGATGCGGATGCCGTCGCTGGGCGTCAAGACGGTGCAGATGCGGCTGGTGGGCGGCAAGGTCTACCTCGCGATGCCGCCGCTCACGCCGCGCGGCAAGTTCGTGCTGCTGGACCCCTCGGACCCGAACAACCCCTATGCCTCGTCGGTGGCCGGGCTGACCCAGCTCAACCCGCTGCGCTCGTTCCAGGCCGTGGAACAGGCGCTGCGCAAGGTCCGCTACGTCGGCCGGGACACCGTGCAGGGCGAGCCGATGGCGCACTACCGGGTCACCGTGGACTCCCGCGCCGCGGCCAAGATCACCGGCCAGCAGCTGCCCACAACGGTGCCGCGCCGGATCACCGAGGACCTGTGGCTGGACGGCAAGCAGCGGATGCGCAAGATGCGGCTGCGCGAGCTCGGCATGACCGTGGTCAGCACCGTGTCCGACTGGGGCGCGCCGGTGCACGTGCGGCCACCGGCGCGCGCCAACGTGCTCACCATGCCTGGTAGCGGCGCCTGACCGGTCCCGCGGACGATAACGCGGACCGGGCCGGCTCAGCGACCCCGCATCTGCTGCCGGGCGCCCTTCATGTTGGTCGGCACCGGGCCCTTCGGGATCGGCACGTTCGACCGGTTCGCGTCCAACGCCCTCAGGCGCGCCAGCACATCGGTCATCTCCGCCGGCTTCAGGGTGCGTTTGAACTTGCCGACGTGCTTGGCCAGCTTGCGGATGGGGACCTCACCCTCACCGTCCCCGGCGATGACCTCGTGAATGGTGGTCTCGGAGGCGACCCGCTCGTGCTTGCGGCGCTCGCTGGCCAGCAGGCTGCGCAGCCGGTTCGCGTTGCCTTCCCCGACCAGCACGATCCCGGGTGGGCCGACCACCCGGTGCACGATGTCCTGGTTGCGGTTGAACGCGATCGCCGGATCCACCTTCCAGCCCCGCCGGAGCACGCCCAGTGCCGCGGCGGCCGCGCCCGGGCGGCCCTCGATCTGGGCGTACATGGCCTTCTGGGCCCGGCGGCCGAACACGATCACGGCGAGCAGGATGCCGACCAGGATCGCGACGACCAGGTCGTACTGCCACGGGCCGGGCAGCACGGTGAGGATGCCGAAGACCACCCCTGCGGTCACCACGAAGACCCCCGCCAGGATCATCCCGATGCGCGGGTCCTGCTCCCGCGTCATCGAGTAGGTGGCGGCGATCTGCTTGAGGCGGCCTTCCTTCTTGCCCGGCTTGTCGGTCTTCGCCATCGTGCCTTTGCTTTCGTTGCTGGACGGTCCCCGTGATTGTCGCAGACTCGCTGCTCAGGCGGTGGCCGCGTCGGTCCCCTCGCGGGCGGCGATCGCCTGCTGGTAGAGCCGGCCGGCGCGGTACGACGAACGGACAAGCGGCCCGGACATCACCCCGGCGAAGCCGATCTGCGTGGCCTCCTCGGCGAGCTCGACGAACTCCTCCGGCTTCACCCAGCGCTCGACCGGGTGGTGCCGCAGTGAGGGGCGGAGGTACTGGGTGATCGTGATCAGCTCGCAGCCCGCGTCGTACAGGTCCCGCAGCGCCTGGGAGACCTCCTCACGGGTCTCGCCCATCCCCAGGATCAGGTTGGACTTGGTGACCAGCCCGAAGTCACGGGCGGCGGTGAGCACGTCGAGGGAGCGCGGGTAGCGGAAGCCGGGGCGGATCCGCTTGAAGATGCGGGGAACCGTCTCCACGTTGTGGGCCAGCACCTCCGGGCGGGACTCGAACACCTCGCGCAGCAGGTCGGGCTTGCCGTTGAAGTCCGGGATCAGGTTCTCCACGCCGGTGTCCGGGTTCAGCGCGTGGATCTGCTTGACGGTCTCGGCGTACAGCCAGGCGCCGCCGTCGGGCAGGTCGTCGCGGGCCACCCCGGTGATGGTGGCGTACCGCAGGCCCATCTTCTGCACGCTCTCGGCGACCCGGCGTGGCTCGTCCCGGTCCAGCGGCTCCGGCTTGCCGGTGGCGATCTGGCAGAAGTCGCAGCGGCGGGTGCACTCGTCACCGCCGATCAAGAAGGTCGCCTCGCGGTCCTCCCAGCACTCGAAGATGTTGGGGCAGCCGGCCTCCTGGCAGACGGTGTGCAGCTCCTCGGACTTCACCAGGTCCTGCAGCTCGCGGTACTGCGGGCCCATCCGCGCCTTGGTCTTGATCCACGCGGGCTTCTTCTCGATGGGCACCGAGGAGTTGCGGACCTCGAGGCGCAGCAGCTTGCGGCCTTCCGGGGCGGGGTGGCTTGGCGCTTGGGTCACGATTGCCACTTTACGCCGGGGGCAAGCAGTCGCCCCAACTCGGGACGTGCCGATATCCGGGGTTCAGCGGGGGACCGTGGCGGGGTCGATCAGCCGCGGCCCGCGGCCCGGCTCCGGCTTGGCCGGGTAGTCCGGGGTCCGCTCGTAGGGCGCCCAGGCGAGCAGCTCGGTGAGGTGCTCCTGGACAGCGGGGGCGGCCTCCTGCACCGCGACCCGCCGGCCGAGCTCCCACGACAGCGACGACACTCCGGCGTCGGTGATCCCGCAGGGCACGAACCGGTCGTACCACGCGAGGTCCACATCGCAGTTGAGCGCGAACCCGTGCATGGTCACGCCGCGGCTGACCCGGATGCCGATCGCGGCGACCTTGCGCTCCGGGCCGCGCTCGTCCTCGGCCACCCAGACCCCGCTGCGGCCCGGCACCCGGGCGGTGGTCACGCCCAGGTCGGCGCAGGCGTGGATGAGCGCCTCCTCGAGCCGGCGCACGTAGTCCACCACGTACACGTGGTCGGGCAGCTTCACGATCGGGTAGCCGACCAGCTGGCCGGGGCCGTGGAAGGTGATCTTGCCGCCTCGGTCCACGTCGACCACCGGGGTGCCGTCGAACGGTCGCTCGTGCGGCTCGGTGCGCTTGCCGGCGGTGAAAACCGGGGGGTGCTCCAGGAACAGCACCTTCTCCTGCCCGCCGTTGACCACCTGTTCGTGCGCCTCGCGCTGGAGGTCCCACGCGGTGGTGTACTCGACGGCGTTCTCGCCGTAGCCGACGGTCTCGAACAGCAGATCCCTCACCTTTCCAACCTAACCCGTGCGCCCCCGCTCGCCCCTGTCCGGTGCCGACCCGAGTGCCGACCCGGCGTCGGGCGACTCGAGACCGGCGCCTGTGGATGACGGCGACGGGGAACGGCCGCGCTGGGCCAGAGTGGGCTCATGAAGGCAGGTCGGCCCGCGTGGGTGGTCGGGGCGCTGGTGGTGCTGGTCGCGGTCGCGGAGACGGCGGGGTGCACGTCGTACGACGCGAGGCCGCCGGCGGCGGCGGCGCCCGCACCGAAGACTGCGACCGGGGCACGGGCGGCCGCCGCTCCGGTGCCGCCCCCCGAGGTGCGGCGGGTGCGGTTGCCCGCCGCCGCGGTGCTGCACGCGTGGGACCGTCGTCGGGCCCGGGCCTGGGCTGCCGCAGACCCGCACGCGCTCGCCGCGCTGTACGTGCCTGGCAGCGCCGCCGGGCGCGTCGACGTCGCTCTGCTGCGCTCCTACCGGAGCCGCGGGGTGCGGGTGGTGGGGCTGCGGATGCAGGTGCTCTCGGTGCGGGTGCTCAGCCGGACGCCGCGCCGGTGGCGGCTGCGGATCACCGACCGGCTGGCCGGTGCGGTGGCCGTCGGCGCCGGGCGGCGACTCCGGCTGCCCCGGGGCGCCGCCGCCACCCGGCTGATCACCCTCGCCCGCGCCGGGCGGGAGCGGTGGCGGGTCGCGGACGTCCGGCCCGCCCCCCGGTAGCCCAGCGGTCGGTCGCCCGGGCACGCGGTGCCTCGGGGCCTGGTCAGCCCAGTGCGGCGGTCAACCGGTCGGACAGTGTGGGCTGGTCGAACCGGAAACCCGCCGCGAGCAGCCGTTCCGGCTCCACCCGCACGGAGCTGAGCAGCTCGCTGGAGATGTCCGGGAGCGCGGCCCGGATCGGGAATGCCGGCACCCGGACCGCCGCCGGCCGGTGCAGCACCCGGGCCAGCTGGCTGCCGAACTCCGCGTTGGTCGTGGGGGCGGGTCCGCTGAGGTTGAACGGCCCGGCGCACTCCGCCCGGGAGGCCAGGAACAGGACCGCCCGCACCCAGTCGTGGAGCGTGATCGTGGAGAAGTACTGCTTGCCGCTGCCCACCGGCCCACCGAGGCCGGCGCGGAACACCGGCAGCAGCAGCTTGAAGGCCCCGCCCCGGCGGTCGAGTACGACGGAGGTGCGCATCACCACGACGCGGGCACCGGCCTCGGCGGCCGGCTGCGCGGCCTGCTCCCACTGCCGTGTGACCCCGCCCATGAAGGTCGACGCGTCGGTGGCGGTCTGCTCGGTGACCACGGCGTCGCCTCGGTCGCCGTAGCCGGCGATGCCGTTCTGGGCGAGGAACGCGGGCTTGCGGGCCGAGGCGGCGATCGCGTCGGCGAGGGTGCGGGTGGTGCGCACCCGGCTGTCGGTGAACGTTCGCTTGTAGGCCTCGGTCCACGGCCAGTGCGTGAGCGGGGCGCCGGACAGGCAGACCACCACGTCGGCGGCGTCGATGGCCGACTGGTCCACCTGTCCGGCGTACGGGTCCCAGCCGGACTCGCTCCCCGACTGCGGTGCTCCGCGCACCAGCCGGACCACGTCGTGGCCGTCGCGCGCCAGACGCTCACGCAGCGCCGTTCCCAGCAGGCCGGACGCACCGGCGATCAAGAACCTCATGCGGTCATGCTGCCCCGCCGGGGCGGGAGTCACGCACCCCGGTGGTGGCGCTCCTCAGCAGCCCGGTCGTGGCGACCGGTTCCGGCGCCGGCTCCGTGGTGGCTAGACCTCGAACTGGCCGGCCTCCAGACGCTGCTTCACGTCGTTGAGGAACCGCGCGGCATCCGCCCCGTCCACGAGCCGGTGGTCGTAGGTGAGTGCGAGGTACACCATGTTGCGCACCGCGATCGTCTCGCCGAGGTTCGAGTCGTCGATGACCACCGGCCGCTTGACCACCGTGCCGGTGCCCAAGATGGCGACCTGCGGCTGGTTGATGATCGGTGTGTCGAACAGCGCGCCCCGGCTGCCGGTGTTGGTCAGCGTGAAGGTGCCGCCGGACAGCTCGTCCGGGCCGATCTTCTTGCTGCGGGTGCGCTCGGCGACGTCGGCGATCTTGCGGGCCAGTCCAGCCACGGACAGGTCGCCGGCGTCCTTGATCACCGGGGTGATCAGCCCCTGCTCGGTGTCGACCGCGACGGACAGGTTCTCGTGGTCGTAGTAGGTGATCTCGCCCTTCTCGGTGTCGATCGCGGCGTTCAAGGTGGGGTGCGCCTTGAGGGCGTCGATGGCCGCCTTGGCGAAGAACGGCAGGAAGGACAGCTTGACGCCCTCGCGCTCGAGGAACTCGCCCTTGACCGAGTCGCGGAGCCGCGCGATCGCGGTGACGTCCACCTCGACCACCGTGGTCAGCTGCGCGGAGGTCTGCAGCGACTCCACCATCCGGGTGGCGATCACCTTGCGCAGCCGGCTCATCTTCTCGGTCTTGCCGCGAAGCGGGCTCGGCGCCGCGCTCGGGGCTCCCTGAGCGGCCGGGGGCTGCCCGGCGGGCTGCGCCTGCGCCGCGGGCTGCTCCTGCTTCGCCTTGGCGGCCTCGAGGACGTCCTGCTTGCGGATCCGCCCGCCCACGCCGGTGCCGTTCACCTGCGACAGGTCGACGTCGTGCTCGGCGGCCATCTTGCGCACCAGCGGGGTGACGTACGGACCGGCCTCGGTCGTGCCGGCGGTGCTCTGCGAGCCCGGCGCGCCGCCGGCCGGCTGCTGCTGGGCGGCCTGCTGCGGCGCGGGCTGCGGGGCTTGCTGGGCCGCGGGCTGTGGAGCCTGCTCGGGGGCCGGCTGCGCGACGGGCGCGGGCTCGGCCTGCTGCGCCGGCGCCGGCGCCGGCGACGGCACCGCGGCGGTCGGCTGCTGGCTGGGGGCCTGGGCCGCGCCGTCCCCGGTGGGCTGCGACTGCGAGGCCGCCTCGACGGACTCGACGTCGGCGCCGCTGGACGGCTCGGTGGCGGCCTCGGACGGCTGCCCGGACCCGACCACGGCCAGCTCGGCGCCGACCTCGACGGTCTCGTCCTCGCTCACCTTGACCTCGAGCAGGGTGCCGGCCACCGGGGAGGGGATCTCGGTGTCGACCTTGTCGGTGGACACCTCCAGCAGCGGTTCGTCGACGGCCACCTCCTCGCCGACCTGCTTCAGCCAGCGGGTGACGGTGCCCTCGGTGACCGACTCGCCCAGTGCCGGCAGGGTGACCGGGGTGCCGCCCCCGGATCCGGAACCGGAGCCACCGCCGTCCTGCTGGGCGGCCGGCTGCTGCGCCCGCTCCTGCTGGGGCTGTTCCGGCTGGGCCTGCTCGGTGGTCTGCTGGGTGGGCTGCTGGGTGGGCTGCTGGGCCTCCTGCTGAGTGGGCGTCGGTGCCTGCTCCTGCTGGGCGCCCTGTTGAGCACCACCGTCCTGGCCGTCCTGGCCGGCGGACTCACCCTCGTCGCCGATCACCGCGAGCTCGGCGCCCACCTCGACGGTCTCGTCCTCGGGGGCCTTGATCTCGAGCAGGGTGCCGGCCACCGGGGAGGGGATCTCGGTGTCGACCTTGTCGGTGGACACCTCGAGCAGCGGCTCGTCGACTGCTACCTGGTCACCGGGCTGCTTGAGCCAGCGAGTGACGGTGCCTTCGGTGACCGACTCACCGAGTGCTGGAAGGGTGACTGAGGTAGCCATGTGCGTTCCTTCGCTCCTTTGCGTGCCGCTGTCGACTGAAGGCGGTTCACCGGGCCGCGCCGGTCGGGCCCGTCCCGGCGAAAGTCTAGGTGTGGGCGTGCAGGGGTTTCCCGGCGAGCGCCAGGTGGGCCTCGCCGAGGGCTTCGTTCTGGGTCGGGTGGGCGTGGATGTACGGCGCCACGTCTTCTGGGTACCCCTCCCAGTTGCAGATCAGCTGGGCCTCACCGATCAGCTCACCGGCCCGGGCGCCGACGATGTGCACGCCGACCACGGGGCCGTCCTTGCGGCGGACCAGCTTGACGAGACCCTGGGTCCTGAGGATCTGGCTCTTCCCGTTGCCGCCGAGGTCGTAGGTCAGCGACTCAACCTGGTCCTCGCCGTACTCCTTGGCCGCGGCGGCCTCGGTGAGCCCGACCGAGGCGACCTCGGGATCGCAGTAGGTGACCCGCGGGATCCCGGCCTCCTCGATCGGGGCCGGCTCCAGTCCGGCGATCTCCTCGGCGACGAAGATGCCCTGGGCGAAGCCGCGGTGCGCCAGCTGCAGGCCGGGCACGATGTCCCCGACGGCGTAGACCCCGTCGACGTTGGTGCGCAGCCGCTCGTCGGTGAGCACGAAGCCGTGGTCCATGGCGATGCCCTGCTCGTCGTAGCCGAGCCCCTCGGTGGTCGGGCCGCGGCCGACCGCGACCAGCAGCATCTCCGCCTCGAGGATCTCCTCGCCCTCGACCTCGACCCGGACACCGGTGTCGGTGGTCTGCACGGACTTGAACGGGGTGCCCACCTTGAAGCCGATCTTGCGCTTGCGGAACGCCCGCTCCAGCTGCTTGGAGGCGGCCTCGTCCTCCAGCGGCACCAGGTGGGGGAGCGCCTCGACGATGGTCACCTCGGCGCCGAACGACTTCCAGACGCTGGCGAACTCGCAGCCGATCACGCCGCCGCCGAGGACGATGACCGAGCTCGGCACCCGGTCCAGGGTGAGCGCGTGCTCGGAGGTGAGCACCCGTTCCCCGTCGACGTCCAGGCCGGGCAGCGTCTTGGCGTACGACCCGGACGCGAGTACGACGTGCCGGCCGAGGTAGCGGGTGCCGTTGACCTCGACCGCGTTGGGGGCGACCAGCCGGCCCTCGCCCTCGACCAGGGTGATGCCCCGGCCGTTCACCAGGCCGGCCAACCCCTTGTAGAGGCGGGCGACGACCCCGTCCTTGTACTTGTTGACCCCGCCCATGTCGATGCCCTCGAGCGTGGCGTTGACGCCGAGCTGAGCGGAGTCCCGGGTCGCGTCGGCGACCTCGGCGGCGTGCAGCAGCGCCTTGGTGGGGATGCAGCCGACGTGCAGACAGGTGCCGCCCAGCTTGCCCTTCTCCACCAGGGCCACGGAAAGCCCGAGCTCGGCGGCGCGGAGCGCGCAGGCGTAGCCGCCGCTGCCGGCACCCAGAATCACCAGATCGAAGCCGTCGGTTCCCGTCGCTCCGGTCGTCGCCAACATCTCCTCCGGTCGTCCCTGGTCGGGCTGCTCCTCGCCGCTGAGGGTTCTGCCTCCTGCGGCAAGGCACACGCATGGCGTGGGTTCGCCTGTGGTGCCATCTTTGCACCAAACACGCCCGGGCCACACCGTGGGTGCCCGCGGTCGCGGAATCGGTTGCGACGCCCGGTTTGCGTCACGTTCAGGAAATCCCCAGCGACCTGCGTCACACTGGGGGCATGGGTTGGCTGGGTCGGATGGGAAGCCGCGGGAGGCGCTCGACGCGCCGGGGCACCGGATCCGTGCGCCCGCCGGACCTCGCCGGCGAGCGGCACCTCGCGGAGTTCGCCGCCACCCGCCGCGGCGTGGAGGGGTTCGTCGAGCCGCGCACGGCGGTGACCGAGGTGACCATGATCCTGGTCGCCCACGACGGCGAGTGGACCCGTCGCCGGGTCCGCTCCGTGCAGTGGGCGCACCAGTTCGCCAACGAGCACGGCATCCCGTCCTACGACGCCGCGGTGGTCGGCTACCCGGAGCGGATGCGGGAGTACAACCGCCGGCAGAAGCTCGCCGGTGGACGACCGGCCGCGGACGCGGCCCGGCCGCCGGACTAGCTCGCCAGGTCCCGGGCCAGCTCCACCAGGGTGCTGACCGCGAATCCGGTGCCCCCGGTGGGGGTATAGCCGTGCGGCCCCTTCTCGTTGAACGCCGGACCCGCGATGTCCAGGTGCGCCCACCGGTGGTCGCCGACGAACTCCTGGAGGAACGCCGCCGCGAACAAGGTGCCGCCGCCCGGGTCCGGGTTGTGCTGCAGCAGGTCGGCGACCGAGCTGCCGGTGCGGACCTTCTCGGTGACCTCCTCGGTGATCGGCAGCGGCCACAGTGCCTCACCGGCCCGGTCACCGGCGGCCTGCACCGCGTCGACCAGCGCCGGGTCGTTGCCGAGCACGCCGGCGACCCTCTCGCCGAGGGCCGTCACGCAGGCACCGGTCAGGGTGGCTGCGTCCACGATCACGTCCGGCTTCTGCTCGGTGGCGGTGACGAGCGCGTCGGCGAGCACCAGCCGACCCTCGGCGTCGGTGTTGAGCACCTCCACCGTCTTGCCGCCGTACATCCTCAGCACGTCGCCCGGGCGGGTCGCGGACCCCGACGGCATGTTCTCGGCCATCGGCGCGTACGTCGTCACCGCGATGTCCAGGCCGAGCCGGGCGATCGCGAAGGTGGCCGCCAGCACGGCCGCGGCCCCGCCCATGTCGCACTTCATGGTCTTCATCCCGGCCGCCGACTTGATGGACAGGCCGCCGGAGTCGTAGGTGATGCCCTTGCCGACCAGGGCCAGGTGCGTCTTGGCGCCGCGGGGCTTGTAGGTGAGCCGCACCAGCCGCGGCGGGTTGGCCGAGCCCCGGCCGACCCCGAGGATGCCGCCGTAGCCGGAGGCCTCGAGCTCGGACTCGTCGAGCACCTTCATCGTCAGCTTGCCGCCCTGGTGCTGCTTGCGCGCTGCGGTGACCGCCTCGGCGAACTTGACCGGGGTCAGGTCCCCCGGCGGGGTGTTCACCCAGTCGCGGGCCAGCATCGCGGCCTCGGCGACCGCCTCGGCGGTGTCCAGCGCGGCACCCGCCTCCTTACTGCGCGCGGCGTCGGTGAGCAGCACCACCTCGGCGGGCCGTTTCGGCGCCGGCTTGTTCTTGAAGTCCGTGAACGTGTAGCAGCCGAGCCGGTAGCCCTCGGCCACCGCACGGATGTGCGCGGCGTCGTGGGCCGGGAGGGCCAGCGCGACCGAGGCGGCGTTGACCAGCGCGCGGGCGGCGGCGCCGGCCCCGCGTCGTACCCCCTCATGGGTGAGCCTGTCGCGCGCGCCCAGCCCGACCAGCACCAGCATCGGCGAGAGAAGCCGGTCGGCGGTCGGGACCTTGACCACCTGACCGGCCTTGCCGGTGACGGCCAGGGAGGACAGCAGCGGTTCGAGACGCCGCCCGTACGCCGCGGCGACGGCCTCGCCGCCGGGCGCGAGCTCCGCACCGCGCTCGGAGGTCACCACGCCGACCACCACCGCGTCCGCCCGAACCTTGTCCGCTGCTGCCTTGCGCAGGCTGTACGTCGTCAAGTCGACTCCCTCGTCGCCTCATGGAACCGGATGCGCCGCGCTGCGGCGCGGACGGCTCGATGCTAGTGCCCGGACCGCCGCCCGGCCGGACGGGGCACCCGGGGGACAGCCGGGCGTCCGAGCGGCCGGCGCTGCTGCGATAGGTTCGCGAGCATGAGCACGACGACGAGGTCACCGCTGCACGATCGGCACGTCGCGCTGGGTGCCAAGTTCGCTCCCTTCGGCGGCTGGGAGATGCCGTTGGAGTACCCGACCGGGGTCGTCAAGGAGCACACCGCGGTCCGGGAGGCGGTGGGCATCTTCGACGTGAGCCACCTCGGCAAGGCGGAGGTGCGCGGGCCGGGTGCCGCGTCGTTCGTGAACGCCCGCCTGTCCAACGACCTGGGCAAGATCGGCCCCGGCAAGGCGCAGTACACGCTGTGCTGCGACCCCAGCGGCGGGATCGTCGACGACCTGATCGTCTACCTGTTCGGCGAGGACCGGGTGCTGCTGGTTCCCAACGCCGCGAACACGGCCGAGGTGGTGCGCCGGCTGACCGCCGAGGCGCCGCCGGGGGTGAGCGTGGAGGACCGGCACACCGAGCACGCGATCCTGGCCGTGCAGGGCCCGCGGTCCGCACAGGTGCTGGACGCAGTGGGCCTGCCGACCGGGCACGAGTACATGTCGTTCGTCGAGGCCACCCTCGACGGCGCCACCCTGACGATGTGCCGCACCGGCTACACCGGCGAGCACGGCTACGAGCTGGTGCTGCCGAACGCGGCCGTCGGCGCGCTGTGGGACGCGCTGAGCTCGGCAGGGGAGGAGCACGGGATGCTGCCGTGCGGGCTGGGCTCCCGGGACACGCTGCGCACCGAGATGGGCTACCCGCTGCACGGCCAGGACATCAGCCTCGACGTCACCCCCAACCAGGCCCGGCTCGGCTGGGCCGTCGGCTGGAAGAAGGACGCGTTCTGGGGCCGGGAGGCGCTGCTCGCCGAGAAGGAGGCCGGCACCGAGCGGATCCTGCGCGGCCTGGTCGCCACCGGCCGGGGCATCCCGCGCCCCGAGATGCGCGTCCTCGACGCGTCCGGCGCACCGATCGGCGCGGTCACCTCCGGGACGTTCTCGCCGACGCTGCGCAAGGGCGTCGGGCTGGCGCTGGTGCCGCGCGCGGTGAAGGACGGCGACGAGGTTGCCGTGGACGTGCGCGGCCGGCAGGAGCCGTTCACCGTCACCAAGCCGCCGTTCGTCACCCCGAGCGTCTCGGCCTGAACCTGACCGGGGCTGGCCCGGAGCCGTGACGGTGGTCAGGCTCCGGTGTCGGTGCGGGCCGGTGGAGGCCCGAACTCCACGGGTACGTCGAACGCGGCCCGGCGCGACGCCCTGCGCAGCGCCCGGACCAGCGCCGGGCCGGCCACTGCGAGCGCGGCCCCGTTCAGCGCGGCCCGCCCCACGTCCCACAGCAGCGAGGTGGTGGCGTCGAAGACCAGGTACCGGTGCAGGTTGGCCAGCAGCGGCGCCCCGGCCACGTAGCTGACCTCGGGGCCGTAGGACGCGAACGGCCAGAACCACAGGTTGATCAGCAGCCCGTAGCCGAGGCTGGCCACGACGGCGTACCCGACCAGCCAGCCGGCTTCCCGCCGGCCGCTGCCGCGGGGCAGGCAGCCGGCGAAGAACCCGACCCAGCCGGCGGCGAGCATCTGGAACGGCAGCCAGGGCCCGACGCCACCGGTGAGCAGCGCGCCCACGAACAGGGCGACCGCGCCGAGCACGAAGCCGAACCCGCGCCCGAAGACCCGGCCACCGAGGATGATCACCGCGAAGCTCGGCTCCAGCCCCGCCACGCCGGGGCCCAGCGCGCGCAGCGCCCCGCCGACGGCGGCCAGCATGCCGAGCATGGCCACCGCCTTGGCGTCCATGCCGCCGGAGGTGAGCTCGGCGAGCACCACGGCGGCCAGCAGCGGCAGCACCACCACGAACACCAGCGGTGCGTCGCCGGAGTGCGCGCTGTCCAGCGTGGGGCCGGGGTGGGCGAAGAACGGCCAGCCGAACGCGACCACGCCGACCGCGGAGACCGCGGCCAGGGCCAGCCCGGACCGGAGCCGCAGCGGCAGCAGCGCCGGCCGGCTCATCGGCCCACCGCTGCCGGGTCGTCGGCTGCGGCCAGCGCTGCGGCCACCGAGGACGGCGTCAGCCAGCGCTGCGGGGAGAGCACCTTGGCCACCTGCGGCGCGAACGCGGGGGAGGCCGCCACCGCCTCGGTGGTCGGCGCGTCGGTGACCAGCTCCCCGTCGGCGAGCATCAGCACCCGAGTGGCCACCTCGGCGACCAGCTCCACGTCGTGGGTGGCCAGCAGCACCGTGTGGCCCGCGCCCTGGCTGCACGCGAGATCGCGCAGGATCTCCACCAGCCGCCGTTTGGCGGTGTAGTCCAGCCCCCGGGTCGGCTCGTCCAGCAGCAGCACCGGCGGCCGGGCGGCCAGCACCACCGCCAGCGCCAGGGTCAGCCGCTGCCCCTCGGACAGGTCCCGCGGGTGCATCCCGGCGGGCACCCCGGGGGAGAGCCGCTGGAAGGTGGCCCAGGTGGTGCCGGGCTCGGCATGCCCGTCGGCGTCGGCGTTCGTGCACTCGTCGGTCACCGTGGCGGCGTACAGCAGGTCGCCGGGCACCTGCGGCACCAGCCCGACGTGGTGCAGCAGCCGCTCCGGCGGCAGGTCGGCCGGCACCTGCGCGCCGACGCGGACGACGCCGGCGTCCGGACGGCGCAGCCCGACCAGCGTCTTGAGCAGGGTCGACTTGCCGGCCCCGTTGCGGCCCATCAGGGCGACCACCTCGCCGCGGCGCAGGTCCAGCGAGATCCCGCGCAGCGCGACCGCTCGGCCATAGCGCACCACCAGGTCGTGCACTTCGGCGGCCGGCCCCGCGGCCGGGCCCGGCCCGGCAGGGGGCTGCCGTCCGGCCAGCCGTTCGCGCAGCGCGCCGGCCCGGCGCCGTGCGTCGCGTACCGACAGCGGCAACGGCTCCCAGCCGGCCAGCCGGCCCAGCTCCACCACCGGCGGCGCCACCGGGGACCGGCGCAGCACCTCCTCCGGCGGTCCGGCGTGCACGGACCCCGTTCTCGTCGAGCAGCACCACCCGGTCGGCGTACTGCACCACCCGCTCCAGCCGGTGCTCGGCGAGCAGCACGGTCAGGCCGAGGTCGTGTACCAGCCGCTGCAGCCCGGCCAGCACCTCCTCGGCGGCCAGCGGGTCCAGCGCCGAGGTGGGCTCGTCGAGCACCAGCACCCGCGGGTGCGTGGTCAGCACCGACCCGATCGCCACCCGCTGCTGCTGCCCGGCGGACAGGTCGGCCAGCGGCCGGTGCCGCACTGGGGCCAGCCCGAGCAGGTCCAGGGTCTCCTCGACCCGGCGGCGCATCACGTCGCCGGGCAGGCCGAGCGACTCCATCCCGTAGGCGAGCTCGTCCTCGACGCTGTCGGTCACGAACCCGGCCAGCGGGTCCTGCCCGACGAAGCCGACCACGTCGGCGAGGTCGCGCGGCCGGTGGGTGCGGGTGTCCCGGCCGGCGACCCGGACCCGGCCGGTCAGCGTGCCGCCTGAGAAGTGCGGGACCAGCCCGTTGACGGTGCGCAGCAGGGTTGTCTTGCCCGCCCCGGTGTGCCCGATCACCAGGGCCAGCTCGCCCTCCGGGATGGCGAGGTCCACCTCGCGCAGCACCGGAGCGGCCGCGTCGGCGTAGCGCACCGAGACCCGCTCGAGCTCGATCATGCCGCCACCCCGATCCGGCCCGGCCCGGCCTCCGGCGCACCGGCGGGCGCGGGCGGCGGGGGAGCGAGCACGACGGGCAGCGCACCGAGCAGGATCCCGACCGTGGCCAGCACGGGCACCGGGGGCAGCTCGGTGATCGAGGCCAGCACCAGCGCCGCCGGGTCATGGTGCATCTGCACGAGCACGGCCAGCGCGGGCAGCACCCCCGAGCCGGCCACCAGCCACTCGGGCAGGGCCCACGGGTCGGGACGGTAGCGGCTGCGGCCGGTGCGCCGGCCGCCCAGCCCGATCCCGGCCGCCGCGAGGGCGGCGCCGCCGGCCAGGGTCGGCAGGCCGAGCCAGTGCGAGGCGGTGCCGTCGAGCAGCCCGTACGCCCCGACGCAGACGCCGAGCAGCCCACCGAAGACGAGCCCGGCCGTCACCCTTCGAGACACGCGACCCACGTCCGTCGTACGCCCGTAGCCGCGGGAGTCCATCGCGGCGGCCAGCTCCACCGACCGCTCCAGCGCCCCTTCGAGCACCGGCATGGCCAGCCGGGCCCAGGCCGGCAGCCCGCGGCGGCGCCGGCCGCGGAGCCGGTGCGCCTCACGGACGCGACGGGCGTCGGTGACCAGCTGCGGGGCGAAGGTGAGCGCGATGACGCAGGAGACCCCGACCTCGTACAGCGCACCGGGCACCGAGCGCAGCAGCCGGCGGGCACTGCCCAGCGCGTTCGCGGCACCCACGCAGGCCAGGATGGTGGCCAGCTGCAGCCCCTGGTACAGCGCGGCCAGCACCGCCTCCAGGCTGACCGTCCCGCCGAGCTGGATCCCGGCGCCGGACGGCAGGGGCACCCGGGGCAGCGTGAACAGCACCGTCGGACCCTGGGAGTCGGCGGACAGCAGCGCCTGCAGGACGACGCGGACGGCGATCACCAGCAGCGCCAGCCGTAGGAACGCGCCGTACGACGCCGACCACGGGGCGTCGCTGCGCCTGCCCGCGACGACCAGCGCGGTGACGGCCACGATGAGCAGCAGCGGAGCCGGGTTCTCGGTGCGGCTGGCCGCCGCGGCGAGCCCGATCGCCCACACCCACCAGGCCCCCGGGTGCAGGGTCCGGGGGACGGTGGGCAGGTTCACGGCGCGCACGGCTCAGCGCGACCGGCGCCGGTTCATGCGGTAGGCACCCAGGACCAGGGCCAGGCAGATCACCGCGAGCGCGACCCACGGCCAGGGGCCCGTGCCGCCCGAGGCGCCCGAGCTGGCTGCTGGGCTGGCTCCTGGGCGGGCTCCTGGGCTGGTGGCGGACTTGCCGCCGGCGGCCTGGGCGGCCTTCGGGAGCGCGAACGGCACCGGCCGGCCGGTGGACTCGTGGGCGTTCTTGACCGTGACCGAGCAGCCGGTGGCGGGGTAGCCGTCGATGCCGCAGGTGTAGGGGTGCTGGCGCACCTGGGAGACCGAGTCCAGGACCTGCTGGCCGTTCGCGGTGCTCGGCACCGCCGCGCAGGCGGTGCGTGGCGCCGGCGGTGCCTGCCCGTCGGGCGCGTCGGCCTTGGTGCCGTAGTCGAGGATCACTGCGACCCGCTTCTGGCCCGCGGCCGCCTTGGTGCCCGCGCAGATCGAGCCGAAGTCGTACTTGCCGAGGTCCGCGCGCGGCGGGAGGCCCTTGCTCGCGGTCGACGTGCCGTAGCGGTAGGCCTCGACGGCGCCGTTCTTCGGGGTGTAGTCCCCGGCGCCGCTCTTGGCGAAGACGTACTTCCCGTTCTGGACGTGGAAGTAGTTCCAGTAGCGGTAGCCGGTGGCGGCCTGGGCGGCGCCGGCGGTCACGCCGACGGTCAGCCCGGCGGTCAGCCCGGCGGTCAGCAGGGCCATCAGTGCGGTGAGTGCGACAGCGAGCAGCCGGCGCAGCGGGGAGGCGCCGCGGGAGCGGCGAGCGGTGGCGGCCATGGATGGCCCTTTCTGTGCGGCGGTTCACAGACGAGACCGGACCGCGAAGGGCCACGGGGGCCGCCTCGATCCGGCTCCGTCCCGTAGACCTCGACGGATAGTGGAGCCGCTGCCCTGTCCGGTGCTCCGGCTCACCGAGCCTGGGCTCGGCCTACGGTTGCGGGTCAGCGCCGGATTTCGACCGGCTTCCCCGGAGAGAGGCAGAAGTGAGCACCCACGCTGCCACGTCGACCGGATCTGGTCAAAGCCGGACGGCTCGGTCCCGGCGGTCGGGCCGGCCTGACGGCGGCGGTGGCTACGCTCGGCTCATGACCAACTCGCTCGAACCGTCGAACCTGCGCGACTCCGGTGCGGCCCGGCCGGCCTGGCACTGGCGGCTGGAGGACTCCGCGGGCAACGAGGTGGCCGTGGCCGAGCACGCCGACCAGCAGTTCCCGTCCCAGGGCGACGCGGAGTCCTGGGTGGGGGAGGCCTGGCGCGACCTGCTCGAGTCGGGCGTGGACGCGGTGACCCTGTTCGAGGGCGACCGGCTGGTCTACGGGCCGATGAGCCTGCACAACGCCTGATGGGTTCGTCCATACGCTTTCGTATGGTGTTCGGAATACTACTCCGGTAGGCTGGCGGAATGCCGCCGCCGCTGCGCCCGTTCCCGTTCGAGACCCCGATCGCCCCCGACGCGCTCATCGACCGGCGCGCGGAGCTCGCCGCCCTGCACCAGGCCGCCGCCGAGCGGGTGCACGTGCGGCTGGCGGGGCCGCGCCGGTTCGGCAAGACCTCGCTGCTGCTCGCGCACGCCGCGGTGCTGTCCCAGACCGGCTGGCGGGCCGTGCACGTGGACATGTACGGCGTGACCTCGCTGGCCGAGGTGTGCGTGCGCATCGCCACGTCGTACTCCCGGCTCAAGGACGGCCGGCTGCGTGCCCACCTCGACGCGCTCGGGGCCCGGCTCGGGCTCTCGCTGACCCCGGCCGGGCCCGGCCTCACGCTCGGGCCGCGGCAGCCCGCGCCGCCGCCGGAGGCCACCCAGACCGCTGCCGCGGAGCTTCTGGACCTGCCGCGCACCCTGTTCGAGCGGGACCGGATCCCGACCCTGGTGGTCATCGACGAGTTCCAGGACCTGCTCAGCGCCGGCAGCGGGCTCGACGGGCTGCTGCGCTCGCACGTGCAGTACCACGGCGACGCGGCGGTGTACGTCTACGCCGGGTCGCAGCCCTCGCTGATGCGGCGGCTGTTCGAGGACCGGGAGCGGCCGCTGTACGGCCAGGCCGAGCCGCTGACCCTCGGCCGGCTGCCGATGGCGGAGGTGACCGAGGAGCTGGGGGAGCGGTTCGCCGCGCTCGAGGAGGACCCGGTGGGCGCGCTGGCGCCGCTGACCGGGGTGGCGGCCGGCCATCCGCAGCGCACCATGCTGCTGGCCCACCTGCTGCACCGGGAGCTGTCGGCCCGGGCGCTGGGCACCACCACCCTTCCGGAGGGGCCGGAGGTGGACGGCATCGCGCTCGCCGACGCCGTCATACGACGGGCGCTGGCGATGACCACCGAGGCCCACCAGGCGGTGTGGGACGGGCTGTCGGCCGGCAAGAAGGCGGTGCTCGCGGCGCTCGCCGACGGGGACTCGCCCACCGGCACCACCACGGCCCGCCGCTACGACACCTCCCGGGCCACCCTGCAGAGCGCGCTGCGGGACCTGGCCCGGGAGGGACAGCACGTCACCCGGGAGGGGGCCGGGCCGTGGCGGTACGTCGACCCGCTGCTCGCGCTGTGGGTGCGCGGCCGCGGCCGGCCCGTCACCCCTCCGGAGTGAGGTGGATCAGCTGCCGAAGTCGCGACGCTCGGGGGACTTGGTCAGCGCCGGGTCGCGCTCGACGACGCCCTCGAGCACCTCGTCGACGGCCTTCATGGTCGCCGGCTCCAGCTTCACCCCGGCCGCCTTGGCGTTCTCGGTGACCTGCTCGGGCCGGGACGCGCCGATGATCGCGGCGGACACGTTGTCGTTCTGCAGGGTCCAGGCCACCGCGAGCTGGGCCAGGGACACCCCGACCTCGTCGGCGATCGGCTGCAGCCGCTGCACCCGCCCGAGCACGTCGTCGTTCAGGTAGCGCGAGATCATGTCCGCGCCGCCCTTCTCGTCGGTGGCCCGCGAGCCGGCCGGAGGCGCCTGACCGGGCTTGTACTTGCCGGTCAGCACCCCCTGCGCGATCGGCGACCACACGATCTGGCCGACGCCGAGCTCCTCGCAGGCCGGCACCACCTCGGACTCGATGACCCGCCAGAGCATGTTGTACTGCGGCTGGTTCGACACCAGCGAGATGTGCAGCTCGCGGGCCAGCTCGTGCGCCCGCCGGATCTCCTCCGCGCGCCACTCCGAGACGCCGACGTAGAGCGCCTTGCCGGAGTGCACCACGTCGGCGAACGCCTCCATGGTCTCCTCCAGCGGCGTCTCGTAGTCGTAGCGGTGCGCCTGGTAGAGGTCGACGTAGTCGGTGCCGAGCCGCTGCAGCGACCCGTTGATCGACTCCATGATGTGCTTGCGGGACAGCCCGTGGTCGTTGTGCTTGCCGGGGCCGGTGGGCCAGTAGACCTTGGTGAAGATCTCCAGTCCCTCGCGGCGCTCACCCTTCAGCGCCTTGCCGAGCACGCTCTCCGCCTTGGTGTTGGCGTAGACGTCGGCGGTGTCGAAGGTGGTGATGCCCTCCTCGAGCGCCTGCCGCACGCACGCCAGCGCGGCGTCCTCCTCGACCTGCGAACCGTGGGTGAGCCAGTTTCCGAAGGCGATCTCCGAGATCTTCAGACCGCTGTTTCCGAGATTGCGAATATCCATGCCCCTCCTCTACCCAGTTCGCGGCGCTCCGATAGCCGGAACCGGTCACCGCGACCGGTCAGGGGCGCTGGCCCAGCTTCACCTGAGGTTTCGGCTGGCGCAGGAAGCGGATCTGCATCGCCCGCAGGATCGCGTAGTACGTGCTCCCGCTCAGGCTCTCGTCGGGGAACCGCTTCTTCAGCGTCCGGCGCAGCGTGAACAGCAGGTAGGCCGTGTCCAGGCCGATCAGCACGATGGTGGCGATCCACAGGCCGTTGGCCAGCTGCAGCTGGCCGATCGCCTGGGCGATCATGATCACGACCAGCATCGGCAGCAGGAACTCCGCCATGCTCAGCCGCGAGTCGATGAAGTCGCGGATGAACCGGCGGACCTTGCCCTTGTCCCGGGCCGGCAGGAACCGCTCGTCGCCGGTCCGCATCGCCTGCCGCATCCGGCTGCTCTGCTCCGCGCGCCGTTGCCGCCGCTCCTGCTTGGTCGAGGCCGTGCCCTTGGCCCGTGCCCGGGCCGCCGCCTCCGCCTCCTTGCGGGTCGGGGTCGGCCTGCCCTTGCCCGCCGGGCTCAGGTCGGTCTGCTCGGCGGCAGCGGCGGTGGACTTTTCGGACCTGGTACGACGGAACAACGGTCTGCCTTCAGCGGATGCTCGAGGAGTGGGACGTGCTCCACCCTACCGGGAACCTGCTACTCAGCCCGTCCGTTCCCCCGTACGCTAGAGACGACGAGATCTCGAACACAGAAAAGGGGGCCTCAAGCTCCATGAGCCTCATGAAGCGCATCAGCCTGATCTTCCGATCCAAGGCGAACAAGGCGCTCGACCGTGCCGAGGACCCCCGCGAGACGCTCGACTACAGCTACCAGAAGCAGATCGAGCTGCTGTCGAAGGTGCGCCGGGGGGTCGCCGACGTGGCCACCAGCCGCAAACGGGTCGAGCTGCAGGCGGCCCAGCTCCAGCAGCAGTCCGACAAGCTCACCGCGCAGGCCCAGAAGGCGCTCTCCATGGGCCGCGAGGACCTCGCCCGCGAGGCGCTGACCCGCAAGTCCGGGCTCGCCGGCCAGCTCGAGGGGCTCAAGGAGCAGCAGGTCCAGCTGCAGGGTGAGGAGGAGAAGCTCACCCTCGCCTCGCAGCGGCTGCAGGCCAAGGTCGAGGCGTTCCGCACCCGCAAGGAGACCATCAAGGCCACCTACACCGCCGCCGAGGCGCAGACCCGCATCAACGAGGCGTTCTCCGGCATCTCCGAGGAGATGGGCGACGTCGGCATGGCCGTCCAGCGCGCCGAGGACAAGACCGCCCAGATGCAGGCCCGCGCCGGCGCGATCGACGAGCTGATCTCCTCCGGCGCCCTCGACACCCCGGAGCAGCTCGGCGGCGGCGACGACATCGCCCGCGAGCTGCAGACGATGTCCTCCCAGAACGACGTGGAGGCCGAGCTCGCCGCGCTGAAGGCCGGCAGCACCGGGAAGCAGGAGGCCATCGAGGGCAGCAACGCCACCCCGTCCGCGGAGGAGACCGCGCACAGCAACAACCCCACCCAGGAGGAGGGCAGCGCATGATCGTGCGGATCCTCGAAGAGGGCCAGTGGGACGTGCCGGACGCCGAGATCGACGGCCTGAACCGGCTCGACGACGAGGTGGAGGCCGCGGTCACCGCCGGTGACGAGGAGTCGTTCGGCCGCTGCATGGCCGCGCTGCTCGACGCCGTACGCACCAAGGGAACACCGCTGGCCGCCGACGCGTTGAAAGACTCAGACCTGATTCTCCCGCCCGCGGACGCGACACTCGAGGAGGTGCGGGATCTGCTCAGCGATGAGGGGCTGATCCCGGGCTGATGGCCAAGACCCGTTTCGTCAACGACACCGGCCTGACCGCCAGGATGACGTTGGTGATGTTCCTGCTCGGAGGGCTGTTCGTCGCCCTCGTGGTGGGGCTGATGTACGCGTTCCCGAGCTACGCGGTGATCATCGGCCTGATCGGCCTCGGCATCGCCTGGGGGCAGTGGTACTACTCCGACACCGTGGCGCTGCGGGCGATGCGGGCCCGGCTGGTGACCCCGGAAGAGGCACCGGAGCTGCACGGCATCATCGACCGGCTGTGCGCGATGGCCGACATGCCCAAGCCGCGCGTGGCCATCTCCTACACCGACATGCCCAACGCGTTCGCGACCGGCCGCTCGCCCAAGCACTCCGTGGTCTGCGTGACCACCGGGATCATCGACCGGCTCACCGCCGAGGAGCTGGAGGGCGTGCTCGCGCACGAGCTGTCCCACGTCGCGCACCGCGATGTGCTGGTGATGACCCTGGCGTCCTCGGCGGGCATCATCGCGGGCATGTCCACGCGCGGGGCGCAGTTCGGCGTGATGTTCGGTGGCGGTCGCAACCGCAACAACAACCAGGGCGGTGCGGTCGGCTTCCTGCTGGTGCTGGCGATCAGCATTGCCGTCTACGCGGTCAGCTTCGTCCTGATCCGGATGCTGTCCCGCTACCGCGAGCTGTGTGCGGACCGGTCCGGAGCGATCCTGACCCAGAAGCCGTCGGCGCTGGCAAGCGCGCTGACCAAGATCACCGGCGAGATCGCCGCGATCCCCAACCGCGACCTGCGTGCCACGCAGTCGATGAACGCGTTCTTCATCGCCCCGGCGGTCAGCGGCGCGACGCTGCGCACGCTCACCTCCACCCACCCGTCCCTGGAGCAGCGCCTGGAGCAGCTGGCCAAGGTGGCCGCCGAGCTGGGCAAGCCGATGGACGGCGGCACGCTGGGCGGCGGGTCTCCCACGCCAGGCTTCGGGCAGTGACGGCCCGCCCCGGCGCACGCGGAGCTGCCGCGTGAGGCTCTGGGACGTGCTCACCGGCCGCAGCCGGCAGGTCAGGGCCAACCTCGACGCGCTGTTCGCGCTGCCCACGGCCGCGATCACCCTGGAGACGGCGGCCGGCTTCACCCCCACCGGGCTCGGCTCGGTGTGCTACCGGGCCGCCGAGGGAGCAGCTTTCGCGCAGACGCAGACCGACATCGTGGCCCTGCTGGACGCCGACGAGGGCCCGGCCGTCGAGCAGAGCACGGACTCCTTCGGCTTCACCTGGCTGCTGGCCCGGCACGACCCGAACGACCTGTCCGCACTGGTCACCGACCTGCACGCGGTGAACACCAGCCTGGAGGCCCAGGGCTTCGGCCCCGGGCTGCTGTGCTCGCTGGTCGGCTTCACCGACGCGTCCGGGCGTCGGCTCGGCCTGGTCTACCTCTACAAGCAGGGCACGTTCTACCCGTTCGCGCCGCAAGGCGACCCCGGCCAGCGGCGCCGCGACAACCTGCTCGAGATCCAGGTCCGCGACCTGGTCACGAACGACCTTCCCGTCGAGTCCCAGCTGAACCGGTGGATGCCCGTCTGGGGTGCGCCCGGCCTGTGAACCGGACGGGGGCGAGCACGCCGGCGCGGGTCGCCGAGATCGAGGCGTACGACGTGCTGGGGGCCGCGCCACGCCCGCGGCTGCTGGCGCTCGTGGAGCTCGCCGCCCACGCGTGTCACGTGCCGGCGGCGGCGGTCAACCTGGTCACCGCCTCCGAGCAGGTGCCGGTGGCCACCTACGGCGAAGGTCCGCAGGCCTGCTCGCTCGAGGACTCGATGTGCGCGGCAATCCTGGACGACCCGGCACCGGTGCTCGTCCCCGACGCCAGCCGTGACCCGCGGTTCAAGGCCAACCCCTTCGTCGACGGGCGGCGGGCCGGCCTGCGGTTCTACGCCGCCCAGCAGCTGGTCACCCCGAACGACGTCGTGGTCGGGACGCTCTGCCTGTTCGACGAGCAGCCGCGCACCCTGACGGGGGAGCAGTGCGCCGCCCTGGCGACCCTGGCCGCCCAGGTCGTGGACGTGCTCGAGCTCGAGCGGCGGACCGTGCAGCTGCAAGCGTCGCTGGCCCGGCTCGGGGTGGCTCGGGAGGAGCTGCACCGCTCCAACGAGCAGCTCGCCGTGTTCGCCGGCCAGGCCGCCCACGACCTGCGGAACCCGCTGACCTCGGTGTCCATGTCGCTGCAGCTGCTGGCCGAGCAGCCCTCCGTGGACGGCGACGGCGACGCGCGGTGGATGGTCGAGCGGGCGCTGAGCGGGACCCGGCGGATGGAGGTCCTGATCGACGAGCTGCTCGGCTACGCGCAGGTCGGGGCCGAGCTGCGCCCGGCCCGGGTGGACCTGGCCGAGCTTCTGGAGCAGGTCCGGGCCGACCTCGCGGGCACCCTGTCGGGCGCGCGGCTGGTCGTCGAGGGCTGCCTGCCGGCGGTGCGCGCGGACCGCACCCAGCTCGGGACGGTGCTTTCGCACCTGGTCGCGAACGCAGTGAAGTTCACCGCCCCGCTGCGCGCGCCGCTGGTGACCGTCGCGGCGCGTCCTGCCGGCGAGGGGTGGCGGATCGAGGTCGCCGACAACGGGCCGGGGGTGCCCGAGGAGGAGCGGGAACGCGTCTTCGAGCCGCTGGTCCGCCGGGACAAGTCGACCCCCGGCGCCGGCCTGGGGCTGTCGACCTCCCGGCGGATCGTGCGCGCGCACGGCGGGTCCATCGGGATGGCCGAGGGACCCGCCGGCGGGGCGCTGGTGTGGGTGGAGCTCCCCGCCGCCGAGGACGCGGGGAGCACCACCTGACCCGTCAGGGCCGACGGGGCCCGCCTGAGGGGCGGAGCCTGGCCGTCAGTGCTGACCCTCAGGGCTGACCCCCCTCAGTGCTGACCCTCAGGGCTGACCCCCCTCAGGGCTGACCCCCCTCAGGGCTGACCCTCAGGGCAGCCGGAGCACCTGGCCGACGCGGATGCGGTTCGGGTTGTGCAGCCGACCGCGGTTGAGCCGGTACAGCCGGTGCCACGACATCCCGTGCCGGCGCGCGATCTTGGACAAGGTATCGCCGCGCCGCACCCGGTAGTGCCGGTAGTGCCCGTGCCGGGCGTGGTGGTGGGCATGGTGGTGGGCATGGTGGCGGTGGTGGTGCACACCGACCCGGGCGGTGCCGGCGGCGTCCGCCGAGGTCAGGCCCAGCTTGCGGGAGCACGCCGGCCAGGCGCCCCAGCCCTGCGCGTGCAGGACCCGCTGGGCGACCGTGATCTGCTGCGCACGGCTGGCCAGGTCGGCCCGGGAGGCGTACCGGCGGCCGCCGAAACCGGACCAGGTCTGCTGGGTGAACTGCAGGCCGCCGAAGAAGCCGTTGCCGGAGTCGATGTGCCAGTTCCCGGAGGACTCGCACTGGGCGAGCCGGTCCCAGGTCTGCGTGCTCGCTGCCTGGGCGGGGACGGTGCCGGCGACCACGGCGGACCCGCCGACGACGGCGGCGGCCACGGAGGTGGCGGCCCGGCGCAGCCACTTCTTGGAGGTCGGGGTGCTGAGCGCACGATGGCGCGGGGCAGGGCGGTTAGCCATGCAGGGGGTCCTGTTCTCCCACGCCTACGGAGTTAGCTGTCGGGTTCGGGCGGAGACTGCCCGGCCGCCATGTGGCGGCTTCACCCCAGCGCCGGCCGCACCCGGGCAGGGTCGGCAAGGCGCATCGTCACGGGTCCCCCGCTCCCACCCTGCGGATCAGCTCTGCGGTTCACCGGCGGGGGGTGGGACTCGGCGTCCGCGCCGGTGGCTTTGCTTTCAGCGTACGACGGTAGAGGGTGGCTATGGGCCACTCAAACCCGTCTGCCCGATTGGCCGGACCGGTCTAGCACTGTGCTGACCTGCGGGAAAGGCGTGTTTTGCGTCACACGCAGGGCGGCCTCATAGGAAGTGGCCGCTGGGCAGGTACGGCATCGGCGGCCTCATCTGCCGCAGCGCGAGGTAGCCGCTGGTGTGCAGGCTCAGCCGCGCGGCGAGCCCCACGTCGATCGCCCACTCGTTGGCCGCCGACACGTGGGCCACGCTGCACGGCCGGTCGGGGGAGGAGGCCGCCAGGCTCTCCCAGAGCAGGTCCGCCGCGGTGCGCCGGTTCGTGGCCCCGAGCAGGTACGCCCCGCCGCCGGGCTCGATGTAGGCGTAGCCGGAGCCGGTGCTGCGGTCCACCACCACCAGCCGGAACAGCTCGGTCAGCAGCTCGTGGTCCACGCCGTGCGCGGCGTCGCGGGCTCGCCGGTCCACCGAGTTCATCAGGTCGATGTCGGCCGTCGTACCGTCCCGGACCCGGTCCAGGACCGGCAGGACCGCCCGCGGCACCAGGCCGGTCAGCGCCATCGCCGGGTGCAGGGTGAACCCGGCCAGCCGGTAGCGGCGGGCCGCCTTCGGGTCCGCGGACGCGGCGATCATCCCGCGCAGGCAGCCGCGCCCGTAGCCGGCGGCCGCCTCGAGCAGCGCGCGGCCGAGCCCCCGGCCCTGGAGGCCGGGGCGTACGGCGTAGGTGGCGAGGATCCAGGTCAGGTCCCGCTTGAGCGCCGCGGCCACCCCGACCGGGCCGCCGGGGCCCTCGGCGACCCAGCAGCCGGCCGGGTCGTGCCGCAGGATGTGCTGCATCCGCCGACGCCAGGCCGCCGCCTTCTCCTCCGACCGAGGCACCGGCTCCGGCCGGTCGCGCGGGGCGGTGCGCACGTCGAGCTCGTAGAACCCCTCGGCGGTCAGCCGCTCCACCGCGGGCACGTCGGTGGCGGTCATCGGCCTGACCCAGAACTCGCTGGTCACGCCAGGCGAACCTACCCTGCCGCACCGGTGGCCACGGGCGGCTCGGCAGGATGAGCCCATGCGAGTGCTGATCGCCCCGGACAAGTTCGCCGGCACCCTGAGCGCGGTGGAGGCCGCCGCTGCCATCGCCGAGGGCTGGCGCAGGCGGTGCCCGGACCACGAGCTCGAGCTGGCGCCGATGGCCGACGGCGGCCCGGGGTTCGTCGACGTGCTGCGGGCCGACCTCGGCGGCGACCTGCTCGCCGTCACCGTCACCGGGCCGTACGGCGACCCGGTGCCCGGGTCGGTGCTGAGGATCGGCGACACGGCGTACCTCGAGTGCGCCCAGGCCTGCGGCCTGCACCTGGCTCCGGAGGAGCGACGGGAGCCCGAACGGGGCAGCAGCCGCGGCGTCGGCGAGCTGGTGGCCGCGGCCGTCGACGCCGGCGCTCGCCGGGTGGTGGTCGGCCTGGGCGGGTCGGGCACCAACGACGGGGGTGCCGGGCTGCTGGCGGCGCTCGGCGCCCGGGCCGAGCCGCCCGAGGCGCTCGACCACGGGCCCGAGGGGCTGGCCACCCTGCGCAGCGTCGACCTGGAGCCGGCCCGCGAGCGGGTCGCGGGCGTCGAGCTGGTCGCTGCCTCGGACGTGGACAACCCGCTGCTGGGCCTGATCGGGGCGACCAACGTCTACGGCCCGCAGAAGGGGGTCGCCGAGGACCGGCTGCAGGCGGTGGATGCCACCTTGCAGATCCTCGCCGAGGCCACCGAGAAGAAGGTGGCGCGCGCACCGGGCGCCGGCGCGGCCGGAGGGCTCGGGTTCGCGCTGCTGCTGCTCGGGGCCGGCAGGCAGCCCGGCGTCGCCCTGGTCGCGGAGGCGGTCGGCCTGCGGGAGCGGGCCCGGCGCGCGGACCTGGTGATCACCGGGGAGGGCGCCTTCGACTTCTCCTCCCGTTCCGGCAAGGTGCCCGCCGGGGTGGCCGCGGTGGCCGCCGAGGCGCTGCAGCCGTGCATCGCGCTGGCGGGCCGGGTGCTGATCGGTGCGCGGGAGATGCGCGCGACCGGGATCGAGTCGGCGTACGCGATGGTGGACCTGGTGGGGGAGGAGGCCTCCCTCGGCGACCCGGCCGGCAGCCTGGCTGCGCTCGCCGAGCGGGTGGCCGGCACCTGGGGCCGCAGCTGAGGCATGACAGGCAGGGGGCTTGGGAATAGAGAGAAGTGTGGGAGCATTGAACGAGCAAGCACGAACGACCCTGCCACCGCACTTCCAGGGAGCGACACGATGACCCAACCGGTCGAGACCACCGAGCAGCAGACCCGCGCCGACGGCATCAGCGTCTCCGAGGCCGCCGCGTCCAAGGTGAAGAGCCTTCTGGAGCAGGAGGGTCGCGACGACCTCCAGCTGCGGATCGCTGTGCAGCCGGGAGGGTGCTCGGGCCTGCGCTACCAGCTGTTCTTCGACGAGCGGCAGCTCGACGGGGACCTTGTCAGCGACTTCAACGGCGTGTCCGTGGTCGTGGACCGGATGAGCGCGCCCTACCTCAACGGTGCCGTGATCGACTTCGTGGACACCATCGAGAAGCAGGGCTTCACGATCGACAACCCGAACGCGACGGGTTCCTGCGCCTGCGGTGACTCCTTCCACTGACGAGACGTCGACCAGACCCCCGGCCGCTCCGGCCGGGGGTCTGGTCATGTCAGGGGGCCGGGCGCGGCCCGCGGGGGACCGCCGTGCCGCCGGTCGCCCCGTCGCGCACCTGCCGCCCCGCGAGCGGGGCCCGGAGCGGGACCGTCACCGCCTCCATCAGCGCCAGGTGGGGGCAGCTGCCGGAGCCGCCCTGCGGGTGCTGCCGCAAGGTGATGGTGACCGCGCCGGTGGACTCCTGCACCCGGGGCTGCTCGATCACCCCGGCGCAGCCACCGGTCACCCCCACGGTGTAGCTCAGCAGCAGGTGGGTGGGGTCGACCACGGAGTACCGGTCGATCGGCACGCCCCGCAGGACGGTGAGCGGAGGATGGGTCGAGACCGGTGTGCGTGGCGGGCCGCCGATGAACCCGCCGGAGGTCACCGACGGCAGCGCCGTCGGCCGGCGCGACGGCGTGCCGTCATGACCCGGCCCGGTCAGCATCCAGGTCCCGGCGACCACCGCGAGCACCGCCAGCGCGGAGGCCGTCGGTGCGAGCCGGCGACCGATCTCCACCCGCTGAGCATGACAGCCCGACGCCGGCACGCCTAGCCCTCCAGGGGGCCCGGGAGGGCTAGGTGGGGGCCTCGGGTGGGGGCCTCGGGTGGGGGCCCTCGGGGGGCCTCCGTGGAGGGCCCCGTGGGGCCGTCCTGGGCAGCGGCGGGCACATCCGGCAGACTGAGGTGACGGTTCCCACCCACCGACAGGACTCCTGCGCCGATGCTCGTGACCGGCTCCATCGCCACCGACCACCTGATGACCTTCGACGGCAAGTTCGCCGACTCGCTGGTCGTCGACCAGCTGGACAAGATCTCGCTGTCGTTCCTCGTCGACGACCTGCAGGTGCGCCGCGGCGGCGTCGCCGCCAACATCTGCTTCGGGATGGGCTGCCTGGGGCTGCGGCCGGTGCTGGTCGGCGCCGTGGGTGAGGACTTCGTCGACTACCAGGCCTGGCTGGAGCGGCACAACGTGGACTGCGGCTCGGTGCACGTCTCGGAGACCAAGCACACCGCGCGGTTCGTGTGCACCAACGACTCCACGATGGCCCAGATCGCGTCCTTCTACGCCGGCGCGATGAGTGAGGCCCGCGAGATCGAGCTGGCTCCCATCGTGGCCCGGCGCGGCGGGGCGCCGTACGTCCTGGTCGGTCCCAACGACCCGGAGGCGATGCTGCGCCACACCGCCGAGTGCCGGCAGCGCGGCTACCCCTTCATCGCCGACCCCTCGCAGCAGCTCGCGTTCGGCGACGGGGAGATGATCCGCGAGCTGATCGACGGGGCGGCCATCTTGTTCTCCAACGAGTACGAGTCGGCGCTGATCGAGCAGAAGACCGGCTGGTCCGCCGACGACATCCTGTCCCGGGTCGGCACCCGCGTGGTCACCCTCGGAGCGCGCGGAGCACGGGTGGAGCGCAAGGGCGAGGACACCATCGAGGTGCCCGCGGTGCCGGAGATCGAGAAGGTGGAGCCGACCGGGGTCGGGGACGCGTTCCGGGCCGGCTTCCTGGCCGCGCTGGAGTGGGACCTGTCCCTGGAGCGCGCCGCGCAGCTCGGCTGCCTGCTCGCGGTCTACGTCGTGGAGCAGGTGGGCACCCAGGAGTACACCTTGCACCAGCAGGCGTTCGTGCGTCGGTTCGCCGAGACGTACGGCGAGGCGGCGGCCGCCGAGATCGCCGAGCGGGTGCGGACCGGGCACCCGTGAGACCCCCGGAAACCATCGGGACCTAGCGAGAGTTGTCCCTGACCTCAGTAGTAATGTTCCGTGCTGACCGTCGAAGATGAGAGAGAGGGCTCGTTCGTGAGTCTGCAGCCCCCCAAGCGCGTGCGCAGGGCCGGTCTGTTCGCCGTGCTGGCCGCGAGCGCGCTGGCACTGAGCTCCTGTTCCGTCGTGGCGCACGAGCACATCTCGCGCCTGGGTATGCCGATCGGGGCCACTGACCGGGCGCCGCTGATCTACCACCTGTGGATCGGTGCCTGGATCGCCGCGATCGCGGTCGGCTTCCTGGTGTGGGGGCTGATCATCTACGCCGCTGTCCGGTACCGCCGCCGCCACGACGACGAGGTCCCGGTGCAGATCCGCTACCACCTGCCGATCGAGATCCTCTACACGGTCGCGCCGATCATCATGGTGGTGGTCTTCTTCTTCTTCACGGTGCAGACCCAGGACAAGGTGCTGGCCAACGTGAAGCACCCCGACAACGTGATCGACGTGGTCGGCCAGCAGTGGTCGTGGACGTTCAACTACGTCAAGGAGCCGTCGCTCGGCGGCCAGACCACCGTCTACGACTCCGGCACTCCCGCCTACATGCCGACCCTGGTGCTGCCGGTGAACGAGACGGTGCGGGTGAACCTGAGCTCCCCGGACGTCATCCACTCCTTCTGGGTGCCGGCGTTCCTGTTCAAGATGGACGTCATCCCCGGACGGCACAACCACTTCTCGTTCACCCCGACCCGGATCGGCACCTACGACGGCAAGTGCGCCGAGCTGTGCGGCATCTACCACTCGCGGATGCTCTTCAACGTCAAGATCGTTTCCCACGACAAGTTCGTGGCCTACCTGAAGCACCTCAGGGCCGAGGGCAACACCGGACTGGCGCTCGGTGGCAGCCAGTCGCGGCATGAGGCCGGGCTCAAGCCCGTCAACTCGGAGACAGGAGTAGCAGGATGAGCGGCGCTACCTTCCAGGCGACCGGCACCATCGAGCTCGGCAGGGAACGGACGCTCGGTCAGAAGATCGTCTCGGTCATCACCACCACCGATCACAAGGTGATCGGCAAGCTCTACATGTCCACGTCGTTCGGCTTCTTCCTGGTCGGCGGGATCATGGCGCTGATCATGCGCTCGGAGCTGGCGTTCCCGGGCATGCAGGTCGTCACCGAGCACATGTACAACGAGCTGTTCACGATGCACGGCACGATCATGCTGCTGCTCTTCGCGACCCCGTTGTTCTTCGGCTTCGGCAACGCGATCATGCCGCTGCAGATCGGGGCCCCCGACGTGGCGTTCCCGCGGTTGAACATGTTCAGCTACTGGCTGTTCCTGTTCGGTGGGCTGATCGTGTTCTCCGGGTTCCTGGCGCCGGGTGGTGCCGCGGACTTCGGCTGGTTCGCCTACTCGCCGCTGTCGAGCGCGCAGTACAGCCCGGGCATCGGCGGCGACCTGTGGGTGATGGGCCTGTGGATGGCCGGTCTGGGCACCATCCTGGGCGCGGTCAACTTCATCACCACGATCTTCTGCATGCGGGCGCCGGGCATGACCATGTTCCGGATGCCGATCTTCACCTGGAACACGCTGGTCACCTCGCTGCTGGTGCTGATCGCGTTCCCGGTGCTGGCCGGCGCGCTGCTGATGATGGAGGCCGACCGCAAGTTCGGGGCGCACGTGTACGACGCGGCCAACGGGGGGCCGATCATCTGGCAACACCTGTTCTGGTTCTTCGGCCATCCCGAGGTCTATATCATCGCGTTGCCGTTCTTCGGGATCATCACCGAGATACTGCCGGTGTTCAGCCGCAAGCCGGTGTTCGGCTACGTCGGCCTGGTCGCGGCCACGATCTCGATCGCGGCCCTGTCGGTGGCGGTCTGGGCGCACCACATGTTCGTCACCGGCGCGGTCTCGCTGCCGTTCTTCTCCGGCATGACGTTCTTGATCGCGGTGCCGACCGGGGTGAAGTTCTTCAACTGGATAGGCACGATGTGGGGCGGGTCGGTCTCACTCGATACCCCGATGCTGTGGAGCATCGGGTTCTTGACCACGTTCCTGTTCGGTGGCCTGACCGGCGTGATCCTGGCCAGCCCGCCGCTGGACTTCCACGTGTCCGACACCTACTTCGTGGTGGCGCACTTCCACTACGTGGTGTTCGGGACCGTGGTGTTCGCGATGTTCGGCGGGTTCTACTACTGGTGGCCGAAGATGACCGGCCGGATGCTGGACGAGCGGCTGGGCAAGGTGCACTTCTGGCTGCTGTTCATCGGGTTCCACACCACGTTCTTGATCCAGCACTGGCTGGGTGTGATCGGCATGCCGCGCCGCTACGCCGACTACCTGCCCTCGGACGGGTTCACGATCTTCAACCAGGTGTCCACGATCGGGGCGTTCCTGCTCGGCGCGTCCACGCTGCCGTTCCTGTACAACGTGTACAAGACGCGGCGTACGCCCCTGGTGGCCGTCGACGACCCGTGGGGCTGGGGCCGGGCGCTGGAGTGGGCGACCTCCTGCCCGCCGCCGCGGCACAACTTCCACTCCATCCCGCGGATCCGCTCGGAGTCCCCGGCCTTCGACCTGCACCACCCCGAGGTCGCGGCCCTGGAGATGACCAGCGAGAAGGCCATCCGCGACGAGAGCAGCATCGACACCCCCAACGTGGAGGGCCGTCGCGGCTACATCGAGGAGAAGACCGGCAGGAACGTCGACGAGGCCGCGGCCGATGCCCACGGCGATCGAGAGGAGGGTGAGCACTGATGAAGGCCGAGACCCTGATCTTCTCGATCATCGCGCTGTTCTTCCTCATCACGACCCCGGTGTACTGGTTCGTGTCCTACGACCCGACCGGCACCGCGGCGCTGACGATGACGTTCCTGCTCAGCACGCTCATCGCGTTCTACCTGGGCTTCCACGCCACGCACATGGAGCCGCGTCCGGAGGACCGGAACCAGGGGGAGATCGCCGACGGCGCGGGGGAGCTGGGCTTCTTCCCGCCCTACAGCTGGTGGCCGCTGTGGGCCGCTGCGACCATCGGCGTGATGGTGCTCGGGATCGTCTACGGCTGGTGGCTGTTCATCATCGGCGTGGCGCTCGGCGCGATCGCGGTGTCCGGCTGGATCTACGAGTACTACCGCGGGATCTACGCCCACTGAGCCCACCCTGACCCGCCTTTCGGCCCGCTCCGGCCACGGAGCGGGCCGAAAGTGTTGTCCAGACGTGACCTTTCCCCAGCGCACGGTTTCGGGTGCACAGCCCAATGGTTGTTACGCTGGGAATGCACCAAGTCTGGCTTTCGAGGGGATCCCATGTCCGTCTGCCACCTGAGTCGTGCCTGGTGGCACGACCACCGACGCGGCGTCGCGGCGCTGAGTGGCATCCTGTCGCTGTCCGTGGCCGCGGCCGGCTGCTCGGGGCCGAGCTCGGGTGCCGCGCCGCAGCACGGCGACGCAGCACAGCCGGGCGCGTCCCACTCGCCGAGCCCGCGGGTCTCCCAGGCGTCGATCACCTCGAACCTGCCGGAGTCCGGCGACCAGACGGTGCCGGTGAGCACCTTCGTGACCCTGCACGCCCAGCAGGGCACCCTCGACCGGGTGCGGGTGCGGGTCGGGCACAGCAAGCACCGGCTGCACGGGGAGCTGTCGGCGGACAAGACCACCTGGAAGGCCACCGAGCGCCTCGAGCCGGGGACGGCCTACCACCTGCGGGCGGTCGCCGAGGACGCGCACGGGGTGCGCACCCGGGACCGCAGCACGTTCCACAGCGATGACCTGACCCTGGCCCAGCAGACGTTCCCGAGCTTCGAGCCGCTCGGCGGGGAGACGGTCGGGGTCGGCATGCCGGTGATCATCCGGTTCGACGTACCGGTGACCGACAAGAAGGCGATCGAGCGGCACCTGTCGGTGCAGACCTCGCCGCACCAGCGCGGCGCCTGGCACTGGATCAGCGACCAGGAGGTGCACTGGCGGCCGAAGACCTACTGGCAGCCGGGCACCGACGTGACGGTGAACGCCGACATCAACAGCGTGCCGGCCGGGAACGGCATCTACGGCCAGCTGGACCGCTCCGAGACCTTCCACGTGGGCGACGCGATCATCATGAAGGTGAACGTGAAGGCCCACCGGATGAACGTCTACGACAACGGGAAGCTGGTGCGAGGTCCGATCCCGATCAGCGCCGGCAAGCCCGGGTTCATCACCCGCAGCGGCACCAAGGTGATCATCGCCAAGCAGAAGAACATCCGGATGGACGCCTCCACCGTCGGGATCCCCAAGAGCTCCCCGGAGTACTACAACCTGATGGTGCACTACGCGATGCGGGTCACCTACTCCGGTGAGTTCCTGCACGCCGCGCCGTGGTCGGACTCCGCGCAGGGGGTGGCGAACACCAGCCACGGCTGCGTCGGGATGACCACCGACAACGCGAAGTGGCTGTTCAACCTCACCCACGGCCGTGGCGACGTGGTGAAGGTGACCGGCAGCGACCGGCACATGACGCTGACCAACGGGTACGGCGACTGGAACGAGTCGTTCCACGAGTGGAAGCAGGGCTCCGCGCTCCACTGACCGGGGCCGGCCGGCGTGGCTGAGGGGCCACAAGGACGTGCAACCTTCCCGATCTGCACGGTCGAACCGGGTTCGGCGGGGGAGGCTGCACGTCCGTACGGCCCGTCTGGACCACTCGAGCGCTGCCGCACGCTGCGCGGGCGTCCGGCAGTGAGAAGGGCCGGCCCCGCGGGTGCGGGACCGGCCCTTCGAGGAGGCCGAGGCGCTCAGTGGCCGCGGAGCTCCTCCTCGTCGACATAGTGCCGCCCGTCGAACTGGTGGCCGTCGGCGGCGGTCCCGTCGAGCTCGTACTCGCCCTCGTAGTCGTCCTCGCGCAGGTGCTGGTGCCCCTCGGCGTCCTTCTCCAGCTCGTGCTGGGCGTGCTCGTGGGCCTGCTCCAGCTCCTCGGTCGTCGGCTTCTGGATGTTGTTGCCGAAGTAGAACTGGGACAGCCGGGCGCGCAGCCGCTCCTTGCGGGTGCGGGGAGCGCGGACCCCCTGCTCGTCGTACTCCTCGGGAGGCCCGACCAGCGGGTCGCGGTCGCGGGCGGTGAGCGCGTAGGCCTGCTCGACCGGCAGCGGCGCGTGCCGCTCGGCGTACGCACCCTCGGGGGAGCGCATGATGATGCCGGTCTCGTAGCCGTGCAGCAGCTGCTCGCGGTCCTGCCGCTGCAGGGAGATGCACCAGCGCCGGGCGATGATGAACGCCACCACCGGCAGCACGAAGACCGCGGCCCTGGCGAGGTAGGTGATGTAGTTCAGGTTCCAGTGGAACGTCAGCGCCAGGATGTCGTTGCCGCCCTCGGCCCACAGCACGCCGTACAGCGTGATCATCGCGACCATGAACGCGGTCCGGGTCGGGGCGTTGCGGGGCCGCTGGAGCAGGTGGTGCTCCCGCTTGTCGCCGGTGATCCACGACTCCACGAACGGGTAGGCCAGCATGATCGTGAACAGCAGGCCGGGAACCACGACGCCGGGGATGAAGACGTTCCAGCTGATGGTGAACCCGGCGACGTGCGTCTCCCAGTTGGGCATCGCCCGCAGCAGACCCTCGGCGATACCCATGTACCAGTCGGGCTGCGAGCCCGCGGTCACCTGGTTGGGCGTGTAGGGACCGTACATCCAGATCGGGTTGATCTGCAGCAGGCCGCCGAGCAGCGCGGTGAACCCGAAGACGGTGAAGAAGAACCCGCCGGCCTTGGCGGCGTACACCGGCAGCATCGGGAAGCCGACCACGTTGTCGTTGGTCCGCCCCGGGCCGGGCCACTGGGTGTGCTTCTGGTAGACGAGCAGCACCATGTGCGCCCCGATCAGGGCGAGCAGCAGCCCGGGGATCAGCAGGATGTGTACGGCGTAGAGCCGGGAGACGATCTCGTCACCGGGGAACTGGCCGCCGAACAGGAAGAACTGCAGGTAGGAGCCGACCACCGGGATGGCCAGGATCAGCCCGTCGGCGATCCGCAGGCCGGTGCCGGACAGCAGGTCGTCGGGCAGCGAGTAGCCGCAGAACCCCTCGAGGATGCCGAGCATGAGCAGCATCAGGCCGATGACGTAGTTCAGCTCGCGCGGCTTGCGGAACGCGCCGGTGAAGAACACCCGCATCATGTGCACGAACATCGCGCCGATGAACAGGTTGGCCGCCCAGTGGTGCATCTGCCGCATGAGCAGGCCGCCGCGTACGTCGAAGGAGATGTGCAGCGTGGAGGCGTACGCATCCGACATCGAGATGCCGCGCAGGTTGTTGTAGGAGCCGTTGTAGACCTGCTCGCCCATGCTGGGCTTGAACCAGAGCGTCAGGAACGTCCCGGTGAGCAGGAGCACGACGAAGCTCCACAGCGCGATCTCACCGAGCATGAACGACCAGTGGTCCGGGAACACCTTCCGGATCTGGCTGCGCGCCGCGGTCGCGATCCCCGTGCGGTCGTCGACCCAGGTGGCCAGCCCGGCGGCCTTCGGCGGCTTCTCGGCCTTCGCGGCCCGCCCGGCGTTGCTGTGGATTCCGGCAACCATCGCTCTCAGCCTCGTTCCCAGAAGCTCGGACCCACCGGCTCGTGGAAGTCGCTGCGGGCCACCAGGTAGCCCTCGGAGTCGACCGTGATCGGGAGCTGGGGGAGGGGGCGGGCGGCAGGGCCGAAGATGACCTTGCCGTTGTTCGCCAGATCGAATGTGGACTGGTGGCAGGGGCAGAGCAGGTGGTGCGTCTGCTGCTCCCACAGGGAGATCGGGCAACCCACGTGGGTGCAGATCTTGGAGTAGCACAAGATCCCGTTGACGCCCCAGTTCTCCCGGCCCTTGGCGGCGTGGATGTCCTGGGGGCGCATCCGGACCAGGATCACCGCGGCCTTGGCCTTGGCCTGGAGCAGCTCGGTGCCCTCGAACTTCGGGTCGCCGTTGGGCTTGTTCTCGAAGAACACCTCCGGCTCGCCGTTGACGAGCTGGCCGATCTGCACGTCGTCCGGGGTGATCGGGGTGCCGGCCACGTCGTTGACCACGCGCATGCCCTTGTGCCACACGGTGTGGTCGAGCTTGTCGCCGGGCAGCGGACCGAGGTCGCGCAGCGCCACGATCACCGGCAGGCCGAGCATGCCGACCGCGCCGAGCAGGGTGTTGCGGACCAGCGGCCGGCGGCCGATGCCGGAGTCGGAGATGCCCTGGTTGAGCGCGGTGACCGTCTCGGTGCGGGTCTCGTCGCTGGAGGCGATCGGGTGCCGGTGCTCGACGATCTCGACGTCGTTCATCAGCTTGCGGGCCCACTGGATCGCGCCGATGCCGATGGACAGCAGCGCGAAGCCGAGGCTGACGCCGAGGATGACGTTGGAGGCGCCGTAGCCGAGCCACACCGTCGGGTGGTCGCCGACCTTCAGCATGAAGTAGGCGACGCAGAACCCGACCGCGCAGACCATCGAGAAGCCGAACAGCGCGGCGACCTGGCGCTCCGCGCGCTTCTCGGCGCGCTCGTCGATGTCGGTGGGCCGCGGCTCGTGCGGGGGCAGCCCGGGGTCCGGGATCGGGTCCGCCTCGGGCCGGGCCTGGATGCTGGTGCCGCCGTCCTTGGGCACGGCGACGTCCTGACCGGTCTGGGTGGGATGCGGCCTGTCAACCACGGCCTAGGCCCCCTTCTTCTTGTGCGAGCGGGCGGTGTGAGAGGCGATCCAGACGGCGAAGCACACCAGGCCGCCGATGCCCACGACCCAGGCGAACAGGCCCTCGCTCACCGGGCCCAGCGAGCCGAGCGAGGAGCCGCCGTAGCTCGGCATGCTGCGGACGCTGTCGATGTAGGCGATGATGTCGCGCTTCTCCTGCGGCTTGATCACCTTGTTGTCGAAGACCGGCATCTGCTGCGGGCCGATCATCATCGCCTCGAAGATGTGCTTGTTGCTGGTGCTGCTCAGCGAGGGGGCGTGCTTGCCCTCCGGTAGCGCACCGCCGGCGCCGGCGAAGTTGTGGCAGGCCGTGCAGTTGGTGCGGAAGAACTGGCCGCCCTTGACGATGTCCTCGTTGGTGGCGGCCTGGGTGTCGTAGGACGACTTCGCGGGGATGGCCGGGCCGGGGCCCAGCGAGGCGACGTAGGCGGCGAGGTCCCGGATCTCGGCCGGGGTGAAGCTGACCGGGTGCACCTCGGCCTGCTGGCCGGTGTTGGCCATCGGCATCCGGCCGGTGCCCACCTGGAAGTCCACGTCGGCGGCGCCCACGCCCACCAGCGGCGGGCCGTAGTCGGACTTGCCGGGCGTCTCGACGATGCCCTCGCCGTGCTGGCCGTGGCAGGAGGAGCAGCTGACCAGGAACAGCTGCCGGCCCTTCGTGACGTCCGACATGGACGACGTACTGGAGTCGGCGTTGGCCGGCGCGAGCGCGGCGTACGCCCCACCGGACACCAGCAGGCCCAGCAGCAGCACGACGAGACCGGCGAACGGGCTGCGGCGCTTGGCGGAGAGTCGAGCTAGAAGTGGCACGTTGTCCTTCTATCCGTCACTGAATGAGGTAAATGGTCGCGTACAGCGCGATCCACACGACGTCCACGAAGTGCCAGTAGTAGGACACGACGATGGTGCTGACCGCCTGTTCGTGGGTGAATCTGCGAGCCAGGAACGTACGCCCCAGCAAGAGGATGAACGCGATCAGGCCTCCGGTGACATGCAGCGCGTGGAAGCCGGTGGTCAGGAAGAACATCGACCCGTACGCCGAGGCGCCCATGGTGATGCCGTCGTGCACCATGCTGGTGTACTCGGTGCCCTGCCCGGCCACGAAGATCGCACCCATCATGTAGGTGAGCACGAACCACTCGCGCAGGCCCCAGCGCTTGACGTTGAGCAGGCCGCCGGTCCGGCTCACCTGGCCGCGCTCCGCGGCGAACACGCCGAGCTGGCAGGTCAGCGAGGACAGCACCAGGATCGTGGTGTTCACCGAGGCGAACGGGACCTCGAGGTGACTGGTGTTCTGCGCCCAGAGCTGGGGGGAGACCGCCCGGATCGAGTAGTAGGCCGCGAACAGGGCCGCGAAGAACATCAGCTCGCTGGAGAGCCAGACGATCACGCCAACGCTGACCATGCTCGGCCGGTCGCTGTGACCGTGCAGCCGGGACGCGGGAATCGATGAGGTTGCTGTCGCCACCCGGCCATTATGTAGGTAACCAAATCCGGCATGCATCCCGACCCCCTGGTTTCTTCGGGGGTTTCCCGGGTCCGCCCGGGAGCCACCTTCGAAGCCCCGGGCCGGTAGCATCAGCCGCGTGACCGAAGCCCACACCGAGACCCAGCAGCAGCGCCCGCTGACCGTGCTCGTCTACAGCGACGACGCCAACACCCGCAGCGACGTGATGCTCGCGCTGGGCAAGCGCCCGCACCCGGACCTTCCGGCCCTGGAGTACGTCGAGGTGGCGACCGAGCCGGTCGTGATCGAGCAGATGGACAGCGGCACGATCGACCTGGCCATCCTGGACGGTGAGGCCGTCCCGGCCGGCGGCATGGGGATCGCCAAGCAGCTCAAGGACGAGATCTTCCACTGCCCGCCGATCCTGGTGCTCACCGGCCGGCCGCAGGACGCCTGGCTGGCCACCTGGTCGCGCGCCGAGGCCGCCGTCCCGCTGCCGATCGACCCGATCCGGCTCGCCGAGACCACCACCGCGCTGCTGCGCACCCGGCTGCCCGGGACCGCGGTGGCCCCGCAGTCCGCGCACTGAGCCCGCTGTCATGACCGCGCACTCGTGGCCCGAGGTGCTGGCCGCGCTGGTCGCGCGCACCGACCTGAGCACCGGGCAGGCCGCCTGGGCGATGGGCGAGATCCTCGCCGGGGAGGCCAGCCCGTCGCAGATCGCGGGGTTCGCGGTCGCGCTGCGGGCCAAGGGGGAGTCCGTCGCCGAGCTCGAGGGGCTCGTCGAGGCGATGTACGCCCACGCCACCCCGATCAGCGTGCCGGGCCGGCTGCTGGACGTGGTGGGCACCGGCGGGGACCGGTCCATGTCGGTGAACATCTCCACGATGTCCGCGATCGTGGCGGCCGCCGCCGGCGCCCCGGTGGTCAAGCACGGCAACCGGTCGGCGTCCTCGAAGTCCGGCTCCGCCGACGTGCTGGAGGCGCTCGGCATCCGGCTGGACCTGCCCGCGGACGCGGTGGCGCAGGTGGCCGCCGAGGTCGGCATCACGTTCTGCTTCGCCTCCGCGTTCCACCCGGCGCTGCGGCACGCCGCGGTGCCGCGCCGCGAGCTGGGGGTGGGCACCACCTTCAACCTGCTCGGTCCGCTGGCCAACCCGGCCCGCCCGCAGGCGCAGGCGATCGGCTGCGCCGACCCGGCGGTGGCGCCGGTGATGGCCGGCGTGTTCGCCCGCCGCGGCGTCGACGCCTGGGTGTTCCGCGGCGACGACGGCCTCGACGAGCTCACCACCACGACCACCTCCTCGGTGTGGGCGGTCCGGGACGGGGCCGTGGAGCGGTTCGCCGTCGACCCGTCCGAGCTCGGCATCGCGCGGGGCCGGGCGGAGGACCTGCGCGGCCAGGATCCCGACTACAACGCCGCCGTGGTGCGACGGCTGGTCGCCGGGGAGCCCGGGCCCGTGCGGGACGCCGTACTGCTGAACGCCGGGGCGGCGCTGGCCATCCACGCCGGCGGGCCGGGGGAGCACACCGCGCGGCTGGCCGCCGGCATCGACCGGGCCCGGGACGCGGTGGACGCCGGCAAGGCGCAGGCGCTGCTGGACCGCTGGGTCGAGGTCAGCGCCGCGCTGTAGGAGCCCCACCCGCGCGCCACCGCTGCGTCACACTGAAGTCATGGACGCCTCCGAGCTGCGTGCCGTGCAGGCACCGTTGAAGCAGCGGTACAAGGAGTCGCCGGCGGCCGCCCGCACCGAGGCGCACGCCACCGGCGACTTCTCCTCTCCCGGCGTGACCACCACGGTGCACAGCTGGGCCGGTCCGATCCGCGCGGGGCTGCATCCGGCCGCCGGCGGCGACGGCAGCCACGCCTGCTCGGCGGACATGCTGCTGGACGCGCTGGTGGGCTGCGCCGGCGTCACGCTGCGCAGCGTGGCCACCATGATGGGCCTGGAGATCCGCGACGCCCGGCTGCGCGCGGACGCGGTGTGGGACGCCCGCGGCACGCTGGGCGTGGACCGCGCCGTGCCGGTCGGGATCAGCGACGCGGTGGTCACCATCGAGCTGGACACCGACGCGGACGACGCCCGGCTGGAGCGGCTGGCCCGGTCGACGGAGCGGCACTGCGTGGTGGGGCAGTCCCTGGCACAGCCCGCCCGGTTCGTCGTACGACGTGCCGCCGAACGGCTGCCCCATCGGGCCGAAGGTCATGGGACCAGAGCCACCTGACCGTTGGTGCTCCGGTCTGCGTAGTGCAGGTGGGACACCGTCGTTCGATGTTTCCCTGACAAACCAAGCCAATCGCCGCCATCATGTGTAGGTGGCGAAACCGGGGGGAACGCTTGGGCAGCGCTTCGCGTCACAGAGCAATTCCCTCAACGCGATCCGGTTGGGCCTGGCGGTCGAGGTGATCGTGTGGCATTCGTACGCGCTCCGAGGCGCGACGTGGCTTCCGCACCACGTCGCAGCAATTCTTGCCGACGTCGGCGTCGACTCCTTTTTCGCCATATCTGGTTTCCTAATCTGCCGCTCCTGGCAGAGGCGTCCGCACCTTGGAAGGTTCGCCCTTGCCCGGGCACGCCGAATTCTCCCAGGGCTATGGGGGTGTCTCTTGATTACCGCCTTTCTCGTTGCGCCTGTGGCCGCGCTAATCTCAGGAACGTCTACTCCCACCGCTTCGGGTCAATGGCGCTACGTATTGTCGAATGCGGGCGTATGGGTTCGATGCTGGGGCATTGACGGCGGCCCGGTGGCGGTCCCGCGGGCTGGTGCGTGGGACGGATCGCTGTGGTCACTAGGTTACGAGGCCGCCTGTTATCTCGGGGTCGCAATATTGGGCTGCGCTCGGTTGCTGCGCCCGAGAGTTGTGCTTACACTGGCGTTAATCTTCTGGTCGTGTTCGGCGACGTTGGTGGCAGCTGGGATCGGAGCTTCGGGGCTTCCGATCTGGTGTGCACCCCGGTGTGGTCTCATGTTTTCTTGCGGCGCCCTGGCTTGGCTGTATCGGGAGAAGATTCCTGTCTCTAAGGCTCTAGGATTCCTCGCCCTATGTTCGGTCGTGGCAGGCGCCTTGCTCTTGCCGAGCTACCGACTGCTGGCGGCGCCGGCGATCACGTATCTGTGCCTCGTTGTTGCGCTGCTTCTTGGGAGGCGCCCGCATTTTGTGTTTGAGACAGACATCTCTTACGGCACCTACGTGTACGGGTTCGTAATCCAGCAGGCCCTCTTGTTGTGCGGGGTCTCGCTCGGATGGGCACCGTTTGCCGCCCTGTCCACTGTGGTGACCCTTGCGGCGGCCACCGTCTCCTGGATCGTGATCGAACGGCCCGCTCTCGGTAGACGACGTTTCCCCGACGCGCAACGCGCGATCGCTCCCGACATTCTTACAACCTGACCCCTGCGCGAGATGTAGCGCGCTGCCCCCAGCCGCTGACAGTTTGACGATGACGGTGCGGGATGATCGGCGGGTGTCTTCCGCCGCCCCCCAGCTCAGCCCGGAACTGACCGCGCTCGCGGACGCCTGCGGCGTCGCCACCGACTATCACGACTGGCGCGGCGAGCCCCGTCAGGTGCCCGCGCAGACGGTCGTCGCGGTGCTCGCCGCGATGGACGTGGACGCCTCCACCCCGGCGGCGGCGCGGGCCGCGCTGACCGCCCGCGAGGAGCAGCGCTGGCGCCGGATGCTGCCACCCTGCGTGATGGTCACCGGCGGGTCCGCGGCGTCGTTCTGGGTGCACGTGCCGCACGGCGAACCGGCCGAGGTGTCGGTCGAGCTGGAGGCGGGGGAGACCCGCGACGGGCTGCGCCAGCTGGACCGCTGGGTGGAGCCGGGGTCGGTCGACGGCGCGCTGGTGGGCGAGGCGACCTTCGAGGTGCCGGCCGACCTGCCGCTGGGCTACCACACCCTGCGCGCCCGCTCCGGGGGCCGCTCGGCGACGACCAGCCTGGTGGTCACCCCGGCCTGGCTCGGGCTGCCGGAGCGGATGGGCGAGCGGCGGGCCTGGGGGTTCGCCACCCAGCTGTACAGCGTGCGCTCCGCCCGGTCCTGGGGCGTGGGCGACCTCGTGGACCTGACCGACCTGGCGGTGTGGTCGGCCGGCGACCTGGGCGCCGGGTACGTGCTGGTGAACCCGCTGCACGGCGCCGAGCCGGCCCCGCCGATGGAGCCCTCGCCGTACCTTCCGACCACCCGGCGGTTCTTCAACCCGCTCTACCTGCGGGTGGAGCGGATCCCGGAGTACGGGGACCTGCCGCGCGCCGAGCGCTACAAGATCGAGCGCACCGCCGGGAAGGTGCGCCGCGCGCTGGCCAAGGTGGATGCGATCGACCGGGACACCTGCTGGGCGGCGAAGCGGGAGGCGCTCGAGCTGGTGCACGCGGTGCCACGCACGCCCGGCCGGGAGGCGGACTACCGCGCCTTCCGCAACCGGGAGGGGCAGGGGCTGGTCGACTGGGCGACCTGGTGCGTGCTGGCCGAGGAGCACGGCAGCGACTGCCGCACCTGGCCGGCGGCGCTGCGGGACCCGCGCTCGGCGGAGGTGGCGGCGTTCCGAGCCGCGCACGCCGAGCGGGTGGACTTCCACACGTGGCTGCAGTGGCTGCTCGACGAGCAGCTGCAGACCGCGCAGGCCAAGGCGGTCGGCGCCGGGATGGACCTTGGCGTGATGCACGACCTCGCGGTCGGGGTGCACCCCGGTGGCGCGGACGCGTGGCGGCTGGCGTCGACGTACGCCCCGGGCATGCAGGTGGGCGCGCCGCCGGACGCCTACAACCAGATCGGCCAGGACTGGGGCCAGCCGCCGTGGCGGCCGGACCGGCTGGCCGAGCAGGGCTACGCGCCGTACCGGGAGATGCTCGCCGCGGTGCTGCGGCACGCCGGTGGGGTGCGGGTGGACCACATCCTCGGCCTGTTCCGGCTCTGGTGGGTGCCCGTCGGGGCTAAGCCCAGCGAGGGCACCTACGTGCGCTACGACCACGACGCGATGGTCGGGATCCTGGCGCTGGAGGCGCACCGCGCCGGCGCGGTGGTGGTGGGGGAGGATCTCGGCACCGTGGAGCCGTGGGTGCGCTCCTACCTCGCCGCTCGCGGCATCCTGGGCACATCGATTCTGTGGTTCGAGGCCGACGAGGCGGGCAACCCGCTGCCGGCTGAGAAGTGGCGCGAGCTGTGCCTGGCGTCGGTGACGACCCACGACCTGCCGCCCACCGCCGGTTACCTCAAGGGCGCGCACGTCGCCTTGCGCGAGTCGCTCGGCCTGCTCACCCGGCCGGTGCAGGAGGAGCAGGCCGCCGCCGACGCGCAGCGGGAGGCCTGGATCGGCGAGCTGCGGTCACGCGGGCTGCTGCCCGCATCCGGCTCGCCGTCGGTCGAGGAGATCGTGGCGGCGCTGCACCGGTACCTGGCGCTGTCTCCGGCTCGGCTGCTGTGCGTGGCGCTGGTCGACGCGGTCGGCGACGAGCGGATCCAGAACCAGCCCGGCACGTCGGATGAGTACCCGAACTGGCGGGTTCCGCTGTCCGACCCCAACGGCAAGCCACTGCTGCTCGAGGAAATCCTGACTGCACGTCCCAAGGTCCTAAACGTCATGCTGGAACGCAGAGACCTAACGGCTCATTCCTGAGACAAGAGCCAAGGGCTGCTCCGATGATTGGAGAGTGAAGACCGAGACTGCGGAGTACTCCGATCGCCTGGTCAAATTCGGTGAGGCCCGGTGGAAGAAGCTGTTGAAGGCGCAAGCGCCTTACCAATGGAACGTCAAGCGACACTGCCCTGGGCGCACGCTTGAAATCGGCTGCGGGATCGGTCGGAACCTAGGATCTCTATCAACCGCGTCCGTCGGGTGGACCACAGTCGAGTCCAGCAAAGTGGTGTACGACGGGCCTGAGTGAGCGCGTGCCTGCAACGTAGGCGCGGCCACCGGGTGGATCCTTCGAGTGATCTCTCACAACCGACTCGAAGAAGGACACCACGATGACCGCTGGACCCAGTATCGACCCTGCTCGTTTCCTCGATGAGCAGCTGTCCCAGGCGAGCCCTGACTTGATGCGGGAGCTGCTGACCACCTTCGTCAACGCGTTGCTCTCGGCGCAGGCCGATGCGGTGTGCGGCGCCGGTTATGGCGAGCGCAGCAGCGAACGGACCAACTCCCGCAACGGCTACCGGTACCGGGATCTCGACACCCGTGTCGGCACCCTGGACGTCGCGGTTCCCAAGCTCCGTGAGGGCTCGCTGTATCCCGACTGGCTGCTGGAGCGTCGCAAGCGGGCCGAGCGGGCGCTGACCAGCGTGGTGGCGACCTGCTACCTGCTCGGCGTCTCCACCCGCCGGATGGACAAGCTCGTGCAGACCCTCGGGATCACCGGGCTGTCGAAGTCACAGGTCTCGGTGATGGCACGTGAGCTCGACGAGCACGTCGAGCAGTTCCGCACCCGCCGGCTCGAGGAGGCCGGGCCGTTCACCTTCGTGGCCGCCGACGCGCTGGTGCTCAAGGTCCGCGAGGGCGGCCGGGTGGTGCCGGTCCACGCCCTGGTCGCCACCGGCGTCAACGCCGACGGCCACCGGGAGATCCTCGGCGTCCAGGTCACCTCCAGTGAGGACGGCGCCGGCTGGCTGGCGTTCTTCCGCGACCTGACCGCCCGCGGCCTGACCGGGGTCAAGCTCGTGACCTCCGATGCCCACCGCGGGCTGGTCTCCGCGATCGAAGCGACCCTGCCCGGGGCGTCGTGGCAGCGGTGCCGCACCCACTACGCCGCGAACCTGATGTCGGCGACCCCGAAATCCAGCTGGGGGTGGGTCAAGGCGCTGCTGCACTCGATCTACGACCAACCCGACGCCGACGCCGTCCATGCCCAGTTCGACCGGGTCGTCGACGCGCTGAGCGAGAAGCTGCCCAAGGTCGCCGAGCACCTCGAGACCGCCCGGGCCGACATCCTCGCCTTCACGCCGTTCCCCAAGGAGGTCTGGCGTCAGATCTGGTCCAACAACCCCAACGAACGGCTCAACCGCGAGATCCGCCGGCGCACCAACGTCGTCGGGATCTTCCCCGACCGCGACTCCGTGATCCGCCTCGTAGGTGCAGTGCTGGCCGAGCAGCACGACGAGTGGGCCGAGGGCCGTCGCTACCTCGGACTCGACGTCCTCGCCCGCGCCCAAGCCGTCGGACCCAGCACCATCGAGGAGGTGACCGACCAACTGACCATCCAGGCCATCACGGCCTGAACTACAACGACGAAGGATCAGACGTCGTACACCACCTCAGCGGACTTGACCTGGACCACAACCCAGTCTCAGTGAAAATAGCGCGAGAGCGCGGGTTCAATGCCATGACGGTGGCTGAATTCTTCGACTCGGAACTGGCTCGCGTCCCGGCGTTCGACACCTTGCTTCTTGCGCACGTCTTGGAACACATGACCTACACCGAATCCCTTAACCTCATGCAGGAGTACCTACCCCTTCTCCGGCCCGGCGGGGGAGTCTTCTTGATCTGTCCACAAGAGCGCGGGTACGCCTCAGACCCCACTCACGTGACCTGGTTCACAGGCGAAGACCTGCAACGCCTGTCCCTTGAGGTCGGGCTCGTTCCGGCGAAGTGGAGGAGTTTCCCCCTGCCACGTTCGGCAGGTCGGTTCTTCCCCTACAACGAGTTCACCGTCGCTTCCCGGAAGCCGTGAGAGTCGCAGCCTGGAGGAACGACGGCGTCAGTCCACTGTGACTAACAGGACGGGACAGACCACCCAGACCGCCTGGCCCAGGGCATGGACTCTTGCGCATTAACCCGCTCGGCGGGCTTTGACCGTGCAGAGGTTGCTGGGCCACGCTTGTGCCGGAGTGCTGCTTCTCAACGGCGGGCTATCGCGGAATCATGCGTAGGGTGGCATGGCGAAGTGAGTGAGTGGCGATGTGGCCGTCGCCTGGTGCCGCACTCGGGCGGTGCCGCTGCGTGGAGACGCGACGTCAGCGGCAGCTGTGGCGCTCGAGCCACTCCTGTCGAGAGAAGTGGCGAAGAAAGTCGCTCGTCCCGTAGGAGGATCACGATCTCGATCAAGGTCGTGACTCGATTCCGTGTTCGTTAGCGACTAGGTTGTCGGTCATCTTCGTGCGCGCACCGCTGGAACCGAACTCGGCGGCTCGGTAACCTCCAACTCGTCGCCTCTCATTGAGCGGAGTCGAGCGGGACGGCGCCACCCAGACCGCGACTGTCCAAGCTGCGATACCGGTCGCCACCAGGGCCACGACCACCCAGAGCGGCGGGATCGGCCACTCAGAAGTGCCGCTGAGTGGGCTGGACTTGCGCTCGGTCAGCAATACCTTGACGACTCCGGACGACTGTGCCACAACCATCCCAAGCCCACCGGCGGTCAGCAGGGGGCCGATCAGCCGATGCGAGATGGGGCGCCTCGTCAGAGCCAGCGCCGCTAGGAGTGGGATTCCGATGCTGTACGGCAGTTCGTAACGGCCCTGCCAAGCGCCAGCGGTGTGTCGATAGGTCATGAGGACAAGGATCGCCGGGACGCCGTAGGCGGAGAGGCACGTTGCCAGCATCCCCCACCGGATCCGTCTAGTGCCGCGCGTGAAGGCGATGAAGGCCGTCGCTGTAAAGACCAAGGCGAAGATCGCGTACAGCAGAGTCGGAGCAAGCTCATCACGGGTGGGAAAGGCCCCCATCGTCTGCCAGAGCCAAAGCAGGACCTGGACGGGTATGTTGCTGAGGGGACTCGGGGGATCGTGCGTGACTGGCGCCAACGATGGGGAGTTGGTGCCCTGGGTGAACGTCCACAGGCCCCCGGCCAGCGTCGCCACGCCTACGAGAGTGGTTGCGACGACCAAGACGGCGCGTTCCTGCCGCAGAAGGCGCCCGAGCCGCTGCCAACCCAACAGGCCGGCCGAGGTGGCGAGGATCATGAGCAGCCAGAGCGGGCCTAGCGTGCGTACCGTCGCAAGCACCATAGCAGCCGGGATGGCCATCCAGAGGAGCCTGCGCTGGACCTCTGGCCTGGTATCGCTCAGCCCGAGAAGGCATGCCCACACCGCGAGGCCCGCAAGCATCTCGATCCCGTTCGGGGCGGGGAGGGCAGTGCTGTACACGACCATCGGAGTCATGGCGACAAAGACTGTGAGGACCGCGAGACGAGGACGCTTCCAGAGGCTCAAGGCCGCCCCGACCAGGGCCAGCATCGCCGAGCATAATGCTGCGGCAGTGAGGCGCATGACGTAAAGGGCGGTCGCGCCTCGGAAGGGCCGTGCGACGGTTCCGACCACCCAGTAGAAGACAGGGTTGTAGCGAGCCGCGGCGCTGGCGACGGTCACCATCCCGTCGCCGACGTCGCGGACCGGATAGCAGTTGTCGTGACCCGTGTATTGGTAGGACGCGCATTCAGCGGACGCGGCTAGGACAATGCCTCTGGGAACAGTGACGAGGTCACCTCGGCCATGCAACGGCTGCACGTAGTCTGAGACCCACTGCCCATGGGCAACTTCCGCGGCGCGGTAGGCGTGGTCGAACTCATCGATTCCCCGGAATGGGGGGAGAGCGGCGATCCAGGCCAGTTGCAGGAGCAGACTGCCGGCGAAGAGTAGCAGCGGCACTTGCCATTTCTTCATGGCCTGGGCTCGGGGACAGCGACGTGAGGCGGAATCGGTTTGCTGCACGGCTCATCCTGACGGCCTGGCTCGCGCGCAGCTGATCGCCATTCGCTGATTGCCAAGCTACGAGACAGCGCGGCAATCTGGTCTTCTAGATTGCGGATCCTCTGGTACTCCGCGATCCAGACGAACAGCGACACGACCGCTAGAACATAGAGAACGAGGTCCGTCCCTCGACCGACTCCGACGCGGTGGGCGATCCATGTGACCAGCTCAGGCATCACGATCGCCGTTGCGCCAACGCCCAGGACGAGGACCCCGAGGATGCGGCGCAAAGCAAGGCCTGCCACAGGGAACCGATTCCGCACCGCCAGTAGCGCCGCAGCGCCGAGAGAAACGAGCAACAGCATCTTTATGATCATGTGGAGGCCCGAAGACTGGTCATCAACAGATCAAAGGCTATGTTGAGGGCATTGATATTGCGCTGGCCCTTGGCTCGCGAGTAGTCGGTATAGCGAACTTGCACCGGAATCTCGTGGACGCTCAGTCGCTGCGATCGAACTATGCGTATGAGTTCGCTTGCATACGCCATGCCGCGTAGCCGCAGCCGCACCTTTTCGGCCGATGCCCGCGTCAGAAGGCGGAGTCCGCAATGCGCATCTGTCACGGGCAGGTGCGTCGTTGCCCTGGTGAAGAAGGTGGCGCACCGAAGAAGCAGGCGTCGCGAGACGGGGATGTCCCGGGGATGCTCGAGGAAGCGCGATCCGAGCACCACGTCGGCCTCCGTCGTCCTGGCCGCTTCAACGAGTGCGATCGCGTCTTGAATCCTGTGCTGCCCGTCTCCGTCGAAGGTAAGTATGTAGTCCACGCCGGGCAGGGTGAGGGCAGCCTCCAAGCCGGTTTGGAGGGCTGCCCCTGCCCCGAGGTTGATGGGATGGCGGAGCACTTGGGCGCCTGCGGATGACGCGAGCTCGGAGCTTCTGTCGTGGCTTCCGTCGTCGACTGCAAGAACTAGGGGAAAGCTATCGCGAAGCTCGCGGATCACGCCCTCTATGACGGTGCCCTCGTCGAACATTCGCACGATGACGCATGTTCGACTGAGGGACGTCTCGCCGACGGGTGTGGGGGCGGGCGACGCAGCCGGAACAGGACACGACACCGGACTCTCCTCCCATTGCGCACGGCTGGACGCCTAGACCGTAAGCCGGGCGGGGTGCCCAAGAAGTGCGAATAGAACTTTTCGATCCACGAGTCGGATGTCCTGATAGCCCGTTCGGATCACCTCCGACGGCAGTTGAGCTAGTGCACTCGCCTTGGTGTCAATCCAGTCCGAGCGAGAACGCGGACTCCAGGTCGTGCTGAGAGTAGGCGCGAAACGCGATGTGGGTCTCGGTGGAGGTCACGCCCGAGACCTTGTTGAGCTGGTCGGCGACCACCTCGGCCACCTCTTCGTGCCTGCGCACGCGGACCAAGGTGATGAGGTCGATCTGGCCGGTCACGGAGTAGACCTCGCTCACCCCGTCGATCGCCGCGATCTCCTCGGCCACCTCGGGGATGCGGGCGACGTCGGCCTTGACGAACACGATGGCGGTGATCATGGCCACAACTTAGCGGACCGGCTGATGGAGGGGCCGGATCGGTCGCCTGTCATCGAAGTGCACAAGCGTGTCTCGGGAGGCGTCCACGGCGTCGTGCAGCGCGAGGTGGCCGCCGGCGCCGCCGGCGGGGCAGGTCCATTCGCCGTCGACGTGCACGAGGCGGACGCCGGCGGACTCCAGCCAGCGCAGGATCTTCTCGCTCTCCTCGGTGGTGGCCGCCGGCGCCGGACCCGGGCCCGGGCGCACCGTCTCCGCCGCCGCACGGAGCTGCTCAACCCAGGCCCCGGCATGGCTGCCGGGCGGGATCACCCCCGCCGCGGCGAGCCGGCCATGGCGCACGACGTGCACCGCCCACCGGCCGTCGTCTCCCCGCCGGGCGGCAACCAGCTCGGAGCACCGGGTGAGCGCGCGCACCCGCTGGGTGCGCGCCGCCGCGCGCAGGAACGCCGCCAGGCGCTCGCGGAAGGCACTGGCCTCCTCGAAGCGCTGCTGGCTCGCCAGGGCGCTCATCCGTGCGGTGAGTCGCTTCACCACGGCGTCGGGGCGGGCGCGAAGAGACGCGCGCACCTCGTCCACGACCGCGGCGTAGGTTGCCGAGTCAACGCTGCCGTTGCAGGGGGAGAGACACCTGCCCATCTCCGCCAGCGCACAGGCGCTAGCTGCGGGCCGCTTGGCCATCCGGCCGCCGCACTGCCGGATCGGAAAGGCCTCGTGCAATGCGGCGACGCAGCGCTCGGCGGCACGCTTGGAACCGAAGGGGCCGACGTACTCGGCGCCGTCGTCGAGCACCTTGCGCACGAGGGAGAGACGGGGCCAGGGCTCCTCGGTGAGCTTGACCCAGTGGGCGCGCTCGGGGAAGCGGGACCGGCGGTTGTACCTCGGCTTGTGCTCGGCGATCAGGCGCAGCTCGCGCACCTCGGCCTCCAGCGGCGTGGCGCACTCGATGCCGGTCACCGCGGCCGCCAGCCCCACCATCTCGCCCATCCGGGATCGGGTCTCGGAGGCGGTGAAGTAGCTGTGAACCCTGCTGCGAAGGTCCTTCGAGGTGCCGACGTAGAGCACCTGCTCCCGCTCGTCGCGGAAGAGGTACACGCCGGGCGCGTGCGGAAGGCCCTCTGCGAGGTGCCGCTTCTTGCGCTGGGCGGCGCTGACTCGCGAGGAGAACGTCTGCAGCTCCTCGAGGGTGTGGACTCCGAGCCCGCCCAGCCGGGCGATGAGCCCATGGAGCACGTCGACGGTGGCGCGCGCGTCGGCCAGGGCCCGGTGGTTCGGCTCGGTGGTGGCGCGGAACAGCTGTGCGAGCGAGGACAGCTTGCAGTTGGGGGTCTCGTCGCGGGTCACGACCCGGCGGGCGAGCCTGGCGGTGTCGAGCACCTCGAACCGCGGCCACGGGCGCCCCTGCTCTGTGGCGAAGTGCTTGAGAAAGCCGATGTCGAACGGCGCGTTGTGCGCGACCAGCACGCAACCGGCGGCGAACTCCAGGAACTGGGGGAGCACCTGCTCGATCGTCGGAGAGCCGACCACCATCGAGTCGGTGATCCCGGTCAGCACCGCGATGAAGGCTGGGATCGACTGGTGCGGGTTCACCAGGGTCTGGAACTCGCCGAGCATTTCGCCGCCGCGGACCTTGACGGCGCCGATCTCGGTGATCATCGAGCCCGCCGCGGCCGATCCTCCAGTGGTCTCCAGGTCGACGACACAGAAGGTGACCTCGCGCAGCGGCCGGCCCAGCTCGTCGAAGCTGTGCTGTGGCTCCCACCGGGAGCTCAAGGCCGTCACGCTCATGGCCAGGACGGTAGATCGGACCTCGGACATTCTGCTGCTGCCACGCGCTTCGGTCGCGTCGGTGACTGGCTCGCCGGTGGGGGGAGGGGATGTCGGTGGCGGGTGTCAGGGTCGTTGCACTTGCCTGGTTCACCTGGAGGATGACATGAGCGTGCACATCGACTGCGAGACCTGCACCGTCCGCGGCGTGCTGTGCCACGACTGCGTGGTCAGCACCCTGCTCGGCCCGCCGCCCGAGCTCAGCTTCGACGAGGAGGGCCAGCGAGCGCTCCGGGTGCTGGCCGACTCCGGGCTGGTGCCGCCGCTGCGGATGGTGGAGCCGAGGTCTGGACCGGAGACGGCCACCGCGTGACCGAGGGCCGAGCGATACGCAAGGGGCGGGTGTGACCTGTGTTACGGAAGGGGCACGTTTGCGGGGCGCTCTGGCGGGAAAAGGCGAAACGCCCGAGATAACGGTGTGGAAACGTTTGCCCCGCATCGTGCTGACCCCTAACCTAGCGACCCAGGTGCCCGCACCAGTTCGGCCAGACCGGGTCGGCTCGGGCACCGCGCCGAGTCTGGGCCCCGAACCGGGAAGTCGGGGGCTGGAGCCGGGGAACCACGTTCCTGGGGTGAATCGCCGTTGAGTGGGTCGCAGACCGTGGCCGCTCGCAGGTGTAGGGCGGAGCTCTCTGCCGCCCGAACCCGTCAGCTCACCCGGTAGGCGTCGAACAAAGAGGGAGACCGTCCGCTCGTGATCGACGGCCGGAAACGTATTGCTGGCGTCCTGACGGCTCTGTGCATCGGCGCGGTCGCCAGCCCGCTGCTGAGCCCCACCCCTTCGTTCGCGAAGCCGAGCATCGGCCACACCAAGGCCACCGTGCAGCAGCTCTACCACCAGGCCGAGCAGGCCTCCGAGCGCTACAACGCGGCCACCATCCAGCTCAAGCACGCCAAGGCACGGCTGTCCGCGCTGCAGGCCGACCAGAAGCGGCAGCAGGCCGCGGTCAACCGGGTCCGCCAGCAGGTCGCGCTCAGCGTCGTCTCGCAGTACCAGGGCCAGACGCTCTCCTCCACGACCCAGGCGTTCCTGTCCAAGAACCCGGACGCCTTCCTCAACCAGCTCGCGACCGTCTCGCAGTTCAACGACCAGCGCAGCCAGATGATGGCCGACTTCGCGGTGCAGGAGAAGCAGCTCGAGCTGCGCAAGCAGGCCGCCCAGCGGCAGCTCGCGCAGATCGCCGACACCGAGAAGCAGCTGGCCGCCGACAAGGCCAAGATCGACAAGAAGGCCTCCGAGGCCAAGGCGCTGCTCGACCGGCTCAAGCAGGCCCAGGCCGCCCGGGTGGCCAGCGTCAGCCGCAGCAGCGCCCCCCGCCCCGCACTGCACAGCGTCTCGGTCTCCGGCAGCGCCTCCAGCGTGGTCTCCTTCGCCGAGGCCCAGGTCGGCAAGCCCTACGTGTACGGCGCCGCCGGCCCGAGCTCGTTCGACTGCTCCGGGCTGACCATGGCCGCCTGGGCCCAGGCCGGGGTCAGCCTCCCGCACAACGCCGCGGCGCAGATGGGCTACGGCACCCCGGTCTCGGAGTCCCAGCTCCAGCCCGGCGACCTGGTCTTCTACTATCAGCCTGTGAGCCACGTCGGCATCTACATCGGGAACGGCCAGATCGTCAACGCCGAGAACCCCAGCGTCGGCGTGGTGGTCGCCCCCGTCAACTCGATGCCGTACTCCGGTGCCGTCCACATCCACTGACCCGAGCCAGACCCGCAGGACCGGCCGCCCGCTGCTGTGGGTGGCCGGTTTTGTGTTCCTGGCGCTGGTCGCCGGCCTGGCCTGGGCGCTCACCCGGCCGCAGAGCGCGGTCCTGCCCGGGCACGGCCAGGCCCGGCGCGCCGGACCCGTCGGCATCGGCAGCCGGGAGAGCGCCGCCGCCCGCCTGCTGAGCCGGCTCACCGCCGACCTCGAGCACGGCAGCCGTGCCCAGCTGCTGCGCCTGGCACTCCCCGGCGACCCGAATGCCGCGCACCAGCTGGCCGCCATCTTCGCCAACGTCCGGCAGCTGCACGTCGCCGACCTGTCGATGCGGTACGTCGACCAGAGCGCGAGCCAGCCGTCCGTCGGCCAACAGCGGCGGCTCGGTGGGCACGGATGGGTCGCCGACGTGGCGGCCGGCTGGCGGATCGGCGGCTACGACCAGGGGCTGAGCCGCATGGACGTCACCCTGACCCTGGCGCGCACCCGCCACGGGGCCGCGTTCGTGTCCGCCCGGGGCGACCACGGCGACCCGGCCCCGCTCTGGCTGCTGGACCCGCTCACCGTCCGGCGCTCCCCGCGCACGCTGGTGATGGCGGCCGACCGGTCCCGCGCCGGCAGCCTGTTCCAGACCGCCGACCAGGCGGTGCGCGACGTCAAGAAGGTGCTGACGAACTGGCGCGGCAAGCTGGTCGTGGAGATGCCGTCCAGCGAGACCCAGCTCAACCAGATGCTGCAGGCCCGTCCCCACACCTACGACAACATCGCCGCCATCACCACCACCGTGGACGGCCGGCTGTCCCGCTCCGCGCCCACGCACATCTTCGTCAACCCGCAGGTGTTCGACCGGCTGGGGCCGAAGGGCGCGCAGATCGTGATGAGCCACGAGGCCACCCACGTCGCCACCCGTGCGGACCTGTCCTCGATGCCCACCTGGCTGCTGGAGGGTTTCGCCGACTACGTGGCGCTGGACCACGTGGACCTGCCGGTCTCGGTCACCGCCGGCCAGATCCTCGGCCGGGTGCGCCGCCACGGCCCCCCGGCCCACCTGCCCACCGCCCAGGACTTCGACCCGCAGAACCAGGCGCTCGGGTCCACCTACGAGGCCGCCTGGCTGGCCTGCCGGCTGATCGGCCAGCGCTACGGCGAGCACGCCCTGATCGCGTTCTACCGCGAGGCCGACCGGGCTGGGTCCACCGACGCCGCCTTCCGGGACGTGCTGCACACCGACAAGCAGTCGTTCACCACGGCCTGGGAGGCCTACCTGCGCACCCTCGCCGGTTGACCCGTGGCAGGGTTGGGGCTGTGAACGCCGTCGAGCAGCGCGCCCAGCTGGCCCGCGGCCCGGCGGTGGGCACCGCCCTGGTCGCGGCCGTCGCGTTCGGGCTGCTCGCCTGGCGGCTGGTCCCGTGGCACTGGGTGCCCGGCGGCACCCTGGTGCCGATGCGGTCGCACGCGCTGTTCTCGGCCGCCCAGATCGCCCGGGCCGAGCACTACAACTGGCTGCGCAGAGCGCTGAGCTGGTCGTCGTACGGGCTGTCGATCCTGGTCGCCCTCGTGCTCGGGCTGACTCCGCTCGGAGCCCGGCTGCTGCGCGGCGCCGGCGGCCGGCTGCCGTGGTGGCTGTGGGTGCCGGTCGGCACCCTGGTGCTGCTGGTGATCGGCCGGGTGGTCACCCTGCCGTTCGCGCTGCTGCTGCGCCGAGAAGACGTCCGGTACGGGCTGACCCACCAGTCCCTGGCCGGGTGGGGGAGCGACGCCGCGAAGTCACTGCTGGTCTCCTGGGTGATCACCACGCTGCTGCTGCTCGTGATGGTCGGGATCGCCCGCCGGTCGGCGCGCTACTGGTTCGCCTGGGCCGCCGCCGCGGCGGCGGTGCTGACCCTGGGCGGGTCCTTCCTCTACCCGGTGCTGGTCGAGCCGCTGTTCAACAACTTCACCCCGATGCACGCCGGCCCGCTGCGCCGGGCGATCTTCCGGCTGGCCCACAAGGAGGGCGTGTCGATCAGCGACGTGCTCGTCGCCGACGCCTCGCGGCGCACCACCACGGTCAACGCCTACGTCTCGGGGATCTTCGGCACCCGCCGGGTCGTGGTCTACGACACCCTGCTGAAGGACCTGTCCCCGGCGCAGGTGCAGGTGGTGGTGGCCCACGAGCTCGGGCACGCGAAGAACAACGACGTGCTCACCGGCACGGTGCTCGGTGCGGTCGGCTCGGTGGTCGGCGTCTCGGTGCTGGCGCTGCTGCTCGACTCCGCGGTGCTCCGCCGCCGCTCGGCCAGCAACGGCCCCAGCGACCCGGCCGCGGTCGCGCTGGTGCTCGCGCTGGCCACCGTGGGCACCTTCCTGGTCTCCCCGGTGCAGAACACCATGAGCCGCGCCATCGAGGCCCGCGCCAACCGGGTCTCGATCACCACGACCGGCCGGCCGCGGGTCTTCATCGAGATGCAGCGGGAGCTCGCCGTGCGGTCGCTGGCCGACCCGACCCCGCCGTGGTTCAGCCAGCTCTGGTTCGGCAGCCATCCCACCGCGCTGCAGCGCGCCGGGCTGCCCGCCTCGATGGCGAGGGCCCGACAGTGAGCCGGGTTCTCGTGGTCACCAACGACTTCCCGACCCGGCGGGGCGGGATCGAGACGTTCGTGCTCGCCCTGTGCGAGCGGATGCCGACCGACGAGGTGGTCGTCTACACCGCCACGATGCCCGGCGACAAGGAGTACGACGCGACGCTGCCGTTCCCGGTCTACCGGGACCCGTCCTCGATGCTGCTGCCCACGCCCGCCGTAGGGCGGCGCGCCGTGGAGGTGATGCACCGGCACGGCTGCGACCGGGTGCTGTTCGGGGCCAGCGCCCCGCTCGGGCTGCTCGGCGGCCGTTTCCGCCGGGCCGGCGCCCGGCGGATCGTCGCGCTGACTCACGGCCACGAGGTCTGGTGGGCCAAGGTGCCCCTCACCCGGCAGCTGCTGCGCCGGATCGGCGACTCGGTGGACGTGATGACCTACGTCAGCGAGTGGTGCCGGGAGCGGATCGCGCCGGCCCTCTCGCCGGAGGCGGCGGCGCGGATGGTGCGGCTGTCACCCGGGGTGGACACGGACCGCTTCTACCCCGGGTGCGGGGGAGCGGAGGAGCGCAAGAGACTGGGCATCCCGGCAGACGCGCCCGTGGTCGTCTGCGTCGGCAGACTCGTCAAGCGCAAGGGCCAGGACACCTTGATCAAGGCGTGGCCGGCCGTGCAGGAAGCCGTGCCCGACGCGCTGCTGCTGCTGGTCGGCGCCGGGCCCCAGCGAAGGAGGCTGCAGCGGCTCGCCGCACGATCGGGCGTCGCGGACTCGGTCCTCTTCGCCGGCAGCGTTCCGTCGGAGGAGATCGCTGCCAGCATGGACGCGGGTGACGTCTTCGCGATGCCGTGCCGGACGCGGAAGCTCGGCCTCGAGGTCGAGGCGTTCGGGATCGTGTTCCTGGAGGCCCAGGCGTGCGGCCTCCCGGTCGTGCTCGGCTCGTCCGGCGGGGCCCCCGAGGCGGCCTGTCCCGGCACCGAGACCAGCGTCGTGAGCTCGGTGACTGAGACGAGTCGGGCGCTGGTGCGGCTGCTCCGACATGACGGTCACGAGCCCTGCTCGGCGACGCCGCGACCGGAGGTCCGGACGTGGGCCAGGGCGGAGCGGGAGGTCAGCCTCCTGCTCCGCCCTGAGTGACGAGTCAGCAGGAGCCGGCCACTTCTGCGGTGACCGCGGTGCAGGTGCTCGAGAACAGCCCGAAGACCTCGGTCCCCAGCGCGAACACGACGAGCGCGACCACTGCTGCGATGGCCACGACGATCAGGCCGTACTCCACGGCGGAGGCGCCGGATTCACCGCGGCTCGGAAGAGGCCATCACGACTCCTCGGGGCTAGGAGTGGCCGGGTCGCGGCGGCGCGAATGGCGTCCCCAGGCCCCGGCCGAATCGAGGTCGCGACTAGCAGGTAGCCGGTGGTGGTGACGCGAGCCGGCGCCGCTGGCGCTGATGGCGCTGCAGGTGTTGCAGAAGGCGTTCTTGATGACGCCGCCGAGCGCGAACACGATGACCACGATGACGGCGGCGATCGCCGCCACGAGCAGGCCGTACTCGACCGCCGAGGCGCCGTCCTCTTGCATGGCGAGCATGATGCGCTGCATGTACTGAAGCATGATGTCTCCCATGGATGTGGACTGTGTCGGGTCGCAGGTGAGTCCCAACGTCCACCAGCATGGCGAATGTCCGGGTTTGCCGGTATCGGCGGAACAGCCGTTTTCCGCGCACGGCCGGGTGGTTGCCGACGGGCTCAGAGCCCACCCAGCGGGGGCATTTTCCCCCGTTTTCGCCTCAGACCCGGCCCTGGTCTGATAGAAGTCCAGAGCGGATGCCCGCCATGATCGCCTGAGCGCGGTTGGCCGCGCCGAGCTTCTCGTAGATCTTCGAGATGTGCGTCTTGGCCGTCGACTCGCTCACGTACAGCTGCTTGGCGATGGCCGCGACACCGAGCCCCTCGGAGAGCAGCTCGAGCACCTCCTTCTCGCGCGGAGACAGCTGCGGGCCGGACGGCGACATCCTCCGGCGCATCGCCTCCGTGAGGTCGGCCGCGGCGAAGGAGCGTGGCGACACCAGGGCCTGGCGAGCCGCGTTCACGACGTCGTCGGCCGGAGCGTCCTTGGCGACGAAAGCGGAAGCGCCGGCGTCGAGGGCCGCGAACAGCTGCTCGTCCCCGGCATACATGGTGAGGACGACGATGCCCAGCGTCGGGCTGGTGCCGCGGAGCTCGCGCACCAGGTCGAGGCCGGTGCCGTCGGGAAGGCGGACGTCGGTGACCACCACGTCCGGGCCCAGGGTCTTCGCCAGGTCGCGGGCTTCGCCGAGGCTGCCGGCCTCGCCCACGACGGTGAACTCGGCGTCGCGCTCGAAGGCCCGCGCCAAGCCCTGCCTGATCAGGTCATGGTCGTCGACCAGGAGGACGGTGTTCATGCCCGCCTCGACCATCCGAGCCCTCCCTTCGAGCGGCTAGCCGACCGCCGCCGCGGTCGGGTCGTCACCCAGACTAACGAGAACTGTCGTTCCGGAAGGCTCTTCTCGGGCCGTGTCGACGTGGAGATCGGCCTGGATCCGACGGGCGCGCTCCCGCATGATCCGCATCCCGTAGGAGTCGCTGCGCCCGTCGCCGAGGCCCTTGCCGTCGTCCCGGACCTTGATCAGGGCATGGGGAGGGCGGATCCTGCAGTGCACCCAGAGGTTGCGAGCCTCGGAGTGCTTCCTGGCGTTGGTGATCGCCTCCTGGGCGATGCGCAGCAGCTCGGTCTCGGTCTCTGCGCGCAGCCGGGTCGGGGCCTCGTCGAGGGTCAGGTGCACGGTCATGCCGGACCTGGCGCCGACCTCGCGGACGTAGTCCGACAGCGCCGAACCCAGACCCGCGTTGGGCGTCACCTGGGTGCGCAGGTCGAAGATGGACAGCCGCAGCTCGCTGACCAAGCGCGTCAGCTCCTGCCTGATCGCCAGGATGTCCTTGCGGCGGTCCAGCTCAACCGTCTTGGCCAGCAGGTCGTCGACCGAGTAGCCGAGCGAGGCGACCTCCTGAGCCACGCCGTCGTGGATCTCGCGGGCAAGCCGGTGCCGCTCCTCGACGGTGGCGATCGAGCGCACCTCGTCGAAGGTCATCGCGGTGTCCAGGCGAAGGCTCTGCTCGTCCACCCTGCGCATCAGCGCCGCGAGCCCAGCCGAGTCCGGGGCGGTCGACGAGTCGGCCAGGACGATCCCGATCATCCGGGCACCGACTCGGAGCGGCAGCGCGGTGCGGTGGCGGGCGCTGGCCAGCCCGGACGGGACCGGTGCGTGGACCGGTTCCATCTCGTCCCAGCACTCGCGGGCGAGGTGGTCCTCAGGCTTCACCCTCTCGCGGGCATCCATGCCGCGGTAGGCCATCGGCACCAGCACGCCCCCCTCGCTGCGAACGAACACCGCCGACTGGGTGTCCTGCAGGGTGTCGTGGACAAGGTTCAGCAGATGGGAGGCCATGCCCACGGTGTCGAGGCCCGAGGACAGCCGCCGGGCCACGGTCCGCAGCTGGGACAGCAGCCGGTGCGCCGACTCGTAGGTCGGGTCCGTGGGCGCAGCGGGGGTGGCCTTGACCTGACGGAACCAGGCAGCCAGCAGGCCGATCCCCAAGGCCGTGAACAGCCAGGGCGCCACCACGGAGGCTTCCGTCTGGACCGAGCTCAGGTCACCGGCTGTCGCCGCGATCACCACGAAGCCGAAGAGCTCGGCCGCGACGGCCACGGCGACGGGGCGCCATCCCCTCGCCACGCCGATGATCAGAGGCGGCACCACGAGGTAGGGGAGCGCGACGGCGCTGCCCGGCAGCACCATCCCGATCACCAGCGCCGCCAGCACCGCCTCGGCCATCGTGGTCCACGCATGCGGCACACGCGGGCCGGCCTCCGCGGCTATCGCCGCAGCGGCGACAGCAGCGAGCAGCACCGTGCTCCGGAGGCCCGGCATGTCCACCAGGGCGAGGCTGAGCCCGAGGACGGCAGCGAGGCAGAAGACTCTGCTGGTGAGACCGAGCCGGATCACGTCGGAAGGATCACATCTTTCCCGAGAAGGAGTTCATGATCCCGATGGCGGCCGGGCCGAGCACGGCGATGAACAGGCAGGGCAGGATGCAGAAGATCAGCGGGATGAGGATCTTCACCGCCACCTTCTGGGCCTGCTCCTCCGCGCGCTGGCGGCGCTTGGTCCTGATCTCGCTGGACTGCACGCGGAGCACGTTACCGATCGGGATGCCGAGCGCGTCCGCCTGCACCATCGCCGACACGAAGCCCTTCAGCTCCGGCACGTGGGTGCGCTCACCGAGCGCGCGGAGGGAGGCAGCCCGGCCCATCCCGATCTGCATCTCCTGCAGCACCCGGGAGAACTCGCTGGCCAGCGGGCCGTCGGTGTTGCGGGCCACGTGGGCCAGCGCAGCGTCGAAGCCGAGGCCGGACTCCACCGAGATCGTCAGCAGGTCGAGCGCATCGGGCAGCGCCTTCTGCATCAGGGCTGTTCGGTCGTAGCCCTTCTGGTAGAGGTAGAAGTTCGGGGCCATGTAGCCGGCGACGGCGCCGAGCACGCAGAGGCCAAGCATCGGCGCGAAGCCGAGACCGAGCACCAGGCTGACGATGACCATCAGCACGAGGGCGGCCACGAATCCCAGGAACTTCAAGGAGGTGACGCGGTCGACGGTCCAGCCGGGCGGGTTCCCGGCGATGTCGAGCTTGGCGCGCAGTCGCTCGCCGTGGTCGGCGGGCGTGAGCTTCTTGCCGAGCGCGAGCGATCGGTCCAGCAGCGGCAGCAGCACCCGCTCCTTGAAGTCGGCGTCCAGCTCTTTCTTCATCTCCGGTGGGGCGGCACTGAAGGCCTGCACCACGGCGAGCGACTTGCTGACGCCCTTGGACTCGTTGGTGAAGACGCCGATGGCGGTCAGGCACAGCAGGATGCCCAGGAAGATGGCCCCGAGGCCGGCGACCATCACGATCATCGAGACGCCCATCTAGACCTCCACCTTGACGAGCTTCTTCATCCAGAAGATGCCGACCGTGATCAGCACGCACATGGTGCCGACGAGGACCCAGCCGAGAAGCGAGCTGATGAGGGGATGCAGGTACGTCGGGTTGGCCACCAGCAGGTAGAGGACGAACCCGGGCGGCAGCCCACCGAGGATCCACACGGAAAGCCGGCCCTCCGCCGAGAGCGCTGCGACCTGGCGGTCGAGGTACTCGCGCTCCCGAATCGTGGCGGCCACCGTGTTCAGCAGCTCGGCGAGGTTGCCGCCGACCTCGCGCTGGATCCGGATCGCCATGACCACCCAGTGGAAGTCGACGCTCTGCATTCGCGAGGCGACTCCCTCGAGCGCCTCCTCGATGTCGACGCCGAGGCGGGACTCCACCAGCGCGCGCCGGAACTCACCGGCCAGGGGCTGGGCGCCCTCGCGCACCACGGTGTCCACGGACTGTGCGAGCGAGAGACCGGCGGAGAGGCTGCCGGACATCAGCTGGAGGGTCTCGGCGAGCTGGCCCTTGAACGCCTTCAGGCGGCGGCTGCGCTTGAAACCGAGGAACACCCAGGGAAGCACGGCCCCGGCCACCAGCCCGATCACCAGCCCCAGGATGCTGCCCGAAGTGAGCAGCAGGCCAACGAGCGCGAGGCCGACGGCCACTCCGGCGTGAGCCAGCAGCCACTCGGCGGGCTTCAACGAGAGTCCGGCGGCCTCGAGCCGGTCGCCCAGGGCGACCTCGATGCCCTTGTTGTTGCCCAGGGCCTTCTCCGCCACGCCCACCGCTTGAGCGGTGAGGCCCTGGCCCTGCTGGGTCTGGCGGCAGCCTTGGCGGCGCGCTTGCGGTGGCCCCGGTGGGTGTAGGCGTTGACGCGGTCCTCGACGGAGTCCCTTTCGGTTTGTTGAACACGCCGAAGGCGCCGAGCAGGAGCACCAGCAGGCCGACCCCGGTGGCGCCGATCCCGGCGAGCATGTAGGTGCGCGGGATCGAGATGCCCTGCTGGGGCGGCGCAGTGAGCTTGGTGGCGGAGGCCGGCGGCCCTTGCGGTGCCGGGCACCGCACTCGACTTGGCCAGCGTGACGAAGGCTGAGTCGGTGTAGGTCTGGCCGCCGGCGCTGATGGACACACCGAGGCTGCCCTGGCTGGCCGTGCTGCCCGCCGGCAGCTTGGCGGTGACCAGCACCTGGCTGGCCAGCACCTGCGCCTCGCTGGAGAACAGCTTGGTCAGCGCGCTGGGGTCGTTGGCCGCGAGCACGCTGCCGCCCCCGGCGTCGGCCATCTTGCGCAGCAGCGCCTCGTCAGGGGCGCCGACTGGGCCAGCGCCACCACGTCGACCTTGACGCTGGACTTCTCGATGGCGGTGGTCACCGGTGTCTCGGGTGCACCGGAGGTGTCCCGGCCGTCGGAGAGCACCAGGACGTTGCCCTGCCCCTGGGTCCCGGCGGTCGTGACGGCCTGGCGGACCCCGTCGTACAGGTGGGTGCCCAGTGAAAGGGTGAGCCCGGAGACCACCTTCTTGGACGCCGCCCGGTCCAGGGTCGGCGCCTCGGCCACGTGCACGCCGCCGGCGAAGGTCACGATGCCGACGTAGACGTCCGCGGGCACGCCGGCGAGGAATGCGTCCGCCGCCTGCTTGGCCTCGGTGAACTTGTTGTTGGCGGCCATGCTCTTGCTGGTGTCGATGGCCAGGATGGCGGTGCGGCGCACCGAGTTCTTGGAGTCCGAGGCCATGGTCGCTGTCGCCTGCAGGGGCTTGCCGTTCACGGTGACCGCCACCGAACCGAGGTCGGGCTGCACGCTCGTGCCCACCCCCGGCAGCGAGAACAGCACCTTGACGGTGCCGCCGTCGGTCTCGACGTGGTCGATGCTGCCGGACGCGGCGTACGCCGGAACGGCGAACCCCAGCATCGCCAGCAGCCCGACGGCGAGTGCGGTGATCGTGGTGCCTCGCCTGAGTGTGAGCACTCCGCGCCCAGACCTTGCCATGGCTTTAGAACCCACCCGTCGCGAACACCATCGGGTCGACCTGGACGTTCGCGTGCGCGAGCTTCTCCAGGAACTTCGGGCGGAGCCCGGTGGCGCGCAGGCCGCCGAGGCTGCGGCCGTTCTCGTCGAAGCCCCTGGAGTGGTCGTAGACGAAGATGTCCTGCAGCGTGATGACGTCGCCCTCCATGCGCTCCACCTCGGTCACGTGGGTGATCCGGCGGGAGCCGTCCCGTAGCCGGGCCTGGTGCACGATCACGTCGACCGCGGAGGCGACCTGCTCGCGGATGGCGCGGATCGGCAGGTCCATCCCGGCCATCAACACCATGGTCTCGATGCGTGCCAGGGTGTCGCGGGGGCCGTTGGAGTGGACGGTGCAGATCGAGCCGTCGTGGCCGGTGTTCATCGCCTGCAGCATGTCGAGCGCGGCCGAGTCGCGGACCTCGCCCACGACCACCCGGTCCGGGCGCATACGCAGCGAGTTCTTCACCAGGTCGCGGATGTCGACCGCGCCCTTGCCCTCGATGTTCGACGGGCGGGACTCGAGCCGGAGCACGTGGTCCTGGTGCAGCTGCAGCTCGGCGGCGTCCTCGATGGTGACGATGCGCTCGTCGGTGGGGATGAAGGAGGAGAGCACGTTCAGCGTCGTGGTCTTGCCGGCGCCGGTGCTTCCGGACACGATGATGTTCAGCCGACCACGCACACAGGCCGAGAGGAAGTCGGCAGTCTGCTGCGAGTAGGTGCCGAACGCCACCAGGTCGTCGGAGGTGTAGGGGTCCGCCGAGAACTTACGGATGGTGAGCAGCGAGCCGTCGACCGCCAGCGGCGGGATCACCGCGTTCACCCGGCTGCCGTCCGGGAGCCGCGCGTCCACCATCGGGCTGGACTCGTCGACGCGGCGACCGATCCGGGACACGATCTTGTCGATCGTGCGGCGCAGGTGCTGCTCGTCGGTGAACTGTCCGTCGACCTTCTGCAGCTTGCCGGCACGCTCGATCCAGATGCTGTCCGGCCCGTTGACCATCACCTCGGTGAGGTCCGGGTCGCGCAGGAACGGCTCGATCGGCCCGTAGCCCAGGATGTCGTCGGAGATCTCCTGCGCCACCTGGGTCCGCTCCGCAGGGGTGAGCAGGGTCTCGTCCTCCTGCATCGCCTCCTTGAGCGCGGCACGGACCATCTGCTCCAGCTCGCTCTGCGTCAGGTCGGCGTCGTAGAGCTTGGGCCCGAGCTCCTGAAGCAGCTTGTTGTGCACCTGGGACTTCAGGTCGCGGAAGTCCTTGCCCTGCTTCGCGGGCTCGGTCTTCTTGATGCTCTTGGTCGGCAGGGCGTCGCTCGACGAGGCCGGCACATTGGCGCGGTCGCGAGACGCGGCGGCAAGCCGCTCGGTGAGGCTACTCATGGGCACCTACCCGGTTCTTGCGAAGGAACCCGCCGCGCTTGGGGGCGGCGGCTCGAGACTTCTTGGTCGACTCCGCGGTCGCCGGTGAGCGCCGAGGGGCCGGCGAGGTCGGTGGCCAGCGCCGCGATCGCGGCGCTCACCACGTGCTTGGGGGAGGAGACGAAGATCGGCTCGCCGGCGTTGGTGGCGTTCGCCACCTGCGGCGAGGACGGGATCGAGCGGTGGATCTTGATGCCGAGCGTGCTCTCCACCTTGTCGGCGCTGAGCCCCACCTTGTCATCGGCCCGGTTGAGCACCAGCCGGCGCTTCTCCTTCGGGAAGTTCAGCAGGTCGAGCGTCTCCACCGCGATCTTGACGTTCTTGAGCGTCGGCACGTCGAGCGTGGTCACCAGCAGCAGCTCGTCCGTCTCGTCGAACGCGTGCAGCACGTGCTCGTCGAAGGCAGGGGAGGTGTCGACGACGACGAAGTCGAAGTTCTCCTTGAGGGTGCTCAACACCTTCCCGACCAGCGACGCCGGGATCGCGTCCTTCGCGTCGGGCTGCACCGGTGCGACCAGGGCGGTCAGACCGTCGCGGTGCGGGGTGAGCAGCGTCTCGAGAACCGAGAAGTCCAGGCCGTTCTCCATGGACACCGCGTCCGCGATCGTCCGGGCCGGGAACAGCTGCAGGGTGATGGCGACGTCGCCGAAGGCGAGGTCGAGGTCCACCACGCAGACCCGCTTCCCGCCGCGGGCGGACAGCGCGAGACCGAGGTTGACCGCCAGCGTGGTCTTGCCCACGCCGCCCTTGGGGGAGAAGACCGTGATCAGCTTCCCGCGCGGCGCGGCCGGCCCGCCGGCGGTGGTCGGGCCGTGCAGCGCCTGCCACACCTGGCGAGCGCGGGTCACCGCTTCGCCGAGGCCGCTGAGGTCGCGCTCCTCGACGACCTCCCGCATGCCCGAGCGCAGCGCCTCGGCGAGGACCGCGGTGTCCACCCGGCGGCGGACCAGGACGACGCTGGTCGCCGGGCGGGTGACCCGCAGGGTGTCCGAGAGCGAGGCGGCCGCCTCCAGGTCCACGCCCGGGCCGAGAACGATCGCGTACTCGTCCGGAGTCTCCGCCAACACCGCGCTTCAGCTCTTCGAGGTTGGCGACCACCTGGCTGCGGGCGCCGGTGACCGACGTGAACAGGTCGGCGTTGCCGGGGTCGCGTTCGACGATGATCGGCATCTCGGCCTACTTGAAGAGGTTGGAGTCGACGGTGGCGGGTCCCGGCTTCACCTTGGACTTGTCGGTGAGCAGCGCGAAGCTCAGGGTGCCGTGGCTGCTGGCGTAGATGATCTTCTGCGCCTGGTCCTGGTCGACCGCGAGGGTGAACAGCGTGCTCGGAACGCTCTGGGTGGTCGACCCGCCGGAGCCGTCGGAGGCCGTCGTCGATGTCACGGTCGTCGCTCCCGACGGCGATCACCTCGACCTTGGGCAGCAGCAGCTCCGTGCCGTCCCCGCTGGCAGATCCGCTTGCGGAGGCGGCGGCGCCCTTGGCGTTCTGCCCGGCCGCCGTGCTGGTGGAGAAGATGGCCACGTTGGAGCCCGGCGAGACGAAGCCCGCGACCCGCCCGGTGTCCGACAGGGTGACCGAGATGGCGACGTCCCCGTCCGGGATGTTGAGCACCTTCTGGTCGCCGGGGGCGCCGAACTTGCTGGTGATGATCTGCTCGCCCGGGTAGATCGTGGTCAGCGCGACCTCGTTGTCCATCCCGTTGGTGGTGTTCACCGCGCCGGTGAGCACCTGGGACTTGGGCACGGTGCCGATCTGGATCTTGCCGGCGGCCTGCGCCGCGGTGACGCTCTCGCCCGGGTTGATGATCTCCTTGGCCTTGAGCACCTGCACCGGCGCCTCGGCTGCCTGGGCGCGGTTGTCGGCCCCCCGGACGTAGAGGAACACCAGTGACGTGCCGAGCGCCGCGATCAGCGCGGCCACGACCAAGAGAACTGTTCTGCGTCCCATGCCCATCCCTGACTCAGTAGCTTGTGACAGACAAGAGCCGCCCGCGGTCTTGTCCCTTCCCCTCGAACCCTCCCCATGGGCCCAGAGTTAAGGGTTCTACAAACGAGGACCTACGTCTCAGGAATGGACGAATTGGCCCATCCGCAACATTGCCGATGGCCCGGAAGGGTCACCCGGCGTCGGCTACCGCTGGTAGAGCGCCTCGACCGCGTCCCGGAACTCACGCATCACGACGGCGCGCTTCAGCTTCAGACTGGGGGTGAGCTGGCCGCCTTCCTCGGTCCAGTCCGAAGGCAGGATCGCGAACTTCCGGATCGACTCCGCCTTCGAGACCATCTGGTTGGCGTCGTCGATGGCGCGCTGGATCTCGGCGAGTACGTCGGGGTCGCCGGCCAACGACTCGGAGGCCGTGCTCTTGCCCTTGCGCTCGGCCCAGGCCGGCAGCGCCTCCGGGTCAAGCGTGATCAGCGCCGCGACGAACGGCTTCCCGTCCCCGACCACCATGCACTGGCTGACCAGCGGATGAGCGCGGATGCGGTCCTCCAGGGGAGCGGGTGCGACGTTCTTGCCCCCCGCGGTGACCAGGAGCTCCTTCTTGCGCCCGGTGATCCGCAGGAACCCGTCCTCCTCGAGCTCCCCGAGATCGCCGGTGTGCAACCAGCCTTCGGGGTCCAGGGCCTCCCGGGTGGCCTCGTCGTTCTTCCAGTAGCCGCGGAACACCTGGCCGCCCTTGAGCAGGATCTCGCCGTCCTCGGCGATGCGGACCGCGCTGCCGGCCAGTGGTCGTCCTGCGGTGCCGATCCTGGTCGCCTCAGGAAGGTTGGCCGTCGAGGCCGCAGTGGTCTCGGTCAGGCCGTACCCCTCCAGGACGTGCAGCCCGATCCCGCGGTAGAAGTGCCCGAGCCGTTCGCCCAGAGGCGCCCCGCCGGAGATCGCGTACTCGCAGCGGCCACCGAGCGCCTTACGGAGGCGCCCGTAGACCAGCCGGTCGAAGAGCGCGTGCTGCAGCCGCAGCACCAGTCCGGGCCGTCCCCGATCCAAGCGCCTGGCTGTAGGCGATGGCAGTGGCTGCCGCGCGGTCGAAGATCCGGCCCCGCCCCTCGGCGGTGGCCTTCTGGGCGGCGGTGTTGAAGACCTTCTCGAAGACCCGGGGGACGGAGAGGATGAAGGTGGGCTGGAAGGTGCCCAGGTCGTCCAGCAACCGCTTCGGATCGCCGCAGTGCCCGAGCCGGGCCGTCCCCTTGACCGCGCCGATCTGGATGATTCTCGCGAAGACGTGCGCCAGCGGGAGGAACAGCAGCGTGGCGGAGCCCTCCTGGTCGAACAGCTCGTGGAGCTGCGCCACCCCCACCCCGAGCTCGAACATGAAGTTGCCGTGGGTGAGCACGCAGCCCTTCGGGCGGCCGGTGGTGCCGGAGGTGTAGATGACCGTGGCGATGGAGTCGGGCGTGACCGCCGCTCGTCTGGCCTCGAGCTCGTCGTCGGTGATCCGGGTGCCGAGCGTGGAGAGGGTGTCGATGTCGCCACCGTCGATCGACCAGATGTGTTCGAGGCCGGTCACCCCGGTCGACTTGATCCGGCCGAGGTGGTCGTTGTTCTCCGCGAACACTGCCTGGGCTTCGGAGTCGCCGAGGATCCAGCCGATCTGGTCGGGGGAGGAGGTCTCGTAGACCGGCACGGTGACGGCGCCGGCGTACCAGATCGCGTAGTCGATCAGGGTCCACTCGTAGCGGGTCCGCGACAGCAGCGCCACCCGCTCGCCGACCTGGACGCCGGAGGCCACGAGCCCCTTGGCCAGGCCCCGGACCTGGGCCAAGAACTCGGCGGCGGTTACATCGACCCAGGCACCTTCCGCCTTGCGGCTGAAGGAGACGAGGTCCGGTGTCGCCGCCGCGTTCGCGACGATGTCGTCTGTCAGGTTCCCCGTCGCGGCGAGCTCGACCGTCAGGGGAGTGGAGTACTCTCGCACGCCCTACCTCCCAATCACGTCTCCTGAAGGAAGGTTACCCGCCCGTAGCGACGGTCGCGAGCGTCAGCGCGACTGTGGACTCACTGGACGAGCTTGGTGGCGTAGGCGTTGAAGGAATTGGGGTCGCCGAGGACCCCGCTTGGAGCGATCTCTCCGGGAGTGGCCCATCCGAGATAACGCACCTGCAGGTCGTTGCCGTGCATCGGGACCGAGGGGTCGTAGCATCCGCCGAACACGGAGTTGTCATAACCGCAGATCTTCACCGAGATGAAGTCCACGATGTTGTAGGTGGCGTTGGAGCCATTTCCCGAGTACTTGTCATAGACCGGCAGCCACACCGCCTTGTCCATGATGGCCTTCATCCCGAGGTCGACAGGGTTGCCGTTGCCCTTGTTGCCCGGGCTTCCGGTCATCGGGTTGCCGTCGATTGTGAACGATGAGCCGTTGAACGTCAGGCTTCCCGAGAACCCGGAGGCGAGCATCGCCCCCAAGGCGCTGTCGCCGTTGCCTTGTCCGAGGTCCAGCCAGCCCCAGTTGCCGGCGCCCCCGTCGCCGGAGCAGTCGTGATCGCCCTGCCAGATCTTGCTGAGCGTCACCAACTGTGCGGGGTAGTTGCCAGACGCGTCCTGGCCCGCGGCCTCGGCTGCGGCCTTGATCTGCTGAGCCTGCCAGAAGCAGATCCCGAGGGGTTCCACCCCGGTGACGTCCTGCTCGGCGCCGAGCCCGGCAGCCGACGTCCGGTTCACGTCCATGCTGGACGCGCCGAGCACGTGGCCCAAGAGGGTGTTGATCGTGTGGTTGACAGAGACGGTCGCCTGGAGCACCCCGTTGTTCGATCCCACGCACTCGAGGTCGACCGAGATGGCGGAGGAGGGTAGCGTCTCGCCGAATGGCGCGTTGTCGTTGATCTGCTGAGCCGCGATGCTGTCGGCCTGACTCTGGTCGCTGGCCGTGATCTGCTGGCACGTGCGCGGGGTGCTCTGCTCCGACTCGTACTCGTGGTGAACGATGGCCAGGGCCGCGCTGTCCGTTCCCGTGTAGAGCGCCTGGCGCTGGGCGTAGGCCATGCCGAAGTCGGTGGTGAAAGCCGCGAGGCCCAGGAGTACGACGCTGAGCAGACCCACCACGATGGCGACCGCGCCGCGCTCGTTCCGGGACCGGTTCAGCTGTACTCGCACTGGAACTCCCCAGTGGAGGTGAGCGTCGCGTCAGTGCCGGGAACGAGCGGGACCGGCGACTTCGCCTCGTAGGTCATGTCCACCTTGAGGGGAGCGGAGCTTCCGCCCGATCCGGTGCAGGGGTCGACTGACCCCGATCCGGTCACCGTGGACGAGCCCTTCGGCAGGGTGCACTTGGTGCTGCCATCGGGGAAGGTGACCACCACCGTGACCGCCGACGGGGAGCCGCCGAGGAGGTGGGTGTTCTGGCGAGCGAGATCGGCTACCTTCGCGCAGGTCAGCGGACTGGCGGGGCCGGTCAGCGGCGCGACAACGCCGGCGCGTGCGGCGTCGCGTGCGGCGGCGTTGAGGCTGATCTGCGAGGCGAAGATGAGCCCGTAGGTGATGATGCCGAACACGATGGCCAGCAGGATCGGGAGCACCAGGGCGAACTCGACGGCGGCGGCGCCATGCTCCCGGCGTTCTGCTCGCAGCCGGGACGGCGGCAGGCCGAGTACACCCATCGTCCCTCCCAGGAGTTCGGTGCCGGGCCCCACCGGCAGCAACGTCGATCAGAAACCTAGTGGGGCTGGGAGCAACTTGAGGAGAAATCCGGAAAACCACCCGAAAGGACTATCCGGGGCCGCTCCCACCGCGTCCCGGGCCCGGCATGTTGGATAGGCTCCCAGCAGTCCAACCGCGGAACAGGGGCGACGAGCATGGCCGAGCAGACCACATCGAGCATCCTGATCGAGTCCGATCCGGCAACGATCATGGAGGTGATCGCGGACTTCGACGCCTACCCGACCTGGGTGCAGGGCGTGAAGGTCGCCGACGTGGTGCAGCCCGGTGACGGGGACCGGCCGAAGCAGGTGTACTTCGAGCTGGACGCCAGCCCGATCCGCGACCAGTACACCCTCGGCTACCAGTGGTACGGAGACGAGGCGGTCACCTGGACCCTGGTCGAGGGCAAGATGCTCACGGCGATGGACGGCACCTACCAGCTCGACGACCACGACAGCGGTGCCACGGAGGTGACCTACCGGCTGGCCGTCGACGTGGCCATCCCGATGATCGGGATGCTCAAGCGCAAGGCCGAGCGGGTCATCATCGACAACGCGCTCAAGGGGTTGAAGAAGCGCGTCGAGTCGCTTGTCTGAGCCGCCCCGGGTCCTGCTGTTCACCGGCAAGGGTGGCGTGGGCAAGACCACCGCCGCCGCCGGCACCGCCACGATGGCCGCTAGGCGAGGCCACCGCACCCTGGTGCTCTCCACCGACGCCGCGCACTCCCTCAGCGACGCGTTCGGGCGGGACATCGGCGGCGAGCCGACCGAGGTCGACGGCTGTCTGTGCGTGCAGCAGGTGGACACCCAGCGGCGCTTCGAGCGCTCCTGGACTGACCTGCAGCGCTACCTGCTCAGCGTGCTCGAGGCCGCCGGCCTGGACCCGATCACGGCCGAGGAGCTCACCGTCATCCCCGGCGCCGAGGAGGTGATGGCCCTGCTCGAGCTGCGCGCACAGGTGAGGACGGGGGAGTGGGACGTGGTGGTCGTCGACTGCGCCCCCACCGCCGAGACGCTGCGGCTGCTGGCGCTGCCGGAGGCACTGACCTGGTACATGGACCGGATCTTCCCCGCGGAGCGGCGCGCCGTCCGGGCCCTGCGGCCGGTCCTCAGCCGCGCCGCCGGCGTGCCGATGCCCGAGGACTCGGTGTTCGACGCCTTCGGGCGGCTCCACCACGACCTGGGCGAGGTGCGCGCCCTGCTCACCGGCGCAGCGGCGAGCGTCCGGTTGGTGCTCACCCCCGAGCAGGTGGTGCTCGCTGAGGCGCGCCGCTCGCTGACCGCCCTGTCGCTGTTCGGCTACCGGGTCGACGGCGTGATCGCCAACCGGGTCTTCCCAGACCAGGGCTGCGACGAGTGGCGCGCCGGCTGGGTCGCGGCCCAGCGCCGGGTCCTCGACGAGGTGGAGCGGTCGTTCGCCGGGCTGCCCGTGTGGCGCTCGGACTACCGTGCCGGCGAACCGGTCGGGGTGAACGCGCTCCACGACTTCGCCAGCGCCGCGTACGGCGGGGACGACCCGCTCGCGCCCCCTCCCGGGGAGGGTCCGGTGCAGGTGACGCGCACCGGCACCGGGGCGTTGCTCCAGGTGTCGCTACCGTTTGCCGAGAAGACCGACATCGACCTGGCCCGACACAAGGATGAGCTCGTGGTGACCGTGGGAGCCTACCGCCGGATGATCGCGCTGCCCGCCGCCCTGGCGCGGCAGCAGGTGGCCGGTGCGCGCGTGGAGGACGGCGTGCTCGGGATCCGGTTCGCCGCGGAGGCGGCCCGGTGACCGGGCCGCAGGACGAGTCGGCGCAGGGTCCGCACGAGGGCGCGGGAAGCCTCGCCGACGAGGCGGCGAGGCTCCTCGCCGCGTTGCAGGGCCTCGCTCGGGACCAGGCCACCGGCGCCTCCGCAGCGGCCGGCGGGGCCGCCGGCCTCTGGGAGGGGCTCAACGAGCACCTCGCGGCCGGTGAGGACTGCCGCTACTGCCCGCTCTGCCAGCTGATCCGTCTGGTGCGGCAGACCAGCCCCGAGGTCCGCCAGCACCTGAGCGCCGCCGTCGGGTCGTTCGCCGCCGCAGTCGCCAGCGCATTGGCGACCCGCCCGCCGGGCCAGGAGCCGTCGGGATCGCCGGTGCAGAAGATCGACCTCGACGACGAGGACTCCTGATGGGGTTCACCGTCGGGGTGGACATCGGCGGCACCAAGATCGCCGGGGGAGTGGTCGACGAGTCCGGCACCATCCTGGCGACCGCCCGGCGGGAGTCCCCGGCCACCGACAGCGAGGCGATCGGCAAGTCGGTCGAGGAGCTCGTGTCCGAGCTGCGGGACCGGTTCACCGTGGAGGCGGTCGGCGTCGGGGCGGCCGGGTTCGTCGACGTACGCCGCGCGACGGTGATGTTCGCCGCCAACCTGGCGTGGCGCGACGAGCCGCTCCGTTTCGAGCTGGAGACCCGCCTCGGGCTGCCGGTCGTCGTGGAGAACGACGCGAACGCCGCCGCCTGGGGTGAGTTCTGCTTCGGGGCCGGCGCCGACGTCAAGGACCTGCTGCTGGTCACGGTGGGCACCGGTGTGGGCGGTGGCATCGTGCTGGACGGCAAGCTGCACCGCGGCGGGTTCGGGGTCGCCGCCGAGATCGGCCACATGCGGGTGGTGCCGGACGGGGTGCTGTGCGGCTGCGGCAAGCGGGGCTGCTGGGAGCAGTACGCCTCCGGCAGCGCGCTGGTCCGGGAGGCCCGCCGGCTGGCCGGCGAGGGCAGGCCCGCAGCCCGCAGCCTGGTGGAGCGGGCCGGCGGGGCCGCGGACGCGATCACCGGACCGCTGATCACCGAGGCCGCCCGGGAGGGGGACGGCTTCGCGCTCCAGCAGCTGGAGCACCTGGGCAAGTGGCTGGGCGAGGGGGTCGCCACCCTGGCCGCGATCCTCGATCCGCAGGTGGTGGTGGTCGGCGGCGGGGTCTCGGAGGCCGACGAGCTGGTGCTGGACCCGCTGCGCCGGCACTACCGTGCCAGCCTGAGCGGGCTGGAGTACCGGCCCGAGCTCGAGGTCAGGCGCGCGCAGCTGGGGAACGGGGCCGGGCTGATCGGTGCCGCCGACCTGGCGCGACGGCCTTGACTCCCTAGTGCTATCTCACGAGTCCGTCGACATGCAGTTTCGGGAGGGTGACTGCGGCATTCGGATCCACGGTCATCTGAAGGGTCGTGTTGTTGCCGGCGAGCTGAAGGCTGGTTACCACGAACTGAGCGTTGGTCAGCACCAGGCTGGAGTCGCCGGTCAGTGAGAACGGATCAGCGTTGGGGACCATGAAGATGCCCCGCAGGTGGAAGGTGCCGCCCCCCGCCATCGTGTAGGCGGTGCTGTTGTTCGTCGTGCCAGCGCTCTCGTCCCACAAGGCGAGATCCTCGGGACCGTTGGGATCTCCCCAGTTGGCCAGGGCCGCCGGCATCGGGTCGCCGTTGGAGTCGATGGTCTGGTCGAGAACGTTCGGAGCAGTCCAGTCGACGTTGCCACCCGTCTGCTTGATCTGCCCGTCCCCCGTGGTTCCCCCGCACGGAGTCTGGCTGGGAGCGGGGGCACTGGCGATATCGGAGTAGCTGGCCGGCAGGCAGCCATCCGGCTGCCCCCCCATCATGAACAGCGTGGTGTTGCAGAGCTGGAGCGAGCCGCCGTTGGACTCCTTGAGATCGCCGTTGCGGACGAAGACGACCGCCTTGCTGCCTGCAACGACACCGCTGCTGCATTCGTTCGTGACCGGGTCGAGGGTCGTGCTGTTGGCATGGACGCTGAGCGACCCTCCCGCGCTGAGGATGAGGGCATCGCCTGAGTTCCCGTAGATGTACACGTGGTCCGCGTTCGGCAGCGCAACCGTATTCCCGTTCCCGGGATCGATCGCTCCGCTGAAGACGACGGACTGGTAGGGGATGGTGGGTGACGACTTCACCGTGGAACAGTCCACGTACAAGGCGTTCGACGCCTTCACGGCAGGAAGGGTCACTGCGCCGTTGCTGTTGCACGTGGCAAGGTCGTACCCGTACACCGAGTGGGCGGTTGCCGCGTCCAGAGTAGTTCCGAACACACTCGTTTCGGCGCCCTCGATGGCGGTCCTCACGGTAGCGAGATAGCGGTCGTCGACAGGCTTTCTGGTGACCAGATCGCGGCCCGTCACCGGGGAGTGGGATCCACCCGATCCGCTCAGCTGGTCGGTACCGTACACGTTGCTGATGCTGTCGTAGGAGGTGATTCCATCCGCGGCCGCGACCGACGTGATCTTTCCCGGACTGTGCGGGTCGGGCGCACCGGAGGCGAGCGGTGCGGCGTACGCGACGATGCCGTTGGTTGCCTTCCCGTAGAAGACCGAGCTGCTGCAACCGGAGCCGTCGGCGTCTGCGTGAATGGTGCCGGGCTGCGACGCCTGGGTGGTGGGGCTGTAGTCGCCCATCACCTTCACCCAAGAGCTGCCGGCGTTCGAGCCCACTTGCAGGGAAGGGCAGCCGGTTCTCTTCAGGAGAAGCATGGCGGGTGCTTCGTCGCCCGTGCCAGGGCTGACTCGACCGACGGAGCGGACCGAGCTCACCAGGTCGGAGGAGGTCGCCAGGCTCCCCAGCCCAGGGTGGCGGTGCTGGATGATAGCCACGGCTAGCTGGTCGCACCCCTGGGCGTTGTCGTTCTGGTCTGCCTGGACCACGGGCAGGTTTTCTTCTTGCCAACCAGAGCCGGCCAGCTGGTAGCCGCTTTGGACGACTACGCGCAGTGGGTCACCGTCCCAGGTGCCCGTCCAGGTGAACCTGCCCCAGGTGGCGCTTTGACCCGGCGCACAGAGGTGGGTCTGGAGAAGGCTGGAGTTGCCGCACGGATCCGCCAGCGGGCTCCCGGTGCCGTCCGTCCAGACGCCAGAACCCGACGTGATGCCAGCGAAGCGTGAACCGTTGTCGTGCAGGTAGCGGATCGCGGCGCAGATTCCCTGATAGTCGTGGGGCTTTCCGTCCGGACCGTTCAGTGCATAGACGCCTGCGGAGACGGCTGCGTCGGAGGCGTTCTTGTTGCTCTGCTGATCGACGTGAACAAGACCGAAGTCCAGGACCATCGCTGAGACGATGAGCAGGCCCGTCATCAGCAGGGCGACCAGTATGGCGACCGCGCCGCTCTCGTCACGACCGTGGTGCGACGCGGGGCGCCTGCCGCTCAGGGGTTGTAGGGGCATGATGACGTCACCCTTTGGTAGAACGAGACCGACTGCGTCGAGAGCGTGACCGTGGTCGTGTGCAACAGCCAGTTGAGGTCGGCGGGTTTGGCAGCCCACACCGTCACAAAGCAGCTCCCGTCCGCGACCCCACTTGGCGCCGACGGCCCGTCACCGGCCGCGGTCGTGCCTGACGTGCAGCTGGGGTCGGACTGCCATTTGGCGGTATTGACTCCTGAATGATCCGTCCACAGCACGGCGCAGACCTGGGACGGGGTCAGCGGCGAGTCCGCATTGGCGTACAGCTGCACGGTCCGAGTGACCACATTGTTTGCCCATTGGGAATCCTCGCTGTTCGCGGACGCGCCGAAGCGACCGCCTTCGCGTACCGCGTTGACCAGCGCGATCTTGTCGCTGAAGGCGAACCCGAACGTCACGATGCCGAACAACAGCATGCTTAGCAGCGGCAGCACGAGCGCGAACTCGACCGCCACCGCGCCACGCTGGTCCTGGACGCACCTCTGGGCGTGCTTCCCCCATGATTTCCCCTGGCCTGCCATGATTTCCCCTCCCGGCTAGAGCCACGCACGAGCCTAGCCAGGTATGAGAGAAATGCCCGTTTTATTCAGAAGATGATCCGTCCGGGCCGGGCGGACATGGCCCGGATGGATGGAGGAGCAGTGCAGACCGGATCTGTCGTGGTCGGTGTCGACATCGGCGGAAGCAAGGTGCTGGCGGGAGTCGTGGACGTCGAGGGGCGGGTGACCGCTCACGCGCGCCGGGAGACCCCGCACCGCAGCATGCAGCCGCAGGTGGTCGAGGACACCATCGTCGACGCGGTCGCCGCGCTCGCGACGGACGGCGGGCTGGCCGCGGTGGGCGTGGGGGCCGCCGGCTTCGTCGACGAGGCGGGGGAGACGGTCCGGTTCTCCCCGCACCTGTCCTGGCGGGACGAGCCGCTGCGCCGTGCGCTGGCCGGACGGCTCGGTGTCCCGGTGCTCGTGGACAACGACGCCAACGCCACCGCCTGGGCCGAGCTTCGGTTCGGTGCCGGGCGCGACTGTCGCCAGGTCCTCTGCATCACCTTGGGCACCGGCATCGGCGGCGCGCTCGTGATGGACGGGAACGTGTTCCGCGGTGCGCACGGCATGGCCGGGGAGTTCGGGCACATGCAGGTGGTGCCCGACGGCCGCCGGTGCGAGTGCGGCAACCGGGGCTGCTGGGAGCAGTACGCCAGCGGTTCCCGGGTGGTCCGAGAGGCGCGCGAGCTGGTCGACTCGAGGTCACCCGCGGCGTACGCGCTGAGCGAGGCCGCCGCCGGCGACGCCAGCCGGCTCACCGGCCCTCTGGTCACCAAGGTGGCGCAGGCCGGGGACCGGACGGCGCGGGAGCTGCTCGCGCAGGTCGGCGACTGGCTCGGCGTCGGGCTCGCCGGTCTCTGTGCCGCGTTCGACCCCGAGCTGGTGATCGTCGGGGGCGGGCTGTCCGACGCCGACGACCTGCTGCTCGAGCCGGCCCGTGTGGCGTTCCGACGCAGCCTGACCGGGCGGGGGTTCCGGGCCGAACCGTCGATCGTGCGCGCCGAGCTGGGCGCCGAAGCCGGCCTGATCGGTGCCGGCGATCTCGCGCGCTGCACGCTCGCGGGTGGCGACTCGCGCTGAAACGGCGTCCGGTGGCCCGGCGCGTGACAGGATTCAGCCGATGACCGGCGTGCGGCTGATGACCTACAACATATTCATGGGCGGACGCCACCGGCAGCAGCTCGGTGAGGTGGTCCGCGGGGCCGCCCCCGACGTGCTGGTCGTCAACGAGTGCCCGCACCGACCGCTGGTGTGGCGCCGTCGGTGCCGCGAGCTGGCCGAGCGGTTCGACATGCGGCTCGTGGTGGGCGGCCGGCCTGGCGGGTCGAACATGATCCTGGTCCGCAGCGGCATCGGCGCCAAGTCCGCCGTTGCGGAGGTGCTCGGTCGGCCCCCTCTTCGGCCCCGGCGGGGCGTCGTTGCCGCCCAGCTGCGGGTGGAGGGCACCCTGTTCGGCGTGGTCGGCTGCCACCTGTCCCTGCACCGCGAGGAGCGGGTTCGCGAGGTGGAGAAGGTCATCGCGGTGGCCGACCGGCTCCGCGGCCCGGTCGTGGTCGCCGGTGATCTCAATGAGCGGCCGAACGGGCCGTGCTGGGACCGGCTCATCGAGGCCGGCTTCGTCGACCACGGCTCGGCGGCCTGGCTGACCTTCCCATCGGCCGAGCCGGTCAAGCGCGTCGACGCGGTGCTGGTCCGGGGGACGGTGGCGGTGCCGCACCACGGCGACCCCGGCGTCTCGGCGGAGCTGCTCGCCAGGGCCAGCGACCACCGTCCGGTGCTGGCCGAGCTGGACTTCTGACCCGGACGGGCCATCCGGTATCTCCGTTTTGACCATTTAGATGACCGAACGGCCACTTTGTCCCTTTAGTGGGCTACGCTGAGGCCGTCGATCAGGTTTTGGGAGGAATCTGATGAACCGGTCGCTTCGCCCTGCCCGCACGCGGGCGCCGGGCCCGAACGAGCGTGGCGCGGCCGCGCTCGAGTTCGGGCTCGTCGCCCCGCTGCTGCTCATGGTGCTGTTCGGGATCATCTCCTACGGGCTGTGGTTCGACGACTCCCTCAACCTCCGCCAGGGAGTGCGGGAGGCCGCCCGGCAGGCGGTTGTCGGCAACTTCGGCAGCACGACCAGCTGCGGCGCGACGTACACCTCCACGCCCTCAGGCACCCCGGACCCGACCGACATGGAGCAGCTGGTCTGCCAGGCCAAGCAGCAGGTCTCCGCCATCACCGGCAGCACCAAGGTCATGGTCACCGCGCCGAACGGCTGGAACATCGGCGACCAGCTGCTGGTGTGCGCGATGGTGAAGGCCACCGCGCTTCCGGGGCTGGTGCCGCTGCCCAGTGACCGGATCATCCGCTCCAGCGCGCTGATGTCCATCGAGGTTGCCACCCCTGGCCAGCAGGAGCCGACGCTCGCGGAGCAGCCGCCCTCGGGCGCCGACTGGTCCTGGTGCCACGCATGAGTACGACGCGGCGCCGCAGCGGTGACGAGCAGGGGGCCGTCGTCCTGCTGGTCGGCCTGCTGACCATCGTGATGTTCACGATCACGGCTCTGGTCGTGGACCTCGGCATGGCCAGGGTGGTCCGCCATGAGGCTCAGGTCGCCTCGGACTCCTCCGCGCTGGCCGCGGCCAACGCGCTGTACCTGTCCGGCAACTCGACTCCGGACCTGTCCGCGGCGACCCAGGCCGCGGAGTCCTACGCCGCCGACAACTACGGCGTCACCGCCGCGGACTGGGCGGGGTGCACCGACGCCGGGCACCTGCCCCAGGTGTCCGCGGACACCTCGTGCATCTCCTTCGACACCTCCAGCGACACGGTCACCGACCCACCGAAGGTCCGCGTGGTAGCCCCACTGCGGAACGTCAAGCTGCCGTTCGGGGCCGTCGCCGGCGCCTCCAACGTCAACGTCGGCGCCTTCGCGCAGTCCGCGCTCGTGCCGGGCGGGAAGTCGGTGTGCGGCCTGTGCGTCATCGGCGGCGGCGACCACGACATGCAGAACGGCGATGTCGAGGTCAGCGGCGGCAGCGTCGCGTTCAACGGCAACGTCGACGTGCACAACAACGGCCAGGTGGTCTCCGACGGCAGCATCTACGTGCAGGGAAACGCCACCGGTCCCAACAACGGCGGCGGCTACTCCCCGAACCCGCTGACCGGGCAGCCGGCGATGCCCGATCCGCTGGCCACCTACCAGCTGCCGAACGACTTCTCCTCGCTGGCGGTGAAGAGCGACCCGTGCACCGACGGGCCGGGCATCTACGGCGCCTACAACTTCCCCAACGCCACCTGCACGCTGGCCCCGGGCCTCTACGTGATCACGGGTGAGTGGAGCCTCACCGGCTCCGCCGGCCTGGACGCAACCGCCGGGGTGACCCTCTACTTCACCTGCGGGGACACCTCGGACCCCCGGGCCTGCGCCGCGCCGGGCGAGGCCGGCGGCTGGCTGAACGCCGCCGGCAACGGCGTGGTCAACGTGGTGGCACCGAGCAGTGGTGCCACGCAGGGGCTGGCCATCGCCTACGACCGGCTGAACACCTCCGCGCTGGTGCTCGACGGCAACGGTGCGTCCAGCTATGTGGGCACCATCTACGCCTACTCAGCGGCGATGGACTACACCGGGAACGCCTGCTCGACCACCACGGACGCACTCATCGTGGTCGGCGGGCTGACGTTCGACGGCAACAACGGCTGCCTGCAGACCGCCTATACCCAGGACAAGAACGTCTGGGTCCCCCCGCACGACCCGCACCTGACCGAGTAGCTCATTGCGTCCTTGCGGCTCTGCGGCGGTGTTCAACCGCAGCGCTCACCATGAGCCACGCGCCGTAGGCGAGGAGTGCGGCTGCCAGGAGGTGGATGCCCAGCTGGCGCGTGGTGGGGCTCAGCACCCCGGCGAGGTAGCCGACCAGCGGCACCGAGTACCAGACCCGCCCACGGATCTGCACCGGCCGCACCGGCGCGGGGTCGTCGGCACTGTTGGCGTCGCCCCGGAACGTGAAGAGTCGTCGCCCCTGCTGCGTGACGGTGATGCCGACGATGCGGTGGGTGACCACGGTGGGGTCTCCGGAGCGGACCTGGTAGGTGGCCACGTCGCCCACCCGGAGCTGCGTGACCGGCGTCGGCCGAACGACCACAACCGTGCCCGGAGGGTACGTCGGAGTCATCGACCCGGTCAGCACCGTGAGCGGCACCGATCCGGTGACCCGGGGCACCGCGACCAGCGCCACGGCACTGACCAGGATGGCAACGAGCGCGGCCACGCCGACCGCTGTCCCGAGGAAGCCGGCCGCCGCGCGAAATCTCGGAGGGGTCGGGCGCGAGGCCTCCTGCGCGGCGACTGCGGGGGTGGTGCTCACCGGCAGCTCACCTCCTTGTTCTTGACGTGCACCTGCGCGGTGCTGTCGGCCCAGCCATCGGCGTTCACCGCACGAAGCGTGACCGTCACCCAGCCGTTGCCCGTGATCTGCTGGGAGGCAACCGTCACCGTCGTGCTGGTCCCGGGCAGCTCGGCGAGCACCGAGCCGTCCTGCGCGAGCAGCTGGTAGCCGGTGGTGTCCTGCGCGGCCACCCAGCTGAACGTCACGTCGGTGGGCGTCGAGGTAGGACAGGTGAACCCGGTTGGTGCTGCCGGCGCAGCGGGCAGCAGGCTGACGGTGCCGGTCGCAGTCGCAGTTGCCGTCCAGGCGGCGTACGCCGAGACCCCGGGCACCAGCAAGGCGGCCGTGCAGGCCGCTGTGACCAGGATGCGGCGCAGCCGGCGGCTCACGACGTCACCTGTTGACCGCGGAAGGTGAGGCTCAGCGTCCCGGACAGCCCGCCAGGGGGCGGGCCCGCGGTGGCCGGGAGCCCCAAGGTCACGCACAGGGACACCGACTGCTGCGGAGCCAGGGTGGCCAGCGGTTGTGTGTCCCGGTACTGCGCGAGCGGGACCCCCGAGGCGGCCGGAGCGCAGCCACCAGAGGTGGGGCGCACATCGACGGTCAGGGCGTCGTCGATCGCCGGCACCGAGGTGGTGGCGTTGTCGAGGTACACGGCCAGGACGAGGTCCTTGGCCTCCGGCGGAGCGGCGTCGGTCACGGTCACGGGGACCGTGGTCGCCTCACCGGCGTGCAGACCGGTGAGCGGTCCAAGGTCCGCGACGCTCTTCCCGTTGACGCTCAGGTCCGCCGAGGCGGACTGGACCGAGCCGAGGCGCACCGGTTGCTGCGCGTGCCAGGCAGCGAGGGTGGTCCCTGTGCCGGCGCCTGCCACGAGCAGGGCGCCGGCCAGGGCGCATGCAGCTCTCCTACGCATCGAGCGCCGGTCCCGGCGGTCGCTGTCCCGGCTCCAGCCTGCTCAGGAGAGCAGCTGGTCGAGGTTCACCGACGCCTTGGACAGGTCCACCGTGTCTTGCTGGTCGCCGGTCACGCTGCTCGGCAGAGTGAAGGTCACGGTGGCCGTCTTGGCGGCGTTCAGGCTCGACAGGTCGGCAGGGCCGCTGTAGTCGATCGCCGCTGTTCCGCTGCCGGTGACGGTGCTCGACTTGCCCGCATAGCTCAGCGTGATCTGGAGATCGCTGAAGGTGCTCGTCACGCCACTGAGGGACAGCCCCGCCTTCAGGTCCTTACCGGACGCGGTGACCACGAGCGGGACGGTCTCGGTGACCGTGTTTCCCGGCACCATCAGATCGGTCGGCGCCCAGGCAGTTCCGTCCGCGCCGGTCCAGGTCGGTGTGCCCACCGAGTCGATGGCCAGCGTGCCGGAGCCGATGCTGCCCATGTCCGCGGGCGTGCTGTTCTGCCAGACGGCGTAGGTGCCGAATCCCCCCATGAGCAGCATGACCCCGGCTGCGGACGCAAGGGTGCCTTTCACCAGCTTGTTCATCATTCCCCTCCCATTGAGTTGTCGCCTCCCCCCAGAGGCGGACCAGCCGAAACCGTTGTGAAACGTCGGCGGTCATTTCGAGAGTAGGGAAAGGAACCACTCGGAGGTGCGGATTCGGTAGGAATCGGCCACCCGGACGACGGCCTGGTCATTCCGGGCCATGCCCGGAGCCGTCGGCTCAGCTGCGCCGGGTCTGGTACCCGTCGGCCAGCTCCACGGCCAGCTGCTCCAGGAACAGCCCCACGTCGGTGACGATGCCGCGCGCCTGCGCGGAGCCCCGGTCGGCCAGCTTGGTCACCGTGGCCGGGTTGATGTCCACGCACACCAGCGGGATGGAGGCGGGCAGGATGTTGCCGGTGGCCACCGAGTGCAGCATGGTCGCCATCATGATGCAGAAGCCGACGTTGTCCAGGCTGGCGCGCATCGCCCGCTGCCCGTCGATCACGTCGGTGTAGACGTCGGGCAGCGGCCCGTCGTCGCGCACCGACCCGACCAGCACGAACTCCTTGCCCTGCGTGACCAGCGCGTGCATGATCCCGCCGGTCAGCACCTTCTGCTCCACCGCGTCGCGGATCGAGCCGGCCTTGCGGATCGTGTTCAGCGCGCGGATGTGGTGCTCGTGCCCGTGCTCCACGCCGCGGCCCTGCGCCAGGTCGATGCCCAGCGAGGTGCCGTAGAGCGAGGCCTCGATGTCATGGGTGGCCAGCGCGTTGCCGGCGAACAGTACGTCGACGTACCCGGACTCCACCAGCGCCACCATCGCCGGGGCCGCGCCGGTGTGCACGATGCCCGGCCCCCCGACCCACAGCACCTTCTGGCCGGCCGCCTTGGCCTCCCGCATCCCGTCCGCGACCTGCCGGACCAGCAGCGCCTGAGGCTTCTCGCTGGACACGTCGGACTCCATGAACCCGAACGAGCCGGCGCCGGAGCGGTCCGGCTCGGGGATGGTCACCTTGATCCCGGACGCGCCGCACACCACCCGCATGCCGGCCTTCACGTCGGCCATCGGCAGGGTGTAGATCCGGGTCCGGCCGCCGTCCTCGTCCACGACCAGCCCGCAGTCCATCTCCGGGTTCTCCACCGCCACCCAGCGGCCGCCGATCCGCACCCGGGTGGCCAGGTTCGTGGTGGAGTAGAAGAAGTCCGGGAACACCCCGTCCATCTCGCACTCGGCGGTCTCCGCCTCGCCGGGGTCGACCTGGTTCACCCCGCGGGTCTGCAGCCGCATCAGCAGCCGCTGCAGCGCCTCGTCGTCCTCGGCGGACACGGTCAGCTGCGCGTAGGACAGGTCCCGGGCGTCGTGGCCGACGTCGAACCGGTCGATCACGTAGTCCCCGCCGTACTCCCGGATGTCGTCCAGCACCTGCGACAAGATGCCGGTGTCCATCAGGTGGCCGGAGATCTCGACTGTCTCGCTGGTGTGCACGCGGGGCTCCTTCACTGGCGGATTCGCTGGCGGGTTCACGGGGCGACTCACTGGGGCGACTCACTGGGGCGACTTCACCGGGGCAGACGACGCTGCGGCCCACGGTAGTGCCCGCCCCGGGCGCACCGGCCGGCCGGGACGGTCAGATCACCGCGCCGTCGTCGCCGGGCCAGTCGTCGTCGCGCCGCCGCGGCATGGTGGCCACCAGGTAGCCGAACCCGCCGATGAACGCCAGCGTCATCAGCAGCGTCGCCCAGCCGGGGAACGGCACCCCGAGCACCGCGCCGACCAGCAGCACCAGCGGACACCCGATCAGCCCGAACCAGGCCAGCTTGCGGCGGGCGTCCAGGCGCGGCAGCGGCGGCGGCTCGGGGGGCACGAAGTGCTCCTCGTCGTCCACCGGCGCGGGCTCCGGGTCCGGCTCGGGAGCGGGCTGCGCAGCGGCGGGTTCGGGGGCCGGACCCAGCTCCAGCTCGCCGTAGTTGTCCACGATGGCCCGCCAGGCGGCGTCCTCGTCGAGCCCGCGCTCCCCGGTGCCGTCACGACGGCCCGCCTCCGGATCCTCCGGGGAACGGTCGTCGTCGGGCTGGTGCGTCATGGTCCCGTCACTCGTCGTACGAACTGCTCGGACTCCGCGAAGATCTCCGGAGCGTCGTAGTCGAGGGTAGCCACGTGGTAGCTGTTTTCCAGCACCCGCTCGCTCACATCGCGGGACGCCACCCGGCTCATGATCAGCGCCCCCGACGACGGCGGCACCACGTGGTCGTCGGCCGAGCGGAACATCAGCAGCGGCTGGGTCACCCGCGGCAGGTCCGCGATCACCTGCTTCCAGCCGGCGAACATCGACGCCGCAGCCTTCAGCGGGGTGCGGCCGTAGCCGTGCTCGTCCACGTCCGGCTTCTTGATGTCGTTGGTCACCCCGGCGGCGGACGGGACGACGTACTGCAGCGCCGGCACCAGCCGCCGCATCGGGTCCGCGTTGGTCAACGCCGGGTTCACCAGCAGCAGAGCGGCCACGTCGGCGCCGCGCCGCTGAGCCAGCCGCAGGGACAGCGCACCGCCCATGGACAGCCCGCCGACCACCACCTGGTCGCACTGGGCGCGGAGCTTCTCCAGCGCCCGCTCCGCCTCGTCGTACCAGTCCGTCCACCGGGTGCGGTTCATCTGCTGCCAGGTGGTGCCGTGCCCGGGCAGCCGGGGCACCTCGACCGCGAGGCCGCGCTCGGCGAGGTAGCGCCCCCACGGCACGATCGACGCCGGAGACCCGGTGAAGCCGTGCAGCAGCAGCGCGCCGACCCGCCGGCCGTCCTGGTCGGGCGCGCCGTCGGCGTGGAAGGGCTGGCTGTACGCGGACGGAGGCTGCGGCACCGCGTCTCCTCTCGCTGGGTCTGGTCCCTTGTCCGGTCCCTTTGTCTGGGTGCTGTGCCGTGGTCCGTGGCCGGCTGGGCGTTCACCGGGCCACGAGTTCGGCGTGGCGGCCCGGATGGGTGTTGAATGAAGTCTCGAGGCCCGCCCGCCGTGCCACCAGCTGCCACCAGCTGACCACAGCATCGTCGCACGGACGCGGAGCGGGGCCTAGTGCACGGACCGGACGGGAGGATGCGCGGTGCTCTACTGGCTGCTGAAATGGGTGTTTCTCGGTCCGATGCTCCGGACGGTGTTCCGCCCGCGGATCGAAGGCGCGGAGAACGTGCCCCTGGAGGGGCCCGCGATCCTGGCCAGCAACCACCTGTCCTACGCCGACTGGTTGTTCATGCCGCTGACCCTGCCGCGCCGGGTCACCTTCGTCGCCAAGGCGGAGTACTTCACCGGCAAGGGCCTCAAGGGCTGGCTGCAGCGGTTCTTCTTCGCCGGCTCCGGGCAGGTGCCCATCGACCGCAGCGGCGCCTCCGCAGCCCAGGGCGCGCTGCTGTCGGCGAAGAAGGTGCTCGCCGGGGGTGAGCTGTTCGGGATCTACCCCGAGGGCACCCGCTCCCACGACGGGCGGCTCTACCGCGGCAAGACCGGGGTCGCCCGGCTGGCCCTGGAGACCAAGGCGCCGGTGATCCCGATCGCGGTGGTGGGCACCGACCGGCTCGCTCCGCCGGGCAAGAAGTTCGGCGCGTTCACCCGGCCGCTGGTCCGGTTCGGCACGCCGCTGGACTTCAGCCGCTACGAGGGGCTCGAGGACGACCGCTACATCCTGCGCTCGGTCACCGACGAGATCATGTACGAGATCATGCAGCTGTCGGGCCAGGAGTACGTCGACGTCTACGCCTCCCGCGCCAAGACGCTGCACAAGAACCCGGGCAAGAAGGCCGCCCCGGAGCCCGAGGACCGCTCGCAGCTGCGCGCTTCGTGACCATCCACTCCGAGCACCCGTTCCTGGAGCCGGAACCGGAGCGTGACCCGGTGCGCCGGCTCCGCGGCCGGCTGGGCGGCACCGTCACGCTGTGGACCTGCGGGTCGGGGGAGTCCCGGGAGGGGCTGACCGTCTCCTCGTTGATGGTCGCGAACGGCTCCCCGGCGCATGTGCTGGCCCTGCTCGACCCCGACTCGTCGTTCGCCGAGCAGCTGCGCACCAGCACCACGTGCGTCGTACAGCTGCTGGGGTGGGCGCACCGCGACCTGGCCGACGCGTTCGCCGGGCTGGCGCCCGCCCCCGGCGGGGTGTTCCGGATGGCGCAGTGGCGCGACACCGAGTGGGGGCCGCTGCTGGACGGCGCCGGCACCTGGGCGGGGGTCCGGCTGGCCGAGTCCCGCGAGGTGGGCTGGTCCGCGCTGGTCGACACGGTCGTCGAGCACGTCGAGATCGGCGAGCAGCAGGCGCCGCTGGTGCACCGGCGCGGCCGGTACCTGCGGCCCGAGGATGCCTAGGCTCGGGGCGTGCCGGACCTGACCAGCGTCGCCCAGGAGCTCTACGGGCTGCTGCCGTCGGAGTTCACCGGCGCCCGCAACGCACGCGTCAGGCAGCTGCGCGGCGAGGACCGGGCGCTGGCCGAGGCGGTGGGGGCGCTGGCCAAGCCGGCGACCGCGGCGTGGGTGCTGAACCAGCTGGTGCGCCACCACGCGGACGTGGTCGGGCAGGTCGTGGAGCTGGGGGAGTCGCTGCGGCGGGCGCAGGAGGAGCTGTCCGGTGACGCGTTGCGGGACCTGAACCGGCAGCGCCGCCGGCTGACGGCCGCGGTCACCCGGCAGGCCCGCGACCTCGGCGTGCAGCTGGGCGTGAAGGTCAGCGACGCGGTCGCCGACCAGGTCGAGGAGTCGTTGCGCGCGGCGATGACCGACGCCACCGCCGCGGCCGCGCTGCGCACCGGGCTGCTGGTCAAGCCGCTGTCCTCGACCGGGCTGGGGGACCTCGACGTGGCGACCGTGGTCGCGGTCCCCGACGCGCTCGGCGCCGAGGCTCCGGCGCGGGCGCGGCTCAGCGTGGTGGGTCGGCAGAAGCAGGGCGGCCGGGCCGGCCGGGGTGAGGGGAAGCGCGCCGCGCAGCGCCGCAAGGAGCTGCGGGAGGCCGAGGACGCGGTGACCGCGGCCGAGCAGGACGCCGCCGAGGCGGAGCAGGAGCTCACCGCCTCCGGCAAAAGGGTCGCCGAGCTGGAGGCGCGGTCCCTGCAGCTGCAGTCGGAGCTGGAGGAGGTACGCCGCCGGGCCGCCGATCTCGAGCACGAGCTGGAGGCGCTCGACGACGAGATCTCCGCCGCCGAGGACGACCGCGACGAGGCCCGGGACACCCACGACGAGGCGGTCACCGAGCTGGACCGGGCCCGCTCCGCCCTCCAGCAGCTGCAGGAGCGCTGACCCCGCGCCCGGCCGGTCGAGCCGGCCGGGCGCGGGTCCGGCTACGCAGGCGGGATGTTCTGGTTGACGTGGAACAGGTTGTCCGGGTCGTAGCGGCGCTTGACCTGCTGCAGCCGGTCGAAGTTGCCGCGGTAGGCGGCGCGCACCCGGTCGGTGCCCTCGGACATCAGGAAGTTCACGTAGCTGCCGCCCGCGGAGAGCGGGTGCAGCTCCTCCCAGTAGTCCTGGGCCCACCTCGTGATCAGCTGCGCGTTCGCCGGGTCCGGGTCCACGCCGACGATCACCGAGATCCAGCCGCCGTCGCGGTAGGCGAACGCGGTGGCGTCCTGGGCAACCCGGGCGGCCGCGCCGCCGACCGGGTACAGGTGCATGGTCGAGTGCCCGGTCGGCAGCTGGGCGCCGTACTTCTCGTGCACCGCGATCGCGTCGTCGCCGATCCGGCTCACGAAGTCCGACCGCCAGTACCACTGCAACCCTGCCGGGTACAGCGCGTCGAAGGCCTGCTGGAGCATGGTGAACGGCATCTCCTGCATGCCCACCAGCAGCGGGTGGCCGAACTGCCGCACCGGTGCGGTGACGTCCTCGGCCTTGTCCAGCGGGCCGGTGTAGCACCAGACGACGCCGATCGCCTTGCGGCCCCACAGGTTCTCCGGGAAAGGCGGCGCGGGCGGGATGGTCAGCAGCCCGATCCAGCCGCTCAGCTCCTCGGGCAGCGAGGGCAGCAGCTCGCGGTACCAGCGCATCACCTCGCGGGTGTCGCCGATGTCGTAGAGCACCGGCCCTCCGTAGATGACGCCGTGGTCGCCGATGTCGTGGCAGCGGAAGGTGAACGAGGTGACCACGCCGAAGTTGCCGCCGCCGCCGCGCAGCGCCCAGAGCAGGTCCGGGTGCGTGCTGTCGTCGGCGTGCACCAGCGAGCCGTCGGCCAGGACGACGTCGGCGCCGAGCAGGTTGTCCACGGTCAGCCCGAACCGGCGGGTGAGGTAGCCGATCCCGCCGCCGAGCGTGAGCCCGCCGACACCGGTGCTGGACAGGAACCCCGACGGCGTGGCCATCCCGAACGCCACGGTGGCGTGGTCCACGTCCCCCCACGTGCAGCCGGCATCGGCGCGCACCGTGTGCGCCTCCGGGTCGACGGTGGTGCTGCGCATCGGGCTGAGGTCGATGACGAGCGCGTCATCGGCCACGCCCAGGCCGCCGGCGTTGTGCGCGCCGCTGCGCACGGCGACGTCGATCCCGTGCCGGTCCGCGAACTGCACGCACGCCACCACGTCCGCGACGTCGCGGCAGCGGGCGACCGCGGCGGGCCGCCTGTCGATCATGGCGTTGTAGACCGCCCGGGCGGAGTCGTACTCCGGCGAGCCCGGGAGTACGACGGGCCCGCGCATGCGGGCGACGAGGTCGGCGAACGGCGGCCCCTGTGCCGTGGTCGCCTGGCTCGGAGTGGTGGTGCTGGTCATGGTTTGCTCCCTCGAACGAGGTCGATGGTTTCCATGAACCTAGGAACCGCAGCGTTCGGGGACCGTTCCGCTCAGGTGCCCGCCGGAAGAACGCTGCTGCCGGTCCGAGCGGCCAGGTCGGCGCGGCTGCGGGCGACCAGGGTCGGGCTCTGCTGCCGACGCGCGACGGCGACCGCCTCCTCGAGCGTGCGGACCGCCCGCGCCGCCGGCTCGAAAGCGGCCTGGGCCCGCATCACCTCCGGCAGCCACCACACGTCGTCGTGCTGCGCCGCCACCGCGCGGGCGGCCGTCAGCGTGGCCGACGCGCCGTCGAGGTCGCCGCTCCGGCGTTGCAGGTCCGCGGCCATGGACAACCAGTAGGGCATCCGGGCCAGCGAGCCCTCCTCCTCCAGCGCCGCGATGCCCGCCCGGACGGCGCGCAGCCCGTCGGGCCCCCCGCGCAGCCAGCCGCCGAGCACGGCTGCCCACTCCCGGTAGTAGGCGAACCCGAACCGCTCGCACAGCTCGCTCAGCTCCGCCAGCACCGGCTCCAGCCCCGCCAGGTCGCCGCACAGCTGCCGCGTCACGGCGGCGTAGGACAAGCCGACCGCCAGCGAGTACGGGTGGTCGATGGCCCGGGCGACCTCGAGCGCGGCGGCGCTCTGGCGGGCCGCGGCCTTGTCGTCGCCGAGCAGCCACTGCGCGTGCGCCCACCAGCCCCGCGCGTGCACCTGGGTGCGGGTCCCGATCGGCAGCGAGTCGCGGTCCCCGCACAGCGCGCAGGCCAGCGCGAAGTGCTCGTCGGCGGACCGGACGAGCCCCAGGCTGAGCGCCGCCCCGGCGACGCACAGGTGCGCCTGCCCGGCGAGGTCCGGTGAGCGCTCGGTCAGCGCGATCGCCCGCTCGCCCCAGCGGTGCGACTCGGCGGTGTGTCCCTGGACGAAGGTGGTCGCGAACAGCGCGATGGAGGCCGCCGCCTGCACCTCCACCAGCCCGAGTCGCTCCCCGAGCTGGGCGGTGCGACGCTCCAGCACCTCCAGCTCGCGGGACGCGTAGCCGCGCCAGGCGTTGGTGGGCGGCATCATCTGCTGCAGCACCGCAAGCTCGCGCTCCTGCCGCTGCGGCGTCTCGGGCATTGCCGCGAGCAGGGCCAGGCAGCGGTGCCACAGCCGGTACGCACCCTGGTGGGCGAACACCGCGGTGGCGGTGCGGGCGGCCTGGTCGTAGTACGGCAACGCGCGCTCGGGCTGGCCGCTGCGCTCGTACTGCTCGGCGAGCTCGGCCGCGACCAGCTCGGTGGAGCCGGCGTACCGCCGCTCCAGCGCCCGGGCGAGCCGCCGGTGCAGCAGCCAGCGTTGCGGCGGGGTCACCGCGTCGTACGTCGCCTCCCGCAGCAGGTCGTGGGTGAAGTCGTAGCGGCTGCCGCTCTGCTCGAGGATGCCGCGATGCCACAGCTCGTCCACGAGGGGGACGAGGGCGTCCGGACCCAGCTCGGAGGCCTCGGTGAGCAGGTCGAGGCTGAAGTCCCGCCCGAGCGCGGAGGCCAGCGCGGCCACCTGGCGGGCCGGTTCGGACACCCGGGCCAGCCGGCCGAGCAGCACCCCGCGAAGGTCCGAGGCCCGCACCTGCTCCGGGGTGGCCAGCGCCTCCCGCAGCGCCTCGATGACGTAGAGCGGGTTGCCCGCGGTGGCCGACCAGACCAGCGTCAGCTCCTCCTGTTGCAGCGGACGTCCGAAGACCCGGGCGGCGAGCTCGGCGGTCTCGTCGACGGACAGCGATCCGAGGGTCAGCTCGCTGACCTGCCCCGCGGTCCTCATGGCGCGCAGCGGGGCGGCCAGCTCGCTGCCGGCGAGCTCGTCGTCGCGGGCGGTGGCCACCACCAGCAGCGGTGCGTCCCGGGCGAACGAGCACAGGAAGGACAGCCAGGACAAGGTGGCCTTGTCGCACCACTGCAGGTCGTCCAGGGTGAGCAGCAGCGGCCGTTCCGCGGCCAGTGCGGCCCGCGCGAGGCCCTCGAAGAACCGCAGCCGCTGCCAGGCGTCCACCTTGGCCCGCTCGGCGGGGTCGCCGCTGGGGCTTCCGGCCGGCACCAGCCGCTGCACCTCCTCCCGCCACACCGCGGGCAGCCGCGTCGCCGCCTGCCGCAGGGCCGGGGCGCGCAGCCACTCGGCCACCGGCGCCATCGGCAGGCTGCCGGTGGTCGCGAAGCAGCGCGCGGTGGCCACCAGACCGTCGTCGTGCTGACGGACCGAGCCGACCAGGTCGGTGAGCAGCCGGGTCTTGCCCGCGCCGGCCTCGCCCTGCACCAGCACGAACCGGCACCCGGTGGCGGCCGCGGCCCAGGCGTCCCGCAGCCAACGGCGCTCGTGCGCACGGCCCACCAGACCCGGCGACGAGGCCCGGGTGAGCTCCTCGGAGGGTCCACGGTCGGTGAGCAGGGCGTCGCGCTCCCGACGGGTCTCCGGCGAGGGCGCAACCCCGAGCTCCTGCTCCAGCACCGAGGCGCACCAGTGGTAGGTCGCTATCGCCCCCGCACGGTCGCCGGCGGCCCGCTGCACCCGCATCAGCCGGCGGTACCCGGTCTCCTCGTGCGGCTCGAGCTGGATGCGCCGCCGGATCAGCCGGATGGCGAGGGCGGGGCCGTCGTCCCGGCAGGACTCGGCGCCCCGGTCGCACAGCTCCACGCAGGCCCGGCGCAGCTCGTCACGCGAGCGCAGCGCCCACTCGTCGTAGCACCCGGGCAGGAACGGGTCCTGGTAGAGCCGGACCGCCTCGGCGACGTACGCCGCGGCGGCCGGCGGGTCGTCGCGGAGGGCGGCGAGGGCGCGCTCCCGGGCCGACTGGAACGTCCGCACGTCCACCACGCAGTCCGGACGGTCGTGCCAGGTGAGCGCGTGGGCGTCCACCTCCAGGCAGCCCGGAAGCAGGGCGCGCAGGTGGTGCAGCTCCCGGCGCAGGTTGGTGCGCGCCTGCGCCTCGTCGGAGTCCGGCCACAGCACACCGGCCAGGTGGGCCCGGGGCTGGGGGACGCCCGGCCGGGTCACCAGGTAGGCCAGCAGGTGCAGGGCCCGTCCGGGGAGCGGCCCGGCCGACGAACCCGCCGGGCCGACCTCGATCCCCCCGAGAAGGCGGATGGTGACGGTATCGGTGTCCTGCGTCATGGGCTCGCTCCCGGCGACCCCCGTGCGAGAAATACCCAGAGTACTGCCCGCGGCGTCGGTCGCCTACCCGTCGCAGCCGGTCGGCCGGCCCGCGGACCGGTGGCATCAGGCCCAGGACTTGGCCCGCTCGACGGCCCTGCGCCAGCGGGCGTGCGCGGCGTCGGCGGTGGCCCGGTCGACCTGGGGCTCGAACCGGCGGTCCAGCTGCCAGGTGTGCCGCAGCTCCTCGGTGGACGACCAGACCCCGGTGCCCAGCCCGGCCAGGAACGCGGCGCCGAGCGCGGTGGTCTCCACGGTGCGGGGACGCTCCACCGGCACGCCGAGCTGGTCGGCCTGCAGCTGGCAGAGCAGGTCGTTGGCGGCCGCGCCGCCGTCCACCGCCAGGGTGGTCAGCGAGGTGCGCTCGTCGAGGGTGTCGATGACGTCGCGCACCTCGAAGGCGATCGCCTCCAAGGTGGCGCGCACCAGGTGCGCCCGCGTCGTACCCCGCGTGATGCCGATGACCAGCCCGCGCGCGTGCGGGTCCCAGTCCGGGGCGCCCAGCCCGGTCAGCGCGGGCACGAACACCACGTCGCCGGAGTCCGGGACGGTGGCCGCGATCGCCTCGGACTCTGCCGCCGTGCCGAGCAGCTGCAGCCCGTCGCGCAGCCACTGCACGGCCGCGCCGGTGACGAAGATGGCCCCCTCGCAGGCGTAGGTGGTCTCACCCTCCGGCGACCGCCACGCCGCGGTGGACAGCAGCCCGGCCTCGGAGCGGACCACCTCGGTGCCGGTGTTGGTGAGCACGAACGAGCCGGTGCCGTAGGTCGCCTTGGAGTCGCCCACGTCGTAGCAGGTCTGCCCGAACAGCGCCGCCTGCTGGTCCCCGGCGATGCCGGCGATCGGCAGCTCCAGGTCGAGGAAGCTGCGCGGGTCGGTGCTGGCGATCCTGCCCCATGACGGCACCACCTCCGGCAACGCCGCGGGTGGCACCCCGAACAGCGCGCACAGCTCCGGCGACCAGTCGCCGCGCTGCAGGTCGAACAGCAGGGTCCGCGACGCGTTCGAGACGTCGGTGACGTGCCAGGTGCCCCGGGTCATCCGGGCGATCAGGTAGGAGTCCACGGTGCCCACCGCGTAGCGGCCGGACTCGACCAGCGCCCAGGTGCGCGGCTCGTGCTCGGCCAGCCAGGTCAGCTTGGTGCCGGAGAAGTACGGGTCCAGGCGCAGCCCGGTCAGCTCCCGGACCCGGTCCTCGTGCCCGGCGTCGCGCAGCCGCGCGCAGATGTCGGCGGTACGACGGTCCTGCCACACCAGCGCACGACGGGGGGCGCTGAGCGTCTCGCGGTCCCACACCAGCACCGTCTCGCGCTGGTTGGTGATCCCGAGCGCGGTCACCTCCTGGTCGGTGGCCTCCAGGGCCAGCCGGGCCGCCTCCAAGGTGGCCTGCCAGATCCCCTCCGGGGCGTGCTCGACCCAGCCGGGGCGGGGGAAGTGCTGCGGAAACTCCTGGTACCCCTTGGACACGACCGCCCCCTCCGGGGAGACCACGAGGGCCGTGACCCCCGTCGTACCGGCGTCGATGGCGAGCACGCTCATCGCCGCACCCCCGGTGGGGACATCGGGTCGGCGGCGCGCGTCATGGCAGGTCGGCGGTCTGCTCGCGCAGGATGTGCAGCACCTTCTGGTCCACCCACCCGTCGCCGGTGCGCATCTCGTAGTTCTCCGCGCCGACCCAGGCGGCGAAGTCCGGCTTCCCCAGCCGCCGGGCCCGCTGCTCGACCTCGGCGCGCAGCTGCTCGTCGAGCGGGACCTTCTCCTCCTCGGTGGAGGCGGTCAGGTACAGGTCGTTGAGGTCCAGCAGCCGGGTGAGCTCGGGCACCGGCCGGTCATGGTCGTCGACCCGCAGGTCGACCGCGACGTCGTCGCGTCCGCCGTAGCCGGCCCCGTCGCGGACCACCAGCAGCGCCGCGCTCTGCCGGCCCCGGCTGTCCCCGCCGGCGGCGTCCCCGGCGACCAGCGCCGCCAGCAGCCGACGGGCCAGCACCGGCTCGTCGGCGGCAGCTTCCCAGGCCCGCACCATCGCGTCGACCACCTGCTCGCCGGCGAGGATGTTGCCCTGCACCGCGACCCCCGGGCCGGTGCGCCCGCCGGCCCAGTCGAAGCACGCCTTGCCGGTGTAGCTGGCGGCGTTGCCGTCGGCGTCGACGATGCCGACCTGCCGGTGGTCGCGGCCCTGGTCCTCCTCGAGCAGCCGGTCCAGGGCGACCTGCGCGGTGGCGCCCTCGTCGAGGTGCGCGAGCGCCTGGCCCTTGTAGGCGACGTTGGCTTCGGCCTGGGTCGCGATGGCGCCGATGCCGGCCACGGCAGCAGGTACGGCGGACCCGACGGCCAGGAACTTCGAGGCGACGGCGACGCCCCAGGACCGGCCGTCGGCGGATCGGGCCACGATGGAGAACGTCATGCGCGAAACCATAATGCGGGCGTAGCCGACGCCGGTGCCCGACTCGTCGCTATCGTCGAACTCGGCCGGATCCTGGGTCGGCCCCGAGCCGGCCCCGAGGCAGGACCGGCTGGGAAGCGAGAGGAGAGGTCCATGCGCGTCGGCATGCTCACCGGAGGTGGGGACTGTCCCGGCCTGAACGCGGTCATCCGGGCCGCGGTCCGCAAGGGCGTGCAGCAGTACGGCCTGGAGTTCATCGGGTTCCGGGACGGCTGGCGGGGCCCCCTCGAGGGGGTCACCTGCGAGCTGGGCGTGGCCCAGGTGCGGGGCATCCTGCCGCGCGGCGGCACCATCTTGAACTCCTCGCGCACCAACCCCTTCAAGGTCGACGACGGGGTCGAGCGGATCCAGCGGAACCTCGCCGACCTCGGGGTGGACGCGCTGATCGCCATCGGCGGGGAGGACACCCTCGGGGTCGCCACCAAGCTCGCCGACCTGGGCGTGAACGTGGTGGGGGTGCCGAAGACCATCGACAACGACCTGTCGGGCACCGACTTCACGTTCGGGTTCGACACCGCGGTGAACATCGCCATGGAGGCCATCGACCGGCTGCACACCACCGCCGAGTCCCACCACCGGGCGCTGGTGGTGGAGGTGATGGGCCGGCACGCCGGCTGGATCGCGCTGCACGCCGGTCTCGCCGGCGGCGCCAACGTCGTGCTGATCCCGGAGCACCGGTTCGACATCGACGAGGTGTGCCGCTACGTCGAGCGGCGCTTCGAGACCAACTTCTCGCCGGTCATCGTGGCCTCCGAGGGGGCCACCCCGGTGGACGGCGGCGGCTTCAGCCAGACCAGCGACGAGGTGGACGCGTTCGGCCACGTCCGGCTCGGTGGCATCGGTGCCCGGCTCGCCGAGGAGGTCGAGAAGCGCACCGGCAAGGAGGCGCGCGCGGTGGTGCTCGGTCACGTCCAGCGCGGCGGCACGCCGACCGCGTTCGACCGCTGGCTGGCCACCCGGTTCGGGCTGCACGCGATCACCGCGGTGCAGGAGCGCGACTTCGGGAAGATGGTGGCGCTGCGCGGCGCCGACATCGTGCGGGTGCCGCTCATCGAGGGCACCGGGGAGCTGAAGCTGGTCAGCCCGGAGGAGTACGCCGAGGCCGAGGTGTTCTTCGGTTAGTCAACCGGCGCTCATCGGGCCGGGAACAGCCGGGCCAGCTCGGCCCGGTCGTGGACCCCGAGGGCCGGGTAGGCCCGGTGCAGGTGCGTGGCCGCCGTGCGCGGCGACATGTCCAGGCTCTCGCCGAGCTGCCGGTTGGTCAGCCCCCGCGCGGCCAGCCCGGCCACGCGCAGCTGGGTCCTGGTCAGAACCGCCCGGGTGCCGGCCAGGGCGGGAGTGCCCGGGCCGCCGCACGCCGCCGCGGCCACGTGCGCCCGGGCCGCCAGCATGTCCCGGTCCGCACCGTCGACCAGCGGCGCACTGACGGCGAGCAGGTCGGCCGCCCAGATGTGCAGGCCGGCGGCCTGGAGGTCGAGCGCCCGCTCGCACACGGTCGGCACGTCGCGGCGGAGCGTCGCCTCGAGCAGGTGGCGCGCCGCCGTGAGGACCGGACTGCCGGCGCGTGGTTCCGCCTCGGCCAGCCGGGGGACGGCGGCGTCGAGGGCACCGAGCCGGGCCAGGTCCACGGCGATCAGCCCGGCCGAGCCCGGCACCTGCGGTGCCTGGCTGTCGCACACCTCGGCGAGCATCCCGCAGCCGAGCTCGGGCTCACCACGGGCGGCGGCCAGCCAGCCCTCGGCCACCCGGAGCTCCACCTGCGGGGCCACCTGCCCGTGGAAGGCCACCTCGCGCCCGCGCCGGGTCGCGGTCTCGGCCCGACCCACGTCGCCGACGCGGAGCAGGGCGCGGGCCAGGAAGGCCCAGGCCCACAGCCGCAGGTCCACCACGGGATCCCCCTCGGAGAGCATCGCGGCGGCGGAGTCCAAGACCCCGACCGCGTCGTGGTGCCCGCGGTACACCGCGAGCACGCCGGCGCGCAGGGCCCGGTGCCCCTCGAAGTTGGCCGGCGTGCCGGGGGAGGGTTCGACGTACCCGGCGATCCGGTCGGCGGCCTCGCCGTCGCCGCGCAGCAGGGCGGCGATGCAGCCGGGCTGGGCCAGCACGATCGAGCCGTGCGGGCCGCACAGCGCGCCGTCGTCGATCAGCGCCAGCCCCCGCTCGGCGAGGGCCACCGCGCGGCCGGGATCGCCGCCCCAGGTGTGCAGCAGCGTGCCGATGCCGGCCGCGTCGACCCACTCTGCCGGGTCCTCGGCGCGTGCCAGCGCAGCCTCCGCCGCGTCGGTGGCCTGCTGCCAGTGGTTGAGCCGCATCAGCGCGACCGCCCGCAGCGTGTCGGTGCCGGCGGTGGCCGCCACCGACTCCAGCAGCTCCAGCGCGGTGGTGGGCCCGTCCTCGCCGGCGATCGCAAGCCTGGCCCGGGTGAGCCGGGCCTGGGTGCGCAGCTCCGGGTCGTCGGAGTCCGACAGCGCCACCAGCGCCGACGCCCCGCCGGGATCGCCGAGCAGGGTGCGCGCCTGGGCGGCGATCAGCGCCGCCCGGCCGGGTCCTCCGGCGGCGGTGGCCGCCTCGGCGAGGTGGCGGGCCGTGGTGAGGTCGAGCAACGACAGCGCCATCTGGGCCGCCACGGCCAGCCGGGCCCCGCCGATCTGCTGGTCCTGGCTGAGCGCGAGGGCGGCCAGCCGGACCGAAGGCCCGGGCGGGAGGTCGAGCTCTGCTGCCTGGTCGAGCAGCCGCTGCGCCCAGCCCGCCCGGGTGCTCCCGTCGGTGCGCTGCTGAAGAGCCTCCTCGAACAGCGGGTGGCTGAGCATGGCCTCCCCGCCGCGCACGCGACCGATCCCGGCCCCTTGCAGGTGGCCCACCCCGCCGACCAGGTCCATCCGCGCCAGCAGCGGCAGCGGCAACGGCCCGGCCAGCGCAAGCAGCTCGGCGAGCCGGCGGGCCGGCTCGGGAAGGGCGCCGATGCGCGCGTCGACCAGCGGCTGAAGCCGTTCGGGGAGGCGGACCGCGGTCGGCAACCGCCAGCCCCGGTCCGAGACTTCCCAGGCCTGCTGCTCCCAGGCGGCCAGGGTGATCTCGCGGACCAGCAGCGGGTTCCCGCCCGATCGTCCGCAGAGGTCCCGGGCCGCGGCCGCGTGGACCGGTCCGGAGAGCAGGTGCTCGGCGAGCGCGGCGACCCCGGCCTCGTCGAGGGGGCCGACCAGCAACCGCTCGAGGGTGCCCTCGGTCAGCAGCCGTTCCATCGGAGCAGGCAGCACCCGCCCGCTGCGCATGGTCAGCACCAGCCGGGGTGGCCGCCGGCGGTGCGGGGTGTGGGCCACCCGGTGCAGCGCAGCAGCGGAGAGGTCGTCGAGCGCGTCAACGTCGTCGACCAGCAGCAGGCCCCCCGGGAGGTCCGTCAGTAGCCGCTCGCTCGCCCACTCAACCGGGTCCTGTGCCGCCGGCGGGCCGGCCCCCAGCAGCGGGCGCAGCGCCGCCAGCGCCGCCGTGGACAGCGCGGCCAGGGCGCTGACCTCGCCCACCGGGGCCGCCCGCCCGCGCAGCCGCTCGGAGAAGGCGCGGGCGAGCTGCGACTTGCCGATGCCGGCCTCGCCGGTGAGCAGCACCCCGGCTGAACGGCCGTGCATCGTCTCCAGGTCCGCCAGAGCGGCTTCCCGGGACACCAGCAGGTCGCGGCCCGTGCCCGGCAGAACGTCCATCTGCGGATGGTAGCCATCGGCTCCGGCGGATGTCCTGGCGAATGTACGTAGGGCTTGCGTATGGCTGCGACCGAACCGTTGTCGTGCGCCGCCCGTGAACCCTGGCCGCGAGGGCGTCCGGGTCCCTACGGTTCAGGGGCGGGTGCCGTGCATCGGGTCGTCCGGGCGAGGGATACGGGCGAGTCAGGGGACGGTGCGGGCCCGCGGGCCGGGGGGCTTGGGGTGACGGGCGGACCGGTGGTTGCGGCGGCAGCCACCGGTCCGCTGATCTATTGCTGCCCTTCCAGGGCCGTTCCGGTGCCGTTCGGGCCCCGGCCCTCCGCCGACCGCGCCGCCGTATACCAGCGCGTGGCCGGCCTGGTCAGCGGAACGGGGAATGTGTCACCCGCGCGGGCCACACAACGGGCGGCGAATCGCTGGAGTCTGTCCCGATTTGCCCGTGGGCGTAGGAAGGACGCGGGTGTGCGCCGCGCGGCGCCGGGGGTACGACCGGCCCATGGAGACTCCCTTCCTGCGCCGACTGGCCGTCTCCCTGCGGCAGGTCGGCCTCCCGCTTCTGGTGTTCCTGCTGTGCCTGCAGGCGTTCCAGATCCTCCTCATGCCGCTGGTCAACTGACTTCCGGCAGGCGGACTGGCCGGGAGGGGGCCGGGCCGCCGGACTAGGCTGGGTCGGTGACTGATGGACGCCCCGAACCGGCCGAGGTCGTGCCGAGCCTGCCCGCGCTGCACGCCCGCGGCGCAGGCCAGCAGCCGGCCTGGCCCGACCCGGCTGCACTCGACGCCGCCGTGCGGCGGCTGCGGGGCATGCCGCCGCTGGTGTTCGCCGGCGAGTGCGACGAGCTGAAGGCCAAGCTCGGCGCCGTCGCCGACGGGAAGGCCTTCCTGCTCCAGGGCGGCGACTGCGCCGAGACCTTCGACGGCGTCACGGCCGACAACGTGCGCAACAAGCTGCGGGTGCTGCTGCAGATGGCGGTGGTGCTCACCTACGCCGCCTCCGTCCCGGTGGTCAAGCTGGGCCGGCTCGCGGGCCAGTACGCCAAGCCGCGCAGCTCCGACACCGAGACCCGCAACGGCGTCACCTTGCCGGCCTACCGCGGCGACGCGGTGAACGGGTTCCCGTTCACCGCCGGGGACCGGGTGCCCGACCCGCGCCGGCTGGTCGAGGTCTACCACGCTTCCGCGGCCACCTTGAACCTGGTGCGCGCCTTCGTCACCGGCGGCTACGCCGACCTGCGCCAGGTGCACACCTGGAACACCAACTTCGTCCGGTCCTCGGCGGTGGGCCGCCGCTACGAGCAGATGGCGCAGGAGATCGACCGGGCGCTGACCTTCATGCAGGCCATCGGCGCCGACCCCGACGAGTTCCACCGTGTCGACTTCCACTCCAGCCACGAGGCGTTGATCCTGGAGTACGAGCACGCGATGACCCGCATCGACTCGCGCACCCGCAAGCCGTACGACGTGTCCGGGCACTTCGTCTGGATCGGGGAACGGACCCGGCAGCTGGACGGCGCACACGTCGAGCTGCTGCGACACGTGCAGAACCCGATCGGGGTCAAGCTCGGCCCGACCACCAGCGCCGACGACGCGATCGCGCTGGCCGCCCGGCTGAACCCGGACAACGAGCCGGGCCGGCTGACCTTCGTGACCCGGATGGGAGCCGGCAAGATCCGCGACGTGCTGCCGGCGCTCGTGGAGAAGGTGACCGCCGCCGGGGTGCGGGTGGCCTGGGTGTGCGACCCGATGCACGGCAACACCTTCGAGGCGTCCTCGGGCTACAAGACCCGCCGGTTCGACGACGTGATCCACGAGGTGCAGGGCTTCTTCGACGTACACCGGTCGCTGGGCACCTGGCCGGGCGGGATCCACGTCGAGCTCACCGGCGACGACGTCACCGAGTGCGTCGGCGGGGGAGAGGCGCTGCTCGAGGGCGACCTCGGCAACCGCTACGAGTCGGTCTGCGACCCGCGGCTCAACCGGGTGCAGTCGCTGGAGCTGGCGTTCCTGGTCGCCGAGATGCTGCGCAACCGAGTGGCATAGCCACGGCAACCGAGTGGCATAGCCACGGCAACCGAGTCCCTTGACCGCGAGCCCCCTCGAAATGGCGGGCCGTAACCTCGCAGGTGCGTGAGGGGGGCCGGGTCCGTGGCGCTGGAAGGGGCCGTAACCTCGCAGGTGCGTGGGAGTGGCCGGGTCGTGGAACCGGCGCGGGCCGGACTCTCGCCCCGTCGTAGCATCGACCGGGTGATCGACCTGCGCAGCAACACCGTCACCATGCCCACCGCCGAGATGCGCGCCGTCATGGCCGACGCCGAGGTCGGCGACGACGTGTACGGCGAGGACCCGACCGTCCGCACGCTCGAGGAGCGGGTCGCCGACATGTTCGGCAAGGAGGCGGCCCTGTTCACGCCAACCGGGTCGATGGCCAACGTCCTCGCCGTCCGGTCCCTGGCCGGGGTGGGGCAGGAGGTGCTGTGTGAGTCCAGCGCCCACATCGCCCGTGCCGAGCTCGGGGCGCACGGCGCGCTGACCGGGCTGACCATGCGCACCTGGACCGGTGCCCGCGGCGGCATCGACCTGCCGGCCATCGAGGCGATGTTCGCCCCGGACATGGGGCCGTTCTTCGTGGCCACCACCGCCATCTCGGTGGAGAACACCCACAACTTCAGCGGCGGCTCCGTGCTGCCCGTCGAGGACCTGGAGGCGCTGCGGGAGTTCGCGGACTCGGTCGGCGCCGGCGTGCACCTCGACGGCGCCCGGATCTGGAACGCGCACGTGGCCACCGGCGTGCCGCTGGAGCGCTACGGCCGGGTCGCCGACGCGATGGCGGTCTGCCTGAGCAAGGGCCTCGGCGCCCCGATCGGCTCGCTGGCCCTGGGCAGCCGGGCCGCGATCGAGGACGCCCGGGTGTGGCGCAAGCGGCTGGGTGGCGGGATGCGGCAGGTCGGTGTGCTCGCCGCGGCCGGCCTCTACGCGCTGGACCACCACGTCGAGCGGCTGGCCGAGGACCACGCGCACGCCCGGCTGCTGGCCGAGGCGTGCGGCGTCGACCCGGCCGGCGTGGACTCCAACATGGTGGTGGTCGTCGTACCGGACGCCCCGGCGGTGGTGGCCGCCGCCCGTGAGCAGGGCGTGCTGGTCTCCGCGGTCGGGCCGCGCGCGGTGCGCCTGGTCACCCACCTCGACGTCAGCAAGGACCAGGCCGAGGAGGCCGCGGCCGTGTTCGCGACCATCCTCGCCTGACTCGGTCAGACCGCGATGTGGGTGACCTCGCCCCCCACGTGGCGACGGGGGGTCAGCTCGACCAGCAGCATCGCGGCCAGCACCAGCGCGCCGCCGGCGCCCATCCGCACCGTGAACGCCTCCCCGCCGAACAGCACCGCGAACAGTGCGGCGAACACCGGCTCCATGCTCATGATGATCGCCGACCGGGTGGGTGGCAGGTGCGCCTGCGCCCACGTCTGCGCGGCCATCGCGAGCGCTCCGGCGAACACCGCCATGTAGACCACGGACAGCCAGTCTCCCAGCGTGTGCGGGAGTACGACGCCGTCCGGCGCGGTGACCACGAAGCAGATCACGGCGATCACGACCAGCTGCACGATGGCCATCCCCATCGCCTCGCGGCTGTCCGACCAGGCGCCCAGCGCGACGATGTGCAGCGCGTACAGCACCGCCGACAGCAGCGTCACCGCCTCGCCGAACCCGATGCTGAGACCGCCCAGGGTGAGCACCCCCAGCCCGACCACCGCCAGCCCGACCGCGGCCCAGGTGAGCCGGGTGATCCGCTGCCGGAGCAGCACCGCCGCCAGCAGCGGCGTGCACACGACGTACATGCCCGTGATGAACCCGGACACGCTCGCCGGGGTGCGCGCCAGCCCCGCGGTCTGCAGGATCTGCGCCAGCCCGTAGAGCAGCCCGAGGACCGCGGCGCGCCGCCGGGCGGCACTCGACAGCCGCAGCAGCGCCTTGGGAGACAGCAGGATCAACGCCACCGAGGCGATCGCGAACCGGACGGCCAGGAAGTCCAGCACCGGCATCCGCACCAGCAGGCCCTTGATCAAGAAGAAGGTCGAGCCCCAGCAGGCGGTGACCGCGAGCAGCGCCAGGGCTGCGAGAAGCGGTGCCGCCGAGACGTGCCGTTCCTGGACCGAGGTCTCACCCATGCGCGGTTGTCCGGAGCCGCTTCAGCAGCGGCAGGTCCGGGTCGTCGAGGTCCCGGGACCCAGGGGTCTCCAGCACGAACGGCACCCCCGCGGTCGCCGCGTGGGCGAACAGCTCCTCGAACGCGCCGGTGCCGATGTGCCCCTGCCCGATCTTCTGGCGCCGGTCCTTGAACGCGCCCCGGACGTCCATCGAGTCGTTGGCGTGCACCAGCCGCAGCCGGCCGCCCCGGTCGGTGCTGCCCGCGATCTCGACCAGCCGGTTCACGGTCGCGGTCGTGCCGCCGGGTTCGTCGAGCGGCGCGCCCGCGGCGAACACGTGGCAGGTGTCCAGGCAGATCCCCACGGCGGGATGGAAGTCGAGCGCGGTGAGGTAGCCCTGCAGGTCCTCGACGCCGGCGCACAGCGACCGGCCCTGCCCGGCGGTCGGCTCGAGCAGCAGCCAGGGGGCGTCGCCGGGCAGCTGGTCCAGCACCGGCAGCAGGCCGTCCCGGACCTGCCGCATGGCCTGCGCGAAGCCGCCTTCGGCGACACACGAGCCGGTGTGCACCACGACGCCCTCCGCGCCCATCCGCGCCGCCCGGGCCAGGTTGTGCGCCACCACGGCCACCGAGCGCTCGTACGTCGCGGCGGTGGGACTGCCCAGGTTGACCAGGTACGGCGTGTGCACGAACACCCGCATGCCTCGCTCGGCGCACCGCGCCCGGAACGCCTCGTCGACGGCGGGGTCACCGGCCGAGAGCGCCCAGCCGCGCGGGTTGCCGACGAAGACCTGCATGGCCTCCGCGCCGATCCGCTCCGCCTCGGCCAGCGCGCCGACCAGCCCCTTGCCGACCTTGAGGTGGCTGCCGATCGGGTTGCGCTGCACCGCCGTGCGGGCAGGGTCCGGCAAGGTCTTGGAGAGGGGCATGGGCCCAGGCTATCGGGCCGAGACCGCCGGGTCGGGCGGTGCCGGCCGACGAGCCGGTCACACCAGGTAGAGGGTCACCACGCTTCCCCGGGGGGCCTTGGCGCCGGCTCCGGGGTCCGAGCTCACCACGTAGCCGAGTCCGACGTACAGCTGGCTCTTCGCGGTGGTCACCTTGAAGCCGGCGGCCTGCAACGCGGCGGTGGCGTCCTGGACCCCCATGCCCTTCACGTGGGGAACGGTCACCATCACCGGGCCCCGGGAGCCCACCAGGTCGACGGTCTGGCCCCGGAACAGGGTGCCGGTGCTCGGGGACTGCGAGACGACCTGGCCCTTGGCGACCGAGTCGCTGTGCTGCCAGGTCAGGTGCACGGTCAGGTGCAGCTTGGTGAGCTGGCGTTCGGCCTTGCCGACGGCCTGGCCGGAGAGGTCGGGGACCGGGATGGGTCTCGGGCCCTTGCTGACCACCAGGTCGACCGGGGTGCCCCGCTTGAGCATCTGCTGGGCCGGCGGGTCGGAGGACAGCACCACGCCGCGCGCCACCTGCTCGTCGTAGCGGTACCTGGCCCGGCCGAAGCTCAGGTGCGCGGCCCGGAGCGCCTTCTGGGCGGCGTCGAGGCTCCTCCCGCGCAGGACCGGCACGGCATGACGCTCCGGCCCCCTGGAGACGACCGCGGTCACCGTGGCGCCGGAGAGGATCTTCGAGCCGGCGTTCGGGTCGGTGCTGATCACGTGTCCGGCGGCGACGGTCTCGGAGTAGTGCCGGGACCCGATGCGGAACGCCAGGCCGTCTGCCTGCACCTTGTGCCGCGCCTGCGCCGTGGTCAGGTCGATGACCGCCGGGGTCGGGCGGTAGCGGCCCAGGCCGAACCACCAGCCGGCCAGCCCGGCGACCACGGCGAGCACCAACAGGAGCGCCAGCACCAGCGGCCCCCGGCGCTTGCGCCGGGGCGCCGACGTCCGGCCGCCGGCCTGGCCCCCTGGCCCATCCGGCGGGGACGCGCCTCGCCGGGCCAGCACGCTGGTGTCCTCGCGGCCGCCGGCCCGCTCGGGAGGCAGGATCGTCGGCGAGTCGGTGCGAAGGTGCTCGAGGTCCTCGGTCACCGTCGCGGTGCCCGGGGCGAGGTCCTCGGTCAGCTCCGGGTCGTCCGTGACGCCGTGGTCGAGGGCGGCGCGGACCCGGCGCACCTGGTGCAGCAGCACCTGGGCATCGGCAGGCCGCAGGTGGCGGTCGCGGGCCGTGGCCCGGGCAACCAGCGCGTCGACGTACGCCGGGATGCCGGACGCGCTGCGGGACGGCGGCGGCACGTCCTCGTGCACGTGCTTGTAGGCGACCTGGATGGGGGAGTCGCCCTCGTGCGGCTTGCGGCCGGTGAGCAGCTCGTGGAGCAGCACCCCGGCGGCGTACACGTCGGAGCGGGCGTCGGCGGTGCCGTCGACGACCAGCTCCGGGGACAGGTAGGACACGGTCCCGATCAGCACGCCGCTGGTGCCGGTGTGCTGGGTCTCCCCGCTCACCGCCCGGGCCAGACCGAAGTCGGCGACCTTGATCCGGCCGTCGTCGGCGAGCAGCACGTTCTCCGGCTTCACATCGCGGTGGATCAGCCCGGCGTGGTGCGCTGCGGCCAGCGCGGACAGCACCGGGTCCAGCAGGGCCAGCGCCCGGGCCGGCGGCATCGGCGCCTCGTCGCGGACCAGGTCGCGCAGGGTGCGCCCCGGGACGTACTCCATGGCCAGGAACAGGGTGCCGTCGTCGTCGCCCTGGTCGAAGACCGCGACCACGTTGGGGTGCGAGAGCCGGGCCGCGGACCGGGCCTCGCGGACGAACCGGGCGGCGAAGTCGTGGTCGTCGCCGAGGCCGGGGTGCATCACCTTCAGCGCGCACACCCGGTCCAGCCGAAGGTCGGTCGCCTCGTAGACGGTGGCCATGCCGCCGCGTGCGATGCGGCGACCGACCCGGTAGCGGCCGTCGAGGAGGCGCCCGATCAACGGGTCCGCGACGGTGCTGTCCACGACGGTTGTCCTCCCGGGGTCTGCCGGGCAGCGCAGATCCCGGCTCAGCCACCGATTTTACGGGCAGCGGCCACGGCGACGCCGGGGGCCGCCAGGGTCGGCGTGGCGGGTCAGGCAGGGTTCCAGCCGTGCCGCAGCAGCCGGCGCAGGTAGAGCACGCTGGTGACGTAGCGCTTGGTGTCCCGGTAGAGGCCGTGTGTCTGCACCGAGCCGAGGCCCTGGTAGTAGCCGGCCACCGCGTTGCGCACCCCCGCGTGGTCGCGCAGCGCCCGGATCAGCACCACGCCGGCGGTGATGTTGTCGTGCAGGTCGCGCAGGTCGAGGCGCCGCCCGACCACGGCGGACAGCCAGCGGCCGGTGGAGGGCATCACCTGCATGGCCCCGATCGCGTGGGCGCTGGACACCTCGTCCATCTGCCAGCCCGACTCCTGCCAGGAGACGGCCAGCGCGAGGTTGGTCCCGACGGCGTACCGGTGGGCGGTGGCGATGATCACCCGGCGGACGGTGGCCTGGCTCGGGTTCGGCAGGTGCAGGTGGTGCCGGTGGTGGTGGGCCCGCCGGTGGTGACGGTGGTGGCGGTGGTGGGCCCGGTGGTGGGCCCGGTGGTGGCGGTGGTGGGCCCGGTGGTGACGGTGGTGGTGACGGTGGTGGTGACGGTGGTGCGTCCGGTGGTGACGGTGGTGGGCCCGGTGGTGGGCCCGGTGGTGGGCCCGGTGGTGGTGGTGCCGTGCGGCTCTGCGCGCCGCGGCCCGGACCACCGGGATCCGTAGGTGTTCACCCACGGAGAGCATGTCGTGGGTCCCGAGATGGTTGAGGGTGAGCAGCTCGGCGGTCCAGGCGTGGAAGCGGACCGCAAGACCGGTGGCGGTGTCTCCGGGCCGAACGGTGTAGGAGACGATCCGGCGGCCGTGCCGCGGGTGGCGCCGCCGGTGCTGATGGCCGCGCTTGCCATGGTGCGGGTGATGAGAGTGGTGCCGGTGCGTCGAGACCAGCTGCAAGGTGTCGGTCCCGGTCGGTCCCGGCTCGGGCCCGACCTGCTGGGCCACCACGCACACGCCGATCAGCAGCACCCCGGTGGCGGCGACGATGCGCCGGAACCAGCGGTTCGACCGCTGGGCCGACCAAGGGGGCGCCGATGGAGTCACCGCGTGTCCCTTCGTCGACCGCCGGCAGCCCACGGCGGGTCGGCACCAGTGGGGCAAGTGGGGCTGCTGGAACGAATGTGACCTATGGGTTCACAGGGGTCAACCGATCTGTCCGAATTACATAGATGTATTTCGATATGTGCAGGTCAGGGCGTGCGCAGGATCGGCGGCATCGGCCGCGAACAGGCGAGCCCCTTGCACGCCCGCAGCCGCGCGAGCTCGGCCGCGGCGGCGCGGACGATCTTCTGCTCGCTCTTGCGGTGCGCGAGGTTGGTCAGCTCCCGCGGGTCGGTGCGCAGGTCGTAGAGCTCCTTCCAGCCCGTGGCCACCTCGGTGTAGAGGTAGTCGCGGGTGCGCAGTCCCTGGGTGAACCGCAGCGGCGACGGCCCCTGCTTCTTGCGCAGGAAGTTGGTGCTCTCCGCGATCCCGTCCTTGACGTAGCGCGGCCCGGTCTCGGTGATGATGCCCCGACTCCACCCCTGGTCGCCGTGCTGCGCGACGCCCAGCATGCTCTCCCCGTCGTTGATCCGTGCCCGGGGCGCTCCGGCCATCTGCAGGAACGTGGGGGCGAAGTCGATCATCGTGAACGGGTCGGTGCGCACCTGGCCGGCGGGGATCCCGGGGCCCCGGACCAGCACCGGGACCCGCAGGGAGACCTCGTACGGCAGGATCTTGCCCCGCCGCATCCGGTGCTCGCCGAGGAAGTAGCCGTTGTCCGAGGTGAAGAAGATGTAGGTGTTGTCCAGCTGTCCGGTCTGCTTGAGCACGGCGATCATGCGTTCGACCTCGTGGTCGAGCACCGAGAGCGCCTCGCCGCGCTGGCGGGTGATGTCGAGGATGCCCCGCTCGTCGGAGGGCAGCATCCGCGGCTGGTCGCGGATGTAGAACGGCTTGTCGCTGACGTTCCTCTCACCGCGCCAGCCCGGCGCGTGGTTGACCGCCTCGTTGAACCGGCCCCAGACGCTGCGCGGCCGGGCCGGGAGGCGGAAGGTCTGCGTGCTGCCGTCGGCCCGCACCTCCGCGGCGGGGTCGTCCGCCTCGTGCGGCAGTCCGATGTGAGGAGCCACGAAGGAGTCCCAGAAGAAGAACGGCCTCGGGGAGCTGGCGTACTCCCGGAAGACCTGCTCGGACTGCCGGGCCAGCATGTGGGTCTGGTACTGCCCCTGGTGCGGCTGCAGCACGCCGTTCACGTTCAGGGTGGTGTCGAAGTACCGGTAGGTCCCGCCGGTCAGCGGCGACCTGCCCAGCCGGGCCTCGACCGCGCCGCGCCAGTCGGTCCAGCCGGGGGGCACGTAGTGCAGCGAGGGCCGGCCGTCGTGGGTCTTCTGGATGCCGTACCCGTTGAGGTACTTGCCCATGAAGACGGTGTTGTAGCCGGCGGAGTGCAGCCAGGTGGCGATGGTGTGGCTGTCATCGAGCGCGTGGAAGCCCCACGGGTCGGCGTTGGACCACACGTGGTGGTTGTGCGAGTACTCCCCGGTCGCGAACGACGCCCGGGCCGGGCAGCACAGCGGCTGCGGAGACAGGCCGTCGACGAACCGGACCCCCAGCTGCTCGATGAGCCGCCGCACGTTCGGCATGAACCGGAGGTCGTCGTCGCGGGCGTCATCGGTCATGAACACGACGATGTTGGGCTGCGGCCGGGGGCCCACCAGGGGGCTCACCGTCACCGACGGGTGCGGGTGGCCGTGCCGGTGCCGAGGGGGTCCGCCCGTGCCCCGTGCCGTGGCCGGCCCCGTGACCAGGGCAGCCAGGGTGCACAGCGCTGCCACCGCGAGAACAGCCGACCTGTGCTGGCTCATGGCGCCGAGCTCCTCCGTTGAATCACGGACACGCCGTCCGACCCCGGGGGCCGGCAATCCTACGGATCTCGAGGCGGACGCGGCTATCGTCAGGACGGCGGACCGGACCAGGCGACGTGAGGCGACGACGTGACAGAGTTGGCGTCGTGGATGCACAGCAGAACCAGACGCAGGAAATCGGTGAGCGGCTCGGCGCCTTGGTCGAGGAGTGGCTCGACTGGGCCGAGGCCGGCCACCGTCTCGGGGTCGGGGTCAGCAAGGTCCGCCAGCTGATCCGCGACCACCAGCTCGCCGCCGCCGTGCCGGTCGAAGGTGCCGGGCAGCAGGTGCCCGCCGAGCTGATCATGGACGGCGCGATCGTCAAGGGTGTGCCGGGCGTGCTGACGCTGCTGCACGACGGCGGATACGACGACCGTGAGGCGCTGGCCTGGCTCTTCAGCCCCGACGACTCGCTGCCCGGCCGTCCCATCGACGCGCTGCGGGAGAACCGGGGCAGCGAGGTGAAGCGGCGCGCACAGGCGATGGGGTTCTGAGGCGTCGAGATCGGGGCTGGTCACGGGGTTACCGTGCGCGGCGATCGCGACTATCGTCGGTGTGATGAAACGCACGCGGGCTTATCCCGCCCCTGCGGCGGCCGCCGTGTCCGGCAGGCCCACCGCAGCGGGGCGGCGGCAAGCCCGCGAGCCCCGGCCCGTCCTCCACCGGCGGGCGCAACCGGCGTCGTACTCACGCGCCGACGATCATCAGTCCCCTCTCGCAAGGATCACCTTATGAGCGGTCTCGCAGCACTGCTGGCTGGCCACAACCAGCCGGAGATCTACCAGTGGCACAGCGCAGCGCACGTCCCGGACATCGAGCACTGCGTCGACCATGCCGGTTGGAAGCTTGCCTACGTCGACGGCTGGACGGTCGAGGACGAGCAGACCTTCCTGAAGGCCACGGCCGCCGCGTGCGACCTACCCGACTCGGCCGCGGAGTCCTTCGACGCGCTCGCGCAGTCGCTCGGGGGCATCGACGCGGCCGGCCGCGAGGGCGGTGTGGTGCTGCTGTGGGACGGCTGGAGCCCCCTGGCCCGGCACGACGAGCGGGCGTTCCAGGCCGCACTCGGCGTGCTCGGCCGCCGGGTGCACTCCGACGGCTGCAGGTTCGCGGTGCTGCTTCGCGGCGACGGGCCGCCGCTCGACTTCCCGGAGCTCCCCGCCAAGCACGGCTAGCCGGTCGCGCCGGCTCTAGACCACCCGTTGGGTCGCCGCCTCGGCGAGGTCGCGCAGCACCTCGCGTGCCCGATCGGTCACCGGGGCGGCGTCCAGGGCGCGCAGGGCGCGGTCGGTGAGCTCGGTGATCCGGCGCTCCACCTCGGCGCGCGCCCCGGACCCGTCGATGACCCGGCGCAGCTCCACCACCTCCTCCGCGGTCAGCGCCGTGCCCAGCCGGCGGTCGAGGAGCTTGGCCGCCTTCGGGTCCGCCGACCCGAGGGTCAGCGCGACCAGCACGGTGCGCTTGCCTTCGGTCAGGTCGTCCCCGGCGGGCTTGCCGGTCACCTCCGGGTCGCCGAACACCCCGAGCAGGTCGTCGCGCAGCTGGAACGCCTCGCCGAGCGGCAGCCCGAAGGCGCTCAGCTCCCGCTGCAGCTGCGGCCCACCGCCCGCCAGCGCCGCCCCGACGTGCAGGGGCCGCTCGATGGTGTACTTCGCGGACTTGAAGCGCAGCACCCGCATCGCGGCCTCCACGTCCGAGACACCGCGCGCCTGGGCGGACACGTCCAGGAACTGGCCGGTGATCACCTCGCTGCGGGTCGCGTCGAAGAAGTTCTCCGCCTCGTGCACCCGCTCGGCGGGCAGCCCGCAGGTGCGCAGCATCTCCTGGGACCAGGACAGCAGCAGGTCGCCGAGCAGGATCGCCGCGGCGGCGCCGTACTGCACCGGGTCGCCGGACCACCCGTGCTCGCGGTGGAGCGCCTCCGCCTGCCTGTGCGTGGCCGGCCGGCCACGCCGGGTGTCCGAGGCGTCCATGTAGTCGTCGTGCACCAGCGCGCTGGCGTGCAACAGCTCCAGCGCTCCGACCGCGCGCAGCAAGGCGGCCTCGTCGTCGGGCTCCTGCACCGCCTGGTAGCCCCAGTAGCAGAACGCGGCCCGCAGCCGTTTCCCGCCGGTCAGGGAGCGGCGCGCCTCGCTGACCAGGCGCGCAGCGTCCTCACCCAGCGGCCGGAGCCGGCGGGCCTGTTCGTCGACGAAGGCTTCCAGGGTCGCGGCGACCGCTGCGCGGAAGGCGTCCGCGTCCCACGGGCCGGGGGCGTCAGGGGGTGAGGTCACCCGGTGAGACTACGTGGACGAACCGGCTCCCTGCGCGCGTGGCCACCTATCCTGGGTGAATGGCTCTGGGACTGCCCTCGCGGATGCCCGGCGGCGCGGAGACGGTCCGGGACCTGATCGCTGCCGGCGAGCGGTCCTTCTCCTTCGAGTTCTTCCCGCCCAAGGACGCCGACGGTGAACGGGCGCTGTGGACCGCCCTGCGCGAGCTGGAGCCGCTACAGCCGACGTTCGTCTCGGTGACGTACGGCGCCGGCGGGTCCACCCGGGACCGGACGGTGCGGGTCACCGAGCAGATCGCCCACGAGACCTCGATGACCCCGTTGGGCCACCTCACCTGCGTGGGGCACTCCCGCGAGGAGCTGCGCGGGGTCGTCGGCTCCTACGCCGCTGCCGGGGTCCGCAACGTGCTCGCGCTGCGTGGCGACATGCCCGACGGGCCGTCGGCGCCGTTCGAGCCGCATCCGGAGGGACTGCGCTACGCCCTCGAGCTGGTCGAGCAGATCAAGTCGCTGGGCGACTTCTGCGTCGGCGTCGCGGCCTTCCCCGAAGGGCACCCGGCGGCCGTGTCCAGAGCGGCGGACGCGAAGGTGCTGGCCGACAAGGCCCGGGCCGGCGCAGACTTCGCCATCACCCAGCTGTTCTTCCGGGCCGCGGACTACTTCGCGCTCGCGGAGCGGGTGGCCGCGCTCGGCGTGGACATCCCGATCATCCCCGGGATCATGCCGATCACGAACCTCGCGCAGGTGACCCGGATGGCCCAGCTGTCCGGTGCGGCGCTGCCGCCGGAGGTGGTCGCCCGGGTGGCGAGGTACGACGGCGACCCGGCCGGGGTGCGTGCTGAGGGGATCGCGGTCGCCACCGAGCTGTGCGACACGCTGCTCGACCGGGGTGCACCCGGGCTGCACTTCTACACGCTGAACCGGTCCCGCGCGACCCGGCAGATCTACGCCGGGCTGCGCGCCACCGTCGGCTGACCCGCCCTTGCTGACCCCCTTGCTGACCCCGGCCGGCCCCGGTCAGGCCTTGCCGACCTCCTCGGCGACCTGGGCGGCGCTGAGCCCGACGTAGGGCAGGCCGCCGCCGGCGCCCACGTGCGCGCCGGCGCAGAACACACCGGAGAGCGGAGTGCTGGTGCCGAGCCGGTGCCGGAGTGTGGCCCGGCCCTGCCAGAGCACCCCGTACGGCGAACCGCCCCAGCCCTCGGCGAGCTCACCGGGGGAGCGGTCGACCCGCACCCGGACCGCCTCGCGGACATCGACGCCCCGCCGCGCCAGCGCGACCAGCAGGTCCTCCTCCAGCTTCCCGCGGGCGAGCACCGTCCACGCCTGGGCGCCGGTGGGTGCGTCGCCCCCTCTGCGGACGACCAGGGTCGGCTCCCCGTGCAGCACGGTCTCGTGGGGCAGGTCGGGCAGGTCGCCCTCCAGGCCGAGGTGCGCCATCCGGGGCGGCAGCGCCGGCATGGTGCGTTCGACGTACCGGGCGAGCGCGGGCAGCCGTCGCGGGTCGACGGCGCACACCACCAGGTCGGCGTCGACGGCGCCGTCCTCGGTGAGGACGCCGACCGGGCGACCGTCGCGCAGCAGGAGGTCGCGCGCCGCGGTGTCCAGCCGCACGGTGACCCGACGTTCGGTGAGCCGGCGGGTCAGCGCCTCGACGAGCAGCCCCATCCCCCCGGGGACCGTCCAGGCGCCGAAGCACTGCTCGACGTAGCTGTGCATCCCCACCCAGGCGGGCACGTCGCGGGGCTGCTGACCGTCCAGGAGCGCCGGTGTCCAGGCGATCTCGCGCAGCCGCGGGTCGCGCAGCGACCGGCGCACCACCCGCCGCAGGCTGGTCCGGGCGCCGAGCACCGACCGGACCTGCCGGCCGGCCCGGTCGGCGCGGAAGGGGTGCTCGAGGTACTCCCGGCGCAGCACGTCCCAGACGTCCTCGAACCGGTCGGTGTAGGCCAGCCAGCTCCTCGCCGCGGCGTCGCCGAGGGCCTCGCTCACCGCGTCGTGCACCGCGCCGCGCCCGCCGGTCGGCATCGTCAGCACGGTCCCGTCGGTGAACCGGTGCGCGCGCAGCACCGGCAGCGGCTCCAGGTCCACCACCCGGTCCAGGGGCCGGCCGGACTTGCGGAAGAGGTCCCGCAGCACGGCCGGCAGCGCGGTCCAGGTCGGCCCGGTGTCCCAGCGGAAGCCGTCCCGCTCCTCCAGTCCGAGGGCGCCGCCGATCCGGCCGGCGCGCTCCAGCAGGGTCACCTCGTGCCCGAGCTTGGCCAGGCGGGCGGCGCTCGCCGTCCCCGCGAAGCCGCCGCCGACCACCGCCACTCGTGCCACGGAGGTGGAGCCTACGGGGTCAGAGGGCGGCTGCCCGCAGGCCGGGGAGCGGGCTCCAGGCACGGAAACCGCCCGTTGCGCCACCAAGGCATCGTGCGTACGAGCGTGTCGTGACACCGCGTTCCTCGGCGGGACCCTCGGCTCTGCTTCGAGGTGCCCCACGAGGTGCACGGCAACGCACCGACGACGAGATCCGGTGCCTCCTCGGCGGAAGACACCGCTCCTGCGCCGCGGCCCGAGACCGGCGCAACGGGCGGCCAGCTCCGGTGCTGTCTTCGACGCTAGGTCGGGGGACGGGTGCGGCCCATGGCCCGTTCGGGCTAATCCGCGCCGGGAATGTCGGACATGCCTCCGCTCGTGGTCAGTTCAGGTGTCAGTTCACGTCGATCTCGCTCGCGCCGGTGAGGGCGACGAGCTCGTCGAAGGTGGTGCTGAACACCGCCGCCGGGTGGCCCGCGGCGGCCCAGATCTCGTCGTACCTGCGCAGCGTCGGGTCCACGTACGTCGGGACCGGCGTGGGGTGCCCGATCGGGGAGACCCCGCCGATCACCTGGCCGGTGTGCTCGCGCACGAACTCCGGCTTGGCCCGGCGCAGCTCGGTCACGCCGAGCTCGGCGGCCACCTGGGCGGTGTCCACCCGGTGCGCCCCGGAGGTGAGGATGAGCAGCGGCTTCCCGTCGGCGTCGAAGAGCAGGCTGTTCGCGATCGCCCCCACCTCGCAGCCGAGCGCCTGCGCGGCCAGCGCCGCGGTGTGCACGGAGTCCGGGAGTACGACGATGCGGCCCTGCCCGCCTCGGGACTCCAGCTCGCTGCGGAACCGTGTGATCGAGGGGTGCTCGGAGCTCATGCGCCCGACTGTAGTGTCCCGTCGGCTCCTGCTGTCTCCAGCTACCGCTTCAGCCCGTGCCGGATCCGCTGCGCAGCTCGGTCCACTGTCGGGCGAGCCAGCGGCGCCCGGCCGCGACCATCAGCGCACCGACGCCGGCGTAGAGCGGCTGCAGGAGGCTGCGGTCGGTGAGGAGCACCCGCTGCGCCCCGATCCAGCCGACCAGCAGACCGCCGGCGGCCACGGCGGCCGGGTCGGCCCGGCGGTCGTCGCGGGCGGCGTACCAGGCGACCACGGTGTGCGGCACGGCCACGACCGTGACCAGCGCCGACGCACCCAGCGCCCGGCTGCCGAACGGGAACTGGTCGCTCAACCTCTTCATCCGGGGGCCGGTCATCGTGGCCAGTGCCCACGCGCCGGCGTACGCCGAGGCGGCAACCAGTCCGCTGCCGACCGCCAGTGGTCGTCTCATGTCTCGACCTTGCGGAGGCAAGCGGCGGCGCGGCCAGGGGCGGAGGTCCCGGGTCCTCAGCACCGGTCGGAACGTCTTGCGGGGTGCCGAAAGGCTGGGGTAGCGTGGAGGTTGTTCGAACATGTGTTCGAGCACCACCTCCCGGCGGAGGTGACCTCGACCCCCACCTCCGCCGGGACTCCCCGGTCGGCTCGCCGGGTCCAGGGGAGATCGCCGAAGGGGTCGAAGGGGTCGAGCCGATTCATCTGACGAGCTCGGAGGGTGGGGAAGATGCGACGCTACGACGACCCCGTAGAGGTGCGCAAGGGACTGGTGACGAGCGCGGGTGCTCGTCTCGAGGGCCCGGAGCAGTTCATCTGGCGAGGCCGGTTGTGGAAGGTCTGCAACGTGGTCGGGCACTGGGTGGAGACCGGAGCGTGGTGGCGGTCGCCGGATCCGGACGGCGTGCCCGACCTGCTCGCCGAGCGGGAGGTGTGGCGGGTCGAGGCGGGCCGCGGCTCCGCCGGTCAGCGTGCCGCCGGCGCCGGCCGTGGGGTCTTCAACCTGGTCTTCGACTGGTCGGACGGCAGCTGGCAGCTCGTCCGGTGCGCGGACTGAGGGGGCCGGATGAGCACGACGAGGACTTCCCCGGCAGCCTCCACGCCCTGCTCCCCGGGCGGCCCGCTCGAGCTGCCCGCGGCGACGTACAGCTATCTCGAGCGCGCCGCGCGGTCGCTGCGCGAGGCGATCACCACCACCGACGTGCCGCAGCGGTACGCCCAGGCCCATGTCAGCGCCCTCCAGGCCACCGCCGCGCTGCTCGCAGCCCGGGCCACCCCGGCGACCCCGGCCGGTCCGGGCGCCCGGCGACCGAAGCGAAGGGGCCAGAAGAACGCCTGGGTGCTGCTGGCCGAGGTGGCGCCGGAGCTGGGGGAGTGGGCGGCCTTCTTCGCCTCCGGCGCCGGCAAGCGGGCCGCCGCCGAGGCGGGGTCGCGGCGGGCCGTCACCGAGCGGGAGGCCGACGACCTGGTGCGCGACGCCGACCGGTTCCTGGGGCTGGTGGAGCAGGCACTCGGCATGAGCCTGCACCCCAGTGTCGACACCCTGTTCCGAGCTTCGTGGGCCGGTCATGTCGCGTGAGGACCCGTTCGTGCACCTGCACGTCGCCTCCGGCTACTCGCTGCAGTACGGCGCCTCGCACCCGCACGTGCTGGTCGAGCGAGCCGGGGAGCTCGGCATGGACACCCTGGCCCTCACCGACCGCGACGGTGCCTACGGTGCGGTGCGGTTCACGAAGGCCTGCGTGCAGGCCGGGATCCGGCCGATCCTCGGGGTGGACCTGGCCGTCACCCCCGGCGGGCCGGTCGCGGGCCTCCCGTCCGGCAGCCGGCGCACCCCCGTCCGTGGCGGAGCGTTCCGGGACCAGCGGCTGCCCCGGGTCACCTTCCTGGCCGGCAGCAAGAAGGGGTGGGCCGCGCTGTGCCGGCTGATCTCGGCCACGCACCTGTCCGGCGAGCGTGGCACGCCGGTGACCACGCTGGACCTGGTGGCCGAGCACGTCGCCGGCAGGGACGTCCTGGTCCTGCTCGGCCCCACCTCCGAGCTGGGGCGGGCCGCCACGCTGCGCCGGGAGGACCTGGCCCACGCCGCGCTCCGCCCCTGGCGCGAGGTGGTGGACCCGGCCGACCTGCTGGTGGAGGTGGTCTCCCATCGGCTGTCCGGCTCCGGGCCGGGCTCCGCCCCGCACGCCGCCCGGATGCTGGGGATCGCGCAGGCGGAGAACCTCGGGACGGTGCTCACCAACGCGGTCCGCTACGCCGACCGCACGGACGCGGCGACCGTGGACGTGCTCGACGCCGCCCGCCGGCTGGTGCCTCTCGGCTCTGCCGAGCTGCGGCACCTGGACAGTGGCCTGTCCAGTGGTCTGTCCGGTGGTCTGTCCGGTGGTCTGTCCAGTGGTCTGTCCGGGGACTTGCCCAGGGGCAACGCCGAGGGGTTCTTGAAGTCCGGCAAGCAGATGGACGAGGTGGCCGAGGAGGTCTGCCGGCTGGCCGGTCTGGGGCACGACCGCCGAGCCGCCCGCCGGCTGCTGGCCCGCACCCGCACGGTGGCCGACCGGTGCGCGGTCGACCCGGCCGCCGACCTCGGACTCGGCGAGGTGCACTTCCCGGAGTTCGAGGTCGTCGGTGGCGCCGAGACCTCGCTTCGCTCCTCCTCGACCACCGCGGACGCCGTGCTCCGGCAGCGGTGCGAGGCGGCGATCGGCAACCGCTACGGGAACGCCGGGCGACAGCGGATCTGGAAACGGCTCGACGACGAGCTGCAGACCATCCGCACCCTGGGCTACGCCCCGTACTTCCTCACCGTCGCCGACGTCACCGACCTGATCAAGGACCTGGGCGTGCGCTGCGCGGCCCGCGGCTCCGGCGCGGGCAGCCTGGTCAACTACCTGCTCGGCATCTCCGGGGTGGACCCGCTGCGCTACGGGCTGCTGATGGAGCGGTTCCTCTCCCCGTTGCGGCAGGCGTTGCCGGACATCGACGTCGACGTGGAGTCCGCGCGCCGGCTCGAGGTCTACGAGGCGATCCTGGACCGGTACGGCGGCGAGCGGTGCGTCTGCGTGTCGATGATGGACACCTACCGGGTGCGCCACGCGGTGCGGGACGTCGGGGCGGCGCTCGGCATGCCGCCGGGGGAGATCGACGCGATCGCCAAGGCGTTCCCGCACATCCGGGCCAGGGACGCCCGGATGGCGCTGCGGGAGCTGCCGGAGCTGCGTTCCTCCGGTTTGCTGCAGGGGCAGAGCGGGGCGGCCCTCGATCTTTTGTTCCGGATGGTGGAGCGGCTCGACGGGCTGCCCCGGCACGTCGCGGTGCACCCGTGCGGGGTGCTGCTGTCCGACGCCACCCTGCTGGACCGCACCCCGGTGGAGGCGTCGTACGCCGGGTTCCCGATGAGCCAGTTCGACAAGGACGACGTGGAGGACCTCGGTCTGCTCAAGCTGGACGTGCTCGGGGTGCGGATGCAGTCGGCGATGGCGCACGCCGTCGACGAGATCGAGCGGGTCGACCGGGTGCGGCTGGACCTCGACGACGAGACTCAGGTGCCCTTCGACGACCCGGCCACCTTCTCGATGATCAGCCAGGCCAAGACGCTGGGCTGCTTCCAGATCGAGTCGCCGGGGCAGCGGGAGCTGGTCGGCAAGTCCGGGCTGGAGACGTTCGAGGACATCATCGTCGACATCTCGCTGTTCCGGCCGGGCCCGGTCAAGAGCGACATGGTCACGCCGTACCTGTCCGCCAAGCAGGGCTGGCGGATGCCGCACTACCTGCACGAGGACCTGCGCCCGATCCTCGAGCAGACCCACGGCGTGGTCGTCTTCCACGAGCAGGTCATCGAGATCATCGCGACGCTCACCGGCTGCACCCTGGCGGAGGCCGACGAGGCCCGCCGGGCGCTCGGCGACACCGACGGGATGGCCCGGGCCAAGCTGTGGTTCTTCCCACGGGCGATGGGCAACGGCTACCCCCAGGACCTGGTGGAGCAGGCCTGGAAGGTGCTCGAGGCGTTCGCCTCCTTCGGGTTCTGCAAGGCGCACGCGGCGGCGTTCGCCCTGCCGACCTACCAGTCGGCCTGGCTCAAGGCGCACTACCCCGCGCACTTCCTGGCAGGGGTGCTCACCCACGATCCCGGGATGTACCCGAAGCGGCTGATCCTCGACGACGCCCGCCAGTTCGGGGTCGCGGTGCTCGGGCTGGACGTGAACGCCTCGGAGAAGACCTACGTCGTCGAGAAGGCCGACCCGGCGTACGCGGATGTCGCGTACGGGATTCGGCTGGCGCTGTCGGAGGTCAAGGGCATCTCCGAAGCGGAGGTGGACCGGATCACCGCCGCCAGGCCCTACCACTCGCTCACCGACTTCTGGCACCGCGCCCGGGTGTCGCGACCGGTGGTGGAGCGGCTGGTGCTCGCCGGCGGGCTCGACGGCATCTACGGCATCGGGGGAGCCGAGCAGGGGCCGGGGGTGCACCGACGCGGGCGGGTGACCCGCCGGGACCTGCTGCTCCAGGTCGCCGACCTGGACCGGCACGCCCGGGCGGTGGACCGGGCGAGTGCCGGCCGGGGGCGCGGGCTGTCGCGGCGCGCGGCCGCCGGAACCGCGGACGCGCGCGCCGACGCGGCGGCGGCCCGGAACAGCTCGGACGCGCGGGAGCGCGAGCCCGGGGTCTGGGAGCAGGCCGCTCGGCAGTCTCGTGCCGGAGCGCCGCCCCGCCCGGTCACCTCGGTCCAGCTCGCCCTCGACCTGGGCGACGCACCGGCGGACGGGGAGACCAGCGGGCTGCCGGAGATGGACACCGCCGAGCGGGTCCGTGCCGAGCTGGAGATCCTCGGCCTGGACGTCAGCCGGCATGTGGTCGACTTCTACGTGCCGTTCCTCGACGCGCTGGGAGTCACCCGCGCCACCGACCTGTTGAACCGACGCAGCCGTTCCGAGCTGCTGGTCGCCGGGGTGAAGGTGGCCACCCAGACCCCGCCCATCCGGTCCGGACGCCGGGTCGTCTTCCTGACCCTCGACGACGCGACCGGGCCGGTCGATGCGACGTTCTTCGAGGACGCGCAAGGCCCCTACGCCGCCACCGTCTTCCACTCCTGGCTGCTGGTGGTGCGCGGGGTGCTGCGGCGCACCGGACGTCACGGGGTCTCCTTGCGGGCCACCGGCTGCTGGGAGCTGCCCGAGCTCTACCGGATCTGGCGTGACGGCGGGGCCGGTGAGCACGGGATGGTCGCGGTGCGCGCCTTCATGGGCCAGGTCCCGTCCGGCTTCGAAGGGGCGGGAGCGCAGACCGCGATCGAGGGCGCCGCCGAGAGCCGGTCCACCCGGCCGGTGATGGCCAGCCCGCCGGATCCCGCTGCCTCCCGCGGCGCCGGAGCCGGCCTGACGGCCGGAGGGATGGGCCGGCGCCGGGTGCTGGTGCACTCCAGCGGCTTCACCATGTCGCCGTACTCCGACGTCCGTCCTGCGGGGGAGGACGCCAAGTCCGCACCCCGCAAGCTCTGGCACTCCTCGCCGGGGAGCTCTGGAGGATGACGACGAGGAGGAGCACCCGACTAGGGTGTGCGGCATGTCGACGGATCGGACAGGGCCCAGCGGTGCGCGCCCCAGCGCGGCGCGCACGGCCGTGGTCTGGGACGCGCTTCGCGACGTGCTGGTTCCAGCGGCTGGGCACACCGCGTCCGTGGTGGACTTCGGCGGAGGCACCGGCGGCTTCGCGGTCCGGGTCGCCGAGCTCGGGCACCAGGTCACCGTCGTCGATCCCAGTCCCGACGCGCTGGCCATCCTGGCCCGTCGCGCCGAGGAGAGCGGGGTCGCGGACCGGGTCTTCGGCCGTCAGGGGGACCTGGCCAGCCTGCTGGAGCTGGTTCCGCCAGGCGAAGCCGACGTGCTGCTGTGCCACGGGGTGCTCGAGATCGTCGAAGACCCCGCCGCCACCGTGCGCACCCTCGCCCAGGTGCTGCGCCCCGGCGGGGTGCTCAGCCTGCTGGTCAACCAGCGGCACGCCGCGGTGGTGGCCCGGGCGATGGCCGGTCACTTCGGCCAGGCCCGGGCGTTGCTGGACCCCCCGCCGGACCCGCCCCGCCGGTTCACCGCGGAGGAGATCGCCGCACTCCTGGGCAGCGCCGGCTTCGACACCACGGCCCTGCACGCGGTGCGGGTCTTCGCGGACCTGGTGCCGAGCTCGCTGGCCGAGCTCGAGCCCGGCTCGGCCGCCGCGCTGGTCGAGCTGGAGAAGGCGGTCGCGTCCCGACCCGAGTACCTTCCCCTCGCGACCCAGCTGCACGTGCTGGCCACCCGGCGTCGCTGAGCCGACCTCGACCGGGAGACGGTCATGACCCGGCCGCACCCGCCGCAGGAGGACCCGGCTGTGCTGTCCTGGGACTGTCCGGTGCTGCACGTGGACATGGACGCGTTCTACGCCTCGGTGGCGACCCGGGACCGGCCCGACCTGCGGGACGTGCCGGTGGTCGTCGGCGGCGGCCACCGGGGGGTGGTGCTGTCGGCGAACTACCTGGCCCGTGAGCACGGCGTCCGGTCGGCGATGCCGATGACCCGGGCCCGGCGGCTGTGCCCCGCGGCGGTGGTGATCCCCCCCGACTTCGAGACCTTCAGCGCGGTCTCGGCGTCGGTGATGGAGAACTTCCGGCAGGTCACCCCGGTGGTCGAGGTGCTCTCCTTGGACGAGGCATTCCTGGACGTGTCCGGATCGATGCGCCGGCTCGGATCGCCTGCCGCCATCGCCGAGCAGCTGCGTGCCCGGATCCACGACGAGCAGGCCATCACCTGCTCGGTCGGGGTCGCCAGCACCGTGACGGTGGCCAAGCTGGCCAGTCGACGGGCCAAGCCCGACGGTGTGGTGGTGGTGCCGCCGCAGTCGGTGCTGTCTTTTTTGCACCCGTTGGAGGTCGGCGAGCTGTGGGGGGTGGGGGAGAAGACCGCGCAGCTGCTGATCCGGTTCGGCCTGCGCACGGTCGGGGACATCGCGCACACCCCGGTCGCCACGTTGCAGCGGGCGGTCGGGGTGAACCTCGGCGCGCACCTGCACCGGCTTGCCTGGGGCGAGGACCAGCGCACGGTCGTCTCCCGGCGCGGCCCGGACGAGCCCGACAAGAGCATGGGGGCGGACGAGACGTTCGGCCGTGACACCGACGACCCGGAGGTCGTCCTGCGGGAGCTGCTGCGGTTGTCCGCGAAGGTGACCGCCCGGATGCGCGCCGCGGGGGTGGCCGGACGCACCGTCACCGTGAAGGTGCGCTTCGCCGACTTCACCACGATCACCCGGTCCAGGACCATGGCCGACGCGACCGACGTGACCCAGGAGGTCTACCAGACCGCGGCCACCTTGTTCCGGGCTCTCGGGCTGCAGCGGGCCCGGCTCCGGCTGGTCGGGGTGCGCGTGGAGCAGCTGACCCCCCGCACCGGCGTGCACCGTCAGCTGGTGCTCGGGGCCCGCGAGCACGGCTGGTCCGACGCTGACCGGGCGGTGGACCGGGCGACCCACCGGTTCGGTGGTGCTGCGGTCCGACCGGCCAGCCTCCTCGCCGATCCCGGGAGTCGGGCTTCCGCGTGACGCCGTGAGCCATGAACGGGAGCCATGAAATTGCCCCCGGCGGGTACCACCTAGACCTAGGCCTGCCTAGACTGAGGGCAAGATCGTTCGCGGGAGGAAACCGTGCCGCTCTCCGAAGAAGAGTTGCGTCTGCTGGAGCAGATGGAACGCGCGCTGGTCGCGGAAGACCCCAAGCTCGCGTCGACCCTTCGTGGAACGGCCCTTCGTCGCAACGCACGTCGTCGCGCCTTCGTGGCCGGGGCAGCGTTCCTGGTCGGCGTCGGCGTGCTGATGACCGGGGCCGTCATGCGCCAGACCGTCGTCGGCATCATCGGTTTCGTGGTCATGCTCGGCTCCGCCTACATCGCCCTGGTCTCGTGGAGGGGGCAAAGTCGAGCCGCCGGTGACGACGGCCCCGTAGGCGCCCCGGGGACTGCCCAGCCCAGCAGGCGCGGGCTGCACCTCATCCACGGAGGTCGCTCCGTGGGCCGATCCCGCAAGCCCCGCGGTCGGGGGCCGCGCCGGCCGCTGATGGAGCGCTTCGAGGAGCGCTGGCAGCGCCGCCGCGAGCAGGGCGGCTTCTAGCCACGCGGCGCTGACGACCCGGGGCCGACGGCCCCGCGGTCAGCTGGCGGTCAGCTGGCGTGGTCCACTCCGACCCGGCCGGCGCCGAGCCGTGGCCCGCCGGTCAGCGGTCGCACCAGCGACAGCGGGGCCCAACGCGCCAGCAACCTTCTGCCGCGGGTGGTGCCCTCGCCCAACGCCTGCGTGCACGCGGCCACGTCGCCGGTGGCCTCGTCCACGGCTCCCGGCTGCAGCCGTTGCCCGTTCCGGGCCGGACGCGCGAACCGGGCCAGCTCCACCCGCTCCACCAGCCGGTCCAGAGCAGCGGTCGTCCCGGGCTCGCCGACGGTGCCGAAGTGCGTGGCCAGGTCCCGGGCCCCGACCCGGGGAGTCACGGTGTCGTCCCATCCGAGCCTCAGGTCGACCGCCGCGTCCCGCAGCTCCGACCAGGCCGCCTCCGCCAACCCCGGAGCGGTACCGGCGGCACGCCAGCGCCGGCGCCGGCGCCACGTTCGCAGCGCCCACGGCGCCGCGACCAGCAGCAGCGCCGCGAGCACGGCCAGCACCGTGATCACCGGGAAGCGCCACGCGGGCGGCTGCTGCCCGATGGCGAGGTTCCCCGCCAGTCCCCGCTTCACGTTGGGATGGTCGATGCGGTGGTGCGCCGAGCCGGCCGCCTGGGCCGGCTGGTGCTGCGGCGTCTGCGTGTGCACCGGCGGAACGGAGTAGCCCGGCACGGAGGTGACCCGCGGGGCGGGAGTCGGCTCGAACCGGACCCACCCGGTGCCCTCGAAGTACATCTCCGGCCAGGCGTGCAGGTCGTGGCTGCTGAACACCCAGGTGTTGCCGGACACGTACTGCGGATGCAAGAACCCGACCACCACCCGGGACGGGATGCCGAGGGCCCGGCCCATCAGCGCCATCGCCCCGGCGAACTGCTGGCAGTAGCCGATGCGGCTGCCCGGCCCGGTGCCGAGGAACCGGGCCAGCTGCTGCATGCTGTCACCGGAGGCGTGCTGCAACGAGTAGGTGAACCCGCCGTCGCCCTGGAACCACTCCTGCAGCCGGGCGGCCCGACCGTAGTCGGTGGTCTCGTGGGCCGTCACCCGCCGGGCCAGCCGCTCCACCGAGGCGGGCAGATCCTTCGGCAGCTTGGTGTACTTGGCCTCCAGGTCGACCGGTGGCGGGTTGGCCTTGGCCAGCCGCCGCGCGGAGATCGTCGGCACCAGCGCACGCAGCCGATAGCTCATCCCGGCCGTGGTCTGGTCGCGCGCCGTGCTGATGTAGTCCATCGTGGTGGTGTCGTAGCGCCAGTCCCCGGATGCGTTGATCCACGAGACCGGGTACGGCGCGGGCAGCCAGCGGGACTGGAACGCCGAGGCGATGCGCACCGAGTAGGGCACCACCGTCCGGGGCACCGACGGGTCGAGACCGGGCGGCGGCGGCATGGGGCCGTCGGCGCGCTGCTGCCCCGGGATGGCCCGCCCGCCCGGGAGCCAGGCACTGCCGTCGAACTGGTCCAGCACGGCGATCCGCAGGTACGACGGGTCCGGCTCCGGCGTGGTCACGTAGACCAGGTTCACGTCCCGGCCCTGCACCAGGTCGCGCCGCAACGAGACCATGGGGTTGGACAGCGACACCGAGCCGGTTCCGTTCCCCGCGCCGTTCTGCTTGCCTGCCAGCAGGCCCGCACCCAAGGTGGGCACGAGCAGCGGCACCACCACGGCCAGCGCGGTGGCCGTCAGGCCGATCTTGCGCGCGGAGGAGCGCACCGCCTGCCCGCTGACCGCGCTCTGCTGGGAGTCGAACAACAGGTCCGAGGAGAGCTGACGACCCCAGTGGGTGAGCCGGCGCGACTCGTCGGCGGAGAGCAGCAGCAGGAAACAGAGCGCGGTCAGGGCGAACTTCGCCCAGGAGACGCCGCCGTGCAGGATGCTGATCGGGGCGGTGTAGATCGCCAGCAGGGGGAGCCCGGCCAGGGGCACCCGGCGCAGCCCGCAGGCCAGCAGGTCCACCAGCACCGCGGCTGCCGCCCCGGCGAGGACCAGCGCGGGGTACAGACCGTGCACGCCCCGGGGGACCGGGGCGGCGTACTGCTGGGACACCGCCATGCTGTGGCCCAGGGCCGCCGCGACGCCGTGCAACGACCGGGCAGTGGGGAGCCAACCGCCCACCGCCTCCGCGCCGGCCCACGCATGGTCCAGCCACAGCAGCAGCACGACGAGCTGGGCCAGCACCACCAGCACCGGGTGGGCGTGAGCCGAACGAAGCAGCATCCCGACGACCGCCACCAGCACACACGCTCCGAGCAGGGGAACCAGGAACCCTCCGGGCGCCTCGGAGAAGCCGCTCCAGGTGAGCAGGGCGGCCCAGGTCGTCAGGGCGGCCAGCAGTGAGACGGTGGCGCTGCTCGGCCAGCGGAGCCGCTCGAACCTCACGACGCCGCCTCCGGCGCGGTCGTGCCGGGCCGGCCGAGACCCCGGCCACTGAGCCCGAGCTCCTCCCAGACGCCCGGCATGGGGTCGCGCGGACCGGCCCCGACGGCCTTCCAGCCGTGCGCCTTCAACCAGTCCACCCCCTGCTCGGCCCCCGACGCCGAGGCCGGGCCCTGGTCGAGCGCGACCGCCATCGCGGTCGCCGCCGAGTGCCGCATCCGGGACAGTGCCGGCTTGTCGTAGTCGGTCACCCGGCCCAGCACGGTGACCAGCAGGCCGGTGTGCCCGGCCTCCTGCAGCCAACCCACGTCGAGGTGGTTCCCGGGCGCCTCCCCGACCACGGCCAGCGCCTCCAGCAGCGGCCCGGTCTCGGCGGCCAGGGCACCGCGCTGGTGCCAGGCCGCGGCGTGCTCCTCGCCGGCAGCGGTGAGCAGCCGGACCTGGAACCCGCGCTGCGCCAGGTGCACGGCGATCGATGCGGCCAGCGACACCGCGTGCTCGAGCGAGGAGGCAGCACCGCTGCCCCGGTGAGCGATCCTGCGGTTGTCCAGGAACAGCGTCGCGCGGGACTGCCAGGGCTGCTCCTCCCGCCGCACCATCAGCTGACCGGCATGAGCGCTGCTGTGCCAGTGCACCCGGCGCAGGTCGTCGCCGCGGCGGTACTCCCGCACCGTCACGTCCTCGGCGCTGCCGCTGGCGAACGCGCGGGGCCGGTTGTCGCCGGAGCCGGTCCAGGCGCCGGACAGCGGGATGACCGGCAGCGCCACCACCCGGGGGGTGACCACCACCGAGCTGGTGCTCTCGAAGGTCCGGGTCAGCTCGACCATCCCGAACGGGTCGCTGAGCCGGACGGTCATCGGGCCGAGCTCGAACCGCCCGCGGACGTCGGAGCGTACGACGTACTGGATGCTGCGCTTCCAGTGACGGCCCATCCGGTCCACCACGAACCGGGGACGGGTGCCGAGCACGTAGGGCACCTGGTCCTCGAGCAGGAGCAGGCCGGTCGGCATCTTGCCGTCGTTGGTCAGCTCGAGCCGGACCCGCGCCTGCTGGCCGACCGACACCTGGAGCGGGTTGACCGAGCGGACCAGGCCGAGCCGGTAGCGGCTGCGACCGAGGAAGAACGCCGTGACGAGAGGAAGCAGGACCAGCAGCAGCCCGACGCGGAGCAGCTCCTTCTCGCCGAGCAGCAGGGCGCACAGCGTGGCCGCGCCTCCCGCCGCCAGGAACGCCCGGCCCCGGGTGGTCATCGCTGCGAGCGCTTCGCGCATGTCCGGACGCCTACGCCGAGGTCCGACGGCTCTCGGGCATCGGGACCGTCGCGACGACCCGTTCCAGCGCCGCCTCGACGGTGCGGCCGCTCATCGACGCCTCGACCGTGGGGAGCAGCCGGTGCGCGAGCACCTGCCCGGAGAGCTGCTGCACGTCGTCGGGGAGCACGTAGTCGCGGCCGTGGATCGCCGCGAGAGCCTTGGCCGCCCGGACCAGGTGCAGGGTCGCCCGGGGAGAGGCGCCGAGCAACAGGTCGGGGGAGTTGCGGGTGGCCGTGGTCACCGCCACGGCGTACCTCTGCACCGACTCCGCGACGTACACCTGGGAGACGATGTTGACCAGCTTGCGCACCTCGGCGGCGTCGGTGACCGGGTCGAGGTCGTCGAGCGGGTTGGTCCGGGTGTGGGTGTTCAGCATCGCGATCTCGGCGGACTCCACCGGGTAGCCCATGGAGACGCGGGCCATGAACCGGTCGCGCTGCGCCTCCGGCAGGGCGTAGGTGCCCTCCATCTCGATCGGGTTCTGGGTGGCGATCACCATGAAGGGCGTCTCGAGCTGGTACGTCGTACCGTCGACGGTGACCTGCCGTTCCTCCATGCACTCCAGCAGCGCGGACTGGGTCTTCGGTGAGGCCCGGTTGATCTCGTCGCCGACCACGATGTTCGCGAACACCCCACCGGGGCGGAACTCGAACTGGCGGGTGTCCTGGTTGAACACCGACACGCCGGTGACGTCCGAGGGAAGCAGGTCCGGCGTGAACTGGATGCGCCGGACGGTGCAGTCGATGGACCGGGCCAGCGCCTTGCTCAACATGGTCTTTCCGACGCCGGGCACGTCCTCGATGAGCAGGTGACCCTCGGCGAGCAGCACGACCAGGGCGATCCGGGAGACCTCGGGCTTGCCCTCGATCACCGAGTCGATGCTCGCGCGGATACGTTCGCTGACCCGGGCCAGCATGTCCAGGTCGGCACCCTCCTCGGGCTCCGCGCCGGATCCTGCCTGGTCCAGTGGTCTCACGAGTTCATCCTCTCCCTCAGAACGGACGATCGGTAGGCCAGGTCGGTTCGACGGCCCGGGGCCCTGGATCGGAGTGCGTCAGCGCGTGACTGCTCGAACGGTAGGTGAACCCCGCCTCGGCTGTCACCGGAGTTGGTCGAGCCGTCGGTTTTCGACGCCGAATCGTTCCCACCGTCCCACCACCGGGCTCCACCACCGGGCTCCACCACCGGGCCCCACCACCGGGCCCCACCACCCGCCTGCACCGCGGACCGGAGGCGGCGGCGACGCCGCCCGCGCGGGTCGAGGAGCGGGGTCGGCGCCGGCCGAACGAGCGGGAAACACGCAGGTGAACCCCGCGTTTTTGGTTGACGGTGGGGTGTTGTGGAGTACAGTGGAGCGCAGTGGAGGAAGGGTCCTTCTCAGTGGAGCCGCGTGGGAGGTGGCCGGATGTTCTTCGGCACCTACACCCCCCGGCTCGACGACAAGGGGCGACTGTTCCTCCCGGCCAAGTTCCGGGACGAGCTGTCGGAGGGTCTGGTGCTCACACGAGGACAGGAACGCTGCCTCACGGTGTGGCCGCTGGAGGAGTTCGGTCGGCTGACCGAGCGCATGAAGACCGCTCCTGTCACCAACAAGGCCACCCGGGACTACGTCCGGATGCTCTTCGCGGGCGCCTCGGACGAGACCCCGGACAAGCAGGGCCGCGTCACGATCCCACCGATGCTGCGCGAGTACGCGTCGCTGTCCCGGGAGTGCATCGTGATCGGCGCGATGAACCGGATCGAGATCTGGGACGCCGAGTCCTGGCAGACCTACTCCGAGCAGCAGGAGCAGGCGTTCTCGGACCTGTCGGAGGAGGTGTTTCCCGGCGTCGTGTGACGCCCCCTGTCATCGGTGCAAGAAGCGGGACCGGTCCGCGGAGTCGCAGGACGAGGTCTCACGTCCGCTCTCCCTGTTTGTCATCTGACGCAACTTCCCCGGCGCCAGAGGGCAGCTTCCCGAGGGCGAGCGGGCGGGGACCTGGTTCGGCGAATCCGCCGGAGCCAGCCGCCGCGCAGGGACGCCGCGCCCCGTCATCCCTGCCTGTCCCAGCCGTCTTCCCAGCCATTCCTCCCGTTCCACTTCCCAGTCAACCGCCCAGCCACGCTGACACATCGAGGGGTCGAGCCATGAGTGTCATGTCCACCGGCCGGCTGCCCAAGCGGCTCTCCGGTTCGATCGCAGCGTCGGTGGCGGAGCTGTCGGCGGGCCTGTCCGCCGAGCTGTCCGCCGAGCTGTCCGCCGAGCTGTCCCAGGCGCCCCGGCGGCTGCCCTCCACCGCCCGGCCCGCTCGCCGGGTGCGGCACGAGGTCCGCGACGGGGTGACCGTCATCGTGTTCAGCGCCGCCGCGTCCTCGGCTCTCGCCGCCGTCTTCGCCGTACTCACCCACCTGGCCGGGTAGCGCCATGCCCGAGGCCCGTCACGTCCCCGTCCTGCTCGACCGCGTCGTGGCGCTCGTCGCGCCGCCGCTGGACCGGGCCGGGTCGGTTCTGGTGGACGCCACCGTGGGCCTCGGCGGGCACAGCGAGGCGGTGCTGTCGCGCTGTCCGCAGGCGCACGTCATCGGCATCGACCGGGACCAGCACGCGCTCGAGCGGACCCGGGAGCGGCTGGCCCCGTTCGCCGAGCGGCTGACCCTGGTGCACGCGGTGTACGACGAGATCGCCGCCGTGCTGACCGACCTCGGCCACCCCACTGTGGACGGCGTCCTGTTCGACCTCGGTGTCTCCTCGATGCAGCTCGACCTGAGGCAGCGTGGCTTCGCCTACGCCGAGGACGCGCCCCTCGACATGCGCATGGACGACAGCGCGGGGCGGACCGCCGCCGACGTGCTGAACACCTACCCCGCCGACGAGCTGGCCCGCATCCTGCGGACGTACGGCGAGGAGCGCTTCGCCCGGCGGATCGCCGAGGCAGTGGTCCGGGAACGGGCCAAGCAGCCGTTCACCCGCTCTGGCCGGCTCGTGGAGCTGATCCGCGAGACGATCCCCGCTCCGGCCCGTCGCACCGGAGGGCACCCGGCCAAGCGGACCTTCCAGGCCCTGCGCATCGAGGTCAACGACGAGCTGTCCACCCTGCGGCGGGCACTGCCGGCCGCGATCGAGGCGATCGGGGTCGGCGGCCGCGTCGTGGTGATGTCCTACCACTCCCTCGAGGACCGGCTGACCAAGCAGGTGTTCGCCGAGTACACCAGCACCGACGTCCCACCCGACCTGCCGTTCGTGCCCGAGGGCCACGAACCGGCGCTGCGCCTGCTCACCCGCGGCGCGGAGAAGGCATCCGCCGAGGAGGCCCGCGAGAACCCACGCGCGGCCTCGGTCCGCCTGCGCGCCGTCGAACGCGTCCACCCCGCTCCTGGGGCGGTGGCCTGATGACCGCCCCACCCGCCCGTCGCACGCACCTGCAAGGGGGCCCCGCATGAGCTCATCCGTCAGCCCGGTCCGCGGCCGGGTACCCCGCTTCGCTGAAGCGGCCGTCGCCCGCGCCCGGCTCACCGTCGTACCGAGACAGACCCAGAAGGCGCCGCGGGTGCCGTTCCTGGTGCTGGTCTCCCTGGTGCTGGTCTGCGGCATCGGGGGGCTGCTGCTGTTCGACACCTCGTTGCAGCAGGCGTCCTTCACCGCGACCTCCATGGAGCAGCGGGCCAACATGCTCGACGCGAAGGCCCAGGCGCTGCAGCTCGACCTCGCGCGGCTGCGGGCGCCGCAGCGGCTGGCCGAGCGCGCCAAGGCACTCGGCATGCTGCCGCCCTCCGACCCGGCCTTCCTCCGGCTCTCCGACGGCAAGGTGCTCGGCAAGCCGGCCCCGGCGAGCCCCGCCGACGCCATCCGGATCAACCCGCTTCCGGCGCGCAAGCCGGCGGACCTGCAGCCGCCGCCGATCGTGGTCACCGCGTCCTCGGCAGATGGCTCCGGCCACCACGGCGCGGCCTCCGCAGATCCGCAGCAGAGTCCAGGTAGAAAGGGGGCTCACCACCGGCAGCAGGGGAGCACGCATTGACCCGGAGCAGGCGGCCCGGCGCGCCGCGGAGCTCGGGCCGCACACGTCGCCGTAGGAGGCCGTGGCGCTCGCTGCGCGGCGCCAGCCTGCTGCGGCTGCGGATCGGCTTCCTCCTCATCGCCATGGTGCTCTCGGTCTTCGCCGTGCGGCTGTTCGAGCTGCAGGGCATCGACGCGCAGGCGTACGCCGCCCGGGCGCAGGCCGAGGGGTTGGTCCATGTGACCCTCCCCGCCACCCGGGGCACCATCACCGACCGCAACGGCGTGCCGCTGGCAGAGTCGGTGGACGGCCAGATGATCGTCGCCGACCCGACCCTGACGACCGCGCACGCCCCGGCGATCGCGACGATCCTGGCGCACCGGCTGCACCTGGACTACTTCGCCACCCTTCAGCGGCTCCAGGCCCCGCACACCCAGTTCCAGTACATCGCGCGTCGGGTGCCGGCCGCCCAGGCCAGATCGGTGGTGCAGGCCATCGACGCGAAGGGCTTCAGCGGCGTCACCACCCGCCGCGACCCGTTGCGCGACTACCCGGCACACGATGTGGCCGCCAACGTCGTCGGGTTCATGAACGACCTGAACCAGCCAGGCGACGGTGAGGAGCTGGTGTTCAACAAGTGGCTCACCGGCAAGAACGGAAGGGCCACCTACACCGAGAGCGGTGGCAACCGCATCCCTCTCGGTGACAACAGCGTCACCCCTCCCAAGCCAGGCCACGACCTGCACCTGACCATCGACCGTGACGTGCAGTGGTACGCGCAGCGGGCGCTCCGGGACGCCGTCCAGGGGGCGAACGCCGAGTCGGGCTCCGCTGTGGTCATGGACACCCACACCGGGGAGCTGCTCGCGCTCGCCGACTACCCGACCTTCGACGCCAACAACCCGTCGGCCGCGCCTGCGGGCGACCTCGGCTCCCGGGCCGTGCGCGACGTCTACGAGCCGGGCTCGGTCGAGAAGGTGCTGACCAGCTCAGCGCTGATCAACGCGCACAAGGTGACTCCGCGCACCAAGATCGTGGTGCCGCCGATGGTCAAGTCGGACGACCACTACATCCACGACGACGTCGCGCACGGCACCTGGCACCTGACCCTGACCGGTGTGCTGGCGAAGTCCTCGAACATCGGCATGGTGATCGCGGACCGGCAGTTCGCCTCGCGGCGGCTCTACGGCTACCTGCGCAAGTTCGGGCTCGGGTCGCCCACCGACCTGGGGGTCAACGGCGAGTCGGCCGGTGTGCTCCCCCCGTGGCGCAGCTGGCGGCAGATCAACAAGGACAACATCGCCTTCGGCCAGGGCGTCGCGGTCAGCGCCGTCCAGATGGCCGCGGCCGTGAACACCGTCGCCAACGGTGGCGTCTACGTCGCCCCGAGCATCGTCAAGGGACGGGCCACCACGTCGAACGGGCAGGTTGTCGGCTCCGCCACCGCCAAACGGCACCGGGTGGTCAGCGCCAGGACCGCCGCGCAGGTCACCAAGATGATGGAGACGGTGACCCGGCCGGGAGGGACCGCTCCGCTGACGGCGATCCCCGGCTACCAGCTGGCCGGCAAGACCGGCACCGCGCAGCGCGTGAACCAGAAGTGCCACTGCTACGACGGCACCTACACGGTGTCGTTCGTCGGTTTCGCGCCCGCGCCGAACCCGCGCTTCCTGGTCTACGTGGTGGTGCAGAACCCCCGCAACGGAGGGTTCGGCAGCACCGTGGCGGGGCCGGTGGTCAAGAAGGTGATGACCTACCTGCTGCAGAAGTACGGCGTGCCGCCGACCGGCGCCAGGCCACCCAAGATCCCGCTCGAATGGTGAGTCCGGGTAGCCTCTCGGCGTGTCAGACGTGATCCCGGTGCGCCCGGCGGAGCCGCCGCAGACCCCGCTGCGGACGGTGACCGGATGGCTCTCCGACGACCTGGTGGAGATGCGCAACGCCGACCCGGGCTGCGTCGTGACGGGCCTGACGCTGAGCTCGCAGAGCGTCCGGCCGGGGGACCTCTACGCAGCGCTGCCCGGGTCGCGCGTCCACGGCGCCGAGTACGCCGCCGCTGCGGTCGCGGCGGGCGCGCTCGCCGTGCTCACCGACCCGCCGGGAGCCGAGCCCTGCGCCGGGCTCGGGGTCCCGGTGCTCGTCGTCGAGCGCCCCCGCGCGGTGCTGGGCCGGCTCGCGGCGGCGTTGTACGGAAACCCGGCCGCGGACCTGCGCCTCGTGGCCGTCACGGGCACCGCCGGGAAGACCACCACCACCCGGCTGGCCGAGGGGGCGCTGACCGTGGCCGGGGTGCGCGGCGCCGTGGTGGGGACCGTCGGCACCCGGATCGGCGGTCTGGACCTGGCCGGCACGCTGACCACTCCCGAGGCGCCCGACCTGCACGCGCTGTTCGCGGTGATGCGGGAGCGCGCGGTGCGCGCGTGCGTCATGGAGGTGTCCAGCCATGCCCTGGTGATGGGCCGGGTGGACGGGGTCCGCTACGACGTGGCGGCGTTCACCAACCTCGGCCGCGACCACCTCGACTTCCACGCCGACATGGAGGACTACTACCGCGCCAAGGCGTCCCTGTTCACCCCGGACCGGGCCCGACGCGGCCTGGTCAACGTCGACGACGAGTATGGTCGGCGCCTCGTGGAGGACAGCATGATCCCGGTCCGGACCTACTCCGCCCTGGGCGCGGAGGCGGACTGGACCGCCCGCGACGTGGTGACCGGCCCCACCGGCTCCCAGTTCACCGTCCACACCCCTGACGGGCACGCGTTCCCGGCCACCGTCCGGCTGCCCGGCGACTTCAACGTCGCCAACGCGCTGTGCGCGATCGCGGCGCTGGGGGAGAGCGGCCTCGACGCGGCCCGGGCCGCAGAGGCCATGGGCCAGGTCACCGGGGTCCCGGGCCGGTTGGAGCGCGTCGAGCAGGGGCAGGACTTCCTGGCCGTGGTCGACTACGCGCACAAGCCGGACTCGGTCGCCGCCGCGCTGCGGGCACTGCGGGCGCAGACGACGGGACGTCTGGTCATCGTGCTGGGTGCCGGCGGCGACCGGGACCCCGGGAAGCGGCCGCTCATGGGGGAGGTCGCCGCGGGGCTCGCCGACGTGCTGGTGGTGACCGACGACAACCCGAGGACCGAGGACCCCGCCGCGATCCGCGCGACGATGCTCGCCGGGGCCCGGGGGGTGCCGGAGGCCGAGCGTGCCGAGCTGCACGAGGTCGGCGACCGGCGGGCCGCCATCCGGCTCGCGGTCTCGCTGAGCCGCTCCGGCGACACGGTGATCGTCGCCGGCAAGGGGCACGAGCGCGGCCAGCAGGTCAACGGGGTGGTGCACGAGTTCGACGACCGCGACGTGCTGCGCGAGGAGCTGGCGGCCCGATGATCCCGATGACGCTCACCGAGATCGCCCAGGTCGTCGGTGGTTCGGTGCACGCGGACGAAGGAGTCCGGGTGACCGGACCGGCGTTCCTGGACAGCAGGAGTCCCGAGCCCGGCGGGCTGTTCGTAGCCGTGGCCGGCGAGCGGGTCGACGGCCACGACTACGCGGTCACCGCGGTCGAGGGCGGCGCGGCCGCGGTCCTCGGCTCGCAGCCCGTCGGTGCCCCGGCGGTGCTGGTCGACGACGTCCAGGAGGCGCTGGCGGAGCTGGCCCACCACGTCATCGACCGGCTGGACCGGACCAGGGTGGTCGCGCTCACCGGGTCCCAGGGCAAGACCAGCACGAAGGACCTGCTGGCCCAGGTGCTGAGCGGTGCCGGTACGACGGTCGCCACCGTCGGCTCGTTCAACAACGAGCTCGGATTCCCGCTGACGGTGCTGCGCGCCGAGCCGGGCACCGAGTACCTCGTCCTGGAGATGGGTGCCCGCGGCATCGGCCACATCCGAGCCCTGTGCCAGGTGGCCGGACCGGACGTCTCCCTGGTGCTCAACGTGGGCAAGGCGCACCTCGGGGAGTTCGGCAGCCAGGAGGCCATCGCCGAGGCGAAGGGCGAGATCGTGGAGGCGCTGGGGGCGGAGGGGGTCGCGGTCCTCAACGCCGACGACCCGAGGGTGGCCGCCATGGCCTCACGCACGGCCGCGCAGGTGCGCACCTACGGCACCGGTCCGGACGTCGACGTACGCCTGGAGTCCGTCGGCCTCGACGAGCTCGGCCGGCCCCGCTTCGACCTGGTGACCCCGACCGCGACGACGCACGTGCAGATGAAGCTGCTCGGTGAGCACCACGCCGTGAACGCGGCCGCAGCAGCGACCGCCGCACTGGCGCTCGGCCTCGACCTCGAAGCGGTCGGCGCCTCCCTGCGCGAGGTCGGCGCGCTCTCCCGGGGACGGATGGAGGTGCACCAACGCGCGGACGGGGTGACCGTCATCGACGACGCCTACAACGCCAACCCCGACTCGATGCGAGCCGGTCTCAAGGCGTTGGCCGCCATCGGGCGCAGCCGTCCGGACGCCCGCACCATCGCGGTGCTCGGGGAGATGCGCGAGCTCGGCCCCTCGAGCACCGACGAGCACGACGCGGTGGGACGGCTGGCGGTCCGCCTCGACATCCATCAGCTGCTCGTGGTCGGGGAGCCGGCCAGGCCCATCCACCTGGGCGCCTCACTGGAGGGGTCCTGGGGGAACGAGTCCGTCTTCGTGCCGGATGCCGAAGCCGCCCTGGGCTGGCTGCGCGCGCACCTGCGCGGAGGGGACGTGGTGCTGTTCAAGGCGTCCAACGCGGTGCAGCTGGGCAAGGTGGCTGCCGCGGTGCTGGCCGAGACCCCTGACCGGACCGCGAAGGAGGGCACCGGCCGATGAAAGCCATTCTGCTGGCCGGTGCGCTGGCGCTGTTCCTCACGCTGCTCGGCACCCGGGTCGCCATCCGGATCCTGGTGGCCAAGGGCTACGGCCAGCTGATCCGCGACGACGGGCCGACCACCCACCACACCAAGCGCGGCACGCCGACGATGGGGGGGCTGGTCATCATCGTCTCGGTGGTGGTCGCCTACTTCCTGGCCAAGCTGATCGCCGGGGAGACGCCCACCGTGTCGGCCTTGCTGCTGCTCTTCCTGCTGGTCGGGCTGGGCACCGTGGGGTTCCTCGACGACTACATCAAGGTCGCCAAGCAGCGCAGCCTCGGCCTGCGCAGCAAGGCGAAGCTGGTCGGCCAGGTGGTCGTCGCGGTCATCTTCGGCTGGCTCGCTCTCTCGTTCCCCGACGACGTGGCCGGCCGGACCCCCGCCTCGCACTCGATCTCCTTCATCCGGGACCTCCCGGGCTGGACCATGCCCACCGCCGTAGCCGTGGTGTTCTTCCTGCTGCTGATCTCCGGGGCCAGCAACGCCGTGAACCTCACCGACGGCCTCGACGGGCTCGCAGCCGGTGCCTCGACGATGGTGTTCGGCGCCTACACGCTGGTCAACATCTGGCAGAACAACCAGTGGTGCGAGCTGAACCCCGGCCCCAAGTGCTACGACGTGCGGGACCCGCTGGACCTCGCAGTGGTGGCCGCGGCGCTCACGGGAGCCTGCTTCGGCTTCTTGTGGTGGAACGCCTCGCCCGCGAAGATCTTCATGGGTGACACCGGGTCGTTGTCCCTGGGCGGCACGTTGGCGGGGATGGCGATCCTGACCCACACCGAGTTCCTGCTGGCGATCCTGGGCGGGCTGTTCGTGATCCAGACCCTCTCGGTGATCCTGCAGGTGGGGTACTTCAAGATCACCGGCGGACGGCGGATGTTCCGGATGGCGCCGCTGCACCACCACTTCGAGCTGAAGGGCTGGGACGAGATCACCGTGGTGATCCGGTTCTGGCTGATCACCGGGATCTGCGTCGCGGCCGGGCTCGGCATCTTCTACGCCGAGTGGGTCTCCGGGTCATGAGCGAGCTGTCCCGGCTGGGGCGCCAGGACTCGTGGGAGCAGGTCCGTGCCGTGGTCATCGGCATCGGGGTCTCCGGGTTCGCCGCCGCCGACACGCTGCAGCACCTCGGTGCCCAGGTCACCGTGCTGGCCGACACCGCCACGGACGAGCAGCAGGAGAAGGCGCATCTGCTGGAGATCCTCGGGGCCGAGGTGCGCGTCGGCGCGGGAGCCACCGACCGGCTCCCGGAGCCGGTCGACCTCGTGGTCACGTCCCCGGGGGTACGCCCCACCGCCCCGCTGGTCGCGGCGGCCCGCGCCGCCGGGATCCCGGTCTGGGGCGAGGTGGAGCTCGCCTGGCGGGTCCGGGACCCTGAGCGCCCGGGCGTCTGGCTGTGCCTGACCGGCACGAACGGCAAGACCACCACGGTGCAGATGCTGGACGCCGTGCTGCGGGCTGCCGGGCTCTCCAGCATCGCCTGCGGCAACGTCGGGCTGCCGATCGTGGAGGCGGTGATGGACCCGGAGCCGTACGCCGTCTACGCCGTCGAGCTGTCCAGCTTCCAGCTGCACTACACGCACTCGATGGCCGCGGAGTCCGCCGCCGTGCTCAACGTGGCCGAGGACCACCTCGACTGGTACCCCTCCATGGCGGAGTACGCCGCCGACAAGGGCCGCATCTACGAGCGGGTGCGCAGTGCCTGCGTCTACAACGTCGCCAACCCGGTCACCGAGCGGCTCGTCCGGGAGGCCGACGTCCAAGAAGGCGCCCGGGCGATCGGCTTCACCTTGGGCGTGCCGGACCTGGGGATGCTCGGCGTGGTCGACGGGGTGCTGGCGGACCGTGCGTTCGTCGAGGAGCGGGCGACCACCGCGGCCGAGCTGTGCACGGTGGGCGACCTGGCCACCGACGCCCCGCACTTCGTGGCCAACGCGCTGGCCGCGGCCGCGCTGGCCCGGTCGGTCGGGGTGCCGTCGACCGCGGTGCGCGACGGGCTGGCCTCGTTCGTGCCCGACGGGCACCGCATCGCCGAGGTGGCCACCGTCGACGGGGTGAGCTACATCGACGACTCCAAGGCGACGAACCCGCACGCCGCGGCCGCCGCGCTGGATGCGCACGACCCGGTGGTCTGGATCGCCGGAGGGCTGGCCAAGGGTGCCTCGTTCGACGAGCTGGTCCGGTCGGTGCGGGGCCGGCTGCGGGGCGTGGTCCTGCTCGGGCAGGACAAGGGAGTCATCGCCGCCGCCCTTTCGCGACACGCCCCGGATGTGCCGGTCATCGATGTGGAGGGCGGGGACACTTCTGTCATGGACCGCGTGGTCGCGGCGGCAGCCGACCTCGCCTCTCCGGGCGACACCGTGCTGCTGGCTCCGGGGTGCGCGTCCATGGACATGTTCGTGAACTACAGTGCCCGCGGAGACGCCTTCGCGGAGTCGGTGCGCCGGCTGCGCGGACGGTAGGGACGGCTCCGCGGCCAGCAGGGTGGAAGGGCCAGATGTGACCAGCACGACAGGCTCGGCGACCGGTCGACAGGCGGGCCGCAGTCCCTTCGTCGCATGGTTGCGGGCCACCAAGGACTCGGTGGGACAGCTGCTCGAGCGCCCCCTCACGTCGTACTACCTGCTGCTCGGCGCCGTGACGCTGCTGCTCACCATCGGCCTGATGATGGTGCTCAGTGCCTCCAGCGTGTACTCCTACCGCACCTACGGCAGCAGCTACCACGTGTTCTTCAAGCAGCTGACCTGGGTGGGGCTGGCCCTGCCGATCACGCTGGTGGCCGCCCGGTTGCCACAGCGGGCGCTGCGCGCCCTCGCCTGGCCGGCCCTGCTGGTCTCCCTCGTGCTGATCTACCTGACCCAGACCGGACTCGGGTTCAGCGTGAACGGCAACCGGAACTGGCTGGCCCTCGGCCCGCTCACGCTGCAGCCCTCCGAGCTGGCCAAGCTCGCCATGATCTTGTGGTGCGCGGATCTCTACGCCCGCAAGGAGAAGCTGCTCGACGACTGGCGGCACGTGCTGATCCCGATGGTGCCGGTGACAGGCCTGGTCATCTTGCTGGTGCTCTGGCAGAGCGACCTGGGCACCGCCCTGGTGCTGTTCGCCATCGTGCTCGGGATGCTGTGGGTGGTCGGTGCGCCGCTCCGGGTGTTCGCCGGTTCGCTGTCCGTGGTCGCCCTGCTCGCCGGCTACCTCGCCGTCACCAGCCCCGAGCGGCTCACGCGGCTGACCACGTTCTCCAACCCGTTCAAGGACTACCAGGGCGCCGGGTGGCAGGCGGCGCACGGCATCCTGGCCATGTCCAGCGGTGGGGTGCTGGGCAAGGGCATCTCGGCGAGCGTGCAGAAGTGGGGGAACCTTCCCGAGGCGCACACCGACTTCATCTTCGCCGTGCTGGGGGAGGAGCTCGGGCTGGTCGGGACGCTGCTGGTGCTCGCGCTGTTCCTCACCATCGCGTACGCCGGAATCCGGGTGGCGGTGCGTACCCGCGACCCGTTCGTGCGCTACATGGCCGCCGGCATCACCATCTGGCTGACCGTCCAGATGATCATCAACATCGGCATGGTGCTGGCGCTGTTCCCGGTCATCGGGCTGCCTCTGCCGCTGGTCTCCTACGGCGGCTCCGCGTTGCTGCCCTCCCTGGTGGCGCTCGGCCTGCTGATGTCGTTCGCCCGGTCCGAGCCGGGCGCTGCCGCCGCGCTGCGTGACCGCAAGCGCCGGCGCGCGGCCGGGGTCACCGCCCGGGGGCCGAAGGGGAGGCTGTGATGAAGGTGCTGCTTGCCGGGGGAGGGACGGCCGGGCACACCTCCCCGCTGCTGGCCACCGCCGATGCGCTTCGCCGGCTCGACCCCGACGTGGAGGTGACCGCGCTCGGCACCGCATGGGGGCTGGAGGTGCGGGTCGTCCCGGAGGCCGGCTACCCGCTCGAGCTGATCCCGCCGGTGCCGTTGCCCCGCAGGCCCTCCAAGGACCTCGCGCTGGTGCCGGCCCGGCTGGCGGCCGCGGTCCGGGCCACTCAGGCGGTGCTGGACCGGCTGCGCCCGGACGTCGTGGTCGGCTTCGGCGGTTACGTGTCCACCCCGGTCTACCTGGCCGCCCGCCGTCGGCGGATCCCGGTGGTGATCCACGAGCAGAACGCCCGCCCCGGCCTCGCCAACCGCCTCGGCGCGCGGCTGACCCCGCACGTCGCGGTCAGCTTCCCGGACACCCCGCTGGCCCATGCCCACTACGTCGGGCTTCCGATCCGCCGGATGGTCTCGACCCTGGACCGGGCCGCCGTCCGGGAGGAGGCACGCACCACCTTCGGGCTGGACCCGAAGCGGCCGACGCTGCTGGTCACCGGCGGCTCCCAGGGGGCACGCCGGCTCAACCAGGCGGTGGCGGGTGCGCAGCGCGCCCTGGCGGACGCCGGGGTGCAGGTGCTGCACGTGGCCGGCCCGTCCGGGGAGGTGGCGGTGCACCGGCGTGACGGCGACCCGCCGTACGTCGTCCTTCCCTACGTGGACCGGATGGACCTCGCCTACGCCGCGGCGGACCTGACGGTGTGCCGGGCCGGCGCGAGCAGCGTGACCGAGGCCGCGGCGGTGGGTCTGCCGGCGGTCTTCGTCCCGCTCCCGCACGGCAACGGCGAGCAGTCGCTCAACGCCCGGCCGGTCGTGGACGCCGGTGGGGCGCTGATGGTGGCGGACGAGGCGCTCTCCCCGGAATGGGTGGCGGGCACGCTGCCCGACCTGCTCCGCGACGGGCAACGGCTGGCCACGATGTCGGCGGCCGCGTCGGGGCTGATCCCCCGCGACGCTGACGAGAAGCTGGCCCGGATGGTGACGGTTGCAGCGCGATGAGGCTCCGGTGATCGTGCGGTGATCGTCCCCGTCCCCGACCAGCTGCTGCCCGCCGAACGGCTGGGTCGGGTGCACTTCGTCGGCATCGGCGGCGCCGGCCTGTCCGGGATCGCGCGGATCATGCTCGCCCGTGGTATCCCCGTCAGCGGCAGCGACGCCAAGGGCTCGGGGGTGCTCGAGGCGCTGCGTGCACTCGGGGCGCGCTGCTTCGTCGGTCATGACGCCGCACACGTCCAGGACGTCGACACCGTGGTGGTCTCCACCGCGGTCCGCGAGGACAACCCCGAGGTGGTGGACGCCCAGCGTCAGGGCCTGCGGCTGCTGCCCCGCTCGGCAGCCCTCTGGTCGGTGATGCAGGGACGCCGGGTGGTCGCGGTCGCCGGCACGCACGGGAAGACGACCACCACCTCGCTGTTGACCGTGGCCCTCCAGCACGCTGGAGCCGATCCCTCGTTCGCGATCGGAGGTGAGCTCACCGCTTCCGGGGAGAACGCCCACGACGGCACGGGTGAGCTGTTCGTCGCCGAGGCGGACGAGAGCGACGGTGCGTTCCTGGTGTACTCACCGTTCGCTGCCGTCGTGACCAACGTGGAGGCCGACCACCTCGACAACTGGGGCACCGAGGCCGCCTACCGCGCCGCCTTCGACCGGTTCTCGGACCGGATCGACCCCCGTGGTTTCCTGGTCGCCTGCATCGACGACCCGGGTGCGGCCGACCTGGCACAGCGGGCGCGCGGCACCGGGCTGCGCGTGGTCGGGGTCGGGGAGAGCGCCCGGGCCGACCTGCGCGCCGACGAGCTGCACTTCGCCGGCAGCACCTCCACGTTCACGGTGCTCCGCGACGACACCCGGCTCGGCACCCTCACGCTGCGGATCCCCGGCCGCCACTACGTGCTGGACGCGCTCGCCGCCCTCGCGGCCGGCCTCGCCCTCGGCCACGGCTTCGAGGCGCTCAAGGCCGGGCTGGAGTCCTACACCGGCACCAGACGCCGGATGGAGCTCAAGGGCGAGGTGGCCGGAATCCGGGTCTACGACAGCTACGCCCACCACCCCAAGGAGATCGCCGGAGACCTCCAGGCCGCTCGGGCGCTCGCGGGCACGGGACAGGTGGTGGTCGCCTTCCAGCCGCACCTGGTGTCGCGGACCCGGATCTTCGGTGCCGCGATGGGCGAGGCGCTCGGCGCGGCGGACCAGGTGGTGGTGATGGACGTCTACCTCGCCCGCGAGGACCCCGAGCCCGGCGTCGACGGGCGGCTGGTCGCCGCGCACGTCCCGCTGCCCGCCTCCCAGGTGCTCTTCGAGCCGTCCTGGGCGCAGACCGCGACCCGGCTGGCCGAGCGGGCCCGGCCCGGCGACGTGGTGCTCACCTTGGGGGCCGGTGACGTGACCCAGGTGGGTCCGGAGGTGCTGGCCCTGCTCGCCGACCGTGGGGAAGGAGCGGCAGATGCCGAGGAGTAGCAGCACCGCCGCGCCCGACGAGGAGCGCACCGTCCGGATCGCGCGCAGGCAGTTCTCCCGCCGCCAGTGGGCCCGCCGCTGGTTGGCGTGGCGCACCGCGCTGGTGGGTGCGCTGGCGCTGGCGGTCACCGTCGCGGTGCTGTGGCTGCTGTTCTTCTCCTCGGTGTTCGCCGTCTCCAGGGTGGAGGTGGACGGCAACTCGGTGCTCAGCACCGCCCAGGTCCGCAAGGCCGCGGCGGTGCCCCTGGGCCGGCCGCTTGCCGGGGTGGACCTCGGCGCGGTGGCCGCCCGCGTACGGGCGCTGAGACCCGTGCAGGGGGTTCAGGTCTCCCGCAGCTGGCCGCACGCGATCCGCATCGACGTCCACGAGCGGGTGCCGGTTGCCGTGGTGCGCCGCGGTGGCGTGCTGCAGGGGCTGTCCGCCGGCGGAGTGCTGTTCCGGCGGTACTCCTCACGACCCGCCGGCCTGCCCCTGGTGCGTGCCGGGAAGCACACCCGGGCCGACGCGCTCGCCGAGGCCGCGAAGGTGGTGCGCGCCCTGCCGCCCGCGCTGGCCGCGAAGGTCCGGCACGTCGACGTGCGCACCATCGACGACATCTCGCTGCGCCTGCGGGACGGTCGCACCGTGCTCTGGGGGAGTGCGGACCGCTCGGCGGACAAGGCGAAGGTGGTCGCCGTGCTGCTGCAGCACAAGGCCAGCTTCTACGACGTCAGCGTGCCCAGCCGGCCTGCCATCCGGCCCTGATCCGCGGTCCCTGCGCAGCCGATCGGCGACCCGATTCGGAAAGTGGGCGTGGCGCTCCGCGTGTTGCTTGTATCGCCGAGATCCGATCACCTACGTTGTCTTGCAGTTCGAGGTTGACATAACTATAACCCTCTACTTCAGGGTTAGGGTTTTCGACCTCGGCGACTTCCCCACCGACGTACACCCGTCTGGCCTGCACGAGCACCCCCAGGGGCAGCACCCGACCGGCCAGCTCAACAGCGAGAGGCACTGCCGTGGCAGCACCGCAGAACTACCTGGCCGTGATCAAGGTCGTGGGTATCGGTGGTGGTGGCGTCAACGCCGTCAACCGGATGATCGAGGTCGGGCTCAAGGGCGTGGAGTTCATCGCGATCAACACCGATGCGCAGGCGTTGCTGATGAGCGACGCCGACGTGAAGCTCGACATCGGGCGCGAGCTGACCCGGGGCCTCGGTGCCGGCGCCAACCCGGAGACCGGCTGCAAGGCCGCCGAGGACCACGCCGAGGAGATCGAGGAGGTCATCAAGGGCGCCGACATGGTCTTCGTGACCGCCGGTGAGGGCGGTGGCACCGGCACCGGCGGCGCCCCCGTGGTGGCCCGGATCGCCCGCTCGCTCGGGGCGCTGACCATCGGTGTGGTCACCCGGCCGTTCGCCTTCGAGGGCCGGCGCCGCGCCAACCAGGCCGAGGAGGGCATCTCCGGCCTGCGCGACGAGGTGGACACCTTGATCGTGATCCCCAACGACCGGTTGCTGTCCATCAGCGACCGCAACGTGTCGGTGCTCGACGCGTTCAAGCAGGCCGACCAGGTGCTGCTGCAAGGTGTCTCCGGCATCACGGACCTGATCACCACCCCCGGACTGATCAACCTCGACTTCGCGGACGTGAAGTCCGTGATGTCCAACGCCGGCTCGGCGCTGATGGGCATCGGCTCGGCCCGCGGGGAGGACCGCTCGGTGGCCGCCGCGGAGATGGCGGTGTCCAGCCCGCTGCTGGAGGCCTCGATCGACGGCGCGCACGGCGTGCTGCTGTCCATCGCGGGAGGCTCCGACCTCGGCCTGTTCGAGATCAACGAGGCCGCCGCGCTGGTGTCCCAGGCGGCCCACGCGGAGGCCAACATCATCTTCGGTGCCACCATCGACGACGCCCTCGGCGACGAGGTGCGGGTCACCGTGATCGCGGCCGGTTTCGACGGCGGGATGCCCAAGCGTCGCGACAACGGCACGGTGCTGCGCCGGGAGCCCGAGGCGAAGCGACCCGAGCAGAGCGACCCGGGCAGGGCCGCCGGCGGGAACGCCGGGCCCGGCGCGGGCGCCGCACGCCCCGGCCAGGAGCCGTCGCAGGGAGCCGGCCGCCCGGTCGCCGGCTCGCCCGCGGGCAGCGCGCGCCAGAGCGCCGGCCCCGAGCGAGGTGGGGAGCGAGGCCCCGAACGAGGTGGTGAGAGCCACGGCAGCGGCGTGCCCAGCCAGCAGCCGCAGCAGCGCCCGCAGCCGCAGCAGCCGGTACGGCCCCCCCGACAGGTCCAGTTCGACGACGACCTGGACGTGCCCGACTTCTTGAAGTAGCCGCGTGTTCGCCTTCCGCTCCGAGCGGGGCCGCGTGCAGCTGGGGTTCACCGACAGGCACGGCGGGGTCAGCAGTGGAGAGTTCGCCGCGCTGAACCTGGCCGCGTCCGGCGGGGACGACCCGGCGGCGGTCGCCGAGAACCGCCGCAGAGCAGTGGTGGCGCTCACCGGCCAGGAGCCGCCGGTGGTCGGCATCCGACAGGTGCACGGGAACCACGTGGTGGTGGTCGGTCCGGACGAGGCCATCCCGTCCCGGGGCGACGCCGCCGACCCGCCGGTCGGGGACGCCCTGGTGACCTCGCAGCCGGGCGTGCTGCTGATGGTCCGTGCCGCCGACTGCGTGCCGGTGCTGCTCGCCGACCCGGACGCCGGGATCGTCGGAGCCGTGCACTCCGGACGGCCCGGGGTGGCCGCCGCAGTGGTGCCGCGCGCCGTCGAGGTGATGCGCGCGCTCGGCGCGGACCAGATCCGCGGCTGGGTGGGTCCGCACGTGTGCGGGGCCTGCTACGAGGTCCCCGAGTCCCTGCGCAGCGAGGTGGCAGCGGTGGTTCCCGAGACGTTCGCGACCACCTCCTGGGGCACGCCCTCCCTCGACATCGGCGCCGGCGTGCGCGCCCAGCTGGCCGCCGCCGGGGTGGAGATCGAGGACGTGTCCCGCTGCACCCGGGAGAGCGAGGACCTGTTCTCCTACCGGCGGCAGGGCCAGGCGTCGGGTCGGCTGGCCGGACTGATCTGGCTGCGCCCGTGACCGGGGACCGGCGCGCCGAGCTGGACAGTCACCTGCAGCAGGTGCGGGAGCGGATCGCTACCGCCTGTGCGGCCGCCGGCCGTGATCCGGCCGAGGTCACGCTGACCGTGGTCACCAAGTTCTTCCCCGCCTCCGACGTGCGGCTGCTCGCAGACCTCGGGGTGCGAGACGTGGGGGAGAACCGGCACCAGGAGGCGGTCGCCAAGGCCGAGGAGTGCGGCGACCTTCGGTTGCGCTGGCACTTCATCGGCCACCTGCAGAGCAACAAGGCGGCGGCCGTCGCCCGGTACGCCGACGTGGTGGAGTCGGTGGACCGCGGCTCGCTGGTGGCCAGGCTGGCGCGAGGGGCGCGGCAGGCCGACCGGGTGCTCGACGCCTTGGTGCAGGTCGACCTCGACCCGGACCCGGACTCGCACACCGGACGCAGCGGTGCGGCCCCCGCGGACGTGCTCCCGCTGGCCGAGCAGCTGGCCGCAGCCGAAGGGCTGCGGTTGCGGGGGGTGATGGGGGTCGCCCCCCTGGACGCGGACCCCGCTCCGGCCTTCGCCGGCCTGGTCCGGGTCGCCGAGCAGGTGCGCGCGGTGGACGGCTCCGCGACCTGGGTCTCGGCCGGGATGAGCGGCGACCTGGAGGCCGCGCTGACGGCCGGTGCGACACACGTTCGGATTGGCAGCGCGATACTCGGCCCCAGACCGGCGCTCGGGTAGGGTCGGCCACGTAGCAGCGTCCCACCCGGGGGCGCAGAGGTATCGGGAGGCAGGAGCATGGGCGGCGCGATGCGCAAGATGGGTGTCTACCTTGGCCTGCTCGAGGACACCGACCGCTACGACGAGGAGTACTACGACTATGACGAGCCGCGTCGCTCCGAGGAGGCCGAGCATGCCGAGTCCGCTCGCCCGCCGGCGGTGGCCAACATCGCCGAGCGGCGTCGTGCCCAGCAGGGTCCCGCGTCCGGGCCGACCGGCGTGGTGACCGAGCTGTCGCGGATCACGACGCTGCATCCGCGCACCTACAACGAGGCCCGCACGATCGGGGAGAACTTCCGTGAAGGCGTGCCCGTGATCATGAACCTCTCCGAGATGGACGACGCCGACGCCAAGCGCTTGGTGGACTTCGCGGCCGGCCTGATCTTCGCGGTGCGGGGCACCATCGAGCGGGTCACCAACAAGGTCTTCCTGCTCTGCCCGCCCAACGTGAGTGTGGCGGCGGAGGACAAGCAGCGCATCGCCGAGGGCGGGTTCTTCAACCAGAGTTAGGCTCCGGCCGTGGTGGTCAACGTCATCGGCCAGATCCTGTATCTGGTCTTGTGGTTGTTCCTGGCGCTGCTGTTCGTGCGCTTCATCGTCGACTGGGTGCAGGTCTTCGCCCGGTCGTGGCAGCCGCACGGGGTGATCCTCGTCGTGCTCGAGACCGTGTACACCATCACCGACCCGCCGATCATGTTCGTGCGCCGGTTCGTTCCGCCGCTGCGGCTGGGGGCGGTCGCGCTCGACACCAGCTTCCTGATCGTGATCGTCGCGTGCTACCTGTTGTTGATCCTGGTGAGGTCCTTCCTTTTGTGAACAGAGGGGTGCGTGCGGCGATAAACTCGGCTGACGAGAATGTCACGGCCTGTTGCTGACGAGCCCCCGCCGCGGAGTACGGTAGGCCGGACGGCGGCAGTGACTGCCGCAACGACGACGAGGAATTCAAAGGTGAGGTCATGCCGCTGACGCCTGAGGACGTGAGCAACAAGCGCTTTACTCCCGTGCGCCTCCGCGAGGGCTACGACATGGGCGAGGTGGACCAGTTCCTCGACGAGGTCGAGTCCGAGCTGTCCCGCCTGACCCGGGAGAACGACGATCTTCGGGCGAAGCTCGCCACCGCGCAGCAGGGCGGCGCGCCGGCCACGGCGCCGGCGAAGGAGCCCGAGCCCGAGCCGGAGCCGACGCCCGCGCAGAAGGCGGAACCGGAGCAGACCGGGGGGCCGGTCGAGACGATCAAGGTGACCACGGTGGCCGACGCGTCCAGCGCGGCGGCGCGGCTGCTGGAGATCGCTACCCGCAACGCCGACGAGCTGGTCTCGGAGGCCAAGGACAACGCGGACCGCATCGTCGGCGAGGCCCGCACCAAGGCGGAGCGGCTGGAGTCGGAGTCCAAGGCCAAGGCCGACCGGATGGACTCCGACGCCCGGACCCGTTCGCAGATGCTCGACGCGGAGACCGCCGAGCGTCGCCAGCAGCTGTTCGGCGAGCTGGAGAAGGAGCGGGACAAGCTGAACGCCGAGGTCGAGAACCTGCGCTCCTTCGAGCGCGAGTACCGCAGCCGGCTGCGCAGCTACTTCAAGCAGCAGCTGCAGGCTCTCGACGGGAACGGCGAGGCGGGTGCCGGGGGATCCTCCGACCAGGGCCCGAAGCGGCTGCGCTCGCTGCTCGGCGACGAGGAGGAGAGCCAGACCCAGCACGGCTGATCACGCCAGCCGATCACGCCAGCTGAGCAAGCTACCGACGAGGCCAGGACCCCACCAGGGGCCCCGGCCTCGTCGCACGTCCGGCCTCCCGGCGTACCGATGTCGTGCCTCAGAGTCGGGTGACCGAGAAGCGCAGGCCCAGCTCCGTGTCCTCGACCGTGGAGCCGGTCGGGGTCCCGTCGGGGGAGGCGGTCGGCTGCCGCACCGGCGGCTCCTCGCGCATCTCCTCGGCAAGCACCTCGCCGGCGACCAGCGCGCCGTACTGGCGCATCGCCTCGGCGGTCTCGCCCTCGGCCTGCCAGACCAGCGCGATCCGGTCGGTGACGTCGAAGCCGCTGTTCTTGCGGGCCTCCTGCACCAGCCGCACCACCTCGCGGGCCAGCCCGGCCCGCACCAGGTCCGGGGTCAGCTCCAGGTCGAGGGCCACCGTCTCGCCCTGCTCGTTGACGACCGACCAGCCCTCACGTGGTCGCTCGGAGACGATGACCTCCTCGGGAAGCACCTCGACCCGTGCGCCGTCGACGTCCAGCTCGGCACGACCGTCGGCGTGCAGACGGCGGGCCAGCTCGGCCGCGTCCGCCGCCGCGATGGCGGCCGCCACGCGGGGGGTCTGCCGGGCGAACCGGCTGCCCAGTGCCCGGAAGTTGCCCTTGGCAGTGAAGTCGACGAGGTCCGCGCCGGCCGCGGACAGCGGCTCGACGGCTCCCACGTTCAGCTCGTCGGCGACCTCCGCGCGCAGCTCCTCGCTCAGCCGGCTCCAGGCAGCCGTGCCGACCAGGGCCCGCCGCAGCGGCTGCCGGGTCCGCACCTTCGCCTCGGCCCGCGCGGCCCGACCCAGCTCGACGAGTCGGCGGGCCAACCGGACCGCCTCGGACAGCCCCTCGTCGAGGTCGGAGGGGTCGGCGGTGGGCCACGTCGCCAGGTGCACCGACTCGGCTGCAGCCGGGTCCACCGGACGCACCACGTCCTGCCACACCCGCTCGGCGACGAACGGCGTGAGCGGGGCCATCAGCGTGGTGAGCGTCGCGAGCGTGTCGTGCAAGGTGGCCAGGGCGGCCGGGTCACCTTCCCAGAACCGCCGCCGGGAGCGGCGGACGTACCAGTTGGACAGGTCGTCGACGAACTGGCTGAGCAGCGCACCCGCGCGCTGGGTGTCGAAGTCCTCCAGTGCGGCGCTCACCCCGGTGACCAGCCCCGCGGTGGCCGCGTGCAGCCAGCGGTCCAGCACCGGCCGCTCTGCCAGCGGCGCCACCTCGTCGCCGGGCGCCCACTGCTCGGCTCGGGCGTAGAGCACGTGGAAGGCGACCGTGTTCCAGTAGGTGAGCAGCACCTTGCGGACGATCTCCTGCAGGGCGGCGTGGCCCACCCGGCGCGCCGCCCACGGCGAGCCGTTCGCGGCCATGAACCAGCGCACCGCGTCCGCGCCGTGCCGCTCCATCAGCGGCATCGGCTCCAAGATGTTGCCCAGGTGCTTGGACATCTTGCGACCGTCCTCGGCCAGGATGTGCCCCAGGCAGAGCACGTTGCGGTACGACGAGCGGTCGAAGACCAGCGTGTTGACCGCCATCAGGGTGTAGAACCAGCCTCTGGTCTGGTCGATCGCCTCGCAGATGAAGTCGGCGGGGTAGGCCTCGGCGAACCGCTCCTCCGAGCCCGGGAGGTGCGGGTAGCCCCACTGCGCGAAGGGCATCGACCCGCTGTCGAACCAGGCGTCGATCACCTCCGGCACCCGGCGCGCCTCCCGGCCGCAGACGGTGGCGTTGTCGGCCTGTGGGCAGTCGAAGGTCACCTCGTCGACGTACGGGCGGTGCGGGTCCAGCCCGGACTGGTCGGCGCCGGTGAGCTCGGACAGCTCGGCCAGCGACGCCACCCAGGTCTGGTGGCCCTCGGCGCAGCGCCAGACCGGCAGTGGCGTCCCCCAGTAGCGGCTGCGGGACAGTGCCCAGTCGATGTTGTTGTTCAGCCAGTCGCCGTAGCGGCCCCACTTGATGGTGTCCGGGTACCACGTGGTGCGCTCGTTCTCCCGGAGCAGGGCGTCCTTGGCCTGGGTGGTGCGGACGTACCACGACGGCTGGGCGTAGTACAGCAGCGCGGTGTGGCAGCGCCAGCAGTGCGGGTAGGAGTGCTCATAGGGCAGGTGGCGGTACAGCAGACCGCGGCTTTGCAGATCCTTGACCAGGTCGGTGTCGGCGTGCTTGAAGAACTGCCCGCCCACCAGCGGGACGTCCTCGGCGAACCGGCCGTTCGCCTGCACCGGGTTGACCACCGGCAGCCCGTAGCGGCGGCACACCGCCATGTCGTCGGCGCCGAATGCGGGGGACTGGTGCACCAGGCCGGTGCCGTCCTCGGTGGTCACGTAGTCGCCGAGCACCACGAACCAGGCCGGCTCCGGGAACCCCACCAGCTCGAAGGGCCGCTGGTAGCCCCAGCGCTCCATGTCCTTGCCGGTCACCGTGTCCTGCACGGTCCAGCCGTCACCGAGCACCGTGTCGAACAGCGGCTGTGCGACCACCAGCGTCTCCGCGCCGTCGGAGGCCACCACGTAGTCGACCTCCGGATGGGCGGCGACCGCCGTGTTGGACACCAGCGTCCACGGCGTCGTGGTCCACACCAGCAGGCTCGCACGACCGGCGTACGGCCCGCCGGTGAGCGGGAACCGCACGTACACCGACGGGTCCACGACGGTCTCGTACCCCTGGGCGAGCTCGTGGTCGGAGAGTCCGGTGCCGCAGCGCGGGCAGTACGGCGCGACCCGGTAGTCCTCGACCAGCAGGCCGGCGCCATGGATCTGCTTCAGGGCCCACCACACCGACTCGACGTAGGAGGAGTCCATGGTGCGGTACGGCCGCTCGGTGTCGACCCAGTAGCCCATCCGCTCGGTCATCTGCTCGAAGGCGTCCACGTGCCGCAGCACGGACTCCCGGCAGCGCGCGTTGAACTCCGCGACGCCGTAGGCCTCGATGTCTTGCTTCCCGGAGAAGCCGAGCTCCTTCTCCACCGCCAGCTCCACCGGCAGGCCGTGGCAGTCCCAGCCGCCCTTGCGCTCGACGAAGTAGCCCTGCATGGTCTTGAACCGCGGGAACACGTCCTTGAAGACCCGCGCCTCGACGTGGTGGGTGCCTGGCATGCCGTTGGCGGTGGGCGGGCCCTCGTAGAAGGTCCACCGGGAGGCTCCGCGGTTGCGCTCCAGGGACTTCTCGAAGGTCTGCTGCTCCCGCCACAGCTCGAGCACCCCGTGCTCGAGGGCGGGCAGGTCGACCTGGGCCGGGACGGGGTGGTACTCGGTCAACTTTGTCTGTCCTTCGACACGGGCCGGCGGGCCGGCTCCTGCTCGGTGAAGGGACGAGACCGGCCGTCGACCACTCCCGCGGTACCACCCTCCTTGGCGACCCGCGCCGGGTCGCCCTCTCGTTGTGCCGCGCCGCAGCCGGTTCTACCCTCCCCGGGCCGGCGCCCGAGGAGCTCTTCCGGCGGCTCAGGGATGATCTTCACCCCGGCCAACACCCCCGGGCTCCCACCGTCCCCGGGTCGCTCTGGGCTGTGCACGGGGCTACTCGGCCCGTCGTCACCTTGCGTCACCTCGATTCTGCCAGATGGCGCCGACCGATCTCAGGGGGTTTTCTGTCATGTTTCGTCCCGGTCGCCGCCGGGTAATCCCACCGCGGCAGTCACGGCCGGGCGAGTCGGTTGCCGCCCGCACAGGTGAGGCATATCCTCTCCGCACGCTGTGTGGCGGACGCCACACGTTCTGCCTTTACAAAGGGGGCCCGCGTCATGGCACGAGCGACCGCGAGGAAGACCGAAGCCCGCGCGGCGACGTCGTCCAAGACCACGGGTAGGACTGCTGCACGCAAGAGCACGACGACCAAGAAGACCGCCGGCACCAAGGCAGCAGCCAAGAAGTCCAGCGCCAGGAGCGCTGCAGCCAAGAAGACCGGCGCGAAGAAGTCCGGCAGCACCCGGCCGGGCAGCACCGTGAAGAAGACCGCGGCGCCCACCAAGAAGGCTTCCGCACGGAAGCCGACAACGAAGAAGGCAACGCGCGTGACCAAGACCCAGACACAGGCGACGAAGAAGACCACTGCAGCCACGAAGAAGACCGCCTCCGCCACCTCGAAGAAGACCGCCCCCGCCACCGCGAAGAAGCTCGCGGTCAAGGCGGACGAGAAGCCGTGGACCGTGAAGGAGCTCGAGCAGGTGCGCGGTGAGCTCAACGCCGAGCGCGAGCGGCTGCGCAGCGAGCTCAACCTCGCCGAGGAGGAGCTGCACGACCTGATGCGCGACGCCGGCGAGGGCGCCGGGAACGACCAGGCCGACGTCGGTTCCGCCTCGTTCGAGCGTGACCACGAGATCTCGCTGGCCAACAACGCCCGGGTGATGCTGGCCCAGACCGAGCACGCCCTGGCCCGGATCGACAACGGCAGCTACGGCGTCTGCGAGAGCTGCGGTCAGCCGGTCGGCAAGATGAGGCTGATGGCATTCCCGCGTGCAACACTGTGCTTGTCATGCAAGCAGCGCGAGGAACGTCGCTGAGGCCCAGCGACCCCGGTACCGAGGGCGAGTCCCCCCACAGCAGACAGCGGCGGAGGCGCCGCTGTCTGCTGCTGTTCGCGGTGGTTGCGGCGGTGGCCTACACCGTGGACGTGGTCAGCAAGGTGCTCGCCGTCCACTTCCTCACCGGCCGCCCACCGGTGCAGGTGATCGGAGACTTCCTCACCCTCACCCTCACCCGCAACTCCGGAGCCGCCTTCAGCACGGCGACGTCCTACACGGCCGCGCTGACCTGCATCGCCATCGTCGCTGCGGTCGTGGTCGTGTGGGTGGCCCGGCGGCTGGGCAGCGTCGGCTGGGCCTTCGCGCTCGGGTTCCTGCTCGCCGGTGTGTCCGGGAACCTGACGGACCGGTTGTTCCGGGAGCCGGCGCCGTTCCAGGGGCACGTGGTGGACTTCCTCAGCTTCCCGCACTGGCCGGTGTTCAACGTGGCCGACGCCTGCATCAACGTGGCGGCCGCACTGATCATCATCATGTCGCTGCGGGGAGTGCGCGTCGACGGGACCCGGACCCGGGACTCGACCCGGTCGTGACCGGGTACGGCGACGGCATGGAACGGCGCACGGTCACCGTGCCGGAGGGGATGGCCGGGGAGCGGCTGGACGCGGCACTGGCCAGGATGTTCGGTTTCTCCCGGTCGCGCGCGAGCGAGCTGATCACCGCGGGGCACGTCAGCCTCGACGGGCAGGCACCCGCCAAGTCGGCCCGGGTGGACGCCGGGTCGCTGCTGGACGTCGAGATCCCGTCCATGGCCGACCCGTCCGCGGTGGTTCCAGAGGTGGTCGAGGGCATCAAGATCCTCCATGACGACGACGCCATCGTGGTCATCGACAAGCCCGTCGGGGTGGCGGTGCACCCCAGTCCCGGCTGGACCGGCCCGACCGTGGTCGGGCACCTGGCCGGTGCCGGCTTCGCGATCGCCACCAGCGGCGCCGCCGAGCGGCAGGGCATCGTGCAACGCCTGGACGTGGGCACGTCCGGGGTGATGGTGGTGGCCAAGTCCGAGCTCGCCTACAGCCTGCTGAAGAACGCCTTCCGGAACCGGACCGTGGACAAGACCTACCACGCACTGGTGCAGGGGCACCCGGACCCGCTGCGCGGCACGGTGGACGCCCCGATCGGCCGGCACCCGAAGCACGACTACAAGTTCGCGGTGATGGGCGGTGGCAAGAACAGCGTCACCCACTACGAGACGCTCGAGGCGCACCGGTTCGCCAGCCTGCTGGAGGTGCACCTCGAGACCGGTCGCACGCACCAGATCCGGGTGCACATGGCCGCCCTGAAGCATCCGTGCGTGGGGGACCTCACCTATGGCGCGGATCCGGTGCTCGCCCGCCGGGTCGGGCTGAGCAGACAGTGGCTGCACGCCGTACGCCTCGGCTTCGAGCACCCGGAGACGGGGGAGTACGTCGAGTACGAGTCCGCCTATCCCGGGGATCTGCAGCGGGCCCTCGAGACCCTGCGCGATGAGTACTGACCGAGCGGCTCCAGATCCTGCTGCCGACGACGACCCCAACCTCGTCCTGCGCCCCGCGGACCCGGACGAGGGGCCGGTGCTGGCAGAGCTGCACGTGGCCGCCCGGCGGGTGGCCGAGCCCGCGATGCCGCCGATGGTGCACACGGCGGCGCAGACCCGTGCCTGGTTCGCCCGGATGCTCGGGCAGCGGCAGCGTGAGGTCTGGGTGGCCGAACGTCGCGGCGAGGTCGTCGGCTACCTCGCGCTCGACGACGCCTGGCTGGAGTCCCTCTACGTGCGGCCCGGCCTCACCGGCACCGGGATCGGCTCGGTCCTGCTGGACCTCGCCAAGGGCCTGCGCCCCGGAGGCTTCTGCCTGTGGGTCTTCCAGAGCAACCGCGGCGCTCAGCGCTTCTACCGCCGGCACGGTCTGGTGGAGGTCGAGCGCACCGACGGAGCCGACAACGAGGAGCGGGCACCGGACATCCGGATGGCCTGGACGCCCGACCGGACCCCCTGACCGGAGGTCCCGACCGACTTCCGAGCAGGCTTCCGAAGGGGACTGGCCGGGAATATCACCTCTTGGGCCCGCTGTTGCACCCCTCGACCCGTCCCCGCAGAAAGCGAGCCCCATGAAGGTCGAGATCTTCTCCGACGTCGTCTGTCCGTGGTGCTACATCGGCAAGCGCCGCTTCGAGGCGGCCCTGCAGCGGTTCCCGCACCGGTCCGAGGTCGAGGTGCGGTGGCACAGCTTCCAGCTCGACGCCGCGGCGGTGGACGCCGCACCCGGGGACGGCCCCGACTACGCCGACCGGCTTGCGCGCAAGTACGGCACCGACCGTGGGCAGGCCCAGCAGATGCTCGACTCGATGACCGGCGCGGCGGCCGCCGAGGGACTGGACTTCCGGTTCGACCGGGCGGTGGCCTCCAACACGTTCCGGGCGCACCAGGTGATCCACCTGGCGGCCGAGCACGGCGTTCAGGACGCGGTCAAGGAACGGCTGCTGCGCGGCTACTTCACCGAGGGCGAGCCGGTCGGCGACCCGGCCACGCTCGCCCGGCTCGCTGCCGAGGCCGGTCTGGACGCCGACGAGGTGAACCGTGCCCTGGAGGAGCAGGAGTACGCCGACGCGGTTCGCGCCGACGAGGCCGAGGCCCGCGCGCTGGGCATCACCGGGGTGCCGTTCTTCGTCGTGGACCGCAAGTACGGCGTCTCCGGCGCGCAGCCGGCCGAGACGATCCTTCAGGTGCTGGAGCGGGCCTGGGAGGAGAGCCGGCCGTCGCTGCAGATGACCGGCGGGCCCCCAGGTGAGGCCTGCGGCCCGGACGGCTGCGCCATCTGACGCGCGCCGAGCCCGCGAGCACCCACCCGCCTCGACGTCGACCAAGGAGGATCCTGATGCCGAAGCTGCCGTTCCCGGACGCGGTCCGCGCCCTGCTGGCCAGGCCGAACCCCGCCGTGATCACCACCGTCCGCGCAGACGGGCAGCCGGTCTCGGTCGCTACCTGGTACCTGCTGGAGGGTGACCGGATCCTGGTCAACATGGACGAGGGCCGCAAGCGGTTGGAGTACCTGCGCAAGGACCCACGCGTCGCGCTCACGGTCCTGGACGAGACGGGCTGGTACACCCACGTCAGCCTGGTCGGCCGGGTCGTCGAGACGCGCGAGGACCCGGGGCTGGAGGACATCGACCGGCTCGCCCGGCACTACACCGGCCGCCCCTACGCGAACCGGGAGCGCGCCCGGGTCAGCGCCTGGATCCAGCCCGACCGGTGGCACGGATGGGGCAACGCGGCGCCGGAGCCGACCTCCGGCTGACCTGCCCGGAACCCCCGAGAGACTGTCGGCACCCGGTGCCAGGATCGGACCCGATCGAGGGTGGGCCGATCGGGCGGGTTGCCGCGATCGGGGCGTCTGCGTGACGTAGGCTGGCGGTCTTCCCCACAGCAGCTCGGCCGTGCACCGCTCGGTCGGCTGTCCACGTCTGCGTTCGGGTTCGGAAGGGGCGATCGCCGCCAATGTCAGTCGGGTCCAGCGACTCGTTCGCGCACCTGCACGTGCACACCGACTACTCCATGCTGGACGGCGCCGCGCGGCTCGGGGAGATGTTCGAGCGGGTGAGCGAGCTGGGCATGGGCGCGGTGGCCATGACCGACCACGGCAACGTCTTCGGCGCGTTCGACTTCTACAGCAAGGCCAAGGCCGCCGGGGTCAAGCCGATCATCGGGATGGAGGCCTACTGCACCCCGAACACCTCCCGCTTCGAACGGAAACGGGTCCGGTGGAACAACGGCGGCGGCGACGACGTGTCCGGGAGCGGGGCCTACACGCACATGACGCTGCTCGCCGAGAGCACCGCGGGCATGCACAACCTGTTCAAGCTGTCCTCCCGTTCGTCCATCGAGGGCTTCTTCTACAAGCCCCGCGCCGACCGGGAGCTGCTCGCGGAGTACGCCGACGGCATCATCGCCACCACCGGCTGCCCGTCGGGGGAGATCCAGACCTGGCTGCGGATCGGTGACTACGAGAAGGCGCGGGCCGCGGCCGGGGAGTTCCAGGACATCTTCGGCAGGGACAACTACTTCCTCGAGCTGATGGACCACGGGCTGGACATCGAGACCCGGGTCCGGGACGGCCTGCTCCGGCTGTCGAAGGACCTCGGCATCCCGCCGGTGGCCACCAACGACTCGCACTACACCCGCCCCGAGGACGCGTCCGCTCACGAGCACCTGCTCTGCGTGTCCTCCGGGAGCACGATGGCCGACCCGAAGCGGTTCCGGTTCAACGGCGACTCCTACTACATCAAGTCCCCGGCGGAGATGCGGTCGCTGTGGGCGGACACCAACGGCCTGCCCGAGGCCTGCGACAACACGCTGCTGATCGCGGAGCGCTGCGAGGTGGAGTTCGACGAGTCCGCCAGCTACATGCCGCGGTTCCCCGTGCCGGAGGGGGAGACCGAGGAGTCCTGGTTCATCAAGGAGGTCGAGAAGGGGCTGCGGTTCCGCTACCCCGACGGCATCTGCGAGGAGGTGCGCAAGCAGGCCGACTACGAGATCGGCGTGATCACCCAGATGGGCTTCCCCGGCTACTTCCTGGTGGTCGCGGACTTCATCAACTGGGCCAAGAACAACGGCATCCGGGTGGGCCCCGGGCGCGGCTCGGGCGCCGGCTCGATGGCGGCGTACGCCATGCGCATCACCGACCTCGACCCGCTCAAGCACGGCCTGATCTTCGAGCGGTTCCTCAACCCGGACCGGGTGTCGATGCCGGACTTCGACGTCGACTTCGACGAGCGCCGGCGCAGCGAGGTGATCCGGTACGTCACCGAGAGGTACGGCGACGACCGGGTCTCGATGATCGTCACCTACGGGACCATCAAGGCCAAGCAGGCGGTCAAGGACTCCTCCCGGATCCTCGGCTACCCGTTCGCGATGGGGGACCGGATCACCAAGGCGATGCCGGCTGCGGTGATGGGCAAGGACGTCCCGCTCAAGGAGATCTTCGATCCGCAGCATCCGCGCTACGGCGAGGGTGGGGAGTTCCGGTCGCTCTACGAGGCCGACGGCGACGTCAAGAAGGTCGTCGACACCGCGATCGGCCTGGAGGGTCTCAAGCGGCAGTGGGGTGTGCATGCCGCGGGCGTGATCATGTCCAGCGCGCCGCTCCAGGAGGTGGTCCCGGTGATGCGCCGGGAGCAGGACGGCGCGATCATCACGCAGTTCGACTACCCGACCTGCGAGCGCCTCGGCCTGATCAAGATGGACTTCCTGGGCCTGCGCAACCTCACGATCCTCGACGACGCGCTGGTCAACATCACCAACAACAAGGGCGAGAAGGTGGTCCTCGAGGAGCTCACCCTCGACGACCCGGCGACGTTCGCGCTCCTCGCCCGGGGCGACACCCTGGGGGTCTTCCAGCTCGACGGCGGGCCGATGCGGGCGCTGCTGCGCAGCATGCGGCCGGACAACTTCGAGGACATCTCCGCGGTCGGTGCGCTCTACCGGCCCGGTCCGATGGGCGCGGACTCCCACAACAAGTACGCCCGCCGCAAGAACGGCCGGGAGGAGGTCACCCCGATCCACCCGGAGCTGGCCGAGCCGCTGCGGGACATCCTGGGGGAGACCTACGGGCTGATCGTCTACCAGGAGCAGGTGATGGCGATCGCCCAGAAGCTGGCCGGCTACTCGCTGGGCCAAGCCGACCTGCTGCGGCGCGCGATGGGCAAGAAGAAGAAGGCCGAGCTGGACAAGCAGTTCGAGGCATTCTCCGCGGGCATGCGTGAGCGCGGCTACTCGATGGACGCGGTGCAGACGCTGTGGGACATCCTGCTGCCGTTCTCCGACTACGCCTTCAACAAGGCGCACTCCGCGGCCTACGGGCTGGTGTCTTACTGGACTGCCTACCTGAAGGCGAACTACCCCGCCGAGTACATGGCCGCCGTCCTGACCTCCGTCAAGGACGACAAGGACAAGATGGCGATCTACCTCAACGAGTGCCGCCGGATGCACATCAAGGTGCTGCCGCCGGACGTCAACGAGTCGGAGTCCACCTTCACCCCCGTCGGCGAGGACATCCGGTTCGGCCTGTCGGCGATCCGCAACGTCGGTGTCAACGTCGTCGACGCCATCGTGTCCGCCCGCCGGGAGAAGGGCCGCTACAGCGACTTCGGCGACTTCATGGACAAGGTGCCGACACTCGTGTGCAACAAGCGGGTCATCGAGTCGCTGGTCAAGGCGGGCGCGTTCGACTCGCTGGGCCACCGGCGCCGGGCGCTGGTGACGATCCACGAGGCCGCGGTCGACCAGTACGTCGACATCAAGCGGAACGAGGCCATCGGACAGGACTCGTTGTTCGCCGGGCTCGACGACGACGAGGACGGCGGGTTCGGGGTGAGCATCTCGATCCCCGAGATCGACGACTGGGACAAGCAGACCCTGCTCGGTCACGAGCGCGACATGCTCGGTCTCTACGTCTCGGACCACCCGCTGATGGGGCTCGAGCACATCTTGACCAACGGCACCGACTGCAGCATCGGGCAGCTGCTCACCGACGAGGACCGGCCGGACGGATCCACCGTCACCATCTCGGGACTGATCACGTCGGTGCAGCGCAAGATCACCAAGCGTGGTGACGCCTGGGCGATGATCACCCTGGAGGACCTCGAGGGCGGCGTCGACGTGCTGCTGTTCCCCAGCGCCTACCAGCTGGCCAGCACGCTGCTCAACGAGGACGCCATCGTGACCGTCAAGGGGCGGTTGTCCCGCTCGAAGGACCAGCCGGAGCTGCACGGCCAGGAGGTGACCATCCCCGACCTCTCCCAGGGGCCGACCGGGCCGGTGGTGATCTCGATGCCGTCCACCCGCTGCACCCCGCCGGTCATCGAACAGCTCAAGGACGTCCTCGGCACGCACCCCGGGATGACCGAAGTACGCTTGCGACTCATGACCAAGACCGCCACCACCGTCCTGCGGATCGACGACCGGCTCCGCGTGGCCCCGACGCCGGCGCTGTTCGCGGACCTCAAGGCGCTGCTCGGCCCGCACTGTCTGACCTCCGCGTGAGCGTCACCGAGACGCAGAGCGGGACGGCCGACGGGCCCCGCGCGCGGCGCACCGGTCCGCTCGTCGACGTCGCGGTGGTGCTCGGCTGCTACCTGGCACTGGGGGTGGCCTGCGGCGTGGTGTGGTGGCTGCTCGTGCAGCCGGCCTTGTTCACCAAGGTGCACGGCGGGGGGACGATGAGCGAGCTGCAGCTCGGCAAGGAGTTCAACGGCGACGGGTGGTACTCCGTGATCGCTGCGGTGGCCGGCATCTGCAGCGGCCTCGCATTGACCTGGTGGCGGTCGCGGAACTACCTGCTGACCACGCTGCTGCTGGTGCCGGGGTCGGCGCTGGCGGCGACGGTGATGGCGTTGGTGGGACGGACTCTCGGCCCTGAGAGCCCCAAGGTCGCCATCGCCGCGGCCAAGGTAGGACAGCACATCCCCGACCAGGTGGCCGTCCATGCCTGGGCCAGCTACCTGGTGTGGCCGATGGGAGCGCTGGTCGGCTCTCTCGGCGTGCTGTGGTCGTCTTCTCGCGGCAACCAGGAGGATCGCAGCCGCGAATAGCCGTCCCCCTGCTCAGGCGGCGGCCTGGTCGGGTGGGTCGTGCTTGGTGAGGTAGTGGTCGAACCAGGCCGCGGCCTGTTCGGGGCTGAGCGGGTCGACGGGTGGTGCGTCGTGTGTGGTGGGCTGTCCTGCTGGGGGTGGTGGGTGCCAGCCGGGCAGGGGTGGGGCGGTGGAGTCGTAGGCGTGTCCGGTGGGGGTCAGGGTGCGGATGGTGTGCACCGGTCCGGGGGCCGCGTGGGCGGTCCATCCGGGGGCCTGTTTGGCGTAGTTGCACGCCTCGCACAGGCCTTGGCTGTTGGCCCGGCTGGTGGTGCCGCCGTGGGCGTGCGGGGTGGGGTGGTCGGCGTGCCGGATCGGTGCCCCGCACCACGGGGTGCGGCAGGTCCGGTCCCGGACCACGGTGAACCGGCGTCTGCTGTGGGTGAACAGCCGGCGCCTGGAGTCCATCGCGACCAGCTGCCCGGTGTCCGGGTGCGCGTAGAGCCGGCGGACCCAGGCCTGGGTGTCGGCGGGCAGGCCGGCGACCAGGCCGCGGACCCAGCCGGCGGGCACGGTGCCGTAGCCGTGCAGGTAGCCCGGCTCGTCGCGCGGGTCCCCGGCCAGCCCGCCGACGGAATGGTCATCGGCCTGCCCGCCGGCGCCGGGGCGGGCGTCTTGGGTGCCGGGGTGGGTGCCGGGGTTGGTGTCTTGCCTGCCGAGGTCGGCGAAGTTGGCGAGGTTGGCGAACAGGGTCTGGTCGGTGACCACCAGCTGGATCTCCACCGCGGTGGCCTCGGTGGTCTTCTGGCCGGTGAGCAGCTCGACGAGGGTGTCGGCCATCACCTGGCCCCGGGTGCGCGGGTCGCCGGCGGCGCGGGCGGTGTCGGCGGCCTTGGACAGTGCGGCGTAGCAGGCCACCGCCTGGGCGGCGGGCAGCAGCGCACTCAGGTAGGCCATGGTGTCCGGCGCCGGCCGGCTGGTCACGCAGCGGTCGTTCTCGGCCCTGCGGATCCGGGCCAGCACCGCCTGCGGGTCCAGCCGGTAGGCCAGCTTGCGGACCTCGGCCTCCAGCCGCTGGTCGCTCCAGCCCTCCAGCTGGGAACCCCGGTCGCCGACCAGGGCCTCGTCCACGGCGGCCCGGTGCTCCCGGGACAGGCAGCCGGTCTCCTTGGCCAAGAGGGTGGCCCGCCACTCCGAGAGCCAGCCGGCGGCCATCGCGGCGTAGGTGTGCGGCATCTCGGTGACCAGCACCTTGCCCAGCCCGAGGTGGCGGGCCCCACGGTGCGGGGACTCCCGCCGCGCCAACCCCACCTGCGCGGCCACCCCGCGACCCTGCAGCTTCGCCGGCACCCCGGCCGCGGCCTGGGCGGCGCGCTGAGAGGCGTCCAGGTCCACACCCAGCCGCGCCTGCGCCGCACACGCGGCGTTCTTCAGCTCCTCCAACGCCCGGAGCCGCTCCACCCGCACCGCATCCAAGACCGCCCCGCCCCCACCCCTGCCAGCCAGCCCGGCCAGCCCGGCCATCAGGTCCCGGACCTGCGCCACCAGCGGATCCACCGCCGAGCCGACGGGCCCGGACGCCGAGCCACCCACCGACACGACGGCACCCTCGGCGGGTGCACCGCGACCCTGGCATGACTCGAACATGTGTTCGACACTAGTGATCGCCTCGGCCCCGGTCAACAGCGCGTCCGGTCCTGGGAACGCGTCGTTGCCGGTGCGGTGAGTGCCGTCCCGGCTACCGCCGGATCGGTGCGACAACGGCCGAGGTGACGGCGACCAGGTCGGCGGGGGGCAGCTCGACGTCCATCCCTCGCCGGCCCCCGGACACGAACACGGTGGGGAAGCTCCGAGCAGAGTCGTCCAGCACGGTCGGGTGCTGCTTGCGCTGCCCGACGGGAGAGATGCCGCCGATCACGTAGCCACTGGCCCGCTCGGCGTCCCTGGGGTCTGCCAGCACCGCGGACTTGCCGCCCAGCGCCGCAGCCACCGCCTTCAGGTCCAGCCGCGAGGCGACCGGGACGATCCCCACGCACAGCCTCCGGTCGAGGGAGACGAACAGGGTCTTGAAGACCCGCGCCGGGTCCAGGCCGAGTGCCGCGGCGGCCTCCTCGCCGTACGACTCCGCCTGCGGGTCGTGCTCGTAGGAGCGCACCGTGAACGCGACCCCCGCCCGGGCGAGCGCGACGGTGGCGGGGGTGGAGGCGGCCTTCTGCTTCCTGCCCATCAGTTCGGGCTCCAGCCGGTCCGGGCGACCTCCGTGGCGGGCATGGACGGGATGGCCCGCATCGAGCGCATCTCCTCGCGGAGTGCGTGCCTGAGGATCACCAGGCGCTGCCGGGCGTCGTCGGCCTCCAGCAGCCCCTGCCGCTCCTGCAGGGTCAGCGGACAGCTGGCGGCCAGGGTGTAGGACAGGTACGTCGGATCGCTCGGCAGGGAGGCGTCCAGCGCGTCCCTGCCACGCAGCTCGGCGAGCGCCTTCTTGTACGCCGCGAACGTCTCGAGGCTGCGCCGGACCTCCTTGTCGGCGCCTTCGGCGGGAGGGTCCTCGAGCAGCGACACCTCTCCCGTCAGGTATAGGCCGCTGGTGTCCAGACTGTTCAGGCGCATCCGGCTGCGGCCCACCACCTCGATGTCGAACCGCCCGTCGGCGTACGGCGTCACACTGGTCATCTGGGCAACGCAGCCGACGCGGTGCAGCGACTGCGCCCCATGCGAACCGACCTCGTAGCCCTCCCTGATCGCCACCACGCCGAACAGCCGCAGGGACTTGTCGGCGATACCCAGCAGGTGGTGCACCAGCGCCCGGTAGCGGTCCTCGAACACGTGCAGCGGCATCCGCACCCCGGGGAACAGCACGGTGTTCAGCGGGAACATCGGCAGTTGCTCGCTCACGGTGCCAACCTATCGGTCCGTGCCGGCCCGTCGTCCTGCTGAGACGCGAAGTGCCCGTCGACGGCCGGTCCTTACACTGGCAGTCATGCTGCGCCGCATCGATCTCCGGGGAAAGGCCACGCGCGACTACCGCGCCGTGGTGCCGCGCGCCGACCTGGACGTCACTCGTGCCGTGGAGACGGTGCGGCCGATCTGCGACGCGGTTCGCGACCGTGGCGTGGAGGCGATCGTGGAGTTCGCGCGCCGGTTCGACCGCGTGGAGCAGCAGGAGATCACCGTGCCCAGGGCGGCCATCGCGGAGGCGCCGGAACGGCTCGACCCGGACGTCCGGGCCGGGCTGGAGGAGTCGATCGCCCGGCTCCGTCGCACCTGTGAAGCAGAGCTGGAACCCGACGTGGTCACCGAGGTGGCCGCAGGCGGCACGGTCACTCAGCGGATGGTGCCGGTCGACCGGGTCGGCCTCTACGTGCCCGGCGGGCTGGCGCCGCTGGTCTCCAGCGTGGTGATGAACGTGGTGCCCGCCCAGGTAGCCGGGGTGTCCTCGATCGCGCTGACCTCCTCGCCCCAGGCCGAGCACGGGGGCCTGCCGCACCCGACCATCCTGGCCGCCTGCGCGCTGCTGGGCATCGACGAGGTGTACGCCGTCGGTGGGGCTCAGGCGATCGCGATGTTCGCCTACGGGGCCGGCCCGTGTGCGCCGGTCGACATGGTGACCGGGCCCGGGAACATCTACACCGTCTCGGCCAAGCGGCTGCTCAAGGGGGTGGTCGGCATCGACTCCGAGGCCGGCCCCACCGAGATCGCGATCCTGGCCGACGGCTCGGCCGAGCCCGCGTACCTCGCCGCGGACCTCATCAGCCAGGCCGAGCACGACCCGATGGCGGCCTCCGTGCTGGTCACCCCGTCGACCGAGCTGGCGGACGCCGTGGACGCCGAGGTCGGGCGGCAGGTGGCCGCGACCAAGCACGTGGAGCGGATCCGCACCGCGCTGTCCGGCACCCAGTCCGGCACGGTCCTCGTCGACGACCTGGAGCAGGGCCTGGCCGTGGTGAACGCCTACGCCGCCGAGCACCTGGAGATCCAGACCGAGGACGCCGCAGCCTGGGCGGCCCGGGTCAGGAACGCCGGTGCGGTGTTCGTCGGACCGTCCGCCCCGGTGTCGCTGGGGGACTACTGCGCCGGGTCCAACCACGTGCTGCCCACCGGCGGGTGCGCCTGCCACTCCTCGGGTCTGTCGGTGCGCACGTTCCGCAAGGCCGTGCACGTGGTCTCCTACGACGCGGACGCCCTGCGGGAGGTGGCCGCCCACACGATCGCGCTGGCCGAGGCGGAGGACCTGCCCGGGCACGCCGCGGCGATCCGGGTGCGCGCCGAGGAGAGCTGATGGAGCTTCCGCTCCGCGAGGAGCTCAGGGGCATCGCGCCCTACGGGGCGCCGCAGCTGCAGGTCCCCGTCGCGCTCAACGTCAACGAGAACCCGTACCCGCCCAGCGAGGCGGTGGTCGCCGCGGTCGCGGACGCGGTCGCCGAGGTCACCCGCACCCTGAACCGCTACCCGGACCGCGAGCTGGTCGCGTTGCGCCGTGCTCTGGCGGACTACCTCGGGCACGGCGTGACCCCGGAGCAGGTGTGGGCGGCCAACGGCTCGAACGAGGTGATGCTGCAGCTGCTGCAGGCGTTCGGCGGTCCGGGCCGGGTCGCGGTCTCCTTCGCGCCGACCTACTCGATGTACCCGGAGTACGCCCGCAACGCGATGACCGGCTGGGTCGTCGGCCACCGCGAGGCCGACTTCTCCCTCGACGTCGACCATGCCCGGGAGGTCATCCGGGAGCACCGGCCGTCCGTCGTACTGCTGCCCTCACCGAACAACCCGACCGGCACCGCGCTGCCCCTGGACACCGTCGAGGCCCTCTGCGAGGTCGCCGCCCCCGGGCTGGTGGTGGTCGACGAGGCGTACGGCGAGTTCCGGCGCGCCGGAACCCCGTCCGCGCTCGAGGTGCTCGACGCGCACCCGAACCTGGTGGTCACCCGCACCATGAGCAAGGCGTTCGCGCTGGCCGGCGCCCGGGTCGGCTACCTGGCGGCAGCGCCGGAGATCTGCGACGCGGTGCGGCTGGTCCGGCTGCCCTACCACCTGTCCGCGGTCACCCAGTCCGTCGCCCTGGTGGCGCTGTCCCAGGCCAAGCAGCTGCTGGCCCGGGTGGACGACCTGCGGGCCGAGCGGGACGCCACGGTGGCCTGGCTGCGCTCGCTCGGACTCGAGGTGGCCGACAGCGACGCGAACTTCTGCCTGTTCGGCAGGTTCGAGGACCGGCACTCGGTGTGGCAGGCTCTGCTGGACCGCGGCGTCCTGATCCGCGAGACCGGGCCGGACGGGTGGCTGCGGGTGTCGATCGGCACCCCGGAGGAGATGGCGGCCTTCCGCACCGCCCTCGAGGAGGTACTGAACAGATGAGCCGAAGCGCACGGGTCGAGCGGGAGACCGCCGAGTCCAAGGTCACCGTCGAGATCGACCTCGACGGCAGCGGCCGCACCGACGTGTCCACCGGTGTCGGGTTCTACGACCACATGCTCGACTCCTTCGGACGGCACGGCCTCTTCGACCTCACCGTGGCCACCTCGGGCGACGTGCACGTCGACGCCCACCACACCGTGGAGGACACGGCCATCGCGCTCGGCGAGGCCCTGCGCCGCGCCCTCGGCGACAAGTCCCGGATCCGTCGGTTCGGCGCCGCGCTGGTGCCCTTGGACGAGACCCTGGTGCAGTGCGCGGTGGACGTCTCCGGTCGGCCCTACTGCGTGCACTCCGGTGAGCCGGAGGAACAGGCGTTCGTGACCATCGGCGGGTCCTACCTGGGCTCGCTGACCCGGCACGTGCTGGAGACGCTGGCGTTCCACGCCGCGCTCGCCCTGCACGTGCGGGTGCTGTCCGGGCGCGACCCGCACCACATCGTCGAGGCGCAGTTCAAGGCCGTCGCCCGCGCGCTGCGCGACGCCGTCGCCTTCGACCCGCGGGAGCCGGGCGTGCCCAGCACCAAGGGCAGCCTGTGACCGCTCGCGTGGTCGTTCTCGACTACGGCTCGGGCAACACCCACTCCGCCGTCCGTGCCCTCGAGCGGGCCGGGGCCGAGGTCGCGCTCACCGCTGACCGGGCCGCCGCCGCGGAGGCCGACGGTCTCGTGGTGCCCGGGGTTGGCGCGTTCGCCGCCTGCGTGGCCGGTTTGAGGGCTGTGCGGGCTCCGGAGACGATCGGCCGACGGTTGGCCGGCGGGCGCCCGGTCCTCGGGATCTGCGTGGGCATGCAGGTGCTGTTCCACAAGGGCGTGGAACACGGGGTGGAGACACCGGGCCTGGACGAGTGGCCCGGGGTGGTGGAGCGGCTGCAGGCGGCCGTCGTACCGCACATGGGATGGAACGAGGTCGAGGTGCCAGAGACAAGCACGCTGTTTGCCGGGGTGGAGAAGGAGCGCTTCTACTTCGTGCACTCCTACGCCGCCCGGACCTGGGACCTGCACACCGACGGGCGCACCCGGGAGCCGCTGGTCACCTGGTCGACCCACGACGCGGACCGGTTCGTCGCGGCCGTCGAGAACGGACCGCTGTCGGCGACCCAGTTCCACCCCGAGAAGTCCGGCGACGCGGGGGCGGCGTTGCTGGCCAACTGGGTGAGGTCCCTGTGAGCACCCCTGTGAACGTGCCCGGCGCGGGCTACCTGCAGCTGCTCCCGGCGGTCGACGTCTCCGACGGCCAGGCCGTCCAGCTGGTGCAGGGCGTCGCCGGGTCGGAGAAGAGGTTCGGGGACCCGCTGGAGGCGGCCTTGGACTGGCAGCGTCGCGGGGCGGAGTGGCTCCACCTGGTCGACCTGGACGCGGCCTTCGGTCGGGGCGACAACCGTGAGCTGCTGGCCCGGATCATCGGCGAGCTGGATGTCGCGGTGGAGCTCAGCGGCGGGATCCGTGACGACGCGTCCCTGGAGGCCGCCCTTGCCACCGGCTGCCGGCGGGTCAACATGGGCACCGCGGCCCTCGAGCAGCCGGAGTGGTGCGCGGCCGCGATCGCACGGCACGGCGACCGGATCGCGGTCGGGCTGGACGTGCGTGGGCGCACCCTGGCGGCTCGCGGCTGGACCCGTGAGGGCGGGGACCTGTTCGAGGTGCTGGCCCGGCTGGACGCCGAGGGCTGTGCCCGCTACGTGGTCACCGACGTGAACAAGGACGGCATGCTGCAGGGCCCCAACCTGGACCTGCTGCGCTCGGTGTGCGCGGTGACGGACCGGCCGGTGGTCGCCTCGGGCGGGATCACCGCGCTCGACGACCTGGCCGCCCTGCAGCAGCTGGTCGAGGTCGGCGTCGAGGGGGCGATCATCGGCACCGCGCTCTACGAGGGCCGGTTCACCCTCGAGGACGCGCTTGCTCTGACCCGTCCGGAGCGGCCGTGACGCTCGCCATACGTGTCATCCCCTGCCTGGACGTGGACGCCGGCCGGGTGGTCAAGGGCGTGAACTTCGCGAACCTGCGCGACGCAGGGGACCCGGTGGAGCTCGCCCAGCGGTACGACGCCGAGGGCGCCGACGAGCTGACCTTCCTGGACATCTCCGCGTCCCACGAGGGACGGGCCACCACGTTGGAGATCGTGTCCCGCACGGCCGAGCAGGTGTTCATCCCGCTCACGGTCGGCGGCGGGGTCGGCTCGGTCGCCGACGTGGACCGGCTGCTGCGGGCCGGCGCCGACAAGGTGGCGGTGAACACGGCAGCGATCCGGCGCCCGGAGCTCGTGGCCGAGATCGCCGACCGGTTCGGCAGCCAGGTGCTGGTCCTGTCCGTGGACGCCCGGCGGGCGGAGGGCACCGAGAGCGGCTTCGAGGTGACCACCCACGGTGGCCGGCGCGGCACCGGCATCGACGCGCTGGGCTGGGCGGCCCGGGTGGCCGAGCTGGGCGCCGGGGAGATCCTGCTGAACGGGATGGACGCCGACGGCACCCGGGCCGGGTTCGACCTGGAGCTGGTCGCTGCGGTCCGGTCCCTGGTGCATGTGCCCCTTGTCGCCAGCGGCGGCGCCGGACGGGCCGAGCACTTCGTGGCCGCGGTCGAGGCCGGCGCAGACGCGGTGCTGGCGGCGTCGGTGTTCCACTTCGGCCAGGTGGCCATCGACGAGGTGAAGCGGGCGCTGGCCGCACAGCACTTCCCGGTGCGGCTTTCCCGGCCCGGGATACTGGAGCGGTGACACCGACTGAACGCGCATCGGGCTCGCTGGACCCGGACATCGCCCGGCGGCTGAAGAGGGACGACCACGGCCTGGTGCCCGCGGTGGTCCAGCAGCACGACACGGGCGAGGTGCTCATGCTCGGCTGGATGGACGACGAGGCGCTGCACCGCAGCCTCACCACCGGCAGGACGACGTTCTGGAGCAGGTCGCGCCAGGAGTACTGGGTGAAGGGGGAGACCTCCGGGCACCGCCAGTGGGTGCGTGAGATCCGCCTGGACTGCGACGGCGACACCCTGCTGGTCAAGGTCGACCAGGTCGGCCCCGCCTGCCACACCGGAACCCGCACCTGCTTCGACGCGGTGCAGCTGCCGGTGCAGCTGCCGGGGGAGTCTCCTCATGGCTGAGCAGCACGGCCGGGCGCGCCGGTCCTACGCCGGCACGGTGCTGGTCGGGTTGGCGACCGCCGCACTCGCCGCAGTCGCCGGCTCGCGCTCCTGGGCGACGGGCCACGCCTCGGCCGGAGGGCTGCACGTGCACGCGTCGGCGACCGGCTCACAGGCGGCGCCTCTGGTGTCGGCGCTGGCGTTGGTCGCACTGGCCGGGTGGGGCGTGGTGCTCGTCACGCGTCGCGCGGCCCGCCGGGCGGTCGCGGTGGTCGGTCTCCTGGCCGGCGTCGGGGCGGCGGTCGCCGCCGTACTCGGCCGCAGCCAGGCCGGGGACCACGTCACCCGGTCCCTGCTCGCGCAGGGAGCGGGGACCGGACCACTCACCGGCGACACCAACGGGTGGCCCGTCGTCGCGGTCGTGACGGGGCTGGTGACCGCAGGAGCGTTCATGGTGGCGGTGCTCGAGGCGCCGACCTGGCCCGAGATGGGCAGCAAGTACGACGCGCCGGCCGCCCGCGCCGACGGCGGCGGGCCGGCCCCGGAAGGAGACGCCCACGGGCCAGACATGTGGCGGGCTCTCGACGAGGGGCACGACCCCACTTCGTAGAATGACCCAGGTGCACGCACCCGGCGCGCGAGGGCCGATACTGTGTGCCGGTCGACGTTCTTCAGTCCGAGGAGTTCTCCCAGCATGCATGCACACCACGGCAACACCCCCGCTGCGTGGACCGGCGTCACGATCCTGCTTGCCGGGTTCCTGGTCGGTGGGATCGGGCTCATGGTGCACAGCGATGTGGTCTTCTGGATCGGGGTGGCCCTGGCGCCAGTGGCGGTCATCGTCGGCAAGATCATGCAGAAGATGGGGCTGGGCGCCGATCCGGTCGGGCGATGACCGATGACCGCGGTGTGGTCCCCGAGGGCGGTCCCTGGGCGAACCGGCCCCGGGCGGACCGGCCCCGGGCGGACCGGCCGCTGGCGCCGGGTGCAGGCGCCGGTCGTGCTCGCGGCGGGCGTGCTGCTGGTGACCCTCGCCCTCTACCTGCGTGACCCCCACCAACCCGGTTCGTGGGGGTTCTGCCCCTGGCTGGTCCTCACCGGGACCGAGTGCCCCGGGTGCGGCGGGCTGCGCGCCGTGAACGACCTGACCCACGGGAACCTCGCCGCCGCGGCCTCGTCGAACCTGCTGGTGGTCGCCGCCATCCCGGTCGTCGCGGTGCTGTGGCTGCGCTGGCTCACCGACCGCTGGCGTGGCGTCGCCCGGCACGTGAGCAGCCGGCGCGTGCTCCTGTGGTGCGGGGTCCTGCTGGCGCTCGCGCTCGTGTTCGACGTCGTCCGCAACCTGCCGTTCGGCTCCTGGCTGCTCGCCTGAGGCTCAGGCGCTCCCGCCGGTGAGGCCGCCGCTGTGGAAGGCGCCGGTGGTCAGTGCCACGATCAACCCGAGCACGCTCAGCACCACCGAGATGATGCCGAGCACGAACCCGGCGACGGCCATCCCTCGGCCGGTCTGGAGTCCACCGGAGGCGTCGATCTCGTTCCGGGCCATGTTGCCGAGCGCGATCGCGGGGATGCCCGCCAGCAGGCCGCAGCAGACCAGGCCCAAGATGCCGAGTACCAGCGCCCAGATCGCCTTGCTGTTGGTGCGGGGCGCGACGTACCCGTAGCCACCCTCGCCGGGAGGTGGCGGTGGCGGTGGCGGGTAGCTCATCGGAGTCCTTCGAGGTCGGTGCCGGCCGGTCCGGCGCACGGTACCCGAGCCTAGCGTCCGACGGGCCCCCCGAAGGTGAAATGTCTGGTTGTCACTGGTAGCGGGTGAGGTCTCCACCGGTCCGCGACACCGCGATACCGATGGCCACGAGCGCGGCGAGCCCGATCACGGTCGCCACCGCGCCGGTGATGACGCCGGCCAGCGCCAGGCCGTCGCCGTCCTGCCGGCCGCCGCTGCGGGCGATCTCGGTGCGGGCACGCACCCCGAGCACGACCGCGACGATGCCGACCAGGCCGAAGCCGCAGCACCACGACAGCACCAGGGTGGTGATGCCGGTGACCACCGCGGCGGTGGCCTTGCCGTTCGTGGTGACCACGGGGGGACCTCCGGGCGGGTAGCCGGGCCCGGAACCGGGAGGCCCGGTCCCCGGGTCGTAGCCGGGGGAGGGCGGTCCCGGCGGATGGCTCATCGCGGGACCTCCGTGGCTGCTTCGTAGCGGACGCATGAGAGTCTAGAGACGGCACCCCGTCGCCGTCAGGAGGAGGTCGCGATGTCGATTCTCGATGAGATCATCGAGGGTGTGCGCGCCGACCTCGCCGAGCGGGAGCGGGAGGCGCCGCTGGAGGAGGTCAAGGACGCCGCCCGCCGGGCCGTGGACGCGATCGACCCGCTGCCCGCTTTCCGAACGGCCGGGGTCAGCGTCATCGCCGAGGTGAAGCGGGCCAGCCCCAGCCGTGGCCCGCTCGCCGAGATCGCCGACCCCGCGGCGCTCGCCTCCGAGTACGCCTCCGGCGGCGCCGCGGCGATCAGCGTGCTCACCGAGAAGCGCCGCTTCGGGGGCAGCCTGGCCGACCTGCGTGCGGTGCGGGCCGTGGTCGACGTCCCGGTGCTGCGCAAGGACTTCGTGGTGACCTCCTACCAGCTCTGGGAGGCGCGGGCGGCCGGGGCCGACCTGGTGCTGCTCATCGCCGCCGCCCTGACCCAGAACGAGCTGTCGGGGCTGGTCGACCGTGCGGTGTCGATCGGGCTGACCCCGCTGGTGGAGGTGCACGACGAGGCCGAGGTGGAACGCGCGCTCGAGGCCGGGGCCACCGTGGTCGGGGTGAACGCGCGCGACCTGCGCACCCTCGAGGTGGACCGCGACACCTTCGCCCGGCTGGCTCCGCGGATCCCGGACCAGGTGGTCCGGGTCGCGGAGTCGGGGGTGCGCGGCCCGCACGACGTCTTCGAGTACGCCAAGCAGGGTGCCAACGTGGTCCTGGTGGGGGAGACCCTCGTCCGCGGCAAGGAGCCGCGCACGGCCGTGGCCGACCTGGTGGCTGCCGGCACCCACCCCGCGTTGAGCACCCGCGGATGACCGACCCGACGAGGATGCTGTGACGAGCGCGTCCCCGGACGCCACCGGGCACTTCGGCCGCTTCGGCGGCCGGTTCATGCCCGAGGCGCTGGTCGCGGCGCTGGACGAGCTGACCGTCGCCTGGCAGGAGGCGATGGCCGACCCGGTCTTCACGGCCGAGTTCGACCGGATGCTTCGGGAGTACGCCGGCACTCCCAGCCTGCTGTACGACGCGGGCCGGCTCTCGGAGCGCGCCGGGGCCCGGATCCTGCTCAAGCGGGAGGACCTGAACCACACCGGGGCGCACAAGATCCGCAACGTGCTGGGGCAGGCGCTGCTCACCAAGCGGATGGGCAAGACCCGGGTGATCGCCGAGACCGGCGCCGGCCAGCACGGGGTGGCCTCGGCGACCGCAGCGGCCTACCTCGGCCTGGACTGCACCGTGTACATGGGCGAGGTCGACACCCAGCGGCAGGCCCTCAACGTGGCACGGATGCACCTGCTGGGCGCCGAGGTGATCGCGGTGAAGTCCGGGTCGCGCACCCTCAAGGACGCCATCAACGAGGCGCTTCGGGACTGGGTCGCCAGCGTCGACCACACCGCCTACCTGTTCGGCACCGCCGCCGGGCCGCACCCGTTCCCGTCCCTCGTCCGCTCGTTCACCCGCGGTATCGGCGACGAGGCCAGGGCGCAGTGCCTGGAGCTGACCGGCTCACTGCCGGACGCGGTCGCCGCGTGCGTCGGGGGCGGGTCGAACGCGATCGGGCTGTTCACCGCCTTCCTCGACGACCCGTCGGTGCGTATCTACGGCTTCGAGGCCGGCGGCGAGGGCGTGGACACCTCGCGGCACGCGGCCACGATCCATGCCGGCGAGGTGGGGGTGCTGCACGGGGCCCGCACCTACGTGCTGCAGGACGAGGACGGCCAGACCCGGGAGTCGCACTCGGTGTCCGCGGGTCTCGACTACCCGGGGGTGGGACCGGAGCACGCGCACCTGGCCGCGACCGGCCGGGCGACGTACCTGCCCGTCACCGATGCAGAGGCGATGGACGCGTTCGCGCTGCTCTCGCGCACCGAGGGCATCATCCCCGCCATCGAGTCCGCGCACGCGGTCGCCGGTGCGTTGCGGCTTGCTGCGGAGATGCCGGGATCGACGATCCTGGTGAACCTGTCCGGGCGCGGCGACAAGGACATGGGCACCGCGGTCGAGTGGTTCGGGCTCGGCGCTGCGAGCGCCGACGAGAGCACGGGGAAGCGGTCGTGAGCGGCGTGCGCGACGCCTTCGACAAGGCTCGCGCGGAGGACCGCGCGGCCCTGGTCGGCTACCTGCCCGCAGGGTTCCCCGACGCCGCGGGAGCGATCCGGGCGATCCGGGTGATGGTGGAGCACGGCTGCGACGTCATCGAGGTGGGGCTGCCCTACAGCGACCCCGTGATGGACGGGCCCACCATCCAAGCCGCCGCCCAGCGCGCCCTGGAAGCGGGGACCCGCACCGCCGACGTGCTGCGCACCGTCGAGGCGGTGTCCGGTCAGGGCGTCCCGATCGTGGTGATGACCTACTGGAACCCGGTCGAGCGGTACGGCGTGCAGCGGTTCGCCGCCGAGCTGGCCAGCGCCGGAGGCGCCGGACTGATCACGCCGGACCTGACACCGGACGAGGCGGAGGAGTGGCTGGCCGCCTCCGACCAGCACGACCTGGACCGCATCTTCCTGGTGGCGCCGTCCTCGACCGACGCCCGGCTCGCGATGACGACCGAGCACTGCCGGGGATTCGTGTACGCCACCGCAGTGATGGGGGTCACCGGCGCGCGCACCTCCACCAGTGACCTCGCCGAACCCCTCGTGCGACGTACTCGAGCGGCCACCGACCTGCCGATCGGCGTGGGGCTCGGGGTCTCCAACGGAGACCAGGCCGCGGCGGTGGCCGCGTTCGCCGACGGGGTCATCGTCGGCTCCGCGTTCGTGCGCTGCCTGCTGGAGGCGGACAGTCCCGAGGACGGGCTCACCGCGCTCGCCGACCTCACCGAGGACCTCGCCCGAGGTGTCCGCGCGTGACCGCAGGGTTCATCCCGAGCCCGTCGCAAGGGGTGTGGCACCTCGGCCCGCTGCCGATCCGGGCGTACGCGCTGTGCATCATCGCCGGGGTCATCGTTGCCATCTGGATCGGCGACAGGCGGTGGCGGGCCCGAGGAGGGGTGGCCGGGCAGATCGCTGACATCGCGATCTGGGCGGTCCCGTTCGGGCTGGTCGGCGGCCGGCTCTACCACGTCATCAGCGACTACGAGCTCTACTTCCTGCCCGGTCGCAACCCGGTCGCCGCGCTGTACGTGTGGCAAGGAGGACTCGGCATCTGGGGGGCCATCGCGCTGGGCGCGCTCGGTGCCTACGTCGGCGCCCGTCGCCACAACGCGCGGTTCGCACCGCTGGTCGACGCCCTGGCCCCCGGCATCGCGGTGGCGCAGGCGGTCGGCCGGTTCGGGAACTACTTCAACCAGGAGCTGTTCGGCAAGCCGACGACGCTGCCCTGGGGACTGGAGATCTCCCCGGCGCATCGTCCGGCGGGCTACGAGCAGTACGCCACCTTCCACCCGACCTTCCTCTACGAGTGCCTCTGGGACCTCGGGGTGGCCGGCCTGGTGATCTGGGCCGACCGCAGGTTCCGGCTCGGGCACGGCCGGGTGTTCTTCCTCTACGTGATGGTCTACACGCTCGGCCGTGGCTGGATCGAGTACCTCCGCATCGACCACGCCAACCACATCCTCGGGTTGCGGCTCAACGACTGGACGTCGCTGCTGGTCTTCCTCGGCGCCGCGATCGCGTTCGCGGTCTCCGCGCTGCGGCACCCCGGCCGCGAGGAGCGCGTGCTCCGCCGGCTGACCAGCCAAGGTGAGCCTTCCCTGGGATGAAATCGGGCACAGAACGGGACATGATCGAGACCATGAGCGCGGATGAGGCGGCCAACCCGGAAACGGTCGGACACGAGCACCCGGACGTCACGGGTGGGTGGTTGCGACCGGCCGTCTTCGGGGCGATGGACGGTCTGGTGTCCAACCTCGCGCTGATCGCGGGCGTCGCCGGCGGTACCCGCACCTCGACGAACTCCCACGCGGTGGTGCTGGCCGGCCTCGCAGGGCTGGCTGCCGGCGCGTTCTCGATGGCGGCGGGGGAGTACACCTCCGTGGCCAGCCAGTCCGAGTCGGCCGCCCGGGAGATCGAGCGGGAGCGCAGCGAGATCGAGCGGAACCCGCAGTTCGAGATCCGCGAGCTCGCGGCGATGTACGCCGAGAAGGGCATCGAGGAGGACCTGGCTCTCCAGGTGGCCGAACAGGTGCACCGCGACGTCGACAACGCCGTCGTCGTCCACGCCCGCGAGGAGCTCGGGGTGGACCCCAACGACCTGCCCTCGCCGGCGCTCGCCGCGGTCTCGTCGTTCATCTCGTTCGGCCTCGGTGCGCTGATGCCGTTGCTGCCCTACCTGCTCGGGGCCAACAGCCTCCTCCCTGGTCTGGCCATCACCCTGGTGGCGTTGTTCATCTGCGGAGCAGTGGTGACGAACCTGACCAACCGGTCCTGGCTCTTCGGCGGTGTGCGGCAGCTGGTGCTCGGCGGCGCGGCTGCCGGGCTGACCTACGCCGTAGGTGCCGCGGTGGGGTCGAGTCTCGGCTAGCTCTCGGAGGGGCCCCACCTGAGGACCGAACCGCCGGCACGTCTCACATGGCGTCCGCGGCGGCGACCCCCATATGTCGGTGTTGTACGCTGGCTTTTCCGCATGGGCCAACGCTGTCCCGCGCATGTTCCACGACAGGCACCGGTAGAACCTCGGATGGTGCCGGTGCACGACGACGGGAGAGTGTCGCGTGCTTGCATCCCCGCCGCCCCGGGCTTCGGCAGCCCCGCAACCGCAAGGGCTGTACGACGGACTCCACGAGCACGACGCGTGTGGCGTCGCGTTCGTCGCCACGCTGACCGGAGAGCCCAGCCACGACATCGTGGCCAAGGCGATCACCGCCCTGCGCAACCTGGAGCACCGAGGTGCGACGGGCGCGGAGGTCGACTCCGGCGACGGCGCCGGCATCATGCTCCAGGTGCCGGACGCGTTCTTGCGCTCGAGCGTGGACTTCGAGCTGCCGCCCGCGCACAGCTACGCGGTCGGGACCGCCTTCCTGACCGGAGACGCGGAGCAGGTGACCAAGTCCCGTCAGCGGATCGAGGAGATCGCCAGCGAGGAGGGGCTGACCGTCCTCGGCTGGCGGGACGTCCCGGTGGACCCGAGCACGCTCGGCGTCACCGCGCGCAGCGTGATGCCTACCTTCAGCCAGCTCTTCGTGTCCGCTGCCACCGGGCGGCTGCTGGGGATGGCCCTCGAGCGGCTGGCGTTCTGCCTGCGCAAGCGCGCCGAGCGTGAGACGAACGTGTACTTCCCCTCGCTGTCCTCACGCACCTTGGTCTACAAGGGCATGCTGACCACCGAGCAGCTGGACCAGTTCTACCCGGACCTGCGCGACGAGCGGATCGCCTCCGCGGTTGCCGTCGTGCACTCGCGCTTCTCGACCAACACGTTCCCGAGCTGGCCGCTGTCGCACCCGTTCCGGTTCATCGCCCACAACGGCGAGATCAACACGGTGATGGGCAACCGGAACTGGATGCGCGCGCGGGAGGCGCTGCTGGCCAGTGACCTGATCCCGGGGGACCTCGAGCGGCTGTACCCGATCTGCACGCCCGGCGCCTCGGACTCCGCCTCCTTCGACGAGGTGCTCGAGCTGCTGCACCTCGGCGGGCGGTCGCTGCCGCACGCGGTGCTGATGATGATCCCGGAGGCGTGGGAGAACCACGCCGAGATGGACGAGAGGCGCCGCGCGTTCTACGAGTTCCACGCCAGCCTGATGGAGCCGTGGGACGGCCCGGCCTGCGTCGTGTTCAGCGACGGCACGCAGGTGGGGGCGGTGCTGGACCGCAACGGGCTGCGCCCCTCGCGGTACTGGGTCACCGACGACGGTCTGGTGGTGCTGGCCTCCGAGGTGGGGGTGCTCGACATCGACCCTGCCTCCGTCGTACGCAAGGGCCGGCTCAAGCCCGGACGGATGTTCCTCGTCGACGTGTCGGAGCACCGCATCGTCGAGGACGAGGAGATCAAGGGCGAGCTCGCCGCGGAGCACCCGTACGACGAGTGGCTGCACGCCGGCCTGATCCACCTGAACGACCTGCCCGAGCGGGAGCACGTGGTGCACACGCACGCGTCGGTGACCCGTCGCCAGCAGATCTTCGGCTACACCGAGGAGGAGAAACGGGTCATCCTCGGCCCGATGGCCCGCACCGGTGCGGAGCCGATCGGCTCGATGGGCACCGACTCTCCCATCGCTGCGATCTCCGCGCGGCCGCGGCTGCTGTTCGACTACTTCAGCCAGCTGTTCGCGCAGGTCACCAACCCGCCGCTCGACGCGATCCGCGAGGAGCTGGTCACCTCGCTGGCCGGCACGATCGGCCCGGAGTGGAACCTCCTCGAGCCCGCCCCGGCGTCGTGCAGGCAGGTGCTGCTGCCCTTCCCGGTGATCGACAACGACGAGCTGGCCAAGATCCGGCACGTCAACCGTGACGGCGACATGCCCGGCTTCATCACGCACGTGGCCCGCGGCCTCTACCCGGTCGAGGGTGGCGGCGCGGCGCTGGCCGCGCGCATCGACGAGATCTGCGCCGAGGTGTCGGCGGCCATCGCCGACGGCGCCCGGATCATCGTGCTCTCCGACCGGCACTCCACTGCCGAGCTGGCGCCCATCCCGTCGCTGCTGCTCACCGGGGCGGTGCACCACCACCTGGTCCGGGAGAAGACGCGCACCCGGGTCGGGTTGGTCGTGGAGGCGGGCGACGTGCGCGAGGTGCACCACGTGGCGCTGCTCATCGGGTACGGCGCGGCGGCGGTCAACCCCTACCTGGCGATGGAGACCGTCGAGGACCTGGCCCGCGACGGCTACTTCGTCGACGCGGACCCGGACACCGCGGTGCGGAACCTGGTGCGCTCGCTCGGCAAGGGCGTGCTGAAGGTGATGAGCAAGATGGGGGTGTCCACGGTCGCGTCGTACACCGGCGCGCAGATCTTCGAGGCCCTCGGCCTCTCCGAGCAGCTGGTCGACAAGTACTTCACGGGCACGACCAGCAAGCTCGGCGGGGTGGACATCGCCACCATCGCCGAGGAGGTGGCCCGCCGCCACCACACCGCCTACCCGGTGGACGGCCTGCCCCCGGCGCACCGCACCCTGGAGATCGGCGGGGAGTACCAGTGGCGCCGTGAGGGCGAGCCGCACCTGTTCGACCCGGACACGGTCTTCCGGCTGCAGCACTCCACCCGCACCGGCCGCTACGACATCTTCAAGGCCTACACCTCGCGTGTCGACGAGCAGGCCGAGCGGCTGATGACGCTGCGCGGGCTGTTCCGGTTGCGCTCCGCGGAGGAGCTCGGGCGAACCCCCGTGCCGCTGGAGGAGGTCGAGCCGGCCTCGGAGATCGTGAAGCGCTTCTCCACCGGCGCCATGTCCTACGGGTCGATCAGCAAGGAGGCGCACGAGACCCTCGCGGTCGCGATGAACCGGCTCGGCGCAAAGTCCAACACCGGGGAGGGCGGCGAGGACGCCGACAGGCTGCACGACCCGGAGCGGCGCAGCGCCATCAAGCAGGTCGCGTCCGGCCGGTTCGGGGTCACCTCGGAGTACCTCACCCACGCCGACGACCTCCAGATCAAGATGGCGCAGGGCGCGAAGCCCGGCGAGGGCGGACAGCTGCCCGGCCACAAGGTCTACCCCTGGGTGGCCAGGACCCGGCACTCCACCCCGGGGGTGGGGCTGATCTCACCGCCGCCGCACCACGACATCTACTCGATCGAGGACCTCGCCCAGCTGATCCACGACCTGAAGAACGCCAACCCGGCGGCGCGGGTCCACGTCAAGCTCGTCTCCGAGGTGGGCGTGGGCACCGTCGCGGCGGGGGTGTCCAAGGCGCACGCCGACGTGGTGCTCATCTCCGGCCACGACGGGGGCACCGGCGCCGCGCCGCTGACCTCGCTCAAGCACGCCGGCGGGCCGTGGGAGCTCGGCCTCGCAGAGACCCAGCAGACCCTGCTGCTCAACGGGTTGCGGGACCGGATCGTGGTGCAGACCGACGGCCAGCTCAAGACCGGCCGCGACGTCGTGGTGGCCGCGCTGCTGGGCGCCGAGGAGTTCGGCTTCGCCACCGCGCCGCTCGTGGTCTCCGGCTGCATCATGATGCGGGTCTGCCACCTGGACACCTGTCCGGTGGGGGTGGCCACCCAGAACCCGGTGCTGCGCGCCCGGTTCACCGGCAAGCCGGAGTTCGTGGAGAACTTCTTCATGTTCATCGCCGAGGAGGTCCGCGAGCACCTCGCCGCCCTGGGTTTCCGCAGCATCGAGGAGGCCGCCGGGCAGGCGGACGCCCTCGACGTGCACCGCGCGGTGGAGCACTGGAAGGCCGCCGGCCTCGACCTCGCCCCGGTCCTGCACGTGCCTACCCTCCCGGAGGGAGCGGCGCGGCACCACACCCTCGCGCAGGACCACGGCCTGGACAAGGCGCTGGACAACGAGCTGATCCGGCTCGCTGCCGACGCGCTCGAGCGCGGCGCGCCGGTGCGCGCGCAGCTGCCCATCCGCAACGTGAACCGCACCGTCGGCACCATGCTCGGCCACGAGGTCACCAAGCGGTACGGCGGAGCCGGCCTCCCCGACGGCACCATCGACCTCACGTTCACGGGGTCGGCCGGCCAGTCGTTCGGGGCCTTCCTGCCGAGCGGCATCACCCTGCGTCTCGAAGGCGACGCCAACGACTACGTGGGCAAGGGGCTGTCGGGCGGACGGATCGTGGTCCGGCCCGACCGCGGCGCGACGTTCCACGCCGAGGAGCAGATCGTCGCCGGCAACGTGATCGGCTACGGCGCCACGTCCGGTGAGCTGTTCGTGCGCGGCCAGGTCGGTGAGCGGTTCTGCGTGCGCAACTCCGGCGCCACCGCTGTCGTCGAAGGGGTCGGCGACCACGGCTGCGAGTACATGACCGGCGGTCGCGTCGCCGTGCTCGGTGGCACCGGCCGCAACTTCGCCGCAGGCATGTCGGGTGGGGTGGCGTTCGTGCTCGACCTGGATGAGCGCCGGGTCAGCAAGGAGCGTCTGGAGCTCGCACCGGTCGACGGGACCGCCGCTGCCGAGCTGCAGGAGCTGGTGCGGCGCCACTACCAGGAGACCGGATCGCCGGTGGCCGAGGAGCTGCTGGCCGACTGGGCCGGTCCCCGGGGCGCCGTCCACCGGTTCACCGAGGTGATGCCGACCGACTTCAAGCGTGTGCTCGCCGCCCGCGAGGCCGCCCAGGAGGAGGGGCTCTCCGAGGACGAGACCGCGACCCGGATGATGGAGGCGCTCCATGGCTGACCCGAGAGGCTTTCTCAAGCACGGCCGCGAGATCGCCGTACGCCGTCCCGTCGAGGAGCGTGTGCGGGACTGGCAGGAGGTCTACCCCGACAGCGCGGGACGGGCGTTGCTGCCGATCATCACCGACCAGGCCGGCCGGTGCATGGACTGCGGGATCCCGTTCTGCCACCAGGGCTGCCCGCTGGGCAACATCATCCCGGAGTGGAACGACCTTGTTCTGGCGGGGCGACTGGGAGAGCGCCAGCGACCGGTTGCACGCCACCAACAACTTCCCGGACTTCACCGGCCGGCTGTGCCCGGCACCGTGCGAGACGGCGTGCGTGCTGGGGATCAACCAGGACCCGGTGACCATCAAGAACGTCGAGGTCGCCATCGCCGACAAGGCCTGGGACGCAGGCCTCGTGCGGCCCCAGCCGCCGGAGTGGCTGACCGGGCGCACGGTCGCGGTGGTCGGGTCCGGTCCGGCCGGGCTGGCAGCAGCCCAGCAGCTGACGCGGGCCGGGCACACCGTCGCGGTCTACGAACGGGCCGACCGGCCCGGTGGGCTGCTGCGCTTCGGCATTCCCGAGTTCAAGATGGAGAAGCGGTACCTGGACCGGCGGCTGGACCAGATGCGCCGCGAGGGCACCGTGTTCCGCACCGGGGTCGAGGTCGGCAAGGACATGACCGGCGCACGGCTGGTGGAGCGGTTCGACGCGGTGCTGCTCACCGTCGGGTCCACCGTGCCCCGCGACCTTCCGATCCCCGGCCGTGCGCTCCCGGGGATCCACCAGGCGATGGAGTACCTGCCGCAGGCCAACCGGGTCGCGCACGGGGAGGAGGTCCCCGGCCAGGTGGTCGCCACCGACAAGCACGTGGTGATCATCGGCGGTGGCGACACCGGCGCGGACTGCCTGGGAACGGCGCATCGCCAGGGCGCCCGGTCGGTCACCCAGCTGGAGATCATGGGGGAGCCCGGTGCCGAGCGCCCGGCTCACCAGCCCTGGCCGACGTACCCGATGGTCCTGCGGGTCTCCGCCGCCCACGAGGAGGGTGGGGAGCGGGTCTACTCGGTGTCCACCCAGGAGTTCCTCGCCGACTCCGAAGGCCGGGTGCGCGCGCTGCGCCTGGTGGAGGTGCGGATGGAGGACGGCAGGTTCGAGGAGGTGCCCGGGACCGAGCGGGAGATTCCCGCTGAGCTGGTGCTGCTGGCGATGGGTTTCACCGGTCCGGAGCGCGACGGCCTGCTCGAGGGACTCGAGGTGGACCTCGACCAACGGGGCAACGTCGCCCGCGACGAGGCGTTCATGACCTCGGTGGACGGCGTGTTCGCGGCGGGTGACTGCGGCCGCGGCCAGAGCCTGATCGTCTGGGCCATCGCGGAAGGCAGGTCGGCAGCGGCCGCCGTGGACCGCTACCTCACCGGCGGCACCACGCTCCATGCGCCGATCCCACCGACCTCGCGGCCGCTGACGGTCACCTGAGCGCCTGCACGGTCGGCTCGAGGGGGTGCCCACTTCGGGCGACAACCGGGTAGCCCTAGGCTCGGACCGTGCGAAGAGCGAAGATTGTGTGCACCATGGGCCCGGCCACGGCGACGCCGGAGCGCGTTCGCGCGTTGGTCGACGCAGGCATGGACGTCGCCCGCCTGAACCTCAGCCACGGCTCGCACGCCGATCACGAGGCCGTCTACCACCTGGTGCGACGGGCCTCGGACGAGAGTGGCCACGGGGTCGGAATCGTGGCGGACCTGCAGGGGCCCAAGATCCGGCTCGGCACGTTCGCCGACGGCCCCGTGATGCTGGAGGCCGGTCAGCCGTTCACGATCACCACCCGCGAGGTGGCCGGGACCAAGGAGATCTGCTCCACGACGTACGACGGGCTGCCCGGTGACGTCTCCGAGGGGGACCAGGTGCTCGTCGACGACGGCCGGGTCCGGATGGACGTCGTCAAGGTCGGCGAGACCGACGTGGAGACCCGGGTGGTCGTCCCGGGCAAGGTCAGCAACCACAAGGGCATCAACCTGCCCGGTGTAGCGGTGTCCGTGCCGGCCCTGTCGGAGAAGGACCGTGAGGACCTCCGCTGGGCGCTGCACCTGACCGTGGACTACGTGGCGCTGTCCTTCGTGCGGTCGGCCGCCGACGTCGAGGACGTGCGCGAGGTCATGCGGGAGGAGGGCGTGCTGCTCCCGGTGATCGCCAAGATCGAGAAGCCGCAGGCGATCGACCACCTCGACGAGGTCATCGACGCGTTCGACGCGTTCATGGTGGCCCGCGGCGACCTCGGCGTGGAGTGCCCGCTCGAGGACGTGCCGTTCCTGCAGAAGCACGTCATCGACGCGGCCCGCCGCCACGCCAAGCCGGTGATCGTGGCCACCCAGATGCTGGAGTCGATGATCTCCGCACCACGGCCGACCCGGGCGGAGGCATCGGACGTGGCCAACGCGGTGCTCGACGGCGCGGACGCGGTGATGCTGTCGGGGGAGACCTCGGTGGGCAGCTACCCGGTCGAGACGGTGCGCACCATGGCCCGGATCATCGAGTCCACCGAGGACCACGGTCTGGCCAGGATGACCGCGATCGAGTGGCAGCCACGTACGCGGGGCGGCGTGATCGCCAAGGCCGCAGCCGAGGTCGCCGACCGTGTGGGGGCGAAGTACCTGGTCGCGTTCACCCAGAGCGGTGACTCGGCGCGCCGGCTGTCCCGCTACCGCGGTCCGATCCCGATGCTCGCGTTCACACCGGTCGACGCGGTGCGCTCCCAGCTGTCCCTCTCCTGGGGCATCGAGACGTTCAAGGCACCGCCGGTCGAGCACACCGACGAGATGGTCCGCCAGGTCGACGAGGCCCTGCTGGCCATCGGCCGGGTGAAGGAGGGCGACCTGGTGGTGATCATCGCCGGCAGCCCGCCCGGGATCCCCGGGTCGACCAACGCGTTGCGGATCCACCGCATGGGGGACGCCATCAACGAGGTGACGCCGGCCTACCGGCGCACCCGGTAGCCGACATGAGGATCGACAGGCTCCTCGCTGGTGCGGCCGCCCTGATGGCAGCCTCCGCGTGCGTCGCGGGATGCTCGAGCGCCTCCTCACCCGGCCAGGGTGCCGCCTCTCGGCACCCGTCGGTTGCTGCGTCGGGGGCTGCGTCGGGGGCTCCGTCAGGCGCGGGGTCCTCGACAGGCTCCGTGCGCCCGTCCGGGCCACCGAGCGTCTCGGTCACGGTGGCCGGATGGCGGCTGCCCGCGCCGCTGAGCCGCGAGGCGGCGATGGCGTACGACGGGGGGCTGCTCGTGGCTGGAGGGCTGCAGCCCGGGGACGTGACGAGCGACCGGGCGTGGCGGGTCGACGTGGGGAGCGGGAAGGCGCATCGGCTCCCCGGGCTGGCCGCGCCGGTGCACGACGTGGCCGGGGGAGTCGTGCAGGGTCGGCCGACCCTGGTCGGTGGCGGCGCCTCGAGCAGCGTGTCCGACGTACAGCAGTGGAGCGGTGGCGGACGCTGGTCCGTCACCGGGCACCTGCCGACGCTCCGGTCGGACCTCTCGTCCGCGGCGGTCCCGGGGGGCCTGGTCGTCGTCGGCGGCTACGACGGGGTGCACTCCCCGCGCACCGTGCTCCGCACCTCGGACGGCCGCCACTTCCACGCCGTCGCCCGCCTCCCGCACGGCGTGCGCTACGCCGGCGTGGCGGCCCTCCGCGGGCAGCTCTGGGTGCTCGGCGGGGAGGAGTCCGGCCATGAGCTGCGCGAGGTCTGGCGGGTCGACCTGAGCACCGGACGGGTCAGCAAGGAGGGACGGCTGCCTCGGCCGCTCGGTCACGAGGCCGTCGTGGCCGTGGGCGGCCGGCTGCTGGTGCTCGGCGGTCGAACCACCTCCAGCACCATGACGGACCGGATGTGGTGGTTCACGCCCGCCACCGGCACCTGGCGGAAGGCGGGCCGGCTGCCGTACCCGCTGGCCGACGCGCCCGCTGTCCAGCTCGGCGGGGTCACCTATCTCGTCGGCGGGGAGACCCCGCACTTCACCTCCCGCGTGCTACGCGTGGCGGCGCACTGACGGACCGTCTCGAACCACCTCGAGGCTGGGGGTCGGTCGGTGCCCCGGGTGGGATTCGAACCCACACTGAATGCTGTTTGAGAGCATCGGCTCTACCGGTTGGCCTACCGGGGCGGAGCAGCCACGGTACCGGATCCGCTTCAGCAGCGGCGACGGTGCCGAGCCGGCCGGAGCCACCGCCGTTAGCCTTGCGTGCGTGACCCAACAGCCGCAACAGCAGGGAGCCGCTCACGCCCGCGTGGTCATCGCCGAGGACGAGGCGCTGATCAGGATGGACCTCGCCGAGATGCTCGGCGAGGAAGGCTACGACGTGGTCGGGCAGGCCGCCGACGGAGAACGGGCCGTGTCACTGGCTCGTGAGCTGCGTCCTGACCTGGTGGTGCTGGACGTCAAGATGCCCAGGCTCGACGGGATCACCGCCGCGCAGCGGATCGCCGAGGAACGGATTGCGCCGGTGGTGATCCTGACCGCGTTCAGCCAGCGTGAGCTCGTGGAGCGGGCCCGGGACGCCGGGGCGATGGCCTACCTGGTCAAGCCGTTCGCCAAGCAGGACCTCACTCCGGCGATCGAGATGGCGATGAGCCGCTTCGCCGAGGTGCAGATGCTCGCGTCCGAGGTCGCGGACCTGACCGAGCGCCTGGAGGCCCGCAAGCTGATCGACCGCGCCAAGACCGTGCTCCAGGACCAGCTCGGCCTCAGTGAGCCGCAGGCGTTCCGCTGGATCCAGAAGACCGCGATGGACCTGAGACTGTCGATGCGGCAGGTCGCGGAGGGGGTACTGACCCACGGCCCGTCGCTGGGCGGCGCCAGCGGGTCTAGCGCGGGGGAGTAGGGCAAACCCGCCAACTCGGGCGTGTCGTACATCACAGGTCACGATCTCGCAACGACCCGGTTGCATTTGAGCCCATGCTGTGCTCGTACGTCACGAATCCCGCTACCTTCACTGCAACATCCGCAGCGGCACCTCGAGGGCCGCTTGCACCCTGTGACGGAGGCTCAATGATTCGCCCAACCCGCGCCTGGCAGGCGGCAGCAGTGTTGTCCGCTGCTGCGCTCGCCCTGAGCGCCTGCGGCTCGAACAGCAACCAGACCTCGCCGAAGGCGAAGACCACCACTTCTGCGGCGGCACCTAGCTCGTCGGGCTCCGGTTCGGCCGCGAAGGGGGACGGCACGCTCACCATCGGCACACTGCTCCCCGAGACCGGAGACCTCGCCTTCCTCGGGCCCCCGGAGTTCGCCGGCGTGCAGGCGGCGGTGGACGACATCAACGCGGCCGGCGGCGTGCTCGGCAAGCAGGTGGTTCAGGCCAAGGCCGACTCCGGTGACGGCACGCCGGACATCGCCGGACAGTCGGTGGACTCCCTGCTGTCCCGGCACGCCGACGTGATCATCGGCGCGGCTGCCTCGGGAGTGTCCCTCTCGGTCATCAACCAGATCACCGACGCCGGCGTGGCCGAGTTCTCGCCCGCCAACACCTCCCCGGCCTTCGACGACCCGAAGACCGACCCGCACAACCTGTACTTCCGGACCGCCCCGTCGGACGTGCTGCAGGGCGCGGTGATGGCCAACATGATCATCCAGGACGGGCACACCAACGTGGCCATCCTTGCGAGGCAGGACTCCTACGGTGAGCTGCTCGCCGCCCAGATCGCCAAGGGCGTCAAGGCCGGCGGCGGCAACATCGCCGCGAAGATCCTCTATGCGGCCGACGCGACCAACTTCACCGCAGAGGTGAACAGGGTGGCGGCGACCAACCCGGACGCCGTCGTGGTGATCGGGTTCAACGAGACCACCAAGATCATCCCGACGATGGTCGCGAAGGGGATCGGGCCTCAGAACGAGCAGGTCTACTTCACCGACGGCAACACGGCCGACTACTCCAAGGACTTCCCGAAGGGGACGCTCGCCGGCGTGAAGGCCACCTACCCCGGAGCGCAGCTCACCTCCTCGTTCAAGAAGGTGCTCCTCAAGGCGAACCCGAACCTGAAGGACTTCACCTACGGTCCGGAGTCGTACGACGCGACGGTGCTGACCGCGCTGGCGGCCGACATGGCGGGCAGCGACAACGCGAAGGCGTTCGCTCCGGACATCATCAAGGTCTCCAAGGACGGCACCAAGTGCACGTCGTACAAGCAGTGCGCCGCGCTGATCAAGCAGGGCAAGGACATCGACTACAACGGTGTCTCCGGTCCCTGTGACCTCGGCTCGACCGGTAGCCCGGTGAAGGCGACGATCGGCATCTTCCAGTACGGCAGGAACAACACCTACCACAACATCAACTACGTCACCGGGGTGATCCCGGGCTGACGCCCCGCCAGGGGAGTCAGACACGACGAAGCGGGGCCCGGCCTGTCGGCCGGGCCCCGCTGTTGTCGTCGGGAAGCTGTCAGAGCAAGGGGTCTAGGCCTTGGCGAGGGTGCCGAGGTAGAGCTGGATCACCTTCGGGTCGTGGATCAGCTCACGGCCGGTGGCGGTGTAGGCGTTGCGGCCCTGGTCGAGCACGTAGCCGCGGTCGCAGATCTGCAGGCAGCGGCGGGCGTTCTGCTCGACCATGACCACCGAGACACCGGCCTTGTTGATGCGTCGGGTCTGCAGGAACACCTCGTCCTGCATGACAGGCGACAGGCCGGCGGACGGCTCGTCCAGGAGCAGCACCGAGGGCTCCATCATCAGCGCCCGCCCCATGGCCACCATCTGGCGTTCTCCGCCCGAGAGCGATCCGGCTCGCTGCGACCTGCGGTCCAGCAGCGCGGGGAAGAGCTCGCCGACGAACGCGAAGCGCTTCTTGAAGGACTTGGGCCGTTGGTAGACGCCCATCTCCAGGTTCTCCTGGATGGTCAGCGACGGGAAGACGTTGTTCGTCTGGGGCACGAAGCCGATGCCCTTGCGCACGAGCGCGTCGGCCCGCTGGTTCGTGATGTCCTCACCGTTCAGCTTGACGTTGCCCGCGCGGATCTTGACCAGGCCGAAGAGCGCCTTGAGCAGGGTGGACTTGCCGGCGCCGTTCGGACCGATGATGCCGACCAGCTCGTTGGGCTGGCAGTACAGGTCCGTGTTGTTGAGGATGTTGATCCCCGGCAGGTAGCCCGCAACCAGGTCGTCCGCGCGGAGCACCGCGCCTTCGGCGGCCTTCAGGTGGACACTGCGGTCCACCGGTTGGGAGGTGGTCTCAGACATGTGGCTGCTCCTCCTCGATGCTGAGGTCGCTGTCGTGGTGGGAACCGAGGTAGGCATCGATGACCCGCGCATTGCCCATCACGGCGTCGACGGGTCCCTCGGCGATCACTCGGCCCTGGGCCATCACCACCACCCAGTCCGAGATGTCGCGGACCATGTCCATGTCGTGCTCGACGAACAACACGGTCCGGCCCTCGTCGCGCAGCGACCGCACGTGGCCCAGCAGGGACTGCTTGAGGGCCGGGTTGACGCCGGCCATCGGCTCGTCCAGCATCACCAGCTCCGGCTCGGCCATCAGCGCCCGGGCCATCTCCAGCAGCTTGCGCTGGCCGCCGGACAGGGTGCCGGCGAAGTCCGTCCGCTTCTCGTAGAGGCGGAACCGCTCGAGCAGGGCGTCGGCCCGCTCGGTGATGTCTCGCTCCTGGCTGCCCCAGAGGTGCAGCAGCCCGCCGAAGAACCGCTCTCCGGACTGGCCGGTGGCGCCGAGCCGCATGTTCTCCAGCACCGAGAGCCTCGCGAGCACCTTGGTCAGCTGGAAGGTCCGCACCATGCCCATCCGGGAGACGCGGAAGGCCGGCACCCCCGACAGCCTGCGCCCGTTGAACGTCCAGTCGCCGGACTGCGGCTTGTCGAAGCCGGTCAGCAGGTTGAAGAACGTCGTCTTACCGGCTCCGTTCGGGCCGATCAGCGCGGTGATGACCCCGCGCTGGACCTCCAGGTGCTCCACGTCGACGGCGGTGAGACCGCCGAAGTGCCGGACAACCCGGTCCGCCACCACGATCGGGTCCGGCTTCGGCGCGCCGGGCTCATGGGGCACGCCGGCGAGCGCGGTGCGCGCGTCGTCGCCGGGGGAGCCCGTGGGCTCCGGCTCGTCCCTGCGTGTGGTCGCGTCAGCGGGCATCGAGCGCCAGCTCCCTTCGGTCCCCGAGGATTCCTTGCGGTCGGAAGATCATGAGCAGCATCAGTGCCAGGCCCATGACGATGAGCCGCACGAGGCTCGACTGCTCGTTGGTCATGAGCCAGGACGGCAGCGTCGGGTCGGCGCCACTGGTCAGCGCGCCGAACGCCAGCCCGAGGAAGCTGATCAGGAACCAGAACAGGATCGAGCCGAGCACCGGCCCGAGGATGCGGGCCGCGCCGCCGAGGAGAAGCACCGTGTAGGCGAAGAACGTGGTGTCCGTGGCCACCCAGGTCGGGTTCATGTTGGTGTGCTGCAGCGCGATGAGGAAGCCGGCCACCGCACCGAACAGGCCGCCCAGGATGAGCGACTGCATCTTGTAGAGGTACACGTTCTTGCCCAGACTGCGGACCGCGTCCTCGTCCTCCCGGATGCCCTTCAGGACGCGCCCCCACGGGCTGCGCATCAGCAGGAAGACCAGGAGGCACCCGAGCGCGACGATGATCCAGCCGACCGTCAGCAGCCAGAAGTCGTAGGGCCGCCAGCTGACGATCCCGAGGTTCACGCTCGAGTGGTAGGGGTTCGCCCTGACGAAGCTCTGCTGGAAGTTGATCAACCCGTCCTGGCCACCGAACCACTTGAGCAGCGTCACCGAGCCCAGGGTGTACCGGATGATCTCCGAGGCGGCGATCGTCACGATGGCGAGGTAGTCCGCGCGTAACCGCAGGGTGGGGATACCCATGATGAACGCCAGGATCACGGTGAAGAACAACCCGGCCGCGATCGCCAGCCAGAAGGGGAGGCCCCAGGTGGCGATGAACGCGGCCATCGTGTAACCCCCGATGGCCATGAACCCGGCCTGGCCGAAGTTCAACAGACCGGTGTAGCCGAAGTTGACGTTCAGGCCGATCGCCGCGAGCGCGTAGACGACAGCGGTCGGCCCCAGAGCCTCCCCCAGCGACTGGCTGACCAGGCTTGCCCAGTTCATCTGGCTCTCCTCGTTCTAACCGACACGCTCGGCGCGGCCGAGCAGACCTTGGGGACGGAACAGAAGGACCACGATCAGCACCAGCAGTGCGCCGACGAACTTCAGCTCCGCGGGGATGAACAGTGTCGACACCTCGATGAAGATGCCGATGATGAACGAGCCGAGGATGGCGCCCCACACATTGCCCAGTCCACCGAGGATCACCGCGGAGAAGACCAGGAGCAGGATCTTGAAGCCGATCTGGTAGTCGAAGCCCTGGGTCATCCCGAGCAGCACGCCGGACAGTCCTGCCAGCCCCGCGCCCACGGACCAGACCACCGAGATGACCCGGTCCACGTCGATCCCCGACGAGGCGGCCAGTGCGGGGCTGTCGGCCACGGCACGGGTGGCCTTGCCGATCCGGGTCCGCTGCACCGCGACCGCGATCAGGATCAGGACGACGGCGGAGAAGCACATCACCCCGATGTCCTTGGGGGTCAGCAGGACCGGTCCGATGTGCCACGGCGCGGGACTCGTCCACTGCGAGTAGTTGTGGTTGGCCGCGCCGGCGACGTACTGGAAGATGTTGCGCAAGAAGATGCCGAGTCCGATGCTGACGATCATCGCCGCGATCAGTCCGACCCCCTTCTTCCGCAGCGGCTTCCACAAGATCTTGTCCTGGAGCCAGCCGAAGAACGTCGACGCCACCACCGCGACCACGATGGCGGTCACCATGGTCACGTTGACCCCGGCGATGGTGATGTTCCCCGGCAGTGAGTCGATGCCGAACGCCACGATCGCGCCGAAGGTGATCAGCTCGCCGTGGGCGAAGTTCGTCAGCCCGGTCGTCCCGAAGATCATCGACAGCCCCAGTGAGGCCATCGCCAGCAGGAACGAGAAGACCAGGCCACCGGCTGCCAGCTGCAGGGCCTGCACCCACAGGCTGGTGTCCGGCGTCAGGTCGGGGCCGATCGGGAACGTCACGTAGACGTCGGACGAGAGCTGGATCGTCGTCTTCAGCGTCACCTGCTTGGGATTGCGCAGCGCGGCGCCCTTGGGCAGCGTGTCGGTGTGGATGTGGATGGTGAACGTCTCACCCACCGCATCCGCCGAGGTGCCGGGCAGCCGGATGTCGAAGATGCCGGTCTTGTCGCTGACGTCGGTACCGACCGTCTTGCCGGACGAGTCCGCCACGCTGATCTTCACGCCGGGCACCGGCGTGGGCGGCGTCTTGCGGGTGTCGGTCAGACAGCCGATCACGTGGATGGTGTTGTCGTTGCGTGCAGGTGGTCGGACACAGGTGCTGGGCGCCGCGGACGCGGCGCCCGCGAACGGCACGAGGGTGAGGAAGAGCGCCACCGCGGCGAGCAGTGGGGCCAGCTGGATACGTCGTCGGGCGTGCATGGCGCTCCTGTCACGGCGGCTCGACTTGTCGCGGGACTATAGCGGCATGTGAGCCATGTCACGTCATCCGCCGCGCCCCGGGCACACAGTAGAGCCATCCGGGCCCTTGTGGGGCGAGGTTCAGGCAACAATGCGGCAACGGTCTGGTCAGTGCCTTGTTCCCGGCGGTCACCGGAACGCGATGACGAGCGCGGTGAGCAGCGGAGCCACGACGAGACCGGGCAGCAGGTCACCCACCGGAACCTGCCGGATCCGCAACAGGCGCAAGGCCACCCCGACCAGCATCAGTCCACCGGTCGTGGTCAACGCCGCCAGCTGGGCAGCGGGCAGCACGTTGCCGAGGGCAGCGCCGAGGACGGTCAGCGTGCCCTGCACGACCAGGATCGCGATCACGCTCGCACCGACTCCCCAACCGAGGGACGCGGCGAACGCGATCGAGGCGAAGCCGTCCAGACCAGCCTTCAAGAACAGCTGGTCCGGTCCGTTGCCGATGCCGTCGTTGAGGGCGCCGAGGACGGTGAGCGGGCCGACGCAGAACACCAGGGAGCTGGAGACGAAGCCCTCCACGAAGCGCTGCCGGGCCGCGCTCGGGTCGTCCTCGGCGGTACGACGATGCAGCCGCTCCTGCAGCCAGCGGCCGAAGTGCTCCAGGCCGTCCTCGATGCCGAGGACCGACCCCACGATGCCGCCGATCAGCAGCGATCCGAGCACGATCAGCATCGGGGTGCTGTTCCCGACGGCGGCAGCCCACCGCTTGTCGGTGATGTTCGCCGCGGACATGGCGGCGATCAGCAGCGTGACCAGACCGAGGCCGTCGGTGACGACGTCCCGGGTGCGCTGCCGGAGCCGGTGACCGACCAGGACGCCGACCGAGGTGCCGATGAGCACCGCCACCATGTTGACCGCGGTGCCGATCCCTGTGAACAACGCACCTCCTCTACCGGTTCGTCCGATGCAGGCGTAATCTTCCACCTCGTCTGGGATGCCGGGGAGGACAGCCCGCTCGGAGCGGCTGCTGAGCAGTCGCCTCGGCGCCGGACGCCGTCCGCGCTCGGAAGTGAAAGAGGGTACCCGGTGTCTCGCTGGCCCGTGGTTGTTCGCGACGCCACGCCGGACGACGTGTCCGCGCTGTTGGAGATCTGGAGCGACCTGGGTCGCCGGCCGCACTGTGAGCGCCGGTCGGGCGAGTCGCAGGAGGCAGACAGCACCGCCGCGGTTGCCCGCATCGCCGCCGATCCCGACCAGCGCCTGCTGGTGGCGGTCCTCGACGGCCACGTGGTGGGCGCCACCCACCTGCTGCGAGCGCCGTTGTCCCCGCTGCACACCGAGCTGGCGGTCTACATGTCCAACCTGCAGGTGCTGCACCCCTACCGCCGCAAGGGCGCCGGGCGTGCCCTCGTCGAGGCAGCACTGCGCTGGGCGGAGGAGAAGGGCACCACCCACGTGCTCGCCGCGGCCTCGGCCTTCTCCCGCGACACCAACCGGTTCATGGCCCGCCTGGGGCTGACCCAGCTCGCGGTGGTCCGCGGCGCCACCGTGTCCGCGCTGCGCGCCAAGCTGCCCGTCGAACCCCCCGCGGCAGCCCGGCTGGGGGTGCGTGACACGCACAGCGTCGGGCACATCCTGGCCAAACGCCGCTCCCAGCGCCGCTCCCAGGACCGCTCGGGAGGCCGCTCCGATGGCCGCGCCCAGGGCCGGGCCGGGGCGGCGACCGAGTAGCTGCCCGGACCGGTGAGCGGCCCCTCGGGTCGGGGGTGCCTCAGGTTAGAGTCGGCCCGTGTCCGTGACTGCCTCCACCACCGGTGATCGCCCGCGTCTGCTGCTCCTCGACGGCCACTCGCTGGCCTACCGCGCCTTCTTCGCGCTGCCCGTGGAGAACTTCTCCACCACCACCGGACAGCCGACCAACGCGGTGTACGGCTTCACGTCGATGCTGATCAACGTGCTCCGCGACGAGCAGCCCACCCACGTCGGGGTTGCCTTCGACGTCTCCAGGGAGACCTTCCGCACCGAGGCCTACGCCGACTACAAGGCGAACCGGTCCGCGTCACCGGACGAGTTCAAGGGCCAGGTCTCGCTGATCAAGGAAGTGCTGGCCGCTCTGCACATCGCGACCGTCGAGAAGGAGGGCTACGAGGCCGATGACGTGATCGCGACCCTCACCACCCAGGCGGTGGGGCAGGGGTTCGAGGTGCTGGTCTGCACGGGCGACCGCGACTCCCTGCAGCTGGTCGGGGAGCACTGCACGATCCTGTACCCGCGCAAGGGCGTCTCCGACCTGGCGCGGATGACGCCCGCCGCGGTGGAGGAGAGGTACGCCGTGCCGCCGGGTCGCTACCCGGAGCTGGCCGCGTTGGTGGGGGAGACCTCGGACAACCTGCCGGGGGTGCCGGGCGTGGGGCCGAAGACCGCCGCGAAGTGGATCAACACCTACGACGGCCTGGACAACGTGATCGCCAACGCCGACCAGATCAAGGGGAAGGCGGGCGCGTCCCTGCGCGAGCACCTGGCCGGGGTGATCCGCAACCGGCAGCTGAACGCGCTGGTCTGTGACCTGGAGCTGTCGGCCACCCCGACCGACATGGTGATGCGTCCGTGGGACCGGCAGGAGGTGCACAAGGTCTTCGACAGCCTGGAGTTCCGGGTGCTGCGGGACCGGTTGTTCTCCACGCTGGAGTCGGAGGAGGAGATCGAGGAGGGCGGCTTCGAGCTGGAGGGGGTGCGGCTCGGCCCGGGAGAGGTCGAGGCGTGGCTTGCCGAGCACGTCCCGGCCGGCAGACGCGTCGGGGTCCAGGTGCACGGCAGCTGGCGGGCCGGCACGGGCGAGGTGTTCACGCTGGCGCTGGCCTGCGACGACGGGTCGGCGGCCTGGGTCGAGGTGGAGCAGGTGAGTCCGGAGGACGACCAGGCGATCGCCGGCTGGCTGGCCGACCCGTCGTACCTGAAGGTGCTGCACGACGCGAAGGGACCGATGCTGGCGCTCGCCGCGCGCGGCTGGCAGCTGACCGGCCTGGAGCGGGACACCGCACTGTCGGCCTACCTGGCCCGACCCGACCAGCGCTCCTACGACCTGGCCGACCTGACGCTGCGCTACCTCAAGCGGGAGCTGCGCCAGGAGGAGGCCGACTCCGAGCAGCTGACCTTCGACGGGCTGGGTGAGGAGTCTGCCGGGAACACCTCGATGTTGCAGGCCCGGGCCGTGCTGGACCTGGCCGAGGCGCTGGACCGCGAGCTGGAGGAGCGTGGCGGCACCCGACTGCTCGCCGACGTCGAGCTGCCGCTCGTGGACGTGCTCGCGGCCATGGAGCGCACCGGAATCGCGGTCGACTCCGAGCAGCTCGAGGCGCTGGAGGCGGAGTTCGCCGGCGAGGTGAAGAAGGCCGCGGACGAGGCCTTCGCGGTGATCGGCAAGGAGATCAACCTCGGCTCGCCCAAGCAGCTTCAGGTGGTGCTGTTCGACGAGCTGGACATGCCGAAGACCAAGCGCACCAAGACCGGCTACACCACCGATGCCGACGCGCTGCAGCAGCTGTTCGTCAAGACCGAGCACCCCTTCCTGCTCCACCTGCTGCGGCACCGTGACGTCTCCCGGCTCCGGCAGACCGTGGAAGGGCTGTTGAAGACGGTCTCGCCGGACGGACGCATCCACACCACGTTCAACCAGCTGATCGCGGCCACCGGTCGGTTGTCCAGCACCGATCCGAACCTGCAGAACATCCCGATCCGCACCGAGGAGGGCCGCCGGATCCGGCAGGGGTTCGTGGTCGGCGCCGGCTACGAGTCGCTGCTGACCGCCGACTACAGCCAGATCGAGATGCGGATCATGGCCCACCTGTCCGAGGACACCCTGCTCATCGAGGCGTTCCGGTCCGGCCGGGACTTCCACTCGGTGACCGCGGCGCGGGTGTTCGGTGTGGAGGCCGGCGAGGTGACTCCGGCGATGCGCGCCAAGGTGAAGGCGATGAACTACGGTCTGGCCTACGGTCTGTCCGCCTACGGGCTGTCACAGCAGCTGGGCGTGGACACCAGCGAGGCGCGGGGCCTGATGGACGAGTACTTCGAGACCTTCGGAGGCGTCCGCGACTACCTGGCCGGCGTGGTGGACGAGGCCCGCCGGTGCGGGTTCACCGAGACCATCCTCGGGCGACGTCGCTACCTGCCGGACCTGACCAGCGACAACCGGCAGCGGCGGGAGATGGCTGAGCGGATGGCGCTCAACGCGCCCATCCAGGGGTCGGCTGCCGACATCATCAAGGTCGCCATGCTCAAGGTGGACGCGGCGCTCCGCGAGGCGGGGCTGCGGTCCCGGATGCTGCTCCAGGTGCACGACGAGCTGGTCTTCGAGGTCGCCCCGGGGGAGGCAGCCGACCTGGAGCGCCTGGTGCGCGCCGAGATGGGATCAGCCGCGGAGCTGACCGTGCCCTTGGACGTCTCGGTGGGCACCGGGTCCAGCTGGCACGAGGCGGCCCACTAGCCCGCGCCGCCATCGCCGGTCACGGGGTGAACCTGCTGGCCTGCACCCGGCTGCGAGCGGAGCCGGCGGGCTGGAAGGTCCACATCATCAGCGCGGCCCCGGAGGGTCCAATGGCCACGGCAGGGCCCAGTGCCTGGCCCCGGCCCTTCGACACCGTCACTGGGTGCGGCTGCCAGGCTCCGGCCGGTGCGCGTCGCAGCGCCCAGACCGAGTGAGCCCCTGGCGGGGCCGTGGAGCCGAGCAGCACGTTCCCTAGCTTGAACGGGCTCATGCCATGAACGAGCGGTGGAGTGCGCGACCAGCCGCCGTGGCGAGCCTTCCGCGCGATCCGAACTCCCGGATGGCCGTGGACGATCGACTCCCGGGCGACCGCGAGATCACCGTCGCGCTGCCCGGCGATCTCTGGCAGGCCGTTGCCCAAGGAGCTCGGGGCGAGCGGGCGCTGCTTGCCCCATGGCTCGCCCGGGTCAGGCGACACGACCACCGGCTGCCCTTCAAAGCCTCGGCCGCGTGACCATGCAACCGTCGCCCGGCCCCGTCGGTCCATGAACACGTTGGTGTCGCCGCTGGAGCTCGTCGGGCCAGCCAGCCTGGAACCGCGGTTGGAGGCACGCCCGGGTGCCCTGGCGGCCAACGGAGGCTTGGCCGCCCCCCATGTCCCGTCGGGGAGCCCGATGGCGACCTGCGGACGGCGCGGCCCCTCCCACAGCGCCACCGCGCGGCCGCGCGGGGTGACCGAGAGCTGCACGGAATTCGGAGGCCTCGGTTCGACTGCAGCGCGGCTCCTCGCCACGGTGACCGGCCTGGTCCACCTGCCATCGGCTGCGCGCCGAACCGCCCGGATCCGGCGTCCTGCCATCCAGACCACCACTGCGTCACCGGCTCTGTCGAAGGCGACGTCCGCGTCCCGCGGCGCCGCCAGACCCAGGCACGCGCGTCGTCGCCCAAGCCCGGCCTGTCCGCCGGTAGGCGGCCATGAGCGCGGATCCTGGCCCGCTGGGGCGGACCTACACCGCAAGCAGGTCCCCGCGCGCGTCGACCGCCGCGGAGGTGGGGACCAGGGTCCCTGAAGGAGCCGCCCGGGACAGGTTGACCACCGGCCCCCAGCCGGATGGTCGCGCGGGGACCTCAGCTGTGCCGCATGCGACTCCCCCTCACCCAGAGGAACGGGCGTGCCGTGCCGGGCACTTCCACGATTCGGTGCTTCCTTGCGTGCCGCCTCACCCGCGCGGGACGAGCCGGGGCAGGGGCAGGGGCACCCGGAAGGCGGAGGGCGGCGACCGTCGGCGGGCTAGGACGAGCGTCGCAGGCTCAGCAGCACGAGCACGACGAGCAGTGCGCCGTCCACACCGGCGACCGCCGTCAGTAGGGCGGGGGCCGACGCGACGAACGGCGCCACGCACAGCAGCACCGCCAACGCCGCCCAGACCAGGTAGACCGAGCGCTGGTCCTGACGGGCCACCACGTTGTAGACCATCAGCTGGATCATCGCGAGCAGGGTCCCGAGCCCTGCGAACGCCCAGAGGTAGTGCTGCAGCGCGGCGTACTCCGAACCGCCGACGAACACCACGGCGAGACCGGAGACGAGTGCCGTGCCGACCACGGCGGCCGCCCCGATCACGAGCACGAGGGCAAGGCTCTTCAGGTGCATGGCCTTGCGGGCGCCTGCCTCGGCCATCGACGGGAACGCGACCACGACCACGAACTGCGGCAGGAAGAGCACGGCCTTCGACAGGATCAGCCCGCCGGCGTACAGCCCCGCCGGGTGCTCGCCGAGGAAGATCCGGGCGAGCACGACGTCGGCGTTGGACAGCGCGAAGAACGCCAGCAACGCGTGAGAGTTGTGCACCATCTCGGGCAGGAACCGGCCGTAGCCAGCCGTCGCGCCGCCAACATCCGGGAGCGGGATGGACGCGCGGCCGGCGGTGCGCGCCGGGTGCCGCAGGGCGAACCACCCGACCACGGTGGGGGCGAACGCGCCGATCGCGACACCGGTCATCGCGCCGAGCGGGTCGGGTCGCCACAGCAGCGCCGCGGCACCGAAGACGATCCGGCCCAGGCCGTTCATGAGGTAGATCAGCGCCAGCGGCAGCCACCGCCGCTCACCCTGCAGGATCCCCGACTGGCCCCCCATCACGGTCACCGGAACCACCGTCACGGCGAGCAGCGCTGCGGTCAGCCAGCTGTCGAGTCGCAGGGTCAGGTCCACCACCGGCGAGGCGACCAGGCACAGCAGTCCCAGCGCGACCGCGGACCGGTAGCTCGCCGAGAGCGTGCTCCGCTCGATCGGGACGGTCTGCTCCGGGGCCGCCGAGACCCGGCGCGCCGCGGTGGCCTGCAGACCGAGCGAGACCACGGTGAGCACCAGCAGCAGGCCCATGAGCGCTGCGAGCGCGCCGTAGTGGCGGGGTCCGAGGAGCCGAGCGGCAAGGATCGTGAAGCCGTACGTCGAGACGTTCATGACCGCCATGGCCACGGCGATCACCCCGCTGCCCACCAGCCACGGAGGAAGCCGGTGCCCGAGCAGACTCGGGGGGCGGGATGTGGTCATGGCTCCGTCCTGGGCCGCGGCAGGGGACACCTAACGAGGATAGGGTGGCTCCTCCAGCCGGGAGACGAAGATCGCGGTGCCGGGAAGCAGCGCGCCGCGCACGGGTCCCCAGCCTCCCCAGACCCGCCCGTGCCCGGCGGGCCACTCCGGCTCCACCAGGTCCAGCAGGTGGAAGCCGCTCGTGTGCAGGATGCGCACCCAGTCACCGAGGGTGCGATGGTGCTCGACGTAGCGGGCGGCGCCGTGCTCGTCCTGCTCGACGTAGGGCGTCCGGTCGAAGTAGGAGCCGGTCACCTTCATGCCGGCCTCGCCCGGGTCGTCGGGCATGCTCCACCTCACCGGGTGCGTGACGGAGAACGCGAACCGTCCGCCCGGACGCAGCACCCGGGCCACCTCGGTCACGGCCCGCCGCGCCTCGGCGACGAACTGCAGCGCGCCGAAGGCGGAGAACACCACGTCGAACCGACGGTCCGGGAAGGGCAGCGCGGTTGCCGTCCCGCACACGGTCGGCACCGGGATCCCGGACGCCGCGTCGATGCGCCGCGCGTGCTGGAGCTGCCGGATGGACAGGTCGAGGCCGACGGCCCGGTCCCCGTGGCCGACCAGCCACCGCGCACACTGCGCGGCGCCGCAGCCGACCTCCAGCACCTCGCGGCCTCCGGGCCGGCCGAGCATCCCGGCCTGCTCCTCGGTGAGCCCCTCCGGGCACCACACGAAGCCGACGTCGCCCAGGAACTCTCCGTGGGTGGCCTGGTACTCGTCCGCGTTGGCGTCCCAGTCGCCCCGGTTCGCCCGGCGACTCTCCGGCTCGGGAACCGCGCGACGCACGGGCTGTGTTCCCATGCCAGGACAGTAGCCCTTGCCGCTGCCGTGCCAGGATGGCCGCTGTGTCCGCGACCGAGCCGCGAATGGTGCCGCTGCCCGGCGGGCACAGCGGAGAGACGTTCCTCGCCGAGATGGCGGGGGAGCGGAGCGTCGTACGCATCTATGCCGGTCGCGGTGCCAGCCGCGGCCCCGACGCGGTTGAGGTGGACGCCGCGGTGCTCCGCCTGGTGCGCGGACTGCTGCCGGTCCCCGAGGTCCTGGAGGTACGACGCGAGGACGGTGCCGCGGGGTCGCCTGCGCTGCTGGTGACCTCGTTCCTGCCCGGCCAGCCGCTGGCGGAGGTGCTCCCCGAGGCGCCGGAGCACCTGCGCCGCACGATCGGCGAGCACCTCGGCGTGCTGCTCGCCAGACTCGCGCAGATGCCGACCCTGCGCCCCGGAGAGTTCCTCGACCGCGAGCTGCGGATCGGCCCGCTGCCGCCGGCCGCCGCCGGACTGCCGGAGTGGGTCGAGCACCACCTCGACCACCCGGGGCTCCGGGACTGGGAACCGGCCGACCGGGCGGGGCTGGCCACCGTGGCGGACACCGCCCAGCAGCTGCTCGACCGGGTCGAGCGGAGCTGCCTGGTGCACAGCGACTTCAACGCCAAGAACCTGCTGGTCGAGCCGGGGACCGGGCGGGTGAGCGGCGTGGTGGACTGGGAGTTCGCCCACAGCGGCATGCCGGTGACCGACCTGGGCAACCTGATCCGTATGGAGCGGGACCCCGTGCTCACGGGTGCCGTGCTCGGCGCCTACGCGGACCGGGTGCCGGACGCCCCGGCGGACCTGCTCGACCTGGCCCGGGCGGCTGACCTGTTCGCGCTCGTCGAGCTGGCGGCACGCCGCGACGACAACCCCGCCGCCGAGCGGGCGCACGCCCGGCTGCTCGCCGTCGCCAGGACCGGCGACGTGCACGCGACGCACTGACCGGCCGCGGCCGTGGTTCAGCCGGCCGCTCGGGCGACTCCCGGGCAGGGCCGCCCGGCCGCGTGCGACTGGTAGCCGACCCGGCAGCGGCCGCAGTAGACCTCGAGCACCTCCACCCGCGTGCCGGCGGGCAGGACGTGCCGCCCGGTCCTGGCCGCGTGCTCGGCGCGGGCACTGCCCGGCCCGTTCCCGAGTGCCACCACGGCGGCACCGACCCACCGGTGCGTTCCCGGACCGGTGGTGGTGGGCCGACTCCTCCGTACGATCTGAGCTGTCATCCGTTCCTCCCCGTACTTTTACACAAATAATTCGTGATAAAAGGCAAGGAGTCAACCACGGACGGCGTTCCGCGGCCGCCGGGGGCGGTTGGACGCGGCGTGCCGGCGCTGGCTATCCTGTGGGATGCGCAGGGGTCTGCAAGAGTCTCGGACGGAGCAGGTTCTCGCTCGCTGTCAGCCGTCGTGGCGACGCCCGAAGGCATCGAAAGAACCGCTGGTAGTGAAACAGGGCTTCTGACGCGCCCGCACAACATCATCCATCCAAGGAACCCATTCCCTTATGACGAGCAGCACTCCCACTCTTCCTGCCAGCAGCGCCCCGCAGGTTGCGGTCAACGACATCGGCACGGAAGAGGACTTCCTCGCCGCCATCGACGCGACCATCAAGTACTTCAACGACGGCGACATCGTGGAAGGGACCATCGTCAAGGTCGACCGGGACGAGGTCCTGCTCGACATCGGTTACAAGACCGAAGGCGTGATCCCCTCTCGTGAGCTGTCCATCAAGCACGACGTGGACCCCAACGAGGTGGTCGCCGTCGGCGACAAGGTCGAGGCGCTCGTCCTCCAGAAGGAGGACAAGGAAGGTCGGCTGATCCTGTCCAAGAAGCGGGCTCAGTACGAGCGCGCCTGGGGCACCATCGAGCAGATCAAGGAAGAGGACGGTGTCGTCACCGGCACGGTCATCGAGGTCGTCAAGGGTGGGCTCATCCTGGACATCGGTTTGCGCGGCTTCCTGCCGGCGTCCCTGGTGGAGATGCGCCGGGTGCGGGACCTCCAGCCGTACGTCGGCAAGGAGCTCGAGGCCAAGATCATCGAGCTCGACAAGAACCGGAACAACGTGGTGCTCTCCCGCCGTGCCTGGCTGGAGCAGACCCAGTCCGAGGTGCGCCAGAGCTTCCTGACCCAGCTGCAGAAGGGCCAGATCCGCAAGGGTGTGGTGTCCTCGATCGTGAACTTCGGTGCGTTCGTGGACCTCGGCGGGGTCGACGGCCTGGTGCACGTCTCGGAGCTGTCCTGGAAGCACATCGACCACCCGAGCGAGGTCGTCGCGGTCGGCGACGAGGTCACCGTCGAGGTGCTCGACGTGGACATGGACCGCGAGCGGGTCTCCCTGTCGCTCAAGGCGACCCAGGAGGACCCCTGGCAGCACTTCGCCCGCACCCACCAGATCGGGCAGATCGTGCCGGGCAAGGTGACCAAGCTGGTGCCGTTCGGCTCGTTCGTCCGGGTCGAGGAGGGCATCGAGGGTCTGGTGCACATCTCCGAGCTGGCCGAGCGGCACGTGGAGATCCCCGAGCAGGTCGTCCAGGTCGGCGACGACGTGATGGTCAAGATCATCGACATCGACCTCGAGCGCCGGCGCATCTCGCTGTCGCTCAAGCAGGCCAACGAGACCGCGCCGGCTGCGTCGGGCGAGGACTTCGACCCGACCCTCTACGGGATGCCCGCCTCGTACGACGAGCAGGGCAACTACATCTACCCCGAGGGCTTCGACCCGGAGACCGGCGAGTGGCTCGAGGGCTACGAGGAGCAGCGGGCCGTCTGGGAGGACCAGTACGCCAAGGCGCACGCCCGCTGGGAGGCGCACGTCAAGCAGCAGGCCGAGGCTCAGCAGGCTGCGGCCGAGGCCGGCGAGGCCACCTCGTACTCCTCCACCGAGCAGCGGACCGAGGACAGCGGTTCGCTGGCCTCCGACGAGGCGCTGCAGGCGCTGCGCGAGAAGCTGACCGGCGGCCAGTGACCGGCGGCCAGTGACCGACGGCCAGTGACCGGCGTCCTGTGACTGGCGGCGCGACGTAGCGTCGCGAACCGGCAAGAGGCCCACCCCGCGCGGCGGGGTGGGCCTCTTTGTTTCCCGGCTTGGTCAGGCGTGCCGCGGGTCGAACGGGTCGAGGTGGCTACGCGGAGGGGACTGGTGGACGGTCAGGCGGCCGTAGCCGTCGTTCTTCACGAACTCGTAGACGTACAACGCGGCCCAGCTCACGGTGGTGAGGCCGGCGACCGCGAGGATCAGGAGCAGCAGACTGTTCATGGCAGTAATCATGCGGCGCCATAATTCCTGCCACCAGTGGCAGGAATGCCATCCCCCATCGATTTTCCGCCAATTGTGTGGCATCCTCGCTACATGCTGAGCAACGTGGCCGTGATCACCTACGACGAGGTGGCGCCCTTCGAGCTCGGGGTGCTGTGCGAGGCGTTCGGCGTCGACCGCTCCGAGCAGGGCATCGCGCCGTTGGACTTTGCCGTGTGCGCGCCCGAGCCGGGGCGGGTGCGCACCAGCATGGGGTTCGGGATCGACGTCGAGCACGGACTGGCCCGCACCGAGCAGGCCGACCTGGTGGCCGTGCCGGCAGTCAACCGGCACCGTCTCGTGCCGCCCGAGGTCGTCGACGCGTTGCGGGCCGCCTACGAGCGCGGAGCGCGGGTGCTCTCGATCTGCTCCGGCGCCTTCGCGCTCGGCGCCGCGGGACTGCTCGACGGCCGGTCCTGCACCACGCACTGGATGTACTCCGCCGAGCTGGCTGAGCGGTTCCCGTTGAGCCGGGTGGTGCCCGAGGTGCTCTACGTCGACGAGGACCCGGTGATCACCAGCGCGGGCTCGGCGGCGGGGCTGGACGCCTGCCTGCACCTGTGGCGCAAGGAGCGTGGCGCCGCCGTGGCGGGGCTGGTGGCCCGGCGGATGGTGGTGCCGCCGCAGCGGGACGGCGGGCAGGCCCAGTTCATCGCCACACCGGTGCCGGACTGCGACGCGGAGACGCTGGGGCCGCTGCTCACCTGGATCGGGGAGCACCTCACCGAGGACCTCTCGGTGGAGGCACTGGCACGGCGCACGAACATGTCCGAGCGGACCTTCGCCCGCCGGTTCCGGTCCGAGACCGGCACCACCCCGCACGCCTGGGTGACCCGGCAGCGGCTGCTGCTGGCCGAGGAGCTGCTGGAGACCTCCGACCGCTCGGTGGAGCAGATCGCCCACCAGGTGGGTTTCGGCAACGCGGCCACGTTCCGGCACCACTTCCTGCGCGCCCGCTCGGTCAGCCCGCAGCAGTACCGCCGCAGCTTCTGCTCCGCCGGTGGCGCGGCATAGTGCCTTCCGACCGAAGGGCGACGCCGGGTCGGCGACCCGGCACGGGCCCTCGATATGCGGGGGTTGCGCGCTGTCATACTGCGATCGTGCGGATGAGAGTGGGCCTCACGGGCGGGGTGGCCTCGGGCAAGAGTGCCGTGGCGTCACTGCTCGCCGAGCTGGGCGCGGTCGTGGTCGACGCCGACGTGCTGGCTCGCGAGGTCGTCGCTCCCGGCACCGACGGACTGCGGGAGGTGGTCGCAGCCTTCGGCCCCGAGGTGCTCACCACGAGTGGCGAGCTCGACCGTCCCGCACTGGCCGGCCTGGTGTTCGCCGACGAGGGCGCCCGGCGCCGGCTGGAGGCCATCATCCATCCACGGGTGCGCGCCCGGGCGGCTCAGCTGGAGGCTGCCGCCCCTCAGAACGCCGTGGTCGTCCACGACATCCCGCTGCTGGTGGAGACCGGACAGGCCGACAGCTTCGACGCGGTCATCGTGGTGGACACGCCCGTGCAGGTCCAGGTCGAACGAATGGTCCGGCTCCGCGGGATGTCACCGGCAGAGGCCGAGGCACGGATCGCGGCGCAGGTCACCCGCGAGCAGCGCCGAGCGGTCGCCACGTACGTCGTGGAGAACGCCGGAACGCTCGAAGACCTCCGCGCCGAGGTCACGGAGGTCTTCGAGAAGCTGGCCGGCGCCGGTCGGTGACAGGCGCCGGTCAGGCAGCCAGGTCCGGGTCGGCGAGCTCGCGAAGCTTCTGCAGCGCCTCCCGCTCCAGCTGGCGCACCCGCTCGGCCGAGATACCGTGCCGGGCGCCGATGTCGGCCAGCTTGTGCTGGCGGCCATCGACCAGCCCGTAGCGGGAACGGATGATGTCCGCGGCCCGCTCGTCGAGCAGCTCGACGAGATGGCTCAGGCGGTCACGGGACTCCACGTCCAAGAACGTGGCGTCCGGGCCGGGGGCCGTCTCCTGGGCGATCAGGTCGCCCAGTGAGGTGTCGCCGTCCTCGTCCACCGGGGTGTCCAGGCTGACGTGCTCACGCCCCCAGGACATCAGGTCGATCACCCGGTCGAGGTCCATGCCGAGCTCGGCGGAGATCTCCTCCGGCTCCGGCTCGCGACCCAGCTGCCGCTCAAGGGTACGACGCGCGGAGCCCACCTGGTTGAGCTCCTCCACCACGTGCACCGGCAGGCGCACGACCCGGGCCTGCTGCGCGATGCCTCGGGTGATCGCCTGGCGTACCCACCAGGTGGCGTAGGTGGAGAACTTGTATCCCTTCGCGTAGTCGAACTTCTCCACCGCGCGGATCAGTCCGGTGTTGCCCTCCTGGACCAGGTCCAGCATGGGCATCTGGCTGCGGCCGTACTTCCGGGCGATGGAGACGACCAGCCGCAGGTTGGCCGTGATGAACTGCTGGATGGCGCGCCGGCCCTCCTCGGCGAGCCAGATCAGCTCGTCCTCGGTGGCCTGCCTGGGGGCGCCGCCCTTCTTGCGACCCACGCGTCCCTCGGTCAGCAGGTACTGGGCGAACAGCCCGGCCTCGATGGTCTTGCTCAGCTCCACCTCGGTGATAGCGTCGAGCAGAGGAGTCCGCGCGATCTCATCGAGGTACATTCCGACACTGTCGCGTCCCTCGGTCTCACGCGGGTGCGTTCGACTCGTTGCCACGTGCGCTCCCTTCGGCGTCGGCGATCCCCACCAGTAGGTCCGCCATTCGTCTCAACGACCTGCCCGCCGACGAGATTCCCGATTCCGCGGGATCTACACGTGAACCGGGGTCACAGGGCGACTGTTTCCTCCCCAATCGCCGTCGCGGCTCGGTCGTCGTAGTGAAGACGGTTGGCTGGGGCGGAAAGTTGCCCGGTCCGGGGGTTCCGCACGCTTTCTCAGCCAACTCTCAACAGCCTTTCCTCATTCCCGCGCGGTCAGGCCAGACCGAGCTGGTCCAGCACCCAGGCGTAGCTGAAGGCCCGGTCCCGCCAGGCGTGGTACCGGCCGCTGACACCGCCGTGGCCGGCGGACATCTCGGTCTTCAGCAGGAAGTCCGAGGCATTGTCGGCGGTGACCCGCAGTCGCGCGATCCACTTCGCCGGTTCGACATACAGCACCCGGGTGTCGTGCAGGGAGGTCTCGGCGAGGATCGCCGGGTAGCGCTTGGCCTCGAGGTTCTCGTAGGGCGAGTACGACTTCATGTACTCGTAGACCTCGGGGTCGTGGAGCGGGTCGCCCCACTCCTCCCACTCGACGACGGTCAGCGGCAGCGACGGGTCCAAGATGGTGGTCAGCGCGTCCACGAACGGCACCGCGGCCAGGATCCCGGCGAACGCGTCCGGCGCCAGGTTGGCGACGGCTCCCACCAGCAGCCCTCCGGCACTGCCGCCCTCGGCGACGAGCCGGTCCGGTGCGGTCCAGCCGGTCCGAGCCAGATGGCGGGCGCAGGCGATGAAGTCGGTGAAGGTGTTCCGCTTGGTCATCACCTTGCCCTGGTCGTACCACGCCCGGCCCATCTCCCCGCCACCACGGACGTGCGCGATCGCGAAAGCAGCGCCTCGGTCCAGCAGCGAGAGCCGGGACACCGTGAACCACGGGTCCATGGAGACCTCGTAGGAACCGTAGCCGTAGAGCAGCATCGGCAGGGGCCCGTTGTCGCGGGCACCCTTGCGGCAGACGATGGAGATGGGCACCCGGGTGCCGTCGTCGGCGGTGGCCCACTCCCGGAACTGCTCGTAGTGCTCGGCGTCGAACGGGCCCCACTTCGGGTGCGCCAGCACCGGGATCTGCTTCAGCAGGGTCAGCTGCCGGGTGCGGACGTCGAAGTCGAAGACCGACGGCGGGGTGGCCAGGGTGGTGAAGCCGAGCCGGATCGTGGGCTGGGTGAAGTCCGGGTTCCCCGAGGCACCGACGGTGTAGACGGGCGCATCGAACGGGATCAGGTAGTCCTCGCCGAGGCCGGCGTCCGTCAGCTCGACGACGCGCAGCTGGGTGAGTCCCTGGCTCCGCTGGCTGACCAGCAGGTGCCCGGCGAACGCGTCGACGTCCTCCAGCCGAACCTCCGCGTCGTGCGGCAGCAGCGGCTGCCACTGCTCGTGGGAGGTGGCGTCGACCGGCGTGCGGGCCAGTGCGAAGTTCTCCGCCCCCTCGTTGTGCAGCACCAGGAAGCAGTCCTCGCCGGCGATGACCGCGTGCTCGAGGCCGTACTCGACGCCCTGGCGGCGCGGCGCCACCACCCGGAACTCCCCGATCGGGTCGTCCGCCTCCAGCACCCTGTACTCGGTGGTCGTCTTCGAGCCGCAGCCGATCATCAGGTAGCGGTCGCTGCGGCTGCGCCCGACCGAGGCCCAGAACCGTTCGTCGCTCTCGTGGTGCACCACCACGTCGTCGGAGGCCTCGGTGCCGAGGGCGTGCCGCCAAACCTTGTCGGGGCGCCACGCGGCGTCCACCGTGGTGTAGAAGATCGTGCTGCCGGACAGGTCCCAGGTGGCTCCGCCGACGGTGTTCGGGATCTCGTCGGGCAACAGCTCGCCGGTGCGCAGGTCCTTGACGCGCAGCAGGTAGCGCTCGTCGCCCACGGTGTCGGTGCTGAACGCGAGCAGGTGGCCGTCACGGGTGACCGAGGCCGCGCCGAGCGAGAAGAACTCATGACCCTCTGCGAGCTCGTTGCAGTCCAGCAGCACCTGCTCGCCGGGCACCGGCGACCCGGCATCCAGGCGAGGAGGTGTCCAGTCGTCCGGGTCGCCGACCGGGCAGCGGCAGCTGATCGCATACTCCTTGCCCTCCACCGTCCGGCCGTAGTACCAGTACTCGCCCACCCGGGCCGGCACGGAGAGGTCGGTCTCCTGGGTGCGGGTCTTGATCTCGGAGAAGATCTGCTCGCGGAGCCCGGCGAGGTGGGCGGTGCGCGCCTGGGTGTAGGCGTTCTCCGCCTCCAGGTAGGCGAGCGTGTCCGGCGACTCCTTGTCCCGCAGCCACTCGTACTCGTCGACCACGGTGTCGCCGTGGTGGGTGCGCTCGGCCGGCACCCGGGATGCGACGGGGTAGTCGGGACGGTCGGTGGTCTCGGATGCTTCAGCCATGCGCCGGAGCCTAACCGCCCGACGCGCTGACCTGGCTCCCGCCCGAGGGTAGGTTGGCGGTGTGGCAGCGATCGACCTCAATGCCGACCTCGGGGAAGGGGTCACCGACGACGCCGGCCTGCTGACGGTGGTGAGCAGCGCCAATGTGGCGTGCGGCTACCACGCGGGGGACGCGGCCACCATGCGCGTGGTGTGCGAGCAGGCGGTGGCTCGCGGGGTGGCGATCGGGGCCCAGGTCTCCTACGACGACCGGGCCAACTTCGGCCGGGTGCACCGCGACGTCGCACCGGAGGTGCTGCGGGAGCAGGTGACCCACCAGATCGAGATGCTCGCCGCAGCAGCTGCGGCGGCAGGCGGCACGGTGTCCTACCTGAAGCCGCACGGCGCCCTGTACAACCGGGTGGTGCACGACGAGGAGCAGGCACGCGCGGTGCTCGACGGCTCCGGTTCGCTGCCGGTGCTCGGCCTGCCCGGCGGTGCGTTGCTCCGGATGGCCGAGGCCGACGGTCGGGTGGTGCACCAGGAGGGGTTCCCCGACCGCGGGTACACGCCCGAGGGCACCTTGGTGCCGCGCGGGCAGCCCGGTGCGCTCATCGAGACTCCCGACGAGATCGCCGCCCGGGCCGTGCGGCTGGCGTCGGCAAGCCGGCTTTCCTCGGTGTGCGTGCACGGCGACTCGCCGGGCGCCGTGGAGGCGGCGGCCCGGGTGCGGGCCGCCCTGCTCGACGCCGGGTTCATGGTGCGTGCCTTCGTCGGAGACCGGCGATGAGGTTCCTCCGGGTTGGCGCGCAGGCGCTGCTGACGGAGGTGGCGGGCGTGGAGGAGGCGACCGCGCTGTACCGGCTGGCCCGCCGACACCGGGTCCCGGCCACCGACGTGGTTCTCGGCGCCCGCACCGTGCTGTTCGACGGGGTCAGCGACGTGCCCGCGCTGGAGCAGCAGATCGAGAGCTGGTCACTCGCGGCCACCGACGTCGAGCCGGAGCCGGAACGGGTCGTGGAGGTGCCGACGGTGTACGACGGGCCCGACCTCGACGCCGTGGCCCGGGCCTGGCAGACCACCACCCGCGACGTGGTGGGGATCCACACCGGGCACGAGATGCGCGTGGCGTTCTGCGGGTTCGCACCGGGTTTCCCCTACTGCACCGGGCTTCCGGACGGGCTGCAGGTCTCCCGCCTGCCCGCCCCGCGGACCCGGGTCCCGCAGGGGTCGGTGGCGCTGGCCGGTGAGTACACCGGCGTCTACCCGGCAGCCTCGCCCGGTGGCTGGCGCCTGATCGGACGCACCGACCTGGTGCTGTGGAACCCGACCCGCGAACCGCCGGCCACCCTGGCTCCGGGCACCCGGGTGCGCTTCGTCGAGGTGCCGGCGTGAGGACCCGGACCGCGCGGGCGCTGACCGTGCTCGACCCGGGGCCCTGCACCACCGTCCAGGATCGCGGCCGGCCGGGGTGGGCCCACCTCGGGGTGCCCCGCTCGGGCGCCCTCGACGGCGCCGCCGCGGCGTTGGCCAACCGTCTCGTCGGCAACCACGAGGACGCGGCGTTGCTCGAGACCACGCTCGGCGGGGTGTGCCTGCGCGCGGAGGCGGCGATGACCGTGGCCGTCACCGGGGCGGAGGCGCCGGTGACGGTGGGCGGCCGCGAGCGCGCCTTCAGCGAGCCGGTGACCGTGCGCCGCGGTGAGGACGTCGCGGTGGGCCCTGCGCGGTGGGGAGTGCGCAGCTACCTCGCCGTCGCCGGCGGCATCGAGGTGCCCGTGGTGCTCGGGTCACGGTCGACGGACACCTTGTCCGGCATCGGGCCGGACGTGCTCGTCGCCGGCGCCCTGCTGCCCGTCGGGGCACCGGTCCGCGCTCCGGTCGCCGTCGACGTGACGGCCGCCCTCCGGGCCCCGGCGCAGGTCTGCCTGCGGGTGCACCTCGGTCCGCGCGAGGACTGGGTCGCCGACCAGCAGGCTCTGTTCCGGGCGGCGTACGCCGTCTCCGAGCAGTCCAACCGGATCGGACTGCGGCTGCGGGGACCCCGGCTGCCGCGCCCGGAGGAGGGCTACCGCGAGCTGCCGAGCGAGGGGATCGTGCTCGGCGCGGTGCAGGTGCCGGCCTCGGGGGAGCCGGTGGTGTTTCTGCACGATCACCCGACCACCGGCGGATACCCGGTGCTCGCCGTGGTCGTCCCGGACGACCTGGGCCGTTGCGCGCAGCTGCGGCCCGGTGACGCGGTGCGGTTCGCACCGGCCTGAGGTTCAGGTCTCGGTGTCGGTGTGCGCGGCCTCGGCCAGCGCCGCCAGCGAGCGCACCAGCGCGGCCCGGTCCTTCGCGGACATCCGCTCCAGCAGCTGCACCACCCGCCGCCGCCGGTAGCGCAGCACCCGCGCCACCAAGCGTCGACCTGCCGGAGTCAGCGACATGGCCAGGTGCCGGCGGTCGGCGGGGGAGGTGCGCCGGTCGAGCAGCCCGGCCTGCACCAGCCGGTCGCAGGTCCGGGTCGCGTTGGAGGGGTGCACGCCGAGGTCCGCGGCCACGGTGAGCAGGTTGAGTGGACCCCGGTTCGCAGCCAGCATGAGCACTCGCAGCTGCGGCATCGTCACTTCCGGCTCCACCTGCCCGATCGACTCCGCGATGAGCGAGCCGACCACCTGGGTGCCTGCCAGCACGGCATCGGCGTCCTCGGGGCGGATCGGCTGCTGTCCGCCGGCTCTTCGTGCGGGGGAAGTGTCCATCGGACTTCCGCCTCCAAGAGTTGCGTGAGCGCAATTATCGCGCATTAATGAGGGCATGCCACCTTCATCGAGCGACTCCGTGGCCGGCGAGGTCGCGGAGATCGTCCACGACGTCCGTCATGGTGAGTTCGGCCGGACCCTGTCGGCGCTGACCGGCGCGGGCGCGGTCGTCACCGCGCTGGAGATCTACTTCGAGCACGACTCGGCCAGCTTCGGCAACCGCCTGATGTGGCTGCCGGTCGCGCTCGGGCCGATCGGGGCCGCCGCAGGCGTGGCCGGCCTGCTGAGCGAGAAGGCGTCCCACACGGCGCTTCCGGTCGCCTCGGCGGCCATCGTCGCCAACGGGCTGCAGGGCACCTACCTGCACGCCCGCGGGATCGGCCAGAAGCCGGGCGGCTGGCGCAACCTTCGCTACAACATGGAGATGGGGCCGCCGCTGTTCGCTCCGCTGCTGGTCACCATGGTGGGTGGCATGGGCCTGCTCGCGTCGATCCTGCGCAGGAAGCTCTGATGGAGGCCGGACTCCCGTCCTCCGGTGAGTCGCCGGGCGACCAACGCTCCCGGTTCGACGGGTTCGACGTGCTGGGCCAGGCGCACGCATGGGACCCGGTGACCGCGGGAACGGTGCTGCGCCGCCTGGCACCGATGCCTCCTCTGAGGTTCTTCAGCCAGACCCAGGAGGCCGTGGCCAGGCCGATGCTGAACCTGCTGCTCGACCAGCGCGACGAGCCCAGGGTGCCCGTGTTCGAGATGATCGACCAGCGGCTGGCCGAGCTGACCACCGACGGCTGGCACTACGAGGACATGCCTCCGGACGCGCAGGCGTGGTCCGAGTCGCTCGAAGCCCTCGACGAGGACGCGCGCGTCAAGCACGGCAAGGGCTTCGCCGGGTGCGCGGAGCTCGAGCAGACCGAGGTGATGCAGGCCGTGGCCGACCTCGGGAGCGACACGTGGCACGGCATGGCGGCCTCTCGGGTGTGGTCCTTGTGGACCCGCTACGCGTGCTCGGCGTTCTACTCCCATCCCTGGGTGTGGAACGAGATCGGTTTCCCGGGGCCTGCGTACCCGCGCGGCTACAAGAACCGCGCATCGATGGCAGGGGAGCGGGCCGCGCTGGAACCCTTCGAGGTCGCCGACCGGCACCCGGCCGATCCGACGGAGGGACAGCTGTGAGGAGCAGCCTGAGGTCGCTGCTGCGCGACGGGTCCGCAGATGCGGTGAGGGCCAGGAACGAGTCCGCGTGGCTGCTTCCCAAGGGGCAGGAGCGCACCAACCACCAGCTGCGCAAGGACATGCGCCGCTTCGACGACGCCGACGAGATCGACGCGGTGATCATCGGCTGCGGGGCCGGGGGGGCCACCATGCTGCAGCGGCTCGCCCGTGCCGGCTGGCGGGTGGCGGCGCTCGACGCCGGTCCGTTCTGGGACCCGGAACGAGACTGGGTCTCCGACGAGGCCGGGTCGCACCACCTCTACTGGACCGAGCCGCGCGTGATCAGTGGCAGCGACCCGGTGCCCCTCGGGTCGAACAACTCCGGTCGCGGCGTCGGCGGGTCGATGGTGCACTTCGCCGGCTACGTGCCGCGCTTCCACCCCAGCGACTTCCGCACCTTCTCGCAGGACGGGGTGGGCGCCGACTGGCCGATCGACTACACCGATGTGCAGCCCTACTACGAGGACATCGAAGGCGAGCTGCCCGCCGCCGGTGAGGACTGGCCCTGGGGCGTGCCGCACCGCTATCCCCACGCGCCGCACCCGGTGTCCAACAACGGGCTGGTCTTCAAGAGGGGCGCCGAGGCGCTCGGCATCGACGCGCGGGTCGGACCGGTCGCGATCCCGAACGGCCGGTTCGGTCACCGCCAGCACTGCATCTACCGCGGCTTCTGCCTGCAGGGATGCAAGGTCAACGCCAAGGCCTCGCCGCTGATCACCCACGTGCCGGACGCGCTCGCGCACGGTGCGGAGGTGCGCGCCGACTCGATGGTCACCCACATCGAGTACGACGAGCACACCGGACGGGCCACCGGAGTGCGGTACATGCGGTACGGCGTGGAGCGCTTCCAGCGTGCCCGGCACGTGATCGTGGCCGGCTACTCCATCGAGACGCCGCGGCTGCTGCTGCACTCCACCTCGAGACGGTTCCCCGACGGCATGTGCAACGACCACAACCTGGTCGGCCGCTACCTGATGGTGCAGGGTGCCCCGCAGACGGGCGGCCGGTTCGCCGACGAGATCCGGATGTACAAGGCGCCGCCGCCGGAGGTGTCCAGCGAGCACTTCTACGAGACCGACCCGAACAAGCCGTACAAACGTGGCTTCTCCATCCAGAACGTCTCGCCCCTACCGGTGACCTGGTCCGAGCACTTCGCCGGACAGGGGATCTGGGGGAGCCGGCTGCGCGAGTACATGCGTGACTACGTGCACTGGGCGTCGCTCGGGGCGCTGTGCGAGTTCCTTCCCCTCCCGGAGAACCGGGTCACGCTGGCCGACGAGACCGACCGGCACGGAATGCCGGTGGCCCGCTTCAGCTACTCCCAGTGCGACAACGACCGGCAGCTGATGCAGGCGGCCGCCGAGGTGATGGAGGACCTCATGCGAGCCGCGGGTGCGCAGGACGTCGTGACCTTCAACCGGTTTGCTCACCTGGTCGGTGGGGCACGGATGGGTGTGGACGAGACGGGTGGCGTGGTGGACGCCGAGTGCCGCAGCTTCGCCGTACCGAACCTGCTGATCGCCGACGGGAGCGTGCTCCCGACGCAAGGCGCGGCCAACCCCGCGCTGACCATCATGGCGGTCGCCGCCCGGGCCGCGGACCGTCTCGTGACCGGGGCCCGCCGCGGAAGCTGACCCGCGGCGCCTGAGTCACAGCCGGTCTCACGAGAGGACAGGAGTGGAACATCATGGCGCAGAAGGTCGCTGACTACGTGCTCGAACGCCTCCGCGACTGGGAGGTGGAGAAGGTCTTCGGCTACGCCGGTGACGGCATCAACGGCCTGATGGCGGCCTGGGGGCGGGCCGACAACCAGCCGATGTTCATCCAGGCCCGCCACGAGGAGATGTCGGCGTTCGAGGCGGTCGGCTACGCGAAGTTCTCCGGCAAGGTCGGGGTCTGCGCGGCCACGTCCGGGCCGGGTGCCATCCATCTGCTCAACGGCCTGTACGACGCGAAGCTGGACCACGTGCCGGTGGTGGCGATCGTGGGACAGACGAACCGGTCGGCGATGGGCGGCTCCTACCAGCAGGAAGTCGACCTGATGTCGCTGTTCAAGGACGTCGCCAGCGAGTACGTCCAGATGGTCACCGTCCCGGAGCAGCTCCCGAACGTGATCGACCGCGCGATGCGCACCTCGATGGCCGAGCGCACGGTGACCGCGATCATCATCCCGGCCGACGTGCAGGAGCTCGACTACTCGCCGCCGCCGCACGAGTTCAAGTTCGTGCCGTCCTCCCTGGGCATCGACTTCCCGCGCGTGACCCCCGACGACGAGGGCGTCAAGCGCGCCGCCGAAGTGCTCAACGCCGGATCCAAGGTGGCCATCGTCGCCGGGCAGGGAGCGCGGGACGCCCGCGACGAGGTCATCGAGGTGGCCGAGCTCCTCGGTGCCGGGATCGCCAAGCCGCTGCTCGGCAAGGACGTGATCCCCGACGATCTGCCCTACGTCACCGGCTCGATCGGGCTGCTCGGCTCCCGGCCGAGCTACGAGCTCATGCAGGAGTGCGACACCCTGCTGATGGTGGGGTCGAACTTCCCGTACACCCAGTTCCTCCCGGAGTACGGCCAGGCGCGCGCCATCCAGATCGACATCGACGGCAAGTTCATCGGGATGCGCTACCCGATGGAGGTCAACCTGGTCAGCGACGCAGCCAGCGCGCTGCGCGCGATCATCCCGCACCTGGAGAAGAAGCAGGACCGGTCCTGGCGGGAGAAGATCGAGAGCAGCGTCGCCCGCTGGTGGGAGACCATGGAGAAGGAGGCCATGGTCGGGGCAGACCCGATCAACCCCATGCGGCTGTTCCACGAGCTGTCCTCACGGCTGCCGCACAACGCGATCGTCAGCGCCGACTCCGGATCCTCGGCCAACTGGTACGCGCGCAACCTGGTGTTCAAGGACGAGATGCGCGGCTCGTTGTCGGGCAACCTGGCCACCATGGGGCCCGGCGTCCCCTACGGCATCGGCGCCAAGTTCGCCCACCCGGACCGTCCCGCGATCGTGTTCTCCGGTGACGGCGCGATGCAGATGAACGGGATGGCCGAGCTGGTCACGGTCAAGCGCTACTGGGAGCAGTGGTCCGACCCGCGCCTGGTCATCGCGGTGCTGCACAACAACGACCTCAACCAGGTCACCTGGGAGATGCGCGCGATGGCCGGCGCCCCGAAGTTCGAGGAGTCCCAGTTCATCCCGGACGTGGACTACGCCGCGTTCGCCAACGGCCTGGGCCTGAACGGGCGCAAGATCACCGACCCCGAGCAGCTCGGTGCGGCGTGGGACGAGGCGCTGGCCGCGGACCGGCCGACCGTCCTCGACGTGCACACCGACGCGGACATCCCGCCGATCCCGCCGCACGCCACCCTGGACCAGATGATGTCCTCGGCGGAAGCCATCCTGCAGGGTGACCCGAACCGCTGGGGGGTCATCAAGGAGGGCGTGAAGGCCAAGGCGCAGGAGTTCATGCCGCACAAGAACGGCTGACCCATCGACGGGCGGCGGTTCCCCACGAACGGGTGGGGGACCGCTGTTCCACGTCCAGGCTCAGTCCCCGTCGTACCGCCCGCGCGGCACCCGGGTGAGCGCCGGGTCGTCGGCGCGGAAGGTGCGGACCGGGCCCGGCTCGGTGTCGGCGGTCTCGAAGCGGACGGTCACCACCCCCTTGCCCGATCCCCACACCCAGCCGGGCCCGTGCTCGGCGTGCACGACGTCCATGCCCGGCGCCCACTGGCGTCCGCGGGTGATGCGCTCGAGCGCGGCGGGCTCCAGCGGGGGGACCGGCCCGCGCTGCTCCGGCCGGTCGTCGGCCAGCTCGGCGAAGAGGTCCTCCTGGATCCAGTCGGCCAGCCCGGAGACGCCGACCCCGAGCAGCCGGACCCCGCCGGAGGTGTCCACCTCGGCGAGCAGCGACCGGGCCAGCCGCGCCACCACCGCGCCGCTGTCGGTCGGGGACGGCAGCGTGGTGGAACGCGTGTGGGTGGAGAAGTCGTGCAGCCGGACCTTGACGGTCACGGTCCTACCCGAGAGCCTGGCCTTCCGCAGCCGTTCGGTCACCTGGCGCGCCTGCCGCTCCAGCAGGCCCTCCAGCAGGCGGCGGTCGACCAGGTCGGTGTCGTAGGTGCCCTCGACACTCACCGACTTGGCCTCGCGCTCCGCGACCACCGGGCGGTCGTCCTCCGCCCGGGTCAGCTGGAAGAGCGAGCGGCCGTGCGCCTGACCGAGGAGGCGGACCAGCTCGTCCTCGGACACCCGCTCCAGGTCCGCCACCGTGTGCACGCCGACCCGGCGCAGCCGCTCGGTGGTCGCCGGGCCGACGCCGGGGATGACGGTCACCTTCATCGGCCGGAGCAGGTCCCGCTCCGTGCCCGGTGGCACCACCACCAGCCCGTCCGGCTTGTCCAGGTCGCTGGCGATCTTGGCCACCAGCTTGGAGGTCGCCACCCCCACGGACCCGCACAAGCCCCCGGTCACCTCGCCCACCTGGTCCTTCAGCCTGCGGGCGAGCGCGGTGACCTGTTCCACGGTGCGCAGCGGTTCTGCCGCCACGGCCAGGTCCACGAACGCCTCGTCGAGCGACAGCGGCTCGACGAGCGGGGAGATGCTGCGCAGCAGCGCCATGACCTTGCCGCTGACCTCCCGGTAGGCGTCGAACCGGCCGGAGAGGAACGCCGCGTGCGGGCAGCGCGCCCGGGCCTCCGCGGTCGACATCGCGGAGCGCACGCCGAACGCCCGGGCTTCGTACGACGCGGTGGCGACCACGCCGCGGCCGCCCAGCCCGCCGACGACCACCGGCTTGCCCCGCAGGGACGGCTTGTCGCGCTGCTCTACCGCGGCGAAGAACGCGTCGAGGTCGACGTGCAGGATGGTCGGGTCGGCGCGCACACGCCCATCATGCCGGTCGGTCGAACGGGCCGGATGTCGTCCACAACGCGTTCCCACCGCCTCTCCTCCACAGCCTCGCGCCGGCCGGTTCCCCGGGCCGTGCCCGCTGCGCAGGCTGAGACCATGAGTGCTGACAGCCGCCCGACGCTCCGAGTGAGGACCCCGACCGACCTGCTCGCCCTGGTGCCCTGCGCGTTGGGCTTCCACCCCGAGGACTCGATCGTGCTCCTCACGTGCGGCGGGGAGCCGGACGGCTTCCATGCCCGCGTGGACCTGCCTGACGACCCGGCCGACCTCGACGCGGTGGCGGAGACGATCTTGTCGGTGGCCCGGCGGCAGCGGACCGATCGAGCAGCCCTCGTCGTCTACACCGACGACCAGGAGCTGGCCGTGGCCGCCGCGGAGACGGTGCGAGCCGGCCTGGCGGGGATCGGCGCCGAGCTGCTCGTGGCCGTGCGCGCCGATGGCAGCCGGTGGTTCTCCCTCTCCGGGTGCAGCGGGTCGTGTCGCCCGGACGAGGGGAACCCCTACGACATCGCCCAGCACCCGTTCGTGGCGCAGGCCGTGTTCGAGGGGAACGTCACCCTCCCCAGCCGGGCCGCGCTGGCCGAGTCGCTGGCGAGCACCGAGCCGGAGGCGGTGGCGGCGGTCCGGCATGCTGCCACCAGGGCAGTGACCCGGTTCCCGTGCGCAGACCGGGATCCGCTCGTTGCCACCGCCCCGGGCAGGGTGCGGCGACACCTCGTCCAGGAAGGGCGGTGGGTCGGGCACCGGATTCGTCGGTTCCTCGACGAACGCCTGTCGCTCGAGCACCACGAGGTGGGCCGGCTTCTGGTGGCCGTCGCCTCCATCGAGGTCCGCGACGTGGCGTGGGCGCAGATGACCCGTGAGGACGCGCGGCAGCACGTCGAGCTGTGGCGGGACGTGGTGCGCCGCAGCCCCGACGAGCTGGTCGCGCCGCCGGCGGCCCTGCTCGGGTTCGCCGCCTGGCTCAGCGGCGACGGGGCACTGGCCTGGTGCGCGGTGGACCGGGCCCGCAACGCCGACCCGGCCTACGGTCTCGCCGGACTGCTGTGCCAGGCGCTGACGGCCGGGGTGCCCCCCTCGGCATGGACTCCGCCGGAGCCGGAGACGCTGACCCTGTTCGCCGGCTGACGCACCTGCCGCTCACCGGCTGACACCGCGCACGTGCTGCCGGGATCCCGCCTCTCGCGCCTAGTCTTTGTCCATGGGCGAAGAGGTCGCACCCCAGCAGTTCAGCCGGGCGGACCGCACGCGCTACCGCGAGAAGGTGCGCCGGTGCCTCGACGTGTTCGCCCGGATGCTGCGTGAGTCGAGGTTCGAGAGCGACGACCCGATGACCGGGCTGGAGATCGAGCTCAACCTGGTCGACGAGCAGGGTGACCCGGCCCTCAAGAACGCCCAGGCGCTCGAGGCGATCGCCGACCCCGACTTCCAGACCGAGCTCGGCCAGTTCAACCTGGAGATCAATGTCCCCCCGAAGAGGCTGAAGGTGCGCGGCTTCAGCGACTTCGAGGCCGGAGTCCGGGCCAGCCTCAACGCCGCCGAGACCAAGGCGCGCGAGGTGGACGCCCGGCTGGTCATGATCGGCATCCTGCCGACGCTCTCCGAGGGCCACATGGGCCCGTCCTCGCTGAGCGCCAACCCGCGCTACCAGCTGCTCAGCGAGCAGATCCTCGCCGCCCGCGGTGAGGACATCGTCATCGACATCGCCGGCACCGACCGGCTGCGCACCACCGCCGACACCATCATCCCCGAGGCTGCCTGCACCAGCACCCAGCTGCACATCCAGGTCAGCCCCGAGGACTTCCCGGCCTACTGGAACGCCTCCCAGGCGCTGGCCGGGGTGCAGGTCGCCCTCGGCGCGAACTCGCCCTTCCTGTTCGGCAAGCAGCTGTGGGGGGAGACCCGGATCCCGCTGTTCGAGCAGGCCACCGACACCCGCAGCGAGGAGCTGAAGGCGCAAGGGGTCCGACCCCGGGTGTGGTTCGGGGAGCGGTGGATCACCTCGATCTTCGACCTGTTCGAGGAGAACGTGCGCTACTTCCCGGCGCTGCTGCCGATCACCGACGAGGAGGACCCGCGCGCCGCGCTGGAGAGCGGCCGGGTCCCGAAGCTGGCCGAGCTGCGGCTGCACAACGGCACGATCTACCGCTGGAACCGCCCGGTGTACGACGTGGTGGAGGGCCGCCCACACCTGCGCGTGGAGAACCGGGTCCTGCCGGCCGGCCCCACCGTCGCGGACACCATGGCCAACGCGGCCTTCTACTTCGGCCTGGTCCGGGTGCTCGCCTCCCACACGCGGCCTCTGTGGTCGCAGATGTCCTTCAGCGCCGCGGAGGAGAACTTCCACGTCGCCGCGCGCCATGGAATCGGCGCGAACCTCTACTGGCCAGGTCTGGGGCAGGTCCCGGCGACCGAGCTGGTGGTGCGGCGGCTGCTGCCGATGGCCCGTGCGGGGCTGGAGGAGTGGGGCGCCGAACCGGCCGCCGCCGACCGGCTGCTCGGCATCATCGAGCAGCGCTGCCTCACGGGACAAAACGGTGCCTCCTGGCTGGTGGACCGGTTCCACGCCCGGCTCGAGCGTGACCGGGCGGGCCGGGCCGACACGCTGCGCAGGACGCTCAACGACTATCGCGAGCACATGCACAGCAACGAGCCGGTGCACAGCTGGACGGTCTAGAGCCGCGGTCTAGATCCGCAGCCGCTTCCAGACCTGCGACTCTCCGGTCTGCACGTCCAGCCAGCCGGTTCGCGTGACGACGTAGAAGCCGGTCAGCCCCACGCCGTGCGCGGTGAACGCGAACGAGGTGGCCGCGAGCCAGGCGAGGTCGGAGTCGTGCAGCTCCGGCGGCCCCGGACGGACCAGCCAGGCGTCCTGCTCCCCGGTGTCCTGGTCGGCGGTCTCCTGGTCGGCGAGCAGTGCGGACACCAGCTCGACCCGCAACGCGCGGTCGATGACGGGCAGGTCCTGTGCCCGCACCACGCACGAGTCGCGGGGACCGGCGAGGCGTCCGACGTGCACGGAGGGGTCGAAGACCCGTCGGCTCTCGCGCTGCCGGAGGCGCCCCACCTCCAACCGGAGGTGGGGCCGCGGGGCGGCTCCTTGTCGCATCGCTCCAGCCTGCCCGGAATGCGGCCGGTGCGGCGGGGCTCATCCACAGCGGCCGATTCGGAACGCCGGCCTGCGCGCTGCGGTAGCCTGCGGCCTGGCGACCCGCGCCCGCGGGTCAGTGGAGGAAGGAGCGCGGATGGGGACGATCGTCGTCGGCTACGTGCCCAAGCCGGAGGGCCGGGCCGCACTGCGACGCGGAGCCGAGGAGGCGACGCTGCGCGGCTGCCGTCTCGTGGTCGTGAACTCCCACCGTGGAGGCCGCGAGTTCGACCAGGACGACGCGCTGGAGTCGGAGGCCCAGCTCGAGGAGGTCAAGCGCGAGCTGGCCGGTGCCGGTGTGGAGCACGAGGTGCGGCAGCTGGTGCGCGGTATGGACCCGGCCGAGGACCTGATCGCCGTGGCCGAGGAGGTGGGTGCGGAGTTCATCGTGATCGGCCTGCGCCGGCGGTCACCGGTGGGCAAGCTAATCCTCGGCAGCAATGCGCAGCGGGTGCTGCTGGACGCGCCGTGCCCGGTCCTGGCGGTGAAGGCTGACGCCGTCTGAGCACGCCTCCCGGTTCCTGGGTCTCCACTTGGATTCGTTTCATGCCGTGTCACAATGAGAACGCGGCTCTTGACGTGAACGGGGCCCTGCCGCGCCCGAAGTCCGCTGTACGAGAGGTAGTTCGTGTCATCGAGCACGTCCCGGAAGCTTCCCGCCGAAGTCTTGACCCATCCTGACGTCGTGGCCCTGGTAGACCTCGGCAGATCAACCGGCCAGGTCAGCTCCGACGACGTACGCAACACCACCGAAGCGGTCGGGATCTCGCCCCAGCATCTCAAGGCGCTGCTCCGGCTCCTGAGTGAGGAAGGTGTCACCGTGGCCCTGTCCGCCGACGAGTCAGCCGGTCGCAAGAAGGTCCTCGCCGCTGCCAGCAGCCGGGCCACCGTCAAGGCCAGCACCAAGAAGGCCGCCGCCAAGACGTCGGCGAAGGAAGCCGCCAAGCCCGCGGCGAAGAAGCCGGCGGCCAAGAAGGCGGCGAGCAAGAAGTCCGCCGACGCCGGTGCCGAACAGGCCGCAGCCGCCCCGGTCAACGGTGCAGCCCCGGTGATCGGCCCGGACGGCAAGAAGGTGCTCCCCGACCTCCCGGACGAGCAGTTCGAGAAGGATCTCGCCGAGGACCCGACCCTCAAGGAGGACGAGTCCACCGGCTTCGTGGTCTCCTCGACCGACGAGTCCGACGAGCCCGAGCAGCAGGTCATGGTCGCCGGCGCGACCGCGGACCCGGTCAAGGACTACCTGAAGCAGATCGGCAAGGTGCCGCTGCTGAACGCCGAGATGGAGGTCGAGCTCGCCAAGCGGATCGAGGCCGGCCTGTTCTCGGAGGAGAAGCTGGCCCAGGGCGGCAAGGTCTCGCCGAAGCTGCAGGAGGAGCTCGAGTGGGTGGCCGAGGACGGCCGCCGCGCCAAGAACCACCTGCTGGAGGCGAACCTGCGGCTGGTGGTCTCGCTGGCCAAGCGCTACACGGGGCGCGGGATGCTGTTCTTGGACCTGATCCAAGAAGGCAACCTCGGCCTGATCCGTGCCGTCGAGAAGTTCGACTACACCAAGGGCTACAAGTTCTCCACCTACGCGACCTGGTGGATCCGCCAGGCGATCACCCGGGCGATGGCCGACCAGGCCCGCACCATCCGTATCCCGGTGCACATGGTCGAGGTGATCAACAAGCTCGCCCGTGTGCAGCGGCAGATGCTGCAGGACCTCGGCCGCGAGCCGACCCCCGAGGAGCTCGCCAAGGAGCTCGACATGACCCCCGAGAAGGTCATCGAGGTGCAGAAGTACGGCCGCGAGCCGATCTCCCTGCACACCCCGCTCGGGGAGGACGGCGACTCCGAGTTCGGCGACCTGATCGAGGACTCCGAGGCGATCGTGCCGGCCGACGCGGTGTCCTTCACGCTGCTGCAGGAGCAGCTGCACGCCGTGCTCGACACCCTGTCCGAGCGCGAGGCCGGCGTGGTCTCCATGCGCTTCGGGCTCACCGACGGGCAGCCGAAGACTCTGGACGAGATCGGCAAGGTGTACGGCGTGACCCGCGAGCGGATCCGCCAGATCGAGTCCAAGACCATGTCCAAGCTGCGGCACCCTTCGCGCTCACAGGTCCTGCGCGACTACCTGGACTGACCTCACACCGCCGTCGGTCGCGTCAACCGCCCGCCACCAGCGCGATCGCCAGCGCGCACAGGCCGAGACCGAGCGCCTGGAGCCGGTGGATGCGTTCGTGCAGCAGGGCTACGGCGAGGAGCACCGTGGCGGCGGGGTAGAGCGCGGACAGCACGCCCGCGACGGTCAAGAACCCTCGCTGGCTCGCCAGCAGGAAGGCTGCGGTGGCGGAGGCGCCGAACGGTCCGGCCGCCAGTGCCCACCAGACCGTCCGGCCGCGCGGCCGCCAGCTCGAGCGCAGCGCCGTGGCGAGCAGCACGACCGCGGGCACCGAGACGGCGTTGGCGGCGAGTAGCGGGAACAGCCCCGCCGAGGCAGGCACCTGGCCCAGCGCGGCGAACAGGCCGCCGAAGCCCAGGCCGGACAGCACACCGTCCATGAGACCCTCGCGGAACGAGGCCCGGCCCCGGTTGCCTCCACCGGTCGAGTCCGGCGTCGCGGACACCGCCCAGATGCCGGGCAGCGCCAGCACGATCCCGGCCCAGATCAGCGGCGAGGGCCGCTCTCCGGTGGCGGCCCCCACCAGCACCGGCACGGCGGCCGAACCCACCGCGGAGACGGGGGAGACCACGCTGATCCGACCGGAGGCGAAGCCGCGGTAGAGGAAGCCGGTGCCCAGGCCGCTGCCCAGGCCGGCGACCGAGCCCCACGCCAGGTCCGCGCCGGTCGGGGCGCCCCGGAACAGCAGCGCCACCACCAGCACACATGCGGTGGAGGAGCACTGCGCGACCACGGCCACCTGCCAGGCCGAGGTCTTCCGGGAGACCACCCCGCCGATGAAGTCCGAGAGGCCGTAGGCGAGCGCCGAGCAGAGGGCGAGCAGGACAGCCACCGGGTCACCCTCTCACGACGCACCGAGGCCCCGGGCAGCTCGCCCGGGGCCTCGGTGTGCGGCTTGTGTCGCCGAGGTCAGTGCTCGGTTTCCGGAGCCGTGCTCGGCGTGTCGTTCAGCTTGTCGGTCTCGTCGTGGACGTTGACCGCGATCTCACGAAGCTTGTCGCCGTGCTCCCGTGCGTGGTGTGCGCAGAACAGCAGCTCACCGCCACCGGCGAGCTCCACGCGCAGGTAAGCCTGGGCACCGCACCGGTCGCAGCGGTCCGCAGCGGTGAGCGGTGTCCTTGAAGCAACTGCAGTGGTCACTTGTGCCTCGATTCCTTCCTTGGCGTCCTGGTCAACGTAGCGGGTCGGTCAAGTTGCCGCGTTCACCAGGGTCAACATCCAATCACGCGATCTCGTTCCCACGGCTCGGGGTCTTTCACGATGAGACCAGTGAGCCTCCCCACACAACCCCTCCTCATCAATGTCGGACGCGGCCTCGGATCTTCATAGTTGCCGAAGGGCCCGAATCGAAACCTCTTCGGACCCTCCCGACACCCATCTGTGTGCGGCGTCCTGTGGCGCCGGACACAGATCCGGACACAGGCCCCGATACAGAACCATGTGCCTCCATCGTGCCCCCATCGTGCCCGGTGGCGCAGGTGATCCACGGTAGGCGTGGCGTTTCGGGAAGCCGGGCGTGTCGCGGGTAGATTTGGTCCGCAACGCCCCTCTCACCCAAGGAGTCACGTGCCAACCCGGAGCGCCGGAGGGACCAAGATCGACAACGCCTACAACGCCCAGCACCTCCTCGTGCTCGAGGGGCTGGAGGCGGTGCGCAAGAGGCCGGGCATGTACATCGGCTCGACCGACACCCGGGGTCTCATGCACTGCCTCTGGGAGATCATCGACAACGGTGTCGACGAGGCGCTCGCCGGGGCCGCGCACCGCATCGAGGTGACGCTCCACCCGGACGGCTCGGCGGAGGTGCACGACGACGGGCGGGGCATCCCGGTGGACAAGGAGCCCAAGACCGGACTTCCCGGCGTCGAGGTGATCTTCACCAAGCTGCACGCAGGCGGCAAGTTCGGCGGCGGGTCGTACGTCGCCACCGGCGGTCTGCACGGCGTGGGCGCCTCCGTGGTGAACGCGCTCTCGGCGCGTCTGGACGTCGACGTCGACCGGTCGCCGGCCACCCAGGGGATGTCGTTCCGACGCGGCGCGCCGGGGGTCTTCGACGGGGACGGCCCGGACGCCGGCTTCACCGCCAGGTCGGGGCTCTCCCGCAAGGGCGGCCGGGTCAAGAAGGGGGTCAGCGGCACCCGGATCCGGTTCTGGCCGGACCGGCAGATCTTCACCAAGAACGCCACGTTCGTCTTCGACGAGCTGGTCACTCGGGCGCGCCAGACCTCGTTCATCGTGCCCGGCCTGGAGCTGGTGATCCGGGACCTGCGCGGGGACGAGCCGGCGGAGGAGCGGTTCCGCCACGACGGCGGGATCAGCGAGTTCTGCGACTTCCTGGCCGCCGACGAGCCGGTCACCGAGGTGCTCCGGTTCGAGGGGCACGACACCTTCACCGAGACGGTGCCGCTGCTCGACGACAAGGGGCACATGACGCCGCAGGACGTCGAGCGGGACCTGACTGTGGACGTCGCGGTGCGGTGGGGCTCCGGCTACGACACGGAGCTGCGTTCGTTCGTGAACGTGATCGCCACCCCGAAGGGTGGCACGCACGTCTCCGGTTTCGACCAAGCGATCACCAAGACCTTCAACGAGGTGCTGCGGGCCACCAAGACGCTGAAGTCCGCCGAGCCGGACATCATCAAGGACGACGTGCTGGAGGGGCTGACCGCGGTGGTCACCGTGCGGCTTGCCGAGCCGCAGTTCGAGGGGCAGACCAAGGAGGTGCTCGGCACCCCCGACGCCCGCCGGATCGTCCGCAAGGTGGTCGCAGCCGAGCTCAAGGCGTTCCTGACCTCGAAGAAGACCAAGGACAAGCAGCAGGCCCGGCAGGTGCTCGACAAGGTCGTCGGCGCCTCGCGCACCCGGATCGCGGCGCGGCAGCACCGCGAGACCCAGCGGCGCAAGAACGCCCTGGAGTCCAGCGCCCTGCCGGCGAAGCTCGCGGACTGCCGGTCCACGGACATGGACCGCAGCGAGCTGTTCATCGTCGAGGGCGACTCCGCGCTCGGCACCGCGAAGCTGGCCCGCAACTCCGAGTTCCAGGCCCTGCTGCCGATCCGAGGCAAGATCCTCAACGTGCAGAAGGCCTCGGTCGCCGACATGCTCAAGAACGCCGAGTGCGCGGCGATCATCCAGGTCGTCGGCGCCGGTTCGGGTCGCACGTTCGACATCGACGCCCGCCGCTACGGCCGAGTCATCTTCATGGCCGACGCGGACTCCGACGGAGCGCACATCCGCTGCCTGCTGACCACGCTGTTCTTCAAGTACATGCCCGGGCTGATCGAGCAGGGCCGGGTCTACAGCGCCGTGCCGCCCTTGCACCGCATCGAGCTGACCAACCCGAAGAAGGGCATGGACAAGTACATCTACACCTACTCCGACCAGGAGCTGCAGCGGAAGCTGGCCGAGCTGTCGAAGAAGGGGGTCCGCTGGAAGGACCCGGTCCAGCGCTACAAGGGCCTCGGGGAGATGGACGCCGACCAGCTGGCCGAGACCACCATGGACCCGCGCCGGCGCACCCTGCGCCGGATCACCGCCGACGACGCCGAGGCGGCCGCCGAGGTTTTCGAGCTGCTCATGGGCTCGGAGGTCGCGCCGCGCAAGGAGTTCCTGGTGCAGGGCGCCTATGAGGTGGACGCGGACGCGATCGACGCCTGACCGGACCGCTCAGGCGAGCTGCTCCAGACGCCCGGTGGCCACGTCGTAGAGGAAGCCGCCGACGGCGACCGACGCGGGGATGAACGGGTGCTCGCGGACCGCGCGGACATCCTCGGAGAGTGCCGCCTTCTGGTCCTCGATGACCCCGAAGGTGAGCGACGACGCGTCCGACCCGGCGGACTCGCCGACCCGGGCCCGCATCTGCTCCTGGGTCGAGGAGGCCATCGCGCACCGCGTGTGCGGCACCACCAGGATCCGGTCCACCCCGAGCAGGTGCACCGCGAGCACCAGCGCCTCCATCGCGACCGGCGTGACCCGACCGCCGGGGTTGCGGACCACCTTGGCGTCTCCCTGTCGCAGGCCCAGCATCTCCAGCGGGGGCACCCGGGCATCCATGCAGGTCACCACCGCCACGCCGGCCTTCGCCACCCCTTCGAGCTCGGCGTAGGGGAAGCGGGCCGCGAACTCCTGGTTGGCGGTGAGCAGGTCATCGAAGGGCGTAGTCACCCGGGCAGGCTATCGAACCCTCCTGCCGCGCAACGTCGCCAGCCCGACCAACCCGGCGAGCAGCGCACAACAGGCGGCACCGAGGAACACGGTGTGCAGCTCGGTGAGCGCGGCCGACCGCAGCAGGGTGGTGTACGACGGACACACGGTCGCCGTGCCGCACACCTTCACCGGCCCCGGCAGCTGCGCCTGGACCTCGTAGAAGCGGTGCAGCCCGACCGTGGTGAGCACCGCCAGGCCGACCAGCATGCCCACCATCCGGGCCGCGACCAGCAGGGCGCTGGCGATGCCGTGCACGCCGTGGTCCGTGGCGGCCAGCAGCGCCGCGTTCACCGGAGCCAGCGCCATCCCGAAGCCCAGGCCGGCCCCGAGCAGGGACACCGTGGCGGCGGGGTGGCTCAGGCTGTCGGGGCCCCACGTCGCCATCCACCCCAGTCCAGCGGCGGCCAGCACCAGGCCGGCGGCGGCCACGGGCCCGCTCGTGAGCCGTCGGAGGGCCCAGCCACCGAGCACGGCGCCGACCGGCACCGCGACCAGGAACCGCAGCAGCACCAGCCCGGCGGCCGGCTGCGAGGTGGGTGCGACCGTGAGCCGTGCGAACAGCGGGACGTCGACGAGGGCGGCGATCAGCGCGGCCCCGACGAGCAGGCTGACCAGTAGCGCCCCCCAGGCCGTCGGGGCGGCCAGCGCCCCTCGCGGCAGCAGCGGTCGGCGGCCGGTTCGCACCCGCCACCAGAACCCGGCGGCGGCGACCACGGCAGCGGCCAGCCACCAGCGGCCGCCCGGGGCCAGCAGGGCGGTGCGGGGGTCGGTGGTCGCGAACGCCAGTACCACGCCGCCGAGTGCGGCGGCGAGCAGCAGCGATCCCCCCGGGTCCGCCTGGCGAGCGACCCGCACGGCACGGCGCACGTCGATGAGCGGGTGGCGGGCCACCAGGCCGCGCACCCCGACGGCGAGGACCAGCAGAAGGAACAGCACACCCACCGGGGAGGCCCAGCGGCCGGGCCCCGAGACGTGACCGGAGAACGGCACGAACGCCAGGCCGAGGGTGACGTCCTCGGTGAGCGCGGCCGGCTGCACCAGCACGAGCACCAGCGTGCCGAGCGCCAGCAGCGCCAGCAGCATCCCGACCGGGTCGGGCGGCCGGGCACCCGAGCGCCGGCCCGCGAACCACAGGGCGGCACCGAGCACCAGGGCCACCGCCAGGTTCACCCAGAAGATGTCCCGCCACCCGGCCAGCGCGAGCACCACCGCGGCGTACACCGGCCCGAGCAGGCTGCCTACCTCCTGGACCGCGCTGACCACGCCGAGCGGGAACCCGCGCCGCTCGGCCGGGTAGCGGTCGGCCACCAGCGCCAGGGTGGCCGGCACCAGACCGCCGCCGCCCACGCCCTGCAGGAACCGGCCGGTGACCATGCTGGCGAGGTCGTACGACGCGGCGGTCAGCAGCGCGCCGAGCCCGAACAGGACCAACGAGCCGAGCAGCACCGGCACCCGGCCCACGAGGTCGGCGATCCTGCCCAGCAGCGGCAGCACCGCGACGTAGCCGAGCAGGAAGCCGGAGACGATCGGCGTGGCCCGCTGCAGCTGGTCGACGGACAGCCCGACGCCGGACATCATGTCGGGCAGCGCGAGCACCACCACGTAGGTGTCGGCGGCCGCGAACGCCACCGCGGCAGCTCCGAGGCCCAGCGTGAGGCGGGAGCCGCCGGTCCCGGTCACGGCGCGGTGATGTGCGGGTGCGCGCCGTACTGGTCGAACGTGATCGTGTAGCTGACCCCGGCGCCGCCGTAGAACGGGCCGGTCAGCACCGCCCGGGTGAGCACCCGGGCGGAGGTGACGGAGTACTCCGCGTCGAAGGACGCCCGGGCCGATGCGGACGGGATCACCGCCGACACGGCGCTGCCCGGCAGCGTGCCGCGGTAGGTGGTGACCACCTGGGCACCCTGACGGGCCTGCCCTGCTCGCCGCAGGTGCCGCGTGCTGGTCAGCAGCGAGGAGAGGCCGCCGTGCGTGGCGAGCAGCCGGGCCGGGTTGGGGGCCCCGTAGTCCGCGGGGTTGATCTGCACCGTGTGCGCGGTGAACGGCAGCTTCGCCTCCACCTTGCCGTGCACCGCGACGACCGGCACGTCCATGGTCATGCCGGCGGCGTCGACCTTGATCGTGCCGCGGAACGCCGGCGAGTGGGTGGCCATGCCGTCCGCCCGCAGGATCCCCGACACCCCGTTCGGCAGGTGGTCGGTGGCCAGGACCAGGTGCACGCCGCTCGTCCGGTCGAGGTGACGGCGCGCGGCCGCCAGCACCTGTGCCGGGGAGGCCGACTGCGGGCCCCCGCCCCCGCTGCACGACGTGAGGGCGAGGAGCAGCGGGACCAGCAGCGGGGCCAGCAGCCGCCGGGGGAGGCGGGTGCCTCGGTTCACCCCGCCGGCCCGGGAAGCAGCGTGGCGACCGGCCCGGAGCAGGCGGCGAGTGGCTGGGCGGCCGGCGTGCCGGAGCCGTCGCGTCGTCCGGTCGGCTCGGGCAGTGGGACCGGGGCGCCGCTGGCGGCGGCCGCGCGCGCCGGACCCTCACCCGCCCACGCGAACACCATCGCGTCCTCGCCGCTCAAGAAGCGGTGACAGCGCACCCCACCGGTGCCCCGGCCCTTGGCGGGGTACTCGCTGAACGGGGTGACCTTGACCGAGCCGGCCTCGGTGCCCGGGAGCGCGGTGCCGCTGCCGGAGCAGGTGACCACCACCGCGTCGGGGGTCGGGGCGACCGCGCCGAAGTACGTCACCCGCTGACCGGCGGTCAGCCGCACTCCCGCGATCCCGCCGCCGGCGCGGCCCTGCGGCCGGACCAGCGAGGCGGCGAAGTGCAGCAGCTGCGCGTCGGAGGTGACGAAGCACAGCTCCTCCTCACCGGTGCGCAGCTCCACGGCCCCGACCAGCTCGTCGCCGTCGGCGAGCCGGATGACGTCCCAGGAGTCCTTGTGGGCGAGGTAGTCCGGGGTCAGCCGCTTCACCACGCCGTCGCGGGTGCCCATGGCCAGGCCGGGGGAGTCGGTGTCGAAGGTGGTCAGGGCCAGCACCCGCTCGTCGACCTCGAGTGAGAGGAACTCGCTCACCGGCGCGCCGCCCTGCAGGTGCGGGGCGTTGGCCGTCGCGGGCAGCGTGGGCAGGTCGAGCACCTCGAGCTTGAGCAGCCGGCCGCGGCTGGTGACCACCCCGATCTGGCCGCGGGCGGTGGCCGGCACCGCGGAGACCACCACGTCGTGCTTGGTCCGGTCACCCTGCCCGCCGGGCGGGTCGGCGGTCGCGGTGCGCGCCAGCAGCCCGCTGGAGGACAGGTAGACCAGACAGGGGTCGTCGGCGACCTCCAGCGGCACCGCGGAGGCCACGCTCTGACCGGCGGACTCGAGCAGCACGGTGCGCCGCGGGGTGCCGTAGGTCTTGGCCACCTCGGCGAGCTCGTCGGAGACCACCTGGCGCAGCATCGTCTCGTCGGCGAGGATCGCGTCGAGCTCCTCGATGGTGCGTTGCAGCTCGTCCTTCTCCTTCTCCAGCTCGATGCGGGAGAACTTGGTCAGCCGGCGCAGCTGCATCTCCAAGATGTAGCTGGCCTGGGTCTCGGTGAGGTCGAAGACCGTCATCAGCCGCTCGCGCGCCTGCTCGGCGTTGTCGCTGCTGCGGATCAGCGCGATGACCTCGTCGATGTCGAGGATCGCGATCAGCAGCCCCTCGACGAGGTGCAGCCGGTCGGCGGCCTTGCTGCGGCGGTACGTCGAACGGCGGCGGATCACGTCGTACCGGTGCTGGAGGTAGACCTCGAGCATCTCCTTGAGCCCGAGGGTGCGCGGCTGACCGTCGACGAGGCACACCGCGTTGATGCCGAACGAGTCCTCCATCGGGGTCAGCCGGTACAGCTGCTCGAGGATCGCGTCGGGGTGGAAGCCGTTCTTGACCTCGATGACCAGCCGCAGACCCTTCTCGCGGTCGGTGAGGTTCTTGACGTCGGAGATGCCCTGCAGCTTCTTGTTCTTGACCAGGCTGGCGATCCGCTCGATGACCTTCTCCAGCCCGACGCCGTACGGCAGCTCGGTGACCACGATGCCCTTGCGGCGGGCGGTGACGCTCTCGACCCGGGCGCTGGCCCGCATCCGGAAGCTGCCCCGCCCGCTCTGGTAGGCGTCGCGGATGCCGTCCAGGCCGACGATCTTGCCGCCGGTCGGCAGGTCCGGGCCGGGCACGAACCGCATCAGGTCGTCCAGCCCGGCGTCCGGGCGCTTGATCAGGTGCCGTAGCGCCTGCACCACCTCGACGAGGTTGTGCGGCGGGATGTTGGTGGCCATGCCGACCGCGATCCCGGTGGCTCCGTTGACGAGCAGGTTGGGCAGCGCGGCGGGCAGCACCCCGGGCTCGAGCTCCCGGCTGTCGTAGTTGGGTCGGAAGTCAACGGTGTCCTCGTCGATGGAGGCCGTCATCGCCAGGGTGGCCGGTGCCATCCGGCACTCGGTGTAGCGCATCGCGGCCGGCGGGTCGTCGGGGGAGCCGAAGTTGCCGTGCCCGTCCACGAGCGGCACCCGCATCGACCACGGCTGCACCATCCGCACCAGGGCGTCGTAGATGGCGCCGTCCCCGTGCGGGTGCAGCCGGCCCATCACCTCGCCGACCACGCGGGCGCTCTTCACATGCCCGCGGTCCGGGCGCAGGTTCATGTCCGCCATCGTGAACAGGATGCGACGCTGCACCGGCTTGAGGCCGTCGCGGGCGTCGGGCAGCGCCCGGCTGTAGATGACGGAGTAGGCGTACTCGAGGAAGCTGGTGCGCATCTCGTCGCCGACGTCGATGTCGACGATGTGCTCTTCGTACTCCTCGGGGGGCGGTGCTGCCTTCTTGCCGGGTGCCATTGGCTCATTGTCTCCTGCGGCCGACGCAGGGGGCGCGGGGGCACGCCGGGTATGCCCCCCGGAACTGGGTCGGGGCGATAGATTTCCCTGGTGAGCGCCGAGCAGACCGTTCCGACCTACCCGAAGCACTGGGAGGCCGATGTCTTGCTGCGGGACGGGCGTACGGCGCACCTGCGGCCGATCACCCCCGAGGACCGCGCGCTGCTGGTGGAGTTCTACGAGCAGGTGTCCGCCGAGTCGAAGTACCTGCGCTTCTTCGCGCCGATGCCGCGCCTCTCGGACAAGGACGTGGAGCGGTTCACCCACGTGGACCACGTGGACCGGGTGGCGTTCGTGCTGACCGTGGCCGGCAAGATGATCGCCGTCGGCCGGTTCGACCGGGAGCCGAAGCGGTCCGACGGCACGGGGGGCGACGAGGCCGAGGTGGCCTTCCTGGTCCAAGACGCCCACCAGGGCCGGGGGATCGCCCAGCTGCTGCTGGAGCACCTGGCCCAGGCCGGGCGGGAGCGTGGCGTGGGCAAGTTCGTGGCCGAGGTGCTCCCGGAGAACCAGCGGATGATCCAGATCTTCCGCGAGGCCGGCTACCGAGTGGCCGGCGGCTTCGAGGACGGGGTGATGCGCTTCGAGTTCCCGATCGACCCCACCGACACCGCGATCGCGGTGATGCAGGCCCGGGAGCACCGCGCGGAGGCCGCTTCCATCGAGCGGTTCTTCTCGGCCCGGAGCGTGGCGGTGATCGGCGCGTCCCGCCGGCACGACACCATCGGCCAGACCCTGGTGCGCAACCTGGTGCTCGGCGACTACACCGGCCGGGTCTACGTCGTGAACCCGGCGGCGGACTCGGTGGCGGGTATGCCGGCCTACCCGTCGGTGTCCGACATTCCCGATGACGTGGACGTCGCGGTGGTCGCGGTTCCCGCGGAGGCGGTCCAGGACGTGGTGCTGGACTGCGCCGCCAAGGGGGTCGGCGGCCTGGTGGTGATCTCCTCGGGGTTCGCGGAGACCGGTGAGGAGGGCCGGCTGCGGCAGCGCCGGCTGGTCGGGCTGGCGCGCAGCTACGGGATGCGGCTGGTGGGGCCCAACGCCCTGGGCATCATCAACACCACGGTGGAGACCTCGCTGAACGCGTCCCTGTCGCCGCTGATGCCGCCCCGCGGGCGCGCCGGGTTCTTCTGCCAGTCCGGTGCGCTGGGGGTGGCCATCTTGGAGAAGGTGGCCCGCCGCGGCCTCGGGCTGTCCACCTTCGTCAGCGCCGGCAACCGTGCGGACGTGTCGGGCAACGACCTCCTCCAGTACTGGGAGGAGGACGACGAGACCGAGGTGGTCCTGCTCTACCTGGAGTCGATCGGCAACCCCCGCAAGTTCAGCAGGATCACCCGGCGGGTGTCCCGACGCAAGCCGATCATCGCGGTCCGGTCCGGGCGCACCACCCAGGGCGTGCCGATGGGGCACGCCGTGCGCTCCATCGCCGCACCGTCGGCGGCGGTGGACGCGATGTTCCGTCAGTCCGGCGTGATCCAGGTGGACACGCTGGACGAGATGTTCGACGTGGCACAGATCGTGGCGCACCAGTCGCTGCCCAGGGGCCCCCGGGTCGCGGTGGTGGGCAACTCCGACGCGCTCGGACTGCTGGCCGCCGACGCGGCCGCCGCGGCCGGGTTGCAGGTGACCCGCTCGGTGGCGCTGGGCGCGGACGCCCACGCCGAGGACTTCGAAGCGGCCCTCGACGCCGCCATCGACGACGCCGAGGTGGACTCGGTGGTCGCGGTGTTCATCCCGCCGCTGAACACCACCGGCGAGGAGGTCGCCAACGTGCTGGCAGCGGTGGGGGAGCAGTCCGAGAAGCCGCTGGTGTCCACGTTCCTGGCCACCGAGGGCGTTCCGGAGCTGCTCCGCGTGCCGGACGTCGCCGGCAGCTCGGCGGGCCGCGGCTCCGTGCCGTCGTACCCGGCACCCGAGCCGGCCGTCCGCGCCCTCGGCCGCGTGGTGGAGTATGCCGCCTGGCTGCAACGCCCGGAGGGCGACCTGGTGGTCCCCGACGAGGTCGACGCCGTCACGGCGCGCCGGCTGGTGAACGACGTGCTGGGGGAGCAGCCGGAGGGGCGGTCGCTCACCCACGAGGAGCTGCGCGCGCTGCTCGGCGGCTACGGCATCGATCTGTGGCAGCGACTGGAGACGCACAGCCTCGAGGATGCGGTGGCCGCGGGCAAGCAGCTGGGCTGGGACGTGGTGCTGAAGGCGACTGCGGAGCATCTGCGCCAGCGCCCGGACCTCGCCCACGTGTGGCGCAACATCGACAACGAGACCGAGATGCGGGACGCCTGGGAGACCATGCACCAGATCATCGACGAGCCCGAGACCGCGGGCTTCGTGGTGCAGAAGGTGGCCGCTCCCGGCGTGCCGGTGATGATCGGGGCGATGGAGGACCCGTTGTTCGGGCCGGTGGTGTCGTTCGGCCTTTCCGGGGCGGCCACCGAGCTGCTCGGGGACAAGTCCTACCGGATCCCGCCGATGCACAGCGGGGAGGCGGCGGCGATGGTCCGCGAGGTGAAGGCGGCGCCGCTGCTGTTCGGCTACCGCGGCAGCGAGCGGGTCGACGTCGACGCCATCGAGCACCTGCTGCTGCGGCTCGCGCAGCTGAAGAACGACCTGCCCCAGCTGAGCTCGATCGACCTCAACCTGGTGATCGCGGGGGGGCACGGTGCGAACGTGCTCAGCGCCACCGGGCGGGTGGCTCCGGTCACCGACCCGCGTTCGGACTGGTTCGTGCGGCGGTTGAGCAGCCAGCTCGGGGACGCCACCGCCGGCTGAGAGCCGCCGCGGCACGGGGAGACCGTAATCGAGTGGCGTTGACCTGCCTCTTACGCGGAGAATGGGCGGTGTGAGTCACTCCCCCCGATCTGCCCCGGACGACGCCTGCGCGCCGGCCGCCATTCCGGTGTCCGACCCGCTGGTGAGGCGGCTGTTCGTCGGCCTCGGCCTGTCGGCGCTGGGCAGTGGGCTGACCCTGCCGTTCCTCTTCGTCTACCTGGCCGAGGTGCGCGACATCCCGACCAGCACCGTGGGGCTGCTGTTCGCGTGGATGGGCGTGCTCGGCTTCGCCGTCTCGCCGCTGGGCGGCAGTGCGATCGACCGGTTCGGCCCGCGCTCGGTGATGCTGGTGGGACTGTGCACCGAGGCGCTGGGGGTCGGGTCGCTGGTGCTGGTGCAGGACACCCTGCAAGCACTGCTGGCGGCAAGCCTGCTGTGCCTGGGCGGCACCGCGCTGTGGCCCGCGAGCACCGCCATGCTCACCCGGCTGGTCCCTGAGGCACGCCGGGAGAAGGTCTACGGACTGCAGTTCATGCTGCTCAACGCCGGGCTGGGGATCGGCGGGCTGGTCAGCGCGGCACTGGTGCATCTCGATGACCCCGCGTCGTTCCAGCGCGTGTACGTGATCGACGCCTGCTCCTACCTCGGCTACATCCTGATCGTGGCGACCCTGCCGCGCGGCACCGGCCGGCACGAGCCCAGGGCGGTGGGCGACCCGCAGGTGACGGCCCCCGGCTGGCGGGTGGTGCTTGCGGACCGCGCCCTGCTGCGGGTGGTGGCGGCCTCGGTGGTGGTGATCACCTTCGGGTACGCCCAGCTCGAGGCCGGGTTCTCGGCGTACGCCGTGGACGTGGCGCACATCCCGGCCCGGCTGCTCGGCCTGGCTTACGGAGCCAACACCGCCGCCATCGTGCTGGGGCAGCTGGTCGCGCTGCGGCTGGCGAAGGGTCGGCGCCGCAGCCTCATGCTGGCTGCGTGCGCGGCGATCTGGTCGGTGTCGTGGGGCGTCGTCGCGCTGTCCGGCCTGGTGAGCGGCGCTCTGGCGGTGGTCTGCGTGGTCGTCGGGCTGGCGCTGTTCGGGATGGGCGAGACGCTGTGGGCGCCGCTGGCGCCGGCCCTGGTGAACGGCCTGGCCACCGAGGAGCTGCGTGGCCGGTACAACGCGCTGCAGGGGATGAGCTGGACGGTGGGGAGCATCATCGGCCCCGCTCTGGCCGGGCTGCTGATCGGCAACGGCCTGCCCCAGGTGTGGGTGGCCTGCACCGTGGGCGGCACCGCGGTGGGCTCACTGCTGTTCGCGTCGATGCGGCGACACCTCACTCCAGGCCAGGACCGGCCGGCTCCGGTGGAGGTCGAGCTCGCGGCCTGAGTGCATGGAAGACTGGCCCCATGACCGACCGCTCCGCGGACCTGCACTCCGCCATCGAGAAGTCCGGGTACTACCCCGACGTGGTCTCCAACGCGGTCAGCGCCGCGGTCGCGGGGGAGCCGGTGGAGGCGTTCCTCGTGCACCACGAGCCGACCATTGACGAGCGCGACGAGGTGCGCCGGCACATCACGGTGGTGGTGCTCACCGGGAGCAGGCTGATCCTGGCGCACACCGACGAGCACGCCCCGGACGACCTGCTGCCGGCGCCGTACACCTCCAGCTCGACGGAGGCGATCACCCTGTCCGCCGTCCGTTCGGTGGTGGTGAACCGGATGGTGGCCAACCCCGCGTCGTACGCCGACCGACCGGTGCCCTCCCCGGTGCCCTCCCCGGTGCCCAGCGAGGCCGTGCTCACCATCGGCTGGGGATCGGTCGGGCGCATCGACCTCGAGCCCGCGAGCTGCAGCGATCCCGAGTGCGAGGCGGACCACGGCTACACCGGCGTGGTCACCGCCGATGACTTCTCCCTGCGGGTCAGCGCTGCGGCGGACGGGGAGGACGCGGTGGCCAACCTGCTCTCGTTCGCCGAGGCGCTGTCGGGCAGGACCATCGGGGCCGCAGGCGTTCGATGAGCCCGGAGTCGTCCCGGAGCTTCGTGACGCCGGCCTACGAGGACCGTTCGCTCGCCGACGTGATGCCGGCGGTGGCTACCGCGCTCGGGGTGGACGTCGGCCTGCCCGCGACGTCCCTGAGGCTGCCGTCCGCGCAGCGGTACGTCGTCTTCCTGGTGGACGGGCTCGGGCTGGAGCTGCTTCGCGCGCACGGCAGGCACGCGCCGTACCTCCACTCCCTGCTGGCCTCCGGCCAGCAGGCCACCGCCGGTGTGCCGTCGACGACCGCCACCAGCCTGACCTCGCTGGGCACCGCGCTTCCTCCGGGCACCCACGGGCTCGTCGGCTACACCTCGCGCATCCCGGGCACGGACCGGCTGCTGAACGCACTGCAGTGGGACGAGCGGGTGGATGCGCGCGAGTGGCAGCCGCACCCGACCGCGTTCGGACGGCTCGCGGCCGCCGGGGTGCAGGTGACCGTGGTGAACAAGCGAAGCTTCGCCGCCTCGGGGCTCACCGTCGCCGGGCACCGCGGGGCGGAGTACGTGCCCGCCGACAAGCCGGGGGAGCAGCTGGCAGCGGTGCTCGAGGCGTCCCGCGCGGTGCCCTCGGTCACCTACATGTACGACGGGGACCTGGACTGGATGGGTCACCGCTACGGCGTCGCCTCGCCCCAGTGGGAACAGCAGCTGTCCATGATCGACGCCGCGGTCGAGCGGCTTCGCGAGACGCTTCCCCCGGAGGTTCGCGTGGTCGTGGTCGCAGACCACGGCATGGTGGACTGCCCGGCCGGCGAGCGGCTCGAGCTCGACGACCACCCCGAGCTCGGCGAGGGGGTGGCGCTTGTCGGCGGCGAGGCCCGGTTCCGGCACGTGTACTGCCAGTTCGGGGCAGTCCCGGACGTCGCGGCCGCGTGGCGAGAGAACCTGGGCGACCGGGCGGAGGTGCTGCTGCGCGAAGAGGTGCTGGCCCGCGGCTGGTTCGGCCCTACCACACCGCTGGTGCTGCCGCGGCTCGGGGACGTGATGGTGGCCTGCCGCGACCGGTTCGCCGTGGTCAGCTCCTCGGCGTTCCCGCACGAGGCGAAGCTGGTCGGCCTGCACGGCTCGCTTACCCCGGCGGAGATGCTCATCCCGGTGCTGGTGGCCTGATCCCGGTCGCCGGCGGAACGCCGGCTGCATGGCAAGATGTCGGCTCGTGGCTGAGCTCCAGTTCTTCACCGGCACCATGGACTCGGGGAAGTCCACCCTGGCCCTGCAGACCAACCACAACCACGCCGCGCGGGGACGTGCCGGGAGGATGTTCACCACCCACGACCGCGCCGGGGAGGCGGTTCTCTCCAGCCGTCTCGGGCTCAGCCACCAGGCGATCGAGGTCTCGGCCGACTTCGACTTCTGGAAGTACGTCGTCGACTCGCTGACCCACGGCGCTCGGATCGACTACCTGATCTGTGACGAGGCGCAGTTCTACACCCCACCCCAGGTGGAGCAGATGGCGCGGATCGTCGACGAGCTCCAGCTCGACGTCTTTGCCTTCGGGATCCTCACCGACTTCCGCACCGAGCTGTTCGCGGGGTCGGCGCGGCTGGTCGAGCTGGCCAACCGCGTCAACGTGCTCCAGGTCGAGGCGTTGTGCTGGTGCGGCAAGCGAGCCACGCACAACGCACGCACGGAGAACGGTGTGATGGTCACCGAGGGAGAGGTGATCGTCGTCGGCGACACCGACGGTCCCGAACAGCCGGTCGTGGGCTACGAGGTGCTGTGCCGCCAGCACCACCGCCGCCGGATGACGGCAGCCCGCGCGAAGGCGGTCTCCCGGGTCGCGGACCCACTGCCCTTCGCGTAGGGCGAGGCCCGGGTCCGGCCCGGGCCTTGATGACCACAGCTCCGCGGCAGCGAACTCGGCCACCAGCGGGGTGCCGTCCCCGCCGGAGGCCTTCGCCTGCTCCATCCCCGACAGCACCCGTCCCGAGGCGCGGCGCCGGTGGCCCCTTGTGGTGCTGGGGGATCCGTCAGTGGCGAGCGCGGCGGGCCGGCTTCGGCGTGACCTTGCCGGCCACGGAGGCCACGACCCGCTGGTAGCGCGCGCCCGTCAGTCTGACGCAGAGGTCGAGCACCTTGGCGTCGGTGCCGACCAGCACCCGCGGCTTGTTGGCGAGCACACCGTGGATGATCGTGTGGGCGGCCTTCTCCGCTGTGGTCTTGGCCAGCCGCTTGTCGAAGAACCGCGCCACCTCCGCCTGGTCGTGCGACGCGGTGGCTCGCGCATTGCGTGCGATGGCGGTCTTGATGCCGCCCGGATGCACACAGGTCACCTGCACCGGGTGTCGGGCGATGAGCATCTCCTGGCGGAGGGCCTCGGTGAAACCGCGCACTCCGAACTTGGAGGCGTTGTACGCCGTCTGACCCGGCATGCCGAGAAGCCCGAACAAGCTGGAGATGTTGACCAGATGGCCGTCCCCGGACGCGATCAGGTGGGGGAGGAACTCCTTGGATCCTCGGACCACGCCCCAGAAGTTGACGTCCATCACCCACTCGAAGTCTTCGTAGGCGACCTCCTCGAAGTCGCCGTGCAACGCGACTCCGGCGTTGTTGAAGACGACGTTGACCCGGCCGAGGTCCGCCGCGACGGAACGGGCGTAGTCGTGCATCGCCGTGGTGTCACGCACGTCGAGCTTGTCGGTGCGCACCTCGCGGTCGGTGAGGGCGTGGGCCTGCTCGGCCGTCTCGAGCAGACCGACCTCATCCTGGTCGGAGAGGGCGAGCACCCCGCCACGCGAGGCGATGCCGAGAGCCAGTGCCCGACCGATGCCGGAGCCCGCGCCGGTGATCACCACCACCTTGCCGTCGAAGGTCCTCATCGGCTGCTCCCCACCGGCCGGCTCGCAAGCTCCGGCCGGGTGCGCACCACGCGGCGCGGGGTGACGACGTACCGATCGACGTCGAACCTGGCCAGCAGCCAGCGGAACGTGAACGTGGTACGCGGCCAGAGGGTGACGTTGCGGCCGTGCTCGTCGAGGTACCAGCTCGAGCAGCCACCGGCGCTCCAGACGGTGCGCTTCATCCGTCGCTGGATGTCGTCGTTCCAGCGGCGTTGGGCGGCCGGGTCCGGCTCGAGCGCGCCGATGCCTCGTTCCTTCATGGTCTGCAGCGCCTCGACGAGGTAGGTGATCTGCGACTCGATGATGAACACCATGCTGGAGTGGCCCAGGCCGGTGTTCGGGCCGACGACGAAGAACAGGTTGGGGAACCCGGCGACCGTGCTGCCCTTGTAGGCCTGCATGCCGTGCTTTCGGAAGTAGTCGGCCAACCGGACCCCGCCCCGGCCGGTGACCTGGTCGGCGATGGGCAGGTCCGTGGTGTGGAAGCCGGTCGCCACGATGATCACGTCCAGGTCGCGCTCAACGCCGTCGCGGGTGACGATCCCCGAAGGGGTGATCTTCTCGATCGGGTCGGTGACGAGGTCGACGTCCTCCCGGTCGAGCGTCGGGTACCAGTCGTTGGAGATCAGGATCCGTTTGCAGCCGATCTCGAAGGTCGGCGTGACCTTGCGGCGCAGCTCCGGGTCCTTGATGCCGGTGGCGATGTTCTTCAGGGCGGCCTTCTTCGCGGGTGCCGCGATCTTGGGGTTCACGGTGAAGGCGGGCACGAACGTCTCGCGCCCCCAGTAGATGCCGGTCCGGTAGAGGCGCTGCAGCCCCGGCACGTGCTTGAACCCGAACCGCTCCAGCGGCGTGTAGGGACGGTCATGGCGCGGCATCACCCACGGCGCGGTCCGCTGGTAGACGTCGAGGTGCGCAACCTGCTCGGCGATCTCGGGCACGATCTGCACCGCGGACGCCCCGGTGCCGATCACCGCCACGCGCTTGCCCGTCAGGTCGTAGTCGTGGTTCCACTGCGCGGAGTGGAACACCTCGCCCGCGAACGAGTCGAGGCCGTCGATGTCGGGCGGCTTCGGGTCGGACAGCGCGCCGGCCGCGGACACCAGCACGTTCGCGCTGCAGTCCCCCGCGGAGGTGGACACCTGCCACCGCTGGGTGCTGTCGTCCCAGAACGGCGTCCTGGACGGTCACCCCGAACCGGAACCGGTCGAGCACCCCCGAGCGCTCCGCGACGCGCTGGATGTAGGCCTGGATCTCCCGCTGGGGCGAGAAGGACCGCGACCAGTCCGGGTTGGGGGCGAACGAGAACGAGTAGAGCTGGGACGGTACGTCGCACGCGGCACCCGGATACGTGTTGTCCCGCCAGGTGCCCCCAACGTCGTCTCCGCGGTCGAGGACCAGGAAGTCGTGGTGGCCGCGCTCGTCGAGCTTGATCGCGGTGCCGAGGCCGCCGAACCCGGCGCCGATCACGAGGACGTCGACGTGCTCGGGGAGCAGGGGAGTGCTGTCCATGACCGCTACGGTAACTGCGGTATTGAATATGCGTCAATAGTGGTACTGAACCAGATTCAGTTACAGTGGGCGCATGGCCAGCGCCCGCACCCGGATGAGCCCCGACCTGCGGCGGGAGCAGCTGCTCGACCTCGGTCTCCAGCTGCTGTCCACCCGCACGCTCGAGGAGCTGTCCATCGACCTGCTCGCGGAGAAGGCCGGCATCTCCCGGGGCCTGCTCTACCACTACTTCGGCAACAAGCAGGACTTCCACCAGGCGGTGGTGCGCCGGGCTGCGGACGAGGTGATCCGGGTGACCGAGCCCGTCGCGACGGGCGCGCCGCTGGAACGTCTCGCCGGCTCTCTCGAGGCGTACGTCGACTACGTGCTCGCCAACTACGAGGGCTACGCCTCCTTGGTGCGCGGAGCGGCCAGCGGGAACCCCGCGCTGCGGGAGATCCACGAAGAGACCCGCACGGCGTTGACGGAGCGGATCTTCCAGGCCGCCGGCCGGGACGGGCTCGCCGGCCTCGGGGTCCAGGACACCCCCGCGGTCCGCCTGATGGCCCGGGGCTGGTCGGCGATGACCGAGGAGGTCGTCCTGGAGTGGGTCCGTGGGGGTTGTGCGGTGCCCAAGGACGAGCTGTTGCACAGGCTCACGCAGGCGCTGCCCGGCGTGCTCGCCGGCTGACGCCGGTCGCCTGGCGCATGCCCGCGCCGCGGGCGGGGAACCTCCTGGCAACCGACCGTGAGGAGGATGCATGCGCATCGGCTACTTCCTGTCCTGCGAGGAGTACACCCCCCAGGAGCTGGTGGAGCAGGCGCGGCTGGCCGAGGAGGCCGGCTTCGACGCCCTGTGGATCAGCGACCACTACCACCCGTGGAACGACAACCAGGGCCAGAGCCCCATGGTCTGGTCCGTCATCGGCGCGGTCTCCGCGGTGTGCGACCTGCCGGTGACCACCGCGGTCACCTGCCCGACCACCCGCATGCACCCGGCGGTCGTCGCGCAGGCAGCGGCCACCTCCTCGGTGATGCTGGGCGGCAAGTTCACTCTCGGTGTCGGCTCGGGCGAGGCGCTCAACGAGCACATCCTCGGCGACCCGTGGCCCACCGCCGACGTGCGGCTGGAGCAGCTCGCCGAAGCCGTCGAGGTGATGCGGCTGCTGTGGTCGGGGGAGAGGGTCAACCACCGAGGCAAGTACTACACGGTCGACGACGCCCGGCTGTACACCTTGCCCGACCAGCCGCCCCCGGTCTACGTGTCCGGCTTCGGCCCGAAGGCGACCGAGGTGGCCGGCGAGATCGGCGACGGGTACATCACCACCACGCCCGATGAGCAGCTGCTCGGTCTGTTCCGCGAGAAGTCCGGCGGCAAGCCGGCGCAGGGAGGCGTGAAGGTCGCGTGGGCGCCCACAGAGGACGAGGGCGTCGAGATCGCGCACCGGCTCTGGCCCAACGCGAGTCTTCCCGGCGAGCTGGCGCAGGTGCTGCCGAGCCCCAAGCACTTCGAGCAGGCCTCCCAGCTGGTCACTCAGGAGAGCACCCGGAAGTCCGTGGTGGCCGGGAACGACACCGACCGGCACCGGTCCGCGCTCGAGCCCTACCAGGACGCAGGGTTCGAGGAGGCGTACGTCGCGAACATGGGGCCGCACTACGCCGACATGATCGAGGCGTTCGGCAAGGAGGTCCTCCCCGCCCTGCGCGCGCAGGCGGCCTGACCCGGACAGACTTCGGGGGCGTGCCGCGGCTGGGTTGCCCGGCACGCCCCCGAAGAGGACCCCTACGAGTCCGTCATCAGCTGCGCCGCACCCGGATCACCCGGGACGCGTGGTCCCGACGGCCCTGGATGCTGCGAACGATCACGGTGACCGTGTAGCGACCTGGCTGGTCGAACAGGCACCGGTAGGTGCGCGACGTCCTCCAACGTGAGTGCTGCCCGTTGCCGCAGACGAACCGCACGTCCTTGATCCAGGCGTGGCGCCAGCCGTGCGAGCGGCCGGCGAAGGCGAGCACGGACTCACCGGCAGTGATCACCCGGTCGGACACGTGCAACCGGGCGACAGGCCTCCTGGGCCGCAGCACGCGCACCCTGGCCATGGCCCGGTCGGTCAGGCCGTTGGAGTCGGTGACCGTCACCCAGACCCGGTGCCAGCCCACCTTGCGGAACACGCAGGTCGCACGCGGCCCGGGCTTGGGCCCGATGCTGCGTCCCGCGCACCGGAACTGGTAGGAGACGATCGTGGCGCCGCCGTTGCCGTGGGAGCCCCGCGCGTCGATCCTGATCGGCTGGCCACGGTGCGTCCGCCCTCCGACCAGCGCCGCTGTCGGCGCCTGCGCAGCCTGCGACGTCGCCGTGACCGTGGCGGTCGCGCTGTCGGTCCCACCCTGGTTGTCGGTCACGGTGACCTTGGCGGTGTAGCTGCCCTCGGTCGGGTAGGTGCAGGTGGCGGTGTCTGCGGTGCTGCCTGGCTTGGCCGCACTCTGGTTGCCGCAGTCGAAGGCGTACGTGGCGATGGTGCCGTCGGCGTCCTTCGAGCCGCTGGCGTCCAGGGTCACCGTGCCGCCCTCCACCACCGTGGACGGGTTCGCGGTCAGCTGCGCGGTCGGCGGTGTGTTCACCGGGCCGCCACCGCCGCCGCCTCCGCCGCCGGACGCGTTGACCGCCACCGCGGCGGTTGCCGTGCCCGTGGCGCCCAGGTTGTCGGTGACGGTGGCCTTGGCGGTGTAGCTGCCCGCGGCCGGGTAGGTGCAGGTCGCCTTGCTGCCCGTCGGTGCCGCCGTGACCCCTGCAGCGCCGCAGTCGAAGGCGTACGTGAGCGGCCCGCCCTCGGGGTCGGTGGAGCCGCTGGCGTCCAGGGTCACCGTCCCTCCGGCGTTGACCGTTGACGGAGTGGCCGTCAGCTTGGCCACCGGCGGCTTGTTGGCCGGGACGTTGGTGCGCTCGATCGCGCCCAGGTCGGCGTACGGCGGGGTGCCGACTCCGGTGTTGGCCACGGCCGGGTCGTCGACCGGAGCGTTGCCGTTGAGGTCGTTCGCCGCGAAGCCGGGCGCGTTCGCGTCAGCCGCGTCGATGGCCGCTGTCCCCTCACCGGGAACGTGGCTCGCGTCGAGCTTCGGATCGGCCTGTACGCCGTGAATCTCCTGGCCGGTTGCAGCCTGGAGAGTAGCCAGGGAGGTGTAGCTCGAGGCTCCCCAGACGACCACGGGTCCGCCTGCTGAGTCGTTGACCAGGTCGTAGTCGATGGTGCTGCCGGCGGTCGACGCCCCGTCGACGCGGATGTCGCTGCGAGTGCGCGTCGGCGTACCGTTCCCGTTGTTGATCGAAAGGTTGTCGCGCACCGAGGCCACCGCTCCGGCGCCGGCGGCGTTCGACTCGATGTTGATGCCGGCGGTGAAGTTGTCCAGTGCCGTGTTGGACACGACGTTGCCGCTGCTGGCCATGGAGAAGTCGATGCCGTGGTCGCCGTTGGCGTAAGTAAGGTTGCGGCGCACCGTGACGTTGGTCGAGCCACCGTAGATCTGGATGCCCGAGTCATCGTTGCCGTAGGTGACGTTGCGCTGCACGGTGATGTGGTCGGCCACCTGGGTGGTGCCGCCCGCGGGTGTGTACGAGGTGACGTTGATGCCGGGAGCCAGCCGCGGAGCAGTGGTCGCCGTCGCGGAGTTGTTGTCGTACGAAGTGACGCCCTCGATGGTGTCGTTGCTGCCTCCCTTCACGCCGACGCCCTCACGTGCGTTCCCATAGGTGTGGGATGCGCTGACCGTGCTGCCCGTGGCAGCCTGCAGGAGGATGCCGATCGAAGCGTTGCCGTTGACGTCCGCTCCCGTGACGGTCACCCCGCTGCTGGAAGTGACCCGGATGCCGTTCACCCCCGAACCTGTGGCAGCCACATTGCGGATCGTGTCCGAAGAACTGTTGCTGACGCTGATCCCAGCCTGGGTCTGGTGCTGGACGGTGAAGCCGTCCACGGTCACGGTCGACCCGGTGATGTTGAAGCCGTAGACCAAGGTGCCGCCGCCGTCGACGGTGGCGCCGTTGGGTGCCTGGATCGTGAGGTTGGACTTGGCGACGTCAACGCGCTCGTTGTAGGTGCCCGGATTCACCGTGATGGTGTCTCCTGCGGCGGCGGCCGCGTAAGCGGCGCCGATCGTGCAGAATGGCCCGGTCGGGCTGGTCGGCGCGCTGTCCGAGCAGCCGGCGCCCGTGCTGTTGTCGACCGTGTACGTCGTGGCCGCGTCGGCCTGGCCTGGTGCCAGCACCAGCAGCCCGGCGACCACGGCGCCTGTCACCCCCGTCGTGGTGGCGGTACGCCACCGTCGCCAAGGGGGTGCAGGTGGATGGGTAGCCCCTTGTGTACTCATCAGACAGACACCTTTCGGATAGCAGGAAACGCCAATCACGCTAGGAATGCCGCGTTCAGGAAACCTCCCCTCAAGTGGTGAGCAGGACTACGCCGAACGGCCCAGACGCGTGAGAAGACCGCAGGATGACCGGTACGGCACCGCACCGGCGAGATGCTCGGACGCCAAGGGGGCCGGGACGGCCACCTCCCTGACCAACGCCGGTGCGGTGGTCCCCGGGTCGGTGCAGGCCGGTCAGTGCAGCACGGCGAGTGGGCGCATCCGCGCCACCGGGCGGACCAGCCTGTTGCTCACCAGCACGTCGAGCGCGGCGTCGACGCCACGGTTGTCGTAGTGCAGTGCCTCGTTCGGCGCTGCGTCGCTGTAGCGGTAGCGACGGGTGGTGCAGCCCCGTGGGTCCGGACCCGAGATACCGCGCTTCACGAGGTCGGCGACGACCGTGCCCGCACCATGGGAGGCCGAGTGCAGGCTGGCCGCGCCGCCGTCGCCCGCGACCGCCAGGTAGCTGCACGTCTGGTGCGTGCCGGGAAGCAGCACCGCCTGGCCGGTCTCGGCGAACGTGAGCCCAGGCAGCATGCGCTCCGCCGAGTAGGCACGGCACGAGTTGTGCCGGTGCACCACCGCCGGCTGCCCGTCGACGATCTCCTCGTAGATGCTGTTGTGCGGCGAGTCGACCACGAGCCGTCCCGGCGAGCCGCCGAACGCCGCTGACGCCAGCCGCCGCAGAGAGGCGTAGGTGGCGACCCGGAAGGCGAACCCGTAGTTCATCGCCGCAGCATTGGCGAGCATCAGCCGCTGCCCCTCGTCGCCGGCCAGCGGAACCGGCGGGCAGCCCTCGGTGAAGTACAGGCCCAGGCGGTTCCGCAGCTGGGCGTAGGAACCTGAGGTGCGCAGGTGGAACCACGGCTTGAGCGCGGCGTTGACCATCTTGATCTGACGGGGGTAGTCCTTGCGGCGGAAGAACAGTCGGCCGATCTCACCAGTGAGCACGCCCCCACCGCCGTGGTACTGGATGGTCACCTGGCCCTCACTGACCCCGAGGCGGGCGGCACGTTCGGCGTCGAGGACCTCCTCCACGCGTTGCACCTCGACGAAGTGGTTGGTCGGTCCGACCGTGCCGAACCGGAACCTGGCGAGCTGCACAGCGAGCCCGGGCAGCTCGGTCCGCAGCCGCTCCAGACCGCCGTACCGCTGGAGGTCGATCCGACCGCCCTCCTCGATGCGCTCCAGGTCCTCCGCCGGCGCGCTCCAGCGCTCCACCCCGAACGCGGCACCCTCCGCTGCTGCTTCCACCACCTCGCAGGCGGACAGCTCGCGGCGAGCGCGTGCCGGGTAGGGGAACCTCTCCCGCACCGCGCGCATGAAGGCGTCGAGCGCCCGCTCACTGGGCACCTCGGCGTCCAGCGCGATCAACGCCATCCCGCAGTTGACCGAGGAGCTGGTCAGGTCCGGCCGGACGGTGCCGCGGGTGGCGACGGCCACGCTGGAGGGAAGCTCCATGGTGGACTTGTGGTGGAAGTCGGGCAGTACGACGGGGGGTGCCGCCAGGTCCATCCCGTCGACCAGGCTCTGTACCGTCGCCAGCGAGTCCTGGTCCGCCGGAAGCATGGTGGGATCGTCGAAGACCCGGACCCCTTCCCCGATCACCCGGATCGGGGCCGCCCGGTCATGCCTGAAGGTGGTCATCCGAACTCCTCGCAGGAGGTCCCGCAACGCACAGGTTAGAAGTTGGGGCGGCCCTGCGGACCGCGCACGAGGACGAGATCGCTACGCCATCTGTGCGAGATCCCGGAACGTCACCAGCGAAGGACCAGGGGAGAAGTGTCAGGGCGAGGTGCCTCGACGGTGCAGCTGGTCGATCAAGTAGTGCACGAGCTCGGCGACCGCGCCTTCTGGAAGCACCAGCTCGCCGGCCAGTGCACGGTCCACGGCACCCAGCAGATCGGCCACCGGCACTCCCTTGACCACCCATCCGCTCGCGCCGTAGTCGAGGGCGTGCGCGATGTCGGCCACCTCGTGCGAGCCCGACAGGATCAGCACCGTCGGTGGCTCGGCCATCGCCTGGATGTCGAGCAGCAGGGAGAGGCTGGAGGCGTCGGAGAGGTTGTAGTCCAGCAGCACCACGTCGGGGCGGCGAGAGCGGAGGCACTCGAGGGCGGCCTCGGAGGAGTAGACCGGCTCGAGGTGGCGCACGGCGGGTTCGCGAGCCAGCCGCTGCGCCAGGGTGTCGGCGAACACCTGGTCGTCGTCGACGACGAGGACGTCCACGGGCGCGTGCCTGCGGATGCCGGACTCCATGACGGTCAGCCCCGGTGGAGCGGCTGGCCACCGCTTCGATGCCGGAGCGGTCGCCGGGTGACATGCACCCGGCGACCGACTCCAGTTCCCCCGGGTCGAGGACGGCGGCAGCGCGGCCGTAGGGCTCGAGAGCCTCGGCCCGTGTCCGCGAACATCGTGTGCAGGTGACACAAGACGATGTTCGGGTCGGCAGCCCCCACCTTGGCTTGACCAGACCCCGCCATCCTCGTCCCCCCTCTGTTGATCCACGACCCTAGAGGCGGAGCGCGGCCGGGAAAGCCGCGTCTCGGACGAGATCCCTTACGTCATTCGGACGACGATGCTGCTCGGTGGGTCACAGTGCCGTGGGCTGCGGCCAGAGCATCCGCACCGTCGTCCCTGGGCCTGGGCCGCTGAGAATCTCCAGGCGCCCCTTGTTCGCCTGCACCGCGTCGTGCACGATGGCCAGGCCCTGGCCCAGACCGGTCCGTGAACGACCGAAGCCCTGGCCGTCGTCGCTGACCTGGACCCACGCCAACCCGTCCTGCGAGTCGATGGTGACGTCCACGGATCCTTCGTCTCCGGCGGCCCGGGCGGCGTTGTCCAGCACGTTGAGGATGGCCTGGCGCATCAGCACCGCGTCGCCGTACGCGAAGGTCGACTGCCCGGCCTTGACGGCAACAGGTACCTCGTGGGTCAGGCGCACGGTCTGCCTGCACTGCTCGACGAGCCCCACGAGATCCACCGTCTCGTGGTGGAGGTCCCGCAGCTCGGCGTCGATGAGGTCGTTCGCGAGCCTCAGCTGCTCGGCGATCAACCGGAACCGGTTGCCGGCGTCGTCGGCGTCATCGGGCATCTCGGCCAGGTTCGTGCTGGCTGCGAGGTACTGGCGAAGGTCGTGACACAAGCGCACGATGCGCTCGGGTACGCGTGGGTCCTGTTCCCATGTCGGAGCTCCACGCGCCATCCGACATCCCCTTCCGGCGAGATGCGTCCCGGGACCTGTCAGGCCATTATGCGCCCCCTGCCGCCGGGGGGTCAGGTGAACAGGCTCACGCCTCCAGGGCCGACCAGCAGCCCCACGATGATGAGCACGATGCCCATCAGCAGCCGTGCGCGGAAGATCGACACGATCCCCCACACCACAAGAATCACGGCGATGATCCACAAGATGAAGTTCCACATAAAGCCTCCCTGGTTGGCTCCCATCTTGCCCCGGCCCGACCGCAGTAAACGTCCGGTAAGAGGGGAAGATTCGGCTTTCGTTCCCGACTAACGGACGAAAGTCGGTGGCTGTTCATGACAGAAGCCCCGGCCGTGACCGGCCGGGGCTTCTGCTGGTGCGGCTGGGCGGCCGACCCGGGTCAGCCGTCCTGGTTGGCGATGGTGAACTGCACACCGCCGTTGGCATCCACCTGGGCGTCGAGGACCTTGTCGTCCAGGGTCGCCGCGGCAGTCTCCTCCAGGAAGACACGTGCACCCTCCTCCTCGAGCACCTGGTCGCCCGGCTGCGGCCCTTCGGTCGGCATCACGTGCAGGGCAGGCGAGTCCGGCTCGTCCTGGCTGATCCGCAGGCCCGACTCCTGGCCCGTGCCGGACTGGTCGACGATGCTCTTCACCACGGTGTTGGCGTTCTCGGTCAAGGTGAGCACGGCGTGCTCCTCCCGTTGTCGCTTTGGCGGTCCCCCCTACCGTGCCTGTCTTGGGTCCCGTACTCAAGCCCGCCGTCCAGCTCACAGGGTCGCCTAGACTCGACGGGCCATGCCCGAAAACCGCCGTGCTCGCCGCAGACCCCCACGGAAGCGACGTCGACACGAGCTTCCTCCCGCCGAGGTGGAGCGTCGTCGCGGGCTGGTTCCGGTGATCGGCTACCCCGAGCAGCTGCCGGTCAGTGCCCATCGCGACGAGCTGGCCGAGGTGATCCGCGACCACCAGGTGGTGATCGTGGCCGGGGAGACCGGCTCGGGCAAGACCACGCAGATCCCGAAGATCTGCCTCGAGCTGGGCCGTGGCTTGAACGGCATGATCGGGCACACCCAGCCGCGCCGGATCGCCGCGCGCAGCGTCGCGGCGCGTATCGCCGAGGAGCTCGCCGTCCCGCTCGGCAACGTGGTCGGCTACCAGATGCGGTTCGCCGACCACACCGGCCCGGACACCTTGGTCAAGCTGATGACCGACGGGGTGCTGCTGGCGGAGATGCAGCACGACAAGCTGCTCACGGCGTACGACACCCTGGTCATCGACGAGGCGCACGAGCGCAGCCTCAACATCGACTTCATCCTGGGCTACCTCAAACGGCTGCTGCCGCGCCGCCCGGACCTGAAGGTGATCATCACCTCGGCGACCATCGACCCGGAGCGGTTCAGCCGGCACTTCGCGGCGCCCGACGGAACTGGTGCGCCGGTCGTTGAGGTGTCCGGACGCACCTACCCGGTCGAGGTGCGGTACCGGCCGCTGGTCGAGGAGACCTACGACGACCCGGACATCGGCTCGGAAGGCGAGCTGATCATCCGCGACCAGACCGAGGCGATCGTGGACGCCGTGCGCGAGCTGGTCGCCGAGGGCCCCGGCGACATCTTGGTGTTCCTGCCCGGAGAGCGCGAGATCCGCGACACCGCGGAGGTGCTGGGCAACGTGGCCTCGAAGGCCCGCGCCGTCGACGCCTTCGAGGTGCTGCCGTTGTACGCGCGGCTCTCCGGCGCAGAGCAGCACCGGGTGTTCGAGCAGCACTCCACCCGGCGGGTGGTGCTGGCCACCAACGTCGCCGAGACCTCATTGACCGTGCCCGGGATCGCGTACGTCGTCGACACCGGGTTCGCCCGGATCTCGCGCTACTCCACCAGGACCAAGGTGCAGCGGCTGCCCATCGAGCCGATCAGCCAGGCGTCGGCCAACCAGCGCGCCGGCCGGTGCGGCCGGGTGCAGGCCGGGGTGTGCATCCGGCTCTACTCCGAGGAGGACTTCGAGGGCCGGCCGGCGTTCACCGACCCGGAGATCCTGCGCACCAACCTGGCCTCGGTGATCCTGCAGATGACGGGGCTCGGACTCGGCGACGTGGCCCGGTTCCCGTTCGTGCAGGCTCCCGACCAGCGCAACGTGAAGGCGGGCGTGCAGCTCCTCGACGAGCTCGGGGCGTTGGCTGTGGGCGGCGACGGCACGCGGCGGCTGACCAAGGTCGGCCGGCAGCTGGTGGCCCTGCCGGTCGACCCGCGGCTGGCGCGGATGGTGGTGGAGGCCGACCGGCTCGGCTGCCTGCGCGAGGTGCTGGTGCTGGCCGCGGCGTTGTCGCTTCAGGACCCCCGTGAGCGGCCGGTGGAGCAGCAGGCCCGTGCCGACCAGCTGCACGCGCGGTTCAAGGACGAGACTTCCGACTACCTGGCCCTGCTGAACCTGTGGCGCTATGTGAGGACCCAGCAGAAGGAGCTGAGCTCGAGCGCGTTCCGGCGGATGTGCCGCAACGAGTTCTTGAACTACCTGCGGATCCGGGAGTGGCAGGAGCTCGAGTCCCAGCTGCGGCGAGTGGCCAAGCAGCTCGGCTTCCACGCGGGTCGGATGGGCTCGGAGACCGACGCCGACGCGGTGCACCAGGCCCTGCTCTCCGGGCTGTTGTCGCACATCGGGCTGCGTGACACCGAGCGACGCGACTACCTGGGCGCCCGCAACACCAGGTTCTCGATCTTCCCCGGGTCGGCGCTGTTCAAGAAGCAGCCGCAGTACGTGATGGCGGCCGAGCTGGTCGAGACCTCGAAGCTGTGGGCCCGCACCAACGCCCGCATCGCCCCGGAGTGGGTCGAGCGGCTCGCCGGTGAACTGGTCAAGCGCAGCTACTCCGAACCGCACTGGTCGAAGCGGCGAGCAGCGGTGATGGCCTACGAGCGGGTCACTCTCTACGGCGTACCACTGGCCACCGATCGGCCGGTCTCCTACGGCAAGGTCGACCCGGCGTTGTCCCGCGAGCTGTTCATCCGGCACGCCCTCGTCTACGGCGAGTGGAACACCCGGCAGCGGTTCTTCGCCGAGAACCGGGCGCTGCTGGAGGAGGTCGAGGACCTCGAGGAGCGTGCCCGCCGTCGCGACATCCTGGTCGACGAGCAGACGTTGTTCGACTTCTACGACGCCCGGGTCGGGGCGGAGGTGGTCTCCGGCGCACACTTCGACTCCTGGTGGAAGAAGGTGCGGCGCACCCAGCCGGACCTGCTCCGGTTCGACCCGGCCATGCTGGTCAACGAGCAGGCCGACGAGGTGCGCCCGGACGACTTCCCGGACGAGTGGCGCGAGGGGGAGCTGTCCCTTCCGCTGCACTACGAGTTCGACCCCGGCAGCCCCCGGGACGGGGTCACCGTCGACGTACCACTGGCCGCCCTGGGCCGGCTCGAGCCGGGCAGCCTCTCCTGGCAGGTGCCCGGTCTGCGCCAGGAGCTGGTCGTCGCGCTGCTGCGCTCGCTGCCCAAGCGGTTGCGGGTGAGCTTCGTCCCTGCGCCCGACCACGCGCGGGCCTTCCTGGCCGGCGCGCCGGCGGGGGAGGAGGGCCTGCTCGACGCGCTCGAGCGGCACCTACGCGCCACCACCGGCGTGGTGGTCCCCCGCGAGGACTGGGACTGGGCGAAGGTGCCCGCCCACCTGCGCCCGACCTACCGGGTGCTCGACGACGAGGGTCAGGTGGTCGCGGAGGGCAAGGACCTGGGCGCCGTGCGCGACCGGCTGCGCCCGCAGCTGACCGAGACCGTCGACCGGGCCGCGCAGCAGCACGGCGTGACCGCGACCGGTCAGACGCGGTGGACCTTCGGCAACATCGACAGGACGTTCACCGTGTCGCGGGCCGGCCACGAGGTGCGCGGCCACCCGGCGCTCGTCGACGAGCTGCCCAGCCGGGGGACCCCCACCGTGGGTCTGCAGGTCTTCGGGTCCGAGGAGGAGCAGGAGGCGGTGCACCGCACGGGCCTGCGGCGGCTGCTGCTCGAGGGGCTCCCGTCCCCGACCAAGCAGGTCGCCGACGGCCTCGGCAACGCCGAGAAGCTGACGCTGGCCGCCTCGCCGTACCCGTCCGTGGCCGATCTGCTCACCGACTGCGCCGCCGCGGCGGTGGATGCGCTGGTGGGGCTCCACGGCGGTCCGGTGTGGGACCAGGACGGTTTCGAGGCGCTGGTCGGCAAGGTGGGCGGCGACCTGGTCGCGCGCACCGGGCAGGTGGTCACCGACGTGCTGCGCGTGCTGGCGGCCTGGCAGGAGACCGACCGGAGGCTGAGCGGCTCCGCCGACCTGGCCCTGCTGCCCGCGCTGACGGACATGAAGGCCCAGGTGGGCCGACTGGTGCACCGCGGCTTCGTCGCGGAGGTCGGCGCCGCGCAGCTGCCGCAGCTGCCCCGCTACCTGCGGGCGGTGCAGGCGCGGCTGGACAAGCTGCCCGACTCACCGGGCCGGGACCGGCTCGCCATGGACAAGATCGTCGCGGTGGAGGAGGCCTACCTGAACCGGGTCGCCGCGCTGCCGGAGGGGCGTCCGCCGGGCGACGGGCTGACTGCGGTCCGCTGGATGCTCGAGGAGCTGCGGGTGAGCCTGTGGGCCCAGCAGCTCGGCACGCCGTACCCGGTCTCGGAAGCCAGGATCCGCAAGGCGCTCGAGGCGTTGTGAGCCGCTCGTGATGCGGGTGGCGTCGTACAACCTGTACCTCGGGGCGGACCTGGCGCAGCTGTTCCGGGCCGCTGACGCCGTCGACCTGGCGGGCAGGACCACACTGCTGCACGAGCAGCTGCGCGCGACCCGGGCGGCCGACCGCGCCGAGGCCGTCGCCCGGCTGCTCGCCCGGCATCGCCCCGACCTGGTGGGAGTCCAGGAGCTGACCCGGCTCACGCTGCGGGCCGACGGGACGCAGGGTGAGGAGAGGCTGCTCAGCGACTTCGGTGCCGAGCTCACGGGCGCGTTGGAGCGACGGGGCTGCCCCTACGACCTGCACGCGGTCGGCCCCAGCTTCGGGGGCGCCCTGCCGGTCCCGGGCGTGGGGGTGCTGGCGCTGGCGGGCGCGAACGCGGTGCTGGTACGCCGGCACGGGCCGGTCGTCGTCGAGACCGCGGAGACCGGCCGGTTCGCCCGCGTGCTCGAGGTGCCGACCGCCGTGCCCGGTCTGTCGTTCCCGATCGGGCGCGGCTGGGGGGCGGTGAGCTGCCGCGTCGGGGAGCAGCGGTTCCGGTTCGTGAACACCCACCTGGAGGTGTACGACGCGGCGACCCGGGAAGCGCAGCGCGACGAGCTGCTGGCCGCGACGGGTGGCGGAGCGGTGGTCGTCGCGGGGGACCTCAACGCCACTCCCGAGCAGGTCGGGATGCCGGCCGATCTCACCGACGCGTGGTGTGCGGCCGGGGACGGCGGGCCCGGCCACACCTGCGGGCAGGCCGCGGACCTGGGCAACGAGGTCTCAGCGCTCTCCCAGCGCATCGACTACGTGTTCGTCCGTGGGCTCCGGGTCATCGAGTGCCGGGTCGTCGGAGCCGAGCCCGGGGACCGCACCGAACCGGGCGGGCTCTGGCCTTCCGACCACGCGGCCGTGCTCGCCACGTTGGACTGGTGAGGCTCACGGCTGCGGACGCCGACGCATCGCCTTGGTCTCGCTGCGCCGGCGCTTGCCGGCCAGCCGACGCTCCTTGGCAGCACGCGAGGGACGTCGCTTCCTCCGCGGCTTCGGCGGCGGCTCCAGGGCCCGGTCGAGCACCTCGACGAGCCGCGTGGCGGCGGCTTCCCGGTTGCGGTGCTGGGAGCGGTACTCCGAGGCGGCGATCGTCAGCACCCCGTCGACGAGCCGGCCGCCGAGCCGGGACAGCGCCCGGTCCCGCAGGTGGTCCGGGAGCGCGGAGGACCGGGCCACGTCGAAGCTCAGCTCCACTCGTGACTCAGTGGTGTTCACCGACTGACCGCCGGGCCCGGAGGAGCGGCTGAACCGCCAGGACAGCTCGGTGTCGGGGATCTGCACGCCCCGAACGGTCAGCAGCCGGCTCACCGCGCCCGCTCCGGCTGCGCGCCCAGCGTGGCGACGCACCGACCGGCGGTGCGCATCGCCAGCTCCGGTCCGCCCACCAGGAACCCGGCGGCGAGCGCGTCGCCGGCGCCCGTCACGTCACGCACCGGCCCGGGGCAGGGGCTGCGCCGGTGCTCCTGTCCGTGCTCCACGAACGCGCAGCCGGCCGACCCACGCTTGCGGACCACGACCGGGGCCGGCACCGGGCAGACGGTCCACTCCGCGTCGGTGGCGAAGACCACCTCCGGTTGCATCCGCCGGGCCACGTCGTGGAACCGCTGCGCGCCGTACTCCTCGATCATGCTCGCGCTGGACAGGTCCAGCGCGATCCGGGTGCCGGCCCGGGCAGCGGCTGCGGTGACCTCGAGCAGCCGGAGCGGGTCGGGCGCGCGCAGCAGCGTGTAGCCGGACAGGTGGAGCCAGTCGGCGCCCGTCAGCCAGGGGCCGGGCCGGACCTGGCCGATCCAGTCGGTCGAGCCGGCGTCGGAGGCCAACGTGCGCCGGCCGTCGGCGACCAGCGATACCACCGCGCCGGCGCGCACGGTGGGTACCAGGTGCTGCTCGACACCTGCGGCGCTGAGCGCGTCCTCGAGCATCGCGCCCCGGCCGTCGGCCGCGCGTGGCCCCGCCAGCCGGGCACGGCCCCCGAGCGCCACCACCCAGGAGGCCACGTTGGCGCCCTGCCCGCCGGCGCGCAGGCTGACCGCGGCCGGCACGTCGTCGTCGTGGGCCAGCTCCTGCGCGGTCTCGACGAGGATGTCGAGCATCACCTCGCCCACACAGCAGATCAGCAACGGCCCCTCACCTCTCGACACGTCCGGTCCGGCAGAATGCCGGGATGAGCTCCCTACCCCTCCAGATGTCCGAAGAGGTGTCCGACGCTATTGCATCAGGCGTCGGCGTCGTGGCGTTGGAGTCGACGATCATCAGCCACGGGCTGCCCAAGGACAGCAGCGAGGCCACCGCCCGGGAGATCGAGGCGGCGGTGCGCAAGGAGGGTGCCGTCCCGGCCACGGTGGCCGTGGTGGACGGTGAGATCCGCGTGGGCCTGTCCGACGACGCGCTGACCCGGGTGGCGCTGGACACCGACGCGGTGAAGACCAGCGTGCGCGACCTGCCGCTGGTGATGGCCCGCGGGCTGACCGGCGCCACCACCGTCGCCGCCACGTCGTACCTGGCCCGGCTGGCCGGCGTCCGGGTGTTCGCCACCGGCGGTCTCGGCGGGGTGCACCGCGGGGCGCGGGAGAGCTGGGACGAGTCGGCGGACCTGGGAACGCTGGGCCAGGTGCCCATGACGGTGGTGTGCGCCGGGGTCAAGTCGATCCTGGACGTGCCGGCGACGCTCGAACGGCTCGAGACACTGTCGGTGCCGGTGGTAGGCTACCGCACCGACGTGTTCCCCGGCTTCTACGTGCGCGACGGCGGCGTGCCGGTGCCCTGGCGGGTGGAGTCCGCCGCCGAGGTGGCCGCGATGATGCGCTACCGCGATGCCCTCGGCCTCGCCCAGGGCATCGTGGTGGGCAACCCGATCGAGGCCGGACACGAGATGGACGCCGCCCTGCACGAACGGACCCTGGCGGCGGGGCTGGAAGAGGTGCGTGACCGGGGCATCAGCGGCAAGGACGTCACTCCGTTCCTGCTCGGGTTCTTCCACGAGCAGACCGCCGGGGCCAGCCTGGACGCCAACGTGGCGCTGGTGCTGGCGAACGCGGCGCTGGCCGCGCAGATCGCCCAGCAGTAGGACAAGAGTAGGGCGTCGGGCCGGGAGCGCCTCACGGCGCGTGGCCGCTCGTAGCGGCTTCTGTTGGGACCCGGGGCTGCCGCGGCCCGACGCGTCTGCCAGCCTACAAGCCAGGGTCGGGCAGCCAAGCCGGAATCGCGGTGTCCAACCTCACGCGAGCTCGCCGCAGGCCTCCATCCGGGCGGACTGCTCGAGCTGCTCGGCCATGGTGAGCAGCTTCGCCGCGGACAGGTCCGACTCGTACGGCGAGGCGGCCCGCACCGCTCCGATGTGCGCCCGGCCGGCGGCGGTCACCCGCGCGAACGCCGCCGCGCGGTAGAGCGTGTCGGCGAAGTCGCCGCGGACCACCCCGCGCAGCACCTGGTCCACCAGCGCCTTCACCTCTTCCGGGCCCGGGGGCTCCACCACGCCGGCGACCACCTCGTGGACCGGGGTGTGGTGCCGTCCGGCGTCGAACTCCCGCGCCGCGGCGAGCGGGTCGGCGTAGACCCAGGAGCGGATCAGGTAGAGCCGCCACAGGCAGCCGGCCAGCGAGTCGGCGGGGGAGCCCGCCCACAGCTCGGCCAGCGTGTCCAGGCCCTCGGAGTCGGCGAGCGAGACCACCCGCGAGACCATCTGCTCGTCGGCGGTGTCGTGGGCCCCGCGGACCAGCAGCGTGGCGCACCGGTCGGCCGCCTCGCTGAGCTCGGCGGGGTCGACGCTGCCCGGTTGGGTCTCGAACAGCGGCGCGCCCGGCAGGGCGGGCTTGTGGTGTCGCGGTGCCTGTGCCATCGGAGCCAGGGTAGTCAGCCGGCCAGACTGATCGCGTCCGCGAGCGGGCCCGCGGTCAGCTCCACCTGCCAGCGCCGGGCGCCCAGCTCGGTGAGCCGGTCGGCGACCACGGTCGGCCACCCGTCAGGCGTGGGGGGCACCGGCGGCTCCCACGCGAGCCGGCGCACGTAGTCGGGGGTGAGCAGGTTCTCCACCGGCACGTCCAGCTCGGCGGCCAGCGTGGCCAACCGCTCACGACACGCCTTCAGCCGCTCCGCGGCGCTGGGGTCCTTGTCCGCCCACGAGCGGGGCGGGGGAGGACCGTCGTACCGCGCGGCCAGCGGCGGGAGCTCGCGCTCGGGAAGGCTGCGGGCGGTCTTCAGCGCGGCCAGCCACTGCGAGGCGTAGCGCTCGGCGCCGCGCCCGCGGAAGCCCTTCAGGCCGAGCAGGGCCGCCTTGTCCCGCGGGAGCGCGTTCGCGGCCTCGACGATCGCGGCGTCGGGGATGATCCGGCCCGGGGTGACATCGCGCTGCGAGGCGATGGCGTCCCGGGTCTCCCAGAGCGCACGGACCGCCGCCACTGCCCGGCGACCCCGGGCCCGGTGCATGCCGGAGGTGCGGCGCCACGGGTCCTGGCGGGGCGCCGGAGGGACGGCTTCGACCAGGTGGGCGAACTCCTGGCGGGCCCACTCCGCCTTGCCCGCCCGGTCCAGCTGCTCGGCCAGCGCGTCGCGCAGCTCGATGAGCACCTCGACGTCGAGGGCGGCGTACTCCAGCCACGGCTCCGGTAGCGGGCGGTGCGACCAGTCGACGGCGGAGTGCTCCTTGCGCAGCCGCCGCCCGAGGATGGTCTGCACCAACGTGGCCAGGCCCACCCGGGGGTAGCCGAGCAGCCGACCGGCCAGCTCGGTGTCGAAGAGCCGGGTCGGCCGCAGGCCCAGCCCGGCCAGGCAGGGCAGGTCCTGGGAGGCGGCGTGCAGGATCCACTCGGCGTCCCCGAAGGCGTCGGCGAGCGCGGACAGGTCCTCGAACGGCACCGGGTCGACGAGGAAGGTGCCCGAGCCCTCGCGCCGCAGCTGCACCAGGTAGGCGCGGGCAGAGTAGCGGTAGCCGGATGCGCGCTCAGCGTCGATGGCGACCGGGCCCTGGCCGCGGCCGAGCGCGGCGGCGGCCTGCTCGAGCGCACCGGGCGTGTCGACCGCGGGAGGCAGCCCGTCCCGCAGCGTGAGCAGCGGCACCTCGGGGGCGGGTTCCGGCGGCCGTGGCGCCTGCGCGGCGTCGGCCGCCGTCGAGGGTTCGGTTCCCGAGTCGTGCATCAGAGGCGGCCACGCTGTCCTCGCCGGCTCGGCATCGCCGCGACACCTTCCGGGACGGGCGGCAGGCCGGCTGCCGTGCACAGCAGCTCGCCCCAGGCCTCCACGTGGTCGGTGAGATCCCCCAGCGGGGTCCAGGAGGCACGGATCTCCAGCTGGGCGGTGGCCTCCTCGTCGGCCATCGCGCCGAAGCTCTCCGAGGACACCTTGGTCACCGTGCCGGACGGGGCGAGGTACTGTGCGGAGTGCGCGTCGAGGGCCTCGGTGAGCCAGGACCAGCCCACCTCACCCAGCAGGGGGTCGTTGGCCATCTCCGGGTCGATCTCGGCCCGGCCGTAGGCCACGCAGCGGAAGGTGCCCTGCCAGGCGTCGTTGCCGGCGGGGTCGTGGAGCAGCACCAGGCGGCCGGTGCCGATGTCCTCCCCGTCGACGGTGACGTCGGCGGACAGCGCCGCGGCGTACGGCGCGATGCGCTGAGGCGCCGGCATCTCCTCGCAGAAGATCTCCGGGCGCAGCCGCGCGGCGTGCAGGGCGGCGACGGCTGCGCGGAACGCCTCCGGCGCCACCACACCGTCCACACGGGGCTCCTGACGTGCGGCCATAGCCTCAGACTAGGCCGGAACGCGGGTGCCCCGTAGCCCGACGCGCCGCCTGACCTGCGAAGATCGGACCATGCCGGCAGCCCCGACCACCGACTCGACCGTGCACGAGTCCGCGTTCTTGCGGGCAGCGCGGGGCGAGCCGGTGCCGCACACCCCGGTCTGGTACATGCGCCAGGCCGGGCGCTCGCTGCCCGAGTACCGCCGGGTCCGTGAGGGAGTCGGCATGCTCGAGGCGTGCATGCGGCCGGACCTCGTCGTCGAGATCACGCTGCAGCCGGTGCGGCGCTACGGCGTCGACGCGGCGATCTTCTTCTCCGACATCGTGCTGCCCCTCAAGGCGGTGGGCGTGGACCTCGACATCAAGCCCGGGGTGGGCCCGGTCGTCGCGTCCCCGGTCCGCACCGCAGCGGACGTGGCCGCCATCCCGGACCTCGCGCCCGCGCACGTCTCCTTCGTCACCGAGGCGGTGCGGCTGCTGGTGGCCGAGCTGGGTGCCACCCCGCTGATCGGGTTCGCCGGCGCGCCGTTCACGGTGGCCTCCTACCTGGTCGAGGGCGGGCCCTCGAAGGAGCACGCGAAGACGAAGGCGCTGATGTTCGGGCAGCCCGACCTGTGGGACGCGCTGCTGCGCAAGATCGCCGGGATCTCCGCTGCCTACCTCGAGGTGCAGGTGCGGGCAGGCGCCTCCGCGGTCCAGCTGTTCGACTCCTGGGCCGGGGCGATGTCCCCTGCGGACTACGAGCGCTACGTGATGCCGTACTCCTCGCTCGTGCTCGCCCGCGCAGGGGAGCTCGGGGTGCCGCGGATCCACTTCGGGGTCGGCACCGGTGAGCTGCTCGGGCAGATGGGCGCTGCCGGCGCGGACGTGGTGGGCGTGGACTGGCGGGTCCCCCTCGACGAAGGGGTACGACGCGTGGGCGGTCGGGTCGTGCAGGGCAACCTGGATCCCTCGCTGGTGTTCGCGCCCACCGAGGTGATGCTGCAGCGAGCCGCCCAGGTGCTCGCGGCGGGCAAGGCGGCGCCCGGCCACATCTTCAACCTCGGTCACGGCGTGCTGCCGTCCACCGACCCCGACCAGCTCGCCCGGCTCACCGACTTCGTCCACGAGCAGTCGGCCCGGTGATGGCGCGCACCGAGCAGCAGCCGCCCCAGGTGGTGGTCGTGGGTGCGGGCATTGCCGGACTCGCCGCCGCGGCGGCCCTGCGGCGCGAGCGGCCCGGCCTTGCGGTGACCGTCCTCGAAGGGGCGCCGCAGGCAGGCGGCAAGCTGGCTCTTGCGGAGGTCGGCGGAGTGCGCGTGGACGTGGGTGCCGAGTCGATGCTGAATCGGCGGCCGGAGGCGGTCGAGCTGGCCCGCCGCGTGGGCCTGGGCGAGCGGCTGGTGCACCCGGCGACCAGCGCCGCGCGGCTGTGGTCGCGGGGCCGGATGCACCCCATGCCGCCCACGTTGATGGGGGTGCCCACCGATGCCCGGGCGCTGGCCGAGAGCGGGGTGGTCTCCAAGGCGGGGCTGGCCCGGGCGGCGCTGGATGCGGTGCTGCCACCCACCCGGATCGCCGGCCACGACGTGTCCATCGGCCACCTGATCGAGGAGCGGTTCGGCAAGGAGATCGTCGACCGGCTCGTCGAGCCGCTGCTCGGCGGTGTCTACGCCGGCCATGCCCGGGAGATCTCCGCGCGCGCCGCGGTGCCCCGCGTGGTGTCCCTGCTCGACGAGGACAAGTCGTTGCTCCGGGCGGCCGCCGCGGCGACCCGTTCCCGTTCGGACGTACCGGTCTTCGCCGGGCTGGTGGGCGGGCTGGGACAGCTGCCCGCCGCGGTGGCCGACGCGGCCGACCTCGACGTGCGCACCTCGACCACCGTGCGCGGACTGGCCCATGCCGCCGGTGGTGGCTGGAACCTGGTGGTGGGCTCCGCGCACGACCCGGCGGTGCTGCACGCCGACGCGGTCGTCCTGGCGGCTCCTGCCACCGCGACGTCCCGGCTGCTGTCGGAGGTGGCCCCCGGCGCCGCGCTGGAGCTGGCCCGCGTCGAGTACGCCTCGATGGCGATCGTCACGCTCGCGTTCCGGAAGCAGGACTTCCCGCCCGTGGAGGGCTCCGGCTTCCTGGTGCCGCCAGTGGACGGCCGCACGGTGAAGGCGGCCACGTTCTCGTTCGGCAAGTGGGACTGGGTGCGCGAGGCCGGACGCGGCGACGGGGAGGAGCTGCTGGTGCTGCGCTGCTCGATCGGCCGCCACCGCGAGCAGCGCGTGCTCCAGGTCACCGACGAGGAGCTGGTGCAGGTCGCCCTGGACGACCTGGCGGACGCGGTCGGGCTGTCGGTCCGTCCGGTGGACACACACGTACGTCGCTGGGGCGGCGCACTGCCGCAGTACACCGTCGGGCACCTGGAACGGGTGGCGCGCGTTCGCGCGGCGGTGGCGCGTCAGGCGGGGCTCGCGGTGTGCGGTGCGACGTACGACGGGCTGGGCATCCCGGCCTGCATCAGCTCGGCCGAACGGGCCGCCGCGCAGGTGCTCCAGACGCTTCCGGAGCGACCCGACCCCGACCGGTGAGCGCTTGCTCGCGGGGGGAGAATGGAGGCATGAGCCAAGCAGCACAGCGACCCCACAAGGGCAAGGTCGCGCGGGACCTGAACGCGCAGATCCGCTACACGATGTGGTCGGTCTTCCACCTGCGTGACCAGCTGGGGGAGGGCGATCGCGCTGCGGAGGCCAACGAGGTCGCGAAGCTGTTCGAGGAGCTCACCGCATCCGGGGTGACGGTGCGCGGCCTCTACGACGTGTCCGGCCTGCGCGCCGACGCCGAGCTGATGATCTGGTGGCACTCGGAGAGCTCCGACGAGCTTCAGGGTGCCTTCCACCGGTTCCGCCGCACCGCGTTCGGCCGGCGGCTGGACCCCGTGTGGTCCCAGATGGCGCTGCACCGGCCGGCGGAGTTCAACAAGAGCCACATTCCCGCCTTCCTGGCCGACGAGGTGCCGCGGGCCTACATGTGCGTCTACCCGTTCGTGCGGTCCTACGAGTGGTACCTGCTCGACGACGCCGAGCGGCGCCGGCTGCTCGCCGAGCACGGCATGATGGCGCGCGAGTACCCGGACGTCCGTGCCAACACCGTCTCCGCCTTCGCGCTCGGCGACTACGAGTGGATGCTCGCGTTCGAGGCCGACGACCTGCACCGCATCGTGGACCTGATGCGGCACCTGCGCGGCTCGGAGACCCGTCGCCACGTGCGCCTCGAGGTGCCGTTCTACACCGGCCACCGGCGCACACCGGCCGAGCTGCTCGCCGACCTGCCCTGACGGGGGGATCGAGGGGCTCGCGGAGCGGGCGTCTCGACACCACCGGCTACCGTTGTCCCATGGGTTACCCCGTCCACAAGAGTGACGCCGAGTGGCGAGAGCAGCTGACTCCTGACGAGTACGCCGTGCTCCGCCAGGCGGCCACCGAGCGCGCCTTCACCGGGAAGTACGTCGACACGAGGACCACCGGTGTCTACCGCTGCCGGGCCTGCAACGCCGAGCTGTTCCGCTCCGACACGAAGTTCGAGTCGCACTGTGGCTGGCCGTCGTTCTTCACGCCGATGGCCGAGGACCGGGTGGAGTACATCGAGGACACCTCGTTCGGTGTGAAGCGGGTCGAGGTGCGCTGCGCGAGCTGCGGCTCGCACCTCGGCCACGTCTTCGAGGGGGAGGGTTACGACACCCCCACCGACCAGCGCTACTGCATCAACTCGGTCAGTCTCACGTTGGAGCCGGCGGACCAGCCGTAGATTGGTCGGCATGCCGAGTGCCGCGACCGAGGTGGACGCCGGGGGACGGACGCTGCGTGTGTCCAGCCCGGACCGCATCATCTTCCCCGAGACCGCCACCACCCCCGCGGTCACCAAGCTGCAGGTGGTGGAGTACTACCTGGCTGTGGGGCCCGGGATCCTGCGGGCACTCAAGGACCGCCCGACCACGTTGGAACGCTGGCCGAAGGGCGTGTACGACGGGGTGGTGCGCGCGACACGGGAGGACCCGCACGGCGACGCGTTCTACCAGAAGCGGGCACCCAAGGGCGCACCGGACTTCGTGCAGACGGCTCGCATCCAGTTCCCGTCCGGACGCGCGGCCGACGAGGTCTGCCCGACCGAGGTGGCGGTGGTGGCGTGGGCCGCCCAGATGAACACCATCACCTTCCACCCGTGGCCGGTGCGCCGCGGCGACGTGGAGCACCCGGACGAGCTGCGGCTCGACCTCGACCCGCAGCCCGGCACGGGCTTCGCCGACGCGGTGCGCGTGGCGGACGCCGCACGCGCGCTGCTGGAGGAGCTCGGCATGGTCGGGTTCCCGAAGACCAGCGGCAACCGCGGGGTGCACGTCTATGTGCGCATCGAGCCGCGGTGGACGTTCACCGACGTGCGGCACGCCGCGATCGCCTTCGGTCGTGAGCTGGAGCGGCGCACCAGCGGCGTCACCACGGCCTGGTGGAAGGAGGAGCGGGGGAGGAACGTGTTCGTGGACTACAACCAGAACGCGAGGGACCGCACCATCGCCTCTGCGTACAGCCTGCGGCCGTTGCCCGGCGCTCCCGTGTCCACCCCGGTCGTCTGGGAGGAGCTGACGGAGATCGACCCGAAGGCGCTCAACCTGCACACGGTGCCGTCCCGGTTCGCCGAGCTCGGCGACCCGCACGCGGGCATCGACGAGCGGCGCTGCTCACTGGCGCGGTTGCTGGAGATGTATCGCCGTGACGAGGAGGCGGGGCTCGGGGAGCTGCCCTACCCGCCGGACTATCCCAAGATGCCGGGCGAACCGCCCCGGGTCCAGCCCAGCCGGAAGAACAACCTCAACTGGGAGAACGACGCCTCGCGGGACCAGAAGCCCAGCGGCTGAGGAGTGGCCGCCCTCAGCTCGGGCCCCACGGGTGGGAGGGACAGTGGTGGCGGCGCTGCTCGGGCATCCACCCGGTGGCTGCCCGGGTGCGCGGTCCCTGCGCACCCGCACCGGACCAAAGAGGTGCTCGCCCTGCTCGCTCTCCCCGGGCCGGATGGGCGGGCCCGCCCCTTCGGACCGTGCGTGTCGCCACCCTGGCCGCGGCCGGCGCGAGGAAGGACGGCCGCCTGCGGGCGTGACCCCCGCGAGAGGGGTCATGGAGACGTCAGCGCCTGCTCGTCGGCGAGGGCGATGGCGAGCTCTCCGGCAGCGGTGGGGTGGAACGGCGCCGACGCCTTCAGCCCTTGGACGTAGGGCTGGGTGCTGCACAGGCCGTGGCCGCTGAAATCAGGCTGGACGGCGGTGAAGTCGGCGGCCTTCGCCCCCGCGCTGAGGATGTCGTTCAGGCCGGCGAGCATGCTCTCCATCGACTTCTGCTTCGCGTCGGTCATGCCGATCGACTGCAGGCACGCGGAGTCGGTGGAGAACGGGTCGTAGTAGAGGTTGACGAGCACCCGAGGGTGGTTCGGCAGTGCTTGGAGGTCCGAGAGCAGCCGCAGGTAGTCGGCGCTGAAGCCGGCCAGCCGCTGCTGGAAGTAGGCCTGCGCCACCTTGTTGTCGCAGTCGGGGGAGATGGCGCAGGCCTCCAGCAGGCCGGACCAGCTGACGTCGTTGGCGCCCACGCTCACGATGACGGTGGAGGCCTTGGCCACCGCGGGCTCCTCGATCTGCGTCGGTAGGGTGCGCGAGCCGGCGGTCTGCGGACCGAGCAGCCCCTCGGGGATGGTGGCGCCGCTGCAGGCCAGGTTGGTCACCCGCCAGCCGTTGGCGTTCGCCAGGTCCAGTGCGTAGGAGTCCTGGCTGCGCCGGCAGATCCGGCCCACCGGGGTCGGATGGCGCACCGGGCGGTTGCCGAGCCCGGCGGCGGTGGAGTCACCGATCACCACCACACGCGAGCCCGTGGGCGGCGGGGCGTGAGACGTCAGGTGCGGGGCGCGGGAAGTTCCCACCAGGTCCTGCAGGCTGTGCACCTGACGGAGCTTCTGGGGCGCGGTGTAGGCGGTCATCATGATCGCACCGACATTGACGGCCTCGGTCGCCACCAGTCCCAGGACGACCAAGGCGGCGGTGTGGCGCACACCTCGGCGCAGCCAGCCGCTCACCGCGCCGAGCAGCACCACGGCCGCGACGCCGACGATCGTGAGCTCCCAGACGAAGTACTGCCGCCAGCCGTGCACCAGGGCAGACTCCAGGCTCCGTGCGGCAGACGTCCCCGAGGCGGTGTCGGTGAAGTCGGTGAGCTGTTGGTTCAAGGTGATCTGGGTCAGCCGCACCCTGGGGCGCACCGGCCCGGCGAAGGTGGTGGTCGTCGGGATCTGCTGCCCGAACAGGTCGAGCTCGCCCGGCCCGGACAGGCTCCACGACGGCGCGGCGGCGCCCACCTGGACCGTCTGGCCGGCCGCCGGCACGGTCTGCATCGGGGTGACCGCCAGTCCGATGGCGATGGAGGCAGCGGCCACCACGACGACCGCGACGACATTCCACACCAGCGAACGCATGCCTCAATTCGTACCCGAGCGCCGGTTGGCGAAGCCGGGTCGGCCGCTATGGTTCGCAAGGTGACCCAGTTTCTCGAACCCGGCTCGGAGACCGCGGACCCCGGCGTGCTGTTCAGGCGCTACCTGGACTTCTACCGGGCGACCGTGGTCCGGAAGGTGCAGGCGCTGCCGCCCGACGAGCAGCGTCGCAGCCGGCTGCCCAGTGGCTGGACGCCGTTGGAGCTGCTGCACCACCTCGCGTGCATGGAGCGACGGTGGTTCGTCTGGGGCTTCCTCGGCGAGGACGTCGACGACCCCTGGCAGGACTCACAGGGCTCACCCACTGCCGCCTGGAGGTTGCCGGAGGGCAGGTCCGCCGACGACGTGGTGGCGCTGCTGACCGAGATCGCGAAGTCGACCAGCCGGCTGCTCGCCGAGACGCCGCTGGACCGGAAGGCACCGCCCGGCCCCAGGTTCAGCGGAGAGCCCGCCACCCTGGGATGGATCTGCTTCCACGTGCTCCAGGAGTACGCCCGGCACGCCGGCCACCTCGACGTGGCGGTCGAGCTCGCCGGAGGGCCCGTCGGCGAGTAGCTACATGCCGGTGCTGCCCTCGCCGCCGCCGGCCTGCTCGTCGAAGCTCTCGTGCTCGAGCAGGTGCAGCACCGGCACCCCGATCTTGCGGCGAGCCCGCGAGCTCCAGTCCATCTTGAAGAACTCCGCCACGACGTGCGGACGGGTCATGATGATCACCTCGGCCGCACCGACCTCCTTGGCCCTGGCCGCCACTGCATCGATCGGGTCGACGTTCACGACCGTGCCGACGGCGTTGGCGCCCTCCTGCGTCAGCCGGTCCACGCACATCGAGACGTTGTCGCGGGCACGCTCGACGATCTCCTGCTGGACGTCCTCGAGATTGACGTCGCCCAGCATCACCGTCGGGGAGGCGAGCACCTCACTGGCGGCCAGGGAGCCCATGGCCGACTCCACCCGGGCCGCGGCGTCCTCGACGGGCAGGATGACGTGGTAGCGCACCGGCTGATCGACGCCCTCGTGCAGGCCGCGGACCTGGCGGGCGTCCACCGTGGACAGCGGCTCCTCGACGAGAAGCACCACGTCGTAGGTCTCGGGTTCCGTCATCGGGCCTCCGGCTCCTCAGGCGTTGGTGTCGAGAACCTTACCCAAGTCGTACCCGACCGGCTCGTCGAGCTGGTCGAACCGGCACGACCCTGGTTCCCGGTCGGGACGCCAGCGCTTGAACTGCGCGGTGTGCCGGAACCGACGCCCCTCCATGTGGTCGTAGCCGACCTCGAGCACCCGCTCGGGCCGCAACGGAACGAAGGACAGGTCCTTGCCTGCGCTCCAACGGCTCTGGGTGCCCGGCACCCGGTCGGGGTTGGCGATCGCCCAGTCGCTCCACGCGCCCCACGGGTGCTCGGAGAGGTCCCCCGCCACCAGTGCCTGCAGCTCGTCGACCAGCTCGGCGCGGCGCTTCGCGGTGAAGGAGGCGGCCACGCCGACGTGCTGCAGCCGGCCCCCGTCGTCGTACAGCCCGAGCAGCAGCGAGCCGAGCAGTGGCCGGTCCGGCGTCGACGTCTTGTGCAGCCGGTAGCCGGCCACCACCACGTCGGCGGTCCGGGCGTGCTTGATCTTCAGCATGGCCCGCACGTTGGGCTGGTAGGTGCCCGTCAGCGGCTTCGCGACCACTCCGTCGAGGCCGGCGCCCTCGAACCGGTTGAACCAGTCGGTCGCCTCGGCGGTGTCCCGCGTCGTGCGGGTCACGAAGACCGGGGCCCTGGTCCCGGCCAGCACCCGCTCGAGGCGGGCCCGGCGCTCCTCGAACGGCCTCCCGGTGAGCGCCTCCTCGTCGACGGCGAGCAGGTCGAAGGCGACGTACGACGCGGGGGTCTGCTCGGCCAGCAGCCGCACCCGCGAGTCGGCGGGGTGGATCCGCTCCTGCAGCCGCTCGAACTCCAGCCGGCCGTCGAGGGCCACGAAGATCTCCCCGTCGAGGACACACCTCTCCGGCAGCGCCGTCCGCATTCCCTCGACGACCTCCGGGAAGTAGCGGGTCAGCGGCTTGGTGTTCCGGCTGGCCAGCTCCACCTCGTCCCCGTCCTTGAACACGATGCAGCGGAAGCCGTCCCACTTCGGCTCGAACAGCAGGTCCCCGAACTTGCCCGGGTCGGGGATGGTCTTCACCGGCTTGGCCAGCATCGGCTGGACCGGCGGCATCACGGGAAGGCGCATGTGCGAAGCGTAGTGAGGCGGCCCCGTGGCGACCACTAGGCTTGCGGAGGTGCCCATCTCGCTGTCCGAACGCGACCCGTCCGTGCCCCGGGAGCGGCTGCTCGCCGAGCTGCTCCCGCCGCCTCGGTTCGCCGACGCCGGCTTCGACTCCTACCACCCGGACCCGCAGCAGCCCTCGCAGCAGCAGGCGGTGGACCGGCTGAAGGAGTTCGCCGGCACGCTGGGTACGACGCCCAGGCGGACGGGGCTGTTCCGCAGGGCAAAGGCTCCGGAGGGCCCCGGCGGGATCTACCTCGACGGCGGGTACGGCGTGGGCAAGACCCACCTGCTCGCCGCGCTGTGGCACGCGGCGCCGGGTCCGAAGCTGTTCGCGACGTTCGTCGAGCTCACCCATCTGGTCGGGGTGCTCGGGTTCCACGACACAGTGGCCGTGCTCTCGTCGTACACCCTGGTGTGCATCGACGAGTTCGAGCTCGACGACCCCGGGGACACCGTGCTGGTCTCCACGCTGCTGCGCCGGCTGCGGGAGGCCGGCGTCCGGCTCGCCGCCACCTCCAACACGCTGCCAGGCCGGCTCGGCGAGGGCCGGTTCGCCACCGAGGACTTCCTGCGCGAGATCCAGGGGCTTGCCGGGTCCTTCGAGTCGGTGCGCATCGACGGGGAGGACTACCGGCACCGCGGCGTGCCGGACGCCCCGCCTCCGCTCGACGTCGCCGCGGTGCGTGACCGCGCCACGTCCCCGGGCGCCAGCCTGGACCGGTTCCCGGAGCTGGCCATGCACCTGTCCCGGCTGCACCCGTCGAAGTACGGCGCGCTGCTGGACGGCGTGCGGACCGTGTGCCTGCTCGACGTGCGGACCGTGGAGGACCAGAACACCGCACTACGGCTGGTGGTGCTCGCCGACCGGCTCTACGACCGGAACCTGCCCGTGGCGGCGAGCGGTGCCGGCCTGGACGCGCTGTTCGCGGCGCCGCTGCTGCAGGGCGGCTACCGCAAGAAGTACCTGCGGGCAACGAGCCGGCTGGTGGCCTTGGCCCGCGAGGCCATCATGGAGGAGTGAAGGGCGAGACCCGGACGGCGGTGGTGCTGGCGGCGTTCTCCTTGGTGCGCTCGGCGCTGGTCGGCGGCACCGTGGTGGCGTTCCTGGCGCTGTCCGGTGCGGTGGGCAGGGGAGCGGTGCTGCTCTATGCCGGCCTGGTGGGCGTCGTCGCGATCGGGCTCGGGATCGGCTCCTACCTGCTGGCGCGCCGCGACCGATGAGCCCGGGTGGCAGCCCGGTCGCGGCCGGCGGGTAGGGAATACTGCGGGCATGGCCGGCCTCCCCACCGTCAGCGCGACCCGCTACGTCGCCCCGTTGCGGGAGGGTGGCTCGCTGCCCGGGCTGGTGGAGGCCGACGACCTCGGCACCTACGTGTGCAAGTTCCGTGGTGCCGGGCAGGGGCTGAAGGCGCTGGTGGCAGAGGTGATCGTCGCCGAGCTGGGCCGGCGGCTGGGCATCCGCACCCCCGACCTGGTGCTGATCGACCTGGCCCGGGAGATCGGCCGCTACGAAGCAGACGGGGAGGTGCAGGGCCTGCTCACCGCCAGCCTCGGCCTCAACCTCGGGGTGGACTTCCTGCCCGGCTCGTTCGGGTACGACGCGAAGTGCGACCCCGACCCGGCGGTGGCCGCCCGGATCCTGTGGCTGGACGCGTTGTGCGCCAACGTGGACCGAAGCTGGCGCAACCCGAACCTGCTGGTCTGGCACGGCGACCTGTGGGCGATCGACCACGGCGCCTGCCTGTGGTTCCACCACGCATGGTCGGGCGGGATCGGGTCTCCGGACCGGTTCGCCCGGCAGCCCTACGACCTGACCGACCACGTGCTCGCCGCCTACCGCGGCGGGCTGGGGGAGGCGGCCGGCGAGCTGGCGCCGCAGGTCACCGAGGACCTGCTGCGGACCGTGGTCGGCCTGGTGCCCGCGGAGTGGCTGGAGCCGGCGCCCGGCGCCGAGGACCCGGCCACGGTGCGCGCGGCCTACGTGGAGTTCTTGAAGGCCCGGGTCGTGGGGGAGCGGGCCTGGCTGCCGTTGGAGGGCGCGGCATGACCAGCCCCCCCATGGGCTTCCAGTACGTCGTGCTGCGCTGCGTGCCGCGGGTGGACCGGGAGGAGTTCCTCAACGTGGGCGTGGTGGTCTACTGCCAGGACGCCGGGTTCCTGCAGGCTGCCCAGCACGTGAACCGGGAGCGGCTTGCGGCGTTCAGCTCCGAGGTCGACCCCCAAGCGGTGTGCTCGGCGCTGGCCGCGATCGAGGCGGTGTGCCGCGGCGAGGAGTCGGCCGGGGACGCCGGCCGGGCCCCGAGGGGGGTCCGGTTCGGGTTCGTGAAGGCGCCGCGCTCCACCGTCGTACAACCGGGGCCGGTGCACGGGGGCGCCACCACCGACCCGGCCCGTGAGCTGGAGCACCTGATGGAGGTGCTGGTGCGCTGATCCCTCCTCAGAGGTTGATCATGTGCCCGGCGATGCCCTCGACGGCCTCCTTGACCGACTCGCCCAGCGTCGGGTGCGCGAACACGTTGCGGGCCACCTCGTCGGCGGTGAGGTCCCACCGCTGCGCCAGCGTCAGTGCGGGCAGCAGCTCGGTGACATCGGGGCCGATCATGTGCGCCCCGATGATCTCGTTGTACTTCGCGTCCGCGACGACCTTGACGAAGCCGACCTCCTCGCCGAGGCCCTTGGCCTTGCCGTTGGCCGAGAACGGGAACTTGGCGGTCTTGACGTCGTAGCCCCGCTCGCGGGCCTGCTCCTCGCTGTAGCCGAACGAGGCCACCTGCGGCTGGCAGTACGTCGCCCGCGGGATCATGTCGAACTCGATCTCCATGGTGTCCGCACCGGCGATCGTCTCCGCAGCCACGACGCCCATCGCCTCGGCGGTGTGTGCGAGCATCAGCTTGCCGGTCACGTCGCCGATGGCGTAGACCCCATCGACGTTCGTGCGGCCGCGGGGGTCGACGGAGATCGCTCCGCGCTCGGTCAGCTGCACGCCGGCGGCCTCGAGGCCGAAGCCCTCCACGCGGGGCGCGAACCCGATGGCCTGCAGCACCTTGTCGGTCTCGATGACCTGCGGGTCGCCTCCACTGGCGGGGCTCACCGTGACCTTGACCTTGTCCCCGGAGTCGTCGATGGACTCGACCTTGGTGGACAGCATCACGTTGACGCCGAGCTTCTTGTACTGCCGCAGCAGCTCCTTGGAGATCTCGGCGTCCTCGGTGGGCACCATCCGGTCCAGGAACTCCACGATGGTGACGTCGACCCCGAAGTTCTTCATCACGTAGGCGAACTCGACGCCGATGGCGCCGGAGCCGGCGATCACGATGCTCTCGGGCAGCGTGTCGTCGAGGATCTGCTCCTCGTAGGTGACCACCCGCTCCGACAGCGAGGTCCCCGGCACCAGCCGGGTGGTCGCGCCGGTGGCCAGGATCAGGTCGTCGTAGGTGAGCTGTGTGGTCCGGCCGTCGTGGCCCTGCACGTCCATCGTCTTCGTGCCGGTGAGCGTGCCCCAGCCGTGCACCTCGGTGATCTTGTTCTTCTTCATCAGGAAGTGCACGCCCTTGACGATGCTGTCCGACACCGACCGGCTGCGCGAGTGGGTCACCTTGAAGTCCATCGAGGCGTCACCGGAGATGCCGAACTTGTCCTTCTCGTGCGTGATGATGTGCGCGAGCTCGGCGTTGCGCAGCAGCGCCTTGGACGGGATGCACCCGACGTTGAGGCAGACGCCGCCCCAGTACTTGTTCTCGACCACCGCCGCGTTCTTGCCGAGCTGGGCGGCGCGGATCGCGGCGACGTACCCACCTGGGCCGGCGCCGAGGACGACGACATCGAAGTGCTGGCTCATGGGAGGAGCCTATTCCGTGCCGGTTCGTCGGGATCGACCGGTCACACCGGGACCAGCTCGACCGCACCGACGGCGTAGCGGGCCAGAACGGTGCGGGCCAGCTCGGGGTCCGCGCCGAGCGGCTCGGACACGGCCACCGCTCCGGCCTCCAGCGCCAGCTCAGCGGCCCGGTTGGGCAGGGTCCCGGGGGCCAGGAACAGCGAGCCGACCGCGATGTGCCGCCGGCCCTCGTTCCGGAACGCGCGCACCGCCTCGCCAGTAGCCGGGGGAGCGGCCGAGGCGAACGCCGCGACCGTGGGCAACCGGTGCTTGTTGCCCCAGGCCCGCGCCAGCCGGGCCACCGCCTGGTTGGCCAGCGGGTTGGACGAGCCGGCGGCGGCCAGCACCAGCGCGTCCAGCTCGCGGACCCGGGCCTGCTTCAGCGCCGCGCGCAGCCGTTGGTCGAGCACCTCCAGGAACACCGGCTCCACCCCGAGGATGTGGGAGGCGCGGATCCGCAGCCCGGGGTGCCGGTCGGCGGCCGCGGTGACGGCCTCGGGGACGTCCACGGTGGCGTGGAACGCCTCGGTCAGCAGCAACGGAACCACCACGATCTCCTCGTGCCCGGCCCGCACCAGCCTGTCCACCACGGTGTCGAACGACGGGCGGGACAGGCCGAGGAAGGCCGGCTCGATGCGCAGGTCGGGGCGCATCGAGCGGACCTGGTCGACCAGGGCGCGGATCGTCGTGGCGGAGCGGGGGTCGCGGCTGCCGTGGGCCAGTGCCACCAGTGCTGGAGCGGTCATGGGTGCTGCCTTTCTTCTCGGAAGCGGAGGGCCGACGGCGCTGTCGGGACGGTGAGAGGGTTCATCGGTGGATCCCGCACTCGGTCTTGGCGGTGTCCGCCCACCGGCCGCTGCGAGGGTCCTCGTCGGGGGCGACACGACGAGTGCACGGCCAGCAGCCGATCGAGGGGTACCCGTCGTACTGCAGCGGGTTGACGAGCACCCCGTGCTCGGCGACGTACCGGCGCACCTGGTCCTCGGACCAGCGGGCAAGGGGTGAGACCTTGACCTTGCCGCGGGCCTCGTCCCAGCCGATCACCGGCGAGACCACCCGGTTCCGGGTCTCTGTCCGGCGCAGCCCGGTCGCCCACGCGTCGTAGCCGCGCAGCGCCTGCTCGAGCGGGCGGACCTTGCGCAGCGTGCAGCACAGGTCCGGGTCCCGGGCGTAGAGGTCCTTGCCGTACGCCGCGTCCTGCTCGGCGACGGTCTGCCCGGGCCGTACGGTGACCACGTCCACCGGCAGGGTGGCCGCCACCGCGTCGCGGGTGCCGATCGTCTCCGGGAAGTGGTAGCCGGTGTCCAGGAAGAGCACGTCGACGCCCGGCGCGACGGTGGCCGCGAGGTGTGCGAGCACCGCGTCGGCCATCGAGGAGGTGACGCAGAACCGGCCGCCGAACGTGGCCCCCGCCCACTCGAGGATCACCTCCGCAGGAGCCAGCTCGAGCTCGGCGCCGGCGTGCCGCACCAGGTCCTTCAGCTCCTCGCCGCGGCGCCCGTCGGTGCTGGTGCCCCGGAACGCCCGGGCCGCCGTGGTGGTCGCCGCGGTCACGCCGGCACCTCGTCGAGCAGCCGCTCGCCACGGAGCACCTCGTCGTCGGTGCGCGCCACCCAGGCAGCGAACGACTCGTCGTCGTGCCGCTCGGCGAGGTAGCCGCGGACGACGTTGCCGACGTAGTCGTCGAGTCCTGCGCTGGTGACCTTGTGTGCGCGCAGCTTCCGGCCGAACGTCGCGGTCAGCCCGAGGCCGCCGCCGAGGTGGACCTGGAAGCCCTCGACCTGGTTGCCGTCGGCGTCCATCACCAGCTGGCCCTTCAGCCCGATGTCGGCGACCTGGGTGCGTGCGCAGGCGTTCGGGCAGCCGTTCACGTTCACGGTGATGGGGGTGTCCAGGTCCGGGAACCGGCGCTCCAGCTCGTCGACCAGCGCGGCGGCGCGCCGCTTGGTGTCGACGATCGCCAGCTTGCAGTACTCGATCCCGGTGCAGGCCATCGTGGAGCGGCGCCAGGACGACGGGCGGGCGGAGAGGCCGAGCTTCTCCAGGTCGTCCATGAGCGCATCGACGTGCTGCCTGTCGACGCCGATGATCACCAGCTTCTGGTACGCCGTGAGCCGGACGCCCGCCGCGCCGTACTTCTCGACGAGGTCGCCGAGCCCGACCAGCACCTGACCGGAGACCCGGCCGACGGTGCTGGTGACGCCGAGGTAGAACCGGCCGTCCTTCTGCTCGTGCACGCCGATGTGGTCGCCGTTGGTGCGTGGCCGCTGGGGGGACGGGCAGTCAACCAGCTGGTGGTGCAGGTACTCGTCCTCGAGCACCTGCCTGAACCGGTCGACGCCCCAGTCGGCGACCAGGAACTTCAGTCGGGCGCGGGAGCGCAGCCGCCGGTAGCCGTAGTCCCTGAAGACCGAGACCACGGCCTCCCACACGTCGGGCACCTGCTCGAGTGGGATCCAGACCCCCAGCTTCTGCGCCAGCATCGGGTTGGTGGCCAGCCCACCACCGACCCACAGGTCGAAACCGGGCCCGCGCCGGGGGTGCGCCGTGCCGACGAAGGACACGTCGTTGATCTCCGGCGCGGCGTCCAGGCTCGGGTGGCCGCTCACCGAGGTCTTGAACTTGCGCGGGAGGTTGGAGTAGGCCCTGTTGCCCTGCCGGCGGCGCTTGATCTCCTGGAGCGCCGGGGTGCCGTCGATGATCTCGTCGGCGGCGATGCCGGCCACGGGGGAGCCGAGGAACCCGCGCGGTGAGTCGCCGCATGCCTCCTCCGTCTCCAGGCCGACCGCCTCGAGCCGCTGCCAGATCGCCGGGACGTCCTCGATCCCGACCCAGTGGTACTGGATGTTCTGCCGGTCGGTGATGTCGGCGGTGTTGCGGGCGAAGTCGACGGAGATGGCACCGAGCGTGCGCAGCGCCCCGGCGTCGAGCAGCCCCCCGTCGCTGCGCACCCGCATCATGAAGTAGCGGTCCTCGAGCTCCTCGGGGGCGAGTGCGCCGGTCTTGCCGCCGTCGAGCCCGGGACGCCGCTGCGTGTAGATGCCCCACCACTTGAAGCGGTTGCGCAGGTCGGCGGGGTCGATGGAGTCGAAGCCGCGCTTGGCGTATACGTTCTCGATGCGGGCCCGCACGTTGAGGGCGTCGTCGTCCTTCTTCTGCTGCTCACTGCCGTTCAGGGGCTCTCGGAAGCCGAGGGCCCACTGGCCCTCGCCGCGCGGTGGCCGGTTGCGGCCGGAGCGGCCCGGGCCGGCGGGTCCGGGCTTGCCGGTGGTGCGGTTGACGGGTGCCGAGGAAGGGGGCTGCTGCGGTGTCATGTGTGGCGGTTCCTGACGTGAGGAGCGGCGCGCCTGGCTGACCGAGCTCGACGGTGGCCGGGGGACGGGCGCTCGGGGGACGGAGCGGGGCGGGGTCAGGCCGGCCAACACATCATGCTGCGCACCCGACCGAGGTCTACATGGCGGCGGGCCACGAGATACAGGGTCGTCGGGGCGCTGTTCATGGACAGGAGTCTCGGGGAGCGGACGCCGGTCCCACAAATCGAATCTCGCGATGTGAGATACATGTTCATATTCTGGTACCTGGATGCGGGGCTGCGCCTGGCAGGTCCGCTCACTACGCTGACGTCATGACCGACACCCGGACAGAACACCCAGCAGCTCCCGACACGGCGGCGAAGGCAAGCGAGGCCTACCGGGCGGCGCTGGAGGTGATCGAGTCGGTGGAGCCGCGGATCGCCGAAGCGACCCGGGCCGAGCTGGCCGACCAGCGGGCCTCGCTGAAGCTGATCGCGAGCGAGAACTACGCCTCGCCGGCGGTGCTGCTGACGATGAGCAGCTTCCTGTCCGACAAGTACGCCGAGGGCACGGTCGGACACCGGTTCTACGCCGGCTGCCAGAACGTGGACACCGTGGAGGCGCTCGCCGCCGAGCACGCGCGGGAGCTGTTCGGTGCGCCGTACGCGTATGTGCAGCCGCACTCGGGCATCGACGCCAACCTGGTCGGCTTCTGGTCGATCCTCGCGCACCGCGTCGAGTCGCCCGCGCTGCAGCGACTCGGCGCGAAGTCGGTCAACGACCTGTCCGAGGACGACTGGGAGGCGCTGCGCCACGAGTTCGGCAACCAGCGGATGCTGGGTATGTCCCTCGACGCCGGCGGACACCTCACCCACGGCTTCCGGCCCAACATCTCCGGCAAGATGTTCCACCAGCGCAGCTACGGCACCGACCCGGAGACCGGGCTGCTGGACTACGACCGGGTGGCGGCGCTGGCGCGGGAGTTCAAGCCACTGGTGCTGATCGCCGGCTACTCGGCCTACCCGCGTCGGGTGAACTTCGCCAAGATGCGCGAGATCGCCGACGAGGTGGGCGCCACGCTGATGGTGGACATGGCCCACTTCGCCGGGCTGGTCGCCGGCAAGGTGTTCACCGCGGACGAGGACCCGGTGCCGTTCGCGCACGTCACCACCACGACCACGCACAAGTCGCTGCGCGGGCCGCGAGGTGGGCTGGTGCTCGCCCAGGAGGAGTACGCCGACTCGGTGGACCGCGGGTGCCCGATGGTGCTCGGCGGCCCGCTGTCCCACGTGATGGCGGCCAAGGCCGTGGCGCTGGCGGAGGCCCGCCAGCCGTCGTTCCGGAACTACGCGCAGCAGGTCGCCGACAACGCACAATCGCTGGCGGACGGCTTCTTGTCCCGGGACGCCAGCCTGGTGACCGGCGGGACCGACAACCACATCGTGCTGCTCGACGTCTCCGGGTTCGGGCTGACCGGCCGGCAGGCCGAGTCGGCGCTGCTCGACGCCGGTGTGGTCACCAACCGGAACTCCGTGCCCGCGGACCCGAACGGTGCCTGGTACACGTCCGGTGTCCGGCTCGGCACCCCCGCGCTGACCACCCGCGGCTTCGGTCCCGACGAGTTCGACCGGGTGGCGGGGTTGATCGTCGACGTGCTCTCCCAGACCTCTCCGGGCACCACCAAGGCCGGTGCACCGTCCAAGGCGTCCTACCAGATGGCCGACGGGGTGGCCGAGCGCACCAAGGCGGCCTCGGCGGAGATGCTGGACCGCTTCCCGCTCTACCCCGGTCTCGACCTCGGCCTCGGTGGCTGAGCGGCCGGCTGAGGAGCGGCTGTACGACGGGTGCCGCGCTCAACCGCCGATGCTGGGGGTCGTGCGGGTGACGATCGCTGACAGGTCGGCGCCGTGGGGCAGCGTGCCCAGCGTGCCGGCGTACTCCCCGCCCAGCCGGCTGGCGCAGAACGCGTCTGCGACCTCGGCCGGGGCGTGCTGCACCAACAGGGCACCCTGCAAGCACGCCGCCATCTGGCCGGCGAGCCGGCGAGCGCCGAACTCCAGCGTCGAGGTGTCCGCCAGCGTCTCCAGGACCTTCTCGATGGCGCGGTCCAGGCGCGGGTCCTCGCCGCGGGCCCGGCCCACCTCGACGATCCAGGCATTGAGCACCTCGGGCTCGCGGGACAGGGCCCGCAGCACGTCCAGCGCGTTCACGTTGCCCGAACCCTCCCAGACCGAGTTCAGCGGCGCCTCCCGGTACAGCAACGGCATCCCGGACTCCTCGACGTAGCCGTTGCCGCCGAGGCACTCCAGCGCTTCGGCGACCATCATCGGGGTGCGCTTGCACACCCAGTACTTGGCCAGCGGGAGCGCGATCCGGCGCAACGCCGCCTCGTGCGCATCGCCAGCAGCGGACCGATCGACGGCCGCCGCCAGCCGGATCGCCAGCAGGGTGGCCGCCTCGGACTCCACCGCCAGGTCGGCGACCACGTTCTGCATCAGCGGCTTGTCCGCGAGCAGACCGCCGAACGCGCTCCGGTGCGCCACGTGCCAGGACGCCTCGGCGACCGCCCGGCGCATCAGCGAGGCCGAGCCCAGCACGCAGTCCAGCCGGGTGGCCGCCACCATCTCGATGATGGTGCGCACCCCCTTGCCCTCGTCGCCGAGCCGCTGGGCCCACGCACCGTCGAGCTCGATCTCCGCCGAGGCGTTGGAGCGGTTGCCCAGCTTGTCCTTGAGGCGTACGACGGACAGCCGGTTGCGCGAGCCGTCCGGGTTGACCCGGGGCACCAGGAAGCACGCCAGCCCGCCCGCCGTCTGGGCGAGCATCAAGAACACGTCGTTCATCGGCGCGGAGGTGAACCACTTGTGGCCGTGCAGGGTGTACTCGCCGTCGACGGAGGTCGGTCGCGCCTCGGTGAGGTTCGCCCGCACGTCCGACCCCCCTTGCTTCTCAGTCATCCCCATCCCGGCCAGCGCGCCGGACTTGTCCGAGACCGGCCGGACGCCGAAGTCGTAGGAGCGGGACGCCAGACGTGCGGTCCACTCCTTCGCGATGGGCTCGTCGGCGCGCAGCGCGGGCACGGCGGCATAGGTCATCGAGATCGGGCAGCCGTGCCCTGGCTCGGTCTGGGACCAGGCCATGAACCCCGCCGCGCGGCGTACGTGTGCGTGCGGATCGTCGGAGGTCCACGGGGCGGCCTGCAGGCCATAGCCGACGGCCCGCTGCATCAGCCAGTGCCAGGAGGGGTGGAAGCGGACCTCGTCGAGCCGGTTGCCGTACCGGTCGACGGGGACCAGCTCGGGCGGGTGCCGGTTGGCGAGCAGCCCGTGCTCGCGCGCCTCGGCGCCGCTGGCGACCGCGCCCAGCTCGGTCAGGCCGTCGTCGACGACGCCGGAGGTGGCCAGGCTGGTCACGGCGTCGACGAGCGCCCGGTCGGACTGCACCGTGTTGTGGTCCACCAACGGCGGGGGCTGGTTGGTCGCTACCCGGTTGTCGCTGCTCATGTCGTTACGGTAGTTCCATGACCGGGCGCCCGGGGAGCGGTGACCCTCCCGACCGATCCCGCTGGCTGGTTGCCCGCGACACCGCGTGGCGGCTCGTCGTGGCCACCGTCGGCAGCTGCTTCCGCAACCGGGTCACCGGCCTGGCTGCCGAAGCGGCGTTCTGGGCGCTGCTGTCCCTGCCGCCGCTGATCTTCGCGCTCGCGGGGTCGATCGGCTACGTGTTCAGCCAGTTCAGCCCCGTCGAGGTGCACCACATCCGCCACTCGATCGTGGACCTGGCCTCCCGGGCGCTGACCGACCAGACGGTGGACACGGTCATCACCCCGACGCTGAACGACGTGTTCAAGGGCGGTCGCTACGACGTGGTCTCGATCGGCTTCGTGCTGGCCCTGTGGTCGGGGTCCCGGGCGATGAACGTGTTCGTGGACACGATCACGATCATGTACGGGCTGGACGGCCGGCGGGGAATCGTGAAGACCCGGGTGCTGTCCTTCTCGCTGTACGTGCTCGGTCTGATCACCGGCGTGGTCAGCATCCCGCTGGTGCTGGCCGGACCGACCCTCGTACGACGTCTGACCCCGCACCGGCTGCACTTCATGGACGCGTTGTACTGGCCGGTCGTGCTGGTGCTGTGCATCTGCTTCCTGGCCACGCTCTACCACGTCTCGGTGCCGGTCCGGACGTCGTGGCACTACAACCTCCCCGGGGCCGCACTGACCATGGCGATGTGGATCCTGGGCTCGTTCGTGCTCCGGCTGGTGCTCAGCACGACCGCGGGCAGGTCCACCTCGATCTACGGGCCGCTGGCGGCTCCGATAGCGGTGATGCTGTGGCTGTACCTGCTCGCCTTCGCGGTGCTGGTCGGTGCTGCGCTGAACGCTGCCTTCGACCGGGTGTGGCCCGAGAAGACCACCGCCCGGGCTCGCATGGAGGTGGTGCGCAAGCTGCGGCTGGACGCGGTCCTGCCCCGGCTGCGTCGAGACGAGGAGGAGCAGGCCCGGTTCCCCGACCAGGCCGCGGAGACCATGGAGCTGGAGGCGTACGACGGGCGACGCAGGTCGCCGCAGCCGGAGCAGCCCCGGCGGGACCGCCGTGGCGGCCGGCGCAGACGGGCCTGATATTGGGCTGCGACGTGTGGAGGTGACGACGTACATTCCCTGTGTGCTGGAGAAGATCGGCTACCGCCCCGAGCTGGGCCGTTGGGCGTCGGCTCGCGATGCCCTCCTGGGCCGGGTCGCCCGGGCGGAGCAGGGGATCCTCGTGGTGCTCTCCGAGCGCGGTCCGCTGCGGTGCAGCTACGGCGGGGGGTTGCTCGCCACGGTGGCCGCCGACCCAGGATGTGCGCCCTGCACCGGTGACTGGTGCGTCGTCCGGGAGTGGCCGCACCACCGGCTGACCGTGGAGCGGGTGCTCCCGCGACGGACCTGCGTGACCGAGGCCACAAGCGGGCAGGCGGTCTGCGCGAACGCGGACCTGGTGGCCGCCGTGGTGGCCCTGGATCCGTCGCCTCGACCCGCCGAGCTGGAGCGGCTGGTGTCGCAGGCTCGTGACAGCGGTGCCAGGCCGCTCGTCGTCCTGACCAAGGCGGACATCGTCGCTGACCCCGGCCGGCAGGCCGCAGCCCTGGCCCTGGATGTCGAGGTGGTGTGCACCAGCGCCGTCACAGGAGCGGGGACGGCACGGTTGCGGCAGCTCATCGGCGGTGGCCTCACCCTGGCGCTGCTGGGCCCCGACGGGCACGGCAAGTCCTCGCTGGTCGATGCCTTGGTGGGCGCTCGGGTGCTGCCGACGCGGACGGATGGCAACGGACGGCCCGCCACGGCGCGCCACGAGCTGGTGCCGCTGCCGGGCGGCGGCGCGGTCCTCGACACGTCCGGGACGCGGGCCCAGCGCGTGGCGAGGCTTCACCGGATCGGCGGCGGTCGGGCATGACCGAGGCGCTCTCGGTGCGGCCGGAGACGGCCGGTGACCACGCGGCCGTACGCCGGGTGGTGGGTGCCGCGTTCGGGGACGAGCAGGTTCCCGCGCTGCTCGACGCGCTGCGCCGGTCCGAGTCCTGGGTCGACCTCTCGCTGGTCTGCGAGGTGGACGGGGAGCTCGTCGGGCACGTCAGCATGACCCGCGCCTGGGTCGACGACCCGCACCGGCTCGTCGGGGTGCTGGTGCTCAGCCCGCTGTCCGTGCGACCGGACCGGCAGCGGTCCGGGCTGGGCTCGGCCCTGGTCGAGGCGGCGCTGCGGGTGGCAGCGGAACGAGGCGAGCCGCTGGTCTTCCTCGAAGGGTCGCCGAGATACTACCCCCGGTTCGGGTTCGTGCCCGCTCGGACCCTGGGCTTCACCGCCCCGTCGCGGCGCATCCCGCCCGACGCCTTCCAGGTGTTCGTGCTTGCGACGTACCGCTCCTCGATCAGCGGCGCGTTGGTCTACCCCGACGCGTTCTGGCGCCATGACGCAGTCGGGCTGCGGGGCGGCTAGACCCGCCACACGGCACGCGGGAGGGGCCTGTTCCGGCCCGCAGGCTTGGAGAATCCCGGTACGGTCGGCCGGGTGAGAAGACCCCCGGCGGCCCCGCTGCTCACCGTCCTGGTCATCGGCGGTCTTACCGGCGCCCTCTCCGGCTGCGGTGGGGGCACCACCCGACACGAGAGCGCGCAGCCGACGGCCGGTCGGAGCACCGTGAGGTCGGCGCCCTCCTCGCCGGGGACAGCGACAGCGGCGCCGACGCGCCCAACGACGCGCCCGGCTCCCACCTCGAGCGGGGCGGCCGGCACCGCAACCGCCGGTCAACGGGAGGCCGCCGAGTCGGGCACCACCTCGGCCGCACCGACGCCGAGGCGTCCCGGTGACGGGGCGCCCAGCGCGGCCGAACGCGTCCTGTCCCGGATGTCCGTCCCCCAGCGGGTGGGACAGCTGTTCATGGTGGGCACCCCGGCCACCAGCCCGGATCCGACCACCCTTGCCGAGATCCGCCGGGACCACGTGGGCAACGTGATCCTGACCGGGCGCAGCGACCAGGGAGTAGCCGCGACGGCGCGGGTGACCGCCGCGTTGCAGTCGGTGGTCTCACCCCCTGCCACCGCCGGGGTCCGGCTGCTCGTGGCGACCGACCAGGAGGGCGGTGCCGTGCAGGTGCTCCAAGGCAGGGGGTTCGGCCGTATCCCGTCCGCCCTGCAGCAGGGGGAGTGGAGCCCGCGACGGCTGGCCGAACGGGCGGGGCACTGGGGCAGGCAGCTGAAGCGGGCCGGGGTGAACATGGATCTCGCTCCGGTGCTGGACGTCGTGCCGTCCCCGTCGGCAGCGAGCGAGAACGCGCCCATCGGCGTCTACCAGCGCGAGTACGGCTTCACCCCACGCGCGGTGGCCCGGCATGGGCTCGCCTTCGCCCGCGGCATGGCCCGGCGTGGTGTCGCTCAGACCGTCAAGCACTTCCCCGGCCTGGGGCGGGTGCGCGACAACACCGACTACTCCTCCGGCGTCACCGACGACGTGACCCGGCGCCGGGATCCGGACCTGCTGCCGTTCAGGCGGGCCGTGCGTGCCGGTGCGCCGTACGTCATGCTCTCGACGGCGTACTACCAAAGGCTGGACCCGGCCAACCCGGCTGCTTTCTCCGGCTTCGTCATCGGGAGGATGCTCCGCGGAGACCTCGGATTCCGGGGCGTGGTGATCTCCGACGACCTCGCGCAGGCCCGGCAGGTCTCCCAGTGGAGCTACGGCCAGCGTGCCGTGAAGTTCCTGCGAGCGGGTGGGGACCTCACCCTGGTCACCGACCCGGACGCCCTACCCGCGATGTACCACGCCGTGCTGCACCGGGTCCGGCGCCACCGGGCCTTCCGCCGCAAGGTCAACCGGGCCGCACTGCTGGTGCTGCAGGCCAAGCAGCGCCAGCACCTGCTCGCTCCGGTGCGCTGAGGCGCCGCTCAGGCGGCCGTGGCCACGACCTGTTCCTGCTGCGGCGGCTGGGGCTGCTCCGCCGGGTGCGGTCCCGGCACAACCGGTGGCGTCGGGGTGACGACGAGCTGGGCGGGGTCGGTCAACCGCAGCTCGAGGTCGAGGCCATAGCGTGCGGGGGCCCCGGGCGCGCTGCACTCGCCGTGCAGGTGGTCACCGACGTCCGGACCGAGCATCCCGGTGTCGACGGCCCGGACGCTGCCGATCCCGAGCACCTGGGCGTCATTCTCGGCGAGCAGGTGGATCTGCTTGGCCATGTCCAGCTGGGACAGCCGGTGGCGCCACTGCCGCCAGACGCGGTAAGGACCGGGACGGGCTGCCTTGGTCACGTCCCGCAGCAGGCGGTCGGCGTCCGCGAAAGCGGCGCTGACCCTGACGTAGGCGGCGCGGCGCTCCTGGTGCGGCGCGTCGGCACCCACCACCTCTGCCAGTCGGGCCCGGCTGCTGTCGACCTCGGCCAGGGCGGCCGCGATCCGCGCGTGCAGGATCGGGGACACCGAGGCGGTGCGGGAGTGTCGTGGCATCTGCGTTCCTCCTAGACGTGGGCCGACTGGGTGGGGGTCGGCTGGGTGGGGACCTGCTGGGCGCGGATGCGCGCTTGCAGCTCGTGGACGTTGTCCCACTGCTCGTTGGTGAACGTCGCCAGCGCGGCGGGGAAGAGGCCGTGCTCCTCACGGTCGATGTGTTCGAAGAGCTGATGCACGGCTGCCCGGACGTGTGTCCAGTCAGGGGCGGTGCCGTCGAACGCGGAGTCGATCTCGTCGTGGTCGTCGTACAGGGTCGCGATGCCCTCGGCGAACTCCTCGAGGGCGCTCATCACCGGGAAAAGCCCAGCCTCCTCGAGTGCCACGTGGGGGAGCAGCAGCCCGCGCAGCGTTACGAGCAGCGGCGTGGCATCGGCCCAACGCTGCCTGATGATCGCCCGTTCGAGGTTACCGGCGACCTCGGCGATCTGCTCGTGCTGGTCGGTCAGCTCGGCGATCGCCGGGATGGCCCGGCAGCCGCAGTAGTTGCACATGGTCCACCATCCGTGTGGGACTGGATGCTGCCATCAAACCCGGACAGAAGCCGTGGAAAAAAGAGTCGAAAGACCCTGCGCAGCCGCGGCCGGTCGACGGTCCGCAGTCGCGTCACCGATCCTGGGGTGACAGAACCGCTACGCCGACGCCGCGCGGGCACGGGGCTGATGCTCGATCTCGGCTCGCAGATCGGGGTCCGCCGGCACGTGCTCTCCTGTCGCGTCCGGGTCGGGTGATCGGCCCTCAAGGCTACCGTTACGTAAGGGTGTCCCCGACACCAGCGCCTCGCTGTGATCGCGGCCCACAACCGGTGAACTCCTGGAATGTCACTCTGCCGCAGCGTGACGGTACAGTCAGTGCCCGGCCGCCGGCCGTTGAGAAGATGTCAGCGGCCAGACGTGACCACGGCACGTGGTCGGGGACGACCAGGACGGAGGCGAGGGACGCGGATGGGCGTGCGCTTCGAGGAGCTCGACTGGCAAGACACCCCGATCGGGGAGATCAGCCTGCGCCGCCGCGTCGAGCCGACGCTCGGCGTGGACGTCTTCGAGGTGAAGCTGGGTGAGGAGTTCCTCATGTCGAGTCTCTTCACTGTCGGTGAGACCGAGCTGGCACGGCTCGGCCTGGCCGAGGTGGCGGCCGATCCCGTCGACGTGCTCGTGGGCGGGCTGGGGCTCGGGTACACCGCTGCGGCCGCACTGGGCGACCCCAGGGTCCGACACGTCACCATCGTCGAAGCGATCGCGCCGGTGATCGACTGGCACCAGCGGGCGCTCTTTCCGGACACGGCCGGTCTCGCCGCCGACCCGCGCACGCGGCTCGTGCTCGCGGACTTCTTCGCGCTCATGGCCGGCGAGTCCGGTTCCGACCAGGGCACGCCCGAGAGGTACGACGCGATCCTGCTCGACATCGACCACACTCCACGGCACGTGCTCAACCCGAGTCACGCGCCGTTCTACACGCGCGACGGGCTCACTGCGCTCAGGGGCCACCTCCGGCCCGACGGTGTCTTTGCGCTGTGGTCCGACGATCCGCCCGACCCGGAGTTCCTGCGGGTCCTGTCGTGGGTGTTCGCTACCGCGCGGGCGGAGGTGGTGACGTTCGCCAACCCGCTGACCGGCGGCGAGTCGTCGAACACCGTCTACGTCGCCGGTACCTGAACGCGCCCGCCCGCACCCTTCCCTTACGTAAAGGTAGACTGTGCCGGGTGAGTGCTGACGAGGCCGGGTTGGTGGTGGTGTCGAACCGGCTCCCGGTCCAGCGCGTCGGGTCCACCTGGCGGGTCTCGGCCGGAGGACTCGTCACAGCCCTTCGGCCGGTCGTTGCGCAACGCCGCACCACGTGGGTGGGCTGGGACGGCGGCTCCCGCGACCTTCCGCGGCTGCTGCCAGGCACGAAGGCCGAGCTGGAGCCGGTGGCGCTGTCACGCGACACCGTTCGCGGCTACTACGACGGCTTCGCAAACGCGACGCTGTGGCCGCTGTTCCACAACCTGGTGGGCACGCCGCAGTACGACAACCGATGGTGGAACTGCTACCAGAAGGCCAACGACGCCATGGCTCAGGCGACCGTGGAGGTCGCCGAGAGCCCCGGCACCGACCTTGTCTGGGTCCACGACTACCAGCTGATGCTGGTGCCGCAGATGCTGCGCGAGGCGGGGCTGTCGCGCAGCCGGTTCTTCCTGCACATCCCCTGGCCGGCCCCCGAGCTGTTCAGCAGGCTCCCGTGGCGAGGCGAGCTCGTCCGCGGGCTGCTCGGGGCCGAGGTGATCAGCTTCCACACCGAGCGGTACCGCAAGAACTTCGCGCGGTCGTGCGGCCGCATCCTCGGCAACGAGGTCACGATCCGCGGCAAGACCATCCAGCTGTCAGACGGCCGGCTGGTCAAGACGGTCGCGAACCCGATCTCCATCGACGTCGACGAGTTCATCGCTGACGTGCGCCATCCCGAGGTGACCGGAAAGCTCGACCGGATGAAGGGCCAGTTCGCCGGCCGCCACGTCATGCTCGGCGTCGACCGGCTCGACTACACCAAGGGCATCCTCGAGCGGCTGCTTGCCTTCGAGCGGCTGCTCGAGCGTCGCGCGGACCTGCGCGGGACGGTCTGCCTGGTTCAGATCGCGGTGCCGAGCCGGGGCGGGGTCCAGCAGTACCAGGAGCTGCGGGAGCAGGTCGAGCTGACCATCGGCCGGATCAACGGGCGGTTCACCGAGCCGGGCCACGACGTCCCGGTGCACTACTTCCACCGAGGCGTCTCCCGCACGGCGCTGCTGGCGTACTACCAGCTCGCGGACCAGATGCTGGTGACCCCGCTCGAGGACGGGATGAACCTGGTCGCCAAGGAGTACGTCGTGGTCAGCCGCGCCAGCGGGCACCGTGAGGGTGCGCTGGTGCTCAGCGAGTTCACCGGCGCCGCCAGCGAGCTCCGCGAGGCCTTCATGTGCAACCCGTTCGACATCGACGGCACCAGCCGGGTGATGGAGCGGGCGCTGGCCAGCTCACCGGCCGAGCGGCGCGACCGCATCAACCACATGGCCCGTCGGGTCCGGAGGGCTGACATCCACCGCTGGGCCGCGGCAGAGCTCGGTACCACCACCCGCTGATCAGGGAGACCAACACCACACCATGGACGACACGATCACCCGCGAGAAGATCGCCTACTACGTCGGCAATGCCTTCGCAGTCACCTGGGCGGGCCGCAGCCAGCTGCTGCGCACCGCCTACAACAACAACGCACCACACGAGGTCATCAGCGAGCTGGTGGAGCTGCCCGACCAGCTGTACAAGAACCTCAACGACGTCTGCGACGTGCTGCCGCACGTGGCGGCACGCGCGTGACGCCGGGAGGGTGAACGAGACTGGCTATGATCAGCGACTGCCCGTCTTGCGGCGAGAGCGAACAGCTTCTCGGGAGGCCCTCGGGTGACGACATCGAGGTCACCTGCGAGAGATGCGGAGCCCGGTGGCTGCGCGGCGGACCTCGCTGCAACGGCTGCGGAAGCGATGAGGTCGTGCTCCGTCCCCAGCTGATGACCCGGCACCCGCGGGGCAACCAGCTTGCGCTCGTCGGCCGCCGCCAGCTGCCACTGTGTCCCACCTGCGACGCCGCGGCGATCGCGGACTCCCTGGCCGGCAACCGGCCGGTCCCCGACACCTACGTGTCGGTGTTCCTCTTCGGGCAGGCACAGTCGAGACAGGCCGAGGTGCCCTGCGCACCCGGGGCCGAGGTCTCGACCGGCCCGGGGTCGGAGACGTCCAGGACCGGCCCCACGCGGCCGGGTCGCTCACCAAGTGGTTCAACGACACCTGGACCGACGAGAAGGCGGCGGGGCGCGCCGCGGCTGCGGCAGCCATCACCGGGGCGGTGGAGCACTGGGGTGGCCACGGGTGGCTCGCAGAGGATGCTGCTGCGGACCTGAGGTAGACGGCCTGTCGGCGGCTCGCTGACGGGGCCATGGACCGAGGAACTGGTCAGTCGCCGGTGGCTGTGCTGAACGTGCTCCGCCACGCCTGAAAGCCGCCGCAGAGGTCGGTGGCGTTGACCAGCCCGAGCAGCTGCAGCGTGCGTGCCGCCAGGCTCGAGCTGTAACCCTCGTTGCAGACCAGCACAACGCGACGCCCGGGATCGTCGGCGATCGGCAGCCGATGAGGGCTGGACGGGTCGAGTCGCCACTCGAGCACGTTGCGATCGACGACCACAGCCCCCGGGAGCTCACCATCGCGCTGCCGTTGCTCGGCGGGCCGGATATCGACGACCAAGGCGCCGGCGTTCTGAACGGCCTCGAGGTCATGCGGCTGGACACGGTGGAGACTCATGCGACTCTCCGCCAGTAGTCGGCTGACGGCGGACTCGTCGGCATCGCCCATTCAACCGACGATACCGGAATCGTCACGGGCGCCGGATGCGCGGCATTCCGCGACGAAGCGTGCTTGCGCGCGCGGTTGCTGGCGACCTTCTCGTGGGGCCCGGCGGGCGTGACCTTGATTCGCAGATGCTGAAAGGCCGTTCGTCGCGCGTGCTTCTCCGCCTGCGGCGTCCGGCTCGTCCGGTGCGCGCTCGGTCCCGGGAACGACGTAGTCGCGGATACCGAGCTGCAGAATGCCGCGCAGTGCCGGCTTGCCGAACGCGTTGTGGCTGTTACGTCTCGGGATCATCGCGTCGGTGAGTGCGGTGCAGTTCTGCGCCGCGTCCGGCATGCCCTGGAGGGTGCTGCAGTCCCGGCGAAATAGTGCACGAAGATCGCAGTCCATGTGGAGGCTGCGGCAGTACGGTCCGGCAAAGGTGTAGTCGCGTAGCGGACTCACCATGAAGGCGGCCTTTGGCGTCGGCTGGGACCTGCTCGCCCTGCGAGCGCTCCGTCGAGGGGCGCCTTGAGCGGCTGCTTAGGAGTGAGTGCCAACATGGCCGTGTGACTGTCATCAAGATCAATGCCATCACCGTACCCGGGGACAGCGGCGACGAGCTCGCCCGTCGCTTCGCCGCCCGGGCCGGTGCAGTCGACAACCAGGACGGGTTCGAAGGGTTCGACCTCCTCAAGCCGACCGACGAGCGGACCACCTGGCTCGTGGTCACCCGCTGGCGCGACGAGGCGGCGTTCGAGGCGTGGGTCAATTCACCGGCGTTCGCGCACGGTCATCGCTCGGCGGGTGGGTCGGAGAGCTCCTCGACGACCCAGGAGGGAGCGGACGGCGGAGGCGGCGAGGGTGCGCATCGCGTTGGCCCCGTCGGAATCCACAGCGAGCTCTGGTCCTACGAGATCGCAGGTGGGTCACCCGGGAGGACCTCGTAGCCACTGTTCCCCAGCGGCCGCCGAAGGCGCGTTGATCTGCCGCTGGTGGAGCGTGCTCAGCCCCAACAGTGCCGCGCCCGGGTTGCGTCAGGGCGGCTACTGGTGATGGATGAACGCGGTCAACGCGTCCATGCCGTGGCGCTCAAGGCGGTCGGGGCAGAGCTGAAGCTTCGGGCTGGGATGTTTGGGGATGCACCCGATCCCCCCAGGCGTGCGCCCGGCCGGACCGGTGGCCGTCGTGGTAGGTCAGTAGCAGTCCGGTGCCCTCGTATACGCGGGTCGGACTGCGGCGACCCCGAGGTAATGCTGTGCCTGCCGTGCGGCAGCTTCTCGTTCCGCAGCGGCCGCAAGGTCACGTTCGCCGGCGGCCACCCTCGTTGAGCGCTGATCCGGATCATGCCGGCCCCGCCGGTCCGCCACGGCTGCCAGCAGGAGGTCAGGGCCGCAACCACGAACAGCCCTGCCGCCGCGGGCAGCCACCGCAGACTCACCATCGCGTCCTCCGCTGTAACAGACCCTGACCCCAACATCCTCGCAGCCCCGGCACACAACCGAGATGGCCGCCGCTCCTCTGCGCGGGCGACCGCCGGGTTCGCGCCAGCACCAGTCGACCGCGTCAGTACATCCGCGGCCGAGCGGGTCCGGCCCGAGCCCAGGTCACGACTCCGCCATCTGCTGCACATCGACCGGCCCGAGCCCAGGTGCCTGACTTCGGCCGCCAATGCGCCGTCACCGTCTCGACACGGACGGTCCGCCGCTACATCGCCGGCGGCCAGCTCGAGGCCGTCCGGCTCGGCCGTAAGACGCTGCGCCTCAAGGTCGCCTCGACCGAGCGGTTCATCGACGCCAGGCCGGTCGGAAGCTGGCGCTGATTCGCGGTTGCCCTGGTCGCGGGGATCAGGCTCGCTACTGTCGAAGCGCTTGTCGCATCTGTGGCGTTGAGCTGGCCGCACGCCACGCGGCGATCTACGAACGCTCCTTCAAGACGGTCCGGTGCGTGAGCTGTCCGCCCGCCGCTGCCGTTGCAAGGGATGCCGAGGTCGCAGTCGAGGTGAGGCCGGCTGCCCACGAGGATGGAATTGCCGGCGTCTCGGCCCACCGAGAGTACGAGCGGCGCAAGAACAGGCGTGAAGAGCAGATCCGAACCAGGCATCCGAAGCTCGGAGGACTGATCTCGCGCTCTCGGACGATCAACAAGGCACGAAGCCGTGGGCGTCTGGCGCCAAGGGAGAGGCCGCGCTGGGCTCAAGCCTCGACAAGCTGGCATCGGAGTCGATTGCGGTTCTTCGGCGCCTCCCCGGGACCAACGCCAAACATCGACCACATAGTCGTGACGGCTGCTGGGGGCGTGGTGGACACCAAGCGGTACGTCGACAAGCGCCCCGAACTGCGTTGGTGGGCGCGTTCTTCTCCACTCGCCGCGTTCGGGTCGTGTCACCCCGCAAGCTCAGGAAGATCATCGACGAGGCGACCGGCGAGATGGACGTCGGGACCGTCTGGGACCGTCTGGCACGGGCTTCCCCAGCGTGACGCAGGTCCAGCACCACGACACGAGCGGCCAAGTCTGGTGCTCGTTGTCCCCCGTGCGTTCCTGGAAAGCAGATCGAGGTCCTCGAGGGCCTCTGACCTGCGGTTATATGGTGGGCGATACTGGGTTTGAACCAGTGACCTCTTCCGTGTCAAGGAAGCGCGCTACCACTGCGCCAATCGCCCGTGACGGCCCAAGAACCCATCCTAGAAGGGAATCGAGCAGTCGAGGTGGAGACGGGATTTGAACCCGTGTAGACGGATTTGCAGTCCGTTGCCTCGCCTCTCGGCCACTCCACCAAGGAGGCTTAGACCTCTCCGAGCGGACGACGAGGCTCGAACTCGCGACCTCAACCTTGGCAAGGTTGCGCTCTACCAACTGAGCTACGTCCGCCAGTCACCTCAGCCGGGGCGGCGACCCCAACCGCAGGTGCGTGAGAACTTTAGCCGACATCTCCACGATGACAAATTCGGGCAAGGCGCAGCGTGTTGGGAAGGCTGCCGAGCGCTTCCGGGGCGTCGCCTGGCTGTCGGTAGGGTCGTGGCATGCGGGCCTGGGTGAACGGGAAGCTGCTCGATGATGTGCGCACCGCGGCCCTACCCGTCACCGACCACGGTCTCACCGTGGGGGACGGCGTGTTCGAGACCGTCAAGGTGGTCGCGGGGCAGCCCTTCGCGCTGACCCGGCACCTGGCCAGGCTGGCCCGCTCAGCCAAGGGTCTGGGGCTGGAGAAGCCCGACGAGCACCGGGTACGACGCGCCGTGGCCGCCGTGCTGGAGGGGCAACAGCTCCGGCTCGGCAAGCTGCGGATCACCTGGACCGCCGGTGCCGGTCCGATGGGCTCGGGGAGAGGAAGTGGCGACCCGACGCTCGTGGTGGTGGCCGACGCCCTCGAGCCCGCGGCTCCGGACGTCCGCGTGGTGACGGCGCCCTGGGTGCGCAACGAGCGCGGCGCGCTGGCCGGGCTGAAGACCACCTCCTACGCCGAGAACGTCGTGGCGTTGGCCTACGCACACGAGCGCGGCGCCTCGGAGGCGCTGTTCGCCAACTCCCGCGGGGACCTGTGCGAGGGCACCGGGTCGAACGTGCTCTATGTCGTCGACGGGGAGCTGCGTACGCCGAGCCTGTCCTCCGGATGTCTGGCGGGGGTCAGCCGGGCGCTCGTGCTCGAGTGGTGCGGGGGCCGAGAGGTGGATGAGCCCCTCGACGTTCTCGGCCGTGCCGAGGAGGTGATGCTCGTGGGGACCACCCGGGACGTGCAACCAGTCAGCGCTGTCGACGGACGGAAGCTCCCCACGCCGGGGCCGGTCACTGCGCGGTGCATGCAGGTCTGGGATGCGCGAGCCTCCGAGCACCCCGATCCCTAGGGGCCGCACCCCTTCAGCCGCCGGCGGTGCGCTGACGCTCGCGGTAGGCGGCTACGTGCAGCCGGTTGCCGCAGGTGCGCGCGTCGCAGTACCGCTTGGAGCGGTTGCGGGAGAGGTCGACGAGCACCTGCTCGCAGTCGGGCGCCTCACAGTGGCGGAGTCGCTCGCGTTCGCCGGAGGCGATCACCTGGGCGAGGGCCATCCCGCAGTCGACCGCGAGGTGGTCGGCCAGCGAGGCGTCGGGGGCGGAGTAGTGGACGTGCCAGGAGTACCCGTCGTGGTTGGTCATCCGCGGGGTGACGGCCGCCTGGGAGATCAGTCCGTTGACGACCGCACACGCCTCCGCGTCGCTGGCACAGCCGAACACCGGCCGGATCTGCTCCCGGAGCTCCTGCACCTCCCGGAGGTCCCGGACAGTGAGTCGCGACACCTCGCTGATCTCGTGGCGGGCGACGAAGTCGCCGAGGGCGTCGAGGTCGGACAGCGTCTCCACCGTGCCCTCGGTCGGCGCCGAGTTCAGCAGGTCGACCACGCACGCCAACGAGTGCTCGGTGTCGTGGCTGAACGGCATTCCAGGTCTCCGGAACTCGCGAAGTCGGAGGTCTCAGTCAACCATCCCGACGGTCCCGGCGCCCGGACGTCGCGAAACCCGGTCGCGCCCTCCGGCTCAGGCGGCCTGCAGGATCGCGGCGATCGCGGCGTCCACGTCGACGAACGAGGACTCGTTCCCGGGCTTGACTGCGGCGCAGATCCGCTCGACGAATTCGCTGAGGTCGCCGGTGCGGGCCTGGACCAGTGCCTCCCCGTCCGGAGACGAGAGCTCGATGATCACCACGGCGTGGCCGCCCGCGTCGAGGCAGGGCCACACGTGGACGTCGCCGTCACCGCAGGGCTCGTAGAGGCCAGCGACGAGCAGGTCGCGGCCGAAGGTCCACCGGACCTCACCCTGGCTGGTGTGGAACAGCGCAGTGACCGCGTAAGGGTCCCGCGGGTCGTAGTGCAGCTGTGCATCGATCGGGGTCGCGGTGCCGCTGGAGTCGATCAGCTCCAGCCGCAGCGACTGGGTGATGCACACCGGTGCCGCGTTCATCGAGTGGTCCATGTTCTCGCCTTCCTCCCAAGGTGTTCGTAGTGGAGACGTTGAGTGGTTGGCGCCATGACGCGAAAATCACCCGCGAGGTCGAACTTTTTTCAAGATCTTCCCTCGTCGACGCCGATGTGTCCTGATTTGCCCCGGCCCGGGTTCGCTGCGGGCGAATCCCGGGCGGTCGAACTATGCTCGGGGCACCCCTCCGACCCCTGACTTTCGGGTGGGACAGTGACCGAGCCCGAGAAGCACCCGACGACCGACAGGTCGGGCCACGAGCCCGCCGAGCCTGTCTCCAGCGGGTCGGAGTCGGAGCCCCTGCACCCGTTCCACGACACCGCGTGGTACCGCCGGCTGCACTCCCACCCCGTGCTCTCGGCGGTGACCAAGGTGGTGGTGACCGCGATCGGGGCCGTGGTGCTCGTCGTCGGCGTGATCATGCTGGTCACTCCCGGGCCCGCGTTCGTGCTCATCCCGCTGGGACTTGCCATCCTGGCCGTCGAGTGGGCCTGGGCGCGACGGCTGCTCGTCCGCGCGCGGCGAGCCGCCGAGCGGGCCCGGCAGAGGGCCATGGCGTTGGACCCCGCGACCCGGCGCCGGCGCACGATCGCGGCGGTGATCGTGCTGGCCGGGCTGATCGCCGGGGGAGTGGTGCTCGGGTTGTGGTTCCGCGCAAATGTGATGGATTGACCCCCCACGATGTGAGGTCGAGGGGCCGGATGCGCTAACCTGTCGGCGCACCCCACGGGGGCAGACGGGCGATTGGCGCAGTGGTAGCGCGCTTCGTTCACACCGAAGAGGTCACTGGTTCGAACCCAGTATCGCCCACCATAAAGCCGCAGGTCAGAGGCCCTTTCCTGGGCCTCTGACCTCTTCTTGGACGAGGTGCTGGCGACCGAGCTGGGCCGGTCGCAGCGGGAGCTGCTGCTGCGGAGCGTGGCGCGCGCCGCGTGCCGACACGCGGCCGAGCAGCTGGACCACCGGGCGGTGACGCGATCGTCACCTCACTGCGCAGCCACGGACCCGAAGCTTTGGCCGGCCGGCGGGTGTCGGCCTTCCTCGAGCGAGAATGTGAGCGGCTGTCGAGAAGCACGGCGGTGGTGCCCCCGCCGCCGAGTAGGAGACACTGGACAACATCGCGGGCACCACCCTGTCCGGCTCGAGCATGCGTTTCCGGCTGGGGGCGACCAGCTGCACGCGGCGCAGCAGAGGGCGACGGTGCTGCACGCCTCCGACTCGGGCGGAGGCGTGGGAGCGGCGCAACGATCTGGAACGCCAGTGCCACGAGCTGGCGAGGTTGGTCGAGGAGCTGCGGCAGGTGGACGAGGCAATCGTTCCCGTGGAGCCGCGAGCCGCCGTGGGTGGAACGGTGGAAGGGATGGGAGGGACCGCGTGAGTCAGCCGGGAGCCACGGGCGAGCTGCCCACCGACCCCGACGTCGTCGCTGGTGTGCCGCGCCTGCACCGGCACGCCTGGGAGACGCTGCGGGAGCGCTGGGACATCCTGCTGGTGATCTCCTTGGGTGGGGCGCTCGGCAGCCTCGCTCGCTGGGCACTCAGTGCGGCGATGCCGCACCGCCCCGGCCAGTTCGCCTGGGGCACGCTGACCGAGAATCTCACGGGTGCCCTGGTCCTCGGCCTCGTGATGGTGCTGGTGGTCGACGTGTGGCCCTCGACCCGGTACGTGCGCCCCTTCTTCGGGGTCGGGGTCCTCGGCGGCTACACCACCTTCTCCACCTACATGCTCGACACCCATGGTCTGCTCCGGGCCGGTGACCCCGGTCTGGCCGTGCTGTACCTGCTCGGAACGCTCGGGGGTGGTCTCATTGCGGTGTGGGTCGGGATCCTCGCCGCGCGTGCCGCGACCGCAGCCTCACTCACACTTGCTCATCTCGTGCGGCGTCGACGAGCTCGTCGGACTGCAGCGACTAGGAGGCAGAGATGACTCATCTGGACGGGTCGGCCTTGCGGCTGACCATCATCTTGCGTGAGAACGACCAGTGGCACCACCACCCCGTCTACACCGAGGTGGTGCACCGGGCGCACAAGTTCGGACTCGCCGGCGCAAGCGTGTTCCGCGGGATAGAAGGGTTCGGCAAGTCCGCCCGCATCCACACCTCGCGCATCCTGTCCCTGAGCGAGGACCTGCCCTGCTCGATCGTCATCGTTGACCTCGCGGAGCGGATCGAGGCGTTCCTGCCGGAGCTGGACGAGCTGGTCAGCGAGGGCATCGTGATGCTGGACGACGTGCGGGTGCTCAAGTACGTCAGCCGCTCCGAGGAGCGCTCCGAGGCATGAGCGACCGGGCAGGCCGGTCCGAGCCGGGCACAGGCACCGCGGAGGGGGATCCCGGCCGGCAGCGGTGGCTGACCCCCGGCGTCCTCTCCGTGGGAGCGGCCTCGCTGGGAGGCGACTCCGGGCACGAGCTGACCACCGGCCTGCTGCCCACGTTTCTCACCTCCACCCTGCACGCCGGTCCCGCCGCACTCGGCGTCATCGAAGGCGTCCCCGCCCTGGCCACGGCAGCGACCGGGCCGGCCACCGCCGTCTGGCAGGTGGCCGTCCTGCGCGCCCTGTCGTGGGTGTCTCGTGGATTGCGCTCGCCGGCACGGGACACCCTGCTGATGTCTCTCGTGCCCAGGACTGCCCACGGTCGGGCCGGCGGCGTGGAGCGCGCCGGCGACAGCGCGGGCGCGCTGGTGGGCCCGCTGCTTGCCGCGGGGCTGGTCGGCGTGCTGGGCGTGAGGCACACGATGCTGATCGCGTTCGTTCCGGACGGACGGCCGGTCGCTGACAGCCGCGACGAGTTCTCGAGATCCTGCTCTACGCCGCCCACAACGCGGCCGCTGCGTCGACGGCGCCGGCGAGCGGGATCGTGACCGACCGGACCGGCCCAGGGGCGTCTTCGTGACCGGCGCGGCGGTGTACGTGCCGGCGTGGGCGCGACCCTCGCCTCGGTCCTGTCCTCAGGACTGATGAGGGGCGTCTCCCTGGGAGTGGAGAACGAACAGCACTTGGCCTCGTGAGCGCACGACGACGGAGAGGAAGTGGCCGATGAGCATCGAGTTCTCGTCTCTGCACGCGATGGAGATCCTTGACTCCCGAGGGCGTCCGACGCTCGCGGTGCGGGTGGGCACCCCGGGCGGGGCAACCTACCGTGCCGGGGTCCCCTCCGGGGCGTCCACGGGTGCCGGTGAGGCGGTGGAGCTGCGCGACGGGGGAACGCTTCGCTACGGCGGCAAGGGCACCAGAGCTGCGGTGGGCAACGTGAACGGTCCGATCGCGGAGGCGCTGACCGGTCGCGCCTTCGACGAGCTGTCCCAGGTCGACCAGACGATGGTGGACCTCGACGGCACCCCGAACAAGGCGGGGATGGGCGCCAACGCGATCGTCGGGGTGTCCATGGCCGCCGCGCGAGCGTTCGCCGGGGATGCGGGCGTGCCGCTGTGGCGCTACCTGTCCACGGCGAGCAGCACCCCCCGGCTGCCGGTGCCGCACTTCAACGTGGTCAACGGCGGCGCGCACGCGGCCAACCCGCTGGACTTCCAGGAGTTCATGCTGGCTCCGCTCGGCGCCCCGACAGAGGTCGAGGCTGTACGTGCCGGCGCGGAGATCTACAGCGCCCTGCGCGGTCGGCTCGCCGAGGCGGGGCACACCACGGGTCTGGGTGACGAGGGCGGGTTCGCGCCCGGTCTCGACAGCCCCGAGAAGGTGCTGGAGCTGCTGGTGGCCGCGATCCGCGACGCCGGATACACGGCCGGCGTGGAGGGGGTGGCGATCGCCCTCGACCCGGCGGCGAACGGGTTCTACAAGGAAGGCTCCTACGAACTGGCTGGCACCCGCTGCACCTCTGCGGAGATGGTGGCCTACTACGCCGAGCTGCTGGATCGCTTCCCGATCTGGAGCATCGAGGACGGGCTGGCCGAGGACGACTGGGAAGGGTGGACGAGGCTCACCAGCGAGCTGGGGGAGCGCTGCCAGCTGGTCGGGGACGACATCTTCGTCACCAGCCCCGCGATCATCGCGAGCTCGGCGGAGCGCGGTGTGGCCAATGCCGCGCTGATCAAGGTCAACCAGATCGGCACCGTGACCGAGACGCTGGAGGCCCTGCGCGTGTGCCGGGAGGCGGGCTACGCCGCAATGGTGTCGCACCGGTCAGGGGAGACGGAGGACTCCTTCATCGCGGACCTGGCCGTCGGGTCCGGGTGCGGCCAGCTCAAGTCCGGCGCCCCGGCCCGGGGGGAGCGGGTGGCGAAGTACAACCGGCTGCTGGAGATCAACGATGGCCACCCCGAGCTTCCTTACGGGGTTCCGGCGCGCACCTAGGGAAGTGCACCGTCGCCGGCGGTCGTGCCCGAAGACCCGCGCGTAGAGACCGTGCCATGGCTGGTGGTTTGCCACGACGCGGCCTGCTTCTGGATCCGGAAGCAGGCTCCGTCGGACCGGCCCAGCAGAGACCGCACCGCACCCGAACCGGTAGCCGACTGGTGCACGGTCGTACCTCTTCCGGCCGTCCAGAACGCTGACCAGGAGCTGGTCGAGGTTCAGGTCACCGAAGAACTCGGGTTCGTGTTGAGCGGGCCTGCTCGGAGGCGGCCGGGAAGAAGATGCCCGGCTCGGCGACCGGTGTGGAGCGCTTTCGGGTGGGTATCCCCCATGTGATGGCAGTGATGGTCGAGCAGCAGAGCACACAGGACGGTGGCAGAGTGGCGCGCAAGGTTGCGGTCGTGACCGGTGGGACGGCCGGCGTCGGACGGGCGACGGTCCGCGAGTTCGCCAAGGCCGGGTACGACGTGGCTGTGCTCGCCCGCGGGCGAGCTGGTCTGGACGGTGCGGTGCAGGACGTTGAGTCCGCCGGGGGGCGGGGACTGGCGGTGCCGACCGACGTCGCCGACCACGCCGCCGTGGAGAAGGCCGCCGAGCAGATCGAGACCGAGCTCGGCGAGATCGACGTCTGGGTGAACGTGGCGTTCAGCGGCTCGTTGGCCTTCTTCTGGGACACCGGTATGGAGGAGTACCGCCGGATGACCGAGGTCACCTACTTCGGCCAGGTCTACGGCACCGAGGTGGCGTTGCGGCGGATGCGGCCGCGCGACCGCGGGGTGATCATCAACGTGGGCTCCGCCATGGCGTACCGCTCCATCCCGCTCCAGTCGGCCTACTGCGGCGCCAAGCACGCGGTGAAGGGGTTCAGCGAGTCGGTGATGACCGAGCTCGCTCACGAGAAGAGCAAGGTCAAGGTGTGCCTGGTCCAGCTGCCGGGGCTGAACACCCCGCAGTTCAACTGGAACCTCAACAAGATGCCCAAGCACCCGATGCCGGTGCCGCCGATCTTCCAGCCGGAGCTGCCCGCCCGCGCGATCCGGTTCCTCGCCGAGCACCCGCGCCGCAACATGTGGGTCGGCATCTCGACGGCGTACACGATCCTCGGTGAGCGGGTCGCTCCGAAGCTGTTGGACCTCTACCTCGGCATGAGCGGGGTCAAGTCCCAGCAGACCGATCAGGACAAGCCGCGGCTCGGTTCCAACGTGTTCGAGCCGCGGGACGAGGACGCCGACCAGGGCGCGCACGGACCGTTCGACGACCAGGCCCACAGCAGCGACCCACTTCTGTGGGCATCCATGCGCCGTCGCAGCCTGCTCTCCGCGGCCGGCGTCGCGGTGGGCGCCGCCGCCCTGCTCGCTCGTCGGGTCGGCCGCGCCACCTGACGCGCAGTCCGGGACGGAGCCCACTGGGGGAGCAGTCCCGCCGGAGCCGGATACCATCGGCGGGTCAGGCCGCACCGGCGAGGCCGGGCGTCGCACCCCCAGGAGGAGAACTTCCGTGTCCGAGATCACCGTGACCGTGCTGAAGCCGGCCGAGGCCGCCCCGCAGCGGACGGGCCAGCCGGTGACGACGGGCACCAAGGCCTGGGAGCTGTTCGCCGACGCGCCGTCCGTCATCGCCGCACGAGTCAATGGCGAGCAGAAGGACCTCGCCTACGAGCTCGCCGACGGCGACACGGTCGAGGGCATCACCGTCGACTCCGAGGACGGCCGGGCCATCCTGCGGCACTCCACCGCGCACGTGATGGCCCAGGCGGTTCAGGAGCTCTTCCCGAAAGCAAAGCTGGGCATCGGTCCCCCGATCGAGAACGGCTTCTACTACGACTTCGACGTCCCGGAACCGTTCGTGCCGGAGGACCTTGCGAAGATCGAGACGCGGATGCGCAAGATCATCAAGGAGGGCCAGAAGTTCTCCCGGCGGCCGGTCTCCGACGAGCAGGCACGCGAGGAGCTCGCCGACGAGCCCTACAAGCTGGAGCTGATCGGGCTGAAGGGCGCCTCGGCAGGCGACACCGAGGGAGCGAGCGTCGAGGTGGGCGCCGGAGAGCTCACCATCTACGACAACCTCAAGCGTGACGGTTCGCCGGCGTGGAAGGACCTCTGCCGCGGTCCGCACCTGCCCACCACGAAGCGGGTCCCGGCCTTCAAGCTGATGCGCTCGGCGGCGGCGTACTGGCGTGGCGAGGAGAAGAACAAGCAGCTGCAGCGCATCTACGGCACTGCCTGGGAGTCCAAGGAGGCTCTCGAGGCGCATCTGCACCGGCTCGAGGAGGCCGACCGCCGCGACCACCGCAAGCTCGGACGGGAGCTGGACCTGTTCAGCTTCCCCGAAGAGCTCGGTCCCGGCCTGTCGGTGTTCCACCCCAAGGGCGGCGTGCTGCGCCTGGAGATGGAGGACTACTCCCGCCGCAAGCACATCGAGGCCGGCTACGAGTTCGTGAACACCCCGCACATCACCAAGGGGCAGCTGTACGAGATCTCCGGGCACCTGGACTGGTACGCCGACGGGATGTACCCGCCCATGCACCTGGACGCGACGTACGACGAGTCCGGCGCCGTGGTGAAGCCGGGGCAGGACTACTACCTCAAGCCGATGAACTGCCCGATGCACATCCTGGTCTACCGCTCCCGGGGGCGGTCCTACCGGGAGCTGCCACTGCGCCTGTTCGAGTTCGGCAGCGTGTACCGCTACGAGAAGTCCGGCGTGGTCCACGGGCTGACCCGGGTCCGCGGGATGACGCAGGACGACGCGCACATCTTCTGCGCCCGCGAGCAGATGCGCGACGAGCTGACCAGCCTGCTCACCTTCGTGCTCGCCCTGCTCAAGGACTACGGCCTCGACGACTTCTACCTCGAGCTGTCCACCAAGGACCCCGAGAAGTTCGTCGGATCCGACCAGGCTTGGGAGGAGGCCACCGCGACGCTGCGTGAGGTGGCGACCGACTCGGGACTGGAGCTGGTGCCGGACCCGGGAGGTGCCGCCTTCTACGGCCCGAAGATCTCCGTGCAGGCACGGGACGCCATCGGCCGCACCTGGCAGATGTCGACCATCCAGCTCGACTTCAACCTGCCCGAACGGTTCGAGCTGGACTACACCGCGGCCGACGGGTCCCGCCAGCGGCCGGTGATGATCCACCGCGCGCTCTTCGGGTCCATCGAGCGGTTCGTCGGACTGCTCACCGAGCACTACGCGGGTGCCTTTCCCCCTTGGCTGGCCCCGGTGCAGGTGGTGGCCATCCCGATCGCCGAGCGGCACCACGAGCACCTCGCCACGGTGGCCGCGAAGCTGCGGGGGACCGGCATCCGCGTGGCGGTCGACGACTCCGACGACCGCATGCAGAAGAAGATCCGCAACGCGCAGCTGCAGAAGGTGCCGTTCATGCTGATCGCCGGGGACCGGGACGTCGAGGAGGGCGCGGTGTCGTTCCGCTACCGAAGCGGCGACCAGGACAACGGTGTCCCGGTCGACGAGGCGGTCGAGCGGGTCGTCGACGCCGTGCGGCGCCGGGTCCAGGTATGACTCGCACCCACGAGGGCCCGGAAGGGCCTGAGGTCGCGGGCGACGCGATCGAGCAGGACGGGGTAGGGGTGCCCGACGAGCTCGAGCGTCTGTGGACCCCCCACCGGATGGCCTACATCCGGGGGGAGAACAAGCCGTCGGACTCCGAGGCCGGGCACCAGTGTCCGTTCTGCCGGATCCCCACCCTGGACGACCGCGAGGGTCTGGTGGTGCACCGTGGAGAGGCGGCGTACGCCGTGCTCAACCTGTACCCCTACAGCCCCGGCCACCTGATGGTCTGCCCGTACCGGCACGTCGCCGACTACACCGAGGTGGACGACGGCGAGACCGCGCAGATCGCCGAGCTCACCAAGACGGCGATGCGGACCATCCGCGAGGTGAGCGGAGCCCACGGTTTCAATCTCGGCATGAACCAGGGCGCGGTAGCCGGCGCCGGCATCGCCGCGCACCTGCACCAGCACGTCGTTCCCCGGTGGGCGGGAGACCAGAACTTCATGCCGATCGTCGGCCGCACCAGGACCATGCCGCAGCTGTTGGCCCAGACACGGGACCTGCTGGCCGACGCCTGGTCCCGGTAGCCTTTCCTGGCCATGTTGAACCGATTCCGCGCCTTCTGGAGCCACCTGTTCACGCCGCTCGCGCGCCTCTTGCTGCGCCTCGGCGTCAGTCCCGACGCGGTGACCCTCGTGGGCACCGTCGGCGTGTGCGCCGGTGCGCTGGTGTTCTTCCCGCGGGGACAGCTGCTCATCGGCGTGCTGGTGGTGACCGCGTTCGTGTTCTCGGACATGCTGGACGGAACCATGGCGCGGCTGTCCGGCCGGTCGTCGAAGTGGGGTGCGTTCCTGGACTCCACGCTGGACCGGCTCGGGGACGCGGCGATCTTCGGGGGCCTGGTGATGTACTACGACGGACCCGGCCACTCCCGAGCGCTTGCCGCACTGGCGCTCTACTGCCTGGTGATGGGCTCGGTCACCTCCTACGCCCGGGCCCGGGCCGAGTCGCTGGGCATGCAGGCCAAGGGTGGCATCGCCGAGCGTGCGGACCGGTTGGTCGCGATCTTGGCGATGACCGGCCTCGCCGGAATCTTCCACGTGCCGGTGCTGATCCCGATCACCCTGGCGGTGCTCGCGGTCGCGAGCACGGTCACCGTCGTCCAACGCATCCTCGCGGTGCGCGACCAGGCCAAAGCCGCGGTGTGAACACCCCACGTCGACGCTCGCCGCCCGTGCCCCGGTGCCGGCTCCCCGCATGACGAGGCACGAGCGGGTGCTGCGCGGCCTGAACCGGGCGGCGCAGTCGTCCGCGAACCACGCGACCACGTTCGGGTACCTGTCTGGCTGGCGGTTCGTGCGGTGGATGCCCGAACCGGCCGCGCAACGGCTGTTCCGACGCATCGGCGACGAGGCCTACCGGCGCGACGGCGCCAGCGTGCGGCGGCTGCGCGCCAACCTCGCGCGGGTCACACCCGAGCTCGACGAGGAGGCGCTCGAGCGGTTGACCCGAGCCGCGGTGCGTTCCTACATGAGGTACTGGTGCGAGTCGTTCCGGATGCCGTCGTGGCCCCTTGAGGACCTGGTGCGCCGGGTGCACACCGTCAACGAGCCGATCCTGCGCGCCGCCTACGCGCGTGGCAGCGGCGTGGTCGCACCGCTCCCACACATGGCGAACTGGGACTGGGCCGGCGCCTGGGCCTGCGGCACCGGCATGCCCCTGGTCACCGTCGCCGAGCGGCTCAAGCCGGAGCGGCTGTACGACGAGTTCGTGGCCTACCGGCAGCGGCTGGGCATGGAGATCCTGCCCCTCGACGGCGACCACCGCACCTTCCGTCGGCTGGCCGACCAGCTGCGGTCGGGCGGGCTGGTGTGCCTGCTCGCGGACCGGGACATGTCCAAGACCGGGGTCGAGGTCACCCTGGGCGGGCACCGTGCCCGGATGCCGCGCGGCCCGGCCGTGCTCGCGCGGCTCACCGGCGCCGCGCTGATCCCGGTCACCCTCGCCTACGACGGTCCGGACATCCTGCTGAGGATGCACGACGAGATCCCGCACGCGAGCGGACCGGAGGGGATCGCTGTCATGATGCAGGCAGTGGCAGACGCGTTCACGGTCGCGCTGCGCGAGCATCCGCAGGACTGGCACATGATGCAGCAGGTCTTCGTCGACGAACCGCCGCGAGAAGACGGCTGACCCGTGCGTGTCGGCCTGGTCTGTCCGTACTCCCTCGACGTCCCGGGTGGGGTGCAGAACCATGTGCGGGACCTGGCCGAGGCGCTGGTCGGCCTCGGCCACCAGGTCTCGGTGCTCGCTCCGACCGAGGACGAGACGTCCCTCCCGTCGTACGTCGTCGCGGCCGGCCGTGCGATGTCCGTCCCCTACAACGGCTCGGTGGCCCGGCTGTCCTTCGGTCCCGTGGTGGCGGCCCGGGTCCGGCGCTGGCTGCGCGAGGGCGGCTTCGACGTGGTGCACGTGCACGAGCCCGACTCGCCCAGCCTCTCGCTGCTCGCGCTCTGGTACGTGGAGTGCCCGGTCGTCGCCACCTTCCACAGCTCGAACCCACGGTCGCGAGCCCTGTCCGCGACGGCGGCGATCCTGCGGCCGTCCCTGGAGAAGATCAGTGCGCGGATCGCGGTCTCCGAGTACGCCCGGGACACCTCGGTGAACCACGTCGGGGGAGAGCCGGTGGTGATCCCCAACGGGCTCTTCGTGGACCGGTTCGCCGCCGCCACCCCACGCCCGGACTGGCAGGGCCCGGACGGGACCCTGGCGTTCGTCGGACGCCTCGACGAGCCGCGCAAGGGGTTCCCGCTGGCGCTCGCGGCGCTGGCTCAGCTGGTTCCTGCCTCCCCCGGGATCCGGCTGCTGGTGGTCGGCGGCGGTCAGGTGCGGGTCCCGGTGCCGAGCGAGCTCGAGCAGCGGGTGGTCTTCCTCGGCCGGGTCGGTGACGCGGAGAAGGCCCAGGCGCTGCGGTCCGCGGACGTCTACGTGGCGCCGAACACCGGTGGGGAGAGCTTCGGCATCGTGCTGGTCGAGGCGATGGCGGCCGGCGCGACCGTGGTGGCCAGCGACATCCCCGCCTTCCGGAAGGTGCTCGGCGAGGGCCGGTTCGGGGTGCTGTTCCCCAACGGGGACGCGACCGCGCTGGCCGGGCGGGTGCGTGAGCTGCTCGCCGACGCGCCGCGCCGGTCGGAGCTGCGGTCGGCCGCGGACGCCGCGGTGCGCCGCTACGACTGGTCCGCGGTCGCGGGCCGGGTCGTGGCGGTCTACGAGACCGTGGTGGGGGCGCCGTCCGGGAGGACCCGCTGATGGTCTGGCTCTACGTGCTGATCGGCTTCCTGGTGCTTCTGGCGGTGTCCGGGTGGCTGTCGTGGACCGCGAACCGGCTGGACCGCATGCACCACCGCATCGACGTCGCCCGGGCGTCCCTGGGTGAACAGCTGCTGCGCCGCTCCGGCGCGGCGGTGGAGGTGGCCACGTCCGGGGTGCTGGACCCGGCGAGGTCGTTGCTCCTCGTCGACTGCGCACACCAGGCGCGGGCGGCCTCCCCGGACGACTTCGAGGCGGCCGAGTCCGACCTGTCCAAGGCGCTGCGTGCGGTCTTCGACGACCCGGTGGAGACGCACGCCCTTCAGCAGCAGCCCGGCGTCGGGGAGCTCGTCCGCGAGCTCGCCGACGACTGCAGGAAGGTGGCGCTGGCCCGCCGGTTCCACAACGACGTCGTGGTCTCGGCCCGGGTGCTGCGCTCCCGCCGCCGGGTGCGCTGGCTGGGCCTGGCCGGGCGGGCCTCCGAGCTGCGCACGGTGGACCTCGACGACGAGCCGCCGACGGCGCTCGTCGACGACTGAATCCGACTGGGCCGGCCGGGCCGGGGGGTCGTACCCTGGTGGTGTCCCCTTGACGACCCGGGCACCGCCCGACCCCAGACACGAGAAGGTCAGCAGTGACAGACGTTCAGGCTCCCCGCAGCGCCGCATCCGCCGGTGACGACGCGCCGACCACCGGCACCACCCGCGTCAAGCGGGGGATGGCCGAGATGCTCAAGGGAGGCGTGATCATGGACGTGGTCACTCCCGAGCAGGCGAAGATCGCCGAAGACGCCGGCGCGGTCGCGGTGATGGCCCTGGAGCGGGTGCCCGCCGACATCCGCGCGCAGGGCGGTGTCTCCCGGATGAGCGACCCCGACATGATCGACGGCATCGTCGAGGCGGTCTCCATCCCGGTCATGGCCAAGGCGCGGATCGGGCACTTCGCCGAGGCGCAGGTGCTTCAGAGCCTCGGCGTGGACTACATCGACGAGTCCGAGGTGCTGACCCCCGCCGACTACGCCAACCACATCGACAAGTGGCGGTTCACGGTGCCGTTCGTGTGCGGGGCCACCAACCTGGGCGAGGCGCTCCGACGGATCACCGAGGGCGCGGCCATGATCCGCTCGAAGGGCGAGGCCGGCACCGGCGACGTGTCCAACGCGGTCACCCACATGCGCAACATCCGCCGTGAGCTCCACCAGATCAGCGCGCTGAGCGCGGACGAGCTGTACGTCGCGGCCAAGGAGCTGCAGGCCCCCTACAACCTGGTCAAGGAGGTCGCGGGCAACGCCAAGCTGCCGGTCGTGCTGTTCACCGCCGGCGGGATCGCGACACCGGCGGACGCGGCGATGATGATGCAGCTCGGCGCCGAGGGCGTGTTCGTCGGGTCGGGCATCTTCAAGTCCGGGAACCCGGCACAGCGCGCCGAGGCGATCGTGAAGGCCACCACCTTCTACGACGACCCCGACGTCGTGGCCAAGGTGTCGCGCGGCCTCGGTGAGGCGATGGTCGGCATCAACGTCGACGACATCCCCCAGCCGCACCGGCTCGCCGAGCGCGGCTGGTAGGCGCGCGTGGAGGCAGCCGGCTCCGGTTCGTTGCACGAGCAGCAGGTGCGGGAGTTCGCCCGCGCGTGTGTGCGGTCCGGCCTGCTCGACGAGGCCGAGCTGTACGACGAGGTACGGCTCGCCATCGGCTCGGAGCTGCCCGACACCGCTGACCCGGACCAGGTGACCCGAGACTGGATCGCCGAGTACCAGCAGCAGCTGGCCGCCGACCAACGGGAGTGGCCGGACGTCACCGACTACGACCGGCTGCAGTCGGCCTTCGACGAGCTGGCCGCCGGTGGCATCGCGGTCCTGCAGGGGTGTGAGGACCACTGGACGGCCAAGGACCTGCTCGACGAGCGCGCCGCCGCCGGGGAGCCGCCGCGAGGAGTGGCCTGGTTCACCCAGCCGGACGTCTGGCACGCCATCGACGAGGGGATGCTCGAGGTCAACGTGTGGCACCCCACGACCGCGAACGTCGGTCCAGGCGATCCGCTGCTCGACGAGGTGATCGCGGTCCTGGGACGTCACGGACTCCCGGCGCACTTCGACGAGGGCCGCGTGGAGGTCACCGCGCACTGGCATCGGCGCCTTTGAGGGCCGCTCACTAGACTGGACCTCGTGGAAGAACGTTCCGACCACCCGACGTCCGCGCCGTTGATCGGCGTCCTCGCGCTCCAGGGAGACGTGCGCGAGCACTGCGCCATGCTCGAGCACTCCGGTGCTGCCTGTCGGTCCGTGCGCCGGCCCGCTGAGCTGGAAGACCTGGACGGCATCGTGATCCCTGGTGGCGAGTCGACCACGATGGTCAAGCTCGCCCGCACCTTCGAGGTCTACGAGCCGTTGAGGGACGCCGTGCGTGGCGGCCTGCCCGCGATGGGCACCTGCGCGGGCATGATCATGCTGGCCGACCGCATCGAGGGCGGCACCACCGGTCAGGAGACCATCGGCGGGCTCGACGTGGTGGTGCGTCGCAACGCGTTCGGCCGTCAGGTTGACTCGTTCGAGGCCGACCTGGACGTCGAGGGGCTCGACGCCCCGTTCCACGCCGTGTTCATCCGGGCTCCCTGGGTGGAGAAGGTGGGCCAGGACGTGGACGTAGTCGGCACGGTCGCCACCGGATCGGCGGCCGGTAGGATCGTCGCGGTCCGGCAGGGCAACCTCGTCGCCACGTCGTTCCATCCCGAGATCACCGGGGACCACCGGATCCATGCCCTGTTCGTGGACCTGGTGCGGGACCGAGCCGGCGGGTGAGTCGGCCGGCTCTCCGGCGGTAATCGTTCGAGCAGCGGAAGTAGAGGCAACACCCGATGTCTGGCCACTCCAAATGGGCTACCACCAAGCACAAGAAGGCCGTGATCGACGCGCGGCGCGGCAAGATGTTCGCCAAGCTGATCAAGAACATCGAGGTCGCTGCGCGGATGGGTGGGGGAGACCCGGCCGGTAACCCGACGCTGTACGACGCGATCCAGAAGGCCAAGAAGTCCTCGGTCCCCAACGACAACATCGACCGTGCGGTCAAGCGCGGCTCCGGCGCCGAGGCCGGCGGCGCGGACTACCAGACGATCTCCTACGAGGGCTACGGGCCGAACGGGGTGGCCTTCCTCATCGAGTGCCTGACCGACAACAAGAACCGCGCCGCGATGGAGGTGCGCACGGTGATGACCCGCAACGGCGGCTCGCTCGCCGACCTCGGGTCGGTGGCGTACCTGTTCAACCGCAAGGGCGTGGTCATCGTGCCGCGGGTGCAGGAGGGTCGCACCGCTACGGAGGACGACGTGCTGGAGGCGACCCTGGACGCCGGCGCCGAGGAGGTCAACGACCTCGGGGAGTCCTTCGAGGTGGTCAGCGAGGCCACCGACCTGGTGGCGGTGCGCACCGCGCTGCAGGACGCCGAGCTGGACTACGACTCCGCGGAGGTGTCCTTCCTGCCGTCGATGAACGTCGAGCTCGACGAGTCCTCGGCCGGCAAGGTGCTGCGTCTCGTCGAGGCACTCGAGGACCTCGACGACGTCCAGAACGTCTACGCCAACTTCGACGTCTCCGACGAGGTGCTCGCTTCCCTCGACGCCTGAGCACCGGATCACCCGGCGCGTCGGCCGGATTCGCGGGGGAGCCGTCCGTTAACGTGAGAACGAACATGTGTTCGCACGGAAGGGCGTCCATTGCGCGTGCTGGGAATCGACCCCGGGCTCACCAGGTGCGGCCTCGGTGTCGTCGAAGGGGTCGCCGGCCGACCGCTGCGCATGATCGAGTACGGCGTCGTCCGCACCCCTGCTGAGGCGGCCGTCGCCGATCGACTGGTCACGATCGAGGCGGAGATCGAGCGATGGCTCGATGCGCACCGGCCCGACGCGGTGGCCGTCGAGCGGGTGTTCAGCCAGCACAACGTGACCACGGTGATGGGCACCGCGCAGGCCAGCGGGGTGGCCATGGTCGCCGCGGCCCGCCGCGGCATCCCGGTAGCCCTGCACACGCCCAGCGAGGTGAAGGCCGCGGTCAGTGGCAACGGTCGCGCCGACAAGGCGCAGGTGGGGGCGATGGTCACCCGCCTGCTCCGGCTGAGCGAGCGGCCGAGACCCGCCGACGCAGCTGACTCGTTGGCGCTGGCCATCTGCCACATCTGGCGAGGCGGCGCACAGAGCAGGATCGAGGCCGCCCTCAGCGCGGCGGGAAGGGGCAGCCGGTGATCGCCTTCGTGACGGGACGGGTCGCCGCCACCACGCTGACCACGGCGGTGGTCGAGGTCGGCGGCGTGGGCCTGGAGCTGCGCTGCGCGCCGAACACCCTGGCCACCCTGCACGTCGGCCAGCAGGCCACCCTGCCCACCAGCATGGTCGTCCGCGAGGAGTCGATGACGCTGTTCGGCTTCCTGGACGAGGACGAGAAGTCCGTTTTCGAGCTGCTCCAGACGGCCAGCGGGGTGGGCCCCAAGCTGGCGCAGGCGATGCTCGCCGTGCACTCCCCGGAGGAGCTGCGCCGCGCCGTGAGCACCGAGGACCTGACCACCCTGACCGCCGTGCCGGGGATCGGTCGCAAGGGGGCGCAGCGGATCGTGCTCGAGCTCAAGGACCGCATCGGTGCCCCGACGGGTACCGCGACCGGCCTCCGCCCGGCGGAGCCCGCCGCGGAGGAGGACTGGCGGGCTGCGGTGCACGCCGGCCTGGTCGGCCTGGGCTGGTCGGCCAAGGAGGCCGACAAGGCGGTGGAAGCGGTGGCCGGCGAAGTCCCCGTCGACGGCAGCCCACCCGATGTAGCCGTGCTGCTGCGGGCCGCGCTGCGAACGCTGAGCAAGGCCTGACCCGATGGCGGACAAGTCCGGACTCGAGGCGCTGGAGAGCGCCCACCTGGAGAGCCGTTCGGTGGTGGCCGCCGAGGCGGACGGCGACGAGCGCGCCGTGGAGGCGGCGCTACGCCCTCGCACCTTGGACGAGGTCATCGGCCAGGTCCGGGTACGCGAGCAGCTGTCCCTGGTTCTCCAGGCCGCGCGGGGGCGCGGCCGGGCGCCCGACCACGTGCTGCTCTCCGGCCCGCCAGGGCTGGGCAAGACCACGCTGGCGATGATCATCGCGGGGGAGATGACCAGCCCGCTGCGACTCACCTCCGGGCCGGCGATCGTGCACGCCGGGGACCTGGCCGCCATCTTGTCGGGCATGAACGCCGGCGACGTGCTCTTCGTCGACGAGATCCACCGGATGTCCCGGCCGGCCGAGGAGATGCTCTACGTCGCCATGGAGGACTTCCGTGTCAACGTGGTCATCGGCAAGGGTCCCGGGGCCACCGCGATCCCGCTGGACATCCCGCCTTTCACGCTCGTCGGCGCGACCACGCGCGCGGGGCTGCTGCCAAGCCCGTTGCGGGACCGGTTCGGGTTCACCGCGCACCTGGAGTTCTACGAGCCCGCCGAGCTCGAGCTGATCGTGCGCCGGTCCGCGGAGCTGCTGGGCGTGGAGCTCACCGACGCGGGTGCCGCGGAGATCGCGTCGCGCTCCCGGGGCACCCCCCGGATCGCCAACCGGCTGCTGCGGCGGGTCCGTGACTACGCCCAGGTGCGGGCCGACGGGCTGGTCACCTTGGACGTGGCTCAGCGCGCCCTCGACCTCTACGAAGTGGACCGCTCCGGGCTCGACCGACTGGACCGGGCCGTGCTGGACGTGCTCTGCCGCCGGTTCGGCGGCGGCCCGGTCGGAGTCAGCACCATCGCCGTCGCGGTGGGGGAGGAGCGCGAGACCGTCGAAGAGGTGGCGGAGCCGTTCCTGGTGCGTTCCGGGTTGCTGGCCCGCACGCCGCGCGGCCGGGTGGCGACGCCGGCCGCCTGGGCCCACCTGGGGTTGTCGGCCCCCGCGGCCACCGGGTCCGGGCCCGATGCCAGCCTGTTCGACGCCCGCGACGAGGACTCCGACATCCAGGCGTGACGCGCGCGCAGGGCGCTGCTCCTGCGCCCTCTCGCTGCGGCAGTTAGACTCCTTCCTTGGCCAAGGGTTTACCGGCCACGATGCGTTCTGCCCGGGATCGACCGGGGAGCGTCCCCACCAAGCAGCCGTTGAGGAGAGATTCGTTCGTGTCAAACAACCTGGCGACGTTCCTCCCGCTTGTCCTGATCGTCCTGGTGTTCTGGTTCCTCGTCATGAGGCCGGCCCGCCGGCGGCAGCAGCAGATGTCGAACGTGCAGTCCAGCCTCGGCCCCGGGACGCAGGTGATGCTGAACTCGGGGATCTACGGCACCGTCGTAGCCGTTGCCGACGACTCGGTCCGTGTGGAGATCGCGCCCGGAACGGTGATCAAGGTGGCCCGGCAGGCTGTAGTACGGGTGGTGGAGGACACCACCGGTACGGCGAACCCGACCACCGAGCCTCCCACCGACGAGCCGGGAACCGGTGCGGACCGCGGCCCCGACGAGGGGCTGCCGCCCGCGCCGGGCAGCGCGGACGACAAGTAGTCATCAACCGGGCCGGCCGGTCATCGACCGAACGGGCGGCCCGACCGACGAGGAGCGAGTAACAGTGGCGAGAAACGCGCGCCGCCCCGGGCGGGCGCTCATCACCTTCGCGGTGGTGGTCGCGGCCGTCTACGGCCTGGTGGCCCTTGGTGGCGTCTGGAAGCCCAAGCTGGGCCTCGACCTGCAGGGCGGCACCATGATCACGTTGAGCGCCAACACCACGACCGGGCAGCAGATCACGCAGCAGAAGATGCAGCAGGCGGTGTCGATCATCTCGCAGCGCGTCAACGGCAGCGGGGTCACGGAAGCGACCGTCGGGCTGCAGGGCAACAACAACATCGTGGTGCAGATCCCGGGCCAGAACCGCAAGAACCTGGTCGACACGGTCAAGCAGACCGCCCAGCTGCGCTTCCGCCTGGTCGCCGCCGAGGCCTATGGTCGCCCGGCTCCGAAGACGCCGGCCGCGACGCCGAGCGGCGGTGTGTCCCCGTCGAGCAAGCCGTCCGCTGGTCCGTCCGCTGGTCCTTCTACTGGGCCTTCTACTGGGGCGAAGGCCAAGCCGTCCGGGGCCGCCTCCCCGCGGGGCCGGGCACTGTCCAGCGACCTGCTGCGCGCCGACAAGAAGAAGGCCAAGAAGCAGCCCTCCTCGAGCCCGAGCCCCAGTGCCGCCCCAACCGCGTCGGCCTCCCCGCTGACCGGAAGCACCCCGACCACCAGCCAGGGCGCGCCGGTGGACCAGCCACTGCAGTGGATGGACAACCCCGGGTCGAAGTGGCTGCAGAAGTTCCAGGCGTTCACCTGCCCCAAGAAGGGTGAGGCGCTGCATCCGGGGGTCGACCAGCCGAACATGCCGCTGATCACCTGCAACGGTCAGGGCGAGAAGTTCCTGCTCTCGAACGCGCTCATCGAGGGCACCCAGCTCAGCGACGCCTCGGCCGGCATCCCGCAGAACCAGGTCAGCTGGGTGGTCAACCTCTCGTTCAAGAGCAGCGCGCGCAAGACGTTCGGCGACGTGACGACCAAGCTGGCCGGCACGCACAAGCAGTTCGCGATCGTGCTGGACGGCAAGGTCATCTCGCACCCGCAGGTCATCTCTCCGATCCTCGACGGGAACGCCCAGATCAGCGGCAACTTCAACCAGACCTCGGCGCAGTCGCTGGCCAACAGCCTGAAGTACGGCGCGCTGCCGCTGAAGTTCACCGTCCCGGTGGTCACCGAAGAGGGTCCGACCCTGGCGGCGAACCAGCTGTCCGCCGGCTTGCTGGCCGGGGTCGCCGGCCTGCTGCTGGTGCTGCTGTACTGCATGTTCTACTACCGCGGGCTCGGCCTGGTGGTGGTCTCCTCGTTGATGGTGGCTGCGATCCTCACCTACGCGGCGGTGCTCATCTTGAGCTCCGCGGTCGGGTTCACACTGACCCTGCCAGGCATCGCCGGTCTGATCGTTGCGGTCGGCATCACCGCGGACTCCTTCATCGTCTACTTCGAACGGATCCGTGACGAGATGCGCGAGGGGAAGTCGATGAGGGTCGCGGTGGAGGCGGGCTGGCTGCGCGCCCGGGCGACGTGTCTGGCCGCCGACGGGGTGTCGCTGCTCGCCGCGGTGGTGCTCTACATCTTCGCCATCGGCGTGGTGAAGGGCTTCGCGTTCACCCTTGGTGTCAGCACCGCGATCGACCTGCTGGTGTTCTTCTTCTTCACCAAGCCGTTGGTCACGAAGCTGGCCCAGGTGCGGTTCTTCTACTCCGGTCACAAGCTGTCCGGTCTCTCGCCCGACCACATCGGCATCGAAAAGGTGGGGCGCAGCCGCACCCGCACGGCCGGAGGTAACGCCTGATGAGCAAGCTCACCAACATGGGGCACGCCCTCTACACCGGGCGACTGTCCATCGACTTCATCGGGCGGCGCAAGCTGTGGTACGCCATCTCCGGCGTGATCGTGATCGTCGCCATCGCGGGTCTGGCGTTCCGGGGCTTCAACTACGGCATCGAGTTCGTCGGCGGCGTCCAGTACCAGGTGTCCCTGCCCAGCAGCCAGATCAACAACTCCACGGTCACCGAGATCCAGAACGTGGTGGCGGGCACCGGGATCCCCGCTGCGGCGCAGCCGGTCGTGCAGACGTCCGGCACCCACAACATCCTGGTGCAGACCAAGCCGCTCAACAACCACCAGGCCGACGCCATCGCCTCGGCGATCCAGCACCAGGTGCCGCACGTGAGCGCCAAGGACATCAGCCAGGACTCCATCGGAGCGACCTGGGGTGCGCAGGTCGCCAACCGGGCCCTCATCGGGCTGATCGTCTTCCTGGTCCTGGTGATGCTGTTCATCTGGGCCTACTTCCGAGAATGGAAGATGTCCGTGGCCGGGATCGTGGCGCTGTTCCACGACCTGATCATCACCATCGGCGTCTACGCCTGGTCGGGCTTCGAGGTCACGCCCGCGACCGTGACGGGCGTGCTGACCATCTTGGGCTTCTCCCTCTACGACACCGTGGTGGTCTTCGACAAGGTGCGTGAGAACACCAAGAACCTGGCGCGCAGCCGGCAGACCTACGCCGAGGCGGCGAACCTGGCGGTCAACCAGACGCTGGTCCGGTCGATCAACACCTCGCTGGTCGCGTTGCTGCCGGTCGGCGCGATGCTCTACGTCGGCGTGGTCACCCTCGGCTCGGGCGCGCTGAAGGACCTCGCGCTGGCCCTGTTCGTCGGGATGGCGGCCGGGGCGTACTCCTCGATCTTCATCGCGACTCCCCTGGCGGTGCAGCTGAAGGAGCTCGAGCCCGGCGTCAGGTCGGGCGACGCGAGAGTGCGCAGGAAGCGGGCCAAGGTGAACGCCGACCGGTTCGCCGACGTGCCCGCCTACACCGAGGACATGCCGCTGCAGGACCGGCCGCTGCCGCTGCGGGCCGACCAGGCCGGCGGCCCGGCGCCGGAGGACGAGCCGGCCGGGGATCCGGAGGCCGAGTCGGTGGCCGCGCGACGCGCCGAACGGCGCCCGCGGTCCACGGCAGGGGAGCGGCCGGCGAACAAGCCGGTCAGCCAGTCCGGCTCCGCCAAGCGCGCCCAGCCGTCGCGTCGTCCTCGCTCGCAGCGCGGCAAGCGGTGACCGCCCCGAACGGTGGTCCACACGCCGTGGAACGTGTGATGAGCACGCTGATCCGTGACGTGCCCGACTTCCCGGAGCCGGGCGTGGTGTTCAAGGACATCACCCCGCTGCTCGCGGACCACGACGCCTTCTCCGCCGCCATCGAGGCGCTCGCCGCCGCCGGCCGCGACGATGGCGGCACGACCGTCGTGGACAAGGTCGTGGGCATGGAGGCCCGCGGCTTCATCCTGGCCGCGCCCGTGGCGCTCGCCCTGGGCGCCGGCTTCGTGCCGGTGCGCAAGGCGGGCAAGCTGCCGGGCGCGACGCATGCGGTCAGCTACTCGCTCGAGTACGGCGAGGCCACCCTCGAGATGCACCAGGACGCCGTGCAACCCGGCGACCGGGTGCTGCTCGTGGATGACGTGCTGGCCACCGGCGGGACCGTGGCGGCCACCGTGGATCTGGTGCGGACCTGCGGCGCCACGGTCACCGGCGTCGCCGTACTCCTCGAGCTGGCCTTCCTCCGTGGGCGTGAGAACCTCGGCGACCGGCTTCCGTTGCGGTCGCTGGCCACCATCGGCGCTGGGGTCGAGGCATAGACTGCAAGCAGTCGGATCTCAGGAGGGCCGGTGGCCGAGGAGCGGGTAGCGCGTCGCCCCGCGGATCTGGCTGCCCCGCCGGGCCGGACGCAGGCCCCCGTCGAGCACAAGCCTGAGGGCCCGCGGGACCCCCGCACTGCCCCGGGAGGGCCGGCGGGACGCCGGATGCGGGCGCGCCTGGCGCGGATGACGACCAAGAGCCAGGCCGGGAACCCGGTCCTGGAGCCGCTGTTCCGGGTGGTCCGCGGCAACCACCCCAAGGCCGACCTGGCGCTGCTGGAGCGCGCGTACCTCACCGCGGAGCGCGCCCACGGCTCGCAGATGCGCAAGAGCGGCGACCCGTACATCACCCATCCGCTGGCCGTGGCCACCATCCTCGCCGACATCGGCATGACCGAGCCCACGCTCTGCGCGGCGCTGCTCCACGACACCGTCGAGGACACCGACTACACGCTCGAGGAGCTGCGCCGCGACTTCGGTGACGAGGTGGCGGCCCTGGTGGACGGGGTCACGAAGCTCAACAAGGTCAAGTACGGCGACACCGCGCAGGCGCAGACGATCCGCAAGATGATCGTCGCGATGAGCCGGGACATCCGGGTGCTGGTGATCAAGCTGGCCGACCGGCTGCACAACATGCGCACGCTGCGCTACCTGAAGCAGGAGACCCAGGACCGCAAGGCCCGCGAGACGCTCGAGATCTACGCCCCGCTGGCCCACCGGCTGGGTATGAACACCTTGAAGTGGGAGCTGGAGGACCTCGCGTTCGCCACCTTGCACCCGAAGATCTACGACGAGATCGTCCGCCTGGTCGCCGAACGCGCACCGTCCCGGGACCAGTTCCTGGCCACGGTGATCGAGCAGGTCGGGAAGGACCTCAAGGACGCCCGGATCAAGGCGACGGTCACCGGACGGCCCAAGCACTACTACTCGATCTACCAGAAGATGATCGTGCGGGGCCGCGACTTCTCCGACATCTACGACCTGGTGGGCATCCGCATCCTGGTGGACACCGACCGGGACTGCTACGCCGCCCTCGGCGTGCTGCACTCGCGGTGGAACCCGGTCGCCGGCCGGTTCAAGGACTTCATCGCGATGCCGAAGTTCAACATGTACCAGTCGCTGCACACCACGGTGATCGGTCCCGCGGGCAAGCCGGTCGAGCTGCAGATCCGCACCTTCGCCATGCACCGGCGCGCGGAGTACGGCATCGCCGCCCACTGGAAGTACAAGGAGGGCGTGCGCTCCGGGGTGGACACCAGCCGGCCGCTGACGACCCAGGACGGCGGCAGCAGCGACATGTCCTGGGTCCGCCAGCTGCTCGACTGGCAGCAGGAGGCCGAGGACCCCGGCGAGTTCCTGGAGTCGCTCCGCTTCGAGATCAACTCCGCCGAGGTGTACGTGTTCACCCCGCGCGGAGACGTGATCGCGCTGCCCACCGGCTCCACGCCGGTCGACTTCGCCTACGCCATCCACACCGAGGTCGGCCACCACACGATCGGCGCCCGGGTGAACGGCCGCTTGGTGCCGCTGGAGTCCACGCTCGACAACGGGGACGTGGTGGAGGTGTTCACCTCCAAGGCGCCCACCGCGGCTCCGAGCCAGGACTGGCTCGGCTTCGTGAAGTCGGCGCGGGCCCGCAACAAGATCAAGCAGTGGTTCACCAAGGAGCGCCGAGAAGAGGCCATCGACCAGGGCAAGGACCAGATCGCCCGGCTCATGCGCAAGGAGGGCATGCCGCTCAAACGGGTGCTCACCCACGAGACGCTCTCCACCGTCGCGGGCGAGATGCATCTCGCTGACGTGTCCGCGCTCTACGCGGCGGTCGGAGAGGGCAACGTCGGCGCGCAGACCGTGGTGCGTCGCGTCATCGACCTGTTCGGGGGCGAGGAGGGCGCGGCCGAGGACCTCGCCGAGGGTGTCCAGATCACCAGCGAGCGGGCCCGGGCCAAGCAGTCCTCCGGCGGTGACGCCGGCGTCATCGTGCGGGGGCTGTCCGACGTGTGGGTCAAGCTCGCCAAGTGCTGCACGCCGGTCCCGGGGGACCCGATCCTCGGGTTCGTGACCCGCGGCGCCGGGGTCTCGGTGCACCGCACCGACTGCACCAACGTGGACTCCCTGAAGGCCTACCCGGAGCGGCTGGTCGACGTGGAGTGGGCGCCGACCGGCCAGTCGATGTTCCTGGTCAACATCCAGGTGGAGGCGCTGGACCGGGCCCGGCTGCTCTCGGACCTCACCAAGGTGCTGTCCGACGTACACGTGAACATCCTGTCCGCGTCGCTGCAGACGACCCGCGACCGGGTGGCCAAGAGTCGCTTCACCTTCGAGATGGGCGACCCGAAGCATCTCGGACACGTGCTGAAGGCGGTGCGCTCCGTGGACGGGGTCTTCGACGCCTACCGCGTCACCCAGTAGCCCCGGGGCCGCGGACGGCGCGGCGCGGCGGCAGCCTCAGCTGCTGAACTCGTCGAGTGCCCGCTGCGCCTCGGTCAACCAGGCGCGGCGGGCCTCGATGGCCGACGCGTGGTCGTCGGCCTGCTTGGTGTGGCCGGCGGCCAGCGCCTTGTCGTGCTTGTCCTGCAGGTCGGCGATGGACGCCTCGAGCTGGGCGACGGTGGTCGCGGCGCGGGCGCGGGCCTCCGGGTTCGAGCGACGCCAACGGTCGTCCTCGACGCCACGAAGCGCCTGCTCCACCTTGCGGAACCGGCCCTCGAGCTCCTTCATCCGGGCGCGCGGCACCTTCCCGGCGGCGTCCCACCGCTCGGCGATGTCACGGAACGCGGCCTTGGCGGCGGCCAGGTCGGTGACCGGGACCAGCGCCTCGGCCTCGGCCAGCAGACCCTCCTTCTTCTCCGCGTTGGCGGCGAACTCCTCGTCGAGCTTGGCATTGGCGACGTCCCGCGCCCCGAAGAACGTGTCCTGGGCGCCCCGGAACCGCTTCCAAAGCTGCTCCTCGACGCCGCGCGGCGCCGGACCGGCGGCCTTCCACTGCCGCATCAGCTCCCGGTAGCGCAGGGTGGTCGGGCCCCACTCGGTGGAGTCGGCCAGCTCCTCGGCCTCCTTGGCCAGCCGCTCCTTCTCCACCGCCGCGGCTTCCCTCTTCTCGCTCAGCTCGGCGAAGTGCGCCTTGCGGCGGCGGGTGTAGCTGGTGCGCGCGGAGGAGAACCGGCGCCACAGCGCGTCGTCGACCTTCTTCTCCAGCCGCGGCAGTGACTTCCACTCCTCGAGCAGCTGGCGCAGCCGGTTCGCCCCGTTGCGCCAGTCGCGCTCCTCCGCCAGCACCGCCGCCTCGGCCGCGATCCGCTCCTTGTCGGCCCGGGCCGACTCGAGCTTTCGCGCTCGCTCCGCCTTGCGCTGCTCCCGGTGCGCGTCGATGGTGCCGGTGAGCGCGTCCAGGCGGGCCAGCAGCCCGTCGAGGTCGCCGACCGCCTGCGCCTGCGAGACCGCGCTGCGCACCCGGGCGAGGGCCGAAGTCGCCTCGTCCGGGCCAAGAGCCCCGGCGGTCACCCGCTGCTCGAGCAGCTCCACCTCGAAGGCCAGCGCGTCGTACCGCTTCCTGAAGAAGGAAAGCGCCTCGGCGGGGTCGCCGTCCGGCCACTGACCGACCTTGCGCTCGCCACCGCTGGTCCGGACGTAGACAGAGCCGTCCTCGGACACGCGGCCCCACGGGTCGCCGGACCGGGCGTGCCCGGCCTGGTCGTGCCCGACCTGGGGGTGTCCGGACTCCTGATGTCCGGACTCCTGGTGCTCTGTCACTGTGGTCCTTCCTGGGGTCCCTTCTCGGGTTCCTCGTCGGTGCTGCCTCGGGAATGCTCGACGCGCCGAGTCTAAGGCGTGACCGACCGGTTGCCCCGGGTGACGATGCGGCGGGTTGGGTCCCGCGGAGCGCCGGTAGGTAGGCTGCAACGGTCGAGGCCACAGCGGTTCCCGACCGACTTGCCGAAGCGAACGAGAGAGGGCAGGCGTGCTGATCGCCGGATTCCCCGCCGGCCCCTGGGCCGCCAACTGCTACGTGGCGGCCACCGGGCCGGGGCAGGAGTGCGTGGTCGTCGACCCCGGCAAGGACGCCGCTCCCGGGGTCGCCGAGGCGGTGCGCGAGCATCGGCTCAAGCCGGTCGCGGTGCTGCTGACCCACGGGCACGTCGACCACATGTGGAGCGTCGCGCCGGTGGCGGGCAGCTACGACGCGACGGCGTTCATCCACCCCGACGACCGGCACCTGCTGACCGACCCGATGGCCGGGGTCTCGCCGGAGATGGCCGGCATGCTGCTCGGCGGCCGGTACGAGTTCGCCGAGCCGGACGACGTGCGCGAGCTCGGCGACGGCGACGTCCTCGAGCTGGCCGGTCTGCGGCTCACCGTGGACCACACTCCGGGCCACACCCAGGGGTCGGTCGCCTTCCGCTCGCCGTACGACGGAGGAACGGAGGATGTCTGCGAGGTGATGTTCTCCGGCGACCTGCTGTTCGCCGGCTCCATCGGCCGCACCGACCTGCCCGGCGGGGACCATCCGACGATGCTGCACAGCTTGCGCACCAAGGTGCTGTCTCTGCCCGACGACATCGCCGTGCTCCCGGGACACGGCGGGCAGACCAGCATCGGTCGCGAGCGCTCCACCAACCCGTTCCTGCTCGAGCTGCTCCAGGACACGAGCGGCGCGAGCACCCCGACCCGAGGCCTCTGAGACAGAGATGAGCAAACCGACCCCGCTGAGCGGGTTCCCCGAGCTGTTGCCTGAGCAGCGATTCGTGGAGCAGGAGGTGGTCGACCGCCTGCGCCGCGTGTTCGAGCTGCACGGGTTCGCTGGCGTGGAGACCAGGTCCGTGGAGCCCCTGGACCAGCTGCTGCGCAAGGGGGAGACCTCCAAGGAGGTCTACCTGCTGCGCCGGCTCCAGGAGCGCGACGAGCAGCACGGCGGTGTCAGTGCCGACCGGTTGGGACTGCACTTCGACCTGACCGTGCCTTTCGCGCGCTACGTGCTGGAGAACGCCGGCAAGCTGGACTTCCCGTTCCGCCGCTACCAGATCCAGAAGGTCTGGCGCGGGGAACGACCGCAGGAGGGCCGTTTCCGGGAGTTCACCCAGGCCGACATCAACGTGGTCGGCCGCGACACCCTGCCCTTCCACCACGACATCGAGGTGGCCCGGGTGATGGCCGAGGCACTGGCGGGTCTGCCGCTTCCGCCGATGCGGCTGCAGGTGAACAACCGCAAGCTCATCCAGGGCTTCTACGCCGGGCTCGGCGCCACCGACGTGGACGCCGTGATGCGGGTGGTCGACAAGATCGACAAGGTGTCCGCCGCCGAGGTCGCGTCCCTGCTCGTCAGCGAGGCCGGGATGGACCAGGAGCAGGCCAAGCGCTGCCTGGAGCTGGCCGACATCCGGTCCGCGGACACCGCTTTCGTGGACCGGGTGCGAGCGCTGGGTGTCAGCAACGACCTGCTCGAGGAGGGGCTCGCCGAGCTGGTCGCCGTGGTAGAGGGCTGCGCCGACCTGGCCAACGACCGGTTCTCCGTGGAGGCCGACCTGCGCATCGCCCGCGGGCTGGACTACTACACCGGAACGGTGTTCGAGACCGTGCTGGCCGGGTTCGAGAGCCTCGGCTCGATCTGCTCCGGCGGCCGGTACGACGCGCTGGCCTCCGACGGGCGGACCACCTACCCGGGGGTCGGCATCTCCTTCGGGATCACCCGCACCCTGGTGCCGCTGTTCCACCGGGGGCTGCTCGGCAGCACTCGCGCAGTGCCGTCGGCCGTGCTGGTGGCCCTCGCCGACGAGGACTCCCGGAGAGACAGCGACGCCATCGCCCAGCGCCTGCGCAGACGCGGGGTGCCCGCCGAGGTGGCGGCCGCCGCGCAGAAGTTCGGCAAGCAGATCCGCTACGCCGAGCGGCGCGGCATCCCGTTCGTCTGGTTCCCCGGCCAGGACGGGGCGGCCGGCGAGGTGAAGGACATCCGGTCCGGGGAGCAGGTGCCGGCCGACCCGGACACCTGGGTGCCCCCGGCCGAGGACATCCGGCCCGCCGTGGTGCGGTCCGGACCAGACGAGACAAGCAAGGAGCAGCAGTGATCCGCACCCATCAGGCCGGCAACCTGCGGGCCGAGAACGTCGGGACGACCGTCACGCTGGCGGGCTGGGTGGCCCGTCGGCGAGACCACGGCGGGGTCGCGTTCCTCGATCTCCGTGAGGCTTCCGGGATGGTGCAGGTGGTGGTCCGAGACGAGGAGGTCGCCCACCACCTGCGGTCGGAGTACTGCCTGAAGGTCACCGGTGAGGTGTCCCTGCGCCCGGAGGGCAACCAGAACCCGCACCTGCCGACCGGCGAGATCGAGGTGATCGCTGCCGACGTCGAGGTGCTCAGTCCGGCCGCGCCGCTGCCGTTCCCGATCGACGAGCACGTCGAGGTGGGCGAGGAGGTGCGCCTGGCCCACCGGTACCTCGACCTGCGCCGGACCGGCCCCGCGGCCGCGCTCCGCATGCGCAGCGAGGTGAACCGGGCCGCCCGGGACGTGTTGCTCGCCGACGGGTTCGTGGAGATCGAGACGCCGACGCTGACCCGCTCCACCCCGGAGGGCGCCCGGGACTTCCTGGTCCCGGCCCGGCTGCAGCCCGGCAGCTGGTACGCGCTGCCGCAGAGCCCGCAGCTGTTCAAGCAGCTGCTGATGGTCGCAGGAATGGAGCGCTACTTCCAGATCGCCCGCTGCTACCGCGACGAGGACTTCCGCGCCGACCGCCAGCCGGAGTTCACCCAGCTCGACGTGGAGCTGAGCTTCGTCGACCAGGACGACGTGATCGCGGTCGCCGAGGAGGTGCTCACCGCGGTGTGGCGCCGGGTCGGCCACGAGGTGAAGACCCCGATCGACCGGATCACCTACGCCGAGGCGATGGCCCGCTACGGCACCGACAAGCCGGACCTGCGGATGGGGCTAGAGCTGGTCGACTGCACCGAGTTCTTCTCCGCCACGCCGTTCCGGGTCTTCCAGGCGCCGTACGTGGGCGCGGTCGTGATGCCCGGCGGCGCGGACCAGCCGCGCAAGCAGCTCGACGCGTGGCAGGAGTGGGCCAAGCAGCGTGGTGCCAAGGGCCTCGCGTACGTGCTGGTCGGCGAGGACGGCGAGCTCGGCGGACCGGTGGCCAAGAACCTCAGCGACGCCGAGCGCGCCGGGCTCGTCGAGCACGTGGGCGCCGAGCCGGGTGACTGCATCTTCTTCGGGGCCGGCCCGGTCAGGAGCTCGCGGGCGCTACTGGGCGCGGCGCGGCTGGAGATCGGCCGCCGCTGCAACCTCATCGACGAGTCGGCCTGGAGCTTCGTCTGGGTGGTCGACGCCCCGTTGTTCGAGCCGGCCGACGAGGCCACCGCCGCCGGCGACGTCGCCGTGGGCAGCGGTGCCTGGACCGCCGTGCACCACGCCTTCACCTCGCCGCGGCCGGAGTGGATGGACAGCTTCGACGAGGACCCCGGCTCGGCGCTGGCCTACGCCTACGACATCGTCTGCAACGGCAACGAGATCGGTGGCGGGTCGATCCGTATCCACCGCGAGGACATCCAGCAGCGGGTGTTCGCGGTTATGGGGCTCGGCGAGGAGGAGGCCCAGGAGAAGTTCGGGTTCCTGCTCGACGCCTTCAAGTACGGCGCGCCCCCGCACGGCGGCATCGCCTTCGGCTGGGACCGGATCTGCGCGCTGCTGGCGGGCTCGGACTCGATCCGCGACGTGATCGCGTTCCCGAAGACCGGCGCCGGGTTCGACCCGCTGACCTCCGCGCCCGCTCCCATCACCCCCGAGCAGCGTAAGGAGGCCGGGGTGGACGCCAAGCCGGGGAGCAAGCCGGCGCACTGATGCCGGGGCCCGGGCGCCCCGGTGAGTAGGGTCGACGCCGTGGAAGGCTTGTTCGAGATGGGCGGGACCGCTGCGGAGTCAGGCGGCACACTGGCCGGCAACGCGCACACGTCGGCACCCCTGGCCGTGCGGATGCGCCCGCGCACCCTGGACGAGCTGGCCGGGCAGCAGCACCTGCTGGCCGCCGGCTCGCCGCTGCGCAGGCTGATCGAGGGCGACCAGCCCATGTCGTTGCTGCTGTGGGGGCCGCCCGGCACCGGGAAGACCACGATCGCCGCGATCGTGAGCCGGCAGACCAACCGCCGGTTCGTGGAGGTCTCGGCCGTGGCCGCCGGTGTCAAGGAGGTCCGCACCGCCATCGACGCCGCTCGCGCCGAGCTGGCGAAGGGTGGCCGGGAGACCGTGCTGTTCGTCGACGAGGTGCACCGGTTCACCAAGGCCCAGCAGGACGCCCTGCTCCCCGGGGTGGAGAACCGCTGGGTCACCCTCGTGGCCGCCACCACCGAGAACCCCTTCTTCAGCGTGATCTCCCCGCTGCTGTCCCGCTCGCTGCTGCTCACCCTCGAGCCGCTCACCGACGACGACATCCGCGAGGTCCTCGAGCAGTCCCGCACCGACCAGCGGGGGCTCGACGGGGCGGTGCAGGTCACCGACGACGCGGTGGACCACCTGGTCCGGCTCGCCGGCGGTGACGCCCGCCGCGCGCTGACCTACCTGGAGGCCGCGGCCGGCGCCGCGCTGGCCAACGGCCTCGACGAGGTGGACCTGGAGACGACCGAGCACGCCGTCGACCGGGCCGCGGTCCGCTACGACCGGCAGGGCGACCAGCACTACGACGTGATCAGCGCGTTCATCAAGTCCGTGCGCGGCTCCGACGCCGACGCCGCACTGCACTACCTGGCCAGGATGGTGGAGGCGGGCGAGGACCCCCGGTTCATCGCCCGCCGGCTGGTGATCCTGGCCAGCGAGGACGTCGGCCTGGCCGACCCGAGCGCGCTGACCACCGCGGTCGCCGCGGCGCAGGCGGTGCAGCTGATCGGCATGCCGGAGGCCCGGCTGAACCTGGCACAGGCCACCATCGCGCTGGCACTGGCGCCCAAGTCCAACGCGGTCATCCGGGCCATCGACGCCGCCGCCGCCGACGTCCGCGCGGGGAAGATCGGGGCGGTACCGGCGCACCTGCGCGACGCCCACTACGGCGGGTCGAAGAAGCTCGGGCACGGGGCGGGCTACAAGTACGCTCACGACGAGCCGTTCGGGGTGGCCGAGCAGCAGTACGCGCCGGACGTCGTCGCGGACCGCACCTACTACGAGCCCACCACGCTCGGTGCCGAGGCGGCGGTCAAGGAGCGCTGGGAGCGGGTACGCCGGCTGGTCCGCGGCACCGTGCCGTAGGGGTTCGGGTGCAGGGTAGGGTCGGGTCCCGTGGATCTCGCGCTCGTGGTCGGACTCGCGGTCACGGTGACCCTGCTCGCCGTGACGTGCGCGCTGCTCGCCGTCGTCCTCGCGGGCAGCCGACGCGCCGGACGGTCCCTGGACGCGGCGCGGGCCGAGGTGGCGCAGCTGACCACACGGATCGAGCGGATGGAGCGCACCCCACGCATGGCGCCACCGGTGGTGCCGGAGTCGGAGTACCTGATCACCGGCGTCGGCACCGGGCGGTCGGACGATGCCGAGGCGGATCCTGCTGAGGTGCAGACCAGGTTCGTGGTCTCCTCGACGCTCGGCGAGCCGCTGGTGAAGGCACTGGCCTTCGCGTTCGGCGTCCGCCGGGCGCTGGCACCGGCGAACCGGAACCGGATCCGGTTCGAGATGCGGCGCGAGGTGAGACTTGCCCGGAAGCGGCGGCGTCGCGACGCCCTGCGCAAGCGGCGGGAGTCGGCGCGCCGCCCACGTGAGGCGGCGGTATGAGCAGGGGGTTCTGGTTCGTGGCCGGAGCCGGAGCCGGGGTCTACGCCGCGGTCCGGGTACACCGCGCGATGGAGGTCTTCACCCCGGACGGTCTGCGGGACCGGCTCGCCGGCCTGAGCCTAGGCGCGCGGCTGCTCGGCGAGGACGTGTCCACGGCGATGGCGGAGGCGGAAACCGACTTGCGCAAGCGCCTCGGAATCGGGCTCGATGAGCTGGAGGCGGGGGAAGGACCGCGGCCGGTCGACGGGGGCAGGCCACCGGCGCTGGAGCGGGAAATGACCAGAAAGGGCAACGACTGATGGACACCGCGGAGATACGCCGCCGGTTCCTTGCACACTTCGAGGCGCGCGGCCACCAGGTGGTGCCGTCCGCCTCGTTGCTGCTCGACGACCCCACGCTGCTGTTCGTCAACGCCGGCATGGTGCAGTTCAAGCCGTACTTCCTCGGCCAGGAGACCCCGCCCTACAAGCGCGCGGTGAGCGTGCAGAAGTGCGTGCGCACCCTGGACATCGAGGAGGTCGGCAAGACCACCCGGCACGGCACGTTCTTCCAGATGAACGGCAACTTCGCGTTCGGCGACTACTTCAAGGAAGGCGCGATCGAGAACGCCTGGGAGCTGGTCACCGGCAGCACCGCCGAAGGCGGGCTGGGCTTCGACCCGGACACCATCTGGGTCACCGTCTACGAGCACGACGAGGAGTCCGCGCACCTGTGGGCCAAGATCGCCGGGCTGCCCGCCGAGCGGATCCAACGCCGGGGGCTGAAGGACAACTACTGGCACATGGGCGTGCCCGGACCGGGCGGACCGTGCAGCGAGATCTACGTCGACCGCGGACCCGAGCACGGCCGGGACGGTGGTCCGGTGGTGGACGAGGACCGGTTCCTGGAGATCTGGAACCTGGTGTTCATGCAGTCGGAGCTGTCCGCGGTGCGGGCCAAGGACGACTTCGACGTCGCCGGTGACCTGCCCGCGAAGAACATCGACACCGGCATGGGCCTGGAGCGGGTCGCCTACCTGCTGCAGGGCACCAACAACCTCTACGAGATCGACGAGATCTTCCCGGTCATCGAGAAGGCCGCGGAGATGTCCGGCAAGCGCTACGGCGCTGGTGGGAGCCAGGGCCACGAGGATGACGTCCGGTTCCGCGTGGTGGCCGACCACGTGCGCAGCAGCATGATGCTCATCTCGGACGGGGTCACTCCCGGCAACGAGGCTCGCGGCTACGTGCTGCGCCGGCTGCTGCGCCGGGCGGTGCGGTCGATGCGGCTGCTCGGGGTGGAGGAGCGCACGCTGCCCGAGCTGTTCCCGGTCAGCCGCGACAAGATGAAGCTGTCCTACCCCGAGCTGGAGACCCAGTGGGAGAGGATCTCCACGGTGGCCTACGCCGAGGAGGACGCGTTCCGGCAGACGTTGCGCACCGGCACCAGCATGTTCGACGTGGCCGCGCAGGAGGCGAAGCAGCAGGGGCGTAGCCAGCTGTCGGGCAGCAAGGCGTTCACGCTGCACGACACCTACGGCTTCCCCATCGACCTCACCCTCGAGATGGCCGCCGAGCAGGGGCTGTCGGTGGACGAGCCGGGGTTCCGCCGGCTGATGACCGAGCAGCGCGAGCGCGCCAAGGCGGACGCGAAGGCCAAGAAGGGGAAGCACGTCGACGCGGGCGAGTACCGCGCGATTGCGGACACGATCGGCCACGCTGTCGAGTTCACCGGCTACGACGAGATCGTCTCCGAGGCGCGGGTGAGCGGCATCCTCGCCGGATCGGGGGTGAGCCGGTCCGCTCACGAAGGCGACGAGATCGAGCTGGTCCTGGACCGCACCCCGTTCTACGCCGAAGGCGGCGGCCAGCTCGCCGACCACGGCCTGATCGAGCTGACGGGCGGCGCCACCGTGCAGGTGATGGACGTGCAGTCGCCGATCACCGGTCTGATCGTGCACCAGGCGAAGGTGCTCTCCGGTGAGGTCACCGTCGGCGAGGCCGCGCAGGCGATGGTGGACATCGAACGACGCAAGTCGATCAGCCGCTCGCACACCGCCACCCACATGGTGCACAAGGCCTTCCGGGAGGCGCTGGGGGAGACCGCCACCCAGGCCGGCTCCGAGAACGCCCCCGGCCGGTTCCGGTTCGACTTCTCCGCGACCGGCGCGGTGCCGGCGTCCGCGATGGTCGACGTGGAGGCCCGGGTCAACGAACTGGTCCTCGCCGACCTCGCGGTGCACGCGGAGATCATGAACCAGCAGGAGGCCATCCGCTCCGGCGCGATGGCGCTGTTCGGGGAGAAGTACGGCAACGAGGTCCGGGTGGTCTCCGTCGGCGACTGGGCCCGGGAGCTGTGCGGGGGCACGCACGCCCTTCGCTCCGGCCAGCTCGGCGTGGTGAAGCTGCTCGGCGAGTCCTCCATCGGGTCCGGCGTGCGTCGGGTGGAGGCGTTGGTCGGCAACGACGCCTACCGCTTCCTCGCCCGCGAGCACGTGCTGGTCGCCCAGCTCAGCGAGGCGCTCAAGGCGCGCCCGGAGGAGCTGCCCGACCGGGTGCACGAGCTGGTGGAGCGGCTGCGCACCGCCGAGAAGGAGATCGAGCGGGTGCGGCTGGACCGGCTGCTGTCCTCGGCGGGGCAGCTGGCCGCCAACCCCACCGACGTGTTCGGCGTCGGCTTTGTCGGCCACCGCGCAGACGGGGCGGGGGCCGGCGACGTACGCAAGCTGGCGCTCGACGTGCGGGGCCGGATGGCGGCCGGGCGGCCCTGCGTGGTCGCGATCGTCGGGTCCGCCGACGGCAAGCCGTCGGTGGTAGTCGCGGTCAACGACGAGGCGCGCGGCTGGGGCGTGTCGGCGAACGCGCTGGTCAAGGTCGCCGCCTCCGCCCTGGGCGGCAGCGGCGGCGGTAAGGACGACGTGGCCCAGGGCGGAGGCGCGGACGCCTCCAAGGCGGGCCAGGCGTTGCGCGACGTCGAGCACGAGGTCGGCCGGATGGTCACCGCAGGGCGGTCGTGACCGGCGTGCGGAGGCGTCGGTGAGACCCGGCGTGCGGCTGGGCGTCGACCCCGGCGACGCGCGGATCGGCGTGGCCCGCTCGGACCCCGCCGGGCTGGTCGCGACGCCGGTGGAGACGGTTCCCCGCGGCCCGGGTGACCTCCAGCGGCTGGCCGTCCTCGCCGCAGAGCACGCCGCCACCGAGGTGGTCCTGGGGCTGCCTCGGTCGCTGTCTGGCGGCGAAGGGCCCGCAGCCGCTAAGGTGCGCGAGTTCGCCCACAGCCTGGCGCGAGTGGTGTCCCCGGTGCCGGTGCGGCTGTGTGACGAGCGGCTGAGCACGGTCACCGCGGAGGCGGTGCTCCGTGGGCAGGGCAGGAAGGGCCAGAAGCGACGCGCCGTGGTCGACCAGGCAGCGGCGGTCGTGATCTTGCAGAACGCGCTGGACACCGAGCGCAGCTCGGGCCACCCGCCCGGGGAGACCGTGCAGTGAGGTTTGTGGCGGGGGCGATGGGGCGACAAGAGACTATGCGAGCGACCAGGTGAGTCACGTAGGGCTGCACATGGGGCACAGCCGACGGCGCAGACGCCGCGGGCTCGGCTGCCTCGCCGTGCTGATCGCGGCCGTCATCATCATCGGCGGCGGGTACGCGGCGTACGTGCTGGGCTTCAGCTTCCTGCGGCGGCACTTCTCGCCACCGCCGGACTACGCCGGCCCGGGCGCCGGGTCGGTGCTGGTGCAGGTGCACTCCGGCGACTCCTCCACCGACATCGCCAAGACCCTCGTCCACGACGGCGTGGTGAAGAGCCAGTCCGCTTTCATCGACGTCGCCCGGTCGAACCCGAAGTCGCGCAGCATCGAGGTGGGCTACTACCAGCTCAAGCACCACATGCCGGCCGCCGCGGCGCTCAAGGTGCTCGTGGATCCCTCGAACATGATCCAGGCCTCGGTCACCATCCCCGAGGGGTACACCGTGGACGAGATCGTCGCCCGGCTCGCGCGCGACACCGACCTCCACCGCAGACAGCTCCGGAAGGCGTTGCACGGCTCGGTGGGGCTCCCGTCTTACGCGGACGGCAACCCGGAGGGCTACCTGTTCCCGGCGACGTACGAGATCCCCCCGAAGGCGGACGCCGGCGCCGTGCTGACCGACATGGTGAACCGGTTCAAGCAGGAGGCGGCCAAGCTGCACCTCCAGCAGCAGGCACAGCAGCTCGGCCGCAGCCCGCACGACGTGATGGTGGTGGCCAGCCTGATCCAGTCGGAGGCGAAGCTGAAGCAGGACTTCCCGAAGGTCAGCCGGGTGATCTACAACCGGCTCTCCAAGCACATGAAGCTGCAGTTCGACTCCACGGTGAAGTACGCCGTCGGTACCGACGGAAAGGTCGGCACCAGCAACGCGGACCGCAACTCCAGCTCGCCGTACAACACCTACAAGCACGTCGGACTGCCGCCGACCCCGATCTCTGCGCCGGGGGAGGAGGCCATCAAGGCAGCCCTGCACCCGGCCCCCGGCGGCTGGCTGTACTTCGTGACCACCAACCCCGACACCGGGGTGACCAAGTTCGCCACGACCTACCGGGAGCACCTGCGGCACGTGCGCGAGTTCAACCACTGGTGCGCCCGGTCCTCGCACTGCTGAGACGTGAGCACCCGCCGCTGCGCGGTCCTCGGCCGCCCCATCGCCCACTCCCTGTCCCCGGTGCTGCACCGCGCCGGCTACCGCGTCGTCGGGCTGGACTGGACGTATGACGCGTACGACGTGGGCGCCGAGGAGCTGACCGGCTTCCTCGCCGGGCTGGACCGGTCCTGGCGGGGGCTGTCGTTGACCATGCCGCTCAAGCGGGCGGTGCTGCCGCTGCTGGACGACCTGGACGAACGCGCCCGACAGGCCGGGGCGGCCAACACGGTGCTGCTCGAGGAGGGCCGCAGGGTGGGCGCGAACACCGACATCCCGGGTGCCGCGGCGGCGATCCGGGAGCGGCATCGCGGATCGGTGGAGCGGGCGCTGCTGCTCGGCGGCGGGGCCACCGCGGCGTCCGCGTTGCTTGCCCTGGCCGACCTGGGCTGCCGCGAGGCGCGGCTGGTGGTGCGCGACCCCTCCCGGGTCGGCGCCACGCTGGAGGCGGCCGGCCGCCATCCCGCGCCGCCGCACGTCGAGGTGCGGACGCTCGGCGACGCGGCCCCGGAGGCCGGGTGGGACATCGTGGTCTCCACTGTCCCGGCTGCCGCGCAGGACGACCGGCTGCTCGCGTTCGCGGCGGCCGCGCCGGTGGTCTTCGACGTCGGCTACGAGCCGTGGCCGACCCGGCTGGCCGCCAGGGCAGAGGCCGAGGGCGGTGTCGTGGTGTCCGGGCTGGACCTGCTGGTGCACCAGGCCGCGGGGCAGTTCCTGCTGATGACCGGCCGGGAGGCGCCGGTGGGCGCCATGCGGGCGGCAGGGGAGGCGACACTGGCGGCCCGCAAGGCAACCTGAGCGGGGACGTGTGCGTCTTCCCATCGTCATGGACAGACGCACCTTCCTCAGGGCCGGCGCCGCCGGCGGGTCACTGCTGGCGCTGAGCGCGTGCTCGGTTGCCGGCGGCGAGCGGCAGCCTCGTGGAGCGGTGATGCCTCCGGCGGGTGCATCCGGCGGCCCCGGTCGAGGGCCCAGCCGGCCCGGCCGGGCCGACTGGGCCGCCCTGCGCGCGGGCCTGGACGGCAACCTGGTCAGACCGGAGGACCCCGCGTTCAACGCCGCCCGTGCGCTCTACGCCCCGCGGTTCGACTCATTGCTGCCGGTGGCGGTGGTCCGCCCGGCGGGGACGCACGACGTCAGCGAGGCGATCCGGTTCGCGCGGCGGCACGGCCTTCCCCTCCGCCCGCGTTCAGGCGGCCACTCCTACGTCGGGGCCTCCGCCGGAAAAGGTGGAATCCAGCTCGACCTGGGGCGGATGGCCGGCACGACGTACGACGCGAGCAGCTCGACGGTCCGGGTCGGAGGCGGGACCCGGCTGCTGGACCTGCACCTCGCTCTCGCACCGCACGGCCGCACGGTGCCCACCGGCACCTGCCCCACCGTGGGCACCGGGCTGGCGCTGGGCGGCGGCATCGGGGTGGAGAACCGCGCGTACGGGCTCACCTGCGACAGCCTGGCAGGGCTCGAGGTGGTCACGGCCGACGGCACGGTGCGCACGGTCGGCCCCCAGCGGCACCCGGACCTCTTCTGGGCCAGCCGGGGCGGGGGCGGGGGCAGCTTCGGGGTGGTCACGTCGCTCATCTTCGGGACCTGGCCGGCGCAGCCGATGGGCTTCTTCCAGCACGAGTACGCCGCTTCCAACGCGGTCGAGGTGCTGCTCGGGTGGCAGCGGCGACAGCCTGACGCGCCCCGGGATGCCTGGGCGACGCTGCATCTCGACGCGCTGAGGGACGGGTCGCTTCGGGTGCGGGTCTTCGGGCTCTCCCTCACCGGCGACGGTGAGAGCGAGGCGGCGGCCCTGGCCGCGGCGATCGGGGTCCAGCCGGTGCGCACGCTGCTCTTCGTCCGCTCCCACGCGGACGGCGTGCGCCTGCTGGCCGGCTGCTCCGACGTGCCCGACGGCGCGTGTCGGCTGGCTCCGCACGGCCCGGTGGAACGGACGTCCTTCGCGGCCGGCAGTGACGTCCTGGCGCGACCGCTGACCCGCGACGAGGCTGCCGCGGTGCTCGCGGTGGCCACCAGTGCGGCCCGGGCCAGGCGGGAGGCGAGCGTGCTCATCGACCCTCTCGGGGGGCGGGTCGGCGACACGGACTCGGCCGCTGCGGCCTTTCCGTGGCGCGACGCGTTCGCCACCGTGCAGTGGTACTCCACCACGGTCGACCACCCGGGTCGGGACGTGGTGCGCACGGCGTACCGGTGGGTGGCCACCGGACACCGGGCGGTCGCCCGCGCCTCGGCAGGGGGCTACGTGAACTACCTGGAGCCCGGTCGCCCGCGGGCCTCCTACTACGGCCACAACTTCGCCCGGCTCCGTGCGGTGCGCGCCCGCTACGACCCCGACGGCTTCTTCGACTCGGCGTTCTCCGTCCCGCTGCCCTGAACCGCGCCGGCAGCCGCTGATCGCTCCCGTTCCGGGTGCCGAGGTCGGCTCCAGCGCCTAGGGTGCGGGGCATGGTCTGGTACCCGGCGGCGGCGGCCGCAGCCGGAGCGTACGGCGTGGTCGCGGGTCTGCTGGTGCCCTTGCTGATCGCGCGGATCCCGGAGCCGGCACCGGACCCAGGCGACGCCGACGCGGCAGATGAGGCGGGGCAGGCGCCGGCCGGTGACACTGCACCGCCGGCGGAGAAGGAGCACTACGCCGACATTGCCCGGCTGCCGCACCTGCGGGTGGGTGCGGCGGTCGGGACCGGTGCCGTGGCGGCACTGCTCGGGGCCGCGGTGGGCTGGCGACCGGAGCTGTCGATCTTCATGTACCTGGCCCCGGTCGGGGTAGCGCTGGCGGTCGTGGACTGGCGCACCCGGCTGCTGCCCACCAAGGTGATCGCCCCGTCGTACGCCGTCGTCCTCGCGCTCGCGGTGCTGTCCTCCTGGGCTGACGGGGACTGGCACCACCTGGAGACGGCCGGGTGGGGCTGGGTGGTGGCGGGCGGCACGTTCTTGGTGCTGTGGCTGGTGTACCCGCGCGGCATGGGCTACGGCGACGTGCGGCTGTCCGGGGTCCTGGGGCTCGCGCTCGGCTACCTGGGCTGGGCGCCGATGCTCACCGGCGTCTACGCCGGCTTCGTGCTCGGCGGGGTGGGCGGGCTGCTGCTGTCGGTTGCGCGGATCGTGGACCGCAAGGCTTACCCGTTCGGCCCGTTCATGCTGCTCGGCGCGCTCGTCGGGGTGCTCGTGGGACCGTATGTCGCTGCGTGGTACGGCTGAACCTCGCTCGATGTGCTCGTGACAGACTGTCGGCCATGCTGCGCTGGCTCACCGCGGGAGAGTCCCACGGCCCCGCACTGGTCGCCGTGCTGGAAGGTCTCCCGGCCCACGTCGAGGTGACCACCGACAACATCGTCGAGGCACTGGCCCGCCGCCGGCTCGGGTACGGCCGCGGCGCGCGGATGAAGTTCGAGCAGGACCAGGTCGAGGTGATCGGTGGGCTCCGGCACGGCCGTACGCTGGGCAGCCCGGTGGCGATCAGGGTCGGGAACACCGAGTGGCCCAAGTGGGAGAAGGTGATGGCCGCCAACCCCGTCGACGAGGCGGAGCTGGAGACGCTGGCCCGCAACGCGGCGCTGACCCGGCCGCGGCCAGGTCACGCCGACCTCGTGGGCATGCAGAAGTACGCCTTCGAGGAGGCCCGTCCGGTGCTCGAGCGTGCCTCCGCGCGGGAGACCGCCGCCCGGGTGGCGCTCGGGGCGGTCGCCTCGGCGTTCCTGGACCAGGCGCTCGGCGCGAAGGTGGTCTCCCACGTGGTCGCGATCGGTGCGGCCCGGGCGCCGTACGGCTCGGTGCCGGGGCCGGACGACACGGCCGCGCTGGACGCGGACCCGGTGCGCTGCCTGGACACCGACGCCAGCAAGGCGATGGTCGCCGAGATCGACGAGGCGCACCGCGACGGCGACACCCTCGGCGGGGTGGTGGAGGTCGTCGTGCACGGCCTCCCGCCCGGCCTCGGTTCGCACGTGCACTGGGACCGCCGGCTCGACGCGCGGCTCGCCGGCGCACTGATGGGCATCCAGGCGATCAAGGGCGTCGAGGTCGGTGACGGCTTCGCGCTGGCCGCCGAGCGCGGCTCACGCGCCCACGACGAGATCGTGCGCACCGAGCAGGGCCTCGGCCGGGCCACCGGCCGCTCCGGCGGCACCGAGGGCGGGATGTCGACCGGTGAGCTGCTGCGGGTCCGCGCGGCGATGAAGCCGATCTCCACCGTGCCGCGGGCGCTGCGCACCGTGGACGTGGCGACCGGTGAGGAGGCGGTGGCCCACCATCAGCGCTCCGACGTGTGCGCGGTGCCGGCGGCCGGCATCGTCGCCGAGGCCATGGTGGCGCTGGTCCTCGCTGACGTCGCTCTGGAGAAGTTCGGCGGCGACTCGGTGGCCGAGACCCGGCGCAACCTGGACGGCTACCTGTCCTCGCTGAGGTTCGGGTGAGCGCCCTTCCGGGCCGCGGCGCCGTCGACGTGCGGCCGCGGGTGGTGCTGGTGGGCCCGATGGGCGCCGGCAAGTCCACGGTGGGCAGGCTCCTGGCCAAGCGGTGGCGGACCGACCTGCGCGACACCGACCAGGACGTGGAGGACACCGCCGGCAAGGCGATCTCGGAGATCTTCGTCGACGACGGGGAACCGCGGTTCCGCGAGCTGGAGCGGGCCGCGGTGCGCGCGGCACTGCGGTCGCACGCGGGGGTGCTGGCGCTCGGTGGGGGCGCGGTGATGGACCCGGAGACCAGACAGGTGCTGGCCGGTCACCGGGTGGTGTTGTTGGAGGTCGGGCTCGCGGATGCGGCCAGGCGGGTCGGCCTGGGCACCGCCCGGCCGCTGCTGCTGGGCAACGTGCGGGCGCAGATGAAGGCGCTGCTCGACGAGCGGCTGCCGGTGTACCGCTCGGTGGCGGCGATCACCGTGCACACCGACGGCACGCCGCCGGAACAGGTCGCCGACCAGGTGCAGCGGGCGGTGGAAGCGGCAGAGGCGTCTGAGGCGTCCGGGGCCTCTGAGGAAGGAGGATCCGATGGCTGACCCGACGCGGATGCGGGTGGCCGGTGCCGCGCCGTACGACGTGGTGGTCGGCAGCGGCCTCCTCGGGGACCTTCCCGGGATGCTGGGGGAGGGGGTGCGCCGCGTCGCGGTGATCCACCCGCACGCGCTGGCGGCCACCGGGGAGGCGATCCGCGCCGACCTGGCCGGTCAGGGGTACGACGCGCATGCGATCGAGATCCCCGACGCCGAGGAGGCCAAGCTCGCGCCGGTCGCGTCGTTCTGCTGGCAGGTGCTGGGGCGCACCGGTTTCACCCGCTCCGACGCGGTGGTGACCGTGGGCGGCGGATCCACCACGGACCTCGGCGGGTTCGTGGCGGCGACCTGGCTGCGCGGGGTGCGGGTGGTGCACCTGCCCACCACGCTGCTGGCGATGGTCGACGCCGCGGTGGGCGGCAAGACCGGCATCAACACCGCCGAGGGCAAGAACCTGGTCGGCGCCTTCCACGAGCCTGCCGGGGTGCTGTGCGACCTCGCCGTGCTGCAGACGCTGCCGCACAACGAGCTGCTCAGCGGGCTGGCCGAGGTCATCAAGTGCGGGTTCATCGCCGACCCGGCGATCCTGGACCTCGTCGAGCGGGATCCGGCGGCCGCCACGAAGCCCGAGTCGCCGGAGCTGCGGGAGCTGATCGAACGGGCCCTGAAGGTCAAGATCGAGGTGGTGACCGAGGATCTGCGGGAGACCGGCGGCGCCGGCGGCCGGGTCGGGCGGGAGGTGCTCAACTACGGGCACACGTTCGGGCACGCGGTGGAGCGCGCCGAGAGGTACCGGTTCCGGCACGGCGCGGCGGTGGCGATCGGCATGCGCTACGTCGCCGAGCTGGCCCGGCTCGCCGGCCGGCTGGACGAGGCGACCGCTGAGCGGCACCGCTCGGTGCTCGAGCTGGTGGGCCTACCCACCACCTACCGCGGTGACGTGTGGACCCAGCTGCTGGAGGCGATGAAGGTCGACAAGAAGGCACGTGGCGACCAGCTGCGCTTCGTGGTGCTCGAGGGACTGGCCCGGCCGGCCATCCTGCAGGGCCCGGACCCGGCGGTGCTCACCGCGGCGTACGCCGAGATCGCCCGCTGATGCTGCACCCGACGTCGGAAGCGAGGAGCCTGCTGTGAAGGTGCTGGTGCTGAACGGCCCGAACCTGGGCCGGCTGGGGACGCGGGAGCCGGAGGTCTACGGCTCCATGACCTACGACGACCTCGTGGACCTGTGCAAGGCGGACGCTGCCGCGCTGGGGCTGGACGTCGAGGTCCGGCAGACCGACTCGGAGGCCGAGCTGGTGGGCTGGCTGCACCAGGCCGCGGACGAGGGCACGCCCGTGGTGCTCAACCCGGCGGCGTTCACGCATTACAGCTACGCGCTGCGCGACGCGTGCGCGATGCTGACCGCGCCGCTGGTGGAGGTGCACATCACCAACCCGCACAAGCGTGAGCAGTTCCGGCACACCTCGGTGGTCTCCGGTGTGGCAACCGGGGTGATCGCGGGGTTCGGCGCCGACTCCTACCGGCTGGCGCTGCGGGCGATCGCCGGCCGGTGACCCCGGGCCGCTGATTTCCTCCCGATCATCCGCGGTCGCTAGACTGGGCGGCTGCTGCCGTAGGACGGCGCACCCACCGATCCATCCCCGACGACGACAGGCACCGACTGCGCATGGCCACCACCAACGACCTCAAGAACGGCATGGTCCTCAACCTTGACGGGCAGCTGTGGTCCGTCGTCTGGTTCCAGCACCACAAGCCGGGCAAGGGTGGCGCGGTCGTGCGCACCAAGCTGAAGAACGTCGAGTCCGGAAAGGTGGTGGACAAGACGTTCAACGCCGACGTCAAGGTCGAGGTGGCCAACGTCGACAAGCGCAGCATGCAGTACCTCTACAACGACGGCAGCCACTACGTGTTCATGGACACCGGCACCTACGAGCAGCTCGAGATCGACCCGGACACCGTGGGCGAGGCGAAGAACTTCCTGCTCGAGAACCAGGAGGCCATCGTGGCCACCAACGACGGCCGGGTGCTCTACGTGGAGCTGCCCGCGTCGGTGCTGCTCACCGTGGAGTACACCGAGCCGGGCCTGCAGGGCGACCGGTCCACCGGCGGCACGAAGCCGGCCCGGCTGGAGACCGGCTACGAGATCTCGGTCCCGCTGTTCATCACCACCGGGGAGACGGTGAAGGTGGACACGCGGGACGGCAGCTACCTGGGACGAGTGACCTCCTGAAGGACAGACGATGACCGCTCGGACCAAGGCACGCAAGCGCGCGCTGGACGTGCTCTTCGAGAGCGAGGTGCGCGGGCTTCCGCTCGACGGCACCCTGGCCGAACGGGTGGCTGCCGGGGAGCCGCCGGTGAACGAGTACACCGTGCGGCTGGTGCGGGGCGTCGCCGAGCAGCAGGCCCGTATCGACGGGCTGCTGTCGACGTACTCCCAGGGCTGGAGCCTGGAGCGGATGCCCGCCGTTGACCGCAACGCCCTGCGCATCGGTGTCTACGAGGTGCTGTACGTCGACGAGGTGCCCGACGCCGTGGCGGTCAGCGAGGCGATGAGCCTGGCGCGTGACCTGTCCACCGACGAGTCGCCGGCGTTCGTCAACGGCGTGCTCGGGCACATCGTCCGCGACAAGCAGAAGCTCTCGGCCTGACCATCGGACCCGGCGCCGGCTCGCGTACCTGTGCCGGCGCCCCGGGCCGGCTCGTCCGCTCGGGGGTTCCGGACCACGCTTGGCGCGCGCCCTCACCGCCGGTGGGGGGCGCAGGGGTCACGACCGGCCAGGAGTGCCTCGGGGGACCCAGCGCCCTTCGCCGGGCCTCGTACGAGCCAGCGCGTCCTAGGCTGGGCTCATGGCTGATGATGTCGACGTCGTGGTGATCGGGCTCGGTCCCGGTGGTGAGGCGGCGGCCACGAAGCTGGCCGCGGAGGGCCTGCGGGTGGTGGGCATCGACCGCCGTCTGGTGGGCGGCGAGTGTCCCTACTACGGATGTATCCCGAGCAAGATGATGGTCCGCGCCGCCGACCTGCTCGCGGAGGGGCGCCGCATCCCGGGCATGGCGGGCGGCAGCACGGTGAGAGCGGACTGGAGCCGGGTCGCGGGCCGGATCCGCGAGGAGGCCACGGACGACTGGAACAACGCGGTCGCCGTCGAGCGGCTGGAGAAGGCCGGCGTCCGGTTCGTCCGCGGTCACGGCCGGCTCACCGGCCCGCGCACGGTCGAGGTCGGCGGCACCACCTTCCGGGCCGGCAAGGGCGTGCTGCTCAACACCGGCACCGAGCCGGCGGTGCCGCCGATCGACGGGCTCGCCGGCACGCCGTACTGGACGAACCGCGACGCGGTGCGGGCCGAGGAGCCACCCGGCTCGCTGGCGGTCGTCGGCGGCGGTGCGATCGGGGTCGAGCTGGCGCAGGTGTTCGCGCGGTTCGGCAGCCGGGTGACCGTGCTGGAGGTCGCCGACCGGCTCGTGCCCCCGGAGGAGCCGGAGGCCGGTGGCCTGCTCGCCGAGGTCTTCGGTCGGGAGGGCATCTCGGTGCTCACCGGCGCACGCATCGCCTCGGTCGGCCATCACGACGGACGGTTCACCCTCGACGTCGACGGGGGACCGGTGCACGCCGACCGGCTGCTGGTGGCCGCCGGACGCCACGCCAACCTCGCAGACATCGGCCTGGAGACCGTCGACCGGGATCCGCAGGGCAAGGCGCTCGAGGTGGACGAGCGGATGCGCGCCGCCGAGGGGCTTTGGGCGATCGGGGACATCACCGGCAAGGGGGCGTTCACGCACATGTCGATGTACCAGTCCACGATCGCGGTGCGCGACATCCTCGGCCAGGACGGGCCGCCGGCGGACTACCGGGCGGTGCCGCGGGTGACCTTCACCGACCCGGAGATCGGCTCGGTGGGTCTCACCGAGCAGCAGGCGAGGGATGCGGGACGCGAGGTCCGGGTCGGGACCACGGAGGTCCCCTCGGCAGCCCGGGGCTGGATCCACAAGGCCGGCAACGACGGGCTGATCAAGGTGGTGGAGGATGCCGGTCGTGGCGTCCTGGTGGGGGCGACCGCCATGGGCCCGTCCGGCGGGGAGGTGCTGTCCATGCTCGCCACGGCCGTTCACGCCGAGGTGCCGACCGACACCCTGCGGTCGATGATCTACGCCTACCCGACGTTCCACCGGGCCGTCGAGAACGCCCTGGCCGACCTCTCCTGAGCGTCACCGGCGACGCAGCCGGTAGAACGTCGGCGTCGCGTTGAGGGGGCCCGGGAGCGGGATCTCCGCCGGCTCCTGGTCGACGACTTCCCAGTCCCGGAACGAGGCCGCGAGGCTCGCCCGGTCGACACCGCGCGGCAGCGGGCCGCGACGCCCGGGTGCGAAGGCCATCGTCAGCAGCGTTGCGGTCGGTGTGGCCACCGTGGTGAGCTGCGCCGCGGCGGCGTCCCGGTGCCGGTCGCTCAACCCGTGCAGGCAGCCGATGTCGAGGAAGAAGTCGTAGCCCGTGCCGAGGTCCGTGCCGGCGAGGTCGGTGACGTCCCCGGCGATGAACCGCACGGGGATGTCACCCGCGGCGACGACGGCCTGGTCCACGGCGCGATGCACGGCGTCGATCCCGGTCGCCTCCCAGCCCCGTGCCGCCAGCTCCCGGGTGTGCGCTCCGCGGCCGCATCCGACGTCGAGGGCCTTGCCGAGCGGCCGATTCCGCTCCGCCTCCTCCCGGTCGAGCAGCCGGGAGAGCTGGGCGCCGGCCCGGCGGCCTGCGTGCTCCCACGGCGTCAGCCCCAGCCGGTAGGCGAGCCGATACTCCAAGGGTGTGGTCATGGCGACCTCCAGGTCCCTGCTGCAGCCATTGTCCCTCGCGCTGGTAGCATCAGCGGCGATCCACATCCTTTAACGAGCCGTCCCGTGAGGCGGAGAAGGAGGTTGGCTGCTCATGCCTGCGCACCCAGAGTCTGCCCCGGTGCACGCACCGCCGGGTCGCACCGTCCTCGACCCCCCTGACATCGGCCGGGCACTGACCCGGGTCGCCCACGAGATCCTCGAGCGGAACAAGGGCCCCGCCGACCTCGTGCTGCTCGGAATCCCCACCCGCGGGGTGCCGCTGGCGCAGCGGATCGCCGCCAAGATCGCCTCGGTCGAGGGCACCGAGGTGCCGGTCGGCTCACTGGACGTGACGATGTACCGCGACGATCTCCGGATGCGCCCGGCACGCACACTGCTGCCCACCGACATCCCGCAGGGCGGCATCGACGACAAGGTGGTCGTGCTGGTCGACGACGTGCTGTTCTCGGGCCGGACCATCCGCGCCGCGCTGGACGCCATGAGCGACGTCGGCCGGCCCCGTGCGGTCCAGCTGGCGGTGCTGGTGGACCGCGGGCACCGGCAGCTGCCGATCCGCGCCGACTTCGTGGGCAAGAACCTGCCGACCTCGCTCGTGGAGTCGGTGAAGGTGCGGCTCGACGAGTTCGACGGCGAGGACGCTGTGACGATCGCGGACACGGGCTCGGCCCAGCCGACAGCGAGCCGGGAGGAGGCACGGTGAACCGCCACCTGTTGAGCGCCGCGGACCTGAGCCGCGCCGACGCCGAGCTGGTCCTGCGGACCGCCGCCGAGCTGCGGTCGCTGGCGGACCGGCCGATCAAGAAGCTTCCCGCCCTGCGCGGGCGCACCATCGTGAACCTGTTCTTCGAGGACTCCACCCGGACCCGGATCTCCTTCGAGGCGGCCGCCAAGCGGCTGTCGGCGGACGTCATCAACTTCTCCGCCAAGGGCTCCAGCCTCAGCAAGGGGGAGTCGCTGAAGGACACCGCACTGACTCTGGAGGCCATGGGAGCCGACGCGGTGGTGGTCCGGCACTGGGCCTCCGGCGCGCCGCACCTGCTGGCCAACGCCGGCTGGTCCCGCTCCAGCGTGGTCAACGCCGGCGACGGCACCCATGAGCACCCCACCCAGGCACTGCTCGACGCGTTCACGATGTGGCGCCACCTCGGTGACCTGGACGGACGAAGCGTCGCCATCGTCGGTGACGTGCTGCACAGCCGGGTGGCTCGATCCAACGCGCTGCTGCTGAAGACGCTCGGCGCCGAGGTCACCCTGGTCGGTCCACCGACCCTGCTGCCGTACGGCGTGGACGGCTGGGACGTGGCCACGTCGTACGACCTCGATGCGGTGCTGCCGAAGGCCGACGTGGTGATGATGCTGCGGGTGCAGCGGGAGCGGATGAACGCGGCGTTCTTCCCGACGGTGCGCGAGTACTCCCGCCGCTACGGCCTCGACGGCCGGCGGATGGGGACCCTGCGGGACCACACCCTGGTGATGCATCCAGGACCGATGAACCGTGGCATGGAGATCACCGCCGACGTCGCGGACTCCGAGCGCTCGGTGATCGTCGAGCAGGTGACCAACGGGGTCGCGGTCCGGATGGCCGTGCTGTACCTGCTCCTCGGCGGTTCCGAGCCGGCGCTCGCCGATGACGCCCCCGACGCCCACGACGTGACCGCCTCAGCCGCGGGAGGAGACCAGTGACCAGCTACCTCATCAAGGGCGCCCGTATCCTGGGCGGCGAGCCGACCGACATCGTGCTGCGCGACGGCGTGATCGCGGAGGTCTCCGGACACACGCAGGCCCGCTCCTCGACCGACGGCTTGGAAGTCGTCGACGCCGACGGGCTGATCGCCCTGCCGGGTCTGGTCGACCTGCACACCCACCTGCGGGAGCCCGGTCGGGAGGACGCCGAGACCGTCGAGACCGGCACGCGGGCGGCCGCCCTCGGCGGGTTCACCGCCGTGCATGCCATGGCCAACACCGACCCGGTGGCCGACACCGCCGGCGTCGTCGAGCAGGTGTGGCGGCTCGGCCGGGAGGCGGGCCACTGCGACGTGGCCCCCGTCGGCGCCGTGACCGTCGGACTCGGTGGCCACCAGCTCGCCGAGCTCGGCGCGATGGCCGACTCCGCGGCCCGGGTGCGGGTCTTCTCCGACGACGGGAAGTGCGTCTCGGACGCGGTACTCATGCGCCGCGCGCTGGAGTACGTCAAGGCGTTCGACGGTGTGGTCGCCCAGCACGCGCAGGAGCCCCGCCTGACCGAGGACGCCCAGATGAACGAGGGCGAGCTGTCCGGCCGGCTCGGACTGCGCGGCTGGCCGGCGGTCGCCGAGGAGGCGATCATCGCCCGCGACTGCCTGCTCGCTGCCCACGTGGGCTCCCGGCTGCACGTCTGCCACGTGTCCACGGCGGGCTCGGTGGAGCTGATCCGGTGGGCCAAGAGCAAGGGCTGGCCGGTGACCGCGGAGGTCACCCCGCACCACCTGCTGCTCACCGACGAGCTGGCCACCACCTACGACCCGGTGTACAAGGTGAACCCGCCGCTGCGGTCGGCCGCCGACGTCGAGGCGGTGCGCGCCGGGCTCGCCGACGGCACCCTCGACGTGGTGGCCACCGACCACGCCCCGCACCCGCACGAGGACAAGGACTGCGAGTGGCAGGCCGCCGCGTTCGGGATGCTCGGGCTGCAGACCGCGCTGTCGGTGGTGCAGGCCTCCATGGTCGACACCGGCCTGCTCGACTGGGCCGGTGTCGCCGAGCGGACGTCGGCCACCCCGGCCCGGATCGGCCGGCTGTCCGGGCAGGGCCGGCCGCTGGCCGCGGGGGAGCCCGCCAACCTCGTGCTCTACGACCCCACGGCGACCCGGGCGGTCGAGGCCGCCGAGATGGTCTCGCTGTCCCGGAACACCCCCTACGCCGGCCGGGAGCTCCCCGGGCGGGTGGTGGGCACCTTCCTGCGCGGCGCCGCCACCGTCCTCGACGGGAAGCTTCAATGAGGCAGGGCATCGGGGCGGTCTGGATCCCGGTGCTGATCCTCGCGGCCTTCGTGGTCCTCGTCTTCCTCGGCATGTGGCAGGGCTGGCGCAAACGGGCCCGCAAGCACGACCTGCCGCCGCTGCAGCAGGTGCCCGGCGCCGGCGAGACGCCGACCCGGGAGGCGTCCGCCCACTACGTCGGCACCACGGTGGCCGGTGACTGGCTGGACCGGGTGGTGGCCCGCGGGCTGGGGACAGCGGGGGCGTGCCGGATCGCGCTGTTCACCGAGGGACTGGACGTGCACCGCCGATCGGGCTCGTTCCGGATCCCGGCGACCTCGCTGGTGGGCGCCCGGCCCGCGCGCGGCCTGGCAGGAAAGGTCGTCCCACCGCACGGACTGCTCGTCGTGTCCTGGCGGCACGGCGGCTACGTTCTGGACACCGGGTTCCGGCTCACCGACCAGCCCGAGGGGACCGCCCGCGCCCACGAGGCCTGGATCAGCTCGGTCACAGCGATCGCGAAGGAGAACGCCGCATGAGCACATCCCGAACTCCCGAGGCGATCCTGGTCCTCGAGGACGGCCGCACGTTCCGCGGCGAGTCCTTCGGTGCCGTGGGGGAGACGTTCGGCGAAGCGGTGTTCAGCACCGGCATGACCGGCTACCAGGAGACGCTGACCGACCCGTCGTACCACCGGCAGGTCGTGGTGATGACGGCACCGCACGTCGGGAACACCGGTATGAACGACGAGGACCCCGAGTCCGACCGCATCTGGGTCGCGGGGTACGTCGTGCGCGACCCGGCACGGGTGCCGTCGAGCTGGCGCAGCCGGCGGTCGCTCCACGACACGCTGCGGGCGCAGGGTGTGGTGGGCATCGCAGGAGTCGACACCAGGGCGCTGACCCGTCACCTGCGCGAGCGCGGCGCGATGCGGGTCGGCATCTCCACGGCGGAGACCGACCCGCAGGCGCTGCTTCGCCGGGTGCGGGAAGCGGCGCCGATGGAGGGCGCCGAGCTCGCCGGGGAGGTCTCCACCTCCGAGGCCTACGTGGTGCCGGCCGTGGGGCAGAAGCGGTTCACGGTGGCCGCGCTCGACCTGGGACTCAAGCAGATGACGCCGCGGATGCTGGCCGAACGCGGCGTCGAGGTGCACGTGCTGCCGGCGCGTAGCAGCGTGGACGACGTGCTGTCCGTCCGGCCCGACGGGTTGTTCTTCTCCAACGGCCCCGGCGATCCCGCCGCCACCACCGGACAGGTCGCGCTGCTGCAGGAGCTGCTGGGGCGCGGGGTGCCCTACTTCGGGATCTGCTTCGGCAACCAGCTGTTCGGCCGCTCCCTGGGCCTGGGCACCTACAAGCTGCGCTACGGGCACCGCGGTATCAACCAGCCGGTGATGGACAGGACCACCGGCAAGGTCGAGGTCACCGCCCACAACCACGGGTTCGCGGTGCAGTGGCCGGAGGGTGTGTCCACCGACGAGCCCGTCCGCACGCCGTACGGCCGTGCCACGGTGAGCCACCTGTGCCTCAACGACGACGTCGTGGAGGGCCTGGAGCTGCACGACCAGGACGGACGGCTGAGGGCGTTCTCGGTGCAGTACCACCCCGAGGCGGCCGCCGGACCGCACGATGCGGCTTACCTGTTCGACCGCTTCTGCTCCCTGATGGAGGCGAGCGGAGCCGAAACGCCGACCCAGTACGACGGAGGAGACGCCTGATGCCGAAGCGGACCGACATCCAGAGCGTGCTGGTGATCGGCAGTGGCCCGATCGTGATCGGCCAGGCGTGCGAGTTCGACTACTCCGGCACCCAGGCCTGCCGGGTGCTGCGCAGCGAGGGACTGCGGGTCATCCTGGTCAACTCCAACCCGGCCACGATCATGACCGACCCGGAGTTCGCGGATGCGACGTACATCGAACCGATCACCCCGGAGTTCGTCGAGAAGGTGATCGACAAGGAGCGTCCGGACGCGCTGCTGGCCACCCTGGGCGGGCAGACCGCGCTGAACGCCGCGGTCGCCCTCGACGAGGCAGGGGTGCTGGACAAGTACGGCGTGGAGCTGATCGGGGCGAGCATCGACGCGATCCAGCGGGGCGAGAACCGGGAGTCGTTCAAGAAGATCGTCGAGGAGCTGGGCGGTGAGGTCGCCCGGTCCCGGATCTGCCACAGCATGGAGGACTGTCTGGCCGCGGCCGAGAGCCTCGGCTACCCGATGGTGGTCCGGCCGAGCTTCACCATGGGCGGTGCCGGCTCCGGGATGGCCTTCGACGAGGAGGACCTGCACCGGATCGCCGGAGCCGGTCTGCAGGCCAGTCCGACCACCGAGGTGCTCCTGGAGGAGTCCATCCTCGGGTGGAAGGAGTACGAGCTCGAGGTGATGCGCGACAAGGCCGACAACGTGGTCATCGTCTGCAGCATCGAGAACCTCGACCCGATGGGCGTGCACACCGGCGACTCGATCACGGTGGCGCCGGCGATGACGCTGACCGACCGCGAGTACCAGGCCATGCGCGACCTCGCGATCGGCATCATCCGCGAGGTGGGGGTGGACACCGGCGGCTGCAACATCCAGTTCGCGGTCAACCCCGCCGACGGCCGGCTGATCGTGATCGAGATGAACCCGCGGGTCTCCCGCTCCAGTGCGCTGGCGTCCAAGGCGACCGGCTTCCCGATCGCCAAGATCGCCGCCAAGGTGGCGTTGGGCTACACCCTCGACGAGATCCCCAACGACATCACTGCCCGAGAAGACGGCGGAGCGACGCCTGCTGCCTTTGAACCCACGCTGGACTACGTGGTGGTGAAGGTGCCGCGGTTCGCGTTCGAGAAGTTCCCCGCCGCCGACCCGGCGTTGACCACGCACATGAAGTCGGTCGGCGAGGCGATGGCGATCGGCCGGAACTTCACCGAGGCCCTGCAGAAGGCGCTGCGCTCCCTGGAGAACAGGGAGGCGGTCTTCGACTGGAGCCACCGCTGGGTGGACCTGGACAAGGCCGCCCTGCTCGAGGAGATCCGCACGCCGCACGACGGCCGACTGAAGCGCGTCATGGACGCGCTGCGCGCCGGCGCCACGGCGGCGGAGGTCCACGACGCCACCGCCATCGACCCGTGGTTCGTCGACCAGCTGATGCTCGTCAACGAGGTCGCGGTGGAGGTGCTGGAGGCCGACGAGCTGTCCCCGGGCCTGCTGCGGCGGGCGAAGCGGCACGGCTTCTCCGACGAGCAGATCGGCAGGCTGCGCGGGATGAGCGCCGACGTGGTGCGCGGTGTCCGGCACGCGCTGCGCATCCGGCCGGTCTACAAGACGGTCGACACCTGTGCCGCGGAGTTCGCCGCCCGCACGCCGTACCACTACTCCTCCTACGACGAGGAGACCGAGGTCGAGCCGCGGGAGCGGCCGGCGGTGATCATCCTGGGCTCCGGCCCCAACCGGATCGGGCAGGGCATCGAGTTCGACTACTCCTGCGTGCACGCCAGCATGGCGCTGTCCGCGGCGGGCTACGACACGGTGATGGTCAACTGCAACCCCGAGACCGTCTCCACCGACTACGACACCTCCGACCGGCTCTACTTCGAGCCGCTCACGCTCGAGGACGTGCTCGAGGTGGTGCACGCCGAGCGGCAGGCGGGCCCGGTGGCCGGGGCGATCTGTCAGCTCGGTGGACAGACCCCGCTCGGTCTGGCGCAGGGGCTCGCCGACGCGGGGGTGCCCATCGTGGGCACCAGTCCCGAGGCGATCCACCTCGCCGAGGAGCGCGGAGCGTTCGGCCGGGTGCTCGCGCACGCCGGTCTGCCCGCCCCCAAGCACGGGCTGGCCACCTCGTTCGAGGAGGCGCGGGCGATCGCGGCCGAGATCACCTACCCGGTGCTGGTCCGTCCGTCGTACGTCCTCGGCGGCCGCGGCATGGAGATCGTCTACGACGACGACGCGCTGCGCGGCTACATCCAGCGCGCCACCGAGATCAGCCCGGAGCATCCGGTGCTGGTGGACCGGTTCCTCGACGACGCGGTCGAGATCGACGTGGACGCGCTGTACGACGGAGAGCAGCTGTTCCTCGGCGGCGTGATGGAGCACATCGAGGAGGCCGGGATCCACTCCGGGGACTCCTCGTGCGCGCTGCCACCGATCACCCTGGGTCGCGAGGACATAGACCGGATCCGCCGGTCCACCGAGGCGATCGCGGCCGGGGTCGGCGTCCGCGGGCTGCTCAACGTCCAGTACGCGCTGACCTCCGACGTGCTCTACGTGCTGGAGGCGAACCCGCGGGCCTCGCGCACGGTGCCGTTCGTGTCCAAGGCGACCGGCACGTCGCTGGCCAAGGCGGCCGCCCGGGTGATGATGGGCACCTCGATCGCCACGCTGCGCACCGAGGGACTGCTGCCCCCGCAGGGCGACGGCGGTGACCTGTCCCCGCAGGCGCCGGTGGCCGTCAAGGAGGCGGTGATGCCGTTCAACCGGTTCCGGACGCCGGAGGGGAAGACGGTGGACACCGTGCTCGGTCCGGAGATGCGGTCCACCGGCGAGGTGATGGGTTTCGACGACCGCTTCGGGACCGCGTTCGCGAAGGCGCAGACCGCCACCTACGGACCGCTGCCCACCGAGGGCAAGGTGTTCGTCAGCGTGGCGAACGTGGACAAGCGGCACATGATCTTCCCGATCAAGCGGCTGGCGGACCTCGGCTACGAGATCCTCGCCACCCGGGGCACCGCCGAGGTGCTGCACCGCAACGGGGTGGACGCCACGGTGGTGCGCAAGCACACCGAGGGCCCCGGCCCGGACGGTGAGCCGACCGTCGTCGGCCGGATCCTCGGCGGAGAGGTGCGGCTGGTGGTGAACACACCGCACGGCAGCACCTCCGGCGGCTCCCCGCGGCTGGACGGTTACGAGATCCGCACCGCGGCCGTCGTGGCGGGCATCCCGTGCATCACCACCGTGCAGGGGCTGGCGGCCGCCGTGCAGGGCATCGAGGCGGTGCGGTCCGGGGACATCGGGGTGCGCTCCCTGCAGGACTGGACCGCACCCCGCGCAGCGGCTCCCACGTCCACGGCCACCCCGGAGGCCAAGGGGCACGTCGGCCCATGACGGTGTACGGCTGGCTGTTCGACCGGCTCCTGGTGCGCACCGACGCCGAACGTGCGCACCGGACGGCGTTCGCCGCGATCCGGACGGCCCGGCCGGTGCTGGCCGGCCTCGACCGGCTCCAGCGGGCCCGACGGCCGCCGGTCGAGCCGGTGCACGCGATGGGCCTGCAGTTCCCCGGTGTGCTGGGCCTGGCCGCAGGCTTCGACAAGAACGCGCTCGGCGTCGACGCGCTCGCCGCGCTCGGGTTCGGGTTCGTCGAGGTCGGCACGGTCACCGGTGAACCACAGCCGGGCAACCCACGCCCCCGGCTGTTCCGGCTGCCCGTGGACCGGGCGGTGGTGAACCGGATGGGCTTCAACAACGACGGTGCCGAGGTGGTGGCCCGGCGTCTGGACCGGCGGGCGGCCCGTCCGCACGGCGACGTCGTGCTCGGCGTGAACATCGGCAAGACGAAGCGGGTGCCCGACGAGGACGCGGTCGCCGACTACGAGAAGAGCGCGCGGCTGCTCGCGCCGTACGCCGACTACCTGGTGGTCAACGTCAGCTCGCCCAACACCCCGGGCCTGCGCGACCTGCAGGCCACCGAGCGGCTGCGGCCGCTGCTGGAGGCGGTACGACGTACGGCGGACGCCGCCGCGTCCCGGCACGTGCCACTGCTGGTCAAGATCGCTCCCGACCTGAGCGACGAAGACGTGCTCGCCGTGGCCGACCTGGCCGTGCAGATCGGGCTGGACGGCATCGTGGCCACGAACACCACCACCGGCCGCGCCGGCCTGTCCTCCCCGGTCACCGACGTGCAACGGGCCGGCGCCGGCGGGCTCTCCGGCCCCCCGCTGCAGCACCGCTCCCGGGAGGTGCTGCGGCTGCTCCGTGACCGGGTCGGCCCGGACCTCACCCTGGTGTCGGTGGGCGGCATCGACTGCGCCGCGGAGGCCCGTGCCCGGCTCGACGCCGGCGCCACCCTGCTCCAGGCCTACACCGCGTTCGTCTACCAGGGGCCGACCTGGCCCGCGCGGATGGCCGCCGCCCTCGGCAGGCGCCGGGACCAGGTGGTCGCGTGACGCCCGCCCGGCCGGGCCCGGTGCGAGTGGACGGGGAGCTGCTGTCCGCCAAGCGGGTGGCCGGCTACGTCCACCTCACCCTGGTGACGCCGGGCATCCCGGAACGGTTCCGGCCGGGCAGCTTCGTGGCGGTCGCGGTCGGCGGAGAGCACTCCGAGCGGACGCTGCGCCGCAGCCTGCCGATCCACCGGGTGCGGGCGAGCGGTACCTACGGCGGCACGGTGGAGGTGGTCGTGGAACCCGACGAGCCGGGCACCGTCTGGCTCGCCGGGCTGAGCGCCGGCAGCCCGGTCGACGTGCTCGGCCCGCTGGGCCGTCCGTTCCCGATCCCGAAGGAGCCGGTGCCCTGCGTGCTGGTCGGTCTGGGGGCGGCCACGGCACCGCTGTTCCCGCTCGCGGGCCGGTTGCGCGAACGCGGCTGCGCGGTGCACATGCTGCTCGGCGCCGACGACGAGCGGAGCTTGTTCGGCGGTCTGGAGGCGCGCCGCGCCGCGAAGACCGTACAGGTGGCCACCGCGGACGGTTCGGTCGGCGTCCGGGGCTCGGTGGTCGACGTCCTGCCTGAGGTGCTCGCGCGCACCGGCGCCGATGTCGTCTACGCCAGCGGTCCGGTGCCGCTGCTGCACGCCGTCGCGGCGGCCGCCGAGCAGCACGGCGCCTGGAGCCAGACCGCGGTGCCTCCGCCCATCGGGTGCGGCACCGGACTGTGCCACGGCTGCGTGCTGCCGGTGGTCGGCGAGGACGGCGTGACCCGGATGGTGCGTGCCTGCACCGAGGGTCCGGTGTTTCGCGGCGACCGCGTCCGGTGGCGTGACATCGGCACGGTGCCGGCCGACGCCTGGGGTGCCCGATGAGCCCGAGAACCGCGGTCGGCCCGGCCGAGGTGGACCTCACCAGCAGCCTCGCGGACCTGGTGCTGCCGAACCCGGTGATGACCGCGGCCGGCTGCGCCGGCGGCCGCGAGCTCAGCCCCTTCCTGGACGTCGCGGACGTCGGTGCGTTCGTGACCGGCTCGGTGACCCTCGACCCTTGCCCCGGCGTCTCCGGACGCCGGTTGGTGGAGGTCCCCGCGGGGGTGCTGCACCGCATCGGGCTGCAGAACCCGGGGGTGCAGGGCCTGCTTGCCGGGGAGCTGCCCTGGCTGGTCCAGCGCGGTGCCCGGACGGTGGTCTCGATCGCCGGAGACACGCTGGGGGAGTACGCTGAGCTGGCACGGCGGGTGGGCGCCGCCCCCGGGGTACGGGCGGTCGAGGTGAACCTGGACCGCACCAGCCGGGACGCCCCGGGCCGGCGGTTCGGCGAGGAGGCCTACCACGCGGAGAAGGTGGTCGCCGCGGTGCGCCGGGACGTCCCGCGCGGTGTGCCGGTGCTGGTCAAGCTGGTCTGGCATCCCGGGCTGGTGGACGTGGCCGGAGCCGTGGTCGAGGCGGGGGCCGACGCCCTGGTGGTGTCCGGGCAGCTGCCCGGCGCCGCCATCGACCGGGACCTGGTGCCGACCGTCGGCGCCGTCGGCGGCGCGGCGGTGCACGCCCTGGTGGTGCACGCGGTGTGGCAGGTGCACGCGGCGCTGCCGCACGTCCCCGTCGTCGGCGTGGGCGGGGTCCGCTCCGGCTGGGACGCGCTCGAGCTCGTGCTGGCGGGGGCCAGTGCCGTCCAGGTCGGCTCGGCAACGCTCCACGACCCGGCAACCCCGACGCGGGTGGTCCAGCAGCTGCGTGTCGAGCTGGCCGCCATGGGTACGAGGGGGGTCGCCGCGGCCGTCGGCCTCGCGCATCGACAAGGAGACAGCAGATGACCTTCGGCAACCGGCTTCGCAAGGCCATGGACACGCGGGGCGCGTGCTGCGTGGGGATCGACCCGCACCCGGCCCTGCTGGACGCGTGGGGGCTCACGGACAGCCCATTCGGTCTCGAGCGGTTCTGCCAGACCGTGGTGGAGGCCGTCGGCGGGACGGTGGCGGTCGCGAAGCCGCAGTCGGCGTTCTTCGAGCGGCACGGGTCCCGGGGTATCGCGGTACTCGAGAAGGTGGTCGGCGAGCTGCGCGGGCTCGGCTGCCTGGTGGTGCTCGACGTCAAGCGCGGAGACATCGGCTCCACCGCGCAGGCCTACGCCGACGCCTACCTCGACCAGAACTCCCCGCTGGCGGCGGACGCGATCACCGCCTCCCCGTTCCTGGGCATGGGTTCCCTCGACCCGCTCATCAGCACCGCCGCGGCCAACGACGCGGGCGTGTTCGTGCTGGCGCTCACCTCCAACCCGGAAGGCGAGCAGGTGCAGCGGGCGGTCACCCAGGACGGCCGTTCGGTGGCCGGCTCGGTCCTGGACGCGGTAGCGTCCCTGAACGTCGATGCCGAGGGGCTCGGCTCGGTCGGCGCGGTGGTCGGGGCGACCATCGAGGAGACCGACGTGAACCTCGACGTCAACGGGCCGCTGCTGGTGCCCGGCATCGGGGCCCAGGGCGGCACCGTCGAAGCGGTACGACGGCTGTTCGGCCCGGTGATCGGCAACGTGCTGCCGAGCAGCTCCCGGCAGATCCTGTCCGCCGGGCCGGACCGCACCGCGCTGCGGACGGCTGCCCAGGAGCTCGTCGGCGCGTTCCGTGCGCTGCGGGGCGAGGGCGCCGAGGACGCGTTGCGGGCTGATCGGTTCCATGGCTAGATTTCTGCCTTGTCTCAATGTTCTCAATCCCGGGTGCTGCTGCCCGGGCTCCCGCTCCAGACAAGGATGGCGAGGTCTGCACAGTGGTTCTGCCGCGGCTCACTCCCGAACAGCGCCAGGCGAACTTGGAGAAGGCGGCCGCCTCCCGTCGTGAGCGGGCCGAGGTGAAGAACCGGCTCAAGCACTCCGGCGCCTCGATCGTCGAGGTGCTCAAGCAGGGTCAGGAGAACGAGGTCATCGGGAAGATGCGGGTGATGGACCTGCTGGCGTCCATGCCCGGCCTGGGCAAGGTCCGCGCCCGCCAGATGATGGAGCGGCTCGGGATCTCCGAGACCCGTCGTGTGCGCGGTCTGGGCGCCAACCAGGCGGCCGCGCTCGAGCGCGAGTTCGGGTCGCGTGGCTGAGGGCCCCACCCCCGATGAGCCGCGCAGCCGCCTGACCGTCCTGGCGGGACCGACCGCGGTCGGCAAGGGCACCGTCGCGGCGGACATCCGGCGGTACCACCCCGAGGTGTGGATCTCGATCTCGGTGACCACACGCAGGCCGCGCCCCGACGAGCAGCACGGCCGCGACTACTGGTTCGTCGACGACGCGGAGTTCGACCGGCTGGTGGCCGGGGGACAGCTGCTGGAATGGGCGGTCATCCACAAGGCGGCCCGTTACGGCACGCCGCGCAAGCCCGTCGACGAGGCCCTGGCCGCGGGCCGGTTGGCGCTGCTCGAGATCGACCTGCAGGGTGCCCGTCAGGTGCGCGCCAGCATGCCCGAGGCTCTTTTCGTGTTCTTGAAGCCACCCTCGTGGGACGAGCTGGTCCGCCGTCTGGAGAACCGGGGCACCGAGACCGCCGAGGAGCGGCGCCGACGGCTGGAGACCGCCCGGGAGGAGCTGGCGGCCGAGGCGGAGTTCGACGTGAGCCTGGTGAACACCGATGTGCACGTGGCCAGCGAAGAGTTGGTAGCCTTGATGCAGAACCCGCGGATCCGTTCGTGATCCGAACCCCGATCTCTTTGTGAGGCTGACAGAGCGTGGCCGGAACCACTCCCGTTGCCGAGGGCATCACCTACCCGCCCATCGACGAGCTGCTGACCAAGACCGACTCCAAGTACAAGCTGGTCCTGTTCGGTGCGAAGCGGGCCCGTCAGATCAACGCCTACTACTCCCAGCTCGGTGAGGGCCTGCTGGAGTACGTCGGGCCCCTCGTGGACACCCACGTGCAGGAGAAGCCCCTCTCGATCGCGCTGCGCGAGATCAACGAGGACCTGCTGACCTGCGAGGACGTGGAGCCCGAGGCGCAGACCACCGAAGACTGAGCCCGTCGTGGTCGCCCGGGACGCGGACGACCGCCCGCACGTCGTCCTCGGCGTCGGCGGCGGGATCGCCGCCTACAAGGCCTGCGAGCTGCTGCGCCGGTTCACCGAGTCCGGCCACCGGGTCACCGTCGTACCCACCGCGGCCGCTCTGGAGTTCGTCGGCGCACCGACCTGGGCGGCGCTGTCCGGGCACCCGGTCGCCTGCGACGTGTGGGTCTCCGCGCACGAGGTGCCGCACGTGCGGCTGGGCCGCACCGCCGACCTGGTGGTGGTCGCTCCGGCCACCGCGGACCTGCTGGCCAGGGCCGCGCACGGTCTGGCCGACGACCTGCTCACCAACACCCTGCTGACCGCCCGCTGCCCGGTGGTCTTCGCGCCCGCGATGCACACCGAGATGTGGGAGCACCCGGCGACCGTCGACAACGTCGCGACGCTGCGCCGGCGTGGCGCGCTGGTGATCGAGCCCGCCGAGGGCCGGCTGACCGGCTCGGACACCGGGAAGGGCCGGCTGCCCGAGCCGGAGGAGATCTTCGAGGTCGCCCGCGACGTGCTGGCCCGCGCGGACGGCCCATCACCCGCCGACCTGGCCGGCCGCCGGGTGGTGGTCAGCGCCGGCGGCACCCGCGAGTACCTCGACCCGGTGCGCTTCCTCGGCAACCGGTCCTCCGGACGCCAGGGCTACGCGCTGGCCCGTGCGGCGGTCGCCCGGGGCGCCGAGGTGACGCTGGTCTCGGCCAACGTCGGCCTGCCCGACCCGGCCGGGGCCAAGGTGGTCCGGGTCGAGACCACCGAGCAGCTGCGCGACGCGGTGGTCGAGGCGGCCGTCGGCGCGGACGCGGTGGTGATGGCGGCCGCTCCCGCGGACTTCGCCCCCGCCGCCGTGAGCGACGCCAAGATCAAGAAGCGCCCGGACCACCCCGCCCCCACCCTGCAGCTGCGCACCACACCCGACGTGCTCGCCGAGGTGGCCGCGGAGCGCCCCGCCCGGCACACCGTGGTCGTCGGTTTCGCCGCCGAGACCGGGGACGACACCGGTGCCGTGCTCGACCACGCCCGGGCCAAGCTGTCCCGCAAGGGCTGCGACCTGCTCGTGGTCAACGACGTGAGCGGGGGAGCGGTCTTCGGCAGCGAGCAGAACGAAGCAGTGATCCTGGACCGCGAGGGTGGCTCGGTCCCGGTGCCACAGGGATCGAAGCAGGCCCTCGCCCACCGGATCTGGGACCAGGTGGTCTCCCGCTTCGGGACCGACTGACCCACCCGCGCGGATCCCGGCTATCGTTCTAGGCGTACATCAGCCACGGATGCGTCGTACCGACGCGGGGAGAGGATTCGCACCAGTGGGACGTCTGTTCACCTCCGAGTCGGTGACCGAGGGTCATCCGGACAAGATCGCCGACCAGATCAGCGACACGATCCTCGACGCGTTGCTGGCCGAGGACCCGCACAGCCGGGTCGCGGTGGAGACCCTGGTGACCACCGGCCTGGTGGTGGTCGCCGGTGAGGTGACCACCGAGGCGTACGCGCCGGTCGCCCAGCTGGTGCGCGACCGGGTGCTGGACATCGGCTACGACTCCTCCAACAAGGGCTTCGACGGCTGGTCCTGCGGCGTGCAGGTGGCCATCGGCGCGCAGTCGCCCGACATCGCGCAGGGCGTGGACACCGCCTACGAGGGCCGCAGCGGCGAGTCCGTGGACGACCTGGACCGGCAGGGCGCCGGCGACCAGGGGCTGATGTTCGGCTACGCCTGCGACGAGACGCCCGAGCTGATGCCGCTGCCGATCACGGTCGCGCACCGGCTCGCCGAGCGGCTCTCCCAGGTCCGCAAGGACGGCACCATGCCCTACCTGCGCCCGGACGGCAAGACGCAGGTGACCATCGAGTACGACGAGAACGACCGGCCCACCCGGGTCGACACCGTGGTCGTGTCCAGCCAGCACGCCAAGGACATCAGCCTCGACGAGATGCTCACCCCAGACATCCGCAAGCACGTCGTCGAGCCGGTGCTCGCGGCGTTCGACATCCCCTCCGACGGCTACCGACTCCTGGTGAACCCGACCGGCCGGTTCGAGATCGGCGGCCCGATGGGTGACGCCGGGCTCACCGGACGCAAGATCATCATCGACACCTACGGCGGGATGGCCCGCCACGGCGGTGGGGCCTTCTCGGGCAAGGACCCGTCCAAGGTGGACCGCTCCGCCAGCTACGCGATGCGCTGGGTGGCCAAGAACGTGGTCGCCGCCGGGCTGGCCCGCAAGTGCGAGGTGCAGGTCGCCTACGCGATCGGCAAGGCGCACCCGGTCGGCTTCTACGTGGACTGCTTCGGCACCGAGACGGTGTCCTCGGAGACGATCCAGAAGGCGGTGCTCGACGTGTTCGACCTGCGCCCGGCCGCGATCATCCGCGACCTCGACCTGCTGCGGCCGATCTACGTCAAGACCGCGGCCTACGGCCACTTCGGTCGCGAGCTCCCCGAGTTCACCTGGGAGCGCACCGACCGGGTGGACGCGCTGCGCGCTGCCGCCGGCCTCTGAGCCCGCGCGACCCGGCCCTGGCGCCGGGTCGCGCCGCTGGGTGGCTGTGGGTCGCGACGGTCGGCCGTCGGTGGCCGCTGACAGACTGACCCCGTGACCGACGACCACGCCGACGGGCCGGACGCCCAGCTGGCGCTGCTGCCCCAGCTGGCGCGGGCCCGTGCCCAGCAGGCCCGGAGGTCGACCAAGAAGTCCGGGCAGAAGTCGGACCAGAAGTCGTCCCCGAGTCCGGTCGACGCTGCGCCGGAGCGGCCGGTGGCCCGGGTGCTGGTCGACGTGCCGCTGGCCCACCTCGACCGGCTCTTCGACTACCTGGTGCCGGCGAAGATGCACCAGCAGGTCACTGACGGCTCCCGCGTCCGGGTCTGGTTCGCCGGCCAGCTGGTCGACGGGTTCGTCGTCGAGCGGGTCGAGCGCAGCGAGCACCAGGGCCGGCTCGCGCCGCTGCAGCGAGCGGTCAGCCCGGAGCCGGTGCTGGCGCCGGAGATCGCCCGGCTCTCGGGATCGGTGGCGGCGAGGTACGCCGGCACCCGCTCCGACGTGCTGCGGCTGGCGGTTCCGCGGCGGCACGCCGCCGCGGAGAAGCAGCCGGTGGCCGAGCCGCCCGGACCGCCGCCTCTGGACGACGCCCGGGCGCGGCGGGTCTGGGGTCCCTACGCCGGGGGAGCGGCGTTCTTGCGCGCGCTCGCGGAGCGGGCGAACCCGCGAGTGGTCTGGAGCGCCTTGCCGGGCCCGGACTGGCCCGAGGCGCTCGCGCACGCCGCGGCGACCGCCGCTTGGGCCGGGCGCGGCGCGCTGCTGTGCGTGCCGGACCACCGGGACGTGGAGCGGGTCGACGCGGCGCTGACGGATCTGCTCGGTCGGGGGCAGCACGTGGTGCTCACCGCCGACCTCGGTCCGGCGGCCCGCTACCGCGCCTTCCTGGCGGTACGCCGCGGCGCCGTGCGCATCGTGCTGGGCACCCGGGCTGCTGCGTTCGCGCCGGTGCACGACCTCGGCCTGGTCATGCTGTGGGACGACGGCGACGACCTGCACGCCGAGCCCCGCGCGCCGTACCCGCACACCCGCGAGGTGCTGCTGCTGCGCGCCGAGGAGCAGGGCTGCGCCGCTCTCGTCGGCGGCTGCGCCCGCACCGTGGAAGGCGAGTACCTCCTCGACACCGGCTGGGCCCGACCCCTCGCCCCGGAGCGCGGCACGCTCCGGGAACGGGCTCCCCGGGTGAGCATCACCGGCGCCACCGACCGGGAGCTCGAGCGGGACCCGGCCGCGCGCACCGCCCGGATGCCGCGCACCGCCCACGACGCGATCAAGGCCGCCCTCGAGCGCGGCCCGGTCCTGGTGCAGACCCCCCGGCGCGGCTACCTGAGCACGCTGGCCTGCGACCGGTGCCGTGCGCCGGCCCGCTGCCCGGCCTGCACCGGACCGTTGTGGATCCCGTCCGCGCAGACCCCCCCGACCTGCCGGTGGTGCGCCACCGCGCAGCCGGCCTGGACCTGCACGGAGTGCGGCGGGCACGGGCTGCGCGCGCCCGCGCTCGGCGAGACGCGCACCGCCGAGGAGATCGGCCGGGCCTTCCCGGGGCTGCCGGTGCGCACCTCGGCGGGGGAGCGGGTGCTGGCCACGGTGCGGGCGGAGCCCGCTCTGGTGGTGGCCACGCCCGGCGCGGAGCCGGTGGCCGACGGCGGGTACGCCTGCGTGGTGCTGCTCGACAGCTGGCTGATGCTGGCCCGGCCGGACCTGCGCGTCGCGGAGGAGTCGCTGCGCCGCTGGCTGAACGCAGCCGCTCTGGCCCGTCCGGCCGCCGAGGGCGGCACCGTGATCGTCGTCGGGGACCCGGCCACGCCGGCGCTGCAGGCCCTGGTCCGGTGGGACCCGGCCGGCTTCGCCCGGCGCGAGATGGAGGAGCGGCGGTCGGCGCACCTGCCGCCGGCCTCCCGGCTGGCCACCCTCACCGGCGCCGAGCCCGAGCTCGCCGACACACTGCGGCTGCTCGACCCGCCGCCCGGTGCGGAGGTGCTGGGCCCGGCCCCGTTGCCGCAGACCGGCCGGGGGACCCCGGGCGCGACGCCGCAGGCCAGGGTCGTGGTCCGGGTGCCGCGGGGCCGAGGTGCCGCCCTGTCCCGTGCCCTGGTCGAGATGCAGGCGCTGCGCTCGGCCCGCAAGCTGCCCGCGGTGCGGGTCCAGGTGGACCCGGTGGGGCTGGAGTGAGCCTGCGCTCTCCGTAGACTGGCCGTTGCCCTTGGGCCCGCCCGGCCGGCCCACCCGTCGTACGCAGGATTGGAGAAACGTGGCAATCCAGCCCATCCGGCTGTTCGGGGACCCGGTCCTGCGCACCCCCGCTGCGCCGGTCATCGACTTCGACAAGGAGCTGCGCCGCCTGGTCGCCGACCTGACCGACACCATGGTCGACGCGCCCGGCGCCGGGCTGGCCGCGCCGCAGCTCGGCGTCGGGCTGCGCGTGTTCACCTGGTACGTCGACGGAGAGGTCGGCCACCTGGTCAACCCGCGCCTCGACCTGTCGGAGGAGGAGCAGCTCGGGCCGGAGGGCTGCCTGTCCATCCCGGACCTCACCATCGACTGCCGCCGGGCGCGCTTCGCGGTTGCCAAGGGCTTCGACATGCACGGCGAACCGGTCACGGTCGAGGGCTCGGACCTGCTCGCCCGGGCGCTGCAGCACGAGAACGACCACCTCGACGGGGTGCTGTTCATCGACCGGCTCGACCGGGAGGCCCGCAAGGCGGCGATGAAGGCGATCCGGGAGGCGGACTGGTTCGGGGAGCCGGCCCTGCGGGTGCAGCTCTCCCCGCACCCGACGCACGGACTGGGGCTGTAGCCGTGCGGCTGGTGTTCGCCGGCACCCCGGAGGTCGCCGTCCCGTCCCTGCAAGCCGTCGCGGACAGCCGGCACGAGCTGGTCGGCGTGGTGACCCGGCCGGATGCGCCGTCCGGACGCGGTCGCCGGCTCACTCCGTCGCCGGTCGCCGTGCACGCCGAAGGGCTCGGTGGCCCGGTGCTCAAGCCGGTGCGCGCCGGCGACCCCGACTTCCTCCGGGAGCTGGCCGCGCTGCGGCCGGACTGCTGCCCGGTCGTCGCCTACGGAGCGCTGCTCCCGCAGCCGGCCCTGGACATCCCACCGCACGGGTGGGTGAACCTGCACTTCTCCCTGTTGCCCGCCTGGCGCGGCGCCGCCCCGGTCCAGCACGCGCTGCTGGCCGGTGACGAGATCACCGGCGCCACCACGTTCCGGATCGTCAAGGAGCTGGACGCCGGCCCGACGTACGGCGTGCTCACCGAGGCGGTGCGCGCCACCGACACCAGCGGCGACCTGCTCGGCCGGCTCGCGGAGGCCGGCGCCCGCCTGCTGGTCGCCACCCTGGACGGCATCGAGGACGGCACCCTCGAGGCGCGGCAGCAGCCCGCGGACGGGGTGAGCCTGGCCCCGAAGGTCCGCGTCGAGGACGCCGAGGTGGACTGGGGCCAGCCGGCCGCCGCGGTCGACCGCCGGATCCGGGCCTGCACCCCCGCCCCCGGCGCCTGGACCACCCTGGACGGCCAGCGGCTCGGGCTGGGCCCGGTGCGCATCGACACCGACGGCGACCCTCTCCCGCCGGGTCGGCTGGAGGCCGGCAAGCGTCGGGTGCGGGTGGGCACCGGCACACGGCCGGTCCTGCTCGGCGAGGTGAGGCCCACCGGTCGGCGACCCATGCCGGCCGCCGACTGGGCCCGGGGCGTGCGGATGCCCCCGGACACGACGCTCGCGTGAGCGGGCCGGGCCGGAGAAGCGGCCGGGCCGACGCCGCCCGCACCGTGGCCTACGACGTGCTGGTGGCCACCCGTGAGCAGGACGCCTACGCCAACCTGCTGCTGCCGACGATGCTGCGTTCCCGCGACGTCTCCGGCCGGGACGCCGCCTTCGCGACGGCCCTGGCGGCCGGCACGCTCCGTGGCCGGGGCAGCTACGACGCGATCCTTGCGACGCTGGTGAACCGACCCCTGGCGGACCTCGATCCCGGCCTGCTCGACGCGCTGCGCCTGGGAGCCCACCAGATGCTGCGGATGCGGGTTCCGCCGCACGCCGCGGTGGCCACCACCGTCGACCTGGTGCGCGCCCGGGTTGGGCGGGGCCCGGCCGGGCTTGCCAACGCGGTACTGCGCCGACTCGGGCAGCACGACCTGGAGTCCTGGCTGCGGCGGGTGGCACCCGACCCCGCCGGGGACCCGGTCGGCTACGCCTCCGTGGTGCACTCGCATCCCCGCTGGGTCGTCGAGGAGCTCTCTGCGGCGCTGGAAGGGGCCGGCGCCGAGACCGAGCTGGAGGACCTGCTGCGCGCCGACAACGAACCACCCCGCGTCACCCTGGTCGCCCGCCCCGGGCTGAGCACCCTCGACGAGCTCACCTCCGCCGGAGCCGAGCCCACCGGCCGGTCGCCGTACGCCGCGACCCTGCCCGCCGGTGACCCCGCCGAGCTGCCGGCCGTCGCCGAGAGGCGGGCCGGGGTGCAGGACGAGGGCTCCCAGCTGGTCGCCCTGGCGCTGGCCCGAGCGCCGATCGACGGTCCCGACGAGCGGTGGCTGGACCTGTGCGCGGGCCCTGGCGGCAAGGCGGCGCTGCTGGCGGCCGAGGCCACCGGTCGGGGGGCCCGGCTGCTGGCCGCCGAACGCCAGCCGCACCGCGCGGCGCTGGTCCGGCGGGTCACCCGGTCCCCGGGCCTGCTCGGGGTGGTCGCCGCCGACGGCACCCAGCCTGCCTGGCGCAGCGGGGTCTTCGACCGGGTGCTGGTGGACGCTCCCTGCTCCGGCCTGGGAGCGCTGCGCCGCAGGCCGGAGGCGAGATGGCGGCGTCGCCGCTCCGACCTCGACGCCCTGGTGCCGCTGCAGCGGGCCCTGCTGGACAGCGCGCTCGCCGCTGCGCGGCCCGGCGGGCTGGTCGGCTACGTGACCTGCACGCCCGTGCTCGCGGAGACCGTCGAGGTGGTGCGCGGCGCACTGGCCGACCATCCCGAGGTCCGGCTCGAGGACGCCGCCCCGCTCTTCGAGCGCGTGCCGGACCTGCGTGCCGACCGGCTGCCGCTGCCCGGCACGGTGCAGCTGTGGCCGCACCGCCAGCAGACCGACGCGATGTTCCTGGCGCTGCTGCGGCGGGGCCCAGCCCGCGAGAGGCACTAGGATCTTGCACCGCCATGGGAATCCAGATCGCACCGAGCATCCTCGCCAGTGACTTCGCCCGGCTCGCCGCCGAGGCCGACCGGGTGTCCAACGCCGACTGGCTGCACGTCGACGTCATGGACAACCACTTCGTGCCGAACCTGACCATCGGGCTGCCCGTGGTGGAGGCGCTGAAGCAGGCGAGCAGGGTGCCCCTGGACTGCCACCTGATGATCGAGGACCCCGACCGGTGGGCGCCGGCGTACGTCGACGCCGGGGCCTCGTCGGTGACCTTCCACGTGGAGGCCGCCACCGCCCCGGTGCGACTGGCCCGGGAGCTGCGCGCGAAGGGTGCCCGGGCCGGGATGGCGCTGCGGCCGGCCACGCCCGTGGAGCCCTACGAGGAGCTGCTGCCGGAGCTGGACATGCTGCTGGTGATGACCGTCGAGCCGGGCTTCGGAGGCCAGAAGTTCCTCGACCTCTGCCTGCCCAAGGTGCGCCGCGCCCGTGAGCTCATGGACAAGCACGGGTTGGAGCTGTGGCTCCAGGTCGACGGCGGCGTCGGGCCCGGCACCGTCGAACGCTGCGCGGAGGCGGGCGCGGACGTGTTCGTGGCCGGCTCCGCGGTGTTCCGCGCCGACGATCCCGGACGTGCCATCGACGGGCTCCGGGAGCTGGCCCGCACTGCCGCCGGCTGAGCCTCTGCGTGCCTGGGCTCACACCCCGCCTGGCATTCCGGCGCCGACCACGGATGTGGCAGGCTGTACCCGACGAGTGAACACGCTCGCGTGCTCTGGGGTCGGTGAAACTCCGAACCGGCGGTGAAAGCCCGCGACCCGTCCGCAGCCAGCGGATGGTGGATCAGGTGAAAGTCCTGGGCCGACGGTGAAAGTCCGGATGGGAAGCGCACGCAGCCGTCCTCGGCGACCGCGCCGGCAGTGACCGGCGGGTGGCCGAGACGTCTCTCCAGCCCCAGGGTCCGCGTCCGGACGAGAGGGCACCGCGATGAGGGACATCGACGCCGCCGGCGTCCGGTCCGCGATGCGCCGCGCCCTCGAGCTGGCACGCACTCCCGGGGTCCCTCTGGGCCCCAACCCCCGGGTGGGCTGCGTGCTGCTCGCCCCGGACGGGACCGTGGTCTCCGAGGGGTACCACCGGGGCGCCGGCACCCCGCACGCGGAGGTCGACGCCCTGACCGGCGCCGGTGAACGCGCCCGAGGCGCCACCGCGGTGGTCACCCTGGAACCGTGCAACCACATCGGCCGCACCGGCCCGTGCACCCGGGCATTGGTCGATGCCGGGGTCCGGCGCGTGGTCTACGCCCAGACCGACACCAGCCCCGGCGCCGCCGGTGGCGCCGGCGCGCTGCGCGCCGCCGGGCTGGAGGTGCGGGGCGGGCTGCTGGTCGACGAGGCCCGGGCACTCAACCCGGCCTGGACGTTCGCCGCCGAGCACCAGCGCCCGTTCGTCACCTGGAAGTTCGCCGCCACGCTGGACGGCCGCAGCGCCGCGGCCGACGGCACCTCCCGCTGGATCAGCTCACCCGCCGCCCGGCGGGACACCCACCGGCTGCGTCGCCGCTGCGACGCCATCCTGGCCGGCACCGGCACGGTCCTCACCGACGATCCCGAGCTCAGCGCCCGCGACGACGCGGACCACCCGCTGCCGCTCGCGGACCAGCCGCTGCGGGCCGTGATGGGCCTGCGGGAGGTGCCCGCGGACCGCCGGGTCCGCAACGAGGTCGCCGACACCGCGCTGCTGGCCACCCGCGACCCCGACGAGGCGCTGAGGCGGTTGTTCGCCCGCGGACGTCGGCACGTGCTGCTGGAGGGGGGACCCATCCTGGCGGCCGCCTTCCTCGGCGCCGGGTACGTCGACGAGGTGGTCGCCTACCTCGCCCCGGTGCTGCTCGGTTCCGGGCCGGCCAGCGTCGGCGCGCTGGGCATCGACACCCTGGCCGACGCGCGCCGGCTGTCTGTCGTGGACGTGACCACGCTCGGCGAAGGAGAGGACCGCAACGTGAGGCTCACCATGACCCCGGCCGCCAAGCCGCCCGCGGACCGGCCCCGAGGAGGCTGAGGTGTTCACCGGAATCGTGGAAGGACTGGGAACGGTCGCCTTCGTCGAGGACCAGGGGGACGCGGTCCGGCTCGGCGTGCGCTGTCCCGAGCTGCTCACGGACGCGCGCCCCGGCGACTCCATCGCCGTCGACGGCTGCTGCCTGACCCTCTCCGAGGTCGACGACCAGACGTTCGCCGCCGACGTGATGCGGGAGACGCTGAGCAAGACGACGCTGGGGAACCGCACGACAGGAGACCGGGTGAACCTGGAGCGCGCCGTCACCCCCACGACACGGCTCGGCGGCCACCTGATGTCCGGGCATGTCGACGGCACCGGCGCCGTGCTGTCCCGGGAGCCCTCCGAGCACTGGGACCTAGTGCGCGTCTCGTTGCCTGCGGCGCTTGGCCGGTACGTCGTGGCCAAGGGCTCGATCGCCGCCGACGGGGTCTCCCTGACCGTGGTGGAGGTCTCCGGCGCCGGCGCCACGCAGGACGGATGGTTCTCGGTGTCGCTGATCCCGGAGACCCTGCGGCGCACGACGTGGGGCGCACGGGCGCCCGGCGAACCGGTGAACCTCGAGGTGGACGTCATCGGCAAGTACGTGGAGCGGCAGCTCCAAGGACACGGACAGGAGCACGCATGAACCCGCTGGACTGGCTTCTCGAGGGGACCTTCACCGTCGCAGGCGGACAGGTGCTCGTGCGGGAGGTGCTGGGCAACCTGTTCGGGCTGGCCAGCGCGATCGGCGGCATGCGCCGCCAGACCTGGGCATGGCCGGTGGGGATCCTCGGGAACCTCATCTTGTTCACGGTGTTCGTCGGCGGCGTGCTCGCCAAGCCACAGGCGCACGACCTGTGGGGGCAGGCGGGCCGGCAGGTGTTCTTCCTGGCCGTCTCCGCCTACGGGTGGTGGCGCTGGCGCCGGGCCGTCCGGAGCCAGGAGAGCCCCGACGGCGCGATCGCGCCCCGCTGGGCGGGTACATCAGGCAGGCTGCAGATGCTGGCGTTCGCGGTCGTCGGCACCGTGGTGTTCTACTTCGTGCTCAAGGCCCTCGGCTCCTGGGGGCCGCTGTCCGACGCTTGGATCCTCACCGGGTCCATCCTGGCCACCTACGGGATGGCCCGCGGCTGGACAGAGTTCTGGCTCACCTGGATCGCCGTCGACGTGGTGGGGGTGCCGCTGCTGCTGGCGGCCGGGTACTACCCCTCGGCGACGATGTACATCGTCTACGGCGCGTTCTGTCTGTGGGGCTTCGTGACCTGGGTCCGGGTGCAGCGGCAGGAGCGGCCGGACCGGCCGGCCGAGACCGCCGAGGTGCTGTCATCATGAACGCGGCACCGGCTGTCCGTCTGGACACCGTCGAGGACGCACTGGCCGACATCCGCGCCGGCAAGCCGGTGGTGGTCGTCGACGACGAGGAGCGCGAGAACGAGGGCGACCTGGTGTTCGCCGCGGCCCGCTGCACCCCGGAGCTGATGGCGTTCACCATCCGGCACTCCTCCGGGGTGATCTGCGCCCCGGTGACCGCGGCCGTCCTGGACCGGTTGAGCATCCCGCTGATGACCCCGCACAACCGGGAGCGGATGCGCACGGCGTACACCGTCTCCGTGGACGCCCGCGACGGCGTCACCACCGGGATCTCCGCCGCCGACCGCTCGCGCACGGTGCGTACCCTCATCGACTCGGCGACCGAGCCCTTCGAGATCGTGCAGCCCGGGCACGTGTTCCCGTTGCGGTACCAGGAGGGCGGCGTGCTGGTCCGCCCCGGGCACACCGAGGCCTCGGTCGACCTGGCGCGGCTGGCCGGGCTGGAGCCGGCCGGTGTGATCTCTGAGATCGTCAACGACGACGGCAGCATGAAACGCGGCCAGCAGCTGCGCGAGTTCGCCGACGAGCACGGCCTGCGGATGGTCGCGATCGAGCAGATCATCCACCACCGGCGTCGGCACGAGAACCACGTCGTGCGGGTCGCGGAGACCCGGCTGCCCACGGAGCTCGCGGAGTTCCGCGCCTACGGCTACCGGATCACCATCGACGGGTCCGAGCACGTGGCCCTGGTGTACGGCGATCCGGCGTCCCTGGCCGACGGTGGCCCGGTGCTCACCCGCGTGCACTCCGAGTGCCTGACCGGCGACGTGTTCGGGTCCCGGCGCTGCGACTGCGGCCCGCAGCTGGCCGAGGCGATGGCCCGGATCGTGGCCGAGGGGCGCGGGGTGGTGGTGTACCTGCGCGGGCACGAGGGCCGCGGCATCGGCCTGGTCGCCAAGCTGCAGGCCTACCAGCTGCAGGACGGAGGCCGGGACACCGTCGACGCCAACCTCGATCTCGGGCTGCCGGCCGACGCCCGGCACTACGGTGCGGCCACCCAGATCCTGCGCGACCTGGGGGTGACCTCGGTGCGGCTGCTGACCAACAACCCCGCCAAGACCAAGGAGCTCGAGACGTACGGCGTCGCGGTCACCGAGCGGGTGCCGCTGACCCCCCGGCCCAACGACCACAACCTCGCCTACCTGTTGACCAAGCGGGACCGGATGGGTCACCATCTGCCGGACCTTGCCGAGCCCGACACCGGGGCGGCTGCGACGGAAGGAGAACGCACGTGACCGGCGAAGGATCCCCCGACACCCACCCGATCGACTGCCACGACTTCCGGATCGCCGTGGTCGCGTCCTGCTGGCACGAGCGGGTCATGGACGGGCTGATCGGCGGAGCCCGCCGGGCGCTCGACGAGTACCAGGTGGAGGTGCCGCTGGTGGTGCGGGTGCCCGGGTCCTTCGAGCTGCCGGTGGTGGCCGCCGCGCTCGCCGAGAAGGGGTACGAGGCGGTGGTCGCACTCGGCGCGGTCATCCGCGGCGGCACTCCCCACTTCGACTACGTCTGCCAGGCGGCCACCGACGGGCTGGGCCGGGTGGCGCTGGACTCCGGCGCGGCGATCGGGTTCGGGCTGCTCACCTGCGACACCGAGCAGCAGGCGCTGGACCGCGCCGGCCTGGAAGGGTCCTCGGAGGACAAGGGCTACGACGCCACGTCGGCAGCGCTGGTCACCGCGTCCACGCTGCGCCGGATCCGCCGCGGCTACGAGCTCGACGCCGAGGGCTGAGCGACCGACGAGGCGGCGGCCCCCTCGGGGGTTGGGACGGGTCGACCTCCTCGGCGTCGTACGCCGTAGGCTGGGCCCGCGTGGCATGCACGCGGGCACGAGGGAAGCAGAGGCGATGAAGACGTTCGAGGAGCTCTGGCACGAGCTCAGCGTCAAGGCGCAGACCCGTCCCGAGGACTCGGGCACGGTGCGCGCTCTGGACGCGGGGGTGCACGCGATCGGCAAGAAGCTGGTCGAGGAGGCGGCGGAGTCCTGGATGGCCGCCGAGCACGAGGGACCGCAGCGGACCGCGGAAGAGGTCAGCCAGCTGCTCTACCAGGCGCAGGTGCTCATGCTGGCCAGCGGACTGTCTCTCGACGACGTCTACGCCCACCTGTGAAAGGCGCCCGATGAACCAGCGGTTCCTGCGCATCGCTGTCCCCAACAAGGGCGCGCTGTCCGCAGCGGCCTCCGACATCTTGCGCGAGGCGGGCTACGCCCAGCGCAGCGACAGCAAGCAGCTCGCGCTCAACGACCCCGAGAACGAGGTCGAGTTCTTCTACCTGCGCCCCCGGGACATCGCGCTCTACGTCGGGGAGGGGACCCTGGACCTCGGCGTGACCGGGCGGGACCTGCTCCGCGACTCCGGCGCGAAGGCCGAGGAGGTGCTCTCGCTCGGGTTCGGACGGTCCCGCTTCCGGTTCGCCGCTCCGCCCGGCACGGTGTCGAACACCGCCGACCTGGCCGGCAAGCGGATCGCCACGTCGTACGACGGAGTGGTGCGCCGGTTCCTCGAGGAGCGGGGCATCGACGCGACAGTGATCCGGCTCGACGGTGCCGTGGAGACCAGCGTGCAGCTCGGGGTGGCCGACGCGATCGCCGACGTGGTGGAGACCGGCAGCACGCTGCGCCAGGCCGGGCTGTCGCTGGTCGGCGAGACCATCATGGAGTCCGAGGCGGTGGTGATCGCTCGCACGGGTGCGGAGATGCCTTTGGGCTTCGACATCTTCGAGCGGCGCGTCCGCGGGGTGCTGGTGGCTCGGGCGTACGTGATGATGGACTACGACATCCGGGAGGAGCGGGTCGAGGAAGCGGTCGCGCTGACCCCCGGTATCGAGAGTCCCACCGTGTCACCGCTGCACCGCGAGGGCTGGGTGGCCGTGCGGGCGATGGTGCCGCGGGAGGGGGCGCAACGGCTGATGGACGGGCTCTACGAGCTCGGCGCCCGTGGAATCCTGGTGACGGACATCCATGCCTGCCGGCTCTGAGGCTCCGCCACCGAAGCTGCCGCACACCTTCAGGCCGCTCGGCGTGCGGTTCGCGGTGTTCGTGTTCGGCGGGATGCTGCTCGCCGTCTGCCTGGTCGCCTGGTTCGCGCTCCCGGCGCACATCCGGGCCGAGTTCTCGCTGCTGGAGCGGCTGACGGGCGGGTTCTTCGCGCTCGTGCTCGCAGTGATCGCGGCGGGGCTGGCCCGCTGCCGGCTGGTGGCCCGCGAGGACGGGGTGACCATCGTGAACGGCTACCGCAAGCGCAGCTTCCACTGGAACCAGCTGGTGGCCATCACGCTGCGGCCGGGCGGGCCGTGGGCGGTCATCGACCTCAGCGACGGGACCGCCGTGTCGGCGATGGCCATCCAGAGCGCGGACGGCGGTCGGGCGACCGCCCAGGTGCGCGCGGTGCGTGCCCTGATCAACCAGCAGCAGGGCCGCCCGTCGCGGAACGACTGAGCGGCGGAGCGTTCTCGGCCAGCGTGTGGATCGCCTGGACGAAGCAGTCCAGGGGCGGGGTGACCAGGCCGGCGCCCACCTGACCGGTGCCGGCGACCCGGCCGGCCATGCCGGTGTTGATCTGCGGCAGCACACCACTGCGCAGCACCGCGGAGACGTCGATGCCGGTGGGAGCGCCGCGGAAGTCGAGGATGGGCAGCGCGAACGCGGGGTTCTCGCCCACGGTGATGTCGTACATCGCCCGGGTGGTGGCCAGGGCGTCCGGGACGCTGCCGCCAACGAACCCGACGATCGCCGGCGCCGTCGCCATCACGAACCCCCCGAGCCCGGCCGTCTCGGCGATCGTGGAGTCGCCGATGTCGGGATTGGCGTCCTCCGGGCCGTAGGCGCCGAGGAACAGGCCCTCCGGGGTGTGGGCCGGGGCGGTGAACCATCGGTCCCCGGTGCCGGCGGTCTGGATCCCGAAGTCGGTGCCGTTGCGGGCCATCACGGTGACCACTGTGGAGCCCGGCTGGTCGGCCGCCGCCCGGGTCTGCAGCTTGCAGGCCGGCATCACCAGGTTGAGGAAGAAGTGGTCGTTGCCGGCGACGAAGCGCACCGCCGCGGCCACCTGCTCGGTCGGCGCACCGGAGTCGATGAGCGCCGGGAGGACCTCCCGCAGGAACATCAGCGTGCCGGCCCGGTTGCGGTTGTGGCCCTCGTCGCCCATCTGCACCATCTGCGCGACGATCGCCTTGATGTCGACCGGGGCCAGCGATCGCACCGCGCGCTGGAGCAGCGGTCCTAGCGCGTTGGTCATCCACCGCAGCCGGTCGATGACCTCGCCGGAGTAGGCGCCGTACCGCAGCACCTTGCCCAGACCCTCGTTCAGCGAGCACCAGGCGGTGTTGTCGTGCGTCTCGTCCCGCAGCGCGAACATCCACATCGACGGCGACACCACGCCGGCCATCGGCCCCACCGCGCCGCGGTGGTGGCACGGTTCCCAGCTCACCTCACCGGTGGCCAGCGCGGTCTCCGCCGCCTCCGGGGTGTCGGCCATCCCCTCGAACAGCATCGCGCCGATGAGCGCGCCGCGCATCGGCCCGGAGGCGCGCTCCCAGTCCACCGGCGGGCCTGCGTGCAGGAACTGCCCGCGCTCGAGGCCGAGCGCCTCGCGGGCCGGCAGCACGTCGACCAGCGCCGCCTGCGCCGAGAGCATCTCCCGCAGCGCCGCCTCGTTGGCGGCGGCCCGGCGCGGATCGGCCAGCACCCTGGTCAGCGCATCGCCGGTGCCGGGGACCGGCGGGCGCCAGTCGACGCTGGTCACCGGCACCCCCTGGCGCTCGAGGGCCTGCGTGAACAGCGCCGCGCCGGCAGTGACCACCTCGGTGGGAGTGGACAGCGAGGTCGTCATCGTGCGGTCTCCTCGTTCCTGAGCAGGCGTACGGCGCAGCCGACCGCCGCTGCGTTGGACATGAACACCCAGGCCCCTGCCTCGTTCAGGGTGTCGACCTGCCGGTGCAGGCCCTGCGGGTCGTCCCGGGTGCCCACCACGGTCGCCACGACCGGGATGCCGGCGGCGGTGGCCTTGCGCACGGCGCCGGCCAGCTCGCCGGCCGGGTCCTCCGCGGCGCCGAGCCCGAGCACCACGTCGACCATGACCACGCCCGTGTCCGGTGCCGCCACCGCCCGGGAGAGCGCCTCCAGCCGGATGCTCTGGTCGATCATCGGGTGCGGGCGTCCGCGGGTGAGCCGGTCGTCGCCGAGGTCGACCATGGTGTGGCCGTGTGGCACCAGGGGGTCGGCCAGCGCCCACTCGGGACGCAGCGGGATGTTCGAGGAGATCGGGCCCAGCTCGGCGCTGGCCAGCAGCATCGCCTCGTCGCAGAGGGTGCCGCCGCTGAACAGCCCTACCAGCCAGCCGCTCGAGCGGGTGCCCGCACCGACCAGGTCACCGGGACGCTGCCCCGGCTCGTCCCAGGGCCGCCCGCCGCTCTCGACGACCTCGCGGGCCAGCTCGGTCAGGGTGCTGCCGTCAGGGCCGAGCAGGCCGAAGGCCACCGGCTTGCCGAGGGACCGCGCGTGCGTGCGCACGGCCTGCTCGACCCCGGGATCCGGCGGCTTGGAGACCACCACGACCTGCTCGGTGCCGTCGTCGGCCGCCAGCAGGTCCAGCGCACGCCGTGTGGACGCCCCGCCCACCGCGGCGCTGAGGTCCCGGCCTCCCACGCCGACGCAGTGGGAGATCCCGACCCCTGCACCGTCGAGCAGGCTCATCAGGTGCTGGGCCCCGGTGCCGGATGCGGCCACGATGCCGACCGGCCCGGGGCGGACCACGTTGGCGAACCCGAGACCGACGCCGCCGATCACGGCGGTGCCGCAGTCGGGCCCCATCACCAGGACGCCGGTGCGCGCGGCGTACGCCTTGAGCGCGACCTCCTGCTCCAGCGGCACGTTGTCGCTGAAGACCATCGTGTGCAGCCCGGCGTCGATCGCGTCGATCGCGTCGAGGAAGGCATGCTCCCCGGGGGTGGAGATGAGCGCGACCGACGCGGACGAGCCGCGCGCCGCGGCCCGGACCGTGGCGGGGCTGGGCCGGCCGCTCACGGTGAGCTCGCCGGTCGGACGCTCGGAAAGAGCGGCGTCGGCCTCGGCGAAGGCACGGCGCAGGGCGTCCTCGTCGGAGGCCTCGACGGCGAGCAGCATGTCGTTGGGGGAGACCGCGGGCGGGTCGAAGCCCAGGTCCCGGGCAAGCTCGAGGTTGAGGTCGGTGGCCATCGCCACGAGAGCCGCGGACACCCCGGGCAGTGCGGCGACCCGCTTGCTCACCTGCATCAGCGTGACCGAGTCCAGGTAGCTGCCGGTGCGCAGCCGCAGCTCCTTGCGGGTGGTGTCTGTCATGCAGCCGCTCTCCTCGTCGAGCGTGTGCGCAGGGTGTGGCCGACGCCCTGCCACAGGGCGACGCCCGAGCTGTGCCCGACGGCGAGCAGCCTCTCGAGCGACTCGGCCGCATCCAGCCCCCGGCACACGGCCTCGAGGCAGCCTGCCAGCTCGGGGGTGGAGTAGCCGTCCAGGGCGGCCTGCAGCAGCCCCCGCGAGACCGCCGTCGTCCGGTGCCGGGCCATGGCCGCCCGCGTGGTCCGGCGCCAGCCTTCCAACCTCGGGTCGTCGGTCGCGCGCGCCGTGACCAGCGCGCCGGCGAGCACGTCGTCCCCTGCGGGCGTGAGCCCGGCCCCGGCACCCACCAGCCGGTCAGGGTCCAGACCCCTGTACGACGAGTCGGGCTGCCGGTCCGCGGCCAGCGCCGTCTCCGGCAGGGGCACGGGCGCCGGGAGGTCGGCGGGCACCGGCAGGTCCCGCGGGGCGGGCGGCCGCCACCACCGGGCCACCCGCCAGACCATGCCGGCGGCACGGAGCCCGCCGTCGCCGGCGACGAGGGCGGCCCGAGGCCCATGGGCTGCGGGGGGCGGCAGGACCGGTGTCAGCACGGTGTTCGGCAGCCGAACGGCCCGGGGGGTGCACAGGCACAGCGTCGGGACGCGCGGGTCGCCGGTCTCGTAGTGGAGGCTGACCCGGGTCCGGGCCACCTCGGTGAGCGCGAGGTGGGAGGAGTCCCACAGCGGGGCGGTGAGGATCGAGGCGGCACACGGAATCTCGCGTGATGGCACATCCTCGACGATAGGGCTCCGGTACGGTCCCGGTGCATGGGCAAAGTTGCCAATCATCGGGCCGGTTCCGGGGTGGAGTTGCCAGCCCCGTCCCTGACCGTGGCCGGGATGCTGACCCTGCCGGCGTTCTCGGGTGCGAAGCTCCTGGCGGGCGGCTCGGGCCTAGGTCGCGCGGTGCGCGGGGTGAACGTCATGGAGGTCCCCGACATCGCGGTGTGGGCCAAGCCGGAGGGGCTGCTGCTGACCACCGGCTACCCGCTGCGCGCGGCCACCGAGGGCCTTCCCGGCCTGGTCGTCGACCTCGACGACCGGGGCGTCTCCGCGCTCGCGGTGAAGCTGCACCGCTACCTGGACGCGTTGCCGGAGCCGATGCTGCTGGAGGCGGACCAGCGCGGCTTCCCGGTCATCGTGGTGCCCGACGGGCTCGGGTTCGACTCCGTGCTGACGCAGGTGTTCTCCAGCCTGGCCAGCGAGCGGGTGCCCCTGCTCGAGCGCAGCGAGCAGACCCACCGCCGCCTCGTCGACGTGGTCCTGTCGGGAGGAGGAGTCGTCGACGTGGCCGCCGCCGTGAGCCTGCTGTTCGGCGGGGCGGCCCTGGTGACCACCAGCGACGGCCGGGTCATGGCGGAGGCCGGGGACCCTGCTCAGCTGAAGGCACTGCGGGCCTCACCGGCGTTCCACGAGAGCGGCCGCTTCCGCACCGAGATCTGCCGGCCGGGAGTGCACGTCCGGGACCCGCTGCCCGGCTCGCACGCCGTGGTGGCGATCAGCGCCGGTGGCATCGACCATGGCCGGCTCGCGGTGTTCGACCCCGAGCGAGTGCTCAGCGACGTCGACCTGGCCGTGCTCGAGCGGGCAGCCGCGGTGGCCGCTATCTGTCTGAGCACCGAGGTCGCGGTCACCGCGGTGGAGAACAAGTACCGCGGGGACTTCCTCAGGGACGTCCTGGCCGGGCGGGCCGGCGGGCTGGACGCGGTGCGCGCGCACGCCGCCACCTTGGGCTGGGACCTGGACCGGCCGATGGTCGTGGTGGTGGCGGCCCTGGAGAACGGTTCGGAGAACGGTTCGGGGAACGGTTCGGGGAACGGTCCGGGGAACGGGCCGGAGAACGGGAAGAAGCCGCCGCCCTCAGGCGGGTACCGGGGCGCGCGGGAGCTCGAAAGGTTCGCCGCCGCATGGGCCACCGTGGTCGGCGGCCAGGACCCGACGGCCCCGGTCATCGGGTTCGCCTCCGAGGTGGTCGCGCTGCTGCCGGTGACGGGCGAGGCGCCGGGTGAGGTGGTGGCCCGCGCGGTCCGGTCCGTGCGCGGTGACGGTGGTGGTGGCCGGCGCCCGTTCGCCGCCGGGGTGAGCCGGACGGTGGAGTCCGTGGAGGCGCTGCCGGCGGCCTACGAGCAGGCCCGCCGGGCGATGGCGGTGGGGCAGCGGCTGCACGGGCCGGGAGCCGTGGTGCACTTCGACGACCTCGGGGTGTTCCGGCTGCTCAGCCTCATCGACGACGACCGCGAGCTCGTCACTTTCGCGCAGCAGACCTTGAGGCAGCTGGCCGGCCCGAGCCCGGAGGCGACATCGCTGCGGGAGACCCTGAGGGTGCTGCTCGACAGCAACCTCAACGTGGCCGAGGCCGCCCGCGTGCTGCACTTCCACTACAACACGCTGCGGTACCGGATCGCGAAGCTGGAGCGGATCGTCGGGCCGTTCACCCACGACGCGAACCTACGCCTGGACCTGGCCCTGGCCCTGCGGATCGTGGCGATGCGCGCTTTGTGAGCGTGCACTCCCGGACTGGCAGAGTCTGCCATTCCGCGGCCCGGTGATTCAGCACCAACTGACCGGCGCGGGCTCTTTGCGTGCGGCCGCGACTGGTGCACAGTGAGCGGTGGCTCTCGGGTGAGGCTGGTCACATCGTGAGGACGCGCCGGCGCGACCGGTGCCTGGGCCTGGAGGAACGCATGGCCGTCGGATGGAAGGTCGTCTACGGGGGGAAGACCCCGCCGCTGGGCAAGTCGGTGGCGCCCGACGAGCGGCTGTCGTGGGGTCGCACGGCAGGTCTGGGGGCGCAGCACGTGGTGGCCATGTTCGGCGCCACCTTCGTGTTCCCCCTCATCATGGGGCTGAACCCCCAGCTGGCGATCCTGATGAGCGGGATCGCCACGATCTGCTTCCTGCTGATCGTGCAGGGCAAGGTGCCCAGCTACCTGGGCACCTCGGCGTCCTTCGTGGGCGGTGCCGCCGCGATCTACGCCCTGCACGGGACGCCGGCGGACGTGACCGGGGCCGTGCTGGTGGCCGGGGTGGTGCTGGCCGTGGTCGGACTGCTGATCCACCGGGCCGGGCCCGGAGCGCTGCACAAGGTGCTCCCTCCGGTCGTCACCGGCGCGGTGGTCATGCTGATCGGCTTCAACCTTGCACCGGTGGTGGCCACCGTGTACTGGCCGCAGGACCAGTGGATCGCGCTCATCACGATGACAGTCGTGATCTTGATGGCGGTCGGTCTGCGGGGGTTCTTCGGCCGGATCGCCGTCTTCCTGGGCCTGGTCGTGGGCTACGTGCTGTCCTGGCTCTTCGACCGGTGGTTCGGCCCGATCACCTCGGTGCTGCCCGGCCAGAACCTCCTGGGACCCAACGGCAAGCCCTGCTCGCCGGAGGGCACGTACTGCGTGGCCACCGCCTTCCCGCACGACCGCGTTGACTGGTCCGGGGTGAAGGCCGCGAACTGGTTCGGGTTCCCGCCGCACAGCGACTTCGCCCACGGTGTGGTCGGCTGGCACGCGCCGAGCTTCAGCCTGACGTTCATCCTGCTGATGCTGCCCGCGGTGATCGCCTTGGTCGCGGAGAACACCGGCCACGTGAAGGCGGTCGCGGAGATGACCAAGCGCGACCTTGACCCTGTCATGGGCCGGGCCATCGCGGCCGACGGCTTCGGAACCGTGCTCGCCAGCGTGGTCGGCGGGTCGCCGACCACGACGTACGCCGAGAACATCGGCGTCATGGCGGCCACCAGGGTGTACTCCACGGCCGCCTACTACGTCGCGGCCGTTGTCGCGATCCTGTTCGGGCTGTGCCCGAAGTTCGGAGCCCTGGTCTCGGCAACGCCGGGTGGCGTGCTCGGCGGCATCACCGTGGTGCTCTACGGCATGATAGGCCTGCTCGGCGCCAAGATCTGGAAGGAGAACCGGGTCGACTTCGCCAACCCGGTGAACCTGGTGCCGGTCGCGGCCGGGATCATCATCGCGATCGGCAGCACCTCGCTGGTGTTCTCCAAGAACTTCACCCTGGGTGGGATCGCGCTGGGCACCATCGTGGTGCTGGTCGCCTACCACGCCTCGCGGGCCATCGCACCGCGTGAGCTGCTCGACGAGGACGTGAGCCTGATCGTGGTGGAGCGCCCCGGAGTGCAGACGGACCAGGCGGACCAGGCAGAGCAGACCCAGCAGGGGACCCAGGAACCACCGGAGCCGGCCCACCGCGGGCCGTACCAGCCGCGACACTGACTCCGCGGCATGAAGCCTCCCCCGTTCACCTACCACCGGCCGGGCACCGTCGACGAGGCGGTGCAGCTGCTGGCTGCGGTCGGTGGCGACGGCAAGGTGCTCGCGGGCGGGCAGAGCCTGGTGCCGTTGATGTCGATGCGGCTGTCCGCCCCCGAGCATGTCGTCGACATCAACGGGCTGGTCGAGCTGGACACGGTGGAGGTCCGCTCCGCCGACGTCCGGGTGGGCGCGACCGTCCGGCAGGCCCGCCTGGAGCGTGAGCCCGCGGTCCGCGCCGCGGCGCCGCTGCTGGCGCAGGCGCTGGCGCACGTCGCCCACCCGACGATCCGCAACCGCGGCACGGTGGTGGGCAGCCTCGTGCACGCGGACCCGGCCAGCGAGCTGCCGGCGGTGCTGCTGCTGCTCGGCGGCTCGGTGGAGCTCCGCTCCGCCCACGGGGACCGTGCAGTCGCGGCGGCCGACTTCTCCCTGGGCCCGATGAGCACCGCTGTCGACACCGGGGAGCTGGCGGTGGCGGCCCGGTTCCAGCGGCCGCCGGCAGGCGCCGGTACGTCGTTCGTGGAGGTCAGTCGCCGCCACGGCGACTTCGCCCTGTGCGGGGTGGCCGCCCTGGTGGTGGTCGACCCGGCGGGCGCGATCGCGTCGGCGCGGGCGGCGCTGGTGGGGGTGGGGCCGTCTGCCGTCCTGGTCGATCTGACCCCGGCGGTGCGGGGCAGCGGGAGTGACCTGGACCCCGGTGCGCGCGACTCGCTGGTCGACGCCCGGATCGAGCCCGAGCCGGACATCCACGCGACCGTCGACTACCGCCGTCACCTGGCCCGCGTGCTCACCGCGAGGGCCGTCGACGAGGCCACCCTGGGGGCCCGCACGAAGCAGGGGGGGCAGGGGTGACCACAGAGAGCCTGGTCCACGTGAGCCTTCGGGTCAACGGCACCTACCGGGAGGTCGACGTGCCGGCCCGACGGCTGCTGTCCGACGTGCTTCGGCACGACCTCAGCCTCACCGGGACCCACGTGGGGTGCGAGCACGGGGTCTGCGGCGCCTGCACGGTGCTGGTCGACGGTGCGCCGATGCGCTCGTGCCTGCTCTTCGCCGTCAGCGTCGACGGAGCCGAGGTCACCACCGTCGAGGGCTGCCGGGCGGACGACGGCTCGCTGGGGCCGGTGCAGGCGGCCTTCCGCGACTGCCACGCCCTGCAGTGCGGCTTCTGCACCCCCGGCTTCATCACGACCGTGACCGCGTTCCTGCGCGAGAACCGGGCGCCGACGAAGCCCGAGGCCCGGGAGGCCATCTCGGGGAACCTGTGCCGGTGCACCGGCTACCAGAACATCGTGGCCGCGGTGCTGCGCGCGGCGGAGTCGACGGTGCCCGGTCGCGACGCCATCGGGGGTGGGGGATGAGCACGCGGATGTTCGGCGAGCGGGTCCCCAGGACCGAGGACCTCCGGCTGGCCGGCGGTGACGGGCGCTACCTGGACGACCTCGCGCACGACGCGCTCGAGGCGGCCTTCGTGCGCAGTCCGCACGCGCACGCGCGGGTCCTCGACATCGACGTGACCGAGGCCCTCGACGTCGAGGGCCTGGTCGCCGTCTACACCTACGACGACCTCGCCGCGGACACCGCGTCGCGGATGGGCGAGCCGCTGCCCCTTCTCATCCCGCACCCCGCCCTGACCCACGGCCGCACCCAGTACGCGCTGGCCCGCGACGAGGTCAACCATGTGGGGGAGGCGGTGGTGATGGTGGTGGCTCGGGACCGCTACGTCGCCGAGGACGCCGTGGCGCGGATCCGCGTCGAGTACGCCCCCCTCCCGGCCGTGGTGGGTGTCGAGGTGGCGCGGGCCGCGGAGCACCTGGTGCACGAGGACGTGCCCGGCAACGTGTCCGCCGTGATGGTGCAGCAGACCGGGGACGCCGACGCGGCGGTGGACGCCGCCCCGCACGTCCTCGAGCTGGACTTCGAGATCGAGCGGAGCGCGTCCACACCGCTGGAGGGCAAGGGCGTGCTCGCCCGCTGGGACGACGACGACCGGTCGTTGCTGATGCACACCTCGACCCAGGCCGCGACCAGCGTCCGCCAGGCCGTGGCGGCCAAGCTCGGGCTGCCCGTCGACCGGGTCGAGGTGGTGACCCCCGACGTGGGCGGCGGGTTCGGTGTGAAGATCGTGCACCCGTGGCCGGAGGAGGTGCTGGTGCCGTGGGCGGCCCGCCGGCTGCACCAGCAGGTGAAGTGGACCGAGGACCGGCGCGAGCACTTCGTGTCCAGCGCCCACGAGCGCGGTCAGCTCCACCACGTCCGCGTGGGCTACGACGACGACGGCCGGCTGCTCGGCCTGTCGGTGCGCTTCTGGCACGACAACGGCGCCTACGTGCCCTACGGCCTCATCGTGCCGATCATCACCGCCACCCAGCTGCTCGGCCCCTACAAGCCGGGGGTGTACCGGGTCGAGTTCACCTCGCTCTACACCAACACGGTGATGGTGACGCCGTACCGCGGAGCCGGCCGCCCCCAGGGCTGCTTCGTCATGGAGCGGACCATGGACGCCATCGCCGCGGAGCGGGGCCTGGACCGCACCGTGGTGCGCGAGCGGAACTTCATCCAACCCGCGGAGATGCCCTACGACCAGGGCCTGGTCTTCCAGGACGGCCGGCCGCTGGTCTACGACTCCGGCGACTACCCGGCGGCACTGGACAAGCTGAAGAAGCTGGTCGGCTGGGACGAGTTCGAGGCCTTCCGGGAGCAGTCCCGCACCGAGGGCCGCCGGGTCGGGATCGGGCTTGCCTGCTACGTGGAGGGCACCGGCGTCGGCCCCTACGAGGGCGGGCACGTGCGGGTGGAGACCGACGGCACGGTGGTGGTGTCCACCGGTCTGACCAGCCAGGGCCAGGGTCATGCGACCATGCTCGCCCAGATCGTCGCCGACGAGCTGGGGGTGCCGTTCGAACGGATCCGGGTGACCACCGGGGACACCCGGCGCTTCAAGTACGCCGTCGGCACGTTCGCCTCCCGGACCGCGGTGATGAGCGGCAGCGCGGTGGCGCTGACCGCCCGGAAGGTGCGCGAGAAGGCACTACGGATCGCGTCCAGCGCGCTGGAGGCCGCCGTGGAAGACCTCGAGGTCGTCGAGGGCCGGATCCAGGTGGCGGGCGCGCCGGAGGCCGGCATCGAGCTGGGCACGGTCGCCGTGCTGTCCAACCCGCTGCGCTACGCGTTCGACCAGGCAGCGGCCGCCGCCACCCAGTTCGCCGCACCGGCCGACCCGGACATCCCGCCGGTCGCCCCCGGGGAGGCGCCCGGGCTGGAGGCCGTCGACTACTACTCGCCGACCCGCTCCACCTTCGCCAACGGCATGCACGCGGTCGTGGTGGAGACCGACCCGGACACCGCCGAGGTGCGCATCCTGCGGTACTGCGTGGTCCACGACTGCGGCACGCTGGTCAACCCGATGATCGTGGAAGGGCAGATCCACGGAGGTGTCGCGCAAGGCGTCGGCGGCGCCCTCTACGAGCGGATGGTCTACGACGGGAACGGCCAGCTGCTGAACGCCTCGTTCATGGACTTCCTCATGCCCTACGCCTCGGAGGTTCCCACCGTGGAGATCGACCACCTGGTCACCCCCTCCCCGCTGAACCCCCTCGGGGTCAAGGGCGCCGGCGAGGCCGGTGTGATCCCCGGATCGGCGGCGATCGCCGCCGCGATCGAGGACGCCGAGCAGATCCCCGTCCGCCGCATGCCGCTGAGCCCCAGCGAGCTGTTCGACCTGCGAAGGAACCACGCATGAACATCAACGGCACCACCACCCTGGCTGCCGACCGGGCCAGGGTGTGGAAGGCACTCAACGACCCGGCGGTCCTGGTGGCCACGATCCCGGGCTGCCGCCGGCTGGAGGCAGTCGGCTCGGATGCCTACAAGATGACGCTGGCCGCCGGTGTCGGCTCGATCAAGGGCGTGTACGACGGGGAGGTGCGGCTCAGCGACCACCAGGAGCCCGCGTCGTTCCGGATGCACGCGCAAGGCGCCGGTGCGCCCGGCACGATCGGCGCCGAGGTCGCGGTCCGCCTCGAGGACCACCCGGAGGGCGGCACCTTGCTGTCCTACGACGCCGAGGCAGTCGTCGGGGGGATGATCGGCGGCGTCGGGCAGCGGATGCTCACCGGCGCGTCGAAGAAGATGGCCGACGAGTTCTTCCGCAACGTGGACGCGGTGCTGCTCGCCGGGACCACGGCGGCGGGCGAAGCGCCCGTGGCCGGAGCCGCCGGACCGGTCGAGGCTCCGCCCGGCGCCGTGTTCACCGCACCACGACCGACACCGGGGGTCGGCCCCGGGTTCGCGGCCGGTGTCGTGGTGGGCGCGGCCGCGGCGCTGGTAGGGGCCGTGGTGGGTGCCTGGATCGCGGGACGGCGACACTGAGGCCATGCCTGACATCGACGTCTACAGTCCCGCACGGGCGATGGCTGCCGCCGTGGCGGCCAAGCAGATCTCCGCCCGTGAGCTGCTCGAGCTGCACCTGCAACGGATCGCGGCGACCAACCCGCGCGTGAACGCCCTGGTCAGCCTCGACCCGGACCGGGCCCGCGAGCAGGCCCGCGCCGCAGACGAGCAGACCGCGGCCGGTGCCGAGCTCGGCCCGCTGCACGGGTTGCCGCACGCGTTCAAGGACACCCATGAGGTGGCCGGCTGGCGTACCACATTCGGCTCCCCGCTGCGCAGCGACTACATCTCCAAGCGCGACGAGCTGCTCGCCGAGCGCATCCGGAGGGCCGGCGTGGTGGTGGTCGGCAAGACCAACGTGCCCGAGTGGGCGGCGGGCAGCCACACCTTCAACCCGGTCTTCGGCACCACCCTCAACCCTTACGACCCGTCCCGGTCCGCGGGTGGGTCCAGCGGCGGTGCCGCGGCCGGGCTCGCCGCCGGCATGGTGCCCCTGGCCGACGGCAGCGACATGGGCGGCTCGCTGCGCAACCCCGCCTCGTTCTGCAACGTGGTCGGCCTGCGGCCCAGCGTGGGACGGGTGCCGAACTGGCCCAAGCCCAACGCCTGGGAGCTCACCTCGGTCACCGGCCCGCTGGCCCGCAGCGTCGAGGACCTGGCCCTGCTGCTGTCGGTGATGGCCGGGCCCAGCACGCGGGACCGCCTGTCGCTGGAGACCCCGGGGGATGCGTTCGCCCCGCCCCTGGGGGGGAGCCTGTCCGGTCTCCGGGTCGCCGTCTCGGTGGACCTCGGCGGCGCCTTCGACGTGGACCACGACGTCGCAGAGGTGGTCACCGACCAGCGCGGGCTGTTCTCCGACGCGGGAGCGAAGGTGGACGAGGACCATCCCGACCTGACCGGGGCCGAGGGCGTGTTCCGCACCCTGCGCGCCTGGCTGTTCTGGTCCCGCTACGGCGCCATGCTCGAGCGTCGCCCCGACGCGTTCAAGCCCTCCCTAGTCGACAACATCCGGGCCGGGCAGCACCTTTCCGGCGCCGACGTGGCCACCGCCTACCAGCGGATGACGTCGATCGCGGAGAAGATCCGGCTGTTCTTCACCGAGCACGACGCGCTGGTGCTGCCGGTCAGCCAGGTGCCACCGTTCGACGCCGACCAGGAGTACCCCTCCGAGATCAACGGCCGGCCACAGGCGACGTACCTGGACTGGATGCGCTCGGCCTACCTGCTCAGCGTCACCGGCTGCCCGGCCATCTCGGTGCCGGCCGGGTTCACACCGGAGGGCTGGCCGGTCGGTGTCCAGATCGTCGCCGCCCCGCGGCAGGAGCGGCGGCTGCTGGAGATCGCACACGCCTACGAGCAGCGCACCCGGGTCGGGGAACGGCGGCCCCAGCTGTGAGCGGGAGGACGATCCGGATCGGCATCGACACCGGCGGCACGTTCACCGACGTGGTGGCCGTCGACGAACGCACCGGAGCGCTGGTGGCCACCAAGACCCCCACCACGCCGCACGACCCGGCGGTCGGGTTCATGACCGGGGTGCACAGGGTTCTGGGTCTCATGGGCGCCGCGCCCGGGGCGGTCGCTGCGGTCGGCCACGGCACCACGATCGCCACCAACAAGCTGCTCGAGGGCAAGGTCGGCACCCTGGGGTTCATCACCAACGAGGGCTACCAGTTCCTCCTGGAGATCGCGCGCCAGTCGGTGCCCGACGGCTATGGCAACTCCTACTTCTGGGTGAAGCCGGAGCGGATCGTCCCGGTCCACCGGGTGCGCACGGTGCCGGGCCGGATGGCCCACGACGGGCAGGAGATCCGGCCCTTCGACGCGGAGAGGGCCGCGGAGACCGCCCGCTGGTTCGCCGAGCGAGGCATCGACACCATCGGCGTGTGCTTCCTGCACTCCTACGCCAACGACGCGCACGAGGTGGCCATGCGCGAGGTGCTGGCGCGCGAGCACCCCGGTGCGGTGGTCTCCTTGTCCAGCGAGGTGCTGCGCGAGTACCGCGAGTACGAACGCGCGGTCACCACCCTCGTCGACGCCGCGGTCAAGCCGGACATCCGCCGCTACGTCGCCAACATCGCCACCCACCTATCCGCTTTGACCACCTCAACCGACCCCGGGGGGTGCACGGGGGGCGGAGCCCCCCGTGCAGGCGGCGCCCGTCGCGCGGTTCCGTTCCTGGTCATGAAGAGCAACGGGGGAGTGCTCAGCGCCGAGGAGGTCGTGCACCAGCCGATCACCACGGTGCTGTCCGGCCCGGCGGCCGGCGCGCTGGGCGCCGCGATGGTCGCCGAGCGGGCCGGCTTCCGACAGGTGGTCACCCTCGACGGCGGCGGCACGTCGACCGATGTGACCGTGGTCGTCGACGGCCGGCCCGCGCTGACCACCGAGGGGCACGTGGGCGGCTACCCGAGCAAGATCCCGATGATCGACGTGGTGACCGTGGGCGCGGGCGGCGGCTCGGTCGCCTGGATCTCACCGGAAGGCACCCTCAAGGTGGGGCCGCACTCGGCCGGTGCCGTTCCCGGGCCGATGTGCTACGGGACCGGGGGAGAGGATCCCACGGTCACCGACGCGCACGCCGTGCTGGGCCGCATCCCGCCGCACCTGCTCGGCGGCGAGGTGCCCCTGGACGTGGGTCTGGCGGAGAACGGCATCGGCTCGCTCGCGGAACGCCTCGGTCTCGGGCCGTGGGAGTGCGCGGCCGGGATCCTGGAGATCTCCGCCTGGAACCAGGCCAACGCGCTGCGCCAGGTCACCGTGAACCGCGGCCTGGACGTCCGGTCGTTCACCATGGTCACCTTCGGGGGCTCGGGGTCGCTGCTCGCCTGCCGCCTCGTGGACCTGCTCGGCCTCGAAGGCGTGCTCGTCCCGGCCAACCCCGGCAACCTGTCGGCGTACGGGCTGCTCAGCGTGGACGTCCGCAACGACTACGTGCGCACCAGCGTGCACCGGCACACAGGTCTCGACGCCGCGCACGTGCAGGCGGTACTCGCCGAGCTCACCGGGCTCGCCGACGCTTCCCTGGCCCGGGAGGGGTTCGACGAGCCGGAGCGGGAGTTCCTCCGCTCGGCCGACCTGCGCTACTTCGGTCAGGCCTACGAGGTGCGGGTGGACGTGCCACCCGGCGAGGTGGACAGGGCGCTGCTGGACGCGGTGGCCGACCGCTTCCACGACGCGCATCGGGCGCTCTACGACTACGACTTCCGCGATGACGACCGCCAGCAGGTCGAGTGGGTCAACCTGCGGGTCACCGCGGTGGGACCCATCAGCCCTCCGCCGGTGCAGCCGCTGGCGGCCGGCCGGGGAGCCGCGCAGGCGCGCACCGGGAGCCGACCGGTGTACTTCGACGGCTGGGTGGACGCCGGCGTCTACGACCGGGCGCGGCTCGGGGCCGGGGACGAGGTCAGCGGGCCTGCTGTGCTCGAGGAGTTCAGCTCCACGGTGCCACTGCATCCCGGTTTCACCGCTCGGGTGGACGACCACGGCAACCTGCTGATCACCAGGAGCACCTCATGAACGAGCTGTCAGACGGGAGACCGCCTATGACCGGACACGTCTCTGCCAAGTCGGTGGACCCGGTGCTCGTGGAGATCGTGGCCGGCTACCTGGCCTCGGTGGAGAAGGAGGTCGAGACCGCGATCGGGCGCACTTCGCGGTCCCCGATGATCCGCGACGCGCACGACTACCGGGCCGGCATCCACGACCGCAGGCTGCGCAAGCTGACCGGCCGGTCCTACTCGGCGCTGGTGCACCCGGTGGTACGGGACTACCCGATCGAGCAGATGCGGCCCGGCGACGTCTTCTTCCACAACGACGTCTACCTCTCCGAGGGCGGCATCGGGCACCTGCCCGACCTGTGCGTCACCGCACCCGTGTTCGCGACGCGTAGCGGAGCGAACCGATCGGATGGTCACGACGACGGGACCGGGCCGGAGGTGGTGGCCTTCGTGCAGGCCTTCGGCCACCACGACGACATCGGCGGCGCCGTCCCGGGATCGATGCCGAGCCGGGCCACCAGCGTGTTCGAGGAGGGCCTGATGGTCCCCCCGATCCGGCTGTGGGACCAGGGCGTGCCCTGCGAGCAGGCGCTGAAGATCATGACCCGCAACTCGCGGATGCCCGAGTCGCTGGCCGCGGACCTCGACGCCGAGTGCTCGGCGTGCCTGATGGGCGCCCGCCGGATGGCCGAGCTGTTCGACCGCTACGGCCGGGAGGTGGTGGAGGGCTGCTTCGACGCGCTGCTGGAGAAGACCACCGCGACGTTCCGCCGCGAGATCCTGGCCAAGATCCCGGTGGGCAGCTACGTCTGGGAGGACTACGCCGAGCACGACGGTGTCGAGGAGCCGAAGCTGCACACCCAGCGGATCACGTTGACCCGCACCCCCGCCGGCGACCCTGGCGGGGAACGGCTGGTGCTGGACTTCCACGGGACCGCGCCGCAGGCCAAGGGCCCGATCAACCACTGCGGGGACTACGCCGACGGCAACTTCTTGAAGAAGTGGCTCGCGCCGATCCTGCGGAACCTGGCCGACAGCCCCGAGCGGATGGCCGAGCTGGACGTGAACGAGGGCGTCGTGCCGCTGATCGAGATGCGCTTCCCGCCCAAGGGCACGCTGCTCACCCCTGAGTTCCCGGCTCCGACCAACGCCCGCACGTTCGTGATTCTGCGGCTGCTGGGGGTGCTCGCCGGCGTGCTCGCCAAGGCCGTGGACGGGCGGATGCCGGCGGACCAGGAGACCATCCGCTACACCGGGGTCTACGGCACCGACCTCGCCGGTGCGCCGTACCTCATGCGGGAGGTGCTCGGCGGCGGCTCGGGAGGCCGCTACTACGCCGACGGCGAGGACACCATCCACGTCGTGCCCGACTCGCGCAACCTGCCCACCGAGTTCTCCGAGTCCCGGTTCCCGTTCGTGGTCGAGCGTCTCGGGCTCGCCGTGGACAGCGGCGGCGCCGGCCGCTACCGCGGCGGCCTCGGGTACGAGAAGCACATCCGGATGCTGAAGGACGCGCACTTCATGTCGATCGCGGACCGGTCGATCCTGTCCTGCTGGGGGGTCCGCGGGGGACGCGCCGGCAAGCCCTTCTCGGTGACCATCGACCCCGGTGGGTCGAACGAGCGGGAGGTGGATGCCCTCGCCGACGCCGAGCCGGTGCGCAGCGGCGAGGTGATCCGGATCCGCACCACCGGCGGCGGGGGCTGGGGCGACCCGCTCGAGCGGCCGTACGACGAGGTGGCCCGCGACGTGCTGTGGGGCAAGGTGTCCGCCGCGGGCGCCCGGGCCGACTACGGGGTGGAGGTGACCGGGCCCTCGGACGCCCCGGAGGTGGACGAGCCGGCCAGCGACGCGCTGCGCGGGGCGCTGCGCGCCAGCCGCGGCGAGCAGCCGTTCTTCGACCGTGGACCCGGCTACGCCACCCTGTCCGGGGGCGCAGCGACCGCCGACGTGGACTGGGTGACGTCGTGACCGGGGCGAGGCCGCTGACCCTGGTCACCGGCGGCAGCCGCGGCATCGGCGCCGCGGTCGCGGCCCGGCTGGCCACCGAGGGCCACGACCTGGTGCTGGGCTACTCCCGCGACGCCGGCGCCGCCGAGGCGACCGCCGACCGGGTGCGGTCCGCAGGCGGCTCGTGCCGCACCGTGCGCGCCGACGTGGCCGACCCCGAGCAGGTCGAGGCGCTCTTCAACGCCGTCGCGGAGTGGGGGCAGCTGACCGGGCTGGTCAACAACGCCGGGGCGACCCTGCACATCGGGGACCTGGTGGACACCCCGGCTGACGTGGTGCGGCGGGTCATCGAGGTGAACCTCACCGGCGCGGTTCTGGTGGCCCGCCGGGCGCTGCGGGACATGGCCGACGGCGGGGCGGTCGTCAACGTGTCCTCCTCGGCTGCCAGCCTCGGTGCCCCGCACGAGTACGTGCACTACGCCGCCGCCAAGGCGGGCGTCGAGGCGTTCACCGCCGGTCTGGCCGTCGAGGTCGCCGACCGGGGCATCCGGGTGAACGCCGTCGCGCCCGGCATCGTGCGCACCGACATCCACGCCGCTGCCGGCGACCCCGGTCGGCTGGAGCGGGTCGCACGGCAGGTGCCGCTCGGCCGCGTCGGCGAGCCGGAGGAGATCGCGGCGGCGATCGTCTTCCTGCTCGGGGACTCCTGCCCCTACGCCACCGGCGCGACGCTGCGTGTGGCAGGTGGCCGATGAGCGCACCCGCACGCGTGCTGCTCGCCTTGGGCGGCAACGCGATGACCGCGCCCGACGGAAGCGCGCGTCCCGAGGACCAGATCGCGGCGGCCAAGGAGGCGATGGACTCGGTCGCCGACCTGGTGACCCGTGACATCGAGGTGGTGGTCACCCATGGCAACGGGCCCCAGGTGGGCAACCTGCTGGTCAAGAACGAGCTCGCCGCCTCCGTCGTACCCCCCGTGCCGCTGGACTGGTGCGGCGCGCAGACCCAGGCCACGCTCGGCTTCGTCTTGATGAACGCCCTGGAGGAGGCGCTGGACCGGAGGGGGTCGCCGCGGCGCACCGCCACCGTGGTCACCCGCACCCGGGTGGACGCCGCCGACCCCGGGTTCCTCCGCCCCACCAAGCCGATCGGGCGCTACCTCTCCCGGCGGATGGCGGAGGTGCTCATCGAGCACGGCGAGACCTGGGAGGACCGCGGGGAGCGCGGCTGGCGGCGGGTGGTCGCCTCCCCGGAGCCGTTGGAGATCCTGGACGCCCCGGCCGTGTGCGCCCTGGTCGACGCGGGGTTCGTGGTGGTCGCCAACGGCGGTGGCGGGATCCCCGTGGTCCGCGAGGACGGAGAGCTTCGCGGCGTGGAGGCCGTCATCGACAAGGACCTCGGCGCCGCCGTGCTGGCCCGGACCGTTGCCGCGGGCGTGCTGGTGATCGCCACCGACGTGCCGCACGCCGTGCTCGGCTTCGGCAGCGGCGAGGAGCGGCCGATCGGCAGGGTCGGCCTCGCGCGGCTGCGCGGCTACGCGGAACGGGGCGAGTTCGGCAGCGGGTCCATGGGCCCGAAGGTGGAGGCCGCCTGCCGGTTCGTCGAGCAGGGGGGAGAGTACGCCGTCATCACCAGCCTGCGTCACATCCAGGACGCCGTGGCCGGCGCCGCCGGCACCGTCGTCGTGCCCAACTGAAACGAGCAAGGAGAGCCGATGCCAGAGCCCATCGAGGTCCGGAAGGTCCCGCTGCTGCACGTGTCCGACGCCAGCGGTCTCGCTGAGCTGATCGACAAGGGGGTCATGGACGCCGACCGGGTGATCGCCGTGGTCGGCAAGACGGAGGGGAACGGCGGCGTCAACGACTACACGCGGATCATCGCCGACCGGGCGTTCCGCGAGGTGCTGGTCGAGAAGGGCACCCGCAGCCCGGAGCAGGTCGCGCAGGTGCCGATCGTGTGGTCGGGCGGCACCGACGGGGTGATCAGTCCGCACGCCACCGTCTTCGCCACGCTGCCGGCCGACCGGGCCGAGGACACCGACGAGCCGCGCCTGGCCGTCGGCTTCGCGATGAGCGACGTCCTGCTCCCCGAGGACATCGGCCGGGTGGCGATGGTGGAGAAGGTGGCCGCGGCGGTGCGCGAGGCGATGGAGCGGGCCGGCATCACCGACACCTCCGACGTGCACTACGTGCAGACCAAGACCCCGCTGCTGACCATCGACACCATCCGGAACGCGAAGAGCCGGGGCAAGACGGTGTGGACCGAGCAGACCCTCGAGTCGATGGACCTGTCGAACGGCTGCGCTGCGCTCGGCATCGGCTACGGGCTCGGGGAGATCGAGATGCCCCGCGACGAGGACGTCCTCGAGGACCGGTCGATGTTCTCGTCGGTGGCGTCCTGCTCCAGCGGGGTCGAGCTCGACCGGGCCCAGGTGGTCGTGGTCGGCAACGCCCGCGGTGTCGGCGGGCGCTACCGGATCGGGCACTCGGTGATGCGGGACGCCCTGGACCAGGACGGCATCTGGGCCGCGATCCGCGACGCCGGGCTCGAGCTCCCGCAGCGTCCGCACCCCGCCGACCTGGGCGGCCGGCTGGTGAACGCCTTCCTCAAGTGCGAGGCCAGCCAGGACGGCACGGTGCACGGGCGACGCAACGCGATGCTGGACGACTCCGACGTGCACTGGCACCGGCAGATCAAGGCGTGCGTGGGCGGAGTGGCCGCAGCCGTCACCGGGGACCCGGCGGTGTTCGTGTCGGTCTCGGCCGCGCACCAGGGCCCCGACGGCGGCGGGCCGGTCGCCGCGATCGTGGACCTGGGACCGGAGCCGTCCGGCTACCTGCCGCCGGCGCTCGGCTGAGGCGCCCGGCTCACAGGGCCCGGATCCCCCAGGAGCTGGAGTGCTCGTCCCCGTCGGTGCCGGCGGGGCTGAGCACCACCAGGTCCTCCCCGGACGCGAACGCGTCGGGGGGCGCGGTCATCGGCTCGATGGCCAGCGCCCGGCGCGGGTCCTCTGCCAGGTCGTCCCCGGTGTACACCTGGGCCCACCGGTGTGCCTTGTCCATCCACAGCACCAGCGTCCGGTCCTCGCGGGGGTTGTGCAGCCGCACCTCGGCCACGCCGTCGGCGTCTCGCGCCAGCCCGGTGAACGGGGTGTCCAGGCTCCGGCCGCGCAGCGGGCGGGCCACCCGGAAGTCGAGGTCGGTCTCGGTGACGTCGCGGCGGCCGGTGGGGATCTTGCGCTCGTCCACCTCGAGGGCCGTGTCCGCCGGCAGGGTGAGCTCCCAGCCGTCCACGTCACCGTCGCCGACGGTCAGGTAGGGGTGCGCCCCCTGAGCGTACGGCGCGGGGCGGTCACTCAGGTTGGTCGCGGTGACCGTGACCGTCAGCCCGTCGGCGGACACGTCGTAGAGCACGTGCAGGTCCACCGTCCACGGGTAGCCGGGCTGGGCCATCAGCCGGTGCACCAGGGACACCGAGTGCCGGGTCTGCTCCTCGAGGGTCCAGGGAGCCCAGCGGGTCAGCCCGTGGATGGCGTTGTCCCGCGCGACCTCGGTGACCGGAAGCTGCAGGTCCTGGTCGTCGAAGGTGTACCGGCCGTCCCGGACCCGGTTCGGCCACGGCAGCAGCAGCTGGCCCCGGCCGGCGAAGGCACGGCGGTCCTCTGCGTAGCCCAGCACGATCGGCGCCCCGTCGTACTCCAGCAGCCGGAGGCCGGCACCGCACTCGGTGACCACCCCGCGGTAGCCACCGCCGCTGAGCTCGTACTGATCGCCACTGGCCGCGACCACGCCGTCACCTCCGTCCGGCGCCTCCGGCGGCGCCTGCTCTCGAGCAGGGACCACCCTGCCACGGGAAGCGCCGACTACGTGCGCGACCGGCCCGCCTGCCGCCCCAGAACCGGTGCCGTGCGCCCGCTGCCGTCGACGACCAGGTCGGCGCGGTCCCGGGTCCGCTCCCGGGCGTGCACCCGTTCCTCGTCGGCCATCCAGGTCAGCCAGGTCTCGCGGGACAGGTCCTCGTCGCGCGCCAGACCCCGGGCCACGCGCAGCTCCCGCGGAGCCTCCACCCACACCAGGAGGGTGGTCGCGTCGTCGTAGGCCGATCCGCCGGACCCCACGCCTTCGAGGACCAGCAGATCCACCGGCCGCACCACCCGAACACCCGAGAACCGACCGGCCAGCCAGTCGTAGTGCAGGTAGCTTCCCGGGCGGCCCTCACGAAGCGGGCCGATCAGGTCCTGCGCCACCCGGGGCAACGCGCCCGACAGACCGCGCCAGCCGTCCAGCAGGTCGTCCATGCGCACCAGCGCGACAGAGTGCTGGGCGGCGACCTCCTCGGAGAGGGTGCTCTTCCCCGACCCCGCCGGGCCGTCGATGCACAGCAGCCGATGCCCGGCCAGCGTGGCCGGCCGGGACAGTGTGAGGGACAGCACCTGCTCCGCCACGCAGGCCACCGCTGCGGAGGTGGCGTCCGGCAGGCTGCTCACCAGGCGTTCCCGGCGCCGCGATAGGTGGGCACCTGCTGCACGATCCGGTCGTCGGCGAGCAGGTGGACCGAGCCGGTGTGCTCGGCCAGCTCGCCCGACTTGGCGTGTCGGAACCAGACCAGGTCGCCGATGGCCAGGCGCGCCGCGGCGGCCCCCCGCAGCGGTGTCTGCACCTCACCGGCGCCCTCCAGCGCGGTCAGCCGCAGACCGGGCGGCGCCCAGGGCACGGGCAGCCGGTCCGCGCCGGCTGCGCCGGAGGCGATCAGCCCGCCGCCGGCCACGGTGACGTAGTCGGGCGCGGGCCGGCGCGTGACCGGGACCCCGAAGAACTGCGCCGGCCGGGGGGTGAAGCTGCGGTAGTGGTCGAACAGCGCCGGCACCATCAGGCCCGACCCGGCGGTGACCTCGGTGACCGTCGGGTCGGCGGCGGAGGTCTCCACGCTGCCGGAGCCGCCGGCGTTCCAGAACTGCAGGTCTGCCACCTCACGCAGCGCCCGGGCCACCTCGTCGCGGCGATCGCGCAGGCGCGCCACCGAGGCGTTCTTGAGCGCCCGCACGGTCGCCGACCGCGTCCGCTTCCCCGGCACGTCGTCGGGCACGCCGGCGACCTGACCCTCGTAGGTCATCACGCCCACGAGCTCCAGTCCGGGCCGGGCCTGGATGTCGCGAGCGAGGGCGAGCACCTGGCCGGGCTGGTGCAGGGGGGAGCGCCTGGGGCCGACCAGCGCCGGTCCGAGCCGCAGCCCGGCGTCGACGTCGACGGCCACGCGGACCGGCGGGTTCGTCGCGGTGCGGAGACAGGGCAACAGGTCGAGCTGGTCCGGGTCGTCGACCATGAGGGTGACCGCGGCACGGGCGGCGGGGTCACCGACCAGGGCCTGCAGGGCGGGCAGGTCTGCAGTCGGGTAGCCCAGCACGATGTCGTCGCAGATTCCGTGTCGGTGCAGCCACAGGGCCTCCCGCAGCGAGTAGGCGAGCACCCCGGCGAAGCCCGGGGTGCTCAGCGCGCGGGAGACCAGTGCCGGCACCCGCAGCGACTTCGAGGCCACGCGCACCGGCTTGCCGGCGGCCCTGCGGACCAGGTCGGCGGCGTTGGCGTCGAAGGCCTCCAGGTCGACGACCACCACGGGCGCCGGAGGCGGCTCCGGGACGCCCCGGACCGCGCTGTCGAGGCGCGCGCGCAGCCGGTACCGGGCGACCTGCCCGGCCAGTCCGTGGTCGCTCATCCGGTGGCTCTTCGGGGGGTCACGAGATGCCGTGGCGCTTCAGGATGGCTTGCACATCGGCCATGTCGTCGTCGCTGCCGTCGTCCCCAGTGGTCGACTTCGGCTGCGCGGGCGCCTTGCCCCCGCCGGCGGCCCGGCCCGGCGTCTTCTCCCGCGAGACGCCGCGGGGCTCCGCGCCCCTCGCCGCCCGCCTCGCCCGCAGCGCCCCGGTGACCCCGAAGAGCACCACGGACACCCCGGCGATCGCCACTCCGAGCCAGACCAGCGGGCTGAGGACCACGTGCAGTGCCCACCCGGCGACCAGGTTGCCGATCCGCCACACGAGCTGCAGCACCCAGGTGAGCCCCGCGGCCAACGGCAGCAGCGACCAGGCCATTCCCCGCAGACCCGCGGTGGCTCCGCGCCGGCGCCAGAGCACCAGGCTCCCCAGCAGTCCCACGACGGTCAGTGCCAGTCCCAGGGCCTCCCAGGTCACCGCGTCCACGACGCCGAATCCACCCACACCTCCAGAGTAGAGGCTGGCGACGCTGCGTCACGGCCCCTTGGGATGATGGGCGGGTGAGACGGATACCGGACCCCGGGTTCCCCGGCGACGAGGGCGAGGTGCCGCCTGCGGTGGAGGCGGCGCTCGCGTCGTACGCCCAGGACCCCGAAGGGCACTACGCGGCCACCCTCGCGGTGCTGCAGCACACGCGGCTGCTGGTGCCGGTGGTGGCCGTGCTGGGTGAGGCCCAGCAGGGCGAGCACGGCCACGACCGGGGCGGCGACCCTGGCCTGGTCCAGGAGAAGACGTCGGACATGGCCACGGTGCTGATGCGGGGCCAGGACGGGCGGACCGCGCTGCTGGCCTTCACCGGAAGCGGGCCGCTGGCGGCCTGGCAGGCGGACGCGCGGCCGGTTCCCGTGAGCGCCGCGCAGGCCGCGCAGGCGGCTCGCCAGGACGGCGCCGACGCGCTGGTGGTGGACGTCGCGGGACCGGTGCTGTTCGTCGTCGAGGGCGAGGATCTGCAGGCGCTGGCCGACGGCTACGGCCTGGTCGAGGTCAGCGGCCGCTACGGGTGGGCGAGACCGGACCGGTGAGCTGCTCGCCGGGCCCCTCCCCGGGCGGGTCCGGCTCGGGGGAGGCCTCCCGGAAGGCGAGCTGGAGGGTGCGCAGCCCGTCCCGCAGCGGGGCGGCGTGGTGGTGACCGAGCCGCGGTGCCCCCGCAGTCACCAGACCCGCCAGCGCCTCGATCAACGTCCGGGCCTCGTCGAGGTCGCGGTGCTCGGGCAGGTCTTCGGCCAGCCCGAGATGCACCGCAGCGGCGCTCATCAGGTGCAGGGCGGCGGTGGAGACGATCTCCAGGGCGGGCACGTCGGCGATGTCGCGGGAGGGGACCACGGGCTGGTCGGTCATGTCGTCAGGGTCCCACGATGCTCGTGATGTGCGCGAAGCGCCCGGTGCTTGCTATCGTGGACCCCGACCGATCGATCGGGTCGGCCGTCTGTGCGTCCCGGGGGGAACATCCGGGACGCGCCGGGGGTTGAAACCGATGCGATCCACCAAGCGGAGATCATCTCCCACCCGCACCGGCCGCCAGGCCGTCGGGTCGACAGGTCCGGCGCTACGCGTCCCGCACCCCGGGGCCGGCGCGTCAAGGGTTGGCCTCCGCTGGTGTCGCGGGGGCCGTTTTTCGTTCACGGCCCCGGCCGGTGGTCGCAGGACCATGACAGGACAACCCCAGGAGGACCCATCAGCACTGAGCTGCGAATCAACGACCGGATCCGGGTTCCGGAGGTCCGGCTCGTTGGCCCGAGCGGCGAGACGGTCGGCATCGTTCCCACGAACGATGCGCTGCGGCTCGCCCAGGAGGCCGACCTCAACCTCGTCGAGGTGGCGCCGACCGCGCGCCCGCCCGTCTGCAAGCTCATGGACTACGGGAAGTTCAAGTACGAGAACGCGCAGAAGGCCCGGGAGGCACGGCGCAACCAGTCGAACACGGTCATCAAGGAGATGAAGCTTCGTCCCAAGATCGACCAGCACGACTACGAGACCAAGAAGGGGCACGTCGTCCGGTTCCTGAACCAGGGCGACAAGGTGAAGATCACCATCATGTTCCGCGGTCGCGAGCAGCACCGTCCCGAGCTGGGCTTCCGGCTGTTGCAGCGGCTGGCCGAGGACGTCACCGAGCTCGGTTTCGTCGAGTCCTCACCCAAGCAGGACGGGCGGAACATGACCATGGTGCTCGGTCCGCACAAGAAGAAGGCGGAGGCGAAGGCCGAGGCGAAGGCCGCCAAGGCGGAACGTGCCGCCGAGCGAGACGCCGAGCGGGCCGCGGAGCGTGCCGAGCGCACGGCCGTGCAACCCACCAAGCCCTCGGACAAGAAGCCCAAGCGGCGTTCGGAGAGCCTCGACCCCGGCATGTGAGCCCGGGACGCACATCCAGCACGACCACCGGAGGGCCTGCGCGGCCCGCCGACCGACCAGAAGGACTAGACATGCCGAAGATGAAGTCGCACTCCGGGGCGAGCAAGCGCTTCCGGGTGACGGGCAAGGGCAAGCTGCGCCGCCAGAAGACCGGGATGCGCCACAACCTCGAGCACAAGCCGTCCACGATGACGCGCCGGATGAGCGGCACCACCGAGGTGTCCAAGGCGGACCAGAAGAAGGTCCGCAAGCTTCTGGGCCGCTGAGCGGCCTGCCCACCCACCGACTTTCGCCTCGAGCATCAAGGAGTAACAAGTGGCACGCGTCAAGCGGGCAGTGAACGCCCAGAAGAAGCGTCGGGTCACCCTGGACCGCGCCTCCGGCTACCGCGGGCAGCGCTCCCGCCTGTACCGCAAGGCCAAGGAGCAGGTCACCCACTCGCTGGTCTACAGCTACCGGGACCGCCGCGCCCGCAAGGGTGAGTTCCGCAAGCTGTGGATCCAGCGGATCAACGCCGCCGCCCGCGCCAACAACATGACCTACAACCGGTTCGTGCAGGGCCTCAAGGCCGCCGGGATCGAGGTTGACCGCAAGGTCCTCGCCGACCTGGCGGTCCAGGACCCGGCCGCGTTCGCGACGCTCGTCGAGACGGCCCGGTCCGCGCTGCCCGACGACGTCAACGCCGAGAAGGCGTCTGCCTGAGTCGTCGGCTCGTCATGCACACGTGCCCGGGGTGACGAGCGGGCCGCTGTCGGCCCGCAGCGGGCGGGTCAAGGCTGCCCGGCGGCTGCTCCGGCGTCCTGACCGGACAGCTACCAGGCTGTTCCTGGCCGAGGGGCCGCAGGCCGTGCGCGAGGCACTGTCCGTGCCGGGCTGCGTGCGTGAGGTCCTCGCCGACGCCGCGGTGGCAGACCGGCACCCGGATCTGGTGCAGGCGGCCCGCGGCGCGGGCGTGGACTGGCAGGTCGCCGACCGCCAGGCCATCGCGGCGCTGACGGAGTCGGTGCACCCGCAGGGCGTGGTGGCGGTGTGCCGGTTCGTCGACGTCCCCGTCGAGCAGGTGGTGGCCACCGGGCCCCGGCTGCTGGCTCTGTGCGCGGACGTGCGCGACCCCGGCAACGCCGGCACGGTGATCCGGTGCGCGGACGCGGCGGGAGCCGGTGGCGTGCTGCTCCTCGGGTCGTCGGTCGACCCCTACAACGGCAAGGCGGTCCGGGCCAGTGCCGGGTCGCTGTTCCACCTGCCCCTGGCGCTCGGTCGGGACGTCTCCGCCGCAGTGGCCGAAGTCCGCGCGGGGGAGCTGCAGGTCCTGGCCGCTGACGGGGCGGGTGAGCTCGACCTCGACGACGCGGCGGACCAGGGGCTGCTGACCGGGCCGACGGCCTGGCTGTTCGGCAACGAGGCGTGGGGGCTGCCCGCTCCGGTGGCCGCTCTGGCTGACCACCGGGTCCGCATCCCGATCCATGGCCGCGCCGAGAGCCTGAACCTGGGCAGCGCCGCCGCCGTCTGCCTGTACGCCTCGGCGCGGGCGCACCGGTCCAGCTCAGCCAGCGGGCATCCGGACCGGCCGGTACTACCCTGAGTGCCGTGTCCCACAACCCGCCGCCCGCCGCCCTCGCCGGCAACGACATGCTCGACGCGCTCGCGGACGGAGTGGTGCTGGCCGACGAGTCCGGCGTCGTCACCGCCGTGAACACGGCCGCCGCCGGGATGCTCAGGGTCGGCAACGCGGTCGGCAAGCACCTGGCGGACGTGGTGGCGCTGCAGGACCGCGACGGCAACGACTGGTTCAGCTGCACCGACCCGTACGGCGGGTCCGCGCTCCGGTCCGGCCTGACCGAGCAGGCCTGGTTCGTCTCCGACGGCACCGAGCTGCTGGTCACCGCGAAGCTGCACCGGGAGCGCCGGCTCGGCCCGGTCCGCCTGGTGGCGGTGTCGCTGCGGTCGGCTCGGGGGCGGGCCAGGCTGGACCGCGAGCGCTCGGACCTGGTGGCCACCGTGGCGCACGAGCTGCGCTCCCCGCTGACCGGGGTCAAGGGTTTCGTCTCGACCCTGCTGGCCAAGTGGGACAAGCTCAACGACGAGCAGAAGAAGCTGATGCTCGAGACGGTGCACTCCGACGCCGACCGGCTGGCCCGGCTGATCGTGGAGCTGCTCGACGTGGCCCGCATCGACACCGGCCGGCTGGCCCTGCATCCCCGTCCGGTCGACGTCAGCGCCGTCCTGGAGCGGATCGTGGAGTCGGCCCGCGCCGGAAGCAGCCGCGAGATCCTGCTCGAGGTGGGGCCGGACCTCCCGTCTGTCACCGCGGACCCGGACAAGCTGGTGCAGGTGGTCACCAACCTGGTCGACAACGCCCTCCGGCACGGGGAGGGCGTGGTGCGCTTGACCGCGGCTCCGGTGCCGGACGGCACTCCGTTCTCGGGGGTGCTGCTGCACGTCGACGACGAGGGAGAGGGCATCAGTCCGGAGATCCGAAGGCGGGTCTTCACGAAGTTCTGGAAGCACGGCATCCGTGGAGGTTCCGGGCTGGGCATGTACATCGCGCACGGGCTGGTGGACGCGCACGGCGGGTCGGTGGAGATCGACGACGCCCCCGGTGGGGGGGCCCGCATCATCGTGATGTGGCCCGAGCACCGGCCCGAGTGACCGCACCGGCGCTGCCGGGCCCGCGCCCGGTCCGTGAAACCGGTTCGCCCCTTGAGGCTGCGGCTTCCTAGACTCACTCCGTACCCGTCCCACTGGAGAAAGGCAGCGATGTCGGGCCCCAACTCCGCCTACGACCCGGTCGAGGTCACTGCGCTCAAGCCGGAGGAGGTCGAGGCGATGCGGGAGGCCGCGCTGACGGCGATCGCGGCCGCGACCGATCTCGACGAGCTGAAGCGTGTGCGCACCGCTCACGCCGGCGACCGCTCTCCACTGGCCCTCGCGAACCGCGAGATCGGAGCCCTGCCGCCGCAGGCGCGCAAGGACGCCGGGATGCGGGTCGGCCGCGCTCGCGGCGCGGTCAACGAGGCACTGGCCGTCCGGCTCGCGGAGCTGGAGGCCGAGCACGAGGCGAGGGTGCTCGTCGAGGAGACAGTGGATGTCACGCTGCCGTGGGACCGCAGGCTGGCCGGTGCCCGTCACCCGCTGACCACCCTCCAGGAGCTGATCGCCGATGTGTTCGTCGCGATGGGGTGGGAGGTCGCCGAAGGGCCCGAGGTCGAGGCGGAGTGGCTGAACTTCGACGCGCTCAACCTCGGTGCAGACCACCCGGCCCGCACCATGCAGGACACCTTCTGGGTCGAGCCCTCCGACGGTGGGCTGGTGCTGCGCACCCACACGTCCCCGGTGCAGGCCCGCACGATGCTCACCCGGCGACCGCCGATCTACGTGATCTGCCCCGGGCGCGTGTTCCGCACCGATGAGCTGGACGCCACCCACAGCCCGGTGTTCCACCAGGTCGAGGGCCTGGTGGTCGACAAGGGCATCTCCATGGCTCACCTCAAGGGCAGCCTGGACCACTTCGCGCAGGCGATGTTCGGCGAGGCGATCACGACCCGCTTCCGTCCGTCGTACTTCCCGTTCACCGAGCCGAGCGCCGAGGTGGACCTGGTCTGCTTCACCTGCCTTGGCCGGGCGCCCGCGGTCGACACCTGCCGGACCTGCAAGGGCGAGGGCTGGATCGAGTGGGGCGGCTGCGGGGTGGTCAACCCACGCGTGCTGAGCGCCTGCGGGATCGACAGCGACGAGTACACCGGGTTCGCCTTCGGCATGGGCATCGAGCGGACCCTGATGTTCCGGCACGGCACTGCCGACATGCGGCACTTCTTCGAAGGTGACGTCCGGTTCACCACGGCGTTCGGGACGGAGGTCTGATGCGCGCGCCCATCTCGTGGATCAGGGAGTACGTCGACCTGCCACCCGACCTGACCCCGGTGGAGCTGGCGCACCGTCTCACCGCGCTGGGACTGAAGCTGGAGGCGCTCGAGGCGCCCGGCCACGACATCGAGGGGCCGCTCGTGGTGGGGCGGGTGCTCGAGGTCACCGCCGAGCCGCAGAAGAACGGCAAGGTGATCCGGTGGTGCCAGGTCGACGTCGGCCCGGCTCACAACACCGACACCGGCGCGCGGGGCATCGTGTGCGGCGCGGACAACTTCGCCGAGGGCGACCTCGTGGTGGTCTCCTTGCCGGGGTCGGTGCTGCCCGGCGGCTTCGCGATCTCAGCCCGCAAGACCTACGGCCACCTGTCGGACGGGATGATCTGCTCCACCCGGGAGCTCGGCATCGGCGACGACCACGACGGGATCTTGGTGCTCGACGCGCGCTTCGACGGGGACGTCAAGCCCGGCGACGACGCGATGCCGCTGCTCGGCCTGCGCAACGACGTCATCGAGTTCGAGATCAACCCCGACCGCGCCTACGCGCTGTCGCTGCGTGGCATCGCCCGGGAGGCGGCCCTCGGCTTCGGGGTGCGGTTCCACGACCCGGCCGAACGGCCGGTACCGGCGCCGAACGACAACGGCTACCCGGTCAGGGTGGAGGCACCGGACGGCTGCCCGGTCTTCGCCACCCGCACGGTCACCGGGTTCAACCCGGCGGCGCCGACGCCGCGGTGGATCGCCCGGCGGGTGCAGCTCGCCGGCATGCGCCCGATCTCCCTCGCGGTCGACATCACCAACTACGTGATGCTCGAGCTCGGCCAGCCGATCCACGGCTACGACGGCGACCGGCTGGCCGGTCCGATCGTCGTACGCCGCGCGGAGACGGGGGAGAGGCTCACCACGCTGGACGGTGTGGCCCGCACGCTCGATCCCGAGGACCTGCTGATCACCGACGACAGCGGCCCGATCGGTCTCGCCGGTGTGATGGGTGGCCAGACCACCGAGCTGTCGGAGACCACCGGCCACGTCGTGATCGAGGCCGCCCACTTCGCGCCGGTCTCCGTGTTCCGCACCGCCCGGCGCCACAAGCTGCCCTCCGAGGCGTCCAGGCGGTTCGAGCGAGGAGTGGACCCGATGCTGCCGGCGTACGCCGCGGACCGGGTCGCGCACCTGCTCGTGGAGCACGGCGGCGGCACCATCGCCGACGGCGTCACCTACGTCGGTGCCCCGCCGCAGCCGGAGAGCATCAACATCCGCGCCGACCTGCCGGCGCGCGTGACCGGCATCCCGGTCGACCCCCCGAGCGTCGCGCGGCACCTGGAGGACGTCGGCTGCACGGTCTCCGTGCGGGGGGACCAGCTGGCCGCCACGCCGCCGTCCTGGCGGCCGGACCTGAACGACCCCTACAACCTGGTCGAAGAGGTCGCCCGGCTGGTCGGCTACGACAGCGTGCCCTCGGTGCTGCCGCCCGCGCCGCCGGGGCGTGGCCTGTCGCGGCGCCAGCGGATGCGTCGGCGGATCGGCTTCGCGTTGGCGGGGGCCGGCCTGGTAGAGGTCAAGACCTATCCCTTCGTCGGGCGCGACGACCTGGACGCGCTCGGTCTGGCCGAGCACGACCCGCGGCGGCAGACGGTGCGGATCGCCAACCCGTTGTCCGCGGAGCAGCCCGAGCTGGCGACCACGCTGCTGCCGGGGGTGCTCCGCGCGACCGCGCGGAACGTCAGCCGGGGCACGTCCAACCTGGCGGTGTACGAGACGGACAAGGCGTTCTTCCCGACCCCGGACCGACGCCCGGCCCCGATCCTCGGGGTCGAACGGCGGCCGGGCGACGCCGAGCTCGCCGCGCTCCACGCCGCGGTCCCGCCCCAGCCGCTCTTCTTGACCGCGGTGCTGACGGGCGACCGGGAGCAGAGCGGCTGGTGGGGTGCCGGCCGTCCGGTCAGCTGGGCCGACGCCGTGCAGGTGGTCCGCGAGGTCGCGCACGTGCTGGGCCTCGAGGTGCAGGTGGCCGCGGCACAGCGGGCGCCGTGGCATCCGGGGCGCTGTGCCCGGATCCGGGTGGGCGACACCGAGCTCGGACACGCCGGTGAGCTGCATCCCCGGGTCTGCAAGGCCTACGGCGTCCCGCCACGGACCTGCGCTGTGGAGATCGACCTGGATGCGCTGATGACGGCCGCTCCTGCGGTCGCCCGCGCACCGCAGTTCTCCACCTACCCGGTGGCCAAGGAGGACGTGGCCCTGGTCGTGGACGCGGACCTGCCGGCCGCCACCCTGGCCGCCACCCTGCGCGAGGGGGCCGGCGAGCTCTGCGAGTCGGTGCGGCTGTTCGACGTGTACACCGGCGACCAGATCGGCGCCGGCCGCAAGTCGCTCGCGTTCGCGCTGCGCTTCCGCGCCCCGGACCGCACGCTCGCCGAGGCGGACGCCGCCGCAGCGCGCGACGCCGCCGTCGCGCTGGCTACCGAGCGGCACGGAGCCGTCCAGCGCGCCTGACCCTAGTCGACCAGCTCGGTCGGCCGGGCGACGACGTCGACGAGGGCGCCGTTGCGCAGCACGGTGATCTCGGTGCGTGAGCCGATGGCGTCACCGAGCAGCTGCCGTTGCAGCGACTGGGCGTCGCGGAGCGGGGTGCCGTTCACCGCGAGCACCAGGTCCCCGGCGTGCAGGCCGCTGGTCTCCGCGGGGCTGCCGGTGACCACCTCGACGACGCGCAAGGCGCTGACCTGGCCGGTGCGCTCCGGCCACGGCGGTGGCAGGGGGGCGGGTCCGGTGACCAGGCCGAGGTAGGCCCGACGGACCCGACCGTCGTGCATGAGCGCGGCGACGATCTGCCGGGTCGTCGCGTTGATCGGCACCGCGAGGCCCATGCCGATCCCGGCCAGCGCGGTGTTGATCCCCACGACACGTCCCGACGCGTCGGCCAGCGCACCTCCGGAGTTGCCCGGGTTCAGCGCGGCGTCGGTCTGGATCACGTCCTCGATGACGCGGGCGGCGTTCCGGGTGCGGGCGGGCATCGCGCGGCCGAGTGCGCTGACCACCCCGGCGGTGACGGTTCCGGCCAGCCCGAGCGGGTTGCCCACCGCGACCACCAGCATCCCGACGCGCAGCCGGTCGGCGTCGCCGTACTCGGGAGGGTCCGGAACCGGACGGTCCGTGCGCAGCACGGCCAGGTCGGACAGCGGGTCGCGTCCGACCACCGAGAACCGTGCCGTCACCCCGTCCGAGAAGGACGCCGCACCGCTCGCGGCGGCCCTTCGGCCCTCGCCGACCACGTGGGCGTTGGTGAGCAGGAGCCCCTCGTGGGTGAGGACCACGGCCGAGCCCGCGGAGCCGCCGTGCCCGTCCCGCACCCGGACCGCAGCGACACGGGGCGTCAGGTCGGCTGCCACGCGGGTGACGATCCGCGAGTAGGCGTCCAGAGGAGGCTCGGGGACCGAGTTGGGTTCGCGAGGCTGCATGGCCGCTCCCGATTACATGATTACGACGTCGAGACAACGACCCGACGCCCGGGAAGATTCCTCGGTCCGGGCCCGCGCCGGCGGCGGGGGACGGGGGCGCGCGTGTACATGCGATCCTATGTATACTCATGCGCATGTCTGAGCAGTCGATCAACGTGGCGGTCGCCGGTGCCAGCGGGTACGCCGGCGGCGAGGTGCTGCGCCTGCTGCTGGGCCACCCCGGTGTCAGGGTCGGAGCGGTCACGGCAGGGTCGAACGCCGGCCAGCGGCTCGGCGCCCTGCAGCCGCACCTGCTGCCCCTCGCCGACCGGATGCTGGAGGAGACCACCGTCGAGACCCTCGCCGGCCACGACGTCGTGTTCCTGGCGCTGCCGCACGGACAGTCCGCGGCCCTCGCCGAGCAGCTGCCCGGGAGCGCGGTGGTCATCGACTGCGGTGCGGACTTCCGACTGCGCGACGCCGCTGCGTGGGAGCGGTACTACGGTGGCGAGCACGCCGGCAGCTGGCCCTACGGGATGCCCGAGCTCGGCGACCAGCGGACCCGGCTCCGCGGCGCCACCCGCATCGCGGTGCCCGGCTGCTACCCGACCGTCTCCACGCTGACGATCGCGCCCGCCGTCGAGGCCGGCATCGTGGACCCGGCCGACGTGGTGGTCGTGGCCGCGTCGGGCACCTCCGGAGCCGGCAAGTCGGCCAAGCCGCACCTGCTCGGCTCGGAGGTGATGGGCTCGGCCAGCGCCTACGGCGTGGGCGGCACCCACCGGCACACTCCCGAGATCGTCCAGAACCTCTCCGCGCTCACCGACGCCCGGGTGCGCGTCTCGTTCACCCCGGTGCTGGTGCCCATGCCTCGCGGCATCCTCGCCACCTGCTCCGCACCGACGTCGGTGTCGTCGGCCGAGGCCTACGACACCTACCAGAAGGCCTACGCCGACGAGCCGTTCGTGCACGTGCTGCCTGAGGGGCAGTGGCCACAGACCAAGGCCGTGACGGGCTCCAACGCCGTGCAGGTCCAGGTCACCGTGGACCCCGACGCCGGCCGCCTGGTCGCGGTCGGGGCGGTGGACAACCTGGCCAAGGGCACGGGTGGCGCCGCGGTGCAGTGCATGAACCTCGCCCTCGGGCTGCCGGAGGCCACCGGCCTGACCACCGTTGGAGTCGCACCATGAGCCGCACCCCACGAGACCGAACGCTCCGCTCGACCGGTCGCAGGGGGGTCGCATGAGCGTCACGCACCCCCGCGGGTTCCGGGCCTCCGGTGTCACCGCGGGGCTGAAGAGCTCCGGCGACCCCGACGTCGCGGTGGTCGCCAGCGACGGTCCGTACTACTCCTCCGCCAGCGTCTTCACCGCGAACCGGTGCAAGGCCAACCCGGTGCTGTGGAGCGAGCAGGTCGCCAAGGGCGGCATGGTGAAGGCCGTGGTGCTCAACTCCGGAGGCGCCAACTGCTACACCGGCTCCGAGGGGTTCGCCATCACCCACGCCACCGCCGAGAAGGTCGCCGCGGGCCTGGGCGCCGGCGCCGGTGAGGTGGTGGTCTGCTCCACCGGCCTGATCGGCATGCTCAACGACCGTGACGACCTGCTCGCGGGCGTGGACTCCGCCCTGCAGGCGCTGTCGTACGACGGGGGTGGTGACGCCGCCCGGGCGATCATGACCACCAACTCCGTCCCCAAGCAGGTGGTCGTCGAACGGGACGGCTGGAGCGTCGGCGGGATGGCCAAGGGGGCCGGGATGCTCGCGCCGCAGCTGGCCACGATGCTCGTCGTACTCACCACCGACGCGCAGGTCGGCACCGCGGAGGCGGACCGGGCGCTGCGCACGGCCACCCGGGTCAGCTTCGACCGGCTGGACGCCGACGGGTGCATGTCCACCAACGACACCGTCACGCTGCTCGCCAACGGCGCCTCCGGTGCTGCTCCCACCACCGAGGAGCTCGCCGACGCCTTGGTGGAGGCCTGCACGGACCTCGCCAGGCAGCTTCTCGCCGACGCCGAGGGCGCCGACCACGAGATCGCGATCACGGTGGTCGGCGCCGCCGACGAGGACGATGCCGTCGAGGTGGCCCGCTCGGTGGCCCGCAGCAACCTGTTCAAGGCTGCGGTGTTCGGCAAGGACCCGAACTGGGGCCGGGTGCTTGCCTCCCTCGGGACGACCACGGCGACCTTCGACCCCGCGGACCTGGACGTGGCCATGAACGGGGTCTGGGTGTGCAAGGCGTCCGAGCCGCACGAACCTCCCGACCGGGTCGACCTGTCTGCCCGCGAGGTCACCGTCACCATCGACCTCAAGGCCGGACCCGCCCGCGCCACCGTGTGGACCAACGACCTGACCCACGCCTACGTCCACGAGAACTCCGCCTACTCGAGCTGAGAGACATGAGCACTTCCACGAACGGGAACGGCCCGCAGCTGAGCGGGCGACGGGCGCGTGCGCTGGCGAAGGCCGCCGTCCTCACCGAGGCGCTGCCGTGGCTGGAGGAGTTCCACGGCAAGACGGTCGTGATCAAGTACGGCGGCAACGCGATGGTCGACGACCAGCTCAAGCACGCGTTCGCCGAGGACATCGTCTTCCTCCGGTACGCCGGCCTACGGCCGGTCGTGGTGCACGGCGGCGGCCCGCAGATCTCGTCGATGCTCGACCGGCTCGGCATCGACAGCGAGTTCAAGGGCGGGCTGCGGGTCACCTCCCCGGAGGCGATGGACGTGGTGCGGATGGTCCTGGTCGGCCAGGTCGGCCGGGAGCTGGTCGGGCTGCTCAACCAGCACGGTCCGCTCGCCGTCGGACTGTCGGGTGAGGACGCCGGCTTGTTCACCGCCGAGCGGACCACCGCGATCATCGACGGCGAGCCGGTCGACATCGGTCTGGTCGGCAACGTGGTCAAGGTGCGTCCCGAGGCCGTTCAGGACCTCATCGACGCCGGGCGGATCCCGGTGGTCTCCGGAGTGGCGCCCGACGAGACCGGGGTGGTGCACAACGTGAACGCCGACACCGCCGCCGCCGCCCTGGCCGCCGCGCTGGACGCCGAGAAGCTGCTGGTGCTCACGGACGTGGAGGGGCTCTACCGCAACTGGCCGGACAGCGACGAGGTGATCGGGCAGATCGACGTCGACCAGCTCGCGGCACTGCTGCCGGGGCTCGCCTCCGGCATGGTGCCGAAGATGCAGGCCTGCCTGGACGCGGTCCGCAGCGGCGTCTCCCGGGCCAGCGTGATCGACGGCCGGATCCCGCACTCGCTGCTGCTGGAGATCTTCACCGACGAGGGCAGCGGCACCATGGTCGTCCCCAACCCCGACTCCGCGGTCGACGCGGTGGAGCTGGAGGAGCTGTGAGTCTGACCGACCAGTGGCAGGAGCGCTACTCCCGTGCGCTGATGAACACGTTCGGGCCGCCGAAGCTGGTGCTCAGCCGCGGGGAGGGCGCCTACGTCTGGGACGCGGACGGCCGCCGCTACCTCGACCTCCTCGGAGGCATCGCGGTCAACGCGCTCGGGCACGGCCATCCGGCGCTGGTCGCGGCGGTCAGCGAGCAGCTGCGCACGCTCGGCCACGTGTCCAACTTCTTCGCCACCGAGCCGCAGATCCGGCTCGCCGAGAAGCTGCTGGAGCTGCTGGGGGCCTCGACAGGCTCGGCCGGCGGGGGGAAGGTCTTCTTCGCCAACTCCGGCACCGAGGCGAACGAGGCGGCGTTCAAGCTCACCCGCCGCACCGGGCGTACCGGGCTGGTGGCCGCCGAGGGCAGCTTCCACGGCCGCAGCATGGGCGCGCTGGCGCTTACCGCGAAGGCGGCCTACCGCGAGCCGTTCGAGCCGCTGCCGGGAGAGGTGACCTTCGTGCCGTACGGCGACGCTGCCGCACTCGCCGAGGCGGTGGACGCGTCCACGGCCGCGGTGGTCCTCGAGCCGGTGCAGGGGGAGGCCGGGGTCGTGGTGCCGCCGGCGGGCTACCTGGACCAGGCCCGGCAGACCGCCGCGAGGCACGGCGCCCTGCTGTGGCTGGACGAGGTGCAGTCCGGGATGGGACGCACCGGACGCTGGTTCGCCCACCAGCCCGGTGTCAGCCCGGACGTGGTCACTCTCGCCAAGGGCCTGGCGGGCGGGATCCCCATCGGCGCGTGCATCGCCCTGGGCGACGCCGCCGACCTGCTCCAGCCGGGAAACCACGGCACCACCTTCGGCGGCAACCCGGTCGCGGCCGCCGCCGCGCTGGCGGTGATCGAGACCATCGAGAAGGAGGGACTGCTCGCGCACGCCACCGAGATGGGGGAACAGCTGCGGGCGGGCCTGGCCGACCCGCGGGTCACCGAGGTGCGTGGCGAGGGGCTGCTGGTCGGCCTCGACCTGGACCGGCCGGTGGCCCCGGCCGTGGTGCAGGCGGCCCAGTTGGCGGGGTTCATCGTCAACGCGTGCTCGCCGGAACGGATCCGGCTGGCCCCGCCGCTGATCCTCACCTCGGAGCAGGTCGCGGAGTTCACCGCGGCCTGGCCCGGCATCCTGGACGCGGCCTACGCGCAGGCGGACTCGGCGTGACCCGGCACTTCCTCCGCGACGACGACCTCTCGCCGGACGAGCAGGCCGCGGTGCTCACGCTGGCCGAGCAGCTGAAGGAGGAGCGGTTCACCCGGATCGGGCGGCAGCCGCTGGACGGCCCGCGCACCGTCGCGGTGCTGTTCGACAAGCCCACGCTGCGCACGCAGCTGTCATTCACCACCGGCGTCGTCGAGCTCGGCGGCTACCCGATGGTGCTCGACGGCAACCTGGCCAGGATCGGGGTGCGCGAGTCGATCGCGGACACCGCCCGGGTGCTCGGTCGCCAGGCCACCGCGATCGTGTGGCGCACCTTCGACCAGTCCCGGATCGAGGAGATGGCCGCCCACGCGGGGGTGCCCGTGGTGAACGCCCTCACCGACCAGTTCCACCCGTGCCAGCTGCTCGCCGACCTGTTCACGATCAAGGACCACCGCGGCCGGCTGGCCGGGCTCACCCTGGCGTTCCTCGGTGACGCCGGCTCGAACATGGCGCACTCCACGCTGCTCGCCGGAGCCACCGCCGGCATGGACGTGCGGGTCTCCGGACCGTCGGACTTCCCGCCCGACCCCGGCGTCCTGGACAAGGCGCGCGCCATCGCGGAGACCACCGGTGGCTCCGCGTCGTACGTCCCCGACGCCGCCGACGCGGTAGAGGCCGCCGACGTGGTGGCGACCGACACCTGGGTGTCGATGGGCAAGGAGGAGGAGGCCGGGCAGCGCGACGCCCCGTTCCGTCCTTACGCCGTCACCGAGTCGCTGCTGGAGAAGGCCGACAGCCAGGTGCTCGTGATGCACTGCCTGCCTGCCCACCGGGGACGTGAGATCGAGGCCGCGGTCATCGACGGCCCGCACAGCGTCGTCTGGGACCAGGCCGAGAACCGGCTGCACGCCCAGAAGGCGCTGCTGGCCTGGCTGTTGGAGAACCAGGCACCCTCCGGTGCCGAGAAAGGCATGTGATGACCTCACCGAGCAACGCAGCCATCCCCATGACCAAGAGCGCCCGACAAGCGCGGATCGTGGACCTTCTCGGGCGCCACCAGGTACGGTCCCAGACCGAGCTGGCCGACCTGCTCTCCGAGGCCGGGGTCACGGTCACCCAGGCCACCTTGTCCCGGGACCTGGTCGAGCTGGACGCCGTCAAGGTGCGCACCCCCTCCGGCGCGCTGGTCTACGCCGTTCCCGCCGAGGGCGGGGACCGGACCCCGCGCGCCGGCGTGGAGACGCTCGCGTCCGAGGCCCGGCTGGCCCGGCTGCTCAGCGAGCTGCTGGTGTCCGCGGACGCCTCGGCCAACATGGCCCTGCTGCGGACCCCACCGGGCGCGGCCCAGTTCTTGGCGTCGGCGTTCGACCGCGCCGAGATCGCCAGCATCCTCGGCACCGTCGCCGGGGACGACACAGTGCTGGTGATCAGCCGCGAACCCGACGGCGGGCACGCCCTCGCCCAACGGTTCCTGGCTCTTGCCAACGACCCGCACTCCGGGTTCGAGGTACACTCCCGCCCCCCGCACTACCTGAACGAGGACGCTCAGTGATCTCACCGCCCAATTCCGCTCTCCGCCACCACACCTTCGAGGGGGTCCGGAGATGAGCAAGGTTCTGGTCTCCCTCCCGAAGGGCGAACGCGTCGGTATCGCCTTCTCCGGCGGTCTGGACACCTCCGTGGCGGTCGCCTGGATGCGTGACCAGGGCGCGGTGCCGTGCACCTACACCGCGGACCTGGGCCAGTACGACGAGGACGACATCGCCGGCATCCCCGACCGGGCGCTGGAGTACGGCGCCGAGCTGGCCCGGGCCGTCGACTGCCGCAGGCAGCTCGTCGAGGAAGGTCTTGCGGCGCTCGCGTGCGGCGCGTTTCACATCCGTTCCGGCGGCCGCGCCTACTTCAACACCACACCGCTCGGACGCGCGGTCACCGGGACCATGCTGGTGCGCGCGATGCACCAGGACGGGGTGGACATCTGGGGCGACGGATCGACGTTCAAGGGCAACGACATCGAACGGTTCTACCGCTACGGCCTGCTCGCCAACCCGCAGCTGCGCATCTACAAGCCCTGGCTGGACGCGGAGTTCGTCCACGAGCTCGGCGGACGCAATGAGATGAGCCAGTGGCTCACCGAGCACAAGCTGCCCTACCGGGACAGTCAGGAGAAGGCCTACTCCACCGACGCCAACATCTGGGGCGCGACCCACGAGGCGAAGACGCTCGAGCACCTCGAGGTGTCCTTGGAGACGGTCGAGCCCATCATGGGCGTCAAGTTCTGGGACCCCTCGGTGCAGATCGCCACCGAGGACGTCACCATCCGGTTCGAGGGCGGCCGACCCGTCGCGGTGAACGGCACGTCGTACGACGACCCCGTGGCGCTGGTGCACGAGGCGAACGTGATCGGCGGCCGGCACGGCCTGGGCATGTCCGACCAGATCGAGAACCGCATCATCGAGGCTAAGTCCCGCGGCATCTACGAAGCGCCGGGCATGGCCCTGCTGTGGATCGCCTACGAGCGTCTGCTCAACGCGATCCACAACGAGGACACCATCGCGCACTATCACACCGAGGGGCGCCGGCTCGGGCGACTGCTCTACGAGGGTCGCTGGCTCGACCCGCAGGCGCTCATGGTGCGGGAGGCGATCCAGCGTTGGGTGGCGTCGGTGGTGAGCGGGGAGGTGACCCTGCGGCTGCGGCGCGGGGAGGACTACACGGTGCTTGGCACGGAGGGGCCGGCGTTCTCCTACCACCCCGACAAGCTGTCCATGGAGCGGATCGAGCACGCCGCCTTCGGGCCCATCGACCGGATCGGCCAGCTGACGATGCGCAACCTCGACATCGCCGACTCGCGCGCCAAGCTGGAGCTCTACGCCGAACAACCGATCGACGAAGGCCAGGTCCTCGTCGAGCACGGGACGCTGTACGGCGAGCTCGAACCCGGTGGCGCCGACCGGATCGCCAGCAACCCGGTCGTCGAGAGCGACGACGACTCCGCCCTGGACCAGGCAGCGATGGAGACCGGCACAGACTGATGGCCGAGGACCTTGCCGGACATTCTTCTGGGCACCCTTCTGGAAGCCGCACCAACCAGGGCGCGCTGTGGGGCGGCCGGTTCGCCGACGGGCCGAGCCCCGAGCTGGCCGCCCTGTCCAAGAGCACCCACTTCGACTGGCGGCTGGCTGGCTACGACCTGGCAGGCTCCCGGGCGCACGCCCGGGTGCTGGGTCGCGCCGGCCTGCTCTCCGAGCCGGACCTGCAACGACTGCTGGCCGGTCTGGACGCGCTCGGCACCCGGCTGGCCGCGGGCGAGCTCACCGCCGCCGACACGGACGAGGACGTGCACGGCGCTCTGGAGCGGCTGCTGCTGGAGGAGGTCGGTGCCCAGCTCGGCGGCCGGTTGCGGGCCGGCCGCTCCCGCAACGACCAGATCGCCACGATCTTCAAGATGTTCCTCCGCGACCATGCCCGGGTGATCGGCGGGCTGGTGCTGGACCTGGTCGAGGCACTGGTCGCGCAGGCCCGGGCGCACCCGGACGCGCCGATGCCCGGACGTACCCACCTGCAGCACGCTCAGCCGGTGCTGGTCTCGCACCACCTGCTCGCGCACGCCTGGCCGTTGCTGCGCGACGTGTCCAGGCTGCGGGACTGGGACACGCGGGTGGCGGCCGACTCGCCGTACGGCTCCGGCGCGCTGGCCGGCTCCAGCCTCGACCTGGACCCCGAGCGGGTGGCCCACGAGCTCGGCTTCACCGGCTCGAGCCCGAACTCGATCGACGGCACCGCGGCCCGTGACTTCGTGGCCGAGTTCGGGTTCGTCGCTGCGATGATCGGCGTCGACGTCAGCCGGCAGGCCGAGGAGGTGATCCTCTGGGCCACCCGCGAGTTCGGGTTCGTGCAGCTCGACGACCGGTACTCCACCGGCTCGAGCATCATGCCGCAGAAGAAGAACCCTGACATCGCCGAGCTGGCCCGGGGCAAGGCCGGCCGGATGATCGGGAACCTCACCGGGCTGCTGGTGACCCTGAAGGCGCTGCCGCTGGCCTACAACCGGGACCTGCAGGAGGACAAGGAGCCGGTCCTGGACTCCATCGACACCCTGGAGGTGCTGCTGCCGGCGTTCACCGGGATGGTGGCCACGCTGCGCTTCGACACCGAGAGGATGGCGGCGCTCGCGCCGCAGGGCTTCTCGCTGGCCACCGACGTCGCGGAGTGGCTGGTCCGGCACGGCGTGCCGTTCCGGGAGGCGCACGAGATCTCCGGTGCCTGCGTACGACGCTGCGACGGGCTCGGCATCGAGCTGGACGAGCTCAGCGACGCGCAGTTCGCCGAGATCTCCCCGCACCTGACACCGGGCGTGCGGGAGGTGCTCACGGTGGAGGGCGCGATCCGGTCCCGCGACGCCCGCGGCGGCACCGCGCCGCTGCGGGTTGCCGAGCAGCTGGACGAGGTGGGCGAGGCGGTCGCGGAGCACCGTGCCTGGCTGGGCTGACGCGCTGGCCAGGCCGGCCACCGAGGTCGCCCCCGACCTCCTCGGCTGGCGGTTGAGCCACACGACCGACGAGGGCACGGTGACCCTCGAGCTCACCGAGGTCGAGGCCTACATGGGCGACGCCGACCCGGCCTCGCACGCCTACCGCGGCCCGACCCCTCGCAACGAGGTGATGTTCGGCGAGGCGGGCCGGCTCTACGTCTACCGCTCCTACGGCATGCACTGGTGCTGCAACGTTGTCACCGGCCACGACGGCACCGCGTCCGCCGTGCTGCTGCGCGCCGGGCGCGTCGTGGAAGGCGCGGACCTGGCCCGCCGCCGCAGGGGTGAGAAGGTCCGGGACCGGGCGCTGGCCCGCGGGCCCGGCTGTCTCGGGCAGGCGCTGGGGCTGCACCGCGAGCACAACGGCGTGGACCTGGTGACGAGCAGGACGTTGCGTCTGCGGCCCGGCACGCCGGTCCCGCAGTCCGCGGTCGCCTGCGGGCACCGGGTCGGGGTGCGGCTGGCGCACGACGTGCCCTGGCGGTTCTGGGTGGACGGCGACCCGACCGTGAGCGCCTACAAGCGCAGCCCCCGAGCAGGGGAGCCGGGGGCGGCGCGGCCTCGCCCGTGAGCCCGAGAGGCCCGGGTCCGGCACCCGCCAGCCGTAGGGCCCCAGGGACAGGACCTCCACCAGGGACGACGAGCCGCGGCGCCGTCGCGGGGCGGGGGTTAGGGTCGGGTGCCGTGGCGGAGATCAAGGACGAGACCAGCAACCGGCTGCGCCGGATCGCATTGGACCGGCAGCGCAAGCACCGGGTCCCCGGGCTGTTCGCCGGGGTGGTCCGGGACGGGGGGCTGTTGTGGGGCGAGGGCATCGGCGCCGCCGACATCGACGCGCCCGAGGTCCCGCCCGGTCCTGGCGACCAGTTCCTGGTCGCCTCCAACACCAAGACGTTCACCGCCGTGCTGGTCATGCAGCTGCGCGACGAGGGGAAGCTGGACCTCGACGACACCCTCGACGGGCACCTGCCCGAGGTGAAGGAGCCCGGCATCACCATCCGGCAGGTCCTCGCGCATGCCTCGGGCATGCAGCGCGAGCCCGTCGGGGACGTCTGGGAGACCCTGGACAACCCCGACCGGGAAGGGCTCGTCGCAGGCTTCCAGGAGGCCGAGCGGGTGCACCGCCCGCACCACCTGTTCCACTACTCGAACCTGATGTTCTCGCTGTTGGGCGAGATGGTCGCCCGTCTCGACGGGCGGGAGTGGCAGGAGAGCCTGCGTGCCCGGATCCTCGAGCCGCTGGAGATGCGCCGCACCACCGTCGGTTTCTCCGGACGCCACGTGGTCGGCTACCACGTGCCGCCGTTCACCGACGTCCCGGTGCGGGAGCCGGTGGTCGACGTCAAGGCCATGGCTCCCTGCACCGGGCTCGCCAGCACCGCCGAGGACATGGCCCGCTGGTCCACGTTCGTGGCCGACCCGACCGATGAGGTGCTGTCGTCCGCCACCCTCGAGGAGATGTGCCAGCCGCAGATCCTGACCGACGTGCACCGCTGGCAGGGTGCGTTCGGGCTCGGCTTCATGCTGGTGCGCTCCCGCGACAAGGTGTACGTCGGACACACCGGCGGGATGCCCGGACACATCACCGGCCTGTTCACCCACCGGGGCACCGGCACCGGCGGGCTCGTGCTGATGAACAGCGACGCCTCACCGGACCCGGCGGCCTTCGCCACCGAGCTCGCCGGCCACGTGATCGAGCACGATCCCGCCGAGCCCGAGGCCTGGCGACCGGGCAGCGCTGTGCCCGCGGAGCTGGCCGACCTGGTGGGGATCTGGTACTCCGAGGGCAACCCGTTCGTGTTCTCGGTGCGGCAGGGCCGGCTGGAGGCCCGGGCGCAGGGGCTCCCGGAGCACAAGCCGTCGTCGGTGTTCGAGCGCGTCGACGACGACCTCTACCGCACCACCTGCGGCCGGGAGGCCGGCGAGCTGCTCCGGGTGACCCGGGACGCGCAGGGCCGGGTGGTGAAGATGAACTGGGCGACCTACCTGGTCGCCCGTGAGCCACTCGCGTTCGGCGAGCGTCCGTGAGCCGGTTACCCGCCGCGCGGCCGGATGCGGCAGGCTGGGGGCCGGTTCCGGTGCGCCGGGCGGCCAGGTTCGTCGTACGACTGAAGGGAAGCACGATCACGACATGGTGAGCACCGACAGCCACGTCCTCGAAGACCTGGAGTGGAGAGGGCTGATCGCCCATGCCACCGACCTCGACGCGCTGCGCATGGCGCTCGAGGAGGGGCCGGTCAAGGTCTACGTCGGCTTCGACCCGACCGCGCCCAGCCTGCACTTCGGCAACCTGCTGCAGCTGGTCACCGTCCGCCGGCTGCAGGACGCCGGTCACCAGCCCTACATCCTGGTCGGCGGGGCCACGGGAATGATCGGCGACCCCAAGGACGCGGGGGAGCGCAAGCTCAACGACCTGGACACGGTCAAGGAGTGGAGCGCCAGCGTCAAGGCACAGGTCGAGCGCTTCGTGTCCTTCGAGGGTGCGAACGGGGCCATGGTCGTGAACAACTACGACTGGACCGCCAGCCTGTCGACGATCGAGTTCCTGCGCGACATCGGCAAGCACTTCCCGGTGAACCGGATGCTGGCGCGCGAGGTGGTCAAGAAGCGTCTGGACAGCGGCATCAGCTACACCGAGTTCAGCTACGTGCTGCTGCAGTCGCTGGACTACCTGAACCTGTACCGGGACTTCGGGGTGACCCTGCAGACCGGCGGCAGCGACCAGTGGGGGAACCTGACCGCGGGAGTGGAGCTGATCCGGCGCATCGAGGGGGCTCACGTGCACGCCCTTGCCACCCCGCTGGTCACCAAGGCCGACGGCACCAAGTTCGGCAAGACCGAGGCCGGGACGGTGTGGCTGGACCCGGAGATGACCTCCCCGTACGCGTTCTACCAGTTCTGGCTCAACCAGGACGACCGCGACGTCATCCCGCTGTTGAGGTACTTCACCTTCCGCGGCCGGGAGGAGATCGAGGACCTGGCGGTCCAGACCGAGGAGAAGCCGTTCCTGCGCGCCGCGCAACGGGCACTCGCCGAGGACGTCACCACGATCGTGCACGGTGCGGAGGAGACCGAGCGGATCAGGGCTGCTGCCGCGGCACTGTTCGGCACCGGGGACCTGGCCGGGCTGAGCCCCGACACCCTGGCGGCCGCGCTCCGTGAGGCCGGTGCTGCGCAGGTGCGCCGCGCGGACGGCCTACCGGCGGTGGTCGACCTGCTCGTGGAGTGCGGGCTGTCCAAGAGCAAGGGCGACGCGCGGCGCACGATCGGAGAGGGCGGCGCCTACCTGAACAACGTGCGCGTGCAGGACCCGGAGCTGCGGCCCACCGAGGCAGACCTGGTCGGTGGCAGCTGGCTGGTGCTGCGCCGCGGGAAGAAGAACTTCGCCGGCGTGGAGGTCCTCTGACGCGATGACCGAGCACGGGTTCGTCGCCGGCCTGGAGGAGCACGCCAGGCAGCTGCTGCCTGAACCGGTCTACCGCTACTTCGCCCAGGGCGCCCGGCAGGGTGTCACCGCCGCAGAGGCCGCGGCGGCCTGGAACCGGGTGCGCTTCGTGCCGCACGCGTTGCAGGACGTGCGTGGGGTGAGCACCACGACCACCCTGCTCGGCACCCCGGTGCGCGCCCCGGTGGCGGTGGCTCCCACCACGCTGCAGCGAGCCGCCCACCAGCTCGGCGAGATTGCGATGGCGCGGGGTGTCGCCGCGGCCGGCTCGCTGATGGTGGTCTCCAGCAACGCCGGGGCCACCTTCGCCGACATCGGTGCGACCGGGGCGCCCTGGTGGCTGCAGGCCTACCTGACCGCGGACCGGTCCGCGTGCCTGCCGCTGCTCGAGCGCGCCGTCGACGCCGGTGCCACTGCGGTGGTGCTGACCGCGGACACGCCGGTGGTCGGCACCAAGTACGACGGGGGCGGCCCTACCGTCTGGGAGGTGATCGACCCGGGCTGGCTCCGCGTGAACTTCGGGACCGACCACGGGACCGACCACGGGCGTGTGGCCGAGCACGCCAAGGCCACCGATCTGGGGCCGCGCGACATCGCCTGGCTGGCGGAGGTCACCGGTCTGCCGGTCGTGGTCAAGGGCGTTCTGCGTGCCGACGACGCGCGCCGCTGCGTCGACGCCGGTGCTCGGGCCGTCTGGGTCTCCAACCACGGTGGTCGGCAGCTCGACCAGTCCGCGAGCACCGCGGCCTGTCTGCCCGCCGTGGCCGCCGCGGTGCAGGGCGCGGCCGAGGTCTACGTCGACGGCGGCCTCCGCTCGGGGCTGCACGTGCTGGCCGCGCTCGCGTACGGAGCACGCGCGGCCTTTTTGGGCCGGCTGCCCCTCTACGCGCTCGCCGGCGGCGGTGCGGACGGGGTGACCCGGCTGCTCGAGGAGCTCGCCGACCAGCTGCGGGAGGCGATGACGCTTGCCGGAGTAAGCGGGCCGGAGGCGTCCGGGGACCTGCTGGCCGGCGAGTGAGTGGGGCCACGTGGTGGGGATTTGACTGTGGTTCTGGTGTGTCCGTAGTGTTCTGGTTGTCGCCGGGGAGCGGCGGGACGCAAGGCTGGTTTGGCTGGCTGGGTGTCCGGCTTGTCGGTGGTATCCCACTTGTTGACGCCCTTTTCCGGGGTGGTCTGGGTCGTGCGTTGGTGCGGGTCCGGGCTGGTCCGGTGAGGTGGTCTGGGTGGGGCTGGTGAAGGCGGGGCCTGGATTTGGCGGGCCGGGTCGGATCCGGTAAAGTAGGTGAGGTTGCCCCTCAGTGAGGCCGGGAGGCTGAGGTGGGGTGTGCGTTCGATCCTTGAGAACTCAACAGTGTGCCAAAAGTCGACGAATTAGTTTGTATAACGCCCCGTCGGCAGGTTGCGAGGCTGGTTTTGCTGGTCTCGGTATCTGTCAACGGTTCCTTTGGTGATGGTGCCTCTGACTGTGTGTCGGGGGTGCTCTTGCCGGGATACTCCGAGTGAGTCGATGACGCCGGAAGGTCTTCGGGCCTGATGGTCATCAGTAGATTTCAACGGAGAGTTTGATCCTGGCTCAGGACGAACGCTGGCGGCGTGCTTAACACATGCAAGTCGAGCGGTAAGGCTCCTTCGGGAGTACACGAGCGGCGAACGGGTGAGTAACACGTGAGCAATCTGCCCTTCACATCGGGATAACCCTCGGAAACGAGGGCTAATACCGGATACGACCACCTCGGGCATCCGATGGTGGTGGAAAGCTCCGGCGGTGGAGGATGAGCTCGCGGCCTATCAGCTTGTTGGTGGGGTAACGGCCTACCAAGGCAACGACGGGTAGCCGGCCTGAGAGGGTGACCGGCCACACTGGGACTGAGACACGGCCCAGACTCCTACGGGAGGCAGCAGTGGGGAATATTGGACAATGGGCGAAAGCCTGATCCAGCAACGCCGCGTGAGGGATGACGGCCTTCGGGTTGTAAACCTCTTTCAGCTCCGACGAAGCGCAAGTGACGGTAGGAGCAGAAGAAGCACCGGCCAACTACGTGCCAGCAGCCGCGGTAATACGTAGGGTGCGAGCGTTGTCCGGAATTATTGGGCGTAAAGGGCTCGTAGGCGGTTTGTCGCGTCGGGAGTGAAAACTCAGGGCTTAACCCTGAGCCTGCTTCCGATACGGGCAGACTAGAGGTATGCAGGGGAGAATGGAATTCCTGGTGTAGCGGTGAAATGCGCAGATATCAGGAGGAACACCGGTGGCGAAGGCGGTTCTCTGGGCATTACCTGACGCTGAGGAGCGAAAGTGTGGGGAGCGAACAGGATTAGATACCCTGGTAGTCCACACCGTAAACGTTGGGCGCTAGGTGTGGGACTCATTCCACGAGTTCCGTGCCGCAGCTAACGCATTAAGCGCCCCGCCTGGGGAGTACGGCCGCAAGGCTAAAACTCAAAGGAATTGACGGGGGCCCGCACAAGCGGCGGAGCATGCGGATTAATTCGATGCAACGCGAAGAACCTTACCTGGGTTTGACATATGGAGTAATCCCTCAGAGATGGGGGGTCCGTAAGGGCTCCATACAGGTGGTGCATGGCTGTCGTCAGCTCGTGTCGTGAGATGTTGGGTTAAGTCCCGCAACGAGCGCAACCCTCGTCTTATGTTGCCAGCACGTAATGGTGGGGACTCATAAGAGACTGCCGGGGTCAACTCGGAGGAAGGTGGGGATGACGTCAAGTCATCATGCCCCTTATGTCCAGGGCTTCACGCATGCTACAATGGCCGGTACAAAGGGCTGCGATATCGCAAGATGGAGCGAATCCCAAAAAGCCGGTCTCAGTTCGGATTGGGGTCTGCAACTCGACCCCATGAAGTCGGAGTCGCTAGTAATCGCAGATCAGCAACGCTGCGGTGAATACGTTCCCGGGCCTTGTACACACCGCCCGTCACGTCACGAAAGTCGGCAACACCCGAAGCCGGTGGCCCAACCCTTGTGGAGGGAGCCGTCGAAGGTGGGGCTGGCGATTGGGACGAAGTCGTAACAAGGTAGCCGTACCGGAAGGTGCGGCTGGATCACCTCCTTTCTAAGGAGCATGTGGCGGCTGCTGCGGTGGTTTCACCGTGGTGGTTCGTCCAGACCGTCTGTTGCGCAGGCGACTGTCCTGCGGCAGTGGATGCTCACTAGTGGAACGTCGATTATTTGGCTCGCCGGTTTTGGGTGAGGTCTTGTCAGTACTTCCGCGGTTGCGGAGTGGAACCTCGAGACGAGCTCGCCGGCGGGGCAGGCACACTGTTGGGTCCTGAGGGATCGAGACCCCTCTGGACCGCCATCACCATGAACTGTTGACGCGGCCGGCGTTGGATCGTCGGCTGTCGCGGCAAGCATGGGAAGCGTGGTGGTACCGCCCGTATCTTGAGAACTACACAGTGGACGCGAGCATCTTTGTAGCAATGACAAGCTACTAAGGGCACATGGTGGATGCCTTGGCACCAAGAGCCGATGAAGGACGTAGGAGCCTGCGATAAGCCCCGGGGAGTTGGCAACCGAGCTGTGATCCGGGGATTTCCGAATGGGGAAACCCAGCTGGAGTCATGTCCAGCTACCTCTGTCTGAACACATAGGACAGTTGGAGGGAACGTGGGGAAGTGAAACATCTCAGTACCCACAGGAAGAGAAAACAATAGTGATTCCGAGAGTAGTGGCGAGCGAAATCGGAACAGGCCAAACCTACTTCGTGTGACAGCCGGCAGGCGTTGCGGAGTAGGGGTTGTGGGGCCGTCAGGCCGGTTCTGCCGAACCGGCGCAGAGTAAGAAACCATCGTTGAAGTTGAAGCGGACTGGAAAGTCCCGGCGTAGAGGGTGATACCCCCGTACACGTAAGACGATGGCTCTGAGACGTCACCCCAAGTAACACGGAACCCCTGAAATTCCGTGTGAATCTGGCGGGACCACCCGCTAAGCCTAAATACTCCTTGGTGACCGATAGCGGACCAGTACCGTGAGGGAAAGGTGAAAAGTACCCCTGGCGGGGAGTGAAATAGTACCTGAAACCGTGTGCCTACAATCCGTCGGAGCGAGCCTTCGGGCTTGTGACGGCGTGCCTTTTGAAGAATGAGCCTGCGAGTTTGCGTTGTGTGGCGAGGTTAACCCGTGTGGGGGAGCCGTAGCGAAAGCGAGTCCAAATAGGGCGTCTGAGTCGCACGACCAAGACCCGAAGCGGAGTGATCTATCCATGGGCAGGTTGAAGCGCGGGTAAGACCGCGTGGAGGACCGAACCCACCAGGGTTGAAAACCTGGGGGATGACCTGTGGATAGGGGTGAAAGGCCAATCAAACTCCGTGATAGCTGGTTCTCCCCGAAATGCATTTAGGTGCAGCGTCGCGTGTTTCTTCCTGGAGGTAGAGCACTGGATGGTCTAGGGGGCCTACAAGCTTACCGAAATCAACCAAACTCCGAATGCCAGTAAGTGAGAGCGCGGCAGTGAGACTGTGGGGGATAAGCTCCATGGTCGAGAGGGAAACAGCCCAGACCATCAGCTAAGGTCCCTAAGCGATGACTAAGTGGAAAAGGATGTGGAGTCGCAAAGACAACCAGGAGGTTGGCTTAGAAGCAGCCATCCTTGAAAGAGTGCGTAATAGCTCACTGGTCAAGTGATTCCGCGCCGACAATGTAGCGGGGCTCAAGTCATCCACCGAAGCTATGGCATTCACGCATTCGCCCGGCCTGGTTTTCCAGGTCCAGGTGCGTGGATGGGTAGGGGAGCGTCGTATGGCGAGTGAAGCGGCGGAGTGATCCAGTCGTGGACGCCATACGAGTGAGAATGCAGGCATGAGTAGCGAAAGAAGAGTGAGAAACTCTTCCGCCGAATGACCAAGGGTTCCAGGGTCAAGCTAATCTGCCCTGGGTAAGTCGGGACCTAAGGCGAGGCCGACAGGCGTAGTCGATGGACAACGGGTTGATATTCCCGTACCGGCAAAGCAGCGCCCATGACGAACCCAGTGATGCTAAGTGCCCGAAGCCGCGGGCGCCCTTCGGGGCAATCGCGGTGGAGCGCACGACCCAAGCTGGCAGTAGTCAAGCGATGGGGTGACGCAGAAAGGTAGTCCAACCGTGGCGATGGTTGACCACGGCTAAGGATGTAGGGCGAGACGTAGGCAAATCCGCGTCTCTTGTGCCTGAGATCTGACGGGGAGTCCGTATGGACGAAGTGGATAATCCTATGCTGTCGAGAAAAACCTCTAGCGAGCTGTGCGCCGCCCGTACCCCAAACCGACTCAGGTGGTCAGGTAGAGAATACCAAGGCGATCGAGTGAACCATGGTTAAGGAACTCGGCAAAATGCCCCCGTAACTTCGGGAGAAGGGGGGCCGGATCCGTGAACTCCCTTGCGGAGGGAAGCGGTGATGGCCGCAGAGACCAGGCCCAAGCGACTGTTTACTAAAAACACAGGTCCGTGCGAAGTCGTAAGACGATGTATACGGACTGACTCCTGCCCGGTGCTGGAAGGTTAAGGGGACGCGTTAGCTCTTCGGAGCGAAGCGCAGAACTTAAGCCCCAGTAAACGGCGGTGGTAACTATAACCATCCTAAGGTAGCGAAATTCCTTGTCGGGTAAGTTCCGACCTGCACGAATGGAGTAACGACTTGGGCGCTGTCTCAACCATGGACTCGGCGAAATTGCACTACGAGTAAAGATGCTCGTTACGCGCGGCAGGACGGAAAGACCCCGGGACCTTTACTACAATTTGGTATTGGTGTTTGGTTCGGCTTGTGTAGGATAGGTGGGAGGCGTTGAAGCACGGACGCCAGTTCGTGTGGAGCCATCGTTGAAATACCACTCTGGTCGTACTAGATGTCTAACCTAGGTCCGTTATCCGGATCAGGGACAGTGCCTGATGGGTAGTTTAACTGGGGCGGTTGCCTCCCAAAGAGTAACGGAGGCGCCCAAAGGTTCCCTCAGCCTGGTTGGCAATCAGGTTTCGAGTGTAAGTGCACAAGGGAGCTTGACTGTGAGAGTGACGGCTCGAGCAGGGACGAAAGTCGGGACTAGTGATCCGGCACCGGCATGTGGAAGCGGTGTCGCTCAACGGATAAAAGGTACCCCGGGGATAACAGGCTGATCTTCCCCAAGAGTCCATATCGACGGGATGGTTTGGCACCTCGATGTCGGCTCGTCGCATCCTGGGGCTGGAGTAGGTCCCAAGGGTTGGGCTGTTCGCCCATTAAAGCGGCACGCGAGCTGGGTTTAGAACGTCGTGAGACAGTTCGGTCCCTATCCGCCGCGCGCGCAGGAAACTTGAGAAAGGCTGTCCCTAGTACGAGAGGACCGGGATGGACGAACCTCTGGTGTGCCAGTTGTTCCGCCAGGAGCACGGCTGGTTAGCTACGTTCGGAAGTGATAACCGCTGAAGGCATCTAAGCGGGAAGCACGTTTCAAGATGAGGTTTCCCACCGGGTCAACCGGGTAAGGCCCCCAGCAGACGACTGGGTTGATAGGCCGGAGGTCGAAGGTAGTGATACACGGAGCCGACCGGTACTAATAGGCCGAGGGCTTGTCTTACAAAGATGCTACGCGTCCACTGTGTGGCTCCCGAGTTACGGTCGGGAGCAAGACACCATGAGTGTTCACCTGCATTCATGGTGCTTGCCGGCATAACTCCATAGAGTTTCGGCGGCCATAGCGAAAGGGAAACACCCGGCTCCATTCCGAACCCGGAAGTTAAGCCTTTCAGCGCCGATGGTACTGCGAGCGGGAGCTCGTGGGAGAGTAGGACGCCGCCGGACATACACTTTCGTGGAGGCCACCTGTTCACAGGTGGCCTCCACGACGTTCGGGCCACGAACCGGCCCGGGCGGATCTCACGCATCTGGGCAGAAAGCCGGGAGACATCGTGGCCGAGCAGAACCGCCCCCGCCGTAGCGACGACCGCCGGGGCAAGGCCCAGGACCGTGCGGCGGCGCGCAAGCGCTCCCCGCAGCGCGACGGTGCACGCCGGGAGCCGGGCCAGGGGCGCCCCCAGGGTCAGAGCCAGAGGGGGCCCCAGGGGCGGCCCGACCAGGCCACCCGCAGCGCCGAGCAGGCGAAGTACGACGGGCCGCCGTTGGACGAGTCGATCACGGCGAGCGAGCTGTCCCGCGACATCCGGCAGCAGCTGCGCGGACTCCCCGACAAGCTCGCCGCCCGCGTGGCGCGCCACCTGGTGGCCGCAGGTCGGCTCATCGGTGAGGACCCGGTGACCGCCTACCAGCACACCCTGGCGGCCCGTGCGCGGGCGGCCAGGATCGCGGTGGTGCGAGAGGCGTGCGGTGAGGCGGCGTACGCGGCGGGCGAGTTCGCTGAGGCACTCTCGGAGCTGCGCGCCGCCCGTCGGATGACCGGCCGCAACGAGCACCTGCCGGCGATGGCCGACTGCGAGCGGGCCCTCGGCCGCCCGGAGCGTGCCCTGGCGCTCGCCCAGGACCCCGCGGTCGCCGGTCTCGACGACGCCACCCGGGCGGAGATGACCATCGTCGCGGCCGGGGCCCGGCGCGACCTCGACCAGGTCGACGCCGCGCTCAGCACGCTCGAGGCGGCGCCGCTGCAGTCCGCCTCGCGTGCCGAGTGGGTGGTGCGGCTGCGCTACGCCTACGCCGACACCCTGCTGGCGGCCGGCCGTCGGGAGGAGGCCCTGGAGTGGTTCCACCGCACCGCCGGCGCCGACGGAGCCGGGCTCACCGACGCGGCTGAACGGGTCGCTGAGCTTGAGGAGCGCTCCGAACGCACCGACTGAACGGAGCGTTTCGTCCACAGCGGCGTGTCGTCCACAACCGGGCAGCTGCCGGCTGCGGTGCGCCGCCGCCGAGCACCAGGATGCTCCCGGAGGTGATCGCGATGCCCAGCAGGAGCGGTCGCAAGCAGCCCTCGAGCAAGGTGCCGAGGAGTCCGGGGTGCGCCCCGGGGACCAACCAGGTGGTGCTGACCGGGCGAGTGAGCTCGGGGCCGACGGTCAAGGATCTGCCGAGTGGTGACCAGATCGTCACGTTCCGGTTGTCGGTCGGCCGGCAACGGACCGCGATGACCACCCGGTCCCGCGCGGCTGCCGACTCGGTGGACTGCACGGCGTGGACCGTGCGGCTGCGGCACACGGTGGCGCGCTGGCAGGTCGGGGACCGGGTCGAGGTGCACGGTGCGTTGCGGCGCCGGTTCTACGCGGCCGGAGGCACCACCACGACCCGTCTGGAGGTGGAGGTGCTGCGTGGCCGAGCGGTCGCGGCGCACGATGGTTCCCCGTAGTCAGGCGTCGCGCAGGTCGCGCATCACGACGCCCATCCGCGGCTTCGGGGCGAACGAGGTGGACTTGCGCGGCATCCGCACCCCCTGCGCCGCGGTGCTCATCACCTGCGCCAGCGTCGGAGGCCGGACCGCGACCACGATGCCTGGCAGACCGACGGTCGTGTGCAACGCCTGGTCGAGGCTGTGGTGGTAGCCGACCTGCTCGTCGGCGATGGGCCACGCCGGGAGCAGGTCCTCGTCGAGGACGGCTGCGTCCACGGCGCCGGTGCGGTGGGTGCTCAGGACCGCCCAGCTGCGCCCGTCGGACAGCACGAAGGCCGCCTCCTCCGGCCCGGCCTCCGCCTGCATCGAGAAGGCCGCCTCCCGGTCGGGGCAGGTGCACCACCGGTCGCCACGCTCCTCGCTGACCTCCTGGATGTCGGCCATGGTCAGCGACGAGACAGACCGGTGGATGGGCCCGATCCGAAGCGGGTAGTCGCTCTGGTCCACCAGCAGGGCGAGGCCGAAGTCCCAGGGCGAGGTGCCGTCGGCGGCCTGGTTCTCGCGCAGCTGACGCTGCAGCTGTCGGTAGGCCTGGTAGCGATGGTGCCCGTCGGCGATCAGCGCCTGGGTGTCGCGCAGCTGCTCGGCCATCGCGTCCAGCTGCCCGGTGTCGGTGACCTGCCAGAGCTGGTGCTCGCTACCGTCGAGTGCCGCGAACCGGGCCACCGGTGACTGCGCCGCCACCTGCTCGACGAGCCGCCGCAGCGCCTCGGTGCCCTCGTGGACGAGCAGGATTGGTTCGAGGTTGGTCTCCGTGGTCCGCATCAGCACGGCCCGGTCGTCGACGAACTCGGGCATCACGTGCTCGTGAGGGAGCACCACCCGCTCGTCCTCGTCACGCAGAGCCACCAGCCCCATCAGGCCCCGCACGGTCACCCCGTCGGCGCAGTACTCGTAGAGGTAGAGACCCGGTCGCTGGTCGGCCACCAGGTAGCCACCGGCGCGCCACTGCACCAGGCGCTTGCGGACCGCGAGGTAGGGCCGCTCGAAGTGCCGTGACAGAATCAGCCGGACGATGTTGCGCCGATTGGCCGCCTCGAGCTCGCGGACCGTGTTGGCGTCCAGCACGTCGTACGGCGGCGAGATCACCGTGCCGAGGTCACCGACCTGGCGGGGGTCGAAGCGCAAGCCACGGAACGGAGCAAGCACGAAAGGGCGACGCTTCCGCCCGCTGCGCGGGCCGGACGGATCGGGACGGACGTCGCTGGTCACCGCCGCATCGTAGGCGCAAGCCTCAGCCCGACACGAATCGAGGAGCCGGATGCTGCAGCCCAGCGACCAGCCGTTGTGGAGTGCTTACGACGTCGCGTTGCTCGACCTCGACGGCGTCGTCTACATCGGCGCGGAAGCGGTGCCGGGCGCGGCGCAGCGGCTGGTAGAGGCCAACCGTGCCGGCATGCATCTGGCGTACGTGACGAACAACGCCTCGCGCACTCCGTCCACGGTCGCGGTCCACCTGCACGCGTTGGGCGTGCCCGCGACCCCCGACGACGTGGTCACCTCCGCCCAGGCGGCCGCACGGCTCTTGGCCGACAAGGTGTCCCCGGGCGGCTCGGTGTTCGTGATCGGAGGCACCGGGCTGTACGCCGCTCTGGCGGAGCGCGGGCTGCGGGGAGTGCAGGACGTGGCCGAGGACCCCGAAGCGGTGGTCTCCGGCTACCATCCCGACCTGCGCTGGCGCACCGTGATCGAGGGCGCGGTGCTGGTGCGCAACGGCCTGCCGTGGGTGGCCGCCAACGCCGACCTGACCATGCCGACCTCGCTGGGCGAGGCACCCGGCAACGGCGCCCTGGTCGGTGTCGTCGAGCGCTTCGCGGGTCGCTGCCCGGAGGTGGCCGGCAAGCCGGCGCCGCCGCTGTTCCAGGAGACCGTACGTCGGGTGGGCGGCGACCGGCCGCTGGTGGTGGGGGACCGGCTGGACACCGACATAGAAGGGGCCGCCAACGCGGGCCTGGACAGCCTGCTGGTGCTGACCGGGGTGACCGGGGTCGAGGAGCTCTGCGCCGCTCCACCTGGTCGGCGCCCGACCTACCTGTGCGTCGACCTGTCCGGCCTCGCGGATCCGCACCCGGTTCCCGAGCTGGGCGGCGGTGTGGTCCGGCTCGACGGGTGGACGGCCCGGGTCGCCGACGGCCGGCTCCGGGTGGACGGCGACGGCGGGCCGGACGCGTGGTGGCGGACGGCCGCGGTGGCCGCCTGGAGACACCTGGACGCGACCGGCACCCCCGCCGACCTCTCGGGAGTGCAGCCCCCGAGCGCGTCCGGACGGTAGCGTGGACACCGGCGGACGCGGACCAGGCGAGCACGACGACGTGGAGGAACAGGTGGAGCAGGCGCACGACGGCCCGGAGCGCACGGACGGCGCCGACGAGCGACCAGTAGGGCGACCGGAACGGCGCGCAGGGGAGAGCACCGGCCACCCGGGTGTCGACGCGGTCGTCGACTCGTTGGAGCATCTCGACGACCTGCCCGCCGGCGAGCATGTGGTGGTCTACGAGTCGGCGCACACCGCGCTGCGCGATGCGCTGAACCGCGCCGGCGACGACTGAGGCGGCGACGCCCGGTGCCCCGCCGCCTGCGGCTTGATGCCGAGCTGGTCCGCAGAGGTCTGGCCCGCTCCCGCGAGCACGCGGCCCAGCTGGTCGCCGGGGGACGGGTGAAGGTCGGTGGCGCACCCGCCACCAAGCCCGCGACCGGAGTGACCACCGACGTGGCCATCGTGGTCACCGAGAACCCCGGCCGCCCCGACTACGCCTCCCGGGGTGGGCACAAGCTGGCGGGGGCGCTCGCGGCGTTCCCCGGGCTGAGGGTGTCCGGCCGCCGTTGCCTGGACGCCGGCGCGTCCACGGGCGGGTTCACCGACGTGCTGCTGCGCCACGGTGCCCGTCAAGTGGTCGCGGTGGACGTGGGCTACGGGCAGCTGGCCTGGCCGATCCGTCAGGACAGCCGGGTCCGGGTGCATGAGCGCACCAACATCAGGACCCTCGACCTGGACACGATCGGTGGTCCGGTCGAGCTGGTGGTCGGCGACCTGTCGTTCATCTCCCTCACCCTCGTCCTGGAAGCACTCAGCCGGGTGACCGCACCTGACGGGGACATGCTGCTGATGGTCAAGCCCCAGTTCGAGGTGGGCAAGGACCGCGTCGGAAAGGGCGGGGTCGTCCGCGAACCGGCGCTGCGAGTCCAGGCGGTCACCCGGGTCGCGGAGGCAGCCCACCGCCTCGGCTGGGGGGCGTTGGACGTGGCGGCCAGCCCGCTCCCGGGCCCGTCCGGGAACGTGGAGTTCTTCGTCTGGCTGCATCGCGGCGACGCCCGGCTTTCCCCGACCCGCATCGTCGACGAGGTGCGCCGCGGCGCCGCCTCGGGGGCGCCGGATGAGAAGGTGGGGCCATGACTGCCGACGGCTGCACGGCTGCCCGGCGGGTGTTCGTGCTGGCCCACACCGGCCGGCCCGGCGCCCGAGCCGTGGCGGCGCAGTTCTGCCAGGCCCTGCACGCGCACGGCCTGGCCCTGCGGCTGTTGGAGGACGAGGCCCGCGACCTCGGCGACGGCATCCCCGGAGTGGAGACGGTGCAGCCCGGGCCCGACGCGTCGCGAGGCTGCGAGCTCGCAGTCGTGATCGGCGGGGACGGCACCATCCTGCGGGCGGCAGAGCTGACCCACGCGTCCGGCACGCCGTTGCTCGGCGTCAATCTCGGACACGTGGGCTTCCTCGCCGAGGCCGAGCCGGAGGACCTCGAGCGCACCATCGACGCGGTGGTGAACCGGCGCTACTCCGCGGAGGAGCGGGCGACCATCGACGTGACGGTGTACCAGGACAAGGAGCTGGTCGCCTCCAGCTGGGCGCTGAACGAGGCCAGCGTCGAGAAGGCCGCCCGGGAGCGGATGCTCGAGGTGGTCGTCGAGGTGGACGGCCGGCCGCTTTCCCGGTGGGGCTGCGACGGGGTGGTCTGCGCCACGCCGACCGGCTCCACGGCGTACAACTTCTCCGCCGGCGGCCCCATCGTGTGGCCCGGCGTGCAGGCGCTGCTGCTGGTCCCGCTCAGCGCCCACGCGCTGTTCGCCCGGCCCATGGTGTTCGCGCCCACGTCGGTGCTCGCGGTGGAGGTGATCGCCGGCACCGAGGGAGCCGGCGTGCTGTGGTGCGACGGCCGACGCACCGTCGACCTGCCGCCGGGCGCACGGATCGAGGTGCGCCAGGGGCGCTGCCCGGTGCGGCTGGCCCGGTTGCACCAGGCTCCGTTCACCGACCGTCTGGTCGCCAAGTTCGACCTGCCCGTCAGCGGGTGGCGCGGGGCGGCGGAGCGGCGTCGCCGCAACGGACCCCCCGATGCTTGAGGAGATCCGGATCCGAGGGCTCGGGGTCATCGACGAGTCGGTGCTCGAGATCGGCGACGGGCTCACGGTGATCACCGGGGAGACCGGCGCAGGCAAGACCATGGTGGTGACCGCGCTCGGGCTGCTGCTGGGTGGCCGGGCCGACTCCGGTGCCGTGCGCGCCGGCACCCGCCACGCCCGCGTCGAAGGATGGGTGGACGCCGCCGCGGTCGACGGGCTGGCGCCCCGGGTGGAGCAGGTCGGGGGGGACCTCGACGACGGCCGGCTGGTGATCGCCCGTCAGGTCTCCGCCGAGGGCCGCTCGCGGGCGTTCGTCGGCGGGGTCTCGGTGCCGGCCACCACGCTGTCCGCACTCGTCGAGCCCCTGGTCACGGTGCACGGCCAGTCCGACCAGCACCGGCTGCTGCGTCCGGGAATGCAGCGCGAGGCGCTGGACGCGTTCGCCGGCGACCGGGCGCGACTGCTGCGGGAGCGCTTCGCGGGCGACCACCAACGGCTGCGAGAGACCGAGGCCGAGCTGGACGATGTGGTCACCCACGCCCGGGAGCGTGCCCAGGAGGCGGACCTGCTCCGGTTCGGCCTGGCCGAGGTCGAACAGGTGGCCCCCCGCCCGGGAGAGGAGACCGAGCTGGCGGCCGAGGAGACGCGGCTCGGGTTCGCGGACACCTTGCGCTCCGCCGCGGAGCAGGCACGTGAGTGCCTGTCCTCGGAGGAGGGGGCCGCGGACGCGATGGCCGCAGTGGCGGCCGCCCGCAAGCTGCTGGACGGGGTGCGCGAGCACGACCCCTCGGTCGCCGAGCTGGCGGACCGGCTGGCAGAGGTGAGCTACCTGCTGGCCGATGTCGCCGCCGACGTCGCCTCCTACGCGTCCGGAGTGGAGACCGACCCGGCGCGACTGGCCGCCGTCTCGGAACGCCGCGCGGCGCTGGCAGGGCTGACCCGCAAGTATGGGGAAACCCTCCAGGCCGTGCTGGACTGGTCGGAGCAGGCTTCTCGGCGGCTGCTGGAGCTGGACGGCACCGACGACCGGGTGGAAGGACTGCGAGAGGAGCGGGACCGCC